>NZ_FNRO01000046.1 GCF_900107745.1 Variovorax sp. YR216 | reverse complement strand
GCGGCCAGCAGGATGAACTTGAGCCCGCCCGCGTAGATCATGAAGATGGTGTAGAACGCCGCCACCGCCGCGATGAACAGGTCCCGCCCGCGCTCCTGCGGGCGCACCTGGTAGCTCTCGCCGCGCCTGGCCAGCAGCACGCCGTAGGCCGCCACGAACAGGTACGGAATCAGCGACATCGCGCTGGTGAGGTTCAGCATCAGCGCGAAGGCGTCCCGCGACCAGTAGGTCGTGATGACGATCAGCTGCACGATGATGTTCGTCAGCCACAGCGCATTGGCCGGCACCTTGTTGGCGTTCTCCCGTGCAAACACCGCCGGCATGTCCTCGGTCTTGGCCGCGGTGAACATCACTTCGGCGCAGATCAGCGACCAGGCCAGGTACGCCCCCAGCACCGACACGATCAGCCCCAGGCTCACGAAGACCGCCCCCCAGTGGCCCACCACCGCCTCGAGCACCGCGGCCATCGAGGGCTGGCGCATGCCCGCGATGTCCGCGCGCTGCAGCACCGCGTAGGGCAGCATGGTCACCAGCACCATCAGGGCGGTCACGCCGATGAAGCCCATGATGGTCGCGCGGCCCACGTCCGAGCGCTCCTTGGCGTAGCGCGAGTACACGCTCGCGCCTTCGATGCCGATGAAGACGAACACGGTCACCAGCATGGTCGCGCGCACCTGCTCGAAGATGTTGCCCGTGAGATCGCCTCCGTAGAGGTTGGCGCTGAAGAGGTCCATCCTGAAGGCGAAGATCAGGATGACGATGAACACCAGGATCGGGATCACCTTGGCGAAGGTGACCACCGTGTTGATGAAGGCCGCCTGCTGCACGCCCTTCAAGATCATGAAGTGGAACAGCCAGATGCCCACGGACGCCACCACGATCGCGATGACGGTGTTGCCGTCGCCGAAGACCGGGAAGAAGGCCCCCAGCGTGGACTTGATCAGCACCCAGTAGGAGACGTTGCCGATGCAGCTGCTGATCCAGTAGCCGAAGGCCGACAGAAAGCCCGGGTAGTCGCCGAAGCCGGCCTTGGCATAGGCGAACACGCCCGCGTCCAGGTCGGGCTTGCGCTCGGCCAGCGCCTGGAACACGCGCGCGAGCATGTACATGCCCGTGCCCGCGACGATCCACGCGATGACCGCCCCCAGCGGCCCGGTCGCCCCCGCGAAGGTGCGCGGCAGCGAGAAGATCCCCGCGCCCACCATCCCGCCCACCACCATCGCGGTGAGCTGCATGCGGGACATCTTTTG
>NZ_FNRO01000045.1 GCF_900107745.1 Variovorax sp. YR216 | reverse complement strand
CCGATCTCGCGGTGGCCGTCGATGGCGGCCTGGCGGCTGCCCTTGCGCGGGCCGTCGAGCTCGCTCAGGTAGAGCGAGGGAACGTGCGTGATCTTGGCGGCGAGGGCAAGTTTTCCCATGGTTCAAACGTCCAGCGTGATGTTGCCCTTGCGAATCACCTCGGCGTACTTGGTGATCTCGCTGCGGATGAAATCGGCGAACTGCGCCGGCGTGCCGGAGAGCGACGCAATGCCGCCCTTTTCGAAAGCCGCGGTGACGGTCGGCGAGGCCAGCGCGCGATTCACTTCGACGTTCATGCGCTGCACGACGGCATCGGGCGTTGCGGCCGGGGCCAGCAGGCCGTTCCACGAATTCGACTCGACCGGCACGCCCTGTTCGGCGAGCGTGGGAATGTCGGGCGCATAGACCGAGCGCTGCTTGGTCGCCATGCCCAGCGCCACCAGCTTGCCCGCCTGCACATGGCTGCGGAACTCGGGCCAGTTGCCGAACATCAGCGTGACCTGTCCGCCGAGCAGATCGGTGAGCGCAGGGCCCTGCCCCTTGTAGGGCACATGCACGAGGTCGATGCCCATCTGCTGCTTGAGCAGTTCGCCCGACAGGTGCGCCGAAGTGCCGTTGCCAAAAGATGCGTAGCTCAGCACGCCCGGCTTGGCCTTGGCGGCTGCGCGCAGGTCGGCCAGGGTCTTCAGTCCGCTGCTGGGGTGCGTCGCGAGCACGTGCTCCGACATGCCCATCAGCGCGACCGGACGCAGGTCCTTCGTCGTGTCGTACGGCAGCTTCTTCACCAGCGTCTGGTTCGCGCAGAAGCTGTTCGCCACGGTCACGAAGTTGCCGCCGTCGGGGGGGGACTTCGCGACGAAGTCCACGCCGATCACCGTGCCCGCGCCGGGCTTGTTGTCGATGACCACCGGCTGGCCGAGCGTCTTTGCCAGCTCGGTGCCGATGAGGCGCGTGACGAAGTCGGTGGTGCCGCCGGGCGGGAAGGGTACGACGAGGTGCACCGGCTTGCCCGGCCATGCGGCCGATTGCGCGTTGGCGAGCAGGGGCCATGCGCCCATGGCAACGCCGGCTTGCAGAAGCGTGCGACGGGAGAAGGAACGCATCGCTTCACACGCCCCAGTGCGGAATGTGATGCCCTCCGAGCGACACCGCGACGTTCTTCGGCTCGCAGAACACCTCGTAGCTCCAGGTGCCGCCTTCGCGCCCCGTGCCCGATGCCTTGGTGCCGCCGAAAGGCTGGCGCAGGTCGCGCACGTTCTG
>NZ_FNRO01000044.1 GCF_900107745.1 Variovorax sp. YR216 | reverse complement strand
GAGGCAGGATTGCCTCGCCGCCAACGGTGGCGACAACCGGCTCACGAGGTGTCCATGGGATGCGCGAAGCGCCTACCGCGAGAGCGGTTTCGTTCTACGCTGCGAGTCGGGCAGACGGTCCTGCGGTGACCATAGTGAAATGCTGTGTCGCGGGTCGGGCGTCGCTCTCCTGTCCGAGTTGCTGCGATAGGAGTCGGCGGACTGCATTGCGGGTCGATCTCGAAGCGAGGTGATGCAGCACGCGCTAGGATTGCTCCGAGGCAAAACATCCGTCCGCTCCAGGGGGCCTCCATGATCCAGATCCGAGACATCGACCACCTCGTCCTGCGCGTCACTGACCTGCCGGGCATGCTGCGCTTCTATTGCGACGGCCTCGGCTGCCAGGTCGAGCGGCAGCGCGACGACATCGGCCTTACGCAGCTGCGGGCCGGACGCGCGATGCTCGATCTCGTTCCGATCGATGGCGCTCTGGGGCGCGCCGGCGGTGCGCCGCCGGGCGAAGAGGGCCGCAATCTCGACCACTTCTGCTTCCGCGTCGAGCCCTTCGACGAACATGCGATCCGCGGCCATCTGTCGGGGCTGGGCATCGATGCTGGCCCCGTCGAGTCGCGTTTCGGTGCCGAGGGCGAGGGGCCATCGATTTACCTGCGCGACCCTGAGGGCAACGTCGTCGAGCTCAAGGGCCCGCCCGATCGATGATCTACTTGGCGGCAGCCGCGATCATCTCCAGCCTTTGCTCGCGGAATCTCGGAAACCGACGTCCACGCTGCCGTAGCGGTCCGTTGGCGGCTGCGTAAGCACCGCGCCGCGAGCCAACGGCTGCTCGTAGCTCGCTCTGCAGTGGGTGACGTTCAGTAGGTCCTGGCTTGCTCTCGGGAGATCTGGCTGACGCTGCGAGCCGGTGGCCGGATGGAGCGCGTTTACTACATTGTTGGAGCGTCTTTCCTACACTTCACGCTAACCAATCATCAATTCGAAAATGTCGAAGGCCAGGGTCGCCCCCGGCTCTCCCGACCTGCTCGCGGGCTTCCAGCGCGAGAGCGACATCGTCGCCTCCTCGGCCGGAGCGCGCATCGATCAGCCCTATGGGCCGCATCCGCGCAAGAGCCTGGATGCCTTCCGAGCACCAAGGCCGCGCGACACGGCCCTACGCGAATCAGAAAACGCGGTGCCCCTTGATGATCGACGGCAGCCAGGTCGAGAACGAGGGCACGTAGGTCACCAGCGTGATCGCGATGAAGATCGCCAGGTAGTAGGGCCACGCGGTCTT
>NZ_FNRO01000043.1 GCF_900107745.1 Variovorax sp. YR216 | reverse complement strand
CTGTCTTACATGGACACCCGCCGTTGTGCAAGTGGATGTAGCGATGAAGGCAATCGGGTACTGGCTGCAGTCTTACATTCGGCCTTGGATGCAGGTTGAGCCTGCGGGCCCTGATGGAATTCGCCAAGAACTGCCTCATCTAGTCGTCGCGCTTTGAGCGCAAGACAGTATTCAGGTTTGAGTTCTTGCGGTCCGACCTGTCGTGCCATCACCTCATCATCGACCTGCGCAACCTCGGTGCACCCTCACTCGAACTTAGTTCGTCTCCGGCTGTGGCCGGGTGCTGACGTAACCTGGTTGATAGGCTTGACCGTGGGCCAGAATCGCCCATGCGGTTCGTGCCATCTTGTTGGCTAATGCGACGACCGCGACATTGGCATGACGCCGCTTGCTCAGTTCTTCAGCCCAGGGGTTCGGTTTCCTCGACGTGAACAACACCGATCTGGCGCCATGAATCAGTAGCGTACGCAGGTACGGGTCTCCGCGTTTGCTGATCGCGCCCAACTGAACCTTGCCGCCAGTTCCGCGCTGCTGCGGCACCAGCCCTATGAACGATGCCAGCTCGCGCCCCGACTTGAAGGTACGCATATCACCCACGGTGGCGACCAATGCGCTCGCCGTCAAGGGGCCTATGCCCGGGATCGCCAACAACAAGCGGCAACTGGCTTCCTGTTTCGGCCAGGCCGCTATTCTTTTCTCGAGAACCGAGATCTGTTCGTCCAAACTGTGAACACGCGCGAGTTGCTCTCGCAACACGTCCATCAGCAAACCGGGAACGCGCCCCTCGATGTCAGCCATTCGATCTTGCAGCTCGGCCAAACCGGCCTGCCTGCCGGTTCTCAACGTCACGCCAAACTCGTAAAGCAGACTGCGCAGCTGATAGATCTGCATCGTCCGGAACTTCGTCAGCTGGGTGCGCACTCGGTGCAGCCCAAGCACCGCTTGCTGTTCTTCACTCTTGACCGCCACCGTACGCATGCCGGGCTGCTGAACTGCGGTCCAAATTGCTCGGGCATCAGCAGCGTCCGTCTTGTTGGTTTGCACAAAAGGTCGAATGAACTTGGCGTGCAGCAACACCGCCTCGTGGCCAAGCGCGCGCATCTTGCGCGCCCACCAATGCCCACTGCCGCACGCCTCAAGCGCAACCCGCCCTGCAGGGCTCTTTGCCAAGAACTCGATCAGTTCTGTCCGGCTGAAGCGTCGATTCACGATCTCTCCTGTGTCGGGATCGACCCAGTGCATCTGAAATACGCGCTTTGCGATGTCCAGACCATACGTCGTACGGTTCATTTCGGTCCCTCCGTTCCTGAGGTGGTGGATGGAGACGCCACTTTGGCACTGGTCGGTTCCGGACGTACATCTATCCTTGCCCATCCCGCCCCGAAGGGCGGCGGGTGTCCATCCCATCT
>NZ_FNRO01000013.1 GCF_900107745.1 Variovorax sp. YR216 | reverse complement strand
ATCTCGGCGAAGTAGTAGAAGTTGTCCGCCGCACGCGGCACGAGCTGCTTGCCGGTCTGCGCGATCACCTGGCCGCAGTCGTTGGTCTCGGTCTGGGCGATCTCGGGCACGTTCCTGGCGATCAGGTCGCCCAGCTTGCGGATCAGCTTCGCGCGCTCGGGCGCGGGCATGCCGGCCCACTTCGGAAACGCTTCCTTCGCAGCGGCGACGGCCGCATTGACTTCGGCTTCGCCGCCCGAGGCGACTTCGGCCAGCACTTCCTGCGTGGCCGGGTTGACGGTTTCGAAATAGGCTGTGCCTTCGACCGCCTTGCCATTGATCAGGTGATGAACTCGCATCTCGATTCTTTCTTTCTGAAACTTCAGCGACCGAAGACCTCGTCGCTTGCAATGGTGTTGACCAGACGGCCGATGCCGTCGATCTCGCAGACCACCTCGTCGCCCGGTTGCACATCGAGCACGCCTTCCGGCGTGCCGGTGAGGATGACGTCACCGGCGTCGAGCGTCATGAAGGCGCTCAGGTATTCGATGAGGTAGGGGATCTCGAAGACGAAGTCGCGCGTGTTGCCCTCTTGCGTGACCTTGCCGTTGACCAGGGTGCGAAGCGGCAGGTGCACGGTGTCGCCGATGTCCGCCGCGTCGACGAACCACGGGCCGAGCACGGTGCCGCCGTCGCGGTTCTTCACGCGCAGGTTGGGGCGGTACCAGTTCTCGAGGTAGTCGCGGATCGCGTAGTCGTTGGCGACGGTGTAGCCGGCCACGTGCGACATCGCATCCTTGCGAGAGACCTTGCGCGCCGTCTTGCCGATCACGACCGCCAGCTCGCACTCGTAGTGCATGAACTTCACGTCGGATGGGCGACGCGTCTGCCCGCGATGACCGATGACCGAGCCCGGGCCCTTGAGAAAGACCAGCGGCTCTTCCTGTGCGCCGAACGAAAGCTCCTTCGCATGGTCCGCGTAGTTGAGCCCCAGCGCGATGATCGTCCCGACCTCGAACGGCGCGAGCCACACCACGGCATCCTGATCGACGACGCGGCCATCGGCCAGACGCAGCGCGTCGCCATGCGGCACGGCCTCGTGGATCGCGCCGGCATACGCCACTCTTGCGCGCTTCATGCTTCCTCCTTTACGAGCACGTTTTCCAGGCGACCGACGCCTTCGATCTCGACGACAACCGATTGGCCGGCCTTTGCATGGGGTGCACCAGCGGGAACGCCAAGCAGCAGGATGTCGCCGGGAGCGAGCGTCATGAACTCGGTCACGTCGGCCAGCAGACGTGCAGCGTTGCGTACCATGCCGGCCGTTGAGCCGGACTGGGCGAGCGTCCCGTCAACATAGACCCGGATCGGGAGGTGGTCCGGATCGGCGATGCGAGCTGCCGGCACGACCGAAGAGCCGATGACGCATGAGCCGTCGAGCGCCTTGAATCGCACGGAAGGCCGGTAGAAGCTGTCATGCGGAACGCTGAAATCGATGACCGCGGTGTAGCCGGCCAGATACGAGAGCGCATCCGCTTCGGACACCCGGCAGGCGGTTCGTCCGATGACGAGACCCAGCGTGGCGCCAACCTGGAGCTCACAGGCGGATTGCGGAACGGCGATGCGGTCCCCGTCGGCGGCCAGCGTATTGCGCGGCTTGACGTAGAGCACCGGCGCCTTGGGTGCGGCCTTGTAGGGCGGCGCGTTCACTGCGTCGCCGAGCGAAGCCACACTGGCGGCGCTGTTGAGCAGCGTGCCGTAGACCGTGCCGCTCAGGCGATAGGGCGGCACGTCGAATCGAAGGGCTGGTTTGATCATGCGTTGGTGTCGGGCGTGTCGGTGAAGCAGCCTCGCAGGCGGTCGACCAGCGCGAGGGCGTCTTCCGGCGTGCGGTCGCCGCGCCATGCCACATGCTGGTCCGGCCGGGAAAGCACGAGCGCATGGCGATAGGCGTCGGGCACCTCGTCGCCCTGCACATCGAGCACTGCCAGGGGCAGGCCCCGGCGAGCGGCGGCTTCTTGAAGAGGACGGACGTCCGCCGTCGGGTCGAAGCGCATCAGCGTGTATTCCGGCCCCATGGCGTCGTAGAGCGAGCGACCGTCAGCCAGCCAGAAAAATGGCGTGCGGCATCCCGGCACGGTGGATGGGGTGAACTGGTCCATCGCGTAGGAGGGCGCAGCCTCGCCGTCGTAGGCGATCAGCGGCGAGGCGTCGTAGTAATAGCCGAAGTTCAGTCCGGCGCAGCAGTACTGCTTGACGTTGAGGTCGTACAGCGCCTTCCCGGCGGCCCGGCGAGCCTCCTCGCCGGCGGGGCCCGCATCCTCAATGCCGGCGGGCACGCCTTCGCGTTCCTTCTGGAGTGCGATGGCGTGGTTCATCGCGAACCTGGAGACCTGCTCGGTGATCGGCTGGCGCTCGGCCTCGTAGGCGGTCAGAACGCCTTCCTCGGCCCATCCGTTGAGGCGCGCAGCCAGTTGCCACGACAGGTTCATCGCGTCGGCGATGCCGGCGTTCATGCCGTAGCCCGCCATCGGCACCCAGAGGTGCGATGCATCGCCGCAGATGAAGACGCGGCGATCGCGGAACTTGTCGGCGACGAGCCGGCGGCCGATCCAGTCTTCCTTGGAGATGATCTCGTACTTGAAGTCGTCGCCCACGCCGAGGATGGTGCGGATCGCCCAGTCGCGATCGACCGACTCGAACTCCAGCTCGTCCGAGCGAAGGTAGTTGTGCAGCAGGAAGGTCTCGCGGCCGTCGATGGCATAGACGTTGCCGCTGCGGCGCGGATTGAGCGAGAAGGTGGCCCACGCCGGTGTGTTCTTCGTGCGCGACAGCAGATCGGGCGCACGGAAGTAGGTCGACTGCACGCGGCCGACGACATCGATGCCGGAGAGCTTGGCGCCGATCGCCTTGCGCACCGACGAGCGGCCGCCGTCGCAACCGATCATGTACTGGCTGAAGATCCGGACTTCTTCCCCGGAATCGAGGTCGACGCCCTTGGCGCTGACCCCGTGCTCATCCTGCGTGAACTCGTCGATGCGCGTGCGGCAGAGGATCGTCACGCCCTTGGTGGTTTCGGCGTGTGCGAACAGCACGGGTTCCAGATAGATCTGGTTGATCCGGTGAGGCGGTTCCGCGGTCGGCCACCAGCCGTCCGGGCCGCTCTTGTCGGTGTAGCGGCTGGCGCGCGCAGGGATGTGGATGCGCGAGAGCTCCTCGCCGGTGAATGTCGTGCGGTACGACACGTCGTTGGCATGGTCGGCCGGCAGTCCCGATTCGCGCATGGCCTTCGCGACGCCCAGCCGGCGGAAGATCTCCATGGTGCGCGACGAGACGTGGTTGCACTTGACGCTCGGCGGCTCGCCACGGTGGCGTGTTTCGGCCACGACGACGGAGACGCCCCGCTGCGCCAGGTCGGTGGCCAGCGTGAGGCCGACCGGCCCGCCTCCGACGATCAGTACTTGCGTCTCGATGTTCTTGGTCATGCTCTGTTCCAGATGGGAAGATGGGGTCAGGGTGGAATTGCCGTGATTAAAGTCAAAGCCACGGCGAAAGAAAAATCAATCTTTCACCGTTGATTCATCAGAATCACTTATCTACCCAGCGCCCACCTACTGTTCCACCAGCTCCACCATTTCCTCGCAGTGCACAAGCTCTTCCTCGCCGCTCCCGGGAAGGCGAAGTTGCAGCCAGATGCCGTCCCCGATGTTGTCGACCACCTCGGCCACCGTGCCGTTCTTCAGGCGGATGCTCTGCCCGACCTGGACCTTCATGAGATTGAGCATGTCGCGGTCCTCTCTCAGAAGAAGATACTGAGGTTCTTCGCCAGAAGCACGTTCTGGTGGATGCGGACCTCGCGCTGGCAGAGCTTCCAGCCCTCGGCGGTCCGGCGCATGCGGTCCTTGCGGTCGCCGACGAAGAAGTACTGCTCGTACTCGCAGCGGTTCTGGTAGGTGAGGAAGCGGCTGGAGACGTCCACTTCGAGTTCGCCCTCGTCGTTGGTGCGCATGGCGGTGAGCTGGACATTGCTCACGAGCCGACTCACGCGCGACAGCGGCTCCTCGGCCCAATGCACGCCGGTCAGGATCTGCTCGGCGCGCTTGGTCAGGGTCCACTTGCCCTCGTTGAACCAGCTCATCTGCTTGTCGCGCGTGGTGAGTTCGCGGCTCGCGTGTTCGCCGAACTTGACGTTGTATTCCATCGGCATGAAGTACTCGAGGTCGTCGGCCAGCGTGTCCAGCCATTCCTTGAACTGCCGGTCGTCGAGCATGTTCGCCTCGTCGTAGAGGAACTCCTCGATTTCGCGCTTGACTTCGTAGTACTTGGCATCGCGCGGAAGGCGGGCCTGCCGGGCCGCGGGTTCTGCGAGTTCAGACATGTTTTCTCCTGTGAGGCTCAATGCTTGGGGGAAAGAGAGGGAATGGGGCCGCCCTGATGGGCGAAGCAACCGACGTCGATGACGGTCCCCGAGATGGCGGCGGCGTCATCCGACAGCAGGAACGCGACGGCATTGGCCAGATCGCGCCCGGTGGCGGGCCGGCCGGCCACGGTGCCCGATACGGGTTTGCTCCTGAACGCATCGAGGTCGCCGCCCATGCGGCCGACGCTCATGCCCGAGACGATGCCGCCACCGCCGGGGATCGCGACGTTGACGCGCACGTGGTCGTGGAAGTGGTCGTACGCCATCGCGGTGCTGAGCGCGACGATCGCGCCCTTGCTGGCGCTGTAGATCGCCATGTTCGGCTTGCCGTAGCCGGCGCCGGAGCCGATGTTGACGATCGAGCCGCCACCGGCCTCGATCATGTGCGGCAGGACCGCGCGCGACATGAGATACGTGCCCTTCAGGTTCACGTCGACGATGCGCTCGAAGGTCGGCTCGTCGGTGGTGAGGACCGTGCCGAGTGGGCCGACGGCTGCGTTGTTCACCAGCCCGTGGATCGTTCCGTACTTGCCGATGGTGTGTTCGACCACGCGCTGCACCTCGTCCGCGTCGGAGACGTCGGCTTCGAGCACGTCGGCCGTGCAGCCTGCCGCTTCCAGTTCCGCAAGAAGGCTGTCGAAGCCCTGCGCGGTGCTGGACACTTGTGGTTGGGCGAGCCCGAAGGCCACGACCCGATGCCCCCGCCGTGCCAGCTCGACGGTGATCGACTGGCCCAGGCCGAAGGTTCCTCCGGTGACGATGACGGCGCCCATGGTCATGCGGCGAAGCTCGCCGGCTCCTTGTCCTTGCGGCCGAGCAGCGTGTCCCAGTCGGCGCCGTTCATGTAGTCGCGCCAGCGGCGGTAGAACTGGCGCGGGTTCTCCTCGCTCACCTGCAGGCTCACGTTGCCGGCCACCGGCCCGGTGGTCTGCACCTTGCCGAGCGACTGCTGGTAGTTGTAGGGGTAGCGCTTCGCGATCACGCCGCGGCTGCCGGCGGTGGCGTAGTTCCAGTTCTCCATGTCGTCCTGCTCGGTCATGCCGGCGGGGCCCGAATAGCGCATGTAGTAGGTGCGCAGGAAATCCTTCACCTCCTGCGGTGCGTCCGCATCCACGAGGAAGAAGCGCCAGGCCTCGGTCGATTCCGGGCCATGCGGATGCCACACGCACAGGTTGCGCGGCTGGTTGCCGTGGAACGAGACGTTGGGATAGATGGTGCCGACGAAAGGCACGAGCCGATGCCGCTCGTCGCCCAGTCGTTCCTTGCGCTTGGCATGCGCCTCACGGAAGTACTCGGCCACGACCGGGTTGTTCTGGTAGGTGTCGAGGAACTCCCAGGTCTCCGGCATGATCGCGCTGTGCACGCCGTGGCCGGCCGGGAAGTTCACCCACACATGCTGCGCTTTCTCCAGCTCGTTGTCCCGACGGCCCTTGGCGCCGGCTTCGGCAGAGGGGCCGATGCCGATCATGTCGACCGAGCGGTGGCTCACGTTGTGATAGGTGTCGCCGAGGAAGTTCTCCGCCGCGAACTTCCAGTTGCACGGGATGATCCACTTGTGCACGCCGATGAGCACTTCCGATCCGCCTTCGCGGCCATCACGGCAATCGAGCGCGAGGTCGAGATGCATCTTCGCATCGCCGAGATAGGTCATGAGATCCGGCGCATCCTTGTCCCAGCTCGCCCAGACGGTGCCCTTGTAGATCTCCATCTTCGGCACTTCGATGAGCGACCAGTCGTCCTTGTCGAGGCAGCCTTCGTAGAGGTTCTTGAACTGCGGCACGCCGAAGAGCTTGCCCTCGGTTGTGTAGCTCCAGCTGTGGTACGGGCAGGTGAAGAGCTGGGTGTTGCCGTGGTCGTACTGGCACACCTTCATGCCGCGATGGCGGCACGAGTTGAGAAAGACGTGGACCTTCTTCTTCTTGTCGCGCGCGAGGATGACCGACTCGGCGCCCATGCGCGATGTGAAGAAGTCGCCGGGGTTCGGGATCTGGCTTTCGTGGCCGACGAAGAGCCAGGCGCGGGTGAAGACCTTTTCCAGCTCCTCTTCGAAGATGTCCTTGCTGGAGAAGATCTCTCGACTGATCTCGCCCTTGCGCAGGTTGATCATCGCGTTGTATCGGGATTCGGTGGTGATCGGAATCATGGGTTTCTCGGTGGGTAGGTTGAGCGAGGGCGGCGGGGAAATTCAGGCGAAGCGTTCGCAGAGCACGTCCTGCCGGGGCAGTCCGGCCGCTTCGGCAGCCTTGCGGCCGGCTTCGACCATGGGCGGTGGCCCGCACAGGTAGACGCGGGTCGATGGGTCGAGGCCGAGATCGGCGATCAGGTCGGTCGCATAGCCGTGGTGGCAATCGGCGTCGGCGTCCTGCTCGACAGCGAGCCTGACCTGCACGTTCGGCGACGTCTGGCGAAGGGCTTCGAGTTCATCGAGCGCGAAGAGATGGCCGCGCGTGCGGGCGCCGATCAGGAAGGTGGTCGGCTGCGCGCGCGCCTTCTCGCTCATGCTGCGCAGCATCGAGAGAAAGGGCGCCACGCCGGTGCCGCCGGCGACGAAGAGGCGAGGGCGCTCTTCGTCGCGCAGGAAGAAGGTGCCGTGCGGTACGCTGAGCTCGACCTTGTCTCCCGCCTTGGCGGAGGCCAGCCAGCTGGAGAACGCGCCATCCGGCACGAGGCGGATGAAGAACTCGAGGTGGTGGCTGCCGGGCATGTTCGCCATCGAGTACGAGCGCGCGATCTCCGTCCCCTCGGGCTGGATGCGCACGTACTGCCCGGGCTCGAACTGGACGCCTTCCGGGATCGAAACTTCGAGCAGTACCGTCTCGCTGGCAACTTGCCGAACTGCGACGACCTCGCCGGGAATCGGCGGCGCTTCCCCGGCGAGTGCCTCCGATGACTCGTACGGAAATTCCACCACGCAGGCGCCGGTGACACGGCATACGCAGGGCAGCACGGCGCCCGAATCCCGATCGTCGTCTGGAAGGACGGAGGCGTCGTAGTCCTCCATCTCGACCGCGCCCGACAGCAGTTGCGCGGTGCAGGTGCCGCATTGGCCGTTGGAGCAGTCGGTCAGGAGATTCAGGCCGGCTTCGCTCGCTGCCTCGACGATCTTCTTGCCGCAAGGCACTTCCAGGCGGTGGGCGACACCGTCGGAAAACAGCAGCGTCACGGGGACGATTGAACTCATCGTGGTCTCCAAGTGTGTCCGTTATGCGGACTGTGCATCCATTGTATGGACTCAATTAGATTTGGGTCAACCTGTCCGTGTAGCGGACAATCGAGGCCCAACCCTTAACAAGCTTTGGAGGAGTTCCCTTGGCAACCGCAGAGAAAAGTGAAAACGTGCGCGCCGTCGGTCGCGCGCTGGAGATCCTTCTGGCGTTCACGCCGCAGGATTTCGAACTGACGCCCGCCGAGCTGCTCAAGCGCGTGGATCTCTCGCGCCCGACGCTTTACCGCCTGCTCTACACACTGGAGGAAAACGGCTTCCTGGTGTCGGTCGGCGAACCGCAGCGGTTCCGCCTCGGGCCTTCCGTGGCGCGGCTGGCGCATGTGTGGACATCGAGCCTCGAGCTCGCCGCGCTGGCCGAACCGGTGCTGCGCCGCATCTGGCAGACCACGAACGAGACGGTGGCGATGTTCTTGCCGCAACGTGAGCTGCGCCTGTGCGTGGCCGAGCTACCCAGCCCGCAGCCGCTGAACTTCAAGCGGGGCGTGGGCTACACCGAGCGCATCGTCCGGGGCGCGACCGGGCGCGCGATCCTCGCGTACATGGGGGCCAGCGAAGACGAGCTGCGTGCCTTCGCGCAGGGCACCAACGTCAACGTCAAGGAGTTGCAGAACGAGCTCGCGCAGACGCGCAAGCGCGGCTATGCGAGCAGCCACAGCGAACTCATCCCCGGCGCCGTGTCGGTGGCCGTGCCTTTCTTCGACCGGCATGCGGCGGTGGCGGGGTCTCTCGGCGTTTTCGGCCCGGAAGTCCGATTGGACGGCACACGCCTGAAGCACATCGCCAAGCTGCTCCTGGAGGAGTCGAAGAATCTTTCGGCGATGCTGGGCTACGGGAGCGCGGACGCGCCTGCGAAGTAGCCCCGGTCGGCTGTCTGCGGATTGTCCGCTGCACGGACTCGATGTTCAAAAAGTTGACGCAGATCAAAAGCTGTCCATAAAATGGACTGACGATCCGAGGTGTGGACTCGGATCGGAGCCACGTCGACCCCACCGACCGATACGGAGACATCGCCCATGCACACGCCCTCGGCACGCTCGCGCAGGTTCGTCCTGCGCGCACTCAGCGCCGCCTTCGCCGCAACCCTCATCTCGTTCGCGCCCCCGCACGCTTTTGCGCAGGACTACCCGGACAAGCCCGTCAAGATCGTCGTCGGCTTCGCGCCCGGCGGCACCAACGACATCCTCGCGCGCCTGCTCGCCGCCAAGCTGCAGGACAAGCTGAAGCAGACCTTCATCGTGGAGAACAAGGCCGGCGCGAACTCCGCGATCGGCAACGACTTCGTTGCCAAGTCGGCACCCGACGGCTACACGCTGCTCGTGTCGTCCAGCGGCGGACTGACCACCAATCCGATCCTGATGAAGAGCCTGCCGTACGACCCGGTGAAGGACTACGAGCCCATCGCGCTGCTCGGCTCCTTTCCGCTGGTCGTGACGGTTTCGTCCTCGCTGCCGGTGAAGAACTTTGCCGACCTCGTGGCGTTCTCGAAGAAGCAGAAGGACGGCAAGCTGGACAACGGCACGCCGACCACTTCGTTCGTCCTCGTGGCGGAGACCATCTCATCGACTGCGGGCGTGAAGTTCAACCACATCCTCTATCGCGGCTCGGGCCCGGTCGTCGCCGGCGTGCTCGGCGGCGAGATCCAGACGGGCGTGCTCGACAGCCCCGCGGTGATCCAGCAGGTCAAGGGCGGCAAGCTCAAGGCGCTGGCGGTCACCACCGCCAAGCGCTCCGCCGCTTTGCCCGACGTGCCCACCATCGCGGAACTCGGCTACCCGGGCTACGACGCGCCGATCTGGACCGCGCTGATGGCGCCCAAGGGCACGCCGGCGCCGGTGCTCGGCAAGCTGCGCGCAGCGGTTGGCGACATCCTCAAGGACAAGGACATGATCGAGAAGATGCACGCGCTCGGCATGGATCCGGGCGATGCCGATGCGGCTGCGTTGGCGAGGCGCATCGCCGGCGACATTGCCCGTTGGGGGCAGGTCGCGAAGGCCGCGAACATCCAGCCCGAATAGGTCCCCGGAGACACTGCCATGACCAGATGGAACGCTGCCGCAGTGGCAATGGGACTGCTGTTGGGAACCGCCCTGGCATCGAACGCGGGTGCCGAGGAGTGGGCTCCGACCAGGCCCATCAAGATCGTGGTGCCGATCGTCGGCAGCACCAACGACGCGTTGGCGCGCCTCATCGCGCCGAAGCTGCAGGAGGCCCTCGGCCAGCCCGTGGTGGTCGAGAACAAGCCGGGCGCAGGCGGCAACATCGGTGCTGACTATGTCGCCAAGGCGCCGCCCGACGGGCATACGCTGCTGGTCGGCTACAACGGACCGCTGGCGATCAACAAGTCGTTGTTCGACAACATGCCTTTCGACCCGCAGAAGGATCTGGCGCCGATCACGCTTGCGGTGAAGTCGCCGCAGTACCTGGTTGCAGGTCCGGCGGCGGACTTCGGTACCGCGAAGGAGTTCATCGCCAAGGCCAAGGCGAATCCGGCGAAGTACTCGTATGCCTCGGTCTCGATGGGCAGTGCTTCCCACCTGACCATGGAGATGTTCAAGGCCGCCGCGGACATCAAGGTCACGCACGTACCGTACAAGGGCGCGACGCCGGCACTCACCGATCTGCTCGGAGGCAACGTGCATGTCGCGTTCATGGTGCCGGGGAACGTCCAGCAGTTCGTGTCCCAGGGGCGATTGAAGCTTCTGGCCACCACCGGCGACAAGCGCTTCCCGAGCGCGCCCAACGTTCCAACGCTCGTCGAACTCGGCTATCCGACGATGGAAGCGACCGGATGGGTCGGGCTGCTCGCTCCGGCCGCTACGCCGAAGCCGGTCATCGAGCGCTACAACCGCGAGCTGGTGAAGATCCTGAAATCGCCGGACATCACGGCGCGGCTGCGCGACATGGAGTTCGAAGTGGTGGCGAGCACGCCTGAGCAGTTCGGCGACTGGATCGCTTCCGAGTCCCGCAAATGGGGCGCCGCGGTCAAGGCCACCGGCGCCAAGGCCGAGTAGACCTCGAGCCGGAGATCACAGCCGCGCCAGCACCCGCGATGCTCGGGCTTCGACCCAGTACATTCGACACCCGAAGCGCGCTCAATCGCTCGGAACATCGACCCGCATAGTGCGTCACGCCGCATTCGTCCCACTGCCGCCGAGGCTCAGGCAGACTCGGCGCAGCCGTTTCTCGGCTTCGTCGGCGACAGCCTTGACCGCGGGATCGCCGACCAAGTTGACCATGACCTGCGGATCGAGGAAGCCGACCACCACCCGACCGCCCGCCTCCTCGCGCACGATCACATTGCACGGCAGGAGCAGGCCGACGTCGGGCACAGCCTGAAGGGCCTGGTGCGCCAACGGTGGGTTGCACGCGCCCAGGATGCGGTAGGGCGCCATATCCTTCCCGAGTTTTTCTTTCATGGCATGTTGCACATCGATGTCGCTCAGTACGCCGAATCCTTCGGCCTTCAGCGCAGCAATCGTCCTTGAGAGCGCTTCGTCGAACGATGTGTCGATCAGCGTGGTGGTGAATCCGTACATGGTTGCCCTCCATCGGCAAGGGTGGGGATCTAGGTGCGCGCGACCGGCGCACGCTCTCTCTTGGCTGTCAGTTTGGACAGCTCGGCAAATCCGATCGGCGGCCGGGCCTGCCAGGCCAGCGTGAAGATCCGTCTGGCTAACCCGCCGGATAGGCGCTCCATCTGCTTGCGTTCGCCGGTGAGCCGCGCCGCAAGCAGCGGGTCGTGCGTTCCCGCCGCCAGAACGCTCTTGTTGAGGACCCACGCATAGGGTTCGATGCTGGCGCGGCGCAGGTCATCTTGCAGGGCCGCAGCTTGCGAGACCGGCGTCACCTCGGGCAGCGTCACCAGGATGATCCTCGTGTACGCGGCATCTTGCAGCCTCATCAGGGGCGTGACGACACGTGCGCTGCCATGTCCTTCGAACTCACGCGTCATCTGCCGGTGATAAGCGCCTGTGGCATCCATCAGCAGCAGGGAGTGTCCGGTCGGCGCGGTGTCCAGCACCACGAAGGCGGTTCGCGCTTCGCTGACGATGCGTGAGAAGGCGTGGAAGACGGCCACCTCTTCGGTGCACGGCGACCGGAGGTCCTCGAGCAACAGGGCTTGCTGCTGCGCATCGAGACCGGGCGACCTGGTTGCCATGATCTTGTCGACATAGCGCTGGGTTTCGGCCTTTGGGTCGATGCGGTCCACACGCAAGCCCGCCACCTCGCCTTCCAGCGTTGCCGAAAGATGAGCCGCTGGATCGGTCGTGCTCAGGTGAACGGACTTGCCGCGTTGGATCAGGCCAAGGGCCAACGCGGCGGCCACGGTGGTCTTGCCGACGCCGCCCTTGCCCATCACCATGATCAGCCCGCGGTCGGCCGCGGCGAGTTCGTCCGCCAGGGCGTCCAAGCCGTGCAATGGGGCCTTGTCTTCGGGTGTCGCGGTCTCGCCAGACGGGTTCGGGGCGACTCCTTCGCCGAGAAGCGCGCGCAAGGCAGGCAGACCCACCATGTCGAACGCTCGCAACGACACGCTGTCCTGGGGCAACGCCTGCAACGACGCGGGCATTTCCGCGAGCGCCTGCCGGCCCAAGGCTTCGATAGCGCACGCCACCGCATCCGTGGAGTCGCTGGCGCGAAACACGCCGTTGATGGCCAGGCGCTGGTTGTTCAGGCCCAGCGCACGCAACTCCTCCGACGTGCGCGCCGCTTCGGCGATTGCGCCCTTGTCCGGTCGGGTCACCAGAACGACCGTGGTGCGCGCCGGATTGCTCAAGGCCTCGAGCGCGGTCTTGAAGCGCGTCTCCTGCATCTTCAATCCCGAATGCGGACCCAGGCACGAGGCGCCACGATCGTTGCCATCCAGAAATCCGCTCCATGCCTTGGGCAGACTGAGCAAGCGCAGCGTGTGCCCCGTGGGGGCGGTGTCAAAGACGATGTGATCGAAGCCTTCGGCGCCGTCGGACAACAGCGAGGCAAACTCGTCGAAGGACGCGATCTCGGTCGTGCAGGCCCCCGACAGCTGTTCGCGCACGATCGAGAGTTCGGCTTCGCTGGCAGCGCCAGCGGCCATCCGCGCCAAGACCCGCTGTCGATAGGACTCGGCCGCGTTGTCAGGGTCGATGTTCAGAACGAATAGGCCCCGCGCGCCAGGTACGGCCGTGGGTGTGTTGTGCAATTCGATGCCCAGCATCTCATCCAGATTCGATGCCGCATCGGTGCTGACGAGAAGAACCGATTTGCCCGAATCCGACAGCGCCAGTGCGACCGCAGTGGACAGCGACGTTTTTCCGACGCCACCTTTGCCGGTGAAGAACAGATGCCGGGTGACGTGCTTCAGAAATCCCATGGCCCTGGGACGAGGCTTCAACCAGCCTTGCACGATGTCGTGTGAGGGAAGGCCGCCACTGTGGACGATCTCCCCGTCGATCATGACGGCGGGGGTGGTGTGAACGCCAAGCCGCCTGATCTCCTCGGGACTCTCGACCTTGACGATCTCGACTGGGACGCCAGCGGTGTCGGCAGCCCGTTCGATCAATCCGATCGTGCTACGGCACTTGCTGCACCCTGAACCCAGGACTTTGATTTCCATCTTTTTGGTGCTCGTGTATGTGTTTCTTCAAGTCGACGAGACCGCGCTTCGAATGTCCACGGCATCCACAACTTGCCTCGCGTGCCGGTGCCCTGGCGAACTTGCGAAAGCCGCGAAGTCGAGTAGTCAGGATAGGTGGGCGGACTCCGGTGTCCTTTGATACACGTCAATTTGCGGTGGTCGCGATACTCAGCACCGCTCCACCAAAGCAGGGAGACGTCCTTGCCGCCCGACCCGGAGAACGACGGCTTCCTTCTGCATGCAGCCGCGGAAGACTCGGGCCGGCTATGCGACTGGCATCCCTGGCCTTTGCGGTGATGTACTTACGCTCGGCCGGCTGGGTTCGGAGCGGGGAGTTAAGTTGACAAATCAGAGCCCGTCCGATTGACGGAAGGCGTTCGGCGGCCGCCAGGGCAGGCCGAGGGCGGCGGCCACCGGAGCGCAAGCTACATTGCCCTCGCTGATGTTCAGCCCACTGCGCAGGTGCGAATCGCGCGCAAGCGCATTTCGCCAGCCCAGGTCCGCGAGCGCACACACGAACGGGAGCGTCGCCTGAGTGAGCGCCAGCGTGGATGTGCGCGCTACTGCGCCCGGCATGTTGGTGACGCAGTAGTGCAGAACGCCGCTCTCGCGGTAAACAGGATCCGTGTGCGTCGTCGGGCGCGATGTCTCGAAGCATCCTCCCTGGTCGATCGCGATATCCACCACCACGGCGCCGGTGCGCATGCGCGAGACCGTGGAACGGTCCACCAGCCGGGGCGCGGCGCCCCCCGGCTCCAGCACTGCCCCGATCACGAGGTCGGCCGCGAGCACCGACTCCTCGATGCTCTCGCGATGCGCGATGCGGGTCGTGATCCGGTTGCCGTGCGACTGGTCCAACTCGCGCAAACGCTGAACGCCCCGGTTGAGCACCGTCACGCGGGCCCCGAGGCCGATCGCCATCTGTGAGGCATTGCGGCCCGCGGTGCCGGCCCCGAGCACGACGACGTGCCCGGGCTCGACGCCGGGCACGCCTCCGAGCAGGACGCCGCGCCCACCGCGTGGCGATTCGAGGTACGCCGCCCCGGCCTGCACTGCCATCCGGCCTGCGATCTCGCTCATTGGTGCGAGCAGCGGCAGGGTTCCGCCAGGCCCGGTCACCGTCTCGTAGGCAATGGCGACCGCCCCGGAGGCCAGCAGTGCTTCGGCCTGCGGCCGGTCAGGTGCAAGGTGCAAGTAGGCGAATAAGATCTGGTTGGGCCGCAGCCAGCCCCGCTCATGGGGCTGCAACTCCTTCACCTTGACGATCAGTTCGGCTCCGGCGAACACGTCGGCGGCTGACGGGACGATGCACGCTCCGGCCGCGGCGTAGGCTGCATCCGGCATGCCGATGCCCTCGCCCAAGCCTTGCTCGACGAGCACCGCATGGCCGCGCCTCACCAGTTCGCGCACGCCGGCAGGCGTCATGCCGGCACGGCGCTCCTGGTCCTTGCTCTCCTTTGGCACTCCGACGTGCATGGCTCACTCCGGCGAACTCGTTCCGCGAAGCGTAGGGTGCCGCTGGTGGGTGCGGTTGACGAACATCAAGGCACGTGCCTGCACCGGGCCGGGTTCGGCGCGCCGGCCGCA
The DNA here is from genome assembly GCF_900107745.1 of Variovorax sp. YR216. Classification (GTDB taxonomy): domain Bacteria; phylum Pseudomonadota; class Gammaproteobacteria; order Burkholderiales; family Burkholderiaceae_C; genus Variovorax. The sequence goes on along the minus strand of NZ_FNRO01000013.1, from coordinate 174,472 downwards.
GGCATCGCTTGATGAAGCGCAAGCTCTCTTCGCGGCTGCCGCCCATCATTGCGCCAGGAGGCAATCGATGGACCATCCAACTGCCACGCTGCACGAGCGGATCCGCAAGGACGTGCAATCTCTGCGGCCCGCGCCGAACCTCCTCGACTACGAGGCCGGTTGCGCTTCGTTCCGCTGGGAAGACGCACACCGTTTGCTGGACGGACTGCCGCAGGGCGGCGGCCTCAACATGGCGCATGAGGCAGTGGACCGCCACCTCCTTCACGGGCGAGGCCGCAAGACGGCCATCCGCTGGATCGGCAAGGAGGGCAGCCGGCGCGAGCTGGATTTCGAGCAGCTGGCGGCCGAGACCGCACGCTTCGCCAACGCGCTGCAATCGCTGGGCGTCGAAGCAGGTGAACGGGTCTTCGTACTGCTCGGACGTGTGCCGGAACTGCATGTGGCCGTGCTCGGGGCGCTCAAGGCGGGCTGCGTCGTCACGCCGCTCTTCTCCGCCTTCGGGCCGGAGCCGATCGCCACGCGCGCCGGCGCCGCGGACGCCCGCGTCGTGGTGACCACGCCAGAGTTGTATCGTCGCAAACTGCTCGGCCTGCGCGAGCGCCTTCCGGGGTTGCGCCACGTGATCCTGGTGGGCGACGCACCCTGCGAGGGCGCGGGACTGCAGCGCTGGAGTGAACTGGTGGAAGGCGCATCGCCGGTCTTCACGATACCGCGCACCGACCCGGAGAGCATGGCGCTGCTGCACTTCACCAGCGGGACCACCGGACGGCCCAAGGGGGCCGTGCATGTGCACGAGGCCATCGTCGCCCATGCGGTCACCGGCCGCTATGCGCTGGACCTGCACGACGACGATGTCTTCTGGTGCACCGCCGACCCGGGCTGGGTGACGGGCACCAGCTACGGCATCCTCGCGCCGTTGGTCAACGGCGTCACCAGTGTCGTGGTCGAGGCGGAGTTCGACGCGCAGGCCTGGTACTCGGTGCTCGAGCGCGAGCGTGTCACCGTCTGGTACACGGCGCCCACCGCGATCCGCATGATGATGAAGCTCGGCGCCGACGCCGTGCGCGGCCATGACCTGTCCGCGCTGCGCTTCGCGGCCAGTGTCGGCGAGCCGCTGAACCCGGAGGCGGTCGTCTGGGGGCTGGAAGCCTTCGGCCAGCCCTTCCACGACAACTGGTGGCAGACCGAGACCGGCGGCATCATGATCGCGAACTTCGCGGCGCTCGATGTCAAGCCTGGTTCCATGGGCCGGCCGTTGCCAGGGATCGAAGCCGCGATCGTCCGCCGCACCGCCGCGGGCCGCGTGGAGGTGGTGGAGACGCCGATGACGCACGGCGAGCTCGCCCTGAAGGCGCCGTGGCCGTCGATGATGCGCGGCTACCTGCACGAGGAGGAGCGCTACCGCAAGTGCTTCGCCGACGGGTGGTACCTCACCGGCGACCTCGCGAAGCGGGATGAAGAGGGCTACTACTGGTTCGTCGGCCGCGGCGATGACGTCATCAAGTCCGCGGGCCACCTGATCGGTCCGTTCGAGGTCGAAAGCGCCCTGCTGGAGCATCCGGCCGTGGCGGAAGCCGGGGTGATCGGCAAGCCGGACCCGGTGGCGGGCGAAATGGTGAAGGCCTTCGTGGCGCTCAAGCCCGGCTGGGAAGCGGGCGAGGCGCTGCGCCGGGAGCTGCTGGGCCATGCACGCAAGCGCTTGGGCGCGGCGGTCGCGCCCAAGGAGATCGACTTCCACCCCGGCCTGCCGCGCACGCGCAGCGGCAAGATCATGCGCCGCCTGCTCAAGGCACGCGAGCTGGGGTTGCCCGAAGGCGACCTTTCCACCCTCGAAGGAGACACGGCATGACCCCAAAGTTGCACCTGGGCAATGTGGATCTTCACCGCCTGTACCGAGAGATGCTGCGCATCCGCCGGTTCGAGGCGAAGTGCGTGGAGCTCTATCAGGCGCAGGAGATCCGCGGCTTCCTGCATCTCTACGACGGCGAGGAAGCGGTTGCCGTCGGCGTGATGTCGGCGCTGCAGCGCCGGGACGCGGTGGTCGCCACCTACCGCGAACATGGGCAGGCGCTTGCGCGCGGCGTTCCGATGGACCGCCTCATGGCGGAGATGCTTGGCAAGCGCGAGGGCTGCTGCCTGGGGCGCGGGGGCTCCATGCACATCTTCGACGCGGCGCTGCGCTTCTTCGGCGGCAATGCCATTGTCGGCGGCGGGCTGCCGGTCGCGGCGGGCATCGCGCTGGCGGACCTTCGCCTGGGCCGGGATGCGGTCACGGCGTGCTTCTTCGGCGAAGGCGCCGTGACCGAAGGTGCGTTCCACGAAACCATGAACCTGGCCTCGCTCTGGCGGCTGCCGCTGCTGTTCGTGTGCGAGAACAACCTGTATGCGATGGGAATGCCGCTGGCCGACGCGGAGGCCCAGACCGCCGTCTTTCGCAAGGCAGAGGCCTACCGCATGCAGTCCGCCAGCGTCGATGGCATGGACCCTGTCGCGGTCCAGGCGGCGGCAGCCCGGGGCGTGGAGCATGCCCGCTCCGGGGAGGGCCCCTTCTTCATGGAATGCCGCACGTATCGCTTCCGCGCCCACTCCATGTTCGATGCGCAGTCCTATCGCTCGCGCGAGGAGGTGGACAACTGGAAGCAGCGCGACCCCATCGAGCGCCTGCGCTGCTGGATGCTGGAAAACCACCACGCGTCGGAGGCGCAGCTGGCGGAGATCGAGCAGGGCGTGGACCAGGAACTGGCTGCCGCGGTCGCATTTGCCGAGGCGGGCACGCTCGAGCCGGTGGCGGACCTGGAGCGCTTCGTCACGATGGACAGCGTGCCGCAGGAGCGCACTGGGAGCGTCGCATGAGCGCGCCGAACCGCATGGCCTACCGGGAGGCGTGCCGCCAGGCCCTGCGCGCAGCGTTGCAGGCCGACCAGCGCGTGTTCCTCATGGGCGAGGACGTGGGCAAGTACGGCGGCTGCTATGCCGTCACCAAGGGCCTGCTGGAGGAGTTCGGGCCGCAGCGCATCGTCGACACGCCCCTGGCCGAGAACGGGTTCGTGGGCATGGGCATCGGCGCGGCGCTCGCAGGGCTGCGGCCCATCGTGGAGATCATGACCTGCAACTTCAGCCTGCTGGCCCTCGACCAGATCGTCAACAACGCGGCCACGATCCCGCACATGTCGGGCGGGCAGTTCGCGGTCCCGCTGGTGATCCGGATGGCGACCGGCGCCGGACGCCAGCTGGCGGCACAGCACTCGCACAGCTTCGAGGGCTGGTACGCCCACATCCCTGGCCTCAAGGTGGCGGCGCCCGGCACCGTGGAGGATGCGCGCTTCATGCTGGCCGCGGCGCTCGCCGACCCCAACCCGGTGCTGCTGTTCGAGCACATCGGCCTGTACGCGATGGAGGAAGAGGTGGACCGCGGGATCGATCATGTCGACCTGTCGCGCGCCCGCGTGCGGCGCCCGGGACGCGACGTCACCATCGCATCCTATGGCGCCGGGCTGCAGAAGTCGCTGGCGGCGGCCCAGCGCCTCGCGCAGGAAGGCGTGGAGGCCGAGGTGATCGACTTGCGCATGCTGCGGCCGCTCGACGACGAGACCGTGGCCGGCTCGGTCGCGCGCACGCACCGCTGCGTGATCGTGGACGAGGCGTGGCGCAGCGGCTCGGTGTCCGCGGAACTGGCCGCGCGCCTCCTGGAGGGCTGCTTCTATGAACTCGACGCGCCAATCCGCCGCGTCTGCAGCCGGGAGGTGCCGGTGCCCTACGCCGCGCACCTGGAGGAAGCGGCGCTGCCGCAGGTGCAGCAGGTGATGGACGCCGTGCGCGGTGTGCTGGCGAGGGGCTGAGCATGCAGGAATTCCGCATGCCCGCCCTGGGCGCCGACATGGAGATGGGGCGGCTCGTCCAATGGTGCGTGCCGGCCGGTACGCATGTGAAGCCGGGGGACGTCGTCGCGGTGGTGGAGACGCAGAAGGGCGCGATCGACGTCGAGATATTCCTCGATGGCGTGCTGGAGGATCTCGTGCCGCTCGGCACGGAGCTGCCCGTGGGCGGCGTGCTTGCACACGTGCGCGGGCAAGAGGAAGCACCGGGCGCGGTCGCTAAGGAACCCGTACCGCCAGCCACACGCGTGCGCGCGAGCCCGGCCGCGCGGCGGCGCGCACAGGAGCTCGGGGTTGATCTGGCGGCGCTGGCCGGCAGCGGGCCCGATGGCGTGATCGCGCTCGCCGACGTGGAACGCGCCACGCAGTTGCGGCCCCCGCCCGCTGCGCAGCCCGCGCCGGCCGGGTTCGACCCTGCGCAGATGAGCGCGGCCATCGCCACGGCGATGGGGCGCTCCAAGCGAGAGATCCCGCACTACTACCTGACGCAGGCGATCGACTTCGGCGCCGCGCAGCAATGGCTCACGGCGTACAACGAACAGCGTGCACCCGCCGAGCGCCTGCTGGCGGCGGTGCTGTTTCTCAAGGCCACGGCGCTCGCATTGCGCCAGGTGCCGCAGTTGAACGGCTTCTGGCGCGACGGCGCGGCGCAGCTTGCACCGTCCGTGCACCCGGGTTGGGCGATCTCCCTGCGCGGCGGCGGCCTGGTCGCCCCAGCGCTGCACGATGCGGATCGGGCCAGCCTGCCCGCGCTGATGGTGGCGTTGCGCGACCTCGTGCAGCGCGCGCGCAACGGCCGCTTGCGCAGCTCGGAGCTGAGCGATCCGACCGTGACCGTCACCAGCCTGGGCGAGCGCGGGGCCGACAGCGTGCTGGGCGTGATCTATCCACCGCAGTTGGCGCTGATCGGTTTCGGACGGATCGTCACGCGGCCCTGGGTGGCGGATGGTCAACTGGTCGTGCGGCCCGTCGTGCAGGCCAGCGTGGCCGCGGACCACCGCGCGAGCGACGGCCACCTCGGCGCTCGCTTTCTCGAGCTGCTGGATGCGGGGCTGCAGGATCCAGCGGCACTGGCAAGGAGTACCACATGAACGCCATGCAAGCCCGCGCACTGGCCGCCGAAGTGCTGGCCGGCATCGCGCCCGAAGCGGACCTCGCCACCGTGCGCGAGGACGAGGACCTGCGTGCGGCGCTGGACCTCGACTCCATGGACTTCATGAACTTTGTGATCGGCCTGAGCGAGCGCTCTGGTCGCGCAATTTCCGAGGCGGACACGCCCCGTCTGCATACCTTGCGAGGCCTGTTCGCCTACCTGGCGGCGCGCTGACGTTCTTGGCTTCGAGGACGGGACCGTTCTTCTGATCAAGCCGGGTCGACTGCGACAAACGCGGGGCTGCTGGATCGCTATCGCGAAGGCCAAGGAATGGGCGGTGCATCATGAGATCAACACGTTACGCAGGTGAGGACGGCGGCGTCACCCTTGCCCCTTGCAAAAAAGTCAGGTGCCGGCGAGGGAGATGCCCCCGATCAGCGTTTGCAGATGATCTCGGGCCAAAGAGCGCCTTCGGCGCTGTATCGCCAAATGATCTCCTTGACCTTGGCGTTGCCCTTGAAGGCGTCGTCCACGTTCGCGTCCTGCGGAACCACGATCGTTTGCCCGATTTCAGGCAGCGGACCAAGGTATGGATGGTGGGACGTGCCAACCTGCAATTCGAGCGGTGTCAGGGATCCCGCATGAATCGTGAGTCGCATCGTGTGCTCCTACGCGGTGCAGGTGCACCGTCACTTCGCTTCGATGCTAGGCAGGTGAAGCTCGGCGGCTGTTGATCTGCATCAATCAAGCTGGGGCAGGGCGACGCAGACAACTCCTGGCTCGAACCCAATTGGTCTTTTCCAATCTCTATTGGCCGCCACCAGCTCGTTCGCGAAAGTTGTGCGTGAAATCTAGTTTTATGCATAAAATAAGATCCATGCAAAATGCAGATCCCACTTCGAACCCGCCGCCACTGGTCGAGCAGGCCTTCGCGCGGCTGCGCGCGGATGTGCTCGCGGGCGCCTTCGCCGCAGGCTCCAAGCTCAAGCTCGACGAGCTGCAGAGCCTCTACGGCTATTCGAGCAGCCCGCTGCGCGAGGCGCTGAGCCGGCTCTCGCAAGAGGGCCTGGTGCGCGCCGACGAGCGGCGCGGTTTTCGGGTCGCACCGATCTCCGCCGAGGACCTGGCCGACATCACCCACATGCGCGTGATGCTCGATGTCCCGGCGCTGCGCGAGTCGATCGCGCATGGCGACGACGCCTGGGAGGCGACTGTGATCGCCGCGTTTCACCGGCTCGAGAAGGTCGAGTCGCGTCTGAGTGACGGCCCCGTGGTGCTCGACGAGGAATGGAGCGAACTGCATCGGGCCTTCCACCTCGCGCTGGTCGGGGCCTGTCCCTCGGAGCGACAGCGCGCCTGGGGCGCCAGCCTGTTCGACCAGGCCGAGCGCTATCGGCGCTATTCGGCCCGCTTTCGCCGGACCGCGCGGCGCAAGTCGAACGAGCACCGCAAGCTCATGGACGCGGCGCTGCGGCGCGACGCGGACACCGCCTGCGCGCTGCTCGAGGAGCACATCCTGAGCACGCAGCGCAACGTGCTCGCCGCGCTGCGGCATGCCGAAGGCGCCGAGCGGTAGTCGGCACCCCTGACGCGCAAGCGGCCGCAGAGCCGTATTTCGCTACACCAACAACTGGAGACTTCATGCTCAAGGTCAACCGACCCACGCCGTCGCATTTCGGGATCTACGTGACCGATCTCGAACGCATGGTGGCGTTCTATACCGAGACCTTCGATCTCACGATCACCGACCGCGGGGAAGGGCGCACCTTCAAGAACACGCTGGTGTTCACGAGTGCGAGCCCCGACCAGCACCACCAGCTCGTGATCGCGTCGGGCCGCCCGAAGGAGGCCACGTTCAGCACTGTGATGCAGATCTCGTTCGCGGTGCCGGGCATCCAGCACCTGCGCGACATTTCGGCACGCGCAGCGGCGCGCGGCGCCACCGAGATCCGCGGGCTCAACCACGGCAACGCACTGTCTGTCTACATGCTCGACCCCGAAGGCAACACGGTCGAGATCTACGTGGACACGCCGTTCTACGTCTCGCAGCCGCACGGCGACCCGCTCGATCTCTCCAAGGACGACGAGACGCTGATGCGCGAGACCGAAGACATCTGTCGCCGCGACCCGAGCTTCATGCCGCTCGCGCAATGGCAGGCGCAGTTCGCCCGAAAGTCGCCTGCGCCCCACTGATCCGTCATTCCCTCAATCACCTTTCGCATTCACCCACCGGAGTCCCTCACCCATGAAGCTTCTTTCCTTCGTCCATCAAGGTCGCGAAACCTGGGGCGCCGTCGTCGGCGACAGCGTCGTCGATCTCGGCCGTGCGTTCCCGCAATACGCCACCCTTGCCGACTACATCGCAGCGGACGGCCACAAGCAGGCCGCGCAGCATGTGGAAGGACTCGTGCCGGCCGCGAAGCTCGCCGACATCACGTACCTGCCCGTGATCCCGCGGCCCGAGAAGATCGTCTGCGCGGTGCGCAACTACATGGACCACCACCAGGAAGTGCTCGCGGCCGGCATGCAGCGCGAGCTCTCGGAGCAGCCGCCGATCTTCCTGCGCGTGTGGCGCTCGCAATGCGCGCACGACCAGCCGATCGTGCGTCCGCGCGTGTCGGAGTCGCTCGACTGGGAAGGCGAGCTTGCGGTGATCATCGGCCGCGGCGGCCGCGACATCGCGGAGGCCGACGCCTTTGATCATGTGGCCGGCTACGCCTGCTACAACGACGGCAGCGTGCGCGAGTGGCAGTTCCACGCCAAGCAGATCGCCTCCGGCAAGAACTTCGAATCGACCGGCGGCTTCGGCCCTTGGATGGTCACCGCCGATGAAATCGCACCGGGGCGCGAGCTCAAGCTCGAGACCCGGCTCAACGGCGAAGTGGTGCAGAGCAGCCACACCGGCCACATGATCTTCAGCATCCCGAAGCTGATCAGCTATGCCTCGACGATCTTCACGCTGGTGCCCGGCGACGTGATCGCGACCGGCACCCCGGCCGGCGTGGGCTGGAGCAAGAAGCCGCCGCGCTTCATGAAGCCCGGCGACGTGTGCGAAGTCGAGATCGAAGGCATCGGCGTGCTGCGCAATCCGATCGTGCAGCAGGCCTGAGCCTGCCTGCCGAAGCCCCCGGCGCGGTGCCGGGGCACGCGGCACGCGCAGGCGGCGCGGCGCGGTCCATCGATAGAAAAAAGAACGGAGACAAACCATGCGGCGCAGAGCATTTCTCGCTGCAGGCCTCGGCCTTGCCTGCACAGTTTCGACAGTTCCTGCCTGGTCACAGGCTTACCCGGACCGGCCGATCCGGATCTATCAGGGCTTCGCGGCCGGCGGCAATGCCGACACCATCGCGCGCGTCGTCGGCGCCGAGATGACCAGGACCCTGGGCCAGCCTTTCTTGATCGAGGCCCAGACCGGCGCCGGCGGCACGATTGCCGCGGCCACGGTCGCACGCGCCAAGCCCGACGGCTACACGCTGCTGCTGGCGACCGGCGGCCATGCGGTTGCCGGAGCGCTCTACAACAAGCTCGGCTATCAGACCGTCGGCGACTTCCAGATGATCTCCACGGTCACCTACTTCCCGTTCCTGATCGTGGTGCGCGCCGATTCGCCCTACCAGAGCCTCACGCAACTGCTTGCGGCGGCTCGTGCCGATGCCAAGGGCGTTTCCTACGGCTCCGCCGGCGTCGGCTCGACGCACCATCTTGCGGGCGAGTTGCTCGTGCGCAGCGCCAAGGCCGAGATCCTGCATGTGCCGTACCGCGGTGACGCGGCCTCGGTCACTGCGTTGCTGGGCGGCGAGGTGCCGATGATCATCGCGCCGCCGACGGCCGTGATGACCAACATCAAGGCGGGCAAGCTGCGCGCGCTCGCGACCACGGGCGCGCAGCGCTGGAGCGCGATGCCCGAGCTGCCCACGGTGGCGGAGCAGGGTGTGGCAGGTTACGAGGTCACCTCGTGGGCCGGCTTGATGGCGCCCGCGGGCACGCCCCGGCCGATCGTCGAGCAGTTGCGTGCGGCGGCGCTCAAGTCGCTGCAGGTGCCCGGCGTGCGCGCGCGGCTCGAAGACATGGGTGGCGAGGCACGCGGCAGCACGCCCGAGGAAATGACCGCGATGGTGAGCACGGAACTCCAGAAATGGACGACCATCGTCAATGAAGCACACATTCCCAAACAGTGAGGTTCCCCAGATGTCCCTGATCGAGATCCGCAAACGCAGCCTGAACGTCGAGACCACCTACCACGAAGGCGGTCCGCCGGTCGCGACGCCGCTGAAACTGGCCGCAGCCTGCGCCGTCATCCGCAACCCCTATGCAGGCCGCTACGAGCCCGACCTGATGCCTTTCATGGCCGAGCTGCGCACGCTCGGCACCTTGCTCGCGACCGAACTCGTCGATCTGCTGGGGCGCGACAAGGTCGAGGTCTACAGCAAGGCCGCGATCGTCGGCGTGAACGGCGAACTCGAGCATGGCGCGGTCTGGCACGAGGCCGGCGGCTGGGCGATGCGCGAGGTGCTCGGCGAGCCCAAGGCCATCGTGCCGTCGTCCAAGGCCGTCGCATCGGCCGGCTATCGCCTGATGGTGCCGCTGCACTACATCCACGCGGCCTACGTCCGCAGCCATTACAACTCGATGGAAATCGGCATCCAGGATGCGCCGCGCCCCGACGAGATCCTGTTCGCGCTGCTCATGGGCACCGGCGGCCGCGTGCACGCGCGCCTCGGCGGCCTGAGCAAGGACAAGGTGTCCGTGCACGACGGCCAGCGCTAGACGCGACCAGGGAGCACACAGGATGCAGACGATGCAAGCCATTCAGGTGCGCGTGCCGGGCGGTCCCGACGCGCTCGAGCAGGTCGAGTTGCCGGTGCCGCAGTGCGGGCCCGGCCAGGTGCTGGTCCGCGCCGCCGCGATCGGCGCCGGCGGGCCCGACGTGCTGATCCGCAACGGCACCTACAAGTGGATGCCGCCATTGCCGGCGATTCCGGGCAACGAGATGGCCGGCACCATCGTGGCGGTCGGCAACGGCGTCGATTCCGCGCGCGTGGGCGAGCGCGTGTTCGTGAGCTCGCGCGAGCTGCCCGAGCGCGGCGGCTGCTATGCGCAGTACATCGCGGTGCCAGCCGATGCCCCTTTCGCGCTGCCGGACGAGATCAGCGACACCGACGCCTGCGGCCTCGGCAACCTGCAACTGGCGCAGGCCATGCTGCTCGGCACCAACGGGGGCCTGCCGGTGCGCTCGATCCTGGTCCTCGGGGCCGCGGGCGGCGTCGCGACCGCGCTGGTGCAGCTCGCGCGCCATCACGGCATGACCGTGATCGGCACCGCTTCCACGCCGGCCAAGCAGGCGCACGCGCTGGCCCATGGTGTGACCACGCTGGTGGACGGAGACCCGACGGGCCTTCCGGCGCGTGTCCTCGAAGCCACCGGCGGTCGCGGTGTGGATCTGGCCTTCGACCACGTGGGCGGCGAACTGCTGATGGCCTGCATCCGCTCGCTCGCGCCGCTGGGCACCGCGATCTCCTACAACATCGCCGGCGGGCCGCCGTCGCGTGACGTGTTCATGGAGCTGCGTTCGCTGCTCAGCAAGAGCCTCGCGGTGCGGACCTTCTCGATCCACACCTTCGATCAGGACCGCTCGCAGCGCCGGGGCCTCATGGAGAGCGCCATCGCCCTGATGCGCAGCGGGGCCGTCAAGGCGCCTCCGGTGCAGGTGTATCCGCTGGCCGAGGCGCGTCGCGTCCACGAATTGCTGGATGCCGGATCGACGCTCGGAAAGCTGGTTCTCGAACCCTGAAGAGGGGGTCGCTAGAAGCGACCCGTCGCCCGCTTCTGGACCACCGGCTTGGCCGGCGGCTTTTCAGCCTTCGCCGACGCGTCCTTCCGGGGCGCGCGCTTGGCAGGCTTGCGCCGTCCCTTCAGGGACTCGATCAGGGACAGGGCACCCTTGTCGAACTTCGCGTTTTCATCGGGCATGGCGGCCTCCAGATGGCGAGGGCCGGATGGTAAGCCGGGTACGCATCTCCCGCGCACTATCACGACGGGTGATGTGCTGAATCACGCATGCCGCATTGACGGAATATTGCGCGAAATCAATGATCCGTCCCAAGCCGCGAGGTAGTGCGGCCGAACATCAAAAGCCAAGGCGCCCTTCAGTGGCTGCACGTAGCAAAGGAGACCCCATGAGTGAATGCCCCGTCACGGTGTTCCCGCCCCGCATCCAGTGGGAAAGCGATGGAACCAGCCGGATTCCCTTCCAGGCCTACACCGACGAAGCGATCTACAAGAAGGAACTCGATCGCTTCTTCTACCGAAACCACTGGTGCTATGTCGGCCTCGAAGCCGAAGTCCCGAACGCGGGCGACTTCAAGCGCACCGTGGTCGGCGAACGCTCGGTCATCATGGTGCGCGACAAGGACGGATCGATCCATGTGGTCGAGAACGTCTGCGCGCATCGCGGCATGGCCTTCTGCCGCGAGCGGCACGGCAACCGCGAGAGCTTCACCTGCCCCTACCACCAGTGGAACTACACGCTCTCGGGCGATCTGCAGGGCGTGCCCTTCCGGCGCGGCGTGAAGCAGGACGGCAAGGTGCATGGCGGCATGCCGGCGGACTTCAAGCCCGCGGACCACGGGCTCACCAAGCTCAAGGTGGCCACGCGGGGCGGCGTGGTGTTCGCGTCGTTCGACCACGAGGTCGAGTCGCTCGAGGACTTCCTCGGGCCGGTGATCCTCGGCTACTTCGACCGTCTCTTCAACGGCCGCAAGCTCAAGATCCTCGGCTACAACCGCCAGCGCATCCCGGGCAACTGGAAGCTGATGCAGGAGAACATCAAGGACCCGTACCACCCCGGTCTGCTCCACACCTGGTTCGTCACTTTCGGTCTCTGGCGCGCGGACAACAAGTCGCAGCTCCTGATGGACGAGCGTCATCGTCACGCGGCGATGGTGTCGACGCGCGGCGCGGCCGGCAAGGCGGACCAGGTGACGCAAGTGTCGAGCTTCAAGGACAGCATGCAGCTGCACGACGCGCGCTTCCTGGACATCGTGCAGGAGCCCTGGTGGGGCGGTCCGACCGCGGTGATGACCACCATCTTCCCGAGCGTGATCTTCCAGCAGCAGGTCAACAGCGTCTCGACGCGGCACATCCAGCCTGACGGCCACGGCGCCTTCGATTTCGTCTGGACGCACTTCGGCTTCGAGGACGACACCGAGGAGATGACCCAGCGGCGACTGCGCCAGGCGAACCTCTTCGGGCCGGCCGGCTTCGTGTCGGCAGACGACGGCGAGGTGATCGAATGGTCGCAGGAAGGCTTCGAGACCAAGCCCTTCCACCGCACCGTCGCCGAACTCGGCGGGCGCGAAGTGGGCGACACCGACCACATGGTGACCGAGACCCTGATCCGCGGCATGTACGAGTACTGGCGCAAGGCGATGGAGGCCTGATGATGGAATTCCAGGACTACTTCGAACTCACGCAGCTCTACGCCGAATACGCCTCGGCGCTCGACCGGGCGGACTGGGACGCATGGCCCGAGTTCTTCACCGACGACTGCATCTACAAGCTGCAGCCGCGCGAGAACCACGAGCGGGGCTTCCCGCTCGCGACCCTGGCCTTCGACAGCAAGGGCATGCTGAAGGACCGCGTCTACGGCATCCGCGAGACGCTCTTCCACGACCCGTACTACCAGCGCCATGTGGTCGGCACGCCGATCGTGCGCAGGACCGATTCCGAGGGCCGCATCCATTGCGAGGCCAACTACGCGGTGTTTCGCACGCGGCTGTCCAAGGAGAGCACCGTCTTCAATGTGGGACGAACGATCGACGAGATCGTGCGCACGCCCGGCGGACTCAAGTTCGCATCGCGCATCGTGGTCTACGACAGCGAAATGATCCCGAACTCGATCATCTATCCCATCTGACGAGAGGCACTCCATGACGATCAACTGGGTTGACGCGGCCGCGCACGACGACGTGCCGCAGGAAGACGTGATCGGTCTGGCGGTGGCCGGACGCGATATCGCGCTCTACAGCGTCGAAGGCGAAGTGTTCGCCACCGACAACATCTGCTCGCACGGCCATGCACGCCTGTGCGATGGCTTCCTCGAAGGCCACGAGATCGAATGCCCGCTGCACCAGGGCAAGTTCGATGTGCGCACCGGCCAGCCGAGTTGCGCGCCGGTCACCGAAGCGATCCGCAGCTATCCAGTGAAGGTCGAAGGCGGCCGGATCTGGCTCGCGATCGAATAGTCCTTCTCCACTCCCGAGGTCTACATGGACACCATGGCAATGGGTGTCGCGGCCGGCGTTCGCCCGGACGCGACGATCGTGATCGTCGGTGCGGGACAGGCCGGCGGCTGGGCGGCGCAGACCTTGCGCAGCGAAGGCTTCGGCGGGCGCATCGTGCTGCTTGGCGACGAGACGCATCTTCCGCACGAGAGGCCGCCGCTGTCGAAGGCGGTGCTTGCGGGCGAAGCGGCTCCCGAGAGTACCTGGCTCTTCAAGGAAGCGGCGTTCGTGGCGCTCGATCTCGACTGGCGCCCCGGCACGCGCGTCACGCGCATCGACCGGGCAGGCAGGCGGGTCGAATTGGCCGACGGCGAGCCGATCGCCTATGACAAGCTGATCCTGTGTTCCGGCGGACGCGCCCGACCGCTTGCGGCGCCCGGCGCCGATACGGCGCGCATTCACACGCTGCGGACCATCGACGATGCGCAGCGACTGGGTTCCGCGCTCGGCAGCGCGCGCAGCCTCGTCGTGATCGGCGGCGGGTGGATCGGCCTCGAGGTGGCCGCGACAGCGCGCAAGAAGGGCCTCGACGTCGTCGTTCTCGAAGCGCAATCCCGGCTTTGCGAGCGGAGCGTTCCGGCACAGGTGTCCGAGCACCTGCTGGAGCTGCACCGTGCACACGGCACGCGCATCGTGCTCGACGCGAAGGTCAAGGCTTTCGGTAGCGATCACGAGGGCCGCTCGACGGTCGAACTCGATGACGCAGGGACCCTGCGCGCCGATGCGGTCTTCGCCGGCGTCGGCCTGATCCCGAACGATGAGCTGGCCCGCGCGGCGGGTCTGGAATGCGACGGCGGAGTTCTCGTCGACGCGCGCTGCGTGAGTTCCGACCCGGACATCCTCGCCGCTGGCGATGTCGCGGTGACGCCCAACCGATGGGCCGGCCGCCGCCTGCGCCTGGAGTCCTGGCAGAACGCACAGGAGCAGGGCATGGCCGCCGCACGCTCGGCACTCGGGCAGGCGGTGGACCACCAGCCGCTGCCATGGTTCTGGTCCGACCAGTACGACATGAACCTGCAGATCTACGGCATGCCTTCGGCGACAGATCGCGTCGTGATGCGAGGCCGGCCGGATGCGGGCAGCTTCCTGCTCTTCTACCTCGATGGCGACATCGTCCGCGCGGCGATCGGCGTCAACGCCGCGCGCGACCTGCGATTCGCGCGCCGCCTGATCGAGCAGCGCAAGGCGGTCGATGCCGCGCGCCTGGCCGACCCCGGCGTGCCGATGGCCAGGATCTGACACACGACTTCAAGAACAAACGACCACGGAGACGACGCTTCATGCGAAAGATCAATATCCACGCGCTGGCCGACGAGGCCCGGTTCAACGGATTCCACCTGCGGGTCCTCATCACCTGCGCGCTCATCATCATCTTCGACGGCTACGACCTCGCCGTCGTGGGCGCCGCGCTGCCTTCGATCATGAAGGACCTGCACGTGGACCCGACCCACGCCGGCTTCATGGTGAGCTCGGCCCTGTTCGGGATGATGTTCGGCGCGATCGTCTTCGGCACGGTGGCCGACCGCATCGGCCGCCGCTGGACGATCGCGATCTGCATCCTGCTGTTCAGCCTGTTCACGGCCGCGGCGGGCCTCACGCGGGATCCGCTCGTCTTTGGCATCGCGCGCTTCTTCGCGGGTGTCGGCATCGGCGGCGTGATGCCGAACGTGGTGGCGCAGATGACCGAGTATTCGCCGAAGCGCATGCGCGCGACGCTCGTGACGCTGATGTTCAGCGGCTACGCCGTCGGCGGCATCGTCGCGGCGGTGCTCGGCAAGGGCCTCATCGAGAGCTACGGATGGCCATCGGTGTTCTTCGCGGCGGCGCTGCCGGTCGTGCTGATTCCGCCGATGCTCCGGTGGATGCCCGAGTCGATGCCTTTCCTGCTCGCCAAGGGCAGGGCGGACGAACTGAAATCGATCGCGACGCGCCTTGACCTGAGCTACCGCCCGCAAGGCGGCGACGAGTTCGTCGTGCCGCGCGAGGACAAGGCCGACAACGCGCCGATCCGGCACCTGTTCGCCGAGGGGCGCGGCTTCAGCACCGTGATGTTCTGGGTCGCGTTCTTCATGTGCCTGTTCATGGTGTACGCGCTGAGCTCCTGGCTCACCAAGCTCATGGCCAACGCGGGCTACAGCCTCGGCTCGGCCCTGACCTTCGTGCTCGTGCTGAACGTCGGCGCGATCGTCGGCTCGGTCGGCGGCGGCTGGCTCGCGGATCGCTTCCACATCAAGCACGTGCTGGCGGGCATGTACGCGCTGGCCGCGGTGTCGATCACGCTGCTGGGCTTCAAGGTGTCGACCGGAGCGCTCTACGTGCTGGTCGCGCTCGCAGGTGCTTCGACCATCGGCACGCAGATCGTGGCCAATGCCTACACCGGCCAGTTCTATCCGATGGCGGTTCGCTCGACCGGGCTCGGCTGGGCGCTCGGCATCGGTCGCAGCGGGGCGATCATCGCGCCGATCCTCATCGGTGTGCTGGTCGGCATGAACCTGCCGCTGCAGCAGAACTTCGTCGCCATTGCAGTGCCGGCTCTCATCGGCATGGTTGCGGTGCTGCTGATCGACCACACCAGATCGGCCTCGTATCGCGTGCAATCAGCGCCCGCATCGGCCCAAGCCCCTGCGCGTACCGCAAAGATCTGAAGAAAGGACAAGCCATGAACCCACCCACCTACCTCTGGAACCCGCCGCCGGTGCAGTCGATCGCCGTGCAAGGACGCGGCGAACGCTACCCGGTCAACCGGCTCTTTTTCGTCGGCCGCAACTACCACGCGCATGCGATCGAGATGGGGCGGCCTGTCGACAAGTCGGCCGAGGCGCCGTTCTACTTCACGAAGAGCCCGTCGACCCTGGTCGCCTCGGGCGCGACAGTCGCCTATCCGCCGGGCACGCGCGACTACCAGCATGAGATGGAGCTCGTCGTCGCGATCGGCGAGCCCGGCTTTCGCGTGAGCGAGGACCAGGCCGCTTCGCTGATCTACGGCTATGCCTGCGGCCTCGACATGACCCGGCGCGATCTGCAACTGGTGGCGCGCGAGAAAGGACGCCCGTGGGATCTCGGCAAGGACGTGGAGGATTCGTCCGTCGTCTCCGAGATCGTGCCGGCTCCCGGCGTGGTGCAGGGCAGCGGCGAACTCGTGATGACGGTGAACGGTCAGGTCCGCCAGAAGTCCGACCTGTCGCGGCTCATCTGGTCGATTCCCGAACTGATCGCCGATCTCTCGAAGTACTACCACCTGCAGCCGGGCGACCTGATCTTTACCGGCACGCCCGAAGGCGTCGGACCGGTGAAGCCGGGCGACCACATCGAAGGCCACGTGGCCGGCGTCGGGTCCATCGTGCTGAACGTGGGGCCGGAGCACGCATGACGGCGCGGGATGTGCAGGGCCTCGATCCCTTCCGGTTCGGCGACGCGCCCATCCGTAAGGCGTTGCACGCGCACCGGGTGCAGATCGTCGGGCAGGGCGCCTAGCTCGAGATCGCGCCGACCCGGCCGCTGTCCTGGCCGAAGAGTTCGAAGATCAGTTCCCTGAGCCATTGGTGGATCGGGGAGCGATGCACCTTCGCATGCCAGAACACGTTGATGGCCACTTCGGGCAGCGCGGCGGGATGCGGGCGATAGCTCAGCTGGAAGGGTTCCACGAGGCTCGCGGCCAGAGTTTCGGTCACCGTCGCGACGAGGTCCGTCTCGCGAAGGATGTGCCCGACGCTCACGAAGTGCGGCACCGAGAGGATGATGTTGCGATCGACGCCGGCGCGGCGCAGCAAGTCGTCGACCTTGCCGTGACCTGTTCCCGCCGAAACGATCGCCAGATGTTCGGCGGCCTTGAAATCCGCCATCGTGATGCGCTTGCGGTCGAGCCGGTGCCCGCGCCGGAACACGCACACATAGCGCTGGCGGAAGAGCTGCCTCTGGAAGAATCCGCCCCGTAGTTGCGGCAGCGGGCCGATCGCGAGATCGACCTTGCCGGACTCCATGTCGTCGCGAAGATTGGCGACCGAGTTGCGCACCGTGTTCAGGCGCACGCCGGGCGCCACTTCGCGAAGGCGCTTCACCAGGGCCGGCAGGAACACCACCTCGCCGATGTCGGTCATCCCGATCGTGAGAAGGCGCTTGGCGCTCGCCGGATCGAACTGCGGCTGCTGGTTCAGGCCACCGTGGATCATGCCCAGCGCCTTGCCGACCGGCTCCGCCAGTTGCTCCGCAAAGGGCGTCGGGACCATGCCGGCACCGGTGCGGACGAAGAGGGCGTCGCCAAGCTGGCGGCGGAGCTTGGCGAGCGAGTTGCTGACGGCGGGCTGCGAGACGCCGAGGGTCTCGGCAACTCTCGAGACACTGCGTTCGACCGTCAGTTGGTGGAAAAGGACGAGGTGGTTGAGATCAAGCTCTGTGAGTTCCATGCGCCGGTGTTATCACAGATCGTGATAAGGGGCAAACCGCCTATTCCGTCTATTCCGCCTATGTGCTCAAGCGGTCGGCATCCGCTCGAAGGCCTTCAGCGAAGGATCGATGGCATCCCACGCCAGCCCGCGCATGCTGTACGTCAGCACCTGCGGCTCGAAGCGGTCCGGCTCGTCCAGGCTGGCCGCGGCGACCGCGATCAGGTCCGGCATCGCCGCAAAGCGCAGGTAGACCGGCGTGCCGCAGACCGGGCAGAAAGCGTGGATCTTCATGTTGCCGCTGTCGCCGGCAACCTCCCAGTGCGTTGCCTCGCCGGTGATCGTCATCTCGGCGCGCGCGGGAAAGGTCAGGTAGGAGCCGTGCCCGGTGCCGCTTCGCCGCTGGCAGTCGCGGCACTGGCAGTGGTTCTGGAAGATCGGTGCGTGATTCGTTGCGTAGCGGATCGCGCCACAGGCGCATCCGCCGGTGTAGGGCTGGGTCATGGGCGACTCCCGGTTCAGGCTGCCTTGGGCTTGGCGAAGACGTCGATGCCTTGCCCAGTCTCGAGCAGGGACTTGAGGCTGGAGAGAACGATCGGCCATCCCTGCGTGACGCCTTTGGCCATTGCGCTGCCGGCCTCGAGTTCGTCGTGGGTGACGGTCAGCCGCACCATGTCCTCGTACGACTCGACATCGAAGGTCACGCGGCTGTAGCTGGCCGGATCTGCGGCCTCCGACGGGCTCGCCCAGCTGATGACCAGGCGCGACGGCGGCGAAGTCTCGACCACCTTTCCGACGATGTTGACCGTGCGCTGCTCATTGGCGCGCACGTGCTCCCAGGTGGATCCAGGCTTCCATTCGGAGACGTTCTCGTGGCCCCAGTAGCGCCGCGTGATCTCCGGCTTCGTGATGGCCTCGAACACCTTCTCGGGCGTCGAGCGGATGTAGGTCACGTAGACGAAGCGGGTTCTGTCTTTGTTCATCGTCACTCTCCTTCGAGTTCCTTCTTCAGGTCGTGCAGCAGGCCGAGCCGCCGGCGTTCGAACTTGCGCACCCACCGCTCGTAGACCGCGTGAAGCGGCACCGGATTGATGAAATGCAGTTTCTCCCGGCCGCGCCAGACGATGCTCACCAGGTTCGCCTCTTCGAGGAGGCCGAGGTGTTGCGTCACCGACTGCCGCGCCATGTCCAGGTGCTCGCAGAGTTCGCCCAGCGTCTGCCCGTTGTTCTCATAGAGCAGGTCGAGCAGCTTTCTGCGTGTCGGGTCGCTCAGCGCCTTGAAAACCTTGTCTGCGTCCATCCGTTGCGTTCGTGCATCGGCGAATAATATGCAGGTAAATACCTGCATGTCAAGCCAGGCCCCGAGCAGACAAGAAAAATGGCCGGGGCAGCCTCATCGGCTGCACCCGGCCATGCGCGGCGCGGAGACGAAGCTCAGAAGGCCGCGGGCCTCCATTTGAGAAGTCGCTTCTCCAGCGACGTGAGGAGGAAGTCCGCCGCAAGCGCCACCACCGCCAGCACGATCATCGCGGCGAACACGCCGCTGGCGTTGAACGCACCTTGCGCGGTCGATATCAAGAGGCCGATGCCTTCCTTGGCGCCGAGGAATTCACCTACGACGGCACCCACCAGCGCGAAGCCGAAGCTCACATGCAGGCTCGCCAGGATCCACGACATGGCCGAGGGAATGACGACCGACATGGTGACCTGGCGCGGCGATGCACCGAGGATCTGCGCGTTCGCGATCATGTACTTGTCCGCTTCGCGCACGCCCTGGAAGGCGTTGCCGAAGACGACGAAGAACACCATCACCACGGCCAGCGCGACCTTCGACGCCATGCCCAGGCCGAGCGCGATCACGAAGATCGAGCCGAGCACCACGCGCGGGATCGAGTTGGCGATCTGGATGTAGAGGCTGAAGACATCCGACAGCAGCTTGTTGCGGCCGAGCAGGATGCCGCAGATCACGCCGGCGATCGAGCCGATGAGGAAGCCGATGACGGTTTCCTCCAGCGTGACCGCCACCTGCATCCAGAGCGAGCCTTGCGCGGTGCCTTCACGCATCCATTCGACGAGCTGGTCCCAGATCATCGAAGGCATCGAATAGAAGAACGGATCGATCCACTTGTGGCGGGCGGCCAGTTCCCAGCCGCCGAGGGCGATCACGAGCACCAGCACGCGCAGCGAGATGATCATGGTGCGGCGGCGCCGGATGCGCGCCTGCGCGCTCTCGGATTCGCGGGCCAGCGCTTCGTCGCTCAGGACGGCCGGCAGGACGAGTTCGGTCATGCTTGAAAAGACTCCAGGAAACGGGATTCGGCAACGGGTTCAGGCAAGGACGGCTTCCTGGCGAAGGTCTTCCCAGATGTGCTTGGACAGCTCGATGAACTGGGGTTCGTAGCGCACCTGCGAGGTCACGCGCGGGCGCGGCAGATCGATGTCATACACGCGCTTGAGCATGCCGGGCCGCGCCGACAGCACGAACACGCGGTCGGCGAGCGCGATCGCCTCTTCGAGATCGTGGGTGACGAAGACCACCGAACCGCCGGTGCCCGACCAGAGCTTGAGCAGCTCGTCCTGCATCAGCGTGCGGGTCTGCATGTCGAGCGCCGAGAAGGGCTCGTCCATCAGCAGGATCTCGGGGTTGTTGATGAAGGTCTGCGCGAGCGCGACGCGCTTGCGCATGCCGCCCGACAACTGGTGCGGGTAGTGGCCGCCGAACTTGCCGAGGCCGACGCGCTGGATCCAGTCGCGGGCCATCTCGTGCGCTTCCCTCTTCGACTTGCCGCGGAACATCGGCCCGGCCGCGACGTTCTCGAGCACGCTGCGCCACGGGAACACCGCGTCGGCCTGGAACACGAAGCCGATGCGCGGGTCGATGCCCCGCACCGGCTGGCCCATCACCTTCACTTCGCCCACGGTGGGGCGCAGCAGGCCGGTGACCATGTTCAGCGTGGTCGACTTGCCGCAGCCGGTCGGACCGACGATGGCGACGAATTCGCCGCGCGCCACCGACATGCTGAAGTTGCGCAGGGCAACCGTGGCATTGCCGTCCGCCGAGATGAAGCGCAGCGAGACGTCGCGAAACTCAATGGCTGGCGTATCGGTCACTTGGCGCTCGCCGCGAGGTAGGCGTTGGTGTAGGTCTTCGCCAGGTCGATGTTCTTGCTCTTGATGAGCGGCTTGTAGGTGGCCAGCACCTTCAGCACGGTCTCGGGTCCGCCGGCGGGCATCTTCGCGTCGGCGGTGAACATCGGGAGCGATGCGGCAAGTGCCTGCACGTACAGGGCCTTGTCGCTGCCGTAGTAGTCGCGCGGCACCTTCTCGGCGATCTCCTCGGCGCTGTGCGTGTGGATGTACTCCATCGTGCGGGCGAAGGCATGGGCGAGCTTGGCGGCCTGCTCCTTGTGGGACTCGGCCCAGGCGTTCTGCACGTAGAAGCTCGCGGCCGGATAGAGACCGCCCAGTGCCGCGGTCGTGTCCTTCTCGGTGCGCAGGTCGACCAGCACCTTCGCGTCGCCGGTCTTCAGCATCTCGGAGACAGTGGGTTCGGTGGTCATGCCGGCCTGGATGCGGTCCTGCTTCATGGCCGCGACGAAGGTGTTGCCGGCACCGACCGGCAGCAGCGAGTAGTCCTTGGTGGCGACGCCCTGGCGATCGGCCAGGTAGCGCGTGAGGAATTCGGTGGACGAGCCAAGGCCCGTCACGCCGAGCGTCTTGCCCTTGGCGTCGGCCATCGTCTTGAAGGTGGGCGCCGCCTTGGTCGACACCAGCTCGACTTCGCCGGGCACCTTGCAGAACACCGCGATGGCCTGGATCTCCTTGCCCTTGCTCTGCAGGTCGATGGTGTGGTCGTAGAAGCCGACCACGCCCTGCACGGCACCGGCGATGAGCTGGTTCTCGGCATCGACGCCGGCCGGCTGCGATTGCAGCTCGACGTTCAGGCCTTCATCCTTGAAATAGCCCAGCGCTTCGGTGAGCTTGGCCGGCAGGTAGATGATCTTGTTGATGCCGCCGACCATGATGGTGATCGGCTCGGCAGCCTGGGCGAAGGGGGCTGCGGCAGCCATTGCGGAACACACGGCGGCGGCGAGCAGGTGGCGGTGGAAGGCGCGCATTGGGAATCAGTCTCCTGGGTATCTAAAGGGTGAAGGCCAGTCTAGGTGGCGCGATCTTTCGGCTTCCTTTCGGCGCGCGTCGCGATTCCTGGTGGTTAACCCTAGGTTCAGCGGCCGTTTCGTGCGTTCCTAGAATCCCGCACCGTCATGAAACTCCTCCTCGTCGAAGACAACGCGCAGCTCGCCTTGTGGCTGGCCAATCTGCTGCGCGAACAGGACTTCGTCATCGATCACGTCGAAGACGGGGATGCCGCCGACCGGTTGCTGCAGCAGACGCGCTATGACGTCGTGCTGCTCGACCTCAACATCCCCGGCCTGTCGGGCAAAGGCGTTCTGCGCCGGCTGCGGGCCCGGCGCGACGATGTGCCGGTGCTGGTCCTGACGGCCACCGCCTCGCTCGACCAGAAAGTGATGTGCCTGGAGATCGGCGCCGATGACTACCTCGTCAAGCCCGTCGAGGTGCGCGAGCTGGTGGCGCGCATCAAGGCGCTGGTCCGCCGCCAGGTGCCGGGCAAGGCCAACGACATCGCCTGCGGCGACCTTCACTACGACCTGCGCACGCGGCAGTTCACGCTCGCCGGCGCCGAGCTGGCATTGCCGCCGCGCGAACGCACGCTGCTGGAGACACTGATGCTCAAGGTGGGCAGCACGGTTTCCAAGCAGACGCTGGTCGACGCGATCTTCGGTCTCGAAGACGAACCCAGCGTCGACGCGGTGGACCTCTACGTGCATCGCCTGCGGCGCAAGCTGGAAGCGGCGCAGGCCACCATCATCACCCTGCGCGGCGTCGGCTATCTGCTGCGCACGCGCGACGAAGGCTGACTTGCTTTCGAGCCTGCGCGTTCGACTGGCCGCGTGGCTGCTGTTGCCGCTGTCGGTGTTCGTCGTCGTCTGCGGTTACCTGAGCTGGCGCAACGCGGCCGCGGTGGCGGACTACGTGCAGGACCACGACCTGCTGGCTTCGGCGAAGGTCCTGTCGGAGCGGCTGATCTGGGAAGGCGACAACGTGCAGGCCAGCATTCCGCCCTCGGCGCTGAGCCTGTTCGCCTCGCCCGATCGCGACCAGGTCTTTCTCAGCGTGACCGATGCCGGGGGCAACCTGCTTGCGGGAACGCCCGGGTTTCCGTTGCCGGCGAAGCGTCAACTGCAGGGCGTGGACCGCGCGCAGTGGTACGACACCGAGTTCAACGGCCTGCGGCTGCGCGCCGTCGTGACCGAACGCGCCATGTATGACGTCGGCGGCGGCGCTGACGTCACCATCGCGGTGGGGAAGACCACGCGCAGCCGCGACCACATGCTGAGCAAACTGTGGCTGCCAACCGTCGGCTTCCTGCTCATCGCCCTGGTGCTGGCCATCGCCCTGACCACGCTGGCGTTGACCTGGGAACTGCGCCCGGTGCTCAAGCTGAGCCGGCAACTGGCCCGGCACGATCCGCTGCGGCTGGATTTCGCGGTCGACGCGCGCGCGCTTCACTCCGAACTGCAGCCCGTCGCGGAGACCATCAACAGCTTCGTGCGGGAACTGCGGGCGCATTCGGAGGCGCAGCGCCGCTTCATCGCCGATGCCGCGCATCAGCTGCGCACCCCGCTCGCGCTGCAGGCCTCGCAGATCGAGTACGCGCGATACACGCGGCAGCATCGCGGAGAGTGGGAAACGCGCCGCGCCGACATGGATGCGATGTGGATGGCCATGCAGACCAGCAACCGGCGGCTGGTCGACGTCACCAACAAGCTCCTGCTGCTGGCCCAGGCCGAGCATCGCGATGCCTCGGAGAGCCTGGAGCGCGTCGATCTCGCGGCGGCGGCGCTGCACGGCATCGAGCAACTGGCCGCGCTGGCCGATCGCCGCCGCATCGACCTCGGCATGGAACGCCCGGCGGGCGACGACCCCCTCTGGGTGCGGGCGCAACCCGCGTTGCTCGACGCATTGGTGAGCAATCTCGTGGACAACGCGCTGCGCTACACCCAGGAAGAGGGTCGCGTGACCGTTCGCTTGCGCCGCCTCGGCGATGAGGTCGAGCTCTCGGTGGAAGACAACGGCCCCGGCATTCCGGCCGAGGCGATCGAGCGTGTGTTCGAGCGCTTCTATCGCGTGTCGCAAAACACCGAAGGGACCGGCCTGGGCCTGGCCATCGTGCGCGAGATCGCACGCGCATTCGGTGCCGCGGTCTCGCTGACCTCGAACGAAGACAGCCGGACTGGGTTGCGAGCGACGGTGGTGTTTCCCGGTCCGGTCTAGACCGTGCGACCCCAGTCGGTCAGCGCCAGATCCTTGGGCAGCTCGAAGTGGGTGTGGCGCGTCAGGAAACGGATGCTGCAATCGCCGATGTCGATCACATCCCCGTGCTGCAATGCCCGGTGCTTCACCAGACGGCCGTTGACCAACGTCCCGTTGCGGCTCGCCAGATCGATGAGCCAGGTGGTGGCCCCTTCGACGCGAAATTCCACATGGTGCCGGCTCACCTGGGGATGGTCGATCCGGAGGTCGTTGCTTGCATCGCGGCCGACGAGCGTCCGTTCGCCGGACAGTTCGATTTGCTTCGGGGTACTGTTCTTTCGCATCAGGAGCAAGCGGGCCATGGGCGGGGACTCAATTTGCAGGGATGTAAGACTTAATGTTACATCAAAATGTAACCTAAATGCTTATACCGTTGAATTAAATCGTCCGTGAGATTTCGCGGCCCGGCTCCACCCCCGCAGGCTGCGAGCCGAAGCGCAGCCGGTATCCCTCCACCCGAGGCCGCAGGCCGTGGTGCTTGATCAGGTGGCGCAGCCCGATCGCGGCGGAGCAGAGCCCCGCGGCAGCGGCCACGCCCATCGCCCAGCGCGGGCCGAAGGCATCGGCCACCCAGCCCACCACCGGCGCGCCGATCGGCGTGCTGCCCAGAAGGGTCGCCAGCAGGATGGCAATGACACGGCCGCGCAAGGCCGGCTCGGTCGAAAGCTGCACCAGGCTGTTGGTCGACGTGGTGATCGTCTGCGCGGCCACGCCGGTCACGATCAGCGCAATGCCGAAGCCGATGACATTCGGCATCAGCGCCGCCGCGAGGCAGCCCAGCCCGAACACCGCCGAACCCACCATCAGCAACCCGAAGCGCGGCTTGGCCCGGCGGGCGGCCAGCAGTGCGCCGGTGACCGAACCGATGGCCATGGTCGATGAGAGCAGGCCGTACTGGCTGGGCCCGCCGTGGAAGGCGCCGACCGACATCGTGGAGATGAAGATCGGGAAGTTCAGGCCGAACGTGGCCACGAGGAACAGCATGGCGAGGAGGGCGCGCAGATCGGGGCGGTTCCAGACATAGCGGAAGCCTTCCATCAGGCCGGCCTTTTTGCGCCCCGCTGCGTCCTGCCGCGGAAACAGTTCGCGCTGGCGCAGGCAGGCCAGCGAAACCAGCACCGCCACGAAGGAGAGCGCATTGAGCAGGAAGGCTTCGCCGGGGCCCGTGGCCGCGATCACCAGCCCGGCCACTGCCGGCCCCACCATGCGCGCGGCGTTGAAGGAGGTGGAGTTGAGCGCCACGGCATTGGCCAGTTCGGCATCCGACACCAGCTCGGCCACGAAGGTCTGGCGCGCCGGCGCATCGAAGGCCGCGACGCAGCCCAGCAGCAGCGCGAAGACGTAGACGTGCCAGAGCTGCGCCATGCCGCTCACGGTGAGCAGGCCGAGGCCGAGCGCCAGCAGGCCCATCGACGCCTGCGTGGCGATCAGCAGCTTGCGGCGGTTCAGCCGGTCGGCCGCCAGGCCGGTGAAGGGCAGCAGAACCAGCTGCGGGCCGAACTGCAGCGCCATCACGATGCCGACGGCGGTCGCGTTGTGATTCGTCAGGTGCGTCAGCACCAGCCAGTCCTGCGCGGTGCGCTGCATCCAGGTGCCGATGTTGGACACCAGCGCGCCGGCTGCCCAGAGGCGGTAGTTGCGGATGCCGAGGGAACGGAAGGTGTTGCCCATCACGCCTCCAGCAACCGCTGCAACAGGCGCACGGCGCTGGCGATCTGCTTCTGTTCAGCCGCGGAATAGCGTGCGGAGATGGTGCGCTGCAGCCAGTCCTCGCGCGCGGCGCGGACCTGCCGGAACATCTTGCGCGTCTGCGGCGTGATCGACAGCAGCGTGCGGCGGCCGTCGACAGGGTCCGGCGCGCCCTTGATCCAGCCGGCCTCCATCAGCGCGGACACCGTGGCCCCCATGGACTGCGAGCGCACGCCCTCCGCCTGCGCCAGCTCGGTCACCGTGGCGCCGTCCTGGCGCTCCAGCCGCAGGAGCACCGCGCGCTGGGATTCGGTCCAGTCGGCGACGGAGGCTTCCTGCCGCAGGCGGCGGCGCAGTTGCCCGGCGAGCATGCGCAGTTCCACCGCCAAGGCGTGAGCGGTGTCGGTTTCGTGGCTGGCAAGGTCTGTGGACAAGCGCATGGCTCCTGGCGTGCGTGCGGTCCTCCACTGCTGGTCGGATCAGCAGCATTGGACAGGAAGACTACGAAGTTTAGCTTCCTAATTTGTCCCTTGCTGCCGTACGGCAAAAACCGTCGGCTTGTCCTCTTCTAACCGTGAACCGCCCTCGGCCTGCCCGGCACGCCGACGCCGCAGGCCAGGCCCCGATCCCAACCCGCGAGATCGGAAGCCGCGCGATAGCTGGAGGACAGGAACTCCAGCAGGGCCGCATCAGGATCCGCGGCCTTCCGCACGGCGTCATAGGGCAGCAGCCACTCGCCCATCGCGTCGCTCCAGATCGCTTCGCCAGGGCCGACCTTCGCCTGCCCGAACCCCGGCGGGGTCGGATAGGCATAGGAAAAGAACGCCGCATCCGGATACGCGTCGTTGCCGGGCCAGAAGCCGGCACTGCTGACTTCATGCGAGTAGGCCTCACGCGTCACCGGATCTGGCAGTCCCGGGAAACCGCCCGGATGCACCGGTGCCGCGCGGCCCGAGAAGCGCGTCACGGCCAGATCGAAACTGCCCCAGAAGAAGTGCACCGGACTGCACTTGCCGAGGAAGCTGGTGCGGAAGACCTTGAACAGGCGATCGACCTGCACCAGCGCGCGCCAGAAGCGATGAACCGCATCCGCGTCGTAGGACGCGTGCATCTCGTCATCGGGAAAGCGGATCGGCGAGGGCAGCTCGTTCGGCACGACATTGATCGTGACCGGGAACCCCGCCGTCTGCAGCTCGCGCATCAGGCGACGGTAGAAGGATGCGACCGACATCGGTCCCAGATCGAAGCCGCCATCGGGCCCTTCGGAGCCCCGGACGACCAGGCGGTGCTCGACGAAGTCGAACTCGATCTCGACGATGCCGCCTCCGGCATGGATGGCCGATGTGCCGAGCCCGCGCGCGGTGACATACAGCGGGACCTGCCATCCATGGTTGAGCCAGGGCGACAAGGTCAGGCGGACCTTGCCGACGATCTGTGTCCACAGGTGCAAGGTCTGCAATGTCTCCCGCCACTGCGCGTAGTCGAGGACCGGCCATGAATTGCGGAGGGTGTCGGCTTGCTGCATCGTGGTTCCCCGGCAGTGCGAGGTCTGGATGGTAGATGCGTTGGCCCACCCGAAGCAATCGAACCCGCGCGGGCCGCCTCCCGCGATCCGCGCTGGTTCCCACGACCCTTCGCTCTACTTGTGATAGTAGGTCTGGATGCTGCGACGGTTCTGGTCGGGGGACTCGACCCACATCATCTGCGACGCGACGGTCTGCTGAGCCGGGTTGAAGGTGAGGGTGGTCGAGATGGCGCCCGAGGCGTTCGGCAGCACGGACTTCTCGACGTTGTCGATCGTGGCGTAGCCCGCGTCCGAGCGCTTCATCTGCACATACGCCTGCGACAGCGGATAGAGGTTGCTCGCGCCGAACGGGATCGTGCCGCCGGTGGTGGGGAACGCGCTGAATGCGCTGATGGTCGACGCATCGATCACCGGGAACACACCGGTCGCGCCAGCCTCCGCCAAGGTGAGCGGGCGCCGCTCGATCTTGAAGCGATAGATGCCGTCGGCCGGTGCGCTTGGCGACTTCACCAGCGTGTCGCTACTGTCGTACGGGGTCAGCGTGTACTGCGCGTTGTCGGGGATGGCGGCGATCTGCGCGTCGCTCATCCCGGCAGCCGTGGTGTTCGCGCAGGTGGTGGCCAGCAGGTAGGTCTCGGTGCCGATGCCGTCGATCAACCAGCGTCCGCCGAGCGCGGGCTCCGTGTAGCGCAGGCCCGCTGGCGGCAGGCCCGGGCCCTGCACGATGATGTACGAGATGGGGGTGCTGCCGTCGTTGGTCTTGACGGGATCCTCGATGTTGAACTCGAGGCCCGTCTTCACGCAGTCCGAGCTGCCAGGCAGTCCATGATGCTGCGTCGTGACCGCGAACCACTCGAGGTTGAGCGAGCGCTGGTCGCCGTGAAGACGCCAGATGCCATCCGTCGGGCTCTTGCGGACCTTCCAGTTGTCGAGACGGCCGAGCTCCACGCCGCTGCTCGTCTTCACCGAGAACGACAGGTGCGCGGTCACGCCGTTGGGGTTGTCGTAGTCGATCTGGCGCAACTCGATGTCGGTGAACGTGACGCCGATGAACGCAGCGTTCGAGGTGAACTCGGCCACCGCGGTCGCGCGGTCCGAGTCGCTCCAGAGGAAGCCACTGGTCATCAGCGGCGTCAGGTCCCCGCTCTTGGGCGATCCGTTCGCGAACTTCGCGGTGAAGTCCTTGAGCACCTGCCGCACGAGGTCCTGATCGGTCGCGCCGGAGGCGACATTGGTGCCGCTGAGCGTCGCCGGCGAAGCCTCCGCCGCGGCCTTGACCGCGAGATCGTCCGTGACCGTGATGGCGTTGACCACGTTGGAGATGGTCGCGGTGTTCGCCGCGGTGTCGTAGCTCACGCGGATCACGTCGAGCGCCTTGTCGAGCGGGTCGGACAGCGGCGTGAACGCGCTGTGCAGCAGATCGATGGCGGCATCCACGCCAAGTGCGGTCAGCACCGGCAGCAGCTTCTCCTTCAGCTTGGCGACCTCCGCATCGACCAGCGCCTTGTCCGCCAGGGTGCTGTTGCCGCTCTGATCGAACTTGTCGAAGTAGTCCTGCGCGAGCTGGCCCGCGATGTTGGAAACCACCAGGTCGGTGAGCTGCGTGATGTTGATGCGGCCGTTGAGATCGGCCTGTGTGGCGATCGAATGGACGATCGCATGCACGCCGTTGGCGGAGCCTTCGGCGCGGAACACGAAGGGAGCGGTCATGCCGCTCACGTCGATCGAATAGCTGCCGTTCGTGCCGATCGGCGCGGTCCGGGTCGCGCCCAGCGCATCCTTCACGGTGACGGTGCCGACCAGCGGCGCGCCCACGGCTGCGACGCCGCTGATCTTGGTGCTCGTCTGCGTGCCGTTGCCATCGGAGCCGCTGCCGGCCGTGCCCGTGCTGCTTCCGGTTCCGAGCGCGGCAAGACCGCTACTGCCACCACCGCCTCCGCCGCACGCGGCCAGCGAGGCTGCGAGTGCGAGCACGGCACCATGAATTGCCCAACGCTTTGCTGATTTCATCGAACTCTCTTTCGGTCTTTGCAGGTTGTTGTTCTCGCCGCCGCCCCCTTCGGGCGATGGCCGACGAAGAGAGGCTACCGATGGCCTGCGCACCCCACATCCCTAGTTCATGGGGCCGGGTCACAGAGAAAAGTCTCCCGGGACGTGCGAATATTCACACCCCACCTTCCCTCCGCCGAAATGTCGAATCCAGCCTCCGTCAGCGTCGCCCTTGTCGAAGACGATCCGGCCATGCGCGAAGTCCTGGAGCGCGTGATCCGCGCCGAACCCAGCCTGCGCTTTGCCTTCGGCGCGTCCACCGCCGCCGAACTGCTCGCGTGGTTCGAGACTCATCCGATCGATGTGCTGCTGGTGGACCTGGGCCTGCCGGATCAGCCGGGGCTCGAGGTGATCCGGCGCTGCCGCGAACTGCAGCCGCAGTGCGCGACGATGGTGCTGACGATCTTCGGCGACGAGGTCAACATGCTCAGCGCCTTCGAGGCAGGCGCCAGCGGTTATCTGCTGAAGGACGGCACCGAAGCCGACCTCGCCGCGCACATCCTGAGCCTGCATGCCGGCGGCTCGCCCATGTCGCCCACCATCGCGCGACAACTGCTCGTGCGCTGGCGGGGACGCAGTCCCGCGCAACCCGCGGCGTTGCCTTCCAGCGATGCACTGTCGCCGCGCGAGATGGAAGTGCTGAGCCTGATCGCGCGCGGCTTCACCTATGCCGAAGTGGCCACCCGGATGGACATCCTGCTGTCGACGGTGCAAAGCCACGTGCGCAACATCTACGGCAAGCTCGATGTGCACAACAAGGCCGAGGCCCTGTTCGAAGCGCGGCAGCTCGGCATTCTGAGCTGACCGGCGGACGGGCGCATGGTCATTCGTTCATCGAACCCCGCGCCCCACGCCCTGCGATGGCTCCTGGCATGCGCGGCCGTGATCGCGCTCGTCCTCGGCATGAAGGCCGCCATCGCGCCGCCCGCCGAACCTGAGGGGACGATCCGGACCTTCGATTCGGCGGATGCCCTGCTCGAGCCCGATGGAAGGGCGCCCATCGAGGGGCCGGTCGACCTTGCGCGCCGCTGGGACGGCGATTTCCCGGGGCAGGGCGGCCGCGCGAGCTACCGCATCATGCTGCCGCCCCGTGACGGCCACGTACCCATGGCGCTCCTGTTCTCCCGCGTCGGCAGCCAGGTCGAGGTCCTCGTCAACGGCGGGGTCGTCCAGCATTGGGGGACGCTGGGCGACCCGCTCTTCGACGCCGCCAAGCATCCGGTGATGGCCGTGGTCCCGGCCGCGCTGCTGCATGCCGATCGCCCGAACGAGCTGCGCGTCAACGTGACGATCCAGCCGCAAAGGCTCGGCGGACTGTCGGTGCTGCGCTATGGACCGCAGGACGCGATCGAGGCGATGTACGACACCAACCGTCGCTGGCGAGAGATCGCCATGCTCGTGTTCGCGGTCGGGCTGCTGGGCATGGGCGTCTTCACCGGCGTGCTCTGGATGCGGCAGCGCCTGCCGATGTACGGGTGGTTCAGCCTGGGTGCGCTGCTGGGCATGCTGCGCATCGTCGACCGGGCCTGGGCGGACGTGCCCGTGCCATGGCCCTGGCTCGGCGCCCTGGCGGCGATCTGCTACATGTCGCACATGGCGCTGATGTGCCGCTTCGCGGTGCTCGCTACCGGAGCGGCGCCGCGGGCCGTCGATCGCTCGGTCGACGTCGCCATCGTGGCCAGTTCGTTGCTCACCGTGCTTTCATACGCGCTTTGCAAGCCGCTGCTCCTGACCCTCGGGATCTGCACGATCGTGCCGATGGCCCTTGCGTGCCTGTGGACGGTCGCGAGGCGCGCCTGGGCGGGCGGCGGCGCCGGTGCGTGGCTTCTCGCGGCTGCGCTCGTGGCGTCCATCGCGGCGGGACTGCACGACCTTGTGCTCGTCCGCCTGTCCAACGCGAGCGGGCTGCGATCGACCTATCTCCAGCACGCGATGTTCGCGTTCGTGCCGATCATGGGCTGGCTGATCGCGGAGCGCTATAGCCGCACCGCCGCGAGCTTCCAGGCGCTCAACGCCGACCTCTCGCGCCGCGTGGACGAGCGCGAGCAGCAGCTCCGGGCGGCCTTCGACGTGCTGCGCGAGCAGCAGCATCTCCAGGCGATCTCGAACGAGCGCCAGCGGATCATGCGGGAGATCCACGACGGCGTCGGCTCGCAATTGGTGGCGCTCCTGAACATGGTGGCCCGTCCCGGTGCGCAGCCGCAGGCGCTGCGCGAGCATGTGCAGTTCGCACTGGACGAGATGCGCATGTCGGTCGATTCGCTGCAGCCTGCCAACGACGATCTCGCCACGGTGCTCGCGACGCTGCGCTACCGCCTGCAGCCGAGGCTGGAAGCCGCGGGCATCGGCGTCGTGTGGGACGTCGCGGAACTGCCGGAGTTGCGGGAGCTGTCGCCCAACATGGTCATGCATGTGCAGCGCATCCTGCTCGAAGCCTTCACCAATGTGCTGAAGCACGCGCGTGCGACCCGCATCATCGTGCGCGCGCGGCTGTGCGACGAGGGATCGGCGGTGACGCTGCAAATCGCCGACAACGGCGTCGGCCTGCGCGGGGATCCGGCGGCGACAGGCGCCGGCCGGCGCCGCGGCGGACGCGGCCTGGACAACATGCGCTCGCGGGCCCGCGCGATCGGGGCGAAGTTCCACATCGACCAGTCAGCGGAGGGCGGTACGTGCATCACGCTCACGCTCAAGGTCGAGCCCGGCGAGTCGGCTTTCTCGGCTTTGTCGCGGCCGCTGGAGCTGGGCTGAGCGCTTCTAGATGCCGGCCAGTTTTTCGGCAGATTCCCTCATCCGGATGGGTGCCCGCGTCAGGGCGATCGAAGCGCCGTGCTTTCGGCTGGAGATCGATGCCGCGATGCTGTCCAGGCAGGCCATCCCCTGGTCGATGATGCCGTCGCCAAGATCGCGATCGCGCGCGGCCTGAACGACCAGCCTCGCGCTCATGCAGAGGCGCAACGCGCTGACCTGAACGCCCGATCGTTGTCCGGCGTCCACCGGCTGCCCCACCTGGAAGGCCCAGGCGCGGCTGTCCGAGGCTGCCGCTTCCATGCGGCGATGAATGGCCGCCGTTTCGTCGCGGCCCAGCGGAACACGTGCGCCGCCGCGTGCCGGCCGGTGCAACAGGAAGGGATGGATCGTCTGGATGCCATCCCACGCCGAGGGCGCATGAAGCGCAGCCCGGTCGAGCGAGGGAACAGGCAGCGCCGCGAAACACGGATCGCGCGCGAGCCGCGCTTGCACAGCGGCGGCGAACCGCCGGAGGATGTCGCGCGCCTGCAGAGGCGGAATCGCCTGGAATTCCCGCAGCTCGTGGATCGCGGCCTGCCAGCGCATCAGCAGGCCGAAGTTCGCATGCGACGCCAGCGCCTGCGCGCAAGGCCAGTCTCGAGGCCATTCCTCGCGGGCGGAGTAGGCGCGCAACGGCGTCGAAGCGAAGTGCCCGCGCTGCGTCGCGCTCAGTGAAGGCGGCAACAGCAGCGCACCGGAGAACGGCGGACCGGTCAGGAACTTCGACCCCGTCACCGCAACCATGAAGCCGCAGCGCAGATAGGCACGCAGCGTGCCGGGTTCGATCCGGAACTGACAGGCATCGACCAGCACCTGCACCGCGGAACCCCAGCGACGGCGAATTTCAAGGACCGAGGCGATGCCCGGCGCGATGCAACCTGTCTTGGACAGGTCCATCAGCACCAGCAGCACCCGGCGCCCATCACGCACTGCGCGGTCGACGAGCGCGGTGACTTCCGCGTCCACCCGCTTCGCATCGCGAGGAACGCCATCGACCGTGCGGATCGGTACGTCGAGGATCTCGCCGTCGCACGAATCGCCGACCGGCTCTCCCGGCACTGTGGCGCGCCCGAGTGCGCTCCAGGTGCTGAAATGCCGCCCGGCCAACGCGGCCGGCACGCCGCTGCCGCTTTCGGAACCACCCGCCGTGATGATGGCCAGCGGCTTGTCGATATGGCTTTCGCGGGCCATCCGCGTCGCGAGAAGATGAACATCCGTGCCTGAAGCCGCGAAGACGAGCCCGGCACCGGAAGACGCATCGATGCCGCACATCCGCAGCAGTTCGAGGCGCAGCCGGTCCATCTCCTGCCCATAGAGCCATGCCGGCGAACAACCCTGTGCCAGGCTGCCGGCGAGTCGATCGCGAAGCGCATCGACCACGGCCAGCGCCGACGGCGAGATCCCCGAAGAGGTGGACGATCCGAAAGGCACCACGTTCGATGTCGCGATCGGGCTGCATCCGTACTTGTTCCGGCCGGTCACCGGGTCCAGCGCGATGCGGTGATCCCCGCCGCTGACCAGCAATTCGCGCACGGGCGGCAAGGCCGCGCGCGCAGCGGCCGCGGCCTCACTCGGCATGGGCACGCCGGCTGGCATGAATCAGCAGGGCCCTGAACGCGTCGAACACCTTGCGCATCGGCGCCTGCTTGTAGGGGAACACATCGATCGGGTCGATGTCGTGCACGACCATCGCGGTGTCGGCTTCGAAGACGAGCAGCTCTCCCGTCGGCATTTCCGCGCAATCGAGTCCGAGGTAATCGAGGTCCATGCGCTCCTGGATCAACGCCAGGGCGCGCCGGTGACGCAGCGCGAAGCCCTTGTCGAAGTCGCGCATGATGGCCGCTTCCTCCTCGCGCTTCGCCGCGTTCTCCGTCATGCCGGCATTGAGGTAGTGGATCATCCAGTGGCTGGAGATGCCGACGTGGCAGATGTAGGGGCGTCCCTCGATGAGGACGATCCGGTACTTGCGAAATTGGCCGTCCGCGCCGCGATAGTCGATGAACCTCGACACATAGAAGGCTGGCGCGGCGCTCCCGGTGAGATAGTCGGCGAGTGCCGCCGCGTCGTCGATCTTCTCGAGGCCCTTGCCGGCATGCGAACCCAGCGGACGGACGATGATCGGGAAGTGTCCATCTGGCAGCACCGCCCCGAGCCCGCGTCGCCCTTGCGCGATGTCGTTGAGTACCTGCCTGTCCACTCGCGACGTGGGGGGCATGCAAACGCCCGGCAGGCCGGCGAGCGTCGAGGCGGCCGCGTCGCGCGACAAACGCTGCACGCGCTCCGGCAGATTCAGCACGGGGCGCGGCCAGATCGCGGCGAACTCGCGAAGATGTTCCAGCACCGGCTGCGTCCGATCGGATTCGCCGACTGCGATGAACAGCACGTCATGCTCGGGAACGGACTCGGGCAGCGGCTGCTCCGGCGTCACGTAAAGCACTTCGAGCGCGATGTCGGAATCGTGGAGCAGGCACTCCAGGGGCGTGTTCGACATCAGGTCGCCCGACACCGCGATCGCCAGCACGCGCAGGCGAACGTTGCCCTCGCGAGGCGCGATCACGCGATAGAGCCGCTGGGCCTGCAGCGCTTCCGCCTGCACGGTCATCGCCAGCGCGCGATCGCCGATCAGCTGGAGCACGAGCGACAGATCCATCAGTGCATAGGCGTCGTCGGGCTGTGCCTGCACGTGCGCGACCAGCGCCGCGCCAAGCGGGCGCAGGTCCTGGTTCAGGTGCGCGGCCTGCATGAGGTCGCGCAGGCTCATCAGGGTGGGCTCGGAAAGGCTGGCCGCGGTCGCGGGCTCGTGAATGGCATTCATAGCGTGGAGCCGATGGCCCGGGAGATGGAGGATGAAGCGCACAGCGATCGGCCGAGCGCGAGGGTTGCGTCCAGAAGCGCATCGATCTCCCGCACCGAGCTGCGGTGATTGAAGAGCGCGACGCGGATGGCGAAGCGTCCGTCGAGCACCGTCGACGAAGGCGCGGCCGTGCCGGACTCCTGAAGCGCTACGACGAGATTGCGGTTGAGCGCATCGAGCGTGTCTTCATCGCCTGCGGCGTCGTACGTGCCGACGTGGCGAAAGCAGACGATGTTGAGCGACACCGGCGCCAGCAGTTCGAGCTCCGGCGTCTCGCCGATACGCTGCGCGAGGTGTCGCGCGAGTTCGCAGGTGCGGGCGATCATCCCGCCGAGGCGCTCGGCGCCGTAGACCTTGATCGTGAACCACGTCTTCAGCGCGCGAAAGCCGCGCGACAGATCGGGGCCGAAGTCGCACGGCCAAGGCGAGCCGGCGGACATGCCTCGCTCGCCCCGGCTGAGATAGGTTCCCTCCTGCGTGGCGAAGGTGCGCAGATGCAGTTCGCGGTCTCTGACCACGATGAAGCCCGCGTCATAGGGGACTTGCAGCCACTTGTGGAAATCGAAGGCAATGGAGTCCGCAAGCTCGATGCCGCGCAGACGTGGCGCCAGCGCCGGGCTGAGCATCGCCATGGCGCCGAATGCGCCGTCGACGTGGAAATGCAGCCGCTCGCGCCGGGCGAGCGCGGCGAGCCCGGTCAGATCGTCGATAGCGCCGGTATCCACGGTGCCCGCCGTGCCCACCACGAGAAACGGCGTCAGGCCCGCCGCGCGGTCGATGGCAACGGCAGCGGCAAGACTCGCCAGATCCATCTGGCCATCGGCGTCGACCGGGATGGCGCGCAGCTGTTCGCGACCGAGCCCGGCGAGATCCATGCCCTGTGCGATGCATCCGTGCGCCCGCGCAGAGGTGTAGGCGACGAGGCCCGGCGAAAGCCGCGCGACGCCACGGCTTCTGACCTCGGCGCCAAGGGCTCTCGTTCGTGCGACGAGCACGCCGATCAGGTTGGCCATCGATGAGCCCGTGAGGAACAGCCCGCTCGCGTCGCCCGGAAAACCGAACAGTTCGATGACCCATCGCAAGACCTGCGCTTCCACCTCGATCGGCACGTGGTCGCGGCCACCGAGGTTGGCGTTCAGCCCGGCGGCAAGCATCTCCGCGAGCATCCCGACGACCGTGCCGCCGCCGTGCACCCAGCCCATGAAGCCGGGATGCGCATTGCCCACCGAGAAGGGGAGGATGTCCTGCATGAAGCTCAGATGCGCGTCCTGCAGATCACAGCCGTCGAGCGGCAGGGGCGCGCGGAATTTCCGGCGGACGGCGTCCGGCGCCGGCTGCCAGACGGGGCGCTCGCGGATGTCCTCGAGATAGTCCAGGATGTCGTCGAGCATCCGGTGGCCCTGCGCCCGTGCCGCGCGCCAATCGTCGGGATCGAGGCTGCCAGGGGCAGTGGAGGGGGTGGGCATGAGGGATGGCTCTCGCAAGGCACTGTGCAGGGCAGCTTATCTCCGGGGCGGCCGATCCAATGCAGCGAACACAGCGGCTTTCACGCGTCACTTCCCCGCGTCGGGGGAAATTCTCCGCGGGCCTGCGGCGATTAGTAAATGCATTTAATATCCATGCGTTTATGAAATACGACCATACGCAACGTTTCAGCTTTCTGGTCAACCATGTGGCCAAGCTGCACGGTGCGCACTTCGACCGGCTGGCACGCGAACGACTCGGACTGTCACTGGCCCAGTGCCGCCTGATCGGGGCCCTGGCCACCCATGAAGGCGCGGTTCCACTTTCCCAGGCCGAGCTCGCGCAGCGGCTGGAACTCAGCGCAATGGGCGTGGCGGCGCTGTGCGACCGCATGGAAACCGCGGGCTGGATTCGCCGGGAACCTTCCGCCACCGACCGCCGGGCGAACTGGGTGCATCCGGAGCCGCGAGCGCTGACCGCCTTCGACGAGGCGCTGAAGGTCAGCGACGAGGTGCAGGCGCACGGCTTGCGCAATCTCAGCGCGGCCGAGCGCAAGCAACTCATCGCGCTGCTTCGCAAGGCGCGCGAAGGCCTGCTGGCCTGGGAACCCGATGCATCGAAAGGCGGGAAGGCATGAGCCCCTCGACGCACGCCGTTCCGAACCGCGGAATGATCACGATCTCGATCATGCTCGCGACCATCATGCAGGCGCTGGACACCACCATCGCCAACGTCGCGCTGCCGCACATGCAGGGGAGCCTGCAGGCCTCGCAGGACCAGATCACGTGGGTGCTGACGTCCTACATCGTCGCCTCGGCCATCGCGCTGCCGCTCACTGGCTGGCTGTGCGGGCACTGGGGGCGCCGGCGCGTGTTCCTGGTCTCGGTGATCGGCTTCACGATCGCGTCCGCGCTGTGCGGGCTCGCCGGCTCGATGGCCGAGATCGTGGCGGCGCGGCTGCTGCAGGGCAGCTTCGGCGCGGCGCTGGTGCCGCTGTCGCAGGCGGTGCTGCTGGACATCAATCCGCCGCAGAAGGTCGGCCAGGCCATGGCGATCTGGGGCGCCGGCATCATGGTCGGCCCCATCCTCGGCCCGCTGCTGGGCGGCTGGCTCACCGACCAGTTCGACTGGCGCTGGGTGTTCTTCATCAACCTGCCGGTGGGCCTCTTCGCACTGTGGGGCATCGGGCGGTTCCTGCCCGAGAGCCGGCCCCGCGCGGAGAAGCTCGATGTCTTCGGCTTCGTCACGCTGAGCCTCGGCATCGGGCTGTTGCAGTTGTTCCTCGATCGCGGCGAGCAGCTCGACTGGTTCGACTCATGGGAGATCCGCCTGGAAGCCGCCGGCGCGGTGATCGCACTGGCGTTCTTCGCGGTGCACACCTGGACGGTGCGGGGCCAGAGCTTTCTCAACCGCGAGCTGCTCAAGGACCGCAACTTCGTCACCGGGCTGCTCTTCGCCTTCATCGTCGGCATGATCCTGTTCGCCACGATGTCGCTGCTGCCCACCTTCCTGCAGGGCCTGATGGGCTACCCGGTGGTCTACACCGGCGCCGTCACCGCCCCGCGCGGCGTGGGCACGATGATCGCCATGATGGTCGTTGGCCGGCTGGTGCAGCGGGTGGACGTGCGCGGCATCATGGCGGTGGGCTTCGGCCTCACGGCCTTCTCGCTGTGGCAGATGACGCGCTTCACGCCGGACATGGACAGCACGCTGATCGTCACCTCGGGCTTCATCCAGGGCCTGGGCATCGGCTTCACCTTCGTGCCGCTGTCGACCGCCACCTTCGCCACGCTGGCGCCGCACCTGCGGCACCAGGGCACGCCCATCTTCAGCCTGCTGCGCAACATCGGCAGCAGCGTCGGGATCTCGATCGTCCAGGCCCTGCTGACCGAAGGCTCGAGTAGCGCCCATGCCAACCTGGCCTCGCTGGTCGCGCCGGGCAATGCGGGCCTGGCCTATCTGGGGAGCGCCGCGAACATCGGCACCCCCTCCGGCCTGGCGGCACTGAACATGGAGGTGACGCGTCAGGCGGCGATGATCGCCTACCTCGACGACTTCTGGATCATGATGGCGATGACCGCGCTGTCGATCCCGCTGTTGCTGCTGATCCGCAAGCCGCGCCGGGCAGCGAGCGGCCCTGCGGAAGTGCCGCACTAGGTTCTCCCCCAGCCTCGCCCACTTTGTGTGGCTCGGACACCCCCTTCCGGGGGCAACCCCGGCGGCCCGGCAAAGCCGGTTCCGCGGGGTTCCTGGCCTCGGCTGGGTCAGTTTGGGGCGCGTGCTGCCAGCAGGTGCCCATAGCGCGCGAGGAAGTCGGCAACGGCCTCTTCGAGGCGGGCGATGGCATCGTCGCCCAGCGGCAGCGACAACACGATGAAGCCCCGCGGCGAGGCATAGATGCCACGCGCCAGCAGATGGAAGAACAACAGCTGGCGCAGGCGCGCGTCGACCGCCGCGAGCTCCTCGGGCCGCAGGATCTCGCCGCCGACGAAATGCGCGTTCATCACGGAGCCGACGCCGGTGAACTGCAGCGCGACACCGGCCTCGGCGCAACGGGCGTTGAGGCGCTCGCGCAGCCCGGTTCCACGAGCCGCCAATGCATCGGCCGCGGCTGGCGTGAACAGGCGCGTCAGGCCTGCATGGCCCGCGGCCATCGTGACCACGTTGTTGTTGAAGGTGCCCGAGTGCGCGAGCGGACCGCTGCGTGGGTCGAACAGCGCCATGATGTCCGCGCGGCCGCCGAATGCGCCGAACGGCATGCCGCCGCCGATGTACTTGCCCAGGGTGCACAGGTCGGGCGTGATGCCGTGCCGCGCGGCGAGGCCGTGCCCCGCGAGGCGCGAGGTCATCACCTCGTCGATCACCAGCAGTGCGCCGGCCTCGGTCGTCAGCGCGCGCAGCGCCTGCAGGAAGCCGGGGCGACCGGGGATGCACCCGCTGGCGCCCAGCATGGGCTCCACCAGCACAGCGGCGATGTCCTGTCCCTCGCGCGCGAAGGCCTCGCGCACGCTCGCCTCGTCGTTGTAGGGCAGCACCAGGAAGTCGAACGGCACGGTGGTGGGCGCGGGCTGCGCACCGAAGCCCAGCACGCCGCCGTGGTAGCCACCCGAGAACACGACGATTCGTGACCGCCCGGTGAAGCGCAGTGCCGCGGTGATCGCCATCAGGTTGGCCTCGGTGCCCGAATTCGTGAAGCGCACGCGCTCGATCTGCGGAAAGCGTTCGCAGATCAGCTGCGCGAGCCGGCCCTCGCGCAGGTTGTGGCCGGTGAGGTTGATGCCGCCTTCCATGGCTTCGAGCACCGCGTCCCGGATCTCCGGCGCCGAGTGGCCATAGACGCCGGCGGTGTACTCGGCGATGAAGTCGTCGTAGCGATGCCCGTCGAGGTCCCACAGGAAGGCGCCTTCGCCGCGCGCCATCGTGAGCGGGAACGGCGCGTAGAAAAGGACCGACCGGCTGTTGGCGCCGGGCATGAAGTGCGCGTGGGCCTCGAAGCGCTCGCGGCTGGCGAGGTTCGAGGCGACGAAGCGGTCCGTCAGATCGGCGAGGGCCTGGTCGAGTTCGGGGAGCGTGGCGGTGGTGGGAACGGCGGCCATGGTGTTCGTGCGTGGTGGTGCTTCGAGCCTATACGACCGAGCTGCTCGCGCCGCGGGTGTTCCCTGCATCGCGCCAGTCCACCGGGGGCGGCGCGGTGACGATCGAGTCCAGCGCAGGCGCCGGCATGCGCAGGGCAGAGAGGTCGGGGCGCGGGCGGCGCAGCGCCGGGTCGGACGCGAAGGCCTGTTCCATCGCCAGCGCGGCCGACAGCACCTGCAGGTCGCCCCGGAACGGCCCCACGATCTGAAGCCCGAAGGGCATGCCCTTCGCGTCGGTGCCGCAGGGCAGCGACAGCGCAGGATGCGTCGTCAGCGTGGTGACGTAGGTCAGCGCGAGCCACCGGTAGTAGTTGGCCTGCGGCCTGCCGTCCACCACGCGGGCGTAGGGCTCGGTCCACGGGAAGGGCGAGACCGGCGTCGTCGGCGCCAGCACCAGGTCGTAGTCGGCAAAAGTGGTCTGGAAGCGCCCGAGGATGCGGGTCTGCTCGGCCTGGGCCCAGGCGCTGTCGAGCAGGCTCATGCGGGCGCCCAGTTCGTAGTTGGCGCGGGGGTTCTCGCCGAGGCTCGCGGGGTCCTTCTCGTAGGCCTCGCGCATGCCGGCCACGAAGGCTTCGGCGCGCAGCACGTCGAAGCAGCGATGCACATCGCCGAGGTCGAAGCGCACCTCGTCGCAACGCGCGAAGAGATGCCGCATCGCGGCGATCCGGGCGGTGAAGGTGGCGCGGATGTCCGGGTCGACGTCGCAGCAGTCGAAGTCGGTGGTGTAGGCCACGCGCAGCCGGCCCAG
The DNA here is from genome assembly GCF_900107745.1 of Variovorax sp. YR216. Lineage (GTDB taxonomy): Bacteria > Pseudomonadota > Gammaproteobacteria > Burkholderiales > Burkholderiaceae_C > Variovorax. Next base: position 133,690 of record NZ_FNRO01000013.1, on the reverse strand, counting down.
CTCGGCCGCGTGCGGCGCGAGGAAGGCCAGCGGATCGAGCGGATGGCTGAGCGGGTCGCCCGGATGCATGCCGGCGGTGGCCGCGAGTTGCAGGCAGGCATCCGCGACGGTTCGGCCCATCGGGCCGACCACCGAGATCGGCGTCCAGCCCAGCAGCTTGCGCACGCTGGGCACCACGCCGGGCGACGGGCGGAAGCCAACGACGCCGCATTTCGAGGCGGGGATGCGCAGCGAGCCGCCGGTGTCCGAGCCGGTGCACACGGGCAGCATGTCGCAGGCCAGCGCGGCCGCCGAGCCGCCTGAGGATCCGCCGGCATTCAGGTTCGGGTCGAAGGGGTTGCCGGTCGCGCCCCAGACCGGGTTGCGCGAGTTGGCGCCGGCGCCCATCTCGGGCACGTTGGTTTTGCCGGCAACGATGCCGCCGGCGCGGCGCAGGCGGGCCACCAACTCGATGTCCTGCGCCGGCACGTTCGCGCGAAAGGCCGGTGAGCCGAAGGTGGTGAGCAGGCCGGCGGTGGGCTCCAGGTCCTTCACGCCCACGGGAAGGCCGTGCAGAAGGCCCAGCGGTTCGCTGCGCAGCACCGCCTTCTCGGCGGCGCGCGCCTCGCCTCGCGCTCGCTCGAAGCAGGTCGCGGTGACCGCGTTGACGTAGGGATTGACCGTCTCGATGCGCTCGATGCAGGCCTCCAGCAGTTCGACCGGCGAGACCTCGCGGCTCGCGATCATCCGGCGCAATTCGACGGCGGTGTGCTCGACCAGGGCCGTGGTATTCGATGGCTGGCGCATGCTGCTCATTCCGGCTGGATGTTCGCGCGCGCCGCGACCGCGCGCATCAGGGGCAGTTCGGCCTCGAGATGGGCGGCGGCCTTGGCCGAATCGACGAAGCTGGCCTCCACGCCCTGATCGGCGAAGCCCTTGCGCACCCCCGGATCGGCGATCGTTTCCGCCAGCGCCTTCTCCAGCTTCGCGTGCACCGCCGGCGGCAGGCCGCGCGGCGCTGCCACCATGCCCCAGCTGTCGAGCACCGCTGTCGGGTAACCGGACTCCGCAAAGGTGGGCACGTCGGGCAGCAGCGGCGAGCGCTTGGCCGTCGTGATGGCGATCGCCCTGACCTTGCCCGCCTTGATCTGCGGCAGCGCGGCGGTCACGGTGTCGAAGGAGAATGGCACCTGCCCGCCGATCAGGTCGGTCATGGCCGGACCGCTGCCCTTGTACGGCACGTGCATCAGCCGGATGCCCATGGCCTGCAGCGCCATCTCGGCCGCGAAGTGCGAGCTCGTGCCCGAGCCGAACGAGGCATAGCTGTACTTGTCGGGTGCCGGCTTGGCGGCGGCCACCAGCTCCTTGAGGTTGTTCACGGGGACCTTGGGATTGGCCAGCAGCACCAGCCCGACCCGGCTGATGATGCCAATCGGCTCGAAGCTCTTGACCGGGTCATAGGGCAGCGACTTGCGGATCGCCGGGTTCAGCGTGTAGGTGGAGGCGGAACTCATCAGCAGCGTGTAGCCGTCGGGCTTCGCGTTGGCGACGAAGGCCGCACCGATGGCGGTGCCGGCGCCGGGCTTGTTGTCGACGATCACGGTCTGGCCGAGCTTCTCGCCCATCTTCTGGGCCACCAGGCGCGTCTGGACGTCGCCGCCTCCGCCCGGTGGAAAAGGTACGACGATCGTGATCGGCCGCGAGGGGAAGCTGTCCTCGGCGAGGGCAGCGGCAGGGAGTCCGAGGGCGCTGAAGGCGCCGAGGGCGGCGAGCCCGAATGTGCGCAGGAACGGGGTGTGCATGGCGGCGGCGGGTGCGTGTGGGGTGGGGATGGCGGGGGCGAGACCTCATCGTAGGAAGGCCGACCATTCCCAGCAACAGCCATGATCTGAACGTATTGTTGCGATAATCGCAAATCACATCAGGGTCAACCCGTGGTCAAGAACATCAACCGACGCGTCCTCCAGGACACTGCACTGCGCCACTTCCTGGAGGTCGTTCGCACCGGCTCCGTCACCGCCGCGGCCGAGCGCCTGAGCGTGGCGCCCTCCGCGGTCAGCCGCCACATCGCGCACCTCGAAAGCGAACTCGACACCCTTCTGTTCGAGCGCCGGGCACGCGGCATGGTGCCCAACGCAGCCGGCGAACTGCTGGCCGCGCATGCCAAGCGCGCCTGGCAGGACATCGAGCGCGTGACCGACGACATCCAGGCGCTGCGCGGCCTGCAGACGGGGCTCGTGCGGATCGCCAGCACCGAGGGCTTTGCGTCCGAATTCCTCCCCAGCCTCATCGCCGAGTTTCAGCGCGAGTACACCGGCATCCGCTTCGCGCTGAACGTCCACATGCAGGCCGAGATTCCCCAGCTGGTGCGCGACGGCGAGGTCGACATCGGCGTCACGCTCAGCACCAGCTCCGAGCGCCAGATCAACGTCGAGCTGCGCCATCCGTCGCCCATCCTCGCGATCATGGCGAAGGACCATCCGCTCGCCTCGCGGCGACAGCTGGCGCTCGCGCAGCTGGTCGGCTACCCGATGGCGATGCCGGGGCCGTACTCGACGCTGCGCCAGCTGTTCGACATCAGTTGCAGTCGCCAGGGCCTGCAGTGCGAGCCTGCGCTGCTGAGCAACCGGCTCGATGCCTCGATCTCGTTCGCCGCGGCCGGCGGCGGCATCGCGCTCAGCGGCGAAGCCGCGCTGCGCAACCGCCTGAAGACCGGCAACCTCGTCGCCGTGCCATTGCGCGACCGCGAGATGAACGAGCGTCACTTCGAGATCCAGACCATGGCCGGACGCACCTTGCCCGGCGCCTGCCGCGCCTTCCTCGATCACCTGCGGGAGGCGGTGCGCAGGGAAGGGTAGAGGACGACGCATCGGATTGCGATATTCGCAACGATGTCTTCAATAGATTGCCAACCGAAGACGGCGGTCGCATTTCACAATCGCACGTTCACTGCAAGGACGCCTCCGCTCATGACCCAAGCACCCGCACTCCCTTTTTCCAAGCTCCGGCTCGCCAAGGGCCTGGCCTTCCTGTCCGGCGAGATGCCTTTTGCGGACGACGGCAGCATCCCCGACGGCATCGCGGCGCAGACCGCGCTGGTGCTGCAGCGCATCGGCTCGACGCTAGGCACCGTGGGCCTCGGCCTCGACGACGTGGTGCAGGTGGCGGTCCATCTGGTCGATGGCGCCGACTTCGCGGCCTTCAATGCGGAGTACCGCAAGCACTTCCGCGATCCGCTTCCGGTGCGCACCACCGTGGTCGCGAGCCTGCTGGCGCCCGGCGCCCGCCTCGAGGTCACCGTGACGGCGGCGCAGCGCGACTGATCCCGCAAGGAGCGCGCGCATGTCCACCGAGGTCCTCGTCCTGGGAGCCGGCATGGTCGGCACCTGCACCGCGCTGCAGCTCGCACGGCGCGGGCATGCCGTCGCAATGGTCGACCGTCGGGCACCCGGGCGGGAGACCTCCTACGGCAACGCCGGGATCATCCAGCGCGAGGCGGTCGAGCCCTATGCCTTTCCGCGCGAGTGGCAGGCGGTCTTCGACGTTGCTTTCAAGCGCGGCATCGACGTCAACTACCACCTGAGCGCGCTGCCGGAAGTGCTGCCGCGGCTCGCGCGCTACTGGCATGCCTCGGCGCCTACGCACTACGCGCCGATCGCGCAGGCCTACAGCCGGTTGATCGCGCATTGCCTGACCGAGCACGAGGTGCTGATGGCCGAGTCCGGTGCGCACGACCTCGTGCGCAAGGAAGGCTATCGCTTCGTCTTTCGCACGCCCGCCGCGATGGAAGAGGCGGCGACGCGCGCGGCCCGGCTTGCGGCCGAGTACGGCGTGAGCCATGCGCTGGAGGACGGCGACGCGTTGGCCCGGGCGGAACCGGGCCTGCGCCAACGCATGGCCGGTGCGCTGCACTGGCTCGACCCCTGGTCCGTGAGCGATCCGGGCGCGCTGGTGGCGCGCTACGCGCAACGCTTCGAGGCGCTGGGCGGCCAACTGGTCGAGGGCGATGCGTCCAGCTTGCAGGCCGCAGGCGGCGGGTGGCAGGTCCAGACGGCCGCCGGGCCGCTGACGGCGCGGCACGCGGTCGTGGCTCTCGGCCCATGGGCCGATGCACTGATCGCGCCGCTCGGCTATCGGCTGCCCCTGTTCGTCAAGCGCGGCTACCACCGGCACTACCGCGGCGGTCCCGGCCTGCGGTTGCCGATGCTCGACGCCGAATGCGGCTTCGTGCTCGCGCCCATGGCGCAGGGCGTTCGCCTCACGACGGGGGCGGAGTTCGCCCGCATCGGCGCGCCGGCCACGCCGGTGCAGCTCACCAAGGCGGAAGCCGCGGCGCGCGAACTTCTCGACCTGCCGGATCCGGTCGAAGCCGAGCCCTGGGTGGGCAACCGCCCCTGCACCGCGGACATGAAACCGGTCATCGGCCCGGCGCCGAACCATCCGGGGCTCTGGTTCAACTTCGGTCACGCGCACCAGGGGTTCACGCTGGGGCCGGCCAGCGGCCGCCTGATGGCAGACCTGATCGAGGGCGTGGCGCCCTTCATCGACCCGGCGCCTTACCTGGCAAGCCGCTTCCGGTAGTCGGCGCTTTTCGACGCCCCGCACCAACGCAGTGCCTTGAACCCGAGGGGCTGTGCCGCATCCGCCTTCGGCGTCGGAACGTGCCCAACGACGATGCTTTCTGCCCCGAATGAATGCAGAAAAGGTCCGATTAAATGCGCTAATTTTCAGATCATTACCGTCTGAATATTGATCACAGCAAACGCATTCACGTTGCTAATCTTCGAGCGAATTCCGCAATCAAGGACGCTCGATGAAAGCCTCGTTTCTTCCTAACTTCGCACGCCTCGTGGCCCTCGCGGCCGGCGCTGCGCTCAGCCTGCTGGCCCTCGACGCGGCGGGCCAGACCACGCCTGCCAAGCCGCTGAAGCCGGTCACCATCGCGCTGGGCACGCAGGTGGTCAACGTGACCTATCCATGGCTCACGCTGCCGATCGCGCTCGGCTACTGGAAGGACGAGGGCTACGACGTCAGAATCGTCACCACGGCCGGCTCGCTGCAGGGCATCCAGCAGATGGTCGCGGGCGGCGTGGACTTCGCGCAGGTCAACTCGACCGGCCTGATCCAGGCCAACGTCGACAACGACGTGGCGGTGCGCGGCCTGATGGGCACCGGCGTGATCGATTGGGGCATCGGCGTTCCGCAGGACAGCGCCATCAAGTCGGTGACCGACCTCAAGGGCAAGAAGATCGGCATCTTCAGCCTCGGCACGGGCGGCATGCCGCTGCTCAAGGGCTATCTGCGCGCGAACGGCATCAATCCGGATACCGACGTGCAGATCATCGCCACCGGTGCGGGCGCCCCGGCGCTGGAGGCGATGAAGTCCGACCGCGTGCAGGCGCTGATGTTCTGGGGGTCGGCCCTCACCGGCTTCGAGAACGCCGGCACGAAGATGCGCGTCCTGTTCGACCCCGCGTGGCGCGCGTTGCCCGACTTCACCTTCGCGACCATGCAGAAGACCATCGACACCGATCCGGCCATGGTCGAGGCGATCTCCCGCGGCGCGGCCAAGGCCACGCTCTTCGCGCAGACCAACCCGGAATGCACGCGCAAGATCCACTGGAAGTACTTCCCGAGCACCAAGCCCACCGGCGCGGATGAAGCGACGCTCGCCAGGTGGGATCTCGCCTTGCTGCAGACGCAGCTCGAGACCATGTCGGCCGCGCAGGCGATGAACGGTGGCAAGCTGATCGGCGCGATGAGCCCGGCTGCCTATGGCCGCATGCAGGACCAGATGGTGAAGGACGGCCTCGTCAAGCGCACGGTCGCGCCCGAATCGATGCTCTACCTCAAGCCCGGCTTCGTCGAGGCGATCAACAACTTCGACCACAAGGCGGTCGTCGATGCCGCCAAGGCCTGCAAGGGCGTTTGAGTGACGCCCGCGATGACACCCGAGCAGTTCGTGGCCGGCCTGCCGAAGGCCGAACTCCACATGCACATCGAAGGCTCGATCGAGCCCGACCTGTTCCTGCGCCTGGCCCGCCGCAACGGCGTGGCCGTGCGCTGGCAGACGGAGGACGAGCTGCGCGCCGCCTACCGCTTCACCGACCTGCAGGACTTTCTTGACCTCTACTACGACGGTTGCCGCGTGCTGGTGAAGGCACAGGACTTCCACGACGTCACCCGCGACTACCTGCGCCGTGCGCATGCCGACCATGTGCTGCACGCCGAGCTGTTCCTCGGTCCGCAAGGACACACCACGCGCGGCGTTCCGCTTGCCGCCGTGATGGAAGGCGTGCTCGGCGCGATGGCCGATGCGCGTGCGGAAGATGCCGTGACCTCGGGCCTGATCGTTCTGGCGCAACGGCATCGCACCGAGGAGGAAGCCCTGGCCATGCTGGACGCGCTTCGCCCCTGGCACGGCCAGTTGCTGGGCTTCGGGCTGGGCGGCGCCGAAGTCGGCAATCCGCCCGCCAAGTTCGCCGAGTTTTTCCGCCGCTGCCGCGCACTCGGCTTCAAGGTCGTGGCGCACGCGGGCGAGGAGGGGCCGGCCGCCTACGTGCGCGATTCGGTCGACGTGCTGGAAGTGCATCGCATCGACCATGGCAACGCCTGCATCGACGATCCATCGCTGGTCGCGGAACTCGCAAAGCGCCGCATCCCGCTCACGATGTGCCCGCTGTCCAACCTCAAGCTGCAGGTCATTCCCGCGGTGGCTGCGCATCCGCTCAAACGCCTGCTCGACGCCGGCCTGTGCGTGACCGTGAACTCGGACGATCCGTCCTTCTTCGGCGGCTACGTCAACGACAACTACCTCGCGTGCCAGCAGGCCCTCGGCCTCAGCCGCGAGCATCTCGCGCAGCTCGCGCGCAACAGCTTCGAGGCCGCGTTCATTCCCGAGGCACAGCGCGACGACGCGCTCGCTCGCATCGACGACTGGCTGGCAAGGTCCCGTCCTCACCATCCCAAGGAGCACGAATGAGCTCAGCCGTGGCGTCGGAAGCGAGGCCGGCCTTCCGCTTCGACCGATTGCGAAAGACCTTCCGCTCGAAGGACGGAGGCGATGTCATCGCCTTGCAGGACGTCGACTTCCGCGTGCAGCGCGGGGAATTCGTCACCGTCGTGGGTCCCAGCGGCTGCGGCAAGAGCACGTTGCTGCGCATTCTTGCAGGGCTGGATCGCGCGACGGGCGGCAATGTCGAACTGGGCGGCCGCGAGCACACCGGCCCCAGCCGCGAGATCGGCGTCGTCTTCCAGGCGCCGGTGCTGCTGCCCTGGCGAAACATCCTCGAGAACGTGCTCGTGCCCGCGCAGATCCAGGGCCGCGACCCGAAGACCGCGCGCGAGCGTGCGATGCACTACCTCCAGCTCGTCGGGCTCGCGGGGTTCGAGACCAAGTACCCGAACGAACTCTCGGGCGGCATGCAGCAGCGCGTGGGCATCGCGCGTGCGCTGGTCAACGACCCGATGCTGCTGCTCATGGACGAGCCCTTCGGCGCGCTCGACGCGATGACGCGCGAGACCATGAACGTCGAGCTGCTCAAGCTGCGCGAGCGCACCGGCGCGACCATCATGCTCGTCACCCACAGCATCCCCGAGGCGGTGTTCCTCGGCGACCGGGTGATCGTGATGTCGCCGCGTCCCGGCCGCGTGACGCAGGTGATCGACGTCGATCTTCCGTCGCCGCGCACGCTGGACGTGATCAACACCGAGCGCTTCGGCGCCTATGTCTCCGGCATCCGGGCCAACCTGAACGCGAGCGGAGGGCTCGACTGATGGCCACCCCTGCAACCTCGTCCGAAGTCCAGGCGAACGCGCTCACGCCCCTGAAGCGCCGCATGCTCATCGCGTTCTTCTTCATCGCTGTGATGGGCATCTGGCATGTCGCCATCTCCGCGTTCGGTGTCTCGCACCTGATCTTTCCGGGGCCGGAGCGCGTCGCGCGCGCGGTCTACGACGTGCTGGTGTCCGGCGAGATCTGGTCGCACCTGTGGGTCACGCTCTACGAGATTCTTGCGGGCTTCGCGGTCGGCGCGCTTGCGGGCTTCCTGCTCGGCGCGCTGATCGGGCAGAGCGCCCTGCTCGAAGCGGTGCTGTATCCGTACGTGGTCGCCTTCCAGACGGTGCCCAAGGTCGCGGTCGCGCCCTTGTTCGTGCTGTGGTTCGGCTTCGGCACCGCGTCCAAGGTGGTGATCACCGCGACGATCGTCTTCTTCCCGGTGCTTGCCAACACCATCGTCGGCCTCAGGTCGGCGCCGCGCGACCAGATCGACCTGATGCGCGCTTTCACCGCATCGGGCTGGCATGTGTTCCGCATGGTGCGGCTGCCGCATGCGCTGCCCTATGTCTTCGCGGGGCTCGACATCGGGATCGTGCTCGCGGTCATCGGGGCCATCGTCGGCGAATTCGTCGGCGCGCAGGCGGGCCTCGGCTACCTCATCCTGCAGCGCAACTTCTCGATGGATGCCGCGGGCATGTTCGCCATCCTCATCATCCTGTCGCTCATCGGCATCGTGCTGCACGCGATCGTCAAGGCCATTGCGCGTCGCGTCATCTTCTGGGCCGATGCATTCACGGACCAGTCGCGCGGCAGCTGATCCCACCCCAACGCCAACCAAGGAGCAAATCGAATGAACCTGAATGAACATCAGGTGGCTGCGCCGCGCCGCGCATCCGCCACGGAAATGCCGATCCTCGACCTCGGCGAGTGGCTCGCGGGCGGCCCGATCGGGCCGGTCGTGGAGCAATTCAAGGCGGCCTGCACCAACACCGGCTTCTTCTATGTGAAGAATCACGGCGTGCCGCAGGCGACGATCGACGGCGTCTTCGAGGCCACCCGGCGCTACATGTCGCTGCCGATGGAAGAGCGGCTTCGCGACAAGATCGACGAACGCTTCCGCCGCGGCTTCATGCCGATGGGCGTGACGCAGCACCCGGGCCACAAGCCCGACCTCAAGGAAAGCTACGAGCTCGGCATGGACCTGCCCTTGAGCGATCCCGATGTCGCCTCCGGCCGACCGCTGCATGGCCCCAATCGCTGGCCTGCCGACAAGCCATGGCTGGAAGAGGCGGCCATGAAGTACTTCGACGCGACGATCCTGCTCGGCCGCAGCCTGCTGAAAGTCTTCGCGACCGCGGTGGGCAAGGAAGAGGACTTCTTCCTCCAGTACGCGAAGAAGCCGATGGTCCAGTCGCGGCTCTTCCACTATCCGCCGCAGCAGTCGTTCACCAACCTCGAGCTCGGCGCCGCGGCGCACACCGACTACGGCATGCTGACGCTCCTGGCGCAGGACCCCATCGGCGGCCTGGAGCTGTGCACCCGCGGCGGCGAATGGGTCGCGGCGCCCTACATCGAGGGGACGCTCGTGATCAACCTCGGCGACCTGGTGAAGGTCTGGACCAACGACGTCTATGTCTCGAACCCGCACCGGGTCGCGAACCGCACCGGCAAGGAGCGCTACTCGATCCCTACCTTCTTCAACCTTGACTACGACACGCCGGTCGCCTGCCTGCCCGAATTCGTGCCGGCGTCGGGCGAGCCCCGGCATGCGCCGATCAAGTCGGGCGAGTACCTCGTGAGCCGGTTCGCGTCGGTGCAGAAGTACAAGACGCCGGCGGAGCTGGCTGCGGGCTGAGTCCGTTCGTCATGCAGCAGCGGCGCGCGGCGACTTGGCGCGCCGCTCCACCTCCGCGAGCACGCGCGTGAGCTCGCGCAGGAACGCATCGACCGCCAAGGGCAGGTTGCGGCCCTTGTGGACGCTCAGCGCGAAACGCTGCGGCCTCGCGCGGGAATCCTTCAGCGGAATGTACGAACCGGCCCGCGGATTGCCGAAGGGGTCGTCCAGCGGCCGGGTCGTGAACGTGAGGCACATGCCTTCGGCTGCGACATTGCGCATGAGCTCGTAGGAGTTGGTCTCCAGCGCGACCCGCGGCCGGATCTTGGCCTTGGCGAGCATCTCGTCGTACTGCTGCTTGGCCCAGAGCGACGAGTCCAGCGTCGAGAGGCCGTACTCGGCGCAATCGCTGAGCCGGAGCGTCTCGAAGTGCTCGAGCGGATGCCCCTTGGGCACCAGCACGAAAAGCGGCAGAAGCCGTGTGTAGAGAACCGAGAGATCCTGCAGCGGCACATCGCCGAAGGTGAAGCAGGCGTCCAGTTCGTCGTTCAGCACCATCTCCGCGAGCCTCGGGCTGCCCGCGACATGGACGTTGAACGAAATCCCCGGAAAGCGGTTCGAGAAGTCCGAGAGGAACTTCGGCATGAGATCGCGCACGAGCGACTCCGGCATGCCGAAGTTGATGTGCCCGCGCCTGAGGCCCTGGAGCGACTCGATCTCCGAATGCAGGCGCCGGGATTCGTTGCTCACGTTCTTGTAGTAGCGCATGAGCGCTTCGCCGGCGGCGGTGAGCTTCACCTTCCCGCGGCCCTGGCGGCGTTCGAGCACCGGCGCGCCGAGCGCGTCTTCGAGCATTGCGAGCTGCCGGCTGATCGCCGAGGAGGCGACATAGAGATTTTCCGAAGCGGCGCGGATGGAGCCGGTCCGCACGACTTCCGCGAAGTACCGAAGCGAGGTCGAAGAGACGAGATTCAATGGGCCGGCCCTTGAAAGCGATCCGCGCATTGGATCATGCGCAGAGGTTCATCCCGGTCTCGCGCAGGAAGAGGCGTCTCACCACGGTGCTCTGCGTGCTCGCGATTCGCACCCGAATGCGACCAGGTCGAAGTCGCGGCCCGGACAGGTCTTGACGCCGGCGACCTCGAAGCCCACGCGATCAAGCCGAGCCGGTCGCCCAGTATCGTGAGCGGTGCGCTCGCCAGCGCACCGAATTCTTCGACCAGCCCGGCCTGCGCATTGCATTCAGGCGCTGTTCAGGTGCATTAACCTGAGATTCATTCCCGCGGCGCAACCTCGGCCGCTTCCATCTGGCGACCTCCGACATCACGTGTTTCCTGCAATACGACTACGCGCATCCAGGAAGAGCGCTCTTCCCGGCAGCGGCACCCCGCCCGGCGACTCCGACAGCTGGCTGCCCCCTTCCGGCGCCGGAAGCATCGGCGAGCCTGCCGCGATCGGGACGTTCGCTCTCGTCCTGATGCTCGTGCTGCTGGGCGTGCTCTGGTTCGCCGATCTCGGCTCGCGCTCGCTGATCAGTCCGGACGAAGGCCGCTATGCCTCGATCGCGCTCGAGATGGCGCGCAGCGGCGACTGGATCACGCCGCGCCTGAACGGGCTGATCTATTTCGAGAAGCCGGTCATGCAGTACTGGATAGGCGCGCTCGCCTTCCTCGGCTTCGGCGTCTCCGAATTCTCTGCACGCCTGTGGCCCGCGCTTTCGGGCTTCCTCACGCTGCTGATGGTGGGCTACACCGCCGCCCGACTTTGGGGGCGCGAGAGCGGCATCCGTGCGCTGGCGATCGCGGCCTCCATGACATGGGTCGTCGGCAACAGCCACTTCCTCACGCTCGATGCAGGGCTGACCTTCTTCCTGACGGTCACGCTCTGCGCGGTCCTGATCGCCGAAGGCGCTGCGACGGACGCCGCGGCGCGGCGCCGCTGGATCTGGCTTGCCTGGGCGGCGATGGCTGGCGCGGTGCTGAGCAAGGGACTGGTGGGCGTGGCCATCCCGGCTGGCGTGCTGTTCGTCACCAGCCTGTGGCGCCGCGATGTATCGCTGATCCGCGGCATGCACTGGTTTTCCGGGCTGCTGATCCTCTTCGCACTCGCGACGCCCTGGTTCGTCCTGGTGTCGATGCGCAATCCGATCTTCGCCCAGTTCTTCTTCGTGCACGAACACTTTGCGCGCTACCTGACCACCGTGCACCAGCGGCAGGGCGCGTGGTGGTACTACGTGCCGCTGCTGCTGGGGGGCATGCTGCCATGGACCAGCACCTTGCCCTGGCTGGGACGGTCGGGCGCACAGGAGGTTGAACGCCGCGATGGCCAAGTGCGCGACCTGCTCATCGTCTGGTGCGCCTTCGTGTTCCTGTTCTTCAGCGCCTCGGGCTCCAAGCTGCCGTCGTACATCCTGCCGATGTTCCCGGCGCTCGCGCTGCTGGCCGCGCGGGCGCTGCGCGACATGAAACCAGGCACATTGCGCTGGCATCTGCTGCTGCCGACGCTCGCCTGGGTGGCGGCTTTCGTCATCTCGATGAATGCGGCCCGGTTCGCATCAGCTGCGGCGCCTGCCGAGGTGTTCGCGCCGATGGCGCAGGCCTTTCGTGTCGGCGCAGTCGTCTTCGTGGCCTTTGCCGGCCTTGGCTGGTTCAGCCTCGCCCGCCGGAAGGTGACGGTCGCGATCCTGTGCGTGGCATTCGGCCATCTGATCGCGACCACGGTGGTCCTTCGATCGCACGACGCGTATGGGCAGCTCAAGAGTGCGGCGCCTTTCGCCGCGGCGCTGCGCGCGGAACTGCACCCGGGTACGCCGGTGTTCGCCGTCGCCGCGTACGACCAGACACTGCCTTTCTATCTCGGCCGCGACGTGACCTTGGTGGCCTACATGGATGAATTCGCCCTCGGCGAAGTCCAGGAGCCCGACAAGTGGCTCAAGACCGTCGACGAGTTCGTCACGCGCTGGCAGGCGCTCCCACAGGCCGCGGCTTACATCAACCCGGTGATCTGGACCGAGCTGCAGCAGCGCGGGCTGCCGATGCGCGTCATCTACCGGGACTGGGGCCGCGTCGTCGTGGTGAAGAAGTAGGACCGGCCGGCGCGCGGTCAGCCGGCCGCCTGCGCCGCTCGTGCATCTGCTGATTCGCGCGCCATGCGCACGCACAGGTCGAAGGCATGCTGCAGGCCCTCGATCTTCGCGAGGCCCTGGCCCGCGATGTCGAAGGCGCTGCCACTCGCGGAGGTGGCCACCGGCACCGGGAGCCCGCCGTGCAGCGTCACGCCCTGCTCGAAGCCCATGAGCTTCATCGCGATCTGGCCCTGGTCGTGGTACATCGACACGACCGCGTCGAAGTCGCCGCGCCGCGCGCCGATGAAGACCGTATCGGGCGAGTAGGGGCCGCGCGCATCGATGCCCTGCGCCTGCAGCGCGCGCACCGCCGGCGCGATGACCTCGATCTCCTCGGAGCCGATGGAACCGCCGTCGCCCGCATGCGGATTGAGGCCCGAGACCGCGATGCGCGGCGCCTCGACACCGGCGCGGACGAGGGCGCCGTGGATGATCCGCACCGCGTCCTGCACCGCGTCGCCGGTGATGAGGGCCGCGACATCCTTGAGCGGTACGTGCGATGTCACGCGCGAGGTCCACAGGTGGCCCGTGATGTTGAATTCGCACACGAAGCCCGGCACGTCGAAGCGCTCCTGCATGTAGCGCAGCTCGTCCTCATGCTGCAATCCGCCGAGCCGCAACGAATGCTTGTTGAGCGGGGCGAAGACGATGCCGTCGACCAGCCCCCGGCGCACCGCCTCGGTGGCGAGTTGCATCGCCTCGAAGGAGGCCTTGCCGGAGTGCGCATTCGACTCGCCGAGTACCGGCGCCCGTCCGCCCATGGTGTCCTGCACCAGCAGACTCGGTCGGCCCGCTTCGAAACGCAGCGCGTCGAGCCCCGGCAGTGGCAGCGGGTCGGGCGCGGCGCCGCCGGCGATGCGCCAACCGCTTTCGAGCACCAGTGGATCGGCGATCAGCAGCAGGTCCGCCGCCTCGATGTTGTGTGCCCGCGCGAGCAGCCTGGCCGTCATTTCGGGGCCGATGCCGCTCGGGTCGCCGGGCAGCACTGCGATTCTGGGTTTCATCGACGTTCTATCCTCAGGTTGTGTGTCACTCGGCGCGCATCCCGGTGTCCCGGACCAGCTTGCCGTAGCGTTCGAACTCGCTGCGGTTCATCTCCGCGAAGGTGGCGATGTCCATCGGCGTGATCTCGCCGCCGAGCGCCTTGATGCGTTCCTGCACGTCGGCCATGCGCAGGCTCTGGGTGAGCTCGACGTTGAGGCGCTCCACCGCCGCGCGCGGCGTGCCGGCGGTGACGAAGAGGCCGTACCAGGTATTGACGTCCGCACCGCTGACGCCGGCTTCCGCGAGCGTCGGCACGTCAGGCAACTCGGGCGTGCGCTTGGCCGCCGCGACCGCGAGAGGCCGCAGCTTGCCCGCCTTGATCTGCTGCATGGCCGACGAGGTGCTGTCGAACATCATCTCGACCTGCCCGCCGATGATGTCGATGTGCGCCTGCGAGCTGCCGCGATAGGGCACATGGATGGCCTTCGTCCCGGTGGCCAGCGCGAAGGCCTCGCCGCCCACGTGCTGCGTGCTGCCGATGCCCGAGGAGGCGTACCTGAACGCGCCGGGCCTGGCGCGCATCGCCGCGACCAGTTCGTTCACGCTCTGGTAGGGCGACGTGGACGGCACCACCAGCACGTTGGGCATCACCGCCACCAGGCCCACCGGCTGCAGGTCCTTGAGCGGGTCGTACTTGAGCTTGAGCAGATGCGGCGCGACCGCCTGGCCGGTGTTGGTGGCGAGCAGCAGCGTGCTGCCGTCGTTCGCTGCGCGGGCCGTGAGTTCGGCCGCGATGGTGTTCGAGGCGCCGGGCCTGTTCTCGACGATGACCGGCTGCTTCAGGGCAACGGCGAACTTGTCCGCGAGCAGGCGCGCGAGGATGTCGGTGCCGCCGCCCGCCGACGCACCGACCATGATCCGCACGGGCTTGTCGGGGTAGGCGTTCTGCGCGGCCGCCGCGAGCGGCACCGCGATCAGCAGCAGGACGGCGAGTCCGCGGACAGCGGCGCCGCGCAGCAAGGGCTGGAATGGCATGGGGGCGTGTCTCCGAGTCTTTTTTGAAGTCCGACGCAAAGAGCTTAGGGATGTTCGCCATTCCAATCCAATCGCGATTTCTGAAGAATTCATATACGTACGTATATGACTCGTCCGTCCACCGATCTCCCGCCATGGCGCCTGCTGCTGCGGCTTCGCACGCGGCAATGGGTGCTGCTCGCGTTGCTCGACCAGCATCGCAACCTCGGCCGCGCCGCGGCGGCGATGAACATCAGCCAGCCGGCGGCGACGAAGCTCCTGCAGCAGCTCGAAGAGACCTTCGCGGTGCCACTGTTCACCCGCATCGCGCGCGGCATGACGCCCACGCCCTACGGCCAGGCGCTGGTGCGCCATGCCCGATGGGTTCTCACCGATTTCGGCGCAGTGTGCGAGGAAGTCGAGGCGTTGCGCTCGGGCCTCAGCGGCGCGCTCCGCGTGGGCAGCGTGCCGGGCGCGGTGCCGGAACTGCTCGCGCCGACGCTGGTGGCCTATCAGCAAGAGCACGAGCGCGTGGCGGTCAGCGTCGTGGTCGACACCAGCGACGTGATGCTGCGCCTGCTCGCGCGTGGCGAGGTCGACCTGATGCTCGGCCGCCTCACGGAGGACCACAGCGCCGAGGCCTTCGACTGCGTGCCGTTGCTCGGCGAGCCGCAGGTGGTCGTGGTGCGCAAGACCCATCCGCTCCTCAGGCGCAGGTCGGTGTCCTTGCGCGAACTGGTCGAGTGGCCGTGGCTGCTGCAGCCGCCCGGCTCACCGCAGCGCGGGCGCTTCGAGGCGGCACTGCACGAGGCCGGCATCCAGGAGCGGCTGCGCGTCACGGAGACGGCGTCGCCGATCGCGATGACCGCATTGCTGGAGCACTCGGACATGTGCGCGGTGATGCCGGCCTCGCAGGCGGCGCACTATGCGCGGCTTGGTGTGCTGCGCACTTTGCCGGTGAAGCTGCCGATCCGCGTGCCGCCGATCTACCTGATCACGCGCAGGGCATACAGCCTGTCGCCCGCAGCGGCGGCGTTCGTGGCGCTGCTGCGGCCGGCCTCGTGATCTCGTCGCCGGAGGGCCGACCGCTCACTCGAGGAAGTCGACGAATTGCGGAATCACTTCCCGCAGGAAGTGGATCTCCTCGGTGGGAATGCTGCGCGGCTCGAGGTCGAAATGGATGAAGGTCCCATAGGGCGTACCGCACTCCTTCGTGAGCACACGGCCGTAGTACGACTCGACCATGCCGGTATAGGGCCGGTTGGCCAGGCGCTGGTCCCGGGACGCGTGGCTGGTCACGAATTCGCCGTGTTCGACCGCGTGCTGGCAGAAGCTCTTCCCGAGCGGCACCACCTTGAGCCACGTGCGGTATTCGGACTCGCGATCGAAGGCGTGCGCCGCATGCATCACGTCGCCGTTAAGCTTGTAGATTGCCGTGAACCGGAAAGAAGTCCTGTCGTTGAGCATGGCCAGCGCCGGGACGATCCCGCCGGAGGCCAGAAGGTTGCGAACCGCTGCTGCGGGCGTGGGCAAATCGTCATCGGGCATGAATAAACTGTTTGGGGCGCGAGCTCGAATCTTACGCAATTCTTACGGCGCTTCGAGGCAGGGTTCCACCTGCGGCACACAAAGCTCCCCCAATGCAAACCATCTCGCTTCGCCAGATCGCACTTCTCGTTCCGCTGACGCTGGCGTGGGGCCTCAACTGGCCCGTCATGAAACTCGGCGTGGCCGATTACCCGCCGCTGACGTTCCGGGCCCTGTCGCTCTGGCTGGGCCTGCCGGTCCTCGGCCTGGCGCTGGTGGTCATGAAGACGCCGTTCCGGGTGCCGCGCAGGCACTGGCCCGAATTGCTCTGGCTGTCCGCGACCAACATGTTCGTCTGGCACGCCTGCATCATCCTCGCGGTGAAGGCGCTCTCCAGCGGGCGTGCGGCGATCCTCGGCTACACGATGCCGGTGTTCTCCGCGGTCATCGGCGCGCTGCTTTTCAAGACGGTGCTCTCGCAGCGCGGTTGGCTCGGCGTGAGCGCGTGCGCGCTCGGCGTGGGGCTGTTGCTGTGGAACGAGTTCACCGATCTGGCCGGACGCCCCGGTTACGTCGCGCTGGCGCTGGTGGCCGCGGCCACCTGGGCACTGGGCACGCAGTTGCTGCGGCACACGCGCATCGAGGTGCCCACGCTCACGCTCTCGTTCTGGATGACGGCGCTGACCGCCGTCGTGATGGGCTTGCTGGCCGTGCTCTTCGAGCGCCCGCAATGGCACGCACCGAGCCCGGCCGCCTGGGCCGCGATCGCCTACAACGCGGTGCTGATCTTCGGCTTCGCGCATGCCGCGTGGTTCTACCTCGCGCGCGGGCTGCCGCCTGTTGCCTCGACGCTCAGCGTGATGCTGATCCCTGTGCTCGGCGTCTTCAGCGGCGCCATCTGGCTTGGCGAGACGGTGTACTGGCAGGACTGGACCGCAGTCGCGTTGATGATGGTGGCCATCGCTTCGGTGCTGTGGCCGCAGCGTCGCCGGCGCGACGAGCCGGTGCCTGCCGCCAGCCTGCCCATCGAAGGCTGACCCTACACAATCGCGGGATGCGGCCGATATACGATGCGTGCGCTGAGGTCTTGTGACCGCGCGCCAGGACCACCCACCATGCCAACCCTTCTCATGATGACCGCGACCGGCGAAACCCGGCAGGTACAACTCGCTCCCCAGGGGAACAGAGTGGGTCGCGGCCCGACCAACGACGTGATCGTCGATTCCGCGCAGGCCAGCCGCGACCATGCGCTGATCGACGTCGAACAGGCCTTCGTCACCATCACCGACCTCGGCAGCCGCAACGGCACCTTCGTCAACGACGTGCAGATCGAGACCCAGGTGCTCGTCGACGGCGACGCGATCCGCCTCGGCACCTACGAGATGCGCTTCGTCGCGACCGACCAGGAGTTCACCCAGATCGAGGCGCTGCGCATGCTGACGATGCACGGGCTCTTGGTCAACATCCCGCGTCCGGCCGCCGACGCCGATGCGCCAACCGCGCCGGAAGCGCCGCTGAGCGGACGCGGGAAGCTCTAGTGTTGAGTTTGAGTCAATAGGTTCTGCGTCATTCTGCGTCCCATCGGGCCAGCAAGTCTGGTGGAATGGCTTGCGCCACTTCGGCGAAGCGTCTTCCCAGAAGGCGTTCGGCCTGCTTGAGCAGAATCACGACGGGACTGCTGGGCTCGCACTGTTCCAGCCATTCCTTGGCCGTGCGCAAAGTCGCCCGCACTTGTTCGCGCTGATCGAGATGGGAGCCCCACAGACTGCGGTCCGCCGCGTCCGGCGGCGGCTGCAAAGACAGCGGGAACGTATCGAGTGGAGACGAAGTGGGATGTGGCAATGTTGTCGCAGGGATATCGCTGGTCTGCATTTCGGATGACGTCTCCGCCGGTGCGGCTACGAGGCGCGGTAGAGGCCAGCATGCTTCTGCTCGTCGATGAACTCGAAGGTTTCTTCGGCCGCGAGGTCGTCGATCGACGCATTCGCGAAGGTGTAGGGCGCATACAGCGCCGAGCTGTGGATCGAGTGCACGACCACCTTGCGCGCCTCTTGATCGTCACGGAATCAGCACCGCAGCACCCGCGATCCGGCCCGCGCGCAGATCCGCCATCGCCTCGTTGGCCTGCTCGAGCGCGTAGGTGGTGACGTGGACCTGCGGCGGATGCGTGCGCACGACCTCAAGGAACTCGCGGCCGTCGGCGCGCGTGAGGTTCGCGACCGAGACCAGCTCGCGCTCTTCCCACAGCAGCCGGTAGGGGAAGGCCGGAATGTCGCTCATGTGGATGCCGCCGCAGACCACGCGCCCGCCCTTGCGCACGGCCTGCAGCGCGAGCGGCACGAGGGCCCCGGCCGGCGCGAAGATGATCGCGGCGTCGAGCCGCTCGGGCGGCACTTCGTCCGATGCCCCGGCCCAGACCGCGCCGAGCGAACGCGCGAAGGCCTGACCTGCGACGTCGCCGGACCGCGTGAAGGCGTAGACCTCGCGCCCCTGCGCGATCGCCACCTGCGCGATCAGGTGCGCCGCCGCGCCGAAGCCGTAGAGGCCGAGCCGCCGCACGCCTTCGCCGGCCGCCTTCAGGCTGCGCCAGCCGATCAGCCCCGCGCACATCAGCGGCGCGATGTGCGCCGGATCCTGTGTCGCATCGCCGAGCGGCAGGCAGAAATCGGCTTCCGCCACGACGTGGCTGGCGAAGCCGCCGTCGCGGTCGTAGCCGGTGAAGCGCGGTGTGTCGCACAGGTTCTCGCGCCCGGCCGTGCAGAACGCGCAGTGCCCGCAGGTATGGCCGAGCCAAGGGACGCCGACGCGGTCGCCGATCCCGTGCCCGTGCACGCCGGCGCCGATGGCTTCGACCTCGCCCACGATCTCGTGGCCCGGCACGATCGGCAGCGTGCGCAGCGGCAGGTCGCCATCGACCACATGCAGGTCGGTGCGGCACACCGCGCAGGCCAGGACCCGCAGGCGCAGTTCGCCGGCGGCGGGGAGCGGAACCGGGCGCTGCTCCAGCCGGAGCGGCTGGCCGGCGGCATGAAGAACCATCGCGCGCATCGTGCGGGCATTGTGCGCCCCGGTGCCTTGGTTGTTTGGGTCATATGCATCTGAAATAACGGTCGTTCAGCTTTGCACGGGTGCTTCGGACAATGCCGCTCGTTTTTGTCGCCCGTCGCGACGCGATTCCCGAGGACACCCCATGCCGACCGCCAGACACTGCGAATCCTGCGCCATCCCTCCCACGCCGCGTCACAGGCTGCGCAGCTTCATCGCCGGCGCGCTGCTGCTTGGCGTGATGGCGTTCGTCGCACTTTTCTTCGGCACGTCGTCCGCGCACGCGCAGCAGCCCAAGGGCGAGCTTCGCATCGGCTACCAGAAGTCGGCCAGCCTCTTCGTGCTGCAGAAGGCGCAGGGCACGCTCGAGAAGAAGCTCGCGCCGCTCGGCTTCGGCGTGAAGTGGGTCGAGTTCCCGGCCGGCCCGCACCTGCTCGAAGGGCTGAACGTCGGCGCGGTCGACGTCGGCTACGTCGGCGAGGCGCCGCCGATCTTCGCGCAGGCCGCGGGCGCGCGCTTCGCGTACATCGGCTTCGATCCGGCCGCGCCGCGCGCCGAGGCGATCCTCGTGCTCAAGGATTCACCGATCAAGTCGGTGGCCGACCTGAAGGGCAGGAAGGTCGCGCTCAACAAGGGCAGCAACGTGCACTACCTGCTCGTGAAGCAGTTGGAGAAACACGGCCTCTCGCTCGCGGATATCCAGCCGGTCTACCTCGCGCCCGCCGACGGCCGCGCGGCTTTCGAAAGCAGGAACGTCGATGCGTGGGTGATCTGGGATCCGTTCCAGGCCGCTGCCGAAAAGGCCATCGGCGCCCGCGTGCTCGCCGACGGCACGCCCGACGTGGTCAACAACTACCAGTTCTACCTGGCCGAGCGCGGCTTCGTCGCGAAGCATCCGCAGGTGATCGATGCGCTCTTCGAGGATTCCGTCTCGCAGGGCATCTGGCTCAAGAAGAACCTGCGGCAGGCGGCCGAGCTGATCGCGCCGCTGCAAGGCCTGCCGGTGGACGTGGTCGAGACCGCGCTGCGCCGCTACGAGTTCAACGTGAAGCCGATCACTCCCGAGGTGGTCGCCGGCCAGCAGAAGATCGCCGACACCTTCTTCCAGCTCAAGCTCATCCCGAAGGCCATCCGGATCAGCGACGCCGTGTTGCCTGCCAAGCCGTGAGCGCGCGTCCGCAAATGCATCTCGGCGCCTTCTTCTTCGGCGTCGGGCATCACCTTGCCGCGTGGCGGCATCCTGACGTCGATCCTGGCGCAGCCAGCCGCATCGAATCGCTGCGCGAGTGGACGCGTATCGCTGAGGAAGCGAAGTTCGACGCGATCTTCTTCGCCGACAACGTCGGGCTGCCCGGCCCGCCTGACGACGCGGTCGCGAAGAACGCGCTGTGGTATCCGCTCGACCCGCTCATCACGCTCGCGGCGCTGTCGCAATCGACCAGCCGCATCGGGCTGGTCGCGACGGTGTCGGCGACCTACCTGCCGGCCTATCACCTCGCGCGCAAGTACGCGGCGCTGGACCAGATCAGCGGCGGGCGCAGCGGCTGGAACCTCGTGACCTCGGGCAGCGATTTCGAGGCGCGCAGCTTCGGCTTGCCCAGGCAGCTCGACCACGCCCATCGCTATGCCCGCGCACACGAGTACGTGGAGATCGTGAAAGGCCTCTGGGACACCTGGGAGGACGACGCCTTCATCCACGACAAGGCGGCCAACCGTTATTTCGATCCCGCAAAGCTGCACCGCGTCGCGCACGAGGGCGAGCACTTCACCGTCCACGGCGGATTGCAGACGCCGCGCGCGCCGCAGGGCTATCCGGTGCTGGTGCAGGCCGGTTCGTCCGCGGACGGGCAGGACCTCGCTGCCGCGACGGCCGAAGTGGTGTTCACCGCGCAGCAGACGGTGGAGGACGCGCGTGCGTTCTACCGCTCGCTCAAGGGGCGGCTTGCCACCTACGGTCGCGCGCCGGACCAGCTCAAGATCCTGCCCGGCATCTCGCCCTTCATCGGCCGCAGCGAGCAGGAAGCACAGGAGAAGTTCGAGCAGCTCCAGTCGCTGATCGACCCGGTGCTCGGCGTCGGACTTCTCTCGACCTTCCTCGGCAACGTCGATCTGTCGCGCTATTCGGTGGACGACCCGTTCCCGCAGGACCTGCCGGTGACCGAAGGCTGGAAGAGCCGCCAGGAGCTCTTCGCCGCGCTCGCGAAACGCGACGGTCTCAGCATCCGCCAGCTCTATGAAAAAGTGGCCGGCGCGCGGGGGCACTGGACGATCGTCGGCACGCCCGAAAGCATCGCGGACCAGCTCGAACACTGGTTCAGCACCGGAGCGGCCGACGGCTTCAACGTGCTGGCGCCGACATTGCCGCACGGGCTGCGCGACTTCGCGGATCTGGTGATTCCGCAGCTGCAGCGGCGCGGCCTGTTCCGCAGGGACTACGCGGGCCGCACGCTGCGCGAGCACCTGGGCCTCGCGCGGCCCGCGCACCCGAAGGCGCGCTGAGCGCGCCGATCTCGCTCAGGCGACGCCGGGCGCGGCCGCCTCCAGCACGTTGATCCGCTTCGGTATCAGCTTGAGGTCGAAGAAGGTGTCGGCGATCTGCTGCTGTTCGCCGAGGATCGCCTTGGTGATCGGCCCGGTGCCGAAGGCCGAGCGCTCCACCACCGTCTCGACCACCGGTTTCGGGATGCCCCAGATCTGCGCCAGCTCGCCGGCCAGCGCGTTCCGGTTGGCCTTGCCCCACTGGTCGATCTTGTCGAGCTCCTCGATCACGATCTTGATGATGTCGCCGTTCTTCGCCGAGTAGTCGAGCGACGAGAAGTAGTAGGCGCGGTTGCCCACCACGCCGGTCGCGTCGGCCAGCAGCGTGGCGTCGAGCGTCTTCTGCGCGGAGGCGAAGAAAGGGTCCCAGATCACCCAGGCGTCGATCGAGCCCTTCTCGAAGGCGGCGCGCGCATCGGCGGGCGGCAAGAAGACGACGTTGACGTCGCCGTACTGCAGGCCGTGCTTCTGCAGCAGCTTGACCAGGAAGTAGTGGACGTTGCTCCCCTTGTTGAGCGCGACCTTCTTGCCCTTGAGGTCCGCGACCGTCTTGATGGCCGACCCCTTGGGCACCAGCACGCCTTCGGACCCCGGACGCGGCACCGTGGCCGCCACGTAGGCCAGCGGCGCGCCGGCGGCCTGCGCGAAGATCGGCGGCGCCTCGCCGACGTCGCCGAAGTCGATGGAGCCCACGTTCAGCGCCTCGAGCTGCACCGGCCCGGCGGTGAACTCGGTCCACTTCACCGACACGCCGAGCGGCGCCAGCCGCTTCTCGAGCGTGCCGCGCCCCTTGAGCAGGCTCAGGTAGCCCTTCTGGTTGCCGATGCGCAATTCGCGCGTCGGGCCCTGGCTCCACGCGCCGGCGGCGCCGAGGGGGAGGGCGATGGCCGCCGCGCCTTGGAGAAAGCGCCGGCGCGGCAGGGAAAGTTGCTGCGTCATAAGGGAAAACGTGAGGGTGAATCAGGCTGGCGATTCTTTCCTTTCGCCCGGAAGGCGCCCACGAAGAAATGCACCTGTCGATATCCGGATTGCTTCGTTGCGGGCCCCGGCGAAACGCGGCGTTCGCCGACGCCGGTTGTCGGCCGGCGGCCGCAAAATGCCGTCGAATGTCGGACGCCCAATGAAAGACCCCAACACCCCGCCGCCGCCGGCCCGCCCCGCGATGCAGATCGGCGACACGGATTTCCGTCTCATGGTCGAGGCGGTCACGGATTACGCGATCTTTCTGCTCGACCCCGACGGCTTCATCCAGACCTGGAACGAGGGCGCGCGCATCCTGAAGGGCTACGAGCGCGACGAGGTGCTGGGCCGGCACTTCAGCATCTTCTATCCGCCTGAGCTGCTGGCGCGCAAGTGGCCCGAGCATGAGCTGGAACAGGCCCTCGCCACCGGCCGCTTCGAGGACGAGGGATGGCGCCTGCGCAAGGACGGCACCCGCTTCTGGGCCAGCATCGTCATCACGCGTGTGATGGATGAGCGGGGCGCGCTGCGCGGCTTCTCCAAGATCACGCGCGACCTGAGCGAGCGCCGCCGGCAGGAAGAGCTCCTGCGGTCGAGCGAGGAGCGCTTCCGGCTGCTGGTGGAAGGCGTGAAGGACTATGCGATCTTCATGCTCGACCCTTCCGGCCACATCGTGAGCTGGAACCTCGGCGCGCAGAAGAACAAGGGCTATGAGGCGTCCGAGATCATCGGCAAGCATTTCTCGGTGTTCTACCCGCCGGAAGTCGCAGCCCGGGGCTGGCCCGAGCAGGAACTGCGGCTCGCGTTGCGCGACGGGCGCATGGAGGACGAGGGCTGGCGCGTGCGCAAGGACGGCAGCCGATTCTGGGCCAGCGTGGTGATCACCGCGCTCTACGACGCCTCGGGGCGCCACCGCGGGTTCGCGAAAGTCACGCGCGACCTGTCCGAGCGCCGCCGCGTGAGCAGCCTGGAGGACGAGGGGCGACGCGTCGCGACCTTCCTCGCGATGCTCGGCCACGAGCTGCGCAACCCGCTCGCGCCGATCTCCAACGCAATGGCGCTGCTCGCGCGCGGCTCGTCGGACACGCGGATCGTCGAGAAGGTGCGCGACACCGTGGTGCGCCAGCTCAGGCAGCTCACCCGGCTGGTGGACGACCTGCTCGACGTGAGCCGCATCACCAGCGGCAAGATCCACCTGGAGGCCAAGCCGGTGCGCCTGCGCGACGCGGCGAACCAGGCGGTGGAGTCGGTCCAGCCGATGTTCAGCGCCAGGTCCCAGACCCTGCACCTCGAGGCCGGCGCGGACCCGTGGGTCATCGGCGACCTGGCGCGCATCGTGCAGATCATCTCGAACCTGCTGAACAATGCCGCGAAGTTCACGCCCTCCGGAGGCCATATCGGCCTGCGACTCGCGATCAACGGTGCGCTGGCCGAGATCACGGTCAGCGATGATGGGCCGGGCATTCCGATCCCCGACCTCAAGCGCGTCTTCGACCTCTTCGCGCAGGGCCAACAGGACGTCGCGCGCAGCCAGGGCGGGCTCGGCCTGGGCCTGAGCCTCGTGCAGCAGCTCGTGACCCTGCAGGGCGGCATGGTCAGCGCATTCAGCAGCGGCAGGAAGGGGGAGGGCGCGGAATTCCTCGTGCAGTTTCCCGTGACGCCGGCGCCCGCGACCGCGATCGAGGGGCACCAGGATGACACACGCGGCCGCCGCATCCTCGTCGTCGACGACAACCGCGATTCGGCCGAGACGATGCAGCTCCTGCTCGAAGCCCTCGGCTACGAGGCGAGCGTCGCCTACGACGGCGTGGCCGGGCTGGACGCGATCAAGACGCAAGCGCCGGACGTGGTCCTGCTCGACATCGGCCTGCCGGGCCTGAGCGGCATCGAGGTCGCGAAGCGGGTCCGGACCGAAGTCCACCAGCAGCCGACGCTGATCGCGGTCACCGGCTACGGCCAGGAAAGCGACCGCGAGACCAGCTACGACGCAGGCTTCTTCGCCCACCTGACCAAGCCGGTGGCGCTGGACCAGTTGCAGTCGCTGCTCGATCGCGTGCTGCCGCTCGAGCCGCCGCGGGCGGCCTGAGGCATCGACGCCTTCGCGCTGTCAAGCCGCACGGCTGGGCAGGCTGGCTGGCGCCCGTCTTGCTATCCTGCGACCGAGTTGCCCGCTTCCTCCCGGAAGGAGATCGCTTGATCCATCGACGAGCCCGACGTCCCGCACTGAGTTCCCTCCTGATGCTCTCGATCCTCGCCTCCGGGTGCGGCAACGACCAGGGCGCGCCGGCAGCGGCGCCACCGCCGACGACGGTGCTGGTCACCACGGTGCAGAGCGCGCCGGTCTCCAGCGTGGTCGAGCTTCCCGGACGCATCGAGGCCGTCCGCACCGCCGAAGTGCGGGCGCGCGTCGACGGCATCGTCGAAAAGCGGCTCTACCAGGAAGGCACCGACGTGCAGGCCAACGCGCCGCTCTTTCTCATCGATCCGCGCGACTACCGGGCGCTGCTGCAGCAGGCGCAGGCGGCGCTCGCGCGCGCCGAAGCTGCGCGCTCCAACGCGGCGTCGATCGTGGCGCGCTTCAAGCCGCTGGTCGCGCGGCAGGCGGTGAGCGCGCAGGAGTTCGAAGCCGCGCAGACCACGCTGCGGCAGGCGGAAGCCAATGTCTCCGACGCCAGCGCCGAGGTCACGCGCGCGCAACTGCGCTTCGAGCGCAGCACCGTCCGAGCGCCGATCGCCGGGCGCGTGGGCCGCGCGCAGGTCACCGAAGGCGCGCTGGTCAGCGCAAGCGCCGCGACGCTGATGACGCAGATCAACCAGCTCTCGCCGATCAGCGCAGTGTTCACGCAGTCCAACACCGCGATCCTCGACTTCGAGCAGCAGGTGCGCGCCGGCATCTTCAAGATGCCGGACATGTCGCATGTCGAAGTGCGGCTCATCCTGCCGAACGGGCAGGAGTTCTCCGAGCCCGGCTACCTCGACTTCCGCGATCTCGCGGTCGACCCTTCCACCGGCACGCAGACGATCCGCGCGCAGTTCCCGAACGCATCGCGCACGCTGCTGCCGGGCCAGTTCGTGCGCGCGCGCATCACCGCGGGGGTGCAGAAGACGGGCATGCGCGTGCCCGAGCGCGCGGTGCAGCTCGACGCGAGCGCGGCCAGCGTGGCGCTCGTCGGCCCGGACGCGACGGTGCAGCGGCGCGAGGTGAAGGTCGGCGCGCAGGAGGGCGGCGATTGGGTCGTCCTCGACGGGCTCCAGCCGGGCGACAAGGTCATCGTCGACGGATGGCACAAGGTCCGCCCCGGGCAGAAGGTGAATCCGCAGCCCGCGCCCGGCCCGGCTCAGACGACGCGCTGAGCGGAACGCACGAGATGGATCGCTTCTTCGTCTATCGCCCGGTCTTCGCCTGGGTGATCGCGCTTTTCATGGCGCTGTTCGGCCTGATCGCGGTGGCACTCCTGCCGGTCGAGCAATACCCGGATGTCGCGCCGCCCGCGCTCACCGTGCAGGCCGTCTACCCCGGCGCGGACGCGCAGACGCTCGATCGCTCGGTCACCTCGATCATCGAGGACGAGATGAACGGGATCGACAACTTCCTGTACATGTCGTCGATCAGCCGCGCGAACGGCTCGTCGCAGATCACGGTCACGCTGCGGCCCGGCACCGATCTGGACGTCGCGCGCTCGCAGGTGCAGGACCGCCTGAGCCGGGTCGAGCCGCGCCTGCCGCAGCAGGTGCGGCAGCTCGGCATCACCGTGACCAAGTCGTCGTCGGGCTTCCTGATGCTGATCGCGCTGCATTCGCAGGACGGCGCATCGAGCGCCACCTCGATGGGCAACTTCGCCTCGAACAACATCGTCAACGAGCTGCGGCGCATCGGCGGCGTGGGGGATGTGCAGCTCTTCGGCTCGTCCTATGCGATGCGCATCTGGCTCGATCGCGACCGGCTCAACGGCTTCGGGCTCTCGGCCTCCGAGGTGCTGGCCGCGGTCCAGGAGCAGAACAGCCAGACCGCCAGCGGCGGCCTCGGCGACCAGCCGATCGCGCCCGGCTCGGAGTTCAACGCGCAGATCGTGACGCAGAGCCGCTTCTCCACGCCGGAGCAGTTCCGCGAGATCATCGTGCGCGCCAACCCCGACGGTTCCACCGTGCGGCTCGGCGACGTGGCGCGCGTGGAGCTGGGCAACGACAGCTACGGCTTCCGGCTGACGGTCAACGGCCGGGAGTCGGCCGGCCTCGCAGTGCAGCTCGCGAGCGGCGCGAATGCGCTCGCGGTCGCCAACCAGGTGCAGCGGCGGATGAGGGAGCTGGAGCCGATCTTCCCGCCGGGCATGCGCTGGAGCGTGCCCTTCGACACCACGCCCTTCATCACCACCTCGGTCCAGAGCGTGGTGCAGACCATGGTCGAGGCGCTGCTGCTGGTCACGGTGGTGGTGTTTCTCTTCCTCCAGAGCTGGCGCGCGACGCTGATCCCCACGCTGGTGGTGCCGATCGCGCTCGTCGGCACCTGCCTGGGGCTCCAGCTCTTCGGCCTGTCGATCAACCTGCTGTCGCTGTTCGGCATGGTCGTGGCGATCGGCATCCTCAACGACGATGCGATCGTCGTGGTCGAGAACGTCGAGCGCGTGATGCGCGAAGAGGGCCTCAACGCCCGGCAGGCCACGGTCAAGGCCATCGGCCAGATCTCCGGCGCGGTGATTGCCAGCACGCTGGTGCTGGTGGCGGTGTTCGTGCCGATGGCTTTCTTTCCGGGGTCGACCGGCGGCATCTACCGGCAGTTCTCGGTCACGCTGACGGTGTCGATCTTCCTGTCGACGGTGCTCGCGCTGACGCTCGGCGCCGCCCTGTGCGCGGCGCTGCTCAAGGACGACGCCACGCGCGCGCGCGAAGCGGCGGCGGGGCCGCCGGGCGTTTTCGGGCGCCTGCTGAACCGCATCTTCGGCGGCTTCAACCGCGGACTCGAAGCCGGCACCACGAAGTACATCGGCGGCGTGGATTCGATGCTCGGCAAGCCGGGGCGCTGGCTGCTGGTCTTCGTCGCCGCGTGCGTGACGACCGGCTACCTCTTCATGCGCCTGCCCGGTGGCTTCCTGCCGACCGAGGACCAGGGCCACATCTTCGTCTCCTACACCGGCGCGCCGGGCTCGACCACCGCGCGCACGCAGCATGCGGTGGATCAGGTCGAAGCCTTCCTGCGCCAGCAGCCGCAGGTGCGCAACATCGCCTCGGTCACGGGATTCAGCTTCTTCGGGCAGGGCCAGTCGGCCGCGCTGTCCTTCGTCGACCTGAAGCCCTGGAGCGAACGGCGCGGCGAGGAGAACAGCGCCAGCGCACTGGTGCGGCGCGCCAACGCGGCTTTCATGCAGATCCCCGAAGCGCTGATCTTCGCGCTCGATCCGCCGGCCATCCCGTCGCTGGGCAACGCGACCGGCTTCACGATGAAGATCCAGGACCGCAGCGGCATCGGCGGCGCGGCGCTCCAGCAGGCGACCCTGCGCATGATGGCCGAGGCCGCGCAGAGCCCCATCCTCGCCGGCGTGCGCGCCGAAGGCCTGCCGCCCGCGCCGCAGCTCTATGTCGAGATCGACCGCGTGAAGGCGCGCGCGCTCGGGCTGCAGATCGGGCAGGTCAACCAGGCGATGTCGCTCAATTTCGGCGCGAACTACGTGAACGACTTCGTGCTGGACGGCAATGTGCTGCGCGTCTTCATCCAGGCCGATGCGGTGCAGCGCATGCGGCCGGAAGACATCGGCGCGCTGCGCCTGCGCAACGCCCAGGGCGAGATGGTGCCTTTCTCGGCCTTCACGCGCGTGCGCTGGATCTCGGGCCCGCAGCAACTGGAGCGCTACAACGGCTTTCCCTCGGCAACCGTGTCGGGGCAGGCGGCCGCGGGCCAGTCGAGCGGCGCGGCGTTGGTGGAAATGGAACGCATCGCCAAGCGCGTGCTGACCGGCAGCCTCGCGTTCGAATGGACCGGCACCGCGTTCGAGGAGCGGCAGGCCGGCGGCCAGATCCCGCTGCTGCTGGGGCTGTCGCTGGTCGTTGTCTTCCTGCTGCTCGCGGCGCTCTACGAGAGCTGGGCGATCCCGGTGGCGGTGCTCATGATCCTGCCGTTCGGCATCGCGGGTGCGGTGCTGTTGACGATGGCGCGCGGGCTTTCCGCCGACGTGTACTTCAACATCGGCCTCATCACCATCATCGGTCTCGCGGCCAAGAACGCGATCCTGATCGTCGAGTTCGCGATCAAGGAAGAGGCCGAGGGCAAGGATCCGCTCACCGCCGCGAAGAACGGCGCGCAGCAGCGGCTGCGGCCGATCCTGATGACCAGCGTGACCTTCGTGCTGGGCATGATGCCGCTGGTGCTGGCGACCGGCGCGGGCGCGGCGAGCCGGCAGGCGGTCGGTACCGGCGTGATGGGCAGCATGCTCGCGGCGACCTTCTTCGGCATCTTCTTCACGCCGCTCTTCTACGTCACGGCGCGCAAATGGCTGAGCCGCGAGAAGAAGTTCAGCGAGGAAGAGGACGAACGCGCGCTTCGCGAGGCGCCGCCGCCCCCGAAGGAAGGGCAGGGGCATGCCTGAGCGCCGAGCATTCGTGCTGGCCGCGGCCTGCTGCGCGCTCGCCGCGTGCAACCACGCGCCGACATACCAGCAGCCCGAGCTCCCGGTCGCCGAGCGTTTCGAGACGGCCGACGCGCCGGGCGGCCAGCGCGCGACCGAGATCGGCTGGGAGCGCTTCTTCGGCGATCCGCAACTCAAGTTCCTGATCAGTGCCGCGCTCGCCAACAACCGCGACCTGGCCGCCTCGGTGGCGCGCATCGAACAGGCGCGCGCGCAATACCGCATCCAGGATTCGGCGCGCCTGCCGCAGGTGAACGCCACCGCCGGCGCATCGCGCACGCAGGCGCCGCTCAGCCAGCTGGAGCCCGAGCTGCCGCCCAACGACGCGACCTTCATCTTCAACCAATACAACGTGCAGGCGGTGATGGCCTCGTACGAGCTCGATTTCTGGGGCCGGGTCGCCAACCTCAGCGAAGCCGCGCGCCGCCGCTATCTCGCGACGGTGGAGGGCGATCGCGCGTTCCGGCTGTCGCTGATCGGCAGCGTGGCGGCCGCCTACTACGCGATCCGCGCGGGCGAGGAGGGCATCGAGCTCGCCGCGCACACGGTCGCGGCGCGGGAATACGCGCTGGCGATCGCCAGGCTGCGCCTCGATGCCGGCGTGACCTCGACGGTCGACTACGACCAGGCGGCCATCCTCGTGACGCAGGCCCGGACGCAGCTCGCCGAGCTTCAGCGATCGACCGAACAGCGGCGTGCGCAGTTGAACGTGCTCGTCGGCGGACCGGTGCAGGGGCCGCTGCCCACCGCGCGCGCGATCGAAGACCCTGGCCAGTTCGCGAGCCTCGATGCAGGCCTGCCGTCGGACCTGCTCACGAACCGGCCGGACATCCTGCAGGCCGAGCAGCAGCTGCGCGCATCGAATGCCGACATCGGCGCGGCGCGGGCCGCCTATTTCCCCCGCATCGCGCTCACCGGCAACTTCGGCTATGCCTCGCCGGAGCTCGGCGACCTGTTCAGGAGCGGCAGCCAGGCGTGGTCCGTGGGCGGCCTGGTGAGCCTGCCGATCTTCGATGCGGGCCTGCGGCAGGCACAACTCGGCGTCGCCGAGGCGCGGCGCGACGAACTCGTCGCCCTCTACCAGCGCACGGTGCAGACCGCGTTCAGCGAAGTCTCCGAGGCGCTGATCGGCCGGCGGCGCTACCAGGAGCAGATCCTCGCGCAGGAAGCCGCGGTCCAGTCGCAGCGGCGCCTCGCCGAAGTGGCGCAGCTGCGCTACGAGAACGGCATCTCCATCTATCTCGAAGTGGTCGACGCGCGGCGCAATCTCTTTTCGGCCGAGCAGCAGCTGATCCAGTTGCGCGCGACGGCCCTGCAGAACGGCGTGGCGCTCTACGTGGCGCTCGGCGGCGGACTCCAGCCCTGAGGCGGTCGCTCAGGCAGGCTGCAGTTCGATGAGGCCCTGCTCGACGTAGCGTTCGTACTCATCGAGCGGAATCGCGGCGATCTGAGGGTTGCCGGCGTCGCCCCAGCTCAGCACCGCGCTGTCCGGGTTCAGCTGAACTTCCAGCGGCCCCTTCGGGATCGCGATCAAGGGGCCGTCGCCGGCCCTGTACTCGACGTTGCCCTTCACTCGTG
The DNA here is from genome assembly GCF_900107745.1 of Variovorax sp. YR216. Lineage (GTDB taxonomy): Bacteria > Pseudomonadota > Gammaproteobacteria > Burkholderiales > Burkholderiaceae_C > Variovorax. The sequence goes on along the minus strand of NZ_FNRO01000013.1, from coordinate 102,710 downwards.
CATTCGCGGCCATGCTGATCTCCAAGCGGTCTGAATGCTGCAGAGCGTAGGGCAGCGCAGGGCGGCGACCGTCGTCGAACAGCGCATGCCCCTGTACGCTAGTGTGCTTTCAGCTGCTCCCTGAAACGTCGCCGCTCCCGCGACGCGATCCAGTAGCTCGTCAGCAGGACGAACACCCCGACGACTGCGACCACCACGGTCGCCAGTGCATTGACCGTCGGGTCCAGCCCCAGGCGCGCTCGCGAGAAGATCACCAGCGGCAACGTGGTCGAGCCCGGCCCCGAGAGGAAGGCGGACATCACCACGTCGTCCAGCGACAGGGTGAAGGTCAGGAGCCATGCCGCCGCCATCGACTGCGCGATCATGGGCAGCGTGACCAGGAAGAAGACTTCGAGCGGCCGGGCGCCCAGGTCTTGCGCAGCTTCCTCGTATTGCGGATTCAGGTCGCGCAGGCGGGCGCCGATCACCACGGTGGCATAGGCGATGCCCACCAGCAGGTGGCCCAGCCAGATGGTGACGAGCCCGCGCTCCGGCACGCCGAGCCATCGCTGCACCAGCACCAGCATCAGCAGCAGCGACAGGCCGACGATCACCTCCGGCATCACGAGCGGGGCGCTGACCATGGCCGAGAACAGCACGCGGCCCCTGAAGCGCGGGAAGCGCTGGAGCGCGAAAGCGGCCAAGGTCCCGAGGACGATGGACCCGGTGGCGGTGCCCGCCGCGACGCGCAGCGACAGGAAGAGACCCTCCCGGATCGCATCGTCCGCCATCAGCTTGCGATACCAGCGCAGGCTGAACCCGGCCCACACGTTGGGCACCGGCGAATCGGTGAAGCTGAAGACGATCAGCGAGACGATCGGCAGGTAGAGAAAGGCGAACCCGAGCGCCAGCCACGTGCGGCTGGTCCAGCGGGCGGTGCGCGTCGCGATCATCGGGCCGCCGCCTTCGCCTGGCTGTCGTTGAAGATCGCCAGCGGCACGATGATGAGCAGCACCATCGTCACCGCAATGCTCGATGCCATGGGCCAGTCGTTGTTGGAGAAGAACTCGTCCCACAGCACGCGTCCGATCATGAGCGTCTCCGGGCCGCCGAGCAGCTCGGGGATCACGTATTCGCCGACGCACGGAATGAAGACGAGCATTGCCCCCGCGAGGATGCCGGCCCGCGACATCGGCACCGTGATGCGCCAGAACGCCTGCCACGGCGTGGCGCCGAGGTCCTGCGCGGCCTCGAGCAGCCGCAGGTCCAGCTTGGCCAGCGTGCCGTACAGCGGCAGCACCATGAAGGGCAGGTAGGTGTAGACCATGCCCAGGATGAGCGAGAAGGGCGTGTACATGAACTGCCCGGGCGCCGAGACGAGGCCCAGCGGCAGCAGCAGCTGGTCGGCATGCAGATGGCCCAGCAGGCGACCGACCCAGCCGGTCTCCGCGTCCAGGAGGCCTTTCCAGGCGTAGACGCGAAGAAGAAAGCTGGTCCAGAAGGGCAGCATCACGCCCATCAGCAGCAGGGGCTGGGCCGCGGCCGATGCGCGCGCCATGAAGTACGCGAACGGATAGCCGATGGCCAGACAGATCAGCGTCGTGACCCCCGCGTACATCAGCGACTGCGCGTAGGTCGAGAGATAGATCTCGTCGGTGAGGAGCGTCACGTAGCTGCCGAGGTGGAGCCCGGCGGTCCTCGCGCCCTCCATCTCGGCGAAGCTGATGCGCAGCACGATCAGGAAGGGCAGCAGGAAGAAGACGAGCAGCCACACGTAGGGCGTGCCGATCACGACATGCCGGGCCTTGAGCGCGAAAGACGTCTTCACCCGGTCAGCACGACCTGCGAGGTCGGCAGCCATTGCGCCCACACCGCATCGCCCTGCGCCGGCGCCCCTTCGAGCGCGTGGCTGCCGACATGGACCTTGAGGCGGGCACCGCTGGGCAATCCCAGGTGGTACATCGTGTAGTCGCCGAAGTACGACTGCGCCATCACCACGCCTTGAACCTGGTTGGCATCGCCGGCGGGCTTCTCGCGCGTGAGAAGGATCTTCTCCGGCCGGATCGCCACGGTGACCGGCTGGCCCTGCAGGCCCGTGATGCTGCGCTCGACCTGGTGCAGCATGTCCGCGCATCGGATCTCGGCATGGGCGGCGTCGCTTGCGACGACCGTGCCTTCCATCAGATTGACGCTGCCCACGAAGTCGGCCACGAACCGGGTCGCCGGCCTTTCGTAGATCTCGACCGGGCTGCCCACCTGCACGAAGCGCCCCTCGCTCATCACCGCCATGCGCGAGGCCATCGTCATCGCCTCTTCCTGGTCGTGTGTGACCACCACGCAGGTCACGCCGACCTGCCGGATGATGTTGACGAGCTCGATCCGGGTGGCTTCGCGCAGCTTGCGGTCCAGCGCGCCGAGCGGCTCGTCGAGCAGCAGCAGCTTCGGGCGCTTGGCGAGGCTGCGCGCGAGGGCCACGCGCTGCTGCTGGCCCCCGGAGAGCTGGTGCGGCTTTCGACGGGCGAGGGGAGCGAGTTGCACCAGCCGCAGCATCTCCTCGACGCGCGAGGCGATCTCGGCCTTCGGGCGCCGGTCGCGCCGAAGGCCGAACGCGACGTTGTCCCACACCGACAGGTGCGGAAAAAGCGCGTACGACTGGAACATCATGTTGATCGGCCGCTCGTAGGGCGGCCGGCCCGCGAGATCCTCGCCATCGAGCACGACGCGCCCCGACGACGGCGTCTCGAAGCCCGCGAGCACCCGCAAGAGGGTGGTCTTGCCGCAGCCCGATGAGCCGAGCAGCGCGAAGATCTCGCCGCGCGCGATGTCCAGGCGGACCTGGTCCACCGCGCGGAAGTCACCGAAGTCCTTGGTGACCGATTCGATGCGCAGGAAGCTGCCCGTCACCGGTTGGCCTTGAAGTTCGTGAAGGTCCGCGTGACGAGCCGGAGCGTGGCCTGGTCGGGCGTGTCGGGGGCGATCATCCCGGCGAGCTCCGCCGCGTCGGGGAACACGGCCTTGTCCTTCGCCAACGCCGGATCGACGAACTTCATCGCGGCCTTGTTGGGGTTCGCGTAGAACACCTTGTTCGTGAGCGACGCATCCACCTCGGGCCGCAGGATGTAGTTGATCCACTTGTAGGCGTTCTCCTTGTGCTTCGCATCCTTGGGAATCGCCATCGTGTCGAAGAACAGCAGGCCGCCCATCTTCGGCAGCAGCACCTGCAAGTCCTGCGGGTTGCGCGCCTTGTTCGACTTGTCCTTGGCGATCATGATGTCGCCCGACCAGCCGATCACGGCGCAGAGCTGGCCCTTGGCCATCTGGTCGATGTAGTCCGAACCCGATCCGGAGAAACGCGTCACGTAGGGCCGCACCGCCTTGAGCATGTCCCCCGTGGCCTTGTAGTCCGCCGGGTCCTTGCTGCGCGGATCTTTGCCGAGGTACTTCAGGGCGATGGGCAGGATCTCCGAGGGCGTGTCCAGGAAGGAGACGCCGCAACTCTTGAGCTTTGCCACGTACTCGGGCTTGAAGACGAGGTCCCAGGCGTTCTCGGGCATGGGCAGGCTGCCCAGCGCCTTCTTCGCCTTGTCCGCGTTGATGCCCACGGTGGTGTAGCCCCACAGCCAGTCGACGAGGTAGTCGTTGCCCGGGTCCATCTTCGCGAGCTGCGCCTCGATCGCCGGGTCGAGGTTGGCGAGGTTGGGGATCTTCGACTTGTCCAGCTTCTGCAGCAGCCCGGCCTGGATCTGCATCTTCGCGAAGTGCGAGCCCGGAACGACGACGTCGTAGCCGGACATGCCGGCGACCAGCTTGGCGTGGAGGGCCTCGTTGCTGTCGAACAGGTCGTAGCGGACCTTGATGCCGGTCTCTTTCTCGAAGTTCCGGATCGTGTCGTCGGCGATGTAGTCGCCCCAGTTGTAGACGTTGAGCACCTGCTCCTCGTCGTCGGCCCGCGCGGGGGCCGAAGCCAGCGCGGCACAGGCCAGGAGTGCATGAACGATCACGCAGCGATTCAGCCAGGTTTTCATTGCCAGATCTCCACCTGAAACAGACGGGCTCCCTGACTGACCCTGACCCGCAACGGGCCCTCCGAGTTCCGGCCGTCCGTCATCCGGCAGCCTGTCGATCGACAATACCTGCACGCTGGAAAACGACAACGATCCTAAAAAGGTGAACCAATGAAGAACATCGGCATGGTGGGCATCGGCATGATGGGCCACGGCATCGCAAGCAACATCGTCAAGCGCGACTTCCAACTCGGCGTGTTCGAGCACCCGGGCAACCAGCCGCTGGACGATCTCAAGGCCGCGGGCGCCACCACCTTCACCAGCCTGAAGGCGCTGGCGGCGCAGTCCGACGCGATCATCCTCGTGCTCACCGGCTCGCCGCAGGTGGAAGCGGTGCTGCAGGGCGCGGACGGGATTCTCGAAGGGCTGAGGCCCGGTGCCGTGGTGATCGATTGCTCGACCGCGATCCCGTCGTCCACCGCGCGCGTGGCAGACGCGGTCGAAGCGGCCGGAGGCCGCTTTCTGGACAGCCCCATGACGCGCACGCCCAAGGAAGCCGCCGAGGGCCGGCTGAACCTGCTGGTCGGCGGCGACGCGGCGCTGCTGGAGGAATGCCTGCCGCTTCTGAAATGCTTCGCCGAGAACATCACGCACGTGGGCCCGGTCGGCGCCGGCCACAGCATGAAGCTGCTGCACAACTATGTGTCGCTCGGCATGGTCACGCTGCTGTCGGAAGCCGCGGCCTGCGCGCAGCGCAACGGCGTTGCGCCCGCGGCCTTCGTCGACGTGCTCGCGAAGGGCGGCGGCGGCGGCATCGCGCTGGAGCGGCTCAAGCCTTTCCTGCTGAGCGGCGATGTGTCCGGGCTGCGCTTCTCCGTCGCCAATGCGCGCAAGGACCTGGACTACTACAACACCATGGCCACGGACGCGGGCACGCACAAGGCGATTGCCGCGGCGGTGCTCTCGACGCTGGAGCAGGCGCTGGCGCGGGCACCCGAGGCATTGGTGCCGGAGTTGCCTGCGATCCTCGGGCGGACGTGACGGCGCAGCCGCCGGCCCGGTGAATTGCGCGGGTTGATTGCTGGGTATTGAGCGAATATTTGTTCGCCAAAGGGCGAGAAGGCGCTAAGATCCCCCATCGTGAAACCCAAGGACGACGAAAAGCTCCGCGCCATCGCAGAAGCCACGTTTGCGCTGGTCGAACAGACCGGCCTGAGCGGCTTGACCATGGCGGCCATCGCGCGCGAGGCGGGCCTGGCCACGGGCACGCTGTACGTCTACTTCAAGTCGAAGGAAGAGTTGATGGTCGCGCTCTACGAGCAGGCCAAGACGACGACCGCCGCCAGCCTCATGCACGGCGATGACCCGAAGGCGCCGTTTCGCAGCCGCTTCCAGCGCATGTGGATGAACTGGCTCGATCACCGCCTGACGCACTATGCGCAGGTCGTCTTCCTGGAGCAGTACTACAACTCGCCCTGGTTCAGCGAAGAGAGCCGCAATCTCTCCGCCCGGCTGATCAAGGGCTGGGTCGACCTGATCGAGTCGGCCAAGGCGCAGCAGATCCTGAAGGACGTGCCCACGGTGCTGCTGATCAACAGCTTCGGCGGCTCGGTGCGCGAGACCGCCAACCTGCTTCGCTCCGGCGCGCTGGCCCGCACGGACGAGAACCTGGCGATGGCCTTCGGGCTCTGCTGGGACGGCATCAAGGCCTGAACCACTTGACCTGATCCTGGCACAGGTCTATTGTTTGGCCGAACTAATATTCACCGAAGAAGAGAAAGCCCCACCATGACCACCCTGAACATCAACGGCAAGGACCGGCAGGTCGACGCCGACCCTTCGACCCCCATCCTCTGGGCCCTGCGCGACACGCTGGGCATGACCGGCACCAAGTTCGGCTGCGGCGCGGCGCTGTGCGGCGCCTGCACCGTGCACCTCAACGGCCAGGCGATCCGCTCGTGCGTGACGCCGATCTCCGCCGCTGCGGGCCAGAAGATCACCACCATCGAAGCGGTCACCGCTGGCGGCGACAAGGTCGGCAAGGCGGTGCACGACGCCTGGGTCAAGCATGACGTGGCGCAGTGCGGCTACTGCCAGAGCGGCCAGATCATGTCGGCCACCGCCTTCCTGAAGACCGTCACGCCCGGCAAGCTGCCCAGCGAAGCCGAGATCGATTCGGCCATGGCCGGCAACATCTGCCGCTGCGGCACCTACGCGCGCATCCGCGCCGCGGTCGCCGACGCCGCCAAGGCACTGGCTTGAAGAAGGAGATCACCATGCACTTCGATCAAGCCACCTTCGAGCTGCCCGCCAACCTCCGCGCGCTGATGGCGCGAGACGGGGACACCACCGAACCCGGCCTGCCGCGCCGCAGCTTCCTGAAGCTCACGGCGGTGAGTGGCTTCGCGCTTGGCGTCTTCCCGATGGCCGCGCTCGCGCAGGACACGAGCGCAGCGGCCGCCAGGCCGGCAGCCCTGAAGCCGCTGCAGCAGCCGGCGGCCTTCGTGCGCATCGACCGCGACGGCACCACCACCATCACCATCAACCGGCTCGACTTCGGGCAGGGCGTGCAGACCGGATTGCCGATGATCCTGGCGGAAGAACTCGACGCCGACTGGTCGAAGGTCAAGAGCGTCCACGGCACCAACGATCCGGCCTATGTCGACCCCGCCTTCGGCATGCACATCACGGGCGGCTCGGGTTCGATCAAGAACTCGTACACGCAATACCGCGAACTCGGCGCGCGTACCCGCGCCATGCTGGTCAGCGCGGCAGCGGCGCAATGGAAGGTGGATGCCGCGACGCTGCAGACGCGCAACGGCGTCGTCATCGGCCCCGGCGGCAAGCAACTCGGCTACGGCGAGCTGGCCGAAGCGGCGATGAAGCTGCCGGTGCCCGAGACCGTCAAGCTCAAGGATCCGAAGGACTTCCGCCTGATCGGCAAACCCACCGGGCGGCTCGACGCGCAGGCCAAGTCCAGCGGCCACCAGGACTACGGCATCGACATGCGCCTGCCCGGCATGCTGACCGCCGTCGTGTCGCATCCGCCGGTATTCGGCGCCAGGCTCAAGTCGGTGGACGACAGCGCCGCGAAGGCGATCAAGGGTGTCAAGGCCGTGCTGCGTGTATCGCTGGACCGCGGCGCCGAAGGCGTGGCCGTGGTCGCCGACGGCTACTGGCCGGCCAAGCAGGGCCGCGATGCGCTCAAGATCGAATGGGACAACAGCAGCGTCGAGAAGGTCGACAGCGAGAAGCAGCTCGCGCAATACCGCGAGCTCGCGACGAAGCCAGGGAATCGCAAGTACGACGCCGACGTCTCGAAGCTCGCAGGAGCCCCGCACAAGATCGAGGCCGAGTTCGTCTTCCCCTACCTCGCGCATGCGCCGATGGAGCCGCTGAACTGCACCGTCAGCCTGGCCGGCGGCAAGGCCGAGGTGTGGACCGGCACGCAGATGCCGGGCATCGACGGCATGGCCGCCGCGAAGGTGCTGGGCGTGCCGCCCGAGAACGTCAAGGTCAACGTGCAGATGGCGGGTGGCGGCTTCGGCCGTCGCGGCCTCTTGACCAGCGACTTCGTGGCCGAGGCCTGCAGCGTCGTCAAGGCCGCGCAGGCCGCGGGCATCAAGGCGCCGATCCGCACGCTGTGGAGCCGCGAGGACGACATCAAGGGCGGCTACTACCGACCGATGCATCTGCACACCGCGAAGATCGGCTTCGACGCGCAGGGCAAGGTCTCCGGCTGGGACCACGTCATCGTCGGCCAGTCGCTGCTGATGGGCAGCATGTTCGAGCCGATGATGGTCAAGGACGGCATCGACGCCACCGCCGTCGAGGGCATGAAGGAGCCGTACGACCTGCCGATGCGGCTCACGGTGCATCACCCGAAGCTCAACGTGCCGGTGCTCTGGTGGCGCAGCGTGGGCTCGACCCACACCGGGTTCGTCATGGAAACGCTGCTCGACGAGATCGCCCGCACCACGAAGCAGGACCCGGTCGCCTACCGCATGAAGCTCATCGGCGACCAGCACCCGCGCCACAAGGCGGCACTGCAACTCGCGGTGGACCAATCCGGCTACGGCAAGAAGAAGCTCGACGCGGGCCGTGCCTGGGGCGTGGCGGTGCACGAATCCTTCAACTCGGTGGTGGCCTATGTGGTCGAAGCCTCGGTGAAGGACGGCACGCCGATCCTGCACAGCGTGACGGCGGGCGTGCACTGCAATCTCGCGGTCAATCCGAAGAGCGTGGAGGCGCAAGTGCAGGGCGGTGCGGCGATGGGCCTGTCGATGTGCCTGCCCGGCGCGGCGATCACGCTGAAGGACGGCGTGGTGCAACAGAGCAACTTCGGCGATTTCGTCGTGCCGCGAATCACCGATATGCCGCAGATCGCCGTCCACATCGTGCCGAGCGCCGACGCGCCCACCGGCATGGGCGAGCCGGGGTTGCCGCCGCTTGCGCCGGCGTTTGCGAATGCGGTGGCGGCGATCACCGGGAAGCCGGTGCGGGAGTTGCCTTTCAAGCTGGCTTGAGGAACGGACGACCAGCGCGAGAACTGATCCATCTGGCCTGCAACTTGCATGAGCAATTTGCACGCCGAAAGGGATCATGACCGCCACTTTCATCAAGGCAGCCGAACTCTGGATTCCGAGCCACGACGGTTCGCTGCTCGAGTTTGGCGGTGGGGCGTTCGGGACTGCCAGGCGATTCGCGGCCATCAGCCGGGAGTTGTGCTTCGGCCGCGGCGAGGGACTGCCCGGGCGGGCCTGGGAGGAGCGCAGGCCCATCCTCCTGCCGCAGTTCGAAGGCTCGTTCTTCCGTCGCAACGCCGCGGCCAAGGCGGCCGGTTTCACCTGCGCCATTGCGCTGCCGACCTTTGTGGATGACCGCCTCATTTCGGTGCTCGTGATCTTCTGCGGTCATGAGGCCAAGGGCCGTGGCGCACTCGAGCTGTGGCGCGACGACGCTGCAGGTCGCGGCGAAATGACCCTCGTCGATGGTGCGTTCGGGCAAGCCCAGACCTTCGAGACGATATCGCGCCAGACCCAGCTCCAGCGTGGTGCGGGCCTGCCGGGCCAGGCGTGGCTGAGCGGCCATGCCGTCTTTCTGGATGATCTGCCGGCCTCGCCGGGGCGCTTCGTACGCACTCGACAGGCCGCTGCAGCCGGTCTGCAGCGCGGCCTGGCCATTCCGTTCGCGTCGCAGCAGGGCGAGCGCCATGTCGTGACCTTCCTCGCCGCTGCCGACCTGCCACTGGCAGGGCGCATCGAGCAATGGACATTGGACGAGCCCGAGGCCCGACTGCGGCGGGTCTTCGCATTCAGCGAGTTGCACGGCGGGGCGTCGCGAATCGAGGCCACGCTGCCCCTGTCGACGCCGAGCGGATCGATCGTCAAGGCGTGGACCCGCGGGACGCCCGTGATCAATGACTGGCCCGCCGATGAGTCGGGAGCGCCGGCTGCCGCGGCTGCATCGATCGGCGCCTGGGCATTGCTGGCGATACCGGTGATGTCGAAGGGCTCGGTGGTCGAGGTGGTGGCGCTGTATTTGTAGCGGCTGTAGCGGCGAGCCAGGTGCGCGCGGTGTCCACGGGCTCGTCGGTCGGGCCCCTCAAGCCTCGCTGAGCAAGCGCGCCGTGGCGCGCGCAAGGGGCTCATCGTCCTCGTCGTCGTAGAAGGTGAAACCCGGCGAGGGGTTGACCTCGAAGCAGACCCAGTCGCCGCGCGGCTTGCGTCGCAGGTCGATCCCGGCCATCACGAGCCCCAGCGAAGCGGCGAGCGCACGCAAGCGGGCCGCGAGGTCATCGGGCACCGGCCAGGGACGCAATCGAACACCGGCTGCGCCGGCATAGCGGTAGTCGTCGGCCTCCGATTCGATCGCGTGGCCGTGGACTTCGTTGCCGATCACGTGCACGCGGTAGTCGGTGCCGGGGACGTATTCCTGGAACTGGGTGGGGCAAGTGGACAGGCGCGCCAGCCGGTCGACGTCTTCTGCCGACAGGCGCGAGACGATGCTGCGCACGCCGCTGCAGGACTTGTAGATGACGCTGCCATGCCGCTTCCAGAACTGGCGAAGCAGGCCGGCGTCGTTCGTCACGAGCGTGTCGGGCACCGCGAAGCCGGCTTGCGCGATCAGCGCCGCCTGGTAGGGCTTGGAACTGTTCGAGCCCATCGCGGACAGCCGGTTGACCACGCGTGCCGGGGTCAGCTCGAGCCAGCAGGCCAGGGCCTCGTCGATGGCGGCAGCGTGCTCGGTGCGCACCGAGTCCTGCGGCCTCGCATAGGCCGAGCGGATGCGGTGCAGTTCGCAGCGCTGGTCGCCGACCTGGACCCAGCCGGAGAGGGCACCGTCCAGTTCGATGCCGATCGAGGTCTCTCCGGAGCGCGTCTGGTCGACGAGGAACATCGGCGTCCCGAGCCGGCTCAGCGCGGTGCAGACGGCGGCGATCGGAAGATCGAGGGGCGATCCCCAGAGCAGCACGGGGCCCGTCGCGCGGTGCTCGCTCATGGCAGACATTCCATCAAGGCGTTGCCGATCGCCTCGTCGGAGAGATCGGGCCAGGGGTCGGCACCGACGAAGCATGCGTCGCGGTCGTCCGCGTCGAAGTACACGCCGAGCAGCGCCATGCCTGCGCTGTCGGCCAGCCGCCGCGCATGCGATCGCAGTCGCGGATGCCCATCGCCGAGGATCGTCGGGCCGATGACGTCGAAGCGAACGCAGCCCGCCGGCACGGTGTGCTGCGTGGGCATGGTCGAGCCCGCGCGCAACTCGCGCCGCACCGGAACCGCGGGCACGTCCAGGTCGAGTGCGCGTTTCGTCCACTGTTGCTGGCACCACGCCGGCCCCGAGAGCGAGGGAACGCGAGGGCGGTTCACGACCGGACACGCCAGCGCCGACAGCCAGGCGCCGAGGAACGCGGTCATCTCGCTGGCCACGTAGCCGCGATCGGCCTCGGCCACGTGGGGCAACTGCGTCGGCGCGACGGCGGAGAGCCGGGTGACCACGCCGCGAATCATCGAAGCGGGGAGGGCGAGCCCGTCCACGACGGCGACTGAAGCGGCCGGGTCTCCGACGCGATGACACCAGCCCGCCAACGAGAGATCCGACGGCTTCAGCAGCCGAGCGCCATCCTTGTGGTGGCGCATGACGAAGGCCTGCGCCGCGACATCCTGCGCATCCGCGAGCACCAGCAGCGGCCGCTCAGCCACCGTTGCTCTTGCCCGGGTCGGTGGGCGCTGCGGGTGCAGCCGTAGGCCCGACGTCGGGCCGCTGCGCGGGTGCGATGAAGGAGCGCTGCAGGATGACCGGCGAAGAGATCACCGCGGGGCCCGCGATCACCGGGCCGGCCACCGCCGGGCTCAGCACCACATCCCGGACCTTCTCGGCGAGCGCCACCTTGTCGATGCGCACCGCCTTGTCGGCGGAGGCCTCCTTGTCCTTGTCCTTGTCTTTCCCCTTGACCCGCACCGTCACCGCGGCCTGGGCGGTGCGCCGCGGGTCGGCGATGCTCGTCGCGACCACGTTGAACACGCCGGCCGCGCCCGGCGCCACGTAGTTGCCCGAGGCGCTGATGGAGCCGCCATTGCAGCTCCAGGTCACCCCGGTGTCGACGCCGCCCGGGATGGCAACCCCGCTGCTGCTGACGCTGGCCGTGAACTGCTGCGAGGTGCCGGCGAGCAGCAGCGCGGTCGGCGGAGACACGGCGACGGCCAGGACCACGACGGTGAAGTTCGTCGTGAGCGAGGTCGTCAACTGCGAATTCGGGATGGCCGGCACGCTGGCCGCTACGTTCACCACGCTGCTCAACGTCGGTGCGGACACCGTGATCGTGAAGCTCGCGCTGGTCTGCCCGGCGGGAATCGTGAGCGGATTGCCGCCGTTCAGCACGACCGGGATGGACGGGGCGCTGCTGGCCGCCAGCGTGACCGTCACCGGCGACTGCGCGACGCTGGCGAGCACGACCTGCCCGGTCACGGCGCCGTCGCCGAGCAGCACCGTGGCGTTCAGCCCGAAGCTGCGCAGCGAGACCGGCGTGGCGGCCAGCTGCAGGGTGAACCAGCTCTCGAAGTCGCTGTAGCGTCGGCCGCAGCCGGAAGGAAAGCTCAGGTCGGTGCGCAGGCTGTTGGTGCGCGAGGCGCTCAGCCCCGGCTGGCCGCGGACTTCGCCATCGAGGTAAAGCCGTTCCTGGCCGAGGTCGCCCCAGATGAAGTTGCCCTTCATCCGCACGCGCACGCGCGCCTGCCCGCCGCTCAGTGCGTTGACCACGCTCTGGGCCGCGGGACTGGGAACCCAAACAAGGGTGTTGGTCTTGGGCTGCCAGCTGATCGGGTTGCCGGACAGCACCACCGGCACCGGCATCGTCAATGGGGGTTGCGCATTGGCGGGCTGGTTCGGCACCGGTGTCGGAATCTCGACGGTGACGACCATCGAATTGTCGGAAGCGGTCATCAGCGCCACGCTGGTCGGCACCGGTGTGCCCGTGCCCGGGTCGAGGTTGACGCTGTACTGCCCGATCGGCGCCCCGTCCATCGAGATCGACAGGCCGGCCACGAACTGCGAGAGCGACAGCACATCGTCGTTCTGCCAGCTGATCCCGGTGACGTGAAGCGCGGGAGGCACATGGGTCAGCGGCGCGAAGTTGCGGCGGCAATCCGTGATGAGGCTCCCGGCCACGGCGCCGCTCCAGCGCAGCAGCCCGATGCGGGCGAAGTGATGCACGACGCCGCCCGGCGGCTGCGGGGCGGCGTGGTTCCACTCGACGCTGGCCGTGGCGCCCGAACGCGCGGGGATGAGCCAGTAGTCGCCTGTGGCGTACTGGCCCGCGGTGAACTGCACCTGCACCCCCTGTTCGAGCTCCAGCCAGCCGCCACCGCCGGCCGGCACCACGGTGGCGCCGCCGTCCCAGCGCCGCATCTTCGGATTCAGCGACGGATCGATCGGCGTCGGCGACGCGGCAAAGGTCAACGTCGAGGTGGCGGGCTGCACCGTTGCGATCTGGATCAGCTGCCCGGGCCTGCCATGCAATTCGTCGGCGTCGCCGATGATCTCGACCCACTGGCCGTTCGCCAGCCCCAGGGCGTCGTCGGGGCCGGTGCTGTCGACGGTCAGCGTGCTGCCGTTGAACGACCGGATGTGCGTGACCACGCTGCCGTTGTCGCGCGACCATTTGAAGGTCGCGTTGCCGTCGGTGCCGGCGCCATGGATCTCGACCCGGTAGAGCTGGTTGTCGAGTCCGCGATAGCCGCCTCCGGGCGGGATCAGGCAAGGGCCGGTCTGCCCCAGCGAAGGTGCGGCGCGGGCGGAGAGCGCGCCACTGCTGCCGCCGGTCAAGGCGTCCCATTCGGGGAAAGCCGTTCCACAGGCCGGCGCATCGGCCTGGGGCGGCGTGACGGCGAGGAGCTTCAGCTGGCAGATGGTCTTCGCGCGCACGGCCGTGTCGGGGCCGCCGAGCGCGCTCTCGCGGACGGCCGGATCGTCGAGCGCGCTGACCAGGCGGTGCCAGACATCGAGGTAGGCGACGTAGAGCCCCTTGGGCAGCGCGAGCACCGCCGGGTTGGCGCCGGCCGCGACCGTCGCGAAGTCGGGGCCCGGAAAGTCGGCTTGCGTGAGGTAGGTCGTGATCCGGCGAAGCACGCCGTTGAAGGCGCCGGTGGCCGGTGTCGGCGGCCGGGTGATCGCGGCGCCCAGCGTCAGCGTGAGCGCCCCGTCGGAGACGGCCACTGCGGTGATGCGCAGTATCTGCGACGCGTCCGACGTGACGTTCAGCAGCACCCACTGGCCGACGCGGAAGTCGGCGAGGTCCGACCGCGGCAGGGCCACCTGGGCCTTGCTGTCGCCGGTGCTGCTGAAGACGAGGCTCTCGCCCGGCTCGATCTCGCAGGGGATGCCGTCCACGTAGTAGCGGCCCGAGGTGATCGTCAGGTCGCTGCCGTCGGCGGTGAAGCCCAAGCCGAAGCCCGGATTGGCCTGCGGTGCGCCGCTCGGGCCGACCACGTCGATGCCGACGCGTTCGCTGCGGTGCGCGTGGATGAGCTGCTGCTCGTTCCAATCGGCGTCGACCTGCACCCGGCCCTGCTGCTGCAGCACGGCGCTGTAGTGCTTGCGCGGATCGAAGGTGTTGCGGCTGAAGTCGGCTTTCATGTCGTTCCTCCTCTTGGCTCAGTCGGCGAAGAGCAGGCCGCCGTCGAGTCCGACGCGCAGGTACTCCGCCAGGCGCAGGCGCAGGTTGCTCTCGCGCTGCTGGGCCATCTGTTCGTGATGGACGCCCATCTCGGCGCCGTCGTCCGCGCCCGTGCGGATCTCGTTCGCCGAGCGTCGGGCGAGTTGGCAATACGAAGCGTCGCCGTAGCGCAGCGAATCGAAGAGCGGCGCGACGCGGCTCGCATCCGCCGCCGCCGCGGGCTGGCAGCGGTAGCGGCGGGGCACGAGCGATTCGAGCGGCAGGTACGAGAAGCGCAGGCAACCCTCCTGCCGCCGCTCGGACCACACCGGTGCCGGCCATGGCGTGCCGCCGCCGGACAGGCTCGCGCGTGCATGAAAGATGCAGTTCGATGCCGCGCTGATCGCCGCGCTGTGGATGCGGCCGACGAGCGTGCAGTTGGTGGCCTGGAGCGCGCCGCCCGCCGCGTCGCCGTCGACGGCCGCATAGGCCACCGCGGCCGGATCGCCGGCGTCGACGATGCAGTTCGTCAAAGTCACGCTGCACTCCGCGCCGATGCGCAGCGCGCCCACCACGCAATGGTCCAGCTCGACCCGCGTGCCCTTCGTCTCGACGATCAGGCTCGCCGCGCCGGGATGCGCGGCGCTGCCGTCGCTCTTGAGCGTCGACCCGGGAACCAGGGTGCAATGCACCAGCCGCAGGGTGTCGATCCCCTGTCCGCTGGCGGTGGCCGCGAGATGCAGCGCACCGCCGCTGATGACCAGCCCGTTGAGCGTCAGTTCGGAACCGGTCGCGCCGCTGATCTTCAGCTCGCCCGCCAGTTGCAGCACGGGTCGTGTCTGGTCCGCGGCACGCAGCTCGACGTCGGCATTGGCCGCGAGCGTCACGGAAGGCGTCTCGACCCAGGTCGCGCTGCCCGGAAACTGCACCGCACCGCCAGCCGCAACCGCCGTAATCGCCGTCTGCACGCTCCCGCTCGCGGACTTCACCTCGATCACGGGTTGAAGGCCGAGCGAAAGGGTCGACAGCCGCTCGTACTCGCCGCCGCCGATGTCGGATTCGCTGGCGCGATGGAACCACACCTGCAGCGGCTTCGGCGGTGCCGTGGCGAATGCGATGCGCCCGCGCTGCGGATCGATCAGCACGCTCCCGGGCGCGGGAACGTGGGCCCACTTCGTTCCCGCCGCATCGAGGTCCGACAGATCAGCGGACAGCAGCACCGTGGCCGCGGGGAGACCACCGATGAACAGCGAAAGGTCCGGTCCGTAGAAGCTCGTAAAGCTGGCCGCCAGGGCGCGGCGGCTGATCGGCACCGGCAAGTTCGATTCGCGCGCCAGCGGTGCGTCCGGCGGCAAGGGCAGCGGACGGTTGAACAGCTGCGTGTCGGCGCCGAGCGGATCGAAGAAGAAGCGCAGGTCGTCCAGCGCGAAGGCCGTGGCCTGCGACAGGCCGGCGCTTTTCTGGGTCCACAGGTGGATGCCGACGTTCGGCAGGTTCCAGCGTCCGCCACAACCGAGCCCGCGCATCTCGGCCGTGCGGGCCGCGCTGTCGAAGGGCGAGCCGATGCGCGCAAGGACCGGCTGGCGCCGCATGTCGACCGTGCCGCCGGCGCCGGGGCGCACGTGCTTCACGCACTGGGTGACCGCGAGCCCGAGAAAGTACTCGACGACATGGGCGTCCCAGCCCGTGACGTCGCGCGCCAGCCGCTCGAGCACGGTGATCGTGCCCTTGCCGCGCCGCAGGTTGATGGTGTTGGCCACCTCGGCGCGCGGGCTGCTGACGGTCGCGGTCACGCCGTTGAGCTGCCGGTAGCCGATCAGATCGCCGATGTAGGGCACGACCCAGTCGGCGCAGGTCTCGATGAACTGGTCGTCGTAGAGCTGGGCCAGGTCTTCCTGCAGCACCTGCACCTGCTCGGCCAGCACGTCGAGCAGCCGCGCGAGCGTGCCGCCCTGGTCGGCATCGCGCAGCCTGTAGATCGCAGGCAGCAGTTGAAGCAGGGCAGCGCCGTCGAGTGTCATGGGGGTGCCTCCGCCCAGGTGGCGACCAGGTCCAGCGGTCTCGGATCCAGCGTCAGCAATTCGGCGGCGAGGACGCTCGCATCGGCGCCCACCTGGGGCAAGGCCGCATCGATCTGCGCGTTCTCGCGCAGCACCGCAAGCCGCGCGGCCGCCACGAAGAGGGCCGTGTCGGTGCGCCGCAGCGCGGAGACCTGCACTGCCACCACGCCCGGAACGCCCTGCAGCAGCGCGATGATCTCGCTGCGCGTCACGGCCTGGCCGAAGCTGCGCCGGGCAAAGGAGAACGCATCGCGCGCGGCCTGCTGTGCGGCGGCCAGCACGGCATCCATGTCCCGGGCCGGATCGACCATGAGGTTCGCGCTGAAGGTGAAGGCGCCGCGCCGGTAGCTGCAGAGCCTCACCGGCACTCCCGGCTCCGCCGAATCGCCGATCGCGCTGAGCAGGTGGCCGAACACGGCGCCATCCGATTCCACCTCCGCGCCGTCGATGCCGGCGACCGTGAGGAAGACGCCGCGTGTCTGCCCATGCCAGGTCCAGGTGGCGAGCGCCTTGGCAATGCCGCCGAATGCGCGGGCGAAGTCCTCGTAGTCTTGCAGCGAGACGATGCGCCCGAGCGTGCTCAGGCCCAGCGCGGCGTTCGTGCGGATGTCGTCGGCCGTCTCGGCGTCGGTGCCGCCCGTGGCCGGCGTCGGATTGATGACGCCCTGAACGCCGAGCGGCCGTGTCTGCAGCAGCGTGAGCTGGCCCGCCGCGACATTGCCGACCGCGCCGATGCCCTTGCGGTAGCTGGCGACGATGTTCTCGGTGCCGGTCGCCGGCCGCGCGCCGTTGACGCCGTCGCCGAAACCCAGGCTGGTGCTGCCGTCGTCGTTGAGGCGGGCGACGTAGACGCGGTCCCCGGGGCCACGGCCGTAGAAGTCGTGGACCTCGCTCCATCGCACGCCGTTCACGCGCAACGCGAGGGTCGATGCAACGCCGCTCGGCGTCGCCGCGCTGACGTAGGTGAGCGGCGCTTGCCGCAGCGTGAAGCGTTGCGACGGCACGCTCGCATTGCCGCTGCCGAGCACCTCGCTCACCGTGCTGCCGTGGGTGGCGGCCGTCACGTTGCCGTTGATCGTGACGGTCTTTCGCACATAGGCCTGCGTCAATGCGCTGACCAGCGTCAGGGTCGTGCCGCCATCGGCGCCGATCGCATGCTCGACCGACTGGATCTGCACCATCTCGCTCGCGTGGTTGCCGGGCGAGTCGGCGAGTTCGCCCGTGACGATCAGCCGCTGGCCGGCGTAGAGCCCGTCGACCCAGGTGTCGAGATCGATCTGGCTGCCGGCCGGCAGCGGGTCGTCGTTCGGCAGGCGCGCGAGCGGCAGGGCCTCGCTCTCCGCCTGCAAGGCGGCGCCGCGGTAGCTGCTGAAGTTCGGGTAGGTGAGCGACACCGGCCCGCTGTCGCTCTGGCCGACCACCGACAGCCGCAGCTGAGTGACCTTGCCGCTCATCGTGTATTTCGCGATGCCGTGTTCGGCCACGCCGTCGACGTTCGCGACGACCCAGTGGTCGCCCTGGCTGTCGCTCCATCTCAGCGCGGCAAAACTGGGGGCGGCGTCGCCGCCCGGCGCGATGCGCGGGTAGATCGCGTCGAGCAGCGGGACCAGCGCGTCGGCGGGCGGCTGCCAGTCGCCACCTGTGCTGATGTCGTCCTTGTACGCGGTCGTGGTGGTGGCCGGCAGGCTGCGCGGATCGGGCGCGTTGTAGCCGAAGAGCGAAGCCTTCGTGCGCAGCGCGTAGACGCTCGGCGCAACCGGAGGAGTCCACGCGGCGAGCGTCCTGAACAGATGGGTGAGCTTCAGTCCAAGGCGCCAGCCCAGGATGTGCAGGTCGTCCGCGCGCGCAATGAAAGGTGCCTTGGAGGCCAGCACCTGCTGCGTCACGAAGGACCAGTTGCGTGGGGCTGCGAAGGTGCTGGCGATGTGGAGCGGCACCGTGTCGACCCGCAGCGACTCGAGGGCGATGAGAGGACGCAGCCTGTGCGGCGGAGGCGGCGCGGGTGCCGGCACCGGGGCCCCCGAGATCGCCGGGCGCAGCGTGATGCGGGTCTGTTGCTCGGCCGCCATCGGCGTCACGCCGGACACCGTGCGCAGCACCGGGCGGCTGCCCGGCTCGCTCGGTGCCACGACCACGCTGTCACCCGGCTTGAGGCCCGTCGAGACGCCGCTCAGCAGAACATCCGTGGTGTCGGCATCGACCGTCTGCGTCACGCTCAGGCTCGGACGGAAGGCGTTCCACTCGACCCTCGCCGGAACCGTCTCGATCGTCTCGAATGTCTGCGGCAGGCCGCCGGGCAGCGGGATGCTCTGCACGCGCGTGCCTGCGGGAATGTCGACCGATGTCGAGGGCGAACCGGGCGTTCCGGGCGCCTGCATCATCGTGAAGGCGAGCCAGGTGCTCGCGGCCACGCCGGGTTGCGGCACATAGCCGACCAGTTCCGCAAGTCCCGCGAGCGATCGGCGTTCGGTGGCGGTGCGCAGGAAGGATTCGTTGGCGATGCGCTCCTGATAGAAGCCGAGCACGTCCGCCACGCTGGCCCAGGCGTCGATCAGGCCGAGGGTGAAGTCGCCGGGGTCGCGCGTGCGCAGTTCGGGCAGCGTGCCGAGGCGCGCCTGCATGCTCTCCTTGAAAAGAGGCTGCGTGCCAACGCGATAGCTGATGGACGACAGGCCCGCGCGGTTCGTCACGATCCCCGGCGTCTGTGGCGAAACGCCGGCGCAGGCGCCGCAGGTGTCGAGCGGATCCGAAGCAGAGGTTGAGCTCATTTCCCACCCCTCACGACGAAGCTGAAGACGCCGCGTTCCGGAAAGTCCGGGTTGTTGTCCAGGCGCGCCACTTCGAGCCGCCCGATCGGCAGCACGCCCGCATCGAGCGCCGCGCGGCCCGGTTCGCCGCGCCGCTGGAAGGTGGTGATCTGCACCGAGGCCACGCCATCGATCGCCATCGCCGCCGCATACAGCGGGCTCGTATACACGTCCTGCCCGATACGGAAGTTGTCGGGGTGGAAGAGACCGAGCCGGCCATCGGGCCGCATGCGGCTGTTGAACACCTGCGACAGTGCCTGCGCGACCTCGGCGCCGAAGTACTCCGGCTTCGCCGTGACCTGCATCGCGATCTCCAGCGGCACCGCGATCGGCGCCTCGATCTCCAGGTCGTGGCCGGCCATGCGCAGGCTGTCGAGCGACTGCGCAAGGCGCGCCTCCGCCGCCGCGTCCAGCGAGCCGCCGCCAAAGGGATCGACCGTGACGAAGACACTGCGCCAGCTCCCGGTCCACCGCATGGTGGCGGCTGCGCTCTGCACGCCGGGGAGTTGGGTGGCGAGGCGCGCGTAGTCGTCGGTCGTGACCGCGCGCTGCTGCGTGCGAAGCGCGTAGGGCGCCTTGGCGCGCACCGAGGCGATGCTTTCGGGTTCGGCGCCGCCGCTGGCCGGAAGCGGCTGGCGGACACCGACGACGGCCGGGTCGTCCGTCACGATGCGCACCAGCGTTCCGGCGCCGACGTTGCCGGCGCTGCCCGTGCCGGTGCGGTAGCTGGCGCTGAACTGCGTGCCGGGCGCCGGCCGCCTTCCATGCGTGCCATCGCCGAAGCGCAGCCACGCCGCGCCCGCGTCGTCGGGCTCGACGACGAAGTGCGGGTCGTCCGCGTGGCTTCCGAGCAGGTCCTGCTGCGCGAACCAGTCGACCGACTGGCCTTCGAGCTTGCCGGTGAGCTGGATCGCGGGCACGGCGCCCGATGCATCGGGCTGCTGCAGCGCTGCGGCGGAAGCGCCGAGATCGGCAGGATCGAAGAGCACCGTCCAGCTCACTGGCGACTGCGCCAGCCGCGGGCGGAAGCGCGGCGGTACCGGCTCGCGCTGCGATGCGGTGCACATGGTGCCGCTCGCTGCCGGCGCGCGAAAGAGCGTCGGCCGGGGCACCTCGCCGATGGCCTCGGTCACCGCGAGGCGCTGCCCATGGTCGGCCATCACGATGTTGCCGCGGGCCACGCTGATGTCGCTCACATCGGTTTCCGTGCTGTTCTTCTGGATGCGCGCGGACAGGCACAGCGGAAAGGCGAGCGCGTCCTCTTCGGCCCATGCGATCTGCGTGACGAGCTGCTTGTAGAGCGGGTCCTGCAGCGGCTGGCCCTTGGCGTCGTCGATCGTGACGCTGACCAGACGCACCGCCTGGCGGTGGGTCGGGTCGGCATCCACGGGCAGCCCCGTCTCGGGCCCGAGCACTTCCTCGAACACCAGCACGTTGCCCGGCTTCAGCTGGACGAAGCGGCCGCGCAGGGTGGCCCGTGTCGCGCCCCGGGGCAGCGCGCAGCGACGGTCGCCCCAGGTGTGGAAGCCGATCTGCTGGTGGACCTGGAAGAGCGTCGCGGCATGCAGGGTCTCGAACACGACCGGCTGGGCTGCCACCGCAGCGGCGTACGCAGTCTTCGCAACCACCGGCGTGGCGCCCGTCTTGCCGCTGAGAATCGGCGTGTGCGCCGGCAGCGTCACGTTGTCCGCCTGCACCTGCACTTGCACCCAGGCGCGGGCGCTGCAGCCCTCCTGCATGAAGTAGTCGACGAGGCGGGCGTGTCGCCGCACCGAGGTGCGAAGGCGTGCCGTGCCGAGGTAGGCCTCGGTCGCCACGGCATCCTGCTGGTAGCTCAGGTAGTCGCCGACGTACGCGAGCATCTCGACCAGTGCCACGCCCAGGTCGGCGACGTGGCTTTCCTGCCAGCCGGGCACCTGCGTGGCGAGGCGGTCGAGCATGAGCTGACGGAAGCCCGCGTAGTCCTTCGCCAGGTAGTTCAGTTCCGGCACGACGGGCACTGCGGGCGCGCAGCTCGCGGCCGGCTGGCAATCGAAAGGCGAGGGGCAATCCACCTTGAACGAGAACTGCGCGGACGACAGCACCGGGTCCATCCCCGTCATCGGCAGGCCGCTGCCGTCGGGCTGCACGAGCTGGAGCGTGTAGGTCGAGAAATCGCCGGGCTGGTTGACGTGCAGCACCAGCACGTTGTTGTCGTAGGTGGGCGGCTGGTCGACCACGATGCCGGTGAAACGCTCGCCACCGCTGATGCGCACGTTGGCCGCCGCGATGCCCGCGGGCGCCGGGGCGCGCAGGAAGTGCACGCGCAGGCCCTGCTGGAACTGCACGCCCACGTCCACCACCTCGACGAAGTCGATGCCGTTGAGCGTGGTCGAGTTCGCAACGTCGATGCGTCGCTGGGCGTCGCAGCAGAGCGTCTGGTCCATCATCCACCTCCGCGTGTGAACTCTGCGGACATGCGCTGCTGCGTCGCCAGCACGACGTACTGGACGGTGACGGTGACCGTGCTGTCCACGCTCTCGACCTGCACGCCGGTGAACTTGATCAGGTCGCCCAGCCACTGCTGCAGGGCACCCTGCACGAGGAACTGGGTCGCGGTCGCCAGTTCGGGGCTCGTCGGCGCGAAGAGCAGTTGCGCCAGTCCCGTGCCGAAGGTCGGGCGGTTCACGCGCTCGCCTGGTGCGGTGAACAGCACCTGCTCGATGAGATCGCGAATGTGGTCGTCGCCCGACGCCTGGGCCGTCCGGCCCTGCGCGTCGAATCCGTAGGGATAGCCGAGCTGCATCACGTTCCCCTCACGCGGATCTGCGACGGCGCGACCAGTACACCGGTGCCGTTGGGCACGCACTGCGCCTGGCTGTCCACCAGCAGCACCGCCGCGCCGCCGGCCCTGACGCGTGTCGCGACGGTGGTCCACATCACGTTCACGCATGGGCTGGGCGCGCCCGAGACATTGAAGACGCAGGCCGAGACCATGTGGGCCGCAGCCTGCGTGACCACCGCCTGCTTGTTCAACTTGACGCGCGGGAAGGGCACGGTCGCCTTCGCCTGTCCCCCATGCATGCAGGTCACCATCGAAGTCTGGTCAAGCACGAAGCCGGGCATCAGATGACCTCCAGCGCGCCATCGTTGATCGACACGCCCGTGCTCCCGATCGCGATGCTGAACGCAGCCATCGCGAGCTTGATGCCATTCGCATCGAGCGTGAGCTTGAGCGGCACCGCCACCGCCGGGGGACTGACCTCCAGGATGAAGCCGCCCACGCCGGGCAGGTCGCTCATCTGCAGGCTGATGCAGTCGGTCTTGAAGACCTTCATCTCGGCGACGGCCGGCATCGCGGGCACCTCGCCGGCGCCCCAGAAGCAGCCGCTCCAGATCGGCTGCTCGGGATTGCCGCCCTCGAACTCGACCCAGATGTTGGCCCCGACCGGCGGCACCGCGAAGAAACCCACGCCCGAGCCGCCATAGGGCGCGCAGGGCAGGGCCCATGACAGCGTGCCGTCCCCGAGCACCGCCGCGACGCTGACCTGCACGCGGCCGAGCATCATCGGATCGACGTTGTTCTCGACCTTGCCGCGGTACTTGCCGTAAAAAGGATTCATGGCCTCACCACCGGGACAGTCGATCCCCAGCCTTCGCGCGCGAGCGTGAACGATTGCGAATAGTTTTCCTTGCGGATGCGGTGCCTGACGTTCTTCACGTACCAGAGACCATCGTGCAGGTAGCCCGCCCCGCGCACGCCCACGATCCCGCGCGGCTGCAGGATGTCGCCGTAGCGCAGCGCATCGAGCTCGCCGTTGGCGACCACCAGGTCCATCGAATCCTCGAGCAAGGCCTGGGCGCGCCCGTACGCCTGCATCCCGTCGATACCCGTCTCGCGGAACTGGGTGGTGCGGACGTTCGGCTGGTCGATGAGCCACGCCGGCAAGGCGGCGAGCGGCGGCCGCAAGCTCGCGAAGAGCCGGATCGGCAGCTCCTGGTTGGTCAGGCGGTCCTGCACCTTGCCGCTCACCTGCGTCGGCCCGAGGCCGTTGCTGTGGACGGTGAAGTCCGAGACGTTGGTGTTCGGCCCCATGTTGACCGTGATCGCGCTCTGCGGGAGTCCCGCGCGCACGCGTGGTCCCCAATAGGCGGTGTTGGTCATCGGCACCGGACCGGGCACGATGTAGAACACGTAGCCATGGCGCAGCGCCAGGAAGCGCAGGTGTTCGAGATCGGTGCGCATCTGCACCGGCACACGGTCGATGGGCAGCGGTGGGTCGATCACCGGCGGCGGGATCAATTCCGGAATGAGGCCGTACTCGGCATAGCTGCCGATGAGCTTCAGCGCCACGAGGCCATCGTCAAGGCCCACGTGCTCCGCGCTCTTTTCCTCCAGGTCCAGCTTCACGCTCACGTCATCGCCCGTCAGGGTCACGAACGAGCGGCCCGGCTCGTCGCTTGGTGAAAACTCGCGCTGCGTCACGAAGCCGTCCATCAGCACGCGCGGCGTGGCGTTGAAGGTGACGATCACGATCACGCGGTTCCAGGTTTGCAGCAGGGGACTCGCAAGCAGGGGATAGTCGAGCAGGTCGAGGGGCCCCGAGCGTCCGACCTGGAAGCGGATCTGGAAGCCCGAGCGCTCGTCGCCGGTGTGCACCTCCACTTCCTCGAGCGCCTCCATCAGCATCACGGGCGCCGGCACCGGCACCGAGGGGCCGATGAGCAAGGTCAGGTGGATGCCGAGGAAGTCCATGTTCAGAACTGTGGCGATGCGATGCGCAGCACGCGGCCGAGCGTCGCGGTGAGTTCGAAGGGGTCGAGCGCATCGTTGGCATCGCAGATGCGCCAGTACTGCTCCGGGTCGCCGAAGGTGCGCGCGGCGATCAGGTCGAGCCGGTCGCTCTGCGTCACCGTCACGCCCATCACGAGCGGCATGCTGCTGCCCGGCGGCAGGAAGCGCCGGCTGAAGTAGCTGACGACACGCCCGTCCGCACCGACATGCGTGAGGACCGGCAGGCTGGCATAGCGGCTTGTGGTGGCCATGGTCTACATCCCCGTGCTGACGCCGCCGCTGAACGACAGCGAACCCGACGCCGACGCATTGCCGACCGTGTTGAGCGTGGCCATCGTTTCCTTGGCCACCTGGTGCGCGAGGAAAAGCGCATAGCCGGGATGCGTGATCGGCAGGTCGTTGTAGCTGAGCACGCGAAGCCCGAGCTGCACCCTCGCGCGGGTCGGGTTGAGATTGACGTCGTAGGCCTCCTCGGTGATCGAGAAGGTGCTGATGCGCACCGGCAGCACGCGCTGCGGCCCCCAGATGAACAGCGTGAAGGGGGCGGCCGGCGGAATGATCTCGATCGTGCCGACAGCCAGCAGGATCGTGTTGGCGATCACGAGGCTGCTCTTGGGATAGACCAGCATCTCCAGCGCCGAGAGCTGCGGGTAGATGCCGGAACTCACGGCCAGCGGGTTCGCCTGCTCGAGCTGGTCGGTGGCATCGATCTCGACATCGAGCGAAATGGTCTCGACCGGTGCGCCCTTCAGGCGCAGTGCTTCGCCCCGGTCGCCGTCGTCCGAGCGCGTCGTCTGCGCCTCGATCTGGCGCGTCATGGTGTCCGGGTTGTACTGGAAGGTGATGATGCTCGCGAGCGGATTGAAGGGGTCGATGCCGACGATCGCACCCTTCACGAGCCGCGGCGAACCGGGAAAGCTGCTCATGGCCGGCCTCCACGCGATGCGCCCGGGATGGCTTGATGCACGGCGGCGGCGATGCGCTGTTCGAGGCGCTGGCCCTGCCGCTCCGAGGCCGGGATGCGCTGCGCCGAATCCATGCGCTGCGCCAGCGCCTGCGACACCGCGCGCGCCAGCCGGTCGCGATCGTGCGCGGGGCCGCTGGCCGGATCGATGACCAGCTGGTCGATGTGCAGTTCGATCTTCATGCGTGCGCTCCTTGCGTGGCCGCAGGCCGGAAATCCGCTTCGTTGATGGGCCGGCCGAGCTTGAGAAGCTCGCTGCGCGCGGCGTGGTAGACCAGTTCCATCGTCACGCTGCTGCCGCGGTGCGCTGCGAGGAAGGCGGCGTTCAGCGCGATGCTGTGGATGCTTCCGCCGGTGCAGTCGAGGCGCGCGAGCTGCACCGGGTCGAGTCCCTCGGTCGGCGTGTCCGCCGGGAAGGCGCGATGCCACATCAACGCACGCTCGCGCGGACCGGGATAGGTGAAGGGCACGACGAAGCGCAGCCGCCGCATGAAGGCCGAGTCGAGCGAGCCCTTGAGATTCGTCGCCAGGATCGCCAGGCCGCGGAAGGCTTCGATGCGCTGCAGCAGGTAGTTGGTCTCGATGTTCGCGTAGCGGTCATGGCTGTCGCGCACCTCGCTGCGCTTGCCGAACAGCGCATCGGCCTCGTCGAAGAAGAGGATCCCGCCGCCGTCCTCCGCGGCATCGAAGATGCGTTGCAGGTTCTTCTCGGTCTCGCCGATGTACTTGCTGATCACCGCCGAAAGATCGATGCGGTAGAGGTCCAGGGCCAGTGCGTTGGCGATCACCTCCGCCGCCATCGTCTTGCCGGTGCCGCTCTCGCCGTGGAAAAGCGCGCTCAGGCCAAGTCCGCGGCTCATCTTGCGCTCGAAGCCCCAATCCCCGTAGACCCTGCGGCGCAAGGCGACCTGGGCCACGATCTGGCGCAGCAGCGACAGCGAATCTTCGGGAAGCACGATGTCGTCCCAGCCGACCTTGGGCTGGATGCGCTGCGAGAGCAGGTCCATCTTCGAATGCGCGCCCTGGCGGCACGCCATCCAGAGCACCGTGTCGATGCCGTTGTCGCTGGCGTCGAGGTTGCCGGGATCGTCTCGATCCCGGAGCCCGGCACTGCGCGCCATCGAAGCGATCTGCGGCAGGTTGAAGTTGAACTGGCTCGCCAGGCGCGACGCGAGCGCCTCGCGCTCTTGCCCGAGCAGGTCGACCCAGGCCTGCGTCTGTTCGGTGGCGGTGGGCCGGTCGATCGCCATCACGAGAAGACCCTCGCGGCCGCCGGCACCGAGCGCGTGTGCGTCCCGCGTCGCGACGAAGGCCAGCTCCCGCAGGCGGTCGAGCACGTGGCCCAGCACTGCGGCGCTGGCATCAGACGACTCTCCCGGCGCCACGTCGTGCGCATCGATGTAGAGCGCGAGCGGCATCAGCAGGCATTCGCGCCGCCAGATCCTGCACCAGGCGTCGAGGTCGATGCTTTGCGTGGGCAACGCGGCGAGTCCGATGCGTTCGAGGCGCAAGCCCACGCTCGCCGCAACGTGGCCCGCCACCAGTTGCTTGCTCGTCGAATCGATGCCGGTCAGCTGCAGCGTGGGCGCGGGCCCGCCGCCTTCGAACCTGCGGACGAATGCGAGGAGGGTGTCCGCCGCCGACTGCTGCGAAGGCGGCAGCGGCTGAAGGTCGTCCGTGGCCACGGGCAGCAGCGCGGGCGCGATGCGTTCGTCCATGCGATTGAGGCCCTTGACGAAGTCGACGATCCGGTCGTCCGCCCGGAGGGCGCTCATCGTCAGTGGCGTCGCGCCGCTGGCGTGCACATCGACCAGATGCCAATAACGCAAGGGCCGCTGGGGCGAAAGCGCTTCCCAGGCGGGATCGTCGAACAGCACCATCGCCAGCGCGAAGCTCGGACTCGGCCGCGAAGCCTCGCCGAGCGCCTGCGCGCAGAGCGCGCCGATGCGCGTATCAAGCGCGGCTGCGACGCACAGCAGCAGCACGTTGCGCTCGAAGTCCGAAAGACCCAGTCGTTGCTGCAGGACGACGAGCGTCGGCACCGGAACGATGTCTTCCGCGTCACCGTGAACTGAACGCTCCGGGCGCTCGGCCAGGCGCTGCAGGCGCTCGCGCAGCCACGCGAGCGCTGCGCCGAGTGCAAGCTCGTTGCTCTGGAGGGGCGTGGCGCCGGCGTTCATGTCAGTGTCACCGTCGGGCCCACGAACTGGTTGAAGGTCGGGCTCGCGGGCGCCGTGTCCGTCACCAGGGCGCTGCAAGCGCCGTCGACCATCACACGGGCCAGGTAGCTGCGCGCGACGAAGCCTGAGGGAATCGGGAACGAGACCGTGTCGCTCGTGTCCGGATCACCCGGCGCATGCGGTGCAGATGCGACCTGCTGGTCGTCCAGCAACAGGACGACGCGTTGACCGCGGCCGACCGCCGGCGCCACGGACAACTGCAGCATCGCGCCACGCGCGCCGCTGATCGGCGACGACGTGGTGATGCTCGGGCTGAGCATGAAGGCCGCGGCGTTCGACTCGAATCCCACGCCCGGATGCGCCACCGGCGGCGTGCCCAGCGGCACTTCCTGCACCACACGCACGGTGTTCACGCCGGCCGGAACGCCGACCGGCAGCGTGAAGGAGAGGGTGCGATCGTCGATCGTCGAAGGCGTCACCCGGAGCCCGGCCACGATGACCTGTGTCGTCGCTGCACCGAGGTTCCAGCCCGCAAGCGTCATCGTCGCACCCGGCGCCGCGACCTGCGGCGTCACCTGTTCGATCGACGGGGTGCGAAATGGCGAGACGACGATGCTGGCGCTGCGCACCGGCGGCGCGACCTTCGCGGGCCTGGCGCTGTCGATGAGCACCACCGAGGCCTCGTACGCGGCGGACAGGCGGTACTGCGTCTGGTAGGCCATCCAGAGCTTCGACATTTCCTCGAAGCCGAGCGAGTGCGGCGTGATGCGCACCCGCTCGATCTGGCCTTGTACGTCGGCCGCACCCAGGGCGTCTGCGAGATCGGACGGCATCAGCAGCGGGTTGTCGTGCAGGGCCAGCATGGCGCGGCCCAGGAGCAGCTGCGCGATGAGCTCGTTGTCGTCCTGTCCGAAGGCGGTGAGCATGTAGTGCAGGTTGAGCGCGAGCGGCGGTTCGCCACCCGCGGGGCCGCCGCGCGGTGGCAGGCCGTTGCTGAGCGCCGGGTTGGGCACCGTGCTGTAGAGGTACAGGTTGAGCAGGTTGCCGTTGGCCGAGAAGGTCCGCACCTTGTCCAGCGGCAGCGTCGTCACCTGGATCTGCGTGGTGGGCACGGTGTCGGCCGGGAGGTTGGCGGGCAAGGGCGCCTGCAAGGCCCGATTGACCAGCGCACGCAGGCCTCGGGTCACGCTGGCGATGGCGAGCGCGCTGCTCATCTCGCGCGTCCTTCGGTGCGGCGCTGCAGGTAGTCCTGCAGGCTCATTCGCGGCGCGGCGCGCTTCGGCTTCGCGGCAGGTTGGCGCGGCGGCTCGGGTGCGCGGACTTCGAGCCTTCCGATCGTGACTTGCACGACGGACGGGCCGTCGTCGACCGCGGCGGCTTCCGGCCTGTCGCGTTGCCGCGGCATGGGCGTGGGCTGCGCCGCCTGCGCAGGCGTGCGCGTGTCGATCGCAGCTTCTGCAAGCCGCTCGACCGGCGCGCGCCAGTGTGAGATGCGGTCTTCGATGGCTGGCGGCACGGCCGCGTCTTTCGCTGTCGGCGTGGCAGGGACGGAGGCCGGTGCCGCAGCCGACATGGCGCGATGCGATACGGACGAGTGCAACTGCGGCACCTCGACAGTCTCGGGCGCCGGCACGACACGATCCTGGCGTGACGGCGCGCGAACCTGCTTTGCTTCGGCAGTCGACGCATCGAGGGTGGAAGGCGTGGCGGGCACGACTTTCGTGATGGGAGCGGGCTGCCGGTCTGGCGTGGTCCCCGTGGCTTCGACATGCGGCGGCGTGTCCGATGCGAAGTGCCGGACGGCTTCGCTCCGGTCTTCCGCCGCAAGCGGCGTCTGCGCGCGCCTCGATGGCATGGGCAAGGCGTCCGCCTCGCCGGACGTGCCGGCTTCATCCACGAACGCGGCAGGCGCGTCGACAACCTCGAAACGCGAGAGGGGACGCGGCCGGATGTGGCTCCGGGGTTCGACGAGCCGCGCTGCAAGCCGGTCGAGGTAGCCCGTCACGACGACACCATTCCAAGATAGGCATCACGGCGGATGCGGCTCATCGCGAGGATGTCCGCTTCGCTCCAGCCGTAGTGCGAGGCGAGCGCATGGACTTCCGCGAGCAGACGCGGCGCGCGAGCCTCGACCTCGGCCCAGCAGAAGGCGCAGAGGTCCAGCGGTTCGTTCAGGACCGCATCGCATGCGGGGCAGGGCATGGAGATCATGAGCTCCGCGGCAGGGTCGGCGGACTCCATGCGCGCGGCCGCCTCCTGCAGCAGCGCCGGGGGCAGCGCTTCCGGCGCGACGGTCTCGCCCGTCGGCGTCGTGCAGACGAGGCAGCGTTGCAGCAGTGTCGTGTAGGCCTGCGCGGCGTCGTGTCCGTCACTGGCCGCGATGCTGTCCGCCACGGTCGGCAGATGCATGTCGACGCGATAGTCGTGCGTCTCGATCGATGCCGGCTGCGCGACTTCGGCCGGGTCGGGCCATCCCGCCGAGAGCGCGCGGGCGTCGAGTTCGAACTCGAAGGTCTCGCCGCACTGCGGACAATCCGCGACGCAGGAGAGGCGAGGGCCGAAGCAGCGCGCATGCAGATCCAGCAGCCGGCGCTCGCGTTCACCGAGGCGCATGCCGGCCAGTTGATCGCTCGTCATGCCCGGCGCCACCACCGCGAGCAGCGCCGCCGCGCGGCGCGGCAGCGTCTGCCGCCGCATGGTCTCCCACACGTGGAGCAGGTCGGAGTCGGCCAGGCTGCTCATGGCACAGGCGCTGCGAATCAGGCAGGCCCGTCAGACGGTCGGCTCGGTCGGTTCAACGACGGAGGTGTCGCGCGACCAGCCCTCGTTCTCCAGCTTCAGGTGCTGGATGGCGATGGCGTTCGCGTTGGCGTCGAGATCGGGCAGGGCCTGGAACTCGGACACCCAGCAGCGGTACACGTTGTAGGCCAGCACCTTCTGGCCCGCCTCGTTGTAGACCTCGATGATGATGTCCTTGCGGAAGTCCTTCAGCGAGACTTCGGCCCCGAGGCCGCCGCCGAAGTTCCAGACCTTGTTGGCCCACTTCTCGAACTCGGGGTCGTGCGTGACGCCGCGCTCCAGCGTGATCGCATCGAACTCCGTGCGTCCCGGCGACTTGTGCGACGTGCTGGGATCGCCGCCGTCGCGATGCTTGACCACCTCGGTCGTCTTCTTGAGCATGCCGACCTTGCTCACGCCAGCGACGTACTTGCCATCCCACTTCACCCTGAACTTGAAGTTCTTGTAGGGATCGACGCGGAAGGTGTTGACGGTGAACTGGGCCATGGTGTTCTCCTCAGGCGGTGATCTGGCCGGCCATCTGCTGCAGGCGGATCACGACGAATTCGGCAGGCTTGAGCGGCGCGAAGCCGACCAGGATGTTCACGACGCCGAGGTTGATGTCGTTCTGCGTCGTGGTCTCGCTGTCGCACTTGACGAAGTACGCCGCCGCCGGCGTGTGGCCCTGGAAGGCCCCTTGCCGGAAGAGGTTCTGCATGAAGGCGCCGACGTTGAGCCGGATCTGCGACCACAGCGGCTCGTCGTTGGGTTCGAACACGACCCATTGGGTGCCGCGATAGAGGCTCTCCTCGATGTAGAGCGCGAGCCGGCGCACCGGCAGGTACTTGTAGTCGTCGGCCAGCAGGTCCGCACCGCGCATCGTGCGCGAACCCCACACCACGCGACCCGACACCGGGAAGGAACGCAGGCAGTTGATGCCGAGCGGATTCAGCACGCCGTTGTCGCCGTCGCTCAGGTTGGCCTGCAGGCCCTGCACGCCATTGAGCGCCGCATCGAGGCCCGCAGGCGCCTTCCACACGCCTCGCGTCCCGTCGGTCCGCGCAATGATGCCGGCCACCACGCCGCACGGCGCGAACACATCCGGTTGCCCATTGAGTTGCGGATCCGACTTGATGACGCGCGGAAAGAAGATCGCCGCGTTGCGGGCCGCATCGCCGGTCAATCCGAGGCTGGCCACGCCGGTGTTCGGATCGGAAGCCTTCGCGGCCGCGGTCTCCTTGACCTGTCCCCATGCGGCCAGCGGGTCGACCAGCAACACGGCGCGGCGCGACGCGCAATAGGCCATCGCCGCCTGATAGACAGCCGCGGCCGTGTCGCCACCGCGCGTGTCCGGCGGGATGCACATCAGGTTGAAGAGATCGGTTTTGTCGAGCGCGAAGATGCCTGTCTTCAGGCTTGCGGACCCCAGGTAGTCGCTGTTCGCGAGGTGGGCGCTGTCGACACCGCCTGCGAATGAAACCGTGCCGGGCAGGGGGCGCGTTGCAGGCGCGATCCAGTGGCCGTTGCTGTCGAGGGCCACCTTCACGAGGAGCGAGCCGCTGTCCAGCACACGCGCCACGAAACGGGGGCTCGCGCTGTTGGAGGAGACGTTCAGGAACTTCTCGGTGGCGCCACCGGCCTGCGTGATCGTGAGGTTGTAGAGCGTGGTGTCGCCCGGGTCGCGCGTGGCGTTGTCGACGGTCGCTTTCAAGCCGTTGCCCCATGTCCCCGGACTCGACGCGACGAGGTCCAGCGCCTCGTTGTTCGCCCCGCCGGTGACGAGCGCGGCCGCAGCGGCCGCGGCGCCCGATTGCAGGCGCACGATGACGGCCTGGCTGCCGCCATTGAGGTAGAAGTCCTGAACCGCATAGCTCAGCGGATAGTCCATCTGGACGCCACCGAACAGCCGTTCGAAATCGCCGAAGCTGGTGATCAGCGCGGGCTCGCTCACGGGTCCCTGCGATGTCCTGCCGATGAACGCGGCGATGGAGGTCGCCACGCCGGTGATGGTGCGCACCCCGCTCGGCACCTCCTCGATATAGACGCCGGGGGACAGCAATGCGGATGGCATGGTCGACTCTCCTTATTGCAGATCGATCGATCGACGTGAAAAAGGCGAGCCGACATTAACCGCGTGAATCGCGAACCGCAATAGACTGACGGCTATAGGCACAGCCCATGTTCGCCCCGACGTTGGCCTTTCGTTTTCAATCGGTCGCCGGATCGCCGATCCGACGCAAGTGCGCTGCGTGCGAGCGGGAAGATGAGGGCCTTGTCCGCAGGAAGGCCACCAGGAGTGGGTTCGGCACGATGCTGAGGGTCAGCAGCCCTTCCGATGCCGAGGAACTCGAAGCAGATCGCGATGCGCAACGCGTCACGCAGACCTCCGAGCCGTCACGTGCCCGGTCCGGCACGACGCGTGAGCGCGATCCCGACTTCGCGCCGGCCAGCGTGAGCCAGGTTCTTGCATCGGCGGGCCGTCCGCTCGATGCGGACACGCGCGCGTACATGGAGCCGCGCTTCGGTCACGACCTGTCGGCGGTGCGCGTGCATGACGATGCTGCTTCCCGGCAGACCGCCGACCAACTCCACGCCGACGCTTACACCGTCGGACGTCACATCGTGTTCGGACCGCAGCAGTACGCACCCGGGACGAGCGCCGGCCGGTGGCTCCTCGCGCACGAGCTGTCCCATGTCACGCACGACGGCGCAACGCCGCGCGTGCATCGGCAGCCCCAGCGCACGGCGCCTCCGCCTGTCGCAGGCGGTAACGTGCTTTACGTCGGCATGAACAACTACGGCCCGGAAGTTGCCCAACTGGCCACGCAGTACACGGGCACCTCAGTGAAGATCACCAAGGTGACGCTGAGCGAGCACGAGGAGAAGACCGTCTCCGGTGGCGCCACCTACGACCTCACGCAGGACTCGGGCATCAAGGCCTTCGCCGCTGCGCAGTCGCTGGACGCGGCCCATACGGCGACGCTCGAAGCACTGTTGAAGAGCCAGTCCAGCTCCGACCGCGACGACCTCGCGCATGTCATCGCGGTCTATTCGGCGTGCGAGAAGGATGGCGTCGACCGGATGTCGCGCGTGGTGCTGTCGGGCCACAGCTATGGAACCAAGGTCTACAACGAAGACGCCAAGGGCGCGATCCTCTTCGACGCGCTGGTGTCGCTGGCCGGCATCTTCCCCAAGGCGGCCGCGCAGACCAGGCACCTGATCGTGCTGGCCTGCATGGCGGCGGAAGAGTCGACCATCAAGACGTACTACCTCAAGGCGTTCCCGAATCTCAAGACGGTCTCGGGCTGGACGTCGACCTGCCCGACCGGCGCCGGCGCGGCGTCCGCGCTCGGCACATGGGCTTCGCGCACCGACGCCGATCCCACCAAGCTGCCGGCGCCCCCGCAGGGGCAGGCCAACTGGGCGCTGGGCAACTTCCAGAGCGGCGACCCGGTCGACCCGGTGGCGCTGATGGCAGCACTGCGCGCGGACGACGCGAAGTTCGCGGACTACTTCGCGGGCACGAAAGTGGACCCGAACTCACACAGCGGCCCGTTGACCGACTACTACCACCGCGCGCGCAGCGCGGAGCAGCAGTCCGCCATCACGGGCGCCGATCACACCTACGCGGCCACGCATGCGGACCAGTCCTTCCGGCTTCGCTTCTGGCCCGGCATGGCGTCGGGCTTCTGGAAGAAATATGGCGCGACGGTGACGAAGGGATACGGCAGCGCCAAGGTCCCTGGGTTCGCGACGATGTCCCGCAAGGACGCGCTTGCGGCCATTGCCAAGTTCGATGCCGACGCGACCGGGGCGACCGCCGACAAGGCCGAAGCGAAGAAGCTTCTCACCAGCCTGCTGAACCTGGACCCCACGATCCTCAGCGACAACTGGTTCAATCCCTGAGCCGCGCGACTCACGGCGGCACGTTGGCCGGGTCGAGACTCTTGCGCGCCTCGATGCACTTGTTGCGATCGGCGCCGGCCGCGAAGGCCACGGCACAGACGTCTTCCGCCAGCAGCGAGTTGTTGTTGTAGGCCATCTTGCTGTAGGGATCGCGGGGACCGGCGGTCTTCTTCATCTGCTGGACGAACAAGTCCAGCCGCATCTCGAGACGCATGCTCGACCTGCCGGCGTGCGCTTCGATGTAGTCGTAGCGGTCTGCCAGGCCCAGCGCATGATGGACCTCGTGCGAGAGCGTGACCGGGCTCGATGCCCAGTTGCCCGAGTTCGGCCATTCGCAGAACTTCACGGTGAACTCGAACACGTCCGGACCCGTCGTATTCACGAACACGATGTCGACGTAGTAGCCCTTCGTCGTCATGGAGATCGAACGCTCGATCGCATCCTCGAGGCTCTTGATCTTGGACACCTCGTCCGGCACGCCGTTGAGCTTGACCTTGATCCTGACGCGGATGTTCTTCGGATCGCTGCGGTCCACCTTGTACTTCTTGCCCTGCTCGCCGGTCCGCTCGACCATGTTCGTCGCCGTGGCGACCGACAGCTCGTCGACGTCGCTGTAGGCGCCGCCCCATTGCGCCTCGGTCTTCAGGGCCTTGTCGACCACGTCGCGGTTCTGTTTGGCCATGTCCGCGGAACAGCCGTAGCCCGACCCCGACGAGGCGCCTTGAAAGTGCGTCGTGATCGCTTTCAACAGCATGAATAGGTAGTAGAGACGCTGGCCTTTGGCGTCCCCGAGCGGCTTGGTCCTGGCCTGCGCGATGATCCAGGCCACATTGCCCTTGGCCACCCCGTCCAATGCCTTGTATTCGGGAGCGGCCAGGATCTGGGTCTCGAAGGCAGCCGCCTCGTATTTCCATTCGGCATCGGTCTTGCGTTGCACCCGCGACGCCGTGCGTCCCTGCTGCAGGGTGTGCACGAGTTCATGCGCGAGCAGCAGCCGGCCGGCGTGGTGGTCGGGGTCGAACTTGCCGCGGCGAAAGTGGATGTGGTTGCCGATCGTGAACGCCTGCGCATTGAGCTGCTGCGCGTGTTCGTTGTCTTCGGCCTCCGCGTGGATGCGCACGGCGGAGAAGTCGGCCCCGAACCGTCGCTCCATGAAGACGCGCGTCGACTGCGGCAGGGCGCGGCCGCCGCTGGATGTGCCGAGGTTGCGCGAGAGCGTTTCCGTGACCGCCTCGCCCGGCTCGGGCGAGCGCTGCACAAGACCCTTTTCCTTGTCTTCCTCGCGCTCGCACTCCGCGCATGCACGGCTGATGCGAGGCGGTGCGCGCGAGAAGGAGAGATCGTTATCGGGCGACCTCATCACCTTCTCGGCGATGCTGTCGGCTTCCTGTTCGAGCGGATCGTCGACGGAGCCGACGGTGAGCTTGCGCTGCAGGATGCCCTGCAGCGGCGCGGGCGCGACAGGTGGAGACCGGCCCGTGGGAGGCCTGGTCCGTGCCCTGGCGATCTGCGGCGCGTACATGAATCGATCCCTTCGGCCTCGCATGCTAGTCCCGGGCTCGCCGCTTGGGCATACACCGAAGGTCGGGTGTCCATCGGGCCGACGGCACATCGCAAGCGCTCCGATCTTGCGAGGCAGGGGCGATGCGTGCACCATGCCCGGGATTCATCCATCGCCCAGGGGTCCGCGCCATGCATCGTGCAAGCCCTTTGTTCGACGCGCCGCGTGCGGCGACTGCGACGCGGATCCGGCCCGCGCGGGCCGAGGCCATCGGATCACCATTGCAGGCCGATATGGGACGCGATGTGGCCTCCAGTTCGGGGCACAGCTTCAGCAACGTCCGGATCCATGCGGGTGACGCGGCATCGTCGCGCAGCGACCCGCTGGAGATCGAGGCCGAGCGCACAGCCGAACGCATCGCGTCGGAACCGCCTCCAGTGCCCGGGCACCGCGAAGCGCCGCGCATGGCCGCCACCGGGCAATCCGCCGGCGCGCTCGGAGATGCGCCCGCCAGTGTTCATCGGGTGCTGCAGGGCTCTGGGAGCCCCATCGAGCCTGCCCTGCGGTACGACATGGAACGGCGCTTCGACGCGGATTTCTCACACGTCCGGATTCATTCGGGACCCGCCGCCGAGCAGTCGGCGAGCGATGTCGACGCCCAGGCCTACACGGTGGGCCACAGCATCGTCTTCGGCGCGGGGCGGCGTGCGAGCGATGTCGGCGAAGGGCGGCGACTGTTGGCGCATGAACTGACCCACGTCGTCCAGCAGCGCAGTGCCCCCACCGTGCAGATTCAGCGAAGGCCGCGCGATCCCGATGAAGCCGCCGCGATCACCAAGGAGGAAGCAGCCCTCGCGGCGCTCGCCAAGCGGGCCCTGGCAGCCTCCAAGCCCGAGTTCGCGGTGCACGAGGTCGTGTGGCGGCTCATCAACGTCTACGGGCTGGACATGCATTTCGAACTGAACGGCAGCCGGTACGACAAGGGCCGCAAGGGCGTGTTCGTCGACTTCAAGGGCAGCGGGCCCAGGACCACGGGCACGATCGTCGCGGGCGACGACACCTTGCAGCGGATCGCCAACGGAAACGCGGCAGCAGTCGCCAAGGAAATCGAGGCGCAGATCGGGCGCGTCGACACGGCCCGTGGCGCCATCGACTACGTCTTCATCATGGGAAAGGACGCGAGGAAGAGCAACAACAGGTTCTATACCGAAGCGAAGAAGTTCTTCAAGGCCGAATATCCCGCCGCAACGATGGTGGAGGATGTGCGCGACCTCGATGGCATCAACCAGCGCATCAACGATGGCGGCAAGCCGGTGGCGAACCTCATCATCGTCTCGCACGCGCACCCGGACGGGACGCTCCAGTTCTCGCTCGACGCGAAGGATGCGACGCCGGGCAGGGTGGAGTACGGGGAACTCAAGAAGGCCAACGACGCCGGCAGCATCACGAAGCCCCAGGCCGACCTGGTCGGCTTCTGGACCAACGTCCTCATCCGGGGCTGCAACCTCGGGCGCAGCGAGGAGATGCTGGGCGAGGTGCGCACCGCGTTCGGTGGCAGCGCACGCGTGATCGCACCGACGCACGGCCAGCGCTATGGCGGCGGGACCGAATCGCTGGCCGATCCTTTCTACGAGGAGCCCGGGGCGAGCAAGCTGTCCGACGAAGATGCCTTCAAGGCGATGAAGGCCAAGCCCGAGTACGCCTTCATCACGGACTGGGCCGCGATGCGAAAGAAACTCCGGCGCACCACCGACCAGAGCCGGGAGGTGGCCTACGACGGCATCTTCCCGCAGAAGGGCAAGGAGCTGGAACTGCTGAAGTCCCAGGCCAAACAGCTCAACCCGAAGGACTTCACCTTCGGGTCCAGCCGCGTGGTGGGCAAGGACACCGTCTTCACCTTCACACCGAAGAACAAGTTCAAGAACGGCCCCGTCGACATCACCGCCGAGACGCCTCCCACCGACAGCGAGGCCATCGCCATCGCGAAGGAGAACATCTCGCGTCCGTCCGCCTACACCTTCACGGTCAGGCGGATTCCTTCAGGCGTGAAGCTGAAGGTCGTCGTCGATGTCGTGCGGACCGAATGGGAGCTGCATCACGCGGAGATCCACAAGGGCGGGAAGGGCTTCGACCCGAGGCCGGGAGCGAAGCCGTGGTTCGGCGATACAGACGATTGATCGGCAAGTCGCGCCGACGCACAGCCGGTCACGTTCCGTCGCCCGGCGCGTCCAGCGCTGTCCAGGTGTCGTTGCCGACGATGCCATCCACCGGTTCCAGGCCGCGCTGCGTCTGGAAGGCAGCAACCGCGACCTCGGTGCCGGGGCCGAAATCGTTGTCGACAGCGACCATGAAGCCCAACGCCCGCAGCCGCCGCTGCAGTTCACCGACGGCATCGCCCTGCGAGCCCCGGCGCAGGACCGGCCGGTTCCCGCTCGGTGGCGCGACACCGGTGAGCACAAACCCTTCCAACCGCGCGATCGCCGCCTTTGCCTTTGAGGTGAGCGCCCTGCGATCCGCCAGGCCATTGGTGCCGCCGTTGACGATCTGAGTCACGCGCACCACGTCGTCGGCGTCGCACGCCGCATTGATGCCATTCTTCTTCCAGAACTCGCAAGCGATCTTCAGTGACAGCACCGGCTCGGCGGCTTTTTCAGGGTGGTTTTCAAGGTCGATGTGGAGCCTGGTTCCGACATCGCGATAGTTGGCACGGCCAGTGAGCTGCAGCAGCCCCCGCCCCTTGTAGCGAACGCCGTCGCCAGGATGGACGTTGCCGAGGTCGGCACGGCCTTCGTACGCCTGGCCGCTGGCGAACTCCTCGGTGGTGCGAAAGCCGGCCGACTCGTGACAGGTCTGGGCCAGGAAGTGGGCGATGCGCAGCCGGTTGTCGATCTGATAGGCCTGCAGGGTCACGGCCAGCACCTCGCCCACGGCGGTGATGATGGCGTTCTGCCGTTGGCCGTGGGCGCCGCTGAAAGTCGGCGCGACTTCGCGCATGGTTTGCGCATCGACTTCGATCATGGGCGCCCCCTTTGGATTGCCGCGGCAAGGTGACCGGCAGGGCAGTGTAGAGCCCTGCGACCCATTGTCATCCCCAAGACCAAGGCTGTCGACATCCAGACCGTCGCCGCTCAGGGCAGTTCGAAGCCGCCCTCGAAAGGCCTGATGCCGGCCGCGGAGAACAATGCCGGCCCGAGTTCGGAGCGCGTGTCCGCCGTGCAGTTCAGGCTCGCCACGCGTTTGCCGGAGCGCTCGACGACGACACCGGCTTTGCTGCCCCAGCCTTGGCCGATGGCGCTGTACACGACGTAGCGATAGGGACGCTTGTCGAAGACGATGAATGCGCCGCCGCCGCCGGAGAACATCAAGGTGCCCGCGCGCGTCACCTCGCGCCAGCCCGCGCCCATTGGCGGAAAGGTCATCTCGACCTGCGCCGGGCGACCGAAGCGGTACTGCAGCGTCCCCGTCGTCTCCGTCAGCGGGTCCGAAGCGCAGACAGCAAGCTGCTTCGCACCAACGGCGCACGAGAAAACGGCCCGCTGCGGCTGCGGGCATTGCGTAGGCTCGGCATGCGCAGGCGGGTGAGCTTGCACCGCGCCGACGGCTGCAGCACACCAGACAGCCCCTCGCAGCACCCGTCGAGGACTTTCCATGCCGGGCAGTGTCGGCCAAGGACCCCACTTGCGCAATCGGCGCCGTCACTGGAGAGGAGAGGGTCGACCCTCGGCTAAGGCGACTCCCAGGCGTTCGCGCCCAGGACGCTGCCAAAGTTTTCGGGCACCGGCTTTCCCGCTTTGCGCGCCTTTTGTCGCGCGATCTCGTGGTTGGACTCCGCGGGGATATAGCGGCAACGCTTGCCCTCCGCCTGAGCAGCCATCAACTCGTCGCGCGCAATCTCTCCGCCGCCGATTGCGACGATCTCATCGCTCACGGCGACCATCGCCGCAGAGGTCGGACTGAGCTTCCCATCGATCTTGCCGCCCCAAGTCGAATCCTCGATCACGTAGATCCGCTCGACGTGCGGCGACCAGGCCGCCTTGCTTTCCACTGCCTGCGACGACACAACGCCCATCGTGGGAAAGCCTCGCGAACGCGCCAATCGGTACACGGCACCAATGCCATCGGCTGTGGCACCGATGTTCACCGTCGTGCGAGCCGGATCGTGCTTGTCGAGCACTTCGGCAGCGTTGGCGAGCATTGCGGCTTCGCTCTGATATCCGGCTCCCGAGTAGCCCAGAAAGGTCAGGACATTCCGGCCTGGCGGGCGTATCGAGATCGGCGATGCGCCCTTCGCGACGTGCGTGATGCGACTGTCGGGGCTCGCCGCCGAAGCGGCAGAGGAGTGCGAAACGTGGTTCATGAACAGCGAGATACCACAGGAGAGCAGCAAAGAGCGTCGGCAAAACATCGCATCTGGATGTGAGTCGGACATTAGCCAAAGGTAAGACTGACAGTTCTACGTTTGTGCGAGCAAAATGGTCAAGGCCCCGGCATTGCGGGGCCTTCGCGGTCGCACTTTCCGGCAAGAAGAACCGCAGGAGGATGCCATGCCTCGTGTCTTCGTCATCCGCGGATTCGGCGTCAAGCAGGATGGGAAAGGCCGGTCCATCGACTTCGATGCGGTGCACGCCAAGCTGATTGCTCCGGCCGTGCAGCGCTGTGAGGGCCTGAGCGGTGGCACGACGGCTGAAGTGATCGATGCCGGAAACATCCGCGCCGACATGTTCGGCCTGATCATCGAAGCGGACATCGTGATCTGCGACATCACGATCCACAACGCCAACGTCTTCTACGAGCTTGGCGTGCGCCATGCACTGCGCAAGAAGCACACCGTGATGATCAAGGGCGATCCGTCCGCCGATGGGACGCCTTTCGATCTGTCGACCGACCGCTACCTGAAGTACTCGATCGATGATCCTGCGGCCGCGGTCGACGATCTTGTCGCTACGCTGCGTTCGAGCCTGCACTCCGAACGCGAAACGGACAGCCCGATCTTTCTGATGCTGCCCAAGTTGACGGAGACCGACCCGGCCGAAGTGACACTGGTGCCTCTCGACTTGAGCGAAGAGATCGAACGCGCCGAGCGGGCCGCCGACAGAGGCTGGCTGCGCGTGATCGCTGAGGACCTTCAAGGCCAGCGCTACGAACGCGAAGGCTTGCGGCGAGTAGGGCGTGCGCAGTGGAGCGTGAAAGACGTCGCCGGCGCGCGGCGCAGTTGGGAGAAGGTGC
This sequence comes from Variovorax sp. YR216, assembly GCF_900107745.1. GTDB lineage: Bacteria > Pseudomonadota > Gammaproteobacteria > Burkholderiales > Burkholderiaceae_C > Variovorax. The sequence continues at coordinate 62,378 of NZ_FNRO01000013.1, read as the reverse complement.
GCGGCGCCGACCAGGGCGATGTCGAGGCGAATCTCGCATTGGCCAATCTCTACGAACGCGAATACCGTTCGACGGGCCGCGCATCCCTGCTCGAACTTTCAAACCAGGCGATTCGGCGCATCACCGAAGACAGTGCCTGCACGCCAGCCCAGGCCGCCGAGGCACTGGCGCTGAAAGGGCGCAACCTGAAGACGCTCTGGCGCTTGCCCTTCGCGAATGCCGCTGACGTGGGCGCGGCACGCGCGTTGGCGCTCGACCGGCGCGCGATCGAGTCATACGACGCTTATCGGGAGGCCTTCGAGCGCGACCTGAATGCGTTCTACCCGGGCCTCGCCGCGCTGCAGATGGGGCACGCGCTGCTCGTGCTGTCGGAACTGGCTGGCTGGAAGAATCTTTTTCGTCAGCAACGCGATGCCGATCGCGCCCGGGAAGACCTCGAGAACGAACTGCCGGTGCTGGCGCAGGTCGTGGGAGCGGCGGTCGCGCGCGCCCAGCGCTTCGACGCCGACAAGATCTGGGCGGACATTGCCGATGCCGACCTGCGCTTCCTCACGCTTTCCGAGGACGCCCTTGCCGCCAACCCGGGACTGGTGGTGCAGGCCTATCACGACGCGATTCCGCCCGACAAGGCCTTCGCCTGGGATGCCGCAAGCGGCCAATTGAAGCTTTTCGCAGCGCTTGGAATACGCGCCGCCACAGTGGCGGCTGTCATGGACAGCTTCGGCGAGCGTGGCGAGGCGCCGGGCCGACATCTGGTCGTGTTCGCTGGTCACCGCGTCGACGCGCCCGACGCGCCGCCGCGTTTTCCAGCCGCGGTGGAGTCCAGGGCGAGCGAGCTGATCGGCGCGAGGCTGGAGATGCTGTCCGCGCAGGTCGACCAGAATGGAAGACGACTCTCGATGACGGTGCTCGCCAGCGCGGCACGCGGCGCCGACTTGCTGGTGCACGAGTTGTGCGCGGATCGTCGCATCCCGGCGCGGCTTTGTCTTCCAATGCCGCCGGACGTCGTGGCCCGGTTGGCGTTCCCGGAAGCCGACGAGTGGCGCGTTCGCTTCCAGCGGATCGTCAGGTCGAACCAGGCGAGCCTGCTTCAGCTTGGCGACGGCGCCGAGCTTCCGCTTTGGCTGCAGGGCCGACCCGGCATGGATCCTTGGGAGCGCGGCAACCGCTGGGTGATGCATCTGGCCGATGCCTGGGGCGCCGACCGCGTGACCCTCCTCGTTCTATGGGACGGGCACGACGACGGCGCAAATGGGGGCACAGCGCAAATGGTCCGGCTCGCACGCGCGCAGGGCAGCTTTGCGATCGAAGTGATCGACAGCCGGCAACTGCTCCACTGAAGAAACTGGCTCAGTTCGCCACCGTCGCGGCGGCGATATCGAAATGCGCAGCCTTGACCAGCTTTTCGCCTGCAAGCCGGCCGATGCGGTCGAGTTCCGGGATGTTCTTCGGTTCATCCATTGCTTCCAGCCCCTTGATTGACTGCGCGGAGAGGCTCTCGCCAAGAAATTCCTTGCACCAGCTCGCCTCGAACTGCACGTTGTAGCGCAGGTAGCTACAGAGCGCTTGGCCCCCGAGTGGCGGGCCGCACTTGCCGATCTCGCGATCGATGTCGCGAGCGGTCGGACTACTCGAAAGCCACTGCATCAGCGTCTCGACCTGGTCAGCGCAGTCCTCCATGAGCGCCTTCAGCGACAACACGGCATGGATCGCCGGCGTGGCCTGTATGACGTTGGCATGCCCAGCCGCTGGATCGGCCTTTCCGGTGCCGACCGAGACGACCAGCATCTTGTCGACGCCCACCTGCCAGCCGAACCGGTAGCCTTCCATCGTCGCGGTCATCAGTGCCTGCAGCGCGGGATTGTTCGAGGGACTCACGCCGCCGTCGACAAAATCGCCGCTGACGGCTTCAAGCCCGTCGGCCGCGCGCCCGATCGCGATCGTCTCCGGATCAAAGAAGTACGGCGCCGCGGTGCTGGCGCGCACCACTTGCCACAACGGGTAGTCGCCGTTCGGGATCGTCGTCGATGAAGTACCGCGCTCGAAGTAGCGCGCCTTCGGGTTGTTCGTGATCGGCCACGCGCTGCCCGTGTCGAGCCGCTTCGTCACGACCAGCAACCCGGTTCGGAAGTCGCTGCTCGAAAGCTTGCGGTCACCGAATACAGCGAGCAAGGCCTTGCGCACATCGGCGGCGTCGTATTTCGCGCGCAGCGCGCCCCAACGCAGCAGGCTGCGCTTGAAGACCAGATTGCCGAGGTCCATGTAGTGGCCGTGTACCTCATCGACCGTCATGCCCAGCGAGAGGCCGGCGGCGATGATGGCCCCGGTGGATGTGCCGGCGATCAGATCGAAGTAGTTGCCGAGGCGGAACTCCGGATCGTCGTCGTGCCCGATGCGCAGGATCGTCTCGATCTCGCGCAGCATGCCAAGCGTCAGAACACCCCGCAGCCCACCGCCGTCGAGCGCGAGGATGCGCTTGGGGCCAATTGCCGGATCAAGATGCTGCTTGAATGTGCGGTAGTTCGGCATTTGCTTTGCTCCTTCAGTTAAAGGGCGATGGGGCTTTCGGAGTAGGCGATCGCGCCTGTCACGTGCGGGGCCGTCATGCTGGTGCCGGTGTCTGTCTTCACAGCATCGTCAGATCCGCCTCGCGCAGCACGCACGTTCACGCCCGACGCGCAGAGCAGGGGCTTGCCCCGGCTCGTTCGGCGCTTCTACGTAACGGATGGCGTCCTTCAATTCGAGAGGCTCGGCCTCCAGCACAGCAGGATCACGTTGGACAGCGCGTCAGCGAAGCGCATGTCTTCTATCGTCCTCTAAAGTCGATGGCGGCAGGTGAAGTGACTGGCGGCCGCCGCGCTTTACTTTGGTCGATGTGTCAAAGCCAGGTTTTCCCCGCCTTCTGTGGATGACTCTGGGGAAAACCTATCGAGCATCGTTTCGAAGCCGCATCCCCATTGGCTCCGAACGCGGTGCCTGCCAAACAAGCAATTTCATTCCAGAGATCAAAATCGTCTCGTTTCGAACGCTCAAGACGTCACTCGAATCGTCCGCTGCATCGGTGACGGGGGCGCTCCGGGCGGAGTCTGATACACTCCGCACTCCTTCGAGTGGCTAGACTTGCTCGGAGCGCCTGCGCAGGCAACGCCGAATCTCACGGCGGCACGTCGGACAAGAGCCACCACGACGAGAAAAACAATAGGTGACTCCTGCATGTGAATGTGCCGTAACGTGGGTCGCGTAAGTGCCCACGACCAATTTCAGCCAAGCCCGCCTCGTGCGGGCTTTTTCGTTTGGTGGGTGTCGACCCCCACGGTGGGTGGAGGCAGTGGAAGCCGTCGCGGGTGTGTTTTGCACACGCCCCGCCACGCGATACGGGCCTGCACATCCGCATCTTTGGCACCGCTGTCGCCTTCGAACAGGACTTCAACGGGCGTGTCTGCACGTCGCGCGACCTGGATGCACCAAACCCCTTCGCTGACCCTTTGATGGCTCGCTACGCGCGGCAGGTCCTTGAAGCCGGCGCCGGTTCAGGCCGGCTGAGCCCGGTCGACGGCGTGCGCAACATATCCGTTGGAGCACCTCGTTCAGCAGGATCCAGCGCGCTTGAACATCCCTGTTGCAGACTTCGTGTGGCGCGCTCGACGGCATGCAATGCGAAGAGGGCGTTGATGTGCTCCTCCCAAGAGTGAGGATGACGACTCGTTCTTGTGCAGCAGGCTCCATCGAGTTGGCCAACCATCTGCGGCTGAGCAGGCACGGCAATGCCTGCGCGACGCAGAATCTGGACCTTCTGTTGAAGCGTGAGCATGCCCGCAGCGATGCAATGAACGGGCCCGTCACTCGAACCAAGCGGTCTGCTGTCGAACGCCTTTTCGACATCGGACTGGCCCTCACTATCGAGAATCAGTCTTCAGACGAGCTGCGCGCGCCGGAGACGTGGGACTTCGCGTGGCGTGGCGTGGCGTTATTTAGGGTTAACCCTTATAATTGCTCTTACCATGAAGAAAATTTTGCAAAGCGCCATGGCCGCGCTTAAGAGCCAATTCCCCGCGCAGCCCAGCTTCGAAGAGACCTACCTCGCCGGCGCGGTCGACATCTATGACCTCGAACGCCGCATGAAGCATCTCGACCAGCGAACGGCTCACCGTCCGCTCCACCTGCAGCACTCCATCTGAGTGCGTCGGCCGATCGGTCGTAGTGACCACAAAGCCTCGCGGCGCTTGCTGGCGGGGCTTTTTCTTTTTATTTGACGGGTTTCCGGGGCTATCCAGGCTCGCGCCGCTTCAGCATCACTTCGAGCGCTGTCGGCTTGTCAAGCCAGGATCTCCATAGATTGTCGAAGCCGCCCACCGCCAAGTAGAGGCTGGCACCCAGGCCCATGGCAGGCACCAAGCCGTGCTCGCCTCAGTGAGCCGATAGACAACTAGAAATATAGAAAATCGTTGTGTGACAACAGCTTTCCACAAAGAGAGACCCGCTCTTTTACCGTCACGCCAACCCTCCAGAGCTACCACTGCTTTTTGGCTGCGGAGCCCATCGCGACGCGGTCCAGCTCTTCATGGAGATGAAAGGCATGTCCTTCCGAGAGACCATCGAGGACATGGCCCAGGCCGCTGGCGTTGCGATCCCGGAGCCTGATCCGAACGCCTCAGTTTCTCGCCGGCCTGCACCCGACGTACGCAACGCACGGACACGACGGAGGCAGCTAGGCGGGGTGGCGCCCCATGGCCGAGTAACCGCGCGCGCCAACATGGCAACACGCGCTTCAACATATCGAAATCGCGACCGGGCTACTCGGGCCACCTCTCATAGTCTCCTGCTCTGCACATACAACAAACCAAGCATTGTCGCGGTGCCATCGGGGCGCACCGCCGGTGCCACGACCGGAGACAGAAACACATGAAGCGAAGACACCTGCTGTGCGGCCTTGGGGTTGCCGCCGCAGTCATGCAGATGCCCACGCTGGCCAGGGCGCAGTCCCGCTATCCCTCCCAACCCATCAAGCTGGTGGTGCCGTTTGCGCCGGGCGGCGGTGGCGACGTGCTCGGGCGTCTGATTGGCGCCAAGCTGTCTGATTCGATGCGGCAGCCGGTGATCGTCGACAACCGGCCCGGCGCGAGCACCGTGATCGCCACGGAATACGTAGCGCGCGCGACGCCGGACGGTCACACCATCCTGCTCAACGTGCCCCTGATCGTGCAGACCGCCACGCTAATGTCCAAGCTCCCTTACGATCCGATCAAGGACCTGACGCCGGTTGCCGAGGTGGTGAACTCGTCGCTGTGGATGGCGGTCAACCCGCAGAAGGTAGACGCACGCAACCTCAAGGAATTCGTCGCCCAGGTCAAGGCGCAACCTGGCAGCCACAGCTACGGCTCCATCGGCATGGGCTCCACCACCCATTTGTTCGGGCACGCGCTCAACGAGGAGGCGCACCTGGACATGGTGCACGTCCCGTTTAAGGGCAGCTCGGTGGCCTTGAATGCGCTGCTGGCGGGCGAGGTGTCGACAGTGATCCTCGACTACGTCACGCTCAAGCCCCAGGTGAGCGCGGGCAAGGCCAGGCTGATCGCGGTGACCGGCTCGCAGCGATCGAGTTGGACACCGGAAGTTGCCACCTTTGCGGAGCAGGGCTACAAGGGCCTGGAGCTGATGACCTGGGCCGGCCTGTTCGTCCCCAGCAAGACCTCGCCGGACATCGTTCGGCGCCTGCACGACGAGGTGATGAAGGTGGTGCGCGAGCCTGACGTGGCCGCGAAGCTGGCGGACCTGGGCTATGTCCCCGGCAATCGGTCGCAGGCTGCGTTCGCGCAGCAGGTGAGCGACGAGAAGCAACGCTGGGCCGTCCTGATCAAGCAGGCCGGCGTCCGCCTGGAGTAAGGCGCTCCCGCCCGGGCAGGGCGCAATGTCCTGCCTTCAGTTCAGGCGGCGTGCCAGGGCGAGCAGCTTGGGGCCGACCACGTCCTGCAGCCAGCGCTCGTTCAGCGAGCGGCGCTGAAAGGACAGGTTGATGGCCGCCAGCTCGCCGCGCTCGAGCCGCCCCAGCGGCGCAGCCACCGCCTGCACGTCCGCATAGACTTCGCCCACCGACACGCAGCAGCCCGTGTTCGGATAGGCGGCGAGGCTTTGCATCAGCCGCTCCCGGTGGCGTGCCCATTGGTCCGGTGCCTTCACCTGAATCTGGTTGAGTAGCGCCTGCCGCTCCTGCGGGGTGCATGCAGCGAGGTAGGCCCGTCCCACGGCCGTGCCGCACATCGTGTAGGTGCGGCCGATGTCGATCGGGTGCCCCGCGCGAGGCGATGCGCGAACCACCTCGATACACACCATGTCCAACCGGTCGCGCACCGCGATGGCGACCGTGCCGCCGAATTCCTGCGCGAGCTCGATCATTCCCTCGCGTGCGCGCTGGCGGACGGGGAAGGTCTCCAGCAGCGGGAACCCGAGTGACAGCACCGCCGAGCCGAGGCGGTACTTGCCGGAGTCGGCATCCTGGGCGAGGTAGCCCATGCACACCAGCGTGTAGACCAGCCGAGAGATCGTCGGCCGGGGCAACTGCATGCGCTGCGCGAGATCCTTGTTGCCCAGCAGGGGCTGCTGGGGCGAGAAGCAGCGCAGCAGTTCCAGACCGCGCGCCAGAGTGCTGGCGAACTGGCGGTCGCCCTCGTAGTCGGCATAGGTCCAGGGAACGCGCGAAATTCCGGGCTCGACTGGCGGTGCGTTTGACATATCGAAATTGTCTCTGACATAGCGAGCTGGCGGAGACCGGGTCTACCCGGCGATTCCTAGAGTCGCGGCATTGCAGGAGACAAACACATGAAGCCCGACGACCTGCCGGTGCACGAGATCCCCGCGCTCGACGGGAACAACGCACCGGTCCATCAGGAAGACACCTTCGAGGATCTGCCGGTGATCGGCGAGATGCCCGCCGATTTCAGCGGCATCTACGTGCGCAACGGCCCCAATGCCTACTTCACGCCCGAGTGGCGCTACCACGCCTACGACGGCGACGGCATGCTGCACGCCGTTCGCTTCGACAAGGGCCGGGTCAGCTACCGCAACCGCTGGGTGCGCACCTCGGCGCTGCAGGAGGAGCAGGCGGCCGGCCACGCGCTGTGGAAGGGCCTGAAGGAGCCGTTTCGCGCGGACCGGCCCGACGAGCCGCTGAAGAACACCTCCAACACCGACGTGAAGTACCACGCCGGCCGCCTGGTGACCATGTGGTATCGCTCCGGCCTGCCCTACGCGGTCGACCCCTACACGCTCGAGACCCTCGGCCCCGCGGATTGCGGTGGCGCACTCAGCCGCATCTCGGCACATTCGCGTCCCGACGAGCACACCGGCGAACTGCTGTGGTTCGACTACGGGCTGCAGGCCCCCTACATGCGCTACGGCGTGATCGGGCCCGACCGCCAGCCGCGCCACGAGATCGAAGTGCCGCTCGACAGCCCCGGCCTGCCGCACGACATGGCGGTGACCGAGCACTACACCATCCTGCACGACTTCCCGCTTCGCCCGGACCCGCAGGCGCTGGCGGCCGACCGCTACAAGGTGCGCTTCCAGGAGAACCAGCCCTCGCGCTTCGCGGTGGTGCCGCGCTACGGCAACGCGCAACAGATCCGGTGGTTCGAGGCCAAACCCACCTACATGCTCCACGTGGTGAACGCGTGGGAAGAGGGCGACGAGGTGGTGATGGTGGGCACGCCCTACCGTGTCCATGAGGACGCGCAGGGCGCGCCGGACCTTCGGCGGGTGGAGCGGACCATCCACCTGCGCCAGCGCGACTTCATGCTCTACGAATGGCGCTTCGACCTGCGCACCGGGCGCACCAGCGAGCGCGCGATCGACGATGTGCTCAATACCGAGTTTCCCGTCATCAACAGTGCCTACCAGGGCCGGCGCAACCGCTGGTCCTACCACGTGCTGTTTCCGCAGGGTGGACGCGAGGAGCCGCGTTTCCCCGGCCTGGTGAAGTACGACCTGCAGACCGGCGGCTATGTCGCGTTCAGCGCGGGCCCCCGCTGGTTCTACAACGAGCCGGGCTTTGCGCCGCGCAACAACCCGCGCAGCGAGGACGACGGCTACCTGGTCACCATCGCATGGAACCCGGCGGACGGGCAGTCCGAAGTCCAGCTCTTCGATTGCCGCGGCGCCAGGTTCGCCGAGGGCCCCATGGCGCGCGTGCCGCTGCCGCGCCGGGTGCCTCACGGCTTTCATGCCACCTACGTCAGTCAACAGGTGCTGGAGCGCTGGAGCTGAAAACATGATCCTGGTTTCTCAAGAAAAGATCGATCAGTACGTGGCCAGCGGCTGGTGGGGCGAGCAGACGATGGGCGAACTGTTCATCGCGACCGCCGTCCGGCAGCCCGACGCGGGCGCGGTCGCCGACCCGCCCAACCGGACGGCGATCACCGGCGAGTCCGCACGCCGCTGGAGCTGGGCGCAGCTGCTGGCCGAGGTGGGGCGGCTGGCCGCCCTGCTGCATGCCCAGGGCCTGCGCAAGGACGACGTGCTGGTGGTGCAGTTGCCCAACTGCGTGGAACTGCACGCCCTGTACCTGGCCTGCGCCTGCAGCGGGGTACTGGTGTCGCCCCTTCCCATGCAATACCGCAGCCACGAGATCGCCCATGTGCTGGAGGCCACCGGAGCGCGCCATGCGGTCACCTGTGCACACGTGGGCAGCTACCAGGCCGCGCGCAGCTGGAGCGAACACTTCAGCCAGCGGGTGCGCGTGCTGGCCCATGGCCGCGACCTGCCTGACGGCGTGCAGCTGCTCGACCCGATGCTGGCATCGACCGAGCCCTGGGACGCGCAGGAGCTGCGCTCGCACATGGCGCGCATCGGCCTGAGCGCGCACGACGTGGTCACGATCTGCTGGACCTCCGGCACCGAGGCGCGGCCCAAGGGAGTTCCGCGCAACCACAACGAATGGCTCATCGTCGGCCAGTCGGTGATCGACGCGGGCCAGCTGCAGCCCGGCGCCCGCATGGTCATCCCCTTTCCCTTCGTCAACATGGCGGGCATCTCTACCAGCCTGGCGGCATGGCTGCTGGTGGGGGGCGAGCTGCACCATCACCATCCCTTCGACCTGGATGTGTTCATCTCCCAGCTGCGCGACCACCCGACCGACTACACGGTCGCGGCGCCCGCGGTGCTGAGCATGCTGCTGAAGGACCCCGCCCGGCTGCAGGGCGTGCAGCTCGGGCGCCTGCGCCGCATCGGCTCGGGCGGCGGGCCCCTGGCCGACTGGCTGGTGGAGCAGTTCGCGGAGCAGTTCGGCGTCGAGGTGGTGAACTACTTCGGCTCGAACGAGGGCGCCGCCCTGTCGTCCACGCCGCAGGACGTCCCGGACCGCCGTCAGCGCACGCGCTACTTTCCGCGCATCGGCGTGCCGGGCTTCACCTGGACGCTGTCGAACGCGAAGAAGGTGCGCACCCGCCTGGTGGATCTGGACACCGGCGACGACATCCTGGAGCCCGGCCGCATCGGCGAACTGCGCTTCCAGGGGCCGACGATCTTCAGCGGCTACTTCAACGCACCCGAGCTCACCGCGCGGGCCTTCGACGAACAGGGCTACTACCGCACCGGCGACCTGTTCGAGATCGCGGGCGAGCGCCACCAGTTCTACCGCTTCGCGGGGCGCCACAAGGACATCGTCATCCGCGGCGGCATGAACATCTCGTGCGAGGAGGTGGAAGGCCTGCTGCTGGCCCATCCCAAGGTGCGCGAGGTGGCGCTCATCGGCTACCCCGACGAGGTGCTGGGCGAGCGCGTCTGTGCGGTCGTGGTGGCGCAGCCCGGGCAGGAGGTGGTGCTGGACGAACTGGTGTCCTTCCTGCGTAGTGGCGAACACGTGGCCGCTTTCAAGTGGCCCGAGCGGCTCATCGTGGTGGACCAGTTGCCGCGCAATCCGCTGGGCAAGGTGCTCAAGCGCGAGTTGCGCCGCCAGCATGCCGGCGAGGAGACCGCTGCGTGACGCCCGTCCTGTTGCTCATCCCGGGCATGCTCAACGATGCCGCCGTGTGGCATGGTGTCGTCGAGGCGATGGGCCCGCAGGTGCAGGTGCGCACCGCCGCGCCGGTGCAACCCTCCATCGCCGAGATGGCGCAAGCCGCGTGGGCCCTGCTGGCCGACGTTCCGGCGCAGCAGCCGGTCGTGCTCGCGGGCTTCTCGCTGGGTGGCTACGTGGCCATCGAGATGCTGGCGCGGCCAGCGCGCCCCTTGCGCGCGGCGCTGCTGCTGTCCACCTCGGCGCGGCCGGAAACCCCTGAAGGCGCCGCCACCCGCGAGAAAAGCATCGCGGCGATGCAGCGTGACTTTGCGAAGGTGGTGGACGGGATCGTGCAGTGGAGCACCGTCTTGCCATCGCCCGAACGCGTGCGCGAGCTCACCGACATGATGCTGCGCGTGGGCGCGGACACCGCCATGCGGCAGCTGCGCGCCATTGCCGCACGCGGCGACCACCGGGCGCCGCTGTCGCGGCTGGACCTGCCGGTGACCGTGCTGTGCGGACGCGAAGACCGCACCACGCCCGCAGCGCTGTCCGAAGAGATCGCCGCACTGGTCCCCGGTGCGCGTTGCGAGATCGTCGATGGCGCTAGCCACATGCTGCCCGTCGAGCAGCCGCAGGCCGTGGCCCGCGCCCTGCGCGAATGGCTGCACTGAACAAGAAAACACACCTGCAGGAGACAAGCGTGCTCAAGCGAAATTTCATCCAAGGCATGGCCGCCTTGCTGGCCACCACCTGCGCCGCCTGGCCGGCCGCGGCGCAGACCTTTCCGGAACGCCCGGTGCGGGTGGTGGTGCCCTTTGCCGCCGGCAATACCCTCGACGGGGCATTGCGGCAGGTGGCCGTGGACTTCCAGCGAAGCACCGGGCAGCCCCTCATCATCGACAACAAGGCCGGCGGCGGCGGCATCATCGCCGCCACCACCGTCGCCCATGCGGCCCCCGACGGCTACACGCTGCTGCTGAGCAACACCAGCATGCTGGCGATCAATCCGCACACCTTCGCCAAGCTGCCCTACGACGCCGACAAGAGCTTCAAGCCGGTGACCGGCTTCCTGGGCGCGTCCCTCGTGCTGGCGGTGAACGCAGCCAACGTGCCGGCGCGCACCTTGTCGGAGTTCATCGCATGGGCGCGCAGCAACCCGCCCGGCGGCGCGTCGTATGCATCCTTCACCGCCGGGAATTCCTCCCACTTCGCGGGTGTCATCCTCAACAAGCGCGCCGGACTGGAGATGGTGCACGTGCCGTTCAACGGCACGCCGCCGGCGGTGCAGAACCTGGTGGGCGGGCAGGTGCAGGCGGCCTTCCTGCCTCTGTTGGCCGTCAAGCCGCAGGTGGACAGTGGCAAGGTGCGCGTGCTGGCCGTCTCGACGCCCAAGCGCTCGCCGCTGATGCCCGACGTGCCGACCTTTCGCGAAGCCGGCTTTGCCGACCTGACGATCTACATCTGGTCCGGCCTGTCCGCCCCGGCGGGCACGCCGGATGTGGTCATCGCGCGGCTCAACACCGAGTTCCGCAAGCTGCTGGGCAATCCCGAACTGCAGCAGAAGTGGCGCGAGCTCGATTTCGAGGCCTTGCCCATGTCGCCCACCGAGTACCGCGATTTCGTGCAGGCCGACAGCAAACGCTGGGCCGAGGCGGTGCAGCTTTCCGGCTTCAAGGCAAGCGAATGAGCGGCGTCGATCTTCTTCTTCGCCTGCGCGTGCCGGTCGTGGCCGCACCCATGTTCCTGGTGTCGGGGCCGGATCTGGTGCTGGCTGCCTGTCGAGCGGGCATCGTCGGGGCCTTTCCCACGCCCAACGCGCGGCCCATCGACGTGCTGGAGCAATGGATGCGCCGGATCACCGAGGGCCTGGCTCGCGCCGGCGAGACGCAGGACCCGGCCACGCTGGGCCCCTGGTGCGCCAACCTCGTCACGCACTCTTCCAACACCCGTCTGCCCGACGACCTGCAACTGCTGTCGCGCTACCGGCCGCCGCTGGTCGTGACGGCCCTGGGCAGCCCGAAGCCGGCGCTGAAGCGCGTGCATGACTACGGCGGCCGCGTGATTGCCGATGTGACCAGCCTGACGCTTGCGCGCAAGGCGGTGGCCGCCGGTGCCGACGGCCTCGCCTGCATCTGCAGCGGCGCGGGCGGGCACACGGGCTCGCTCTCGCCATTCGCCTTTGTCAGCGCAGTGCGTGAATTCTTCGACGGGCTGGTGATCGTCGGCGGGGGCATCAGCGACGGATGGGGCGTGGCCGGCGCCATCGCGGCCGGCGCCGACCTGGTCTACATGGGCACGCGCTTCGTCGCCACCGCCGAAAGCATGGCCGACCCGGGCTACAAGAAGATGCTGGTCGACTGCGGCAGCGAGGACATCGTCGTCAGCGCCGGGCTGACCGGCACGCCCGCGAGTTGGCTCAAGCCCTCTCTGCGCGCCAATGGCATCGACCCGGACAACATGCCTTCCGCCCCGCCCAGGAGCTACGACAGCAACGACGTGGGCAAGCCCAACCGCTGGCGCGACATCTGGGCCGCGGGCCAGGGCGTGGGCGCCATCAAGGCCGTGGAGCCGGTGGCCGCCGTGGTCGATCGGCTGTGCGCCGAGTACCGGGACGCGGGGCGCCGCTTCGCCCGTCGAACCCAGGAGAGCCTGCATCATGCAAATTGACGTGATCGACCGGGTGCACTCGCCGCTGGTGGGCAGCACCCACCCCTTCATGAGCGGGCCGTTCACGCCCAATCTGGTGGAGCTCAATGCCCGCGAGCTGGAAGTCATCGGGGAGATTCCGCCGCGACTCGACGGCGTCTACCTGCGCAACACCCAGAATCCCGTGCAGCAGCCTCGGGGTACCTACCACCCCTTCGACGGAGACGGCATGCTGCACCTGCTGAGCTTCCGGCGCGGGCAGGTCGAATACCGCAATCGATTCCTGCGCACCAAGGGCTTCATCGAGGAGCAGCGCGCAGGCCGGGCGCTGTACGCAGGCCTGATCGACAAGCCCTCCCTGTCCGAGCGCCCAGGCTGGGGCGCACGCGGGGGCCTGCGCGACACCGCGGCCACCGACGTGATCGTTCACGCGGGTGAGGCGCTGGCCACCTTCTACCAGTGCGGCGAACCCTATCGCCTGGATGCGCGCACGCTGGACATGAAGGGCGTCTCGCCATGGGCGGCGCGGGTGCTGGCCGATGGCGGCATCTCCGCGCACCCCAAGGTGTGCCCGCGCACCGGCGACCTGCTCTTCTTCAACTACTCCAAGCAGGCGCCGTACATGCACTATGGCGAGGTGGACCGCAACGACCGGCTTGTGCACTACGTGCCGGTGCCGTTGTCGGGCCCGCGCCTGCCGCACGACATGTGCTTCACCGAGAACTACGCGATCCTCGATGACTTTCCGCTGCACTGGGACGAGGCGCTGCTGGCGCAGGGCCGCCACAAGCTCGTGTACCGGTCCGATCGACCCACGCGATTCGCCGTCGTTCCGCGCCGCCACATGGCCAGCCGCGAGATCCGGTGGTTCGAGGCCAGCCCCACCTACGTGCTGCACTGGCTCAACGCCTGGGAAGAGGGCAGCGAGCTGGTGATGCACGGCTATCACCAGAAGGAGCCGATGCCCAAGGCAGGCTATGACAACTCGGGCAACACGCTGGGCCCCGAGCGCTACGGGCCGACGCTCTACGAATGGCGGCTGGACCTGGCCACCGGAAAGACCACCGAGCGCCGCCTGGACGAGCGCCTGCTCGAGTTCGGCATGGTCAATGCGCGCCACTGGGGCAGGCCCTACCGCTATTCGTACAACATGGTGGCGCACCCCGGCTCCTTCCTGTTCGACGGCATCCTGCGCTACGACCACATCAGCGGCCGGTCGCAGCAATACCTGTTCGGCGAAGGCCGCTTTGGCAGCGAATCACCGATGGCCCCTTGCCATGACGCGCAGGCCGAGGACGACGGCTACGTCGTGAGCTTCATCACCGACATGAAGGCCGACCGGTCCGAATGCGTGGTGCTGGATGCGCGGGACATATCCCGTGGTCCGGTGGCGCGCATCGTGCTGCCGCACCGCATCAGCAGCGGCACCCATTCCTGCTGGGCAGATGGCAGCGAGATCAAAGAGACAGCACAAAGCCGGCAGGCGAAAGGAGACAGTGCATGAATTCCCCCGTCTACATCCTCGGCGGCCACCAGACCGACTTTGCCAAGGCCTGGGCGCGGCAGGGGCAGGACATCTCGGACATGACGCGCGAAACCGCGCTGGGTGCCATCGAAGCCAGCCGCGTCGACGCGTCCGACATCCAGAGCATCCACGTGGGCAACGCCTTTGGCGAACTGCAGCGCCGTCAGGCCCACCTGGGCGCCATGGTGGCGCAGGTGGCGCCCGAGCTGTGGGGCGTGCCCGCCATGCGGCATGAAGGGGCCTGCGCCTCGTCGTCGCTGGCGGTGCTCAGCTCAATGGCCGAGATCGAGGCGGGCCGCTACGACTGCGTGCTGGTGCTTGGGGTGGAGGAGTTCAAGAACCTCCCGGGCAACGAGGCATCGGTCAACCAGAACGCGGCGGCCTGGCAGGACCGCGAGGGCTTCGACTGCACCTTCATGTGGCCCGCCGCCTTCGGTCGCGTGGCGCAGGAGTATGGGAAGCGCTACGGGCTGGACCGGCGGCACCTGAATCGCATCGCTGAGATCAACTATGGCAACGCGAAGCGCAACCCGCTGGCGCAGACGCGTGCATGGCGCTTCGACGAACTTAGCTTCACCGACGACGACCAGGCCAACCCCCTCATCGAGCCCGGCACCCGGCGCCAGGACTGCGGGCAGATCACTGACGGCGGATGCGGCGTGGTCCTCGCCTCGGCGCGGTTTGCGCAGGCGCATGCACGGCGCACCGGCCAGGGCCTGGACCAACTGGCGCGCATCGCCGGGTGGGGCCATCGCAACGCGGGCCTTCGTCTTCTGGACAAGTTCGAGCGCAGCCGGGACCAGCCCTACGTGTTCCCCCACCTGCGCACCGCCATCGAAGATGCGTGGCGGCGTGCCGGCGTGCAGGACGTGCGGTCGATGGACGGCATCGAGACGCACGACTGCTTCACCACCACCGAATACGTCGCCATCGACCACCTGGGCCTGACGCCGCCCGGACAGAGCTGGCGGGCGGTGGAAGACGGCACCATCGCCCCCGGCGGCGCATGCCCCGTCAACATGAGTGGCGGCCTGATCGGCTGCGGGCACCCGGTGGGCGCCACCGGCTCGCGCATGCTGTTCGATGCCGCCCGACAGGTGGCCGGCAAGGCGGGCGATTGCCAGATCGAAGGGGCGCGTCGCATCCAGACCCTCAACATCGGTGGCTCGTGCGCGACTGTGGTGAGCTTCGTTGTCGAAGGCGGGCAGCCCGCGTGATGTCCAATCAATCTATAACTGACCAGCGAGACAAAGAAAGCATGACGACCTCGATCAGCAACGAGCGGAAGATGGAACTGTTCCGCACCATGGCGCGTTCCTGGCATGAGCAAGACTGGGAGACCTGTGCCGGCCTCTTCGCGCCCGACGGCATCCTGCACTCGGTGATGCTCGCTCCGGTGGTGGGGCGCCAGACCATCCTCGATCGCATCTCCAAGCTGGGCGGCGCGAACAAGCAGGTGACGCTCAACATCGAGCGCATGGGCGTCATCGACGGAGCCCTGGTCGTGCAACGCGTGGACGAGATCACCATCGACGGCCGGCGTGGCGACTGTCCGGCCGTGGGGGTCATCGAGTTCGACGGCGACAGGATCCGGTGCTGGCGCGACTATTACGACCGCGACATGCTGGCGCGCGCGGCTGGCCACGACATACAGAAGGTGCAGCCATGAGCGCATCCGGACAGGCTTCGGCTTCGTTGCCGCCCAAGAGCAACAATGCGCCGCTGAAGAAGATCATCAGCTTCTATGTACGCTTCACGCCGAGCTACAGCAAGATCGGCTTTCACGCGCGCAGCCTGTTCTGGCGGCGGCTCGATGCTGACTTCCGCGGCCAGACCTGGCTGGTGGTGGGCGGCTCTGAAGGCATTGGGGGATCGGCGGCGCGCTCGGCTGTCGCCGCAGGCGCCACGGTGATCTGCGTGGGCCGCGACCCCCGCAAGATCGAGGCCTTCGCAGGTTCCACGGCGCATCCGCAGCGCGTGATCGGCGAGGTGGCGGACTTCTCGCTCGTTGCGAGCGTGCGCGAACTGGCCGCGCGCCTGCAGGACCGCGGCGTGAAGGTGCATGTGCTGGTTAACAACGTGGGCATCCAGAAGCGCGACCAGATCCTCACCCGTGAGGGCCTGGAAACCTCCTTCGCCACTAACATCCTGAGTCACTACCTGTTCACCCGCGAGCTGCTGGAGCGGGGACTGCTGGCCGAGGATGCGACTGTCATCGAAACCTCCTCGGGCGGCATGTACAACCATCCCATGGTGGTGAAGGACCTAAACATCACCGGTTCGGGCTACCTGGGCGTGCGGGCCTACGGGCTGTCCAAGCGCGCGCAGGTGATGCTGACCGAATACTGGCGCCGAAGGTTCGCGGGCAGCCAGCGCCGCTTCTACGTGATGCACCCGGGCTGGGTGGACACCGCGGCCGTGGGCCGCTCCATGCCGCGCTTCAGGGAGACGCTCAAGTCCGTTCTGCGCAAGGATCCGCAAGGCGCGGACACCATCGTCTATCTGGCGGCAGCCCGCCCGCCACAGAAGGCCGACGAGGCCATCTGGTTCGACCGCAAGGAGCGCGCAGCGCACATCTTCCCCAGGACCCGACAGAGCACCGAGACGCCGGAATCGCTGGTGGCCTACCTCGACGGCTACGGCGGTGCGCCCGCTCCTCTCGGCTCGCGACCAGCAGCTGACCGGCAGGGGAGCTGAACATGGCACGCACCCTCGCGCGCGCGCTGTTGCACACCATGCTGCCGTTCATCGCATGCAGCGCATTTCTTTCGGCCGCTTTCGCGGACACCTACCCGAGCCGGCCGGTGCGGATCGTCGTGCCCTATCCGGCCGGCGGCGGATCGGACGCCATGTCCCGGCTGGCGGCCGAGCATCTCCAGGTCTCGTTGAAGCAGCCGATCGTGGTGGACAACAAACCCGGGGCCGGCTCGGTGATCGGCTCGGACTTTGTCGCCAAGTCGGCGCCCGACGGCTACACGGTGCTGTTCAACATCCCGTCGCTGGTGCAGGCGCCCTTGCTGCAAAAGGGCGTTCCCTTCGACCCGGTGCGCGATCTAGTTCCCGTGACCTCATTCGTGAGCGCGCCCGTGTGGCTGGCGGTGAGCGTGTCGCGTAGCAAGGCGACGAACGTCGAGGGCCTGCGGGCCGAGGCGCAGGCCTCCGGGCGCGGCCTGGAGTACGGCTCGTGGGGCAATGGCACCACCAACCATCTCTTTGGCGCGCTGCTGATGAAGAGGATGAACATGCAGGGTGTCCATGTGCCTTACAAGGGCAGCGCCCCGGGCACGCTGGCGCTGGCCAGCGGCGAGATCGTCTTCATGCTGGCCGACTATGTTTCGCTGCGCCCGCACGTGGAGACTGGGCGGGTTCGCATCCTGGCCTCCACCGGCACGCGCCGGCATCCGCTGACGCCTGCGGTGCCGACCTTGTCCGAACTGGGCTATGCGGGCTTCGAGTCGGTGGGCTGGGGTGGCTTCTTCGTGCCCAGGGGCACCCCGCCGCCGGTCGTGGCGCAGCTCGAGCAGGCCGTCGCCACGGCGGCACGCGATCCGGCCGTGATGGTGAAGATGGCAGGCCTCGGTTACGAGCCGGGCGGAAAGCTGCAGCCTGAGTTTGCCAGCGAGGTGAGGCAGGACGCGGAGCGCTGGCGGCGGACCTTCGAGGAAGTAGGCTTCCAGGCGGAGTGACCCCGGCTACCCAATGGGTGCAGCATCGCGTGAGTGCCGCCCGTGGGACAGCAGCGCGGTACGGAGCGCGGCGTGGCCGTGCTTGCGCCCGAAGAGCGTAAGCGCATGCGGCAAGAGCGCTCTTGCAAGCTGGCCGTTGCGTTGCATCAGCGGCTCACTGCGGAGCGGCAAAAGATGCCCGAAGGGCCAACTCTCGAAAAACGTCAACTGCCCACACAGGCGGCCAGCCGCATCGACGAATTGCTGCCCCATCACTGGCAACCAGCAATGAGCCCCTGATCGGCGCCCGTCGTCAAGAGGTCGGCCAGCGGGTGACGGACCAATTCGATGACGTGCCCGTCGGCAACACCAGCGGGCGTCTCCCACGCGTGTTCATCGCTGGCGACGCCTGCCACAGGAACTCGGCGAAGGCCGGGCAGGGCAGGGCATGAACGTGTCGATTCAGGACGCCTTCAATCTGGGCTGGACGCTCGCCGCGGCGCCGCCGCTCATTGCTGCGCGGCCAAGCGATCGGGGAGACAAGGCTTTTCCTCCATCGCCGGCCGGCCATCAGGCGGCGAGCTGACGGCGATCCCCTCACGTAGCTGACGCAGACGCACCCGAACGCGGCGCCCCGACCGGCCCGCGTCGCATGGCATCACGTCAACAGGGACTTGTGTCGCAGCGCCTCCCGCGAGAGACTGAACGTCCCGTACGGAGGATTTCCATGGCCACTCCCGACGAACTCCAAGCGACCATCGACGCGCTCGTTCAGAAAGGCAAGGGGATTCTGGCGGCCGACGAAAGCGGACCGACCATCGCCAAGCGATTCAAGACGATCGGCGTGGAATCGACCGAGGAGAACCGGCGCGCTTATCGCAGCCTGTTGCTGGCGACGCCGGACCTTGGCCGGTACATCAGCGGCGTCATCCTGTACGAAGAGACCCTGAGCGATCGCACGGATGATGGCGAGCCGCTGCCGCAGTTGGCAGTGCGACAAGGGATCGTGCCCGGCATCAAGGTCGATGCGGGAAAGATCCCGCTCGCGTTGGCACCCGGCGACGAGATCACGCAAGGCCTCGATGGGCTCGCCCAACGTCTCAAGGGCTACAAGCAGCAAGGCGCGCGATTCGCGAAATGGCGCGCCGTCTACAACGTCTCCGACACCTTGCCAAGCCGCGCAGCGATCGAAGCCAACGCGGAAGCGCTTGCTCGCTACGCCGCGGTCTCGCAGGAGCAGGGCGTGGTGCCGATCGTCGAGCCCGAGGTGCTGATCGACGGCGATCACACGCTTGCGCGCTGCGCGGAGGTGACGCAGGCCGTTTTGCACGAGGTCTTCCGCGCCCTGAGTCGCCATCGGGTGGCGTTCGAACACATGTTGCTCAAGCCCAGTATGGTGGTGCCGGGCAAGGCGAACGCGTTACAGGCAACGCCCGAGGAAGTGGCTTCGGAGACGATCCGCGTGCTGCGCAGGGCGGTGCCAGCGGCGGTCCCGAGCATCAACTTCCTGTCCGGCGGACAGTCTCCTGTCGAGGCGACGGCCAATCTGGATGCGCTGAACCGACAGGGCCTACAGCCGTGGCAGCTGAGCTTCTCCTATGGACGCGCGCTTCAGGAGCCTGCGCTGCAGGCCTGGCAAGGCCGGTCCGCCAACGTGCGTCAAGCCCAGGATGCGCTGCTCAAGCGCGCACGACTGAATGGCGCGGCCAGCGTGGGTGCGTACAGCGCGGACATGGAAAACGCCAGCTCTTGATCCCGCAAACGAGCCTGAGCCGCACCGGCGTCTTTGACATCTGCAAGCGTCATGAGGAGGCCGGCGCAAAGGCGCTGCTGGATGCGCCCGTTGGCCGCAAGCGAATGCCCGCAGAGGGCCAGCATGCAGTCCTCCGCACGTGCCGGGTTGGAAGACCGCTTTCGCTGCGCAGAAGGCTCGGTGTCGAAATGAAGACACCAAAGCATCCCCCGGTCCGCTTTCGATGCGAAGCCACGTGTGTAGGAGCTCCCCCAGGACGCGGAGTGGCAGAGGGTACAGAGGCTCTGCTACTCAAGGCCCATGCTTGGGGGCCACCGTGTCAGAGCAGGACGTTACGCCTGCGTGGGTGCGCAAGTACGCCGCAGAATTCTGCGGAGGAAGCGGTAGTCAAGCTGCCTCAGGCCGGATAAAAGCCATCGCCGTATCCCGAGATGACTGCAGGTCGGAAGCCGCGAGGAGCGAGCTCATCGAACGTCCTTTGGTAGCCGCTCGCATCGAGTCCATGCCGCGCTTCCCAGGCATTCACGGGAGCGCCCCCGCGGTGCCAGATCGCGGCGTAGTTGGCGACACCGCTATTGGAATAGCCGCTCACGCACACTAGACGGAAGCCGCGACCAACTGCATCGTCAAAGGCCGCTTGGTATTGACTGGCTCTCAGGTTGTGCCGGCCGATGAACTCGATGCCGGGCAGCTTTCGCCAGATGGCAGCAAACTGAAGGCCGAAGTTGACACGGTATCCGCAGACATGGACTGGGACAAAGCCGAGCGCGGCAAGGGCGTCAAAGGCTGCTTGATACTCATTTGGCAATAGACCGTGTCGTGCATGCCATTCGGGAGCAGGTCCTTGTTCGAAAAGCCCGACATATCGGGCTTCGCCATTCTCCGCGTAGCCCGACACGACTAGCGGCGAAAATCCATCGGCCACAAACTGATCGAATGCAACTTGATAGGCCGCGCCCGTGAGACCATGCCGAGCCGCCCAGGCTCGGCCGCCAGACTTGATCCAGACAGCGTTGAATCGTGCTCCGCGCCCTTCTGAATAGCCGCTCAGAAATGCCGGACGGAATCCCTGCGCGGGCAATGTGTCGAAGAGGTGTTGATAGGCGGTGGCGTCGATGCCGTGCCTCGCTTGCCATGTCTCGCCGCCCGCGGGGACGAACAGCGCGGCGAAGCGTGTATTGAAGCGGCTCAGTTCGACGGGCTCGTTCGTCACTCCACGTTGCTCGTGAACGTCGCCAAAGTCGAAGTCGGCCTCCAGCTTCACGCCAGTCAACGTCCCCGGCTGGGTCGGCGCAGTGCCGGACGCAATGAACGCACTCAAGCGCCGACCGTTGTCCATGAACTGGCCGTTGACGTCGTGGCGTCCATCCGCCATGTAAGCGTGTCCCAAACGCGTGGGTTGGCCGGGTGCCGGAAAATCCTCGGAGCGGCGAAGCAGCATTCGGAAATCCCCGTTCCGAGTCTTGACCCGCCAATTCCCCAGCCAGCAGGCCTGGTTCTGAACGAAGGTGGGGTCTACAACGCCGGTTATGTACCAACCGCTCAAGATCTGCCAGTTGGGATCGTTCTGGTAGGCAATCTCGATGAACTTGTTCTCGCCCCAATGGTTCTTCGCGATGAAGACCTTGCGGTCGCTGTCGAATCCGATGAGCGTCAGCACATGCCCCCCTACGGGCGCGGTCAGGTGCTGGACGTCACAAATGACCTCGCGATTGGATAGGATGACGTTCTCCAGGCCCTCGATGTCGGGATTCCCGCCAAGGCTGGCGAAACCAGTCGCGCGATAGCGGCAGTTGACGCGCGCAATGAGCGGAATGTGCTGCTCGCAAAACTCGATCGCGTCGAAGTCTTCCTGCGAAACGAGCGACGCCACGCCTGCGAATCCGAGAGTCGGCAAGATTCCCGTGAGCGCGGCCTGGCTCGGCAAGTAGGGCGCGAGCGCCTCGTTGGGGACCGCGTTCTCCGACAACTTCTTGGCGATGTCGCCTGCACCCTGAAAGCCGGTGAGCGATGAATTGTTCTCTACCGGCTGGGTCACCGGTCCGCCCGCTGCAGTTCTATTCAAGGCAAAGGTCTTTCCCATGTGGAAGATGTACTCCTCGGACAGATCCAGCGTCAGTCCAAAGTGCCGGTGGTAGGCTGCCTCCAGCGCTGACGCGCCTGCAAAGGCCCAGCAAGTGCCGCGGTCGGACTGATTCTTGAATGGTGTCTGGTCGGCGGCGAGCGACCACGAGTGTGGCCTTCCTGCGAGCAGTAACGAAACGGGTCCTCGTCGGCCGACGAGGCCGGCGCGTTCGGCCAACTGAAGCGCGGCCTTGATCGACGCACCGTGGATCGTCGAATCTAGCACCACCGGAAAATTGTGTGCCGGAACGCCTGCGGGCGCTGCAAACATGTCTGTCATATCGATCGCTCCCTATGAGTTAATTGCTCTCTCGATGGAACCGGAGCGGCTCACGTCGCGGGGGCAACTGCTACGACTAGATCACATGGTCGACCACGACGCATCCTCTAGTTGTGCGATGAAAGGAGATGTAGAAGGGAGCCCCTCAGGTTGCGGCGCGCCGGCCAAACGGCCGCTCCGCGAGGGTTGCAGCTTTGGCTAAGTCAACTACTCGACATGCCCAATGCCTAAAGGACGCTATGGTTTCCAACTGACCGGGCGCAAGGACAAAGCTTTCGTGAGCATTCGTTTCTGTGAGCTTTCCAGCGTGTTAGTCGTAGGTGAAAGTGATGCGGCCGATTCGTCTTTCGCCACTAAGGCCTAAGCCAAGTAAGGCAGGCCCCTAATCCTCGGGCCGATGAAGTCCAGGAAGCTCTGAGAGGCAGGCGAAAGCGAGCGCCCCTTACGGGTGAAGACATCGAAACTGCGACGGACCTCGGGATCGCGCAAAGGAATCATCTTCAGCCCGTAGCCGTCGATCAAGGAGGTTGCATAGGGGATGCAGAGCGCTACGCCCAGTCCGGCCTTGACCATCGACAGAGCCGTGGCCATGTAGGCCACCTCGTGCGTGGGGGAAAAGTTGACACTTCGGGAGGCGGTGCGCAGATCCTGTGCCAACCGTTCCGTGAACTGTCCCTGCAGAGCAATGACTGGGAACTCCATCAGATCGGACCAACGCAGGCGGCGGCGCCCCACAAGCGGATGCCCCGGCGGGCATACCGCCATGAACGGGCCGTCGAAAAGCTGTGTGGAGGTGATGTCAGAATTTGGCCCTCGTTCAGGGCCAATGCCGAGCTCTACCTCACCCGCATACACGCGAGCCATGACGGACTCCGCTGGGGCGTCAATCAGGCTCACCTGGACATTTGGATGCTCCCGTTGAAATGAAGCGATGAGGTCCGGCACCAGCGTTGACGCCAAGAGCTGCGTGGTCGCCAGCCGCACAACGCCGATCTTCAGGGCACGATGATCGTTGACTCGGTGAAGGACCGCATCGAGATCGTGGAGCACGCCATCCAGCAGCGGATGAAGCCCGTCCCCGATCGGCGTCAGATGCACACGTCTTGTACTGCGATCGACGAGTCGAACGCCCAGGGTCTGTTCCAGCTCCTTGATCAAGCCGCTCAGCGCTGACTGTGTGATGAAGAGGCTCTCTGCGGCCAGCGTGAAGCTACCGATGCGAGCAAGCGCGACGAACGCGCGCAACTGGCGCAAAGTAACATTCACATTCATCGGAACATCCTATAAATGCATCACAAAAAACCGTTGGAATGATAGATGAATATGCGATGCAATGAGGCCACTGGCATCAGTTGCGGACTCAAGGGAACTAGAAGGCGTGCTTGGCCACGGTCCTCTGAGACAGGCAGATGCCGCCTTCAACCCTCGGAGACTTTCATGAAGATTGATCGAATTCACCACGTTGCGTACCGCTGCAAGGACGCCAGGGAGACCGTCCTGTGGTACCAGAAGATGCTCAAGATGGACTTCGTTCTGGCCATTGCAGAGGACAAGGTGCCTTCAACCAAAGCTCCCGACCCCTACATGCACATCTTTCTGGATGCGGGGCAGGGCAACGTCTTGGCGTTCTTCGAACTGCCGACGCAGCCGGAGATGGGAAGAGATCCAAACACGCCTGAATGGGTTCAGCACATTGCATTTCGCGTCAAGGACCGCGACGAGCTGCTGGAGTTTCGCAGTCATCTAGAAAATAACGGCGTGGATGTGCTTGGCGTCACCGACCACGGCGCGTTTCATTCCGTCTACTTCTTTGACCCCAACGGCCATCGGATCGAGCTTGCGTGCCCGGACCCCGCCGAGGAGGAAATGCTGCGCCGGCTGGATGCGGTGAAATGGGAAATGCTGGAAGAATGGTCGAAGACCAAGCGCGCGCCCAAACATGCCGAGTTCCTTCACGCGAGGGAGTTCGCCCATTGAGTCGTGTTCGCACGACGAGCGCGACGCGCTTGGTGGCAACAGCGGAGAGGGTGAGCGTCTGGCTGTCGCCTTGGCGCTGGACGCTCGACGACCGTATGCGCATCTGTTTATTCGCCGATCGATGCATGGCGAAGCGAGCCTGCAGGCCGGCAGAGCCATCCTTGTAGTACGAAGAGACCGCTTCTTGAGGCCCCCCAGACTAGGTGCGGCAAGTCGCGGACGCGCAGCCGCGAATCTCCTCTGCCGGCAGGGCATTCGGGATGCTGACGACACCTGTGATCACGTCATAGCCCACACGCCGGAGATGCAGCGCAAGCGCGGCGTCCATGCTTTGGGTGTGCTGCAGAAACCACTTCGCCAGTTCTCTCGCCATCACACGGATGACCTCCGGACGACCAGAGTGATAGGCGGTCTCTCCCTCGCGGATGACCTGCAACACCACTTGGTGCTGAGTCGTGTGGCAGTTGACCGACGAAAAACGTGTGTCGCGCATCCATTGGTCTTCACGTGCGAAGTGATCCTCGGTGTGATCAATCAACACGCGCCACCTCGTCACCAGGTGCTCGTCCGGTGAGTCCTCGACCGCGCCCAGTAACTCGACGAGTTCACGATGCGTGTCGTCCATCGTCGGCAAATCAAGTGACAGGGCCTCAGACCATTCCAGGTAACTCATGCCGTCTTCCTCACAACACCACCGGCGCACCGGTCGGGCGACACGAAAAGTCCGTCCAGCACCGTGTCTTGAAGTCGTACAGCTTGCAGCGGCGCGCGGTTTCCGCGGGCGGGCTCAAGTCCTGTATCGGATTCAAACGAAGATGACATCGGCGTTGGCGCAGATTGAAGGCAAAGGCATGAAGCCTAAGACCAGCGCTTGCGAATGTCCTTGATGACGGTCAAGATGCCTCCGGGTTGCCAGAGCGCGGTCGCTTCATGCTGGGCTCTTCGCCTGGATCGGCTTAAGGCGCGAATGCGACTCTGCTCACTGCCTCCGCGGATCTCTCCCGATGGCAGGAATGCCCAGCACGTCGCCAAGCCCGCGCTGATCTGGCTATCAAATTTGACATAAGATAGATTGTATCTACGAAGGCGATCACGTCGCCGAGCCGCTCTGGCCGCAGACGCGCTACCGCAATCGCCCCATGCGCACCAGCGCCTCCTTGAGCCACATGACCGCCTCGTCCCCATTCGACCGCGCATCCCAGCACACGTAGAGGCTGTAGCTCGGCAGCTCGAACGGCAGCGGCATCGCATCGAGCTGCGCCGAGTAGCGCTCGGCCACGCGCTTCGGAAAGACGGCCATCGCGTCGGTCCTGGCCAGGAGATCCGCCATCTGGCCGAAGGTCGTGACCGCGGCCTGCACGTGGCGTGCGCGCCCCTGGCGGGCGAGGATCTGGTCCATCGTGTCGTCGAGTACCGAGCGGCTCTGCCCCAGGACCACGTGCCGCGCGGCGCAGAAAGCTTCCATGCTCATGCCGTCCGCGAAGCCCGGATGCCCGCGCCTTGCGACCGCGATGTAGGCGTCTTCGTAGAGCAATTCCGATTCGACCCCAGCGGCCGGCGCCATCTTCGGTAGCAGTCCGATGTCGATGTCGCCCTTGCGCAGTTGCTCGGGCATGCGGCTGTAGTCGGCCAGCTCCCACGCGAGCCGGATGCGCGAACCGCAGGCATGCAGTTCGCGGCAGAGCTCGGGCAGCATCGTGTGGCTGCTGTGGTCGCTGCCGCCGATGCGCAGGATGCGGTCCGAGGTCGCCGGGTCGAACGCGCGGTCCGCATGCAGCAGTTGCTGGAGCTCCTGCAGCACCGCTTCGACGCGCGGCGCAAGCGCGAGCGCGCGCGGGGTCGGCACCACGCCGTGCGCGGTCCGCGTGAACAGCGGGTCGTCGAAGGTCTCGCGCAGCCGCTTGAGCGACGCGCTCACCGCCGGCTGGCTCAGAAAAAGGCGCGAGGCCGCGCGCGACACGCTGCGCTCCCTCAGCAAGGCATCGAAAGTCCGCAGCATCGCGAGATCGACGCCGCGGATATCAGGGCGGCCCATATCAGTTATCCAAATGTTCGAATTGATTCTCGTGGAGCGGACTTCTATCGTACGCGGACCTCACAAGAACCTAGGAGACAAGCATGTCCGCTCGCCCCCACGATGGCGGCTTCTTCGCGCGCCGGCGCGCCTGCGTCACAGGCCTGGCCACGCTCGCCCTCGGCGGCGCGTTGCCCGCCGCATTCGCCCAGCAGGCTTCGACCACCTTCCCCACCAGGGTCGTGCGCATCATCCCGTTCGGCACCGCCGGCGGTCCGATCGACGTGATCGCGCGCGTCTACGCCGACAAGCTCCAGCAGCGCTGGGGCCAGAGCGTGATCGTGGAACCCAAGCCCGGCGCGAGCGGCATCATCGCGAGCGATGCGGTCGCCAAGGCGCCGCCCGACGGGCACACGGTGCTCTTCACGCTGCCGCTCACGCACATCAACAACGCGATCCTCCAGCCCAAGCTGCCCTACGACCCGGTGAAGGACTTCGAGCCGATCTCGCAGCTCGCGAGCGGCGGGCCGATGCTGGTGGCGCGCGCCGATGCGCCCTACTCCAACCTCAAGGAATTCGTCGCCTACGCCAAGGCGCATCCCGGGCTCACCTACGGCACCTGGGGCAACGGCTCGCAGGCGCACCTGATGGGCGAGCTGCTGAAGCGGCAGTCCGGCATCTCGCTCACGCACGTGGCCTACAAGTCCGAATCCGGAGCGCACACCGACATGATCGGCGGCGTGCTCGACTTCGCCTGGGCCAACCCGTCCACTGCGCGCGCGCAGTCGCAGGCCGGGAAGATGAAGGTGATCGGCATCGCGGGCAGCCGCCGCGTCTCGACACTGCCCAACGTGCCGACCTTCGCCGAACAGGGCTTCGCGGGCTTCGACCTCGACAGCTGGATCGGCGTCTATGCGCCCGCCAAGACCCCGCCGGCGGTCATCGAGCAATGGAACCAGGCGTTGCGCGAGATCACCCGCATGCCCGAGGTGCAGAGCCGCCTCGTCGCCTTCGGCTTCGAGCCGCTGGGCAACTCGCCGGCGCAGTTCCGGGCCAGCTACCAGGCGGACTTCCCGCGCGTGGCCGAGCTGATCAAGGCCGCCGGCGTCACCGCCGAATGAACGACAAGGAACCCGATGATGAATCCCTCGACCGCAGAGACCGCTGAAAAGAAGGTCATCCCGATCACCGTCGATACCGGCACCGCCTACGGCCGCAAGCCGGGCGTGCACAACCCGCTGCTGACCGAGGTCGGTCCCGGCACGCCGATGGGCGAGCTGCTTCGCCGCTACTGGCACCCGATCGGCCTTTGCGCCGATGCCAACGACACGCCGCGACAGGTGCGTGTGCTCGGCGAAGACCTGATCCTCTTCCGCGACGGCACCGGGCGCCCGGGCCTCGTGCATCCGAACTGCGCGCACCGCGGCGCGTCGCTGTACTACGGCAAGGTGGAAGAACACGGCATCCGCTGCTGCTACCACGGCTGGCTTTTCGACGTCGAAGGCCATTGCGTCGAGCAGCCCTGCGAGGCCGAGATGGGCAAGTCGCGCGGCCGGGTGCGCCAGCCCTGGTACCCGGTGCAGGAGCTCTATGGCCTGATCTGGGCCTACATGGGCCCGCCCGAGAAGAAGCCGGTGCTGCCCCGCTATGACGCGCTGGAGCGCCTCGACGAAGGCGAGTTCCTCGAAACCAACGACGCGAGCATCGGCGGCGGCGGCCCGCAGGTCATTCCGTGCAACTGGCTGCAGCACTACGAAAACCTCGTCGATCCCTTCCATGTGGTGGTGCTGCACTCCACTTTCAGCGGCACGCAGTTCGTCGAGCAGATGGCGGCCATGCCCGTGGTGACCTGGGACACGGTGGAACTCGGTGTGCGCACCACCTCGATCCGCCATCTTCCGGACGGCAAGGTCTTCCGCCGCGTCAGCCAGGCCGGCGTGCCGACGCTGCGCGTGATCCCGAGCCCGCGCGTGGGCAAGTACGGCCGCCTCGAATCGCTGGGATGGGTGCTGCCGATCGACGACCACAGCTTCCGCATCTACGTGGTCGGCCGCGTGAGCTCGGAGGGCGAGCTCACCCGGATGCGCTCGCGCATGAACGGCCGGCTGTGGGAAGAGCTCACCGAAGCCGAGCACCAGCGCATGCCCGGCGACTACGAAGCCATGGTGAGCCAGGGCGCGATCGCGAAGCATTCGGAGGAGCACCTCGCGACCTCCGACCGCGGCATCGTCATGCTGCGCCGCTACCTCAAGGCGCAGCTGGAGCGCATCGAGCGCGGCGAGGACCCGGCGGGCGTGTCCTTCGACCCCGATGCGCCGGCGGTGGAATTCGACGCCGGCAACTGGCTCGAGGAGCCCGGCACGAGTTCCTGATCCGGACATCCCGCGCCGCCGTGCGCTATTGTGCGCGGATGCCCAACGCCTTCAACTTCCAGGCGTCGCCCTTCGATTGCCTCGCCGGCGACGAGCAGCAGGTCGTCCGCGCCGGGGTCGACATCGCCTACTTCCGCGAGGGCGATGCGATCCTCGATGAGGGCATTCCGCCGACGCACCTCTTCGTGGTCATCAAGGGCTTCGTGCGGCAGTACGAGCTGGGTGGCGCGGAGCCGGTCGCGGGCTTCGGGCCCAACGACACCTTCGACGGACGCAGCCTGCTGACCGGGCAGGTCGCGGGCCGCTTCGTCGCGGCGGAAGAGGTGCTGGCCTACCAGCTTTCGCGCGAGCTGGTGAACGGGCTGATCGCGCGCAACGCCACCTTCGGCGCGCGGCTCTTCTCTGATCTCTCGAACAAGCTGGCGGCGATCGCGGGCCAGCGTGGGCGGCACGAGCTGCAATCGCTCGAGATGGCGCGCGTGGATGCGATCGCGATCCGAGCGCCGCATTTCGTCGATGCGGACTGCGACGTGCTCTCGGTGGTGCGGCTCTTCCAGTCGGAGCGTGCCACCAATGTGCTGGTGCGCGATGCGCGGGCCGATCCACCGCGCCTCGGCATCTTCACGGTGACCGCCTTGCAGCGCGCGGTGCTGCATGGCGCGCCGCTCGATCGGCTGCCGGTCGGCGAAGTCGCCAGCTTCGGCCTCGTCAGCGTACGCGCCGGCGACCCGGTGGGCGATGCGCTCACGGTGATGGTGCGTCACAAGGTGCATCGCGTGGTCGTGATGGCGGACGATGCCGGCGAGCAAGTCATCGGCGTGCTGGAGGCGATGGACCTCTTCAGTTTCCTCGCGAACCACTCCTACCTCATCAACCGCGAGATCGCCGAGGCGCGTGACCTTCCGGCGCTCGGGCAGGCGTGCGACCACATCACGCGGCTCATCGGCCTGCTGCATCGCGGCGGCACCCGCGTCGGGCAGATCGCCACGCTGGTGCAGGCACTCAACGCCAAGCTGTTCGAGCGCACCTGGCAGCTGATCGCGCCGCCGGAGCTGGTTGCCAACAGTTGCCTCATCGTGATGGGTAGCGAAGGCCGTGGCGAGCAACTGCTCAAGACCGACCAGGACAACGGCCTGCTGCTGCGCGACGGCTACGCGCCACCCGAGGACTTCGACGCGATCTGCGCGCGCATGACGCAGGCGCTGGTGGATTTCGGCTATCCGCCCTGCCCCGGCGGCGTGATGCTGTCGAACCCGCTCTGGCGCGGCAGTGGGCGCGAGTTCGCGCAGCGCGCGCAGGACTGGCTGCTGCAGCCCGATGGCGACAACCTCATGTCGCTCGCGATCTTTCTCGATGCACATGCGGTCTGCGGCGATGCCTCGCTGCTCGCGGGCGTGCGGGAACGCCTGTTCACGATCGCCACCGACAACGAGCCGATGCTCGCGCGGTTCGCCTCGGTGGTCGATGCCTTCGCAGCCGACACGGGCTGGTGGCATCGCATCCTCGACTTCGGCGACGACGCGGAGCGCAGCCTCGACATCAAGAAGCAGGGCCTGTTCCCGCTGGTGCACGGCGTGCGCAGCCTCGCGCTGGCGGCGCATCTGGCAGAGACATCGACCGCCGCGCGCCTGCAGGCGCTGGCCGCGCGAGGGCAGATCGAACGCACGCTGGCCGACGACGTGCTGCAGAGCCTGCACTTCTTCATGAACCTGCGCCTCGCGGCGGGGCTGGAAGAGCGCGAAGCGGGCAAGACGGTGAGTGGCCGGGTCGATCCCGCGAAACTCAACAGCCTTGACCGCGATCTGCTGAAAGACACGCTGCAGGTCGTCAAGCGCTTCCGCCGCATGCTGCGCCTGCGCTTTCATCTGGACGCGGTGTGACCGGCGCATTCGCCGAGATCAAGCGTCGGTGGCTGCTTTACCACCTGGGCGATCCGCGCTTCAGTTTCATGTGGGATGCGCCGCCGCCCGACGAATGGATCGCGCTCGATTGCGAGACCACCGGGCTCGATGTGCGCCGCGACGAGATCGTCGCCATCGCCGCGGTGCGCATCCGCGGCAATCGCATCCTGTGCAGCGAGCGGCTCGAGCTGCTCGTGAAGCCCGAACGCCGCGCAGTGTCGGCCGACAGCGTGCGCGTGCACGGCCTGCGCGAGCGCGACGTGGCGCAGGGTATCGCGATGGACGATGCGCTGAAGCAGTTGATGGTGTTCATCGGCAGCCGGCCGCTGGTCGGCTACTACCTCGAATTCGACGTCGCGATGATCGACCGCGCCCTCTTCCCGATGCTCGGCATGGGGCTGCCGCAGCCCAAGATCGAAGTCTCGGCGCTCTACTACGAATACAAGAACCGCCAGCGCCCGGTGCACGAGCGTGGCGGTGACATCGACCTGCGGTTCGCGACCATCATGTCGGACCTCGGCCTGCCGCAGCGCCCCGCGCACGATGCGCTGAACGATGCGGTAATGGCCGCGCTGGCTTTTCTCAAGCTGCGCGGCCTCGGTTCCTGATCAGTGCGCGGAAGCGGTCGACGCACCCAGCCCGGTTTCCGAACGCACCTGCTGCGCCGGGAACGCCGCCCTCTCCTTCTGCGCCTGCTTGCTGCGGTCCATCAGCGAGAAGATCCAGATGCCGACGAAGGCGATGACCATCGAGAACAGTGCCGGCGATGCGTAGGGGAACAGCGCCGAACCCTTCGGATTGCCCAGCGTCGCTTCCCACACCGAGGGCGAGACGATGGTCAGCGCCACCGACGAGATCAGCCCGAGCGATCCGCCGATGACCGCGCCGCGCGTGGTGCAGTCCTTCCACAGCACCGACATGAACAGCACCGGGAAGTTGGCCGACGCCGCGATCGCGAAGGCCAGCGACACCATGAAGGCGATGTTCTGCTTCTCGAACGCGATGCCCAGCAGCACCGCAACGATGCCGAGCGCGACCGTGGTGATACGCGAGACCTTGAGTTCGGCACGGCTGTCGGCCTGGCCCTTCTTGATCAGCGTGGCGTAGACGTCGTGCGACACCGCCGAGGCACCCGAGAGCGTGAGGCCCGCCACCACCGCAAGAATCGTCGCGAAGGCCACCGCCGAGATGAAGCCGTAGAACACGTTGCCGCCCACCGACTTGGCCACCAGCACCGCCGCCATGTTGGCCGCACCCGCACCGCCCTTGATGCTGCCGGTCGCGACGTCGGCGAACTCGGGGTTGGTCAGCACCAGCGTGATCGCGCCGAAGCCGATGATGAAGATCAGCAGGTAGAAGTAGCCGATCCAGGTGGTGGCCCAGAACACCGACTTGCGCGCTTCCTTCGCATCGGGCACGGTGAAGAAGCGCATCAGGATGTGAGGCAGGCCCGCGGTGCCGAACATCAGCGCCATGCCGAACGAGATGGCCGAGATCGGGTCCTTCACGAAGCCGCCCGGGCCCATGATCGACAGCCCGATCGCCGAGGCTTCCGCCGGGCTCTTGCCACCGTTGGCCGCGATCTGCGTGCGCACTTCCACCGACTTGGCGAACAGCGCCTCGGGGCTGAAGCCGAAGGCCGCGAGCACCATGATGGCCATGAAGGTCACGCCCGCGAGCAGCAGCACCGCCTTGATGATCTGCACCCAGGTGGTGGCTGTCATGCCGCCGAAGAGCACGTAGATCATCATCAGCGCGCCGACGATGACCACCGCGACCCAGTAGTCCAGCCCGAAGAGCAGCTTGATGAGCTGCCCCGCGCCGACCATCTGCGCGATCAGGTAGAAGGCCACCACGACCAGCGTGCCCGACGCCGCGAAGCCGCGGATCGGCCCGGGCCTGAAGCGGTAGCCCGCGACATCGGCGAAGGTGAACTTGCCGAGATTGCGCAGCCGCTCCGCCATCAGGAAGGTGATGATCGGCCAGCCCACGAGGAAGCCGATCGAATAGATCAGCCCGTCGTAGCCTGTGGCCATCACGGCCGCGGAGATGCCGAGGAACGATGCCGCCGACATGTAGTCGCCCGCGATCGCGAGTCCGTTCTGGAAGCCCGTGATGCCGCCGCCGGCGGTGTAGAAGTCCGCCGCCGACTTGGTCCGCGACGCGGCCCACTTGGTGATCCACAGCGTGAGCAGCACGAAGCCGGAGAACATGCCGATCGCGATCCAGTTGGTCGGCTGCTTGGCGACCTGGCCGACGTCGCCGCCCGCGGCGCATGCAACGCCTGCTGCGCCGGCGAACGCGAGCGCGAGGGCCGCGCGTGAGAGTGCCCGGTGTTTCATCGCGTCGCCTCCTGGATGATCTCGCGCGTCAGCCGATCGAACTCGCCGTTGGCGCGGCGGATATAGAAAGCCGTGATCGCGATGGTGAACACGATCACGCCGAGCCCGATCGGGATGCCGATGGTCGTGACGCCGCCGCCCACGGGCTGCGCGAGAAAGGGCTTGTTGAATGCAATCAGCGCGATGTAGCCGTAGTACACGATCAACATCAACACGGTCAGCCAGATGCCGAAGCGGTTGCGCTTGTTGCGCAGCTCGCGGTACTTGGCGCTGGCCAGGATCTTTTCCGCCACGGGTTCGCTCATCGTCGGTCTCCTGATTGGGGTTCGAAACGATTCTGCGAGGCACTCATCCGCCGCGGTGGGCGATGCAATCATTCGTCACATTGGGTCGCACCGGTGCAGCATTGCGGTGCACTCGCCCACGGCACGACCCTTGCCTGCCACTCGCGCATGGACGAATTGCTGCACTACACCGTCGGGCTGCCGGAGATCACGCTCGCGCCCGGCGACACGGTCGTGCGGGAGGGCGAAGCCGGCGGAGGGCTGTGGGTGCTGGTGTCGGGTGTGCTGGAGATCAGCAAGGCCGGCACGTCGATCAATTCCATCAGCAAGCCGGGCGCCGCCATCGGCGAGATTTCGCTGTTGCTGGATTCGCCCATCAGCGCCACGGTGACGGCGAGCACGACGTGCATCGTCCGCCATGCGAGCGATGGCCGCGCCTTTCTCATGAGCGATCCGGCCGTGATGCGCGCGGTCGCTCGCGGTCTGGCCGAGCGGCTGCACTTCGTCACGACCTATCTCGCGGACCTGAAGAACCAGTACGGCGACTCGCCGGGCCTCGCGATGGTCTCGCACGTGCTCGGCCAGCTCGCGCACCGCCAAGGCCCGCCGGCGCAGCCCGGCTCGGCGCGGGAGCCGCATCCGGACTACTAAACCCGAAGGCCCGTCAGAAAACCGACCGCGCCGGTGCGTGATCCGCACCAAGCTGGAGCGCTTCCTCGCCCATCAGCGAGTGCCACGACGCGGTACCTTCGTCGAGGTCGATCACGATGTGCGCGGGTTCCGGCCCGATCTGCCGGCCGGGATTGAAGACCCAGGTGGCGCCGATGCGGTCCGCCCACGCGCCCGCGGGCTTGAACGGCGGCTCGTGCACATGGCCGGTGAACACAAAGTCGGGCCGGTATTGCGCGATCCAGTCGGCCACATCGGCATCACCGTAGTGGCGCTTGCCGGTCCAGCAGGTCGGCGACCCCACGGGCGGCCAGTGGTAGATCCACATCCAGCGCGCGGGGCGGCGTTGCGCGTCCGCCGCCAGTTGAGCTTCGAGCGCGGCGCGCCCCACCGGCCCGTCCCACCACGGGCAGACGGTGACGAGCGT
This sequence comes from Variovorax sp. YR216, assembly GCF_900107745.1. Taxonomy (GTDB): domain Bacteria; phylum Pseudomonadota; class Gammaproteobacteria; order Burkholderiales; family Burkholderiaceae_C; genus Variovorax. The sequence goes on along the minus strand of NZ_FNRO01000013.1, from coordinate 28,405 downwards.
GTCGCCGACCACGAGCGAATCGCCGTCGATCGCGATGCCGCAGCGGCGGCTTTCCGGCAGCCAAAGGGCGGCGCGTTCGCCATGCGGGCCCGCACCCGTGAGGTCATGGTTCCCGGAAGCCACCACCAGCGACCTGCCCGGCCTGGCCAGCGCGAAGTAGCGAAGCAGCACCACGGATTGCGTGTCGAGCGACACCGGCGAACTCACGTCCATGTGATCGCCCGCCAGCACCACCAGGTCGTAGTCCGGCGCTGCGCGAACCACCCAGTCGAGCTGGCGCAGCGCGTAGTGGAGGTCGGAGACGAGCAGGATGCGCAAGGAGTTTCAGTACTGCAGCGGCGGAGCTCGCATTGTCAGCGCTGGAAGCCCATGGCGGTCGATTTCTGCGCGCCGAGCCTGTCGTTATCGAGGTACTGGGCGAGCACGTCCATGTCGTTCGGAGAGATGCCGCAAGCCTTGAACGCGCGATGCCATCCGCTGACCGCCACGGCGATTTCGTGCGCGATGTTTCTTGCCTCTCGTGGCTTCAGCCCGAAGGCGCGAGCGCTGGAGAGCGCGTTGTCAAGCGTCGAGGAAGCGCCTTCGCGGCCGATCGCCATGGCTTGATACCCGAGCCCGCTCATGCTGGGAACGATGTCGAATGCGGGAGACAGCGACCAGCTTCCGTCAGGCTCGCGCAGCAGCGCATGGTTCTTCTCGTGGTCGTCGGTGTTGTCCATGAAGACATTGAAGACCATGCGCCGGAACAACTGCGCCTGCTGGCGCGCGATGTCTTCGGGCCGCGCCATGCGGCGCAACTGCTGCGCCAGTTGCGGATAGCCGTATTCCTCGCCTACGGCACGCAATACAACGTGGGCCGAGATCGCATGGCGGCGCATGCCGGGCGCGCGATCGAAGCGGCGCACCGCGATCGCATGCCGGTCACCCACCCGCAGCGCGCGCGTCGGCGCGACCTCGATGCCGCAGCGGGCGGCCAGCGACATGGTGGCGTGCTCAATGAGCGGCGTGTCTTCGGGCTCGCCCTCTGCGAACTTGACCAGCCAGGGATGGCCATCGATTTCAACAACGGACTTCGGTCGCGCGCCACCGAGCGACACACCAGGACGCAAGAACCGCTCCTCGATCTTTCCGACGGGTTCGTTGGCGATGATCTTGCGGATCACCTCCTGCATCGCCGGGAGGTCGCCGAGCGTGGGCATCGGCGATGCCGGCCAAGGCTCGTAGGTGTCCGGCTGCTGGCTCACACCAAGCGCACCGTAACGGTCGTCACCGGCGAAGAGCAGGTATTCGAGCAGCGACATCCTCGGCGAGCGCTCGAATTTCCGGATGACGCGCTCGCCCCATCGATCCGGGCGGGCGTCATCGACGGCGCCGACGGCCTCCTGCTTTCGCGAGGGCACGAAGAGTTCATCGACGAGTGGCAGGTCCTCGCTGAGTGCGAAGCCGCGGGCACGCCACTGCTCCGCGTATCTGAGCGCCACGCCTTGCCCGCCAAGCGCGAGCGAAATCTCGCCCACGAGAACAGGATGCCGCGGGTCAGCGAGCATCCAGAGGCTCAGGACGTCCTTCGGCACATAGGGAGATCGCTCAGACATGGGTCGCCTTCCTCGCGCCGCGACGGGAAGCCGCCTGAACCTCGTTCTCCAGCGCCGCCAGGTCCTGCCTGGGGTCCGCAAGGGAGGCGAGCGCCTCGTGCCGCTGGATCATCCAGAGCGCCGTCGCATACACACCGGCGGAGACGGTGGGGTCGCCTTTTTCGAGCTTGACCAGGGTGGGCACCGAGACATTCAACCGGAGTGCCCAGCTTCTCAGCGACTGCTTGCGCCGCTTGCGCGCCAGCGCGAGATCGGCCCCGAGGCGGCTCAGTGCGGCCGTCGCGGCGGATGGAAGGTTGTCGAGCGCATCCGAACGTCGTGGCATGAAACTATTTTTTCACAACATGAGTCTGTTGCGAAATAATAATTTCATCTTTTGTCACTCCCAGCCCACGTCCGCCGCAAACAGATACCCCGCCCCATACACCGTCTTGATCACCGCCGGATCATGCGGATCGGCCTCGATCTTCCGCCGCAGCCGCGAGATGCGCACGTCGATGCTGCGGTCGGTTGGCGCGAGGTCGCGCGAGCCGGTGAGCTGCTCGCGGGTGAGGATCTGGTGCGGGCGCTCGATGAACGCGCGCAGCACCTGCATCTCGGCCGTACCGACCTGGTGCTCGGCGCCGTCGGGCGCGCGCAGCAGGTTGGCAGCGCAGTCGACGCGCCACCCCAGAAAGCTCGCGTAGCGCCGCTTGCCGGGCGACTGGCCCGGCGCGAGACCGCGCCGGCGCAGGATGCTGCGCACGCGCGCCACCAGTTCGCGCGCCTCGAAGGGCTTCACCACGTAGTCGTCGCCGCCCATCTCCAGGCCCATCACCCGGTCGGCCGGATGGCCGCGCCCGGTCAGGATCAGCACGCCCGAGTTCGATGCGGCGGTGATGCGCCGCATGAGATCGAAGCCATCCATGTCGGGAAGACCAAGATCAATGATGCACAGGTCGGGCTTTTCGACCTGAAGTCTTCGCAGCGCCGCCGCTCCGCTGCCGAAGGTCTCGCAGTTGAAGCCGAATTCCTGCAAGGCCGAGATCACCAGGCGCGCGACGCCGGGGTCGTCCTCGATGACGTATACCAGCGCGCGCGTGCCCGCCTCCTCGCCCCCGGCGCGATGCACCGTGCCGGTGCCGGCGTGCGGCTCTTTTTCGCTCATGGCGGTGTTCCCTCTTCGATGGCCCGGCCGAGTTGCTCTGAAGTGAAGGGCTTGGTCAGCAGCGGAATGCCCGGGAGCCTCGGCAGGTCGCCGGGCGCATTGCCGCTCATGAGGACCACCGCACCGGCCCGCCCCTGCGTGCGCGCCGCCTGCGCGACCGCACTTCCGTCGATCTCGCCGCCCAGCACCACGTCCGACAGCAGGAGCGTGATGCCCGGCGTGTTGGCAAGGAGCTTCAGGGCTTCGGCGCCGCTGTCGGCTTCGAGCACCACGTAGCCCAGTTCGAGCAGGCTGCGCCGGATCGCACGCCTCACCTGCGCGTCGTCGTCCACCAGCAGCGCAAGCCCTCGGTCGGCCGCGCGATGCGCGCCCGTGCCGGCTTCGTCGGGCCCTGCATCCGACGCAGGTGGTTCCGCAGCGGGCAACCAGACCGTCACCGTGGTGCCGCGCCCCGGCGCGCTGCGCACGTCGATCGCGCCGCCCGACTGCTTGATGAAACCGTACACCACGGCCATGCCCAGCCCGGTGCCGCGGCCCGGCGCCTTGGTGGTGAAGAAGGGCTCGAACAGATGCGCGAGCGTGTATTCGTCCATGCCGCTGCCGTTGTCCTCGACCTCGATGCGCACGCAGTCGCCTTCCGACAGCTGCAGCGGCGCGGCGACCGTCGCATCGATGTGCGCTGCCCGTGCGCGCAGCGAGATGCGACCGTCCGCGCCGCAGGCATCGCGCGCATTGAGCACGAGATTGAGCAGCGCCTGCTCGAGCAGGGTGGCATCGATCCACGTCCAGAGCGGCACGTCGCCCACGTCCACGTCGAGGCGCAGCGTCTCCGGCAGCGACCGGCGCACCAGCCGCGCCACCGTCTCGACCAGCGCGCCGACATGCACGGCTGCAGCCTGCAGCGGCTGCCGGCGCGCGAAGCTCAGGAGGCCGCGCACCAGATCCGCACCGCGCCGCGCGGCCTCGAGCGCCGGCTGCACGTATTCGGGCAGCGCGGGGTCGGCGGGCCGTTCGTCGGCGAGCGCCGCGAGATTGCCGATCACCACCGTCAGGATGTTGTTGAAGTCGTGCGCGAGGCCGCCCGTCAGATGGCCCAGTGATTCGAGCTTGTGTGCACGCGCCAGCAGCGCCTGCGAGCGCTTCTCCTCGGTGATGTCGAAGGTGAGCTCGAAGCAGCCGGCCACGCTCCCGTCCGGCCCGTGGTCGGGGACGAGCGAAGTCCGCACCGCACGCCGCTGGCCTTCGTGCGTGAAGAGTTCGTATTCGAAACTGCGCGTCTCACCCGCGAGCGCGCGCAGCACATGTGGCTTGACGACTGCATACACGGACTCGCCCAGGAAGCGCTTGGCGCTCACGCATTCGGGCCGCGCGGTATCGACCAGGAACCAGTCACGGTAACCCCGGTTGAGATACGCATACACGCGCCGGCGGTCGAAATACGCCACCAGTGCGGGGATCGAATCCATGATGAGCCGAACCCGCTCTTCGCTGCGCTGGAGCTCGCCGGTACGCGCCGCGACCCGCGCTTCGAGCTCTGCGTTGTGCTCGCGGATGATCCGCTCGGCGCGGCGCTGCTCGGTCACGTCCAGATACAAGGTGACGAAGCCATGCCCCGGCACCGGTTCGCCGCGGATGCGAAGGACGCGGCCGTCGGGCCGCACCCGCTCGATCTCATGCGGCGCGAAGGTGCGCGCGACGGCCACGCGCTCGGCCACCAGCGCATCGGGGTCGCCGGGCCCGTATTCGCCGCGGCGGGCGTTGTAGGCGATGAAGCTCTCGAACGGCGCGCCCAGGTAGGCCATCTCATCCGGAAAGTCGAGCAGCCGCACATAGGCCTTGTTCCAGGCCACCAGCCGGAGATTGCGGTCGAAGATCGACAAGCCCTGGTCGAGCAGGTCGAGACCGGTCTGCAGGGTGAGGTAACGCTCCAGCGGCGCCGGCGCCGGCGCCGGGGCCGGTTCGGCGACGGATGCGGCGCCGGAACTCATGGCGCGTCTCCTCGGCTGCAAACATTCGTCATCTTCTTGTGTGTCTCCTGAAAAGTTCGTGGGCGATCCTTCAGCCACTCATTCTTGAGCACAAGACCGAAGGCAAGCATGACACGCGTCAAACCTCGCGCAAAGAGGCCGGGTGGAAACCCGGCCGGTGCCGGGGCCTCGGCGCGGCCGGGTTGCCGGGGTCGAACGAACCTTCAGGAGCCGACATGACCAGCGCCACGCCCGCGACAACTTCCGCTTCCTCCGCCCTCTATGCGCCCGACGAAGCCCTCGTCCGCCGCGCCCATGTGTCCGGCCGCGAGGCCTATGACCGACTCATCGCCGAGGCCGATGCGGACCATGAGGCCTACTGGGCCCGGCTGGCCCGCGAATACCTGGACTGGAAGCAGCCCTTCACCCAGGTGCTGGACAGCAGCCAGGCGCCGTTCTTCCGCTGGTTCGGCGACGGCACGCTCAACGCCTCCTACAACTGCCTGGACCGCAACGTCGAGCGCGGCCTGGGCAAGAAGACCGCCCTGATCTTCGAGGCCGACGACGGCCAGGTCACCCACGTGAGCTACAGCGACCTGCTGGAGCGCGTCTGCCGCACCGCCAACGCGCTGAAGTCGCTGGGCGTGAAGAAGGGCGACCGGGTGGTGATCTACATCGCGATGTCGATCGACGGCGTGGTGGCGATGCAGGCCTGTGCGCGCATCGGCGCGATCCACTCGGTGGTGTTCGGCGGCTTCTCGGCGCAGGCGCTGCGCGACCGCATCGCCGACACCGGGGCGGTGCTGGTCATCACCGCCGACCAGCAGGCGCGCGGCGGCAAGCACCTGCCGCTCAAGGCCATCGTCGACGAGGCGCTGATGCTCGGCGGCTGCGACAGCGTGCGCCACGTGCTGGTGGCGCGGCGCACCGGCGGCGCAGTGCCCTTCCAGGCGCCGCGCGACCTGTGGCTGGCCGACGTCGTCGCCGCGCAGAGCCCCGCCTGCGAGCCCGAGTGGGTGGAGGCCGAGCATCCCCTCTTCCTGCTCTACACCTCCGGTTCCACCGGCAAGCCCAAGGGCGTGCAGCATTCGACCGGCGGCTACCTGCTGCACGCGACGCTGACCTGCCACTGGACTTTCGACCTGCGGCCCGAGGACGTCTTCTGGTGCACCGCCGACATCGGCTGGGTCACCGGACACACCTACATCACCTACGGGCCGCTGGCGCTCGGGGCCACGCAGGTGGTGTTCGAGGGCGTGCCCACCTACCCGGACGCCGGACGCTTCTGGAAGATGATCCAGGACCACCACGTGACGGTGTTCTATACGGCGCCGACCGCGATCCGGTCGCTGATCAAGGCCGCCGACAGCAACCCCGCGGTGCATCCGTCACGCTACGACCTGTCGAGCCTGCGCATCCTCGGCTCGGTGGGCGAGCCGATCAACCCGGCCGCCTGGGAGTGGTACCACGAGCATGTCGGCGGCCGCCGTTGTCCGATTGTCGATACCTTTTGGCAGACTGAAACAGGTGGCCACATGATCACGCCGCTGCCGGGCGTCACGCCGCTGGTGCCGGGCTCGTGCACCCTGCCCTTCCCCGGCATCGCCGCCGCGGTCGTCGACGAGACCGGGCAGGAAATGCCCTGGGGCGAAGGCGGCATGCTGGTCGTCAAGCGGCCGTGGCCGTCGATGATCCGCACCATCTGGAACGACCCTGACCGGTTCCGGAAAAGTTACTTCCCCGACGAATTCCAGGGCCGCTACTACCTCGCGGGCGACGGCGCGATCCGCGACGCGAAGACGGGCTATTTCACGATCACCGGCCGCATCGACGACGTGCTCAACGTCAGCGGCCACCGCATGGGCACCATGGAGATCGAATCCGCGCTGGTCGGCAAGACCGACCTCGTGGCCGAAGCCGCCGTGGTCGGCCGGCCCGACGACACCACCGGCGAGGCGATCTGCGCCTTCGTGGTGCTCAAGCGCAACCGGCCGCAGGGCGACGACGCGAAGAAGATCGCGGCCGAACTGCGCGACTGGGTCGCGAAGGAAATCGGCCCGATCGCCAAGCCCAAGGACATCCGCTTCGGCGACAACCTGCCCAAGACCCGCAGCGGCAAGATCATGCGGCGCCTGCTGCGCAGCGTGGCGGCCGGCGAAGCGATCACGCAGGACATCTCCACGCTGGAGAACCCCGCGATCCTGGAGCAGCTCGATAAGACATATTAGGAGGCCGCGCTTCGCGCGGCGCGGCGCGAAACGTATGAATTGGCCCAGCAGGCGCTGACTGCTACCCTTGCAACCCGACGCTTCTGCCGAAGCACCCAGCGAAGGGACTGCATTCATGAGCATCAGCACGAAGGAGCCCGTCCGCACGCAGCCGGCCGCCCAGGCGGCTGCGCGCAAACCAGTCCCCTGGGGCCTCTACCTCGCGGCCGCGGCGATGCTCGCGATCCTCGCGCTGCCGCAGCCCGAGGGCCTGCCGGTCGCGGGCCAACGCATGCTGGCGATCCTCGTCTTCGCGGTGATCGTCTGGATCAGCGAGGCGGTGAGCTACGAGGCCAGCGCGATCATGATCACCTCGCTGATGGCCGCGCTGATCGGCCTTGCGCCCAAGGTGGATGCGCCCTCGACAACCTATGGCACCGGCGCGGCGCTGGGCATGGCGCTCGCGGGCTTCTCGAGCACCGCACTGGCGCTGGTCGGCGCCGCGCTGTGCATCGCGGCCGCGATGACCATCACCGGACTGGACCGGCGCATTGCGCTGGTCACGCTGTCCACCATCGGCACCACCACGCGGCGAATCCTCATCGGCAGCATCGTGGTCACGATCGTGCTGTCGCTGGTGGTGCCGAGCGCCACGGCGCGCAGCGCCTGCGTGGTGCCGATCATGATGGGCGTGATCACCGCCTTCGGGGTCGACAAGCGCTCCAACATCGCGGCCGGCATCATGATCATGGTCGCGCAGGCCACCAGCGTGTGGAACGTCGGCATCCAGACCGCCGCCGCGCAGAACCTGCTCACCGTCGGATTCATGGACAAGCTGCTCGGCGAACGCGTGAGCTGGATCCAGTGGCTGATCGCCGGCGCACCGTGGGCGGTGGTGATGTCGATCGTGCTGTATTTCCTCGTGCGCTGGCTGCTGCCGCCCGAATCCGAATCGATCGCCGGCGGCAAGGAGGCGGTGCAGCGGGAGCTGGCCGCGCTCGGCCCGATGACCGGGCCGCAGAAGCGCCTGGCAGCGGTGTCGATCGGCCTGCTCCTCTTCTGGGCCACCGAAGGCAAGCTGCATGACATCGACACCGCGTCGATCACCTACGTCGGGCTCGTGATCCTGATGCTGCCGCGCGTCGGCGTGATGGACTGGAAGGCACTGCAGAGCCGCATCCCGTGGGGCACGCTGATCGTCTTCGGCGTGGGCATCAGCCTGGGCACGGCGCTCTTGTCCACGCAGGCCGGCCAGTGGCTCGGGCGGTTCGTGGTCGCGCATTCGGGGCTGGCCACGCAGGGCACGGTGATGGTGTTCGCGATCCTTGCGGCCTTCCTGATCCTGATCCACCTCGGCTTCGCGAGCGCGACCGCGCTGACCGCAGCGCTGCTGCCGATCCTCATCTCGGTGCTGCAGACCTTGCCCGGCGACATCCACAAGGTCGGAATGACGATGCTGCTCGGCTTCACGGTGAGCTTCGGCTTCATCCTGCCGATCAACGCGCCGCAGAACATGGTCTGCCTGGGTACGGAGACCTTCAATGGCAAGCAGTTCGCGCGGGTGGGGGTTCCGGTCACCATTGTCGGGTATCTGCTGATGCTGCTCTTCGCCCTTACCTACTGGCGCTGGCTCGGCTGGACTTAGGATGAAGCTCTCCCCCAGGCTCGCGCACTTCGTGTCGCTCTCCACCCCCCTCTCCGGGGGCGCACCCGGCGGCCCGGCAAAGCCGGTTCCGCGGGTGCCTGCGAACAGGAGAATCCCTATGAAAATTTCCCTCGACGACGCCCGCTCGCTGGGCACACGGATCCTCACGACGCAGGGCGTACCGGACGACATCGCGGCCGATGTGGCGGAGCACCTCCTCGAATCCGACCGCTGCGGCTACACCAGCCACGGCCTCTCGATCCTGCCCAGCTATCGCAAGTCGATGCAGGGCGGCCACCTGCACGGTGATGCGCACGCCGAGTGCATTGCGGACCGCGGCGGCCTGCTGATGTATGACGGTCACGGCGGCTTCGGCCAGCATGTCGGCAAGGTCGTCATGCAGGCCGGGATCGAGCGGGTCAAGCAGACCGGCCACTGCATCCTGACCATCCGGCGTTCACACCACCTCGGCCGCATGGGCCATTACGGCGAGATGGCGGCGGCAGCAGGCTATGTGCTCCTGAGCTTCACCAACGTGATCAACCGCCCGCCGATGGTCGCGCCCTATGGCGGCAAGGTGGCGCGCCTGACGACCAACCCGGTGTGCTTCGCCGGCCCGATGCCAAACGGCCGGCCGCCACTGGTGGTCGACATGGCGACCAGCGCGGTTGCCTTCAACAGGACGCGCGTGGCCGCCGAGAAAGGCGAGCCGCTGCCAGAAGGCTGCATCATCGATGCAGACGGCCTGCCCACCACGGACGCCTCGGTGATGTTCGCCGACCCGCCGGGCGCGATCCTGCCCTTCGGCGCGCACAAGGGCTACGCGCTGGGCGTGGTGGCCGAGTTGCTCGCGGGCGTGCTGTCGGGCGGCGGCACGATCCAGCCCGAGAACCCGCGTGACGGCATGGCGGTCAACAACATGTTCGCGGTGCTGATCGATCCGGCGATGGAGTTCGGGCTCGAATGGAAGAGCGCCGAAGTCGAAGGTTTCCTCAACTACCTGCACGACACCCCGCCCGCGCCCGGCTTCGACCGCGTGCAATACCCCGGCGAATACGAAGCGCAGAACCGCGAGCGCAACGCCACGCACCTGGAGATGGCGCCTGCGATCTGGCGCTCGCTTTCGGGGCTTGCGGAGTCGCTCGGCGTGGCGGTGCCGGCGCAGGCGCAGCCGTAGACGGCTACATCTGCGCCTCGCAGCCAACGGCGCACTTGCCGTCGGCGTTGAACTCCATCGTGCGGCCCGACAGGGGAACGAAGGTCGGCACCTTGACCGCCTTGATGAAGGCCTCGGTCTTGCTGCCCGGCCGGATCTTGCCGTTGACCGTGCCGACCTCGTTGGCATGCGAGGCGATCACCGACACCGGCTTGACCAGCTCGTTCATGATGAAGGCCGACTCCGCCGGCCCGGTCGTGAAGCCGTCGCCCATGTTCATCACCGCGAGCTTCGCGTGGTAGAAGTCGCGCACCACGCGTTCCTGGTCGGCCACGATGCCGGTATCGCCCGACAGGTACGCCACCAGGCCATTGCTGAAGCGCAGCACGTAGCCGGTCGCGAGGCCCACGTCGCCGGCGATGCCCGCATCCTTCATCGCCTTGCCGAGCTCGCCGCCGATGTAGTCGGGATCGACGCCGTTGCTGTGCAGCGCGGTGACCGTCGCGATGCGCACGCCGCTCACCGTCACGCTGCCGCCGAAGCGCGCGAGGATCGAATCCGCCGGGTTGCCGCCGTTGGCCTTGAGCTTGTGATCTCGACAAATTAAGTCGTGAACTCCCACCAAGCGTCCATGCGGCCTGCAGCCCGGGTGGCATGAGTACTGGATCAACGCGAAGTCGCGAACCCAACAATGAGAGTATTGCACTGTGGACGCTAGTGTCGCGAACGCTTCCCAGTCAGGTGAGGGCCTCGTACGATCACCTTGACTAGAGAAGTAGGGGACGCCGTGAAACCATTCGTCTTTACTCACATTCTTCCCGGAGAACTGGCGGAAGGCTACGAAGGACACGTCTACGGCCTAAACGGAGTATCCCCAGAGGCGGGAAATGAATTGCTCCGCGCGACGTTCGGTCTAGACGACAACGGACGTCAAATCAAAGGCAAGGTGGAAGTCTTGGCAGGGGCGCTGGGACTCAGTGCGCAAACGCTGATCTGCGAACACACCATTCAGCCATTCGCACGCGCTTTTGTGCGATTCAGTCCTGGCATCCCGTTCGGCGCGCCGAATGCGACGGCCAATTTTCGTGCGTCAGAGCACCTGCGATCGCCTAATGCCTACTTTTGCCGGGATTGCATCCGCGATGACATCCAGTCTGCGGGCAGGGCGTACTGGCACCGTGAACACCAAATTCCAGGAATCTACTGCTGCCATATCCACTTTCGCTCACTCGCGTCTACGACGAAACCACACCCATTTTTGCATCCACCGTCCGCGCATTCCGACGAGGTCTCTTTGTTGGAACACCAATGGGCCGAGAGGATGAGAGCAAGCGTGACTGCAATGGCATATGCAGAGATCGCAATGAATCTCCTCTTCATGTCGGCCCCCCTGTCCGGGTACGGAATGGTTCAGGAGTTGAAGCGCAGAGCGGCCGAACAACTTGTTGAGGCAAATTCAGAACGTTCTCTAACGGATCTTCTTCGGCGCAGCTTCGACTCCGCTTGGCTTGAGCAGGTCATTCCGGAGTTTCGTGACCGCGGAACCACTGCTTATCCCACCATCGAGAAGGCAATCACGGTTCGCCGCGCTTCCATACGCATTCCCGTCTACGTTGCCGCCCTGGCCGCACTCTACCCCTCAGCCTCGGACGCTATTGAGCGAATGCTCACTGCGGGATCAGTCGAGAACGACTCACACACCATCGGGTCGCCCTCACTCTCAGGCGAGCAAACTCGTCAGATCGAACGGGCATACGTTAGGACGACTGGCAATCTCAGTCGCGCTGCACAGTTGCTCGGCTCCTCGATCCCCGCAACTAGACGCGCGCTGATCTCACGATCGCTTCCATCGTTGGACGGCATATCTCCCCACCTTCTAGCATGTTTCCTGAAGAAGTTCGTCGATCAACGCAAATCGTTCCGCGAGGCCCTATTCACTGTGGGACTTGATCGAAAGTCCGCCGAAAACATAAGCCGACAGTGCTTGCAGACTACTCGCGACGTGGCAGAACGCCTCCGTCGGAGGTTTCTGAATTCTGGTCGAGTCAGTTGCACAATATCTGATGCGATGAACGTTCAAGTCTGCGACGGCATCCCTCGACTGGTCCTTGAAAGCCAACCGGACTTCGAACTCCATCAAGTCTTTAAGTTCCTGAATGCCTTTGTCGCTCGAAGACTATCGCTGCAAGCGTCCGCATACTCAGGCGGCTTGCCAGTGTCAGCTGTAGAAGGTTTTCTTCGAATCGCGCTTTGCGCTCTATCTCGGACGATCGCGCAAGTTCAGTCCATTGATCTAATCCAGCAACTGAGAGTTCTTCACCCTGATCGTGTTGCACTTTTTGAAGAACTTGAACGACTCATTGATGAGCCCTAATCCTCTATCCGACGGCCTCGCAGGAGTGGACGGCGATGACCCCACCCCTCAGGTTGCACCGATGCGGCCACAGGGCGTTAGTAATCTTCGATTCAACTGCAACGCACTATGTTCAAAGTCCAAACGGCTATTGGTCACCCCATTGGTGCCCCGTTCGCGCCATGTCTTCATATCTTGCAAGTGCCGCAGTGTCGCCTGACCTGAGCGCCGCGACTGCATGGCGCACCGCCTGCGGGGCGCTTTGGGCAGCAACCTCAAAATCATTCAACTCCAAAACGTCTCGCGGATTCTCCTCCAATTCCAATCGCTCGAATGCTCGGCGGTGTGACATCCGCCACAACGTTATGATCAACCGCAGGACACCTCCGGTAAGTTCCAACAAACGATCCTGAACGGTGGCGTCTATTGCCATTGGCTCCGCGAAGTACTGATACTTTGAGAGTTCCTTAAAGAAAAGCTTGCACATAGGGTCGTTGACAGATCGAAACGTCCCGAACTCATGGTAGCCCGCAGTCGTCAGTTTCTGAGCCGTGCTGAAGCGAGAGAACAGTGCACTAACTCCATCATGTGTCCCCGATACTGCGACCGCCAACTGACCAAGATTGACGACCTTCTGGATCCAAAGCAGTAGCTTGTCCTCGACGATGCTCAACTCCTGTCGATCGTCCGATCTGGTCCGAGTTCGAAGGGGAGCTAGCTTGAACAGATTCTGAACCTCATCAACGTGCAGCACGCCTAAGAATCGGCTCCGAGCGACTTGCAGCCACTCGTCCAAAACCTGAATCCCGCTCGGCTTCTTCAGTTCCCTGATCCTCGAAAATCTCTCCCTATCGCCAGTGACCCTCTCGTAGTCATGGATCAACTCCTTGGCGAATGCCAATGAGGTTCCCTCAGAGGGGACTTCGATTGACGTCCAAACAAGTTGCTGGAATTCTCCGTCGACTCCGGGAAACGACTCGTGCGATACCAATTGCGGGAAGCATCTCAGCGTCAAGTCGTGAGCCACTGACTTGCCAGTTCCAGAGATGCCTTCGCTAACAGACGCGGGTCCGTTGGAGAGCGGCCTACGAGGTATCTTTTGCTCGGTAGACTCCCCTACGAGCGCGGACCACGTCTTTGGTAGAGCTGGATCGCGATCAGCGAGAGATTGCCGGATAGCCAAGTCCAGTGTCGTGTGAACCCGCATATCCGTCGATGTGCAGACCCGAAAGCCCCGCACCGCGGTTTCCATGAAATGCCGTCGGAGGTGCGGCGGCATCGACTTGATAGCGTCACGAGGCGGGACATCCGGGAGGACCGTGTGCGCGGCTGAAATCTCCTTGGTCGAAGGAATCGCACCAAGGCCTCGAAGCAATACATTTCCCCCGTAAGGGTTGCTCCAGTTGGATTGAGGCGATTGCATGCAATCCTTGGTCGCCTACTTCAGGCGAGCGATGATGCCTGACATCATCTTTGCGAAGCCCTCCTCAGTTGCCAGCGTGTCGGGCACACTGGGACTCTTGGGCGAGACAGATTTCCGCGCCGCCGGATTCGCTTCGCTGCGGCGAGCTTCTTGGAATGAAGGCTTCTTCGTGCCTGCAGCCTTCGCTTCAGCCTCGTTGGTCAGCGCAGTGGCCTTTTTTGTCAGCTCATCCACCCTCCGCTTCGCATCCACCTCGGTAGTCACGGCCCGATGTTCTTGACTGGGACGCGCTGCCACTTGAACAGCGTGCGCGTCCGCGAACTCATCGTAAGTTGTTCCTTCGGCGACGAGGCTCTCATCTACTAGATTGAGCTGCAGCAATTCGTCCACTTTAGGATCAAACGGGATCCAGATCTTGGACATCGGCCCCGGATACCGAAAGCCGGAAACGGTCCACGAACCGAAGTTCCTGGCCAGGGTTGTCCATTTAGCCTCGTCTACCTCCTTTGCCTCATAATCGCAACCGCCTTGTCGCACGCGGTCCCGTAGGACGCTGACATCTGTCGGTACCAAGAGTTTTCGGATTAGCTCACTCTGCGGGATTGTTCGAGTTAGTCCGATCCCCGTTTCGTGTCCCCACCGCCAAAGCCCCGCGGGCGTGGGAACGACCCCGTCGGCGATCATTCCAGCGTCCAAGCGCTTCTCTCGGTTGGCGGTTGCGTTGTACAGATCAAAAATGATCTTCAAGTACGCTACGTACTCCTGCAAGGTGTACTTGCTCAAAGCCGGGTTGAGCTTTTTCTTCTCCATTTCCGCGCGTCGAATATCCATGGCGCCAGGCACAAATGAATACTGTTTGTCCTTTACTATTCGGTGGAGCACTTCCACCATCCCTTTCAAGTCTCCCCTATAGGGGGGCGTGTAGCTCGTCATAGGCAGCAGCTCGAGCGCAAGTACTTTGTGCGACTTGCTCAGATACTCACCTCGATCGCACAGCAAGTTGAAGCAGAGTGTGGGTTCCGGAAAAAGCACAGGCTGCGGCACGTCGAGCCCCCAAGTGGTGGCGAACAAGGGGCCCGCAACCGCATTGAACAAGGCGGCTCGAGCCTCCTCCCACCTCGGACCGGACAGGCACACGTGGAAGCCGACAATTGCTGTAGACCAGACATCGACGATGACATAAACAATAGGGCGGCCGATGATCCAGGCACGATTGACTGAGCTTCGGAGGAATACCTTTCCAACAGTCGAGTCAATGGCCCACTGATGCCCTGGCCCTCCGACACCTTGCCAGTTTCTCCCTGAATAGCCGCGCCGGTTGGCTTCGAAATGGCGCGCCGTAGTCTTCTCGATAGCCCGCTCGAGAAGGGTCTTGGAGCCTCCCAAGACCCGCTGAACTTGCCGTCGATTTGGGTACTCGCCGATCGGCGGGATGACATAGCGAACCTTGCCATCTGCTTCTTCGATCAATTTACAGAAGGCAGATTCCAAAATCGTGGTTACTCGATCCGGCATCTTTGGCTTCGGCGAAGGTATCAGGAGATCAGCCGCAAGGATCCTCGCGGTCCAATCCGTAGTCATGCCAGGCTGGACTGGCGAGGCTCCAACTGCACTAGCCTCGGATTTCGGGCCCGGCTTACGCCGTGTCCAGACACCGGTCTTCTTGTCTCTGTCACAGGGCCTTGAAACTCCCGGTGCCCCGCACCGTTCACGATGCAGCCGAAGGCTCCCCTCCCTGAATCCGTATCGGCACAGAAGAGAGATCAAGGTGTAGACGTACGTCTTGCTGACTTTGTGGGACTCAACCACCTGTCCCACCAGCCTTCCCCACCCGTGCTCGCTCAAAAGGCAATCTTTCAGAGTGGGAAGATGCAGGAACGGCTCCATGACCAACAGTCGCATCTTGTACTTCGCATCGTCGCCATCCGTGAGCTTCTTCTTGCGCGCTGGGGACGTCAGGGTCAACGGTACGACGTTCCCACTCTCCCATAGCTCCACCAGTTCGCGGTGGCTGGTCCATATCAAGGCGGTATGCAATGACGCGTGCGGCGTATGCGTCCGGCAAACCCATCTTGAACGCGGCTTAGGAGCAAAGGATGCTCGTATCCACTACGACTGTTGGTGGACACGTGCACACTATCGCTCCTCAGGCTTCGGGCGACCGGCGACGCCGCCGGTTGCATAGCGACGAATTCAAGGCCCATGCGGTCGCTTCCGCGGCGCAGCCCGGTGTCTCCATGGCATCCGTGGCGATGGCGCTGGGCATCAATGCAAACCTTCTGCGCCGCTGGGTGCGTGACGCGGAGGTGTCGCCTGGCGGAGTGGCGGAAGGCACCGCTCGCAAGGCTTTGCCCAGCTCTGAGGCGTCGTCGTCCTTCGTGCCCGTGCAACTGCCTGCGCCGGTCACGCCAGCGAGCGACATTCGCATGGAAGTCAGACGAGGTTCCACGACCATCGTGGTGACTTGGCCGGCGGCACTTGCCACCGAGTGCGGCATGTGGCTGCGCGAGTTGCTGCGGTGATCCGCATCGAGGCCATCTGGCTGGCGGTCGAACCGTTGGACATGCGCGCCGGCACTGAAGCGGCATTGGGCCGCGTGGTGAAGGTGTTCGGTGAAGCCCGTCCGCATCACGCCTACATGTTCGCCAACCGCCGAGCCAACCGCATGAAGGTCCTTGTGCATGACGGCATCGGCGTGTGGCTGGCGGCCCGACGACTTAACGCGGGCAAGTTCGTCTGGTCGGCTGATAGCGCGCACACCCTGAGCTTGAGCCGAACGCAGTTCGATGCGCTGGTGCTGGGCCTGCCGTGGCAGCGCTTGGGAGAAGCCGGCATCATTCGCGTGATCTGAGTCAAGGCCCTTGAGGCGTGGCAATTGCTGGATATGCCGATGTGATCGACGCGGTGAGGCGCGACGATCACACTCCATGATCAGCGCGCAGCAGCTGGAAGTCTTGGACCCGCAGGTGCGGCAGGCGATGCTGTCGTTGATGGCCGAGGTGGCCGCGCGCGACGAACAACTGCGCGCCAAGGACGCACTGATCGAGCGGCGCGAGCGCGACGTGGCGTTCAAACAGGCGCTCATCGACAAGCTCACGCACGAAGTGGCGGTGCTCAAGCGCATGAAGTTCGCCGCGACGAGCGAGAAGTTCACCGGCAGCGTCGAGCAAAAGAGCCTGCTGGAGGACACGCTGGACGAGGACCTGGCCGAGCTCTATCGGGAGATCAAGGGGCTGGGCGTCGACGGCGATGCTGCCAGCGACAAAACCGACAAGAAGACGCCCAAACGGCAGGCACTGCCGCCGCACCTGCCACGGCGCGACGTGCATCACGAGCCTGAGTCCACCGTGTGCGGTTGCGGCTGCCAGATGCAGCGCATGGGCGAAGACGTGGCCGAGAAGCTCGACTACCAGCCCGGCGTCTTCACCGTGGAGCGCCACGTGCGCGGCAAGTGGGTCTGCCGGCACTGCGAGACGCTCGTGCAAGCTGCCGTACCGGCGCATGTGATCGACAAAGGCATCCCCACCACGGGCCTGCTGGCCCAGGTGCTGGTAGCCAAGTTCCTGGACCACATGCCGTTGTACCGCCAGGAGGCAGTCTTCGAGCGCGCCGGTCACCTGATCGCCCGTTCGACGCTCGCGCAGTGGGTGGGCGAGTGCGGCGCGCAGCTCCAACCGCTGGTGCAGGCGCTGGCCGACGAGCTGCGCAGACACGCGGTGCTGCACGCCGACGAGACACCGGTGGCGATGCTCAAGCCGGGCAACGGCAAGACACACCGAGCCTATATGTGGTCTTACTGCACCCCGCGCAGCAATCCGACGAAGGCAGTGGTGTTCGAGTTCAGCGAGACCCGCAGCGGGGAGAACGTGCGCGAGTTCCTGCAGTTGGAAACCCCGAGCGCATGGAAGGGCACCCTGGTTACCGACGGGTTCAGCGGCTACCGAGCTTGCTTCGACAAAGGAGTGACCTCGGCGCAGTGCATGGCGCACGCCAGGAGGAAGTTCCACGAACTATGGGCCAACCACAGTAGTGAGGTGGGGCGCCAGGCACTGCGCTTCCATCAAAGCCTGTTCCGCATCGAGCGCGAAATCGAGAACAAGACGGCCGAAGAGCGAAGACGAATACGGCAGCGCAAGTCGCGGCGGGTGCTTGCCGTGTTCCACCGCTGGCTGGTGGCGCAGCGCCAACTGGTGCCGCCGGGTTCCGCGACGATCAGGGCTATCGATTACAGCCTGAAGCGCTGGGGCGAGCTCACGCACTTCGTCGATGACGGCGACGTGCCGATCTCCAACAACTGGGTGGAAAACCACATCAGGCCGATTGCGCTGGGAAGATCGAACTGGCTGTTCGCAGGAAGCCTGCGCGCGGGCAAGCGGGCGGCGGCGATCATGAGCCTGCTGCACTCAGCGCGCATCAACGGGCACGAGCCCTATGCGTATCTCAAGGATGTGCTCGAGCGGCTCCCGACTCATCCGGCAAGCCGTATTGAAGACCTGCTGCCGCACCGCTGGATGCCGTCGGCCTAAACGCAGCCGCCGACTACACGCTCGCCCGCTCGGGGGCAAGGTGACTTGGCCAGACGCATACCGTGCGGCTTCTTTCTTTTACGCTTCAAATCACGATCAACATGCTTTGGTCGCCCTCCGGTACCGCGGGAATAGGTGTCTTCAGGAATTGCGACGAGAACTGTTGCATCACTGCGGATGTCATCGACGACGCAACGGTAGATCAATCCCGCTTTCGCGGTCGACGTAGCTCTTAAGAGCTTGAACGTAGCGTCATGCGAAAGCTCTTTTAGACTTCTTGTGGATCGACTTTGGGCCATGCAGACCTCCTTGATCTCACTGGGTTGAGGCTCCAAAACTCCGCCTCCGAAATGTGGCGCAAAGGCAGGTAAGGCCTCCAAGAGCGTCGCAGGTCGATCGGAAGCTCTCCTCGCCAGATCGATTGCCACAGGGAAGCCTGCGCAGCCTCCATGCTCCCCAATGCTTGCGCTGTTGCTTGAAGTATTTGTGAAAGGCTCGCATGTCGATTGGCCTTTGCGATTCGGACTGCTTTGGCCTTTTCATCAGATTGAACGCTGTCAGCCAACGCCCAAGGAGCCGATCTTCTGAGTTCCTTCACCACTCGCGCATCGAACTCATCCGAAGTGATGAGGAGCCACTCGACGTCTCGCCTTTTCCAGTACTCTCGCTCGATCCTCAGAAGCTCCTTCTCTCTTCTGTCACGAGTGGACAGAGTGGCTAGCGGGTCGGGCTTCCGTGCAACGGCGAGTAGCGATGGACCACCGTTGAGAATCGCGACAAAGTCCGTTGTCATTCGCCACGGGCCAGATCCATCCCTCATCCACGGATGCTTCAATCCCAGCTCTTCCGCGATCTGAAGCGTTCCAGGGTACTCCGCTTGACTATCACATCCATAACGACAAAGTGGATGGAGATCGCTGAACCAATCCAAGGGGTACTGCTCCACGAGATCCTTGAGTTCCGGCAGCATGCAGAAAGAGAACTCGACGCTCAGTTCACCGTCAGAAAGCAAGCTTCTAAGGCGGGAGCGCCACACATGTAGGTGACTGCGTCCGCTACTAGCCGGATCCCCTCTTGAGACTTGGTGATACGGGGAGTAGTCTGCAAACGCTCCTAGTCCTCTCCCCTCTCGTTCGAAGCGCTCGATCACCTTGCCTGTGAATCGCTTGGTGGTTCGCATATCACACACCCTCCAGAAGGTCGCAGGCTGCTATCGCCGAGTTTTCGAAGAGTGACTTGGTGAACCTCGTCTACCGGCTCAGCACCATGCGTCATGCTGAGATCACTTGCGTCCCGCATCCTTAGATCGGCAGCGACTGCGGCCTACCAGTACCCGGACCGGGACCCGGACCGGACCGGGACCATGATCGGCAGTCGATTCGGTCTCGTGTCCCACAAGCGCAGATACCGGTAAACAATGCAGCACTGTTCACTGATGCACTTGCCACAGAATTCATATCGGGTGAAGACAACTCGACAATCCTCCACATGGAGGAAGTTGCGATCGCGCCATACCACGAGTCCTGCAACCGTCACGGCGGACAGAAAACTGATCGATCGTGACGGATCGCCTGCGGCGAGAAAGCGCGAGAACTCACGCATGCGCGCCACGGCACACCTTTCGCGTTCGCCCCTATGTTCTTGCTGCTCGTTCGCACTCCCATGTTTGTTGGCGTGCTTGATTTTTTTCATGGCGTCATCTCCGTTCTGAGGTGGGACCATCATGGTTGGAGCGACCTCAGCGATGCGCACAAAAAGTACAGTCGGCAAACCGACAAGTTTGGGTTCGTGACTCAGAGGGTGCCTGATTGGTGGCGCTAAGTCATTGATTTTTCAACAACTTTTCCTGCGAATTAAGGTCACTACGCCATTAATAGAAACTAGCTCAAATGCGAATTGAAAAGCTTTTTTCTATGGTGAAATATGTTGCAGTGCCATTCGGCGCAGTCGCCCACAACTAGCGAAGAAGGCGCTCCCAAGCCATGCCGCCTGGAACACACGAGGCGCGCATGCAAGAGGCATTTCAGCGGACAGCGGCTGCTTTGAAACCTGAAGCAGCGCTTCCGACGAGGGGCGAGGCCGCGCTACACCGGCATCAGCGTTTCGCTCGTGCTCGACGGTACGGCATGAGGCGCTCGGCGGTCATGGGCAGCCGGTCAATCGCCGCCATACGCATCCGAAGCTCAGGAATTCGCTGACAGATACTCCAAAGTCTTAACCGTTCGCGATCCACTGAGGTCAATCCACCTATATACGCGTCGATCTTGCCCGCCAATAACTGATCTCGCGCCTGCCAATCAACCGACGAACGACGGGGCTGCTGCCCTAGCCACTCAGCATCATGCTTATACAGCCACTGGTAGGACGCCCTAGTTGCAGCGCGATCGGATGCTTGGTTCCGTTTGAGCCAGGTCTCGCGATGCTCAGCAAGGACCCGTGAGAACCCTGCAGCTTTCCACGCATCGTGCAGGCCCACATTGCTTCGCAAGAGGGCTCGTAAGTCCGCGACCGAAACACCTACCCCCTCACTCACTGCCCCTAGCGATTCGCCACTAGCCAATCTGGTGATCGCAGACGATTGCTTGCCGGACACAAGTTCCGACCGCTTGGGCCCTCGCTGAGGGTTTAGCGAAATCGCTGCTTGGCATGCTTGTGCGGCTTTACGCACATTCTCCGGAAGCATTACCGCCGCCCCTCCGTCGTCCGGTTCGACTGATTCCAAATCAGGAAGGCTCAGCTCGTCACTCGGCATCTCAGAGCGACCTTCGATTGATTCCCACAAGCTCAGAAAATCCACAAAATCTCGAAAAAGCCAACTAATTCCTAGCAGCCAGCGTAAAGGGTGTGAGCTTTGCCTCCCAGCTCCGACTAGGTCGTGTACTTGGGCCACCGCGCCGGTGAGTGTCCGTGGAGTCCAGGCGAACACATCGGAAGTTTGACGCAGCAGGTGAGCGTAGGCTAGGAGACTACTTGCGCTCTCAGCTAGCAACAAGCGTCCGTTAGCGGAGCGAACAGCCCCAAGCTGAGACAAGCGAGCTCTAAAAACGACTTTGAGCCGCGCAGGATCCAACTCTCCGTCCTGCCATGCGCGCGACTGAAGTTCGGTGACAAGCGTGGAGAAATGCTTTGCACCTGTTGGTTCGCTACTCGCATCTTCAAGTTGCGCATCCGAGGGAAGGAACCACAAAAACCTTCCAACTCCGTTAGCTTTGACTTGCGACGTGGTCAATGGCTTCCCATGCAGCTCGCAATACAAGACGCCTGGAAACTGGTGCTCTAGATGCCAGTACGTCCAGCCATACTTGGCTCGATCCTCGCACATGCACATCGAGCACGCTTTGAGCGGATGGTTTGCCCTCAGCCCTGAGGTAAGAAGACCCAATTGGTACTTCAGATGAGCAACGGAAGGGCCCTTCATCAGAGCAATGGCTTTCTCAATCCTTTCGACAGAGAGAAATGGCCTGTAGAAGGAGAGTAACGTCTTCGTAACGGCTATCTCTCGAAAAGTACCCCAAATCCCTCCCGCGCGGACCTCCAGTTCGCCAAGTCCTCCAGGTAGATCGTGGTATGTACCTGCTCGCTGCGAATCTCCGAACAAAACTCTCGCACTTTGACTGCTAGTCGTTGTTCCCCACACCCGATGGTGCCTAGCACATATGCTGAAGAGCGTTTCGCCCGGCAACCAGGGCATGCGGGGCCACGGAAGGAACTCCATAGGCGTTACCTCAGAACGATCGGCGTTGCAACTTAAGAAGATCAGAAGTTCGTAGGATGCGGAGATGCATTGCCGGTGGCCGTTCAAAGTGTGAGAACCATTCATCATCGATGACTGCCGTCATCCGATAGCGCTGGCCAAGCGCCCAAACGACAAATTCACCGATCGAGAGCTCGCGCAGTCCTTCCAGAAGAACTGCACTCGGGTCGCACCGCACCGATGCCGACCATCCTGGCAACTGAACACGGCGTAGAGTACGTAGCTGCGATAGCGACTCAATGATTGATGTCGACCGATCTCCCTCTGCTATGAGGAAGTATTCAGCAGCTTCTGTAAGGATGACGTGCCGCTCATCC
This sequence comes from Variovorax sp. YR216, assembly GCF_900107745.1. Lineage (GTDB taxonomy): Bacteria > Pseudomonadota > Gammaproteobacteria > Burkholderiales > Burkholderiaceae_C > Variovorax. The sequence continues at coordinate 6,315 of NZ_FNRO01000013.1, read as the reverse complement.
GTGATGGTCCTCGCAAGTGCTTGCGGGGACATTGCAAGAAGCGGCCTTGCATCGGGAAAAGCAAGAGTGCCTCTCTCATGCTCATGCTCATGCTCATGCTCATGCTCATGCTCATGCTCATGCTCATGCTCATGCTCACGCTCATGCTCGTGCTCGTGTTCGTGCATAGGATTTCTCAATCTGCTGGGACAGTCAGAGAACATCGTCACGAAGAGATCTTCTATCGATGACCGTATTGAATCCTATAGGATTCGTAGCTAAAGACTATGCGGCTTCTTCTGATTGACGAGATTCGATGAATCCTATAGCGTTCTCTCTTGTTGCGCGCCATATAGGCTTGTTGGCAGTTTTGGTCTCCCTTCAACCCACTTTGGTGACGCAACTTGGGGGCAAAGTTGGAAAGAATCTCGTTTGATTCGAAGTCGTTCGCCATGAACCGAAAGGGCCGCGACCTCGCCATAGGCGACATTCACGGCTGCTTCGCAGAGGTGAAAGCGGCCTTGGGGATGGTTCAGTTCGACGGAAGAGTCGACCGCCTGTTCTGCGTCGGCGACTTGATCGACCGCGGGCCGCAGTCGGATCAGGTGTTGGAGTGGCTCGGTGAGCCGTGGCTGCACGCGATCATGGGCAACCACGAGCAGATGGCGTGGCGCAGCGTCAATGGTGCACCCTTCGACCGCCGGTTCCACAAGATGAACGGCGGCGACTGGCTGGAGCTTCTACCGGCAAACGAACAGGTGGCCATCGCCGAGAGGCTGTCCGCGCTGCCTCTCGTCATCGAGGTGGAGACGCCTATCGGAATCGTCGGACTCGTTCACTCGGACTCCTATGTCGACGACTGGTCCGAACTGCGATCGATCGATTGGGCGCAACTGGACGACGACCACCCATTTGTTCGGTGCTGCCTCTGGGCACCCCTTCGCTTCAAGCGCCAGTACCGTCGCGTCGTGAAGAACGTTCGGGCCGTCATCCACGGTCACGTGACGGTGCCTGGTGTGACGGTGCTCGGCAACGCGTTCCACATCGACACGGGCGGTTGGATGCCGGAGGGCCATTTCACCCTGCTCAATCTGCATACGCTGATGCCCGAGTTGCCGCCGGACACGCCGGACGGCTCAGCCGGGGGAAAGGCTTGACGTCATGCGCCTGCTCGTCTTGTCCGACCTGCATTGTGAATTTGGGAACTTCGAGGTCCCCACGCATCTCGAGTTCGACGTCGCCGTGCTCACCGGTGACATCTATCAGCCGGGTGAGCTGGCGGTCCAGTGGGCTTTGCAGAGCGAGGCGCTGGCGTCTAGGCAAGCGATCCTCGTGCCCGGAAACCACGAGTACTACAGACGGTCACGCCAAACTCGGATGGACAGAACGTTGGCGGCTATGCGGGAGCTGGCCGCACGCACCCACGTGCACGTTTTGGATGCCGACGAACTCGTGCTAGAGGGCGTGAGGTTCCTCGGCGCTACCCTCTGGACGGATTTCGCGTTGGCGATCGAGACACCCCAGGGCCCGCAGACCAATGTGGAACTGGCCGAGCGCCTGGTCGAGAACGCGCTGAACGACTTCCGGTTGATTCGGGTGCCCAACCGAAGCGCACTTCCTGGGACCTGGCAGGAGCGCGAGGGAAGGATCTTCCGGGGTGAGGACGCGCGGCGCATTCACCACGAGCAGCGCCGATGGCTGAAGCAACGGCTCGAGACCCCGTTCGATGGAAAGACCGTGGTCCTGACCCATCACGCGCCGCACCGCGGGTCGCTGGCGCCGTGGTACGCGTCCGATTGGGTTTCCGCCGGTTTCATCAGCGAGTTGCCCGACGAGTTTTTTGCGGTTCCGGTGCTCTGGGTCCATGGGCACACGCACACCTCGTTCGACTATCGAGTGGGCAACTGTCGAGTACTCAGCAACCCGCGCGGGTACATGCCGGCGTCTGGGGTTGCAGAGAACGCTCAGTTCAACCCGCGCCTGGTCGTGACGGTGTAGTCCCTCAATGAAGGACAAACGTACCGAATCCAGGTACAGAAGTTTGACTCGAAGGAGCGATTCATGAATCCCATCTATCGTCCCGGAGACGCGGAGTTCCTGCCAGGCCTGCTGATTGTCAATCGCAGAGCCGCACCGCCCATCGAGCAGCAACCGCATATGGAGTTGGTCCAGTGGCGTGTGCTGATGAGCGGCGACGGCGACATTCACCTCATCGGCTTTCTGCTCGAACGTCCAACGATTCGCTTGACGTCTGCGGTCCTCTCCCTGTGCATGCGCGAGGCGATCACGTCATCCGGGAGGCGATACAAATTGGTGGGCGCACCAAGCGAAGACGAGCACGCCAGGGCGTTGATCGAGATGCGGGCCATCGAACTCATGCCGCCGTGGCGCGATGTCACCGACTTCTACTGGGCACGGCAAGAAGGCACTGACCCTTCCCACAGCGGGCGGGACCCCGACTCGCCGCTCCCTGGAGAGTCAGATGAATGAAATCGCGGGGTCGGGGTTCATCTCCCGGCATCGAGCGGATCCGTGAGGACGCCATGCAATCGAAGGCGAAGCGGGGTACGCAACATTCGCGCGTGAAGCAAGGCCGCGATCCACGCGGCGAAGCCTTTGCATTCTGTGTGCTGATGTCTATTGCCGATGGATGGACGCGCATCGCGGTGGTCGAGCAGGGAGTGCCCGCGCATGTCGTTGAAGATCTCGCTGCGCTGATGGACGTGCCGCTGAACTTTCTGACCCGAGCACTCGGCATCTCGGCGGCCACGCTGAGAAGGCACAGGAGGGACTTCAAACCTCTGGCGACTGGCGACGGCGATCGAGCAATTGGACTGGCTTGCCTCATTGGCTGCGCTGCTGTCATGGTGCAGGAGGCCGGCGGCGCCGATGACTTCGATCCCGCTCGGTGGATAGCTACCTGGCTCAAGTCGCCGGTTCCGGCGCTTGCAGGACGGCGCCCTGCCGAGTTCCTGTCCACGCGGTCCGGCCTGACGTTGATAGACGACCTGTTGGGAAAGATCAGAAGCGGAACGTACGCGTGACTGCGCCCGACAGCGCGCCCGGTCTCAATCTTGAGGAAGATGAATTAAGGGATGAGAGCAGTTTTCACTTCGATGGCGTCTTGCATCCGGCGGGAGAGCCACCTGGCACGACTTTGCCGTTCGAATGGATTGACCTGCTCGCGGCGCTGCTGGAGCCCTTCGACGACGTCCAGGTCGTCATTCATTCAAGCTGGCGTGAACATTTCTCGGCACCAGAGCTCACGGATTTTCTTGAGCCGGTGGCTGACAGGCTGCTTGGAGCTGTGGATGAAGGGCCCAAGGCAACCGCGATCGAGCGATTCCTTCGCGAGCATCCGCAAGTCACGGATGCGCTCGTTCTGGACGACCAGGTCGATGAGTTTCCTCGTGGGTTTCCGGCCACCTTGCTGGCGTGTGAGCCCGGGACAGGACTTTCGAGCAAGGAAACGCAGCAGCGACTGAAGAACTGGCTGCTCCGTGTTGCCGTATAGGACCGTCCATGCAAGGCGACATGGGAGCCCTCACGCTTGCCCGGACTAAGCCTCAGGAAGGCTGCAGATGACACCAACCAAGATTCCCGAGGACTTTCCACGCGATCCGCGGCCTGGCGCCGTGCCCGGCGCCCAGCCCAAGCTGCTGCTTCGCAAAGTCGACGACGCCTTCGTGTCGGGGTGGACCGACGAAGAGCTTGCGTTGCGGTACGTCGTCTGCGCAGACTTGGTGACGCAGTTGAGTCGTTATGCCCGCCGAAAGCTCGAGGCCAATCCTGCCTGGGACCGCGCGGAACTCGAGAGGCGAATGGCGGTAGGTATTCGAGCCAAGCCATGGGGGTTCACCGAACCCGAGATCGACTGGATGGTTCGACGCGCATGCAAAGGAATCTGACCGAGAGCGAGGCTCACCTTGCCAGCAGCGACGGGGGGCATCGGTACCCGTGTTCCTCCCAGATGGCCGTTGCGGTCGGGCCCGCGCGACAATCCGCTCGTTACCGAGATGGGCAGCAATGCCGTGAACTCCGATCCCAAAGCAGCCGGCGACTCCAGTAGGGTCATAAGACAGGCCTTGGGCTACTCGGATGCGGCGTCGCACCTCATCCGCAGCACATCAAGGCCATGGACGCCGGGCTCATGCAACGCCTCCAATAGCTTTCTCAAGGACATTGCAATGACAGCACAGGAACGGCTTGACCTCGCGAACTGGGCAATTGCAACGCTCACCCCATGGGTACGCGCCGAAGGCAAATACTCAGCCTGGGAGCCCAACATGCCTGGCCATTGGGTATTGGAAACCTCCGAGTTCAGAATATTCCTGACCGAGGGCATCCTCCTGTTTCCAACTGATGCCGCTACGTCATGCCTTATCGATGTGTGGCCGGCAGGAACATATAGAAAGCTCTTGTCGGTACGCTGGATGCCGGACAGACCTTGGGACCCACCGCATCTCGTCACGAAAGCCAAGGACGATGGATGGCTGGGTGCGTTGGGTTGGGCTCCGTCCTAATCTGGCAAGCATTCGTCATACCGAGCAAAAGATGGACGAACAAATGAAGCATCCTGTCGCGTTCGGGACCATGCGAACTCACTTCATCGCTTGCCCTGACCCAGCGGAGTCGACAGCATTTCCACGAGCGTTCGAAGCGCCGGTGCGGAGAATTCATGGCTGATGCCAAGTCGGTCGAGCATCTCGAAAATGTTCGGCTCGAAGTCTAGCGCCTCAAGATCTACCGCCATCGACCAGCCTCCCGCCAGTTCCCCGACGGCGCTGTTTTGTCGCAGGTAGACCGCTTCTTGCGCTGGATCGTCAGGATCGACTTCCAAGCTAAAGAGAAACGGATGCCTCAAGTGACGCCGCAGGCGATCACTCCATGGCCTCTGCCGCCCTTCCACGCGCCCGGAGACAACGACCACAAAGGTCCGGTCCAAGGGAACCAGATAGTCTCTGATCTGGCGTTGGGCCCCTCCAAGAAAACGTCGCTTGGCTGTATGGATGTGCGAATTGCGAAGGGCGGGACCCAGCGGCCTGTGTAAATCCGCGGTGTAGAGCAAATGACCCGCACGCAGGAGCAGACTGCCCGTTTTGCTCAGATCCCGCCTTACCGCACGAATGACCCGGGCGAGGAGCAACACGGCGACCTCGTTCATATCGAGGAACTCTCCCGGCATGATGTACCTGAAGTGAAACGCCAGAGTAATTTGGCGAGGAGAGTTCGCAGGCAATGAGGCCGGTTTCATCGTGACACCATGGGCGATTGGCGGCCCGATTACAAGTGAATAGCGGTTCGCTGTGAGTGAAAGTCGAAAGCCGATATTGCGACCGAGCAGAGAGCGCGCGAACGCATCTCCGGGACCGGCCTGCTCGCTGCAGTGGAAGCAACCCTGGCTCTTTTCAGCGTTTGCAAGCGTTGGCGATCGAGAGCCTGCGGCACACTGCAGGCTCGTTTCTGAATAGTCCCATATCCAGAAATGGATGGCTGGGCCCGTTTGTACAGGTTTGCAAAACCAGCAGATATTCCTTTGCTGGATACGCGAAGGCCCCGTCCATCGGCTCACGCCCGGCCGCGGACCATGTCGAGCAGGCGACCCACGATGCGCTCGCCATCGGCCCGCAGGCCGTTGTGGGCGTACTCGTTGGTAACCCAGGCCCGCAGCCCACGAACGCCACGGGCCGTCTCCTCGGCAAATGATCGCTCTACGTAGACATCGTCGACGTACACGGTTGCTGCCACTGGGACCTCATTGCGGGCGAGGCGGTCAGCGTCGTACAGGCGCGGCCATGGATGCTCGGCCAGAAGCTGCGCCACCTCGCGGTGCGCGCGTAAGCCCGCGTAGTCGTCCCACATCCAAGGGAAGACGTGCTCCGCGCCGAGGAGGTCGCCAGTCATCGCCTCCTCGGGCGCGAGCCGGTGTGCCGACCAGCGAGTGGCACCCCCGTCGGCGTACGAGGACTCATGGAGCGTCGCGTAGATCGGATTGCGCTCCCAGGATGACGCCATCTGCGCGTCGACCATGAATGCGGCCGAGCCGAAGGGCAGCTCGAGCAGGTGGTGCAGCCGTTCGAACCCGGCGCTGTCGCCGAGCCACATTCCGGTCTGCCGAAACCGACGCGATGTGAGGCGGTCGCCGTTGGGCAAGCGGACATCGTCCTCGTCGAGCCGGCGCAGGATCGTCCGCAAACGATCGAGGTCTCCTGGGTATCGCGCGTGATAGCGCTGGTTCGCTTCGCGCACGCGCGCCCATGTCGCCGCGTAGACCTCGTCGACCGGCCGATTCGTGATCGGCGCGAGGCCGCCGGTGATCAATACCTCCCGCAGGCC
>NZ_FNRO01000042.1 GCF_900107745.1 Variovorax sp. YR216 | reverse complement strand
ACGGCGAAGTCGGTCACCCCGGCCACGCATTGAACCGTCTGGGTGATCGCGAGGATGTTGCGGGTGCCCACCGAGCCGTCCGGGTTGCGAAAGCCTTCGAAGGTGAAGCCTTCCAGAGGCGGCATCTCCGGTGGCTTGACGGTGGAGATCGGCAGGCCTTCGAGCTCGCGCGCGGCGGGCATCTTCAAGAGGCGCTCGTGCACCCAGCTGCCGGCGGGGATGTGCTTGAGCGCGTAGCCGATGGTGACGTTGTAGCGGCGCACTTCGCCGCCTTCGGGGATGTCGACCAGGGCGACCTTGTGGGCCTGGGGGACCTTCTCGCGCAGGGTCAGGCCCGAGGGGAAGACGGTGCCCGCGGGCAGGCCGCCGTCGTTGGCCACGATCGCGACGTTGTCGCGCTCGTGCATGGTGATGTACAGGGGAGGGCGGTCGGAAGTGGATGGCATGGACGTTCTTGCTCAGCGCTCGAGCATGATGCTCTCAACCCAGTTGGGCCCTTGGCCCGCAGGGCATTCTCCGAGCGTCTGCAGAGAGCCTGTCGCCCCGTCGATTTCGTATAGCCGCAGCCGATGCGAGCGTTGCCCCGCTGCGATCAGGAAGCGGCCGTCTGGCGTGATGTTGAAACCGCGTGGCTGCGTTTCGGTCGGTACGTGGCCGACGAGTGTCAGCGTGCCGTTCGCGGAGTCGACCCGGAAGGCCGCGATGGTGTCGGAGCGCCGTTCGCTGCTGTAGAGGAAGCGGCCGTCCGGCGTGAGATGCAGGTCGGACGCCCACGGGTCGCCGCTGAAGCCCGGCGGCAGCGAACTGATCGTCTGCATCGGCTGCAGGGTGCCGGTGGTTGAATCGAAAGCGAGGACGTCGATGGCGCCGTCCAGCTCGTTGAGCAGGTAGACGAAGCGCGCATCGGCGCTGAACACGAAGTGCCGCGGACTTGCCGAAGCGTGCGGCTGCAACGTGGGCGGTGTGTTGGGCGTCACCTGTCCGCTGGCCGAATCGAAGCGAAGCTGAACGACGACACCCGCACCCAGCGTGCTCGCGAAGACGAAGCGGTTCGACGGGTCGGACTGGATCGCGTGCGCGTTGGGGCCGGTCGGCATCACCTGTAGGGTGGACTGAACGGCCCCGTTGGCGTCGATCGAATTGACCGCGATCAGGTTGCCGCCATACGAAGCGCTGAACAGGTAGCGACCGGCGCGATCGGTCGCGATGTACGCCATGCTGTGCGGCAGCGCCGCCGCACCCAGGGGCGCGAGCCGGCCGCTCTTCGGGTCGATCGCAAAGCTCAGCGCCTCGCGCGGCTCCGAGCGCCGTGCGGCGTAGAGCCGCCGGCGGTCGGGGCTCAATGCGAGCGGCATCACTTCCCCGCCGACCGGCACGGTCTGCACCGGCACGAGCGTCCGCTGGTGGGGGTCGAGATGCAGGACGCTGATGTCGCCGCTCTCGGCGTTGGACACGTAGACGCAGAACATCGTCAGAACACCGGATGACCGTTGATGATCGACGGCAGCCAGGTCGAGAACGAGGGCACGTAGGTCACCAGCGTGATCGCGATGAAGATCGCCAGGTAGTAGGGCCACGCGGTCTT
>NZ_FNRO01000041.1 GCF_900107745.1 Variovorax sp. YR216 | reverse complement strand
GCGCGTCGGCCAATGCAGCGAACTCGCCGAAGAACCGCAGCCGGCCGGAACGATGAACGCGTTCGAGTTCTTCGAGGAAGCGTCGCCGGAACAGCCGCGACAGCACGCGCACCGACAGGAAGAAGCCGGGCCTGCAGGCGACCCAGCGCTCGCCATCGGACGACAGGCCACCGCCCGGCACGATGCCATGGACGTGAGGGTGATGCGTCAGCGCCGATCCCCACGTGTGCAGCACCAGGGTCGCTCCAATGCTGCCACCCAGGTGCTTCGGATCGGCGGCGATGGTCATCAGGGTCTCGGCGGCCACGTCGAACAGCAACGCGTAGATCGCAGCCTTGTTGTAGTAGGCGATGGCACTGATCGGTGCCGGCAAGGTGAAGACGACGTGGTAGTACTCCACCGGCAGCAGATCGGTTTGACGCGCTTCGAGCCAGCGACGCGCCGCGCTGGCCTGGCACTTCGGGCAGTGCCGGTTGCGACACGAGTTGTAGGCGATCTGGTCGAGCCCGCAGCCTTCGCAGCGCAACACGTGGCCTCCCAGCGCCGCGCTGCGGCACTGTTCAATGGCCGACATGACCTTGAGCTGGCTCAGGCTCAGGTGACCGCGCTGCGTCCTGCGCCAGGCGGCACCGTGGGTGCGGAAGATGTCGGCGACTTCCAGGGCGCAATGCGCCACGGAGATGCCCTATGCGTGTTCAAGCCTCTCCAGCGGGCTGACCACTTCGTGCAGGATCTCGGTGGCGACGTGCGTGTAGACCGATGTCGTCTCGAGCTTCTTGTGGCCAAGCATCACCTGGATCACACGGATGTCGACCTTCTGCTCCAGAAGGTGCGTTGCAAACGTATGGCGCAGCGTGTGCATCGTGACACGCTTGTCGATCTTGGCTGCCTCGGCGGCGTCGTGAACGGCGCGGTTGAGTTGGCGTGCGGTCAGCGGGTCGACCGGGTTCATGCCGGGGAACAGCCAGCCGTTGGGCAGCATCTTGCCCTTCGCATGGGCGTATCGCCACCAGTCGCGCAGCCGCTCCAGTAGAACTGGCGACAGCATGGCGTAGCGATCCTTGTGACCTTTACCCTGATCGACGCGCAAGGTCATGCGTTGGCTGTCGATGTCCCCAACCTTCAGCGCAACGATCTCGCTGACACGCAGTCCCGTGCCGTAGGCGATGGACAGTGCCGTCTGGTACTTCAAGTTGGAGGCCGCGGCGATCAGGCGTGCGACCTCATCGCGACTCAGGATCACCGGCATCTTCCGAGGCACATGCACGTAGCTCATCCTGGCCATCAGTTCGCCACGGCCGAGCGTGACGTCGAAGAAGAACTTCAAGCCGGTGATGGTTGCATTGAGCGTGATCGGCGAAACGCCTCGATCGACCATGTGCAACTGGAAACGCCGCAGATCCTCCGCGGTAGCCGTGTCGGGGGAGCGTTGCAGAAAGCCGGCGAGGTACCGAACCGCGCGGACGTAGGCAGTCTGGGTCTTCGGTCCAAGCTTGCGCATGCGCATGTCGTCGAGCATGCGTTGACGCAGCGGAGAAACCGCTGGTGTCGAAGGGGTCATGATCGTGCTCCTGTCGAAGAACGAGGCCAATTGCCTCGCTCCTCAACATAGACAGGGGCGCAATGTTTGCCATCACCGCAGCGTTAGCGGCGGGCTACCGCGCGAGCGGTTTAGTCCA
>NZ_FNRO01000040.1 GCF_900107745.1 Variovorax sp. YR216 | reverse complement strand
GCCCCGATCTTCTCGGTGGCCGACTACGGCCTCGTGGCCGATCTGTTCACGGCCGTGCCGGAACTCGTCAAGGCGCTCTGATCCACTTCAGATAGCTGTCTGAACCCAGAAGGGGCATCGTTCGCGATGCCCTTTTTCACGTCGGTTCGCATCAGGCCCGAGGGCCGCAGGAGATAACCATGAGCTACATCGCTCCCGTCAAGGACATGCTGTTCGACATCGAGCACCTCGCCGACATCGCGAAGGTGTCGCAGATGCCGGGCCTCGAGGAAGCCGGTCTCGAAACCGCGCAGGCCGTGCTCGAAGAGTGCGCGCGCTTCAACCAGGACGTGATCGCGCCGCTGAACGTGGAAGGCGATCGCAATCCTTCGTCGTTCAAGGACGGCAAGGTCACGACCACGCCCGGCTTCAAGGAGGCCTTCGCGCAGTACGTGGCGGGTGGCTGGCAGGGCCTGCAGCATCCCACGGACTTCGCCGGCCAGGGCCTGCCCAAGACGATCGGCGCGGCCTGCGTCGAGATGCTGAACTCGGCCAACATGAGCTTCGCGCTGTGCCCGCTGCTCACCGACGGCGCCACCGAGGCGCTGCTGACCGCGGGTTCGGACGAGCTCAAGGCGATCTATCTCGAAAAGCTGGTGAGCGGCCACTGGACCGGCACGATGAACCTCACCGAGCCGCAGGCCGGCAGCGATCTCGCGCTGGTGCGCAGCCGCGCCGAGCCGCAGCCCGACGGCACCTACAAGGTCTTCGGCACGAAGATCTTCATCACCTACGGCGAGCACGACATGGCCGAGAACATCGTGCACCTCGTGCTGGCGCGCGTGACCGGCGCGCCCGAAGGCGTGAAGGGCATCAGCCTGTTCGTGGTGCCGAAGTTCCTCGTGAACAAGGATGGCTCGCTCGGCGCGCGCAACGATGTGCACTGCGTGAGCATCGAGCACAAGCTGGGCATCAAGGCCTCGCCGACGGCGGTGCTGCAGTACGGCGACCATGGTGGCGCGATCGGTTACCTGGTCGGCGAAGAAAACCGCGGCCTCGAGTACATGTTCATCATGATGAACTCGGCGCGCTACGCCGTGGGCATGCAGGGCATCGCGATTGCCGAGCGCGCGTATCAACACGCCGTGGCCTATGCCAAGGAGCGCGTGCAGAGCCGCCCGGTCGATGGCTCGATGAACGCGAGCGCGCCGATCATCCATCACCCCGACATCAAGCGCATGCTGATGACGATGCGTGCCTACACCGAGGGCTGCCGCGCCATGGCGATGACGGCCGCGGCGGCCTACGACGCGGCGCATCATCATCCGGACGCCGACGCCCGCAAGCAGAACCAGGCCTTCTATGAATTTCTCGTGCCGCTGGTCAAGGGCTACAGCACCGAGATGAGCCTGGAAGTGGCATCGCTCGGCGTGCAGGTGCATGGCGGCATGGGCTTCATCGAGGAAACCGGTGCGGCGCAATACCTGCGCGACGCCAAGATCCTGACGATCTACGAAGGCACGACGGCGATCCAGGCGAACGACCTGGTGGGCCGCAAGACCGCGCGTGACGGCGGCCAGGTCGCCAAGGCGATCGCCGCGCAGATCGAGAAGACCGAGGCCGAACTGGCCAGGCGCGACAGCGCCGACGCGAAGGCCGTGGCGAAGCGCCTCACGGCCGCGCGCCAGGCCTTCGTCGATGTGGTCGGCTTCGTCGCCGGACAGACCAAGGCGTCGCCCAACGCGGTGTTCGCGGGCAGCGTGCCCTACCTGATGCTGGCGGGCAATCTGGTG
>NZ_FNRO01000039.1 GCF_900107745.1 Variovorax sp. YR216 | reverse complement strand
CGTTAAGGTTTGTGAGACATCTGCCCGGCAAACGCGCAGCGCATGGAGTGACCACAAGCTGAGGGCAGGTGTCGCACAAACCTCGAGGGAGGAAACCGCGGAGCACGGCGCAGCGGTTGTTCAGGGCCGTCGCGCTATGGGGATAGTGGCGAGAGCGGCGCCGTCAACGCAGGCCCGCAAGCCTCGCGCGCGTGCGCCGGGAGGATGGCGCAGGTCCTTCGTGCGCGCGCTGCCAACTTTACGAGTGAGCCAGTGGCAGGCAGTCACTGCATTCAATGCCTGCTGGAGCGCAGACCTGCCCTGTCGACTCGGTCGTTGGTCGACTTTGAAGGACGCCAGGGTTGGACTTGAAGTCATGGCGGTGCGCGAATCGCTTCTCCACGGATGAAGACCTGCACGATGGTCATGGCCTGGCCGCAGTGCCGGCAGATGAAGGTGGGGCGCTCGGGATGCACCTGGGCAGCGAGCTCGTTGCTGTGCGTGCATGGCGACGGCGCTGGCCGCGCATGCAGCAGCTCGCGCGCGGCGGCCAGACCTGCCGTGCGCGCGCCGTTGGCCAGGAGGCCGTAGTGGCGGATGCGATGGAAGCCCGTGGGCAGCACATGCAACAGGAACCGGCGCATGAACTCCTGCGGTGAGAGCGTCATGACCCTGTGGCGCGTGCGACCCTTGGCGCGGTAGTCCTTCCATCGGAAGGTCACGCCGCGCTCGTCCATCGCGAGCAGCCGGCTGTTGGCGATGGCGACGCGGTGGGTGTAGCGCGACAGATAGGCCAGCACGGCCTGCGGCCCGGCGAAGGGCCGCTTGGCGTAGACCACCCACTCGGTCTTGCGCAGTGGCACGAGCCAGGCCCTGAACGCCCGTGCATCGGCCAGGTGCACGAGTTCGCCGAAGAACTTGAGCTTGCCTGCAGCATGCAGGCGCTGCAACTCCTCCAGGAAGCGCCGCCGGAACAAGCGCGAGAGAACTCGAACCGGCAGGAAGAAGCCGGGACGGCAGGCGACCCAACGCGTGCCATCGGGCGCCAAGCCGCCACCGGGCACGATGCCGTGCACATGGGGATGATGCGTGAGCGCCGAGCCCCAGGTGTGCAGCACGAGGGTGGCGCCGATCCTGGCGCCCAGGTGCTTCGGATCGCCGGCGATCGTGAGCAACACCTCGGCGGCCAGGTCGAACAGCAGTGCATAGAGTGCGGCCTTGTTCTGGTACGCGAGGTCGGCAATCGGTGCCGGCAGCGTGAACACGACGTGGTAGTACTCGACCGGCAGGAGATCGGCCTGGCGTGCATCGAGCCAGCGCTGCGCCGCGGTGCTCTGGCACTTGGGGCAGTGGCGGTTGCGGCAGGAGTTGTAGGCGATCTGATCGGTGCCGCAGCCCTCGCAGCGCAAGACGTGCCCACCCAGTGCCGCGCTGCGGCACTGTTCGATGGCCGACATGACCTTCAGCTGCGCCAGGCTCAGATGGCCGCGCTGTTCGGCGCGCCAAGCCGGCGCGTGCTGGCGGAAGATGTCGGCGACCTCCAGGGAAGGCCGGCCCACGGCCGGCACCTCAGGCGGGCGGCAGCGCCTCCAGCGGGCTGAAGACCTCGTGCAGCAGATCGGTGGCCACGTGGGTGTATACGGTGGTGGTCTCCAGGCGCTTGTGCCCGAGCAGCACCTGAATCACGCGGACATCGACCTTGCGCTCCAGCAGGTGCGTGGCGAAGCAATGGCGCAACGTGTGCATCGACACACGCTTTTGGATCCCGGCCGTGTCCGCCGCATCGTGCACGGCGCGGTTGAGCTGGCGCGTGGTGAGCGCGTTGGTCGGGTCCATGCCGGGGAACAGCCAGCCACCGGGCAACATCCGGCCCTGCGAGTGAGCGATGCGCCACCAGGTCCGAAGGCGCTGCAGCAGCACGGGGCTGAGCATGGCGTAGCGGTCCTTGTGGCCCTTGCCTTGCTCCACCCGCAGTGTCATGCGCTGGCTGTCCACGTCGGTGACCTTCAGGTTCACGACCTCGCTGGCGCGCAGGCCCGTGCCGTAGGCGAGCGACAAGGCTACTTGGTGCTTGACGTTGTTCGCTGCGGCGATGAGACGGGAGACTTCCTGCGGGCTGAGCACCACCGGGAGTCTGCGAGGCACCTTCACCGGCTTGATCCTGGCCATGATCTGCGGATGATCCACGGTGACGTCAAAGAAGAAGCGCAGGCCCGTCAGCGTGACGTTGAGCGTCGTAGGCGAGGTGCCCGTGTCAACCAGATGCAATTGGAAGTTGCGCAGATCTTGTTCGGTGGCGGTGTCAGGCGAGCGATGCAGATAGCCTGCGAACCTGCGCACGGCGCGGATGTAGGCCTCCTGTGTGCGGCGCTCAAGTTTGCGCAGGCGCATGTCCTCGAGCATGCGTTGACGCAGCGGGGTGACTCCCGAAGTGATCGTGTCCATGATGGCTGCTCCGTTGATGGCGAGGCAGGATTGCCTCGCCGCCAACGGTGGCGACAACCGGCTCACGAGGTGTCCATGGGATGCGCGAAGCGCCTACCGCGAGAGCGGTTTCGTTC
>NZ_FNRO01000035.1 GCF_900107745.1 Variovorax sp. YR216 | reverse complement strand
GTGGATGGAGACGCCACTTTGGCACTGGTCGGTTCCGGACGTACATCTATCCTTGCCCATCCCGCCCCGAAGGGCGGCGGGTGTCCATCCCATCTATCAGAATCAGGATTAGACGTCGCAGCCCTGGCGAGCCGCTGCATTTCGGTTTCGCAACTCGTCATCGATCCTTTCGCCGGTTCGGGCAACACGCTCTATTGGCTGCTGCGCACGCTACCGGATGCACGCACGGTCGCCTTCGAGAATGACCCCCTGGTCTATGAACTCAGTTCGAGGAACCTCGCGCTACTCGACCTGCCATTGCGCCTCGAATGCACCGACTTCTCGGCCGGCCTCGAGCACGTGCGCGCAGCGCCAGACGAACTGGTCCTGGCCTTCGTTGCCCCACCATGGGGACACGCCTTGGACTCCCGGGTGGGCTTGGACCTTGCGCGCACCGAGCCGCCCATCGTGGATATCGTGGAGAGTTTCGTCAGCGACTTCGAAGGAAATCAGATGCTCTTCGCGATCCAGGTCCATGAGCGGATGGAGCCGAAGTCGCTGGCCGGCCTCGTGTCACGCTTCGATGCCTACGAACTGATGGTCTACGGGTTGCATCATGCGGGACAGAACGATGGCATCCTGATGGGCTCTCTGGGTTGGACGCCTCGAGCTCGGCGCACTCCAGCTTCGCGGCTCAGCCACCTCATGTGCGCTCGGCTCGCTTGGAAGACGGGTAGCCCCTTGGGTCCTTGAGGGCCCGCAGCAGCAGCCATTGCAGACCGATCGGAATGAGGAGAGGGGCCAGCACAAGCAGTCGATGAAGCAGGCCGGCGATCATGACGCGGCGCGCCCCGATCCACGGCGGCGCAAGTGCTCGGGCCAAGTCACGAGGAAGCCCAGTTCAGCCGACGGCACCGCCTGCATCAGGGCTTGCAGCACCGCCACGTAACTTGAAGGCGACAACCCAATCATTAGGTGCACGCGTGGCGCGATGCTTTCGGCCGTGGCGCTGTGCTCGCGTACCATGATCTGGCAGCGCACGACCCCGACGCCGGCACAGCCCGCGATGGCCTGGCGCACCTTCCACGCGTCGGCGCAGCGCACGGTGACATGCAGGACTTGCAAGTGCACGTCGGCCGGCACGGGCAAGCGACGCCCGAACGTCGGCATCTGACGGTCGTAATGGTCGGTACAAGCCATCGATGAACACCTTTCTCCGGCAAGAAGATGCGCGCGGTTTGCAGTGATGCGCGTAAGAGTGGTTCGAAGAATCGAAGGTTCGTCGTGAACTCGGCATGCGGATTCGAGCGGATCTGCATAAGCCTGGTGCGCACTCACGCGGTCTTTGCGGCGTTTTGACAACCGAGGCGCGCTCCTCTGCCCTCTTGCCTCAACGCAGTCACTCACGCGCGCGGTCAGTCCCGATCGTCATCGTCACGATCTCGCCGGTGCCAATGCCTCGGTCGATAGTAGACAGGTGCGGGAGGCCCGTAGTAGGCGGCCCCGTAGTAGACGGGCGCGGGACGGTAGTACACAGGCGGCGCGCGGTAGTAGTCGGGTGGTGCCGGCCTGTAGTAGACCGGCGGCGGGGCGTATACCGGAGCAGGTTCCACATACACCGGTGCGGGCTCAGTAACGACAACCCCTGGAACGCCGACATTGACGGACCAATTCACTTCGGCGCTGGCTGTGGTCGCGATCAACGTGGCGCAGGTCGCGACCACACCGGCCGGGGCGAGTTTCAGAAGGGAAAGAATTCTCATGACGCGGGCTCCAAGAGGGCAATCGATCCTCTTCTCGATCAACGCATCAGTGGTCCGGGCGGCGGACAAGCGAGGCGTAACCTCGTGCAAGGCATTCGTGACTGCACCGCGCGCTATCTCCTCTGCCCCCTTCCCTCGACGATCCATTTCCATGCATGGGACAGGCAGGCCACAGGCCACGCAAGGCCCGCCCACCAGTGGACGGCTGTCAGGGCTTCGCGCCAGTCCGCGGGGCCATAGAGCAATGCCAGCCCTGTCAGGGCCCCCACGCCACCGACGACCGCGGTCACGATGCCGAGCGCCCAGATCCAGTTACCGTTGCGCCGCGACCAGACCAGCACGGCATGCGGCCAGATCCAGCGCCCCACGACGACGCAAAAGATCCAAGCGAACAGGCCGTGCACGACCGTGGCGGCACGGTGTAACTGCACGGACGCGAGTTCGTCGGTATCAACCACTGGCTCATGACCGTGCATGACTACGCCAGTCGCGAGCAATGCAAGAACCAGGACTGTCAACCAGACTGCTCCCCTGCCGCTCCAGCCGCCGTGATCGCGTCGACGTCGGTTCAGCTTCGCCACAGCCTTGCCTTGTGCAAACGAAGCGCCCGGCGCAAACGCGACGAGTCCTCGGCGCTCTGAAGGCCCCACTTCGTCAGGGCATCGGCCGTGACGCAGTCGCGTGCCATCACGGTGCAGTTCGACCATCGTGCTGCCGCGCGTACGCGCGGCAGCGTTCGCACGAACTCCGCCGTCGGTCCTTCTGCCTCCGAGCTCGCGATGGCCGAGTCGCGCGCGCGGCGAAAAGCGTGAGGCGCAAAGCCGCGAAACCCGGCGCGCCCGCGCACTTCGACCGGCCACGCATGAACACCCAGCGCGCGCATGTCCCCGCCCGCGTTGACCAATGCGGACTCGACGCCGAGTCGCCGCAGCGTGTCGATCGCGAGGTCCACCGCATAGCCTTTGGCGATGCCGCCGAAATCGAGCCTCACCGGCCGATCGAGACGAACTTCGCTCGCGGACAGGATCCGGATGTCGCGCAGCGTGCCCTTGCGCTCGGCTTCATCGCGCGCCGCGGGCCGGCCGTTGACACCGGCCAGTCGCGCAGCCGCCATGCACGGATCGAACGCGCCGCGGCTCAATACGTGCCAGTACCGCGCAAGCCGGATCACTGCGATCGTATGCGGATCGAGTGTCAGCGTAGAGCCCGGACTTGCACTTGCCATGCGCCCGAGATCGGAGTCGGGCCGGTGCGCGCTCATCGCGCGCTCGATGGCGAGGATGTGCGCGAAGGCTGCATCGGCGGCATCGAACAGACGGGCACGGCATCCGGCGAGGTCGCTGCTTCCCGAATCCGCCAGATGCATCATCACCACGGTCCCGAGCATCGGCTTGGCGCGTCGCAGGTGCGTTGTCATGCAGTACTCGCTCAGGTTCGGGCAGGCTTCTGGGCGAGCTGCTGCACGAGCACGCTCAAGCGCTGGACCGCTTCCGTGACATGCTGGCAGGAAAGCGTCGCGCCGGAAATGCTGCGGATGTCGTCATTGAAGCGAAGCTGATCCGGCCCCTTGCGGCCGACGAACTGCCGGCGCCAGGCAGGCGTTCGAATCTCGGCGCCGTGCGACTCGCGGTAGGCCAGGATCTCGAGACCGGACACGCTGCCATCCGCCTCGAAGCCCGCGGCGAAATCGATGAGCTCGTACTTGCCGATGGCCCGGTCGCTCAGCACCCAGCCGACCCGTTTGTCTTCGGTGAACCCCGTCCAGGCCATCGGCGCGTAGCCGCGTGGCGGCTGCGTATGCGTGACCATCGCAAGATCCGCGATTCGCGGCGCGCCGAGGTCGAGCGCCACAAGCTGGAAGGACGTGGCGCGGGGCAGCAGGATCTTCTTTGCCTCGTCGATGTCCATGAAGGTCGCAGCAAATGCGCGCGTCTGCCAGAGCGCGGCGGCGGCCACGCCCGAGCCTGCCATTCGACGAAGTGTTTCGCGGCGGGAAATCATGCGGGATCAGAAGGTCAGGCCGAGGCCCAGGTTGAAGCGGTCCAGCGAACTGTCGCTCAGGAAGCGCTGATAGTCTGCCTTGAAGACGACCTGCGGGGTCACGAAGAAGCTGGCGCCAAGCGTCCACACCCGTGTGTCGGGCTGGATCGCGGGGGCGAGGCCCGGTGCGAGTCCGGCGTACGAATTGGCCGTGTTGTAGCGCTCGTAGCGCGCGAACGGCGTGATCGCGTATTCGCCCTGCGACCACAGACGATAGGCGGATTGCACGTACCAGCCGCCGAACCTGTTGGGCACGGGCGTGGGCTGGCCTGCGAAGGTCGCGTTGAGTGCTTCGACGTTTGAGAACTTGCCAGTCGCAGCCAGGGCCGCGAGATCCCACCTGCCAGGCTGCCAGCGCACATGGGCTTCACCCAGCGTGACCTTGGCATCCGGCGCCGCGAATCCGGGCTGCTTCTGCCCGACGCCGCCGTCGAAGACGCTCGCGCCGACGTTGAAGCCCGGAATGCCGTTGTAGTTCAACGCGCCGTACAAGCCGATGTTGCGTGCCTTCGCTAGTTGCCCCTCCTGATGGATGGAGGCGAGCGGCGAGTCGCGACCTTCGTTGCTGGTCGGGTCCCACTTCGTGAGGTCGAAGCTCGTGGTCGCGCCGGCGTCCCAGCGCAGGCCGAAGTCGGTCGTTCCGCGGAAGCCGGCGCCGAGTTCGCGCCAGGTGGTCGGGATGATCGCGGTCTCGATGAAGTTGCGGAAGACGCCGTAGTAGCGCGTCGGCTCGTGCGTCTCGTTGAGGTAGCCCACGGGCAGCAGGAAGAGGCCGGCCTTGGCACTGATCGAATTGGTGAGGTCGCGTTCGACGTAGAACTGTTCGAGCGCGACCTCGCCCCGGTCGGACGAGGAGGCGACCGCGTTCTCGATCTCGAGTTCGGCGGCGAAGCGTGTGCGTTCGTTGAACTGGTAGGCCCATCCCAGCACGCCGCGCGTGAGGGTCGCGCTGGCTGCCGAGGCGTCGTTGCGCGGCCGGCTGTACGCCATCTCTCCGTAGCCGAACAGGCTCACGCGTTGCGTACTGTCGCCGGCAAGCGGCTCGCCGGTCGACGTGAGCTGCGGCGTGCTCGCGACCATCGGCGCGGGCGCTTGGGCCGCCGCGGGCGCCGGTGCGCTGGGCGCTACCGGCGCGACCGGCGTGCTCGCTGGCGTTGCTGCCACGGCGGCGGGAGCCGGCTGCACCACCGCCGCCTGCTTCATCTTCTGCAGCTCGCCGCGCAGTTCCAGCAGTTCGGATCGAAGCTGCTTGACCTCGGCGGCCAGCTCTTTGTTCGTCTGCGCGTGGGCGCCTCCCTGAAAGCCCATCGCGATCGCCGCGGCAATCGCACTCAGGCGAAGTCTCGTATCCATCAATCAATCTCCTCCAGAATTTGCGGTGTCGAACGCCGTCACGGTGCGTAGCCGTCGGTCAGCGTCTTCAGGAAGGCCACGAGGTCCTGGATCTCGGATTCGTCCAGGTAGGGCTGCTCGCCGGCTTTCTTGTTGTAGGGGACCTCCGTCACGTTGACGTTGCCGCGCCGTTCGGGAGGTAGGTCGTTGTAGGCATCCGGCTGGCCGGTGCCCGGGTCCACCGGAAACCATTCCTCCGGATTGGTGTCGCGCCGAACGTAGAAGCGCACGACCTGCTCGAGTGAGTCGAACTGCCCGTTGTGGAAGAAGTGGTGGCGCAGCGCCACGTTGCGCAGGCTCGGCACCTTGAAGGCGCCGCACAGGTCGGTGCGGTTGGCGAGGTCCGTGCGCGCCGGACCGCACAGGCCCATGTCGAAGTACGCCGGATCGGCGTTCGCGGGAATGGCCATGTTGCGCGGCAGGCCGAGGCTGTCGAAAGTGAAATCGGTGAACAGCGCACCGGGAGCGTTCGACGGTTTGATGCTGGCATGGCAGGCCGCGCAGTTGCCCTTGTCGGGGCGGTTGAACAGCGCGAGGCCGCGGGACTCCTGGTCATTGAAGGCGGCCTTGCCCGCGGTGAAGTAGTCGAACTTGCTGGTGAACGGCGCGAACTCGTCGCTCTCGCGCTGGTAGCGCTCCAGTGAGAACACGACGCGGTCGAAGGCTGTGTCCGGGTCCGCGAAGATGTTGGCACCGAACAGTGCCTTGAAATCGGCCGCGTAGGCTGCGGCGGCGACCTTGGCGACCACCGTTGCCACGTCGGCATTGGCCATCTCGTTGGCGCTCAGGAAGGGCCTGCGAGCTTGATCGGCCAGTGTGGCGGCGCGGCCGTCCCAGTCGAATCCGCCGGTGGGCGTTCCGTCCGAGGCAAGGAAGAACGGGGTGTTGAAGCGCAGATAACGCAGCGACGGCGGTGAGCGCGTGCCGGCCTGGTCGAGGTTGGGGCCACCGAAGGCCACCGGCGTCGAGAACGGCGAAGCGTGCCCGGTCGCGGGGTCATGGCAAGTCGCACAGGCCATCTGCCCCGAGGCGGACAGCGAGCGGTCCGAGAAGATCTTCTCTCCGATGCTGGCGGCGGTCACAGTGGTGCCGGGCACGGCCTGTGTGGTCGAAGTCGCAGCGATGACGAGCGGTGAGCCGCCGGAGCCACCTCCTCCACCGCCGCATCCAGCAAGAAACACGGCGCCCGTCGCCATGAAAGCGGCGGCTGCAAGCCGCCGACTCGCACCCGGCGCAGTGCGAACGGAACACGAGGACATGAGCCCCCTCCAGCGAATGTAGTTGTCGATTTTCTGTGAACGCCAATCGTAACGAGTGTGGTTCGCATTTAGATTCAGGCTTCGTTCAGCTTTGCGACACCGATCACCGAGCGCTTCATGGGCACCTCGTTCGAGCGCAGGTTGACTCGACACAGGCGCGCACAAGGGCGTTTTCACACAGTCACTTTGGCACGGTGTCACCAGCGAGCGCGTGGTGATTGGGCGCTCCTGAAGGCCGATGCAACCGTCGCCCTCCCTCAGCGCTGGCCGCCCTACTCGACTGTCCGGGTGGCCATCTTCACCAAGTCAGGCGGGACAGCAATGCCAATCTCCCGGGCGGTCTTCAAGTTGACCACCAGGTCCCGGGTGGTCACAACCTCCACCGACAGGTCGCCAGGCTTCGCACCCTTGAGGATTCGATCCACGTACACGGGAACACGTGGCCAGGTGTCGTCGACCTTGGTGCCATAGCTCAGGACGCCACCGGCGTCGGCTGAGCCGGCCGAGAACAGGGTCGGGAGGCGCCGGGAAGCCGCCAACTCCGCAATGCGCTTGCGATGCACCATGCCCACGGGCACCTCCAGGATGAGAAGGCCTTGCGCGCTTGCGGCCTCCATGGCGTCAAAGCTTGCCTCCAGATCGGGATCGGGCAGGCGCACTTTGAGCACCCGGGTCTCGATGCCCATCGCCTTGGCTGCGTTCGCATTGCCGCGCTCGATGGGAGCCAGGCCACTCGCGTCTGCGCCGGGAATGTCAGCATCACTGAGGATGGCCAGTCTCCGCAACCCCGGAATCAGCATCCGCATCAACTCCATCTGTTGTCCGGCTTGTTGCGGGTCATTGCTGGTGATCCCGGTCGCATTGCCACCCGGTCGTTCCAGGGAGTCGACGAAGCCAACTGCGACCGGGTCCGCCACGATGGCAAACACGATGGGGATTTGCTTGGTCGCCCGAATGGCCGCGCTCGTCGACGGCCCACCAAAGGTGACGATGACATCAACTTTCCGTGCCGCGAGTTCTTGCGCAAGTGCCGGCAAGCGATCGAGCTTCCCTTCCGCGAATCGGCTCTCATAAGCAATGTCGGCGCCTTCACGGTAACCGAGCTGCTCAAACCCACGGCGCACTGCCGTCATCGCAGGCGTGACGCCCGGACCGCCATTGATCAGCATTCCAAGTCTTGGCACGTGGGTCGATTGCGACAGCGACCGGGGACTGACCCAGGCAATCCCTAGCGAAATGACGACCCTGCGAGCAAAGCGCCTCCGGTCCATGACCTACTCCTGGCTGGCCCCATGGCGGCATTGGCTACCCAAGGGCCGCTGCGGGCATCGCCAAGGTGGGGGTTGAACCGGCAAACCTTTCGTCGGTCGCGGCTCAGGCGAGCGACGACGCATGGACCATCATCGCGCGTCCTGAATCAAGCGATCGATCTTCTCCATCCACTGCGGGTTGCACCGCCACAGCGGCTGCAATGCGTCCGCCGAGGTGGCCGGCGATCGCGACCACTGCTGCAGCCAGGAGGACGCCGTAGTGCTGTGTCCCAACGCGGAATTGGCCGCGGTGCTGGTGCCGCATGCTCAGGCTCCGGCTCGAACGGGGCGATCGCTGCAGGGAGCCACGCAGGAACGTGCGACCTGGACTTGTAATAATTCGTTAACAATCCAGGAATCTGATCCGCTTCCGAAGGCCACCATGTCGCTCTCCCGCCGTACCTTTACCCTGCTCCTTTCCCTCGGCTGCCTGCCCACGCTGGCGGCTGCCCAGTCCGTTTCCATCACCGGTACCGGTGCCACCTTCCCGGCCGAGGTCTATGCGCAATGGGCGCGACAGTATTCGCAGGACACGGGTGTCAAGCTCAGCTACGTGCCAAGTGGCTCCTCGGCCGGCATCAAGCAAATCGTGGCGCGTGCGGTGGACTTCGGCGCCACCGATGTGCCGCTGAGCCAGGCGGAACTGGACAAGAACCAGCTCTTCCAGTTCCCAACCCTGGTCGGCGGCGTTGTGGCCGTGGTGAACCTGCCCGGCGTCGCGTCCGGCGCGCTGCGCCTGAGTTCCGAGGTGCTGGCCGCGATCTTCGCCGGCGACATCCAGCGCTGGAACGACAAGGCCGTTGCCGCGCTCAACCCCTCGCTGACCTTGCCCGACGCGCGCATCGTTCGCGTCGTGCGGGCCGACGGCTCGGGCACCACCGAGATCTTCGTGAGCTACCTGAAGCAGACGGCTGCCGGTGCCTCATCGGCGATCGAACCGCAAGGCACCAAGGCCAAGTGGCCGGGCAGCGTGACTGCGGTCGAAGGCTCCGGCAAGCTGGCCCAGGAAGTGAAGGCCACACCCGGGGCCATTGGCTACATCTCGTCGGACTACGTGCAGCGCGACCACCTGACGGCCGTGAGCCTGCGCAACAAGCGCGGCGAATGGGTGCAGCCCAGCATCGAGGCCTTCAGTGCCGCAAGCCGTGCCGGCGGCCTGTTCAAGAACGGCCTCGAGGCCACGCCCTTGCTGGACCTGGATGGCGTAGGCGTATGGCCCATCGTCACCGCCACCTACATCCTGGTGCCGCGCTCGCCCGCCTCGCCGGAACGCGCCGGCCGCACGCTCAACTTCTTCTATCGCTCGTTCCTGCTGGGCGACAAGGCGGTGGCGGGCACCGGCTTCGCGCCGCTGCCGCTGATGACGCAGGCGCGCATCGTGGGTCTCCTGACCAGCTTCAAGGCGCAGGACGGAAGACCCGTGCCGGTGTTGGGCGAATCGCAGAAGGCGGCGCCGGTCGCCGCACGAAGCGGCGCAACCGGCAAGCACGTTTGACCCTCGCTCCTTGATGAGGGGGCCTTGGCGCCGAAGGCATGGGCGCTGTTCCATTCGTAGATGGCGCGCACCCGACTCTCCAGTTCAAGCCCTGAGCTTGCCGTCGTGGAGACTTCGATGAACAGCTGGATGTCGCGCCATTCGGCCCAGCGAGATTCATTGGTGCGTCGTACACAGGGCCCCGTGCTTCGCGCGAAGCCCATACGGACGACTGTCGTCGATCTCGAGGTGCTGCGGCAGCTCGACGTCGCAACCTTGGGTGTTTCGCGAGAGAAGCATCACCGCCACCTGTTGGACGATCCCAGGATGGAGGGCGTTTTCCTCGAGGATGGAGGAGAGCGCGTCGGCTACGCGTACATTGCCGCCACGGGCCACATCGGTCCCATGGCGGTCATGCACGCGCATGCGATGCCCAGTGCATTCAGGACGATTCTGGCGATGGCCGTCGCGGGTGACGCCCAGCAGATCTCCGTGTTCGTTCCCGGGATAAGCGATGCCCTCTCGATCGCGGCAGGGCAAGGCATGCGATTCGCACTTCCCATGGTGCTGATGTCTACGCGCGATTGGGGTGACTGGACGCGCTATCTCCCTCGCAACCCCGGCTTCATGTGAGCCGCTTCGGGGGCGGGGATCCCGCGACCGAAGGGCGGCTCGTAGCGCTGCCCATCCCTGGGCTCGTCTACTTGTCGACGAGTTGGTCGAGGGTCGAGCGATCGCCGCCCCGAAAGCCGCGAAGTGCATCACGCACCCTTGATCGAAGCCTACTGCCGAATGCGAGGGCACCAGGTCGCGCTTGCCCCTCGCCGCTTCCCTTGTCGGCGTAGAAGGCAGGCAACTTGTGCGAGCAGCATTTGCAGTAGCGTGCTGAATCCATGTTGATGGTGTTGCACGTATCGCAAATCTCCGCGAATGGCGTGCCCACATGCAGCCTCGCCAAATCGACAAAACTGCCGAAAGCAACCGCTCTCCGCGAACCCACGCGCTGCCGAAGGTTGGCGTCGCCGGTCATTGGCTTTCCCCGAGGCCCGGAATCGCCGCGCGACGCATCACCGCCGGCAGGCCTAAGCAAGGTAATCGACGGGCCCTGGCTAACACCCGTCTCAACCGGCGTTCAGCGACAGCCAATTTTGCAAATCGCTGCAGTTCCAGGTCCATCGGCCCCGGTCCGGAGCCTGCAATGTCATCCCGGAAAGAAGCGACGATGCGCTTGTGCATCGCCTCCCTGGCCTGCATGGCAGCCAGCCAAGCCTTGCGCGCCCTCCTCGCGGCTGGAGGCAGCGACCTTATGAGTATTCGGCGTTTGACAGGTCCTGACATCTCGCTCCTCCCCAGAAACGCGACATGTGAAAACTTCACATTTCATTGTCTCTTGCATGAGCTCCGGTCAAATGTAAGACGGAAGTTCCCACGGTAACCGCGCGTTAATCGCCGCCGCAGTCAGAAGCAAATGCGTTCCCTTTCGGGATCGAGCTGGGGCCGTACTTGCATCAGCACCGGCCGATTGGCCTCATTGGAAGGTGACGCGATCGGCGATGAGCACGCCGTTGGCGACGCGACTGCCTTCGACCATCACCCGCACCTGCGCACCGAGGTTCGCGGCGCTGCCGTTGACGAAGCTCACCCCCTGCCCGCTGGCGTCGATCGGCTGTCCCTTGATGCGGAAATCGGCGATCGAGTTGAAGGTCGAGATCTGCCCGGTCAGGCTGAACGAGGGCTGCCCGCCGGTGCCCGGCGCGAGCCGGATCTTGAGTGTGTTTGCCTTCAGCACCCCGTTCGAGAGCACGCCGCCGACGATCACCCTGACGCCGTTGCCCACCGACTGGTCCGGCCCGCCGGACACCTTCGCCGCCGACGCATCGACGGGCATGCCAAGCACACGCAGCGAACCGAGCCCGGCGAAGTCGGTCACCACGCCGGCCAGCTGCAAGGCCGTGCCATTGGCGGTCGGCGCCGGGTACCACCATTGCACCGCGGTCGCCACCATCGGGCCCGCGCCGACCGCGCTCGCCCGCACGCGCACCAGTACGCCGTTGGTGAACACCCCGCCGTTTCCGCCGGTCACGGGCGCCTGCCCGTAGTCGATCACGTAGCCGCCAATGCTGAAGCGCCGCGCCACGATGTCGAGGTTCTG
>NZ_FNRO01000033.1 GCF_900107745.1 Variovorax sp. YR216 | reverse complement strand
CTGAACGCACGCCAGCGCGAGACGGTGCCCGCCAGCGAACTGGTGGTGGGCGTGCAGTGCGGCGGCAGCGATGCGTTCTCGGGGGTCACGGCCAACCCGGCGGTGGGCTTTTGCACCGACTTGCTGGTGCGCGCGGGGGCCACCGTGATGTTCTCCGAGGTCACCGAGGTGCGCGACGGCATCGACCAGCTCACCGCGCGCGCGACCACGCCGGAGGTGGCCGAGGCGATGATCCGCGAGATGGCCTGGTACGACGCCTACCTGGACAAGGGCCGGGTGGACCGCAGCGCCAACACCACGCCGGGCAACAAGAAGGGCGGGCTGTCCAACATCGTGGAGAAGGCGATGGGCTCGATCGTCAAGTCGGGCAGCGCGCCGATCTCGGGGGTGATCTCGCCGGGCGAGAAGGTCCGGCAGAAGGGCCTGATCTACGCGGCGACACCGGCGAGCGACTTCATCTGCGGCACGCTGCAGGTGGCTGCGGGCATCAACCTGCATGTGTTCACCACCGGGCGGGGCACGCCCTATGGCCTGGCCGAGGTGCCGGTGATCAAGGTGGCCACGCGCAGCGACCTGGCGCGGCGCTGGCATGACCTGATGGATGTGAACGCCGGGCGCATCGCCGATGGCGAAGTGACCATCGAGGAGGTGGGCTGGGAGCTGTTTCGCCTCATGCTGGACGTGGCCAGCGGCAGGAAGAAGACATGGGCCGAGCAGTGGAAGCTGCACAACGCGCTCGTGCTGTTCAATCCGGCGCCAGTGACCTGAGCTGCATCGCTGTCGACGTCAGCGGCGATGCCGACTACAACACAGTGCTTCTTTTTTTCGCTCCCTGGAGTCGCACATGGAAGACCTCAAGAACAAGACGGCCCTCGTCACCGGCGCCAGCACCGGCATCGGCGCAGCGGTGGCCGTTGCGTATGCGTCGCGGGGCATGCGCGTGGCGGTGCACTACAACAGTTCCGCCGATGCGGCCCACCAGGTCGTCGCAACCATCAAGGCCGCGGGCGGTGAAGCCTTCGCAGTGCAGGCCGACGTGCGCGACAGCGCCGCGATCACGCGGGTGGCCAAGGAAGTCAACGAGCGGCTCGGCAGCATCGACGTGCTGGTGAACAACGCGGGCAGCCTCGTCAAGCGGATGCCCATCACCGAATTCGACGACCGGATCTTCGACGAGGTGCTGCACATCAACGCACGCTCGGTGCTGGACTTCTGCCGCGAGGTGGTGCCGCTGATGCGCGCGCAGGGACGCGGGGGCGCCATCATCAACGTGACCTCGGTCGCCGCGCGCCACGGCGGTGGCCCTGGCGCCTACCTGTACGCAGGTGCGAAGGGCTTCGTCAGCACAGCGACGCGCGGGCTCGCGAAAGAACTCGCCGGCGACAACATCCGCGTCAACGCGGTCGCGCCCGGCGTCATCCAGACGCCGTTCCACGATCGCTTCTCGACGCCGCAGATGCTCGAATCCTTCAAGGCGTCGATCCCGATGGCCCGCATCGGCGATCCGGACGATTGCGTCGGCGCCTTCCTCTATCTCGCCTCGCCGCAGCTTTCGGGCTACGTCACCGGGCAGATCCTCGAAGTGAACGGCGGTCAGTACATGCCCTGAACACGGTTCGCTTTTCCATCGACAACAACGGAGACAAAGACTTGAAAACGACCCTTCTGCGCGGCGTGGCCGCGATCTCGGCGGTGGCCGCCTTCTCGCTCGGCCTGGCCGCACCGGCCGCGGCGGAGACGGACTTCCCCAACCGCACGATCGAGCTCGTGGTGCCCTACCAGCCCGGTGGCGGCACCGACGGCCTCGCGCGCACCTTCGCGGATGCGAGCCGCAAGCACATGTCGCAAAGCATGGTCGTCGTGAACCGTCCGGGCGCGGGCGGAGCGATCGGGTGGACCGAGGTCATCAATGCCAAGCCCGACGGCTACAAGCTCGCGGTGCTCACGGTCGAGCTGCTGACCTTGCCGCACCTCGGCCTCGCCAAGTTCAACTACGACGACTTCCAGCCGATCGCACAGCTCAACGCCGATCCGGCCGCGATCACGGTCAAGGCCGACGCGCCGTGGAACACCATCGAGGAATTCCTCGCGGCCGCGAAGAAGAGCCCTGAAAGCGTGCGCGTCGGCAACTCCGGCAACGGCTCGATCTGGCATCTCGCCGCGGCCGCGCTGGAAGACAAGACAGGCGCGAAGTTCGGCCACATCCCGTTCCAGGGGGCGGCGCCCGCCGTGCTGGCACTGCTGGGCGGACACATCGAGGCGGTCGCGGTCAGCCCGGCCGAAGTCTCGACCTATGTGCAGTCCGGCAAGCTCAAGATGCTGATGGTCATGGCGGACCAGCGCGTGAAGGGTTTCGAGAAGGTGCCGACCGCCAAGGAGCGCGGCATCGATGTCTCGATCGGCACTTGGCGCGGCCTCGGCGCACCCAAGAACACGCCGCCCGAAGTGATGGCCAAGCTGCGCGAGATCACCGCCAAGACCGCCGCCGAGCCGATGATGCGCGAGGCGATGGACAAGCTGAACCTGGGCTACGTCTACACCGACGGAGCGGCCTTCAAGGCGACGCTGGCCAAGGACAACGCCTACTACAAGGACCTCATCACCAAGCTCAACATCAAGCCCTGAGGCCCTGACACGCCGCAAAGGCCCCCCCAGTTCAGGAATACCGTGGAACCGGCTTTGCCGGGCCACTGGTATTGCCCCCGGTCGGGGGTGGAGAGCGACACGAAGTGCGCGAGCCTGGGGGCGAGTTTTATCCCTGGAGACATGTTCATGCATCGCCGCACTCTCATCCAAACCGCGCTCGCCTCAATGGCCGGCGCCTTGCCCTCTTTGCCCACCTTCGCACAGTCCCAGTGGCCGAGCGGCAAGACGATCACCTACATGGTCCCCTTCCCCGCCGGCGGCACGACCGACGTGCTCGCGCGGCTGATCTCGCAGAAGCTGGGCACCGCGCTCGGCACCACCGTGGTGGTGGACAATAAGGGCGGCGCGGGCGGCAGCATCGGCTCCGAGATGGCCTCGCGTGCCGCGCCCGATGGGCTCACCCTGCTCGGCGGCACGATCAGCTCGCACGCGATCAACGTCAGCCTCTACCCGAGGATCGGCTACGACCCACAGAAGTCCTTCGCGCCGGTGACGCTGATCGGCACCAATCCGGTGGTGCTGGTGGTCAACCACGCGAGCCCCTACAAGACGCTGAAGGACGTGCTCGAAGCCAGCAAGGCAAAGCCTGGCGGGTTGTCGTCTGCCTCGGCAGGCACCGGCACCTCGCAGCATCTCGCGCTCGAACTGCTGGCGTACAAGTCCGGCGTGAAGTTCACGCACATCCCTTACAAGGGCAGCGGCCCCGCGATCCAGGACGTGATCGGTGGCCAGGTGGACATGATGTTCGACACCACCGTCGTCGCGGGCCCGCACATCCAGAGCGGCAAATTGCGCGCAATCGCAGTAACCTCGGCCAAGCGGCTGCCTTCGATGCCCGACGTGCCCACGGTCGCCGAATCAGGGATTCACGGCCTGGAGAACTTCGAGGTGCTTTCGTGGCAGGCGATCTTCGTCCCGGCGGGCACACCGGCGCCGGTCATCGACCGGCTTCACAAGGAGATCCGCACGATCCTCGCGGAGCCCGACATGCAGGAGAAGCTCAAGAGCTTCGGCATGCTGCCGGCGGACATGACGACCACGCAGATCGCAGCCTTCCAGAAGGCTGAAGTCGAGAAGTGGGCGCAGGTCATCAAGGCCGCGAACATCAAGCCCGAGTAGCGGGACGCGGGCCGCCACTCGGGCGGCCCGCCGTCCGACCCAGCCGGGTCCGGGCCCATCGATAGAATCGCCCACCGCTTTAGCCGAGAACGCCCTTGTCCGATCGCCTCGCCGTCCTGCCGCAGTACCTGATCCCGAAGCAGGCATTGACCTCCTTTGCCGGGTGGGTCGCAGGCAAGGAACGCGGGGCAGTCACCACCTGGATCATCCGGCGCTTCGTCGACAAGTACGGCGTGGACATGGGCGAGGCGCTGGACAGCGACATCGCGAGCTACCGGAGCTTCAACGAATTCTTCACGCGCGCCCTCAAGCCCGGCGCGCGGCCGATCGCCGATGCCGACCTCGTCGCACCGGTCGACGGCGCGATCAGCCAGTTCGGCCCGATCGAGGGCGACCAGATCTTCCAGGCCAAGGGGCACAGCTACTCGACGACCGCGTTGGTCGGCGGTGACGCAGCGCTCGCCGAACGCTTCAAGCGCGGCAGCTTCGCCACCCTGTATCTGAGCCCGCGGGACTACCACCGCATCCACATGCCGTGCGACGGCAGACTCCTGCGGATGACCTACGTGCCGGGCGACCTGTTCTCGGTCAATCCCACGACGGCTCGCGGTGTACCCGGGCTCTTCGCGCGAAACGAACGCGTGGTGTGCGTCTTCGAATCGGCGCGCGGGCCATTCGTATTGACGCTCGTCGGCGCAACCATCGTGGGCAGCATGGCGACGGTCTGGCACGGCGTGGTCAATCCGCCGCGCCCCGGCGAGATCCGCGAATGGCGCTACGACGACCAGCAGGTCGTCTTGAAAAAGGGCGCGGAAATGGGCCGGTTCCTGCTCGGCTCGACAGTGGTCCTGCTGTTCCCTTCCCCGCCGCTGGGCTTCAATCCGGACTGGGCGCCCGCGCGCCCCATCCGCCTCGGCGAAGCGATGGCCAACTACGCGTCGGTCTGAACTCGCAAGCTCACGACCCGCAGCCTGCCTGCCTTCTCAGCTATTAAAGTTGTAGCAATCGACCTTCTGGGCTATATTCGCCGCCCGGCTCGTGGGGTCACGAGCGTGTCACAAGAAGAAAGTAGCCGCACTGGCTGCCGTGTTCCCGAGGAGTCTGATGTCGATGAGTGGCAAGGAAAACGCAGCGATCAGCCAGTTGCTCGCGCTGCTGGAAGCCCGCTACGCGCTGCGCGTTCTCTGGGCCTTGCGGGACGGACATGCCCAGACTTTCCGACTGCTGCAGGACAGCGTCGGCGGCATCACCCCGAACACACTCAACACCCGCATCAAGGAACTGCGAGAAGCCGGCCTTGTCAGCCACGGCCATGAGGGATACAGCCTGACGCTGAGCGGGCAGGACCTGCTCAAGCGGCTTTCGGACCTGCAGGCGTTCGCCGCGAAATGGCAGCAGGGCCAGGCCAAGAAGGCGCCCGCGCCATCGCCGTAGGGCGGCCCGACGGCGTCACGGACTGCAGGACGGCTCCTCCGCCCTCGTTAAACTGCGCGGTTTCGTCCCAAATTCCACAGGAGCGCACCATGCCCACCACCCCCTCCGGCCTGCAGTACGAAGACACCACGGTCGGCGACGGCGCCGAAGCCAAGCCCGGCCATCACGTCCATGTGCACTACACCGGCTGGCTCTACAACGACGGCGTGCAAGGCGCCAAGTTCGACTCCAGCCGCGACCGCAACGACCCCTTCGCCTTCTCGCTGGGCGCCGGCCAGGTCATCAAGGGCTGGGACGAAGGCGTCGCCGGCATGAAGATCGGCGGCAAGCGCACCCTGATCATTCCGCCGTCGCTCGGCTACGGTGCGCGCGGTGCGGGCGGCGTGATTCCGCCGAACGCTACGCTCAAGTTCGACGTCGAGCTTCTCGACGCCCACTGACCGGCTCTCGGAGCCGATGAAATGCGCCGTTTTCGGCGCATTTTTTTCTTGAAAACCCTGCGGCAGACCCCAGTTGGCTGCTTGTCGTTCGTTTTTCGTTGATTTCCGGCTTGGTTGCCGGCCTTTTGAGCATGTCAGACCCGCAAAACACCCAACCGAATCCCGAGACCCTGCAAGGTGCCCCCAGCCCCGAAGAGCTGGAGGCAGCGCAGGCCGCGAACGAAGCCGACGCGCTTGCGGCGGCCCAGGCCGAGATCGCAGCCCTGCAGGCCAAGAACGCCGAACTGGCCGACCAGTACCTCCGCGCCCAGGCCGACGTGCAGAACGCCCGCCGCCGCGCCGATGAAGAAGTCTCCAAAGGCCGCAAGTTCGCCATCGAAGGCTTCGCCGAGAGCCTGCTGCCCGTGCTGGACAGCCTCGAAGCCGGCCTCGCGGTGCAGGACGCCTCGGTCGAGCACCTGCGCGAAGGCACCGAAGCCACGCTGCGCCAGCTCAAGAGCGCGCTGGAGCGCAACAAGGTCATCGAAATCGCGCCGCCGGCCGGGAGCAAGTTCGATCCGCACCTGCACCAGGCCATCTCGATGGTCCCGGCGCCCGGCCAGGACGCCAACACCATCGTCGGCGTGCTGCAGAAGGGCTACACGATCGCCGACCGCATCCTCCGCCCCGCCCTCGTGACCGTCAGCAGCCCGAGCTGAAAGCCAACAAGAAACTCACAGGAAAACCCCAGCCGATCCCTTGAATCGCACCGGGTTATCCACAAGTTCACAACAACCTCATTTTTCAGATCCCCAGGAGCAACAACATGGCCAAAATCATCGGCATCGACCTCGGCACCACCAATTCGTGCGTGTCGATCATGGAAGGCAACACCACGCGTGTGATCGAGAACTCCGAAGGCGCCCGCACCACGCCTTCGATCGTGGCCTACCAGGAAGACGGCGAAGTACTGGTCGGCGCCTCGGCCAAGCGTCAGGCGGTGACGAACCCCAAGAACACCGTCTACGCCGTCAAGCGCCTGATCGGCCGCAAGTTCGAAGAGAAGGAAGTCCAGAAGGACATCGACCTGATGCCCTACACCATCACCAAGGCCGACAACGGCGACGCCTGGGTGGAAGTGCGCGGCAAGAAGCTCGCACCGCAGCAGATCAGCGCCGAAATCCTGCGCAAGATGAAGAAGACCGCCGAAGACTACCTCGGCGAAACCGTGACCGAAGCGGTCATCACCGTCCCCGCCTACTTCAACGACAGCCAGCGCCAAGCCACCAAGGACGCCGGCCGCATCGCGGGCCTGGACGTCAAGCGCATCATCAACGAGCCGACGGCCGCTGCGCTGGCCTTCGGCCTCGACAAGCAGGACAAGCGTGACCGCAAGATCGCGGTGTATGACCTCGGCGGCGGCACCTTCGACATCTCGATCATCGAGATCGCCGACGTGGACGGCGAGAAGCAGTTCGAAGTGCTGTCGACCAACGGCGACACCTTCCTGGGCGGCGAGGACTTCGACCAGCGCGTCATCGACTACATCATTTCCGAGTTCAAGAAGGAACAGGGCGTCGACCTCTCCAAGGACGTGCTCGCGCTGCAGCGCCTGAAGGAAGCGGCCGAGAAGGCCAAGATCGAGCTGTCGAACAGCGCCGCGACGGACATCAACCTGCCCTACATCACGGCCGATGCCTCGGGTCCGAAGCACCTGAACATCAAGCTCACCCGCGCCAAGCTCGAAAGCCTGGTCGATGACCTGATCGAGCGCACCATTGCGCCGTGCCGCACCGCCATCAAGGACGCCGGCGTCAGCGTGTCGGACATCAGCGACGTGATCCTGGTCGGCGGCCAGACCCGCATGCCCAAGGTGCAGGACAAGGTCAAGGAGTTTTTCGGCAAGGACCCGCGCAAGGACGTGAACCCCGATGAAGCCGTGGCCGTCGGCGCCGCCGTGCAGGGCCAGGTGCTCTCGGGCGACCGCAAGGACGTGCTGCTGCTGGACGTGACCCCGCTGTCGCTCGGCATCGAGACGATGGGCGGCGTGATGACCAAGATGATCACCAAGAACACCACGATCCCGACGAAGTTCGCGCAGACCTTCTCGACCGCCGAGGACAACCAGCCGGCCGTGACGATCAAGGTGTTCCAGGGCGAGCGCGAAGTCGCCGCGGGCAATAAGCTGCTCGGCGAGTTCAACCTCGAAGGCATCCCGCCGGCATCGCGCGGCACGCCGCAGATCGAGGTGAGCTTCGACATCGACGCCAACGGCATCCTGCACGTCGGCGCCAAGGACAAGGGCACCGGCAAGGAAAACAAGATCACCATCAAGGCGAACTCGGGCCTGTCGGAAGACGAGATCCAGAAGATGGTGAAGGACGCCGAGCTCAACGCGGCCGAGGACAAGAAGAAGGTCGAACTGGCCCAGGCCCGCAACCAGGGCGAAGCCATGGCTCACAGCGTGAAGAAGTCGCTTGGCGAGCACGGCGCCAGCCTCGATGCCGGCGAGAGGGAAAAGATCGAAGCCGCGATCAAGGACGTCGAGGAAGCCCTGAAGGGTGAAGACAAGTCCGCCATCGAGGAAAAGACCAACACGCTGATGGCCGCCAGCCAGAAGCTCGGCGAGAAGATGTACGCGGACGCACAGGCTGCCGCAGGCGCGGCCGGTGCCGCGGCTGGCGCCGGCCCGGAAGCTGCGAGCGCTCCGGCCGACGACAACGTGGTCGACGCCGAAGTGAAGGAAGTCAAGAAGGGCTGATCCTCACGCCCTGACCCAAGGCTGGACCACTCCGAAAAGGGGGTCCAGCCTTTTCCGCTTCCTGCAGCTGCTTCCTGACGACCTCGCCCCGACCCCATCATGGCCACCAAACGCGACTACTACGAAATCCTCGGCGTCCCCAAGAACGCGAACGAGGATGAAATCAAGAAGGCTTATCGCAAGCTCGCGATGAAGCACCACCCTGACCGCAATCACGGGGACTCCAGCAAGGAAGCGGAGGCCAAGTTCAAGGAGGTCAAGGAAGCCTACGAAATGCTGTCCGACGGCCAGAAGCGCGCGGCCTACGACCAGTACGGCCACGCGGGCGTCGACCCGAACATGCGCGGCCCGGGCGCGGAAGGCTTCGGCGGCTTCGCGGAAGCCTTCGGCGACATCTTCGGCGACGTCTTCGGCGGGCGCGCCGGCGCCCGTGGCGGCCGCCAGGTCTACCGCGGCAGCGACCTGAGCTACGCGATGGAAATCACGCTCGAGGAAGCTGCCGACGGCAAGGATGCGCAGATCCGCATCCCGAGCTGGGACGAATGCGGCACCTGCAAGGGCACCGGCGCCAAGCCGGGCACCAAGCCGATCACCTGCACCACCTGCCACGGCCAGGGCGCGGTGCAGATGCGCCAGGGCTTCTTCAGCGTGCAGCAGACCTGCCCGACCTGCCATGGCTCGGGCAAGATCATTCCGGAACCCTGCACCACCTGCCACGGCCAGGGCAAGATCAAGAACAACAAGACGCTGGAAGTGAAGATCCCGGCCGGCATCGACGATGGCATGCGCATCCGCAGCAGCGGCAATGGCGAGCCCGGCACCAACGGCGGGCCGCCGGGGGATCTCTATATAGAGATCCGCCTCAAGAAGCACGAGATCTTCGAGCGCGACGGCGACGACCTGCACTGCGTGGTGCCGGTCAGCATCACGACCGCTGCACTGGGCGGCGAGATCAGCGTGCCCACGCTCAAGGGGCCGGCGGCGATCGACATCCCGGACGGCACGCAAAGCGGCAAGCAGTTCCGCCTGCGCGGCAAGGGCATCAAGGGCGTGCGCTCGACCTATCCCGGCGACCTGTATTGCCACGTGCGCGTCGAAACCCCGGTCAAGCTCACCGAGCACCAGCGCAAGCTGCTCAAGGAACTCGACGAGTCCCTCAAGAAGGGCGGCGACAAGCACAGCCCGACCGACAAGGGCTGGTTCGACAAGGCCAAGGAGTTCTTCAGCTGATTTCGAAGCCGCCCTGCGCCCGCAGGCAGCGCGAGGTCGGCCCGGACAGCAGCGCGACGAAACGCTGGGCGAGCGCCGGATTTCGCGCGGTGGCGCTCACGGCGGCCGTGTAGACCGTCGCGAGCTCGAAAGCCTCCGGCAACGGCCCGGCCAGCGCGATGCCGGGCGTGTACTTGATTTCGGTGATCTGCGTGCAGCCGATCGCGCCGTGGCGCGGTTCCGCCGCCAGTTCGCGCATCGCCGTCGCGCCATTCGGAAAGGTGCGCAGCCGCGTCGCCACATCATTGGCAAAGCCGAGCTTCGTCAGCACCGACGCGAAGTGGATGCCCGCGGTCGAGCGCTGCGCATCGGGGAAGTAGATCGCGCTCGCAGCGAGCAGGCTGTCCCTCAGCTCATCGGGCGTGGAGATCGCGGGCACCGGATCGCCCGCGCGAACTGCGATGCCGGTGCGCACGCGGCCGAGCGGGGCCTCCGAATCCAGAATCAACCGTCGCTCGTCCTGCAGTTCAGCCACCATGGGCGCGGTGACGACCATCACGTCGCACGGCTCGCCGGCCAGCAGCGCCTCTTTCATCGCACCCACCGCGCCGAAGCGCCCTTCGACCTTGGCGCCGGTCAGCTCCAGGAAGACGCCCTGCAATGCCTTGACCAGGCCCTGGGCCGCGCCCGCACAAAGAATGTTCATTGATCTGCCTTCGCGCCAGAAATCTTGACGACGCGCGCCCACTTGGCGATGTCATCGTTCATGTAGCGGGTGAAATCGGCGACGTTCATCGTCATCGGGGTTGCCCCCTGCGCCTTCCACGCGCGGATCACGTCGGGATTCGACGCGATCTTGACCACTTCGGCGTTGAGACGCTCGACGATGGCGGGAGGGGTGCCCTTCGGCGCCATCAGGCCCAGCCAGATGGTGGCCTCGTATTTGGGTACGCCGGCCTGGTCGACCGTTGGCACGTCCGGCATCACGGCCGAGCGCGCGAGACCGGTGGTCGCCATCGCCTTCACCTTCCCGGCGCGCACGTGCTCGCTCATGGTCGGCACCGCGTCGAACATCATGTCGACCTGCCCGCCGAGCACGTCGGTGCGCGCGCCGGCGCTGCCGCGGTATGGAATGTGCAGGATCGACACGCCCGCCATCGCCTTGAAGAGTTCGCCGGCCATGTGGTACGGGGTGCCCGGGCCGGACGAGGCGTAGCTCAGTGCGCCGGGACGGGATTTCGCCATCGCGATGAGCTGCCCCAGGTCATCGACAGGCAGGCCGCTGCGGGTGACGAGCACCAGGTCGGAATAGTTGATCGCGGCGACCGGCGTGAAGTCGCGCATGAGCTGATAGGG
This sequence comes from Variovorax sp. YR216, assembly GCF_900107745.1. Taxonomy (GTDB): domain Bacteria; phylum Pseudomonadota; class Gammaproteobacteria; order Burkholderiales; family Burkholderiaceae_C; genus Variovorax. The sequence goes on along the minus strand of NZ_FNRO01000033.1, from coordinate 24,712 downwards.
CTTGTTCGGAATCAGCGACTCGTTGACCGTGTGCGCGTTGGACATCAGGAGCAGCGTGTAGCCGTCCGCCGGGCTCTTGGCGGCGGCATCGGTGCCGATCACCGAACCGGCACCGGGCCGGTTGTCCACCACGAAGCCCTGGCCCAGTGCCTCCTGCAGACGGCCGGCGACGAAACGCGCATACACGTCCGCCGGGCCGCCGGCCGCAAAGGGCACGATGACGCGGACCGGACGGGTGGGGTAATCCTGCGCGCCAGCCCATGGGGCCGCCACGACCAGTGCCGCGGTCATCCAGGCGCGAATCGCCGGTCGCGCACGCTGAATCCCATGCCTCATGACTTTGTCTCCGGACTTCAGGCGAGTGGATCCCGCCCTGATTGGTATCGATTGGTATACTTGCTCGCCAATCGGAAACCAATATAGCGAGCACCCGGACCGGGGTCAATGCAAGGCCGGGTTAGTCCGCAACCCGGTGTGGCGTGGGCGCCAATCAGAAGCCGAGCAGGTTGCGGCGCACATGCACCAGATGCCCGAGGCAAAGCTCCGCCGCCCGGGCGCTGTCGCGATCCTTCAGCGCCGCCACGAGGTCGCGATGCTCGCGCTGGTATTCGAGCCGCCGCTCGGGCGTGGCGCTCCGGCGCTTGAGCATGCCCCACTCGCTTTGCGCCCGGACCTCGTTCATGCGCTGGAAGACGGTGGAGATGAAACTGTTGTGCGCGGCGTCGGCGATCGCCTCGTGCAGCTTGCCGTCCCACAGCTCGAACTCCTCGATGGTCGCGGCCGCCTCGCCCTTGTCGCAGCACTGGTCCATCCTCTCGAAATCCGCTGCCGTCGCGTTGCCGATCACCATCGCGATGATCGCGGGTTCCAGCACGAGGCGCGCACTCATGAGCTCCGCCGGACTGGTGGCGAGCGGCGATTCACCGCTGCTGATGTCCGCCAGCGCACGGCCTACATCGTGGCTGACGTAGGTGCCGCTGCCGACGGTCTGCGTGATGAGGCCGCGGGTCTTCAGATCGCCGAGCACCCGCCGCACCGTCGATCGGCTCAGCCCGAATTGCCCGCACAGCTCGCGCTCGGTCGGCAGCCGGTGGCCGGCACGCCAGGCGCGCGACTTCAGGTTCTCGAGAATTGCTTCCCGCAGGGTCAGGGCACTGTGCACGATGGCGGAACAGGATGAGTGGGTGGGACGCACCGATCGTATCAACGTCGATGCGGGTGCCGGACTCTATTGTGCACTTGGTATCGCATTGGTAGCATTTGGTCTGTCAAAAGGAGATCATTTTGCGCATTGCCACCTTCCAATATCAAGGCCGTCGGCAGGTCGGCCTCGTCTCGGCCGATGGCCAGACGGTGTCGCCGTTCCAGATCGAGCCCCCGCGCACCCGACGCGGCGCACTCTCGCTCATCGAGGCGCAGGCCACCGGCGACTCCCGCCTGCCGGCGACCGGCGAGGCCGTGGCGCTCGGCGCTGTCCGGCTCGAAGCACCGCTGCCCATGCAGCGCCGCAACATCTTCTGCGTGGGGCGCAACTACCACGCGCATGCGAAGGAACTGTCGGGATCCGTGTTCAAGAACAGCGCCGCCAAGGTCGATTCATGGCCGATCGTATTCACCAAGGTGCCGGAATGCGTGATCGGCCCGAACGACGAGGTGCACCTGCCCGGTGAAGCGATCTCGGCGCAGATCGACTACGAAGCCGAACTGGCGGTGGTGATCGGCAAGCCCGGCCGCAACATCACGCGCGAGGCCGCCATGTCGCACGTTTACGGCTACACGATCGTCAACGACGTGACCGCGCGCGACGTGCAGATGCGGCACCAGCAGTGGGATCTGGGGAAGTCGTTCGACACCTTCTGCCCGATGGGCCCGTGGATCGTCACCGCCGACGAGCTCGACGGGACCGATACCCGGGTCCGCTGCTGGGTCAACGGCGAGCAGCGTCAGGACGGTCTCACCACCGACCTGATCTTCGACATCCCGACGCTGATCGAGACCTGCTCGCGCGGCATTACGCTGAATGCGGGCGACGTGATTGCCACCGGGACGCCGGCCGGGGTCGGCATGGGCCTCACGCCGCCGCAGTACCTCAAGTCGGGCGACGTGGTCCGGATCGAAATCGACGGCCTGGGCGTGCTGGAAAACCGGTTCGTGTGATTCGCCGATCCGACAGCATTCAAACACCACGAGACGGAGACAACATATATGAACGCATCACGACGCGCGCTGCTGCAGATGGGGCTGCTCGCGACGGCGGGGATTGGCGCTGTACCCGCCGCCTTGGCGCAGGGCGATTGGCCCCAGAAGCCGATCACCATGGTCGTGCCCTTCCCGCCCGGCGGCGTGGCCGACACGGTGGCCCGGCCGGTGGCCGAGGCCTTGTCGCGCGAACTCAAGCAGCCGGTGGTTGTCGACAACCGGGCCGGAGCCGGCGGCGCGGTGGGCATCGGTTTCGTCGCCCGCGCACCTGCGGACGGTTACACCGTGCTTCTGAGCCTGTCGTCGATCTCGATCCTCCCGGAAGCGGACGCGATCCTGGAGCGCAAGCCTGCCTACCAGATGAACCAGTTCAAGCCGATCGCGCGCTTCACCGCCGATCCGACCGTGCTGGTGGTGCGCGCCGATGCACCATGGAAGAACCTGGCGGAGTTCATCGCCGACGCGCGCACCAAACCGGGCACCTACAACTACGGCAGTTCCGGCAACTACGGCACCATGCACGTGCCGATGGAGATGCTGAAGAACGCCGCCGGCTTTCGCATGACGCACATTCCGTACACCGGTGCGGGGCCCGCGGTCATGGCCCTGCTCGCCGGCCAGGTGGACGCAGTGGCGAGCGGACCGGCTACCGTCGTGCAGCAGATCAACGCCGGCAAGCTGCGCGCGCTTGCGCATTGGGGCGATCAGCCGCTCGCGGCGCTGCCCGGCGTGCCCAGTCTGCAGCAGGCCGGATACGACGTGAAATTCGCGCAGTGGTCGGGCCTCTTCGTTCCGGCCGGAACGCCGGACGAAGTCGTCCGCAAGCTCCGCGCGGCTTCGGCCAAGGTCGCTGCGGACCCGGCGGTGGCACAGGTGATCGAAAAGGCGGGCAGCCCGCTCGCGTATCTCGATGCGCCGGCGTTCCAAGCCTACTGGACTGCGGATGCAAGCACCATGACGGAAGCGGTCCGGAAGATCGGCAAGGTCGAGTGAGCGCGATCTTGGGCAGCGGTTCGAACCGCAAAGAAGAAAAGGCGGCCCATCGGCCGCTTTTTTGCTGCGCGCCGCTGTTTATGAATATGCAGAGATTGTCGCGCCATTCACGTTTATTCGTATGCCGCCGACTCGCGTCGCGCGTTCGATTGGAAATACAGCGTCTGGAAATATGGAAAGAACCGACAAGTGCACACGATGAATCCCGACACGGTCGGCACCTCCGTGCGCACGACGATCGCCACACTTCGCCCATCGTGCACGTCGGGTTACTCAATGAGTTCACGATGCCCGCAACTTTTGCGCTGAACTTTCAAACTTCCTGTGGTTCTTATCCCAAAAGCAATTTGCTCGGCGCTCTCTTTGTTCTATGCTTTGAACAAGTACCTGCTTGAGGAGTTGATCCAAAGCGTGCACACATCACCTGGCACCATTCCTGCGAACGATGCAACGTGTGCAGCACGGAAACTCCGGGCAGCGCCCCGCTGACTCGATGGAGGTGTCTATGGATGTCATCAGTAACTTCGCGGCTCGTTACGAACGTACGCGCGAAGAGGTCCTGTCCTTGCAGGAGTACTTGGAGATCTGCAAGCGGGATCCGCTGGCCTACGCGACCGCGGCCGAGCGCATGCTCAAGGCCATCGGTGAGCCGGAGTTGGTGGATACGCGCAACGACCCCCGCCTGTCGCGGATCTTCGCCAACAAGGTCATCAAGATCTACCCCGCGTTCCGCGAGTTCTACGGCATGGAAGATGCCATCGAACAAGTGGTCTCGTACTTCCGCCACGGCGCGCAGGGTCTCGAAGAGAAGAAGCAGATCCTCTATCTGCTGGGCCCCGTGGGTGGCGGCAAGAGCTCGATCGCCGAGCGCCTGAAGCAGCTCATGGAGCACGTGCCCTTCTATTCGATCAAGGGCTCGCCGGTGAACGAATCGCCGCTCGGTCTCTTCGACGCCACCGAAGACGGCGAGATCCTCGAAAAGGAGTACGGCATCCCACGTCGCTACCTGCAGCGCATCCTGTCTCCCTGGGCAGTGAAGCGGCTGGAAGAGTATGGCGGCGACATCCGCCAGTTCCAGGTGGTCAAGCGCTATCCGTCCGTGCTGCGGCAGATCGCGGTCGCGAAGACCGAGCCCGGCGACGAGAACAACCAGGACATCTCCTCGCTGGTCGGCAAGATCGACATCCGCAAGCTCGAGGACTATGCGCAGGACGATCCCGATGCCTACGCCTACTCCGGCGGCCTGTGCCTCGCAAACCAGGGCCTGCTCGAGTTCGTGGAAATGTTCAAGGCGCCGATCAAGGTGCTGCATCCGCTGCTGACCGCCACGCAGGAAGGCAACTTCAAGGGCACCGAAGGCTTCGGCGCCATTCCTTTCGACGGCATCGTGCTCGCGCACAGCAACGAGAGCGAATGGAAGGCTTTCCGCAACAACAAGAACAACGAGGCCTTCCTCGACCGGATATACATCGTCAAGGTGCCCTACTGCCTGCGCGTCTCCGAGGAAATCAAGATCTACGAGAAGCTGGTGCGCAACTCGTCGCTCGCCCAGGCGCCGTGCGCGCCCGGCACGCTGCGCATGATGTCGCAGTTCTCCGTGCTCACGCGGCTGAAGGAGCCGGAGAACTCCAGCATCTTCAGCAAGATGCAGGTCTATGACGGCGACAACCTGAAGGACACCGACCCCAAGGCCAAGTCCATCCAGGAGTACCGCGACTATGCAGGTGTCGACGAGGGCATGAGCGGTGTCTCGACGCGCTTCGCCTTCAAGATCATCTCGAAGGTCTTCAACTTCGACAGCAGCGAAGTCGCGGCCAATCCGGTGCACCTGATGTACGTGCTCGAGCAGCAGATCGAGCGCGAGCAGTTCGCGCCCGAGACCGAGCAGAAGTACCTGTCCTACATCAAGGAGCTGATCGCCCCGCGCTACGCGGAGTTCATCGGCAAGGAGATCCAGACGGCGTACCTCGAAAGCTACTCGGAGTACGGCCAGAACATCTTCGACCGCTACGTCACCTACGCCGACTACTGGATCCAGGACCAGGAATACCGCGACCAGGACACCGGCGAAGTGTTCGACCGCAGCTCGCTCAACGCCGAGCTCGAAAAGATCGAGAAGCCCGCGGGCATCAGCAACCCGAAGGACTTCCGCAACGAAATCGTCAACTTCGTGCTGCGCGCGCGTGCCGGCAATGCAGGCAAGAACCCGCTGTGGACCAGCTACGAGAAGCTGCGTACCGTGATCGAGAAGAAGATGTTCTCGAACACCGAGGAACTTCTGCCGGTCATCAGCTTCAACGCCAAGAGCAGCGCCGACGAGCTCAAGAAGCACGAGGATTTCGTCAATCGCATGGTGCAGAAGGGCTACACCGCCAAACAGGTGCGTCTGCTGTGCGAGTGGTATCTACGCGTACGCAAGAGCTCATGACGAGCTAGGGAAGGAGGTCCGGCCGTGGCCATGCTGCAGCAGATCATCGACCGCCGGTTGTCAGGAAAGAACAAGTCCATCGGCAACCGCGAGCGTTTCCTGCGGCGCTACCGCGAGCAGATCGGGGAGGCCGTTCGCCGCGCGGTCAGTGGCCGGGGCATCCGCGATCTCGAACAGGGCGAGGACATCACGCTGCCCAAGCGCGATGTCTCCGAGCCGGTGTTCGGTCACGGCCAGGGCGGCGACCGCGAATACGTGCATCCGGGCAATCGCGAGTACGTCAAGGGTGACCGCATCGAAAGACCGCAGGGCGGCGGTGCCGGCTCGGGAAGCGGCTCGCAGGCGGGCGATGGCGAAGGGGGAGAGGACGATTTCGTCTTCCGCCTCACCAAGGAAGAGTTCATGCGGGTCTTCTTCGAGGACCTCGCCCTTCCCCACCTGATCCGCACACAGCTCGCGGAAGTGCCCGAATGGAAGAGCCACCGCGCCGGCTTCGTCAGCGACGGCAACCCCAGCAATCTGCACGTGGTGCGTTCGATGCGCGGCGCACTGGCGCGGCGCATTGCGCTGGGCGGAGACTCGCGCCGCGAGATCCGTGAACTCGAAGCGCACCTGCTTCACCTGCAGCGCAGCCCGCGGGTGGCGGATGCGATGGTGCAGCGCGAGATTCGCGAAACGGAGGCCAAGCTCGAAGAACTGCGCAGCAAGGCCAAGCACGTGCCCTTCCTCGATCCGATCGACCTGCGCTATCGCAATCGCGTGCGGGTCCCGGTCCCCTCCGCCAAGGCGGTGATGTTCTGCCTGATGGACGTGTCGGGCTCGATGGATGAAGCGCGCAAGGACATGTCCAAGCGCTTCTTCATGCTGCTGTATCTCTTCCTGACGAAGCACTACGAGAAGATTGACCTCGTCTTCATCCGCCACCACACGCAGGCGGCCGAGGTGTCGGAAGAGGAGTTCTTCCATGCCACCGAAACCGGCGGCACCGTTGTGTCGAGCGCTCTCACGCTGATGCTCGACATCATCCGGGCGCGCTACCCGAGCACCGACTGGAACATCTACGGGGCGCAGGCCAGCGACGGCGACAACTGGCACCAGGACAGCGGCCGCTGCCGCGAGCTGCTGGCCGACCACCTGCTGCCGCTGGTGCGTTACTACGCCTACGTGCAGGTGGCCGAAGCCGAGCAGAACATGTGGGAGGAATACACGGCGCTGCTCGAGTCGCACAAGAACTTCGCGATGCGCAAGGTCTCTGATGCGCAGGACATCTACCCGGTGTTCCGCGAGCTGTTCAAGAAAGAGAGAGGAACGGCGTGAACGAAAAGACCCGGACGCACTTGCCCAGCCCGTCCGACTGGACTTTCGAACTCATCGAGCAGTACCACGCAGAGATCGCGCGCGTGGCCAGGGGCTACAAGCTCGACACCTACGCCAACCAGCTCGAGATCATCACCGCCGAGCAGATGATGGATGCCTACGCCTCCGTCGGCATGCCAGTCATCTACCGGCACTGGTCGTACGGCAAGCAGTTCATCCAGACCGAGAAGAACTACCGCCGCGGCCACATGGGCCTGGCCTACGAGATCGTCATCAATTCGGACCCCTGCATCGCCTACCTCATGGAAGAGAACACCATGGCGATGCAGGCATTGGTGATCGCGCACGCCGCCTACGGCCACAACAGCTTCTTCAAGGGCAACTACCTCTTCAAGATGTGGACGGATGCGTCGTCCATCATCGACTACCTCGTCTACGCGCGGAACTACATCTCCGAATGCGAGGAGCGCCACGGCGTCTCGGCGGTCGAGGACCTGCTCGACTCCTGCCACGCGCTCATGAATCACGGCGTCGACCGCTATCGCCGCCCGCAGAAGCTGTCGCTCAGCCAGGAACAGGCCCGCCGCGAGGAGCGCGAGCATCATCTGCAGCAACAGGTCAACGACCTCTGGCGCACCCTGCCCCGGCGCGCCCGCTCCGCCGAAGAAGAGGAAGCCGCCAAGCAGCGCTTCCCGGCCGAGCCACAGGAAAACCTGCTCTACTTCATCGAGAAAAACGCACCATTGCTGGAACCGTGGCAGCGCGAAGTGGTGCGCATCGTGCGCAAGATCGGGCAGTACTTCTATCCCCAGCGGCAGACGCAGGTCATGAACGAAGGCTGGGCCACCTTCTGGCACTACACGCTGCTCAACACACTCTATGACGAAGGCCTGCTGGCGGACGGCTTCATGATGGAATGGCTGCAGTCGCACACCAACGTCGTGTTCCAGCCGCCGATCGGCCACCGCGCCTACAGCGGCATCAACCCCTACGCGCTGGGATTCGCGATGTACACCGACCTGCGCCGCATCTGCGAGAAGCCGACAGAGGAGGACAAGCGCTGGTTCCCTGACCTTGCGGGCTCCGACTGGCTGACGTCACTCGACTACGCGATGCGCAATTTCAAGGACGAGAGCTTCGTCGGCCAGTTCCTGTCGCCGAAGCTGATGCGCGACTTCCGCTTCTTCGCGATCAGCGACAAGGAAAGCGAATCCGAGCTCGAGGTTTCCGCCATCCATGACGACAGCGGCTACAGGCAATTGCGCGAGGCCCTGTCGCGGCAATATGACCTCAACCACCGCGAGCCCAACATCCAGGTCTGGAGCGTGAACCTGCGCGGCGACCGCTCACTGACCCTGCGCCACACGCAGCACAACAACCGTCCGCTGCACGACGATTCGCAGGAAGTGCTCAAGCATGTGGCCCGGCTGTGGGGTTTCGACGTGCACCTCGAAAGCGTCGACAGCCAGGGGCGCATCAGCCACCGCAAGGTGTCCGGTCCGCAGGCGACGTAGCGCGGCGGATAAGTCTCAGCGCGGGACTTTGAGCTTCGCGCGGGCGGTCAGCGCGATCTCGCGCGCGTGACAGCCCTCGATGTGGTCGTTGACGAGCCCCATCGCCTGCATGAAGGCGTAGACCGTGGTCGGGCCGACGAAGCTCCAGCCCCGCTTCTTCAGGTCCTTCGACATCGCCACCGATTCGGGCGAGGTGGTCATGGCCCGCAACGCCTCGTGCGTGAGCACCTCGGGGCGCGATGCCGGATCCGGCTCGTACCGCCACGCGTAGGCGGCGAGCGAACCGAATTCGTCGCGCAATTCGAGCACGCGCTTCGAATTGTTGATGGCCGACTCGATCTTGCCCCGGTGCCGCACGATGCCGGCATCGGCCAGCAGCCGTTCGATGTCCTTCGCGCCGAAGCGCGCCACCTTCTCGGCGTCGAACTGCGCGAAGCCCTTCCGGAAGGCCTCGCGCTTGTTGAGGATGGTGAGCCAGCTCAGCCCGGCCTGGAAGCCTTCGAGGCACAGCTTCTCGAAAAGCCGCCGGTCGTCCGTGACCGGGAAGCCCCATTCGCTGTCGTGATAGTTCTGGTAGGCCTGCGTCGACTCGCACCAACGGCAACGCAGCGCGCCGTCAGCCGCTTCGAAAAGCCCGGCTTGAGCGCCCATCAGGCGGCGTCGCTCACACGGACCAGCGCTTCGATCGCGAGCGGATAGCCCTTCACGCCGAACCCGACGATGATCCCGCGCGCCGCCGGCGAGATGTAGGAGTGATGCCGGAATTCCTCGCGCGCATGCACGTTGGAGATGTGGAGCTCGATCAGCGGAACGCTCGCGCCCTTGATCGCATCGTGCAGCGCGACCGAGGTGTGGGTGTAGGCGCCAGGATTCATCACCACGCCGAGCATGCGGCCCGCGGCGACCTCGCGGCCCGCCTCGTGGATCCAGTCGATCAGCATGCCCTCGTGATTGGACTGGCGGCATTCGATCTCCACGCCGAGCTTTGCGCCGGTTTCCGCGCACATGCGCTCGACGTCGGCGAGTGTCTCGTAGCCGTACTGCGCGGGTTCGCGCGTGCCGAGAAGGTTGAGATTGGGGCCGTTGAGGACGAGGATCTTTTTCATGAACTGCTTTTTATCAGGTGTGGCCCCTCACCACCACGGAAGACACCGATCCGGAGTACAACAAGGCATGCCACCGAAGAATGCCGTTCTCGACCGCTTTCAGGGCCCCTTGCGCCTCGGCCTGGGCGGAGCGCCGCTGGGCAACCTGTACGCCCCGCTGGGCGACGACGAGGCCCTGCAGACCATCGACATGGCCTGGCGACTCGGCGTGCGCTATTTCGACACCGCGCCGCTCTACGGCCACGGGCTCAGCGAGGTGCGCCTCGGCCGGTTCCTGCGGGACCATCCGCGCGACAGCTTCGTCCTGTCGACCAAGGTCGGCCGGCTGCTGAGCCCCGACCCTGATCCGCCCGCCGAACGCGACGGCTACGTGCGGGGCCTGCCCTTCGCGCCGCGCTTCGACTACAGCTTCGACGGCGCGCTGCGATCGATCGACGACAGCCTGCAACGAATGGGGGTGGACCGCATCGACATCGCCTTCATCCACGACATCGACCGCCATACCCACGGCGACGGGCAACCGGCACGTTTCCGCGAAGCGATGGGCGGCGCCTACCGCGCGCTGCACCGGTTGCGGGGCGAAGGCGTGCTCGGCGCGATCGGCATCGGTGTCAACGAGTGGCAGGCCTGCCGCGACGCGATCGTCGAAGGCGATTTCGACTGCCTGATGCTCGCCGGGCGCTACACGCTGCTCGACAATTCCGCCGCGGCCGAGCTGGTGCCTCTATGCGTCGCAAGGGACGTCGGACTCATCCTCGCGGGCGTGTTCAATTCGGGCATCTTGGCGACCGCCTCCGGTGTTGCGGCGGACGCGCGCTTCGACTACCAGCCGGCGGATCAGCAGGTTCGCGACAAGGCCGCGCACATCGCTCGCATCTGCAACGAGTTCGGCGTGGCGCTCCCGGCCGCCGCCCTGCAGTTCGCGATGGCCTGCCGGTGCGCGGCGGCCGTGGTGGTCGGCGCCCGCAGCGCCGCCGAGATCGCGCAGAGCATCGCGCATCGCGACGCGCCGATCCCCGCGGCATTGTGGGAAGCGCTGATGGTCGAAGGGCTGCTGCCCGCCGGCCTGCCACCGGGGAGTTGGCCATGAGCCCCCGCCAGGCCGCTCCGAAGGGGGCTCGCACCGCAGTGCGGAGCACGGAGGTTTCTCGATGAGCGTCGTCCGCGTCGATGCCCACCAGCATTACTGGTCGCTCGCGCACCGCGACTACGGCTGGCTGCAGGACACGCCCGAACTGCGCGCCATCTATCGCGATTTCGCGCCGCAAGATCTCGCGCCGTTGCTGGACGACGCCGGCATCGACGCCACCGTGCTCGTCCAGGCCGCGCCGTCCGAAGCCGAGACCGCTCGGCTGCTCGGCATCGCGGCTGATCCCGCCAGCCGCGTCCGTGCGGTGGTCGGCTGGACGGACCTCGCCGCCGACGATGCACCCCGCCGCATCAGCCGCCTCGCACAGGAGCCTTTGCTGAAGGGCCTGCGCCCGATGCTGCAGGACTTGCCGGACCCGGAATGGATCCTCGATGCACGCCTCGAACCGGCCATCCGGACCATGACCGAGCTGGGCCTTTGCCTCGACCTGCTGATCAAGCCGCACCAGATCGACGCCGCGACGAAATTCGCCTTGCGCCATCCCCTGCTGCCGATGGTGATCGACCACGCGGCCAAGCCCGACATCGCGCATGGCCGGTTCGAGCCATGGGCGAGCCAGATCGCGACCTTTGCGCAGTCCACCCGCGTGAGCTGCAAGCTGTCGGGACTTGCGACCGAGGCCGGCGCCGACTGGGATGCGGCCGCGCTGCGACCTTACGTCGACCACCTCATCGGCCATTTCGGCCCCTCGCGACTCATGTGGGGCAGCGACTGGCCGGTGCTCAATCTCGCGGGCAGCTATGGCCGATGGCATGCGGCGTCACATGAACTGCTGGCCGGCCTTTCTCCTCTCGAGCAGGAGCAGATCCTGGGCACGAATGCGGCGACCTTCTATGGCATAAAGTGACGCCTCGGCGGCGACCGCCCCGCATCCCAATCCTCCATTCCAGATGAATCCGCGCATGAGCCCGCTGCACACGATCCGAGCCGGCGTGCTCGACGTGTCGTACTTCGAGGCCGGCCCGTCCGAAGGCCCGCCCGTGCTGCTGATGCACGGCTTTCCGTACGACATCCACAGCTATGTCGACGTCGCGACGATGCTCGCGACCGCGGGCTGCCGCGTGATCGTTCCGTACCTGCGCGGCTACGGCGGCACACGTTTCGTGAGCGACGCGACGCCGCGCTCGGGCGAACAGGCGGCGCTCGGCGCGGACCTGCTCGCGTTGCTCGACGCACTCGCGATCCCGAAGGCGGTCCTCGCCGGCTATGACTGGGGCGGCCGCGCCGCCTGCGTCGTGGCGGCGCTCTGGCCCGGGCGGTGCGCGGGGCTGGTCTCCTACAACAGCTACAACATCCAGGACATCTCGAAGGCGATGCAGCCGGATGGTGCCGAAAACGAACACCGGCTCTGGTACCAGTACTACTTCCACAGCGAGCGTGGACGCGCCGGGCTCGCGGCCGACCGGCGCGGCATCGCGCGGCTGCTGTGGCGGCTCTGGTCGCCGACCTGGCGCTTCGACGATGCGACTTTCGAGCGCAGCGCCGAGGCTTTCGACCACCCGGACTTCGTCGACGTGGTGATCCATTCGTACCGCCACCGCTTCGGCCTCGTGCCGGGCGATCCGGCCTATGCCGACATCGAGGCGAAGCTCGCCAGCCAGCCGGTGATCACCGTGCCGGCCATCACCTTCGACGGTGCCGATGACGGCGTCCGTTCGCCGGCCGATGCATCGGCGCATGCGCACCGCTTTGCCGGGCCGCGCTCGCACCGCGTGGTGCCTGGCGTCGGCCACAACATGCCGCAGGAGGTTCCGCGCGTGTTTGCCGACGCGGTGCTCGAACTCACCCCCAACCTCAAGACATGACAGACAGCCTGAAGACACTTTCCGAACACCGCTGCTTTGGCGGCATCCAACGCTTCCACGAACACGACTCGCGCGAGATCGGCCTGCCGATGCGCTTTTCGGTGTTCCTTCCGCCGCAGGCCGAAAGCGGCCCGGTGCCGGCGTTGGTGTACCTCGCGGGCCTGACCTGCAACGAAGAGACCTTCATGATCAAGGCCGGCGCGCAACGCCTCGCCGCCGAACTCGGACTGGCCCTCATCGCTCCGGACACCAGTCCGCGCGGCACCGGTCCCGAAGGCATCGAAGGCGCGACGGCGAGCTGGGATTTCGGCATCGGCGCAGGCTTCTACCTCGACGCCACCGCCGCGCCCTGGGACGAGTACTGGCGCATGGAAAGCTGGATCGTCAACGAGCTGCTGCCGCTGGCGACGCACGGCATGCCCATCGACGGCAAGCGCATCGGGATCTTCGGCCACTCGATGGGCGGCCACGGCGCGCTCACGCTGGCGCTGCGGCATCCGGGCCGGTTCCGGTCGCTGTCGGCACTTGCGCCGATCTGTGCGCCGACGCAGTGCCCGTGGGGCCAAAAGGCCTTCCGCGGCTACCTCGGCGGCGACGACGAAATCTGGCTCGCGCATGACGCCTGCGCGCTGATGCAGTCGCAGACCGCGCCGCCTTATCCCGCTGGCATCCTCGTCGACCAAGGGCTGGTCGACAAATTCCTCGCCGAGCAGTTGCACCCGCACTTGTTCGAAGCCGCGTGCCGCGCCGCCGGCCAGCCGCTCACGCTGCGCCGGCATGAGGGCTACGACCACGGCTATTACTTCATCCAGACCTTCATCGGCGACCACCTCGCGCATCACGCCAAGGTGTTGAAGGCCTGAATGCCCGCCCATCGCGCGCCTTTGCCCCCGCCGCTGCCCGAACGCGAGCAGATCGCACTACTCGAGCCCTTCGTCGGCCTCGGGCTGCCGGAGATCCGCTTGGTCGAGACGCCGGAGGATGCCGAGACCGCCACCGCGGCCCTGCTGGCCGCCGGCGTGGTCGGCTTCGATACCGAATCGAAGCCCACTTTTGCGAAGTTCGAGGTGTCGACCGGCCCGCATGTGCTCCAGTTCGCGACGCCGGGCGCTGCGTGGCTTTTCCAGTCGCACCGCGCCGCGTTGCATGGCGCGCTCGCCAACCTGCTCACGTCTCCGGCGCTGCTGAAGGTGGGCTTCGGGCTTTCCGGCGACCTGAGCCTGATCCGCCAGCGTTTCGACATCGAGCCGCAGGCGGTCTTCGATCTCGACGTCGAATTCCGCCGCCGCGGCTATCGCAAGTCCGTCGGCGTGAAAACCGCCGTGGCGCTGATGTTCGACCGTCGCTTCATCAAGTCGCGCAAGGCGACCACGTCCAACTGGGCCAACCAGCAACTGACGCCGGCGCAACTGCGATACGCGGGCAACGATGCCTATGCGGCGATCCGGGTGTTCGATGCACTCGGGCTCAGGCCGCCCGGCAGCTGAGTCCGCCAGCCTTCAACGCCAGTCGCGCACCTGCGCCACGAGTCGTTCGAGCGGCGCGGTGGCATCCACCTCCAGCACGCCGGGCTCGCCGACCGGTGACTCCAGCGTCGCGAACTGGTTCGCGACGAGGCTGGCCGGAAACATGTGGACTGCGGCCCGCTCGGCGACGCGGCGCTCCGCCTCTTCGCGCGACAGCGCCATGAAGACGAAGCGCAGTCCCGGCCGCGCGGCGCGCAGCCGGTCGCGGTAGTCGCGCTTGAGCGCCGAGCAGGTCAGCACGACGCCTTTGTCGTGACCGGCGAGTTCGTGGCCGAGCCGGGACAGCCAGCCCGCGCGATCGGCATCAGTCAGTGCGACCCCGGCGCGCATCTTGCGAACGCTTTCGGGCGCGTGGAAGTCGTCGCCTTCGATCAGCGGCAGCCCGAGTTCCCGCGCGAGCGCCGCGCCGAGGCTCGATTTGCCGCATCCGGACACGCCCATGACGACCAGCCAGCGGGCGCTTGTTTCGGGCATGTAAAGCTCTTGCATCGTCGGCATTGTCTTTCGAACTCTGCCTATCATGGCGGCCTTCTAGAACGAAAGTAACAGATCGTGTCGCTGGTACCACTGTCGTTGCGACGCCCGTACACCTTCATCGTCATGGCGATGCTGATCGTGCTGGCGACGCCGTTCGTGCTGATGCGGATGGCCACCGACATCTTTCCGGAAATCAACATCCCGGTCATCAGCATCATCTGGAACTATGGGGGCCTGCCCGCGCAGGAGATGGGCCAGCGCATCGCCGGGCAGACGGAGCGCAGCCTCACCACGACGGTGAGCGACATCGAGCACATCGAATCGCAGTCGCTCTCGGGCGTGACGGTGATCAAGGTGTTCTTCCAGCCGACCGCCAGCATCGAGACCGCGATCGCGCAGGTGGTCGCCTCGATGCAGACGCAGGTGCGGCAGCTGCCGCCGGGCATCACGCCGCCGCTGGTCATCAAGTATTCGGCATCGAGCATCCCGGTGATCCAGCTCGCGCTGTCAAGCCCGACCCGACCCGAAAACGCACTGTTCGACGCCGCGATCAACCAGCTGCGGCCGCAGCTCATCACGGTGCCCGGGACCGCGGTGCCTTTTCCCTATGGCGGCAAGAACCGGCTGATCTCGGTCGACCTCGACACGCAGGCGATGCAGGCGCGCGGGCTTTCGCCGGCGGACGTGGTCAACGCGATCAATGTGCAGAACCTGATCCTGCCCTCGGGCACCGCCAAGTTCGGTGCCACCGAGTACAGCGTGCGCATGAACGGCTCGCCGGAAGCGATCACCGGGCTCAACGACCTGCCGGTGCGCACCACCGGCGGCGCCACCACCTACCTGCGCGACGTGGCGTACGTGCGCGACGGCTTCTCCCCGCAGACCAACGTGGTGCGGCAGGACGGCGTGCGCGGCGTGCTGCTGTCGGTGCTCAAGAACGGCGGCGCATCCACGCTGGACATCGTCTCCGACCTGCACAAGCTGCTGCCGGTGGCGGCGCAGAGCATGCCGCAGGACATCAAGATCACGCCGCTCTTCGACCAGTCGGTGTTCGTCAAGGCCGCGGTGCAGGGCGTGGTGTTCGAGGCGGTGATCGCCGCCGCGCTCACTGCGGCGATGGTGCTGCTCTTCCTGGGCAACTGGCGCAGCACGCTGATCATCGCGCTGACCATTCCGCTGTCGATCCTCGCGTCGATCCTGGCGCTCTACGCGCTCGGGCAGACGCTCAACCTCATGACGCTGGGCGGCCTCGCGCTGTCGGTCGGCATCCTGGTGGACCAGGCGATCGTGACGATCGAGAACATCGAGCGCCACCTGCACATGGGCACGGAGCTGAACGAGGCGATCCTGATCGGCGCCGGCGAGATCGGCCCGGCCGCCTTCGTCTCCACGCTGTGCATCTGCATCGTGTTCGTGCCGATGTTCTTCCTCTCTGGCGTGGCGAAGTTCCTGTTCGTGCCGCTCGCGATGGCGGTGGTGTTCGCGATGGCCGCGTCCTACCTGCTGTCGCGCACGCTGGTGCCGACGCTGGTGATGATGCTGATGGGCGGGGCGCACGCGAAGGCCGATCCTCATGCCAGGCCGAGCCTGCTGCAGCGCGTGTACCGCAACTTCGACCGCCGCTTCGAGCGCGTGCGCCGCGCCTACACGCTGGCCCTGTCGGCGGTGCTGTCGCGGCGCGGACGCTTCATCGCGCTGTTCCTGGGCTTCTGCGTGCTGTCGTGCGCGCTCTTCCCGGTGCTGGGACGCGACTTCTTCCCGAACGTGGATGCCGGCCAGATCCGCCTGCACATGCGTGCGCCGACCGGCACCCGCATCGAGGAGACGGCGCGG
Organism: Variovorax sp. YR216; assembly: GCF_900107745.1. Classification (GTDB taxonomy): domain Bacteria; phylum Pseudomonadota; class Gammaproteobacteria; order Burkholderiales; family Burkholderiaceae_C; genus Variovorax. The sequence goes on along the minus strand of NZ_FNRO01000033.1, from coordinate 8,364 downwards.
CTCGCGGACCAGGTCGAGGCCGCCATCCGCGAGCTCGTCCCGAAGGACCAGCTCGAAACCATCCTCGACAACCTCGGCGTGCCCAACAGCGGGATCAACCTGTCGTACAGCAACGCGGGCACCATCGGGACGCTGGACGGCGAGATCCTGCTGTCATTGCGCGAAGGCCACCGGCCGACCGAGGAGTTCGTCTCGCTGCTGCGTGCGGAGCTGCCCAAGCGCTTTCCCGGCACGGAGTTCTTCTTCCAGCCCGCGGACATCGTCACGCAGATCCTGAATTTCGGCCTGCCTGCGGCGATCGACGTGCAGTTCAGCGGCAACGACGTGTACGCCAACGCGGCGCGCGCAGCCGAGCTGACCAAGAAGATCCGGCTGATCCCCGGCGCGGTCGATTCCCACGTGCACCAGCGGCTCGACGGCCCCGGGCTGAACCTGCAGATGGACCGCACGCGCCTGCAGCAGTTCGGCCTCACCGCATCGAACGTCGGGCAGAACGTGCTGATCGCGCTGTCGGGCAGCTCGCAGACCGCGCCGGCGTTCTGGCTGAATCCGCAGAACGGCGTGGTCTACAACATCGCAGTGCAGTCGCCGCAGTACGCGGTCGATTCGCTCGATTCGCTGCTCAACATTCCAGTGGGTACCGGCGCGACCGCCGCAGCCGGCGGCGCGCCGCAACTGCTCGGCAATCTCGTCGACGCGCAGGCCGGGCGGCAACAGGCCATCGTCTCGCGCTACAACATCCAGCCGGTGGTCGACGTCTATGTGAGCGTGCAGGGCACCGACCTTGCCAGCGTGGCTTCGAAAGTGCAGGCGCTGGTCGACGAGATGCGCCCCACCCTCCCGCGCGGCAGCCAGGTCGCGATCCGTGGGCAGGTGCAGACGATGCAGTCGTCCTTCATCGGCCTCGGCGTCGGGCTTGCAATGGCGATCGTGCTGGTCTATCTCTTGATCGTGGTCACCTTCCAGTCGTGGCTCGATGCCGCCATCATCATCACCGCGCTGCCCGCGGCGCTGGCCGGCATCGCGTGGATGCTGTTCATCACCGGCACCACGCTGAGCGTGCCGGCCCTGACCGGCGCGATCATGACCATGGGCGTCGCGACCGCGAACTCCATCCTGCTGGTGGCCTTCGCGCGCGAACGGCTCGCGGCCGGCGCGCCGCCGCTGTCGGCCGCGCTCGAAGCCGGCGCGACACGGATCCGCCCGGTGCTGATGACCGCGCTGGCGATGATCATCGGCATGATCCCGATGGCGCTGGGCCTCGGCGAAGGCGCGGAGCAGAACGCACCGCTGGGCCGCGCGGTCATCGGCGGCCTGTTGTTCGCGACGGTCTCGACCCTGTTCTTCGTGCCGGCGGTCTTCGCCGAAATCCACAGCCGCCGTGCCCACCGCAATGCAGGCAAGGCGGCCAGCGCCACCACGACACCTTCCTCGCTCGGGGCGCAGCCCCAGGAGACCTGACCCCATGACGGAGCAACGCCACGCGGCATTGGCCATCCACCCGATCGCCGCCCAAGAGGACGGCGAGCATCACGAACTGCTCAAGCGGCGGCAGATCGTGCGCCGCACCCGCATTGCGGTCTGGATCGTGCTCGCGGTCCTCGTCGCAGGCGGCGCGCGCACCGTGTTCGTCCGCATGGGCAATGCGCGCGAACTCCAGGCCGGCACCGCCGAACGCGCCGCCCAGTACGTGAAGACCGCCCTGCCCCAGACGCCCGCCGCCGGCCAGACGCTGGCGCTGCCGGGCACGCTGCAGGGCTATGTGCAGTCGCCGATCTCGGCGCGCGCGAGCGGCTACCTCAAGCGCTGGACCAAGGACATCGGCAGCCATGTCGAGAAGGGCGAACTGCTCGCCGAACTCGACACGCCGGAGATCGACCAGCAGCTTTCGCAGGCCATCGCCGCCCGGCAGCAGACCGCATCGAGCCTCGAACTCGCCAAGAGCACCGTCGCGCGCTGGGAAAGCCTGCGTCAGAAGGACGTGGTTTCGCAGCAGGACCTCGACGAACGACGCAGCGCGCTCGCGCAGGCCACCGCCAACCTCGCGGCCGCAGATGCCAACGTGCAGCGGCTCAGGCAGACCGAAGGCTTCAAGCGCGTGGTCGCGCCGTTCTCGGGTGTGCTCACCCGCCGCAACGTCGATGTGGGCGATCTCATCGATGCCGGCAGCGGGCGCGCGCTGTTTCTGCTCGCGCAGACCGACCCGCTGCGCGTCTACATCAACGTGCCGCAGGCCTATGCGCAGCTCGTGAAGCCGGGGCAGCCGGTGGTGGTCACGCAGTCCGAGCTGCGCGGCCAGACGTTCAAGGGCGAGGTGGCGCGGACCTCGGGTGCGATCGACACCGCCACGCGCATGATGCAGGTCGAAGTCTCGCTGCCGAACAAGGAGGGCACGCTGCTGCCCGGCGCCTACGTGCAGGTGTCGCTCCCGATGGCCGCGAGCCAGTCGCTGACGATCCCGGCGAATGCGCTGCTGTTCCGCGCCGAAGGCACGCGCGTCGCAGTGGTGGATGCACAAGGCAAAGTGAAGCTGCGCGGCGTCACGCTCGGGCGCAACTACGGCGAGACGGTCGAGGTGATCGACGGTCTCGGCCCGGCGGACCGGCTCGTGCTCAATCCTTCCGATTCGCTCGCCGATGGCGACGTCGTGGTGATCGCGAAGGAATCTGCCTGAAATGAGCCCACCCCCAGCCTCGCCCACTTCGTGTGGCTCTGACACCGCCTCGAGGGGGCGCACCCAGCGGCCCGGCAAAGCCGGCTCCGCGGGTGCCTTGGCTTCGTGGGCCATGGCCGCGCTCCTGGCCGGCTGCGCCGCAGGGCCGGACTACAAGGCACCTGCCGTTGACATCCCGGTGAGCTGGCAGCTCGAGGAGCCGTGGAAGCAGGCCGTTCCGGGCGACGCCGACGACAAGGGCCCGTGGTGGCTGCGCTTCGGCGATCCGCAACTCGATGCGCTCCAGCAGAGGGCGCTCGCCAACAGCCCGACGCTGGAACTCTCGAGCGCCCGGCTCGCGCAGGCGCGCGCGACGCTCGCGGGCGCCAACGCCGGCCGCTACCCGCAAGTGGGCGTCGGCGCACGCGCGCAGCGTTTCGACATCTCGGCGAACCGTCCGCTCACCAACTACGCGGCACCCAACTATTCGACGGTGCAGAACGACTTCGCGCTGAACCTCACCGCCAGCTACGAGCTCGACCTCGCCGGCCGCGTGCGGCGCTCCGTCGAGGCCGCCACCGCCTCCGCCGCGCAGTCGGCCGCCGACCTCGAGAACACGCGGCTCTTGCTGACGACCGACGTGGCCTCGGCGTACTTCAACCTGCGCTCGACCGACATCGAGCTCGACGTGCTCGCGCGCTCGATCGCGCTGCAGCGCCGCGCGCTCCAGTTCGTGACGGACCGGCACGATCTCGGCGCGGTCTCCGGGCTCGACGTGGCGCAGCAGCAGGCGCTGCTCGACAACACGCTGGCGCAGGTCGACGTGCTCAGGAAGCAGCGTTCGCAGTACGAGCACGCGCTTGCGACGCTGACCGGCACGCCCGCGCCGTCGTTCTCGGTCGCGGCCGATGTGAAGCCGCTCCTGCCGCCGGCGATTCCGATCGGCATTCCGTCCGAAGCGCTGCAACGGCGGCCGGACGTGGCCTCCGCAGAACGCGCAATGGCCGCCGCCAACGCGCAGATCGGCGTGGCGAGCGCCGCCTTCTATCCGAGCGTGATGCTGCTGCCGTCAGTCGGCGTGGACAGCCGCATGCTGTCCAGCCTGTTCGACTCCCAGAGCCTGCTCTGGTCGCTCGGCGTGACCGCCACGCAGACCCTCTTCGACGGCGGGCGCATCCGCGCCAACGTGGACTTCACCAAGGCGGGCTACGACGCCACCGTGGCCGGCTACAGGCGCGTCGTCCTCACCGCTTTCCAGGAAGCGGAGGACGGCATCACCGGCCTCGCCTCGCTGGATCGCGCATCGGCGCAGGCGCAGACGGCGGTCGAGAGCTCGCGCCGCGTGCTCGAAATGGCGGCCGGCCGCTACCAGGGCGGCGCATCGACCTTTCTCGACGTGATTACCGCGCAGCAGGCGCTGCTCACGACCGAGCGGCAGGCGGCGCAGATCAATGGGCAGCGCATGCAGACCTCGGTCTTCCTCGTCAAGGCGCTCGGTGGCGACTGGTGCGGCGTCGAGTCAAGCGGCACCGCCGCAGACGCTAGAACAGGCTGCCCTGCCCCTCTGCGCCAGGTGGCCGGAACGCGCTGAGGTCCAGCGGCGTGCGGTCGTTGGAAAAGCCGAGGCGCTTCGTCGCTTTCTCGAAGCGCTGGCGGATCAGGTCGGCCCATACGCCGCTGCCCTTCATGCGCGTCGCGAAATCGGCGTCGTAGTCCTTGCCGCCGCGCATCTCGCGGATGCGTTCCATGATGCGGCCCGCGCGTTGCGGGTAGTGCAGTTCGAGCCACTGCTTGAAGAGCGGCGCGACTTCCCACGGCAGGCGAATCACCGTGTAGAAAGCGCTGCGCGCGCCGGCGTCCCAGGCGGCTTCTAGCACCTGCTCCATGTCTTCGTTGACGAACGGGATCTGCGGCCCGACGCTGACGCCGACCGGCACGCCCGCCTCGGCCAGCGTGCGCAGCGTCCGCAGCCGACGATGCGGTGCGGCCGCCCGCGGCTCGAGCTTGCGCGCGAGCTCGCCGTCGAGCGTGGTGATGGTCACGTACACCGCCGCGAGATGGTCGGCCGCCATCGGCGCGATCAGGTCGAGGTCGTGCTCGACCGCGCTGGACTTGGTGATGATGCCGAAGGGGTGGCGTGCGTCCTTCAGCACCTCGATCACCGATCGCGTCAGGCGCAACTCGCGCTCGATCGGCTGGTAGCAGTCGGTCGCGGTGCCGATGATGATCGGGCTGGGCTTGTAGCTCTTGCGCGCCAACTCCACCCGAAGCAGTTCGGCGACGTTGCGCTTGGCGATCAGCTTGGTCTCGAAATCGAGTCCCGGTGAAAGGTTCAGATAGCTGTGCGTGGGGCGAGCGAAGCAATAAATGCAGCCGACGTTTATGCGCCAAGGACTTTTGTTCACCGGATTGTAACTGCTACGCAACAAGTCCGCGGGCACGGGGGAAGTTCGGCTGACTCGGCACAAAAACGGTCATCAGACTCGCACCGCCGACCGCTTCAAGTCGAGGTACCGAGTGCGAGGCGAGCCACTTTTTGCGCCAGTGGCGAATCCACGGGCGGTGGCCAGAACGGCTAGCGGAGTTCGACCCAACGCCTCGGCTAGTGGCAGCACCCACTCTCCCGCCAAGTCTGAAGGCGTCCGAAACGCGGCAATCAACTCTGGCGGCAACTCCGCTGCGGCCAAAGCCTGATTCACTTCGCTCAAGGACCAACCCAGGTCCTCCGCCGCCCTCCTTATTGAAGGGTAAAGGCCGCCTTCTAGGCAACCTTTCAGCATCGTCCCGCGCTCAAAAACCGACCATGGGAGGTCACCCCCTCGGCTTTCGACTGCCATCGCCCGGACCGCCTCGACGTCTGACCTCCATTCCTGAATCACCGCCGTGACTGGTATTCCGAGTTCATACGCAGCTCGGAGCCGACGGCGTCCAAATATCAGTTCTAACTGTCCACCATTTCCCTTGAAGAGCAAAACGGGAAGGACATTCCCCCCGCGGCGAAGTATTGATGCTTTGAACTCTTGCAAGGCATCCGACTCGAGGGCGCTCGCGTGGCGACCGTGGAACCGGTGCACGGTGACATTGGCCGGGTCAACCAGGGCCACTTCGTCTCGTCTTGGCCACTCTTCGCCAATGTCAGTCGACTGATTGCTTTCCAGCCTCCAACGACCGGAAGTCTGGAGCCCGGTCCGCGAGAGCTCACTCGTTGCGGGAATCATCGACCGGCTCGCTTGAGCTGAGTCAGTAGCAATTGCAACCGCCGCCCTGACTCCAGCACTGGCTTTGCCATTGCCGAGCCTAAGCAAGGCCTCTGCTGTTTGGGAGTCCACCGACACGCTGAGCTTCTGCGTTGCCTGCAGCACTGGCTTCCTACCAGCACCTGCGCGAGCACCTCCGCGCAAGGTCTCGGTACCGTCTTTTGATTTCATCCTACCGAATCAAACCCCTCGAACTAGCAATGATTTGAATCTATCCTACTTATTCAAAGACTTGCAGTCGAGTGCGCAGCATGCGCACCACAGTATTTGGTGCGTATTGCGGTTCTGTGGGCACCATGCGACTGCCGATTTAAGATGTAACGAAGCGCAAGCTATTTCGCCTCAGGCGATGCGGCTCCTGCGGCGAGCAACTCGACCAGACGCTTGCCGGCTCCCTTGTCCTGACGGTCGGGCACCCGCCCCAAACAAAGTCGCTCCGCTCGGTGACTGCTGCCGTCGAAACAGCGTCGACCGGGAGCCCGTGCTACCCAACTACACACATGCGTCTATCTGAAGTAACCATCAACAATTTCTGTTCGTGCCACGCGTTGACCGTTCCGCTCAGCGGGTTCAATCCCATCGTTGGCTACAACAATTCAGGGAAGTCCAACATCCTTCGGGCCATCAACTGGCTTCTCAAGAAGAGCGTCCTTCCGAGTCACATGTTCCATGACGCGGCAATGCCTGTAACGGTAGAAGGCGTCATAGACAACGTGAACCTGAACCTCCTTCCGCCCAACCAACAGCAGGCGGTCGCACCCTACCTGCATGGCGGAGCGTTGAAGTGCCGACGCAGGCAAGATTCTCCTGGCAGCACCGCCGCTCAGATACGAATCGACGTCTTCAATTTCCAAGCAAACGCATGGGTAGACAACCCGGCCGGCCTGGATACCGCGCTAGGCGTCTTGTTTCCAGAGCCTCTGCACATTGCTGCCATGGAAGACGCAGGCGAGGACGTCAGCAAGTTCGGTGCAAAGAACACACTTGGCCTGCTGCTCAAGCAGGTCCTTGCGCGCATCAACGCGAACAACGCAGCTGCACTGAATCAAGTGCAAGCATCGCTGGCCCAGGTATCCGGGCATCTCAACGGCGCAAACCGGTTGGTTGAGCTGGGAGAGTTCGAGGCAGAGGCCACGGCGGCAATCGCGTCGTTCTTTCCTGGCTTGTCGCTTCACCTGAACTTTGGCACTCCCAACTTCGAAGACCTGTTCAAGTCTTCGACCGTGACGCTCTCAGACGTCCAAGGCTTTCCTCGGCCGTTCGCATCATTTGGGCATGGGGCGCAGCGGAGCTCCAACATGGCACTAATCAAGCTACTGGCCGACCTCACCGGACCGGCAGCGGGCAACCCCGCTGGCACTGTTGTACTCCTGATTGACGAGCCAGAACTCTACCTGCACCCCCAGGCAATTGAGCTCCTGCGGGAAGCACTTCTTCAACTCTCAACGCAAAACTTTCAGGTCATTTTCTCGACGCATTCCCCGCTCCTCATAGGGAGAACGCACGCACTTCAAGCCCTGATGATTCACAAGGACGCGGCTGGCAGAACCGCTGCGCGCCAGAAGCTCCTGTCGGCCGCAAACGACCTGGCCGCGCATCCGCATCACGCTGAGGCTGTGTTCTCACTGCAAACAGCCGCGCACCTCTTGTTCTCCGACAGGGTGTTGTTGGTCGAAGGCAAGACGGAACTGATGCTCCTACCGCAGCTTTATCAGACCTTGCGTGGCCACTCCTATGCCCACGACAAAGGGTGCATCGTTTCTGGGTTTGGCAGTTCCGCACTGCTGCCGATGATGCAAATCCTCAGAGCTGTTGGCTTTCATCCGAAGGCGCTCGCCGACCTCGATTTTGCTTTCCGGATAGCCGCAGGCGCAGGCGCAGGACTCATCCCGCCCGGCGACACGTCGCTCGCAGCATGCAAGACTTGGTTTGCAGGCAACGCAGCCCCACTCGGCTTCTACCTTGATAGCGGCGGTCTTCCGGCAAAGAAGGACCAACATGGAAACTTCTCAGCTCTCACGCCCGCCGAGGCCTTCGAACGGATGGCGGCTGCGATGCCACACGAAGTAGCCAACATTGCCCAGACGCTCCGCGCACAGGACATCTGGGTGTGGTCTGCGGGAGCGATTGAAGCTCACCTAGGCATTGGTAAGAACGATACGGCCCGAATCAATTTCCTCAACAGCGTGGTCGCTAACGGCAACCTGAATCATGCCCAGAGACCACAGGACATCCACGACCTAGCAATGTGGATGTAGGAGCGAACTCTCCGACCCGATTCAAGAATCGCAATTCGGGAAAAGGCTCCCCTGTGCTTCCTGTACGGGCGGCACTCGGAACAATGAGGTGTCGCTTTGTCCGTAAGCGGGCGACCAAGGCCCTCTTGACGGGCCGTCAGCGGCTCATAGCTTGATCTGGGCGAGACGGTCGTTGACCTCGATGCTGTCGAGCGCT
>NZ_FNRO01000032.1 GCF_900107745.1 Variovorax sp. YR216 | reverse complement strand
CGCTCGACCGAAACGCCGCCCAGGTGGACGATGGCGTCGCAGCCGGCCACGAGCGCATCGACCGCCTTCTTGTCCGAGAGGTCGCAGGGCACGACTTCTTCATGAGGGCCCGCGGCCGGGGCGAGTGAAGCAATGTCCGATAGACGCAGGATGTCGGCGTAGGGGCGCAGGCGCTCGCGAAGCACCTTGCCGAGGCCGCCCGCGGCGCCGGTCAGGAGAAGCCGCTGCAGCGGGGGATGGTCGGACGTGCTGGTCATTGTTGGTAACGGGTGAAAAGCCGGCGCGCAGCCACGCTGGGATGCGACGCCGTGGAGTGCGTACCAAGAAGCTCAGTAGCTCAGTCCGTAGCCGAAGGGGTATAGCGTGTCGGACGCGTAGTACCCGGGGACGTCGGGATCCTGCGACTCGACGGCCTGCGGCTTGTTCGCCAGCGCCCAGGGAAGCTTGCCCTGCGGCTTGAACTTCCCGGTGAGCACGTCCATGAGGGCGACGTCACTCACGCCGTAGTTCGCGATGATCGCGCTTGCGTTCTTCAGGCCGCTCGCGTCATCCAGCACGTAAGGCTGGCGGAAGTAGATGCTGAGGATGACCTTCTTGCCGATAACACTGGCTTCTGCCATGGTGTCCTTGATGTCCAGCAGCGACGGTGACACCTTCCAGGACTGCGCTGTCGACATGCGTGTGAAGTCCAGGAAGTTCACCTCCCACGGATAGGCCCCGCCAAAGGCCAAGCCGTTGTCGATGCCATCCGGGTCATTGGCACCCCATGTCTTCCCTGTCGCCGGGTTGATGAACGCCGGGTTCGCTCCGGTGGCCGGGTCATTGCTGCCGTAGGCACCGCTGGAGTTGGTGACCTCCACTCGCAGGATGACGTAGTCCGTGTCGGCCGGGACCGGCGCACGCGTGTTTCCGTTGGCAGCGGTACGATCGCCCGCGGTGACGGAATACCCACCGTAAGCAGGATCGCTCAGCACGCTCGGATTCAGGTTGATCGTGTAGAGGTGCACCGGCACGGTGGCCGTCGCCGCGCGCAGCGGCAGTGCTCCATCGTTCTTCAACAGCGTCAGGGACTTCCGCTGCGCATCCAGAGCCTTCGCGCGGAAATCGTCCTTGCCGACGATCCCGTTGGCCAGGCTCGCGTCCACGTAGGGATTCTCGAACAACCCAAGCGCGAACTGCTCGCGAAGCAGGCGCTGCACGGCTTCGTCGAGGCGTGCCGGCGTCACGAGCCCCGCATTGATGACGTCGGTAATCTGCTGGTTGCTGTTGAATCCGGAAAGGACATCGGTACCCGCGTTGATCGCCGTGGCGATCCGCAGGTTCACGGTCGCGCTCTCCAGGCCCCACGCGCGCTGCGTGATGATGCCCGTGTCGGAGTTGACGTAACCGCCGAAACCCAGCTTGCCACGCAAAACATCGGTCAGCGCCTTCTTGTTGAAAGCGTAGCCAATCGGATCGAACGTGATGCCGTCATAGGTCAGGTTCTGCGGAACGCTGTAGTAAGCCATGATCGCCGAAACGCCCGCATCGATGGCTGCCTTGAAGGGCTTGATGTGATCCGGGAATCGGCCACCCACGTACGAGGCGTTTTTGCCGAAGGTGTAGTGTGCATCCAGGCCGCCCTGCATCGGTCCACCGCCAGGAAAATGCTTGATGGTCATCGCCACCTTCGTGGCCGGGCCGATCGGACCACCCTGGAAGGTGCCGACCAGGTTGGTCATGATCTGCGCGTTCAGGTCGGCATCCTCGCTGAACACCTCGTGCACGCGGAACCAGCGCGGTTCTGTCGCCAAGTCGGCCATGTAGCCATACGAGCCGCGCAGGCCGATCGCCGTCCACTCGGTTCCAGCGGTGGTGCCGAAATCGCGGATCACAGTCATGTCGCGCGTTGCCGCCAGTCCTGGTTCCTTCGGCCACTCGGAGAAGGAACCCGCCGACTCGTTGATTCCCCGCCGAGCGCTGCGGTCGTAGTGGTTGCGCGCATTCGACTTGAAGATCACCGGGATGCCCAGGCGCGTTCCTTCAGCGAGTGCCTGGACGGCGTTGGTGAACTCGGCCGCCTGCTGCGGGCTCACGTTCGTGGTGCTGTTCATCTGCACCGTGTTGCGAAAGATGAAGCGGGTCATCTTCTCGGTGTTGATGAAGCGATCCGCCGTCGTGCTGGCGATGGTGCTGGGCGGCACGGGCGCGTTCAGCGTGTCGATCATCAACATGCCCGCCTTCTCGGTGAGCGTCATTTTCGCCACGAGGTCCTTGGCGCGAACCTCCGGCGACAGTCGCCAGTCTTCGTAGGGATCGAGCTTGCCGTCGCCGTTGGCGTCGCGAAACTTGTAGCCGTCGACATCGAGGATGGCCTTGCTGCGAACGCCGAGGATCGGCTGGACGAGCGGGGGAGTGGACGAAGGTGGGCTGGACGAGGGGAGCTGAGCGTTGGAAGTGACCGAGGAATTCGAGCCACCGCCACAGCCTGTGAGCCCGAGGCTCGCAAGCATGACGCAACCCGTGGCCGCGATCCGCACGTGGGACGCGCGTCTGAATGTCATGTCTGTCTCCTGTATTGCCGCCGAAGGCGGTCATCCTTGATTTCTTGCCTGGTCCGCGGCGATCCCCGCAGGACGGATCGAAGTCTCAGCAAGGCAGACAGTTGCGTCCAATGCTAAATTTGAACTCGCCTGATACCTTTTGCGTAAGAGGACCCGATGGACCTGAGACAACTGAACTACTTCGCCGCGGTCGCGGAATCGAAGCACCTAGGACGTGCGGCGGAACGGCTGCACCTGTCGCAACCGCCGCTCACCCGCCAGATCCAGAGCCTGGAAAGCGAACTGGGCGTCCAGCTGTTCAAGCGCACGCCGCGCGGAATGGAAGTGACCAGTGCCGGCCAGGAGCTGCTCCAGCACGCGCTGTCGATCCGCGCGCTGGTGGAGCAGGCGGCGGAACGCACGCGCCGCGCCGGTCGCGGCGAAGCCGGGCGGCTGGACGTCGGCGTCTATGGCTCGGCCATGTTCGGCATCGTGCCGAAAGTGCTCGCCGCCTTCAGCACCGCCCACCCGGAAGTGCAGGTCGTGCTGCACCATGCCCAGACACCGGTCCAACTGCCTGCCTTGCGTCAGAAGCGAGTTCAGCTCGTGTTCGAGCGCCTGCTGCCCGAAGAGCCGGACGTACAGGTGGAACGGGTCTGCAGCGAACCGGTGCTCGTGGCCTTGTCTGCAGATCACCGGCTGGCCAAGGACAAGCGCATCGACGTGGCGCAACTGCGCGACGAGACAGTGCTGATCGGGAGTTCCCCGTCGGGCGCCGCACAGGCAGTGGAACTCTGCCGCGCGCACGGGTTCGAACCTCGCATCGCGCCCCCGCTGACGGACGTGGTCACGGCCACACTGCTGGCGGCAACGGGCACGGGGGTGACCTTCGTCCCCGGCTCCATGACCAACGTCCAGTTCCCGGGGATCGCCTATCGGCCGATCAAGACCCGCATCAGGGCGACGATGGACTTGCACTGCTTCTACTTGCGCGGCGACGGCTCCCCGCTCCTCGCATCGATGCTCAAGACGATCCGCTCGCTTCGGCGAGAGTTGGCTGCCACCGCACGCTGATCGCACCGCTGGAGCCGCTTTGCCTGTCGTCAGTGTGGGCAGAAGAACCGCACAGGTGGGGGAGTGGAAAAACCCTGGGCTTCGCGCTGCGATTCGCGCTGACGAAAAGTCATGCAGTCGGCCGTCCAGCACTGCGGCACCCACTGTTGCCATGCAATGCGCGCCTTGCGGCGACCAGCGCACGCGTTGGCGTTTGGCCATGCGGGCGTTCGCGATCTCGTCGACGGACGCTTCGGCACGAGAAGTCGAGATCGGTAGGCCGGCCCGGTAACGGACTTGGTAGTCGATCAGAGCACTCTCGTCGTGGGCAAGGTAGGCGCGCAGATCGCGACAGTGAAGCAGAAATCTCCGCACCGCTTCTGGCCAAGAAGGGGAAGCTTGACGTGGTCAAGAGTTTCGTTCCAGTGGCCGAACTGGCGTCTGTCCCAGGCGTTCTGGTCGCCACGACAAAAGACTTCCCTCCCAACAGCGCCGCCGAGTTCATCGCCTATGTCCGGAAGAACCCAGGCAAGGTGAGCTATGCCTCGGCTGGCAACGGCAGCATGGCCCACCTGTCGTTTCAAGGCCTCGCGGAGCAGCAGAAGTTGGACTTGATTCACGTTCCATACAAGGGCGGTCCGGTCGCTCTGACCGACAACACAAGTGGACTGGTCCACCTGAACCTACTCAATGTGGCGTCTGCGGTGCCGCTCACCAATGACGACAAACTCAAAGCCATTGCCTTGAGCGCGCCGTCACCCCTGGAGCAACTCCCCACGGTACCGACCATGGCGGAATTGAACCTCGAAGGCGGGTACGGTGGCAACTGGCAAGGACTTTTCGTGAAGACTGGAATACCCGACATCGTGGTTGAGCGGCTGGCTGCCATCGCTGCCGCCGCACTGGCCTTGCCGGATGTTCAGTCGGGGTTCAAAGCAGCGAATCTTCCAATCTCCGTTTCGGCTTCGCCAAAGGCTCGCGGGCCAGGCCAAGAGGATCGGGTCGCTGGCGCTGGCCAACCGGTTGCCGTCGATCGGGGACGCCGCGCTCTTCTCCGCGGCCGGCGTTCTCATGAGCTACGGGCCCGACTACGACTACGCCGCCGATCGCACGGCCGACTATGTGGTGCGCATCTGGAAAGGTGCCACGCCCCGTGATCTCCCCGTCGAGCTCATCGCCAAGTTCGACCTCACCGTCAACGCGACCACGGCCGAGGCGCTGGGCGTCACGCTGCCGCGATCTGTCATGGTCATGGCTTCCCGCATTTACCGATAGCGGCCGGCGGTCGAACTCTATCGACCGTCGCAGGACCGTACAGGCACGAAGGGGTCTAGGGACAGAGTTGAACTGTCGAATGCCGCTCTGCAGCGTAAAGCCTCCTTCGAGAGGGCAGGGTGGATGGGCGGGTACGTGCCCGTTGCCGACATCTGCGTGAGCTTGTTGAACTGGAGCAACCGGCCATGAGCCGTCGTACGTGGCGTCATTTTCAGCGTCGAGTTTCATTTGCATTGCGGTCGAAGAAGAGAGAAACAGGGGCGTTGCCGCCGCCCCAGTTCGCTGGTCTCTCGCTAATGCATTTCAGCAAGGGCCTCCTTGACGCCTTCCTCACGTAGCGGAAAGTCGGCCCCTTCCAGGTGCAACGCAGCCTCTGCAGGCACGGGGGTCGCGCAATCCTTGTAGATCACACCATCCTTCATCACGAGCTGGATCTTGGCCGGATCGGTCAGGAGCGAAAGATCCTCCAGCGGATCGCCATCGACGAGCACGATGTCTGCCAGGAAGCCCGCCTTCAACTGGCCGAGTTCATCCGGGCGCAACATGATCTGGCCGCCCAGCTTGGTCGCTGCCAGCAATGCTTCCTTGGGCGTCATGCCGATGTAGTCCACGAAGTACTGCAAGTCATTGGCGTTGGTGCCGTGCGGCATCCACGCAAAGCCGTAGTCGCCGCCCGGCAGGATGCGGATGCCGCGCTGGCGCATCTTGCGCAGCGATGCCGAGGCGATCTCCAGCTCGCGCTTGTAGCCCATCTGCGTCGCGACAGCTTCGGTGATGCCGTACTCGGCGGCGTTGTAGGTGGTGCGGATGAGCCAGCCGATGCCAGGTGCGACAAAGTGCTTGTCCTTGGCCGCCTCGAGCATGTCGAGTGCTTCCTCGTCCGCAAAGCTCGCGTGGTAGACCATCTCGATGCCGTGGCGCACGCACTGCTTGACCGATTCGCTCGACCGCGCGTGCGCGGCCATGCGCTTGCCATAGCGCTTGGCTTCCTGCGCGAGCATCGCGACCTCTTCCTCCGCGAACGGTGACATCTCGGCCGGCAGGCCGGCAATGTATTCGCCGGACAAATTGATCTTGAGGTGATCGACGCCGTACTTGATGAAGGTGCGCGCCGACCTGCGGATGTCTTCCGGTCCGCTGCAAACGCTGCCGAAGCTCAGTTCCTCGAACTTCATGTGCGGCAGCGTGTTGTCCCCCAGCGCACCGATGGTGGTGATCTCCTGGCTGCCGGCGAGATAGCGCGGGCCGGGGAATTCGCCCGCTTCGATCGCGTTGCGCAGCACCACGTCAAGGCGCGGCTTGGCGGCGGCAGCTCCGATGGCGGAAGTCCACCCCATGTCCAGATAGCGCTTGGCCACGCGCACGCACCACAGTGTGTGTTCCTCGGGCGGCATGAACTGGATGGCGGCCAGGCTCGGCTGATCGTTCCACGAGAAATGCGTGTGGGCCTCGGTCATGCCGGGCATGAGGAAGCGGCCCCGTCCGTCGATGACGCGGGCGTCGTCGGTGCTCACGCGATTGGGCGCGCGGGCCACCTCGACGATGCGCTTGCCTTCGACGAGCACGTCTCCGGTGTAGGTGTCTTCGCCCGTTCCGTCGAAGATGCGGACGTTCGTGAATGCGATGCGGGTCATGGCTTGTCTCCTCCGGCCCGTGGTGCCGGAAATGGGTTGATGAAAGATGCTGAGATATGGGAAATCAGCGCAGCGATGCGTAGAACTGCTCGAGCTCCTGCATGCAGCGTTGCGGCTTCTCGAAGGTCGTCCAGTGGCCGCAGCCATCGAAGACCACTTGCCGCGATCCGGTGATGCGCGCTGCCATGGCGGCCACGTTGGCTGGCGGCGCGACGCCGTCCTGGTCGCCGGTGACAAGCAAGGTCGGCACGCCGATTCGCTCGATCTCCGCCGACTGTGCGGCGGCCAATGCCTCGCAGCTTTGCGCATAGCCTTCGGGCGGCTGGCGCATCACGCTTTCGCGCACCAGAGCTAGCACGGCGGGTTGCTCGGCCTTCGTCTCCGGGCTGGTGGCGCCCTTGACGATGGCGTCGGCAATCTCCTGCATGGCCGCCGCACCGCCACGCGCCGCCGCGGCACGCGCCACGATGTTCGGCCGGGCCGCATCGGGCGGCGCAACCAGCGGGCCGAACAGCGCGAGCGACTTGATCTTGCCGGGGTTGCGCACGGCCAGATGTTGCGCAACGACGGTGCCGAGCGAGTGCGCCATCACGTGTACTGACTCGACGCCCAGTCCAGCGAGCAAGGCTTCGAGCGATGCGGCATAGCCTTCGATCGACAGCGGCTCCGCGAGTAGCGGCGAACGTGCGCTTCCGGGCAGGTCCGGGCGGATTACTGTGAAGTCCGACAAGGCAGCCAGCAATGGCGTCCAGGTGTTCGAAGAACCGCCGAGGCCGTGGATGCACAGCAGCGGCTCGCCGTCGCCGTCGATCTCGACGGCCAGCCCGTTGATGATTTGAGTCGTCATCGCGTGGCGCCTCAGACGAACTTGTTCTCGATCGCACCCAGGCGATCGATCTCAACACGCACCACATCGCCCGCCTTCAGATAGCGCGGCGGCGACATGCCCATTCCCACGCCGGCCGGCGTTCCCGTGGCGATGACATCGCCCGGATACAGAGTGATGCCACGCGAGATCGTCTCGATCAGGGTCGGGACATCGAAGATCATGTTCTCGGTCGGGCCGTCCTGGCGCAACTCGCCGTTGACCCAGCAGCGCACGCGCGTCTTGGTCCCGTCGAATTCGTCGGCCGTGACGATCCACGGGCCCATAGGGCAGAACGTGTCGAAGGACTTGCCCATGTCCCACTGGCTGTGTCGAATCTGCACGTCACGCGCCGTCACGTCGTTGACGACCGTGTAACCGAACACATGCTCCATCGCCGCGGCGCGCGTGATGTTCTTGCCGCCCTTGCCGATGACCACGGCCAGTTCGGCTTCGTAGTCGATCTGCGTCGAGATCTCGCTGGGAACCAGCACGTCGTCGTGGGGGCCGACCACGCATTCGGGCACCTTGGTGAAGACGATGGGCCACTCGTCGGTCTTCGCTCCGCTGTCCTTGAAGACGGAGGCCGATAGTTCCTTGGCGTGGGCGTGGTAGTTGCGGCCGACGCACCAGAGGTTGCGCCTGGGCTTGGGCAGCGGCGCGTCCAGGGCGACATCCGCCACCTTGACGGCAGCGCCGGTCGCGATTGGCGCGGCAGCGCCTTCGGCCATGGATTCAATGATGCTTAGGGCACCCACTGCCGCTTGCTGCGGCGTCAGTTCGAGCGGTTGAATGGTCAGGCCGTCGTCGGAAACAAGTCCCACGCGGCGGGTGCCTTCGGCGATGTAAGTTGCGATGCGCATTTCAGTTTGCTCCTGTGATTTCTCTCTTCGGATTGCGGCTCCGATCAAGGCGCCGCGGGGATGGAGCAACTCTAAAAATGCTAGGCTTTTGGCGCTTATCGACGAATCCAGTGGCGTATCAGGGAGTCTGGTGCAGTGCTAGGTACTTACCCGGGTTCGTGGGAACTCAACGCTCGGCAAGGCGAACAATTGCACCTGACGACCCACCCTGGAAGGACCGGAAGAATGGCGGAGGCCTACGCGCTGCACGAGGGAGCTTTTGGCACTGCGATCGTTCTCGAATCGCGCGCCAACCTGGTGTCGCACGCCCATTCCGAATCGCAACTGGCGATGTGGCTCGGCGGGACGCGCGCAGTCGCCAACGTGGGCTCTGAGATCGTGCCCTACGGTGAGAACGTCGCGCTCGGCGTCAACGCCTTCGAGGCGCACGATATGGTCATGGAGGGCAGCGGCTCCTGCCTCTTTCTCGTCTTCATGCTTTCCAAGCAGTGGCTGGACGCGCTGGGCAGCGCAACCGGACGCAACTTCCGATTTCCTTCGCCGCGCGTTCCAATCAGCTCAGCAATGCGCCGCTCATGCTGGCGGGTGCTCGACCTGATCATCTCCGCCGACAAGTCGCGCCCGGCCATCGACGACGAAGTAGAGCGGCTTCTTGAGGCGGCCATTGCGGCTTCGACCACTGGTGGCGCCGAATCACCTGCGGGTTCCGTTGGCGTGATGCTTGACCATCGGCTGCGCAGCGCCATTGCCCACATGCGTGAACACGTTGCCGAGATCACGACCATCGATGAGATCGCGGCGAAGGTCGGACTGTCGCGCGCGCACTTCTTCGCTCTCTTTCGCGACCAGCTCAACACGACGCCTCAGGTGTTCTGGAGCGGCGTGCGGGTCGAGGAAGCAATGCGCCGCGTCGCTGAAGGCGGCGCGCTGACCGAGGTCGCGATGGATCTCGGTTTTTCAGCGCCAGGCAATTTTTCGCGATTCTTCAAGGAGCACACCGGCGTCTCGCCGTCGATTTTCAAGCGGGCGGCGCGCGATCCGTCGCCTGTGACCGTTACCGGCGTCCCCAGGGAGCAGTTCTAGGGCTGTCGGCTTAGGTGCCAGTTTTAGACCGCGACCTGGTACTGGCGGCTGCCATGATCGAACAACCGACGATCATCGACGCCCGCTTTGACCTCGGAAGCGGGCATCGCAAGATTGAATGGCCGTCAACACCGGCGAAGCATCGCGTTCGCAGAGCGGTGACGTGCGGCCAGGTTCGACTTACTCGCCGACATGGACGCCGGCGATACCAAGGTGCTCAATCTCGACCGAGATGTACGGCCAGGCTTGATCCACTCGGCCGGCGTGGCGCCGCCCGCCATCACGACCCATCCTGCTTGCAGCGGCCCCCCCGGCCGCGGCCGAGAGGCGCACCGCCGCTACGAGGGATCGCAGGGGATGGCCGTTGCTGAAGTCCTGGTGCGGATCGCCCCACGGACCGTTCACGAAGCCGTTACTTCTATCGATCAGATCATTGCCCGCAAATCGCACTTCTCCTGTTGCAAGGCTCAAGCCGAGGCCCGAGCGGCAGATACCGCGGCACGCAGCGCCAGCAGATAGCTGTCCGAGCCGAAGCCGCAGATCTGCCCCCTCACGATCTCCGCGAACACCGAGCGATGGCGGAACTCCTCGCGCGCATGGATGTTGGACATGTGCAGCTCGACCACCGGCACCGTGAGGATCGCCAACGCATCGCGGATGCCGAAGCTGTAGTGCGTCCAGGCGCCGGCGTTGATGAGCACCGCGTCGACGCCATCCGCGAAGCCCTGATGGATGCGCTCGCACATCGCGCTCTCGCTGTTGGTCTGGAAGCTCTCGATCTCGGCGCCGAGTTCCTTTCCCAGCGCCTTCAACTGTGCATCAATCTCGGCCAACGTCGTGGTGCCGTACTGCTTCGGGTCGCGCTTGCCGAACATGTTGTGATTGATGCCGTGCAGCATGAGGATCTTCATGAGTGTTTCCTGCAAGGCTCAGACCAACGGAATGGTCATGCGGTCGATGACCGCCCGGGTGTCGGGCCGAACGCCCCGCCACCATACGAAGGCTTCTGCAGCCTGCTCGACGAGCATGCCGACGCCGTCAGCCAGCTTCGGCACGCCGGCGTTGTGTGCCAGTCGCAGGAAGGGTGTCAGACCCTTGCCGTAAGCGAGTTCATAGGCCAGCTTCGCGTTTCGAAGCGCCACGGCCGGGACCGGGGGCAGCTCGGCCTTCAGACTGGCGGATGTGCCGTTGATGACGATGTCGAATCGCTCCCTCGCAAGGTCGCCATAGCTGCAACTGTGTACCCGACCGTGCGCGCCCAACTGCGTCGCGAGGTCGCTCGCCTTGGACTCGGTGCGGTTCGCCAGCACGAGCAGTTCGGGTTGTTGCGCCAGGAACGGCAGCAATGCGCCGCGCACTGCGCCACCCGCACCCAGCACCAGCATGCGTGCGCCCTTGAGTGCAAAGCCCAGGTTGCGCTGGATGTCGTTGGTCAGGCCCACGCCGTCGAAGTTGTCGGCAATGATGCGGTCGCCCTCGAACTTGAGCGCGTTGGTGGCACCAGCCAATTCGGCGCGTTCGAGCCGCTCCGTCGCCAAGGCGAAGGCCTGTAGCTTGAAGGGGGCCGTCACGTTCATGCCCAGGCCGCCCGCCTTGCGGAATGCATGCACGTCATCGGCAAAGTGCTCGAGCGAGCCTTCAATCGCGACGTAGTCGATGTCCTGACCGGTGTCCTTCGCAAAGCTGCCGTGAATCATCGGCGACTTGGTGTGGCCGATGGGGTTGCCAATGACGGCGTACTTGTCTGTCATTTCAATGTCTCTTCATGCGCTGTAGAGCACGCCGTCGGCCTGCATGTCGGCGATCTGCGCGGCGTCGAAACCGAGGCTGGCCGCGATCTCCGCGTTGTGCTCGCCCAGTTCGGGTGCCACCTGCGTGATCGAGGTGTCGCAACCCGACATGCGAAAGGGCAGATTGGGCAGGCGGATCTTCCCGAGCACGGGGTGGTCCTGCTCGACCACCATGCCGCGCGCCTGGATCTGCGGGTCGGCCAAAACCTCGTCGATGCGCTGCACCTTGGCGCAGGGCACGTCGATGCCGTCGAGGATCTTGAGTACTTCGGCCACCGGCCGCGCCGCGACCCAGGGCCTGACGACTTCGAGAATCTCGAGGCGATTCGCATTGCGTCCGCCCGCGGCATGCAGTCGCGTGTCGCTACCGAAGCCCGCTGGCCCGCCAGTCTGCTCGACCAGGGCGGCAAAGCGCTTCCATGCGTCGTCGACCTGGGCGGCGATGACCAGATCGCCGTCCTGCGCGCGGAACACGCCGTAGAGCGTCGAATTGGGCATGTCGTGGCCGGTCTGCACGGGCACCTCCTTGCCGTCCGAGAGCGTGTAGCACTGCACCGCGTACTCGTGCATCGACACCAGGGTGTCGTACAGCGCCATGTCGATGTGTTGGCCACGGCCCGACTTCACGCGACCCAGCAGCGCGGCGTTGATCGCAGCCACGGCGTGGATGCCGGTGTACATGTCGCCCAGCGAGATGCGCAGCAGCGGCGGCGCCTCACCGGGGTTGCCGACCATCTGCATGATGCCGCTCTTGGCCTCGGCGATGAGGCCGAAGCCGGCGCGGTGCGAGTCCGGGCCTGTGTGGCCATACGCGGAGATCGAGCAGTACACGAGGCCCGGATTCGTCTCGGCCAGCTCCGCATAGCCCAAGCCCAGCTTGTCCAGCGCACCGGGGCGGTAGTTCTCGACGAACACGTCGGCGCTGTCGACCAGCTTCTTCATCAACGCGCGGCCCCGCGGGTCCTTGGTGTTGACCGACAGTCCCTTCTTGCCCATGTTCTGCTGGAGGAAGTAGCCGCTGTGGTCGCCCACGAACCAGGCGTGCTGCCGGCCCGCGTCGCCGGTGCCGGGTCGCTCGACCTTGATGACTTCGGCGCCCAGTGCCGCGAGGCATCGGCCCACATAGGGACCCGCGAGGAAGTGGCTGTAGTCGATGACGCGGATGCCGGCCAGTGGCAACGCCTGTTGTGCGGCGGCGTTCATGCCGACTTCCTTGGCACCATCACGCGGTGCTCGCCCTTTTGCACGACTTCGTCGCGCTGATTGATCAGTTCAGACGGCAACACCAGGATGCCCCAACCCGGCTTGCTCTTCGACTCGCGCTTAGTGCCAACGTGGAACCTCACTCGCACCGTGTCACCGAGCTTGATGGGCGCGACGAAGGTCCATTCCCAGCCCAGCGACATGCCGGGCATGAAGCGCATGTCGCTCTTGGTCTTCAGGCCATCGGCCACCGACAGGCCGAACAAGCCGTGAGCCACTCGGGTGCCAAACGGCGTGGTGCGGGCATAGGCCTCATCGGTGTGCACGGGCGTGTGGTCGCCGGTGAGGTCGGCGTAGGCCATCACGCGAGCTTCGGTCACTTCATAGGGCGGGCTGATGCACTCTTCGCCGACGACGGCGTCGTCCCAATACTTGTCTTCGAAATACTTGTCTTCGATGGTGAGGGTGGTCATAGTGGGTGTCTCTGGTTGATTGAGTAATTCAGGCGCGGGGATCGATGGCCAGGGCCCTGGCGACTGCGCCGGGGCTGGCCTGGATGAACTCGACGGCCAAGCCATCGGGCAGGCGCAACCAATTGCGGCCTTGCGACATCTCGGTGACGCCGAAGGCCTGCGCGGCGGTGAGCGCAGCCTCAAGGTCTTCACACATGACGCCCAGATGACCCAGGCGCCCTTCGGGGCCGGCGAAATCTGGCTTGGCGATGAACTGCATGCCGCCGAGCGTCCAGTACTGGATGGGCTCCTCGACGGTGCCCTGTACTTCTCGCATGGTCATGCCGCAGACGTCGTGGAAGAACTTGATGTGCCAGTGGATGTCGCGGACCCAGATGGCGACGTGCTCGACATAGGCCTTGGGAGGTGTGGCGCCGGCGCTCATTTCGCCTCCATCCGGCGTTCGATGCCCTTGATCGCGGCGACCAGCGTCTGGTTGACCGGCGTTGGCACGTTGTATTTCTGGCCCGTGCGCACCACCGAGCCGTTGATGAAGTCGATCTCGGTGATCGAGTCCTTCTCGAGGCTTTGGAGCATCGAGGTCTTGAACTCGTAGGGCAGGCCCTGGGCCGCCATCACCCACGCGTCGCGCGGTGCCTTGATCGACAGCTTGACGCCGCTGGCCTCGGCAACCGCCATGGCCTCGGCAACCGCGGCAATGGCCGTCGCCTCGATCTCCGGGACCGCGTACAGACTGCCGTAGACCTGGCCCGTGATGCCGCTCAGCGCCCCGGTCGAGACGTTGATGAGGAGCTTGTCCCACATCACGCCCATGATGTTGTCGCTGACCTCGCAGGGCAACTCGGCGCGCTCGAATTCGGCGGCGATCGCCTTGGCGCGTTCGGTGATGCGGCCATCGAACTCGCCGATCACCGTGCGCTTGCCCTGCGTGCCGGCAATGATGTTTCCCGGCCCGAGCATCACGCCGCCCACGTAGGTCTTGCCGGCCAGCACATGCTCGCGGCCCGCGACATCGGCCAGAATTTCCTCATGGCCCATGCCGTTCTGCAGCGACATCAGCGCCGTGTGCGGGCCGATGATCGACAGCGCGCCTTCGATGGCCGAACGCGTGTGAAAGGACTTGACCAGGACGATCACAAGGTCCGGCGCTTCCAGCCCCTTGCTGTCGAGCGCAGCGCGCACCTTGACCACGCGCTCAGCATCACCCACCTTCATGCGCAGGCCGTCGCGGTTGATCGCGTGCACGTGGGCCTGGAACGGGTCGATCAGCGTCACATCGGACCCTGCCGCCGCGAGGGTCCCACCGATGGCGCAGCCAAGTGCACCGGCGCCGAGAAAGTAGATCTTCATGTGAGTCTCCGTTTGGAATGACTCAACGATAGATTTCCACCTCCATGTTGCCTATGGCATGGGTGGAATGGCCTACATTCTGTTTTGAAATGGAGATGGTGCATGGACATCGATGACGACAGCGACGACGGCACGGCCCTTCTCAGCATCAAGCTGCTGCGCCTGTTCGACTTGCTCTTCAGCACGAACAGCGTGACGCGGGCAGGTGAGGCCATGGGCCAGAGCCAGCCGACGGTGAGCAACTGGCTCGGAAGGCTACGCCGGCAATTGGGCGACGAACTGTTCGTGCGGACCGCCGCTGGCATGCAGGCGACGCCGCGCGCGGAGGAATTGATCGTGCCGGTGCGCGAGGCGCTGGCCGCGCTGCGTCGCGTGGCCGCGCCGGCCGAAGCCTTCGACCCGTCAGTCGCAACGCGGCGATTTCGCATCTGCATGACCGATGCGAGTCACATCACGTTACTGCCGCGCCTGCTCGCCCACGTACGCGCCGTGGCGCCCGGCGTTCGCCTCGAAGCCGCACGCATCGACGACCAGACCGGGCAGGCGCTGCAATCCGGCCAGGCGGACCTCGCAATCGGACTGGTGCCCTGGCTAGAGACAGGCTTCTATCAGCAAGTGCTCTATCCACAGGACTGGGTGTGCCTCGTGAACGCACGCCATCCGCGCATCGGCGCCAAGGGCCTGGGTCTGCGCGACTACAAAGCGGAGGCACATATCGGCATCGTCGGGGGCACCGGCGTTCAGTTGCTCGAAGCGGCATTGGAGCGCCAGCACGTCGAGCGGCGCATCCTGCTGGAGCTGCCAGGATTTCTCGGCCTGGCGGCGATCGTGTCGACGACCGACCTGGTCGCGACCGTGCCACGGCATATCGGCGAGACCCTCGCCACCTCAAGTGCCGGCGACTTGAACGTGCACGACTGCCCGGTGCCGATTCCCCCCTTCACCGTCAAGCAGCACTGGCACGCTCGCTATCACCAGGACTCGGCCAATCGCTGGCTGCGCGCCTTGTGCGAAGAACTGTTCGCGGCCAAGCCCTCGAAGGCCAAGCCGCGAAAGTAGTTGCAGGTACAGCCGACTATCAACTCGCGACTCGGTCCGATCGTCCCCATGTTCGGTGGCCGCTTTCGCATGCATACCCAGCTATTGAGCGAACAAGACCGATCGACGGCAGAGGGCCCGGAATTGCCATCGAAAGGCCGACCGGCAAATTCCGTTGTGCAGCGAGTGCAGTCCTTAAAGAGGGCGGGGCGGACTGCGGCTTCGTGCCCGTTGCAGACATGTGCGTGAGCTGGTCGAACTAGAGCCCTCGGCCAGGGGCGTCAGATGCGAAGGAACACTGGAATGACCGCTTCACACGACTGCGGTCATTCGCCCATTCCATCCCTAAGCTTCATTTTGCATCCGGCACCCGCCTGGTTTGCAGGAAGTCCTCCAGGCTCTCACCGCGCATCGAGGCGTAGACCTCGAGGTTCGTGTGCTTCACCACACGCGCGAACTTCTCCAGCACGAAGAAGTTCACGCCGTGCCGAATCAGGCCAATCCAGTCGCGCGCTCTGACGAGTGCGCGTTCCTCATCGCTCAGCCCTGCCTCTCGCATGAGGGCCGCCTCGTCCTTGACGAAACGCTCGCGCCAGGCAGGCTGCGTCAGGCGCCAGAAGAATCGGTTGATCTTCAGCGCACGATTGCTGACCCTAAGATCGAAGACGTAGGTGCCTTCGAGTTGCTCGGCTCCTTCCAGTTGCGGGTTCATGCGCAGCCATCCTCGAAGACCGCGACCGTCATTGCCGTCGTGGTGGCCAGGTAGTAGTTCTGATGCACTTTGCGCACGCGATCGCCTATCGCGCCGCGCATCGCCAGCCACATGATCTGCTCGACGCTTTCCGCGCCGCCGAGCCGCATGTAGTCGGCGTGCTTCATCGCTGCGAGCTTCTCGGGCTGGTGCTCGAGCAGGTGCAGGAACTCGTGGTCCCACTGCTCGTTGTTGAAGCCAGTGCGCTCGCCGTGAACCTGATGCGACAAGCCGCCTGTGCCGACGACTGCGACTCGCAAGTCCTGAGGGTAGCTCTCGATCGCCCGGCGGACAGTTTGCCCGAGCTTCCAGCAGCGCCTCGCGGTCGGCAGCGGAAACTGAAGCACGTTGACGGCAATCGGAACCAACGTGCCCGGCCAATCCGGCCTATGAGGCCATAGCAGCGGCAGCGGTGAAGCGCATCCGTGGTCGAGCGGCCTGTCCTGGAACGTTGCGATGTCGAATTCGTCGTTCACCAACGATTCCGCCATGTGCGCCTGGAACTCCACGTCGCCGCGTACCGGCGGCAAGTCGCGAAGCCCGGCGCCTTCGTCGGCGATCTGGAATCGTTCGCCGATGCCCAACGAGAAGGTCGGATAGAGGTCGAAGAAGAAGGCAGAGCAGTGGTCGTTGTAGAAGAAGACGAGCGTGTCGACCTCTTTCTCCCTGAGCCACTGCGCCACCGGCCGGTAACCGTCGAAGAGCGGCTTCCACGCCGGATCTTCCTGCTTGCCCTTGTCGTACGCCACGCCGATCGTGGGAACGTGGGAGGTGCCGATGCCGCCAACGATATGTGCCACGGTGCGCCCCTCAGAGCGCCACGCCGGCTTCGGCGGCGGCAAGCCGATAGAGCACCTGGCGCATCAGCAGGCCGGGCTTGTCGGGCGCGAAGTTCAAGTCGAACTGAGGCTCGGTGTCGTTGCTCACGACATCCAGGATCCATTCGAGCGCGTCCACGTCTTCCTGGTAGGCCTTGGTCGAGGCCGCTAGCAGATGATCGTCGGCGGCCTTGTCCTCGAGATTGAAGTTTCGGCTGCAGAACCACCAGTAGTGGATGCCGCCGTTCGTCTCCGGCGTGAAGATGTGGCTGATGTTGAACCGGTAGGTGCGCGGCTCTCCGCTAGGATCGTGGTTGTCCACGATGCGCGCATAGGCGGTGTGCAATGCCGGCGAGACGAAGCGCGCATCCGAGAAGCGATCGACCGGCTTGCCGGTGAGACCTGTGGGCACGCCATAGACGGCCGGCGGTGGCGAATTCCGCAGCTCGCGGTCGATGATGATCCTGTTGTTCTCCTCGCGCACCTTCAGCTTGGACCGGGCGTATTCCGGCGTGCCGATCGCGCCCGGGTGCAGGAAGGGGAAGTGGGTCTGGTCAAGGAGGTTCTCGTGCATTGCCACGTAGTCCGAAGCGATGTGGAAGCTGCCACTGACGCTCTTCCATTCCGGGCTGGCCAACCACGAAGTGTCCGGGACCAGGCTCTCGTCGGCGTGGTCGGCATCGCCCATCCAGATCCAGATCAGTGGCCCGCGCTCCACCGTCGGAAAGCTCCGTACGTTGGCATTAGTGGGCACGATGGGCATGGCCGGCATGTTGACGCAGCGCCCGGACGGATCGAACTGCATGCCGTGGTAGCCGCACATGAGCACGTCGCCCACCAGCTTGCCCTTGGCCAGCGGGAACGAACGGTGGGGGCAGCGATTGCGCACGGCTACCGGCTCTCCGGCTAGGGTCCGATACAGCGCCACGTCGACACCGAGCAGACGGCGACTGATGATGTCGCGCGTGACTTCGCTCGCCATCGCGGCAACGTACCAGCAGTTGCGAATCAAAGGCGTGGTGTGGTCCGCGAATCCCCCAAGCACAAATTCACGTTCTTCACGCACCACGAATTCGACGGGGCGCTCAACGATCAGGTCCATTTCTTTCTCCTGCATTGGGAATTCAGGCATCAAGCACGAGCCGGCTTCCCCGGGCTCGTGACACGCAGATGCAAAGCGACTCGTCGGACGATTTCTCTTCGGCCGACAGGTAGTGATCGTGGTGCTCGATGCCGGCATCGGTGGACACCACCGGCAGCGGGCAGAGGCCGCATTCGCCGCGTCGGCAATCGAACAGCACGGGCACGCCATCGGCCAGCAGCGCGTCGAGAGTGCTCACGTCGCTGCCGACCTGTACCGTCTTGTTGGACCGTTGAAGATGGACCGTGAAGGGCCTCGCATCCGCCGACACTGACGCCGTGAACATCTCGCTGCGCACGCGATCGGGGTTCCAGCCGAGGCGTTCTGCGGCCGCGTGGGTGGCATCGATCATCGGCCTGGGCCCGCACACATAGACACGCGTGCCTTCGGGCTGGCTGCGCAGCAATGCCTCGATGTCGGGATGGCCCTGGGTATTGCTGTAGTGGAAGCCAACCCGTGCGCCCGCCAGATCTGCCAGCTCCCCGTGATAGGCCATGCTCGCGGCCTGGCGGCCGGCATAGAAGACCCGGTAGTCGCAGCGACGGCGCTGCAGGCTGCGCGCCATCGAGAAGATCGGCGTGATGCCGATGCCTCCGGCGATGAGCAGCACATTCTGGTCCCGGCGGTCCAGTGGGAAGTTGTTGGTCGGCGGCCCAATCTGCAGCCGGCTGCCCACCTCGAGTGTCTTGTGGATGTGCGCCGAGCCTCGTGCATGGTCTTCGCGCTGCACGGCGATTCGGTAGGTGTTGCGCGCATCGTCATCGAGGGTGCAGCCGCCAACCAGGGAATAGTGCCGAACGATGAGCCCACGCTCCTTCGAGACAGTGTGGAGAGACACGTGCGAGCCGGCGGAGAACGAGGGAAGCTGCGTGCCGTCGGCGCTGGTCAACAGGTATTCACGCACGCGATCGGTCAACTGGCGAACACCGGTGACCTGCACGTCGAAATTGGGTCGTGCCATGGGGTACTCCTTGGAGGATGAAGACGGAAGCCTGCAGGCCTCCTGCGGCTTCAAGAGTGGGCCAATGCCTCGGCGACGGGCGGTACGCGTCTGGCTGCGAGCTGGCCGGTTAGGATCGTGACGGCGGCGATGGCGGCCGGGATGGCCAGTGCCGAAACGATGCCAGCGAAACCCCATCCCATGCCCAGCAGGATGCCGCCGACGGCCGAGCCCAGGATGCTGCCGAAGCGACCCATGCCCTGCATCCAACTGACACCGGTAGCGCGGGCCATGGTGGGATAGCAGGCAGGGGCGAAAGCATTGAGGCCGGTCTGAGCGCCGTTCATGAAAAAGCCGGCTGCCAGCATCCACAGCGGCAGGCTGGCGGCAGTCGCACCGGCGCCGCCGACGCCGAAGACACACAGGGCGCCTCCCAGATAGGCTGCAGCGATCACGAGGGTCGGCTTGAGGCGATCCATCAACCAGCCGGTGAGCACGGCGCCGAGGATGCCGCCGGTCTGGAACATGGCGGTGATGTTGGCGGCCTGCGTGATCGGAAGGCCGGCATCCTTCATCAAGGTGGGTAGCCAGCCGGTGATCAGGTAGATGACCAGCAAACCCATGAAATAGGTGACCCAGAGCGATACGGTGATCAGTGTGTAGCCCTGCGAGAAGAGCACGCCGATGGGCCTTTTCGCCTTCACCGTCGGCTCTGGCGCAAAGAAGCTCGTGCCTGCCGCGAATTTGGTCTTGCAGACACGTCCGAGGGTCGCGGCGATGCGCTCGGCCGGGAAGCGGCGAACCAACATGAACCGCACGGACTCGGGGAGGAAGAAGACCAGGAACGGCAGCAGCACCAGGGGCAACACGCCCCCGGCGATGAGCACCGAGCGCCAGCCGAAATTGGGGATCATCCAGCCGGCTGCGAAGCCGACGACCGCGGAGCCCACGCCGAAGCCGATGAACATCACGGTGATCAACAGCGACCGTCGACGCTCAGGGATGTATTCGGCCAGCAGGGTGGTGGTGTTGGGCATTGCGGCGCCCAGGCCGATGCCGGTGAGAAAACGCAGCGCAACGAGTTGGGAGACGTCCTGCGTGAATGCGGCCACGATGCTGAAGACGCCGAAGGCCAGCACCGAGGCAAGGAGGACCGTCTTGCGCCCCAGGCGATCCGATGAGGGCCCCGCGACCAGGGCGCCGAGCACGAGGCCGACCGGTGCGGCGCTCATCACCAGACCAAAGCCGGCACGAGAGATGCCCCACTCCTGAATGATCGAAGGGGCCAGGAACCCCATGATCGCCACGTCCATGCCGTCGGAGGCGACGATGAGGAAGCACAGAATGACCACTAGCCACTGCGTGGCCGTGATCCCTCTGCGATCGATGAAGGACTTGACGTCCAGCGATGGCGAAGCATTGCTCACTTTTGTCTCCTGTTGGACCACTTGGTCCGGTGGCCTCGAGTAGGCACCGGACGTATGGTTGTGGGGGTGAGCGAAGTTTATTGATTCCGAACAAAGTAAATTAAACTGAATTTTGGCAATCACCTAGCTATATTTTGCACAAGTGCCAGCTGGCCAAGGAGCAGCCCAATGGACGTCGTGACCCACATGCAGACCTTCGTGGCGGTCGTGCGATGCGGCAATTTTTCCGAGGCCGCGCGCCAGCTCGGCGTCGTGCCTTCGGTCGTCGCGAAGCGTGTGAGCCAGCTCGAGGCGGAACTCAAATCGAAGTTGTTCGACCGGACGACGCGGCGGGTCGCTCTCACCGAAGCCGGAGAAAAGCTCCACGCAAAAGCTTCCTCGGTCGTGGCGCAGTTCGAGGAATTGCTTGGCTCGGTCGAGGGCGATGAAGCGGCACTTGGCGGCCATCTGAAGATCATGGCACCCACCTCATTGACGATGATGCAGCTCGGCGCCGTCTTCAGCGAGTTCTTGCGCCTCCACCCGGGCATCACGATGCAGATCGCGCTGGAGGACCGCTCCGCCAATCCCGCCGAGGGCGGGTTCGACCTCTCGATCAGCGGCCGCGCCGCGAGCTACGAAGGCGTGGTCGACATTCCGCTGCGTCCAGTGAAACCACTACTGTGCGCGGCGCCATCCTATCTGCGCGCGCAGCCGGCAATTGAGCATCCCCGAGAGCTTCCCGATTGCGCGTGCCTGGTGTTTTCAGCGACGGGAACAACCTGGGCTTTTCAGAGCAACAGGGGGACTCTCTCGGTGGATGTGCACGCGCGCCTTCTCGCAGATGACAACCAGACGCTACTTCAGGCGGCGGTAGCCGGACTCGGACTGGCGCTGCTGCCGACCTACATAGCATTGGACGCGATCGCCGCCGGACAGCTTGAGGTGGTGCTGCCCGACTTCGCGCCGCAGGAGAACTGGTTCAAGGCCTATGTGCCAAGACGTCGAATGAAAGTCTCTCGCGTCGCAGCTCTGTTGAAGCATCTGCAGGAGGCCTGGCCGCTTGACGCTTGATCTGTAAGGCATTCCCGTCAAAAGCATCTCCGGGAGAGCGGCCTGCCTTTAGCCCGCATGACCGCAATGCGGCGCGTCTCTGTCATTGGCTGGAACGTTGCAATCGACCGGAAGGGGCCGGAATTGCCGTCGAAAGGCAGACCGGGGAATGCCGTTCTGCAGCGTAAAGCGTCCCCCCGGAGGGCAGGGTGGATGGGCGGGTACGTGCCCGGAGCGGTCCTAGCCCTGCATGGACTCTGAGCCAAAAAGCAGACCGTCAACATCTCCGGCATGCGGATCGGTTCACTCCGTCTTCGCCCCATCCCACCCAGCTTGCTCCCCGGTTCGGAAAGCATCGGCTCGTCTCACAAGACTGTTCATCTCGGCGGCCGCATGCACGGTCAACGGATGAGGCGTGAAACCCTGCCTAGGAGAAATGTAGACCGCCATCTCGCGGGCAAGCTCCAGATGACGCTCGGGCGCTTGTGCGAGAAGAGCAATCACGATGTTCTCCAGCGCGATGACGCGAACGCGCAGTTGTACCAGCTCTGCGTCGCTCAAAGGCGGGGTGATCTCCGGCCCGTTGTCGGAGGCGAGGTTTGCTTGGATGCTTGACGTCTTCACCTTGCGATCACCCCCCCTTCCGGCGGAGACCGTTTGACGTTGATGTGAGCGATCTCTAGAGTTTGGCTTCTTGTCAGGCATGTAGAACTCTCGCCACGGGCTGTAGGGTCTCAAGTTTGACCTAGCGCGCGCCGCTTGTGCAATCGATGGCCCGTACCACCATCGACTTTTGCAATGTTCGCTTCTGGATTGGGATTCGAAAGGACCGCGATGCACGCCTTCCGCATTTACCGTTACGACCCGGACGTTGATGTCAAGCCGAGAATGCAGGTCTTCGAAACCGAAGTCGGGGATGGGGAGCGGATGTTGCTGGACGCACTCATCAAGCTGAAAGCGATCGACCCGAGTCTGAGCTTCCGGCGCTCATGTCGCGAAGGCATCTGTGGCTCGGATGCAATGAACATCAATGGCAAGAACGGACTCGCATGCTTGACCAACATGCGTACGCTTCCGCGAACGGTGGTGCTGAAGCCGCTGCCCGGCCTTCCGGTGATCCGTGACCTGATCGTGGACATGACGCAGTTCTTCAAGCAATACCACTCGATCAAGCCATACCTCATCAATGACGATCCACCGCCCGATCGGGAGCGGCTGCAGTCTCCCGTGGCACGCGATGAACTGAACGGCCTCTATGAGTGCATCCTGTGCGCTTGCTGTTCGACCGCTTGTCCGAGCTTTTGGTGGAATCCCGACAAGTACGTAGGACCCGCGGGTCTGCTGCAGGCCTACCGGTTCCTCGCCGACAACCGCGACCAAGCAACCGAAGAGCGCCTTGACAATCTTGAGGACCCTTACCGCCTGTTCCGCTGCAGGGACGTCCTGAACTGCGTCGACGTTTGCCCCAAGGGGCTGGTCCCTGCTGCGGCGATCGGAAAGATCAAACAGATGATGGTACGCCGAGGTGTTTAGCCATCGCGACAAAACCAGAAAGTCGCGTTGTTCAGTCGAAGAAGTCCGGGCCAGAAGGCATTGCGTCGCGGCAGCGCGATAGCGTTCCCGGTCGGTCCGACTCGGTTGGCTGCTCGCCGTTGACGCCCCGCGTTGCACGGGTAGGAGCGATTGCGCCGTGATGGGCTCTTTCCAGGTGATCACTATGCGAGAGGGCTGGAACGTCGAGGTATTCGGCGCCGGCCCCGGTGCTCCGGAAACCTTAGATCTGGGCGCCTGAACCGGACCGTCGCGAATGCCCGGTTGTGGCTGTAGCCGGTCGCCGACGAGGGGCCGCGGGCCCGTTGCCGACGCTCGTTCGGCTCGGATACAGCCCTTCGTCGTTCAACACAAACGAGCGCCTTCGCTGACTTTCTCGGAAGAATGCTCGACACGGCGCTCAAACGTTGGCAGCTTCAGCGTGACCGTAGTGCCAACGCCGACGACCGAGGTCATGTCCATGTGTCCGCCCGACTGCGCCGCAAATCCCGCGACGGCCGGCAGTCCCATGCCTGACAGCGCAGAGCGCTCCTTTGTCGTGAAGAACGGCAAAGCGGCCACCAGCAGGATGGCAGCGCTCATCCCGGTACCCGTATCGACAACTTCGAGTGACGTGCCCTCAGTGCAACTGTGCCGTTCGACCGAGGCGCGAAATAGCAATCGTCCTCCGTCCGGCATCGCGGTATTTGCGTTCATCACCAGTTGAAGCAAGGCCTCCTCCAGCGCCTTCCTGTCAACGCGCCACGGGAGACAATCCCGGTCGACCTGACCGGATCTCTGCTGCACTGCGCACCCCCAAGAAATGGATGGACTCCGACTTCTGGTCCGTCTCGTGCGGCCGGTGCGCTCCCCTTCACAGCATTGCGCGTGGAGTGGCCCAGGGCGCTTGATCATGTTTCAGCGGCGCGGCGCTCCCGCGTCGCGCTTCACGGCGGTGAGGATGCCGCGCAGGATCTCGATCGGCAGCGGAGGGCAGCCGGGCACTTCGACGTCCACAGGGATCACATCGGCGACGCGCCCGCAACTGGCATAGCTCTCGCCGAAAATGCCACCGGAGCAGCCGCAGTCGCCGACGGCAACCACGAGCTTGGGCTCGGGCGTTGCCTCGTAAGTGCGTCGCAATGCCTCGGCCATGTGGCGAGAAACCGGTCCGGTCACCAGCAGCATGTCGGCGTGGCGCGGGCTGGCCACGAACTTGATTCCCAGTCCCTCGAGGTTGTAGTAGGGGTTGTTGATCGCGTGAATCTCGAGCTCGCAACCGTTGCACGAACCCGCATCCACTTCGCGAATGGTCAGCGCCTGGCCCAGCGTCGCGAGGATCTCGTCCTGGAGGCGGCCGGCTTCCAGCCGCATGGTGTCGTCCATGCGCGGCGCCGGCTCGCTGACGATGCCGGTGCGGGCGATCTGTCGCAGGATCTGCCACATCAGAGGTCGTGTCCCGAATAGCTGAGGTTGAAGGACTTGTTGATGAGCGGGAAGTCCGGAACGATGTTGCCGATCACGGCATGTTCCAGCACCGGCCAGTTCTGCCACGAAGGGTCGTGGGGATGGCACCGGTTCACCCCGCCGCCCGAGCCGAGTTCCAGTGCCACCATCACCTCGCCACGCCAGCCTTCCACCCAGCCGACGCCCCGGGCGCCGTCGTGCACCGGCAAGGACACGTCGCGAGCAACGGGACCGGCAGGCAGGCCCTCGCAGATGCGGCGGATCAGGCGCAGCGACTCGAAGATCTCGTCGAAGCGCACGGCCGCGCGCGCGGCCACATCGCCGCCGGTCTGCAGGCACAGTTGCGGATCGAAGCGGCGGTAGGGATCGAAGGACTGGTCGACGCGCAGGTCCTGGGCGACGCCGCTCGCGCGTGCCGCGAGGCCAGTCAGTCCCAGACGCAGCGCAAGCTCACGCGACACGCGGCCCGTGGTCATGAAACGGACCTGCAGGCCTGCGTGTTCGTCATAGATGCCGCGCAGCGTCCGCACCTCGCGTTCGATGGCATCGCATTGCGCGCGTACGCGATCGGCGGCCGGGGTGCCAGGGTCGACGGCTACGCCGCCGGGGACAATCGCATCCATCATGAATCGGTGACTGAACAACTCCTTCGACAGGCGCTGCCAGTCCTCGCGCAGCCGCGAGAACTGGGCCAGGCCGAACGCCAGCGCGGCGTCGTTGCCTAGGGCGCCGAGATCGCCCAAGTGATTGGCGACGCGTTCGCGTTCGAGCAGCAGCGCACGCAGCCATGCGGCCCGCTCGGGTACCTCGATGCCGGTGGCCGACTCCAGCGCCATGCAGTAGGCCCAGGCAAAGGCCACGGTCGAGTCGCCGCTCACGCGCCCGGCGAGCCGGTGACCTTCGAGTGCGGGCAGCGCGGTGAAGCGCCGCTCGATGCCCTTGTGCACGTAGCCCAGGCGCTCCTCGAGTCGCAGCACCTTCTCGCCGACGACGGAGAAGCGGAAGTGACCCGGCTCGATGATGCCGGCGTGCACCGGCCCGACGGGGATCTCGTGCACGCCGTCGCCCTCGACGCGCACGAACGGGTAGTCCGCTGGCAGCGTCCTGGCATCGGCACCGATTGGCGAGGCGTCAGGTGCCAGGGGCGGCCCGTCGCGCCACAGCCCGTGATCGAGCCAGGGGCGCCGATCTCGGGCACCCTCGGCTTGCAGCCCGTTCAGGTCAGCCACGGCGCGCTGCATGCGCGAGGCGCAGGCGAAACTGGGCGTGAGATCCGGGAAGGACTCGCCGACGTCCAGAGAAAGCTCCATCCACAGCAGGCCGAAGTCGCCGGCCAGGGCTGCGCTGACGGAAGCGGAGCTGCCAGCGGTCTCGTCACGATGGGTCGCCCACAACGCTACGAGGCGCCCGCCGGCTGCTGCCACCTTGCCTGCTGTGGCAGACCAGGCCGCGCGATCGACCGGCGCATGCCAGATCGCCACCGGCGCGCCCAGGCGCGTGAGGTTCATCAGGCCAAGGCGGGTGATCGGCATGGTTTCAGCCTCCCAGCATGGCCGCCGCCTGTTGATACCAGGCGGCGAGGTAGGGCGGGATGTACAGGCCCAGCATCAGGCCCAGCCCGAGGTGCACGAACACGGGGATCAGCGCTGGCGGATGTGCCAGCGGCCTGAGCGTCGTCTCGCCGAACACCATCGGCTGCACGCGATTGAAGACCGACGCGAAAGCCAGGCCCAGCGCGATCAGCAGGAAGGGCGTGGCCCAGGGGTGGTCGCGCATCGCAGTGGTGACGATCAGGAACTCGCTCGCGAACACGCCGAAGGGCGGCATGCCCAGGATCGCCAGCGCGCCGAGCATCAGGCCCCAGCCGACCGTCGGGCTTACGCGGATGAGCCCGCGGATCTCGTCCATGATCTGCGAGCCGGCCTTCTGCGTTGCGTGGCCGACGGCGAAGAAGATCGCCGACTTGATCAGCGAGTGCACTGTCATGTGCAGCAGGCCGGCGAAGCTGGCGATCGGGCCGCCCATCCCGAAAGCGAAGGTCATCATGCCCATGTGCTCGATCGACGAGTACGCGAACATGCGCTTCACGTCGCGCTGGCGGATGATGAAGAACACCGCCGCCACCACCGACACCAGGCCGAAGCCCATCATCAGCGCGCCGGTGAGCGCGCTGCCGCCGAGCGCGCCGTCGGTCAGCACCTTGCAGCGGAGGACTGCGTACAGCGCCACGTTCAGTAGCAGGCCGGACAGCACCGCAGACACCGGCGTCGGCCCCTCGGCATGCGCGTCGGGCAGCCAGTTGTGCACCGGCACCAGGCCGACCTTGGTGCCGTAGCCGATGAAGAGGAAGGCCCAGGCCAGCGTGATGATGTTGGGGTCGAGTTGGGCCTTCACCGCGTCGAGGTTGGTCCACAGCAGCGCGCCGCCCTCGGGCCCGATCACCTTCTCGGCCGCCATGTACAGCAGCACGGTGCCGAACAGTGCCTGCGCAATGCCCACGCCGCAGAGGATGAAGTACTTCCAGGCCGCCTCCAGGCTGGCCGCGGTGCGGTAGACGCTGACCAGCAGCACCGTGGAAAGCGTCGCTGCCTCCATCGCCACCCAGACGATGCCGAGATTGTTGGTGGTCAGCGCCAGCAGCATCGTGAAGTTGAACAGCTGGTACATGCTGTGGTACAGGCGTAGCCGCGGCGGTGTCATCTTGCCGTGGTCGCGCTCCACGCGCATGTAGGGCCGCGAGAAGATCGACGTGGTCAGGCCGACGAAGGCCGTGAGCGTGACGAGGAAGACGTTGAGGGCGTCGATGTAGAAGTAGTGGTCCCAGACCAGCATCGGCCCTTGGGCAATCACCTCGGCCGTCAGCACGCAGGCACACACGAAAGTGCCGGTGCTGAAGGCGACGTTGACGTCGCGCGCGCTGTCCTTGTGACCGACGAGCCCGAGCACGATGCCGCCCAGCAGGGGCACGGCAAGCAGGAACGCCAGGGCCAGCATGGGGTCAGTCTTCCTTGAGCTTCTCGAGGTGGCGGATGTCCAGGCTGTCGAACTGCTCGCGGATCTGGAACATGAACACGCCCAGGATCAGCACGCCGATCAGCACGTCCAGTGCGATGCCGAGTTCCACGACCATCGGCATGCCGTAGGTGGCCGAGGTGGCAGCGAAGAACAGCCCGTTCTCCATCGACAGGAAGCCGATCACCTGCGATACCGCCTTGGCGCGGGTGATCATCATCAGGAAAGACAGCAACACGCAGGCGAGCGCGATGCCCAGCGTGCCGCTGGCCAGCGAGTTCGACAGCCGTGAGATCGGCAGGGCCAGGTTGAAGGCGAAGATCACCACCAGGATGCCGATGAGCATGGTGGTGGGAATGTTGATCAGGCTTTCCAGCTCCCAACGGATGTCGAGCTTGACAATCACCCGGTGCAGCAGCCAGGGGATCAGCAGCACCTTGAGCACGAATGTGATGGCCGCCGACAGGTACAGGTGCGGCTGGTTCGTGACGATGCCAACCACGACGGTGGCCAGCACCAGCGTTGCGCCCTGCAGGGTGTACAGGTTGACCAGCGACCGGATGCGCCGCTGCGCGATCATCGCGAAGGCCAGGATGAGCAGCAGCGCGCCGAGTGAGTTGACGAACTGGGTGAGTAGCGCGGTCATGGACGGATCCTTCAGCGCGCGAGCAGGATGTGGACCAGCATGCCGATCACGGCCAGCAGGAAGGCCGCGGCGAGAAACTCGGGCACGCGGAAGACGCGCATCTTGGCCGACAAGGTTTCCAGCGCCGCGAGCAGGAACCCGCCGATCGCCAGCTTGAACACCAGGACCGGCAGCGCCAGCAGCATGGCCAACGGCGCGTGGGCCTCGGCCACGCCCCAGGGAAAGAAGAGCGCCAAGCCCATGCACGAGTAGGCGAAGAGCTTCAGGCTCGCGGCCCACTCGATGAGCGCGAGGTGCCGGCCGGAGTACTCGAGGATCAGCGCCTCATGGATCATCGTCAGTTCCAGGTGCGTGGCAGGGTTGTCCACCGGCACGCGCGCGTTCTCGGCCAGAGACACCATCGTGAAGGCCACCCCCGCGAACGCCAGCCCTGGATAGATGGTCAGCTCACGGTGCGCCAGTGTCTCCACGATGGTGGTCAGCGACGTCGACTTCGAGATCAGCGAAGCCGAGAACAGCACCATCAGCAGCGCCGGCTCGGCCAGGAAACCGATCAGCATCTCGCGCCGTGCACCCAGCGTGCCGAATGCCGTCCCCACGTCCATCGCTGCCAGCGAGATGAAGACACGCGCCAGCGCGAACAGGCCGACCAGCGCGATTGCATCGGCTGCCGGCGCAAGTGGCAGGTCGGTGGACAACGTCGGGATGATCGCGCTGGCCAGCACCATGCAGCCGAACACTACGTAGGGCGCCGTGCGGAACAGCCGCGACGCGTTGTCCGCGACGACCGATTCCTTGACGAACAGCTTGTGCAGTTGGCGGTAGGGCTGCCAGAGGCTGGGCGCGGAGCGGTTCTGCAGCCAGGCACGCCACTGGTTGACCCAGCCCATCAGCGCCGGTGCCAGCCCGATCGCCAGCACGATCTCGAGCAACTGGGACAGCACGCCGGTCCAGCTCATGAGATCACCGCATCACCGCCAGCAGCGTGGCCGCCAGCGTGAGGAAGCTGTAGAGCAGGTACACCGCGATGCGGCCCTGCTGCATCAGGCCGATCAGACGTGCGAGATACGCGGCCAGGTTGACGATGGGCAGGTACATCCAGCGCCAGAAGTGGTCCTCGACGACGACTTTGTAGCGTGGCTGCTCGTCGAAGGGCGTGGGCAGCTCGCGCTTCATCTGGAAGAAGGGCTCGAAGATCTGCCGGATCGGCTGGCCAAAGCCTTCGGCCGTGTCCTGCATGCGCGGCGTGACCCACGGGAAGCCGCAGGCCCAGGCCATGCCGCGGCGCAGGCGTCCGTGGTAGAGCCTGCGCACCAGCAGGTACGCCAGCGCGAAGCTGCCCAGGATGCCGAGCAGGACGATCACGGGCCCGTAGCTCGCCTGCTCCAGACTGTTCGGTGCCAGCAGCCAGCCGCTTGCTGCCACGCGTTCGGCCAGGCCCGCGCCAACGAGTTGGCGCGTCACCGGGTCGATCAGCCCGATGACGGGCACCGGCAGCAGGCCGAGCGCCAGGCAGCCGGCCACCAGCCAGCCCATGCCGAGGCGCTCGCGCAGGCCGGCGTCGTGGGCATGCGCCAGTTTCTCCTCCCGCGGCTGGCCGAGGAAGATCACCCCGAAGAACTTGACCATCGTGTAGCCCGCCAGCGCGGCGACCAGTGCGATCAGCGCCGCCACCACCGGGATCAGCATGGTCAGCAGTGGCACCGGGAGCCCTGGCGTGAACAGGAAGCTCTGCAGCAGCAACCACTC
Source organism: Variovorax sp. YR216 (assembly GCF_900107745.1). Lineage (GTDB taxonomy): Bacteria > Pseudomonadota > Gammaproteobacteria > Burkholderiales > Burkholderiaceae_C > Variovorax. The sequence goes on along the minus strand of NZ_FNRO01000032.1, from coordinate 10,080 downwards.
CGACACGAAGCCGCCCAGCGGCGGCAGACCGGCGCTGGCCAGCACGCCCAGCAGCGTGAACCAGCCGACCCAGGGCATGGTGCGAATCAGGCCACCCAGCTTGCCCAGGCTGCGTTCGGCGGTGGCGTGTAGCACGCTGCCGGTGCCCAGGAACAGCAGGCTCTTGAAGAAGGCGTGGCTGGCCACGTGGTACAGCGTGGCGGTGAGCGCCAGTGCCGCCATCGGCGCCATGCCGTGGCCGGAGAAGATCAGCGCGAGCCCCATGCCGACGAACAGCAGGCCCATGTTCTCGATCGAGGAGTAGGCCAGCAGGCGCTTCATGTCGGTCTGCACGGCGGCGAAGATCACCCCATACAGCGCCGTGGCCAGGCCGGCGGCCATCAGCAGCGCGCCCCACCACCAAAGCCGCAGGTGCAGCAGGTCCATCGCCACGCGCAGGACGCCGTAGATGGCCGTGTTGAGCATCACGCCGCTCATCAGCGCCGAGACCGGCGAGGGCGCTGCCGGATGGGCCTCGGGCAGCCACACGTGCAGCGGCAGGATGCCGGCTTTGGCGCCGAAGCCGAACACCGCCAGCAGGAACCCGACCGAGGCCCAGAAGGGCGTCAGCTCCTGCGCGCGCATGTTCGCGAAGGTGTAGTCGCCGGTGTTGGCCTGCAGCACGCCGAAGCACAGCAGGATGGCGATGGCGCCGACCCTCGCCATCGTGATGTACAGGTAGCCAGCACTGCGCACCTCGGGCACGCGGTGGTTCGCGGTGACGAGGAAGTACGACGACAACGCCATGGTCTCCCACATCACCATGAAGCCATAGGCATCGTCGGCGAGCACGACGCCGACCATGCTGGCGAGAAACAGGTGGTACTCCAGGCACAGCAGGCCCGGCGGCGTCCCTTCACCCTTGCGGAAGTAGCCCGCCGCGAAGAAGGAGATGCCGGCCGATGCCGAGCCGATGACCAGCAGGAAGTAGGCCGCCAGGCTATCCAGCCGCAGGTGCAGCGGCAGGCTGGGCAGCCCGATGGGCAGCACGGCCACCTCGGGCGTGCCCATCAGGGCGGCGGCCGCCAGGCCGGCCAGCGCCAGGCCAAGCACGCCGCCGATCGGGAACAGCACGTGGGCCACGAAGGCCAGCCGGTGCAACGCAGCCACGCCGACAGCGCCGACGGCCAGCCAGCCGACGCACACCGCCATCATGCCGTCGATGGCGAGCCAGCCGGCCGGTGCTGCCCACGGCCCCACGGTTCAGGCCTTCCGGGGGCGCGGTCCCCGTCGTTGTGACGGCGCCGCCGCGGCATCCCCGCCTTCGTCCACGTGGGAGCCACTGGGTTGGTAGCTCACGCCGTGGTGCGCCAGGTAGTCGCGGATCAGCTGGCGCACGACCTGAGAGGGCGTCAGGTCCTGCTGCGCGCACAGGCGTTCGAAGGCTGCCTTCTTGTTGGGATCGATGAGAAGCGTCAAGCGCGCGGTCTTCAGCTCCATGGATCCTCTGTATGGCAATAGGATGTTTGTTCGATGCACATCCTACTCCGCATGCATGTGTGCGGGAAGGGCTGCCCGCGCATGGGCCCGGGGCCCTGCCAAGGGCAGGTCTAACTGTCTAGCCTTTGATGACATCGACGATCTCCGGATTGGCGAGCATGGATACATCGCCGGTGTCCTGGCCGTTCGATATCGCACCGAGAGGTGTTCGCAGTCTGGCCGCCTGTGAACACCTTCAATCCACCCTCCGCATGCTGATCACACGAAACGGGCATGCGACAGCGCAATCGCTGCAGCCTGTGCAGCGCGCAGCGTCGACCTCGGGTAATCCGACCGGTCGATGAGGCCGGGTTGGTTGATCGCTCATGGACCTCGACGTTCGGGCTTCAGCGAAGGCGCGCCGACTACCAAAGCCGCCACCACGGCCGGCGGCGCATCCGCGGTTCCAGCGGCCGAAGGTCGAGTTGATCGAAAAGGCCGGCGGCTGCACCGAATCGGCTCGGTGGAGCGGCACTGGATGCATCGGAAGGATGGGGCCGTCTGTCCAACGATTGCGCGTGCACGGCGCCCTCCTGGTCCGCGCCGCGAGAGTCCGAGGGATGCAGGCCGGCGAAGTCTGTCATGCGCTCCATCCTGGGGTCATCGCATTTCTCCAGCAGTTCGACACGGTACGGGAAGCAGCGGGGATCTGCCGTTTTCCGCCCTCGAAATCCACGGTTCGAAGGGCTTGGAAACCGAGCGCGTGGGCAATTGCACTCTTCCTGATCTGGCTTGGATTGCTCGCCGTGACGATAGTCAGGTTGTTCAATCTCGACGCGCTTGTCCCGATTGCCGCTGACGTTCGATTGAAGCCCTGGATGCCGATCCATCCGCCGATCGTTTGACGTTCCCGGCGGCACTCGTCGTAGGGCATTTATCTTGTGCCGCTTCTGCATCAAACTCCGTCTTGGCGGGCGTTGCGCCCATTTCCCAACCGTCAATCAACAGCGAGAGGGGCCCAACCATGGACAACACAGGATTCCGGTCTGGACGCCCACAGCCTTCTCTTGCCGCAGCGGCGTTGCCCATCGCAGTCGCGCTGCCTTGCATGGCGGCCGCGGCTGCCCGCCGAGGGGCTGCTGACTCCCTTCTCGACGGCGCCCGGTCCGCAGGCGCCCGCGCCCTGGCGCTGGAAGGTCGAGGAATTCGTGGAGCAAGCCGGCCTGGTAGGCGAGGCGATCGCGCAACTCGCGTTCGAGCTGCGGGGCGCACTACCGAATTCCGTTGTGCAGCGAGTGCAGTTTTTAAAGAGGGCGGGGCGGACTGCGGCTTCGTGCCATTGCAGACATCTGCGTGAGCTTGTCGAACTAGAGCCCTCGACCGAGACCGGACCTTCCCGCCGGTCGGCCAATCGCGCCTCAAGGCAGGTCTTTGCATATAACAAGGGGACTCGAGGAGCGGCGCACCTAATACCTCAGCATCGCATCGCAAGGTATAAATTCCGAAGTTCGACGCTCGCGCCTCTAGTGACGGACGTCAACCGGCCAGAACCCGTCGGCCGCTGACGCCACTCAAATCCTTCTGTGACGAACAATGAAGACCCAGTACTACACGGCCGCAAGCCTTGATGGATTCCTTGCAACCGAGGACGACTCACTAGAGTGGCTTTTTTCCCTCGGGAGTCTGAATGAGTCCAGCTATCCAGAGTTCATATCAAAGGTTGGCGCTTTGGCTATGGGCTCTGCGACTTACGAATGGATGGTTCGCAATGGAGAAAAGGTTGCCGCCGAGACAGGCTCAGCGTGGCCGTATGGTCAGCCGGCATGGATATTCACTAGCCGCAGCCTTCCAGCAATCGACGGCGCAGACATCCGATTCGTCAATGGCGACGTGCGAACTGTCCATACTGAGATGCGGGCCGTTGCTGGCGACATGAACATTTGGATTGTTGGAGGTGGCGACATCGCTGGTCAGTTCCACGATGCCGGTCTACTTGATGAACTCATCGTCCAGATTGGGTCGGCTACCCTCGCCAGGGGCAAGCCGTTGTTCCCCCGAAGAGTGCTCAGTCCAAGTCTGAGCTTGGTTTCCGTTCATCAGATGGGCACTGGCATGGCGGAGTTGCGCTACGAGGTGCACAAAGGAGGTGCGGTGGATGCCGTTTAGCAAGTCATTGACGCCGAGTCAGCGTCGCCGCCCGCTTGGTGGCACGCCCAGCGCGGCGCAGGGCGGACAGAATTTCCGGTGAACTTCGTCTTCCGAGACTGAGCGCCGGCACCCGGCCAAGAGCGGCCGGTCGGCCCATCGCGGAATTCGCCAGATAGCTGACCCTCGCGGCTCTGCCCCTTCGCTCGTCCGAATTGGAAGTCGGCTATCTTGATGACACGTGCTGGATAGACCTGCCACCTGCCACGGCGTGGGAACACCTGTTAGTGAAGCGTTCTGCGAGGAAGCCTGATGGTGAAGACGCATCCCGTGCCAGGGAGGTCCCGAACGGTCAAAGCACCTCCGTCAGCCTCCACGCTTCGTCGCGCGATGGAAAGACCGAGTCCCAACCCGCTCTTGTTCTCACCGACCTGGACAAAGGGCTGGAAGATGCGCGCGGTAGCTCCTGGAGGAAGTCCACCGCAGTGGTCCTTGACGTCGACCAAGACATAGTCGCCTTCGGCATGAGCGCTCAGGGTGACGTCCGTATGGGAGTGAGTGAACTTCAGGGCATTCTGCAGCAGGTTCACCAAGGCCGCCAGGAGACGCTCACGATTGCCCGAGATGCCCAGCGTGGCATCGACGTCGAGGACGCAGAGCGTGCAGCCCTTGGTGCTCGCATCGAGCGAGACGACATTCCTGGCCTCCGCAACGAACAACGCGACCGAAAAGGCCGCCTCCTGAGGAGCTTCGACTGCGTCCCTGACCTGAGACAGCGACCTGTTGAGCAAGGCCACCATCGAAGTCAGGCTCCTTTTCAGCACGGCGCCGGTTGCACCGCCGACGGTGACCCTTCCGGATTCCAGGGCCGCGAATGCGAGCGTTGCAGTGTGCAAATAGTTCCGTAGCTCATGCACCAGCACGCCAAGGCGCTCGTTCTCCTCAGCGGTCTGCTGAAGCGCGACGCTGGCGTCCCGCCGGACGCCGAATTCAGTGACCGCATTAGCGATGGCGTTGTGGAGGCAACGGTTTAAGGTGCGGAACTCATCGACGGAGAACGGGGCATCGAGTTCGACGGCGAGGTCCGTGATGGCCTGGCAGAGGTCACCGTAGTCGTGCACCACCTGATCGACGGAAAAGCCGAGCTCCATCAGCTGCTTGCCATGCGCCGCAGCGCTCAGGCCCATTTCGAAGAAGGCAGCAGCGTCACCGCCAGCGGTACCTGAAATTCTGAAGCTCTCGTCGACTTCACCGCTCTCCTGCGCTTGAAGTGATCTCGTCAACTGGTCCAGAAAAATCGGAATGCCGTTGGCGAGCTGCGCGGTCGTACTGGCTCGCCTGGGCCGCCGAGCGAAATTGGCCTTGCACCGTTCAAGGAGCTCGACCCGATGGTTGGAGATGAATCGATGCATAGGCTCCTCCCTCACCAGCCCCCGTTTCGACGAAGTCGAAATGCCGGGGGCATCGGGGCGTCGTCTGCACGTCGGTGAGGTCCGGCCAAAATAGTCCATGGCATTCACGGTCAGCTTGTCGAGGCCTTCGAGGTGAGCAAACAAGAGCAGAACGCCCGAAGCGCTACAAAGCCCGCATCAAGTGCCCCGTCGTAGTCCGGGAATCGACTTGATGACGCGACGACACATTCAAGGCAGCCACTGCTCTGCTTACTTACCAGCGTCCACGAGAATTCGCTCGGCCCAAACTCCTTGACGACCACCCGGAGTTCGCGGCTGGTCATTGGTCTCTTGCGCTGCGTCACTTCAGTTCTTGCCGAACCGTTGCTTCGCAGCAGCTATGCAATTGCCCTTGGCGTCGCCCGCCATAGCGTCACATTTTTCCACCGCCACCTTGTAGTCGGCATCGCGCTTCTCATCTGCGGCGTGGAACAAGGAAATCTTGGTCATGAAACCTTCTCAAAATCAAAACGTCGAAATGCGAAATGGCGCACTCCCGCAACAACTCCCTAAATCCGTCCAAGGAGCAAGAGCACGATCACGACGAGCACCACAAAACCGAGCACGCCGCTGGGCGCGAAGCCCCAACTTCTGCTGTGGGGCCAACTCGGAATGACGCCGATCAGCAAAAGGATCAGAACAATCAGCAGAATGGTGCCTAAAGTCATGAGGTTCTCCCGGTTCGAGTCTATGAATTCGGCTTCCAAGCGTTGAGCTCTGCCGGATCCATTGCATTGACTTGGTCTTCACTAGCTCTTTGTGAACCACGAATCAGTTGCCTTGCTTTGCCATTCGTCGAGCTGCTTTTCGGCTTCCTCTTTCGCGATACCGTACCGCTCCTGAATCTTCCCGGCCAGCTGGTCCCGCTGGCCGGAGATGACGTCCAAGTCGTCATCGGTCAGCTTGCCCCATTGCGTCTTTGCCTTGCCGGTTACCTGCTTCCAATTACCCTGAATTCGGTCCCAGTTCATGTGGTTCTCCTTGGCTGTGATTTCAAAATGAGCGATCGCAATGCCCACCAGCACCAGCCTAGGACGAAGCCGGAGCGCCATCTGTGCGTTACCGAACACAAGGGGATCCATCGTTTGACGTGGATCAAACGAGCGCCATTGAGGCAGCCGTACAACCTTTCATCCGGTTGAGACCAAGCCCCTCCTTGGTCTGAAGCCTCAACCAGAGATGTCGCTGTTGGACGGATGGACTCCAAGGATGAAAAAGTCGGATGCGTCTGGCCAGAATCGGAAGCCGCGTGCACGATGCTGTACTCGAGGGGCGGGCTCTATTTCATCCTCAAAGGAACTACCTCCAAGCTCGACGGCGTCACCAACTCTCCGAATGTCGGCGGCCGTTACCGGGGAGAAATGTTGGGGCTGGCGGTCGAACTTGGCGAGGTGGGGGTTGGGCATGCCCACGCCTTTCGAGCGGCGGAGGTAGTTGGGCTCCGGGCGGCACTGCGCGACTTGGACCTGACCACAGTGGAAGAACGGGCACGGGCCTATGCTCTGGAGACGGGGAGTGATGAGGACGAACTTGCGCAGGAAGCACAGGCTGACATCAAGTCTCTGCGCGACTTCCTCGACCGAGCTTGCGCCGCAAACCTAGGGATGATGTGGTTCTAGGGCTAGAGCGGCTCACGGCCAGGAGCAGTCGAAGATGGCGGCTTGGCCTATGACCGGTTCCGGTCGCACAGGTGAACAGACGGCATAGACGACGGAGTTCAAGTCAGACCTCGCATGACGTAGGACACGAGCGACCTCCGATCGCGCCAAATGCTGCCCCGCCGCAATTCGTGCGCTGCCAGACTGCTATGCGATGACCTTCTGGTCACCGAGAGACGCAATGAGCAATCCCTGGACGAAGAAGAACCCGCTGATGAGCGTTTGGCTCAGTTCCTCAAACAAGGCGATGAACGCGACCCGCGGGCAAGTGGCCGGAGCTGCGAAGCGTCAAGTCGCTGCGGCCCAGGCGAATGCGGTACGTCAGGTCGTTGATTTCTGGAGCGGCAAGACCGCCACTAAGGCACTCGCCAAGAAGCGAAGGCGCCGCTGAATGGTCAGGCGCAAGAAGCTCACCTGGACCGGGATCCTTGCACGCAGCGTCTCGGCGTTTGCTCTCACCAGCCAGCGAGTGAACGCGCGGGTCGTCGATGGTGTCGTCAAGTCGGCGATCGACAAGCGCCGCCCGCCGGCCGGCGTAGGGCAATGGATTTCAGGCGTGGCGATGGGCGCGACGGGAATGCGTCGCTTCCGGCTCTACAGGCCGCCTGGCGTCAAGGTCGGGGAGCGATTGCCGCTGATGGTCATGCTGCACGGCTGCTTGCAGGACGCCAAGAGCTTCGCAACCAGCACCCGGATGAACCGCGTTGCGGCGCGCGAGCGATTCCTCGTGCTCTATCCGGAGCAGGACCGGGTGTCCAACGCGCAGGGCTGCTGGAACTGGTTCGACACTTCCGCCGGGCGCGCGTATGGCGAGGTCGCGCTGATCATGAAGGCCATCGACCAGGTGTGCCTGATGTACCCAGTGGACCGCGCGCGCGTTGCGGTCGCGGGACTCTCGGCCGGCGCCAGCATGGCTGCGCTGATGGCGAGCAGGCACCCGGAGCGCTTCAGGGCGGTAGTGATGCATTCGGGCATCCCGCCGGGGACAGCGCATTCAACCCTTTCCGCGATAGGCGCGATGGTTGGCCAGCGATCGACGAAGCCGCTGCTCGCGACGCCAGCGACCCTGGCCGCGTCGTGGCCCCCGTTGATGGTGATCCACGGCGGCCTGGACCGGGTGGTGGCCTCCAGCAATGGCCATGCGGCGGCTCAGGCGTGGGCCGCCGCGGCAGGCGCCACGGCCGTCAAGGAGCGCAGCGTGCAGAGGGGCAATCGGTATCCGACGAGCATCACCGAATTCAAACGCAAGGGAAGCTCAGTGGCCACGCTGGTCGAGATCGCGCGTCTCGGACATGCGTGGAGCGGCGGCGCAGCCAAGCAGCCCTACAGCGATGGGCGGGGACCCGATGCGTCCCGCATGGCCTGGGCGTTTGCGGCAAAGCAGTTTCGGGCTCGATGAAGGCCAGGAGACGCGATGTGGACTACTTCAACTTGGCGTCTTCCCGCTTTGCCTCGGCCATGGCCTCCGGCTCCAGTTCTTCCGCATAGCGATTGAGCCGAACGAAGAGTCCCCAGCCAGCAAGGATCACGCCGACGGAGCACAACGTCGCGGCAGCGTAGAGGAGCAGCGACGGGGCCTGACGCGCCTTGAAGGTGGCAACCAGCCCTTCGACCGCCACCGCCACGACGATCACAACCATGAAGCGCGAAAGAAACCGTCGCACGCGAGTGGGCGCACTGATGTGCGCGTCGCGGATGACCTCCTCTTCCGCGATGGTCTGGGAGATCTGCAACGCGACCACTGCGGCGGCGAGCAGGCCCATGGCCTCGATGATGGTTTCCGCCGATGAAGTGTTCAACTCGTTGACGAATGCCGTCCAAGCCATTCGCGCGGCGATCGCGATCAGCATTACCGCGGCGATGGCGAACAAAGCCGCCATGAATGCATGGATCGCCGAATAGACGCCAAGCAGCAGTTTCATGGCCAAGGATCTCGAGTTGCCATCAACCAGCGTCCTTCAAAGCCTGCTTGGCCTTGTCGGCAGAGTTCCTGGACTTGTTCTTGTGATAGCCGGACTTGACGTTGTTGATGGCCTTGCCGACGGGGCCGCTCTTCCTGGCCTTGCTGTCCGCGCGCTTCTCGTCGATCTTGTGCTTTGTCGCGGCTGTGGCCTCCGAAGCAGCGTTATCCAGTTGGGCACTTGCAGTCAGGGTAGTCGGCGAGGCGACGAGCGCGATCAGGATCTTGTACATCAGTGTATTCAGACATTGATGGGGTAGCCTGAAGTTCACCGTTCATCGACCCATCGCACAGAGCGATGAAGCGATGGCAAATGAGTTGATGCAGGTCTTGTGTGCCGCGGTTCCGGAATGGAGCTCATGCCACTGCCCGACGTCACTGCGCCCCGCGATTCGGCAACGTGTGGGCCAAATGGCCCCGAGACTCGATGAGCTGCCTGGGACCCGATCGCACGTGTCAAGGGATTGCGCCTGAGAGTTCCGCCATCAACTCTTCCTTGCGGGCGGCCAATTCTTCGCGCATGGCGACGAGGTCCAGCCCATGCGCCGCGCGCGCCTTGACGAACATCTCGTTGCGTTCCTCCTTGACATGGTGGTCGATGTATTCGCCGAGCACCGTCACCTTGGCGTCGAACATGTCATCCACCTCCGCTGCTTCCTGTATCTGGGCGATCAGGTCTTTCGCGGTCGCGTGCTCGACCTCGGCTTCATCGACGAGGTCGGTTTCCCTGAGCGCTTCGCGGAGCGCCGGATAGAAGATTTCTTCCTCAATCCGCGCGTGCACGGAGAGCTCCGCGCAAATCTCGTTGGCCAGGTCTCGTTTCTTCTGTGAGGCGATCGCGGCTTTCGACTTGGCCAACTCCTCGTAGGCCTTGAACAGCTTCTTGACTAGCCGATGGTCTGCATCCAGCAGGCTGCAGGCGTCGGGCTGGGCGCGTTTGGTGGTGGGCATCTTGGACTCCAGTTGGGTTCGAGGAGCGCCAGCGTGCAACCCTCGATCATCACGCCGCGTAGGAGGTCGCCGCGAGGCCTTGGGGGCCGAAGAGGATGCGTTCCGGACCATGGCCGCTCGGTGTCGGCGTGATGCGACTGACGAGTCCGGCCCGGCCCTCCGGCCCCAAAGCCTGCGCACCCATCGGCTGCAGGCTGGGGCCGTCTGCGAGGACAGGTTTATTTCATTGCGGACATTTGACGGAACGGTCCGACCGGCAGCAAAAGGCCCGGAATTGCCGTCGAAAGGCAGACCGGGGAATGCCGTTCTGCAGCGTAAAGCGTCCTTCCGGAGGGCAGGGTGGATGGGTGGGTACGTGCCCATGGACTAAACCGCTCGCGCGGTAGCCCGCCGCTAACGCTGCGGTGATGGCAAACATTGCGCCCCTGTCTATGTTGAGGAGCGAGGCAATTGGCCT
>NZ_FNRO01000031.1 GCF_900107745.1 Variovorax sp. YR216 | reverse complement strand
GTGTTGACGGTCACCGTCACCTGGTCGGGCTTGGGGTCGAGCTCGGCCAGCATGTGCCGCGTGTCATCGCTCAGCCACTTGGCCGCTTGCCCTTCTTCAGGCGCGAAGCTGATGGAGCCGCCCACCTGGATGATCATTTCCGGCACACGGGCGCGCACCCCGGCGATCAACTCGTTGAACATCGACAGCCGCTTGCTGCCCTTGCCGTCGGGTTCGCGCACATGCAGGTGCAGCACGGTGGCGCCGGCCTCGTAGCAATCCACCGCCTTCTGGATCTGCTCTTCCATGGTGATCGGAATGTCTTCCGGGAAGTCCGAGGGGATCCAGCCCGGCGCATAGGGCGCGGCGGTGATGATCAGGGGCTGCTGGTTCTCGGGGTACAGGTGTCCGTCAAGGAAGTTCATGCTGACGAGTCCTCATGCGGGAATACTGATGCTGAATGTTTCGACAACCAGATCTTCTGAGCGTCGACACGGCCCCTCTTGACCTTTTGTGCCTTTCACTTGTCGTTTGACGACAGCGTTCAGATCGGCGACTCCAGAAACGCAAGGGAGCATCGAACTTGAATGCCGCGAGGACCTTCACAAAGTCGAGAACACCAGCGAGGCGCTGCATCGACGCTCCCCTCGAATGGTGCGTATCAAGGCGTGTCTAACCACCACGACGAATTTCCGCTATCAGGTTTTCAGCGGCCGTGGAGGCGGATCGCATCGACTGACCGCAACCAGTCTCGACCTGTCATAGCTTGGGGCGCTCCGTTCGCGACGACGGCTTGCGCGTCCCCGCCATGCTTCAAAACATGCATCAATTGATGCTACAATTGATCGCAGCCGGAGAACGAGATGCGCACCACCGTAACCTTGGACGACGAATTGCTCTCACAAGCCCGGACATACACGGGCATCCAGGAGAATTCCGCTTTGATTCAGCAAGCGCTTAAGACGCTTGTCCAGCGCGAAGCTGCAAGACGTCTTGCGCGCTTGGGAGGCAGTGAGCCTGGTTTGCGCGTCCCGCCGCGACGGCGCGCAGAGCCCGTAGATGATCCTCGTTGATACCTCGGTTTGGATCGACCATCTCGCCCGTGGGGATGCAGAACTGCAGAGGCTGCTTGAAGATGGTGAAGTCCTCATGCACCCGTACATCGTCGCGGAAATTGCCCTCGGCAGCCTGAATCAGCGCAAGCAAACGGTGGACGCGCTGCAGGCCTTGCCGGAGATCCCTTTGGCGAGCCATGGTGAGGTGATGGCGTTCCTCGACAACGAGCGGCTGTTCGGCATGGGGATCGGATATGTCGATCTGCACCTGCTTGCCGCGACCCGTCTTGCCGTTGACTGCAGGCTCTGGACACGGGATCGGCGCCTTCTCCAGGTGGCGTTCAAGTTGGACCTTGCTGCACGTAGCACACATTGAAGCCCACGCGGTCGACACGGCAAGGCGTGAAATGAGCGCCCGGACGTCCTGGCCTTGCTCGAAACGCATAGCCACGGCGGCTGAGGCCGCGGCGTCCGCCATCCCCAAGTTCTCGAAGATGCGATCCGCCAGCGCCTGCGATCGCTCGAGCATTTGAAGCAGGTCGGTCGCAACATTCGAGGGTGTGCCAGGACCACGTGCGAACTTAGCCGCCCCTCCATCGGGGGGCGGCTTTTCCTCTCGAGACTTGAGCACGTTCATCGGGCTCGCCGACTCTGCTCAACGAACCGCAGCCGATCCATGTCGCGGTAGTCCAAGTCCTCAGAGAAAAAACACATCCCACTCCTGCAGGTGGATCGCACCGTCCACCACCTCAAAGCCGATCAGCTCGAGCCCGTCCGAGCTGAGCATCACGTCACCGATTCTCACGTCGTACAGCACCGGCCCGACCACGGACTCATTCGGATAGCCTTGGAGCGGCTCGCAAAGTACGCGCAAGCAACGGATCTCCCGATCCTGCACCTTGCGACGCTCGCTCACCAACTGGCCGGTGAATCCCGTCTGCGGCCGATAGCGCGGGATGAAATGGCCGCCGCTGCGGCGAAGCTCCACCCTGACGCGCATAGTTCGACTACTGGATATTTTTACAGTGTTTGACTATTATGCATCCATGCAACGCGAAGACTGGATCGCCATCTGCGCCCACGAGCTCCAGCGCCGCTGGCGCACGGTGGACCCAGAGCAGCTGGATGACCTGGCCGGCGACCTTTGGCAAAACGAGCAGCTACGCGAGCTGCCGCCGGCGCAGGCGGCCATCGCGTGGCTGTCCCCGATTGCACGCGAGCAGGCACCCCTCGGAAAATGAACCGATATGTGCAGCCACTATCAAGCTGAGAAACGCCGCCGCCAGCTCGAAAGGCACTTCGGCATTCAGCTGCCGCCGAACTGGTAGCCGCCTCCAGGAGGGCTGCACATCTGGCCCACATACCTGGCCCCGATGATCCGCAGGCCGCCCGGTCCCGCGAAGGCGAAGGATTGCCATCAGGGGCGCTTGGGCGAAGAATGTCGAGGTTTCTCCGAGGTGCCACAGCATGACCAAGCTGTATCTTTCCGTCGGTCCCGACGGCCAGCGGGTCGAGTACCGCGACAGGAAGCGCTGGTGGTGGCTGCTGTCGGTGGTCTACCCGCTGTTGCCGTTCACCGGCATTGCTTTGCACGCCGCCACCGGCCACGAGATTGCCTTGGGCTTGCCTTTGCTGATCAGCTACGGCCTGATGCCACTGCTGGACTTGCTGATCGGGGAGGACCAGAACAATCCGCCGGAGGCCGTCGTGCCGCAGCTCGAGCAGGAGCGCTACTACCGCTGGCTCACGTGGCTCACGGTGCCGCTTCACTTCGTTGCGCTCGTGGGTTGCGCCTGGTGGGTGGGAACGCAGAACCTATCTTGGTGGGCGGTCCTGATGCTCGCCTATGTGGCGGGCACCGATTCGGGGCTCGGCATAAACACCGGGCACGAACTTGGACACAAGTACACCGCAGTCGAACAATGGCTGGCGCGCCTCGTCCTGGCGGTGCCGGCCTACGGGCACTTCACCGTCGAGCACGGTCGCGGGCACCATCGCTCGGTATCGACGCCCGAGGACCACGCGAGCGCACGTATGGGCGAGAGCATCTATCGCTTCGCGTGCCGGGAGCTGCCGGGTGGCATCCGCCGCGCATGGTCATTGGAAGCCGAGCGCCTCGCCCAGCAGCACAGGTCGGTCTGGAGCGTGCACAACACCATGCTCCAGAGCTATGCCGTGACGGCGGTGTTGCAGATCTCGCTGACCATCGCTTTCGGATGGGTGATGGTGCCCTTCCTGATCGTGCACAACATGGTGGCATGGTGGCAGCTCACGTCGGCGAACTATGTCGAGCACTATGGCCTGCTGCGCGAGCGACTGCCGAATGGCAAGTACGAAACGCCGCAGCCGCACCATTCGTGGAACACCAACCACCTGGTCACCAACCTTGCGTTGTTCCACCTGCAGCGGCACTCGGACCACCATGCGTACCCGTCGCGCCGCTACCAGTCGCTGCGGCACTTCGAGGATCTTCCGCAGCTGCCGAGCGGCTACTTCGGCATGTTCCCGCTCTCGTATGTTCCCGCGCTATGGTTCCGCGTGATGGACCCGCGGCTGCTGGCACTGCCGCATGTGAATGGCAACCTGGCGCGCGTCAACATCGACCAAGATCCGGAACGCCGCGCGAGGATTTTTGCCAGGTACGCCGGCGCGGGGGAAGCGAGCGGAAGTGTGCAGGCTTGAGTTGTTGCGTCGGCGGAGAGGCTCACTTGGACCGCTGCTTCGGCTCCCCGGCTTTTCTCCTTGGCTTTGCGAGCGACTGACGTGCCTGCGCAGGTCGCCTGGCAGCACGGACCGACCCTCCTGGCTTGGATGGATGTGGCACCGCTTTGAACAGGGCGTATTCGCACTAAATTCGGCGCCGTGATGATGTCGCCGCGGTATGACGGTGGCGTCACGCCTTGCACGATCTCGGTATCTGAAGACCGCGGCTTGGCAAACTGCCCTGCGATGCGCCCGCCCTTGATGACTGGACGCCGGCGTGGAGCTGTGGGGCGCTGCGCATGGTCGGCATGCACCGCTCATCAGCGAACTCGGCGCCACGCCGATCGACTACCAGGGCGAAGACTTCACGCGCGTCGTGCCTGGGGGTTCGATGTCGTCTTCGACGGCATCGGCGAGGACAGTTATCGCGGCAGCCGGCGGTACACCAGTGCTCTCAAGCTGTCGGCAACTCAGCCGAGAAGGTGCGCAACTATCTGTTCAAGTCGTCCTGACGATCGGGACGGCGCATGCCGGTCTCGACGACCTTCGACTAGGCCCGTCAGCGCCTGATCGATTCACTCAAGGGGCGCAGCGCAGCAGCCGCCAGCAAGCCGCGCACGAGAACCAGTCCGCCCGGCTAGCCAGCGAAAGCTGAAGCGGCAAAGATTTCCCGTTCTCACAAGAAGAGTTGATAGGGAGCGCCATGCTGTTCCATTTCATGCTGCTCGGCTGGCGCCAGTTGAGGCGCGCCCTGGCAAAAGCGCGCACACTGAACGACTCATGAAGCACAAAGCCGCTCGCCGCGAAGTCCTCGGCGCGATCGCCGAGTTCCAGCAAGTTTGCCTCGACTTCTCATCGGGCATGCAGAAGGTCCTGGAGGTGCCGGCCGTCGAGCCTGCCCCGCCGCTGCCGCTCCTGGACTTCGGTCCCCGCAAGCCGGCCAAGCGTGCATCGCGGCGTCAGCTCGAACCTGCCCGCGCCTCGCGGCAATAGCGGTTCGAGGACCGAACAACCATGCCTGCGAAGGAGGCCGATCCGCTCGAAAGGTACTACCCCTTTTTCGAAAAAGTACCGCGAAGGCTTCCTGGCACCAGGCTTTAGTTACAGCAGTGCCGCGGCATCTCTTAGGCGCTCCGCGGTGGCTGCGAGCCCGTTGCGCGCAAGAATGTCCGCGAACTCATCGGGCGTAACGGGCGGTCGCTTCGATCGTGCGCGCATCTCCTTGAAGGCCGTCAGCGCGGTGATTTCATCGAGATCGAGCTGCGCGATCAGGAAGTCATCCGGGTGGATCGCGGTCAGGCCATGCGCGGCCAGAACGTCCGCCGGAAAGTCCTTGAGGTTGGCCGTCACAATGCAGTCGGCGTGACCAGCGATCGCGGCGGCGAGCACGTGCACATCGCCCGCATCTGGAAGCTTCAGGCCAATCGCGAGCGGACGCCAAGCGAACTCCGGAACCTCCCAATCGGGAATTGCGTCGCGCATGTTGTCGCGGCGGTAGTCGAGGCGACCGACAAGATCCGGTCGTGCGGTTTCAAGGTTTCGGATCCATTCCAACTCAATCTCGGTCGTCCATTTCGGCGCATACAGGCCCGCAATGGCGATGCTCATCAATGCATCGGCCACACTGACGGGATACAGCACGCAGGCGTCCAGGATGGCTGTGTACCGTGCGTGCCCCGCCATCAGTAGTCCAGGCCCAGTTCGTTGGCGTTGTCAGAAAGCCGCTGCAGCGCTGCTTTCTGCTTTTCACGCATCTGCGCGCGGAACGCCACCAAGTCTTCAAAGAGGATGCGTCGGTGAGTGCCGACCATGCGGTGCGGCAGGCGATTGGCTTCGATCGCGCGAATCACGAACGGCCGCGAGACGTTGAGGAAGTTGGCCGCCTCTACCGTCGTCATCTCCCGCTTGTCGGAGATCACGGTCACCGCCTGGCGCTCACTCAGCGCGCCCAGCACCTCGCCGATCAGCCGCAGCGCCTTGGTCGGCAGTTGCACGGGCGGCAGATCTCCCTCCTCGCTGGTCAGCAGGATGCTGGCGGCTCGCGACCGATCCAGCGCCTCACCAATGCAGCGCTGCGCCGTACGCGCCATCTCCAACTCTTCGGGGGTCATCTCCGCGGGCTGCTGGCGCCTCGTGCGTTCCAGGGTAGCCATGACTGTTCTCCTTGTGTTTGCCGGGGACCACCCTCGGCACGCGACCGCAAGCGGCCTTCGATACTTTACTTCAGCAAATGCAATAAGTGCACGCTCATTCACTTAATGCACTTGTCTGGTGTGGCTTTTTTCCGCCGGGCCGAGCACAGCGCGGTCCCGCGGCGGCACAAGCTATGGCGCTTGCTCGCCGTTCCGCGACTTTGAGTGGCAACGAATTCTGAGGCGCCCCTGGCTGGATGTTTCGCGCCCTCGTCGTCCGACGCGATGGGTAGTGGTCGCTTGCGCGTCCAATGAACGAACCACGTTTGTGGGCGAAAGCGCGGGATGAAATGGCCGCCGCTGCGGCGAAGTTCCACCCTGACGCGCATAGTTCGAATACTGGATATTTTTACAGTGTTTGACTATTATGCATCCATGCAACGGGAAGACTGGATCGCCATCTGCGCCCACGAGCTCCAGCGCCGCTGGCGCACGGTGGACCCAGAGCAGCTGGATGACCTGGCCGGCGACCTTTGGCACTTTGGCAAAACGAGCAGCTACGCGAGCTGCCGCCGGCGCAGGCGGCCATCGAGTGGCTAGCCCCGATTGCACGCGAGCAGGCACCCCTCGGAAAATGAACCGATATGTGCAGCCACTATCAAGCTGAGAAACGCCGCCGCCAGCTCGAAAAGCACTTCGGCATTCAGCTGCCGCCGAACTGGGAGCCGCCTCCAGGAGGGCTGCACATCTGGCCCACATACCTAGCCCCGATGATCCGCAGGCCGCCCGAGCGCGACTCAGGCGACGAGGCCGTGCCGGACTTCGAGATCCCCGATGCGCACTTCGGCCTGCTGCCCGGTTTTGCCAAAGACATCCGCTTCGGCACCAAGACGTACAACGCGAGGTCGGAAACAGTCGCCGAGCTTCCTAGCTTCAAATCCGCATGGGCCAAGGCACGCCATTGCATCGTGCCGTGCGAAGCGATCTACGAACCCGACTGGCGCAGCGGCAACAACATCCCAACCCGCTTCGCACATTCGGACGGCGAAATGCTTGGCGTCGCCGGAATCTGGTCGCCATGGAGGAACCCCGCGACCAACAAGTGGGATCTGAGCTTCGCGATGCTCACCATCAACGCCGACGACCACCCCCTCTTCAAGCTGATGCACCGGCCCGATCCAACCAGGCCACCACACATGCAGGACAAGCGTATGGTCGTGATCCTGCCCCCATCGCGCTACAACGACTGGCTCGATGCGCCAGCGGAGCACTCCATGGAGTTCATTCGCCAGTTCCCCGCGGAGCAGCTCGTCATGACACCCGAGCCGCCACCACCGAAGGAAAGCAAGCCGACGTTGAGGCCGCGTACGTCCGTTCAGCCAGAGCCGAATCCAGACCTATTCTGAGGTGCACTGAGCCGCTGTCCGCCCGAGCGCGATCGGCACGCACGTAGACAGCCCGATCAGTCAGGCTCACCGAGCATTGGATAGCGTTCCGCCGCCGAGCAGCAAACGGTCGCGGCCGCGCCACGCACATCTTCCCTGGGATACACGGTCCCGGATGGCCTGTTCAGGCTCATGGTCCACTGGGCAGCGCTCGATTTGGAAGACCCACTTCTCCTGAGATCTTTCAGACGAATCTGATTGTCCGCACGCACCGGCATTCATAACGTGCGATTCGCCTATCCCGAGAACAACACCCGCGAATCGCATGCCCCATTCACACGAATATCCTCATTTGAATCTTCAGAACGTCGGCTCTGGGCGTGAGAAGCTAGACGCCGTTAGTTGGCAAGTGGCGGCCTCGTCTGTGGACACAACCCACATGAACGCGAATGAGATTGCCTGTTTGGCCTTCGACGCGGCGCTCACCGCTCGTGGTCGCCGCGGAACGCCTGCCGCCGCGATAGACGGGAGTTCGTTGAAAGCCGACTCGATGGAAAGCAAGGCGCGTTCGCAGCCATAGCTCTACTTCAAGATCGAGCTTGCTTCACACCTGAATGTCTGTGAACCCCTTAGCTATCAAATGCCATTTCTGCGACCACGCGCACATAGATTGTCTCGAAGTCATCGACTCCGACAGTCTAGATTCGATGCGCTGTCACGAATGCTCAAAGCTCTTTGCGTTCACGCTGTCGGAGTGCGCCCGGTGCGCGAACGAGCAGGCCCGCACATGGGCGGAAACACCTGCAGCCGACGTTCTCGACTCGATCAGATGTGACAAGTGCGGCCATGCGACGCGGACTGACTATGCAGGAGAGACCGAGTTCTAAGTGCCGTCAAGGCCTGAAGCCTCCCGCCGAGCGGCCGGTGACCAGTTGGGACGGCAAGCTATCTTTTTTGTTCCAACGAACGCCCTCTGGCGTACACGTCGAGCGCCGGCAGCAGGTTGCTCACGGCCCCAACGAGACCGGCGTCGTGACGATTCAAGTCTTCTTCGCGTCAAGCGACGAATTCGATCAGTTTTGCAGGGCAGACTCTTTGCTCAATGAGTACGCCATCTTTCAACTTGAACGCGACAGAAATGAAGGATGTCCTGATCATCGAAGATGAACAATTTGTGGCCGATGCCATCACAGAGCTTATATCACGAGCATTCACCGGGATCTCGACAACGGTTCGGAGGACAGCAGACGACGCGTTAGCGGCCCTCGACGACAAAACGAAATGCTGGCATCGGATTCTGCTCGATCTGGATGTCCCAGGAGCCTATGGGCTCTCCTTGGCGAAAGGAGTTCGCCAACGCGGACTGGCGCCCGTCTGCTGCATCTTCACCGGTTCAAAGCAAGTCGACTTTTCGGGCGAAGTTCAG
This sequence comes from Variovorax sp. YR216, assembly GCF_900107745.1. GTDB lineage: Bacteria > Pseudomonadota > Gammaproteobacteria > Burkholderiales > Burkholderiaceae_C > Variovorax. Next base: position 34,622 of record NZ_FNRO01000031.1, on the reverse strand, counting down.
AATATGGGATTCCTCGGCTACCTGCTTAAGTCTTCGACCAAGGAGGTGCATGACAGCTTGATCAGAATGTTCGCTGGCGAGCGCGTCTTCAATACCGTGAACTACACGGTTGCGAATCGACTTGACGCCATTCGACTGACCAAGAGGCAGCTCGAGGCCTTGGACTTCGTGCGCCAAGGTCTGGGGTCCAAGCAGATCTCTAGCGCCATGTGTCTTTCCGTTGGCACGGTGAACAATCTCGTCAGCAACGCCGTTGCAGCTTTGGGCGCTCACTCTAGGACCCATGCAGTAGCGAAGGCGATCGGGATGGGCTTCCTCTGTATTAACAGTAACGAGGCGTGATGGAGAGATTCAGCGACCAGCATCCTTTCACTGAAGGCGAGATCGCAGAGACAAACTCGGTTGTAGGCGGCGAGGTCCGAGGCAAGAAGCTCCTCATTGAGGTCACGACCGGGCATCGCAAACTTGCGCTGAACCAGTTCCTGGCAAATCAAGTGGCCTATGTGGTCACTGTTCCGACGCTGTTCTACAGCGCCCTCGTTGACGGCGTTGCCACCAGGTCCACGCTGAACGTGTGGCTCACGGTGGCCATCTCGACTTGGCTCTTTCGACTCGGGATGTACTACCAAGTCTTCCGCGTTCCGCCCTCTGACCTCGCGAAGTCTGTCATGTTGCGATTGATCCCGCTCGCAATGATCTCAATGTCGACGGCATTTTGGGTTTGGTCGATCCTACTGTTCGTTGGCCCTCAACTGAGTCCAACGGTCGTCGTGCTGTTTACAGGGCTCCTCGCTCTTGGAATCGCAATGATCGGGATGTGGCCCGCTGCGCCGGCTGCAGCGGCCTCGCAGCTATTCGTCATCTGGGGGGCGATCCTTTTCCGTCTAGTTGAAAGCAGCGCCATTCCTTGGACGCAAGCCCTTTCGATCGGGGCCTGCGTAGCGGTTGTCCTCTGGCTGGCCGTGTATGTCCCGGTCATTCAGGTCAGGCCTCATCTCGCACGATCTGACCAAATTGACCTGCTGATGGCCGAGCTCAAACGGTCCAATAGCGATCTTGAGGCGATGAAAGACGAGATGTTCGCAACCCTGCAAAGGCGATCCAGCTTCTTCGCGCAAGCGAGCCATGATATTCGGCAGCGATTGTTCGCGATGAAAGCGATGGTTCTGTCCACGATCGTCAGCCTCAAACCCGATGACCGGTCGCGGGACTCCCTCCAGCGGGTTTCGGACGAAGTTGAGGACTTGGAGCAGGAGCTCTCTCAAGTTCTGGAGTTCGCGCGGATGGAAACCATCGATACAAAGCCGCAGGTCGATCAGGTGGAGTTGCAGCGCATCTTTCAAAAGCTCGCGCTTCATTTTGAAGACGTAGCCTTCTCACGCGAGGTGGATCTGAGAGTCCGGGTGACGAAGATGAGAATCACAACTGATGCTGCCATGCTCCAACGCATCATGGAGAACCTGGTTTCGAATGCGCTGAAGTTCACGCGTGGTCGCGTGCTGGTTGCGGCGCGCCCGAGGGGCCAAGGAGCAACAATCGAGGTCTGGGATCAGGGTAAAGGTATCAGGGCGGATGAACGCGACCGAATCTTCGAAGCATTCCATCAAGATCCAACGAGCAAGGTGCGCGGTACACGGGGGGTGGGACTTGGCCTCGCTGTCGTAAAGAGGTTCGTCGACGCTCTCGGGTACGCGATTTCCATCAACAGCGCGCCAGGCAGAGGCTCCGTTTTTCGAGTGAACATTCCCGCACGTGAGGGCGCTACCCCATTGCTTGACACACCGGGACGATCAAGAAAGGACTAGGGTGGATTGGCTCAACGGCAACCTGCAACGGGCGTTTCGCGCGAACAGAGGAAAGGCGTGGACCGCGGGCCTCGAATCGCTGGACGTGGAATATCTGGAATCAGGGCCACTCCAACTGCTCTCAGGCAGCATTCCGCCCTCGCTTCGCGGCGTGTTTTATCGGAATGGTCCAGCCCGTCACGAGCGCGGCGTTGCGCGCTATTCGCACAAATGGGACGCCGACGGCATGGTTCAAGCATTTCGAATTGGCGATGACGGAATTCGGCACATGGGTCGCTATGTGTCGACGAAGAAGCACCTGAATGAATCAGCTGCAGACGCGTTGCTCACCAGCACTTTTGCTACCCCCGTGTTGGGCATGAACGCTCTCAATACTGACGTCGACGAGATGAACGTGGCCAACATCAGCGTCACGATGTTCAACAACGAACTTCTAGCTCTTTGGGAGGCCGGTTCCGCCTATGCCCTCGATCCGAAGACGTTGCAGACGATCGGAGTCAAGGACTGGAGGGCGGGTGAGCTCGTTCGCCCCTTCTCAGCGCATCCGAAGATCGATTCATCAGGAACGATGTGGAACTTCGGATCCGATCCGATCAACGGGGTCCTGACCATCTTCAAGATCTCCAACCGAGGGCAAGTTGAAGCGTTCAAGCGGTTCAATGTGGAGAAGCTGCCGCCGATTCATGACTTTGCTGTCACAGCGAGGCATATGGTATTTCTGATGCCGCCAATGGAATTCGACACTGAACGCTTGCGGTCCGGACATGCGTTCGCGCGAGCCAGCGCATGGAGACCAAACTTGGGCACGCGCGTTCTAGTCGTTCGAAAAGATACGTGGACTTGTAAATGGCACGAACTTCCACCGATGGCGGGATTTCACATCGGGAATGCATGGGAAGACTCCTTAGGCACCATCCGCCTCGACTTCATGGGCGCGCAGAATCCTACGTCAATGTTTAGCGGCTGGACCATGATGGCCGGCGAATACAGCCACGCCAAAGGCGCCGTCATGACACTTGCCGAAATTCGTGCAAACGGAGGCGCAAGCTTGGAGCTCGTTGATGCACTCGAAGCCGAGTTCCCGGTGGTCGACCCGGCCGTCGTCGGATCTAGATACAGGAAGGTACTCTGCTTGGAAAGAACATTGTCTCGCCCTGCCAACCTTCCGGGATGGGATGCGGTATGCATGTTCGACGTCGATGATCGACATATGAATTCATTCTGCTTTGGGGACGGTTACGTGGTCGAAGAGCACGTCTTTGCAGGTGCTCCCGGGCGTGGTGCCGAGTGGGTTATCGGAGTTGTTCTCAACCTGAGTTCGAGAAGGACTGAGCTAACCATATTCGAAGCCAGCAATCTGTCCGCTGGACCGGTAGGAGTGGCGGGACTACCGTATGCCCTCCCATTCGGACTTCATGGTCACTTCCATCACGCGCACAGCCGCTGATTCGAAGCGCGCCGGCCCTCTCTCATCGCATTTCAAGCGTTGAGGCTCGGGCCCCGACGGAGTAGCCCAATGGTTTCCTGATCGTCGAGCGAGTTGGAGCACTCGGCGCCTAGCTCGCGCCCACCCGCGCACCTGAGCACTCGCACACCTGAGCACCTGCGGACTGACGGAACGTCGCACTGTCAGGCCGGGCTACTGATCGGTTGACGCAAACAAGCCGACGATTAGGTTGGGCCTCTTGGTCAGGCTGAGTTCCGAGCTACGTCCGGTGCCCTCTCGCTGCGCCATGAGTGAAGTGCATTTCATCATTCGGCGCACATGGCCCGGCCACCTCCGCTTCTGTCCCTAGCGGGGGCAACAGATTGCCGTCATGACCTCAAAGACGGCGTTTTGTTGCACCCCACACCCGGTTCGTGATTGTTGTGTCGAGAGCCTTCGGCAGAGGCACCGAAGTCATGAAGTTCTACATCTCGCTTCGTGCAGCAATGCCTGATTGAATAGCGTCGGCATGGAGAGCAAACGAATGAATGCGCCTAAGCGGCTTCGAGATCAATCCAGCCCAGCTTTCTAGTTAGATCGAGACCTGCAGATGCGAACTCCCACCACACATGAAGCCAGCGCCTTCAAGCCTTTGAAAACAGGCGGTTCCGCGCCGAGCAGCTTCCAGCAGTTTGCTGCGTTCGTTAGGTATCTGTGTGCAACATGGCGACAAGAGCTTCGCGAACCTTGTAGCTGTCTGGCGCGAGCGCGAGAGTATCGAGTCGTTCGACAACCTGCTTCCGACGTTCCTCAGGCAAGTTGTTCAACGCATGCGCAAGCACTGTCAGGGCTTGCTCTATGGACGGAGCGTCGTCGGTACCGTCGCCCATTGTGGGGTGGAGCAATTGCCAAGGCTTTTTCTTGAACAACCGGGCCAGTATGGCGACGTAGTCCACGTTCAGTGGATTGGCGCCGGCTTTTGCCCGATCAACAGTACTGCGGCCGACTTTCAGGCCGAGCTTCTCAGTCGCCCGCTCCACTGCAGGAGCGCTGCCATATGCCTCGCTCTCCGCCATCAGAGTCGCGAGATTCTTCCCGAGGATTTCCCGTATCGGTTGAGAGGAACTCATGTGCTGCCGACTTCCATTCGACGGACTCTACTGTTGCGAATACCCATGATTGGGTTGACATCAACCCATTTATGGGTAGACTTCCCACGAATGAGCAGCATTCTTCATGCCCTGATTGACCGATTGCGCGCTGTCGGGCCGTCTCGCTGGGAGCAGATCGCGAGCGATGCAGGCGTCGCCAAGACTTTGCCGCGCAAATTGGTATATGGCGACCGCGACAACCCGCGAGTCCAAACGATTCAACCATTGATCGCCTATTTCCAGGCGGTAGATCGGGGGGAAAGATCTTTGCCACCTCCTCTCCCGGATCGCGCGGCCGAACCCTTACCTCCCACGGCATAGCCCGACGCTAATCATCTACATAGGAGTTGTTGCATGAAAACACACCGACGGTTGATCGCCGTGGTACTTAACGTCGCCCTTGGCACTTGTTCGAACTCGGCCATTGCCGTCGGCTCTCCGCCTGTTTCCGGCGGCACGTTGATGCCCTTCATGGTCAGTGCGTCGGACACTTCGCTGGTGCCTGTACTCGTCCGCTGGGCCCAAACAGATGGTTTCGCGGTCGTGGTCGACGGCCGCCGCGTCACGACCAGGAGCCTGCGCGAAGAGGCATATCTTGATCTCCCACTGACACCCGAAGCGAGGGCCACGACAGGAGCGACTGCCGAGCAGGCGATCACGGCTGCGCTGAAGACCTACGCCGCCTACCGGTCAGATGTCGAAGTATCCGCAGTCTTCAAGCCTCCCTACTTCCTCTCGATCACGACGAAGAGGGCGACACCTGCGGTGGCATCGGTCGCGCCGCCTCAAAGCCCTCCTTCGCGGCAAACGGCTTCGCCACCGCCGGCAACAAAGCCTCTGCCGCCACCGACGACATCCGCAAGCGCGTCCACCAAAGTGATGCCTGCCCCGACGTGGGATGCCGCAGCTCGCAAGTCAGCTGGCGTCATGCCCGCCACGTGGCTTGTCGGCGACAGCCCATCCCTTCGCTCGGTCATCGAGATATGGGCTCGTCAAAGCGGTCACCAGGTCGAGTGGGCTTCGACGCACGACTACCAAATCACGGACGCGGTCAAGACCATCCGATACACCGGCACCTTCCGCGAAGCATTGATGCAACTCGCCGGATCATTCGGCCGCCTCGATGCGCCTTTGGGCATGACGTTCGGTCAGTCGGGCGGCCGCCCGGTTCTGCGCGTTTTCGATCTCTAAGAAATCCGCTAGCACCTCTCAGCACCTTCGTCGACCCACACCGCGAGAAAGGAGACCTCCACGCACCTCATGTCACCGATCACCCGATAACGCTCAGAACAACAAGACCCAAATAAAAGATTCATTGCTGTCACACACAAGGGAACCCTCGCTCATGAAAGCAAACTTCAACCACAAGAAAACCATCCTATCAGCGGCCTCGGCTGCATTCTTCATCGTCGCAGCGCCTGCGTCTCACGCCGGAGTCTTGATGTGCCAAAACCTGGGGACTGGTGCCCCCGGAGCCTCGACAGGATCACCACTGGAATCCACCGCGCTCGGGTGGGACCAAGGTGGCGAGAACGGCGGAGCCGGCATCACGACGGGACGGCTCGGATTCATCGCAGGCGCTGACACTTCAACTCAATGCCCCACGGGTTCATACGCAGTCGGCTACGCCGCGACGACCGCTGAACTGCAGGCCCTCATGGACAGTCACTCCAGCAGCGGCTCAGCAGATCCCAACATGGTCCGCTACAACAACGGCGGCACGTCTGAAAGCCCCGGCACCGTCACCGTCGCCGACGGCGTGAACGGCAAGGACGCCGTCAACGTCGACCAGCTCAACGACGGCATGTCGAACACGTTGAACAACGCCAACAGCTACACGGACAGCAAGGTCAACGAATCGATCAATATCGCCAACAACTACACCGATACCAAACTGGGAGACGCCTATAACTACACCGACGAGAAGACCAAGTACTTCAAGGCGAACTCGACCGAGCCGGACGCCATTGCCAAGGGCGTCGATGCCATCGCCGTGGGTGGCGGTGCAATCGCCAGCGGCGATCGCGCCATCGCCGGCGGCCTGAACGCCGAAGCCGTTGGCGACGACTCCGTTGTCTTCGGTGCGAACGCCAAGGGAACCGGCACCGGTACCGTCGCGGTAGGGTCCGGCGCACAAGCGAGCAAGGACGGCGATGTGGCTATGGGCTACGGTGCCGTTGCTGAGGGCGTCACCGGCGTCGGCTCGGCCGTCGCGATCGGCGCCGGCAACCGCGCGAGCGGTGCGGGTGCAGTAGCGATCGGCGACCCCAGCATCGCCACCGGCACTGGCACTGTCGCAATGGGCTTCAACGCCATTGCGACGGCCGACGGAACCGCAACGGGCGGCGCCGCCGACGGCGCGGTGGCGATCGGCAACGAGTCGATCGCCACCGGTCAGGGATCGGTCGCGATGGGCAACAAGTCAACGACCGGTGCGGCAGGCGGCGTCGCGATTGGCGACACCGCCCGTGCCTTGCACGCCAACGGCATTGCGCTTGGCACCGGAGCCACCGCCAATAACGCCAACGATGTCGCGCTCGGCGCAGGCTCGACCACGGCCGCGGCCGTCGCAACCACCGGAGCGACGATCAACTCCACTACCTACACCTTCGCCGGCACCGCCCCCACGAGCACCATCAGCGTGGGCGCAGAAGGCGCGGAGCGCACCGTCACCAACGTGGCCGCGGGACGCCTGAGCGCGACCAGTACCGATGCCGTCAACGGTAGCCAGCTGAATGCGACGAACCAGGCCGTCAACGCCATCGGTGTCAACATCACAGGGAACAACTCCAACAACCTGCCGGGTGCCCAAGCACCCGGCGAGAACTCCGTTGCGATCGGCCCAGGAAGCGTGGCGGATCGAAACAACACGGTCAGTTTCGGCTCGCCCGGCGCCGAACGCCAGTTGACAAACGTGGCACCCGGTGTGAACTCCACCGATGCGGCAAACCTCGGCCAAGTGCAAGGTCTCGTCCGCTCGGGCACCCAGGAGGCGGTGCAGCAGTCGAACGCGTACACAGATCGTCAGATTCAGGCGCTCGATTCCAAGACAAAGAAGGATATGGCGGGGGTCGGTGCGCTCGCCATGGCCTCCTCGGCACTGGTGCCCAATGCCCGCGCAGAAGGCAACACGAGCATCAGCATGGCCGCGGGCGAGTACGGCGGTCAGGCGGCGATTGCCGCCGGCGTCAACTACTACGCCAGCAACCAGGTGCTGCTCAACGCCAAGGTCGGCGTGACCAGCGCAGGCCCTTCCAAGGTCGGCTTCGCAATCGGCGCCACGTTCGGCTTCTGAGGCACGCCCGCCATGAAGCGAACACATCAGCTGTCGCTGATCGCGACAGCGCTGGGACTTATCTGCGGGTTGACCGCAGCCTCAGCGCAAACCACAACCGCCACCGAGGGCGCCGTCATTTCGACTGTCGCGCCCGAAGACGCGCAGTCGGCGCAAACCACGGCCTATTGGAAAGCCAAAGCCCAATGTTGGGCCGACTTGTCACAGGCAGAAGCCTCGCAGGGAGATACCCACAAGACGGCGGAGATTGCCGCGGGCAATGCGCGCCGGATCCGGGAATCGCTACAAGCAGGCAGCGAGCCTGGCCCTGACGCCGAGCGACCAATCTTCTCCCGCAAGTACGTCCCGTCAAAGGACGCACGCTACGGTCGACCGAGGTGGCGCGCCGACATCGAGACCGTCGACGCCGTCCTCAATCGCTATAAGGAGAGAGCTTGCCGAACCCCCAGGCTAGGCTGCCTGGAGGTGGCACAGCAGTCCGTGTACGAGAACATGGAAGAGACCCGGGGTGCTCGGTGGAACCACGGCCGCCCGGAGATCGACAAGGCGCTTGCCCTGGCGTCGGAGGCGGCAGCCGAGGTCGACGCCGTCTGCGGGCCACCCAAATCGCTCAATGGCATGGAAGTCTCCAAGCTCGAGCGGCCGCTGGAAACCATCGAACTGCCTTCGGACACGCTCTTCCGATTCGATCAGGCCGACACGGGCGGTTTGCTGCCGGGTGGACGCGAGGCGGTCACCGCGCTAGCCGGCAAGGTTATGGGCTATGGCCCGCGCGTCGGCGGGCTGCAGGTGGTCGGGCACACGGATCGCCTGGGCACGGCCAGCTATAACGCCGCGCTCTCGCAGCAGCGCGCGAACACCGTGGCGGACCTGCTCAAGGGCGCCGGCGTGACGCTACCCATCACCGCAACCGGTGTTGGGGCGAACGATCCCGCGACAGGTGACGCCTGCAGGGCCGCGAGGCCCCAGCAAGCTCTCATCGACTGCCTGCAGCCGGATCGGCGCGTCGTCGTCCGGATCATGCCCGCGGCGCGGTAGAGGTTAGCGACATCTGCTCGGGAAGGAACGCGGGCGAGGCGTCGTCTCGTCTGCGTCCCACCGACCGAGTTTCTGGCACACAGATCAGAGAGGCACACATGATCAGGAATCACAAGGCAGGAGCATTCGAGAAGGCGCTTACGGCAGCATTCGGGACCATGGTCGCGTTCGCACTGACCGCATGCGGCGGTGGAGGAGGCGGTGGCACAGGCGGCTATCCGGCAGCCATGTCGACGACAACGTCGACGCCCAGTTCAACAGCGACAGGGAGTTCAACCGGCACGCAACAGACCGCAGCCGAGCCTGGCTCCGAAGAGCTTGCGGCGTTCGAACTTCTGAACGACGAGCGATTGAAGTGCGGGTTTGGTCCCCTTGTGCGCAACAGCGCGCTGGATGCTGCGGCAAGGGGACACGCGAACTGGCTGCTGCTCAACAACCGAAATGGGCACTACCAGACTGAACGCACCCAAGGATTTACGGGCGTGAACGTGCTCGACCGTGCTTCTACTGCGGGCTACTCTGCCGGCTGGGTCGAGGACGAAAACGCTTCCTTTGCCAGAAGCAGTGCGACAGGCGTGGGACAACTGAGCATTCGCACTCTCTTGAGTGGCCCATATCACATGAGGGGCCTAGTTGACGGCTATCGCGATGTAGGGCTCGCTGTCATGACCAGCGAGGAAGCGGGCGCCACAAACCAGGCTAAGCGTGTTGTGGCGCAGGTGGACATTGGATACACCGGCAAAGACGGCAGGCGATCGTCTAGCCCCGGTGTCGTGTCGACCTATCCGTGCGATGGAACAAACGGCACATTCGCCCAGTCTACGAGCGAGTCGCCCAACCCCGTGCCGGGGCGCACTTCGCCAACGGGTCAGCCCATCTTTGTCTTCGGCGACTACGGCAAGTCGCTGACGATCAGCTCGGCGCTCCTTCAGGAAGTCATCACCGGCAACACCCCGACGCTATTGCCGACTATGTCGGCCACCACTGATCCCAACGGTTACCTCTGGGCTCACGAGGCAGCCATCCTGCCCGACCAGCCGCTCAAAACCAGCACGGCTTACCGGGTGACGATCGTTGGCATCAACGCCGGCAAGCCCTTCACAAAGACCTTCACTTTCACGACCGGCGCCTTCGCCAACGCTGCGAGCGCGCCGAACTAAAGGAGAGCAACTTGGCCAATCAGCATAACGCTAGCGCTGTCTCAGCTTCGGTCGACGCAAGCAGCAAACCGACCTGGACCGGCGGTTGGGAAGTCTCCACCGACGGTCGCTACGAGGTACGTCCTGTTGCCCGCCAGAGCACCGAAGGTTTCATAGCCGGCTACGAATCCTCATGGCGCGGTGGCGAAGGCCCAGTCGTCTACGCCGGGCCTCCCCATGCAAGCCTGCCCGAAGCGCAGAAGGCGGCCGAGTCCCACATTTACGAGCGCCTCCGCGAACACGACACCCCGCTGCAGCACTACCCGGAAGTGGGAAAGACCTATCGCGGCACGGTCATCTCCATCACCGACGCCGACCTCGTCATGGCTGTCGAGGGCCAACATATTCGGCACGAACGGCGCGAACTAAGTGGCCCGCAAGGCCTGCTTTCCCCAGGCGCCAAGGTCGAGATTCGCTACCCCGCAAACCGCGTCGGCATCCTGCGCGAATGGGGCGCGATGGAGATGCGCACAGGCACCTCCAAGGGCCGCGAGCCCAAGGGGTTCGGTTGATGCCCTCCCTGCCCTAACGATTCCAACATTTCCAAAGACTGTCACACATCAACAAGGCTTTCAAATGAATAACGAAACCGCTCTCCTGAAGAACACCGACGCTGCGCCCGCCGCGTCCAACGAGCGAGATAAGGCGACCGAACTCGCAATCAACGCCCTAGTCTTCGGCATCCTGCTCCTCCCGGGGCTCGCCAGCGCGCAAACCGCCGACGCTTCCGGGCTTTTCGGCGGCCTCACCAGCATCCTCAAATCCGTCGTCAACCTCCTCATTTACGAGTGGGGGTACTACATCGGCATCATCACGCTGGCCATTCAGGGCTACCGCTGGAAGACCGGTCGGATCGACCTGATGACACTGGGCGGCTGGGGATTCGGCATCGCTCTGGTCTTCTTCGCGCCCAATTTGGTCGGAAGCATTCGCAGCGCTGCGAGCGGTTCGGTGGGGTGAGCGCCGGTGAAGTCGACCCACGACGATGGTAGCGACGGCGAAGTGCTCGTCGCCGCGATGACCCGTCCCACCATGGTGGGCGGCTTCACGCTCACGAGCCTCGCCCTGAGCATCTACTTCCCGGGCATGGCCGCACTCACTATGCGATCGCTCTGGGCCGCGGCGCTGGTGCCGGTCTTCCTACTCGTGAGCTACCTCGTGTGCCTGAAAGACGTCTACCTCTTCGACATCTTCGAAGCGGCTATGCGCCTGAAGCATTGTCCGAACAAGAAGCACTGGAGGTGCCGCCGTTATGCGCCTCGCTAAAGCGTTCACCGAGAGCCTCAGGCGCACGTTTGACATGTCGATGTCGGTGCCACCCGCCCCCGCAGGCGCAGTAGTCGATGCAAGGGAACTGGCCCTGAGCGACATGATCCCGTACACCGTCCACTACGACGACGAGACCGTCATCACCAAGGACGACGGTCTGGTGCAGGTCATCAAGATCGATGGCCTGTACTTCGAATCGCTCAGCGACGAGCAGATCAAGCAGTTCGAACGCCAGCGCAATACGGTACTCCGCTCCATCGCCAATAGCGATCGCGGCGTCTACGTCCATCTGATCCGCAAGCGGCTCAACCGCTATCCCGAGGGCGAAGGCGGCACATGGTTTTCGCGCCATTTCAACGAAGCCTGGCGTCGGCGCTACGAGCAACGCTCATTTTTCGTCAACGAGATCTACATCTCGATCGTCCGCAACCGCTTCCGGCAGGGCATGCCGGGCTTTCTCGATCGCCTGTTCTCGGTCTTTTCTGCCTCCAAGGCCACCCAGGAAGACATCGAGTCCTTCGAAGAACAGTCGAAGGACCTCAACGAGGCCGCGAGCCTGGTGGTCCAGACGCTATCGGCCTACGGCGCGCGCAAGCTGCGCATTCAGCGCCGACCGACGTTTCCCTGGGCTAGGGCAACCCGCGCCGAGGCGCAGGCTGCGATCGAGCGCTTTGGCCTGAGCTGGCACCAGTTCCAGCGCGACCACGGCTACGAAGATCTGTACCGCAGCGATCACGTCCTCGACTACCTGGGCGAGGACTTCACCGAGATAGGCGGCTTTCTGCACTACCTCGTCAACCTCGAGGATCAGCGCATCCCCGTCTCTGAACTACCGCTCGATCGTTCCCTGGCCGCGTCCTGGATTGACTGCAGGATGGTTGGCAACACCATGGCCGTACAGAACGTCGACGGCACACGCGCTGCCGCCGTGCTCAGCATGGCCGAGTGGCCGGCCCGCACCCCGTCGCGGATGCTCGACGAATTCCTCAAGCAGCCGGTTGAGTTCGTCCTCACCCAGTCGTTCTTCTTCACCGATCGCATCAGCGCCGAGCACGACATGAAGCAGGAACGCCGACGCCTCGCGGTCAACGATCATTCGGGCGTCTCGGAAGAGGACACGCAGGAGATCACCAAGGGCCTGCAGGATCTCACGCGCGGTCGCTCGGTCAACGGCCTGCATCATCTGACCATCCTCGTCCATATTGGCGCCGACACCAGCTCCAAGGATGCGGTCGAAGCCAAGCGCCAAACCATCGCCGAACTTGACGACGCGGTCGGTCTCATGAAGAAGGCCTTCGTGAACCTCGGCGTGCGGCCGGTGCGCGAATGGTTCGCGGCCGAGACCTTCTTCTGGGCGCAGCTGCCCGGCCAGGCCCAGCACTTCATGGGCCGGCGCGGGAAGATCAAGTCCGGCAACTTCGCAGGCTTCGCCTCGCTGCACAACTTCGCGACTGGCAAGGTCCACGGGAACCTCTGGGGCCCGGCGATCATGGCCTTCGAGACCGAGAGCGGCTCCGCCTACAACTTCAACTTCCATCGGGAGCTGGAAGGCATGGTCGCCGGCCACACCGCTTTCACTTCGGACACCGGCGCCGGCAAGACCACCCTCCTCGCCGCTTTGATCGCCATGGCCGACAAGGCCCGCCCGCGGGTCTTCTGGTTCGACAACCGCGAAGGCGCAAAAGTGTTCATGTGCGCGATGGGCGGTCTGCACACGACGCTCTCGGTGCACGGCAGCATGGGATGGAATCCGTTCAGGCTCCCCGACACGCCCGAGAACCGCTCCTACCTCGTCGAGCTCCTCACCCTCATGCGTACCTGCTACGGCGGGGAGATCCAGCCCGATGACATCGAGCGCTTCCAGAAGGCGGTCACCGAAAACTACCAGTTGCCCGAAGCCGATCGGCGCCTGCGCAACATCGCCTGGTGCTTCGGGCAGGGAGAACTCGCCAAGGACATGCGCGTATGGCATGGCAACGGCGCGAACGCCGGTGTTTTCGACAACGAGCACGACAGCGTCGACTTGACGAGATGCCGGCACTACTGCTTCGAGATGCGCCAGCTCATCAAGGACGAGGTCGCCCGCCCGGAGCTGCCTGTCGTCCTGAGCTATCCGTTCCACCGCATCGAGCAGGCCATGAACGGCGAGCCTTTCATCCTGGTCCTTGAGGAAGGGCAGAACCTTGTGAAGCACGCCTTCTGGCGCGCCAAGATCGACAGCTACATCATGCAGATCCGGCGCAAGAACGGCCTCCTGATCTTCGTCACGCCAGACGCCAAGTACCTGTACTGCGAGACCGATTCGATCCAGAAGCAGTCGGCCACCAGGATCTACCTGCCCAATGGGCAAGCCAAGCGCGCCGACTACGTGGATGCCCTGGACGTCTCGCCCACCGCCTACGAATTCGTGCGCGACACACCGCCCGAGCAGCGCAAGTTCCTCATCCAGCGCGGCAACGAGACCGTCAAGGCGATCTTCGACCTTTCGGACATGCCGCAGTTCATTCCCGTCCTGTCCTCCAACGACAAGGGCGTGGCCCTGATGCACGAGATCCAGCGCGAGCTTGGCACCGAAGACCCCGAGCGCTGGGTGCCGGTCTTCATGGAGCGCGCGATCGCCAAGAACACCCACAACCTCATACCAAAGGGAGCTACCGGATGAAACCTGTCACCAAGAACCTTGCACTTGCCTGCCTCGCCCTGTGCATGCACGCCGGCGCATCCGCCCAGCTCGTCGTCGCGGCCCCGATCTCGGACACGCTGAGCACCATGAACCAGGCCGAGACGATTGCCAAGTGGGTGGAGCAGATCGCCGAGATGAAGCGTCAGTACGACCAACTCAAGCAGCAGTACGACGCCGTGACGGGCAGCTACGGCCGCGGTCAGATCGGTCTTTCGGATTCGATCAACGCCTCCTCGGTCGTGCCCGGCTCCTGGCAGGAGGTTGTCGCCCTGCAGTCCAAGGGCTCCTACGGCACCAAGCAGGACCAGTACGAGCAGTTACTCAAGACCATGCCGCAGGAGCTCTTCCAGAACCCGCAGGGGCAGACCGCGACGAGCTACAAGCTCAGCACCGACTCAGTGCGCGCGGCCATGTCCGGCGGTGATGCGCTTTACGGGCAAGTGCAGACGCACCTGAACAACCTCGCCAAGCTCAGCCAGCAGGTGGACTCGACCTCCAACGTCAAGGATGCCCAGGACCTGCAGAACCGGATCGCGACCGAGAACGGGATGCTGCAAAGCGCCATGGGCAAGCTGGGTGCGATGAACCTCAACCTGCAGGCCAACGCGCTCAATCAGCAGAACCAGGCCACGGCGGAGAACAACCGCTTCTTCCGCAACTGACCGACCAAGGGAGGAAACATGTCGCTTCTCAAGAACCTCTTCACGCTCGTGAAGATCATCACCGCTCCGTTCTGGCTTCCAAGCTGGTTGACTCTATGGCTGCTCAGGAAGGGGTGGCGTCTGCTCCTTCTTGCCTTCGTCGTGAGCGCGGCTTCCGGTTGCACAAGCCTGTCGAACAAGTTCGACAAGTCGCCCTGCGCCTGCGATTTCAGGCCCCTGAACACGATCGCTCTGGAGAGCACAGACCATGCGTAGGCTTTGGACATTAATCGTCGCCTTCGTCACGGGTATCGCGACGGGAGGCGGCGCTGTCTACATCCTGCATGCGGGCCAGACCATTGCCCCGCCGGCCAATCCGCTACTGACCGCGAATCGCGCAGAAATGCTGCGACTGGTGCCGAACTTCTTCGAGCCCTGCGGCGCCATCGTCTTCGAAGATGCCAAGACCTCCTCGCCGCATGCCAAGGAAGGCTGCGTCGATCAGATCAAGACCAGCGTCTGGAATCAAAGCCAAATTCGCCTGAACGACGACGATGTCCTCGATCCTCGCGTCAGAGCGCGCTGGCTTCAAGTAGTGAGGGGTAAGTAGCCATGGCATCGATGACCCTCACTGGGATGGTCGGCGGAGCCGACAGTGTCACTCAGGCATTTCTGAACCAGACGTATCCGGCACTCGCCACAGCGGTCAGCACCCCAGTCTACTTGGCAGCGATCCTTTACTGGGCATTGTTCGGCTATCGAATCTACGCCGGTCACTCGCCATTGGCGTGGAAGGACTTTCTGGCCAAGGCGGTCCTCACCGCTGCTGTCTTTGGCACGTTGAACTGGAGCGGCTTCGCGGGCTCGATCTACAACGCCTTCGTGTCCTTCATGGAAGGCGCGGCCGGCACGATCATGGCCGGCCAACCGACCGCGAACATGCTGGACGCGCTCTTTCAGAACGTCTCGGCGGTGGCCAACGCGCTACTGAAGGCCAACTTCTATCAGCTCGCCATGATCCAGGCGGGCGTGATCCTGTTCCTTGTGAACTGCATCCTGTTCGTGGTCGCGCTGTTCTACATGACCATTGCCAAGTTCGGCCTGGCAATCACCATGGTTCTGCTGCCGATCTTCTCGGCCTTCTTCCTTTTCGAGCAGACGCGCCATTGGGGGATGAATTGGCTCAACACCATGTTGACGTCCAGCATCATGTACGTCCTGGTTGTGGCCATCGTGCGCTTCGGCTTCCTGGCTTTTGGCGACGCATTCGATGCGGCCGGGAAGATCGCGCAGAACACGTCGGTGGTGCAAGCGGCGGCCGATACAACGCTGGTGAGTGCAGACATCTTCCAGCTTGTGGTCGTAGAAGGCATTCTGATCCTATTCATGCTGGGCGTGCGTAGCTGGGCCGCCGCGCTCGCCAGCGGAGCTGCCGCATCCACCGGCGTTCTCATGATGATCGTGCGCTCTGCCATCACCAAGGGAGCAGGACGATGAGCGCGGGCAGCAAAACCTTCCGAGGCGATGTCGCGAGCGCGGCGCTGCAGCTCGGGGGAACCAACAAGCTCCGGCAGGAACGCAACAGGGCCTACCTCCTCATCGCCCTGCTCCTCATCTGCGTGGCCGGCCTCGGTGGCGCAGTCGCCGTGCTGGCGAAGATACACACGGTCATTCCCGTGGTGTCGGTACTAGACGCCAACGGTCATGTCATCAAGCAGGAGATCACGTCGCGCGAGTCCTTGACGGCCCACGAAAGCTTCGTGCAGAGCCAGATCAACGACTTCGTCGTGTATTGCAACACCTTCGATCCGGCCTGGCGCCAGCGATATGCGGATCTGTGCCGGTTGCACGCCACGCAGGAGGTTGCGCGTCAGTACGACGCCGAGACGGCTGCCGAGAACCCGAACAATCCGTACTACCACCTCGGTGCGGGCGGCAGGCGCTCGCCACGCATCACGGCGATCACCGCGATTGGCAAGGACCAGGTGTCCTTCCAGTCTATTCTCGAGAAGCCGGGTGCCGAAGCCAAGGTCGAGTACTTCACCGCGCTCGTTCACTACACATACACCTTCAAGCCACTGGCTCTGGGCGACCGTTGGGAGAACCCGCTCGGCTTCGCGGCCACCGCGTACCGCAAGGACCAGGAGCTGAGCCGCCAATAGCGCACCAATGCATCGCGCCCATACGGCTGCGCCTCATGACAAGAAAGAGAACGATATGAAGAATCAGACTCCAAAGAACCCTCTCGCTGTCACACCTCTTTTCGCTTCATTCGCCGCAGTGCTCGCTCTCGGCGCAGGCCTTTGCTCGTGTGCGGCGCCCGCACACGCGGCCAAGTTCCCGAACCCGCTGGTCACCGACAACCGCGTCAGGCAGGTGGCCTACGACCCGAACCAGGTGTACGAGATCGTCGGCACCTACGGCTACCAGACATCGATCGAGTTCGCCGCAGACGAGAAAGTCGAGGTCGTCACCCTCGGTGACTCCATCGCCTGGCAGACGGTGCCCTACCGCAACCGCCTGTTCCTGAAGCCTGTTGAGCCAAACGCCGAGACGAACCTGACGGTCATCACCGACCGGCGCACCTACTACTTCAAACTCATGAGCGGCAAGGGGCGGGCCACGCAGACCTTCCTGGTGCGCTTCGTCTACCCACAGGCCTTGCAGCGATCGGCAGGCTCGATGCAGCGCGACACGTTCAGCGGCATGAACGGCCCAGGCACGTCCGGCAACGCGCCGGCCATCGACATGGCCCGCATGAACATCGACTACAGCACTTCCGGAGAGACCGGTGCCATCCAGCTGAAGCGCGCTTTTGACGACGGCCAGTTCACCTATTTCCAGTTCGACAAGGGCGCCGAGATCCCCGCCGTCTACACCGTCGGGCCGGATGGGACTGAGTCGATCGTCAACACGCGCCGAGAAGGTGGTTACCTCGTGGTCGAACGCACTGCGGGTCGCTTCACGCTTCGTAACGGAGAAGCGTACCTGTGCGTGCAGAGCAACGCGCTCGCCGGTCACCGCTCGTCCATCATCTTCGGTCGCCCCGGCGGACGCACCAGTCGGGGCGGCGAGTGATGGCCGAGCACGGTGACAAGCCCACCAACCCTCTGAAGGCCGAGCGAGAAGCCGCCCTGGGATCCTGGGAGAAGCAGGCCAACAGTTCGATCATCGCCGACGGGCGCAAGAAGAAGCTGAGTGGTGTCGCCCTTGCCGTCTTGACGTTGGCCGCGCTTGGCGCGGTCTGGTATGTCCAGAATGGCTCCAGATCCCAGACCCCTTCCGCGAACCGCGATCTGACGATCGCCGAGCGCAAGCCCGTTCCGAAACTCAAGGAACCCTCGAACCAGGCTGCAGCCACCGTCCCGCCCGTCACCAATGCCGCAGCGCCCGCGACCTCCCCAACGCCGGCAACGGTCACGCAGACCTCCGGCCCGCAAGAGGACCCGCTCGAAGCTCAGCGCCGTGAGCAAGAGCGCCGCATGCTCGAGGCGCGCCTGAAGTCCGCGATCATCCCGCCGAACTCCGCGAACCGTGCGCCGCAGCAAGACGACGCCCAAAAATCGATCGCCGCAGCAGGCGACCGGGTGGCGGCCGCCGAGCAAGCCGCGCGAGCGCCACAGGACAGCAACTCGCGGTTTGCCCGGGGGGTGTCCGGCAATGGCGTGCCGACAAGCCTGGCCAGTACCATCGACCATCTCGACTACAAGATCCTGCAGGGGAAGATGGTCGAGGCGGTGCTCGAGCCGCGTGCGATCTCCGACCTGCCGGGCATGATCTGCGCGACGGTTCAGCGCGACGTCTACGGCTCGCAGGGCCGCGTCACGCTGATTCCATGGGGATCGAGGGTCTGCGGGGTTTACAGCGCCGAGTTGCGCAAGGGACAGGATCGCCTCTTTGCGGTCTGGAACACCCTGCGTCGGCCCGATGGCGTGCAAGTCACGCTTGACAGCGTCGGCGCCGACCAGCTTGGCACCGCGGGCATGGGCGGTCTGGTCGACACGCACTTCGCGGAGATCTTCGGCGTCTCCGCCCTGCTCTCGATCATCGGCGCCGGCGCCGCCAATGTGGGTGTGAGCTCGATGGACCAGCAGAACTCCTCGTCCTACTACCGCCAGTCGGTCCAGCAGGCAGCCGCGCAGACTTCCCAGACGGTGCTGCAGCCCTATGTGAACATGCCGCCCACCATCACGGTGCCAGCGGCCACCCGCATCCGGATCTACGTCAACCGGGATCTGGACTTCACGTCGATCTACAAGGCCGACATCGAGCTTGCCAAGCACGATGGCGTGACCTTCATCAACTGAAGGGCCGGTCGATGTCGCAGATCGCGTCCTTCAGGTCGAAGCTCGCCCCGCTCACGCGCTACCTCGATGACCCGAGCGTCACCGAGCTCCAAATCAACAAGCCCGGAGAGATCTGGCTGCGCACGAGGGATTCCTTCTACGCGCAGCGGATTGAAGTGCCTGAGCTGAATTTCCAACTCTTGCACTCCCTTGCGGAAGTCACGGCCTCGTTCAGGAGCCTGGAAGTCGACAGGGACAGCCCGATCCTCTCGGCCGAGATCCCGGTCAACCTCGAGGACGGCGTCCCCGACTTCGAGCGGGGGACCTACCGCACCGAGATGATCCTGCCTCCCGTCGTTCCGGAGGGGACCGTCACGATCACGATCCGCAAGCAGTCGCTGGTGAAGATGGACCTGGACAAGTACCAGGCCCAAGGCGCTTTCCGGTTCGTGAACCAGGAGGTCGACGACGAGCCGTATTCGGACGATCGCCTGCGAGACCTTTACCGGTCGGGCAACTGGAAGGAGTTCCTTCGTGCGGCCGTGCTCGCGCACAAGACGATCGTCATTTCCGCCGGCACGTACTGCGGCAAGACCACGTGTCTGAACGCCTTGCTGCAGTACATCCCTGCACATGAGCGCCTGGTGACCATCGAGGACTCGCGTGAGGTCGAGCCCATCCAGCTGAACTGGGTGCGGCTGTCCTATGCGCGCAGCCAGGCGGCCAGCCAGTTTGCCGTGACCCCGATGCTTCTCCTGCGGTGCTGCATGCGGCTCACCCCTGACCGCATCATCATCGGCGAGATCCGTGGCCCGGAAGCGATCGAGTTCCTGAACATGCTCAACACCGGCCACCGGGGTTCGATCACCACGCTGCATGCCGATTCGCCGGCCGAGATGTACGACCGCTTCGGCGAACTGATGGACGGGAACACGTCGCTCACCCGTGACCAGATCATCGAGCGCGTGAAGCGCCGCGTCGACGTTGTCGTGCAGTGGAAATACACCGAGCGCAACGGCCGCTACATCTCGGAGATCCAGTATGCGGGTGCTTGAACGTCGGCGAAGGGACGCGAAGTTCCCCGTGCTAGAGCAGATGGCGGGAGGCGTCGTCGAGCATCGCAGACGCCACCCATCCTCGATTGACAGCAATCGCCAGCAAGATCAGCAGCACGGTGATGACGACCTGCGCAATGAAGGCCAGCCGTTCGCGCCTGCGAGCATGCCCAAAGGGATCGTCCGAGCTGCAGTGCAGACAGGACCGTGCTGTCGGAATGAGCGATCGACCGCAGTCGATGCAGGTAAGCGACGCCATCGCAATCTCCTCCTGGACGGTTTGACTTGTTTTTGGCGATCTTACCCAGGCGTGCTATTGACGGCTGTCTGCGCAGTGCTCCTGGCTATCGCGCCGGGTCCTGTCTCTGCAAACCCGTCACCGCTCCCCTTCGACGAGCTGGCCGCGCGCTGCGCGCCCGACATCCATCCGACCACGCTCAAGGGTGTGGTGTCCACCGAATCGTCGTGGAACCCCTACGCGATCGGCGTGGTGGGCGGAAGCCTCCAGCGTCAGCCACGCAGCCTCGACGAGGCGGTGGCCGCGGCCCGAGACCTGGAGAGCAAGGGCTTCAACTTCTCCATGGGTCTCGGCCAGGTCAACCGCTACAACCTCGCCAAGTACAGCCACACCTACGAGACCATCTTCGAACCCTGCGGGAATCTCAAGGCAGGTGCGGCGATCCTGAAGGACTGCTACCTGCGCGCCCGGGAACGGATTCCTGACGACCAGCAGGCACTGCGCGCCGCCTTCAGCTGCTACTACTCGGGCAACTTCACGCGCGGCTTCCGTCCGGATTCGACGGGCCAGCCGAGCTACGTACAGAAGGTCGTCGCCAACGCGATCGATCTGGCGCAATCCAGCCCGGTCGTGCCTGCGGTCCAGCCGCAGGCTTCCGACAGTGCGATACCAGTTCGATCGGCCGCTCGGCCCTCCTCCCCACGGACAGCGAGGACGCGGCCTTCAGATCCTTCGCCATGGGTCGTCTATGCGGATGCGCCCGCCCAGCGTGTCGACACCCCACAACAGGCCGCCTCGCCTGACACGGCGCCGGTCAAGGTGCAGCTGCTCACGCCCACATCACCCGCGCCAGCCTCAGCGGCACGGAACGCACTGGCACCAACACCGACACCTGCGCGAGCAGTTCAGCCGACCAACGCGCAGCAAGACGCGCCGTTCGTCCAGTTCGTCAACTAGGGCGGGCACTGCCATGAACCACAGAGCCCCGTCCCATGATCAGGAGACCAGCACATGAGAACATTGATAGCCGGAGGTCAGGACCACCACGGTACCGTCACAGCCTTCAGCAGGCTACCCCTGGGCTATGAAGGCCCTTGCAGGATGTCCTACACAGGGCGACTGGGGGTTCCTCAGTCGGTCGTCTTCGCCAATCTCGCCGAGGCACGGCTCGCCGCAACCTTTGCGGTCCAGCCCGACCGCGGTGGGTATCACACCGCCGAACTGACGGTCGCCGACACCCGGGAGGTGACGCACGCCTCCTGCATCGACTGGATCTGCGGGGATGGGGAGCCTCGGTGATGGGCACGGCCGAACTGCTCTCCATGGCCATGCGCGGGCTGTCGAGCGTTGCCGTCGCGATCGCCCTGACCTTCACGCCAAACCTGGCGAGTGCGGACCAGGCGCAATCGAAGACCTTCATGGTCTCTGCGCTCCTGAAGCGACGGGACGCCGACTCCATCGTCAAGCTGGTTCATTCCCGCGTCTTCGCGAGCGATGCGGCCGAGGCGCGCCGCCTCGTGCTGCGCGAGGTGAAGGCGCGCTACGCCGGCTATGTCGTCATCGACACCCTGACCTCGGACCTCCACGAAAAGGCCGCTCCATGCAGGGATCGCCTGCAGCTGTGGGCCCTGTCAGGCGAAAAGATCGGGGCCACGGAATGACCCCATCCATCAAGCTATCCGCCGCGATCGCACGGCTGCTTGCGCCTGCGCTCCTGATCGCGCTTGCTTCTGCGGCTCACGCGCGAGGTCCCGCGCCAAGCGTCCCGGATCTTCCTGCGACCCATGAATCCGTCGAGGTCGCGTTCTCTCCGGATGGCGGCGCCGAAGGCCTCGTCATCCAGGTCATCGGCTCCGCCAACTCCTCGATCCGGCTTGCTGCCTACTCGTTCACCTCTCCGAGCGTGGTGCGGGCGCTGCTGGATGCGAAGCGTCGCGGCGTTGATGTGGCCGTCGTGGTGGACCACAAGAACAACCTGACGGAGAGCCGGACCCACGCCTCCCGAGAGGCGCTCAACCTTCTGATCAATGCCGGCATACCGACCCGAACGGTGAGCGTCTATGCGATCCATCACGACAAGTACATCGTCGTCGACGGACGGCATGTGGAGACCGGCAGCTTCAACTTCACGGCCGCGGCCGCCAAACGCAACAGCGAGAACGTGCTCGTGGTGCGGAACGACCCGGCTCTCGCGGCCCAGTACATCGCGCACTGGCAAAGCCGCTGGGCCCAAGGCCAACCCTATCGATCGACCTACTAGACAGTGCCAGGGAGCAAACAACATGGACGCAAGCAAAAATAATCGAAATGCGCGAAGTGCGGGCAAGAGCCAGAAACCTGCGGCACCCACGAGCGCCTTCTTCTGGCGAGGCCAACCCAGCATCCTGGCCGAGTCGTTTCGGCGGTCCAGACAGGGCCGCGGGGAAGCGACCGGCAAGCACCGAGCGCACTTCAGCCCACCCATCGAGGGAAGCGCCGCCGGACAGCAGGCGACGGACAAGCGGGCCGCGCTCGTGCGCCGCCGCATCTGAGGGAGAGCTTCAGATGGCGAACGCTCTGAACAAAGTCCTGTCGGAGATCGAGGATCTCCTCGACTCGCCCACTGCAAGCCACTGGTTCAAGCACGCGCTCAAAAGCGCCATGGGGCGCGACATCGTCGATGCCGCGCGAGACGCCGAGCTCCTTGCGCGCCTGATGGTCCAGCGATGCGAGGCCGTGCAGGAAACGCTTCTCCCGGGTGCGGTGACATGAGCCTCTACCGCATTAACGACGTCATCGTCCAGGGCGACGACCCCGGCTTTGCGGCCGAGCTGGTGACTGCCTACGCCGGCAAGGTTCGCCCGCTCTGCCTCTGCCGCAATCCCGGCATCGAGATGTACATCGCGAAGATCGCGGGCAGGCTCGCGATCAAGCGCATGCCCAACACCGGACGTGACCATGCACCTGCCTGCGACTCCTACGAGCCACCCCCGGAGCTCTCCGGGATCGGCCAGGTCATGGGCAGCGCCATCCACGAAGACCCGGAGAAGGGCCTGACCGCGCTCAAATTCGACTTTGCGTTGGCGAAGTCGTCTGGCCGCCCTGCGCCGGCTACCGGCGGCTCCGATGCGAGCAGCGTCATGACGGATGGCAACAGGCTCACGCTGCGGGGAACGCTGCACTACCTGTGGGAGGAAGCTGGCTTCAACCGCTGGTCGCCGACGATGGCAGGCAAGCGCAACTGGTATGTCATCCGCAAGCACCTCCTGCAGGCGGCCTCGGACAAGACGGCAAAGGGCGTCTCATTGGCGGACCTCCTCTACATTCCGGAGAGCTTCAACGCCGAACGCACGCACGAGATCGCGCAGCGCCGGATCAAGCACACCACCAAAGCCGCCGCAACAGAGATCGCATCCGGACCTCGTCCCCTCATGATCGTGGTCGGCGAAGTCAAGGAACTCGCGCCCTCCCGTTACGGGCACAAGATCGTCTTCAAGCATCTGCCTGACTGGCATTTCATGATGAACGACGATCTCCACAAGCGCCTGCGCAAGCGCTTCGAGACCGAACTCGGGTTGTGGGATGCCATGCCCGACACCCACCTCGTGGCCATCGGGACATTCGGCGTGGGCCATACCGGAGTCGCCTCGCTGGAAGAGGTGGCCTTGATGACGGTCACCGAGGGTTGGATTCCCTTCGAGAGCAGCTACGACAAGACGGTGATCGACGCGATGGCCGGGGCGCATCGTCGTTTTTCGAAGGCCCTTCGCTACAACCTGCCTGCCAATCGGCCGCTCGCTAGCCTGGTCGCGACGGATACAAGCCCCCAGCCCACGGCGATGTATGTGCTGCCACCGGGCGCCACTGGGGATGACGAAGCCGCGCTCGACGAACTGATGCAGAGCAGCCACCTCGCTCGATGGCTGTGGCGCGCGGGCGAGCTCGAGATGCCTGCGTTGCCGCTCGATCAACACCATCCCGGTCACGCGACGGAGGCCCCAAAAGTCAAAGGCCTCCAGATTCCTGGAGGCCTTTGACCCGATCCTGAGACCGTGTGGAAGAAGCGCGCTCGCAACGCGCTGCTGCCGATGTTCCTGATCCAAGTGTTCAAGGCTTGGTGAGTCGATCAGGAGCGCAAAGATTATCTCACCAAGCCACGTAAAGGCAATCGATGTTCAAAGACATGCGAACTGCCGGCATGGTGAGTCATGTCGGCGCTTAGAGATCCATCACAGCAGCCTGCGCAAGGCCATGCATTCCCTTCCTTGCATCGGATGGAAACACCCCTGCATCACGTGGCGGCGCTGTGGCCTGGGTTCGCAATCGGCACGCCAGTGGGCAACAAGGCGATCGTGCGACCCAGGGGTGATCACCAGCCCGTTCAGCGCAAGAAGGCTGCCGTGAGGCTGGAGTTGGTGCACCCCGCCGCCGATTCTGGCGGTCCCGGCGATCCACGCGCACTGTCGGACCGGCTCCTTTGCGTCACGAGCAGGCCGGAAGATGGGACGCGGCAAGAACAGCTCGAGGCGATCGTCCGGCAACTGCAGACGCTGCAGGGCGCAGCGGACTGCTACATCAGCGTCAACACGTTCTACGGCTGGCGCAACGGGAGGAGCCTCAAACATCTGACATGCCTGATGGTCGATCTGGATCTCGGCCTGGCCAAGGCGCGCGGGCGCGACTTCGAGGACGACTTCATGGCCATGCGCGAAGAGGCCCTGAACGCGCTCGCACAAGCGGGCATTCCGACACCGAACATGGCCACCCACACCGGCAACGGCGTGCACCTGTACTGGCTTTTCGAGCGGGCTGTGACGGGCAAGGCCGAGTTGCGCTGGAAGGTTTGCCTGAAGCGCCTCATCGAACTGCTCCGCCCTCTCGGGGCAGACGCCTCCGTGTGCGATTCGGCTCGCGTGCTCCGACTCGTGGGCACCGTCAACACGAAGGCGCCCGCGCACTGCCGCCGGGTGACGGCCGAGGTGCTCGTGCCACGGCGCTATGCCTTTGACTTCCTGGCCGATCAGATCCTGCCGCTCGCGCGTGTCGAGTTGCAGGCCCAACGCAAGGCGCGGGTCCTCGAGCTGGCGCCGCGGCGTGACCTGAAGGCGACGAGGCGGGCGGCGCCGGATGCGTCATCCCCGGGAACGTGCCGTAGGGGTCGTTCCTTCGCTGCCACCGCTGCTGCACGCCTTGCGGACCTGACGCTGCTTTCCACGAAGGCGTATCCGCAGGGCATTGCGCAGGGCGCGCGCGACCGATATCTCTTCCTCGCCACCTGCTGCCTCGCGTGGACATGCAGCGACGAGACGTCTCTCAAGACCGAATTGCTGGCCTGGAAGAACGCGCACATCGCGGGCATGAGCGATCGCGAGGCGCTGGACACCATGGGCACGGCCGTGCGCAACGCGAGCCAAGCCTACGAGCGGAAGGCAGCCGGCGCGCGGCTGACCCCTTACAAGGACCCACGCTACGTTCATTCCCCCGAAGGAATGTGGAGCCTGGTTGGAGAAGACATCGAGCGCGCGGGCCTGGTCGATCAGATGGTGGTCATCCTGCCGGCGGGGGTGCGTAAAGAGCGCTCTCGCCAGGCGCGCAGGGCCCAACGTGCGGACCACTACACCGGCCGCGGCATCCGTGAGGGGAACATTCCGCGCGCCGTGCAGGCGCAGGCTCTTCGCTCGCAAGGCCAGGGCCTGCGTGAGATTGCGCGAGCCCTCGGGGTCACGCCCAAGACGATTTCCGCCTGGCTGGAGCTGTCGCCCGAGGCGCTGGGGATCGAAGCGAGCCCGGCGGCGATGACGTGTGGTGGCCATGGCATCGAAGCAAGCAACGGCGAAGCAGGCAAAGCGACCGCGACGCCTGCCCAGGCCCGCGCGCCACTTCCCGAGCCCACTGAATCCGGTCGACCGCTCTGCGCCCTCACGCCTGCAACTTATCCACAGCCCGCGTGCGCGCTGCCCTTCCGCCGGCCAGCGTCTAGCAAAAGTTTTTTAAGTAATGGCGTAGCCGTGCAGGTTCCCGTCCCCGCATCTTTGATGCGAGCAGCCCAGGGGGGGTCGGGGGGGATCTTGAGTCCGATCCAGGGCGCAGCGGAACCGGTGAGCACCCCACCGCACGCCACGCCCGCCCCGGGTCGAGTGGCGCATCGCGGCTCGGTTCAGCTGCAGCTCGTGCAGTCAGCCGGACCCGTACGCGGCGAGTGCCGCCAGGAGGGCCGGCGCTTCGATGCGCAGCGGCTGCGCGAGCTTCGCCATGGGTCGCTGACCGGCGGCCTCGATGCGCTGGGCCTGCACTTCAAGGTCGATGCGACCTACGCGCCGCGCAAGAGCGGGCAGCGCATCCACGTCAGCCTGGATGGTGGCCGGGTCGTGGAGCTCGTGCTCTCGGGCTTGCAATGGTTCGACACCCGGGCCGGCAAGGGCGGCGGCGGCCTCATCGATCTGGTCATGCACCTGCGCGCGTGCGATTTCGTCTCGGCGGTGCGCGCACTTCTGAACTCGCCGCCGCTATCACCTTCACTCACCTGAACCGACAGATGGAAGCTCATACGAACACTCGCCGGACCCGCATACGCGCGATTGACCTGCCTCGCGACCCCCAGGCGCGAGCCGCACTGCTCAAAGAACGCAGACGCCAGGCCAGACGCGCCAAGAGACCGGACCACTACACGGGCCTTGGCATCCGCGAGGCCAACGTGCCACGGGCCCGGCAGGCGCACGCGCTGCGCTCGCAAGGGCAAGGCTTGCGCGAAATCGCGCGCGCCCTGGGCACCACGGCCACGACGATCTCGAGCTGGCTCGCGTTGCCGCCCGAGGCACTGATGGGGGAGTCGCACTGATGCAAAAGCACGAAGTCGAAAACGCCACCCTGCTCTTCGGACTCACTGCGCCCGTCGCGGGTTGGCTCGCCGGCACCTATCTGGGCAACGTCCCGCTGGCGCCCTTCCCACAGGCGCTGAACGCAGCTCTCCAGATCACGCCTCATCACCCAGTCATCATGGGCGGCTTGCTGTCAGGCCTGGCGATCGCCGCTGGTGTCGGCTGGCTGCTGCACGAGTACGGGGACGACATGTTCCGCGGCGCGCCATTTCGGCGCTGGATGCGCGGATCGAAGATGGCCAACTGGCATCGGGTCAAGAGCCTGGTGCTCGCCGCCAATCGCCGCGAGAACGCACGCCGGCGCAAGGAATTCCGCAAGGTCGATCCCGACATCAAGGACCTCGCGCCGATCATGGTCGGGCTGATGCCCGTGCCGATCCATCTGGAGAACCGCAACACGCTGATCTGCGCGTCGGTGGGCGCCGGCAAGTCCGTCGCGATGGAGGCCATGATCTCCTCAGCCGTCAAACGGCGCGATCGCATGGCGGTCATCGATCCCAACGGCACCTTCTATTCCAAGTTCAGCTTCCCGGGCGACACGATCCTCAACCCGTTCGACACGCGCTCGGCGGGCTGGACGATCTTCAACGAAATCCAGGGTGTGCACGACTACGCTCGCATCGCCAAGAGCATCATTCCGCCGCAGGTCGATTCGAACGACGAGCAGTGGTGCGCCTACACGCGGGACGTTCTGGCCGACACGATGCGCAAGCTCGTGGAGACGAATGCAGCCGACCAGGACGCGCTGGTCACGCTGCTTGTTCGCGAGGACGGCTCCGTGATCCGCGATTTCCTGGAAGGCACGGATTCACAAGGCTACTTCCGCGAGAACGCCGAGAAGGCCATTGCGTCGGTCCAGTTCATGATGAACAAGTACGTGCGGCCGCTGCGTTTCATGACCA
Organism: Variovorax sp. YR216; assembly: GCF_900107745.1. Taxonomy (GTDB): domain Bacteria; phylum Pseudomonadota; class Gammaproteobacteria; order Burkholderiales; family Burkholderiaceae_C; genus Variovorax. The sequence continues at coordinate 6,777 of NZ_FNRO01000031.1, read as the reverse complement.
GGGGCGAATTTTCGCTGCGGGCGTGGGTTCAGAACCCGGAGGCGGGCAACTTGTTCATCACCTGGCGCGAGGACATGCGCGCCGAGCAGCGCCCGCTGGTCGCCACCTGGATCGACATGATCTGTGCCACGGCGCTCAGCCACGAGCCGATGACCGACGCGCGCCTCTGGCTGTTCCTTGACGAGTTGGAGTCGCTGGGCAAGCTCGAATCCTTCGTGCCTGCAGCCACCAAGGGCCGCAAGCACGGTCTGCGCATCGTCGGCAGCATCCAGGACTGGGCGCAGCTGGACGAAACATACGGCAAGGACTCGGCGAAGACCCTGCTCGCGTGCTTCCGCAACTACCTGATTTTCGGTGCGTCCAACGCATTCAATGCCGACAAGGCCAGCGAAATCCTGGGCAAGCAGCACGTCGAGCGTATCCAGATCACGAACACCGTTGGGCGCGGCGGTGGCGGGAGCCGGCAGCTGGTGGCCAGCCCGCCTGAACCGGTCGTCATGGACTCGGAGATCTCCAACCTCAAGGACCTGCAGGGCTACGTGATGTTCGCGGAGGATTTCCCGATCGCGAAAATTACGCTGCCCTACGTGGCCTACCCGCAGCGGGCGACGGCGATCGAGATCACCGCGCAAACCGCCAAGCCCGTGCAACAGCCAGGCCCGGCGTCGGAAGTTCCAACGACAACGACATCCTCGAAGGCACCCAAACGCCGGGCGCGCCGATCCATTAATGCAGACCGCACAGCAGACCTGTTCGCTGACGCCGCGCCTCACACCTCAAGCTGAGTCACACGCAGACCCATCCTTTGGTCGGCGATGAGCAAGCCTGCCAGTCCGAGTGAAGGCGCAGGGATTTACCCAATAGAACTGGATTTTGTGGGGCACAGTCGTAGCTCCTGCAACTTGCAGTGGCTGGTCTTTAGCATCAAGCAGTCAGGCATGCAATGCCCGCCTGCTCGCACCGCTACTGCGCAGCGGTATTCGAACAGTTCAATCATCCAGGCTGCGCAGTCCCATTGCGAACATAGTGTTCAAGCGAGAGCAGACGCTCGCATGGCACATCATGCCTCGATCTCTAATCGGCCTTTTGACCTGCACCGTCACGGCGACAAGTTCATGGCGTGACGAGTGCAAACGGCCCCGACTTCCGCCGGAGTCATCCGATCGCAGACGCTCCGAGCGAAAAGCGGAAGTGTAGCTCTTCGGTGCTTCTACTCCCCTATGATTCGTCGTCACTCACGCAGCCGATTTCGCCTTCGGCAACCCTTGCGCCTTCCTCGAATCGATGAAATCCGAAAAATCAAAGCGCGCCACCGCCTCGCACCACTGGCACCTGGCCGAAGACGATCTCGGTGTCGCGTTGACCGATCTCGAGTACGCCGTGATGCGCACCTACGAGTCGTTCGTGCGATGGCAGGCCGAGTGCCTGGCGGCCGTCACGGGCGCGGTCCTGACCGGCCAGGAGAACGCGCTGCTGCACGTGATTCGCATGCACGACCAACCGAAGACCATCAAAGATCTGCTGCATCTCACGAACCGCCAGGACGTGCCCAATGTGCAGTACGGCCTCCGCAAGCTGCTCAAAATGGGTTTCATCGAAAAGCAGGGTTCGGGAAGGGCTGGCGTCTACTACGAAGCCACGGCGGAAGGCGCCAAGGTCTGTGACGACTACGCCAAGTTACGAAAGAAGTTGCTGCTGGAAGGTGCCAAACGCTACCCCGCCTTCAGGCAGCATTCGCACAGCGCCGGAGCCCATCTTGAGCTCCTGGAACGGCTGTACGAATCAGTGACGCGGGAAGCCGCCACGTTCCACCGTCGAGGCTGATTCGCACCTCTTCCTCATCCCACGCAGCGCATCTCTTCGGCCCCCGGGCGGGGCACGAGGACCACGACGGGGCGTGCCCTGCCCTGAACTCGCAACCCCGGGGAAAACCCCGGTACCGGCTCGAAGGTGGATTTCTATACTTCAATCAAATAGAAAGTCTATTTAAATGTCTATCTGATCCAACTCGGCATCCAAGCCGTCGTCAACCGAAGGAGCATCCATGAATCGATTGCTGAATACATCCGACTTCCTGCTGGGCACGTTCGCCTCCAACTGCTCGGGCGGCATGTCTGTCACCAAGGTCGAAGAACGATGGGACAACTCCTGGGATAACAACTTGCGGCTGGCAAGGCTGCTAGATGAGGCTGGCATCGACTTCATGCTGCCCATCGCGCGATGGATCGGCTACGGTGGCGAGACGGACTTTCATGGCAACGTGCTGGAGACTGTCACCTGGGCAGCCGCGCTGCTGGCCCACACCCGGCGTCTGACTGTGTTCGCGACGGTCCATACCGCGGCGAACCATCCGATGGTGGTGGCCAAGCAGATCGCCACGCTCGATCAGGTCGGCGCGGGACGCGCCGGTCTCAACATCGTTGCCGGATGGAACCGGCCGGAGTACGAAGCGCTCGGCCTGGCGCTGGCCGACGATCACAAGACCCGCTATGGCTACGCGCAGGAGTGGTTCGACATCATCCAGAAACTGTGGACACACCCGCGTCCCTTCGATTGGCACGGCGAGTATTTCAAGCTCAGCAAGGCCTACGGCCTTCCTGCGCCGCGCAGCGGCCGACCGCCCATCCTGAACGCCGCGGGCTCCAGCGAAGGGCGCGAGTTCGCCCTGAACAACGCGGACTTCCTGTTCACGCCCGCGATAGATCTCGATCGATCCAGCCAGGAGATTGCCGAGTTGAAGGCCAAGGCCGTCGCACAAGAGCGCAAGGTCGACATACTGACCTTCTCGCATGTCGTGTGCCGGCCCACCGAGCGAGAGGCAAAGGATTATCTCAAGCACTTCGGCAACGACCACGCCGACTGGGCTGCGGTCGACAACCTCATTGCGCTGCAGTTCGCCAATGCCAAGTCTTTTCCTCATGACTTGTTGGCGCTGATCCGCGATCGCATGGCGGCCGGCCATGGAGGCTATCCCTTGACCGGCACCCCCGAGCAGGTGGCGGACGGCATTTGCGCGCTGGCCGCGGCGGGCTTCAAGGGAACCACCCTGTCTTTCGTTGACTACGTCGAGGAGTTCCCTTACTTCCGCGACCAGGTCCTGCCCATCCTCGAATCCCGAGGGCTGCGCGCGCCCGTCGAAGTGGCCCCCGATTCCTTGCGGTTGGCAGCATGAATGCCGAGCAAGCCACATCCATCTCGGGCGCGCCGCATTCGCTCGCCATAGCGGCCGAACCGTCGGCCTTCAAGTCGGCGATGCGCGAACTCGCCGGGGGCGTCAGCGTCGTCACGGTGCAGGTCGGGCATGAGCGCTCCGGATTCACCGCCACTTCGGTGACCTCACTCTCGGCCGATCCGCCCACGGTCATCGCCTGCGTCAACCGGACGAGTTCATCGGCATCGCTGCTGCTCAGAACCGATCGCTTCGGAGTGAGCATGCTCACACACGCCCAGCAGCAGGTCGCTGATCGATTCGCCGGCATGAGCGGCGTGACCGGCAGCCAGCGCTACGCCACCGAGCGCTGGACGCAGCTCACCGCAGGCGGCGCACCCGTCATGCTCGACAGTGCGATCTCGCTGGACTGCCGCATCGACGACATGATCCAGAAGCACTCGCACTGGATCCTGGTCGGACGTGTGATGGCTATTCACCGCGGCGAGATCGAGGCGGCCCCGCTGGTGTACTGGCGAGGCGGCTATCACCAGCTCGCCGATTGCCGCGCCTAGTTCGTCGTGCGAGCCACGCATCGCTCGCGCCACTTCATTTGCAGAGACCCTCCATGAACCAAAGCTCCCTGTCCCCGCTCCAGCGTGCCCTGACTACCGACTCGGTGCGCATCGTTGACCTAACCCAGACCTTGTCGCCATCCTTTCCCGCACTGCAACTGCCGCCGCAGTTCGGCCAGGTGTGGTCGTTCAAGGTGGAGAAGATCTCGCAATACGACGATGCCGGCCCGGGCTGGTACTGGAACAACTTCTCATGCGGCGAACACACCGGCACGCACTTCGATGCGCCGGTGCACTGGGTGACCGGCAAGGACCATCCCAACAACGCCGTCGACACGATCGACCCCTCGCACTTTGTCGGTCCGGCGGTGGTGGTGGACGCGAGTGCCCAGGTCGCACTGGACCCCGACTGGCTGTTGACTGTGGATTTCCTCGAGGAATGGGAAGCCCGGCATGGACGCATTCCGGCCGGCGCCTGGGTGCTGTTTCGGACCGACTGGTCCAAGCGCCTCGACGATCCGGCTGCATTCGTCAACATGCGCGAGGACGGCGCGCACACGCCGGGTCCGACGCAGGAGGCGGTGCAATGGCTGATCGAGGAGCGCGATGTCAGGGGATTCGGCGTCGAGACGATCAACACCGATGCGGGCCAGTCTCATGCGTGGCCAGTGGCCTATCCCTGTCACACACTGATGCATGGCTCGAACAGGTACGGACTGCAATGCCTGACGAACCTCGACCAGTTGCCGCCGACGGGCGTCGTGATCCTTGCTGCACCGCTGAAGATCGAGGGCGGGTCGGGCAGTCCACTACGAGTCCTTGCGCTGGTGGGGTAAGCCAACGCTTGACTGCTTGTCGTTCTGACACTTGACGGCCGCAGCACGCCCAGCAAAGGACTGCTCGTGGCCGGTTGCTCCAGTTCGACGAACTCGCGCAGAGGTCCACCAAAGGGCACGAACCCGCTGATCCGCCCTGCCCTCCCTAAGGACGGTTCACGCTGCTGTTCGGCCTGCGAGAAAAAGGCCTCAAGGGCGCCTTTCGTGAATTCCTATTTGAGGTACAAAGGTACCCAAAAAAGGAACGATCTGCCAACTGCCAGGCCCGGCTCCAGGCGATGGCGGACCCGCTAGGGCTCCTTCGCCAAAGCCCCCCAAACGAACGTGCCGTTCGGGTCGACCCGAAAGACATCGAGTTGCCCTGAAGGACGCATGCGATAGGCGGTGCGCATCCGACCGGCGCGCAGAATGAGCTCGTCGCCTTCAAACACTGCATCGCGGATCGCCGGCTCAGGCGGCCCCCATTTGGACGCGAAAAGCTGAATCACGCGAGCCGAATCTGCCGTCACACTGAGCACTGCAAGCTTCACATCGCATTCGAAGTCGTTACACGCGGAGCCCACCCACTTGCCGAGCCATTTGGCGCGCTCCGGTGGTGTGTCTGGTTTCACTGGCGAGATGACGGCCGTCTCCGGAAAGGTGGCCACGACGGTGGACGTCGTTGGCTTCACGTCTCCGCGTCCCGCCCGGTTCGGCCAATAGGTGGGAGGCTGCTTGCTTGTGTAGGGCAGCACGGGCATTGCAACCCGCTTGAGGGTTCCTTTCTGATTGAAGCCCTGCACGGTACTCACTACCTCGAGTTCATCGGGGCCGGAGAGCCTGTAGACGACCCGAGCAGATCCAATGAGGAGAACAAGCTCCGAGGACTTGTTCAGCAGGCCGGGCACACGGAACCACCCGGACTGCCCTCCTCCAACAATGGAGCGACCTGGGCCGATGGCCCAGACCACCCATGTCATGTTGGGGTCCATGCGCTCCACCACCATCGTGTGCTCAGACTGGATCTGCGCGCCAATCAACTTGCCGGTCCACTTCCCGGAGAACGCTTTGAGTTGGCTTGGTACCTCAGGGGCGGGTTCCATCACGAAGAGGTCTTCCGGAAGTGGCGCGTCGAACATGCTTGCCCTCGCCTGATGCTGCGCGAGAAAGCCAAGCCCCAGAACCACCAAGATGAAAGCCCAACGCTTGGACATAGCGCCTCCAGCCATCCGCGACACGGACGAATTTCTCGAATGATCTGCCTTTCAGGCGGGCTAACAAATCCTCAAGGCGATGGGTGAGCCAAGGAAGAAGCCCCGAGACACGCCACGCTGCGCGTCCCGGGGCTCGGGCGCCAGGCCCTGGCCGGCTTACTTCTTGTCGATCGACAAGCGGCCGGGACCGAAGGCCGCAAGCGCCAGCAGGCCGCCCACCACCGCGATGTTCTTGTTGAACAGGAGCGTGGCGACCATCTTCATGGCTCCAGGCGCCGCCCAGTAGGCGTGGAAGTAGAACGAGGCCACCAGCGTGAATACGGCCAGCACGATGGCGGCGATGCGGGTCTTGAAGCCCAGCAGCAGCGCGATGCCGGCGCCGAGCTCCACGATGATGGCGACGGCCGCGGCCACAGTGGGCATCGGCATCCCGACGGACGTGATGTAGCCCACAATGCCGGAGAAGCCCGTCAGCTTGGCGAAGCCGGCTGGGATGAAGAGGTAGGCCACCAGCAGGCGGCCGATCAGGGCGAAGACATCGGCTGCGGGGAGCGCGCCGGCGTCGCTGCGGCCTGCTGTGGCGGTGATCGAGTTGGACATGAAATTTCTCCTGTGTGTTGAAAAGGTTGAACCGGTGGTTGCCGTTTGGGTTTTGGGTCAGGGCTGAAGGTCGAACACCAGCACCTCTGCGTCCTTGCCGGCCTTGATCTGCAGTTGCGACTCGCCTTCGAGTTTCGCCGCGTCGCCGCCGGTGAGCTTCTGGCCGTTCACCTCGAGCTCGCCGCGCACCATGTGCACAGCGTGCAGATCGGTTTCATCAGCCGCTTTGCGCATGAAGCCTCAGGCGCCCGAACGTCAAAATTTGCAGCCTGGGACTTCCGCTCAGGGCACGAAGCCGCAGTCCGCCCCGCCCTCTTTAAGGACTGCACTCGTTAAGGTTTGTGAGACATCTGCCCGGCAAACGCGCAGCGCATGGAGTGACCACAAGCTGAGGGCAGGTGTCGCACAAACCTCGAGGGAGGAAA
>NZ_FNRO01000004.1 GCF_900107745.1 Variovorax sp. YR216 | reverse complement strand
CAGTGGGACAGCGGCGCGAACCTGGTGTGCGCGTCGCCGGGCGTGGTTTATGCGTATGACCGCAACACGTACACGAACACGCTGCTGCGCAAGCAAGGCATCGAGGTGATCACCATCGTGGGCGCCGAGCTCGGCCGCGGCCGCGGGGGTGGCCATTGCATGACCTGCCCGATCATCCGGGACCCCGTGGACTATTGAGTCGTCAAACCAACCAACGAGAGAGGACGAGTGCCCGTGCCCGAAAAACCTGTCAGCCAGCATCCCGGGGTTCTGCCAAGGGCCACGGTGCTCGTCGCGCTTGCCGCAGTCGTTTCGTTGTCGGCCTGCAGGCGCGCCGAAGAGGCGCCGGCCGCCGAGATCCGGCCCGTGCGCGTGATGAAGATCGAGACGCGCGCCATCGGAGACACGGTCACATTGACCGGCAACGTGCAGGCGCAGACCGAGGTCAACCAGTCCTTCCGCATCGACGGCCGGTTGATCGAGCGCAATGTCGAGATCGGCGATCGCGTGAAGCAGGGCCAGTTGCTGGCCCGGCTCGATCCGCTGAACGAGGAGACGGCGCTGCAATCGGCGCGTGCCCAACTTGCCGCGGCGCAGGCGCAGAACGTCGAGGCCCGCACCAACCACACGCGCCTGCGCGATCTGCTGGCGGAAAACGCGGTGTCGCGTGCCTCCTTCGATCAGGCCGACGCGCTGCTGAAGGTCACGCAGTCGCAAGTCGAGACCGCACAGTCGCAGGTCACGCTGGCGCAGAACCGGGTGAACTACACGCGGCTCTATGCGGACGTGAACGGCGTGGTGACCGCGCGCGGCCCGGAGGCCGGCGAGGTGGTGCAGGCCGGCCGCATGGTGGTGCAGGTGGCGCGCGAAGGCGCGCGCGACGCGGTGTTCGACGTGCCGGCGCAGGTCAAGAACAGCGCGCCGGCCGATGCCGACATCACGGTCGCGCTCACCGACGATCCGAAGACCACCGCGAGAGGCAAGGTGCGCGAGGTGTCGCCGCGTGCCGATCCGGTGACCGGGACCTTCAGCGTGCGGGTGCGGCTCATCGACGCGCCCGCCGCGATGCGGCTGGGCTCCACCGTGACCGGGCGCATGAAGCTCGACAGCACGCCCGCCATCGACATTCCGGCCGCGGCGCTCAACCGCGCGGGCAACAGCGCCTCGGTGTGGGTGGTCGATGCGAAGACCGGCGTCATCGCCGCGCGCCCGATCGAGGTGCGCGCCTTCGACGCTGCGCGCGTGCAGGTCACGTCGGGCCTGTCGCCAGGTGATCTTGTCGTGACGGCGGGCGTGCAGGCGCTGCGCCCCGGCCAGAAGGTCCGCATCCTCGAGGCCGCGCAGTGATCGGGCCGAACCTGTCGGAATGGGCGCTTTCCAAGCGCTCGCTGGTGCTGTTCCTCATGATCCTCTCGGTGATTGCGGGGGCGCTGTCGTTCCTGCGCCTGGGGCGTGCGGAAGATCCGGCTTTCACCTTCCGGACCATGGTCGTCGCGGCCGGCTGGCCCGGCGCGACGGTCGACGAAACGCTGGAGCAGGTCACCGAGCGCCTCGAGCGCACGCTGCAGGAGACGCGCCATCTCGACCGCGTGCGCAGCTACACGGTCGCGGGGCAGACCACGATCTTCGTCGACCTCAAGCAGTCCACGCCGCCGGGCGAAATCCCCGACATCTGGTACCAGGTGCGCAAGAACATCGGTGACATGCGGCAGACGCTGCCGCAGGGCGTGGTCGGTCCGTTCTTCAACGACGACTTCGGCGACACCTTCGGGATCATCTACGCCTTCACCGCCGACGGCTTCAACTTCCGCGAACTGCGCGACTACGTCGAGGCGGCGCGCTCGCGGCTGCTGCAGGTGCCGGACGTCTCGAAGATCGAGGTGCTCGGCGCGCAGGACGAGCAGATCTACATCGAGTTCTCCACCGAGCGTCTCGCGGGTCTGCGGCTGGACTACCCGAGCATCATCAACGCGCTGCGGGCGCAGAACGTGATCCGGCCGGCGGGCACGATCCAGACCGCGCAGGAGCGCGTGTTCATGCGCGTGAGCGGCGCGTTCGATTCCGAGCGCGACATCGAGGCGGTCACGCTGGTGGTGGGCAACCGCATGATCCGGCTCGGCGACATCGCGAGCGTGCGGCGCGGGTTCGTCGATCCGCCGCAGCCGATGTTCCGCGTCAACGGCAAGCCGGCCATTGGCCTGGCGATCGCGATGCGCGATGCGGGCGACATCCTCGCGCTCGGCGCCAACATCAAGAAGGAGATGGCCGACTTCACCGCGAACCTGCCGCACGGCATCGAGCCCACGCTGGTGGCCGACCAGGCGGTGACGGTGGACGTCGCGATCAACGACTTCATGTCCTCGCTGTGGCAGGCGATCATCATCATCCTGGTGTGCAGCTTCGTGAGCCTGGGCGTGCGGCCCGGCATGGTGGTGGCGCTGTCGATCCCGCTCACGCTGGCGATCGTGTTCGCGCTGATGGACATGCTGCACATCGACCTGCACCGCATCTCGCTCGGCGCGCTCATCATCGCGCTCACGCTGCTGGTGGACGACGCGATGACCACGGTCGACGCGATGATCAACCGGCTAGCCGCCGGCGACACCAAGGACCAGGCCGCGACCTTCGCCTACAAGACGCTTGCCGCGCCGATGCTGATCGGCACGCTGGTCACCATCTCCAGCTTCGTTCCGATCGGCTTCGCGCGCAGCTCGGCGGGCGAGTACACCTTCTCGATCTTCAGCGTGGTGGCGTTGGCGCTGCTGGTGTCGTGGCTCGGTGCGGTGATCTTCTCGCCGCTGGTTGGCAAGGCGATCCTGAAGGCGCCGAAGGCGGACGCGCCGGCCGCCAAGCCGAGCAAGGTGACGGCGGTCTACGGCCGCTTTCTCGAAGCTGCGATCCGCGCGAAGTGGATCACCTTCGCGGTCACCATCGCGGCCTTCGTGGCGACGCTGTTCCTGGTGCGCTTCGTGCCGCAGCAGTTCTTCCCGGCCTCCGACCGGCCCGAGCTCACGGTTGACATGACGCTGCGCCAGAACGCATCGATCCACGCGACCGAGGCGCAGGCCCAGCGGCTGGAGCAGTTCCTCAAGAGCGATCCGGACGTGGACCACTTCAGCACCTACGTGGGCCGTGGCGCGATCCGCTTCATCCTCACGCTGAACGTGCAGCTCGCGAATCCGTTCTTCACCCAGTTCGTCATCGTCGCCAAGGACGTCGATGCGCGCGAGCGGCTGCAGCTCAAGCTCGAGAAGGTGCTCGCCGAGCAGTTCCCCGATGTGGTCGCGCGCGTGTCGCCGCTCGAACTCGGCCCGCCGGTCGGATGGCCGCTGCAGTACCGCGTGAGCGGCCCCGATGCGAACGAGGTGCGCAAGTACTCGCTGGACCTGGCCGGCGTGCTCGGTTCGGATTCGCGCGTGCGGCACGTCAACTTCGACTGGATGGAGCCCGCGCGGCAGGTCAAGATCCGCATCAACCAGGAAGAGGCTCGGCAACTCGGCGTGAGCTCCGCCGCGCTCGCGGGCATCCTCAACTCCGCGATCACCGGATCGGTGGTGACGCAGGTGCGCGACGACATCTACCTGATCAACGTGGTCGCCCGCGCCACCGACCAGCAGCGCGTGTCGTTCCAGACTCTGAGTTCGCTGCAGGTGCCCACGCCCACCGGCCGCATGGTGCCGCTGAGCCAGTTCGCCAGCTTCGACGAGGCGCAGGAGTTGCCCCTGATCTGGCGCCGCAACCGGGTGCCGACCCTGACGGTGCGCGCGGACGTGATCCACGGTGTGCTGCCCGACGCCGTGGTGGTGGCGCTGGCCGACCGCATCAAGGAATTCAACGCCAAGCTGCCCAAGGGCTACAAGGTCGAGACCGGCGGGCTGTTCGAGGAAAGTGCGGTGTCGAGCGACTCGGTGTTTGCCGTGGTGCCGCTGATGGTCGTGCTGATGCTGCTGTGCGTGATGCTGCTGCTCGTGAGCTTCAGGCGGCTGGCGATGGTGGTGGTGATGCTGCCGCTGGGGCTGATCGGCGTGGTGTTGTCGCTGCTGATCTTCAACCGGCCGCTGGGCTTCGTCGCGATCCTCGGCATCCTGGCGCTGATCGGGATGATCGCGAAGAACGCGGTGATCCTCGTGGTGCAGATCGAGACCTACCGCGGCGAGGGCCACAGCGTGCTCGACGCGGTGATGATGTCCGGCACCTCGCGGTTGCGGCCGATGATGCTGACTTCGATCTCCACCGTGCTGGGCCTGATCCCGATCGCGCCCACCGTGTTCTGGGGTTCGATGGCCTTCGCGATCATGGGCGGCCTGCTGGTGGCGACGCTGCTGACGCTGGTGCTGCTGCCCACGATGTACGTCGCGGTGTTCGGCAAGGAAGACCAGGTGCCGCCGGTGGACGGCGCGCGGCCGGCGATCGATCCCGCCTGAGCGCATGGGAGGCATCGCCTTGACCACGCACGAGGTTCTCGAACTGCATGTCGCGGAGCTGCGGCAGCTCTTCAACTCGATGGACCCGGCGCCGTTTCGCGAGCGCGATCTCGACCCCGCGGCCGAGGCCTACATCGTGGACTGGGCGCGCGAGATCAAGGGCTCCCGTCCGCTGGCGTTGCGCGTGCACGTCGACAACGGCGCCGCGCGGCCCGAGGACGCGGCGATGCTGCGCGAAGCCGTCGACCAGTACTTCCGGCAGCGCGAGAAGGCGACGCGGCGGCGCCTTTCACAGCTGTTCCGCGTCGGTCGCATCAGCCTGCTCATCGGACTCGTGTTCCTCGGTGCCGCGCTTGCGGTCAGCGAGGCAGCGGGTGTGCTGTTCCACAAGGAGCGCTACGCGAAGCTCGTGCAGGAAAGCCTCGTGATCGGTGGCTGGGTGGCGCTGTGGCGGCCGATGGAAATCTTCCTCTACGACTGGTGGCCGATCCGCAGCGAGGTGCGACTCTACGAGCGCCTCGGCAGCATCGACGTGAGCCTGTTGCCCAGGGTGGCGGAAGGGCGCACCGTCCCATGAGAGCGCCTGCCGCCACCCTCGCTCGCACCGTCCTCAGCCGGGGTGCGCTGTTCTTCGGTCTCTGGCTGGTGCTGCTGCCGAGCCTCAAGCCCGCCGACCTCGCGGTCGGGCTGATCGCGACCGTCGCCGCGACCTGGACCAGCGTGCACTTGATGCCCCCCGAAGTGGGCTACGTGCGCCTGTTGCCGTTGCTGGCCTTCGTGCCGCATTTCCTCTGGCAATCGGTGCTGGCCGGCGTGGACGTGGCGCGCCGCGCAATGCGGCCGCACATGCGGCTCAAGCCAGGTTTCATCGCATCGCCGGTCAAGCTGCCGCCGGGCCTCGCGCGCAACGATTTCGTCTCGATCATGAGCCTCATGCCGGGTTCGGTGCCGGTGGACGAAACGGAGCACTCGGTGATCTTTCACTGCCTGGATACCGACCAGCCGCTGGCGGAGCAGATGGCGAAGGAAGAGCGGCTGCTCACGAATGCGCTGGTCGTGGTGGCGGAGGAGGACTCCCGTGGATGACTTCCTGCTCGGTGCCTGTGCCTTCGTTCTCCTGATGGTCGCGGTCAGTCTCGTCGCGGTGCTGCGCGGTCCGGGCAGCGTGGAGCGCATGATGGCGGCGATGCTCTTCGGAACGGGCGGCATCGCGAGCCTGTTGCTGCTGGGCACGCTGCACGGCATGGAGATCGTCATCAACGTGGTGCTCACCCTCGCGGTGCTGGCGCCCTTCGCGACCATCGCGTTCGTGCGGGCCGGGTCGGTGCTGGTGCGCGACGAGGCCGATGCCGACGGAGGTCCGACATGATGCGCACGATTGCGGACCTCTTCACCATCGCGGCCGTCTGCGCGGGTGCGTTCTTCTTTGTTGCGGGCACGGTAGGGCTGCTTCGATTTCCGGATTCGTACACGCGGCTGCATGCGCTGACCAAGGCCGACAACCTCGGGCTCGGTCTGATCGTGCTCGGGCTTCTGCCGCAGGTCGGCAGCGTGAGCCTCGGGCTCAAGCTGATCGCGATCTGGTTCATCGTGCTGCTCGCTTCTGCCACCGCGTCGCAGATGATCGCGCGCGCGATCCGCGAGAGCGAGCAAAAGGGCAATGCGGCCACTTCGCGACCGGAGGAGGCCCCGCGATGAGCCTGCTGCTGAACGCCTCGCTCGTGCTGCTGTTCATCGGGCTCGCGGGCTGGACCGTCTTTGCGCGCGACACCTTCGCGTCGGTTGCCGGGTTCATCCCCTATGGCCTGCTGTTGACCGTGGTGTGGTTGCGACTGGCCGCGGTGGACGTGGCGATCACCGAGGCCGCGATCGGCGCCGGGCTGACCGGTGCGCTGCTGGTGGGTGCGGCCGCGCGCCTGCGCGCCAGCGAAGCCAGGACGAATCACGCGCGACCCGGCGCACTGATCCGCATGCTCGCCGCCATCACTTCGATCGTGGTTGCGGGCATCATCGCGGCCTGCGTGCTGCTGCTGCCCGAGGCCACGCCGACGCTGGCGCCGGCCGTGATGGAGAACATCCACACCACCGGAGTCGGCAATCCGATCACGGCGGTGCTGCTGTCGTTCCGCGCGATGGACACCCTGCTCGAAGCGATCGTGCTGGCCTTCGGGCTGCTGGGGGTCTGGTCGCTCGCGCCTGATCGCGCCTGGGGCGGCCGTCCGAGCCTGCAGCCGATCGCCGAGCCCAACAGCATCCTTGCCCACTTCGCGCGCATGCTGCCGCCGATCGGCATCGTGATCGGCATCTACATCCTCTGGTACGGCGCGGACGATCCGGGCGGCAAGTTCCAGGGCGCCACGATCCTCGCAGCGATGTGGCTGCTCGCGATGATGGCGGGGCTCGCCGACGTGCCGCGGGTGGGGCGCACCGCGCTTCGCTTCTGGCTTGTCGCCGGGCCGTTGGTGTTCATCGCCGTCGGCTTCGGGGGGGCGGCCATGGCCGACGCATTTCTCGGCTATCCGGAAGGCCGCGCCAAGCTGTGGATCGTCGCGGTCGAGTTTGCGTTGATGCCTTCGCTCGCGCTCACGCTCGGCCTGCTGCTCGCGGGTGCCCCGCACAGGGCTTTGCAGAAATGATCGACGCGACCACGTTGTTCGGGCTCTGCGCGGCGGTGCTGATCGGGCTCGGCCTCTATGGCTTCATCGTCAATCCGCAGCCGCTGCGCAAGATCCTCGCGTTCAACCTGATCGGCAACGGCGTGTTCCTCGTCTGCGCGGTCATTGCAAGGCGGGGCACCGCGGCGGGGCTGGGCGGCGATCCGGTGCCGCAGGCCTTGCTGATCACCGCGATCGTGGTGGCTTTCGCCGCGTCGGCGCTGGCGGTGGCACTCCTGCTGCGCCTGTACGAAGAAACGGGCGATGCTGCATTGACGACCGAGTCGTCCGCGGGAGATCACTAGGTGCCGGTGGCCAATGCGATGAATGCAACCACGCCCGGCGGCCTGCTGCTGGTGTTGTCCGTGCTGCTGCCGTTCGTCGGAACGATGCTGGGCTTCGTGCTCGGCGGGCGACACGCGCAGCGCGTCGCGCTGGTCACGTTGCTGATCGGGCTTTGCATCGCGCTCGGCATCGCCGATGCGGTCGTGGGTTCCGGCCAGCCTGTGGTGTATCTGCTGGGCGGCTGGGTGCCGCCGCTCGGCGTGGCGCTGCGCGCCGATGGTTTGTCGGTCGTGATGATCATCGCGATCGCAGTGGTGATCGGCGTCATCGGCATCTATGCCTGCGGCGACTTCGGCACGCCCGACGGCGTGAAGGAAGCGCGTGCGCCATACACCTTCTGGCTGCTGCTGCTCGCGGTGTGGGGCTCGCTCAACCTGGTGTTCGTGAGCGGCGATGTGTTCACGCTGTATGTCGCGCTCGAGCTGCTCACCTTCGCGGGCGTGCCGCTGGTGAGCCTCGACGGGCGCGGCGAGACGCTGCAGGCGGCGCTGCGCTATCTGCTGTTCGCGCTGCTCGGGTCGATGTTCTACCTGCTCGGCGTCTTCCTGCTGTACGGCGCCTACGGCACGCTCGACATCGCGCTGCTCGCCCAGGGCATTCGTGCCGAGCCGATCACCTGGACCGCCGCGGTGCTGATGACGGTCGGCCTGCTCGCGAAGACCGCGCTCTTCCCGCTGCACCTGTGGCTGCCGCCCGCGCACGCCGGCGCACCGGCTGCCGCGAGCGCGGTGCTGTCGGCGCTGGTCATCAAGGGCGGATGGTTCCTGGTCGTGCGGCTGTGGCTCGATGTGTTTGCCGATGTGGTCACCCTGCCTTCGGCGCAATTGCTCGCGGCGCTCGGTGCCGCGGCGATCCTTGTCGGCAACGTGGTCGCGCTGCGACAGGTGCGGCTGAAGCTCCTGATCGCCTACTCGACGGTGGCGCAGATCGGCTACCTGTTCCTCATGTTCCCGCTGATCGCCGGCCTGGAGGCCGCGCAGATCGACAGCGCGCCGGCGATCAACGGTGGCATGCTGCAGGCCATCTCGCACGCCACCGCGAAGGCCGCGATGTTCATGGCCGCCGGGCTGATCTATTCGACGCTCGGGCACGACCGGGTGGCCGATCTTCGCGGCGCGGGGCGTGCGTTGCCGATGACGCTGGTCGCCTTCGCGCTTGGCGGTGCGTCGCTGATCGGGCTGCCGCCTTCCGGGGGCTTTCTCGCGAAGTGGCTGCTGCTGTCGTCCGCCATCGCGAGCGCGCAGTGGTGGTGGGCGCTCGTGATGCTCGTCGGCGGCCTGCTCACCAGTGCCTACGTCTTCATCGTGGTGGTGCGTGCGATGGAACCGGCCGAAGCCGGGTGGACGCCGAAGAAGGCGGTGCCGCGCTACCAGCAGGTCGCGGTGCTGGTGCTGGCGCTGTGCTCGTTCCTGCTGGGCGTTGCCGCGCTGTGCCCGATCGACGTGGCGATGATCGGCCGGCCGCTGCTCGTGTGGGTGGAGGGACCATGATCGCCGCGACCGCCCTGTTCGCGATCCTGCTCGGCGTGGGGGTGATGGTGCCGCTTGCGCTCGGACTGCCGTTGCTGCTGCTTGTCGCCTGCGCCTCGAAGCGGTTGCGCCGTGGCATGCCGCGCCTTTTCGTGATCGCGCCGGTGCCCGCCTTGCTCGCCGCACTGTTCGACGCCGACGCGGGCAGCTTCGAACTGGGCAACGATCTGTTCTCGCTCAGCTTCTCGCTCGACGCGCCCGGTGCGATGCTGCTGGGCGCGGCCGCGCTCCTGTGGATCCTGTCGGGTGTCTACGCGGCGCGCTTCCTGCGCGACCGGCCCGAGCCCGACGGCTTCATCGTCTGCTGGCTGATGACGCTGACCGGCTGCGTCGGCGTGTTCCTGGCGGCGGACCTGATCGGCTTCTACTTCCTGCTCGCGGTGCTGAGCGTCGGCGCGAGCGGCCTCGTGCTGCAGGGCCAGGGGCCGGACGCGCTGCGTGCCGGCGCGCTGTACCTCGCGCTGGCGCTGCTGGCGGAGGCCTTCCTGCTCGCGGGCCTGATCCTCATGGCAAACGCGACACCCGACGGCAGCCTGCTGATCCGCGATGCGGCGGCGGCATTGCCCGATTCGCCGACGCGCGATCTCACCGTGACCTTGCTGCTCATCGGGCTCGGCATGAAGGCGGGTCTCGTGCCGCTGCATTTCTGGATGCCGCTGGCCTACAGCGCCGCGCCGATTCCTGCGGCGGCGGTGATGAGCGGCGCGGTGGTCAAGGCGAGCGTGATCGCGCTGGTGCGCTTCCTGCCGCTCGATGTCGCGATGCCAGGCTTCGGCCACGCGCTCGCGGTGGTTGGTCTCTTCGGTGCGCTCTACGGCGTGCTGATCGGCATCAGCCAGCTCAACCCGAAGACGGTGCTCGCGTACTCGAGCGTGAGCCAGATGGGGTTCGTGGTTGCGGTGATCGGTATGGGGCTCGCGGCGGGCGACGCCACGACCCCGATGGCTGCCGCGTTCTATGCGACGCATCACCTGCTGGTGAAGGGTTCGCTCTTCCTCGCGGTGGGCGTCGTCGCGCTCACCGGTCGGCGGCACCTGTGGCCGATGCTCATCCCGGCCGCAGTCATCGCTCTCGGGCTCGGTGGGTTGCCGCTGACCGGTGGCTCGCTCGCCAAGTACGCGGCGAAGGACCTGCTCGGCAGCGGGCTCGCGGGCACGGTGGCCGTGGTGTCGTCGATCGCGTCGACGCTGCTGATGATCCACTTCACCCGCCGCCTTGGCGAGAACACCGCGAGCGTTGTCGAGGCGCGCGCGCCCGGCGCGCTCGTCTTCGCCTGGATCGCGATGGCGCTGGCATCGCTGGTCATTCCGTGGCTTCTCTACGTGGACTTCCCGATCGAAGCGCTGCCGAAGGCGATCGCGCCGGCGGCGCTGTGGGATGCGCTCTGGCCGGTGCTGGCCGGCGCGGTGCTGGCCTTCCTGCTCGATCGCCTCCGCAGCCTGCCGCGCATTCCTGCCGGCGATGTCGGCATCGCGCTCGGCGGGCTCAAGGGCGTGGCCCTTGCGGCGGGTGCGGCGCTCGAGCACACCGACACCTTCCTGCGGCGTTGGGCAGTGGCCTGCGTCGTGATGCTCGTGGTCTCGCTGCTTTTCGTCTGGGCCCTTCTCTGATGTCTGATCCGATGTCCCACTCCATACACATCCCGGCGCGAAAGCGCATCTGGACGACCACGGCGGCCGCGCTGGCCGCAGTCGCCGTCGCACTCGGCGGCTGCACCGTCGGCCCCGACTACAAGCGCCCCGAGGTCCAGGCACCGGCCGCATGGCGCATCGACTATCCGACGGCCGCCGATGTGGCGAACACCAAATGGTGGGAGCAGTTCGGCGACCCGGTGCTCAACGACCTCGTCGAAACCGCGCTGCAGGGCAACCTCGATGTGCGCGTGGCCGCGGCGCGGATCGACCAGTTCATCGGCACGCTGGGCACGGTGCGCTCGCAGTTCTATCCGCAGCTCGCGTACAGCGGCGCGGCGAGCCGCAGCCGCGCGAGCCGCGTCGGGCAGCCGCCGGTTCCGGAGCCGGCGGATCCCTACTTCACGCTCTACCAGGCGGCGCTTGGCGCGAGCTGGCAGATCGACCTCTTCGGCCGCGTGCGGCGCCTGAGCGAAGCCGCGCAGTCGCAGGTCTACGCGAGCGAGCAGGCGCAGCGGGGCGTGGTGCTCACGCTGGTGTCGGGCGTTGCGACGAGCTACATCACGCTGCGCGGCCTCGACCGGCAGCGCGAGATCGCGGTGGCGACCGCCGGCAATTTCGGCGAAACGGCGCGCATCTTCGACCTGCGCTTCAAGTCCGGCATCGTCTCCAAGACCGAGGTCACGCAGGTGCGCTCGCAATGGCAGCAGGCGCTGGCGTCGATCCCGGCGATCGAGCAGCAGATCGCCGCGGTGGAAGGGCGCATCTCGATCCTGCTCGGGCGCGACCCGGGGCCGATCCCGCGCGGCAAGACCATCGACCAGCTCGTCGCGCCGCTGATCCCGGCGGACCTGCCGTCGAGCCTGCTCGAACGCCGCCCCGACATCCTGCAGGCCGAACAGAACCTCGTCGCCGCCAATGCCAGCATCGGCGCGGCGCGCGCGCTGTACTACCCGAGCATCTCGCTGACGGGGCTCTACGGTTCCGCCAGCACCGCGGCGGGCAGCTTCCTCACTGGCCCCGCGACCGCCTGGCAGGCCGCCGCGAGCCTGACCGGGCCGATCTTCACCTTCGGTGCGATCGAGGGGCAGGTCCGGTCCGCCGAGGCGCAGAAGGCGCAGGCGGAACTGGTCTACCAGTCGACCATCCTCAATGCCTTCCGCGACACCAACGATGCCCTGATCGGCACCCAGAAGACCATTGAAGGCGTTGCGCTCCAGCGGGAGCGAGTGATCGCTTTGCGCGAATTCGCGCGGCTGTCGCGCCTGAAGTTCGAAAGCGGCCTGATCGGCTACCTCGAAGTGCTGGTGGCCGACACCGAGCTCTTCGCGGCCGAACTCGCGCAGGTGGCGCTCACGACCGACCGCTACACGCAGGTGGTCAATGTCTACCAGGCGATGGGCGGGGGCTGGGTGGATGTGGCGGATGCGATGACGCCCCGGCCGATCGGGTCGATCAAGTAGGCGATCAGGTAGCACTCAAGTTTTCCTGCGGACTGCCGATAGCCCCTGTGCGGCAGGCGCTCGCGGATTCCGGCGAGCCTGCCTCGTGAGGAGCGGGTGTGAGTCTTGGAATCGGGATCACGGGCGCCGGCGTGCATGCGGCGCTGTCGGGCTTCAATGCCATCGAGGTGCTGGCGACCGCAGGGCCGCTGGCGGGGTTGATCGCCGTCGTTCATGTGCGCACGCGTCGGCAACGCCGGCGCATGCTGATGGCCGAGGCGGCGAGCCGCGCGACCCGGACCGTGTTCGTCGACGTGCCCGGCACGGGCGTATCGGGGCCCGATTCCGTCAGCTTCGAACTCACGCCCCAACTGCTCGGCTGGCTTTCCGCGGCCCAGAGCGGCGCGCTGGCGGGCATGGACACACCCGACGCGGTGATGCTCGCGTTCGACGTCGGCGCCACCTGGATCGGGCCCGAGGGCGATGTACGGCCGCGCAGCCAACTCGTCGCGACGCGCGAGCGCTTCTACGTCCGCTGGATGGAGACCCGCTGCCACAGCGCCGAGATATCGCTGCAGGCGATGCTCGACGCGCACCGGAGCCTGGCCGAGGGCGAACCGTTGTATTGCGCGCTGGACGGGCAGTTCCGTTCCGCGCCGCCGCGGCGGCTGCGTGCGCCTTCCATGCCGGTGGCGCCAAAGACCTTCTACTGGGTGCGCGCCGGCGGCAGCGAGCAGTGACCCGCCTCGGGCGGGCCGTTGGCAAACAGCGCTAGGATTCGCGTTGCGCCCGGCGCCGCCACCGGCGGCGCGGCCTTCGCCGCGTTCGATCCGCTCGAACCGGCACACCCCTCTCACGGATTCAAGGACCCAGCATGACTTCAGCCAGTTATCCCGACACGCGCCTGCTCATCGACAACGAATGGTGCGACGCCGTCAGTGGCAAGACTTTGAATGTGATCAACCCCGCGACCGGCAAGCCCATCGGCAAGGTCGCCCACGCGGGCATCGCCGACCTCGACCGTGCGCTGGACGCAGCGCAGCGCGGCTTCCAGGCGTGGCGCCGGGTGCCGGCCAACGAGCGCGCCGCGATCATGCGAAAGGCGGCCGGCCTGGTGCGCGAGCGTGCCGCCGACATCGCCCGCGTCCTCACGCAGGAGCAGGGCAAGCCCTTCGTCGAAGCGCGCGGCGAAGTGCTGGCCGGCGCGGACATCATCGAATGGTTCGCCGACGAAGGCCGCCGCGTCTACGGCCGCATCGTGCCCTCGCGCAACCTGAATGCGCAGCAACTCGTGATCAAGGAGCCGGTCGGTCCGGTCGCCGCCTTCACGCCGTGGAACTTCCCGATCAACCAGATCGTGCGCAAGCTGGGCGCGGCGCTCGCGAGCGGCTGCTCCTTCCTCGTGAAGGCGCCTGAAGAGACGCCCGCGTCGCCGGCCGCGCTGCTGCAGGCCTTCGTCGACGCCGGCGTGCCGAAGGGCACCGTCGGCCTGGTGTTCGGCGATCCGGCCGAGATTTCCAGCTACCTGATCCCGCATCCGATCATCCGCAAGGTGACCTTCACCGGCTCGACGCCGGTCGGCAAGCAACTGGCCGCGATGGCCGGCGCGCACATGAAGCGCGCCACCATGGAACTGGGCGGCCACGCACCGGTGATCGTTGCCGAGGACGCCGACGTCGAACTCGCGGTCAAGGCCTCGGGCGGCGCCAAGTTCCGCAACGCGGGCCAGGTCTGCATCTCGCCGACCCGCTTCCTGGTGCACAACAGCATCCGCGACGCCTTCGCGAAGGCGATGGTGAAGCACGCCGAAAGCCTCAAGGTGGGCGACGGCCTGGCCGAAGGCACCACGCTCGGCCCGTTGGCCAATGCACGCCGCCTGACCGCGATGGCCAAGGTGATCGAGGACGCCCGTGCCACCGGCGCGACCGTCGCGACCGGCGGCGAGCGCGTGGGCACCGAGGGCAACTTCTTCGCGCCGACCGTGCTGACCGACGTGTCGCTGCAATCCGACGTGTTCAACAACGAGCCCTTCGGCCCGATCGCGGCGATCCGCGGCTTCGACAAGCTCGAGGAAGCCATCGCCGAAGCCAACCGCCTGCCCTACGGCCTGGCCGGCTACGCCTACACGCAGTCGATCAAGAACCTGCACCTGTTGTCGCAACAGCTCGAAGTGGGCATGCTCTGGGTCAACCAGCCGGCGACGCCGACACCTGAAATGCCCTTTGGCGGCGTGAAGGACTCGGGCTACGGTTCCGAAGGCGGACCCGAAGCCATGGAGGCCTATCTGGTCACCAAGGCGGTGTCGATCACGGCGGTCTGACCCATTGGGGCGGGGCGGCCCGCGCCGTGCACGGCGCGCGGGTCCGTTCCGCTTCGACAGAAGCAGGCATCCGCCTGCGCGCCGAGGTCCCTGCCGTGCGGAAAGAATGTCTTTCATCATGAAGCACTCGATGTTCCGCCGCCTGGCGCTCTGGCTCTGTCTTCTCTTCCTGCCTGCCGCGGGGTTCGCGCAGGGCATGCTCGGCAGCGCATCGGCGCTGCAAGCCAAGCACGCCGCCGTGCAATCCCAGCTCTCGGACAACCCCTTCGGCCGGCCGCTGGTGCTGGAATCGGCCGAAGCATCCGGGCAGCTGAGCGGCAACATCTTCGCGGTGCTGAACCATCCCTTCAGCGAAGTGAGCGCGTCATTGAGCCAGCCGGCCGTGTGGTGCGATGTGCTCATGCTGCACCTCAACACCAAGTACTGCGCGGTGCGCGGGGAGGGCGATGCCAAGTCGCTGGCCGTCTCCGTGGGGCGGAAGTTCGACCAGCCGCTGTCGGACGCCCAGCGCATCGATTTCGTCTGGAAGCCAGCGACGGTGGCCGCGGACTTCCTGAGCGTGGGCCTCGGGGCCGACAAGGGGCCGCTGTCGACGCGTGACTATCGCATCGAGCTCGAGGCGACGCCGCTGCCGGACGGCAAGAGCTTCATCCACCTGAGCTATTCGTACGGCTACGGCGCCGCCGCGCGGATCGCGATGCAGGGCTACCTCAAGACGATCGGCAGCGACAAGGTCGGCTTCACCGCCAACGGCAAGACCGCTTCCGGGGAACCGGACTACATCGGTGGCGTGCTCGGCGTGGTCGAGCGCAACACCATGCGCTACTACCTCGCGATCGACGCTTTCCTCGATCAACCGACAAAGGCCCAGCTGCCTCAGCGTCTCGCCTTGTGGTTCGACAGCACCGAGCGTTACGCGCGCCAGTTGCACGAGGTCGAGCGCCAGGACTACCTCGCGATGAAGCGGAATGAGTACAAACGAATGAACTCCGAGTAGCGTTCGCGCGCAAACCCGAGGAAACTCCTTGGGAAAACCCCTGTGAAATTTTCACATACACATGTATCCTGATGTGTCTGAAAGGGGGGTAGCCTCTTGGACCTCGATTTCCACCTTCACAAGATCCAGGCGTTGAGCCCCAAGGCCGCCAAGATCGCCCTGCGCACACTGGATCGCGATCCGAGTGTTCCCACCGAATGGGTGACCGCGCTTCGCCCGGCCTTGGTTGATCGCAGCGGGGAGTCGCCATCATTTGGCGGCACTGACTGGATGACCCTTGCCGCAATCGAACGACCCGGCATACGCCGGCTCACCGAGCGCTTCGAAAGCCGCGAACAGCGGCATGCGCGGCTGTGGGTCCTGAGTCTGCGCAGTGCCTCGAAGCGGCACGATCGCGCATCGCCCGACGAAAGCATCTACGGCGGGCTCTGACCCCGCCCTGGCTATCTCGCCGCCGCCTTGCGCGCGCCGCGCGAGGACTTGAGCAGCGCGCTGCGGGTGCTGCGCAGTTCGTCGAGTTGCTTGATCTGTGCCGGGCAGTCGGCCGGTGCGGCGACCAGCACGAAGGGGCTGCGGCGCAGCGTGGCAATGGTCTTTTCGACCTCGGCGGGCGGCCGGTTCTTCGAGACGAGACCGGCGGCGACCGCGGCTTTCGACTGGTTGAAGAACGCCTTCTCGTAGGCCGGTGTGCCGCAACGTGCGGCGACCACGCGGTAGTCCGCTTCCTGTTGTTCGGGAGACAGGGCCGCCGCCGGCTCTGCATTCGTCGCCAATGGCGCCGCCATGGCCACTGCGGTGAGCAGCGACTCGATCTGGAAACGTGTCTTCATACGGGCCTCCCTGCCTCGATATCCTGGTTGCGCGATTCATCCTAATGCGCGCTCGACGCGCTGTGCCATCGACCTTATGAACTATGGCGGCTTGCCTCGTCGTCTGTGGTGCGCGGCATCTCAACCGTTGTTGAAAAGCGTCGCGCACGCGGTGCGATGAGGGCCATTGCCCGAAGGTGCAAGGGGTGCTGCCCGTCGGGCCGATTTGCAGGCCGCGCGGCGAATCGCAAGATGGGTGCAACACCATCCCGATGGACTTCGCGCTGCGGGCGGGCTACAACACGATCCGGCCAGACGACGCATCGATCACGGTTCGCGCGCATGGTCGATGTCAAATCTTCCGAAGCAAAGGGGCGAGGATGCACAGGAGCGAGGGAATCAGATGGCTGGTGGCTGCCGCGGCGGCGCTGGTCACGATGTCGGCGGACGCGCGTCCGATGGACTTCTACAACGGGATCCGCGACCAGCCGATCACGCGCTTCAGCAAGGCCGATGTCGACGTCATGACCAAGACGATCAACAAGGCGCTGGACGGCGAGGATGGCGTCACCACCAAATGGGAAAGCGGATCGAACGCCAGCGGCAGCGTCACGCCCTCGAAGGATCCGAAAGGCCGCCCTGGCTGCAAGCTCGCGCGCGTGGAGAACCGCCACGGCTCGCTGCAGAACGCCGGCGACTACATCTTCTGCAGGAACAAGAGCACCGCCAAGGGCGCACCGCCGTGGCAGGTGGTCGGGCCCTGGTCAGGCAACTGATCCGGCCAACGATCCGAATCCTTCTTACCCATCACCAGGAGCTTCGTTCATGAAAAAGCGCATTGTGGGTCTCATGCTGGCGGTATCCGCCACGGTGGCGGTTCCGGCCTGGTCGCAGGACAAGCCCCAGGCCGCGCCGCCGGACGCGGGCGCGGTCGTCATCGGCCGCGAACCGGGCGAGGCGGTCGCCGGTGGCGTGGTCACCCGCTCGGCGACCATCACCAAGATCGACGCCGCGACGCGCGACATCACCCTCAAGCGGCCCAACGGCACCGAGGTGACGATCCGGGCCGGCGATGAGGTGAAGAACTTCGACCAGCTCAAGGTCGGCGACATCGTGACGCTCAAGCAGGGCGCAGCGCTTCTGATGGAACTGCGCAAGGCGGAAGGCAGTGGCATCCGCCAGCGCACCGACTGGGTCGAGGTGTTCCTCTCGCAGCCCGGGCAGAGCCCCGGCGTGGCGGTGAAGCACACGGTCCGTGCGGTGGTCAATGTCTTCGCCATCGACCGCAAGAAGAAGACGGTGACGCTGCGGGGCGTGCGCGAGATGCGCAAGTTCGAGATCGACGATCCGAAGCTGCTCGATTCGCTCAAGGTCGGCGACCAGGTGGAGGCGACGCTGATCCAGGGCGAGGCGCTGTTCGTCCAGCCGGGCGGCAAGGCGGCCAAGAAGAAGTAGGTCCTGAAGCAGGCACGATCCATCCGACGGGAGTTGCGTCATGAACCTGAGACTGGTCCTGCTGCTTCGGGGGGCGATCAGCCTGCTCTTCGTGGCCTACCTGCTGGTCGTGCCGATGTCCGCCGAAGCGCAGCAGGGGTTGGGACGCAACGGCTACTTCGCGCTCGTCGACGGGCTGATCGGTGCGGCACTCTGGTTCACGGTGTCCAAGTACCCGCCGGGGCGATGGCTCTCCTCGCTGGTGTTCGCGGATGCGGTCCTGCGCGTCGTGATCGGCGTGTTCGGTCTGACCAATCCAGGGATCCAGTCTCGCGTGCTCGGCTCGGTGGCCTATTTCGGCGTGGTCATCGTGTTCTGCATCGTGCTGGGCGCGGCCGGGATCATCTACGCCCTCACCAAGGGCAGGCAGCCCCTGCCGAACGGCCGGCGCAGCGGCGCGCTGCCGCTGTTCATCGTCAGCCTGGCGACGCTGCTCTTCGGACTGGCGCTGATCCTCGGCCTCGCGACCGAAGACAGCCGGCGCTCGCTCATGGTCGCGCTGACCGGGGTGCTGGGGCTGACCTATCTCGTCACCGGCCTGCGATTGAAGCGCTAGCGCACGATGCAGCGGAACCCGAGG
Organism: Variovorax sp. YR216; assembly: GCF_900107745.1. Lineage (GTDB taxonomy): Bacteria > Pseudomonadota > Gammaproteobacteria > Burkholderiales > Burkholderiaceae_C > Variovorax. The sequence continues at coordinate 570,923 of NZ_FNRO01000004.1, read as the reverse complement.
TGGCTGGTCGCGGTGTCGATCGGCTGCGCCATGCGTGCGGCGGGCCGGTAGCGATGGCAGTAGTTGGGCGCGCACAGGTGCGAGCCGCCCTTCATCACGCGGCGCGGGATCCGGGTCTGCGGCGTGCGCGGGTCCCAGCTTTCCTCGGGCGGGCCGCCGCGAGGGTTGTCGAGCGTGCAGCAGGCGTATGCGATCTTCCCGTGCTCCTGGTACCAGTCGGTGGTCCATTGCCACACGTTGCCCGCCATGTCGTACAGGCCGAATCCGTTGCGCGGAAACGCACCGACCGGCGAGGTGCCTTCGTAGCCGTCCTGCATCAGGTTCTGCCACGGAAATTCGCCCTGCCAGGTGTTGGCCATCAGCTTGCCGCTCGGCGCGAATTCATCGCCCCAGCAGTACTGCTTGCCCTCGAGGCCGCCGCGCGCGGCGTATTCCCATTCGGCTTCGGTCGGCAGTTCCTTGCCGACCCAGCGCGCATAGGCCTCGGCGTCCTCGAAGCCGACATGCACCACCGGGTGCTTCCACAGGCCCTGCAGCGAGCTGCCCGGCCCGCGCGGATGACGCCAGTCGGCGCCCGGCACGTAGGTCCACCAGTTGTGCGTGTTGCGCATGTCCACCGGCCCGGCAGTCTTGCGGAACACGACCGAGGAAGGCACGAGCATCGAAGGGTCCGCGCCCGGATAGTCCTCCGGGTTCGCCGGCCGCTCGGCGAGCGTGACGTGCCCGGTGGCATCGACGAATCGCTTGAACTCGGCGTTGGTGACGACGTGGGTGTCGATCCAGAAGCCTGGCACCGACACCTTGTGGGCCGGCGCCTCTTCCGCGTAGTGATGGTCCGAGCCCATGAGAAAGGTGCCGGCGGGCACCCAGACCATCCCGGCGCGGCCGGGGCCGCAGTCAGGCACTGGCCGGGACATCCAGCTGGACGACCGCGCGGACCAGGTCGGCCAGCGAGCTCACGCCCATCTTCGACATCACATGCGCGCGATGGGCCTTGACGGTCCGCTCCGCCGCGCCGAGCTCGGCGCTGATCTGCTTGTTGAGCGCACCGCTCACCACCATGTCGAGCACCTGCCGCTCGCGCGGGCTCAGCCGCGCATAGCGGTTCTGGAGATCGGCCAGATGCCGGCGGGTCTTGCGCCGTGCGGCGTCTTCGGCCACCGCCTTGTTGACGACCGACACCAGCGTGTCGCCGTCGACAGGCTTGAAGAGGAAGTCGGCTGCACCGGCCTTCATCGCGCGCAGGGTCTCGTGCACGGTGGCCTCGGCGGTCACGAAGATCACCGGCAGCGGCTCGGGCTGCGTGGCGACCATTTCCTGAAGATCGAGCCCGCTGGGCCCGGGCATGTGGATATCGAGCACCAGGCACCCGGGTGCGCTCCCGATGCCTTCGAGCAGCATCGCGCCCACCGAGCTGTACTCCGCGACATGATGGCCCGCCGCCTGGAGCAGCCGGCGCACCGCGCGCCGAAAGGCCACGTCGTCATCGATGAGCCGGATGACCGGCATTTCCTCCGCTGGGTTCAAGGTCGGATCGCTCATTCCTTTTCTCCAGTTCCGCATGGCAGCTTGTTGTTAAGGCTTCGTTCAGCCATGCCCGGTGCATTGAACACTCGCCATTGGGTGCGTGGCAACCTGCCCTTTGGTGTAGGCCACTGTCAAAAGCTTGAAAAACTAGTCGTTTTGTACTATGCGTGCGATCGGCTTCAGTCCTCCAACCGCTTGCCGTAGGCAGCGAAGCTCTCCGCCTTCAGCGCCTTCATCATGACCTTCGCCGCCGGCGACAGCAGTCGGTCGGTGCGGGTGATGATGCCGAAGGCGTCCATGTGGCAGGGCATCTCCACCGGCAGCAGCGCGACGATGCCGTGCGCCGCGTAGTAGCGCGCCACGTCGGATGCGAGCACCGCCACCATGTCGCTCTGCTGCAGCATGCGCGTGATGAAGAGCAGCGCCGCGGTCTCGATCACGTTGATCGGTGGTGCGAGGCCTTCTTCCTGGAACATCAGGTCGAAGCGGTGCCGCAGCACGCTGCCGGCGGGCGGCACGATCCAGCCGGAGGAGACGAGGTCGCGCAGGCCGAGCCCGCTCATGCTCAATAGCGGATGGCCCGGCCGCACCAGCGCGCAGATCGGTTCTTCGGTGAGCGCCTCGTAGCGCAGGTTCGTCTTGTCGTGCTCGGCAAAGAGCCGCGCGACCAGCAGGTCGAGCTTGCCCTGCTCCAGTCGTTCGAGCAGTACCGGGCTGGTCTCGATCTCGAGTGACACCCGCAAGTTGGGATGCTCACGCTTCACCGAGGCCACCGCCGGCGGCAACAGCACCAGCCCCGGTGCGGTGATCGCGCCGAGCTTGACCTGCCCCGCGCCGCCGGCCTTGAGCGCCATCAGTTCGTCGTGCGCCTGGTTGAGGCTCGCGAGCGCGATGCGCGCGTGGCGGATCATCGTCTCGCCGTACCAGGTCGGCTGCATGCCGCGCGGAAGGCGTTCGAACAGCGACACCTGAAGCACGTCCTCCAGATCCTTCAGCAGCTTCGAGGCCGCGGGCTGGGTCATGTTGAGGACCTGGGCAGCACGATGGATGTTGCCTTCCTCCGCGAGCGCGACCAGCAGCAGAAGCTGCCGGGTCTTGAGCCGCGCACGGATGAACCAGTGCGTGTAGTTGGTCATGGGGTTTACCTGAATGCCGGTTCTGGTATCGATTCCATCCAAATCTTGATTGGAAAGATATCGGGGCGATTCCTAGACTCGCCCCACCTTGAAACGCAACGAGCTCCAGCAACGCACACGGCAGTTCATCAACGGCCGATGGGAAACGGGCGTGACCACCGGGATCAGCCGGAACCCGTCCGACACGCGGGAAGTGGTCGCCGAATATTCGCGGGCCGATCGCAACCAGACCAACCAGGCGATCCGCGCGGCGGCCGATGCCTTTCCGCACTGGAGCCACTCCACGCCACAGCGTCGCGCCGATGTGCTCGACCAGATCGGCAGCGAGATCCTCGCGCGGCGCGAGGATCTCGGCATGCTGCTTGCGCGCGAGGAAGGCAAGACCCTGCCCGAAGCCGTCGGCGAGGCGGCGCGCGCCGGGCACATCTTCAAGTTCTTCGCCGGCGAGGCGCTGCGGGCCGGGGGCGAGATGCTCGCTTCGGTGCGTCCCGATGTGCAGGTCGAGATCACGCGCGAGCCGGTCGGCGTGGTCGGCCTCATCGCGCCGTGGAACTTTCCGCTGGCGATTCCCGCCTGGAAGATCGCGCCCGCGCTCGCCTACGGCAACAGCGTCGTCTTCAAGCCGGCCGAGCTGGTGCCGGCCTGTGGCTGGGCGCTGGCCGAGATCATCAGCCGTTCGGCGCTGCCGGCGGGCACGTTCAATCTCGTGATGGGGAGCGGCCGCGAAGTGGGGCAGGCGATCGTCGACCATCCGCTGGTCGATGCGATCAGCTTCACCGGCTCGGTGCCGACCGGCGAACACATCCTGCAGGCTGCCGCGCGGCGGCGTGCGAAGGTGCAGCTCGAGATGGGCGGCAAGAACCCGCTGGTGGTGCTCGCGGATGCGGACCTCGATCGCGCGGTCGACTGCGCGGTGCAGGGCGCGTATTTCTCGACCGGCCAGCGCTGCACCGCATCGAGCCGCCTGATCGTCGAAGCCTCGGTGCACGACGCCTTCGTGGTGCGGCTGCGCCATCGGCTTGCCGCGCTCAAGGTCGGCCATGCGCTCGAGCGCGGCGTCGACATCGGTCCGGTGGTCGATGCGTCGCAACTCGAACAGAACCTCGCAGCCGTCGCGAACGCCACGGAAGAGGGCGCAGAGCATGTCTGGGGCGGCGAGCGGCTGGCGCGCGCGAGCGACGGCTACTTCATGAGCCCGGCGCTCTTCCTCGCACGGCCCGAGCATCGCGTGGCGCGCGAGGAGATCTTCGGCCCCGTCGCCTGCGTGCTGCAGGCCGATGACTACGAGCATGCGCTCACGCTCGCCAACGACACGCCCTTCGGCCTGTGCGCGGGCATCTGCACCACGTCGCTCTCGCGGGCTTCGCATTTCAAGCGCCATGCCCGCGTCGGCATGACCATGGTCAACCTGCCGACCGCGGGCGTCGACTACCACGTTCCTTTCGGTGGCCGGAAGGCCTCCAGCTACGGCCCGCGCGAGCAGGGCCGCCATGCCGCGGAGTTCTACACCACCGTCAAGACCGGCTACGTGCTGGCCTGATTGATCGAGATAACAACAACACCGAAGACTTCTTTCACCACCACGTCAACCAGGAGACAACATGAAACTGAACCGTCGCACGCTCAACATCGCACTTGCAACCGCGTCGCTGTCTTCGCTGCTGCCTGTCACCGCGCTGGCGCAGAAGAAGATCGTGCTGGGCTTCGCCCAGGTTGGCGCGGAAAGCGAATGGCGCACCGCCAACACCGAGTCGATCAAGTCGGCCGCGAAGGAGTCCGACATCGACCTGAAGTTCTCCGATGCGCAGCAGAAGCAGGAGAACCAGATCAAGGCCATCCGCTCCTACATCGCCCAGAAGGTCGACGTCATCGCCTTCTCGCCGGTCGTCCAATCCGGCTGGGACCCGGTGCTGCAGGAGGCCAAGGCGGCCGGCATTCCGGTGGTGCTGACGGACCGCGCGGTCGACAGCAAGGACACCTCGCTCTACGTGACCTTCATGGGCTCGGACTTCGTCGAGGAAGGCCGAAAGGCCGGCCGCTGGCTGGTCGAGAAGGAAAAGGACAACAAGGGCGAGGTCAATATCGTCGAGTTGCAGGGCACGGTGGGCTCGGCGCCCGCGATCGACCGCAAGAAGGGCTTCGAGGAAATCATCAAGGCCGATCCGAAGTTCAAGATCATCCGCTCGCAGACCGGCGACTTCACGCGCGCGAAGGGCAAGGAAGTGATGGAGGCCTTCCTGAAGGCCGAGGGCAAGAAGATCAATGTGCTCTTTGCGCACAACGACGACATGGCCATCGGCGCGATCCAGGCCATCGAGGAAGCGGGCATGAAACCGGCGCAGGACATCGTGATCATCTCGATCGATGCCGTGAAGGGCGCCTTCGAAGCCATGATGGCCGGCAAGCTCAACGTGTCGGTGGAATGCAGCCCGCTGCTGGGCCCGCAGCTCATGAGCGCGGTGAAGGACATCAAGGCGGGCAAGCCGATTCCGAAGCGCATCCTGACCAAGGAAGGGATCTTCCCGATGGAGGTCGCGAAGGCCGAGTTCCCCAGCCGGAAGTACTGACCCCCAGGCTCGAAGGCCTGGCTTACCCCCAGGCTCGCGCACTTCGTGTCGCTCTCCACCCCCTTTCAGGGGGCGCTCCCAGCGGCCCGGCAGAGCCGGTTCCGCGGGAGCCCACCAACTGCGGCGCGCTGCGCGGCCGCCTTGCATTCTTAGAGGAGACGTTGATGAAAAGAGACTTTTTGAAGGCCTTGTTGGGCGGCGTGGCGGCCGTCGTGGTGATGGGGCTGGCGCCTGCGGCGCAGGCGCAGGACAAGGGGCTGGTCGCGATCTCGATGCCGACGAAGTCGTCGGCGCGGTGGATCGCGGACGGGGGGAACATGGTCAAGTACTTCAACGAGAAGGGGTACAAGACCGACCTGCAATATGCCGAGGACGATATTCCGAACCAGCTCGCGCAGATCGAGAACATGGTGACGAAGGGGCCGAAGGTGCTGGTGATCGCGGCGATCGACGGGACGACGTTGTCCGATGTGCTGCAGAAGGCCGCGGACAAGGGGATCAAGGTCATCGCCTACGACCGGCTGATCCGCGGATCGAAGAACGTCGACTACTACGCGACGTTCGACAACTTCCAGGTCGGGGTGCTGCAGGCGCAGTACATCGAGCAGGCGCTGAAGCTCAAGGAAGGCAAGGGCCCCTACAACATCGAGCTCTTCGGCGGCTCGCCGGATGACAACAACGCGTTCTTCTTCTACAACGGCGCGATGTCGGTGCTCAAGCCCTACATCGACAGCGGCAAACTGGTGGTGCGCAGCAAGCAACTGGGCATGGACAAGGTCTCCACGCTGCGCTGGGATGGCGCGGTGGCGCAGGCGCGCATGGACAACCTGCTGTCGGCCTACTACACGAAGGACCGCGTGGATGCGGTGCTGTCGCCGTACGACGGACTCTCGATCGGCATCATCTCCTCGCTCAAGGGCGTGGGCTACGGCACCGCGCAGCAACCGATGCCGGTGGTGACCGGGCAGGACGCGGAAATCCCTTCGGTCAAGTCGATCCTCAAGAAGGAACAGACTTCCACCGTGTTCAAGGACACGCGCGAACTCGCCAAGGTGACGGTGAACATGGTGGACGCGATGATGGCCGGCAAGGCGCCGGAGGTGAACGACACCAAGACCTACAACAACGGCGTGAAGGTCGTGCCTTCGTACCTGCTCAAGCCGTTGAGCGTGGATGCCACGAACTGGAAGCAGGCGCTGGTCGATACCGGCTACTACAAGGAAAGCCAGATCAAGTAGCAGCCGCCAAGGCGATGCGGGGCCGGACGATCAGCCATCGGCCCCGCAGGCTCGAAGGAGACAGGGTGAACGATGTGATTCTGGAGATGCGCGGCATCACCAAGACCTTTCCGGGGGTCAACGCGCTCGACAACGTCAACCTCGCGGTGCGCGCGGGCGAGATCCATGCGGTGGTCGGCGAGAACGGCGCGGGCAAGTCCACGCTCATGAAGGTGCTGAGCGGCGTGTATCCCTGCGACTCCTACGAGGGCGAGATCCACTTCGAAGGCGAGCTGCGCCGCTTCCGGGACATCGCCGACAGCGAGAAGCTCGGCATCATCATCATCCACCAGGAGCTTGCGCTGGTGCCGCTGCTGTCGATCGCGGAGAACATCTTCCTGGGCAACGAGACCGCGCGCGGCGGCGTGATCGACTGGTTCGAGGCCTATGCGCGCACGCGTGAGCTGCTGGCGAAGGTGGGGCTCAAGGAGCCGCCGACCGCGCTGATCACCAACCTGGGCGTCGGCAAGCAGCAGTTGGTCGAGATCGCGAAGGCGCTATCGAAGAGGGTCAAGCTGCTGATCCTGGACGAGCCCACCGCGAGCCTGAACGAAAGCGACAGCGACGCGCTGCTGAAGCTGCTGCTGGAGCTGAAGGCGCAGGGCATCGCGTCGATCCTCATCTCGCACAAGCTCAACGAGATCGCCAAGGTTGCGGACTCGATCACGGTGCTGCGCGACGGCGCGACGGTCGAGACCATGGACTGCCGCACCGCGCCGATCAGCGAGGACCGCATCATTCGCGGCATGGTCGGGCGCGATATGGCGCACCGTTACCCGGAGCGCACGCCGGACATCGGCGAGGTCATCTTCGAGGTGCGCGACTGGCGCGTGCACCATGCGCTGCATGCGGACCGCGAGCAGATCAAGGGCGTGAACCTCAACGTGCGCCGCGGCGAGATCGTCGGCATCGCGGGCCTGATGGGCGCGGGCCGCACCGAGTTCGCGATGAGCGTGTTCGGGCGCTCCTACGGGCAGCGCATCAGTGGCTCGGTGCACATGCACGGCAAGGAAGTGGACGTGAGCACGATCCGCAAGGCGATCGACCACGGCATCGCCTACGTCACCGAGGACCGCAAGAGCGCGGGGCTGGTGATCGAGGAGGACATCCGCAAGAACGTGAGCCTGGCGAATCTCGCGGCGATCTCGGAGCGCGGCGTGATCGACGATGCGCGCGAGTTCAAGGTCGCGAACGACTACCGGCGTGCGTTGAACATCCGCTGCCCCAGCGTGGACCAGCGTGTGGTGAACCTCTCGGGCGGCAACCAGCAGAAGGTGGTGCTGAGCAAGTGGCTCTTCACGGAGCCCGAGCTGCTGATCCTCGACGAGCCGACGCGCGGCATCGACGTGGGCGCCAAGTACGAGATCTACACCATCATCGACAAGCTCGCGAGCGAGGGGAAGGGCATTCTCATGATCTCGTCGGAACTGCCCGAACTGCTCGGCATGTGCGACCGCATCTACGTGATGAACGAAGGCAAGTTCGTCGCCGAATTTCCTGTGGCCGAGGCATCGCAGGAAAAAATAATGCGAGTGATTGTGGCTTCCGGGAGCAGCGTCCATGCCGCCTGACGTCGAAGCGGTCAAGCCCGCAACACCGATCACCCCGCCGGCGAGCGGCGCCGCCGCCGAGCACGCGGGCTTCATCAAGAACAACCTGCGCGAATACGGCATGCTGATCTCGCTGGTCGCGATCATGGCGCTGTTCCAGGTGCTGACCGACGGCACGCTGATGCGACCGCTGAATCTCACGAACCTGCTGCTGCAGAACAGCTACATCGTGATCATGGCGCTGGGCATGCTGCTGGTGATCGTGGCGGGGCACATCGACCTGTCGGTGGGTTCGGTCTGCGGCTTCATCGGCGCGCTGGCCGCGGTGCTGATGGTGGAATACGGCTGGCATTTCGTGCCGACCTTCATCGTGTGCCTGGTGGCTGGCGGCGTGATCGGCGCGGCGCAGGGCTGGTTCGTGGCCTTCTTCAGGATTCCCTCCTTCATCGTCACGCTGGCGGGCATGCTGGTGTTCAAGGGGCTCACGCTGGCGCTGCTGGCGGGCCAGTCGGTCGGGCCTTTCCCCGAGGCCTTCCAGAAGCTCAGTTCCGGCTTCGTGCCCGACGTGCTGGGCGGCGAGAGCCTGCGCACCACCTCGCTGCTGCTCGGCGTGCTCGCGGCCGGCGCGCTGGTGTTCTTCAAGATGCGTGGCCGCGCACGCCTCGTGGAGCACGGCATGGCGCAGGAGCCCTATGCCTTCTTCCTGCTCAAGAACCTGTTCTTCGCGGGCGCGATCCTGCTGCTGAGCTACCTGCTCGCGACCTACAAGGGCTTGCCCAACGTGCTGATCGTGATGGCGGTGCTGATCGTCGCGTACGACTTCGTCACCAACCGCACCACCATCGGTCGTCGCATCTACGCGCTGGGCGGCAACGAAAAGGCGGCGCGGCTGTCCGGTATCAAGACACAGCGGCTGGCGTTCCTGACCTTCGTGAACATGGGTGTGCTCGCGGCGCTGGCGGGGCTGGTGTTCGCGGCGCGACTGAACACCGCCACACCCAAGGCCGGGCTGGGCTTCGAGCTCGACGTGATCGCCGCCTGCTTCATCGGCGGCGCATCGGCCTCGGGCGGCGTGGGCAAGGTCATGGGCGCGGTGATCGGTGCCTTCATCATGGGTGTGATGAACAACGGCATGTCGATCCTTGGCATCGGCATCGACTACCAGCAGGTCATCAAGGGGCTGGTGCTGCTCGCCGCTGTCTTCATCGACGTCTACAACAAGAACAAATGACGAGCACCACAGCATCCTCCGACGCGCCGGTGCTCCAACTCACCGGCATCGACAAGCAGTTCAGCGGCGTCGCGGCACTGCGCGGGGTCTCGCTGCGGCTGCGCGCGGGCGAGATCCATGCGCTGATGGGGCAGAACGGCGCGGGCAAGTCCACGCTGATCAAGGTGTTGACGGGCGTGTATGCGGCGGATGCCGGCGAGATGACGCTCGCCGGCCAGCCGATCCGTCCGGCTTCGCCGATCGAGGCGCAGAAGATGGGCATCAGCACCGTCTACCAGGAGGTGAACCTCTGTCCGAACCTCTCGGTGGCGGAGAACATCCTCGCGGGCCGCTATCCGCGCCGGGGGCTGCGCATCGACTGGACTGCGGTGAACCGCGAGGCGCGGGCGCTGCTCGCCCGGCTGGACGTGGACATCGACGTGTCGCGGCTGTTGTCGAGCTACTCCGTGGCGGTGCAGCAGATGGTGGCGATCGCGCGTGCGCTGGGGCTGTCGTCCAAGGTGCTGATCCTCGACGAGCCGACATCCAGCCTGGACGACGACGAGGTGCAGAGCCTCTTTGCGGTGCTGCGGCGCCTGCGTGGCGAGGGCATGGCGATCCTCTTCGTCACGCACTTCCTCAACCAGGTCTATGCGGTGTCGGATCGCATCACGGTGCTGCGCAATGGCGCCCTGGTCGGCGAATGGCCGACCAGCGAGCTCGGCCCGCAGGCGCTGATTTCGGCGATGGTCGGGCGCGAGCTCGCGGCGCAGGCGACGGGGCCGGCGCAATTGCCGGTCGTCGACGAAACAGCGGCCACCGTGCTGGAGGCCGAAGGCCTCGGCCAGCACGGCCAGTTGCAACCTGTGGATCTGCGTGTGCGCAAGGGCGAGGTGGTCGGACTCGCGGGGCTGCTCGGCTCGGGCCGCACCGAACTCGCGCGACTGCTCTTCGGCCTCGCGAAGCCCGATCGCGGCACGTTGCGCATCGATGGCGTGGCGGTGGGGCTGGGCAGTCCCGCCGATGCGGTGCGCCACGGTCTCGCGCTGTGCCCCGAGGAGCGCAAGACCGACGGCATCGTGGCCGATCTTTCTTTGCGCGAGAACATTGCGCTCGCGCTGCAGGCGCGCCGCGGCGTGCGAAACACGCTCACGCGCGCCGAGCAGACCGCACTGGCGGAACGCTTCGTCAAGGCACTGGGCATCAAGACCGCGAGCGTCGATACGCCCATCGGCCTGCTGTCGGGCGGCAACCAGCAGAAGGCGCTGCTGGCGCGCTGGCTCGCGACCGAACCGCGCCTCTTGATCCTCGACGAGCCGACGCGCGGCATCGATGTGGCGGCCAAGCAGGAGATCATGGACGAGATCCTGCGCCTGGCGCGCGGTGGCATGGCGGTGATCTTCATCTCGTCGGAGATGAACGAAGTGGTGCGGGTCTCGCATCGCATCGCGGTGCTGCGAGAGCGGCGCAAGGTGGGCGAGCTACCAGCAGGAACGAGTGAAGACGCGGTCTACGACCTGATCGCCGCGGAATAATGACTCACCCCCAGGCTCGCGCACTTCGTGTCGCTCTCCACCCCCGACCGGGGGCAAACCCGGCGGCCCGGCCGCGCCGGTTCCGCGGGGTTCCTGGCAAGGGGTGCAACGCGCAACGCGGTGGAGCATCGAAATGAGCACCATCTTTCGCCACCGGCTCGCATGGCCGGTCATCACGCTCTTGATCCTGCTGGCGATCAATGCGGCGTTCAATCCGAACTTCCTGCGCATCGAGGTGCGCGACGGGCATCTGTACGGCAGCCTGATCGACATCCTCAACCGTGCGTCGCCGCTGGTGCTCGTGTCTCTCGGGATGACGCTGGTCATCGCCACGCGCGGCATCGACATCTCCGTGGGCGCGGTGGTCGCCATTGCTGCGGCATTGGCCGCGTGGATGATCGGCGGCTCGCTGGTCGTCAACAACGGCGCCGCCGCGCAGGTGAGCCGCTTCCCGATGTGGATGGCGATCCTCGCGGCGCTCGGCGTGGCGGCGATCTGCGGGCTGTGGAACGGGCTGCTGGTGGCGCGCGTCGGCATGCAGCCGATCATCGCGACGCTGATCCTCATGGTGGCGGGGCGCGGCATCGCGCAGCTGATCACCGGCGGGCAGATCATCACGATCTACTACAAGCCGTTCTTCTTCATCGGGAGCGGGTATCTGTTCGGGCTGCCGTTCTCGGTCTACATCGCGGCGCTGGTGTTCGCGCTGGTCTATCTTGCGATCACGCACAGTGCGCTGGGACTCTTCGTGCAGTCGGTCGGCATCAACCCGAGCGCGGCGCGCGTGGCAGGCGTGCGGGCGCGGCGCATCATCGCCGGCGCGTACGTGTTCTGCGGCTTCTGCGCGGGGGTCGCCGGGCTGCTGATCAGCTCCAACGTCAAGAGCGCGGACGGCAACAACGCCGGGCAGCTGCTGGAGCTCGATGCGATCCTCGCGGTCACGCTCGGCGGCACTGCGCTGACCGGCGGGCGGTTCAGCCTCGTCGGGAGCGTGATCGGTGCGCTCATCATCCAGACGCTGACCTACGGCATCTATTCGCTGGGCGTGCCGCCGGAGATCAACCTCGTGGTGAAGGCGGCGGTGGTCTTCGTCGTCATGCTGCTGCAGTCGGCCGAGTTCCGCGCGAGCATCCGGCAACTCGTGCAGCGCCCGGCGCGCGGGGAGTGGGTGCGATGAGCGCAGTGCCGGACCGCTCCAAGCAAGCTCGCGCCCCCTCGGGGGGCAGCGAGGACACGAAGTGCCGAGCGTGGGGGAACCCATGAGCGCAGTCGTTCCTGAATCCACCGCAGTGCGCGCGAAGGCCGGCATCGCGCCCGGGACGCGCCCGCGCACGCGCTTCAACCCGAAGTACCTGCCGCTGGCCGCCACCATCTCGCTGTTCGTGCTGATGGGGACGCTGGGCTCGGTGTTCTACGACGGCTTCTTCTCGCTGCAGGTGTTCCTCAACCTGCTGGTCGACAACGCCTTTCTCTGCGTCGTCGCGGTGGGCATGACCTTCGTGATCCTTTCTGGCGGGATCGACCTGTCGGTCGGCTCGGTGATCGCACTCACCACCATGGTGTCCGCCTCGCTGGTCGAGAAGCACGGCTGGAGCCCCGCGATCGTGATTCCGCTCGTGCTGGCGATGGGCACGCTCTTCGGCGCCTTCATGGGGCTGCTCATCGAGCGCTTCCGGCTCCAGCCTTTCATCGTCACGCTGGCGGGCATGTTCCTCGCGCGCGGGCTTTGCTATCTCATCAGCATCGATTCGATCAGCATCACCAACCCGTTCTACTCGGAAATCGCGCAGTGGCGGCTGCCGGTGTGGGGCACTGCATCGATCTCGCTCAGCGGACTGATCGCGCTCGGGGTGGTGGCGATCGCGGTGTTCGTCGCCCACTACACGCCCTTCGGCCGCGCGGTGTACGCGATCGGCGGCAACGAGCAGTCGGCGGTGCTGATGGGGTTGCCGGTGCGCTCGACCATCATCGGCGTCTACACGCTGTCGGGCTTCTGCTCGGCGCTGGGGGGTGTGGTCTTCACCTTCTACATGCTGTCGGGCTACGGCTTGCACGCTGTGGGCCTGGAGCTCGATGCCATCGCGGCCGTGGTGATCGGCGGCACGCTGCTGACGGGCGGCGTCGGCTACGTGGTCGGCACGCTGTTCGGCGTGCTGATGCTCGGGATCATCCAGACGCTCATTTCCTTCGACGGCACGCTGAGTTCATGGTGGACGCGCATCGTGGTCGGCGTGCTGCTGTTCATCTTCTGCCTGCTGCAACGGCTCTTCACCGCGCGGGAATGAAAGCCACCCCCAGCCTCGCCCACTTCGTGTGGCTCTGCACCCCCTCAAGGGGGCGCACCGGTGCGGCCCGGCAAAGCCGGTTCCGCCGGTGCCTGCGAATGGGCCTGTCATCTCATTCATGGAATCCATCGCATGTCCGACAAGAAACTCAGCAAACTTCGCTCCGCCGACTGGTTCGGCCCGGCCGACAAGAACGGCTTCATGTACCGGAGCTGGATGAAGAACCAGGGCATTCCCGATCATGAATTCGACGGCCGGCCGATCATCGGGATCTGCAACACCTGGTCGGAGCTCACGCCGTGCAACGCGCACTTCCGCAAGATCGCCGAGCATGTAAAGCGCGGTATATCAGAAGCGGGCGGCTTTCCGGTGGAGTTTCCGGTGTTCTCCAACGGCGAGTCCAACCTGCGTCCGACAGCGATGCTCACCCGCAATCTCGCGAGCATGGATGTCGAAGAGGCGATTCGCGGCAACCCGATCGATGCGGTGGTGCTGCTCGCCGGTTGCGACAAGACCACGCCCGCGCTGCTGATGGGCGCGGCGAGCTGCGACATTCCCGCGATCGTGGTGTCGGGCGGGCCGATGCTCAACGGCAAGCTGGAAGGGCGCGACATCGGCTCCGGCACCGCGGTGTGGCAACTGCATGAAGCGATGAAGGCCGGCGAGATCGACGTGCATCAGTTCCTCTCGGCGGAGGCGGGCATGTCGCGTTCGGCGGGCACCTGCAACACCATGGGAACCGCGTCGACGATGGCCTGCATGGCCGAAGTGCTCGGCGTGGCGCTGCCGCACAACGCGGCGATTCCGGCGGTCGATGCGCGCCGCTATGTGCTCGCGCAGATGTCGGGCATGCGCGCCGTGGAGATCGCGCGCGAGGGGCTGACGCTGTCGAAGATCCTCACGCGGGAGGCCTTCGAGAACGCGATCCGCACCAATGCGGCGATCGGCGGATCGACGAATGCGGTGATCCACCTCAAGGCGATCGCCGGCCGCATCGGCGTGCCGCTCGAGCTGGAGGACTGGACGCGCATCGGTCGAGGCACGCCGACGCTGGTGGACCTGATGCCCTCGGGCCGCTTCCTGATGGAAGAGTTCTATTACGCCGGCGGCCTGCCGGCAGTGCTGCGCAGGCTCGGCGAGCACGGCCTGCTGCCGCATCCGGATGCGCTGACGGTCAACGGCCGGTCGCTGTGGGACAACGTGCGCGATGCGCCGAGCCACAACGACGAAGTGATCCGCCCCATCGACAGGCCGCTGATCGAGGACGGCGGCATGTGCATCCTGCGCGGCAATCTTTCTCCGCGCGGTGCGGTGCTCAAGCCATCGGCGGCCTCACCCGAGCTGCTCAGGCACCGCGGGCGCGCGGTGGTGTTCGAGGACTTCGAACACTACAAGTCGCGCATCGTCGATGAATCGCTCGACGTCGATGCCAGTTCGGTGCTGGTGATGAAGAACTGCGGGCCCAAGGGCTATCCGGGCATGGCCGAGGTCGGCAACATGGGACTGCCGCCGAAGTTGCTGCGCCAGGGCATCAAGGACATGGTGCGGATTTCCGATGCGCGCATGAGCGGCACCGCCTACGGGACCGTGGTGCTCCATGTCGCACCTGAAGCGGCGGCTGGCGGCCCGCTCGCGGTGGTGCGTGACGGCGACTGGATCGAGCTTGACTGCGAACAGGGTCGGCTGCATCTCGACATCAGCGATGCGGAGCTTGCCGATCGGCTTGCGGCCGTCACACCGCCGCAGGAAAAGGGCAGCGGCTACCAGCGGCTCTACGTCGACCATGTGCTGCAGGCCGACGAAGGCTGCGACTTCGATTTCCTCGTCGGCTGCCGCGGCTCGGCGGTGCCCAAGCATTCGCATTGAAGCTCACCCCCAGGCTCGGGCACTTCGTGGCGCTCTCCACCCCCTCTCCGGGGGCAACCCCGGCGGCCCGGCCAAGCCGGTTCCGCGGGGTTCCTGGCATTTGTGCGTGTGCCGGAGACCGAGCTACTTCCAGAAGGGCTGCGCCTTCGCGATCTCGTCGAGCGCCTTGCGGCATTCGGCGGCGCTGGCGGGCTGGCGCGCGCTCAGCCAGCCGACAGCGAACCACGAGCGTCCGTCGTGTGGCGTGTTGTCGCGGTATGCGGCGATGGCGACCGCGTTGTCGTTGTGCCGCCCGAGTGCGTCCTGCGCCGGTTCGAGCTTCTTGAGGTAGCGCTTCGCAGCGCGCGAGCCGAAGAGCGGCGCAACGAATTCACCGAGGTAGCGCAGGCGCTTGAGCCGCTTGCGCACACGGTGCTGCGCGTGCGGTTCGAGTGCTTCGTAGCGCTGGCCGTCGCGCACGACCTGGCGGTGCAGTTTCGAGAGCTGCTTGCGCAAGGGCTTGCGGGCGGAGGCGGGTGGTGCGGGTGGATTTTCGGCGGTGTCCTCGTCCGCAGCTTCGGCCGGCAAGGTGGCGGCGACGAGTCCGAGCAGCGCGTTCTGGAATTCGGCGTTGCGGACCACGTCGGCGGGCGCGGGCGGCGGTACCTTGTCGGCCCAGTCGATCGGCGGCGCGCCGACCGCCTCCAGACGCGGCTGGACCTCCTGCAGCAGATGATCCCGGTCGCGTTGGCGGCCAAGGGCGCGGAACGCAGTCACCAGTGCGGACTCCCAGGCCGGATCGATCAGCGACGGTGCGAGCGCCCCCATCTCGCGCAGCGCGGTGCGCAGCCGACGGATGCCGACGCGCAACTGATGCACGTGCTCGGGGGCGATGCTGCCCGCGGCGACCTCGCACGCATTGGCGAGGATCTGTGACAGGCAGGTCTTCATGACCGCGCAAAGCACCTGCGCCGCGTCGTCGGTGTCGTCTTCGAGGCTGGGCGGCTCAGCCTTGACCGGGTCGCCGAATCGCGCACCCCTGGCCAGGCGCTCGCCGCGCGCGGACTTCGACACCGTGTCGAGCCAGAGCGCGTAGCGGTTGCGCCAGCGATGGGCGAGCTCGAGCATCGAACGGGGGCTGCCGCTCTTCAGCTCGATCTCGAGCTCGCACAGCGCGTGCGAGCGTTCGCCTGCGCTCACCTCGCCGTGATCGAAGGCGAGCTCGACCAGGGCGTCGCCAGTGCGCATTTCGCGCGTGGTGCGGCGCACGTCGGTGCCGTAGAGCGCGACGAGTTCCACCGTTGCGGGATCGTGTCCGGCCTTGCGGAGCGCATCGTGGACCAGCGCGCCGACGGGTGTGCCTTCGTGGCGCTCGATGCGCGGCACCGGCACTTCGCGCGCGCTGGCGGGCGGCAGCTCGACGTTGTGCTCATGGCGTTCGAGCAGCGTGCCGCCCGGCGCCTTCGCGGTCTGCCACCAGGTGCGGCCTTCCTTGCGCAGGCGCAGCACGATGCGCTGTGCGGCGAGTGCCCCATCGGCCGTGTCGAAGTAGCGGGCGCGCAGACGCGCGACGTGCGAGCGGCCGCGGCCCACAGCCGCTTCGACCGCTGCGCGTTGCTGGGGGTCGATCTGGAACTTGAGTTCGAATTCGGTCACTGGTCGGTCAATGGCCCGCATCAGCCGGCGTCAGTGCTGCAGTTCGCGAACCTGCAGCGAAAGATCGAACAGCTTGGACTTGCTGGCGTAGTACCGGTCGAGCCGCCATTCCTTCAGGATGTCGATGGCCAGCTGGAAGCTCTTGTAGTCGAGGTCGTACAGGTGCACCAGTTCGAAGCTGCTTTCCGCTTCGAGCGCGAGCACGAGCCTCGCCAGGATCTGTGCCGACTCGTTGGTCGGGTCGGTTTCGATGAAGCGACGCGCGACCTTGATGGCATTCATGGGGAACTCTCCTCGATTGAGATAGCCCACGAATATAGCCACCGGGCCCCGCCTCATTGTTACCGTTTTGTGACAGTCGGGGCGCGTAGCTTGTCGATGCGAAACCTATCGTGCCGGAGCAGGCATCGGCATCGGGCTCTGCATCGGCGCGGGCCGCGTCGCGGGCATCGGTACCTCCTGGGGCACAGGTGCCGGCAGGGGTGCGACCGTTGCTGCGGATACGGGCACCGGCGTTTCGGTCGTGCGGATCACGCCGCCGCCCAGCACGCTGCCGGTGAGTGTGGTCTGCCCGGTGCCGAGCACGCGTTGCTCGCAGGCCGCCTGGTCGGCCGGGGGCTGGCGGCCGCAGCGGGCCAGTGCGTTCTGGCGCAGCTGGGCTTCGTCCACCTTGGGGAAGCCCCCCTGGCGCGCAGTCTGGGCCGCCGCACCTCTTTCGCGCAAGCAGGCGGCGCGGTCCTGCATCACGCCGTCACAGGGCAGGGAGCCGGATTGGGCCTGGGCCGAAGACGCCATGGCCAAGCCACCTGCAGCGGCAAGAACGGCAAGACACGAACGAACAGCACTCTTCATGGGTCACTCCTTTTCACTGCGGCACGGCAGGGCCGTACCAGGAGTTCAAAGTGTGTGAGGCGGGCTGGCCCGGGGCCAGCGCCCACCGGCGCGCATTCGTGTCGGACAAGACCGGTTAGCGATCGTGGGCGCTTCTTGCGGATGCGCCCGGACGTTCAGCCCTCGGCGATGCGCTTCGCGAGGTGAGCGAGCGCTTCCTCGACCTGATCGACCAGGATCAGCGAGAGATCACCGGGCTGGAGGCGGGCGAGCGCCGAATCGATCGCGATGAACTCGCCGCGGATCTCGTCGATGAAGCGCGTGCGCTTCGCACCTTCGAGGCCCTGGCGCAGGAGCGCCATCACCTCGCCGTCGGCGCGGCCGCGCTGCGCGGCGTCCTGGTAGAGGATGACGTCGTCGAAGGCCTCGCCGAGGATCGCGGTCTGGTCGCGGATGTCGCAATCGCGGCGGTCGCCCGCGCCGCTGATGACGACCGAGCGCTTCTTCGCCGGCATGGTGTCGACGGCCGCCACCAGTGCGCGCATCGCGTCGGTGTTGTGGCCGTAGTCGGCGATCACGGTCGCGCCGCGATAGTCCATCACATTGAAGCGTCCGGGCACGCCGGCGGCATCGTTCTTGAAGCTCGCGAGGCCGCTGCGGATGGTGTCCCAGTCCAGGCCGACGGCCCACGCGGCGGCGATCGAGGCCATCACGTTGTCGACCTGGAAGCCGATGGTGCCGTTGCGCGTGATCTGCACGTCGCGCAGCGGGATGCGTTCGCGCCACGAGCCTTCGGCCGCAACCACCGCGTCCTGGTCGACGTAGACGGTGCGCTTGCCTTGGGCGCGGTGCGTGGCCATGACCGGGTGCTGGCGGTCGGCGGCGAAGAAGATCACGTTGCCGGGGCAGGTGGTCGCCATCGCGGCCACGTTCGGGTCGGCTGCGTTGAGCACCGCATAGCCGCCGGGCGCGACGTTGCGCACGATCACGCGCTTGAGCACCGCGAGGTCTTCCACCGTCGTGATGTAGTTCAGGCCGAGGTGGTCGCCGCTGCCGATGTTGGTCACGACCGCCACCTGGCAGCGGTCGAAGCCGAGGCCTTCGCGCAGGATGCCGCCGCGGGCGACCTCGAACACGGCCGCATCGACGTCCGGATGGAGCAGCACGTTGCGCGCGCTCTTCGGGCCGCTGCAGTCGCCGCTGTCGGTCTGCCGGCCGTCGACGTAGACGCCGTCGGTGTTGGTCATACCGGTGCGCAGGCCGCTGCTCGCGAGCAGGTGGTTGATGAGGCGCGCGGTGGTGGTCTTGCCGTTGGTGCCGGTCACGGCCACGACCGGAATGCGGCCGTCGTCGCCGGGCGCGTAGAGCGTGTCCATCACCGCTTCGCCGACTGCGCGGCCGCGGCCGAACGAGGGCGAGATGTGCATGCGCAGGCCGGGCGCCGCGTTGACTTCGACCACGCCGCCGTGCTGCTCTTCGAGCGGGCGCAGCACGTTCTCGCACACCATGTCGACGCCGCAGATGTGCAGGCCGACCATCTGCGCCGCATCGACGGCGCGGGCGGCGACCTCGGGGTGCACCGTGTCTGTCACGTCGGTGGCGGTCCCGCCGGTGGAGAGGTTCGCGTTGTTGCGCAGCACCACGCGCTGGCCGAGCGTCGGCACGCTGTCGGGCGTGAGGCCCTGCGCTTCGAGGCGGCCGACGGCGATGTCGTCGAGGCGGATCTTGGTGAGCGAGGTCGCGTGCCCTTCGCCGCGGCGCGGGTCCTGGTTGACGATGTCGACCAGCTCGCGCACCGTCTTCGTGCCGTCGCCGATCACCTGCGGCGGATCGCGCCGTGCGGCGGCCACGAGGCGATCGCCCACCACCAGCAGGCGGAAGTCGAAGCCGGGCAGGAATTTCTCGACCATCACTTCGCCGTAGTGCGCGGCGGATGCGAAGGCGGCATTGAGCTGCTCGCGCGTCGTGATGTTGACCGTGACGCCCTTGCCCTGGTTGCCGTCCTGCGGCTTGACGACCACGGGCATGCCGATTTCCTGCGCGGCGGCCCAGGCGTCCTCGAGGTCCTCGACCGGGCGCCCGAGCGGCACCGGCACGCCGGCGGCATTGAGCAGCTGTTTGGTGAGTTCCTTGTCCTGTGCGATCGATTCGGCCACGCCGCTGGTGCTGTCGACTTCGGCAGCCTGGATGCGGCGCTGCTTCGAGCCCCAGCCGAACTGCACGAGGCTGCCGCTGGTGAGGCGTCGATAGGGAATGCCGCGGGCGACCGCCGCATCCACGATGGAGCCGGTGCTGGGGCCGAGCCGTTCGTCTTCGTCGAGGTCGCGCAGTTCGGTGATTGCCGCTGTCGCATCGAATTCGCCGCCCGGGCGCATCGCCGCTTCGATGAGCTGCAGCGCCAGCTTGAGTGCCAGTCGACCGACCGCTTCCTCGCTGTACTGGAAGGTGACCTGGTAGACGCCTTCGTCGACCGTGCGCGAGGTGTGGCCGAAGTTCACCGCGCAACCGGCCTGCGCCTGCAGCGCCACCGCGGCGTTTTCAAGCACGTGCGCCAGTGCCAGCGGCTGGCCGAGCACGATGGGGTGCAGCTCGCCGATGGTGGGGAAGAGGGCGCGCAGGCGATTCTCGAAATCGGGTAGCCGCTCGACGGCGTTCTCATCGCCTTCGCAGCGCACGACGACCTCGATGCAGGTGTGGCGGCTCCACAGGTTGGGGCCGCGCAGGGCGCGGGTACGGATGACTTCCATGAGCTCAGGCGAGTTGTTGTTCAGGAGACAGCAGCGTTTGCGAAAGCTGCAACGATGCGAGCGCCGCCTGTAGGTCGGCTTCGAAGGCTTCCACGCCGGCACCGATCAGGTTCAACGGAATGCCCATCGCCCAGCCTGCGGCAACGGCCGCGAGCAGGCTTTCGAGGCTGACGCCGGCATGCGTCGCGCGCCAGATCGTCAGGCGCCCGAGGCCGGGCAGGAACGACTCGCTCGCGCCGTTGGCGAGCACCACGCGGTCCTGGCGGATCAGCACGGCCTTGCCGCCGTCGGCCTGGTGCCTGGCGAGTGCTTCCGCCTGCGGGTCGGTCGAATAGAAGATCACGCCGCCGTCGCACAGCGGGGCCAGTCCGGCCACGCGCGGATCGGCCGCGTTGAGTACGGCGGTGCCTTCGGGCAGCACCACGTCGACCTGCGTGCGCAGCACCTTGACCATCTGGTCGCTCTCGATGATGTCGAATTCGGAGAGCGCTTCGTAGCCTTCGAGGTCGGTCACGATGCCGACTTCGCAGCGGTCGTAGGCCAGGCCGTCGCGCAGGATGGTCTCGGCGCCGTTCTCGATCACGACCGCCTGCACCGCGCGATTGACCAGCAGGCGGTGGCCGGCTTCCCAGTTGGCGCTGTTGCGCGCATCGACGCGGCGGCGTTCGAGGAAAAGGCCGTCGCGGCAGGCGAGGCCGGTGTGGCGTCCGCCGAGGCCGATCAGCCATGCGACGAGGCGCGACAGCACCGCGGTGTTGCGCGAGCCGGCGACGCCGACCACCGGGATGCGGCCCGGCGCGTCGTCCGGGAAGAGGTGGTCGCAGATCGCGCGGCCCACCGGGCGCGGCGAGCCGACCGCCGGCTTCAGGTGCATCAGCAGGCCCGGGCCGGCGTTGACTTCGACGATCGCGCCGCCCTGGAGGTGGAGCGGCCTCGCGATGTCCTGCGCCACCAGATCGATCCCGGCGATGTCGAGGCCGACGACGCGCGCGGCCAGCACCGCCGCATGCGCGACTTCAGGGTGGACTTGGTCGGTGCAGTCGATCGACATGTTGCCGTTGCGCTGGATCGTGACGACGCGGCCGGCGGCGGGCACCGAGTCGCCGCCCAGGTCCTGGCGCTTGAGTTCGAGCTGCAGCTTGGCGTCGGTCTCGAGAACGATGACGTCCAGCGGGTATTCCTCTTCCGCGCCGCGACGGGGGTCGCTGTTCAGCTGGCTGTCGATCAGCTCCGCGACGGTGGAGCGGCCGTCGCCGGTCACCGTGATGATCTCGCCGCGCGCAGCCGCGACCACCTGGCCGCCGACCACCAGCAGGCGGTGTTCGGACCCACGGATGAAACGCTCGACCATCACGTCGCTGCCTTCCGGCTCGGCGACTGCGAAGGCGGCCATGACTTCTTCGCGCGTGTTCAATTCGAGCGAGACGCCGCGACCATGGTTGGCATCGGAGGGCTTGACCACCACCGGCAGGCCGATGTCCTCGGCGGCTTCCCAGGCTTCCTCGGCATCGGCGACGACCTGACCTTCGGGCACCGGCACACCGCAGCTCGCGAGCAGCGACTTGGTCAGCTCCTTGTCGCTGGCGATCGATTCGCCGATGGCGCTGGTGTAGTCTGTCTCGGCGGTCCAGATGCGCTGCTGGTTGGCACCGTAGCCGAGCTGCACCAGGTTGCCGTCATTCAGGCGCATGTGAGGGATGCCGCGATCGGTGGCGGCGCCGACGATGCAGGCGGTGCTCGGGCCGAGATAGCAGTCCTCGACCTTGGCCTTGACCGCATCGACCGCTTTCTGCACGTCGGGCGCGCCGAAGGGGTCGTTGTTGATCGCTGCCATCAGCAGCTTGTGGCCTTCGGCCAGCGCGACGCGGGCGACCTGCTCGTCCCGCGCGCGGAAGACCATCCGGTAGACGCCGTGTTCCGAGGTGCTCCGGGTTTGCCCGAAGCCGGTCGGCATGCCGGCGAGGTTCAGCAGTTCGATCACCACGTGCTCGAGCACGTGGCCGGCCCAGGTGCCTTCGGTCAGGCGCTGGATGAAGCCGCCGCGCTCGCCGACGCCGCAGTGGTGCTCGATGAGCGCCGGCAGCAGGCCGGTCAACCGCTCGGTGAACCCCGGGATCGTGTTGGACGGATGCTCCTCCAGCTGGCCCAGATCGAGCCAGACTTCCAGCACGGGTCGGTAGGTCCAGAGGTTCGGGCCGCGCAAATAGTTGATGCGCAGCAGTCGGATGTCGTCGAAACGGGTCATGAAAACGTTCGATGTGCTTTGGCCGAGCACTGCGGCGCCCTCAGGCGCGCCCATGGCGATCGGTCAGAATCGGCGCCCGTTGGGCGCCATGAAGGGTCCGGCATCGGGCCGGAGATATAGAAACACAATGCAACATCACGATCCAGTCGGCACCCCGGGGGGCGAATCTGAGGAGGCTTCAGCGGCGCTGGAAAGCCGGCTCCTACCCGCGGAAAACGTTCTGGCGACGCTGCCGGTTGACCTTGACGAGGAACTGCGCTTCGCATCCGGCCTGCTCGCGCTGACCGATCGGCGCCTGCTCGTGCGCAATCCGGGCGGCGCCTGGTTCGAGTGGGCGCTTCCCGCGGAAGGGCTCGAATTGCAGCTTTCCGACCATGCGGGCATCGGCACGCTGGACCTGCTCGATGACAAGGGCCGTCTGGCCCGGTGGCGGTACACCCTGGCACACCAGGCTGCAGCGCTGAGGGTGCACAAGCTGTTCGAGCAGCATGCCGAGCGTGTCGCGCAAGTGACACTGCCGGGCGCCGACGCGGAGGACGGGGCGGGCGAATCCGAACTCCAGGCGCCGCCCTCGACCTGGGTGCTGCTGCGGCTCGGCCGTTTCGCCAAGCCCTATCGCAAGCAACTGATCACCGGGTTCCTGCTGACGCTGGCCTCGACCGCCGCCACGCTGGTTCCGCCTTACCTGACCATTCCACTGATGGACGACATCCTGATCCCGTTCCAGAACGGGCAGCAGATCGCGGTCCACAAGGTGGTGATGTTCCTCGGCGCGCTGCTGGCCGCGGCGCTGGTCGGCTGGGCGTTGGGGTGGGCGCGCACTTACCTGCTGGCGCTGGTGTCCGAACGCATTGGTGCGGACCTGCGCACCACCACTTACGAACACTTGCTGACGTTGCCCCTGGATTACTTCGGGGGCAAGCGCACCGGCGACCTGATGGCGCGCATCGGCTCGGAGACCGACCGCATCAACGTCTTCCTCTCGCTGCACGCGCTCGATTTCCTCACCGACGTGCTGATGATCACGATGACGGCGGTGATCCTGTTCTCGATCAACCCGTTGCTGGCGATCGTCACGCTGGTGCCGCTGCCCTTCATCGCGTGGATGATCCATGTGGTGCGCGACAAGCTGCGCACGGGCTTCGAGAAGATCGACCGGGTATGGAGCGAGGTCACCAACGTGCTGGCTGACACCATTCCCGGCATCCGCGTGGTGAAGGCCTTCGCGCAGGAACAGCGCGAATCCGACCGCTTCCGCGCCGCCAACACCTACAACCTGCAGGTCAACGACAAGCTCAACAAGACGTGGTCGCTCTTCACGCCGAGCGTGTCATTGCTGACCGAAGTCGGGCTGCTGGTGGTCTGGGCCTTCGGCATCTGGCAGGTGGCGCGCGGCCGCATCACGGTGGGTGTGTTGACAGCGTTCATCGCCTACATCGGCCGCTTCTACACGCGGCTCGATTCGATGAGCCGCATCGTCTCGGTCACGCAGAAGGCAGCGGCCGGCGCCAAGCGGATCTTCGACATCCTCGACCATGTGAGCAACGTGCCCGAGCCGGCGAACCCGGTGCAGGTCGAACGCGTGCAGGGCCGCATCGAGATGAGCGATGTTGGCTTTCGCTACGGCAGCCGCGCGGTGATCCGCGACCTCGACCTCGTGATCGAGCCGGGCGAGATGATCGGCCTCGTCGGCCACAGCGGCTCGGGCAAGAGCACGCTGGTCAACCTGATCTGCCGCTTCTACGACGTGACCGACGGCGCGATCAAGGTCGACGGCACCGACATCCGACGTTTCGCGGTGGCCGACTATCGCCGGCACGTGGGGCTGGTGCTGCAGGAGCCCTTCCTCTTCTTCGGCACCATTGCCCAGAACATCGCCTACGGCAAGCCCGATGCGACGCGCGAGGAGATCGTGGCGGCGGCGCGCGCGGCGCATGCGCACGACTTCATCCTGCGACTGCCGCATGGCTACGACTCGCTGGTCGGCGAGCGCGGCCAGGGGCTGTCGGGCGGCGAGCGGCAGCGCATCAGCATTGCGCGCGCGCTGCTGATCGACCCGCGCATCCTGATCCTCGACGAGGCCACTTCGGCGGTCGACACCGAGACCGAGAAGGAAATCCAGAAGGCGCTCGACAACCTCGTGAAGGGCCGCACCACCATCGCGATCGCGCACCGGCTGTCCACGCTGCGCAAGGCCGATCGCCTCGTCGTGATGGACCGCGGCGAGATCGTCGAAGTGGGCCCGCACGATGCGCTCATGGAAAAGCAGGGCGCCTACTGGCGGCTCTACCAGGCGCAGTTGCGTCAGGCCGATGAAGAAGAAAGCGCCGGCGCGGCGGCCGAACGCAGCGCCGTGGCCGTCGCGCTTGGCGCGCACGCAGCCCATCCGGCGGGGGAAGCATGATCGACTTTCAACTCGAACGCGATGCCTTCGGGCGCCTTGTGCTGACGGATGCCGAGGGTGAGCATCACGCAGGTGTCGTGCCGGTGCGCGCCTTTCCGCTGACGGCACCGGACCGCGGCATTTCGCTGGTGGGCCCGGACGGGCGCGAACTCGTCTGGGTCGACCAGATTGCCGACCTGCCCGTGCCGACGCGCGATCTGCTCGTTCAGGACCTGGTGGCGAGAGACTTCGCCCCGACGCTGCAGAAGCTCCACAAAGTGTCCAGCTTCGGCGTGCCGAGCACATGGAGCGTGAGCACCGATCGCGGCGAAACCAGCTTCGTGCTCAAGGCCGAGGAAGACATCCGTCGGCTGGATCGCGGCGCGCTGCTGATCGCGAGCGCGCACGGGCTGCAGTTCCGCATTCCGGACGTCAAGGCGCTGGACCGTCACTCTCGCAAGCTGCTCGAACGGTTTCTTTGACCTACCCCCAGCCTCGCCCACTTCGTGTGGCTCGGGCACCCCCTTCCAGGGGGCAACCCCGGCGGCCCGGCTGAGCCGGTTCCGCGGGGTTCCCGGCGGAATGCGCCTGTAACCGGACCGAACGGCCTGAAGTAGGCGCCTGCGGCCGATGGTGCCAAACTCGCGCCCTTTCAGGGAACGAAGATCACCATGCACAGCTCCGCACTTGTCCTCTTTTCCGGCGGTCAGGACTCGACCACCTGTCTCGCGGCAGCGCTCGAAAAGTACGAGCGTGTCGAAACAGTGGGCTTCGACTATGGCCAGCGCCATCGCATCGAACTGGATGCGCGCCTCGAGGTACTGGAGCAGCTGCGAGAGCGCTTCCCGCGCTGGGACCCGCGCCTCGGCGAGGACCACATGCTCACGGTCGATGTGCTGGGGCAGATCAGCGCGTCATCGCTCACGCAGGACATCGCCTTCGAGATGCAGGCCAATGGCTTGCCGAACACGTTCGTGCCGGGGCGCAACCTGCTGTTCCTCACGCTCGCCGGCGCGCTGGCGTACCGGCGCGGCATCGACGTGATCGTGACCGGTGTGTGCGAGACCGATTTCTCCGGCTACCCGGATTGCCGCGACGACACCATGAAGGCGATGCAACTGGCGCTGTCGCTGGGCATGGACCGGCGGCTCCTGATCGAAACGCCGCTGATGTGGATCGACAAGGCCGCCACCTGGGAGATGGCGCACCGCATTGGCGGCCCGGCCCTGGTCGATCTCATCGTCGAGGACACGCACACCTGCTACCTCGGCGACCGTGCCCAGCGCCACGGCTGGGGCTACGGCTGCGGCAATTGCCCAGCCTGCGAGCTGCGCGCCCGCGGCTGGGAGCGCTACATCGCCTCGACCCTGTAGCGGGCGGCCGAGCCGTTCGATTCGGGCACCAGCGTCCAGCGCCTGTCGTGGAAGGCGCCGACCGAGGCGCGGTGCGCGATCGACACCATCGCGCCGCCGGCAGCTTTCACGCCGGCCGCGAGACGGTGATAGAGGGTCTCTTCCATCTCGGCGTCGAGTGCGCTCGTGGCCTCGTCGGCGAAGACCCAGGCCGGCTTGCGCAGCAGCACGCGGGCGATCGCCAGGCGCTGTTGTTCGCCGCCGGAGAGCTTCTGGCTCCACGCATCGCTGTCGTCGAGGCGCGCCGCCAGATCGGGCAGCATCGCTTCTTTCAAGGCCTGCACGAGCTGCGCGTCGGTGTAGACACTCGCCGGCTGCGGATACGCAAGTGCATCGCGCAGACGGCCGTTCGGCACATAGGGGCGCTGCGGAATGAACATCGCATTCGCCGGCATCGAGACACGGCCGTTCGCGAACGGCCAGATGCCCGCGAAGGCGCGGAACAGCGTCGACTTGCCGCTGCCCGACGGGCCTTGCAGCAGCACGCTGTCGCCGGGCTGGACTGCGAGCGCCGCGCCCTGGATCAGCGGTACGCCGTCGGGAAGCGTGACGCTGACGTCGGCGGCCTTCAGGCCTTCGCCGCTCGCCGCCGGCGTGCGCTCGAGCGCACTCGTCTCGCTCGCATGTGCCCGCATCGCGGCCTCGAAGCTGGTGAGACGGTCGGCGGTGGCGCGCCAGACGGCGACGCGGTCGTAGTTGTCGACGAACCAGCTCAGCGAATCCTGCACGCGGCCGAATGCGGAGTTGACCTGCATCAGCTGTCCCAGCTGGATCGCGCCGCTGAAGAAGCGCGGCGCCTGCACGATGAACGCGAAGATCACGGACGCCTGCCCGAACGAGGCGGTGAACGCCACGAGGTTCTTCTGCTTCGTGATCAGCTGCAGGTAGTTCTTGAGCACTGAACCGAAGCGCAGCTCGAGTTGTTCATGTTCGACTTGCTCCCCATGGTCGAGCGCGATGGCTTCGCTGTATTCGCGCACCCGCACGAGGTGATGACGGAAGTCGGCTTCGAAGCGCTGCTGCTGGTAGTTGAGGCCGATCAGCGGACGGCCGATGTAGTGGGTGATGATCGTGCCCGCCGCGCAATAGGCAAGGGCGATCCACACCATCGAGCCCGGCACGGTGTAGGTGTTGCCGAAGAGCGAGAGCGTCGTGTCGCCGCTCAGCCCCCACAGGATGCCGATGAAGCTCACCAGCGTGACGACGGCGTTGAGCAGGCCCATGGACAGCGTCATCGTGTAGTCGGTGAAGAGCTGCATGTCTTCCTGGATACGCTGGTCGGGGTTGTCCGGCGACTGGCCGTTGTTCTTGCCGTAGCGCGCGAGTTCCAGGTGATAGAAGGTGTGGTCGGCCATCCAGCGCGAGAGATAACTGCGCGTCATCCATGCTCGCCAGCGCAGTTGCAGCAACTGGGTCAGGTAGAACTTGAGGATCGCGATGGCGATGTACCCGGCGGCGATCCAGCAGAAGAAGATGATCTCGCGCCAGAACACCGCCTGGTCCTTGTTCTGAAGGGCATCGTAGAAGCGTGCGTACCACTGGTTGTTGAGCACCAGCATGTAGACCACGCCGAGATTGAGCGCGACGATCGCCGCGAGAAGCGCGCGGGCGGTCCATTTCTCTTCCGAGCGGAAGTAGGGCGCGGTCAATGCGCCAATGCGGCGCAGGGTGGCAAGGAGGTTCTTGGAGCCGTCAGGAGAATTCATGGCGTGGGCATGGAAGCGCGCCGGAAAGGCGCGTTGCTTTCATGCTACCGCCGAGCAGCGCTCCAGTCTTAAGTAGCGCTGAAAAAGGATGCTTCAGGCGGTGTGTGGATGCCGCGCCCGCTCGTACAGCGTGCGCGCCAGGTCGCGATGCTGCGCCAGAAGCGGCGCGAGCTCGAAGTTCTCGAAACGGCCGTCGCGAATGCGCACGCGCCCATTGATCACGCTCAGCGCGACTGCGCCCGGCTGGCAGAACACCAGGGCCGCGACCGGATCGTGTCCCGCGCCCGCGTGCGCGACGCCGTTCAGGTCGAAGGCCACGATGTCGGCCGACATCCCCGGCGCAAGCGCGCCGATGTCGTCGCGGCCCAGCACGCGCGCGCCGCCGAGCGTCGCGATCTCCAGCGCCTCGCGCGCCGTCATCGCCGACGGCCCGAAGCCGACGCGCTGCAGCAGCATGGCCTGCCGTGCTTCGCCGAGCATGTGCGCGCCGTCGTTCGATGCGCTGCCGTCCACGCCGAGGCCCACCGGCACGCCGGCGCGGCGCATCGCACCGATCGGCGCGATGCCCGAGGCGAGGCGCATGTTGGAGCAGGGGCAGTGCGCGACGCCGGTCCCGGTGCGGCCGAAGAGCGCGATGCCGGCCTCGTCGAGCTTCACGCAGTGCGCATGCCACACGTCATGGCCGACCCAGCCGAGGTCCTCGGCGTATTCGGCCGGCGTCATGCCGAACTTCTCGCGCGAGTAGGCGATGTCGTTGTCGTTCTCGGCCAGATGCGTGTGCAGCGAGACGCCGCGTTCGCGCGCCAGTTCCGCCGACAAGCGCATGAGGTCGCGCGAAACGGAAAAGGGCGAACAAGGGGCCAGCACAATGCGCTGCATCGCGTGCCGCGAAGGGTCGTGCCAACGATCGACGAGCCGTTCGCTGTCGCGGAGGATGGCGTCTTCCGTCTCCACCACCTCGTCGGGCGGCAGGCCGCCGAGGCTGCGGCCCACGCTCATGCTGCCGCGGGCTGCGTGGAAGCGCATGCCCATCGCATCGGCCGCCTCGATCGAGTCGTCGAGCCGCGAGCCATTCGGAAAGAGATAGAGGTGGTCGCTGGTCGTGGTGCAGCCCGACAGCATCAGCTCGGCCATCGCGGTCCGGGTCGAGACGCGGATCATCTCGGGCGTGATGCGCGCCCACAGCAGGTAGAGGTTGGTGAGCCAGCCGAAGAGCTCGGCGTCCTGCGCCTCGGGCACTGCGCGGGTGAGGCTCTGGTACATGTGGTGGTGCGTGTTGACCAGGCCGGGCAGCACCACATGGCCGTGCATGTCGATCGAATCGGCCTGCCCGTCGCGCAGCGCATCCGCGTACGCCGCGGGCAGTTCGGCGGTTGCGCCGGTCCATGCGATGGCGGGGCCTTCGACCACCACCGCACCATCCGCGATTTCGCGGCGTGCGGCGTCCATGGTGACCAGCACCTCGGCGTGCCGGAGGATGAGCGGTCGATGCGCAGGAAGAGCCTGGGTCATGTCATTCGGTTCCGTGGGAAGTGCGTGCGGCGAGCGCGAAGGATTGCGACTGCGCCATCACGCCGTTGTAGAAAAGATTGAGCAGGACGGCCACGAGTGTGCCCAGAACGATGCTGCTGTGCGTGATCGGATGTGTCCAGGCCGGAAAGTGCTGGAAGAAGCCTGGTGAAAGCGTGGGGATCAGGCCCAGGCCGATGGAGATCGCGATGACGTATAGCGCGTGGCGCTCGCGTTCGTAGTCGATGGTGCCGAGGATGCGGATACCGGTGGCCGCGACCATGCCGAACATCACGATGCCGGCGCCGCCGAGCACGAACTGCGGCACCGAGGCGACGACATGCGCGATCTTCGGGAACAGCGCCAGCCCGATCAGCAGCGCGCCGCCCATGGCCGCGACATAGCGCGAGCGCACGCCGGTGACGGTCACCAGGCCGACGTTCTGCGAGAACGATGTGTAGGGGAACGTATTGAACACGCCGCCGATCACCGTGCCCAGGCCGTCGGCGCGCAGGCCGCGCGTCAGTGCGTCGGAGGTGATTCTGCGGCCGGTGATGTTGCCGAGAGCGAGGAACATGCCCGTGGACTCGACCATCGTGATGAGCACCACGATGCACATGGAGACGATTGCCGCCGCCTCGAAGCGCGGCATGCCGAAATGAAAGGGCGTCGTCAGGGCCATCCACGGCGCATCGTCCAGGCCGTCGAAATGCATGCGGCCGAGGGCCAGCGACAGGCCGACGCCGAACACGATGCCCAGCAGGATCGCGATGTTGGCGATCAACCCCTTGCCGAATCGCGTGATCAGGATCACCACGAGCAAGACGGACGCCGCGATCGCCAGATGGGCCGGTTCACCATACGCCGGGTTGCCGATGGAATGGGCCACGCCGTCCACCACGCGCGTCGAGGACGGCTGTCCGCCGGCGGACCAGTTGATGGCCACGCCCATCAGCGAGACCCCGATCAGCGTGATGACAGTCCCCGTGACCAGCGGCGGAAATGCGCCGAGCACCCGCCCCATCAAGGGCGCGACAAGAACGCCGAACAGGCCGGCGGCGATCGTGGCGCCGTAGATGGCCGGAAGCCCGAGCGAGGGGTCGAGGCCGATGGCGATCACCGGGCCGACCGCGGTGAAGGTCACGCCCATCATGACCGGCATGCGGATGCCGAAGCGCCAGAACCCCAGGGCCTGGATGAGCGTCGCGATGCCCGCGGCGAGCAGGTCGGCATTGATCAGGAACGCAATGTCGGCCTTCGAGAGTCCGAGCGCGCCGCCGACGATCAGCGGTACCGCGACGGTCCCTGCGTACATCACGAGCACGTGCTGCAGCCCGAGGGCGCTGCAGCGGCCCCAAGGCAGTTTCTGGTCGACCGGTGTGCTGTCTCCTGCGGCGGTCGTGCGGGCGGTGGCTTGCATCTGGATTCGCCTTTTTCGTTGTGACCTCCGCCGCAGTCTAGGAAAGGAGTCCGTGCACGCGCCATCTCAATATTTGACGCGCCGCGTTCGAAAAAAGTGGACGGTTTCAGGCTCCGTCCGGGGCCCCGTCAAGGCGTCAGCAAGGTGTCGAGGCTGTCGGCGATCTGGTCGGCGAGCCGTTGCGCGGACGGCGCCAGCGGGGTCGAGGCGCGCGTCACGAGGGTGAGCGTCTGGGGGCGCAGGACGGCGTCGCGCAGGGGCACGAAGACCAGCGAGCCGTCGCGGTGGTCCTCGATGATGTCGAGGCGGTTGAGGAAGGTGATGCCATCCCCGGCGATCACCAGCCGGCGCATCAGCGCGGTCGAGGTGCTCTCCAGGATCGGCGAGACGCTGATGGCCGAGCGGCCGAAGGCGCCGTCGAGGATGCCCCGGATCGAAAGCGCCTGCGCGGGCAGGATCAGCGGGTAGCCGATGCATTCGGCCAGCACGGTGGTCGCGTTGGCGGTGAGCGGATGGCCGCGCGGCACCACGGCGCCGATCGGCCAGTCGCTGGTGAACAGGGAGCGCAAGCCCGCCGTGTGGGGCGCGTCGTAGGCCAGCGCGATGTCGCTGTCACCGTCCGCGACGCTGCGCAGCACGGCGGCGATCGGCAGGTCGACCACCCTGAGCTGGATGCCGGGATGCAGCGCGCGAAACCGGCTGATGACCGTCGGCAGGAACGAGCCCGCGAGCCCAGCCGTGGTACTCAGCGTCGCCTCGCCCTGGTGCAGCCCGCGAACGGCCTCGACGCGCCGGCGCACGAGTTCGAATTCGTGCAGCGTGCCGCGCGCATGCGCCAGCACGATCTCTCCGACCGGTGTGAGCCGCAGACGCCCCCGGATGCGTTCGAACAGCGGCGTGCCGAACTGGTCCTCCAGGATGAGGAGCTGCCGGTTGATCGCAGTGGGCGCGACATGCAGCTGCTCGGCCGCCTTGCGGATCGACCCCGCGCGAACGACCTCGACCAGATACCGGATGACCTTGGCGTGCATGGTCCCGGCGGATCGGTTCAGCGCTCGTTGCTGATGCCGCTCGCGACATGGCCGGCGGGCACGTGGCGCGCGGCAGCATCGACATGACCGGTCTGGTCGTCGAAGAAGAAGTCGGGCTCGAACTCGCGCAGGAACTCGCCCTTGGGCAGGCCCGCGAGGAACATCGCCTCATCGACCTTGATGTTCCATTTCATGAGCGTGCGGATGGCGCGCTTGTGTGCTGGTGCGCCGCGCGCGGTGACCAGCGCGGTGCGGATGCGCATGCGCGACGTGCCCGATTGCTGCAGCCGGTGCAGTGCCACGAGAAAGGGCTTGAAGGGACCTTCGGACAGCGGCTCGTCGGCCTTGCTCGATTCATGCTGCTGGAAGGCTGCGAGGCCGTCGCGCTGGTATACGCGCTCGGCCTCGTCGCTGAAGAGCACCGCGTCGCCGTCGAATGCGATGCGCAGTTCGTCGGGGTAGTGGTCGCTGGCGCGCACCGCCTCGACCATCACGTGCGCGGCCGGAAAGCCGGCGGTCAGCGCTTCGCGGACGTCGTGCGGGTTGGCTGACAGGAAGATGTCGGCGTTGAGCGGGCGTAGGTAGCCGAAGGGTGCCCGTCCCTGCGTGAAGACGCCGCGCTGCAACTGCATCTCCGCCGCCGCGCCCGATTGGAAAATCCGCATGCCCGAGACCGGATCGTTGCGCGAGAGGATCACAACCTCCACCCGCTGCACGCCGTCTTCGTTGAAGCGCAGCAGCTTGCGCACCATCGCGTGCGCAATGCCTGGCCGCGCGGGCACGTCCAGCCGTTCGAGTTGCAGGCGCATGTAGCCCTCGTGGTCGCCTGATTCGAAGACGCGGTTCTCTTCTTCGAGATCGAACAGTGCGCGCGAGGAGATCGCGACGACAAATTTGTTGTCCAGAGTGACCGGCATACGCTACTTGACGAACTGGTTCAGCTGGATGATCGGCATGAGCACCGCGAGCACGATCAGCATCACGACGCCGCCCATGGCCACGATCAGGAGCGGTTCGAGGATGGTCGCGAGATGCATGGCACGGCGCTGCACTTCGGCGCCGAGCTGGTTGGCCGCGCGCTGCAGCATCAGTGGCAGCGTGCCGGTCTGTTCCCCGAGCCGGGCGAACATCGAGACGATGCCCGGGAACCGCTTCTTCTGCGCCAGCGCGGAAGCGAGCGGCGCGCCTTCGCGCACCAGCACCAGCGCATCGAGCGCGTCGGCGCGCATGGCGCTGTTGCCCAGCGTTTCGGACGCCGCCTGCAGCGCACGCAGGATGGGCACCCCGGCCGTCGCCAGCATCGCGAGCGTGCTCGCGAAACGCGCCGCGTTGTAGCCGCGAGAGAGCTTGCCGACCAGCGGCAGGTTGAGCCATGCGGCGTCGAACCTCTCGCGCAGCGCGGGACGCGAGAGCGCGACCCTGCCGCCGAGGGCCGCGAGGACGATCACGCCCAGCATCGCCCATCCGTAGTTGCGCACGAAGTCGCTGATCGCGAGCATGGCGACGGTAAGGATCGGCAACGCGCGCTTGGTCCCGGCGAACACGTTCGCCACTTGCGGCACCACGTAGCTCACGAGGAAGACGACGATCACGATCGCGACCATGGTCACGATCGCCGGGTACAGCGCGGCGCCCACCAGCTTCTGCTGCAGCGCCTGCCGCTGCTCCAGGTCGTCCGCGAGTCGTTCGAGCACCAGGCCGAGATTGCCGCTTTGCTCGCCGGCGCCGATCACGGCGGTGTAGATCGGAGAGAACTCGCGCGGATGCTGCGAGAGCGCGCGGCCGAAAGGCGAGCCCGCATTGACTTCGGCGCGCAGCGAGGCGACGAGGTTGCGCTGCGCCTCGTTCTCCGCCTCGTCGGTGAGCGCGGTCAGCGCGCGTTCGAGCGGCAGGCCCGACGACACCAGCCCGGCGAGCTGGCGCGTCCAGACGGCCAGCGTGGTCGAGTTGAAGACCCGGCCGCCGCCGATCACTCGGTTCCAGCCGCCGGCGGCCGGTACGCCGCTTTCGGCGCTGCCGACCACCGTCACCGCGAGCGGAATCAGCGACTGGGCGCGCAGCATGCCGCGGGCGCTGCGGGCGGTGTCAGCTTCGAGTACGCCCTTGCGGGGCTGTCCCTGTTGGTCTATGGCTTCGAAGGAATAGGCAGGCATGGGGGACGGGTTGCAGAATGCGCGAGCCCGCATTGTCGGGGCAATACCCGTCGGAGGAGTTCATCATGCCGATCCGCCATTTCGCCGTCGTTGCAACTCTGCTTGGCACCCTTGCCATTCCCGCCTGGGCGCAGCCCACCTTCAGCGGCTACCTGTGCTGCAACCTGCGCACCGACGGAAGCTGGGCCAGCGACAGCAACTATGCCGAAAGTGGTAAGCGCATCATTCCCGTCGGCACGCCGGTGAAGGTGACGGGTTACGGCCGCTACCGGGTGCACATCGAGGTCAACGGCGGCAAGCAGGACATCGGCAACGACTACAGCCGTGACATCGACCTGGGCGGATTCGCCCAGCGCTGGGTGGTTCAGGAGGACCCGGCCGCCAAGATCGCGAGCTTTCCGCCGAAGATCCAGTCCGCCATCAGGGAGGCGCGCGTGACCAAGGGCATGACGCGCGAACAGGTCGCGATGGCGGTCGGCTGGCCCATCAGCAGCGAGAACCCGAAGCTCGATGCCGAGATCTGGCGCATGTGGATCAGCAGCTTCGCCGAATACCAGGTCGTTTTCGACAAGGCCGGCAAGGTGCGCGAGATCGTGACCGATCCCCAGACCAAGAACCTCGTCGTGGCGGACTGAGTTATTCGCGCGTGACCCGGAGCAGTTCGGCGCGTGAGGTGATGCCGGCCTTGACCAGGCGTTCGCCATCCTCGCGCATCGATCGCAGGCCGCCGCGCTCGGCCGCCACGAAGATCTGGCTTTCGGGTGCGCGGTTGTGGATCAGCGATTGCACCGTGTCGTCCGCCACCAGCAGCTCGAAGATGCCGGTGCGGCCCTGGTAGCCGGTCTGGCCGCAGGCGTCGCATCCGACGGGCACCGCCTCGCCGCCACCGGGACCGGGCGCCGAGCACACCGGGCACAGCTTGCGCACCAGGCGCTGCGCGAGCACGCCGAGCAGCGACGAACTCAGGAGGAAGGGCTCGACGCCCATGTCGGTGAGGCGCGTCACCGCGCTGACGGAATCGTTGGTGTGCAGCGTCGCGAACACGAGGTGGCCGGTGAGCGACGCCTGGATCGCGATCTGCGCGGTCTCGAAATCGCGGATCTCGCCGATCATGATCACGTCCGGGTCCTGGCGCAGGATTGCGCGCAGCGCCTTGGCGAAGGTCAGGTCGATCTTCGCGTTGACCTGCGTCTGGCCGACGCCGGGCAGCTCGTACTCGATCGGGTCTTCCACCGTCATGATGTTGCTGCTGCTCGCATCGAGCTGGCCGAGCGCCGCGTAGAGCGTCGTCGTCTTGCCCGAGCCGGTCGGACCGGTCACGAGGACGATGCCGTGCGGCTGCCCGATCAGGTGCTCGAATCGGGCGCGCGTGTCGCCCTGCATGCCGACCGATTCGAGCGTGAGCTTGTTTTCGGACTTGTCGAGCAGACGCAGCACCGCGCGCTCGCCGTGCGCCGAAGGCAGCGTCGAGACCCGCACATCCACCGCGCGCGTGCCGATGCGCAGGCTGATGCGGCCGTCCTGTGGCAGGCGCTTCTCGGAGATGTCGAGGTCGGCCATGATCTTCAGACGCGAGATCAGCGCCGCGTGCAGCGCGCGGTTGGGCTGCACCACTTCGCGCAGCGTGCCGTCGATGCGGAAGCGCACCGAGGAGGTCCGCTCATAGGGTTCGATGTGGATGTCGCTCGCGCCGTCGCGCGCTGCCTGCGTGAGCAGCGCATTGAGCATGCGGATGATCGGGGCGTCGCCGGCGGATTCGAGCAAGTCCTCGACCGCGGGCAGCTCCTGCATCATGCGCGACAGGTCGGCATCGCTCTGCACTTCGCTCACCACCGCGGCCGCATTGGATTCGCCCTGCGCATAGGCGGCGCTGATGCGCTTGGCGAGCTGGTCGGGCGGAAGGGGCTCGAAAGTCTTCACCTGGAACTTGCGCAGCACCTCGCCGAGCGCGCTGCGTGGCGGCACCGTCGGCATCCAGAGCGTCAGGTGGCCGTCGTCCGTTTCTTCGAGCAGCAGCTGCTGGCTGCGCGCGAAAGCGTAGGGAAGTGGGTAGCGCATCGGACCTTTTGCCCTCGTTACGGCAATTCGCGTGAGCTCGCGGGGTCGGCCGTCGCTGGCAGGGCGCCCCTGAGCGGCGACGGCGCGAGCCGTGTCGACGTCGGTGTGGGCGGCGGAATGAGCACCGTGCCCTCGAACCCGCCGCTGCCACCACCACCGCTGCTGCTGCTCGTCGGGCGAACCGGCACCGGCGGTATGACGCCGGACTCGGGCACGTTGTTCAGCATGACGTTGCCGCCTTCGGGCTGTACTTGCTGCTGGGCGCTCTGAATCATCTGGTAGCGATCGTAGGCCAGGGCGTCGGTGGTGGCGCCGTCTCGAACCACGACGGGGCGCAGGAACATCATCAGGTTGACCTTCTCGCGTGAGCGGGTCTCGTTCTTGAAGAGATTGCCCAGGATCGGGATGTCGCCGGCGAGCGGGACCTTCTCCAGACTGTTGCTGTAGTTGTCCGACAGCAGGCCGCCCAGCATCACGAGGCCGCCGTCTTCGACCAGCACGCTCGATTCGATCGAGCGCTTGTTGGTGGTCGGGCCGTTGAGCGCGTTCTCGGTACCCGCCTGCACCGTCGACGTTTCCTGGAAGACGACCATCTTGATGGTGCCGTTCTCGTTGATCTGTGGGCGCACCCGCAAGGTCAGGCCGACGTCCTTGCGCTCGATGGTCTGGAACGGGTTGACCGAGCCGTTCGAGGCGCCCGTGTTCGTGAACTGGCCGGTGACGAAGGGCACGTTCTGGCCGATCACGATCTTTGCTTCCTCGTTGTCGAGGGTCAGCAGGTTCGGCTTCGAGAGCAGGTTGCCTTCCTTGTTCTGGGCGAGGAAGTTGGCGATCGCGTTGATGATGAAGCCGCTGGAGGTCTGGCGTCCGATGCCGATGTTCATGCCGGTGCCGAGGGTCGTCAGCGCCGACGTGGTGCCGGTCGCGAGCGCCGCGGTCAGCGCCAGGATGTTCGCGCCGGTGAGGCTGGAGTTGGTGCCGATCACGCCGCGGTTGCCGACCGCGGTTTGCCACTGGACGCCGAACTCGGCGGCCCGCGTGGCGCTGACCTCGATGATCAGGGCCTCGATCATGACTTGCGCGCGTCGGCCGTCGAGCTTGTCGATGACGGCGCGCAGCTGGCGGTACTGGGGCTCCGCCGCGGTGATGATCAGCGAGTTCGTCGAGGGGTCGGCCTGGATCTGGCCGCCGGTCGACGGCTGGTTCGCGTTGTTCACCGGCGCAGTCGCCTGCATCGAGGCCCCCGAGGTGCCCTGCGCCGCATTGAGTTGCGCCGCGGGCTGCGTCCCCCCGGTGACCGGGCTCACGGAGCTCGCACCGGCGCTTCGATCGCCTCCCTGCGCGGCGATCGCCGCGCGCAGCGTCGCCGCGAGCTTCACCGCGTCGGCGTTCTTCAGATAGACGACGTACACATTGCCCGCGGCGCCGTTGCCGTTGTCGGTGGGTGCGCGGTCGAGCTTCTCGACCAGCGTGCGGACGAGTTGCGCACGGGCAGGATTGGCGGCGCGCAGGATCAGCGAATTGCTGCGCGGCTCGGCCAGCAGCGTGGTCCGGAACGATGCGTCGGCGGTGCCCGGTGCGCCGGCCGGCGCGCCAGCGGTGCCCGAGCCGCCTTCGACGAGCCGGGTCACGAGCGGCGCCAGGTCCGTCGCGACCGAATGCTTGAGCGGAATCACCTCGATGTCCGATGCATTCGGCAAATCGAGCGAGGCGATGATGCGGGCCAGGCGGCGCATGTTCTCGGCGTAGTCGGTGATGACCAGCGAGTTGTTGCCAGGGTTCACGTTGATCGTGTTGTTCGGCGCGATCAGCGGGCGCAGCACCGGCAGCAGGTTGTTGGCCGACTCGTAGTTGAGCTTGAAGATCTGCGTGACGATCTGGTTGCCGCTCACGCTCGACGTGACGGGCGTGGCCGCGGTCACCGTGGTGCTCTGCAGCTTGGCATCGGCCTCGGGCACGATCTTGTAGAGCCCCTCGGACTGCACGACCGCGAAGCCCTGCAGCCGCAGCGCGGCGGCGAACTGGTTGAACGCTGCCTCGGGCAGGATCGCGCGGTCGGTCTGCAGCGTGACGGTGCCCTTCACGCGCGGATCGACCACCACGTCGCGGCCGGTCACCACCGCCATGGTGCGGGCGACCGATTCGATCTCGGCGTTGGTGAAGTTCAGCGTGATCGGTTCGCCGCGCCGCGGAAGGTCCTGCGCGAATGCCGACGGGATGCACGCTCCCACCAGCATCTGTGCGGCGAGCGCGATGGTGCCGATGCGTGCACCGTACGAAGTCTTGGGCTTCTTCATGATCATCCCAGTGTGATGAGCGAGCGTGCGCCTTCGCGTCGCCCGATGATGTTCAACAGATTCGAGAGTGCGTCTTCGCGGCCTGGCGCGGCGCTGGCCTCGCCGTCGAAGTGCAGTGCGCTGCCATTCCATCGGCCGCTGCCGCTGAGCTGCAGGCCGCTGCCCTCGCGGGTGGTCAGGAGCAGGCTCGGCGACGGGCCGCCCTCGAGGGCCACCCGGTAACTGCCCATGGGCTTCAGGGTCGAGAGACTCGAGGAAATGTCGGTCGCGTCGAGGACCGCGCGGCCTGCGAGTGCGAGTTGAGGGCCGTTCCAGCGCAGGCTGAAGGCCTGCATCGAGACGTCCATGGTGCCGTCGAGCTTGAGCGTGTTCCAGGGGGCGCCAAAGCCGGTCAGCAGTGCGGCAGGCCAGCGCGACTGACCGTCGCGCCATGCGAGTTCGAGCCCTCCGGGACGCGGCCGCGCGCTGAACTCCAGCGGCTTGGCGGCGCAGCACGGCAGGTCGAGTGCTGCAGTGACGCCGTCCCAGCGTGGGCGCAGCGTCCAGCCGAGCGTGCCCGGCAGCGAGATCGCCTCGGCGCCGCCCGCGCCGCTCGAGAACACCAGTCCCGCGGTGCCGGTCCAGACCGTGCCGCGCGCGTTGACCAGCTTCAGGTGACCGTTGCTCCACTGGGACAGCCCGGCCGCCAGCCAGCGTGCCGGCGCGAAGAAGGCGAGCGCGAAGATGACCCCGACCAGCCCGCCGAGTGCCGCCCAGCGCCAGCCGGAGGCGCCGTCGGAGTTTTGGGCGGGGCGTCGTGCGGCCATGGTCAGCGTGCCGGCAGGCTCATGACGAGGGTGCCATCCCAGCGCGAGCCCGAAGGCTCGGCGCCCGCGGAACCCGTGGTGCCCGGCGACTTGCCGCCTTGCTGCGTGTTGCGCGTCAGGTGGACCTCGCGCGGAACCGCCCGGGCATTGCTGCGCACTTGCGTAAACCATTGCGCCAGCGTTTCGGCGGATGCGCCGCGCACCGCGATGGTCGCGCCTTCGCCGACGCCCGCGGATTGCAGCTGCCCCGTGCCGCGCAAGTCCTCGCGCACCGAGGTTTCGAGGCTGCGCATGGCGTCGTCGCGGCTTGCGCGCGGTTGCGATTGCAGGGCCTTGGCCTGCGTCCGCAGGTTCATCATGTTCTGCAGTTGCGCATCGAGCTGCGCATGTTCGGCAGGGGCGGAAGACAGCGTGCGCAGTGCCGGCGCAAGGCCGATCCACCAGAACAGGGCAACCGCCACCAGCGCACCGGCGGCGATGACCAGGCGCTGCTCGCGCGCGCCCAGTTCAGGCCACCAGGCCTGCCAGCGGGCTTCGAGGGTCTGGGTCCACTTCATCGCGTCGCCTCCGCCTGCACGAGCAGGAGATCGCCTTCGCTGCGCGCGCTGTAGCCGCGCGAAGACAGCGCCGAGGTCACGCTGGTCAGTTCGGATGGCTGCAAGCCCAGGCCGCGCAGGCGAAGCTGGCCGCCGCCGAAATCGATGGCCGTCGGCACGCGCCCGCGCGGCAGGCTTGCCGAGAGCGCACCCAGCATGGGTTCGAAATCGCCGGCGGTGACGCCGCCGGTCGCCTGCTGCAGCGCCGCGACTTCGCGCGACATCTGGACCGGGGCATCGACCACGAGCTGCACCGAGGGAAAGGTCTGCGTGAGCACGTTGCGCACCGCAGCGCGCTTGGCTTCGAGCGCGCTGCGCTCCTTCCAGGCCCATGCGTTGAGACCGACGAGCTGCGCCAGCACCAGCACCGCCGCACCCCAGCGCGCCGCGCGCCACCGGCGGCCGCGCCACAGTTCGCGCGAGATCGCCGCGAGCTTCTTGCTCGCACGGGCGCGTCCGGTGGAGGCGAGATCGAATTGCGCGAGGTCCCAGGGCGACTCGCTGGCCTGGAGCCAGCGCTCCGCCGGCTTGACGATCGGCACGCGCTGGCCGAGGACGCTTTCGGCCAGCTCGGAGACCGCGGGTTCGGCCAGCGCGCTGGTGCCGGGCGCAAGCGTGCCCGCTACCGCGAGGCCCGCGCTGTCGAAGGGCAGCGTCGCCACGCCATCAGGACCGGTGATCACGCAGACCGCCGCGTCGGGCTCGCCGACGACGAAGAGCATCGAGGGACCGTCCGCGGGCGCGGGGGCGAATTCGGGAATGATGCGCGTCACGCGGCGGCCGGCCGCTTCCAGGGCCTGGACGGCACTGCGCAGCCAGATCCGGCTGCAGGCCGCCACCCAGACCGGGGCGCCGACGTGCGCGCCGGGCTCCAGCGCGAAATGCAGGGATTCAGGATCGTCGAGGAGGTGGTCCTCGAGCAGGCCGTTGAGCACGGAGCGCAGCCGGGCGCCGCCGCTCATGCTGCCCTGTGGCAGCGTGACCTGGTGCCAGGAAAGCGCCGCGATCGGCACCCCGAGCACGACTTCATCGCCGGGCGGCAACAGCGCTGCGGGCGCAGTCCCCTGGGCATGCAGCTTGCGCCCGTCGCTGGACCAATCCGCCCAGCCGTATTCGGCGGTCGCCGAACCGGATGTGAGAGGAATAGTTACAAGCAGCACGGTTATGGAGGGAGAAAAAGGGTCGTCATTGTAGGTGCGGGACGACAATTGCCGCTAC
Organism: Variovorax sp. YR216; assembly: GCF_900107745.1. Classification (GTDB taxonomy): domain Bacteria; phylum Pseudomonadota; class Gammaproteobacteria; order Burkholderiales; family Burkholderiaceae_C; genus Variovorax. The sequence goes on along the minus strand of NZ_FNRO01000004.1, from coordinate 529,923 downwards.
AGATTTGATAGCGTCCCATACAGGAGCTACGGGCGTTGCAAATATTCTTGACCCAATCAACGCCAGGTGGACTCAGCCGTCAGGATTTCGGCGGCAGGACCGTGGCGCCGGCGCCACGCTCCCGCCACACGATGCGGACATCGAGGTTGTCTCTCTGGAGCAGGGTTCGCTCCTCGACCCAGGCGTTGTCGAGCCGCAGGCGGGCCTGTACTTCGAAGTAGCTGGTGGCCACGCTGTACTGGTTGGTGTCGGTGAACTGCGTGGAGCTTTCCTGTACCAGCGCACTGGCATCGGCCGGGCTTCGGAAATAGCTTCGGGCGCGGCGCTCGACCAGCCGCTTGGCGCTGGCCATGTCGAGTTTTGGCGCACTCGCGTAGATTGCCTCGGCGCTGGCGGTGTTGAGGTTGAGCGGCGTTTTCACCGGAAGCACCGTCACGTACGGCTCCAGCGCCGCCGCGGTCGACGACGACAGGCCGAGCCAGACCAGCTGGTAGGTGTGCTGGGGCATCAGCGGCCCGGTGCCCGGGCTGTTGCTCGCGGTCGTGGTGCCAGTCGTGCCGGTCGTTGACGTCGTGGAAGCCGACCCGGTCGAGGTGGTCGAAGTCGTTCCCGTTGTCGTGGTGCTGGCCGTTCCCGTGCTGCTGGTGCTCGTGGCCGCGGCCGGTGGCAATGCGCGCTGCAGGTTGCTGACGAGCACGCTGACCTCGCCGGCCGGCAAATCCAGCAACTGGAAGAGCCTGGTGAACGCGGTGACGGCCGATTCCACCGGCTTGCCGCCGTCGACCAGGTTCAGCACGTTGAGCTTGGATTGCGCGTCGATGATCTGGCCCGAAAGAAAGGCATCCGGCAGCCCCTCGAGCGCGTCGCTGGAAATGTTCTTGTCGGCCGCCAGGAAGCTCGACAGCTTGGCCTCCGCCAGCGGGACGGCCCACGGTTCGGCGAGATGGTCGGCGCCGCCGGAGGCGGAACTGGCGCGCGCGTCTTCGCGCAGGATCAGCCGCGACCAGTCCAGCGCCCCGATCAGGATCCAGCCCGACTGCACGCGCGCGCGCTCGGCGCCTTCGATTTCCGTGGAGCGCCATTGCTGCCAGAGCGCGGCCGCCGCGAAGGTCGCGACCAGCGTCACGGTGAGCATGGCGGTCAACAGGGCCGCGCCGCGCTGGGTTCGCTTCATGACTTGGGCACGGTGACGGAAGGGCGCACCCAGTCGCGCGTGATCGTGCCCGACAGCGGTGCACCCTGGGGAATGCTGATGACCAGCCTGACGCCGTCAGGCAAGGGAGTGCTGGTGCCGAGCGCTTCGGCGCTGACCGCCGGGCTCCAGGTGTCGTTCCGGAAGTAGTAGACGCGCCATTCGGCGAGCGGCAGCAGGTCGACCTGGGCGTCGCCCGCGTCGGTGGAACTGCCCTGCGCCCACGCCGCTGCGCGATCCCATGCCTGCTGCCACTCGGGCTGGGTGGTGAATCCCGGCGATTGCCAGCGGCGCCACCGGGTACCCGTCGCCGGGTCCGTCAGCAGCGTCCAGGCCACGACATGGATGCGCGGCGTGTTGCCATCGGTGCTGCGGCGGGTCATGCGCAGCACGCGGCCATCCCAGTCGATGGCGCTGATCCGCGACAGCGCCACCGTGGCATCGAGGTCGGCGCCCCATTGGGTCAGGGCGGTCTGCAGGGTGAGCACCGCATCCCCGCGCTCGCGGTTCTGTGCCTGTGCGCGGGCCATGCCGTCGAGGCCGCGCCAGCTCATGATCGCGAGCAGCGACATGACCGCGATTGCGACCAGCAGCTCGATGAGCGTGAAGCCGTGCGAGCGACGCATCAGTAGCGCCCCACGACGGTTGAAATGCGCAGCACCGGCGCCTGGTCCACATCCACCACCTGCACGTCCACGCGGCGGAAGTTGGGGTTCAGCGTGGCGGTGGTCGAGACGGTGACGCCGAATGTGGCTTCTGCCTGCACGCAGGTGGAGCCGGCGTCGCCGACCGCGGGCAGCTGCTTGGCGAGGCGGGTCTTGATGAGCTCGTTCTCGGCGCAGATCTGGGCCAGCATCACATCGGACTGGCGCTGTGCATTGCGGGTGAGTGCCATGCTCGCCTGCGTGCCCGCGGCGAGCGCAATCGCGACGATGCCCAGCGCGACCAGCACCTCGATCAGCGTGAAGCCGGCCTGACGCACGCGTTTCATGGCGTCATCACCGTGAACGGCCGCAGGCCATCGGTGCCGACGATCAGGCTGCGGTTGGGCAGCGTCTCGGAGGTCAGCAGCACCTGTTGGGATGGAATGATCGGATCGGGCCCGAGCTGCAGCGCCGGCATCGCCACCCGGCCCGCCGTCATCGGCTGGGCCGCGATGCCTTCGTTGAGCCACATGGTCGGCAGCGTGCCGACGGGCAGGCCGTCGAAGGCGAAGTTGCCGGGCCCTTCGGGCGTCGGCCGCCAGCGCACGACGATGCCGCTCGCACGCGATTGCGCGCGCGCCGATTCGAGCAGGGCTGCGAGCCTTTCCGCTTCGCGATCGAGCGCGGCCTGGGCGGAATCGCGCATCGCGAAGCTCACGCCCGCGGTAGCGACCGCGATGATCGCAATCACGACCAGCAGCTCGAGCAGCGTGAACCCGCGACCTGCGCGGCGTACCCGCTGGAAAGGTCGCCAGCCGCGCCTACTGCCAACTGCCGATGTCGGCATTCTTGCCCTCGCCGCCGGGCTGGCCGTCGGCGCCGAGCGAAAGCACGTCGACCTCGCCCTTGATGCCCGGATTCATGAACTGGTAGGGGTGGCCCCATGGGTCGTTGGGCAGCTTGTCGATATAGGGCTTCCAGTTGGGCGCCGCCGGCCCGGTGGTCGGGCGCGCGACCAGTGCCTGCAGCCCTTGCTCCGCGGTCGGGTAGCGCTGGTTGTCCAGCCGGTAGAGCTTGAGCGCCTGCATCAGGTTGTTGATGTCGGTCTTGGCTGCGGTCACGCGTGCGTCGTCCGCGCGTTCGATGACGTTGGGAACGATCAGTGCAGCGAGCACGCCGATGATGACCAGCACCACCATCAGTTCGATCAGCGTGAAGCCGCGCTGCAGGGTGCGTGAAATGGAGCGGTGGGAGAGGGGCATGGATTTGAATGAGAAACCCGTGGGGGAGGGCGGCGCTCGCCGTGTTCGCTGAATGATAATCCGGCCTTATGTCAGTCCCTTACGCACCTGCCCGATGGCCCGCAGCCACTGCGACAGCCGGTATCTGGGCGCTCGCGGCAGCGAGCGTCGTGTTCTGGGGCCTGAGATTGACGGCGCCCTCCGACGCAGTTGCACCGCCTGCTGTCGTCAAGGCCCCGCTGGAGCCCGATCCGGCGGCCGTGGCGCAGATGCTGGGCGCTGTTTCGAACCAGCCCGTGGCCGCCACACCCGAGGCGGCAAGTCGCTTCGCGCTGCTCGGCGTGGTCGCGGATGCGGACCAGCAGGGCGCAGCGCTCATCGCGGTCGATGGAAAGCCTGCGCGCCCGTTCAAGGTCGGTGCCAAGGTGGTTGACGGATTCGTGCTTCAGTCCGTGACGACGCGCGGGGCCGCGCTCGGCCCAAGCGCTGATGGCAAGGCGGCCTTGACGCTGCAACTGCCGACGCGGCCTTTGGCGATGCCGTCGCCGTCGCGGCCGCTCCAGCCGCCGCTGCAGCCAGCTCTGGCGGCTCCACCTCAGCCCGCCGCGGTGGCGCCGACGCAACCGGCTGTGGCAGCACCGCCGTCACCGGCGGGTGCGCCGCCCGCCATCACGGCCCCACCGCCGTTCCCGCCGAATTTCCCCACGCCAGGCGTCGCGCCGGTGATGGCGCCGCCGGCCGAGCCGAGTTGAGCGCGCCAGCTCAGGCCTGCAGGAACAGTCGGTACGCGGGGTTCTGGGTTTCCTCGACGAAGGGGTAGCCCAGCGTCTGGAGGAATTCGTCGAAGGCCGCGTTGTCGGTCGCAGGAACCTGCAGTCCGACGAGGATGCGCCCGTAATCGGCGCCCTGGTTTCGGTAGTGGAAGAGGCTGATGTTCCAGTTCGGCCGCAGCAGGCTCAGGAACTTCAGCAGGGCGCCGGGTCGCTCCGGGAACACGAACCGCAACAGCCGCTCGTCGTGCGCGAGGCCCGTGCGACCGCCGACGAGGTGACGGATGTGCTCCTTCGCGAGCTCGTCGTGCGTGAGGTCGATGGCGCCAAAGCCGTGCGCCACGAAGGTATCCGCGATCGTCTTCGATTCGCCCCGCGCTGTGGTGGTCAGCCCGACGAAGACGTGCGCTTCCTTCGAGTCGCTGATGCGGTAGTTGAACTCGGTGACGTTGCGCGAAGCGCCCGGCAACTGCCCGACTAGTTCGCAGAAGCGGCGAAAGCTGCCGCGTTCCTCGGGAATGGTGACCGCAAACAGCGCCTCGCGCTCCTCGCCGACCTCCGCGCGCTCCGCGACGAAGCGCAGCCGGTCGAAATTCATGTTGGCGCCGCACAGGATGGCGGCGTAGGTCTCGCCACGCGTGCCGCGCTCCTCGACATATTGCTTGATCGCGGCGACAGCGAGCGCGCCCGCGGGTTCGACGATGCTGCGGGTGTCGATGAAGATGTCCTTGATGGCGGCGCAAACGGCGTCGGTATCGACGGCGATGTATTCATCGACCAGTCCCGATGCCAGCCGGAAGGTCTCCTCGCCGACCAGCTTGACCGCAGTGCCGTCGGAGAAGAGGCCCACGTCGGGAAGCGCCACACGTTCTTTCGCGGCGACCGACTGGATCATGGCGTCCGAATCGTTCATCTGGACGCCGATCACCTTGATCTCCGGCCGCAGCGCCTTGATGTAGCTGGCCACGCCCGCGATGAGGCCGCCACCGCCGATCGCGACGAAGACCGCGTCGAGCGGCCCCTGGTGCTGGCGGAGGATCTCCATGGCGATCGTGCCCTGCCCCGCGATGACGTCCGGATCGTCGAAGGGATGGACGAAGGTCAGGCCATGCGCCTTCTGCTGCTCGAGGGCATAGACGTAGGCGTCCGAGTAGCTGTCGCCATGCAGATGCACCTCGCCGCCGAGTGCGCGCACCGCATCGATCTTCAATTGAGGCGTCGTGACCGGCATCACGACCACCGCGCGGGCGCCGAGCTTTCTGGCGCCCAGCGCCACGCCCTGGGCATGATTGCCCGCCGAGGCGCAGATCACGCCGTTTGCGAGTTGCTCGGGGCTCAGGTGCGCCATCTTGTTGTAGGCGCCGCGCAGCTTGAAGCTGAAGACGGGCTGCTGGTCTTCGCGCTTGAGCAGCACCGTGTTGCCGAGCCTTGCGCTCAGCGCGCGCGCCGGCTCGAGCGCGGATTCGACAGCCACGTCGTAGACGCGCGCGGTGAGGATGCGCTTGAGGTAGTCGGCGGGGGTGAGCGTCTGGGCTGGCGGATTCGGGTTGCTGGACATAGGGCCGCGATCATAGGCCTCTCGTCCGCGGCCGGTTGCGCCAAGAAAAAAGCCCCGGGCCTTGCGGCTCGGGGCTAAATCCACCAATTGGGAGGGTGGAGGAGACAACCGGTGCACACGCCTTCGTGTGCGATGAAATAAAGTATATCGACTGTTTGTTGCATTGCAACAAGCGAGTGACGCTTTTCGAACACAAATTCACGCCGCCGTACGAATTTTCTGTTTTTGCGTGCGGTCGTGGACCCTTTGGAGCCAGTGAAGATGGAATGTACTGTGAGTTGGACCGGAAATGCCGGCGCGCGATCGGCGATGGGCTTCATTGCCGAGACCGGGACCGGCCATGTCCTGATGATGGATGGTGCGCCCGACGCGGCAAAGCCCGAGAACGGTGGTCAGAACCTGGCACCGCGCCCCATGGAGACGCTCCTTGCGGGCACGGGCGGATGCACCGCGTATGACGTCGTGCTGATCCTCAAGCGCGGCCGGCATCAAGTCGAACGCTGCAGCGTCAAGCTCACCAGCGAGCGCGCAGAGAAGGACCCCAAGGTCTTCACCAAGATCCACATGCACTTCACCGTGGCGGGCAAAGGCATTCCGGCCGCCGCGGTGGAGCGCGCCATTGCCTTGAGCCACGACACTTATTGCTCGGCCAGCGTGATGCTGGGAAAGACGGCCGAGATCACGACCAGTTTCGATCTGATCGACTTGTAAAGAGAGGACGTCCCTCGCGAGCCGTCAGACCCGTCAGATGCGGTGGGCGACGGTCGTCATCACCTTGGCCGCTGCGCGCATCAGCATCTTGGCCGGCGGCGGTAGTTCCTTGGCGCCTGCACTCCATGCTTGACTGGCATGGCGCGCTTCATCCAACTTCATCTGGTCGATCACGGCCCGCGATGCCGTATCGCCGGTGGGCAATCGGTCTAGATGGCCGTCGAGATGGGCTTCCACCTGTCGCTCGGTCTCGGCGACGAATCCCAGGCTGAGCGCGTCGCCGAGCCGCCCTGCAACCAGACCGAGGCCGAACGCGCCGATGTACCAGACCGGATTCAGCACGGACGGGCGCGAACCCAACTCGTCCAGTCTCTGCTGCGTCCACGCGAGATGGTCGGTCTCCTCGCGCGCGGCATCGTTGAAATGCATGCGCAGCGCGGGATCCCGGGTCACCGCGGCCTGCGCGGTATAGAGCGCCTGCGCGCAGACTTCTCCCACATGGTTGACGCGCATGAGCGCGCCGGCCTCGCGGCGCTCGGCATCGGTCAATGCGCCGGGCGGCGTGTCCGGCGATGGTGTCGGCCGCGTCGCGTGCGGCGTGGCGAAAAGGGTGCGCAGTGCCGCGTCTGCCACCGACAGGACGGAGTCGAGCGATCGGTTCATCGGGCAATTGGAACCGATCTACAAAAGGACACAAATCGTGCGGGCCAGGTTTTGCATTGCGGTACGCCACGGGTTCGAGATGCTTTGTTGCAGTCGTGCAACGAAACGTCGAGCCCAGCCGACATTTCGGGCGATTTGTTTTGCCCTTGCGAAGCGGCTCTGGTGCAATAGCGTCAACTTCCCAAAAGGAGGTTGGCCCGGGGTCCGGTGGGTGCACAGAAGTGCCAGTCACGGTGAGCCCTTCGCACCGGAGCCCTATGTTTAACCTTGGAGAAACTTGCAATGAAAAAATCTCTAGTCGCCCTGGCTGCTCTGGCTGTTGCCGGCGTTGCTTCGGCCCAGTCGTCCGTGACGCTGTTCGGCGTGGTCGACGCTGCTTTCAGCGGCTACCAGAACAAGTCGGAAAATATCTTCGGCCAAGAAGTCAAGGTTCAGAAGAACCAACTGACGAACTCCGGCTACAACAGCAGCCGTCTTGGCTTCCGTGGCACGGAAGATCTGGGTGGCGGTCTGGCTGCTAGCTTCTGGCTCGAAGCCGGTCTGTCGAACGACGACGGCAACACGGGCGGCAACATCGCGAATTCGGGCTCGACCGTGACCGGTCTCTTCAACCGCCGTTCGACGGTGAGCCTGTCGGGCGCATTCGGTGAAGTCCGCCTCGGCCGTGACTACACCCCGACCTTCTGGAATGACACCGTGTTCGATCCGTTCGGCACCAACGGCGTTGGTACGAACCTGATCTTCACGGCCAACGGCGGCTTCGGTGGTTCCAATTCTCCGACGGGCTTCCAAGCGAACAATATGTATGTTCGCGCCAGCAACTCGGTGGGCTACTTCCTGCCGCCGAACCTGGGTGGCTTCTATGGCCAGGTCATGTACGCGTTCAACGAAGCGACGAAGTACGACAACGCTGCTCTGACGCCTGACGTTGCGAACACCCAGCGCGCTGGTCGTTACGTCGGTGGCCGCTTCGGCTACGCGAACGGCCCGCTGGACGTTGCAGCTGCCTACGGCGAAGCCACGAACTCGGACAACTTCTTCGCTGGCACGACGAGCACGCTTCAGTCCTTCAACCTCGGCGCTTCGTACGACTTCGGCGTCGTGAAGCTGTTCGGCGAGTACTCGCACGCCAAGAACAAGACCGACTACTCGAATCCGCTGGCCATCACCAACGTGTTCCAGTTCACCGATCCGGGTGCCAAGGGTTGGCTCGTTGGCGTGACCGTGCCGGTCGGCCCTGGCCTGATCCGCGCTTCGTACTCGGGCGTGAAGTACAGCGACCTGCCCCTGAGCAACGCCCAGCTGGCGCAAGCCAACCAGATCTTTGGTCTGAAGGATCCGAAGGCTGACAAGTTCGCGCTCGGCTACGTGCACAACCTGTCGAAGCGCACCGCCCTGTACGCAACCGTTGCCTACGTGAACAACAAGGACAACGAGCTGTTCACCAGCACGGGTCTGGCTACTGCCGGCAGCTTCTACGCACCGTCGGGCACCACCGCCAACAATGCGGCTGCCCAAGCTGCGATCGGTACAACGCACCCGACCAGCTCGGTCGGCTACGACCTCGGTATCCGTCACGCTTTCTGATCTGACGCTGGCTTAAGCCAGCTTCAACGGGAAGTTCTTGAAAGCCACTCGACGAAAGTCGAGTGGCTTTTTTCATTTCGGCAGTGGCATGTGCAGCCGCACCACACTGGGGAACTCCTGCATGGGCATACACCTTGCTCCTGCTAGCATCGATGAACACTTCATCTGCTGAATGATCGCTTTCGTACTGCGTCGCCTGATTCAGGCCGTGATCGTCATGGTCGCGGTTGCCTTCATCGCCTTCCTCCTTTTCCAGTACGTCGGTGATCCGGTGGTGTTCCTGCTCGGGCAGGATGCCAAGCCCGAGCAGATCCGCGAGCTGCGCGCTTCGCTGGGGCTCGACCAGCCCTTCTTCGTGCAGTTCTGGCATTTCCTCGTCAACGCATCGCAGGGCGAATTCGGCCTGAGCCTGAGGCAAGGTGCGAAGGTGTCGCGATTGATCGCAGAGCGCTTCCCGGCCACGCTCGAACTTGCGATGGTCGCTGCCGTCCTTGCGCTTGTGATCGGCGTGCCGATGGGTGTCTACGCCGCCTTGCAGCGTGGCAGCTTCATGAGCCAGGTGCTCATGACACTCTCGCTCCTCGGTGTTTCGTTGCCGCCCTTTCTGGTCGGCATCCTGCTGATCCTCGTCTTCGCGGTCTTGCTCGGATGGCTTCCGAGCTTCGGGCGCGGCGAGGTCGTTCGATTCGGCTGGTGGAGCACCGGGTTGTTGCGCGCCGACGGGTGGACGCACATCGTGTTGCCGGCGGCAACGCTCGCGATCTTTCAGCTCACGCTGATCATGCGTCTCGTCCGGTCGGAGATGCTCGAAGTGCTGCGCACCGACTACATCAAGTTCGCTCGCGCACGGGGGCTCTCCGACCGTGCGATCCACTTCGGCCATGCACTGAAGAACACCCTGGTGCCTGTGATGACCATCACGGGGCTCCAGCTCGGGGGGCTCATCGCTTTCTCGATCATCACCGAGTCGGTCTTCCAGTGGCCGGGCATGGGACTGCTGTTCATTCAGGCGGTGACCTTCGCCGACATTCCGGTGATGGCCGCTTATCTCTGCCTCATCGCACTGATCTTCGTCGTCATCAATCTCGTGGTCGATCTGCTCTATTTCGTCGTCGATCCACGCTTGCGTGTCGGCACTGCAGGAGGACACTGATGACTGAACCCCGTTTGCAAGCCTCCGGACGAGCGTTTGCGCACATCGCCCGCTTCTATCCCGAGATCACTGCGTTCCGGCGCGACCTGCATGCACATCCCGAGCTCGGCTTCGAGGAGGTCTACACCGCCGGTCGCGTGACCGAGGCGCTGCGGGCCTGCGGCGTCGACGAGATCCACACGGCCATCGGCAAGACCGGCGTGGTCGGTGTGATCCGCGGACGCTCGACCGAAAGCGGTCGCATGATCGGCCTGCGCGCCGACATGGACGCGCTTCCCATGTGCGAAGACAACGACTTCGCGTGGCGCTCGGCCAAGAACGGCCTGATGCACGGCTGTGGGCACGACGGCCACACCGCGATGCTCGTCGGCGCCGCACGCTACCTGGCAGAGACGCGCAACTTCGACGGCACCGCAGTGCTGATCTTCCAACCCGGCGAGGAGGGCTTCGCCGGCGCGCGCGTGATGATCGAAGACGGCCTGTTCGATCGCTTCCCGGTGGATTCGGTCTACGCGATGCACAACTGGCCCGGGTTGCCGGCCGGCACCGTCGGCATCAACCGCGGCGCGATGATGGCCGCGGCCGATCGCATCACGATCGAGGTCACGGGCAAGGGCGGACATGGTGCGCACGCCTATCTCACCATCGACCCGGTGGTGGTTTCGGCGCACATCATCACCGCGGTGCAGAGCATCGTGTCGCGCAATGTGCGGCCGATCGATGCGGCAGTGATCAGCGTCTGCGCGGTACAGGCCGGCGACCTCAGCGCGATGGCCGTGGTGCCGGGCAAAGCGACCCTGGTGGGTACGGTGCGCACTTTCAGCTCGCGCGTGCAGGAGCAGGTCGAGCGCCGCCTTGCCGAGCTGTGCACCGCGGTCGCTGCGGGCTTTGGCGCGACCGCGCATGTGAAGTTCGAGCGCATCTATCCGGCCACCATCAACACCGCGCCCGAGGCGCAGTTCGCGGGCGATGTCGCCCAGTCGCTGGTCGGTGCCCACAACGTCGAGCGCAACATGGAGCCCAGCATGGGTGCCGAGGATTTTTCGTTCATGCTGCAGAAGAAGAAGGGCGCCTACCTGCGCATCGGCCAGGACGCGAAGGGTGGTGCCTTCCTGCACAACAGCCGCTACGACTTCAACGATGAAATCCTGCCGCTCGGCGCCGCGCTGCATGCGGGTCTGATCGAGCAGGGCATGCCGCTGGCCGCCGAGGCCGGCAGTCCAAGAAGCAAGATGGCCCAGACGGCGTCTTGAACCTTTCCAACCCAGAGGAGTGCTTCTCATGAGTCTGAAGAAAAACGTGGTCGCCGCGGCGATCCTGTCGGTGCTGACGGCCACGAGCCTGGTGGCCGGCGCGCAAACCATTCGCATCGCGAACCAGGGGGACGCACTCTCGCTCGATCCGCACTCGCTCAACGAATCGCTGCAGCTGAGCGTGACGGCGAATGCCTACGAGCCGCTCGTGGGCCGCAACAAGGATCTGAGCCTCGCGCCGCTGCTTGCCACGAGCTGGAAGCAGACCTCGCCGAGCGTGTGGCGCTTCGAGCTGCGCAAGGGCGTGACCTTCCATGACGGCACGCCGTTCACCGCCGACGACGTGGTCTTCAGCTTTGCACGTGCCAAGGGCGACGGCTCCGACATGAAGGCCACGCTCAGCGACATCAAGGAGGTGCGCAAGGTCGGCGACCACGCGATCGAGATCGAAACCAATGGCCCGTTCCCGATCCTCCCCGACGTGATCACGCTGACGATGATCATGAGCAAGAAGTGGTGCGAGGAGAACGGCGCCGCCAAGCCGGTCGACAAGCGCAAGGGCGTCGAGAACACCGCATCCTTCAAGGCCAACGGCACCGGTCCGTTCCGCGTACGTGAACGCCAGCCCGACGTGCGTACCGTGTTCACGCGCAATCCGACCTACTGGGGCAAGATCGAAGGCAATGCGCAGGAGATCGTCTTCACGCCGATCGCCAACCCCGCGACGCGCGTCGCCGCGCTCATCTCCGGTGAAGTCGACGTGATGGAGCCGGTTCCCGTGCAGGACATCGCGCGCATCAATTCGAGCCCGAACGCCCGTGTGATCACCGGCCCCGAACTGCGCACCATCTTCCTGGGCATGGACCAGAAGCGCGACGAGCTGCTCTATTCGAACGTGAAGGGCAAGAACCCCTTCAAGGACAAGCGCGTGCGCCAGGCCTTCTACCAGGCCATCGACATCGCCGGCATCCAGCGCACCGTGATGCGCGGCGCGTCGCGACCGACCGCGTTGATGGTCGGCCCCGGCATCAACGGCTGGAGCGAGGCGCAGGACAAGCGCCTGCCCTACGACATCGACGCGGCCAAGAAGCTGCTGGCCGACGCGGGCTATCCCAACGGCTTCGAAGTGTCGATGAACTGCCCGAACGATCGTTATGTGAACGACGCGCAGATCTGCCAGGGCGTCGCTGCCGGCCTGGCACGGATCGGTGTCAAGATCAACCTCGTGGCCGAGACCAAGGGCAGCTATTTCCCGAAGGTGCTGCGCCGCGACACCAGCTTCTACATGCTCGGCTGGACGCCGACCACCTACGATTCGCACAACGCGCTGAGCTCGCTGATGGCCTGTCCGGACGACAAGGGCACCGGCCAGTTCAACCTCGGCTCGTACTGCAACCCGAAGCTTGACGAGCTGACCCGGAAGATCCAGTCCGAGACCGACAAGGCCAAGCGCGACGAGATGATCAAGGAGGCCTTCAAGATCCACTCGGACGACGTCGGCCACCTGCCGCTGCATCAGCAGTCGCTCGCTTGGGGCGTGAGCAAGAAGGTCGAGCTCACGCAACTCGCCGACAACTTCATGTTCTTCAAGTGGATGAGCATCAAGCCGCAGCAGCCTTGAGCTCACCCCCAGCCTCGCCCACTTCGTGTGGCTCTGACACCCCCTTCCGGGGGCAAGCCCAGCGGCCCGGCCAAGCCGGTTCCGCGGGCTTCCTGGGCTTGGCTGTGCCGATGTCGCGGGTCGCGTGTCGCGCGAAGCGCGGTGGAACACAACGATGAACAAGAGAATTGCCCGCTGGCTCGACAGCGACGTTGGCTACAGTTTCCGCAACTCGCCCGTGGCGATGCTTGCGGCGGTGATCGCCTTCGTCTGCATCTTCTGCGCGGTCTTCGCCAATTGGGTGTCGCCGCACGACCCCTTCAACCTTGCGGTGCTCGAACTGAGCGATGCGCGGCTGCCTCCCGCATGGAGTGCCGAAGGCACGACCAAGTACCTGCTCGGCACCGATGACCAGGGTCGCGACATCCTCTCGGCGCTGATGTATGGCGCGCGGATCTCGCTCGTGGTCGGGCTGGTGTCGGTGCTGCTCTCGCTGCTGGTCGGCGTGGTGCTCGGCCTCGCCGCGGGCTTCTTCGGCGGATGGCTCGATGCCTTCCTGATGCGGCTGTGCGACGTGATGCTGTCCTTTCCGCCGATCCTGATCGCGCTGCTGATCGCCGGCATCGGGCGCGCGCTCTTTCCCGACGCGCACGGCTCGCTCGCCTTCGGTGTTCTCATCATCTCGATCTCGCTCGCGGGCTGGGTGCAGTACGCGCGCACGGTGCGTGGATCCACGCTCGTCGAGCGCCACAAGGAATACGTGCAGGCCGCGCGCGTCACCGGCGTGCCGCCCGTGCGGATCATGTTGCGGCACGTGCTGCCCAACGTGATGGGTCCGGTGCTGGTGCTGGCGACGATTCACGTCGCCACCGCGATCATCACCGAGGCCACCTTGTCCTTCCTCGGTGTCGGCGTGCCGCCGACCTCGCCTTCGCTGGGGACGCTGATCAATACCGGGCGCGACTACCTGTTCTCCGGCGAATGGTGGATCACGGTCTTCCCGGGCCTCATGCTGGTGCTGATTGCCCTGAGCGTGAACCTCTTGGGCGACTGGCTGCGCGACGCGCTCAATCCTCGTCTGCGCTGAGCCTGGAGCCGATCGAATGAGCCTCCTTCAAGTCAGCAACCTCGTGGTCGAGTTCCCGCACCGGCACGGCACGCTGCGTGCGCTCGACGACATCTCCTTCGACATCGCGCCCGGCGAAATCCTCGGGGTGGTCGGAGAATCCGGCGCGGGCAAGTCGCTCACCGGCGCAGCCATCATTGGCCTGCTGGAGCCGCCGGGCCGCGTGGCCGGCGGCGAGATCCGCCTCGAAGGCCACCGCATCGACAACCTCGGCCACGAAGCAATGCGACACATCCGCGGCCGCAAGATCGGGGCGATCTTCCAGGACCCGCTGACCTCGCTCAACCCGCTCTACACGATCGGTCGGCAACTCACCGAGACCATTCGCACGCACCTGCCAGTCAACGAGCAGGAGGCACGGCGGCGCGCGATCGGGTTGCTGGAAGACACCGGCATCCCCGGCGCCGCGCAGCGCATCGACCACTATCCGCACCAGTTCTCCGGCGGCATGCGCCAGCGCGTGGTGATCGCCCTGGCTCTCGCGGCAGAGCCCAAGCTGATCGTGGCCGACGAGCCGACCACCGCGCTGGATGTGTCGATCCAGGCGCAGATCATCCAGTTGCTCAAGGGCATCTGCAAGGAGCGCGGCGCGGCGGTGATGCTGATCACGCACGACATGGGCGTGATCGCCGAAACCTGCGACCGCGTGGCCGTGATGTATGCGGGACGCATCGCGGAGATCGGGCCAGTGCAGGAGGTGATCCACCAGCCGGCGCATCCCTACACCTCGGGCCTGATGGCCTCGATCCCCGACATGACGATGGACCGCGAACGCCTCAACCAGATCGACGGCGCCATGCCGCGGCTCAATGCGATCCCGAGCGGCTGCGCGTTCAATCCGCGCTGCCCGCGCGTCTTCGATCGTTGCCGGATCGATCGCCCGGACCTGATGAACGCGGGCGCCACGCGGGCTGCTTGCTGGTTGCACGAGGCCGCGCCGGCCTACGGAGAAACAGCATGAGTGCATTGGTACAGGCCAACGACCTGGCCAAGAATTTCGACGTATCGCCGCCCTGGCTCAACCGGGTGCTGGAGCGCAAGCCGCGCGTGCTGCTGCGGGCTGTCGACGGCGTGAGTTTCTCGATCGAGCGCGGCAAGACGATGGCGCTGGTCGGCGAATCCGGCTGCGGCAAGAGCACGGTGGCGCGATTGCTCGTGGGCCTCTACGAGCCCTCGCGCGGCGGCATGCATTTCGACGGACAGGACGTGCATGCGGCCTACAAGAGCCCCGGGGGGCGTGTGCTGCGGCGGCGCATCCAGATGATCTTCCAGGACCCCTACGCGAGCCTCAATCCGCGCTGGACCGTCGAAGCGATCATCGGCGAGCCCTTGCGCGAGCACGGCCTCCTCAAGGAAGGCCCGGCGCTGAAGGCGCGTGTGGGCGAGCTGTTGAAGTCCGTGGGCCTGAGCCCGGCCGACATGGTGAAGTACCCGCACCAGTTTTCCGGCGGGCAGCGTCAGCGCATCTCGATCGCCCGTGCGCTGGCGACGCAGCCTGAATTCCTCGTCTGCGACGAGCCGACCTCCGCGCTCGACGTGAGCGTGCAGGCGCAGGTGCTCAACATCATGAAGGACCTGCAGCGGCAGCAGGGGCTGACCTATCTCTTCATCTCGCACAACCTCGCGGTGGTGCGGCACGTGGCGGACCAGGTGGGCGTGATGTATCTCGGGCGGCTGGTCGAGCTGGCCGACAAGCACAAGCTCTTCGAGTCGCCGCAGCACCCGTACACACGCATGCTGCTCGATGCGATTCCGCAGATGAAGCACGTCGGTCGCTCGCGCACGCCGGTGCAGGGCGAGGTGCCGAACCCATTGAATCCGCCGTCGGGTTGCACCTTCCATCCGCGCTGTCCGCTCGCCAACGAGCGCTGCAAGGCGGAACGCCCGCCGCTGCAGTCATTGCGCGGCGTGCAGGTGGCCTGCCACGCGGTCGAAGAGGGTCGGGCCTAGGCTACTGTTCCTCGCCCCAGGCGTAGCCGTCGCGGGCGATCATGGCGCTCGAGGCACTGGGGCCCCAATTGCCCGCTGCATAGGGGCGTGGCGCGCCGTCGGAGTTCCAGCTCTCGATCAGTGGCTCGACCCAGCGCCATGCCTCTTCCTGCTCGTCGCTGCGCACGAAGAGGTTCAGCCGCCCATCGATCACGTCGAGCAGCAGGCGTTCGTACGCCCCGACGCGTTCCGAGCCGAAGCGCTTGTCGAAGTCGAGATCGAGCTGCACCGGGGCGAGCTGCGGCCCCGCATGCCGGTTGCCGTTGCGCTGCCGGTTGTCCTGCGCCTGCGCGAGCATGTGGAGCTCGAGCCCGTCCTTGGGCTGAAGGTTGATGACCAGCTTGTTCACCGCGTTCGTCGGCGCGCGGAAGATCGCGTGCGGCGTCTGCCGGAAGCTGACCTCGATGCGCGCATCGCGCGACGCAAGCCGCTTGCCGGTGCGGATATAGAGCGGCACGCCGGCCCAGCGCCAGTTGGCGATCTCGGTGCGCAGCGCGACGAAGGTTTCGGTGCGGCTGTCGGGATCGACGCCGGGCTCGTCGCGATAGCCCTGCACGCGCTCGCCATAGGCGGTGCCCGCGGTGTACTGCCCGCGGATCGCATGCATTCCGATCGACTCCGCAGTCCACGGCTTGAGCGCGCGCAGCACCTTGAGCTTCTCGTCGCGGATCGCATCGGCGTGAGCGTTGATCGGCGGCTCCATGCCGACTGCGCAGACCAGTTGCAGCGCATGGTTCTGCACCATGTCACGCAGTGCGCCGGTCTGGTCGTAGAAGGCCCCGCGCTTCTCGACGCCGAGGTCTTCCGCGATCGTGATCTGGATGTTGGCGATGTGCTCGCGGCGCCAGATCGGCTCGAACAGCGCATTGCCGAAGCGCATCGCGAACAGGTTCTGAACCGAAGGCTTGCCGAGGTAGTGGTCGATGCGGAACACCTGCTGTTCGGCAAGTACCTTGCGCACCGCGCTGTTGATTGCGCGGTTGGATGCGAGGTCGTGGCCCAGCGGCTTTTCGAGCACCAGGCGCGTCTGCTCGCCGTTGAGGCCGGCGGCCGCGATCTGTTCGACCACCTGCGTGAAGAGCGCAGGCGCGGTCGCAAGGTACATCACGACCACATGGGCGTTGCGCGCTTTCAACACCTCGGCGAGTTTTTGGTAATCCGCCGGTTGCGAAAGATCCATGCGCAGGTAGTAGAGCAGGGACGCAAACTTCTTGAACTCGTCGGGCGAAGGCCGCTTGGCGCCTTCGACTGCGTTGAAACGATCCTGGATCAACTTGCGGTAGGCGTCATCGTCCAACTCGTCGCGCGCGATGCCGATGATGCGGCCGCCTTCGGGCAATGTGCCGTGCCGGAATGCCTGGAACAGCGCCGGCATCAACTTGCGCCATGCGAGGTCGCCGGTGCCGCCAAAAAGTACGAGATCGAAACTCATGGATACATCCCTAGGGTTGCGAAGGCGCGAGCATGAAGCTTGCCAGCGAATGGTACTTGTACCGATCCGGCCATTGATGACTCCGCGATAAGCTGAAGACGGCCCGCGGGGCCATTTTTGTTTTCAACGAGGACCCCATGAAGAACAAGCTCGTGCAAACCTTGCAAATGGCAACTGCAGCGGCATTGATCGGCGCTTCGGCGGGCGCATCGGCGCAGACCGTCAACGTGATCTGCTCGGTGCAGGCCGAGTGGTGCAACATGATCGCGACGGTGTACGCGCGCACCACCGGCGTCAAGCTCAACATGTCGCTCAAGGGCTCGGGCGAAGCGCTCGCGCAGCTCATCGCGGAGAAGGACAACCCGAAGACCGACGTGTGGTTCGGCGGCACCGGCGATCCGCACCTGCAGGCGGCCGAGATGGGCCTCACGCTCGAATACAAGTCGCCCACGCTGCCGCAGCTCTATCCGTGGGCACAGCAGCAGGCGCAGCAGTCGGGCTACAGGACCGTTGGCATCTACTCGGGCCCGCTGGGCTTCGGCTACAACACCGAGCTCATCCAGAAGAAGAAGCTCGCGGTGCCGCGCAGCTGGGCCGATCTGCTCAAGCCCGAATACAAGGGCGACATCCAGGTGGCCAATCCGGCATCGAGTGGCACGGCCTACACCATGATCGCGACGCTCGTTCAGTTGATGGGCGAGGACAAGGCGTTCGAATACCTCAAGGGCCTGCATCGAAACGTGGGCCAGTACACGCGCTCGGGCACCGGGCCGATCAAGGCGGTGGCGCGCGGCGAGACGGCGGTGTCGATCAGCTTCATCCACGACGCGCCGCAGGAGAAGATGCAGGGCTTCCCGGTCGAGACCACGACGCCCTCCGAAGGCACTGGCGCCGAGATCGGCTCGATGAGCATCGTGAAGGGCGCACGCAATCTCGAACAGGCGAAGAAGTTCTATGAATGGGCGCTCACGCCGCAGGCCCAGACTTTCGGTGCGGCGGCAAAGCAGTACCAGCTGCCTTCGAACAAGGCCACGCCGGTCGACCCCAACGTGCCTGACTTCAAGAAGATCAAGATGATCAACTACGACTACGCGAAGTACGGTGCGAGCGCCGAGCGCAAGCGCCTGATCGCGCGCTGGGAAAAGGACGTCAACTCGCTGCCGCGCTAGCGTGTCGTCGATCTCGCAAGGGCGGCGCAGCCCCAATCGATCGATCTGGACCTGCATCGTCGCGGGCCTGGTCGGGTACCTCGCATTGCCGTGGTATGCGATCCAGGACACCGCGTGGTACGAGACGATCCCGCAGGTGTTCGGCGACGGCGAAGCCGCCAATGGCGTGATGCAGGCGGCGTTCCAGGGGCGCAGCTGGCTCTACATCGGGCTCATCGGGCTGGGCTTGTGCCTGTTCGGTGCCTTGCTGCGCGCCGGGCGCGCGCAGGGGCGCCTGCTGTTCATCGGCGGCGCGGTGGGGAGCATCGGCCTCGCGTTGAGCGGCTTTCTGATTGGCGCGAAGGGCTGGTCGCTCGCGATCCTCAACACGCAGCTCGGCGAGCTGCCGGTCAACCAGTTCGGCATGGGCGCGGGCGGGTTCGTGGCGTTCTCCGCGTTGGTGCTGCTCGCGGCGTTCGGGATCGCGCGCCTGGGCTTTTTCAAGGGCGATCTGTTCGTTGCGGGCGCGGTGATCGCGTCCGGTGTGCTGATGGCGGTGTTCATCGCCTACCCGGTGAGCAAGGCGTTGGCCGGGGCCTTTCTCGATGAGGATGGGCGCTGGTCATCCGCTGCATTCCTTGCGCGCATTGCCACGGAGCGGGTCTGGGGGCTGGGCTGCCTCTCGGGCGGGGTTCGCTGCGGCGTGGCATGGAACACGCTGGTGCTCGCACTGCTCACCGCGGCGGGCACGACCTTTCTCGGCACGCTGATGGCGCTGATGGCCGAGCGTGGCAGCCGGCGCTGGCAGGCGCCCTTGCGCGTGCTCGCGCTGCTGCCGATCATCACGCCGCCGTTCGTGGTCGGCCTGGGACTGATCCTGCTGTTCGGCCGTGCGGGCGTGGTCAACCAGGTGCTCGAGAGCGCCTTCGGCATCGAGCCCACGCGCTGGTTCTACGGCATGTCGGGCGTGCTGGTCGCCCAGCTCTTCGCCTTCACGCCGATCGCCTTCATGATCATGCGCGGCGTGGTGCAGGGTGTTGCTCCGAGCCTTGAGGAGGCGGCGCTGATGCTGCGCGCGGACCGTCGCCGCGCCTTCTTCACGATCACGCTGCCGCTCATCAAGCCGGGGCTCGCGAATGCGTTCCTCGTCGGCTTCATCGAAAGCATCGCGGACTTCGGCAACCCGATCGTGGTCGGCGGGCAGTTCTCGGTGCTGTCGACGGACATCTTCTTCGCGATCGTCGGTGCGCAGTACGACCAGGGTCGCGCCGCTTCGCTGGCGTGGGTGCTGACGATCTTCGCGCTTGCGGTGTTCGCGCTCCAGCGCGGGCTGCTCGGCCGGCGCAGCTACACCACGGTGAGCGGCAAGGGCGATGCCGGCATCGCAATGCCGCTGCCGGACGGCGTGCGGCGCGCGATCTACTGCATCGCCTTGCCGTGGATCCTGTTCACGGTGGTGGTCTATCTGTTCGCCTTCGCGGGCGGCTTCGTGCAGACCTGGGGGCGCGACTACACCCTCACGCTCAATCACTTCAGGACGGCGTTCGCGCTCGAATGGGGCCAGTTCGGCGTGGTGTGGGCGGGCACCGCATGGAATTCGCTGATCACGACGGTCAAGCTCGCGGGCATTTCCGCGCCGCTCACCGCGGGGCTCGGCTTGCTGATTGCATGGCTGCTTGCGCGCAACGAGTTCCGGGGGCAGGGCGCCTTCGAGTTCGCGGCGCTGCTGGCCTTCGCGATTCCGGGCACGGTGCTCGGCGTGAGCTACATCCTCGCGTTCAACGTGCCGCCGCTGGAGCTTACCGGCACCGGGCTCATCATCGTGCTGTGCTTCCTGTTCCGGAACCTGCCGGTCGGCGTGCGTGCGGGCACCGCTGCGTTCAAGCAGATCGACCGCTCGCTCGACGAGGCATCGCTGATGCTGCGCGCGTCGACCTCGCAGACGCTGTTCAAGGTCGTGCTGCCGCTCTTGAAGCCCGCGTTGGTGGCGGCGCTGGTCTACAGCTTCGTGCGCGCGATGACGACGGTGAGCGCGGTGATCTTCCTGGTCACGGCCGAGAACGAGCTCGCCACCACCTACATCATCGGCCGCGTCGGTAACGGCGACTACGGCGTCGCGCTCGCGTACTGCACGGTGCTCATGATCCTGATGGCGGTGGCCATCGTGATCGTGCAGCTGCTCGTCGGCGAGAGAAAGCTGGGCCGCCGCAAGGCCGATGCGCCAGCGCTCGTTCCGGTCGCGGCCTGAAACGAGGGAAACCATGAGCAACGGCATCGAATTCCGCAACGTCACCAAGCGCTACGGCAAGAACGCGAACGCGCCGCTCGCGGTCAAGGGCATCAGCTTCGAGGTGCCGGCCGGCACGCTGACCACGATCCTCGGCCCTTCGGGATGCGGAAAGACCACCACGTTGCGGATGATCGCAGGGCTGGAGTCGCCGACCTCGGGAACGATCATCATGGGCGGACGCGACGTCACCGACCTCGGGCCTTCCGAGCGCAACGTGAGCATGATGTTCCAGAGCTACGCGCTGTTCCCGCACATGAACGTGATCGAGAACGTCAGCTATGGCCTGCGGATGAGCGGCGTGCGAAAGGACGAGGCGCGTGCCCGGGCGCGCGATGCGCTGAAGGGCGTCGGGCTGGTCGATTTCGACGAACGGCTGCCGAGCGAGCTCTCCGGCGGGCAGCAGCAGCGCGTGGCGCTGGCGCGTGCGTTGGTGCTGGAGCCCGCGGTGCTGCTGTTCGACGAACCCCTGTCCAACCTCGACGCGCGCCTGCGCCGCGAGATGCGCGAGGAAATCCGCAACCTGCAGCAACGCCTGCAGCTCACGGTGGCCTACGTCACGCATGACCAGAGCGAGGCTCTGGCGGTCAGCGACCAGATCATCGTGATGGACCATGGCGTGATCGCCCAGCGCGGCACGCCCGAGCAGCTCTATGGCAATCCGGAAAGCGAGTTCGTCGCGGGCTTCATGGGCGAGGCGATGGTGTTCCCGGCGCTCGCCCATCCCGACGGGCGGGTGCAGATGGGGCCGCTGACGCTCACGCCGCGCCATGCGGTCGCACCGGGCATCGTCAAGGTCGCGGTGCGGCCGGAAGCCTGGTACATCGGTGCGGCGGTGGGCCTGCCGGCGACGGTGCGCAAGGCGTCCTTTCTCGGCAACTTCTACGAGTATGCTTTCGACACCGCGCTCGGCTCGGTGTTCGTCGTGTCCACCGACCTCGTGCATCCGCTTGCCGCGGGCGCGCAGACCCATCTGTCCCTGACCCATCACGGCGTGTCCATCGTGCCCGTTGCCCTATGAATGTCGTCTTCGACCTCGGTGCCGTTCTTCTGGCCTGGGAGCCGGTGGCGCTGGTGCAGATGCACTTCGAGGCGCACGCGCCCACGGCGGACGCGGCGCACGCACTGGCGACGCAGATGTTCCATCACGAGGACTGGCTCGGCTTCGATCGCGGCACGCACTCGCTCGACGACGCGATCGGCCGGATGGCCCTGCGTCTTTCCCTGCCGAGCGAGCGGCTCAGCGAGGTGCTCGAGCCCATGGGCGAGAGGCTGGAGCCCATCGGAGTCACGATGGACCTGCTTGCGAAGCTGCGTGATCGGCGCGATGCCGGCGAAGACCTGCGCCTCTACTACCTCTCGAACATGCCGGAGCCGTATGCGCGGGTGCTCGAATATCGCCATGCCTTCTTCGCGTGGTTCGATGGCGGCATCTTTTCCGGCGACGTGAAGATGATGAAGCCGCAGCGCGGCATCTACGACCTGCTTGCCCAGCGCTATGGGCTCGAGGCTTCGGAGACCGTCTTCATCGACGATTCCGCCGCCAACGTCGAAGCCGCGCGCCAGCTGGGCTGGAAGGCGATCCACTGCGTGCGACCGAGCCAGCTGCCTGTGCAACTGGCGGCCTATTTGCCGGTCAGCACCACCTTGTCGACATCGAAGCCAAGCGTGCGGGCGTAGTCGAGTTCCGCGTCGAGCGCGGCCGCGTCAAGCACCGGCACGCGCGACAGGACCCACAGGTACCTGCGGTCGGGCGTGCCCACCAGCGCGACCTGGTAGTCGCGATCGAGCTTGAGGATCCAGTAGTCGCCCCATACGGCGGGCAGCCATGCCAGCCAGTCGGGCGCGAATCGCACCTCGAGCCGGCCCGCGCCCGGCTGGCCCGGGACGTTCACCACACGGGCAACGCCGATCGATTCGTCGAGCCGTCCATCGTCGGCGAGGCAACGGTTGCGCACCTGCACGTTGCCATCGTCCAGCAAGGTGTATTCGGCGGTCACCGGACCGGCGCATTGGCGCTCGAACCGGTTGGGCAGGCGCGCCTGCTCGTGCCACAGTCCCGCGTAGCGCCTGAGATCGACCGGCGCGACCACCTGGAGCGGTGCACGCATCAGCGGTGCGCCATCCGCCGGGCCGACGATCGCGCCGTTGCGTGCGCTGCGCGTGGTGGAAAGCGCCAGGAGCGTCAGCGCGCCCCCGACGCAGAAGGCCGTGGCCAGCGTCCCGATCGAGGCACTGACGGCGCGATCATCGAATGCGGCTGCGGGCGGCGGTGCCCGGCGAGTGCGAAGACCCATGGAGATCCTCCTGAGAGACGGTCGGTAGGACAGACAAGATTAGTGACCCGCGGTACGGGCCGGCGTCAGCCGGGGACCACACGAGCTGTAGTTTTGCGGCGGGATAATGGCCTGATGAACCAACTCGATACCCTCCGTCAATGGACCACCGTGGTAGCCGACACCGGTGATTTCCGCCAGCTCGCCCAGTTCAAGCCGCGCGATGCGACGACCAATCCGTCGCTCATCCTGAAAGCGGTGCAGAAGCCGGAGTACCGGCCACTGCTCGACGAAGCGGTCCGCCAGCATGACGGAAAGCCGATCGACGAGGTCATCGACCGCCTGCTGGTGCGCTTCGGCACCGAGATCCTCTCGATCATTCCCGGCCGCGTCTCCACCGAGGTGGATGCCCGGTTGAGCTTCGACACCGAGGCCACCATCGCCCGTGCGGAGCGCATCGTGGCTTTGTACCGCGCCGAGGGCATCGACGTCGAGAAGCGTCTGCTGATCAAGATCGCCTCCACCTGGGAGGGCATCGAGGCGGCGCGCCGGCTCGAGCAGAAGGGCATCCACTGCAACCTGACGCTGCTGTTCTCGTTCGCCCAGGCGGTGGCTTGCGGGGCGGCCGGCGCACAGCTCATCTCGCCCTTCGTCGGCCGCATCTACGACTGGTACAAGAAGTCGGCCGGCAGCAGCTGGAACGAGGCGGAGAACGCCGGCGCCAACGATCCGGGCGTGAACTCCGTTCGCGCGATCTTCGACTACTACAAGAAGCACGGCATCCGGACCGAGGTCATGGGTGCGAGCTTCCGCAACGTGGGCCAGATCGCGGCCCTCGCCGGCTGCGACCTGCTGACCATCAGCCCCGAACTGCTCGCGGAACTCGCCGCCAGCGAATCGCCGCTCGCGCATGCCCTGGATGCGGAAGCCGCAAAGCGTGAGGACATTCCGAAGGTTGTCCTGGACGAGCCGGCATTCCGCTACGCGCTGAACGAGGATGCCATGGCCACCGAGAAGCTCGCAGAAGGCATCCGTGCCTTCGCCGCCGACGCGGTGAAGCTCGAGAAACTCATGGGAGCCTGATGATGCAATGCACCCGCGGGGACAGAACGGCCGCCTGGGCTTCGCTGCGGGCGCACTACGACGCGAGCGGCAAGGATTTCGATTTGCGCCGGGCCTTTGCGGAGGATCCGAAGCGTTTCGGCGCACTGAGCCAGTCGGCGCCCCATGTCTTCGCGGATCTGTCGAAGAACCTGATCGATGCCCGCACCGAGGCGTTGCTCATGGCGCTGGCCCGCGAGACGGGACTGGAAGCGCATCGGGACGCGATGTTCGCGGGCGAGCACATCAACACCACTGAAAACCGCGCGGTGCTCCATACGCTCCTGCGAACGCCGCCGGGCGCCGCGGTGGATGCGAGCCTGGCGTCGGCATTCAACGATGTGCAGGCCACGATGACCGCGATGCTGGCCTTCGCCGAAGAGGTGCGCGCGGACCATACGATCACCGACGTGGTCAACATCGGCATCGGCGGTTCCGACCTCGGACCGCAGATGGCGGTGCTGGCGCTCGAGGCCGATGTCGCGCGAGGCAAGCGCTTCCACTTCGTCTCCAACGTCGACGGCCATGAACTCGATGGGGTGCTGCGCGGCCTGGCGCCGGAGCACACGCTGTTCCTGATCGCCTCAAAGACCTTCACCACCGCCGAGACGATGGCGAATGCGCGTTCGGCCAAGCGCTGGTTCGAACAGTCGGGCAGTGTCGATATCGCGCGCCATTTCGCGGCGCTCACCACCAACGTCGAGGCCGCGCGCGAGTTCGGCATCGAGACCACCTTCGGCTTCTGGGACTGGGTCGGCGGGCGCTATTCGCTGTGGTCTTCGATCGGCTTGCCCATTGCGCTGGCGATCGGTGCGGAAGGGTTCAGGCGGCTGCTGGCCGGCGCCCGTGCAATGGACGAGCACTTCCTCACCGCGCCGCTCGAACAGAACCTGCCGGTGCGCCTGGGCCTGCTCGACGTCTGGTATCGCGACTTCCATCGCTTCACGAGTCGCTGCATCGCGCCGTATCACAGTTCGTTGCGGCGGCTGCCGGCCTACCTGCAGCAGCTCGAAATGGAGAGCAACGGCAAGCAGGTGGACATGGACGGCAAGCCGGTGTCGTTCGGTACGTCGCCGGTCCTTTGGGGCGAGCCGGGCACCAATGGGCAGCATGCCTACTTCCAGATGCTGCACCAGGGCACGGACGTGATTCCGCTGGAGTTCATCGCGGTGCGCGATGCAGCCCATGACCTCGAAGGCCACCATCCCAAGCTGCTGGCGAATGCGCTCGCGCAGGCGCAGGCGCTGATGGTCGGGCAGGTGGATGCCGGCGGGCAGGTGGATGCCGGCGGGCACAGGAACTTCCCGGGCAACCGGCCCAGCAGCTTCTTCGTGTTCGAGAAGCTGACGCCGGAATCGCTGGGGGCCTTCATCGCCCTGTACGAGCACCGCGTGTTCACGAGCGGTTCGGTGTGGGGCATCAACAGCTTCGACCAATGGGGCGTAGAGCTCGGCAAGGTGCTGGCCAGGGACATCGAGCCGAGGCTTGCGTCCGGCAATGCCGAGGGTCTGGACGCGTCCACCGCGGGGCTGCTTCAGAGGTTGCGACCGCATCGTTGACGGTCGTCATCGGTATTCGCAGCACTGCTCGATATGATGGCCGCGGGGTTGTCCCGTGGGAATCATCGAGAGGAGTTGCTCATGAACTTTCAACAGGCCGTCCAGACCTGCTTTCGCAAGTACGTCGACTTTTCCGGCCGCGCCTCGCGGCCCGAGTACTGGTGGTTCGTCCTGGCCTACGTGATCCTGTCCTTCGTCGCCCGCTTCATCAACGACTACCTCTACCTGCTCGTGGTCCTTGCCTTCCTGCTGCCGCTGCTGGCAGCGGGCGCGCGGCGTCTCCATGACGTCGGCAAGTCCGCGTGGCTGCTGCTGATCGGGCTGATCCCTGTCGTCGGCGGCCTGGTGCTCCTCTACTTCACGGTGCAGCCGAGCCAGACCGAGTCCAACGCCTATGGGCCGCCGCCGCCGCCGCAGCCGCAGCCGGCAGGCGTTTGAACGTCACGCGCCGGCACCCACCAGCACCGGCTTCGCGCGATAGCGATCCGCAAACACCCGTTTGAGGTTGTCGACCTTCGGCAGGTCGTTGTACGAGATGTACGGGTGGTCCGGGTGGCGGGTCATGAAGTCCTGGTGATAGGCCTCCGCCGGGTAGAAAGTCTTGAGCGGTTCGACCGTGGTGGCGATCTTCCTGCCGAAGACCTTCGCGCCGTCGAGCTGCACGATGTAGGCCTTTGCGATACGAGCCTGCTCGGGGTTCGTCGGGAAGATCGTCGAGCGGTACTGCATGCCGACGTCCGGCCCTTGCCGGTTCAGCTCGGTCGGATCGTGGGCGACCGAGAAGTAGATCTGCAGGATCCGCCCGTAGCTGATCTGCTTCGGATCGAAGGTGATGCGGACCGACTCCGCATGGCCCGTGTTGCCCATGCCGACCATGTCGTAGTGCGCGGTACCGGCGTCGCCGCCGGCATAGCCCGAGACCGCGCTGGTGACGCCGTCGACGTGCTGGAACACGCCCTGCACGCCCCAGAAACAGCCTCCGGCAAGGATGGCTGTCTCCGATGCCGGTGCATTGGCCGCGACCGGGTCGTCCGCGGGCGGCGGGAGTACGACCGCCTTTTCGCCTGCCAGCGCGGCGCCTGAAGGGCAGAGCGCGAGCGAGACGGCAAGCGCCAGCGCGAGGAGCGCCGGGCGGCGCGAGATGGTGGCCGAGGCGCGGGATTCGATGTGTGTGTTCATCGTCTGTCTCCTGAGCGCCCAGTGTGAGGGCTTTTCGCAATCCGTGCGGACGAAAAAAAACCTCGCGGCTTTCGCTGCGAGGTTTTTCGTTGGCTGGAAGCCGGGCGTGAATTACATGCCCATGCCGCCCATGCCACCCATGCCGCCCATGTCGGGCATGCCGCCGCCGGCAGCTTCTTCCTTCGGTGCGTCGGCGACCATGGCTTCGGTCGTCAGCAGCAGGGCAGACACGGAGGCCGCGTTCTGCAGGGCCGTGCGGGTCACCTTGGTCGGGTCCAGGATGCCGAGCTCGAGCATGTCGCCATAGCTGTCGTTCTGGGCATTGAAGCCGTAGTTGCCCTTGCCGGCCAACACAGCGTTCACGACCACCGAGGCTTCGCCGCCGGCGTTGTTCACGATTTCGCGCAGGGGTGCTTCGATGGCCTTGAGCACCAGCTTGATGCCGGCGTCCTGGTCAGCGTTGTCGCCCTTGAGCTTGTCGCCCACGGCTTGCTTGGCGCGCAGCAGGGCCACGCCACCACCGGCAACCACGCCTTCTTCCACTGCAGCGCGGGTGGCGTGCAGGGCGTCTTCGACGCGCGCCTTCTTTTCCTTCATTTCGACTTCGGTGGCAGCGCCGACCTTGATCACGGCCACGCCGCCAGCCAGCTTGGCCACGCGCTCTTGGAGCTTTTCGCGGTCGTAGTCGGAGGTGGCTTCTTCGATCTGCACGCGCACTTGCTTCACGCGGGCTTCGATGTCGCCAGCAGCGCCCGAACCGTCGATGATGATCGTGTTTTCCTTGCCCACTTCGATGCGCTTGGCCTGGCCGAGGTCGGCCAGCGTCACCTTCTCGAGGGTGAGGCCCACTTCTTCGGCGATGACCTTGCCACCCGTCAGGATGGCGATGTCTTCCAGCATGGCCTTGCGGCGGTCGCCGAAGCCCGGTGCCTTGACGGCCACGACCTTCAGGATGCCGCGGATCGTGTTCACGACCAGCGTCGCCAGGGCTTCGCCTTCGACTTCTTCGGCAATGATCAGCAGCGGACGGCCTGCCTTGGCCACTTGCTCCAGCGTGGGCAGCAGGTCGCGGATGTTGCTGATCTTCTTGTCGAACAGCAGCACGAACGGGTTGTCCAGGATCGCGCTTTGCTTTTCGGGGTTGTTGATGAAGTAGGGCGACAGGTAGCCGCGGTCGAACTGCATGCCTTCGACGACGTCGAGTTCGCTGTCGAGCGACTTGCCGTCTTCCACGGTGATCACGCCTTCCTTGCCGACCTTGTCCATCGCGTCAGCGATGAGCTTGCCGATGGTTTCGTCGCTGTTGGCCGAGATCGAGCCGACTTGCGCGATTTCCTTCGAGGTCGTCGTGGCCTTGGAAGCCTTCTTCAGCTCGGCGACGAGGGCGGTGACCGCCTTGTCGATGCCGCGCTTCAGGTCCATCGGGTTCATGCCGGCGGCGACCAGCTTGAAGCCTTCGCGAACGATGGCTTGTGCCAGCACGGTCGCGGTGGTGGTGCCGTCACCGGCGTTGTCCGAAGTCTTGGAAGCCACTTCCTTCACGAGCTGGGCGCCCATGTTCTGGAGCTTGTCCTTGAGTTCGATTTCCTTGGCGACCGACACGCCGTCCTTGGTCACGGTGGGGGCGCCGAAGGAGCGCTCGAGCACCACGTTGCGGCCCTTGGGACCGAGGGTGACCTTGACTGCGTTGGCGAGGATGTTCACGCCTTCGACCATGCGCGCGCGGGCTTCGCCGCCGAAGACTACGTCTTTTGCTGCCATGTGATTTCTCCGAGATTCAGTTTGTGTGAGGGATGAAGGTGCGAAGGATTACTTCTCGACGACTGCGAACAGGTCGTCTTCCTTCATGACAAGGAGTTCGTCGCCGTCGACCTTGACGGTCTGGCCGCTGTACTTGCCGAAGAGGACGCGGTCGCCGACCTTGACGCTCATCGCCGAGATGTCGCCCTTGTCGTTCTTCT
Source organism: Variovorax sp. YR216 (assembly GCF_900107745.1). Taxonomy (GTDB): domain Bacteria; phylum Pseudomonadota; class Gammaproteobacteria; order Burkholderiales; family Burkholderiaceae_C; genus Variovorax. The sequence goes on along the minus strand of NZ_FNRO01000004.1, from coordinate 501,493 downwards.
TGCCCGGGCCGACGGCCAGGACTTCGCCTTGATCGGGCTTCTCGGCCGCGTTGTCGGGGATCACGATGCCCGAGGCGGTCTTGGTTTCGCTTTCAATGCGCTTGACGATCACGCGATCGGCCAAAGGACGAAGTTTCATTGCATCTCCTGATAAGAAACGGGGGTTTGTTTCGGCGCAAGCACCAGGCCTGCGCCGCATCGTGGAGAGCGCTGTTGTTAGCACTCAACTCCAACGAGTGCTAATCATAAGGGCGTTTTGTGACGTTTCAAGGCCGGCGCGGCCCGGTCCTCGGTGAGCGCGACGATTTCTTGAATCAGGGTTTACCCGGGGCTGTGATCAGCGGTTCTGGCGCGGTCGGATCGTCTTCCAGTTCCAGATGCAGCAGCAGTCGCGGTTCGGTGGAGACCCGCTCGGCTTCGACATGACTGAATTCCTGGTCGCCCGACACGAAGCGCATTTCGTAGCTGCCGAGCTTGATCGTGTCGTCGTGGACGAGCAGCTGGCTTTCGATGCGGTGGTCGTTGACGAAGGTTCCGTTGCGGCTGCCCAGGTCCCGGATGGTGACGAACGCCGGCTCGACCGTGATGACGGCATGGGCGCGGCTCGCCTGCGGGGAATCGATGACGATGTCGTTCTTGGGCCCGCGGCCGATGGTGTTCTCGTCGGGCCTGAGCGTGATTTGAGTGGTTTCGCCGGAGACCGTCGTCAGCATCAATTGCGGCATGTCGGAATTCTGGATGGAAGTGCGCTAATTCTTTTTTCTCCCTTTTTTTTCTGCCGATGATTTCACAGCCGGGTCGCCAATGCACATGGTCGGCTATGTGGGCCCGGAAATCCGGGCGGCGCGCATCAGCCCGGCGTCCTGTGCCTGGGCCGCTTGAGGTAGGCGTCGCGCACGATCAGCGCCATGGTCTCGACCGGCGTGAAAACGAGCGAGGCGCCCGCGAACACGGCAAAGCAGAAGTCGCCGAACATGAAGATCGGCTGCGGGTCCGGCTGGGTCAGAAACGGGCTGAGCACGATCGCGTGGATGACGAAGAGCACCAGGTTGGTCACGACGGCCGCAACCAGCAGTCGGCTGCGGAACATCGCGGAACAGATCAACGCCTGCACGGTGGCGGCGGCCAGGAGCGCCATTCCCATCGGATACCCTGACGCGTAGCCTTGCAGCCCCATCGCTGCGATGAGGAGCGAGGCGGCGGCAAGCAATGCCGACTTGCGCCGCACCGAGGCCATGGCGGCCACTGGCCGCGGAGATCTCATCGGCGATGCGGCGCGCCGCGGATGGCGTCGGTGGACCGGACCAGCTGAAGCCGCAATTCCTGCGCCAGATCCGAACTGCTCCAGGGATTGGCATGGTTCACCAGCCAGCCGCACATCAGCACCATCCCGAGCACGCCCAGCGTGTAGAGGTCAGTTTCCATGATCCGCATCCCTCACGATTCCGATGCCCGCAGTCTGCTTTGCGCCGGCCGGATTGGAAATCGGCCAATCGACCGGTGTCGCCGCCCGAAGGCCTACAGCTTTCGTCATCGCCCGCTCATGCCTTTGCTGCCCCGCCTTTGCGAAGCGCCTTGGCGCGCTCCTTCTGGACCTCTTTCAGATGCTCGATCTGGGCGGGGCAGTCCGCCTGTGCGCCGATCAGCACCACGGGGTTGCGTCGCAGCGCGGTCACGGTCTTCTCGACTTGCACGGGGTCGCGATGGCGAGTGACGAGGCCGGCGGCCACCGCGGCTTTCGATTGCTTGTAGAAGGATTTCTCGAAAGCGGGGGTTCCGCAGCGGGCGGCGATCACGCGGTAGTCGGCTTCGAGCTGTTCGCTCGACTCTGCGGAGATGCCCGCCGCGCTCGTCGTCTGGGCATGTACGAGCCAGGGCCCGGCGGCAGCTGCCATCGAGAGGCACGAGACGAACAGGAAACGCACATTCATGAGAAACCCCGCATTCGCTGAAAAGCGCCTGCGGGGTGAGAGTGCGATGGGGCCACGGGAGTTGCAGTACCTGGCCGATCGATGCTCAGCTGATCAACTGGTTCTTGAGCGCGTAGTAGGTCAGGTCGCTGTTGGAGGTGAGGTTCATCTTCTCCATCAGCCGGCTGCGATAGGTGCTCACCGTCTTCACCGACAGCGAAAGCGCCTCCGCGATGCTGCCGGCGGTTTCGCCGGTCGCCAGCTTGAGGAAGACCTGGAATTCGCGCTCCGACAGCTGCTCGTGCGGCGCGGTGTCGCTGTTGCGGTCCAGCTGCCGCGCGAGCAGTTCGGCCACTGTCGGCGTGATGTAGCGGCGGCCGAGGGCGATGGTGCGGATCGCCTCCACGATCTCCATCGGATCGCACTCCTTGTTGAGGTAGCCGCTCGCGCCTTGCCGGATGAGGTTCATCGCGTAGTGCTCTTCCGGATAGCCGCTCAGGATCAGGATGCCGGTATCCGGCGCTTTGGCGCGGATCATCGCGATGGCGTCGATGCCGCTCTGGCCCGGCATGGACAGGTCCATGACGAGCACGTCGATTTCGTTGGATCGCACGAGGTCGATCGCTTCGCGCCCCGTGGCGGCTTCCCCGACGACGCGGAGATCGACATGCTGCGAGAAGAAGTCGCGCAGGCCCGTTCGCACGATGGCATGGTCATCCACGATACCGATCTTGATCATTGCTTTCCTCCAGTGGTGGCGCCCTGAGGATGCATCTGATCAGTCGCCCGCACGCGTCTGCCGCGACGCCGATCGCGCGTAGGAAAGTAACGACTCGTCCCGCAGGTCAGGAGGCGGGCGCGATCGCCGCATCGACGATGGCCTGCGCTTCGCCGAGGATGCGTTGCAGGTGGTCGGCGCTGCGGAAGCTTTCGCCGTAGATCTTGTAGATGTTCTCGGTTCCGGAGGGCCGCGCGGCGAACCAGCCGCCTTCGGAAATCACCTTGATCCCGCCGATCGCGCCGCCGTTGCCGGGCGCCTGGCTCAGCACGCCGGTGATCCTGTCGCCGGCGAGTTCGGTGGCCTGCAGCCGGTCGGGCGTGAGCGCGGCCAGCTGCTTCTTCTGCGGGATGGTGGCGGGTGCGTCGATCCGGTCGGAATAGGGGCGGCCGAATTCGGCGGCGAGATCGGCGTAGTGCGCGCCGGGGTCGCCGCCTGTGCGCGCGGTGATCTCGGCCGCGAGCAGCGCCGCCGTGATGCCGTCCTTGTCGGTGGTCCAGGCCGAGCCGTCGCGGCGCAGGAAAGTCGCGCCAGCGCTCTCCTCGCCGACGAAGCCGAGCGAGGCATCCAGCAGGCCATCCACGAACCACTTGAAGCCCACCGGAACTTCATACAGTCGGCGGCCGAGGCGCGCGGCCACGCGGTCGATGAGCGCGGTCGACACGGCCGTCTTTCCGACCGCAGCCTTCGCCGGCCACTGCGGACGGTGCTGGAAGAGATAGTCGATGGCCACCGACAGGTAGTGATTCGGCTGCATCAAGCCGGCGCTGCGGGTCACGATGCCGTGGCGGTCGTGGTCCGTGTCGCAGCCGAAGCCGACATCGAAGCGGTCCTTGATGTCGAGCAGGCCCTGCATCGCGAACGTGGAAGACGGGTCCATGCGGATCTGGCCGTCCCAGTCGAGCGTCATGAAGCCGAAGCGCGGGTCGACGGTCTCGTTGACCACGGTGAGGTCGATCTTGTAGCGGTCGGCGATGGCACCCCAATAGTGCACGCCGGCGCCGCCCATCGGATCGACGCCCATCCGGACCCCGGCGTCGCGGATCGCAGCCAGGTCGATCACGTGTTCGAGGTCGCCGACGTAGGCGTCGAGGTAGCTGTGCCGGTGGGTTGTCGGTGCGCGCAACGCGTCGGCATGCGGCATGCGCTTCACGCCGCCCAGCCGCCGTTCGAGATATCGATTGGCGGCGGACTCCACCCAGCCGGTGATGTCCTGCGCAGCCGGTCCGCCGTTGGGCGGGTTGTACTTGAAGCCGCCGTCGCGCGGCGGATTGTGCGAAGGCGTGACGACGATCCCGTCCGCAAGGCCGGACTGCCGGCCCCGGTTGTACGTGAGGATCGCGTGCGAGAGGGCGGGCGTCGGCGTGAACTCGTCGTTCGCCGCCAGCATGACATCGACGCCGTTCGCCGCCAGCACCTCGAGCGCGCTGTCGCCGGCGGGCCCGGAGAGCGCATGCGTGTCGATCCCGAGAAACAGCGGCCCGTCGATCGCATGCGCCTTGCGCCAGTCGCAGATCGCCTGCGTCATGGCGAGGACATGCCACGCGTTGAACGACAGTTCGAAGGACGTGCCGCGATGGCCCGAGGTGCCGAACGCCACGCGCTGCGACGGCACGGCCGGGTCCGGAATCCCGTCGTGATAGGCCGCGATGAGACGGTCGACGTCGATCAGGGTCTCGGGCGGTGCCGGCTTGCCGGCGAGGGGGTGGATTCGAGAGGCCATGCTGTGCTCCCTGTGTTCGAGATCAGTCTTCCGCCTTCGGTGGCTGCGGCTTCTCCGCGTGCCCGCCGAACTGATGCCGCAGCGCCGACAGCACGCGGTTCGAGAAGTCGGCTTGCCCGCGCGAGCTGAAGCGCGCGAAGACGGCGGCGCTCAGCACCGGCACCGGCACGCCTTCGTCGATCGCGGCCTGGACCGTCCAGCGACCTTCGCCCGAATCGGAGACGCGGCCGTGGAAGCCCTCGAGGCCCGGGTCGGCGATGAGCGCCGCCGCGGTCAGGTCGAGCAGCCACGAGCCGATCACGCTGCCGCGCCGCCACAGCTCGGTGATCTCGGCGAGATTCATGTCGTACTGGTAGAGCTCGGGTTCCCGCAGCGGCGAGGTCTCCGCATCGACGGCGCGCGACACCTTGCCGATGCCGGCGCTGCGCAGGATGTTGAGCCCCTCGGCGTAGGCGGCCATGATCCCGTACTCGATGCCGTTGTGGACCATCTTGACGAAGTGGCCCGCACCGTGCGGACCGCAATGCAGCCAGCCCTGGTCGGCGGTTCCGCTGCCCGGCGTGCGGCCGGGCGTCGGCAGGGCGTCGCCTGCGCCGGGGGCCAGCGTGGCGAAGAGCGGCGAGAGATGCTGCACGGTGTCGCCCTCGCCGCCGATCATCAAGCAGAAGCCTCGTTCGAAACCCGCGATGCCGCCGCTGGTGCCGACATCGACGTAGTGCAGCCCGGCGGCACGCAGCGTCGCGGCGCGCCGGATGTCGTCGCGGTAGTGCGAGTTGCCGCCGTCGATGACGATATCGCCCGCGTCGAGCATCGGCACCAGATCCGAAAGCGCAGTGTCGACCGCCGCGGCGGGCAGCATCAGCCAGATGGCGCGGGGCCGCGCGAGCTTCCGGGCGAATTCCTGCAGCGAGACGGCGCCGGTGGCGCCCTGTGCGGCGAGTCGTTCGATCGCGCTCGCCGCGTTGTCGTGCACGACGCAGTCATGACCGCCGCGCATCAGGCGGCTGGTCATGTTGGCGCCCATGCGTCCGAGTCCGATCATGCCGAGCTGCATCCGGTTGCTCCTGTGATTCGAAGGCGTCGAAGTGGAGGGCGATCATCTGCCCGGCGACGCGAAAAGTCGAGCGCGCCGCGCCTACGCTAGAGCAGATCGGTCGGCACGAACCACGAGAACAGCAGCAGCTTCAGCTGTACCAGCACATTGGCGTCCGGCTCCTGGTCGAGCACGATGTTCTCGCCATCGGTCGTGACCCACTGGATCGAATCGGTGCCCGGCCGCAGGCGGACTTCATAGACGCTTTCGACGTTGTCGATCTGGAAGGCGTCGAGCAGGCGATGCGCGACGTCGTAGCTGTCCAGGCGCACGCCGAGTTCGGTATTGAGATAGGCCGAGCGCGGATCGAAGTTCAGCGAACCGACGAGCGCCCATTCGCGATCGACCAGCGCGAGCTTGGCGTGGAGTGCGCCGCGAGACTCCCGGAAGACCTTGCGCAGGTTCAGGCTGCGCTTCATCTGCTCCGAGCTCACCTCGTAAAGGGACACGCCGAGCTTGAGCATCTCGACGCGGAAGCGGTTGTAGTTGATGTTGACCAGCGGCTCGTCGGTGTCGGCCAGCGAGTTCGTCGCCACCGTGATGCGGATGCCGCGTGCGCGCAGCCGCGCGATGCGTTCCATGCCCTCTTCGCCGGGGATGAAGTAGGGCGAGATGATGTTGATCTCGGACCGGGCCTCCTCGAACATCGCGCGCATGCGCTCGGCCACGGTCGGCGGGCGGTGCTGGCGGGGATCGTCGCCGTCGGTTGCGACCAGTGCCTTGTTGGGCGAATCCGCGATCGCGGTGGCCCGCGTCGGACTCAAGTCCAGCTTGCCTTGGGCGATGGCGGCGCTCACGGGCGGCTCGCCGAACATGTCGGATTCCGGCGTGACGGGCGGCAGCGGCGCCTCTGCAATGGACGTGATCGTGTCGAACTTGGCACGCAGCGCGTCGGGCGGCCTGGTGCTCTGGACGATGTCGTGCAGGGGGTAGACGACTTCGCTGTTCCAGTAGTTGTCGAAGATCGTCTGCAGGTCGGCGACGACCGGGCCGGCCAGCATCACGTCGAGGTCGATGAAGTTGGCGCCGCTCGCGCGCAGGAAATACTCGTCCGCGAGATTCCTGCCGCCCACGACCGCCAGTGCGCCGTCGGCGATGAACAGCTTGTTGTGCATCCGGTGGTTGAGGCGGCGGAAGTCGGCTGCGAAGTTCATCCAGCGCGTCGCGGTGTGCTCCCTGCCGGTCACGAACGGGTTGAACAGGCGGATCTCGACGTTCGGATGGGCCGCCAGGCCCAGCAGCATCGGATCGAGATTGGCGGTGTAGAAGTCGTCGAGCAGCAGCCGCACCCGCACGCCGCGCATGGCGGCATCGCGGAGTTCGCGCGCGATCAGCTTGCCGGTCTTGTCGTTGCCGATCAGGTAGTACTGCAGATCGAGCGACGACCGGGCGCGGCGGATCAGTGCAAGCCGTGCATCGAGCGCAAACGCAGCCTGCGGCAGCACCCGGGCGCCGGACAGGCCGTCAGGGTCGGTTCGGAACCCTGCGGTGAGTCGGCCCAGCTCGGTCGCCGGCGACGGCGGAAGGCCCGGTGCATACGGCGTGATCGTGCGCGGCGGGACGCTGGCGCATGCGGTGAGCAGGCACGCAAAGGCGAACGCGAGGCAGCGAAAGATCGGAAATAGCCGTAGAAAAAAGCGGGGCATGGCTCGCCGGAGGTTTGGCGCGGGGATCGTAGCTGGCCGGCAATAGGTCCACTCATCGCAACCACTTCTCGCTCGGCATTCCGGTCGGTGTCGGCATCTGGTTCGGATGGTGTCGGCGCTCGGCGCATTCCTAGGGTCAGTCCCCCCACCGCGACGCGGCGCGTCCCCGCAGAATCGCGGCGATGAAAAAAACCGTCGTCGCGTCGGCCTGTCTTCTGCTCGCAGCATCGCCCGGGGTCTGGGCGCAGGTCGCGGCGCCCACGCTGACCGAAGTCACCGTCACCACCCCGCGAGGTCCTGCGCCAGCCTTCGATGTGGCCGGATCGGTCGATCGGGTGGAGGGCGACGACATCCGCGACAGCCGACTCGGCGTCAATCTCTCCGAAGGCCTCGGGCCGGTGCCGGGACTGCAGATCCAGAACCGGCAGAACTACGCGCAGGACCTGCAGCTGTCGATCCGCGGCTTCGGTGCGCGTTCGACCTTCGGGGTGCGCGGTGTTCGGCTCTATGTCGACGGCATCCCCGCGACCATGCCGGACGGCCAGGGGCAGACCTCCAATATCGACATCGGCTCGCTCGATCGCGTCGAGGTGATGCGCGGGCCTTTCTCCGCCCTCTATGGCAACTCGTCGGGCGGCGTGGTTCAGTCGTTCACCGAGACCGGCGAGGGGCCGCCGCGGCTCGGCTTCTCGATGGCCGGGGGCAGCTTCGGCACCAGCCGCATCAGCTCGCAGGTGAGCGGATCGTCGGGCGCGGTGGACTACCTGCTGAGCGGCAGCCACTTCTCCACCGATGGCTATCGTGACCACAGCGAGGCGCAGCGCAACATCGTCAACGGCAAGATGGGCTTCTCGCTCGACGATGGCAGCCGGCTCACGCTGATCGCCAACAGCTTGAACATCAACGCGCAGGACCCGCTGGGGCTCACGGCCGACCAGTACGCCCTCAATCCGCGCAGCGCCGCGATCGCGACGCAATTCAACACCCGCAAGACCGTGGACCAGACGCAGGGCGGCCTGCTGTACGAGCGCCGCATCGATTCCGCGAACGCGCTGCGGCTGATGCTCTATACCGGCGAGCGCAAGACGACGCAGTTCCAGGCCATTCCGCCCTCGGCGCAGGTGAGCCCGACGAGCGCCGGCGGCGTGATCGGCCTCGACCGCGACTATGGCGGCGCCGACCTGCGATGGACCTCGCAGATGACGCTGGCCGATCGGCCCTTCGAGGTGGTCGCGGGCCTGGGCTACGACGACCTGCGCGAGCATCGCACCGGCTACGAGAACTACATCGGAAGCGTCGCCAACCCGATCCTCGGCGTGCAGGGCCGCCTTCGCCGCAACGAGATCAACAAGGTCTACAACGTCGACCCCTACGCGCAGGCCAACTGGAAGTTCGCCGACCAGTGGGCGCTCGAAGTCGGTGTGCGCCGCAGCAAGGTCGATTTCGATTCGCAGGACCACTACATCGTCGGTGCGAACCGGAACGACAGCGGGAGCGCCCGCTACGAAAAGACACTGCCGGTGGCATCGCTGCGCTACGAGGCCTCGCGCGATCTCGCGTTCTACACCTCGGTGGGCCGGGGCTTCGAGACGCCGACGCTGAACGAGCTTTCGTATCGGCCCGACGGCCAGGGCGGTCTGAACTTCGCGCTGCAGCCCGCCACCAACGACAGCGTCGAGGTGGGCGCCAAGGCGCGGCTCGCCGGCGGCCTGCTGACCGCCGCGGTGTTCGAAACCCGCACCGACGACGAGATCGTGACCGCCACCAACGTCGGCGGCCGCGCGACTTACCAGAATGCCGGCCGGACCAGGCGCGAAGGCTTCGAGCTGGCCTGGCAGCATGAAACCGAGAACCACTGGCGCACGCAGGTCGCCTACACCTGGCTCGACGCGCGCTACAGCGACCCGTTCTGCGGGACGCTGCCTTGCACCGCGAGCAGCTTCGTGCCGGGCGGCAACCGCATCCCCGGCATCGCGTCGCAGATGCTGTTCGCCTCCTACGGCTGGGTGCCGCCGGAAGGCTGGCGCGCCGGCACCGAACTGCGCGCCGCCTCCAATATCGAAGCCAATGATCGCAACACGGTCAGCGCGCCGGGCTATGGTGTGGTTGCGCTTTTCGCCGGCTACCTGAAGCGCTGGGATCGCTGGGAATTCAATGCCTTTGCGCGCGTCGACAACCTGTTCGACAAGCGCTACATCGGCTCGGTCATCGTCAACGAGGGCAATGCCCGCTACTTCGAGCCGGCGCCGGGGCGTAACTGGACGGTCGGGATGAGTGGGGCCTATCGTTTCTGAATTTCGGCCGCAAGGAGTTCGGATGCAATACAAGGATCGGCGTGATGCTGGCCGCCGGCTCGCCAAGGCGCTCGATGCCTGGCGCGGGCGGTCCGAGGTGCTGGTGCTGGCCTTGCCGCGTGGCGGCGTGCCGGTGGCGTGGGAAGTGGCGCATGCGCTCGGTGCGCCGCTCGATGTGCTCGTGGTGCGCAAGCTGGGCTTTCCGGGCCAGGAGGAGTTCGCGATGGGCGCGATCGCGTCGGGCGGCATTCGCGTGATGAGCGAGATGGAGGGGGGCTGGCCGGTGTCGGACCGACAGATCGAAGCCGTCGTGGCACGCGAACAGGCCGAGCTGGAGCGGCGCGAACGCCGCTATCGCGCGGGCCGTCCGCCGCTCGAGATGGCTGGACGGGTCGTGATCCTTGTCGACGACGGCCTGGCGACCGGCGCGACCATGAGCGCTGCGGTCAAGGCGGCGCGAGCGGCCAGCCCGGCTCGCGTCGTGGTCGCCGTGCCGGTGGCCTCGGCCGAGGCCGTCCAGAGCGTGGGCGCGCTGGCCGACGAGGTGGTCTGCCTCTACACGCCCGAGCACTTTCGCGCGGTGGGCCTGTGGTACGAGGACTTCACGCAGACCCGTGACGAAGAGGTGGAGGAGATGCTGTCCGGCAGCGCCTGAGCCCCCATGAAAAAAGCCTGTGGATGCCGCAGCATCTACAGGCTTCGGGCTTCAGCCTTTGTGAGGCCGAACGCAGATCGCGTCAGAGACCGGCGGCGGCGCGCAGGACGGCAGCCTTGTCCGTGCGCTCCCAGGTGAACTCGGGCTCTTCGCGGCCGAAGTGGCCGTAGGCAGCGGTCTTGCTGTAGATCGGGCGCAGCAGGTCGAGCATCTGGATGATGCCCTTCGGGCGCAGGTCGAAGTGCTCCTGCACCAGCTCGGCGATCTTCTCGTCGGAGATGACGCCCGTGCCTTCGGTGTAGACCGTCACGTTCATCGGGCGGGCCACGCCGATCGCGTAGGCAACCTGGATCTGGCACTGACGCGCGAGGCCCGCGGCGACGATGTTCTTGGCGACGTAGCGCGCCGCGTAGGCGGCCGAGCGGTCGACCTTGCTCGGGTCCTTGCCCGAGAACGCGCCGCCGCCGTGCGGGCAGGCGCCGCCGTAGGTGTCGACGATGATCTTGCGGCCGGTGAGACCGCAATCACCTTGCGGACCGCCAATGACGAAGCGGCCGGTCGGGTTGATCAGGTACTTGGTTTCCTTCAGCCACTCCTTGGGGAGCACCGGCTTGATGATTTCCTCGACGACGGCTTCGACGAACGAGGACTTCATCTTGGTCGGCGTCTCGCTCTGGTCGGGGTGGTGTTGCGTGGAGAGCACCACGGTGTCGATGCTGTGCGGCTTGCCGTCGACGTAGCGCATCGTGACCTGGCTCTTGGCGTCCGGACGCAGGAACGGCAGGCGGCCGTCCTTGCGCAGCTGGGCCTGGCGCTCGACGAGGCGGTGCGCGTAGTAGATCGGCGCGGGCATCAGTTCGGGCGTCTCGTCGCAGGCGTAGCCGAACATCAGGCCCTGGTCGCCGGCGCCGGTGTTCAGGTGGTCGTCGCTCGCGTGGTCCACGCCCTGCGCGATGTCGTTGGACTGCTTGTCGTAGCAGACCATGACCGCGCAGCCCTTGTAGTCGATGCCGTAGTCGGTGTTGTCGTAGCCGATGCGCTTGATGGTGTCGCGCGCGACCTGGATGTAGTCGACGTGCGCGTTGGTGGTGATTTCACCGGCCAGGACGACGAGACCCGTGTTGGTCAGAGTCTCCGCAGCAACGCGCGAGCGGGGGTCCTGGGCAAAGATCGCGTCGAGGATTGCGTCCGAGATCTGGTCGGCCACCTTGTCGGGATGGCCTTCGGAAACCGATTCGGAGGTGAAGAGAAAGTCGTTCGCCATTCGAGAAAACTCCAAAAATAAGTTGGTTGGCGCGTTGCCAGCCTCATGGAGCTTTGGCGAACGCTTTAGCAGTTGGGTTTAACGTCGCCCTGCAAGTAGTTCCATAACTCGGCGACAATTCGTATTCTATTCGAGCCGCGCCCTTTGTTGCGTGCGCGCCATCTTTTCACCCCCTGCTTCGATGATCACTTTGTTTCGATTGCTCGCGCGCGTGCCGCTGCCCTGGATGCATGCGGTCGGCGGCTGCATCGGGTGGCTGGTCTGGTGGATGGCGCCGGACTACCGCAGGCGCTTCAAGCAAAACGCCGAAGCGGCCGGCTTCACGCCGGAGCAGTACCGCCCGGCGATTGCCGCGGCGGGCAAGATGGTGGGGGAGCTTCCGCTCGTCTGGTCGCGGCCCCATGGGCAGAGCCTGCTCCCGCACATCGTGCGATGGGACGGCATCGAGGCCTTCGAGGCCGCGCTCGCGGCACGAAAGGGCGTGATTCTCGTGTCGCCGCACCTGGGCAGCTGGGAGACCTTCGGGCAGGCGGTGGGCGAACGGTTCTTCGAGACCTACGGCCCGATCACGGCGCTCTTCCGCCCCGCGCGCAAGCAGTTCATGGCGGACCTGATCGCCGGCTCGCGCGACCGCCCGGGCCTGCAGACCTTGCCCACGACCGTGGCCGGTGTGCGCGGCCTCATCCGCACGCTGCGCAGCGGCGGCTACACCGGCATCCTGCCGGACCAGGTGCCGCCGCTCGGGCAGGGCGTCTGGGCGCCATTCTTCGGTCGTCCTGCCTACACGATGACCCTGCTGCCCCGGCTTGCTCAGCAGACCGGCGCCCGCGTCTTCCTGGGCGTGTGCGAGCGGCTGCCGCGTGGCGCGGGCTATGCGATCCGTTTCGAGCCCTTCGACGGCACGGCGATGAGCGATCCCAAGGCAACGCCCGAGGCCGCCGCGACCGCGATGAACGAAGGCATCGAGCGACTGATCCGCAGCCTTCCCGGCCAGTACGTCTGGGACTACGCGCGCTACAAGCAGCCGCGCGAAGACATCGTGACGGCCGACCGCCCGAAGGGCGCGGCATGAGGCTGACATCGAGACTCGGCATCGGATTCATGCGGGCGCTGGCCCATGTGCCGCTGCCTCTGGTGCGCGGCTTCGGGGCGGCCATGGGGCACCTGCTGTACGTGCTCGCGAAACCTCGCCGGCGAGTCGTCGATGCCAACCTGGCCGTGTGCTTTCCCGAAAAGTCGGCCGACGAGCGCAAGCGCATCGCGCGCGAGACCTTCGTCTACGCCGCCCAGTCGTTCCTCGACCGGAGCTGGCTCTGGCATGCGCCTGAGCACGTGGTGGCCAGCCGGCTGAAGGTCGTGGGGTCGGCGGGCGAAATCGACGCGCTCGCCAACGGCCACGAGCCGACCATCCTGTTCGCGCCTCACTTCTACGCCCTGGATGCCGCGGCCACGGCGCTGACGATGCACACCCGGCGCCCTTCCACCACCATCTACACGACCCAGCGCGATCCGATGATCGACGCCTGGGTCAGCGAGGGCCGCAGGCGCTTCGGCAACGTGACGACCCTGAATCGCGTCGACGGCATCAAGCCGATCGTCGCGGGGCTTCGCAAGGGCGGCATCCTGTACCTGCTCCCCGACATGGATTTCGGCCGCGACCAGACGGTGTTCGTGCCGTTCTACGGGGTGCAGGCGGCGACCATGCCGTCGCTCTCGCGCTTTGCCCGGCTGGGTCGGGCGCGCGTGGTGCCGGTGCTCTCGCGCTTCACCCGGGGCGGCTACGAGATCGAGCTCCTGCCGGCGTGGACGAACTTCCCGACCGACGACCTGATGGCCGACACCGCCCTCATGAACAAGCGGCTGCAGGGCTACATCGACACCATGCCCTCGCAGTACTACTGGGTGCACCGGCGCTTCAAGACGCGCCCCGAGGGCGCCCCGCCCGTGTATTGAGCTCGCCCCCAGGCTGCGCGCACTTCGTGTCGCGCGCGCCTTACCCCTACCGGGGGGCGACACCGGCGGCCCGGCAAAGCCGGTTCCGCAGTGTCTCTGGTTCTTGGGTTAGCTGGCGCGATCGAGGAAGGCCTTGATCTCGCGGGCGACGAGTCCCGGTTGCTCGTGCACGATCCAGTGGGTCGCGCCCGGAACCTTCCGCACTTCGAGTTGCGGCACATAGTCTTCGAGGCCGTCCAGCAGGCCCGGCAACAACGCTGCGTCATCGAGTGCCCACAGGACCAGGGTGGGCGCGGCGACCGTCAGCCGGTCTTTCGGCAAGGCCGGGATCTGCGCGGTCTGGCCGGGCATCGCCGGCTTCAGCGGCGTGACGCGGTAGAGGTTGCATGCGCCGGTCAGGCCCGCACGCCAGACCTCCCGGTACTGGTCCTTGACCGCCTCGGTCAGCCAGCCGTAGCCGTCGGGCCCAGCCTTCATCCGGTTGAAGAAGGTCCACATGCGCCGGAAGTCGTCTTCGGAGAGCAGCGCTTCGGCATCGGGCCGCGCGAGGAAGTTCATGTAGGCGCTCGCTGCCTGTTGCGCCGGGTTGTTCAGCAGGTCGCGCGCAAAGGTGCCGGGGTGCGGCGAATTGATGATGACGAGTTTCCCGAGTCGACCGGCGTGCTGGTTCGCGTAGCCCCAGCCGAATGCGCCGCCCCAGTCGTGGGCCACGAGCACGTCGATCCGGCCTGGCACGTTCTCGCTCGCTGCGAGTTCGGCGATATCCTGCACCAGCAGGTGCGGGCGGTAGGCCGCCACGTCGGTGGGCGAGCTCGACTTCTCGAATCCGCGCAGGTTGGGCGCGAGGCAGCGGAAGCCGCCGTTCTCGGGCCGCGCGAAGTATTCGAGCAACTCGTCCCAGATGAATGCGGCCTCCGGGAAGCCGTGCAGGAACACCATCAGCGGACGTCCGGGCGTGCCGGTGGCACGACAGCTGAGGGTGATGCCGTTGGGCAGTTCGCGGGCGAAAGTCTCGATCACGGTGTCTCCTTCATGCCTCGTCAGTGGATGTGCTCGTCCATCCGGGGAAAAAGCGAGGGAGACGCCGCGCGCTCAGGGGCCTTCGTCTTCCGCCTGAGGTGTGCTCGCGGGCTCCCCATCCTCCGGATGGCACCAGCGCCACAGCAGCTCGGCCGCCTCGTCGACGCCTTGCTGCTTGAGCGCGGAGAACAGTTTGACCTCACCGCCGCCGGCTTGCAGTCGCACGATCGACAGCACCTTCGCGCCTTCCGAGCGGGTGAGCTTGTCGGCCTTGGTGAGCAGCACGAGGAACTTCAGGCCCTGTTCCACCCGCGGCCGGATCACTTCGAGCAGGATCTCGTCGAGTTCGGTGAGGCCATGCCGCGGATCGCACATCAGCACGACGCCGCGCAGGTTCTCGCGCGTCATCAGGTAGTTGCCCATCACGCGCTGCCAGCGCAGCTTGGCTTCGCGCGGAACCGCCGCGTAGCCGTAGCCGGGCAGGTCGGCGAGCACGGCGTCGTCGACCTTCTGCTTGCCGACGCCGAACAGGTTGATGTGCTGTGTCCGCCCGGGCGTCTTCGAAGCGAAGGCGAGGCGGGTCTGCTGCGTGAGGGTATTGATCGCCGTGGACTTGCCTGCGTTGGAGCGGCCGACGAAGGCGATTTCCGGCAGATCGAGCTGCGGCAGGTGCTCGAGTTGCGGGGCGCTGGTGAGGAAATGGGCGGTGTGCAGCCAGCCACGCGCGATTCGAAAACGTTCGGCCAGCGCCGGGTCGACGGTGGATTTCGTGTGGGAGGGGGGGGCCGGCTTGCGCGGCGGGGTGGTCATTGATGGGCTTTCTTAGCGGGGCGCCATTGTAGAATCGCCGGGTTTTGCGCCATAAATTCGAGCCCCCGATATGAAGTTGTTTGCCAATTTTCTGCTTGCGGCCCTTCTGAGCGCCGTTGTCAACGTCAGCTTTGCGGCCGACGCACCAACCGAAAAGCCGGCCGCAGCCGCGCCCGCGAAGAAGCCCGACCCGGCGAAAGGCGAAGCCCTCTTCACCACGGCGCCTCCCAATGGCGCAGCCTGCGCTTCCTGCCACAACGCAGACGGCAACTCCGCGATCGCGACCAACCCCAAGCTGGCGCAACAACATCCCGAATACATCTTCAAGCAGCTCCAGGACTTCCAGTCCGGCAAGCGCAAGAGCGCCATCATGAAGCCGATGGTCGCCTCGCTGTCCGAGGAAGACATGCGCAACATCGCCTGGTTCGTGGGCTCGAAGAAGGTCAAGACCGGCTTCGCCAAGGAAAAGGACCTCGTCACGCTCGGCGAGAAGATCTTCCGCGGCGGCCTGGCCGATCGCCAGATCCCCGCATGCGCCGGCTGCCACAGCCCTGACGGCGCAGGCATCCCGTCGCAGTACCCGCGCCTGGGTGGCCAGCATGCCGACTACACGGTGCAGCAGCTCACGCTGTTCCGCGACGGGGCCCGCCTGAACTCGCCGCAGATGACCGGCGTGACCGCCAAGCTCAGCGACCGCGAGATCAAGGCCGTGGCCGACTACATCGCCGGGCTGCGATGAATCCCCGCGGTTCGTCGTGAACTAACCGCCGATAACAAACCCAAACAGGCGGGCCGATCCAGCGAGGATGGCCCGCCTTTTTGCTTTTCGAGACTTCGCTCCCCATGTCGGTCTACACCCACGGTCTTCGAGTCCACCACGGTCCCCGCGCGGCCCGTGCGGCGGTGGAGCTGCTCTCGTCAATGCGCTTCGCGATCGCGCTGCTGACCGTCATCTGCATTGCATCGATCATCGGCACCGTGCTCAAGCAGCACGAACCGATGGGCAACTACATCAACCAGTTCGGGCCGTTCTGGGCCGAACTTTTCAGAACCGCGCGGCTCGATTCGATCTACAGCGCCTGGTGGTTCCTGCTGATTCTGGCGTTCCTGGTCATCAGCACCTCGCTGTGCATCGCACGCAATACGCCGCGCATCGTCGCGGACCTGCGCACCTACAAGGAAAACATCCGCGCACAGAGCCTGCGGGCATTCGGCCAGCGGGCCGAAACGGTTCTTGCCGAAACGCCGGACGTTGCGGCCAATCGCATCGGGCAGCTCCTGGTGAGCGGCGGATGGAAGGTCAAGCTGCAGCACCGCGAGGGCGACGGCTGGATGGTCGCGGCGCGGGCGGGCGGTGCGCACAAGCTCGGCTACATCGCGGCGCACAGCGCGATCGTGCTGGTGTGCCTCGGCGGCCTGCTCGATGGCGACCTGATCGTGCGCGCACAAACCTGGTTCAACGGCAAGAGCGTCTACACGGGCGGCGGGCTGATCGCCGACGTGCCGCCCCAGCACCGCCTGTCGCCGAGCAACCCGACCTTCCGCGGCAACATCCTGGTGCCGGAAGGCGCTCAGTCGAGCGTCGCGATCCTCAACCAGTCGGACGGCGTGTTGCTGCAGGAACTGCCGTTCTCGATCGAGCTGAAGAAGTTCATCGTCGACTACTACTCGACCGGCATGCCCAAGCTGTTCGCGAGCGAAGTGGTGCTCCACGACCGCGAAACCGGCGAGGCGATCCCCGAGCGCATCGAGGTCAACCATCCGGCGAGCTACAAGGGCATCGAGATCTACCAGTCGAGCTTCGACGACGGCGGTTCGAGCGTGAAGCTCAAGGCCGTGCCGATGGCCGCCGCCGCCAAGCCCTTCGAGGTCGACGGCGTCATCGGGACCAGCACCGAGATCACCAACGGCACCGACCGGCTCACGCTCGAGTACGCCGCGCTGCGTGTGATCAATGTCGAGAACTTCGGCGAGGGCGCGGCAGGCGCAATGACCAGCGGTGCCGACGTGCGCAAGGTCGATCTTCGCGGCGAACTCGAATCGCGGCTCGGGGCCGCCAACAAGACGAACAGGCCGAAGGTGCTGCGCAACATCGGGCCCAGCATCGGCTACAAGCTGCGCGATGCGGCGGGGCAGGCGCGCGAATTCCAGAACTACATGGTGCCGGTCGACACCGGCGACGGCCAGCCGGTATTCCTGCTCGGTGTGCGCGAGCGGCCGGACGAACCTTTCCGGTACCTCCGCGTTCCTGCCGACGACAAGGGCTCGATGGACGACTTCGTGCGCATGCGCGAGACGCTGGCGGACGGTGCCGCGCGCTCGCGCGCCATCGACCGCTACATCGCGCGCGTGACCGATCCCAAGCGCCCCGAGCTTGCCGAGCAGCTTCGTGTCTCGGCGGGCCGCGCCCTCGCGCTTTTCGCCGGCGCGGAACGTGCCAAGGCCGATGCGGTGAGCACCGGTGGCTGGCAGGCCATCGCCGAATTCATGGAAGCCAACGTGCCGGAGAGCGAGCGTGAGCGCGCCGGCGCCGTGCTGGTGCGCATCCTCAACGACGTGCTCTTCGAAGTGCTCAATGTGAGCCGCGAGAAGGCGGGCCTGGCGGCGCTGCCCGCCGACGAGAAGACGCAGGCCTATCTGACGCAGGCGGTGCTGGCCATCAGCGACGCGCACTTCTATCCGGCCCCGGTGGCGATGATGATGACGGACTTCAAGCAGGTGCAGGCCAGCGTCTTCCAGGTCGCGCGTGCCCCCGGCAAGAACGTCGTCTATTTGGGCTGCCTGTTGCTGATCATCGGCATTTTTGCCATGCTGTACGTTCGCGAGCGCAGGCTCTGGGTGTGGCTGGCCAAGGACGGCGCTTCCGCGGATGGCACCTCCGCCACCATGGCTTTCTCGGTCAACCGCAAGACCATGGACAGCGATCGCGAATTCGAGCACCTCAAGGACAAGCTGCTCGCCCTCAGGAAAGACACCGCGCCATGACCACGACCACCCTTACGCTCAACGACAGCTGGCTCTCGCGGCGCAATGTGTTCGACTGGATCTTTGCCGTGCTGGTGCTGGCCGGCGGCCTCTTCGCGTTCTCGCGCTACGCGGGCGCGATGGACTACTACGAGAAGACCATCCTGATCGCGGCGATGGCCGCCGCCATCTGGATCGGCTGGTTCTGGCGTCCGTTGCGCGTGCTCGGGATCGTGGTGGCCGGTGCTTCGCTGCTGGCGATCGCGTCCTACCAGGGCGATCTGGCGCGGGCCGACTCGGTGTTCTGGCTCAAGTACTTCCTGTCGAGCCAGTCGGCCATCCTCTGGATGAGCGTGCTCTTCTTCATGAGCACGCTGTTCTACTGGATCGGTTTTTTTGTCGCCGGGCCGCCCCAAGACAAAAACGGCCCCCCCGGGGGGCAGCGAGGACACGAAGTGCCGAGCGTGGGGGCGTTCTCCACCGGCAAGCAGGGCGACACCATGGACCTCATCGGCTCGCGCCTCGCGTGGGCCGCGGTGACCATGGCGTTGGTCGGCACGATGGTCCGCTGGTACGAAAGCCATCAGCTCGGTCCGGACATCGGCCACATCCCGGTCAGCAATCTCTATGAGGTGTTCGTCCTCTTCTGCTGGTTGACGGCGGCGTTCTATCTCTACTTCGAATCGCGCTACCGCACCCGTGCCCTGGGCGCGTTCGTGATGCTGGTGGTCAGCGCGGCGGTGGGCTTCCTGCTCTGGTACACGCTGGTGCGCGATGCACACGAGATCCAGCCGCTGGTGCCGGCGCTGCAAAGCTGGTGGATGAAGCTGCACGTGCCGGCCAACTTCATCGGCTACGGGACCTTCTCTCTTTCCGCCATGGTCGCGTTCGCCTACCTGATCAAGGAGCAGGCGAACGAAACGCGCTGGTACAAGCTGACGCCGATCTGGCTGTTCGGCGTCGCGCTGTGCTTCGTGCCGGTGGCGTTCCGCCAGCGGGCGCAGGAAGCCGGCGGAAGCTACTGGGTCGGTTATGCGGCCATCTCGGCGCTGATCGCCGCCGGCATCCTGCTGGGCCGCCGCCGCATCGCGGCACGGTTGCCGTCCAACGAAGTGCTGGACGACGTGATGTACAAGTCCATCACCGTCGGTTTCGCCTTCTTCACCATCGCCACGGTGCTTGGCGCGCTCTGGGCGGCCGATGCATGGGGCGGCTACTGGAGCTGGGACCCCAAGGAAACCTGGGCGCTGATCGTCTGGCTCAACTACGCGGCCTGGCTGCACATGCGTCTGGTGAAGGGCCTGCGCGGGACCGTCGCGGCCTGGTGGGCGCTGGCCGGGCTGGCGGTCACGACCTTTGCCTTCCTCGGCGTCAACATGTTCCTCAGCGGCCTGCACAGCTACGGCACGCTCTAGCGGGGGCGCGGCAAGTCGGCGTGAACTGAATCAGGATCGCGCGTAACCAAATCGAGGCTGGCAACGAATCTATCCTTGCACGGCAGTTTCTGGTGAAAGGCGATCCATGCTGATTCAATCCCGCGACAGCGGCTTCATTCATCCCCATCCGGGCGACATCACGCCGCGTGGCGTGTACGAGGGACGTCGCGACATGCTCAAGTGGCTGGCGACGGGTGTTGCCGGCGCTGCGATGGCCTCATGGGCATCACGCGAGGCGCTTGCGCAGGCGACTGCGCCCGGAAAGCTGCCGCCGCTTTCCGGCGCCAGGTCGGCCGTCCCCGGCGCGCAGACGATGGAAAAGCTGACGGACTACAAGGACGCCACGAGCTACAACAACTACTACGAGTTCGGCACCGACAAGGGCGACCCGGTCAAGAACGCCGGCACGCTCAAGACCCGTCCGTGGACTGTCGAGGTCGAAGGGCTGGTCAACAAGCCCGGCAAGTACGGCATCGAAGACCTGATCAAGCTCAGCGCGCAGGAAGAGCGCATCTACCGGCTGCGCTGCGTGGAGGGCTGGTCCATGGTGATTCCTTGGGTCGGCTATTCGCTGGCCGAGCTGATCAAGCGGGTGGAGCCACAGGGCAGCGCCAAGTACGTCGAGTTCGTCACGCTGGCCGACCCGAAGACCATGCCCTACGTGGGCTCGCGCATCCTCGACTGGCCCTACACCGAAGGCCTGCGGATGGACGAGGCGATGCATCCGCTCACGCTCTTGACTTTCGGCATGTACGGTGAGGTGCTGCCCAACCAGAACGGCGCGCCCGTGCGCGTCGTGGTGCCATGGAAGTACGGCTTCAAGAGCGGCAAGTCGATCGTGAAGATCCGCTTCGTCGAGAAGGAGCCGGGCACAGCATGGAACAAGGCCGCGGCAAACGAGTACGGCTTCTATTCGAACGTGAACCCCAACGTCGACCATCCGCGCTGGAGCCAGGCCACCGAGCGCCGCATCGGCGACGGGGGTGGCCTCTTTGCGAAGCGCACCAAGACGCTGCTGTTCAACGGCTACGAGGCGCAGGTCGGCCAGCTTTACGCGGGCATGGATCTGAAGAAGTACTACTGATCCGGGCCGCGTCGTGAACAAGCTCCTGATGCATCCGGCGGCCAAGCCGGCGGTCTTCGCGCTTTGCCTGCTGCCGTTCGCCTGGTTGTTCTACGCGGCGTTCACCGACGGGCTCGGCGCGAACCCGGCGGAGCACCTCATCCGCTCGACGGGCGACTGGACGCTGCGCTTCATCTGCATCGTGCTGGCCGTGACGCCGCTGCGGGTCATCACCAAGACCAATGCGCTGGCGCGGTTTCGCCGGATGCTGGGGCTCTTTGCCTACTTCTACGTCGTCGTCCATCTGCTGAGCTACAGCTGGTTCGACATGGGCTTCGAGTTGCAGGACATCGCCAAGGACATCGCCAAGCGGCCGTTCATCCTGGTCGGCTTCAGCGGGTTCGTGCTGCTCACGCCGCTGGCTGCGACCTCTTTCAATCGCGCGATCAAGGCGCTTGGCGCGAAGCGCTGGCAGGCGCTGCACCGACTGGTCTACCTGATTGCGGGCCTGGGCCTGCTGCACTTCTTCTGGATGCGGGCGGGCAAGAACAACTTCGGCGAAGTCTTCGTCTACGCCGCGATCATCGGCGTCCTGCTCGCCTGGCGGGTATGGAATTTCGCCAGCAAGAAGAAGCCGGCACGGCCGTTGGGTGTGCAGCCGCAGCCGCAGCCGACCGAGTGACCCGTCCGCTGCGGCGTGTTGCTCAAGCTTCGAATCGCTCTGCGCGCAACTGGTCGTCGAGCGTTTCGCGGCGGCGGATGAGCGTGGCGCGATCGCCACTGACCAGCACTTCGGCCGCGCGACCGCGGGTGTTGTAGTTGCTCGCCATCGCCATGCAGTAGGCGCCTGCCGAGAGCACCGCGAGCAGGTCGCCCTGCGCGACCTGCAGCTTGCGATCGCGTCCGATCCAGTCGCCGCTTTCGCACACCGGTCCGACCACGTCGTAGAGAACGGCCGATCCATCCTGGCGATCCTTCACCGGGACGATCTGATGGAAGGCCTGGTACATCGCCGGACGGGGGAGATCGTTCATCGCCGCATCGACGATGCAGAAGTTCTTCTCTTCGCCCGGCTTGGTGTAGAGCACCTCCGTCACGCAAACGCCCGCATTGCCCACCAGCGAACGGCCGGGTTCGACGATGAGCCGCCGCTGCCCGAAGCCGCGGGCATCGAGGCGCGTCAGCATCTGCTGCCAGAGCGTATCGGCGCCGGGCGGCGTGTCGCCGTTGTAGTCGATGCCGAGACCGCCGCCGAAGTCGAGGTGGTGCAGCCGGATGCCGGTCTTCTCGATGGCCTCGACGAGATCGAGCACGCGCTCCAGCGCCTCGAGGTAAGGCGATACGTCGGTGATCTGCGAGCCGATGTGGCAGTCGATGCCGACGACTTCGAGGCCCTTGAGGGACGCGGCGTGCTGATAGATCGCCACCGCACGGTCATGCGCCACGCCGAACTTGTTGCCCTTCAGTCCTGTCGAGATGTAGGGATGCGTCTTCGGGTCGACGTTCGGATTGATCCGCACGCTGATGGCCGCGCGACGGCCTTCCTCGAGCGCGACCGCATTGAGCACTTCGAGCTCGGCCTCGCTTTCGACGTTGAAACACCCGATGCCGGCGGCGAGGGCCTGCCGCATCTCGGCGCGCGTCTTGCCGACGCCGGAAAAGATCACCTTGGCCGGATCGGCGCCCGCCGCGAGCACGCGGGCGAGTTCGCCGCCCGAGACGATGTCGAAGCCGCAGCCGGCTTCCGCGAAAACGCGCAGCACACCCAGCGAGGAGTTGGCCTTGATCGCATAGCAGACCATCGCATCGCGGCCCTCGAAGCCACGCTGGTACGCCGCGAGTGCGTCGAGCATCCATTGCTTGGAATAGACGAAGAGTGGGGTGCCGTGCTCGCGCGCCAGAGAGGCGAGGGAAACAGCTTCGACCTGCAGGTCGCCGTTCCTGCGTGCGATGTGGGGGTGTCCTGGAAGACGTGGCGGCTGACTCATTTGTTGGCTCCGGTGGATGCCGGAGCATCGTTTTCGTTTTGCGAGGCGGGGGTTTGCGCGGGCTTCGTCGGCGTTTCGGTCGTGGTGCGACCAGGTATCAGGACCTGGGGCAATGTGGCCCGATCCTTTGCAGCGGGGTCGGTCGGCAAATACAGCGGACCCTTTTGACCACAGCCGGACAAACCGACCCCAACGAGCGCGAGGCCAACGGCGCTCACTAGAATTTGGCGAACAGACATGGCGAAATTGTAGTAATGACCGACCCCGAATACATGGACCGCGCCGAGGCCACGCTGGCCGCGATCGAACGCAGCTGCGATCGCATCAACGATGCGACCGATGCCGACATCGACAACCAGCGCGTGGGAGGAATGATCACGATCACCTTCCGCAA
The DNA here is from genome assembly GCF_900107745.1 of Variovorax sp. YR216. GTDB lineage: Bacteria > Pseudomonadota > Gammaproteobacteria > Burkholderiales > Burkholderiaceae_C > Variovorax. Next base: position 478,502 of record NZ_FNRO01000004.1, on the reverse strand, counting down.
CGGCAGTCAGCTGATCGTCAACCTCCAGAAGCCGCTGCATGAAATCTGGCTGGCAGCGCGTTCCGGCGGCTACCACTACCGTCTTGACGGGAACGCCTGGATCGACACCAAGACCCGCGAGGAGTTCTTCGGCAACCTGACGCGCGAAGCCACCCTCCAGGCAGGGCAGCCGCTGACTTTCTCCCCGGACTGATCAGTTCCGGAACAGATCGAGGATCTTGCTGCGTTCCTCGGGCGGCGGTGGCGCACCGATCGGCGGCGCCGAGATCGCTTCGGCCGGCGGCGTCGGGCCGGCCTCGACACCCAGGCTCGCGACGCCGCGGCCTGGTGCGTAGTCGTCGTAGTACCACTCGCCGCCGACATTCACCACGCCGGCAGGCGCGGGCACCTCGGCCACCGGAATGCCCTTGATCGCCGTTTCCATGTAGGTGATCCAGATCGGGAGGGCCAAGCCACCGCCTGTTTCCTTGTCGCCGAGCTTGCGCGGCGTGTCGTAGCCGATCCACGCGACCGCGGTCATCGTCGGCTGGAATCCGGCGAACCATGCGTCCAGCGAGTCATTCGTGGTGCCGGTCTTGCCGTAGAGATCGGTGCGCTTGAGCGTCGCCTGCGCCTTGGCTGCCGTGCCGCCGCTGGCCACCGATTGCAGCAGGCTGTCCATGATGAAGGCATTGCGCTGCGGGATCGCGCGCATCGACTCGTTGAGCAGCGGGGGCTGCTTGTCGACCAGCACCTTGTCCTTGTGGTCGGTCACGCGCGTCACGAGGTAGGGATTCACGCGGTAGCCGCCATTGGCGAACACCGAATAGGCGGTCACCATCTGCATCGGCGTGACGGAGCCGGCACCGAGCGCCATCGGGAGATAGGCCGGGTGCTTTTCGCGCTCGAAGCCGAAGTTGGTGATCCAGTCCTGCGCGTAGCGCGTGCCGATCGACTGCAGGATCCGGATCGAGACCATGTTCTTCGACTTCATCAACGCGCGCCGCATCGGCATCGGGCCTTCGAACTGGCCGTCATAGTTCTTCGGTTCCCAGGGCTGGCCGCCGGTGGTGCCGGCGTCGAAGAACAGGGGGGCGTCGTTGATCACCGTGCTGGGCGTGAAGCCCTTCTCGAGCGCCGCGGAGTAGATGAAGGGCTTGAAGCTCGAGCCGGGCTGGCGCCACGCCTGCGTGACGTGATTGAACTTGTTCTTGTCGAAGTCGAAGCCGCCCACCATGGCCTTGACCGCGCCGTCACGCGGATCCGTGGCCACGAATGCACCTTCCACTTCCGGCAGCTGCGTGATCTCCCAACTGCCCTTCGGTGTCTTGACGACACGGATCACCGCGCCCCGACGGATCCTGATGTTGGGCGGCGCTTTATCGGAGAGTCCCGACTGGGCAGGCTTCAAGCCTTCTCCGACGATCTGGACCGCGTCGCCATTGCTGCGGACGGCATTGATCTCCTTGGCATTGGCTTTGAGCACCACCGCCGACATCACATCGCCGTTGTCTGGATGGTCGGCGAGCGCGTCGTCCACGGCTTCGTCGAGATCCTTGGGGTCGTTGGGTAGCTCGACGAACTTCTCGGGGCCGCGATAGATCTGGCGGCGCTCGTAGTCCATGATGCCTTTGCGAAGCGCGCGATAGGCGGCGGCCTGGTCGGCGGCGACGAGCGTGGTGTAGACCTTGAGGCCGCGGGTGTAGGTGCTGTCGCCGTACTGGGCGTACATCAGTTGGCGAACCGTTTCGGCGACGTATTCGGCGTGCAGCCGCGACGGGTCGGCCGCGTCGCGCAGATGGAGGTTTTCCTTCTTGGCTTCTGCCGCTTGCTCTGCCGTGATGAAGCCGGCTTCCTGCATGCGGTCGATCACGTAGAGTTGGCGCGCACGGGCGCGCGAAGGATTGTTGACCGGGTTGTTGGCGCCCGGTGCCTTCGGCAGGCCGGCCAGCATCGCTGCCTGCGCGATTGTGATGTCCTGGAGCGGCTTGCCGAAATACGCTTCGGATGCCGCGGCGAATCCGTACGCCCGATTGCCGAGATAGATCTGGTTCACATAAATCTCGAGGATCTGGTCCTTCGTCAGAAGATGTTCCAGCTTGAAGGTCAGAAGAACTTCATAAACCTTTCGGGTCAGCGTTTTTTCAGAGCTCAGGTAAACATTTCGCGCTACCTGCATCGTGATGGTCGATGCGCCCTGGCTTTTCACGCGATTCAGGTTCGCGAGTCCTGCGCGCAGCATTCCCTTGTAATCAACGCCACCGTGGTCATAGAAGCGCGCGTCTTCTGCGGCCAGCACCGCGTCCTTCATGATCTTGGGAACGGTGGAAATCGGCGTCAGATTTCGCCGTTCTTCACCGAATTCCCCGATCAGTATTCCTTCGGAGGAGAACACGCGAAGCGGGAGTTTCGGCCGATAGTCCGCAAGCTCCGAAATATCGGGAAGATTGGGATAGGCCACGGCGAGCGCGACAGCGATGATGCAGACGACAGCGACCGCGCCGGCGGCGGCGATCCCGAGAGCCCACAGCACGATCCGCATCAACCATGTCAGCCACGTCGGACGTTTGGAAGGAGGGGCCTTTGCAGGCCCTTTGGTTCGGGATGTATCGGGCATTGAGGCTGTCGGAGTCTGTGAGCATTATAAAAACGCGGTCCGTGGGGACGGCCCGTTCGTAGCAGTTAGGACCCAAGTACTCTTATTTGTGACGAAAGTTGCAGAAGGGAACTGTTACGTCGACTTTTGACAACGATTGGCGCTGTAGTCGGGATCGCGCGCTTGGTTGGCATTGGGGCTTGCTGCTAGCATGCAACCACACGCAAATTTTTCCAATCGTTACAAACGGATGGGATTGAACTTGATTGACCTGGGATCGTTATTTCGCCGTCAGCCCGCGCCTTTGCTCGGGCTGGACGTCAGTTCTTCCAGCGTCAAGCTTGTCGAACTCGGCCGCGACGCAAGCGGCAAGCTCGTGCTTGAGCGTTGCGCCATCGAGCCGCTGGAGCGTGGGTGGATCACCGACGGCAATGTCGAGAAGTTCGACGAGGTCGCCGAGGCCGTGCGCCGCGTCGTGCGCAAGAGCGGCACCCGCACCAAGAACGTGGCACTGGCTCTGCCGCCGTCCGCCGTCATCACCAAGAAGATCGTCCTGCCCGGCGGCATGAGCGAGCAGGAACTCGAGATTCAGGTCGAGTCCGAGGCCAACCAGTACATCCCCTTCTCGCTGGACGAGGTCAGCCTCGATTTTTGCGTGATGGGGCAAAGCGCGACCTCCGCTGGCGATGTCGAAGTGCTGATCGCCGCCTCGCGCAAGGAAAAGGTTCAGGATCGCCAGGGCCTCGCCGAGGCGTCCGGGCTGAAGGCCGTGATCCTCGATGTCGAATCCTATGCGTCGCGTCTCGCGACCGCGCGGTTGATCGAGCAGTTGCCTGGGCAGGGACACGATGCCGTCGTGGCCTTGTTCGAAGTCGGCGCATTCACCACCAGCATGCAGGTGCTGAAGAACCAGGAAGTCCTGTACGACCGCGACCAGGCTTTCGGTGGCGCGCAACTCACGCAGCTCATCGTTCGGCAGTACGGCTTCTCCGCCGAAGAGGCCGAAGCCAAGAAGCGCAGCGGCGATCTGCCCGAAGACTACGGTGCCGGAGTGCTCAAGCCGTTCGTTGCGAGCATTGCGCAGGAAATCGCGCGCGCGCTTCAGTTCTTCTTCACGAGCACGCCCCACAACCGCGTCGACTACGTGCTGCTGGCAGGAGGCTCCGCGTCGCTGCCCGGGCTGACCAGCGCGGTCACGCGCCAGACCTCGTTTGCGTGTTCGCTCGTGAATCCGTTCGATGGCATGGAAATCGGCAGCAGCATTCGCGAGAAGAAAGTGCGCCGTGAGGCTCCGTCGTACCTGACGTCCTGCGGCCTCGCGATGCGGAGGTTCCTGCAGTGATCCTCATCAATCTTCTTCCCCATCGCGAGGCGGCGCGCAAGCGCCGCCGCGAGACCTTCTTCGCCACCTTGGGGTTGGCCGCCGTCGTCGGCGTGTTGGTCGCCGGCACTGCCTACCTCTGGTTCCAGGCTCAGATCTCCAACCAGCAGGACAAGAACGGCATCCTGCAGTCGGCAATCACCAAGCTGGATGCGGAGATCAAGGAGATCTCGACCCTGCAGGCGGAAATCGCTGCCCTGCGGGCGCGCCAGCAGGCAGTGGAAGATCTGCAGGGTGACCGCAACATGCCGGTGCACCTGCTGAACGAACTCGTTCGCCAGTTGCCCGACGGTGTCTACCTGACCAGCATGAAGCAGGACAACCAGACGGTCACGCTGCAGGGCATGGCCCAGTCCAACGAGCGGGTGTCCGAGTTGCTGCGCAACCTCGGCAACAACAGCCCGTGGCTGGTGAAGCCCGAGCTGGTCGAGATCACGTCGACCAACATCAACCTGAGTCCCCGCGATCAGCGCCGCGTCGCCAACTTCACGATGCGCATTGGCTTGAAGCGGCCCACTGACGCTCAGAAGCCGGCAGGTGCGGCTGCACCGGCAGCCAAGGGGTAAGCGTCATCATGGCAACCAAACGCTCTTCTCCCAAGATCGACGTCGGAGCCGCGCTGCGGAGCTTCGGCGAGCAGTTCCAAGGCCTCAATCCGAACGATCCTTCGGCTTGGCCGGCCATTCCGCGTTACGCCCTGTGCGTCGCAGTGGCCGCCGCGGTGGTCGTCGCTCTCTGGTTCGTCTGGCTCACCAATTCGAACGACGAACTGGAAGCGGCTCGCGCCAAGGAAGTCACGCTCAGGGCGGACTATCAGAAGAAGGTCGCCCAGGCGGCCAACCTCGAGCTTCTGAAGAAGCAGCGCGAGCAGGTCCAGCAGTACGTCACGCTGCTCGAAAAGCAGCTCCCCAGCAAGGCTGAAATGGATGCGCTGCTGTCGGACATCAACCAGGCCGGCCTCGGCCGCAGCCTGCAGTTCGAGCTGTTCAGGCCCGGGCAGGTTTCCGTGAAGGACTACTACGCCGAGCTCCCGATCGCGGTGCGCGTGACCGGCCGCTACCACGACATGGGTGCGTTCGCCGCGGACGTTGCGAATCTGTCGCGCATCGTGACCTTGAACAATCTCTCCGTGACCCCGGCGAAGGACGGTGCGCTCGTGATGGACGCGACCGCACGGACCTACCGCTATCTGGACGAGCAAGAGCAGAACATGCAAAAGCGCGCAGCAGCCGGGGCGAAGAAGAAATGAGAACGCTCGGATTCCTAGGGCTCTGTGCCGCCGTCGTGGGGCTGAGCGGTTGCTTCGGATCGGATCAGGACGAACTGCGAACCTGGATGACCGAGCAGCGTGCAGCGGTCAAGCCGAATGTGCCGCCCATCTCCGAACCCAAGAAGTTCACGCCGCAGCCGTACACCGAGGCCGGTGCGATCGAGCCGTTCAACATGCAGAAGCTGACGCAGGCACTGCGCCGCGACTCGAACCAGCCCAGCACATCCGGCCTGATCGCTCCCGAGCTGACGCGCCGCAAGGAGGCGCTCGAAGCCTTCCCGCTCGACTCGATGGCGATGGTGGGCAGCCTCAATCGAAACGGACAGCCGGTTGCCCTGATCAGCGTCGACAAGCTGCTCTATCAAGTGAAGGTGGGCAACTACCTGGGACTCAACTACGGGAAGATCACCCGTATCACCGAAACCGAACTCGCCTTGCGTGAAATCGTGCAGGACGCCGCCGGTGAATGGATCGAACGCGTGGCGACGCTGCAGTTGCAAGAGAGGACGAAATGAATCAACAAAAATCGATGCTCGCGCACTGGCTGCGCGCTGCGGGCGCGGCTGTGCTGGCATTCAGCGCCGCGGCCATCGTGCATGCCCAGAACGCCATCGAGTCGGTCACGAGTTCGATGCAATCGGGTTCGGAAGTTGTCCGGATCGACTTCTCTCAGCCGCTCGCCGCGCCGCCCACCGGGTTTGCCATCCAGACGCCAGCGCGTGTCGCACTCGATTTTCCCGGCGTGACGAATGCGATCGGTCGTTCTGCCATCGACGTCAACCAAGGCAACCTGCGCTCGATCAACGTGGTCCAGGCCGGGGAGCGCACGCGCCTCGTGCTGAACCTCAAGCAGGCGACCGCGTACAAGACCGAGATTCAGGGCAAGTCCTTGCTCGTCGCGCTGGAGCCCGTGCCCGGTGTTGCGCTGGCCCAGTCCGCGCAAGGCGCCTTCGCGGAGAACCGCAATCGCGACATGCTGCCGCTGAAGGATGTGGACTTCCGCCTCGGCTCCGACAACACCGGCCGCGTGATCGTCGATCTGGCCAACAACCAGGTGGGCGTCGACATTCGTCAACAGGGCAAGAACCTCGTCGTGGAGTTCACCAAGTCGACCTTGCCGGAAGGCCTGCGCCGCCGGCTTGACGTGGCGGATTTCGGCACGCCGGTTCAGTTGGTGACGACCCAGCAGGTGGGCGATCGCGTGCGCATGACCATCGAGCCCAAGGGCGAGTGGGAGCACAGCGCCTATCAGAGCGAAAACCAGTTCGTCGTCGAAGTCCGTCCGCGCAAGGTCGACCCGACCAAGCTGACCCAGGGCGTGGGCTACAGCGGCGAGAAGCTGTCGCTGAACTTCCAGAACATCGAAGTTCGTTCGCTGCTCCAGGTGATCGCCGACTTCACGAACTTCAACATCGTGACCTCCGATTCGGTCACGGGTGCGTTGACCCTTCGACTGAAGGACGTGCCGTGGGATCAGGCACTGGACATCATCCTCCAGGCCAAGAACCTCGGCATGCGCAAGAACGGCAGCGTTCTCTGGATCGCTCCGAAGGATGAAATCAACGCCAAGGAAAAGCTGCAGTTCGAGGCGGAGAACGCAATCCAGAACCTGGAGCCCCTGCGCACCCAATCCTTCCAGCTCAACTACACGAAGGCTGTCACGATCGCCCAGGGCCTGACCGGTACGGGCTCGGCCAGCGGCGGTGGCGGTGGTTCGGGCACGACGACCCGCATCCTGAGCCCCCGCGGCAGCGTGCTGGCCGAAGCGAGGACCAACCAGCTCTTCGTGTCCGACATTCCGTCGCGCCTTGCCCAGGTGGCCGAGCTGATCCAGAAGCTGGACGTGCCGGTGCGCCAGGTTCTGATCGAAGCCCGGATCGTCGAGGCGTCGGATACCTTCGGCAAGTCGCTCGGCGTGAAGATGGGCGGTGGCGTCATCAACAACAACAACAGCGTGGGTACGTTCCCCTCGGTGACCGGCGGCGGGACGACCGGCAGCACGACGCTGAACGCGGACGGCACGATTTCGTCGACTCGCACCACGACGCTGCCGACGGTGACGTTCCCGTCGTTCACGCAGGGCAACTTCGTCAACCTGCCTTCCACCGGTGTGTCGGGCAACGGCAATTCGCCGGGCACCTTCGCGATCTCGCTCTTCAATTCGGCGTTCTCGCGGATGCTGAACCTCGAAATCTCCGCCCTGGAAGCCGACGGCAAGGGCAAGGTGGTGTCGAGCCCGCGCGTCGTGACGGCTGACCAGACCAAGGCGCTGATCGAACAGGGTACTGAACTGCCGTATCAGGTTGCAACGTCGAGCGGCGCGACCTCGATCGCGTTCCGCAAGGCCAACCTCAAGCTCGAGGTCACGCCCCAGATCACGCCCGAGGGCAACATCATCCTGACGCTGGACGTCAACAAGGACACGGTGGGTCAGGCGACCACCGCCGGCTTCGCGATCAACACGAAGCACGTGCAGACCGAGGTGCTGGTCGAGAACGGCGGTACGGTCGTCATTGGTGGTATCTTCGAGCTCACCGAAACCAACGACGAATCGCGCATACCGGTGCTGGGTGAAGTGCCCTACGTCGGCGCACTGTTCCGTACGCGCAATCGCGTTGCCAACAAGACCGAAATGCTCGTCTTTATCACCCCGAAGATGATTACCGACCGTAACGCCGCGCGTTGACGCGCGGTGTTCGCAGCACCGCGTGGCGGTCGCACTCGTCGGGTTGCCCGGCGCCGGCAAATCTGCAGTGGGCCGGCGCCTCGCGCAACGTCTCGAACTCCCGTTCATCGATAGCGATCACGTGATCGAGGAGCGGATCGGCTGTTCGATCCGGGACTACTTCGAGCGGGAAGGGGAGACGAGCTTTCGCGATCTCGAGCAAGCCGTCATTGCCGAACTTGCCGCGGCGCCGCACGGGATCGTCGCGACCGGCGGAGGCGCCGTTCTGCGGGAGGCCAACCGGACGGCCTTGCGTTCGGGCTTTCATGTGATCTACCTTCGATCGGCGCCGGAAGACCTGTTTCGACGTCTCCGGCACGATGTGAAGCGTCCGCTGCTGCAAGTTGCCGATCCGCTCGGGCGATTGCGCGAGCTGTACGACGCCCGGGATCCGCTGTATCGCGAAACCGCGCACGACGTGGTCGAAACCGGACGTCCAACGGTCGCGATGCTGGTGAACATCATCGTGATGCAGCTCGAGCTGGCGGGAATCGCGTCGCCACCGCCGGGCAGCGATCTTCCCGACTGAAAGAGCGTGTTTCGGCATGCACCTAAACTCGGGGCATGCCATTGTCCGCCCCCCATGAAAGCGTCGAGATCCAGCTCGGCGACCGGAGTTACCCGATCCTGATCGGTAGCGGTCTGCTCGGTGACCCGGGCAGTTTCGCAGCGCTTCCCGCCGCCACCACGGCGCTGATCGTCACCAATACCACCGTCGCACCGCTTTACGCCCAGACCTTGCGGGCGGCGCTGGCGAATCGGTTCCGGGCCGTCCATGTTCTCGAGCTGCCCGACGGCGAGGCGTACAAGGAATGGCAGACGCTGAACCTCGTCTTCGACGCATTGCTCGGCCACGGTTGCGATCGCAAGACAGTGCTTTTTGCGCTGGGCGGCGGTGTCGTCGGGGACATGACGGGCTTTGCCGCCGCGAGCTACATGCGGGGCGTGCCGTTCGTGCAGGTACCGACGACCTTGCTGGCGCAGGTCGATTCGTCCGTTGGCGGCAAGACCGCCATCAACCACCCGCTCGGCAAGAACATGATCGGGGCGTTCTACCAGCCTCGGCTCGTGCTGTGCGATCTCTCGACGCTGGCGACGCTGCCGCCGCGTGAGCTGAGCGCCGGCCTGGCCGAAGTCATCAAGTACGGGCCAATCCATGACATGGCTTTCCTGGACTGGATCGAAGCGAACATCGATGCCATGGTTGCGAGAGATCCGGCCGCGCTGGCCCATGCGGTCAAGCGCAGTTGCGAGATCAAGGCCGAAGTCGTTGGGCAGGACGAACGCGAGACCGGCCTGCGGGCGATTCTCAATTTCGGACATACCTTCGGGCACGCGATCGAATCGGGCCTGGGCTACGGCGAATGGCTCCATGGCGAGGCGGTCGGCTGCGGCATGGTCATGGCTGCGCAGCTGTCGCAGCGCCTCGGCGGCGTGGACGAGGCCTTCGTGCAGCGGCTCACAGCGCTGATCCGGAGGGCAGGCCTGCCGGTCGTGGGGCCCGCGCTCGGCGCCGAGCGCTATCTCGAGCTGATGCGCGTCGACAAGAAGTCCGAAGCCGGCGAGATCCGCTTCGTCGTGATCGACAAGCCGGGCTCAGCCGTCATGCGCGGCGCGCCCGATGCGATGGTGCGCGAGGTGCTCGCGCAGTGCTGCGCGAAGAGCTGAGCGGCGCGGATGAGCCTTGCGCCCTACGCCAGCCATGCGTCGCAATCGCGCGGACGCCGGCATGCCGAAGCGCCGGCCCCCACGCGCGACGCGTTCCAGCGGGACCGCGACCGCATCGTGCATTCGACGGCCTTCCGGCGGCTGGTCTACAAGACGCAGGTGTTCCTCAATCACGAGGGCGATCTTTTCCGGACGCGATTGACGCATTCGCTCGAGGTGGCACAGCTTGGCCGCTCGATCGCGCGGGCGTTGCGGCTCAATGAAGATCTGGTCGAGGCGATCGCTCTTGCGCACGATCTCGGCCATACCCCGTTCGGCCATGCGGGCCAGGATGCGCTCGATGCCTGCATGCAGGATCACGGCGGCTTCGAGCACAACCTCCAGAGCCTTCGCGTGGTGGATGAGCTCGAGCACCGCTACCCCCGGTACGACGGGCTCAATCTGAGCTTCGAGACGCGCGAGGGCATCCTCAAGCACTGCTCCCGCGCGAATGCGGAGCGCCTCGAGGCGGCAGAGCCGGGCCGGGTGGCGCGCCGTTTCCTCGATCGCACGCAGCCCAGCCTGGAGGCGCAGCTGTGCAACCTCGCCGACGAAATCGCCTACAACGCGCACGACATCGACGACGGCGTCAGGTCGGGTCTGATCGATATCGAGCTGCTGGGCGAGCTCGGCCTGTTCGAGCGCTATCGCAGGGAGACCCTGGCCGAGTTTCCGGCGCTTCGCGGCAGGCGGGTGCTCTACGAAGCGATCCGGCGCATGCTCAGCGCGCAGGTGTACGACGTGATCGACGCCACGTCGGCCGCGATCCGGTCCGCTGCGCCCGCCGATGCGGATGCCGCGCGGAAGGCCGGGTCGCTCGTGTTGTTCAGCGACACCATGCGCCGCGAATCGTCCGAGCTCAAGCGCTTCCTGTTCCGCAACCTGTACCGGCATCCTCGGGTCACGGCGACGACCGACCAGGCGAAGGACGTGGTCCGTGAATTGTTCGATGCTTACCTTGCCGATGCGACGCAGATGCCCGAACGCTACGCGGAGGGCACCGACCGGCATCGGGCGGTGGCGGACTATATTGCCGGGATGACCGATCGATTCGCGATCCGTGAATTCGAACGCCTGACCGGACGGCGGTGGATCGAATGAACAACGCCGCTCGCACCGGTGTGCGGGTGCCGGTAGCCGCCCTTGCCGTCGTGGCCGCCGGGGTTGCTGCAGCGTTGCACATCGGGAAGTTGCCGCCTGCGGTGCCGGCGCTGCAGTCGGGACTCGGCGTCGGGCTGGTCGAAGCGGGCTTCCTGCTTTCGCTGATACAGCTTGCCAGCATGAGCCTCGGCATCTTCGTCGGTCTCGCGGCCGACTCGATCGGCCTGCGCCGGAGCATGTTGACGGGGCTCGTGCTCGTTTCCTGCGCCAGCCTGCTGGGCGGCTTCGTCGGCGCATCGATCCACGACAAGGCGCAGGCGCTTCCTCTGCTTCTGGCGCTGCGGGCGCTCGAAGGGTTGGGTTTTCTTCTCGCGGTGATGCCCGGGCCGGGTCTGATCCGCGCCATGGTTCCCCCAAACGCGGAAAAGGCGGCGATGGGCCTGTGGGGTGCGTACATGCCGCTCGGCGTCGCGCTTGCGTTGCTCGTGGGCCCGGTCTTCATCGCCCGGTTCGATTGGCCGGGATGGTGGTGGGCCCTGGGGCTGCTGTCGGCGGCCGCAGCCGTGTGGGTGGCATGCGTGGTGCCGGGCGATCGCCTCGGAAGGCGGCTCGCTGCCGGCGCCGCCGGGTCATGGCCTGCGCGCCTGCGCGAAACCGCGAGCGCCAGTGGCCCGTGGACGCTGGCAATGGCGTTCGCCGTCTATTCGTCGCAATGGATGGCCGTGATCGGATTCCTGCCGGCGATCTATGTCGATGCCGGCGTTCCTGCAGGATGGACGGCCGCGCTGACGGCGCTTGCGGCTGCGATGAACATCGTCGGCAATGTGACCGGCGGCCGGCTGTTGCAGCGCGGCGTGGCGCCGGATCGCCTGCTTCGCTGGGGCTTTGCCGTCATGGCGCTTGGCGGCGTTGCCGCGTTCGCGCAGGTCGGGGCGTCGCAAGGCGCCCTGAGCCTTCCGCCTGCGCTTCGCTACCTGGCCGTCTGCATGTTCTCGCTCGGCGGGGGCGTCATACCGGCGACCTTGTTCCTGCTGGGCGTGCGGCTGGCGCCGGGGCCATCCACCGTGTCCACGACGATCGGCCTGATGGTGCAGGCCTCGTCGTTGGGTCAGTTTGCTGCGCCGCCGTTCGTCGCGTGGATCGCGCATCGCGCGGGCGGCTGGCAATGGACCTGGGTCGTGACGCTGACATGCTCGCTGGCAGGCATCGCATTGGCCGCCCGGCTGTTGCCGGCCTTGCCGCGAAGGGGAACTGCATGAACCAGCCCTTCACCGTCTCCGCCGAGCAGGCCGAGGCCGATACGCGCCGTTGGCTCGAGCGCGCCGTCATCGGGCTCAACCTGTGTCCGTTTGCAAAGGCCGTCCACGTCCGCGGACAAGTTCACTATGAGGTGTACCTTTCGCCTGACGAATCCGGGCTGATCGATGCGCTGGTCGCCGAGGCGAGGGCGCTTCGCGACATCAGTGCCGCCGAGAGGGATACCACGCTCTTGATCGTTCCCAACACCTTGACCGATTTCTTCGACTTCAACGATTTCCTCGCGCGCGCCGAGCGGCGGCTCGCGCGGGAAGGCTTCGACGGCGAACTCCAGCTGGCCAGCTTTCACCCCCGTTTCCAGTTCGCCGGCACGGAAGCCGACGACATCACGAACGCGACCAACCGGGCGCCTTATCCCACGCTGCATCTGCTGCGTGAAGACAGCGTGGACCGTGCCGTCGAGGCCTTTCCGGATGCCGAGGCCATCTTCGGCCGCAACATGGAGACGCTCGAGAACCTTGGGCCTTCGGGTTGGGAAGCGCTTGACGTCGGTCCGGGAGCCGCGCGATGAGCAAGCTCGCCAAGACGGAGAAGGCGGCAAAGGCCGAAGCCGAAGTGCAGAGCGAGTTGCGCCCCGGGCAATCGGTCGAACTTCTCAAGGAGCTGCACATCCTCACGCGCGAAGGGCGGCTCAACCAGGATTCTCGGCGCAAGCTCAAGCAGGTCTACCACCTCTTCCAGTTCATCGAGAAGCTGCTGCAGGAGCTGCCCGGCGGCGGTGCCGAGGCAACGCTGGCCGATCACGGCGCGGGCAAGTCGTATCTCGGATTCATCATCTACGACCTGTTCTTCCGCGCGCGGGGCGCGGGGCATGTCTACGGGATCGAGACGCGCACCGATCTCGTCGACAAGTCGCGGGCATTGGCCGAACGCCTGCACTTCGAGCGCATGTCGTTCCTCAATCTGACCGTGGCCGAATCCGCGGCCGCCGCCGAGCTGCCGGAGCGAATCGATGTGGTGACCGCGCTGCATGCCTGCGACACCGCCACGGACGATGCCATCGCCTTCGGCCTCGCCAAGCGCGCGAGGTTCATGGTGTTGGTGCCCTGTTGTCAGGCCGAAGTTGCCGCCTGCCTGCGCGAGACCAAGGCACTCGCGTTGTCGCGCACGCCGCTGGCCGAGTTGTGGCGGCATCCGCTGCATACGCGCGAGATCGGCAGCCAGCTCACCAATGTGCTGAGGTGCCTCTACCTCGAGGCGAATGGCTACCAGGTCACCGTCACCGAACTCGTGGGCTGGGAACACAGCCTGAAGAACGAACTCATCATTGCCCGCTACACCGGCCAGCGCAAAGCGAGTGCTGCGGCGCGGTTGCGCGAGCTGCTGGCCCAGTTCGGACTCGAGTCGCTGACGGAGACGCGCTTCAGGCTGTCCTGACCGACGGCCGCTTCAAGCCCCATGGCCCGACTGCCCCGCCTCACGCTGGCTGATCAGCCGCATCACATCGTCCAGCGCGGCAATAACCGGCAGACGATCTTCGTGGACAGTGCCGATCACGAAATGATGCTGGGCTTGCTCGGCGAGAACGCGGTGCGACATGGTGTCGCCATCCATGCGTACGTGCAGATGGAGGACCACTTCCACCTGCTGGCGACGCCCTCCACGGTTGAAGCGCTGCCGCAGTGGATTCAGGCGGTCGGGAGGCGCTATGTCCGGTATTTCAACGATCGTCACGGACGCAGCGGAACCTTGTGGGAGGGGCGCTACAAGTCGACCCTGATCCAGCCGGATCGCTACCTGCTGGCCTGCATGGCCTACATGGACCTCAATCCGGTGCGCGCGGGGCTGGTCACGGATGCCCGGGACTATCCGTGGTCGAGCTACGGCCACTACGCTGGACTGCGCCACGACAGGCTGCTGACGCCGCATCCGCTCTACTGGGCGCTCGGCAACACGCCGTTCGCGCGCGAAGCCGCCTACGCTGAGTTGGTGCGTGCGGGGATTTCCGACGCCGATCGGGTGCTGCTCACCGAAGGCGTACTCCGCGGTTGGGCCGTCGGCGACCGCCAGTTCCTCGAATCGTTACAAAAAACTACAGAGCGGCGCGTGCGGAAGGCGCGCCCCGGGCGACCCCGCATCTCCCACGAACCGGGCCGATAACCGGCCGGATCCGTTGCGTCACAAGGAAACAGTGCTACTGTTTTTGATGTGTCCCCATTTAAATGTTGACCAATATGGAAGACATTTAAATGTGATCTGACCCCAATTAAACCGTTTGGCATTATTTGTGCAAAGCAATATGCTCCTTTTCCCTGCGAAAACTGAAGGAGCACGCCATGACGACGGCTGCCGAGATCGAGCATCTCCAACAACACGGTCTTTATTCCGCCGCTGACGAGCACGATGCGTGCGGCGTCGGCTTCGTTGCCCACATCAAGGGCGAAAAGAGCCACGCCATCGTTGGTCAGGCACTCAAGATTCTCGAAAACCTTGACCACCGCGGCGCAGTGGGTGCTGACAAGCTCATGGGCGACGGCGCGGGCATCCTGATCCAGCTGCCCGATCTGCTCTACCGCGAGGAGATGGCGAAACAGGGCGTCACCCTTCCTCCGCCCGGCGAATACGGCGTCGGCATGATCTTCCTGCCCAAGGAGCATGCATCGCGCGAAGCCTGCGAGCAGGAGTTGGAGCGCGCGGTCAAGGTCGAGGGCCAAGTGCTTCTGGGCTGGCGCGACGTGCCGGTCAACCACGAGATGCCGATGTCGCCGACGGTGCGCGCCAAGGAGCCGCTGCTGCGCCAGATCTTCATCGGCCGCGGCAACGACGTGATCGTGCAGGACGCGCTGGAGCGCAAGCTGTACGTGATCCGCAAGACCGCCAGCGCGAACATTCAGCGCCTGAAGCTCAAGCACAGCAAGGAGTACTACGTTCCGAGCATGTCGAGCCGCACGGTGGTCTACAAGGGCCTGCTGCTGGCCGACCAGGTCGGCACCTACTACCTGGATCTGCAGGACAAGCGCTGCGTTTCGGCGCTCGGCCTCGTGCACCAGCGCTTCTCGACCAACACCTTCCCCGAGTGGCCGCTGGCCCACCCGTACCGCTACGTCGCCCACAACGGCGAAATCAACACGGTCAAGGGCAACTACAACTGGATGAAGGCGCGCGAAGGCGTGATGTCTTCGCCGGTGCTGGGCGCCGACCTGCAGAAGCTCTATCCGATCAGCTTCGCCGGCCAGTCCGACACCGCCACCTTCGACAACTGCCTCGAACTGCTCACGATGGCCGGCTACCCGATCAGCCAGGCCGTGATGATGATGATCCCCGAGCCGTGGGAGCAGCACGCCACGATGGATACGCGCCGCCGCGCGTTCTATGAATACCACGCGGCGATGCTGGAGCCGTGGGACGGTCCGGCCTCGATCGTGTTCACCGACGGCCGCCAGATCGGCGCCACGCTCGATCGCAACGGCCTGCGCCCCTCGCGCTATTGCGTGACCGACGACGACCTGGTCATCATGGGTTCCGAATCCGGCGTGCTGCCGGTTCCAGAGCAGAAGATCGTCCGCAAGTGGCGCCTGCAGCCCGGCAAGATGTTCCTGATCGACCTCGAGCAGGGCCGCATGATCGACGACGAGGAGGTCAAGGCCACCCTCGCGAACAGCAAGCCCTACAAGCAGTGGATCGAGAACCTACGCATCAAGCTCGACAGCGTCGAGGCCGAGCCGGTGCAGCCCCTCACCAGCGAAGTCACGCTGCTCGATCGCCAGCAGGCCTTCGGCTACACGCAGGAAGACATCAAGTTCCTGATGAGCCCGATGGCCGCGGCCGGCGAAGAGGGCATCGGATCCATGGGCAACGACAGCCCGCTGGCCGTGCTCTCGAACAAGAACAAGCCGCTCTACAACTACTTCAAGCAGTTGTTCGCGCAGGTGACGAACCCGCCGATCGACCCGATCCGCGAGGCGATCGTGATGTCGCTGGTGTCCTTCATCGGCCCGAAGCCGAACCTGCTGGACATCAACCAGGTCAACCCGCCGATGCGGCTCGAAGTGAGCCAGCCGATCCTCGACTTCGCGGACATGGCGAAGCTGCGCGACATCGGCAAGTACACGCAGGGCAAGTTCAAGAGCTACACGCTCGACATCACCTATCCGCTCGCCTGGGGCGAAGAGGGCGTCGAAGCCAAGCTCGCCTCGCTGTGCGCCGAAGCGGTGGACGCGATCAAGGGCGGCCACAACATCCTGATCGTGAGCGACCGCAAGGTCGGTCCGTCGCAGATCGCAATCCCGGCGCTGCTCGCGCTGTCCGCGGTTCACCAGTACCTCGTGCGTGAAGGCCTGCGCACCACCGCCGGCCTCGTGGTCGAGACGGGTTCCGCGCGCGAAGTGCATCACTTCGGCGTGCTTGCCGGCTACGGCGCCGAAGCGGTGCATCCGTACCTCGCGATGGAAACGCTGGCCGCGATGCATGAGGACCTCTCGGGCGACCTCAGCGCCGAGAAGGCCATCTACAACTACGTCAAGGCGATCGGCAAGGGTCTGTCGAAGATCATGTCGAAGATGGGTGTCAGCACCTACATGAGCTACTGCGGCGCGCAGCTCTTCGAAGCCATCGGCCTGAACACCGAGACGGTCGAGAAGTACTTCACCGGCACCGCGAGCCGCGTCGAGGGCATCGGCGTGTTCGACATCGCCGAGGAAGCCATCCGCATGCACAAGGCGGCTTTCAGCGACGACCCGGTGCTCGCGCACATGCTCGACGCCGGCGGCGAGTACGCCTGGCGCACCCGCGGCGAAGAGCACATGTGGACGCCCGACGCGATCGCCAAGCTGCAGCACAGCACGCGCGCCAACAACTTCAACACCTACAAGGAATACGCGCAGATCATCAACGACCAGAATCGCCGCCATCTCACGCTGCGCGGTCTGTTCGAGTTCAAGTTCGATCCGGCCAAGGCGATCCCGGTGGATGAGGTCGAGTCCGCGAGCGACATCGTCAAGCGCTTCGCGACCGGTGCCATGTCGCTCGGCTCGATCAGCACCGAGGCGCATTCGACGCTGGCGATTGCCATGAACCGCATCGGCGGCAAGAGCAACACCGGCGAAGGCGGCGAAGATCCGGCGCGCTATCGCAATGAGCTCAAGGGCATTCCGATCAAGACGGGCGACACGCTCAAGAGCGTGATCGGCGCCGAGAACGTCGAGGTCGATCTGCCGCTGAAGGACGGCGATTCGCTGCGCTCCAAGATCAAGCAGGTG
Source organism: Variovorax sp. YR216 (assembly GCF_900107745.1). Lineage (GTDB taxonomy): Bacteria > Pseudomonadota > Gammaproteobacteria > Burkholderiales > Burkholderiaceae_C > Variovorax. The sequence goes on along the minus strand of NZ_FNRO01000004.1, from coordinate 461,228 downwards.
GCTTCGGGCCGTTTCGGCGTCACCGCCGAATACCTGTCGTCTTCCGACCAGATCCAGATCAAGATGGCGCAGGGCGCGAAGCCCGGCGAAGGCGGCCAGCTGCCGGGCGGCAAGGTGTCGCAGTACATCGGCGCGCTCCGCTACTCGGTGCCGGGCGTGGGCCTGATTTCGCCGCCGCCGCACCACGACATCTATTCGATCGAGGACCTGGCGCAGCTGATCCACGACCTGAAGAACGTCGCGCCGCATGCGAGCGTCAGCGTCAAGCTGGTGAGCGAGGTGGGCGTCGGCACGATTGCCGCCGGCGTCGCCAAGTGCAAGAGCGACCACGTCGTGATCGCCGGCCATGACGGTGGCACGGGCGCGTCGCCCTGGTCGTCGATCAAGCACGCGGGCAGCCCTTGGGAAATCGGCCTGGCCGAAACCCAGCAGACGCTGGTGCTCAACCGCCTGCGCGGCCGCATCCGCGTGCAGGCCGACGGCCAGATGAAGACCGGCCGCGATGTTGCCATCGGCGCGCTGCTCGGCGCGGACGAGTTCGGCTTCGCGACCGCGCCGCTGGTCGTCGAGGGCTGCATCATGATGCGCAAGTGCCACCTGAACACCTGCCCGGTGGGCGTGGCCACGCAGGACCCGGTGCTGCGCAAGAAGTTCTCGGGCAAGCCCGAGCACGTCGTCAACTACTTCTTCTTCGTCGCCGAGGAAGTCCGCCAGATCATGGCGCAGCTCGGCGTGCGCAAGTTCGACGACCTGATCGGCCGTGCCGACCTGCTCGACACCCGCAAGGGCATCGAGCACTGGAAGGCGCGCGGCCTCGATTTCAGCCGCCTGTTCGCGCAACCGAACGTGCCGGCCGACGTGGCGCGCTTCCACGTCGACCAGCAGGATCACGGCCTCGCGAAGAGCCTGGACAACAAGCTCATCGAGCGTTCGCGTCCCGCCATCGAGAAGGGCGAGAAGGTGCAGTTCATCGAGGTCGCCCGCAACGTCAACCGTTCGGTCGGCGCGATGCTGTCGGGGGCACTCACCAAGGTGCATCCGCAGGGTCTGCCGGACGACTCGATCCGCATCCAGCTCGAAGGTACGGGCGGCCAGTCGTTCGGCGCCTTCCTGGCGCGCGGCATCACGCTGTACCTGATCGGCGACGCCAACGACTACACCGGCAAGGGCCTCTCGGGCGGCCGCGTGGTGGTGCGTCCGAGCCTCGACTTCCGCGGAGAAGCCATCCGCAACACCATCGTCGGCAATACCGCGCTGTACGGCGCGACGACGGGCGAGGCCTACTTCTGCGGCGTGGCCGGCGAGCGCTTCGCGGTACGTCTGTCGGGCGCCACGGCAGTGGTCGAAGGCACCGGCGACCATGGTTGCGAATACATGACCGGCGGCACGGTCGCCGTGCTCGGCAAGACTGGCCGCAACTTCGCGGCCGGCATGAGCGGCGGCGTCGCCTTCGTCTACGACGAGGACGGCCAGTTCGCTTCGCGCTGCAACCTCTCGATGGTGTCGCTCGACAAGGTCCTGACCTCGGCCGAGCAGTCCGCCAGCGTGCATCGCAAGGTGTGGCACGACGGCGAGACCGACGAGGCGCGCCTGAAGAAGCTGCTCGAAGAGCACCACCGCTGGACCGGCAGCAAGCGCGCGCGCGAACTGCTGGACAACTGGGCCGTGTCGCGCACCAAGTTCGTGAAGGTGTTCCCCAACGAATACAAGCGCGCTCTGGCCGAGATGCACGACCGCGAGGTCGAGCTCACGAGCAGCGGCAACAACGCACACGCGGGCATGGAACCCCATGCAGCCGCGAAGCCGGTGGCGGCAGTCTGACGCCAACCAGAACGAAGAACAGAGGTAAGCACGATGGGAAAAATCACCGGCTTCATGGAGCATGAACGGATCGAGGAGGGCTACAAGCCCGTCGAGGAACGGGTCAAGCACTACAACGAATTCGTCGTCGGACTGGACGAAGCGCAGGCCAAGGTCCAGGGCGCGCGCTGCATGGACTGCGGCACGCCGTTCTGCAACAGCGGTTGCCCGGTCAACAACGTCATTCCGGACTTCAACGACCTGGTTTATCGCGCCGACTGGCAGAGCGCTTTCGTGGTGCTCGATTCGACCAACAACTTCCCGGAGTTCACCGGCCGCATCTGCCCCGCGCCTTGCGAGGCGGCCTGCGTGCTCAATGTGAACGACGACGCGGTCGGCATCAAGTCGATCGAGCACGCGATCATCGACCGCGCGTGGGACGAGGGCTGGGTGGCTGCTCGCCCCGCGAAGCACAAGACCGGCAAGAAGGTCGCCGTGGTCGGCTCCGGTCCCGCCGGCATGGCGGCGGCCCAGCAACTGGCGCGGGCTGGTCATGACGTGACGCTGTTCGAGAAGAACGACCGCATCGGCGGCCTGCTGCGCTACGGCATCCCCGACTTCAAGATGGAGAAGTCGCACATCGATCGCCGCGTGGAGCAGATGAAGGCCGAGGGCGTCACCTTCCGCACCGGCGTGATGGTCGGCGCGGCCAAAGATCCGCTCGGCAAGGGCTCGAAGGTCACGAACTGGGCCAAGGAAACCGTCACGCCCGAGCAACTCCAGAAGGAATTCGACGCCATCGTGTTGACCGGCGGCGCCGAGCAATCGCGCGACCTGCCGGTACCGGGCCGCGATCTCGACGGCATCCATTTCGCGATGGAGTTCCTGCCGCAGCAGAACAAGATCAACGCCGGCGACAAGGTCAAGGGCCAGATTCGCGCCGATGGCAAGAACGTGATCGTGATCGGGGGTGGCGACACCGGCTCCGATTGCGTGGGCACCAGTAACCGCCACGGCGCGGTCAGCGTGACGCAGTTCGAGCTCATGCCGCAGCCACCCGAGGAGGAAAACCGCCCGCTGACGTGGCCCTACTGGCCCTACAAGCTGCGCACCAGCTCCAGCCACGAAGAAGGCTGCGAACGCGAATTCGCGATCTCGACCAAGGAATTCATCGGCGAGAAGGGCAAGGTCACCGGCCTGAAGACGGTCCGCGTCGAGTGGAAGGACGGCAAGATGGTTGAAGTCCCGGGCAGCGAGCAGGTGCTCAAGGCCGACCTCGTCCTGCTGGCGATGGGCTTCGTCAGCCCCGTGGCAAGCGTGCTGGAGGCGTTCGGCGTCGACAAGGATGCGCGCGGCAACGCCAAGGCCAGCGTCGACTTCATTGGCGGCTACGCGACCAACGTGCCGAAGGTGTTCGCTGCCGGCGACATCCGCCGCGGCCAGTCGTTGGTCGTCTGGGCCATCCGCGAAGGCCGCCAGGCCGCCCGTGCGGTTGATGAATTCCTGATGGGTTTCAGCGACCTGCCACGCTGAAATTTCCGTTGGGGCGGCGCCCTGCGGGAAGTCGACTTGCCATCGTCGGACCTTTCGGTCAGGCGGCAGCTAGGTCCTTCCCGTATCATTGCGTTACCGCGAGCCGGGATGTCGAAAGACGCCCCGGCTTTTTTCATTGCCATGGATCCAACACCAGATACGTCGCTCGTCGAGTTCCGCCACGTCGCCTTCGGCTACGACTCACGCGCGATCCTCAATGACGTCTCCTTCGCCGTTCCCCGTGGCAAGGTCACTGCGCTCATGGGCGCATCCGGCGGCGGCAAGACGACCGTCCTGCGCCTGATCGGCGGGCAGATCCGGGCCCGGCGCGGCGAAGTACTCGTCAATGGGCAGGATGTCGGGAAGCTGAATGCAGCGGGGCTCTACGCCGCGCGGCGTCGCATGGGCATGCTCTTCCAGTTCGGCGCACTCTTCACCGATATGAGCGTGTTCGACAACGTGGCGTTTCCCCTGCGCGAGCACACGAACCTGTCCGAGTCGCTTGTTCGTGACATCGTGCTGATGAAGCTCGACGCCGTCGGCCTGCGCGGTGCGCGCGAGTTGATGCCCAGCGAAGTCTCGGGCGGCATGGCGCGTCGCGTGGCGCTTGCGCGTGCGATCGCGCTGGACCCGGACCTCGTGATGTACGACGAGCCATTCGCGGGCCTCGATCCGATTTCGTTGGGCACCGCAGCGCGCCTGATCCGGCAGCTCAACGACACATTGGGGTTGACCAGCGTCATCGTCTCGCACGACCTCGAGGAAACCTTCCGCATCGCCGATCACGTGATCATCCTTGCCAATGGCGGCATCGCGGCTCAGGGCCGCCCGGACGACGTCCGCCGCAGCGAGGACCCGCTGGTGCACCAGTTCGTCAATGCGCTGCCCGAAGGGCCGGTTCATTTCCACTATCCGGCCATGACGGTCGAGGACGATTTCGGCAACAGCCACGGAGGGCGGGCATGAGCTGGTACCGCCCGTCGGACGTCGGCTTCGCCGTACGCAGCAAGCTCGCGGACCTTGGGGTCGGCGCGCGATTGTTCCTGCGCCTTTTCATCGGTGGCATGCGCAGCTTCCGCCGGTTCGGATTGGTGCGCGACCAGATCCACTTCCTGGGCAACTACTCGCTGGCGATCATCGCGGTGTCGGGCCTCTTCGTGGGCTTCGTGCTCGGGCTTCAGGGCTACTACACGCTGCAACGCTACGGATCGTCGGAGGCGCTCGGTTTGCTGGTGGCATTGAGCCTGGTGCGTGAACTGGGCCCGGTGGTCGCCGCGTTGTTGTTCGCCGGGCGCGCCGGCACGTCGCTCACCGCCGAAATCGGCCTGATGAAGGCCGGCGAGCAACTGAGCGCCATGGAAATGATGGCGGTCGATCCGGTGCAGCGCATCCTCGCGCCGCGTTTCTGGGGCGGCGTCATCACCATGCCGTTGCTCGCCGCCGTCTTCAGCGCAGTCGGCGTGCTGGGCGGCTATGTGGTCGGCGTGTTGATGCTGGGCATCGATCCTGGCGCGTTCTGGGGGCAGATGCAGGGGGGCGTCGATGTCTGGCGCGACGTCGGCAATGGCGTGGTCAAGAGCATCGTCTTCGGCTTCACCGTCACGTTCATTGCGCTGCTGCAGGGTTACGAGTCGCAGCCGACGCCCGAAGGCGTCTCGCGCGCCACGACGCGAACGGTCGTGGTGGCGTCGCTGTCGGTGCTGGGGCTCGATTTCATGCTGACCGCCATGATGTTCAGCATCTAAAAGAAACGATCAGGAGAGTGCAAGAAATGCAACGTTCCAACAAAGACATCTGGGTCGGCCTGTTCGTGCTGATCGGCGCGGCGGCGCTGCTTTTCCTTGCGCTCCAGTCGGCCAACCTGTTGAGCCTGAACTTTCAGAAGACCTACCCGGTCACCGCCCGTTTCGACAACATCGGCGGCCTGAAGCCGCAAACGGCGGTCAAGAGCTCGGGCGTCGTGGTCGGGCGCGTCGAATCGATCGCATTCGACGACAAGAACTTCCAGGCCACTGTAACTTTGGCGCTGCAGAGCCGATATAGCTTTCCGAAGGACAGCTCCCTGAAGATCCTCACCAGTGGCCTGCTCGGCGAGCAGTACATCGGGATCGAAGCGGGCGCGGACGAGAAGAATCTGCAGCCGGGCGACGTCATCACCGCGACCCAGTCGGCCGTCGTCCTCGAAAATCTCATCGGGCAGTTCCTCTATAGCAAGGCCGCCGAAGGAAGCAGTCCGCAGGGCAACGCCAACAAGAAATGAAACCACGAACCCCTTCCGCTTCTCGTTCTGCCATCCCCAGCGCTGCGCGCACGGCCTTGTCCGTCGCGGTGCTGGTGCTGGTGACGGGTTGCGCCACCGGCCCGAACGCCAATCCGGCGGACCCGCTGGAGCCGCTCAATCGCCAGGTCGCGCGATTCAACGACACGGTGGACGATGCGGTGCTGCGCCCGGTGGCCACGGTGTACCAGCGCGTTCTGCCATCGCCCATCCGGACCGGCGTCAACAACTTTTTCGGCAACCTTTCGGACATCTGGAGCTTCGTCAACAGCGTGGCGCAACTGAAGCTGCAGGACAGCGCCCAGACCTTCATGCGGGTGAACATCAACACCTTCTTCGGCCTCGGCGGTCTGCTCGACATCGCGACCGAAGCCGGGATCGACCGTCATTCCGAGGACTTCGGCCAGACGCTGGGTCGTTGGGGTGTACCCAGCGGTCCGTACCTGGTGCTGCCGCTGCTCGGCCCGTCGACGTTGCGCGACACGGTGGCGCTTCCGGTGGATTTCCGGGGCGATGCACTCAGTTATGTGTCGGATGTTTCGGTGCGCAATTCCTTGTTCGCGCTTCGGCTGGTGGATCTGCGGTCCAACCTGCTGCGGGCCAGCCAACTGCTCGATGACGCGGCGCTCGACCGATACACGTTCACGCGCGATGCTTTCCTACAGCGTCGCCGGAGCGAAGTGCACGACGGAAACCTTCCCGACGACGGAAACTGACGCTCGCACGCACGCTTGCATTCGGTTGCAGCGGCTCCTTGGCCGGAGGAACCCGGGCGGGTAGGCTGTCTCCAATCGTTCGTTCAAGCGATTTTGTGATTTGAAACAGGGATTTCTCAATGAACCAGATTCTTCAACGCCGCGCCTTCGGGCGATTCGTGATGGCCGGCCTGCTGCTGGTGAGCGCTGCGGTCGCATCCGTGCGCCCCGCCCTTGCGGCCGACGAAGCACCGGATGCGCTCGTCAAGCGCCTTTCGACCGACGTGCTCGAATCCATCAAGGCCGACAAGTCCATCAAGGCCGGCGACCTCACCAAGATCATGGCGCTGGTCGACGCCAAGGTCATGCCGAACGTGAACTTCCAGCGCATGACCTCTTCCGCTGTGGGTCCTGCCTGGCGCCAGGCCACGCCGGAGCAGCAAAAGCGGCTGGAAGAGGAGTTCAAGACGTTGCTGGTGCGGACCTACTCGGGGGCACTCGAACAGGTCAGCGATCAGACGGTCAGCGTGCGTCCCTTCCGCGGCTCCCCGGACGACAAGGAAGTGCTCGTGCGCACTGAAGTGCGTGGCGGCGGCGACCCGGTGCAACTCGATTACCGCCTCGAAAAGACACCCGGAGAGGCCGGCGGATGGAAGATCTACAACATCAACGTCCTGGGCGTCTGGCTGGTCGATACCTACCGCAGCCAGTTTGCGCAGCAGATCAACGCCAACGGCATCGACGGCCTGATCGCCACCCTCGCTGCGCGCAACAAGTCCAACAGCGCCAACGCCAAGAGCTGAACCGATCATGCTGGTCCTGCCGCCGAAGCTGACCCACGACGAGGCTTCCACCTGCGTGTACATGCTCCAGCGCGGGTTGGCGGGCCAGACGGGCAGCGCCACGGTCGTCGACGCCACCGCGCTGGTTCACTTCGACTCCTCCGCACTGGCGGTGCTGCTCGAATGCCGCCGCGAGTCCGCGGCGCTCGGGCGTGGTTTCGCGGTGAAGGGGCTCCCGCCGCGCCTGCGTGAACTGGCCTCGCTGTACGGCGTGGCCGGTCTTTTGCCGGCCGCGCCATAGGGGCTCGCCCCCAGGCTGCGCGCACTTCGTGTCGCTTCGCCAACCCCCTACCGGGGGCAACACCGGCGGCCCCGGTAGGGGGTTGGCGGCCACACGAAGTGAGCAAGCCTGGGGGCGAGTCTAAAATCCTGGGCTCCCATGCCTGCGATTTCCTTTCAATCGGTCTCGAAGACCTATCCTGCTTCACGCCAGCAACGGGCCCAGGGAAAACCGGGTCTGCGTGCCGTCGACAACGTGAGTTTCGAGATCGAGGAGGGCGAATTCTTCGGTCTTCTGGGCCCGAATGGCGCGGGGAAGACGTCTCTGATCAGCATGCTCGCCGGCCTTTCGCGCCCCAGCGCAGGCGCGATCGCAGTGCACGGCTTCGACGTCCAGCGCGAGTATGCCCAGGCCCGCCGCCAGCTCGGCATCGTGCCGCAAGAACTGGTTTTCGACCCCTTCTTCAACGTGCGCGAGACCTTGCGCATCCAGTCCGGCTACTTCGGCATCAGCAAGAACGACGACTGGATCGACGAGCTCCTGCACAGCCTCGGCCTCGCTGACAAGGCGACCGCCAACATGCGCCAGCTCTCCGGCGGCATGAAGCGCCGCGTGCTCGTCGCGCAGGCGCTGGTGCACAAGCCGCCGGTGATCGTGCTCGACGAACCGACCGCCGGCGTCGACGTCGAGTTGAGGCAGACCCTGTGGCAGTTCGTGGCCAAACTCAACAAACAGGGAAGCACCGTGCTGCTCACCACCCACTATCTCGAGGAAGCGGAGGCGCTGTGCCACCGCATCGCGATGCTGAAGCTGGGCCGCGTGATCGCCCTCGACCGCACGAGCGAGCTCCTTCGCTCCGCCGCGAGCAACGTCCTTCGCTTCAAGACCGACGGCATGCTGCCCTGGTCGATCGCCCAGCATGCGCGCGTCACGGGCCGCATCGTCCAGCTCCCGGCGCAGAACGCGCACGAGGTCGAGCAACTGCTGGCGGCCATCCGCGAAGCGGGGCTGGACGTCGAGGATGTGGAAATGCGCAAGGCCGATCTGGAAGACGTCTTCATCGACCTGATGGCCGGCGAGCAGACGCCGCTGGAGGTGTCCAGATGATGGTCAACGCGCTGGGCTGGCGCGCCTTGCTCTACAAGGAGATCCTGCGCTTCTGGAAAGTCGGCCTCCAGACCGTCGGCGCGCCGATCCTCACCGCCTTGCTCTACCTGATGGTCTTCGGCCATGTGCTCGAGGACCACGTCAAGGTCTACGGCACCGTGAGCTACACCGCCTTTCTCGTGCCGGGCCTCGTGATGATGAGCGTGCTGCAGAACGCTTTCGCCAACAGCTCGTCCTCCATCATCCAAAGCAAGATCATGGGCAGCCTGGTGTTCGTGCTGCTCACGCCGCTGTCGCACTGGGGCTGGTTCCTGGCCTATGTCGGCTCGTCGGTCGTGCGCGGACTGGCGGTCGGGCTCGGCGTGTTCGTGGTGACCTCGCTCTTCGCGATGCCGGGCTTCGTCGCGCCGTGGTGGATCATCGTCTTCGCCTTCCTGGGCGCCGCGATCCTCGGCACGCTGGGGCTGATCGCGGGGCTCTGGGCCGAGAAGTTCGACCAGATGGCGGTGTTCCAGAACTTCCTGATCATGCCGATGACCTTCCTCTCGGGCGTGTTCTATTCGATCGGGTCGCTCCCATCGTTCTGGCAGGCGGTGAGCCACCTCAACCCGTTCTTCTACATGATCGACGGCTTCCGCTTCGGCTTCTTCGGCGTGAGCGACGTGTCGCCGTGGACGAGCCTGGCGATCGTCGGCGGCGCCTGGCTCGTCGTCAGTGCGATCGCAGTGCATCTGCTTCGCATCGGCTACAAGATTCGCGGATGACGCTGCCTCTCTCCAACTGACAACATGACTGCCGAAGAACTTCAATCGATCATCGAGGCGGGCCTCGCCTGCGACCACATCACGCTCGAAGGCGACGGCCGCCACTGGTACGCGACCATCGTGTCGCCCCGGTTCGAGGGCAAGCGCGCCATCCAGCGACATCAGCTTGTCTACGCGACCCTGGGTGCCAAAATGCACACCGACGAGGTGCATGCACTCTCGATGAAAACCTACACGCCCGCCGAGTGGGCGAAGCAGACTTCCTCGCCTTCCCTCTAGACCTCCGCTGGATTCTTCATGGACAAACTTCTGATTCGCGGCGGGCGTGCGCTTCGCGGCGAGGTACGCATTTCCGGCGCCAAGAACGCCGCCCTGCCCGAACTGTGTGCGGCGCTGCTGACCGATCAGCCGGTCACGCTCCACAACGTGCCCCGGCTGAAAGACGTCGAGACCATGCTCAAGCTGGTCCACAACATGGGCGTGGCCGCCGATCGCGACGACAACGGGACAGTGCGTATCAACGCGCGCTCGCTCGAAGTACCCGAGGCGCCGTACGAGCTCGTCAAGACCATGCGCGCGTCGGTGCTCGCGCTCGGCCCGCTGATTGCCCGCTTCGGGCGCGCCAAGGTGTCGCTGCCCGGTGGCTGCGCGATCGGATCGCGCCCTGTGGACCAGCACATCAAGGGCCTGCAGGCGATGGGCGCCGAGATCGTGGTCGAACACGGCTACATGATCGCGAGCATCGGCGGCGGCCGGAAGCGGCTGCACGGTGCGCGCATCACGACCGACATGGTGACCGTCACCGGCACCGAGAATTTCCTGATGGCCGCCGCACTGGCCGAGGGCGAGACGGTGCTCGAGAACGCTGCGCAGGAGCCCGAGATCACCGACCTGGCCGAAATGCTGATTGCGATGGGCGCGAAGATCGAAGGCCACGGCACCAGTCGCATCCGGATCCAGGGCGTGGAAAAGCTCGGCGGGTGCACGCACCAGGTGGTGGCGGACCGCATCGAGGCGGGAACGTTCCTTTGCGCGGTGGCGGCCACCGGCGGCGATGTCGTGCTGAAGCACGGCCGCACCGATCATCTCGATGCAGTGATCGAGAAGCTGCGCGCAGCCGGTGCCGACATCACCGGCACCGACGACGGCATCCGGGTGCGCAGCCAGGGACGCCTCAAGGCCCAGAGCTTCCGCACGACCGAATACCCGGGCTTCCCGACCGACATGCAGGCCCAGTTCATGGCGCTCAACGTGATCGCCGAAGGCACGTCGACGGTGACCGAGACGATCTTCGAGAACCGCTTCATGCACGTTGACGAGATGTTGCGTCTGGGTGCGCGCATCCAGACCGACGGCAAGGTGGCGGTGATCGAGGGCGTCTCCCAACTGTCGGGAGCGACCGTGATGGCGACCGATCTGCGCGCATCGGCCAGTCTCGTGATCGCCGGTCTGGTGGCCGACGGCGAGACGCTGGTCGATCGCATCTATCACCTGGATCGCGGCTACGACCGCATGGAATCCAAGCTGCGCGGCATCGGCGCCGACATCGAGCGCGTGGCCGGCCCGGCCGAGGTGCAGCCATGATCACGCTCGCGCTCTCGAAGGGCCGGATCTTCGAGGAGACCATGCCGCTGCTGGCCGCCGCGGGCATCGAGGTGACCGAGGACCCGGACAAGTCGCGCAAGCTCATCCTGGCGACGACTCGCCCGGATGTTCGCGTGGTGCTGGTTCGTGCGTCGGACGTGCCGACCTACGTGCAATACGGCGGCGCGGACCTCGGCGTGACCGGGCTGGACGTGCTGCTCGAACACGGCAACCAGGGCCTGTACCAGCCGCTGGACCTGCGCATTGCCGCCTGCCGACTGAGCGTGGCAGTGCGGGCCGACTACGACTATGTCTCGGCCGTGAAGCAAGGCTCGCGTATCAAGGTCGCCACCAAGTACGTCGGGCTCGCCCGCGACTTCTTCGCCAGCAAGGGCGTGCACGTCGACCTGATCAAGCTCTACGGCAGCATGGAACTGGCGCCGTTGACCGGACTCGCCGACGCCATCGTCGACCTGGTCTCGACCGGCAATACCCTCAAGGCCAACCACCTTGTCGAGGTCGAGCGGATCATGGACATCAGCGCGCGGCTGGTGGTCAACCAGGCGGCGCTCAAGCTCAAGCGCGAAGCGATCCGGCGCATCGTCGATGCGTTCGAGTCGGCCATTCCTTCCTCGTGACATTGCAATGAATCTGAAAGCCACCCCTCTGCGTCTATCGACCGCGTCGGCCACTTTCGAGGCCGAGTTCAAGGCGCGCCTGCATTGGTCCGCCGAGGCGGATGCGGCCATCGAGCAGGTGGTGGCCGACATCCTCGCGGACGTGCAGCGGCGCGGCGACGACGCGGTGCTCGAATACACGCGCCGGTTCGATCGGCTCGAGGCCGCCGGCATGGATTCGCTGGAACTCACGGCCGCCGAACTGCGCAGCGCCTTCGAATCGCTGCCGGCCGAGCAACGCGATGCACTCGAAGCGGCCGCAAGCCGGGTGCGCAGCTATCACGAGGCCCAGAAGAAGGCCAGCGGCGAAAGCTGGAGCTATCGCGACGCGGACGGGACCCTGCTTGGCCAGAAGGTCACGCCGCTGGACCGCGTTGGCATCTATGTGCCCGGCGGCAAGGCCGCCTATCCGTCCAGCGTGTTGATGAACGCCATCCCGGCGCATGTCGCGGGCGTGGGCGAGATCATCATGGTGGTGCCGACGCCCGGTGGCGAAAAGAACCCGCTCGTCCTGGCCGCGGCGCACGTGGCCGGCGTGAGCCGCGCCTTCACGATCGGCGGCGCGCAGGCTGTGGCTGCGCTGGCCTACGGCACGGCCTCCGTCCCGGCGGTCGACAAGATCACCGGCCCCGGCAATGCCTACGTGGCGGCCGCGAAGCGCCGGGTGTTCGGCACCGTCGGCATCGACATGATCGCGGGGCCGAGCGAAATCCTGGTGCTGGCCGACGGCACCACGCCGCCCGACTGGGTTGCCATGGACCTCTTCAGCCAGGCCGAGCACGACGAACTTGCACAGAGCATCCTGCTGTGCCCCGACGCGGGCTACATCGAGCGCGTGCAGCAGGAGATCGATCGGCTCCTGCCGTCCATGCCCCGCGCGGAAATCATCGCGGCCTCGCTGAACGGGCGCGGCGCTCTGATCCAGACGCGCAGCATGGAAGAGGCCTGCGAGATCAGCAATCGGATCGCTCCCGAACACCTGGAAGTCAGCAGTCGCGAGCCGCACCGCTGGGAGCCCTTGCTCAAGCACGCGGGTGCGATTTTCCTGGGCGCTTTCACCAGCGAAAGCCTCGGCGACTACTGCGCGGGCCCCAATCACGTGCTGCCCACGAGCGGCACGGCGCGCTTCAGCTCGCCGCTGGGCGTCTATGACTTCCAGAAGCGCTCGAGCCTCATCGAAGTCAGCGAAACCGGCGCCCAGGCGCTGGGGCGCGTGGCCGTGACGCTGGCGGAAGGCGAGGGCCTCACTGCACACGCCGAAGCGGCGCGTATGCGGATCAAGTGATGCTCACCCCCAGGCTGCTCTTGTTTGCCGTATTGGCATTGGCTGGCGGCGCGCAGGCGATGTCGATCCGCGAACTGCGTACGCTCGAAGCCAACGAGAAGGACGGCAAGGCCTACGCCAACTACTACCTGGTGGGCGTCATGGAAGGCATGCGAGAAGCCAGCGACGCCGACCAGCGCGCGGGACTCAAGCCGCATTTCTGCGTCAACGGGCGGAAGTTCGAGCCGGCGATGGCGCGCTCGCTCTACCAGACCGAATTGACGCGCAACGCCGACAACTACGAGGCCGACATGCCGGTCCAACTCGTGCTCGCCGCCGCCTTGCGCAACAGCTACCGCTGCTCGCCCTGAACCGAATGACATCCACCCCCCAGACGAACCGCGCACTCGGCCGCATCCGCGCCGACGTGCAATCGATGCACGCCTATGCCGTCCAGGATGCGCGCGGCATGCTCAAGCTCGACGCCATGGAGAACCCGCACGGCCTGCCGCCGGCGTTGCAGGCCGCGCTCGGCCAACGCCTGGGGGCGCTTGCGCTCAATCGCTATCCGGGTCCGCGCGGCGCCGATCTGCAGCGCGCGCTGGCCGACCACGCCGCCATGCCGGAAGGCTTCTCGTTGATGCTCGGCAACGGCTCGGACGAGTTGATCTCGCTCCTGGCCATGGCCTGCGATCTGCCCGGTGCGGCCATCCTCGCGCCGGTTCCCGGCTTCGTGATGTACGCGATGAGCGCGCAGTTGCAGGGCCTGCGCTTCGTCGGCGTGCCGCTGACCGCCGACTTCGAGCTCGACGAGCGCGGGATGCTGGAAGCCATCGCGCGCGAAAAGCCCGCCATCGTCTACCTGGCCTATCCGAACAACCCGACGGCCAACCTCTGGGACGACACGGCCATCGAGCGGATCGTCGAGGCGCAGGGCGAGCAGGGCGGCCTGGTCGTCATCGACGAGGCCTACCAGCCGTTTGCCGGCAAGAGCTACATCGACCGCGTGACCCGCCACAACCACGTGCTGCTGATGAGAACGCTGAGCAAGTTCGGCCTTGCCGGCGTCCGCCTCGGCTACCTGATGGGGCCGACCGAACTGGTCTCGGAGATCGACAAGGTCCGCCCGCCCTACAACATCAGCGTGCTGAACTGCGAGTGCGCGCTGTTCGCGCTGGAGCACGCCGACGTTTTCGCCGAGCAGGCGGCCGACATCCGCAGCCAGCGCGCCCGCATCTTCGAGGCCTTGGCACGGCTGCCTGCCGTGAAGAGCTGGCCGAGCGAGGCGAACATGATCCTGATCCGCGTGCCCGATGCCACCAGGACTTTCGAGGGCATGAAGGCCGCCGGGGTACTGGTCAAGAACGTTTCTAAAATGCACCCATTGCTCGCGAACTGCCTGCGGCTGACCGTCGGAACCGCCGACGAGAACGCGCGGATGCTCGCGGCGCTGGAATCCTCACTATGAACACCCCCACGGCCCCCGAAGCAGTCATCGCCGCCGGTGCGCGCACGGCAACCGTCACCCGCAACACGGCCGAGACGAAGATCACGGTCCACGTCAACCTCGACGGCACCGGCAAGGCGAACCTGTCGACCGGCATCGGCTTCTTCGACCACATGCTCGACCAGATCGCCCGCCACGGCTTGATCGATCTGGACATCGACTGCAAGGGCGACCTGCACATCGACGGCCACCACACGGTGGAAGACGTCGGCATCACGCTCGGGCAGGCGGTCGCGAAGGCGGTCGGCGACAAGAAGGGCATCCGCCGCTACGGGCACGCCTACGTACCTCTGGACGAAGCGCTCAGCCGCGTGGTGATCGACTTTTCGGGCCGCCCCGGCCTTGTGATGGACGTGCCCTTCACGAGCGGGATGATCGGCACCTTCGACACGCAGCTCACTTCGGAGTTTTTCCACGGGTTCGTCAATCACGCATTCGTCACGCTGCACATCGACAACCTGAAGGGCGTCAATGCGCATCACCAGTGCGAGACGGTGTTCAAGGCCTTCGCCCGGGCGCTGCGTGCGGCGCTGGAGCTCGATCCGCGTTCTGCGGGCGTCATCCCTTCCACCAAGGGGTCGCTCTGAACCGCATCCATTGCAGCGCGGAGACTCATCCATGACGAAGAACACTGTCGCCGTGATCGACTACGGCATGGGCAACCTGCGGTCGGTGTCGCAGGCGGTCCAGCATGCGGCCGATCAGGTCGGGGTGGAGGTGTTCGTCACCTCCGATCCTGAGGTGGTTCGTCGCGCCACCCGCGTCGTGCTGCCGGGGCAGGGCGCCATGCCCGATTGCATGCGCGAGCTGCGCGATTCAGGTTTGCTGGAGTCCGTGCTCGAGGCGGCGGCGAGCAAGCCGCTGTTCGGCGTGTGCGTCGGCATGCAGATGCTGCTGTCGCGCAGCGAAGAGGGGCCGACCGATGGTCTCGGGCTCATCCCGGGCGAGGTGCGCAAGTTCGAACTCGAGGGTCGCAGGCAGCCCGACGGCAGCCGCTACAAGGTCCCGCAGATGGGATGGAACCAGGTCGTTCAGACCGGGCCGCATCCTGTGTGGGCCGGCGTGCCGGACCAGAGCTACTTCTATTTCGTGCACAGTTTCTACGCGAAGCCGGCCGACCGTGCGCACAGCGTCGGTGAGGCGGATTACGGCGACCGCTTTACCGCCGCCGTCGCACGCGATAATATTTTTGCCACCCAGTTCCACCCCGAAAAGAGCGCAGACCATGGGTTGCAGCTCTATCGAAACTTCCTCCACTGGAATCCTTGAAGCTCTAGACGCATCGACCGACCGGCCCGGGCCGCGGATGCGCGCGCCGGATTCTGGGTACGATTCCGCCTTTCATTTCCTCACCCCGCTTCGATTTCCCGCGAATTCATCGTTCGTTCCAAGCACTCCTGCACCATGCTTCTCATTCCTGCGATCGACCTCAAAGATGGCCACTGCGTTCGCCTCAAGCAGGGCGACATGGACCAGTCGACCACGTTCAGCGAAGACCCCGCCGCGATGGCGCGCAAGTGGCTGGAGGCCGGAGCGAGGCGGCTGCACCTGGTCGACCTGAACGGGGCTTTTGCTGGCAAGCCGCAGAATCATGCGGCGATCAAGGCGATCCTGCGGGAAGTCGGCGAGGACATCCCCGTGCAGCTGGGCGGCGGCATTCGTGACTTGGACACCATCGAGCGCTACATCGACGACGGCCTGCGCTACGTGATCATCGGCACCGCGGCGGTCAAGAATCCCGGCTTTCTCAAGGATGCGTGCAGCGCCTTCGGCGGCCACATCATCGTCGGCCTGGATGCCAAGGACGGCAAGGTGGCGACGGACGGCTGGAGCAAGCTGACCGGTCACGAAGTGGCCGACCTCGGCAAGAAGTTCGAGGACTACGGCGTCGAGTCGATCATCTACACCGACATCGGCCGCGACGGCATGCTCTCGGGCATCAACATCGAAGCCACGGTGCGTCTGGCGCAGGCGCTGACGATCCCGGTCATCGCCTCGGGCGGGCTGTCTAACATGGCCGACATCGAGAAGCTCTGCGCCATCGAGGATGAGGGCGTCGAAGGCGTGATCTGCGGCCGCGCGATCTACTCCGGCGACCTGGACTTCGCCGCCGCGCAGGCCCGCGCCGACGAGCTGGCGGAACAATAAGCTCACCCCCAGGCTTCGCGCACTTCGTGTCGCTTCGCCAACCCCCTCTCCGGGGGCACACCCAGCGGCCCGGCGGAGCCGGTTCCGCGGTGTTCCTGAATGGGTTTCGCTTTGATTGCCGGTCCTATTCCGTTCGGACCGCCATCGTCTGGATGATGGTCTCGAGCTGAGGGCTCATCGGCAGGTTCAGCGCGGTGCCCGAAGGCAGCTTGCGCAGGAACCAGCGCTTGTACTGCCGCTCGATCTCGCCGTCTTCGGCGAGATCGTGGAAGGTGTCGTTCACGACCCGCGTCATCTGCGGATCGTCCTTCCGATACATCACGCCGTACGGGTCGTACGAAAGAAATTCGCCGACGACCTCGTAGTTGCTCTCGCCGTCGCTGCCGCCCCGGTCCTGCGCAATCAGGCCGTAGAGCAGGACGTCATCGGTCGCGAACGCCTCGGCTTTGCCGGACTTCACCAGCGCGAACGATTCGGCGTGGTCGCGCGAAACCAGCAAGTTCATATTGATCTTGAAGCGGGCAGCGATGTCGCGCATCGTCTTTTCGTTGGTCGTGCCGCTGGTCACTGCGACGGCGCGGCCGCCCAGGTCCCGGAACGACTTGATCGGCGAATCCTTGCGCACCAGCAGCTTGGTGCCGGAGACGAAGATCGTCGGCGAGAACGCCACGCGCTTCTGCCGTTCGAGGTTGTTGGTGGTCGAGCCGCACTCGAGGTCCACCCGCCCGCTGGCCACTGCGTCGATGCGCGATTCGGCGGTCACCGGCACCCATTTCGTCGCGAGCGTCTTGTGCACCGCATCGCTCATGGCCTCGACCAGCGCCTTGCACAATTCGATCGAGTAGCCGATCGGCTCGTTGCGCGGCGACAGGAACGAGAAGGGAATCGACGATTCGCGGTAGCCGATGGTCACGGCGCCCGCGTCGCGCACCTTCGCCAGGGTGCCGCTGAGCGCTGCGGGTGTTGTCGGCGTCGGCTCGGTCTGTGCCGAGGCCTGCAGCGCGACGCCCGCAAGGCCCATCCACAGGGCCCCGATGGCCGTCAGCGTGCGCACGAGCGTCATGATCGGCCTCAGGCGTGCATCGGATTGGCGAGGGTGGCGGCGCTCTCCTTGTCCATGGAGCGCGCGTTGGCGTCGGCCTCGCTCTCGGACAGCAGCTCGCCCTCCCACTTGGCGACCACCGCGGTGGCGATCGAATTGCCCACCGCGTTGGTGGCCGAACGGCCCATGTCCAGGAAGGTGTCCACGCCGAGGATCAGGAGCAGCCCGGCCTCGGGGATGTTGAACTGGTTCAGCGTTGCCGCAATCACCACCAGCGACGCGCGCGGCACGCCGGCCATGCCTTTGGAAGTCAGCATCAGGATCAGCAGCATCGTGAACTGGGTGGCGATCGACAGGTGGATGTCGTAGGCCTGCGCGATGAAGAGCACTGCGAAGGTGCAGTACATCATCGAGCCGTCCAGGTTGAATGAATAACCCATCGGCATCACGAAGCTCGAGATCTTGCGCTTGACGCCGAAGCGGTCGAGCGCCACCAGGATCTTCGGGTACGCCGCTTCCGAGCTTGCGGTGGCGAATGACAGCAGGAAAGGTTCGCGGATGTACTGCAGCAGCTTCACGATCCGAGGGCCGAGGAACACGAACCCGGCAAAAGCCAGCAGGCCCCATAGCATGAAAAGGCTTAGATAGAAGCCACCCATGAACACCGCGAACTTGATCAGGATGTCCAGGCCGTTGACCGCCACCGTCGCAGCCATGGCGGCCAGCACCGCGAGCGGCGCGAGCTTCATCACGTAGCCGGTGATCTTGAGCATGGCGTGGGACAGCTCGTCGATCGAGGCGACCAGCGTCTTGCCCTTTTCGCCGAGCGAGGCGAGGGCGACGCCAAAGAACATCGAGAACACCACGATCTGCAGGATCTCGTTGTTGGCGAGCGCCTCCACGAAGGATCTCGGCACCATGTGGGCGACGAAATCCTTCAGCGTGAACTTGGAGGTCGCGAGATTCGCCGAGGCGCCGATGTCGGGCAGCGGCAGCCCCAGGTTGTGCCCCGGCTGCAGCAGGTTGGCCATGACCAGCCCCAACACCAGCGAGACCAGCGACGCGGTGATGAACCACGCCAGCGCCTTGCCGAAGACCCGTCCCACCGATGCGGCATCGCCCATGTGCGCGATGCCCACGACCAAGGTGGAGAAGACCAGCGGGCCGATCAGCATCTTGATGAGCCGCAGGAACACGTCCGAGACGATCGAGATGTAGCCCGCGATTTCCGCCGCTGTGCGCTTGTTGGGGAAATTCACGAAGACCATGTAGCCCACGATGATCCCGATCACCATTGCGATCAGGATCCAGGCGGCGGGCGGCAGCTTTCTTCTCATGGGTACTCCTCGTGATGGGGACCGGCGAGTCGCTCCTGGCCGACGACCCGCATTCGCGGAGCGTCTGCTGATGAGATTTCAAGCGAAAACAGCGCCGGCCGCAATCCCGACGCAGCCAAATCTAGAATCGGGTCATGTCTGTCCAAACGTCGACCTTTCGAGGCCAACCCGTGGTGCGCTTCTCGCTGCCCGGCGGCGACAGTTGCATGGTGGCTCTGCACGGCGCGCATGTCCTGTCGTGGATGACGGCCGACGGCGTGGAGCGGCTCTACCTCAGCCCAGATGCGCGCTTCGATGGCCAGAGCGCCATTCGCGGCGGCGTGCCGATCTGCTGGCCGCAATTCAACATGCGCGGTTCCTTGCCCAAGCACGGCTTTGTGCGCAATGTCGCCTGGCAGGCGGAATCCGTCGAGGTGAACGGCAGACTGGCTACCGCCACCCTTGCTTTGCACGACGATGCCGTGATGCGCGCGATCTGGCCGCACTCGTTCAGAGCGCGCCTAGTCGTCACCCTGGCGCCGCATGCCTTGCGGATCGCGCTGACGATCGGCAACACCGGCAGCGGGCCCTGGTCGTTCGCCGCGGCATTGCACTCGTATCTTCGCGTCGACGACGTCACGGCAGCGGCCCTCGAGGGCCTCCAGGGTGCCAACCGCTGGGACGCCGTGCGTGACGACCGGCATGTAGAAGTCGCCCAGGCGCTTCGTTTCGGCAGCGAATTCGATAGCGTCTACGCGTCACCCGCGCGGCCGCTGCGGCTCGTGCAGCCATCCGGCACGCTTGAAATTTCCCAGAGCGCGAGCTGCACCGAAACCGTGGTGTGGAACCCGGGTCCGGTGCTGAGCGCGAAGCTCGACGACCTGCCGGACGACGGTTGGCGCCACATGCTCTGCGTCGAGGCCGCGCGCATCGACGAGTCCGTCCTGCTGGCGCCCGGTGCGCAGTGGCAGGGCTGGCAGCAGCTCACCGTCTCCTGAATCCTTGCTCCTGAATTTCCCATGCTTGCCAAACGCATCATCCCCTGCCTCGACGTCACCGGCGGCCGCGTCGTCAAGGGCGTCAATTTCGTCGAGTTGCGGGATGCCGGCGACCCGGTCGAAATCGCTGCCCGCTACAACGCGCAGGGCGCCGACGAGCTCACCTTCCTCGACATCACGGCGACCAGCGACGACCGGGACCTGATCCTGCCCATCATCGAGGCTGTCGCCTCGCAGGTGTTCATCCCGCTGACCGTTGGCGGTGGCGTCCGGACGGTCGCGGACGTGCGCCGGTTGTTGAATGCCGGCGCGGACAAGACCAGCTTCAACTCGGCCGCAATCGCCAATCCGCAGGTCATCGAGGACGCCTCGCAGAAATACGGCGCGCAGTGCATCGTGGTGGCCATCGACGCCAAGCGCCGTAGCGCCGAGGACGCGGCCACGCGCGGGCCGGGCTGGGACGTCTACAGCCATGGCGGCCGGAAGAACACCGGCCTCGATGCGGTGCAGTGGGCGGTCGAAATGACCCGCCGCGGCGCCGGCGAGATCCTGCTGACCAGCATGGACCGCGACGGCACGAAGAGCGGCTTCGACCTCGAACTCACCCGGGCGGTCAGTGACGCGGTGAGCGTTCCCGTGATCGCCTCCGGCGGCGTTGGCAGCCTGGCGCACCTGGCGGACGGCATCCAGATCGGCGGCGCCGATGCGGTGCTGGCGGCCAGCATCTTCCACTACGGCGAATTCACCGTCGGCGAGGCCAAGGCGCAGATGGCCGCGCGCGGCATTCCCGTACGGCAGTAACCGATCGCCGGCGGTATGACATCTATTCCGCCGACAATAGCCCGATGGACTGGTTGAACGAAGTGAAATGGGACGCGAACGGCCTCGTGCCGGTCATCGCGCAGGAACGTGGCAGCAACGACGTGCTGATGTTCGCCTGGATGAACCGCGAGGCGCTGGCCAAGACGGCCGAGACCGGCCGCGCGGTGTATTTCAGCCGCTCGCGCGCGAAGCTCTGGTTCAAGGGCGAGGAATCGGGCCACGTCCAGACCGTGCACGAAATCCGTCTCGACTGCGACAACGATGTCGTGCTGCTCAAGGTCACGCAACTCGGCCATGAGCCGGGCATCGCCTGCCACACCGGCCGTCACAGCTGCTTCTTCAGCAAATACGAGAATGGCCGCTGGGTCGTGACAGAACCGGTCCTGAAAGACCCCGCATCGATCTACACACCCACCCCAAGATGAGCACCGACACCTCAGGGCGGAATGCCGAGGACGCGCTGGCGCGTCTCGCCGCCGTCATCGAAAGCCGCCTGCCCGCACGCGGCGGCGACCCCGAAAAAAGCTATGTGGCCCGGCTGCTGCACCGCGGCCCGGATGCGTTCCTGAAGAAGATCGGCGAGGAAGCGACCGAGGTCGTGATGGCCGCGAAAGACGCCGACCACGGCGGCGACCGCGCGAAGCTGGTGAACGAAGTCGCTGATTTGTGGTTCCACAGCATGATCGCCCTTGCGCATTACGGCTTCGCACCGAGCGACGTTGTGGCCGAGCTCGAACGCCGCGAGGGCACCAGCGGCATCGAGGAAAAGGCTCTGCGCAAGGCGCAGGCGCGCGAGGCTTCGAACGACTGAGAGGACGCCATGCCCAACGACATCGTCACCGTGGACCCTGATGACTCGCTCAAGACCTGGGGCTGGGTCAGCTACATCCTGCATCTGGTGGTGGCCGTGGGCGCCGTGCTACCGGGCGCGCAGGCCTCCATCGGGCTCTTGCTGATCGCGCTCATCGTCGATTTGGTCAAGCGCGACGATGCCGCAGGCACCTGGCAGGCGTCGCATTTCAGCTGGCGCATCCGCTCCGTGCTCTGGGCCGGCTTGCTGTACGTGCTGACTTCCTGGCTGTGGCTGCTCCTTTTCGTGCCGGGCTGGGCGGCATGGGCACTGATTTCCCTCTGGTTCCTCTATCGCATCGTCAAGGGGATGGTGCGAATGAATGCGGGCCGATCCATGGAGCCGTCGAATGTCCTCTGACCCCAACTGCATCTTCTGCAAGATCGTCGAAGGGAAGATTCCTTCCCGCAAGGTCTACGAGGATGAGGAGCTTTTTGCCTTCCACGACATCGCGCCTTGGGCGCCGGTGCACTTCATGATCGTGCCCAAGCATCATGTTCCCTCGATGGCCCAGGTGACCTCGGACGATGCCCGGCTGCTTGGGAAGATCATGACGCTGGCGCCGAAACTCGCGATCGAGCAGGGCTGCAGGCCGTATCCGGAGGGCGGTTTTCGCATCGTGGTCAATACCGGGGCGGAAGGCGGCCAGGAAGTCCATCACCTGCATGTCCACGTCATGGGCGGTCCGCGTCCATGGCTCAGAGGCTGATATCCGTCCCGTCGAGCGGCAATTGCGCGCCGACTAAAATTGTTCACATTCTTCAGGAGTAATCCATGGGCTCTCTTTCCATCTGGCACTGGTTGATCGTGCTGCTGGTCGTCGTGATGATTTTCGGCACCAAGAAGCTTCGCAACATCGGGTCCGACCTTGGCGGTGCCGTCAAGGGATTCAAGGACGGCATGAAGGACGGTTCGGCCCCCGAAACGCCGGCGGCCCCGAACGCGCAGCAAGTCGCCAACAACGCGGCGGCCGACAAGTCCACGATCGACGTCGAAGCGCGTCAGAAGTCCTGATCGACGTCTGTCCGTGATCGATCTCGGCATCTCCAAGCTTGCGCTGATCGGCGCGATTGCGCTGATCGTGCTCGGACCGGAAAAGCTCCCGCGCGTGGCGCGCACCGTTGGCACCTTGCTCGGCAAGGCGCAGCGTTACGTGAACGATGTCAAGGCCGAGGTCAATCGTTCGATGGACCTCGACGAGCTTCGCAAGATGAAGGACACGGTCCAGGATGCCGCCCGCGAGGTCGAGCACAGCATCCAGTCCGGGGCCAGCGAACTCGAAAAGCAGTTCGCCGACGTCGGCCAGTCGTCCTCCGAAGGGCTCGATGCGTCGCCGGTCTACCCCCAGTACAAGCATCCGCGCAAGAACTGGCGCCTGAAGCAGGGCGCCACGCCGCAGTGGTACAAGTCTCGCAACGGCGTGCGTACCAAGGCGCTTTCCGGCGCGGCGCGCGTGGCGCGCTACCGCCCCCACAAGATCAACTAGCTCCGGCGTCGATCAGGTCGCGCCCCGCGCGCCCCGAATTCCCGACCGCGCCCCCACATGGCCGACTCCACAGACAAGAACAAAGAAGACGAACTGGCTGGCACCGAGCAGCCCTTCGTCCAACACCTGATGGAGCTGCGGGATCGCCTGCTCTATTGCATCTATGGTCTTGCGGTCGCTGGCGTCCTGCTCGCGATCTGGCCGGGGCCCAGCGGGCTGATCGACCTGATCGCGGTGCCGATCCGTGCCCACATGCCGCACGACGCGAAGCTGATCGCGATCGGCGTGTTCTCGCCGTTCTTCGTGCCGCTGAAGGTGCTGTTGATGACGGCAGTGTTGCTGGCCCTGCCATGGCTCATGTACCAGTGCTGGATGTTCGTGGCGCCTGGTCTCTACAGCCACGAAAAGCGCTTTGCGCTTCCGCTGATCATCTTCGGCAGCCTGCTGGCCTATGCGGGTATCGCCTTCGTGCAGTTCTTCGTGCTGGACAAGATGTTCGGCTTCATCCAGAAATTCACGCCCGCGGCGGTGGCGGCGACGCCAGATATTGCGTCCTACGTGGAGGCGATTCTTTCGCTCTACATCGCCTTCGGCGTCGCGTTCCAGGTGCCGATCGTGGTGATGCTGCTGGTGCGCTTCGAAATGGTCACGGTCGAGAAGCTGCGCTCTTTCCGCGGCTATTTCATCGTCGTCGCGTTCGTCGTTGCGGCGGTGCTCACGCCGCCGGACGTCGTGTCGCAGCTGGCGCTGGCCATCCCGATGTGCCTGCTGTACGAGGTGGGCATCATCGGAGCGCGCTACTTCAACAAGTACAGCAAGGCGCCAGAGGAGAGCGCCGATTCCGCCCAGTCCTGAGCGGATTGCCGGATCGTTATTCGGTCTGGTCCGGCGCGCGGCGGATCGGCGACTTCGGCCGTGAACCCGGCGTCACGTCCAGCTCCAGCTTGTCCCCGCCGCGCTGCAGCGCGAAGCGGGTTGCATTGCCCGGCCTGAGGCCGGCGACGGCTGTCAGCAGCTCCTGAACATTGCCGACGTTCCTGTCGCCCACGCCGGTGATGACGTCGCCGGGCCGCACGCCGGCCTTGGCCGCCGGGCCGTTCTGCAGCACGCCGGTGATGATCACGCCCGAATTGGCCTTCACGCCGAAGGTCTCCGCCAATTCCGGCGAAAGATCGTTCGGCTCCACCCCGATCCAGCCGCGAGTGACGCGCCCGGACTTCACGATGTCCTCGAGCACCTGCTTGGCCGTCGAAACCGGAATGGCGAATCCGATCCCCATGCTGCCGCCAGAGCGGGAATAGATCGCGGTGTTGATGCCCTCGAGATTCCCGTTCACGTCGATCAGCGCGCCGCCCGAATTGCCGGGGTTGATCGCCGCGTCGGTCTGGATGAAGTTCTCGAAGGTGTTGATGCCGAGCTTGTTGCGCCCGAGTGCCGACACGATGCCGCTCGTGACGGTTTGGCCGACGCCGAACGGGTTGCCGATGGCGAGCACCTGATCGCCAACCTGCAGCGCATCGGAGTTGCCCAGGACGACCACCGGGAGCTTGTCGAGCTCGATCTTGAGGACGGCCAGGTCGGTCTCGGGGTCGGTTCCGATCACTTTTCCGCGCGCGTGCCGCCCGTCGTTGAGCGTGACGTCGATCTCGTCCGCGCCCTCCACGACATGGTTGTTGGTGAGGATGTATCCCTCGGCGCTCACGATGACCCCGCTGCCCAGTCCGACCTGGGGCTGGTCCGCACCCTGGTCGCCGAAGAAGAAGCGGAACCAGGGGTCGTTGCTCCGCGGATTGAGCTGCGCGGCCTTGCTGGTGTTGATGCTCACCACGGCGGGGGACGCCTTCTTCGCCGCGGCGCTCAGGCTGCCGGGCGCGGCAGTCTGGGGGTTCACGGGCGGGGCTTCGACCACTGAAACGACGCCGCCAAGCGAACGCGCACGCTTGTCGAGCCACTCGGGTTTGAGCGTTGCGACCACGAAATAGGCCGCGAGAAGGACGGTGACGGCCTGTGAAAACAGCAACCAGGTGCGTTTCATGAAAAAGCAGAAAAAACGGTGATGGCGAGCGCCGTTCATGCGGCGCCAAAACGTCGATTGTCCATCAGTCGTCCAGGCGGCCTTGCTGGCGCGGTCGGCGGGTTCATCCCCACGAAAGGCAGGAAATAAGGGAAAACCCTAAAATGGAGGCGCTTGCAGCTGGGCTCCTTACAGGGACATTTCCGGCGCGGCGCGCGCAAGACCCTGCAGCGAGAAGCCGCATACGCAAGAGCCCTGGCCTCGGTCCGCCGAGGGCCGATTTCTCCGGTTTCTCTTCGTTTGCCCATGACTGCACAAGCCTATGCCAGTGGCGCCTCGGCGTCTTCCGCTGCCGCCCCCACACGCACGCTCGGTGCCCGCGACTACAAGACGCTGGCGCTGTCGGCGCTCGGCGGCACGCTCGAGTTCTACGACTTCGTCATCTACGTCTTCTTCGCCACGGTGCTGGGGGCGCTGTTCTTTCCCGCCGATATGCCGGACTGGCTGCGCCAGCTTCAGACCTTCGGCATCTTCGCGGCCGGCTACCTGGCTCGTCCGCTGGGCGGCATCGTGATCGCGCATTTCGGCGACAAGTTCGGCCGAAAGCGCATGTTCTCGCTCTCGATCTTCCTGATGGCGGCGCCGACGCTCGTCATCGGCCTGCTGCCGACCTACGCCAGCATCGGCGTGGCCGCGCCGCTGCTGCTGCTTGCGATGCGTGTGCTGCAAGGCGCTGCGATCGGCGGCGAAATGCCCGGCGCCTGGGTCTTCGTGGCCGAGCATGTGCCGGCGCGCCGCTACGGCTTCGGCGTCGGCACGCTGACCTCGGGCATCACGGGCGGGATCCTGCTGGGCTCGCTGGTCGCGGTGGCAATCAACAGGCACTACTCGACGGCCGAGGTTGCCGAGTTCGCCTGGCGGATCCCGTTCATCCTCGGTGGGGTCTTCGGGCTGGTGTCGGTCTATCTGCGGCGCTTCCTTCACGAGACGCCGGTGTTCCGGGAACTCGCGGATCGACGCAACGTCGCGCGCGAACTTCCCCTCAAGACCGTGCTGCGCGAGCATCGCGGCGCGAGCGTGTTCGTGGCATTGCTGACATGGGTGCTCTCGGCCGCTATCGTGGTGGTGGTTCTGTACACGCCCACCTACCTGCAGAAGGTTCATCACGTGCCCGCGACGCTCGCGCTCGAGGCGAACGCAGTGGCCACGCTGATGCTCACGCTCGGCTGCATCCTGGTCGGCTGGGCAACGGATCGGATCGGCACGCGCGCGGTCATGTTGATCGGCTGGGGCGGCCTTTTCGTCACGACCTACTTGTTCTACACGAGCCTCCCCGGCGCCCCGGCTTCGCTCGTGTGGCACTACGGGCTGGTGGGCTTCTTCGTCGGCACCATCGCGACGGTGCCGATTGCCGGTGTCCGGGCTTTCCCGGCGGCGGTGCGCTTCACGGGGCTTTCGTTCGCCTACAACATGTCGTATGCCATCTTCGGCGGTCTCACGCCGGTGATCCTCACGCTGTGGCTGGAGAAGGACCCGATGGCGCCAGCGCACTACGTCGGCCTTCTGGCGGTGCTCGGCTTCGTGCTCGGCCTGTTGCCCCTCGCGGCGCGCGGCCATGCCATGCGGGGCGCGCCGGCCGGGTCCACAATGGCGCAATGAGTACGACCCGCCACGAACTCCTTCACGCATTCGATCTGCTGCTGGCTCCCGAACGATTCAAGGACTACGGACCCAACGGCCTGCAGGTCGAAGGCCGTACCACGGTCCGCAAGATTGTTTCCGGCGTGACCGCGAGCCGCGCGTTGATCGAAGCCGCGATCCATGCCGAAGCCGATGCGATCTTCGTGCACCACGGGCTGTTCTGGCGCGGCCAGGATGGCCGTGTGACCGGGTGGATGCGGCAGCGCCTGGGCTTGCTGCTCGGCGATGACGTCAACCTGTTCGCCTACCACCTGCCGCTGGATGCGCATCCCGAGCTCGGCAACAACGCGCAGCTCGGTGACAAGCTGGGGCTTGCTGCACACGCCGGCTCGACCGGCCGCTTCGGCGAGCAGGAACTCGGCTTTCTCGGCGCGCGGGCCAACGGCGAGTCCTTTGCCAGCGCGAAGTCATTGGCCATGCATGTGGAGAAGGCGCTCGGCAAGTCGGTCACGCTCGTCGAGGGCGCCGCCCGGCCGATCAGAAACATCGCATGGTGCACCGGCGGTGCGCAGGGCTACTTCGAGGCCGCGATCGCCGCTGGCGCGGAGGCCTTCATCACGGGCGAGATTTCCGAACCACAGGCTCACTACGCGCGCGAGATGGGTGTCGCATTTCTCGCCTGCGGACACCATGCGACCGAGCGCTACGGCGCGCCGGCGGTGGCGGGCCATGTGGCGCAGCAGCTGGGTCTCGCGCACGAATTCATCGACATCGACAACCCCGCCTGAGCACCGTGTCGCATCCCATTGCCGTCACGTTGGGTGACCCTGCGGGCATCGGTCCCGAGATCATCGTCAAGGCGTTCCGCGATGCGGGCGACCATATGCGCGGATGCTTCGTTGCCGGCGATGTCGGTCTCGTTCGGCGCGCTGCGCGATGGCTTGCGGCGCCCGGTTCTCTCGCACTGCCCGTTGTCGAGATTGAATCGCTTGCGGATGTGGCTGGCGTTCCGCCGAACTGTGTGCCGGTCATGCAAGTGGTGGTGGCGGCGGATGCGTCCATTCCGCCCGGCGAGATCAGTGCCTCCGCGGGACGGATCGCCGGCGATTGCGTCGTCTGGGCTGCCCGCGCCGCGCTGCGCGGTGACATCGCGGCCATGGTGACCGCGCCCTTGCACAAGGAAGCACTGGCCGCGGCTGGCTTCAGCTTCCCCGGTCATACCGAACTGCTCCAGGCCGAGGCCGCTGTGCACCTCGGCCGGCCGGTTTCCGACGTGCCGGTGCGGATGATGCTCGCCAACGATGAATTGCGGACCGTGCTCGTGAGCATCCATGTCTCGCTGCGCCAGGCCATCGAGGCGGTGACGTTCGACGGTGTTCTGGAGACGCTGCGGATCACGCACCGCTCATTGACCGCCGTCCTCGGCAAGCCGCCACGGATCGGTGTCGCGGGTCTCAACCCGCATGCGGGAGAGGGCGGCCTCTTCGGCACCGAGGAGCGGGACATCATCGCGCCAGCGATCGCGGCGGTGCGCGAGGAAGGCATCGATGCGAATGGTCCGCACGCGCCGGATACCGTCTTCATGCGCGCACGCAACGGCGAGTTCGATGTGGTGGTCGCGATGTATCACGACCAGGGCCTGATCCCGGTCAAGTACCTTGGCGTGGAGAAGGGCGTCAATGTGACGCTTGGACTGCCGCTCGTGCGCACCAGCCCCGATCATGGGACGGCGTTCGACATCGCGGGGACCGGACGCGCCGATGCATCGAGCCTGATCGAGGCGATTCGCATGGCGCGCTCGCTTTCGTGCGAGGCGGCGAAATCCGGCTGAACTCCGTCGTCGGAGCGGCCTTCAGCGCTGCTTGAGGCTGTCGCGGATCTCGCGCAGCAACACGGTGTCTTCCGGTGTTGCCGGCGGCGGTGCTTCTTGCGTTTTGCGCAGCTTGTTGATTTGCTTGACCATCAGGAAAATGATGAAGGCAAGAATCACGAAGTTGACCGCGACGGTGATGAAATTGCCATAAGCCAGCACCGGTATGTTGGCCTTCTTCAGTTCCACCAGGGTATCGGCCACATTTGCCGGCTTGGGCCCGAGCAGAATATAGAGATTCGAGAAATCGAGCCTGCCGAACACCAGGCCGACGATCGGCATGATGACATCGCCCACCAAGGATTCGACGATCTTGCCGAAGGCACCACCGATGATCACGCCGACCGCGAGGTCGATCACGTTGCCCTTGACGGCGAATTCACGAAACTCCTTGAGAAAGCTCATGTCGGGTACCTCGTGTCCGGAATTGCGAAAGGCTGGTCAGTATAGAGGCGTGTTTGATGGGGATTAATACGAACGCAATGTGTCGCTTATGCGCGTCTCTTTGCATTGAATTCGCGATTTACGCTCCGCTACAATCGTCGGTTGACCCCAAGACCTTAGCGAAGAACATTGAGGATCCCCCATGAGTGATAGCGCAGCCGGCCACGCCCGGGTTGACACTAGCAAGCGGACGTGGTTGATCGCATCGGGTTGTGCAGGAGCGGTGGGCGGAGTGGCTGTCGCCGTGCCGTTCGTCAGCACTTTCCAGCCATCCGAAAGAGCCAAGGCTGCCGGAGCTCCGGTAGAGGTTGACATCGGTGGCCTGCAACCCGGCGAGAAGATGACGGTCGAATGGCGCGGCAAGCCCGTTTGGATCCTCAAGCGCACGCCCGAGCAGCTCGCCGAACTGTCCAAGCTCGATCCGCTGCTCGCCGATCCGCAGTCCAAGCGCAATCCGGACGAATTCACTCCTCCTTACGCGCGCAACGAGCATCGCTCGATCAAGCCCGAGATCCTCGTCGTTGTCGGAATCTGCACGCACCTCGGATGCTCTCCGACCGACAAGTTCCAGGCCGGCCCCCAGCCTTCGCTGCCCGACAACTGGCAAGGTGGCTTCCTCTGCCCGTGCCATGGTTCGACCTTCGATCTTGCGGCACGGGTCTTCAAGAACAAGCCGGCGCCGGACAATCTGCCAGTCCCTCCCCACATGTACCTCTCCGACTCTCGCCTCCTGATCGGCGAAGACAAGAAGGCTTGAGGAGAACGACATGGCTGAATTCAACGAAATCTCCCCCAACGCGCCGGCGAACGAGAAGCTCCTCAACTGGGTCGACAACCGCTTCCCGCTGACCAAGCTCTGGAACGATCAGTGGGGCAAGTACTACGCGCCCAAGAACTTCAACTTCTGGTACATCTTCGGCTCGCTCGCAATGCTGGTTCTCGTGATCCAGATCGTGACCGGCATCTTCCTGGTGATGCACTACAAGCCCGACGCCGCGCTCGCCTTCGCGTCGGTCGAGTACATCATGCGCGACGTGCCATGGGGCTGGCTGATCCGGTACATGCACTCCACGGGTGCCTCGGCGTTCTTCATCGTGGTGTACCTGCACATGTTCCGCGGCCTCATCTACGGCAGCTACCGCAAGCCGCGCGAACTCATCTGGATCTTCGGCTGCGCCATCTTCCTCTGCCTGATGGCCGAGGCGTTCATGGGCTATCTGCTGCCGTGGGGCCAGATGAGCTACTGGGGCGCGCAGGTGATCGTCAACCTGTTCTCGGCCATTCCGTTCATCGGTCCGGACCTCGCGATCCTGATCCGCGGCGACTACGTGGTGAGCGATGCGACCCTCAACCGCTTCTTCAGTTTCCACGTCATCGCGGTTCCGCTGGTGCTGCTGGGCCTGGTGGTTGCGCACTTGATCGCGCTGCACGAAGTGGGCTCGAACAACCCCGATGGCATCGAGATCAAGGCCAAGCGCGGACCCGATGGTCATCCGCTGGATGGCATCCCGTCGCACCCGTACTACACGGTGCATGACATCTTCGGCACGGTGGTGTTCCTCACGATCTTCTCGGCAGTGATCTTCTTTGCGCCCGAGGCCGGTGGTTACTTCCTCGAGTACAACAACTTCATTCCCGCCGATTCGCTGAAGACGCCGAACCACATTGCGCCGGTGTGGTACTTCACGCCGTTCTATTCGATGCTTCGCGCCATCACGAGCGAGATGATGTACGCGCTCATCGCGTGCGTTGTCGCAGGCGCGGCGTTCGGCGTGTGGAAGACGCGCATCCCTTCGATCTTCAAGGGCCTGATCGTCGTGGTGGCTTTGGGTGTCGCCGCGATGATGCTGTCGATCGATGCCAAGTTCTGGGGCGTGCTCGTCATGGGCGGCGCCGTCATCATCCTGTTCTTCCTGCCGTGGCTGGACCACAGCCCCGTGAAGTCGATCCGCTACCGTCCGGGCTGGCACAAGTACATGTACGGCGTCTTCGTGATCAACTTCGTCGTGCTCGCCTACCTTGGCGTGCAGCCGCCGTCGCCTGTCGGCGAGCGCGTGTCGCAAGTTGGTACGTTGTTCTATTTCGGCTTCTTCCTGCTGATGCCGTGGTGGAGCCGTCTGGGCGAATTCAAGCCGGTCCCTGAGCGCGTGACCTTCGCGGCCCACTGACCGGGAGAGCACAAGAATGAAGAAACTGATCCTCACGTTGATTGCGGCGCTTGGTTTCGTGGCGGGCGCGCATGCCGCGGAAGAAGGCATCCCCTGGGACAAGGCGCCGAACCGCACGACCGACCTGGCGGCGCTGCAAAACGGCGCGAAGCTCTTCGTCAACTACTGCCTCAACTGCCATTCGGCGGCGTTCATGCGCTACAACCGATTGCAGGACCTCGGCATCACCGAGCAGCAGATCAAGGACAATCTGCTGTTCGCGACGGACAAGGTCGGTGAAACCATGAAGGCCAACATCGATCCGCGCCAGGCGAAGGAGTGGTTCGGCGGCATTCCGCCCGATCTGACGCTGGTCGCCCGGTCTCGCGCCGGCCATGGCGGCACCGGCGCGGACTACCTCTACACGTACCTGCGCACCTTCTATCGTGACGAGACCAAGGCCACGGGCTGGAACAACCTGGCATTCCCGAGCGTCGCCATGCCGCATGTGCTGTGGGAACTGCAGGGCGAGCGCCGGCCGATTTTCGACAAGGTCGAATCGCACGGCCACGAAGTCGAAGTGTTCAAGGGCTGGGAGCAGATCACGCCCGGAACCATGACGCCGGTCCAATACGACCAGGCCGTGGGCGACCTCGTCAGCTACATGCAATGGATGGCCGAGCCGGCGCAGAACACGCGCGTTCGCGTGGGCGTCTGGGTCCTGCTGTTCCTTGTCATGGCAGTGGTTTTTGTTTGGCGCTTGAATGCCGCGTACTGGAAAGACGTCAAGTAACGCCATGCCGATCGGGCGCCCTGTGCGCCTGGTCCCGCAGAGTGGGTTGCGTACGCGACCCACTCTTTTTGATTTTTAGGAGCCTTTCGCCATGATGGTCTTGTATTCGGGAACGACCTGCCCTTTTTCTCACCGCTGCCGTTTCGTCCTGTTCGAAAAGGGCATGGATTTCGAGATTCGCGATGTCGATCTCTACAACAAGCCGGAAGACATCAGCGTGATGAATCCGTACGGGCAGGTGCCGATCCTCGTGGAGCGCGACCTGATCCTGTACGAGTCGAACATCATCAACGAGTACATCGACGAGCGCTTCCCGCATCCGCAACTGATGCCGGGCGACCCGGTCGACCGCGCGCGCGTGCGCCTGTTCCTGCTCAACTTCGAGAAGGAACTCTTCGTGCACGTTTCCACGCTCGAGAACCGCAGCTCCAAGGGCAATGAAAAGGCCCTCGAGAAGGCCCGTTCGCACATCCGCGACCGCCTCACGCAGCTGGCACCCGTGTTCCTCAAGAACAAGTACATGCTGGGCGACAATTTCTCGATGCTCGACGTCGCGATTGCCCCGCTGCTGTGGCGCCTGGACTACTACGGGATCGACCTCAGCAAGAACGCGGCGCCGCTTTTGAAGTACGCTGAGCGAATCTTTTCCCGTCCGGCCTACATCGAAGCACTGACCCCCTCCGAAAAGGTCATGCGGAAGTGAAACGCTGGCGCAGCCGGTCATGATCAACGCGCTCGAATCGTCCTCGACACGCCCGTATCTCATTCGGGCACTGTACGAATGGTGCACGGACAACGGCTTCACGCCGTACGTCGCGGTGCAGGTCGACGACACGGTCCAGGTCCCGCGCGAGTACGTCAAGAACGGCGAAATCGTGCTGAACATCAGCTTCGATGCGACGAGCTCGCTGAATCTCGGCAACGAGTTCATCGAATTCAAGGCGCGTTTCGCGGGCACCGCCCGGGAAATCATCGTGCCGGTCAGCCGCGTGATCGCGATCTATGCGCGCGAGAACGGGCAGGGGATGGCGTTCCCCGCGCCGGTGCAGGTCCAGTCGCCTGAGGGAATTCCGGGAGCCGCGCCGCCGGTTCCCCCGCCTGCGTCCACTTCGCCGCGCGCGCCGTTGCGCGATGCCACACGAGGTTCGGAAGGTGATCCTGGTCGGGTCGTCCATCTCGTCACCGGCGAGGGTGCCGAGGAGCCTGTAGAGGCCGGCTCTGCGCCGACTCATCCGGAGGACCCGCCGCGGCCGCCAGCCGGAGGGGGCTCCCGCCCTTCGCTGAAGCGGATCAAGTGAGATTGGCGCAAGCCGCCGATCGTTAGAATCCCATACTTCGCCGCTTTAGCTCAGTTGGTAGAGCAACCGCCTTGTAAGCGGTAGGTCGTCAGTTCGATTCCGACAAGCGGCACCATCCAGAAGCCCCGCGGCAGCATTGCCGTCCGGGGCTTTTTCATTGCCGGCCGGCGGCATGCGCCGCGTCAGCTTCGCGCCTGGACCTTGATGCGGATCGTTGCGACATGCCATCCGCGTGCCTTCAGCCGCGACTGGAACGCAGGGGCCAGTTGGCGCAGCTTGGCCGCCGCCGCGTTACCGGTCACGAGCACGCACCAGACGTCGTCCTCCGCGGGGCCGGCCTTGACGCTCGGGCGCAATTCCGGGGGGATCAGATCCTGGATGGCCGCGAGTCTTTCGGCAGCGTCACGTGCCCGCGCCGTCAGGCTCGCGAGGGTTGGCGACTCTTCCGTAGCCTGGAATACGGAGACGGCATTGAAGCGGCGATTCATGGGAATGGTCTGCAATCAGGGGATCAAACAAGAGGGCTAAAATGCGCGGTTTGCCGGCATTCCCGCCAGCCAATTGGCTTGTTTTGCGGCAAAGCGCGCCCAAGTTCCTTCTCGTCTATCTTAGGGATTTCGGTCGAAGCACCCGCATTCGGCGAGTGTGCTTCGATCTCCATTCATGGCCACCAACTTCCTGACTCAAATTTTCGGCAGTCGCAACGATCGACTTCTGAAGCAGTATCGCAAGACGGTCGAACGCATCAACTCGCTGGAGCCGACGTTCGAGAAGCTGGACGAAGCCGCGCTCCGTGCCAAAACCCAGGAATTCAAGGACCGCATCGCCAACGGCGAATCGCTCGATTCGGTGCTTCCGGAGGCCTTTGCAACAGTGCGTGAGGCTTCGAAGCGGGTGATGAAGATGCGTCACTTCGACGTCCAGCTCCTGGGCGGGATGGCGCTGCACTACGGCAAGATTTCCGAAATGCGCACGGGCGAGGGCAAGACGCTGACTGCGACGCTGCCGGTGTACCTCAACGCGCTCACCGGCAAGGGTGTGCACGTGGTGACCGTCAACGATTACCTTGCCAGTCGCGACGCCACATGGATGGGACGGCTCTACAACTACCTGGGGCTGTCGGTGGGCATCAACCTGCCCCAGATGCCGCGCGAAGAAAAGCAGCAGGCCTACGGTAGCGACATCACGTACGGCACCAACAACGAATACGGCTTCGACTATCTCCGCGACAACATGGTGTACGAACCCGCCGACCGGGTTCAGCGCGGACTGAATTACGCCATCGTCGACGAAGTGGACTCGATCCTGATCGACGAAGCCCGCACCCCGCTGATCATCAGCGGGCAGGCCGAGGACCACACTGACCTCTACCTGGCCATCAACAAGGTTGTGCCGCTGCTCGTGCGTCAGGAAGGCGAAGCCGATGCACGTACCGGCGAAGGCGTTACGAAGCCCGGCGACTTCACGGTCGACGAGAAGACCCATCAGGTGTTCCTGACCGAGGATGGCCATGAAAAGGCCGAGCAGGTCCTGTCCGAATTCAAGCTGTTGCCAGAGGGCGCGTCGCTCTACGATCCGGCCAACATCACGCTCATGCACCACCTGAACGCGGCGCTGCGTGCAA
This sequence comes from Variovorax sp. YR216, assembly GCF_900107745.1. Classification (GTDB taxonomy): domain Bacteria; phylum Pseudomonadota; class Gammaproteobacteria; order Burkholderiales; family Burkholderiaceae_C; genus Variovorax. The sequence continues at coordinate 426,464 of NZ_FNRO01000004.1, read as the reverse complement.
GGCACCTCTACCACCGCGACCAGCACTACGTCGTCCAGCAGGGCGAAGTGATCATCGTGGATGAGTTCACCGGCCGCCTCATGACCGGACGGCGCTGGAGCGACGGTCTGCACCAGGCGGTTGAAGCCAAGGAAGGCGTCGAGATCCAGTCCGAGAATCAGACGCTTGCCTCGATCACTTTCCAGAACTACTTCCGGCTGTACGCCAAGCTTGCCGGCATGACCGGCACAGCCGACACCGAGGCCTATGAGTTCCAGGAGATCTACGGCCTGGAGACCGTGATCATTCCGCCGAACCGGCCGAGCAAGCGCGATGACCAGCTCGACCGCGTCTACAAGACCACGCGCGAGAAATACGAAGCAGCCATCCAGGACATCCGCGAATGCAATGAGCGGGGGCAGCCTGTGCTGGTCGGAACCTCGTCGATCGAGAACTCCGAGATCATCTCCAGCCTGCTCCAGAAGGCCGGCCTGGAGCACCAGGTGCTGAACGCCAAGCAGCATGCGCGCGAAGCCGAGATCGTGGCCCAGGCGGGTCGCGCCAAGATGATCACGATTGCGACCAACATGGCGGGTCGGGGTACCGACATCGTGTTGGGCGGCAACGTGGAAAAAGCCATCGAGGCCGTCGAAGCCGACGAGACGGCCGATCCCTCGGCCAAGGCAGCTGAAGTCGCGCGACTGCGTGCCCAGTGGGACAAGGACCACGAGTTCATCAAGTCCGTCGGCGGCCTGCGCATCATTGCCACCGAGCGCCACGAGTCGCGCCGTATCGACAACCAGCTTCGTGGCCGTTCCGGCCGGCAGGGCGATCCCGGCTCGTCGCGTTTCTATCTGAGCCTGGACGACCCCTTGATGCGCATCTTCGCGGGCGATCGCGTGAAGGCCATCATGGACCGGCTCAAGATGCCCGATGGCGAGGCCATCGAGGCGGGCATCGTCACGCGCAGCATCGAGAGCGCGCAGCGAAAGGTCGAAGCGCGCAACTTCGACATCCGCAAGCAGCTGCTCGAGTACGACGACGTCTCGAACGACCAGCGCAAGGTCATCTACCAGCAGCGCAACGACATCCTCGACGCGGGCGACCTGACCGCGCAGATCGAAGCGCTGCGCGAAGGCTGCTTCATCGACCTGGTACGTCAGTACGTACCGGCCGAGTCCGTCGAGGAGCAGTGGGACCTGGCCGGGCTCGAGAAGGTGCTCGCGGAAGACTGGCAGATCGACCTGCCGCTTCGCAAGGAGGTCGAGGCCGCCAGCGCGGTGGGCGACGACGACGTCGTGGAGAAGGTCGTGGCTGCTTCCAACGAGGCATTCAACGCCAAGGTTGCGTTGATTGGCCAGGAGAACTTCACACAGTTCGAGCGCATGGTCCTGCTGCAGAGCATCGACACGCACTGGCGGGAACACCTGGCTTCGCTGGACTATCTGCGCCAGGGCATCCATCTGCGCGGCTACGCACAGAAGCAGCCCAAGCAGGAATACAAGCGCGAAGCCTTCGAACTGTTCGGCCAGCTGCTCGATTCGGTCAAGAACGAGGTGACCCGTCAGCTGATGACGGTTCGCGTGCAGTCCAGCGAGCAGCTCGAGCAGGCCGCCGAGGCCATGGAAAGCCGTGGCGAGAACCTGTCGAACATCACGTACAGCGCACCCACCGAGACCGGCGACGTGGAAGTCCGCGTGGACGAAGAAAGCTTGCGCCGCCAGGCCGCGGGTGGCTTGAGCGCCGGCGCGGCGGCCTTCGCGCGCGTGGGTCGCAATGATCCTTGCCCGTGCGGCAGCGGCAAGAAGTTCAAGCAGTGCCACGGCAAGCTCACTTGATATTCATCAGCAGGACATCGCCATGCCCGTGAATCTTTCCGCTCCCGATCCCGCCGCGCTGCATGCGGTGCCGGGTGTTCGTATCGGCGTCGCCGAAGCCGGCGTGCGCAAGGTCAACCGCAAGGACCTTACCGTCGTGCTGATCGACGAGGGCGCCGCGGTGGGTGGCGTGTTCACGCAGAACCGCTTCTGCGCCGCGCCGGTCCAGGTCTGCCGCGATCACTTGGCCCGGGATCTCGGTATTCGCGCGCTGTTGATCAACACCGGCAATGCGAACGCAGGAACCGGCGAAGACGGCTTGGCTCGCACACGGGCAACCTGCATCGCGCTGGCGCGCCAGTTGAATCTGGCGCCCGAGCAGATCCTGCCGTTCTCCACCGGCGTGATCATGGAGCCGCTGCCGATCGATCGGATCGAAGCCGGCTTGCCGGCGGCGCTCGCCGACGCATCGGCCACCCACTGGGCGCGGGCAGCAGAGGGCATCATGACCACGGACACCGTGCCCAAGGCTTTCAGCCAGCAGGTGCAGATCGACGGCGCGACGGTCACGATCACCGGCATCAGCAAGGGCGCCGGCATGATCCGTCCGAACATGGCCACCATGCTCGGTTTCATGGCGACGGATGCCAAGATTGATCCGGCGCTGATTCAGCCGCTTTCCAAGGCGCTGGCCGACGCATCGTTCAACCGCGTCACGATCGACGGCGATACGTCCACCAATGACTCCTTCGTTGTCATTGCCACGCAGAAGGCGGCGCACCAGACGATCACTTCGCTCGACTCCGCATCGGGGCAGGCGCTGCTGCAAGCCATGCAGAACGTGGCGCGCCAACTGGCGCAGGCGATCGTGCGCGACGGTGAAGGCGCGACCAAGTTCATCACTGTGCGCGTCGAAGGCGGTCGCGACGAAGCCGAGTGCCGGCAGGTCGCCTATGCCGTCGCACACTCGCCCCTGGTGAAGACCGCGTTCTACGCGAGCGACCCGAATCTGGGTCGCATCCTGGCAGCCGTTGGGTATGCCGGGATCGCGGACCTCGATCAGACCGCCATCGACCTGTACCTGGACGACGTGCACGTGGCGGTGAAGGGTGGACGGAACCCGTCCTATCGCGAAGAAGACGGACAGCGCGTGATGAAGCAGAGCGAGATCACCGTCCGCATCGCGCTCGGCCGTGGCACCGCGGTGGACACGGTCTGGACCTGCGACCTGAGCCACGACTACGTGTCGATCAATGCCGACTACAGATCATGAGGCCCCCACGCTCGCTTTGCTCGCTGCGCCCTGAGGGGGCGCTCAGCGCCCTTCGGGCGGCCGGGCGGTCGCTGTCATGAATGAAAAGTTCGAACGTCTGATCGAGCGCGCTGAACAACTGATCGGCCGGATCGAATCGATTCTTCCGCAACCGCTGGCGGCGCCGGCGGACTGGAATGCTTCCATCGCGTGGCGCTATCGCCGCCGCAGTTCGGGCCATGGAACGCTGGAGCCGATCCGGCATGTGGCGTCGATGCCGCTGGATGCGTTGAAGGAGATCGACGTCCAGAAGGAGAAGATCGAGCGCAACACCCGCCAGTTCGTGGAAGGCAAGCCGGCGAACAACGTCCTTTTGACCGGCGCGCGCGGCACCGGCAAGTCGTCGTTGATCCGGGCCTGTCTCCAAGCCTACGCGCCGCAGGGACTGCGCCTGATCGAGGTCGACAAGGCCGAGCTGACCGACCTGCCGGATATCGTCGAAGTGGTTTCCAACCGACCCGAGAAGTTCATCGTGTTCAGCGATGACCTGAGCTTCGACGAGGGAGAGCCCGGGTACAAGGCGCTCAAGTCCATTCTCGACGGCTCCGTGGCCGCGGCGACGCCGAATGTGCTGATCTACGCGACCAGCAACCGACGGCATCTGCTGCCCGAGTACATGAAGGACAACCTCAGCTACACCCACACCGAGGATGGAGAGGTGCATCCGGGCGAGGTGATCGAGGAGAAGATTTCCCTGTCCGAGCGTTTCGGCCTTTGGGTGAGCTTCTACCCGTTCACGCAGAACGAATACCTGACGATCGTCGCGCAGTGGCTGTCGTCCTTTGGCGTGGACGCCAAGGCGATCGAGGCGGCCCGACCCGAATCGCTGGTGTGGGCGCTCGAGCGCGGATCGCGCAGCGGGCGCGTGGCCTACCAGTTTGCCCGTGACTTCGCGGGGCGCAGCTGAGGCCATGAACGCGCCTCGAAAGCACACGGAGGTCGCCGTCGGCATCCTCATTCGCGGGGACGACGCGCTCCTGCTCTCGACCCGGCCGGAAGGCAAGCCTTACGCGGGCTACTGGGAGTTCCCGGGCGGGAAGATCGAAGCCGGCGAGACCGTCGAGCAGGCACTGCGGCGCGAACTGCACGAGGAACTCGGCATCACCATCGCCGGCGCCGACGTGTGGAAGGTGACCGAGCACGACTATCCCCATGCGCTGGTTCGCTTGCACTGGTGCAAAGTGAACGACTGGTCCGGCGATTTCGAGATGCGCGAGGGGCAATCGATGTGCTGGCAGCAACTGCCGCTCGATGTGTCTCCGGTGCTACCGGGTGCGCTCCCGGTGCTGGCGTGGCTGGCCGAAGAGCGCGGGTTGCCGGACGCGGTCGTCATGCCGGCGGCGTAACGGGCACCTCACTCGAAGCCTACTGCCGCTTTGGATCGCCGAACGGGTCATCGTCCGGCGGTGACTCTGCAGGTACCCTGAACTCCTCGCTCGCCCACGCGCCCAGGTCGATTCCCTTGCATCGGGCGCTGCAGAAAGGCCGGTAAGGGTTGCGTGCGGCGTAGAGGCTGTCTTTTCCGCACGCCGGGCACTTGACGATGCGTTCGCCGACCGGTGAGGACGAAGCGGTGCTCATTGGGTAACTTCCGTGCTTCGCACTGCAGTGCGAGCCGCCTTCGGAACGGCCGGGCGAGGGCTCATTGGAGTACCTTCGCGCAGCAGCGCTTCGGTATTCGCCTTCGGGGCGGCCGGGCGGCTCATGCGCAGAGCGTCAGTTCGAACGGGGTGTCTTCGGCGCTTTGGTGCAGGCGGTCGTCGGCTTCCTGCCGCATCAGTCGCACCGACACCATCAGACGATTGCCGCTGATTTCAGGGATGAGCCCGAGCTTGGGGTCGATCCGCAGGCGCAGCAACTGGAAGCTCCGGCCTTGCGGAAGCGCCTGCTGAAATTGCCCTTTCGATGCAATGACCTTGTACGGGACATCCGCATCGCGCAGAAGCTTGAGCAGCAGATAGATCGATTCAGCCAACGGGGCGAGCGTCGACGACCAGCGTTCAAGGTCGGCGCGGCGATCGTTGGCGCGGCCGTTCTGCCACGCGAAGTAGGCCGGCAGGTCGAATTCACAGGTGCCGCCGGGAATGCCCGCGCGGCTGCGAATGCTCATCAGCCATTCGTTCTCGGTGAGTGCCTGGCCGGCCTTGCCCGGCACCGTGTTCAACGTGTTGAAATTGCTTTCGAGCTTGCCGACGACCTGATCGAGCACCGTCTCGGCGATCGCGGGGTTGCCGCGATAGCTGTTGAACACGTTCTTGTGCTTGTCGAGGTCCCTCAGCACGTCGGCCTTGAGGTCGGCGCGGGCCGCCACATCCATGATCTCGAAAATCGTGACGAGCGCATAGTGATGCAGCAGAGCCGAATCTGCCGGCACCAACTCTCCAAGGCGGCGGAACAAGTGCTCCAGCCGAAGGTAGGTCCGGATGCGCTCGTTGAATGGGTACTCGTAAAGGATCACGCGTGACGGCTTCCTGTGATGATCATAGCCTCAAGAAGACTTCGCAGGAGGCTCCGGAATGATCTTGCGGACGGCACCGAGCATGACCTCTCCAAGCGCCAGTTGCCCAAATAGCGATGTGTGGGTGTCATTCGGGAAGTAGAAATCGCGGATCTTGGTCTTCTGTTCCTTGGCAAAGGTGAAGAGGTCTGGCCCCAGCCCGGCTTTGGCAAAGGCAGTCACAAAATCTTTCGAGTGATCCGGTGTGAGGTACGTCGTCGTCTTGTTGGGGATCACCATCCACATGATGGACCGGGTGCGGTGCGCCTCGGAAAATGCGCGCATCTGTTCGACATGCTGGACCGTCAGTTCGCCGTTGTCGTCATCGTCCTTGAAGAACAGGGCCTTGTCGCACAAGCGGTTGCTGAACAGCGAGCAGCCATCGGGCACTGGACGGACCCAGCTCTGATTGAGGGGCAAGGTCGGCCCTTCGGCCTCCTTCGCGGCGCGCGTATTGCGGTAGGTGACGTAGCCCGACGTCAGCTTGGCCTTCCAGTTGAGAGCAAACCCAGGCACCTTTTCGACCGGTTCGAAGAAGGGCTCGATCCGGGTGCCGGGGACATTGCCCATCGCCTTGCACTTCTGCGTATTGGCCAGGCGGTCTGCGAGAAGACGTTCGACGCTCTCGATGATGACCAGCTTGCCCTTGAATCCTGCGCGGTCGAGCCAATCGTCGAAATCGTCGCAGAGCGACTCGTGAAATTCGCTCCAGAAGACCGTCGCGAAGCGATATCCATGCTGCTTCAGCACGGATTGCCAACGCGCCGTGGCGGAGAAGCTGTCGCCAATCACGAGGACGTCGGCTTCGTTGATCGGCGATGCGCGCAGGTAGGCCCTGTCGACTTGCGGCTGGTCCTTTTGCCATCCGAACTCGTGATCGGAGACCATTCCGATCCGCGACAGATCGCCGTAGGGAATGGGCGTGTTCAACGTGATGATCAGCATGGCAACGATCACGGCGAAGCCAGCCGTGAATACTTGCAGCCAGAGTTTTGCGGGCGACATATCAGAACTGGAAATAGAGGAACGGGCTGTAGGAGCCCAGCCTCGAGACGCAGAGTCCGAGCAGGAGGACGGTAATCAGCGCCATGAACGCGGTGAAGGCGAGCGACGCGCGCGGCCGGGCGGCCAGCGACTGCGCCTGCGGGACCCAGCGTTGCAGCGTGATCGTGGGCGGCAACGCGAGACAGATGAACAGCCCGACGATCATCGTCTGGAAGAACTCGGGTTTGCGGCTGGGTACCGGTCCGAATTCCGTGAACGCCTCCAGCGCCGTGCCATGGAAGCCCAGCATGCCCTTGTAGATCTCCATTGCCGCGTGCATGCTGTCCGCGCGGAAGACCACCCAGGCAATCATCACGCACAGGAAAGTGAGGAACCAGCCGAGGACCTTGGCCAGGCGGCCGGGCTTCGAATCGCGGCGAATCTTGCTGTTCCAGAGATGGTTGATCACGAGGTACATGCCGTGCAGGCCACCCCAGATCACGAAGGTCCATGCGGCGCCGTGCCACAGGCCGCCCAGGAGCATCGTGATGAACAGGTTCAGGTAGCGGCGCGCCGGCCCCTTGCGGTTGCCTCCCAGGGGGATGTAGAGATAGTCCCGGAGAAAGGTCGACAGGGAGATGTGCCAGCGGCGCCAGAACTCGATGATGTTGGTCGACTTGTAGGGCGAGTTGAAGTTGAGCGGCAGTTTCACGCCCAGGCACAACGACAGGCCGACGGCCATGTCCGAATAGCCCGAGAAATCGAAATAGATCTGCAGGGTGTAGGCGAGCACGCCGAGCCATGCCGTGTAGAGCATGGGCGCCGTGCCGTTGTGCACGCCGTTGAACATGAGGTCGGCGTACTCGCCCACCTTGTCGCCGATGAGGAGCTTCTTGGCGAGGCCAAAGACGAAGATCGCCAGGCCGAGCGCGATCTTGTTGGTGTCCGCGCGGTACGTCGCCGGATTGGCGAACTGCGGCATCATCTGCGCGTGATGCAGCACCGGGCCTGCGATCAGGTGGGGGAAGTACGTGACGAACAGCACGTAGTGAATGAAGCTGCGTTCGTGGACCTTGTCCTGCCAGCAGTCCACCAGGAACGCGATTTGCGTGAACGTGTAGAAGGAAATGCCGATCGGAAGCGCGATGTGCAGCATCGCCACGGGGGTGAATCCCGCTGCGGCGATCCCCTCGTTCACATTGGCGAGGAAGAAGTTCGCGTACTTGAAAGTCGCGAGCACCGCCAGGTTCACCGTCAGCGCGAACACGAGCATGCGCTTTCGGCCCGCATCGGTGCGTCCGGGGCCGCGTGTCAGGCGCAGGCCGGCCCAGTAGTTGAAGCAGATCGATCCCAGCAGCAGCGGCAGGGCTTCGACGCTCCACCAGCCGTAGAAGAACAGCGAAGCCAGCGCGAGGAAGCCGGCTGCTGCGCGCACATTTCGCTTTCCGATGAGGAAGAACCCGAAGAGGACGATCGGGAAAAAGCAAAAGATGAACGCGTAAGAGTTGAAGAGCATCTTGGGGAAGCGTTGCCGCGGGGCTCGCTGGCACGCCGCTTTCTTGTTCTCCGGCGCTGAAGGCCGGCCAACCGGGGATTATCGCGCGCTGGCGACCGTCCACCGCTCCCAGAGACCCTCGACGTGGGCGGAGAGTTCCGCGAGACCGAGCCCTTCGTTGTAGATCACTGCGTCCGCTGCGGCCCTGCGAAGCGAGCGATGCGCCTGCTGCGAGATGACGGCACGGACCGCATCGGGCGCCCAACCGGAGCGGGCGACCACGCGCTCGAGTTGTATCTGCTCGCTCGCATCGATCACGAGGACGCGATCGACGATCGCGCGCCAGCGCTTCGATTCCACCAGCAACGGCACATCGAAGACGACGGGCTGGCCGGGCTCGGCGGAGGCGGCCTGATGCTCGCACTCGGCGCCGATCAGGGGATGGAGGATCCCTTCGAGCCGCTTTTTCGCTCGGACGTCGGAAAACACGAGTTCCCGCATCCGTGCCCGGTCCATGCCACCTTCGGGCGTCAGGATCGAGGGCCCGAATTCCGAGACGAGTGCGGGCACGGCGGCGCCACCCGGCTCGGCGATGGATCGTGCAATCGCATCGGTATCCACCAGCTTCGCGCCGCGCGCGACCAGCATGGCAGCCACTGTGCTCTTGCCGCTTCCGATGCCGCCGGTCAAACCGATGCGCATCGCGCGCGCTCCCTCAAAGGCCGATCACGCGAAGGATCGCGTCGGGGCCGAAAAGCATCGCAGTGAAGCCAGCGCCCGCCAGGAACGGGCCGAAGGGGACATAGCCACCTTCACGCAGTCCACTGTTGAACTTGAGCGCGAGTCCGATGATGACGCCGATCACCGACGCCATCAGGATGATCGGCACCAGGGCCTGCCAGCCGAACCATGCGCCAAACGCTGCGAAGAGCTTGAAGTCGCCATAGCCCATGCCTTCCTTCCCGGTGGTCAGCTTGAACAGCCAGTAGACCGCCCACAGCGAGGCATAGCCCGCGATGGCGCCCCAGACGGCGTTCGTCAGGCTGACACCTGTGAAGCCAGCCATGGAAGCCAGAAGTCCGGCCCACAACAAGGGGAGTGTGATGTCGTCGGGGAGAAGCGTCGTGTCCCAGTCGATCAGCGCCAACGCCAGAAGCGCCGCTGCGAACCCGCACCAGGCGAGGCTTCCGAACTGGCCGGGCATGTGCCACACGCTCCACGCGAACAGTGCGGCCGTGACCAGTTCGACCACTGGGTAGCGCAAGCTGATCGGCGCCCTGCATGAAGAGCATTTGCCGCGCAGGACGAGATAGCTGAGGACCGGGATGTTCTCGTACCAACGGATGGCATGGCCGCATTGCTGGCACCGCGATTGCGGCACCATGAGATTGAACCGTTCCGCTGCCGGCGCTTCGCCGCCGTTCAAGCTGGCGCACTCCGCGGCCCATTGCTGCTCGAGCATCTTGGGCAGGCGATAGATCACGACGTTGAGAAAGCTGCCGATCAGCAGCCCGAGGACGCCCGCCAGCGCCGCGTCCACGCCCTGGGAGACGAGCATCAGACGACCTGGCCGAGCTTGAAGATGGGCAGGTACATCGACACCACGATGCCACCGATGATGACGCCGAGGAACACGATGATGATCGGCTCCATCAGGCTCGAGAGGCCCGCGACCATGTCGTCGACTTCCTGTTCGTAGAAGTCGGCGGCCTTGCCCAGCATGTGGTCGATGGAACCGGATTCCTCGCCGATGGCGGTCATCTGCAGAACCATTGACGGAAACAGATTGGCATTGGTCATCGCGGTGGTCAGGCTCGTACCGGTCGATACCTCCTGCTGAATCTTGGTCGTTGCCTCCGCATACACCGAGTTGCCGGATGCACCACCCACCGAGTCCAGCGCTTCGACAAGCGGCACGCCGGCCGCGAACATGGTCGCGAGCGTACGGGTCCAGCGCGCAACGCAGGACTTGTCGATGAGCTCGCCGAAGATCGGCAGGCGAAGCAGGAGGCGGTCCATGACCTGCTGCACGCGTTCGTTGCGCTTCCAGGCCTGGAGGAAGAAATAGACCCCGCCACCAATCACGCCGAAGATCAGCCACCAGTAGGAAACGAAGAACTCGCTGATGCCCATCACGATCAGCGTGGGCGCAGGCAGATCCGCGCCGAAGGAGGTGAACACCTGCTTGAAGGCGGGAATCACGAAGATCATGATGATCGCAACCACCACGAAGGCCACCACGATCACGGAGGTGGGATACATCAGCGCCGACTTGATCTTCGACTTGATGGCCTCGGTCTTCTCCATATAGGTGGCAAGGCGATCCAGCAGGTCTTCCAGAATACCGGCGGCCTCGCCTGCTTCCACGAGGTTGCAGTAGAGGTTGTCGAAGTACTTCGGGAATTTGCGGAACGCGGCCGACAGCGACGTGCCGGTTTCGACGTCGCTGCGAATGTCGTTGAGCAGCTTCGCGACACTGGGGTTGGCATTGCCGCGGCCCACGATGTCGAAGGCCTGGAGCAACGGCACGCCGGCCTTCATCATGGTCGCCAGTTGCCGCGTGAAGATGGCAATGTCCTTCGGCTTGATCGCTTTGCCCGCACGCATCCGCCGCTTCTTGATCTTCGTCGTGAGGATGCCCTGGCGCCGCAGCGCAGCCTGAACCTGGTTCTCGCCGGCCGCGCGAAGCTCGCCGCGCACGATCTTGCCGTTGCGGTCCTTTCCTTCCCACTCGAAGATGTATTCCTTGTGCGTTCGGTTTGATGCTGCTGCCGTTGCCATGGGTTCTCCGCGATTGAACGCTATTCGTTGGTGACTGCGAGCACTTCCTCAAGTGACGTCAGTCCCTGCATCACCTTCTTCAATCCTGACTGACGCAGCGAGCGTACGCCTTCGGCTTCGGCCTGCCTCGAAATGTCGAGCGCCGACCCGTCCCGAAGAATGATCGTCTGGATCTCTTCGCTGATCGGCATCACCTGGTAGATGCCGACCCGCCCCTTGTAGCCACCGTTGCAGGCTGAGCAGCCGACAGGGTGATAGGGCTTCCACGTGCCATCGAGCTCGTGCTCCTTGAAGCCTGCGTCGAGCAGGGCCTGCTTGGGAATATCCGAAGGCGCCTTGCACACGGTGCACAGGCGGCGGGCAAGACGCTGAGCAGTGATCAGGATCACGCTCGATGCGATGTTGAAGGGCGCGATGCCCATGTTTCGCATCCGCGTCAGCGTCGTCGGCGCGTCATTGGTGTGAAGCGTCGACAGCACCAAGTGACCTGTCTGTGCGGCCTTGATCGCGATGTCGGCGGTTTCCAGGTCGCGGATTTCGCCGACCATGATGATGTCCGGATCCTGCCGCAGGAATGCGCGAAGCGCGGCCGCAAAAGTGAGCCCGGCCTTTTCGTTGACGTTGACCTGGTTGACGCCGGGCAAGTTGATTTCGGACGGATCTTCCGCCGTCGCGATGTTCACGCCGGCCTTGTTGAGCAGGTTCAGGCAGGTGTAGAGCGACACCGTCTTGCCCGAGCCGGTCGGTCCGGTCACCAGAACCATCCCGTAGGGGCGGTTGATGGCGTTGAGCAGGCGTTCCTTCTCATCCGCGTCATAGCCGAGAGCGTCGATGCCGAGCCGCGCGCTGCTCGGGTCGAGAATACGGATCACGATCTTCTCGCCGAAAAGCGTGGGAAGCGTGCTCACGCGGAAATCGATCACGCGCTCCGGACCGATCTTGAGCTTCATCCGCCCGTCCTGCGGGACGCGCTTTTCGGAGATGTCGAGCCGCGAGATCACCTTGATGCGCGAAGCGAGCTTGTCCTTGATGACCGTCGGCGGACTTGCAATCTCGCGCAGTTCTCCGTCGATGCGAAAGCGCACGCGGTAGTTGTGTTCGTATGGCTCGAAGTGAATGTCCGACGCGCGCATGCTGAATGCGTCGAGCAGCATCTTGTGCAGAAAACGAACGACCGGCGCATCTTCGACTTCAGCGACCGCCTGTTCGGCTGTGTCGCTGGCGGTGTCCGCCGAAACATCATCGAACTCGAATTCGGCGCCGATGATGTTGTCGATGGTCTCGGAGGCGGTGACGGCAGCCGCCTCGATCATGCGTGACAGCTTGTCGTATTCGGCAATGACCCAGTCCACACCCATTTGCGAGGCGAACTTGATCTTTTCCGCTGCCTGCTGGTCCGACGGGTCCGCGGTCGCGACGATGAGCCGGTTGTTGCGCTTGCTGAGGACGACCACGCGATAGGCCTGGCACAGCTTGGCGTCCAGGAGATCCTTGGGCAGGCGCTGCGGATCGATCGCGTCGAGATCGAGAAGCGGAGCGCCAAAGGCGCTCGACAGAGTGTGCGCCAAGTCGGCCGCCGAGACGGCGCCGGTGCCGGTCAACTCCGCAATGAAGCTGGTCCGTCCACTAATCGACTTTTGATAGATGTCCTCCGCGACTTTTGCGGGGAGCTTTCCAGCCGAGACCAAGGCACGCGCAAGTCCCGGCAGAGCGACTGGCGAGCTTTCTTTGATCAGGGGTTCGGCAGCGGCCATTCAACGAATGTAAAAAACGTGAGAATTTGCTTCACGATCATCGCTGATCGCCTTCGCACTGTAAACCGCCGGGCCGTCTTCGCTAGCGAAGCATTTGGCGTTTGCGGCACAAAAAGGCGGGTCGGGTTGAGCGGGGACTAATACCTCCGGCTTGCAAATCCCGAATGGGTCATGGCGACGATCGGGCCCGCTTTGCCACTCCGACAGAGGGGAGAGCCATCTTAGCAGCAGTCCTGCGGGCTGCAGGCCTGAGCTGATTTCGTTACAACAGCGAAGATGTTGTCGACGCCCAACAGCTGTGATGCCAGAGCATCGTGTTGTTTGTCGAAGGCTGCTCACCGCGCTCCGGTGAACTTGAATGCAATGACCAGAAGATCTGGTCGGGGTGAGAGGATTCGAACCTCCGGCCTCTACGTCCCGAACGTAGCGCTCTACCAGGCTAAGCTACACCCCGATGGTTGCAAGAAAAGAGAGTCGTCCTTCGTGGTGACTTAGGCGCGTCGCTCAAGCAACTGAGCCGCTAATTGTAGCAAACCTGAAGAGTAAGAATTCTCCGGGAAGCCGGAAAGTGCATCGATCGCACGTTGCGCCTCTGCCGCCGCGGCAGTTCTCGTGGCCTCCAGCGCGCCGGTTTCCCTGACGATCGCGACGATCTGTGGCAGTTGCGTGGTGTCGCCTGCTTCGATGGCGGCGCGAATGAGGTCGCGCTGCTCCGGCGTTCCGCGTTGCATGGCGAGGATGAGCGGCAGTGTCGTCTTTCCCTCGCGCAGATCATCGCCCACGTTCTTGCCGGTTTCGCTGGCGTCGCCGGCGTAGTCGAGCACGTCGTCGATGACCTGGAATGCGGTACCCAGCGCTTGGCCGTAGGTTGCGCACGCCTCCTCGACATTCACGGGGGCCTTGGCGAGCACGGCGGCTAGTCGGGTGCTTGCTTCGAACAGCTTCGCAGTTTTGGAGCGAATGACCCGCAGATAGGCCTCCTCGTCGAGTGAGGCATCGTGCATGTTCATCAGTTGGAGGACTTCGCCTTCGGCGATGACATTGGTCGCTTCCGCAAGAATTTCCATGACCCGCATGTCATGTGCATCCAGCATCATCTGGAATGCGCGCGAGTACAGAAAGTCGCCGACCAGCACGCTCGCGGGATTTCCGAAGGACTCGTTGGCGGTCGGTCGTCCGCGACGAAGCGTGGATTCGTCGACCACGTCGTCGTGCAGCAGGGTTGCGGTATGAATGAACTCGACAACCGCCGCAAGGTTGAAGCGCTGGTCCTCCTGATAACCCAGAGCGCCCGCCATCAGCAAAAGCAGGGCTGGGCGCAGTCGCTTGCCGCCGGCGGAGATGATGTACTTCGAGACCTCGCTCACGAGCGGAACGCCGGTATCGAGGCGCCGCGCGATCACGCGGTCGACCCCGGCCATGTCTTCGGCGATCAGGCGCAGGACGCCGGCGGCGGGGGAGGTGTCTGGGGCAGAAACTGACAAGGCGAGGGCGCTTGCGCGCTGCGTGGAAGTGCGACGATGGCGCTGGGCCGGAAGCGAAGGATTATAGGGAGGGATGATGCCGTGAGGGATCTGGGTGGCCACGGCTGATGCTTGGTTCTCGCTGGCGTGCTAGAATCTCGGGCTCTGCGGAATTCGCCGTAGAGCCATCTTTTCCCAAGAGGTCCACATGTACGCGGTCATAAAAACCGGCGGCAAGCAGTATCGCGTTGCTTCCGGCGAGAAAATCAAAGTAGAACAGATTGCTGCGGACGTAGGCCAGGAAATCGTGATCGACCAAGTGCTTGCAGTCGGCGACGGCAGCGCAATCAAGGTCGGTACGCCCCTGGTGTCCGGTGCAACGGTTACGGCAACGGTGTTGTCGCACGGCAAACACGACAAGGTTCGCATCTTCAAGATGCGCCGTCGTAAGCACTATCAGAAACGTCAAGGCCATCGCCAGCAGTTCACCGAGCTGCAAATTGGCGCGATCGCCGGCTAAGGAGCTGATTCCATGGCACAGAAAAAAGGCGGCGGCTCTACGCGAAACGGGCGCGATTCGAAGCCCAAGATGCTCGGCGTGAAGGCCTTCGGCGGCGAACTGATCAGCGCAGGCTCGATCATCGTGCGCCAGCGCGGCACCCAGTTCCACCCCGGTGTGAACGTCGGCGTCGGCAAGGATCACACGTTGTTTGCCCTGGTCGACGGCCACGTGTCGTTCGGCACCAAGGGTGCACTCAACAAGCAGACGGTCAACGTGACTCCGGCCTGAGCCGATCACTTCGATCTTTCGAAGCCCCGCTTTGCCGGGGCTTCTTCATTTGTAAACTGGACATCTCATGAAGTTCGTGGACGAAGCCTTCATCGACATTGCCGCTGGTGATGGTGGCAATGGCTGTGTGTCGTTCCGCCATGAGAAATACAAGGAGTTCGGCGGCCCGAACGGTGGCGACGGCGGTCGAGGTGGCCACGTATTCGCGGTAGCGGATCCGAATCTCAACACGCTGGTCGATTTCCGCTATTCGCGCCGCCACGAAGCCAAGCGCGGCCAGCATGGCATGGGGTCGGACATGTTCGGCGCCGCGGGCGACGACATCACCCTCAAGATGCCGGTCGGAACCATCATTTCCGATGCCGAGACCGGTGAGGTGCTGTACGAGCTCCTGAACCCGGGCGAGGTGATCACCATCGCCAAGGGCGGCGACGGTGGATTCGGGAACATGCGCTTCAAGAGTGCGATCAACCGCGCTCCGCGTCAGAAGACGCCCGGCTGGCCCGGCGAGAAGAAGAATCTCAAGCTGGAACTGAAGGTCCTGGCCGACGTCGGCCTGCTGGGCATGCCGAATGCCGGCAAGTCGACGTTCATCAGCGCCGTTTCGAATGCGCGGCCGCGTGTGGCCGACTATCCCTTCACGACCCTTCACCCCAATCTCGGCGTCGTGCGAGTCGGGCCCGAGCAGAGTTTCGTCGTGGCCGACCTGCCCGGCCTGATCGAGGGCGCCTCCGAAGGTGCCGGGCTCGGCCATCAATTCCTGCGCCATCTGCAGCGCACGCGCCTGTTGCTGCACGTCGTCGATCTGGCGCCGTTCGACGAGGGCGTCGATCCGGTCGCGCAGGCGAAGGCGATCGTCGGCGAACTCAAGAAGTACGATCCGACGCTGTACGAAAAGCCGCGCTGGCTGGTCCTGAACAAGCTGGACATGATTCCGGTCGACGAGCGTGCTGCGCGCGTGAAGGATTTCGTCAAGCGCCTTCGGTTCAAGGGGCCGGTTTTCGAGATCTCCGCGCTGACGCGAGAGGGTTGTGAGCCACTCGTCCAGGCGGTCTACCAGCAGGTCAAGGCTCAGCAGGCGGCCGAGCAGCCGCCTACAGAAGTCGACCCGCGGTTTTCGTGAGTTTGTAATTCCCCTGGCCGCCTGCGCGGCGGCCGGTTCAACAGCATCAAGATGGCCATCGCTTCCGTGACTTCGAGTTCTGGTTCGGCTGCACTTCGTGACGCCCGTCGCATCGTCGTGAAGGTGGGCTCGAGCCTTGTCACCAATGAGGGCCGCGGCCTGGACGAAAACGCCATCGGCGAATGGTGCCGCCAGCTGGCGACATTGGTGCGCGACGGTCGCGAAGTGGTCATGGTGTCGAGCGGCGCGATCGCCGAAGGGATGAAGCGGCTCGGCTGGCGTGCTCGCCCGCATGAAGTCCACGAACTTCAGGCCGCCGCCGCCGTCGGGCAGATGGGCCTGGCGCAGATCTATGAAACCAAGCTGCGCGAGAACGGCCTCGGGAGTGCTCAGGTCCTGCTCACCCACGCGGACCTGGCCGACCGCGAGCGCTATCTGAACGCGCGCAGCACCCTTGTCACGCTGCTGGCGCTGGGCGTGGTGCCGGTCATCAATGAAAACGACACTGTCGTCAACGACGAGATCAAGTTTGGCGACAACGACACGCTTGGCGCGCTGGTTGCCAACCTCGTCGAGGCCGATGCATTGGTCATCCTGACGGATCAGAAGGGCCTGTTCACCGCCGACCCTCGCAAAGACCCGGATGCACAGTTCGTGCATGAAGCCAACGCCGGCGATCCTGCGCTGGAGGTCATGGCCGGCGGCGCAGGCAGCAGCATCGGGCGAGGCGGCATGCTCACCAAGATCCTTGCGGCCAAGCGCGCGGCGGGTTCCGGCGCCTCGACGGTGATCGCCTGGGGGCGCGAGCCCGACGCGCTTCTGCGGCTGACGCAGGGGGAATCCATCGGTACGCTCCTGCTCGCACAGACGGCCAAGCACCAGGCGCGCAAGCGTTGGATGGCCGATCACCTGCAGCTGCGCGGCGCCGTCTCGGTGGATGCCGGTGCAGCCGCCAAGGTCCGCGGGGAAGGCAAGAGCCTGCTGCCGATCGGCATGACCGGCGTGGACGGGGAATTCTCTCGCGGCGATGTGATCGCGATCCGCGACGAGCAAGGCCTCGAAGTGGCGCGGGGACTGGCCAACTATTCGAGCGCCGAGGCGCGCCTGCTGTGCCGCAAGCCGTCTTCGGAGTTCGAGCGTCTTCTCGGCTACGTTGCCGAGGCCGAAATGGTCCATCGGGACAACATGGTCCTGATGGGCCGCTGATCGCCTACTCGACTTCGCGGATCGGCGCCTTCAGGAACCGAACCATTTCCGAGACCGACGTACGCGGTGCATGGCCGCGGCACAGTCCCTGGTAGGCCAGGGCTTGTGTATAGCGCGAGGTCCGGTCGTTGATCCGCTTCCATTCGGGATTCTGAACGGCTTCCCACGTCCCGTTGCTCGTGAAGCGTGCGTAGGTCTTGTATTCGTCGGTGGCGCAGTGCACACCTTCGTAGAAGGCGTTGAATCCGCCCCCTTCCTTGTTCGTGGCGACGACCACGTAGCGCACGACGCCATCGCCGGTCACCTTGATGGTGTTCGGGTCGACGCCGAACTTCAGGCTCGAATAGCGCGGCATCTCGAGGTCGACCAACTTGTCCTGGCTGAACGCGGGCGCAGGAGGCGCTTCCGACTCCTTCCAGTCGGAATCGCCGAACAGCTGGGCATTCGCGAGTGCCGAAGCGGCGAGAAGACAGGCAAGTACGGCGCCCCGGCTAGCGCGGGGCATGCAACGGGTCGCTGGTCGAGGGAGGCTCATTCGCAAGATTGGCATTCGGATTGGGATCGAAGCTCGCGCCAGGCGGGAGTTCGAAAGTCGGTTCATGGCCCGGTCCCGGCGGGTGCCGCTCGAATTCGCGGGCGCGCACGTTGCTGCGCAGGAAGCGGTTGCGGAAATCCTGCCGGGGCAGGTAGCGGGCAAGTTCGGTCAGCGCCATTTCATAGACGCCGCGCTTGAATTCGACGACCACATCGAGCGGCACCCAGTAGTCGTGCCAGCGCCATGCGTCGAATTCCGGATGATCGGTGGCACGCAGGTTCAAGTCCCAGTCGTGCCCGATCAATTGCAGTAGATACCAGATCTGCTTTTGGCCTTTGTAGTGGCCGCGTGCGTCACGGCGGATGAACCGATCCGGCACCTCGTAGCGCAACCAGTCACGGGTACGGGCCACGATCCGCACGTGCTCCGGGTGGAGGCCTACTTCCTCATGCAGTTCCCGGAACATGGCCTGCTCGGGACTCTCGCCGCGGTCGATGCCGCCTTGCGGAAACTGCCAGGAATGCGTACGAATTCGCTTGCCCCAGAAAACCTGGTTTCTCTGGTTGAGCAGGATGATGCCGACGTTGGGCCTGAAGCCGTCCCGGTCGAGCATAATCAAACCCCAATTTTTTGAACTGAGTCGATTATGCCTGCCGAGTTGCGCAGGGCAAGCGGCCAGTCCCCGGGGCCCTGAGCCCTTTCTGTTGCCCCCAACCTCTAGACTTTGCGCGCCCGATGAAAGCTTCCCAGTTCTTTATCTCCACCCTCAAGGAAGCGCCGGCAGATGCCGAAGTCGTCAGCCACCGCCTCATGATGCGGGCCGGCATGATCAAGAAGCTGGGCACCGGTATTTACACCTACATGCCGATGGGCCTGCGCGTGATCCGCAAGGTCGAGGCGATCGTGCGCGAGGAAATGAACCGTGCGGGCGCGGTCGAGTTGACCATGCCGGTGGTTCAGCCCTCCGAATTCTGGGAAGAGAGCGGCCGCTTCCAGGCCTACGGTCCGGAACTCCTGCGCATCAAGGACCGGCACGATCGTTCGTTCGTGATCCAGCCGACCAGCGAAGAGGTCGTCACCGACATCGCCCGGCAGGAAATCCGCAGCTACAAGCAGCTGCCGAAGAACTTCTACCAGATCCAGACCAAGTTCCGCGATGAACGCCGCCCGCGCTTCGGCCTGATGCGCGGCCGCGAATTCATCATGAAGGACGCCTACAGCTTCGACCGGGATCTGGACAGTGCCAAGGCCAGTTACAAGGTGATGGCCGATGCCTACCGGAAGATCTTCGACCGCTTCGGCCTGCGCTACCGGGCAGTGGCTGCCGACAGCGGCGCGATCGGCGGCGACGTGAGCCAGGAATTCCAGGTCATCGCTGCGACCGGCGAGGATGCGATCGTCTACTGCCCGGACAGCGACTACGCCGCCAACATGGAAAAGGCCGAGGCGCTCGCGCCGGCCGGTCCCCGTCCTGCGCCAGCCAAGCCGATGACCAAGACGCCGACGCCGGGCAAGGCCACCTGCGAGGATGTTGCCGAACTCCTCGGGGTGCCGCTGTCGACCACCGTGAAGTCGCTCGTTCTCGCGACCGACATCCTGAACGAAGCCGGCGAGATCAAGGGCGCCGAAGTCTGGCTGCTGCTGGTTCGTGGCGACCATGACATGAACGAGATCAAGGTCGGCAAGGTGCCGGGGCTGGACAAGGGCTTCCGTTTCGCGACCGCCTCCGAGATCGAGGATCACTTCGGATGCAAGCCGGGCTACCTGGGGCCGCTGAACCTCAAGCAGCCGGTCAGGGTCGTCGTCGACCGCGAAGTGGCCGTCATGGCGGACTGGATCTGTGGCGCCAACGAGGTCGACTTCCACATCACCGGCGTCAACTGGGGCCGCGACCTGCCGGAGCCGGATGCCGTGGCTGATCTTCGCAATGTGGTCGCCGGTGATCCGTCTCCTGATGGAAAGGGCGTGCTGGCCATCGAGCGCGGCATTGAAGTCGGCCATGTGTTCGTGCTCGGCACCAAGTACAGCAAGCCGATGAACGCGACCTTTCTCGACGAAGCGGGCAAGCCCCAGTTCCTCGAGATGGGCTGCTACGGCATCGGCATCACGCGGCTGCCGGCTGCCGCGATCGAACAGAACAACGACGAGCGCGGGATCATCTGGCCCGACGCGATCGCGCCGTTCACCGTGGTGGTCTGTCCGATCGGCATGGACCGCAGCGCCGAGGTCAAGACCGCTGCCGAAGCGCTCTATGGGCAGCTCATGGCGGCTGGCGTCGACGTGCTGCTCGACGACCGCGGCGAGCGGCCGGGCGCCATGTTCGCCGACTGGGAACTGATCGGCGTACCGCATCGCGTGGTGATTTCCGATCGCGGGCTGAAAGAAGGCCAGTTCGAATACCAGCATCGCCGCGACACCGCCGCGACCAAGGTGTCGGCTGCCGGTATCGCGGAATTCATCACCGGCAAACTGGCCGCCGCATGAGCGCCGCCCGGCCGCCCGAAGGCGCTCGCACCGCAGTGCGAAGCACGAAGGTTGCCCAATGAGCCCCGTGGCGCCGATGGATGCGCCCGGACTTTCGCGACGCCTGTGCCTGGGCGGCGCTGCGGCCGGGGTGTTGACCCTGGCATTCCCGATGCCGGCACTGGCCGGTGCGCAGATCGAGGAGCCCCTGATCGATTCGGTGCGGACCGCGTTGGGCGCCGCGATCCGGAACACCGCGCCACCGGTTCCCGAGTTCAAGGACACCGAGTCGCGCCTGGCCTATCTGCGCTGGCTCGGCGAGATGAGTGAGCGGCTCAAGAAGAAGCTGCCCGACTGGCCCACCCGCAAGGAATTCCTGCAGACCGTCTGGTACGAGTCGCGCCGCGCCGGCCTCGATGTGAGCCTCGTGCTCGGCCTGGTCCAGGTCGAGAGCAATTTCCGCAAGTTCGCAGTCTCCAGTGCCGGTGCCCGCGGCTACATGCAGGTGATGCCCTTCTGGACGCGCTCGATAGGCGATGGCAATCCGTCCACGCTCTTCCACATGCAGACCAATCTGCGCTTCGGCTGCGTCATCCTGCGCCACTACCTCGACCGCGAGAGCGGGGATCTGTTCATGACACTCGGGCGCTACAACGGCAGCCGGGGCAAGTCGCCTTATCCGAGCGCCGTCTTCGCGAACCAGCGCCTGTGGGCCTTCAAGGATTCGCGACCCGACTGAGGCCGGCCTCGGAAACCAAGTCGGCCGTCGCCGTGGGCTTGCCGCGTGTCACCATCACCTGGTCGATGCGGAAGCTGTCCACGTCCATCACCTCGAAGGTGTAGCCCGCCCAGGTCACGCTGTCGGTCCGCTTGGGCACGCGGCGCAGCATCACCATCAGGAAGCCGGCCAGGGTTTCGTATTCGTCGCGATGCGGCAGCTCTTCGAGCTCGAGTGCGCGTTCCACGTCCTGGATGGGCGTGACGCCGTCGATCAGCCACGAGTTCTCGTCGCGTTTCACGATCTGCTGTTCTTCGTCCTGCACGCCGACGAGGTCGCCCATCACGGTACTCATGACGTCGTTGAGCGTGATGACGCCGACCACGAGGCTGTACTCGTTGACGACGATTGCGAAGTCCTCGTGAGCCTGCTGGAACTGTTCGAGCACCTCGGTCAGCGAAAGCCGGTCGGGGATGACCAGCGCCTTGTGCAGCGGCAGCCCATGATCGAAGGACAGCGGCTGTCCGCTCAGCACGCGCTGGAACATGTCCTTGGCATCCACGTAGCCGAGCACGTGGTCGATGTCGCCTTCGCACACCGGATAGGCGGAAAAGGGCTCGGCCACGATGCGGGCGCGCAGCACGGACTCGGGGTCGTCCCGGAGGAACCAGGCGATGCGGTCGCGCGAGGTCATCACGCTGCTGACGAGGCGGGTGTCGAGCTCGAACACGTTGGCGATCACCTGCTGCTCCCGCTCGGCGAGTACGCCCGCACGCGCGCCAGCCTCGGTCATCGCCAGGATGTCGGCCGAGGTGATCTTTTCGTCCCGCTCGGCTGGCATCCTGAGCAGCTTGAAAAGCAGGTCCGTGCTGACGGTGAAGAGCCAGACCAGCGGCTTGAAGGCGGTGATCAGCACCTGCATCGGGCCGACCATGCGAACTGCGAGGTGCTCGGGATTGCTCATGCCCAGTCGCTTCGGAAAGAGGTCGGCGAAGACGAGGAAGATCGCGATGATGGTGATGAATGAGGCCAGGAAGGCTGCGGTCTGCGATGCCTTGGGGCTGAGCCACAGATCGAACAGGTCCTGGAAATACGGGCTCAGCGAGCCTTCGCCGACGACGCCGCCGAGGATCGCGACCGCGTTGAGGCCGATCTGGACCACCGTGAAGTAGTGGCCGGGTTGTTCCTGAATGCGCATAACCCGTTCGGCTCGGAGATCGCCCTCGTCCGCCATTTGGCGCAGGCGCAGGCGGCGCGAAGCCGCCAGGGAGATCTCGGCAAGAGAGAAGAAGGCGCTCGTCGCGATCAGCGCGACGATGACCAGCAGGCTTTGGGTCAGGGTCATAGGTCGGTCATCGAAGACCGACATGGTGCCACGAGCGGGGAGTGCTCAGCCGCGAATCCGACGCATCGCGAAGCTACTGCACGAATCCCATGCGGCCGCGCTGCACGCCGCCACGCGGAAGATCCTCCACGCGAACCTCTTCGCGGCCGGCGAGCCGGGCATTGCCGAAGCCGGTCATCAGCGCGCGGCGCATCTCGCGCGGGGCGAGCGTCGCGAGCTGGTCCAGCACGTCGCTCGTAGGCTCGGGCGACAGCAGGCGGCCCCAGTCATGGTCGGTGCGGATCGATGCGTAGAGCTGGCACGCGATCTGCCGCGAGGCCTCGGGCGAGGGTGCCTCGATCTCGAACACGTTCATGCGGTTCAGGATCGGCTCGGGGATGCCGCGCTCGTCGTTCGCGGTCGTGATCCAGATGACCTGGCTGGCGTCGATCGGCACTTCGGCGAATTCATCGACGAAGGCGTGCGCGGTGTCGTGCTCCAGCAGGTTGTAGAGCGCACCGAGCGGGTCGTACTGGCTGTCCGCGCCGGCCTTGTCGATTTCGTCGATGACCATCACCGGATTCGCATACTGCCCATCCACCAGCGCTTCGAACACCTTGCCGGGCTTCGCGCCCTTCCATTGCGACGAGGCGCCGGAGAGCAGCCAGCCGGCCGTCATCGAGTTCATCGGCACCAGCGACATGCCCGTTCCGAGCAACTCGGCGAGCTTTCGCGCAAAGTGGGTCTTGCCGATGCCCGGCGGACCCAGCAGCAGCATGGGGGTGACTTCGAGGCCGTCGCGGCTGTCCTGCGAGAGCGCGACATGGCGCCGCACGTCGTCGAGCACCTCGGTGAAGTTGGGAAGTTGGGCGTAGAGGCCGGACATCTCCGGCACGCCGCTGGGCTTGACCTGGAAGCGGTCGGGGCCGCGCTCCAGCATGCGTTCGTAGGTGGTGCGCAGGTGTTCGTGATCGTGGTCCGGCAGCTTGGCGAGCCTGCGCTCGACATCCTGCGTCTGGAAAACGCTGCGCAGGCTGGCGACCGGCAACTGGAACGACGACGCTGGCACGAGGCTACGGGAATCCATGGACACCTCCGTTTCGGACACTCGAACACAGCATAAGCCGTGCCCAACATCCGCGGGTGTCTATGTTTTCTCGGATTTGCGCAATCGTCGCGAGGCGGTCAAATACCGCCTTGCGGGTGCGTGGGATCGACCCACAGCACCGATTCGGGTTTCTCGACAGGCTCGATATCGAGGTTGATCGCGACCGCCTCGCCGTCGCTGCGGCACAGCACGCATTCGAGGGCCTCGGTCTCGCTGGCGTTGATTTCCTGGTGCGGCACGTAGGGCGGCACGTAGATGAAATCGCCGGGACCGGCTTCCGCCGTGTATTCGAGGTGCTCGCCCCATCGCATGCGGGCACGGCCCCGAACGACGTAGATCACCGATTCGAGATGACCGTGATGGTGCGCGCCGGTCTTGGCATTCGCGTGGATGGTGACGGTTCCGGCCCAGAGCTTCTGCGCACCGACGCGCGCGAAGTTGATCGCCGCCGCACGGTTCATACCCGGCGTCTGGGCGGTGTGGGTGTCGAGCTGGTTGCCGGGGACGACACGCACGCCGTCATGTTTCCAGGCGCCCTCGTGATGCGCGTGCCCATGATCGGCGGGGTCGTGGCTCACGGAGTACCTTCGCGCAGCAGCGCTTCGGGCTTCGCCTTCGGAGCGGCCGTGCGGCTCATGTCAGACGTTGGCGTTGAGCATCTGCTGCAGTTCGCCTGACTCGTACATCTCCATCATGATGTCCGAGCCGCCGACGAACTCGCCCTTGACGTAGAGCTGTGGAATCGTCGGCCAGTTGCTGTACTCCTTGATGCCCTGGCGGATGGCATCGTCTTCCAGCACGTTGACGGTCTTCAGTACCTTGGTGTCCACGCCGACGGCCTTGAGGATCTGGATCGCGCGACCGGAAAAGCCGCACATCGGAAAGCTGGCGTTGCCCTTCATGAAGAGCACAAGGTCGTTGGTCTTGACGAGATCGTCGATGCGTTGCTGGGCGTCGGACATGGGGCACTCCTGAAATTGGGCTGGGCGGATTATTTCACCGCACGCCAGATCGCGCCGGAACATCTTGCGATGCCGGCGAGGTCGTCGCGGCTTTGGGATTCTGAAAAGCCGCGCTCCCGGAGCAGTTGCCTGACTGCTTCGCTTTGGTCGTAGCCGTGTTCGAGCAGCAGCCATCCACCCTCCGCCAAGTGCGCCGGGGCGGCATCGACGATGCGGCGGATGTCATCGAGCCCGTCGTCGCCGGAGACGAGGGCAGCCTGGGGCTCATGCTGCAGCGCCGCAAGATGAATGTCGTCGCGGGCGACGTAGGGCGGGTTCGAGACGATCAGGTCGTAGCCTGTCCCGGCGCCGTCGAGCCAGTCCGCTTGCTCGAAGCGCACCGGCAGGCCGAGGCGCTCGGCATTCGCGCGTGCGACCGCCAGTGCATCGGCACTGGCATCGACGGCGGTGACTCTTGCGTCGCGCCGTGCGTGCTGGATGGCCAATGCGATGGCGCCGCTGCCCGTACCGAGATCGATCACGGACGGCGCGTCGCGCCCTTGGAGGCATTGAAGTGCCCATTCGACCAGCGTCTCGGTATCGGGGCGCGGCACCAGCACGCGGGCGTCCACCCGCAGGCTGAGCCCGTGAAACTCCTTCTCCCCGATCAGATAGGCCACCGGCTCGCCGGTCTTGCGGCGGGCGCAAAGCCTGGCGTACTCGGGCCAGATCGCGTCGCCCTGCGGGTCGGTGTCGTGCGCCAGCAGCCAGGCGCGATCGGTCGATGGTCGTCCGAGCACGTGCAGCAGCAGAAGCTGCGCATCGAGCCGGTCGATGCCCATGGCCGCCGCTGCCGCCAGCATGGCGGCCGGCGTCGCGGAAGAGAGCGGGTCGGTGGAGGTCACGCCGGCAGACTGGCTTCGAGTTCTGCAAGCTGCTCGGCCTCGCGGGCGGCCTTCAGCGCATCGAGCACTTCCCCGAGATCGCCTTCCATGATGGTCAGCAGCTTGTAGAGCGTGAGATTGATCCGGTGGTCGGTGAGCCGGCCCTGGGGGAAGTTGTAGGTGCGGATGCGGTCGCTGCGGTCGCCGCTGCCGACGAGCCCCTTGCGCAGCGCGGCGTCCTTGGCGGCGCGTTCGCTGCGTTCCTTTTCCTGGATGCGCGCGGAGAGCACCTGCAGCGCCTTCGCCTTG
This sequence comes from Variovorax sp. YR216, assembly GCF_900107745.1. Lineage (GTDB taxonomy): Bacteria > Pseudomonadota > Gammaproteobacteria > Burkholderiales > Burkholderiaceae_C > Variovorax. Next base: position 400,981 of record NZ_FNRO01000004.1, on the reverse strand, counting down.
TTGCGATGCTGGCTGCGGTCGTCCTGGCACTCGGCCACGATGCCTGTCGGAATGTGCGTGATGCGCACCGCCGAGTCGGTCTTGTTGATGTGCTGCCCGCCGGCGCCGCTCGCGCGGAAGGTGTCGATGCGCAGGTCGGCCGGATTGATCTGCACCGCCTGCGCTTCGTCGGGTTCCGCCAGCACGGCGACGGTGCATGCGCTGGTGTGGATGCGGCCCTGCGTTTCGGTTGCGGGCACGCGCTGCACGCGGTGGCCGCCCGATTCGAAGCGCAGCCGGCCAAAGACGTCATTGCCGACGATGCGGACCACCACTTCCTTGTAGCCGCCGAGCTCGCTCTCGCTTTCGCTCACGATCTCGCAGCGCCAGCCGGCGCGGTCGGCGTAGCGGGTGTACATGCGCAGCAGGTCGCCCGCGAAGAGCGCGGATTCGTCGCCGCCGGTGCCCGCCCGGATTTCAAGGAAGGCATTGCGCGCGTCGTCCGGATCCTTGGGCAGCAGCAGGCGCTGGAGCTCGTCCTCGAGCTGCACCAGCTCCGCTTCGGCGCTCGTGATTTCCTCCTGCGCCATCTCGGCCATGTCGGGGTCTTCGAGCATCTCGCGCGCGGCGGCCAGATCGGCTTCGCGCTGCTTGTAGCGGCCGTAGCGGCCGGCGATCTGCGTCACCTCCGCATGCTCGCGAGAGATGGTGCGGTACTGCGCCATGTCGGACATGATGTCTTCGCGCGAAAGCAGGAAGTCGAGTTCGCCGAGACGTTGCGCATAGCGCTCGAGCTGGTGACGCAAGAAGGATTTCACGGGAGATCGGGGCGGATGGCGGGAGGGGTTGACCGCAGGCGGTGCGGCAACGGCGAGGTTGGCGCGCGGCGCCGGAAGCAACGGGCGTCGCTAACGCTCTTTGTTGCGCAGGTCGTTGCGCAGAAAGAGGCGGGAGATCGTCTGCGCCGTATGTTCGCGGGCGGCGGAATCGCCGGCGTGCAATTCGGCCATCGCGCCGTGGAGCATCTTCTGCGTGAGCGCGCGCGACAGCGCCTCCAGCACCACGTCGACGCTCTCGCCCTTGGCGAGCAGCTTGCGCGCGCGCGCCAGTTCGATCGCTCGCCATTCGTCGGTCTGTGCGTTGAGCTGGCGGATCAGCGGCACGGTGCCACGCTGGTCGAGCCAGTGCATGAAGCTCTGCACGCCCGCATCGATGATGACCTCGGCCTGCGCCACGGCAGCCTGCCGGTTGGCCTGGCCTTGCTGCACGACCTGCGCGAGGTCGTCCACGGTGTAGAGATAGATGTCTTCGAGCGCCTTCACTTCGGGCTCGATGTCGCGCGGGACGGCCAGGTCGACCATGAACATCGGCCGGTGCCGGCGCACCTTGAGCGCGCGCTCGACGGCGCCGAGGCCGATCAGCGGCAGGGTGCTCGCGGTGCAGCTCACGACGATGTCGAATTCGGCGAGGCGGGCCGGCAGGTCGGCCAGGCGCATCGCTTCGCCCCCGAAGCGCGACGCCAGCTTTTCGCCGCGCTCCAGCGTGCGGTTGGCGATCACGATGGACTTGGGCTGCCTGGCCGCGAAGTGCGTCACGGCGAGGTCGATCATCTCGCCCGCGCCGACGAACAGCACCCGCGTGCGCTGAAGATCCTCGAACAGCTGGCCGGCGAGCCGGACCGCGGCAGCGGCCATGCTGATGGAGTGGGCGCCGATCTCGGTCGCGGTGCGGACTTCCTTCGCCACCGCGAAGGAGCGCTGGAAGAGCTGGTTCAGCGTGCTGCCGAGCGCTCCGGCGGTTTCGGCGGCGCGCACCGCGTCCTTCATCTGGCCGAGGATCTGCGCCTCGCCGAGCACCATCGAATCCAGCCCGCTCGCGACGCGGAAGGCGTGGCGCGCCGCCTGGTCGTCATGCAAGGTGTAGGCGTGCGAACGGAGCAAGGCTGGCGAAACGCCACCGCTGTGGGCCAGCCAGTCGACGGTGTGATCGAGCGCGAGATGTTCGGCCGCGCAATAGATCTCGGTGCGGTTGCAGGTCGAGATGATGGCGGCTTCGACGTCGGGGTGCCGGCCGGAGCCGAACGAGTGGCGCAGGCTCTGCAGCGTGGGCGCGATCTGGTCGATGGCGAACGCAAAACGACCGCGCAGATCGAGCGGCGCGGTCGTGTGGTTCAAGCCCAAGGCCCAGACTGACATAACCCGGATTATAAAATCCGCCGCCCGCAGACGCTCCGGCATTCAAAAATGGCCGTCGCAGGGCGACCCGAATGGACCCGCTGGACTTCATCAACCACCTCCTCAACTTCATGGCGCCGGCTTTCGCCGTCGGTTTTCTGTGCGAGTTGCTCGGGCGCGTCGGCCAGCGGCCGGCCGGCAAGCGGATTGCCTGGTGGGTGCAGGGCGCGATCAATTTCGGCGTCGGAGTGGCCGTGCTTTCGGCGGGCCTCATCGTCTTCGGCCAGGATGGCCGGATGGCGACCTATGCCGCGCTGGTGGTCGCGTGCGGTACCAGCCAATGGGTCGTTTCCGGCGGCTGGCGGCGCTAGAGAGCTACGCGGTGGTGCCGGGGAGGATGCCCGGCGGCGGTGGCGCCACGGTCGGCGGCGCCACCGGGGCGCCGGTGGGTGACGGAATCCCCGGATAGGCTGCCATCGGCAGATCGGCGTCGCGCAGGCCGTCGAGGATCGAGAACAGCACGTCGCTGCGGACCGAACCGGCGACTCGCGGGCTCTGCACATAGGCCACCGCCTGGAAGATCAGGAACCCGACCTCGATCCCTTCCAGCGTGACGCTCGGGGCCGGCGTCGACAGCACGCCGGGATGGTTGCCGAATGCCGCCAGGATCACCTCCCTGGCCCGCGAAGCATTGGTGGTCAGCGGCATGGGCAGCCGGATCAGTACGCGGCCCTCGGCGTTCGACAACGTCATGTTGCGCACGGTCTTGGTGATGAACTCCGAATTCGGCACGATCATCGTCGAGCGGTCGCCCAGCTGGATCTCGGTGGCGCGCACGTTGATCCGGCGGATGTCGCCCTCGGCATTGCCCAGCACCACCCAGTCCCCGACCTTGACCGGCCGTTCCGCCAGCAGGATCAGCCCCGAGATGAAGTTCTGCACGATCGCCTGCAGGCCGAAGCCGATACCGACGGACAACGCGCTCGCCACCCAGGCGATGCGCTCGATGCCGATGCCCAGAGCGGAGAGCGCGAACGCGATCACCGTGATGCCGCCCACGTAGCCGAGCAGGGTGGTGATCGAGCTCTGCATGCCTGGCTCGAGCGCCGTGGTCGGCAGGAAGCTCCGGTCCAGCCAGTTTTTCAGGACGCGCAAGGCGATGAAGCCCGCGAGGAGCACCGTCACCGCGCTGAAGATCGCGCCCGGTACCAGCTCGATTTCGCCGACTTTCACGCCGGTGCCGAACTTGCCGCTGCGCTGAAGGACCTCGCCCGGGCCCGTACCCAGGGGCTGCGCAACCGCAATGAGCATGTAGAAGAAGAGCGCGACGCGACTCAGGCCCGACAGCGCGACCGCCGCCTGATCGAGCGTCCGCGGCGCGAGCCCGAAGCTCGCCTGCAGCCGCTGCCCGAAGCTGCTGCGCGATGACACCACCGCCATGAACAGGTCGTCCGCGAACTTGAATAGCACGTAGAAGGCCGCCAGCACGATGCACAGCCAGTTCAGCTGCAGCGCCAGGAAGCTCGCCATCGCGACGTAACCGACGGCCACCAGCACCCAGATCACGACCAGGATCAGCGCGACAAGGCCCAGCACGATGCCCACCCAGAGCGGGCGCTCCGCCTCTTCCTCGGGCGCAGCGGTCGCGGCCGCTGCCTCCTGCGGCGCCGCCTGCGAGGCGCGCAGCCGCACGAGCATGGCGCCGATCATGCCGGTGAGCGCCAGTGCCACGACGACATGTGCCGCGACCACCGCCGCGAAACTGGCTTCCACCACGGCATTCACTTGCGTCGGCAACCAGACCAGCGCCGCGACTAGGGCCATCAGCCAGGGAAAGGGCGCCAGCCGCGCCGCCATCGCGTCGGGAATCGGTGGCAGCCGCCAAGAAGGCTGGCCGTTGGACAGCAGCGCTCGCCCGAGACCGACCACGAAGGCGATGAAGATGCTCGACTGCACCATGGCATCACCGAGCTTTCGCGTCTGATCGCCCCATATCCCGTGCAGTTCGAAGGTCGTGTACACACCCCGCACGGCCAGGAAGACCAGGAGGACGTTGGCCGCGACGATGGCGATCACGAGCAGCGAGCGTCTCAATCGACCCGCCGGAAGGACGCGCGCCGCAAGCTGGGTGAGTGCGCGTTCCGCAAGCCAGTTGCCGGGCAGGGCGATCAGCACGGCGAGGATCAGGCTGAACACCACCGCAGTGATGTGCTCGGGCTGCGTCGCCGTGTCCACGCTGGCCTTGAGTTCAGAGCCGAGCGTCTGGAGCCGGTCGACGTCGCCGGACCACGCCTCGGCGAGATCGCCCCAGAACTCCCGTCCCAGCGGCGTGGGCGCTCGCTCGGTGAGTTGGGCTTCAAAGGTGGCCCGGCGCTTGGCGAGCAGATCGGTCGCGCGCTGCCGGGCGTCGACCGCCACGAGCCGGGCAAGCCGGATATCGGCGTCGACCGCGTTGCGTTCCTTCGTGAGCGTGGCGCGTCGCCCGGTGATGTCGGGTGTCTCTGCCGCGGCGCCGCCAGCGGGCACGGGTCCGAGCTCTCCGAGCCGCGCGTTCAGGTCGTTGAGTTCGGTGGTGCGCGAGGCGATGAACTTCTCGGTCGCGGCGGTGATGCTGTTGAGCTGCGCGATCAGGGCGCTCACATCCTCCGAGCTCTCGACCGTCTTCGGCATCTTCTCGAGCTCGGCGCGCAGCGCCGCCATCGTGGGCCCGGCCTGCTGGGAGTCGGCCTGTGCGAACGAAACGCAGCAAAACATGGCGGCCAGCAGCAGGGCCGCGAGTCGTGGGAACCAGCTCATGACTTCATCATAGAAGGCATCCGCCGGCCGCCGAAAGGGCTAGCCGGCCGGGCTGAACCGGTCGACCCGGTCCGTGATGATGCCGTCCGTCCCCAGCGCGGTGAGCCGCTCGGCCGCCCGTTCGTCGTTGACGGTGTAGCTCAGGGCGCGCAGGCCGGCAGCGTGCACCTTGGTGACGGTTGCGGCATCCCACAGCGCGTAGTTGCAGACGATCGCCTTGCATCCGAGTTGAAGCGCTGTGTCGAGCCAGCCGTCCCACAGGGTGTCGAGCAGCAGGCCGCGCGGCAACTCGGGCCGCGTCGCCATCGCGCCGCGCAGCGAGTCGGGCTCGAAGGAGGTGAGCAGCGGCGGCGGGAGCGTCCGGTCGGACCACCACTGCGCCGCGTGGCGCGCGACGACCTCGCCGGTCTTGTATTCGAGGCCGGGCGTCGGCTTGATCTCGATGTTGAGGGCGTGGCGGTTGGCCAGGCAGAAGCGGATGAGGGCCTCGAGGGTGGCGAGCGGTTCGCCGGCGTAGCGGCGCGAATGCCAGCCGCCGGCATCGAGTTGCGACAGCGCGGACCACGGCTGGTCGCCGGCAACGCCTCGTCCGTTGCTGGTGCGATCGAGCGTGGCGTCGTGCAGCAGGAAGGGCACGCCGTCGGCGCTCAGCTTGGCATCGCACTCGAACATGCGAAAGCCGTGCTCTGCACCGAGCCGGAAGGCCGCCAGCGTGTTCTCCGGCGCCAGCTTCCCGGCGCCGCGATGCGCAACCCAGCGGGGATAAGGCCAATCAGTCAGCGGCATATGAAAACCGTCGCAGAAAAGGCCAGGGCACCCGCGGAACCGGCTCCGCCGGGCCGCCGGGTGCGGCCCCCTCCCGCCGCAGGCGAGAGAGGGGGGCGCCGCGAAGCGGCTTGGGGGGTGCGTGTCATTTCATCCGCTTTCCGGAGCCGGCGTCGAACCAGTGCAGCTTGTCGGGCCGGGCCGCGATCCGCATCGTGTCGCCGGGTACCGGTGCGGGCTGGCCTTCGTCGGCACGCATGATCAGTTGCTCGTCGCCGACGCGGCCGTAGATCAGCCGCTCGGCGCCGAGGAGTTCGACATGCTCGATCTGCACCGACCAGCCGTTCGGATCGAGGATCAGGTGCTCGGGGCGGATGCCCAGGATCGTGCCCGGCCGCACGCCGGGCGCATGCTTGAGCAGGTTCATCGGCGGCGAGCCGATGAAGCTGGCCACGAAGGTGGTTGCCGGGCGCGAATACACCTCCTCCGGCGTCGCGAACTGGTCCATCACGCCGCCGTTCATCACGATGATGCGCTGAGCCAGCGTCATCGCCTCCACCTGATCGTGCGTCACGAAGAGCGAGGTGATGCCCAACTCGCGGTGCAGCTTCTGGATTTCGAGGCGGGTCTGCGCGCGCAGCTTGGCGTCGAGGTTCGACAGTGGCTCGTCGAACAGGAAGACCTTCGGCTGACGCACGATCGCGCGGCCCATCGCGACGCGCTGTCGTTGGCCGCCCGAGAGCTGGCGCGGCTTGCGCTCGAGCAGGTGGCCGAGTTCGAGGATCTTTGCGGCCTTGTCCACGCGAACCTTGATTTCGGCAGATGGCACCTTGGCGATCTTCAGGCCATAGGCCATGTTGTCGAACACCGACATGTGCGGATAGAGCGCGTAGTTCTGGAACACCATCGCGATGTCCCGCTCCGCCGGCTCGAGGTTGTTCACCACGCGGTCGCCGATGAGGATGTCGCCCGCGCTGATCTCTTCCAGCCCCGCGACCATGCGCAGCAGCGTGGACTTGCCGCACCCGGAGGGCCCGACGATGACGATGAATTCGTGGTCCGCGATCTCGGCGCTGACCCCGTGGATGACCTGGTTCGCCTTGGGCCCGTGGCCGTAGCGCTTGATGACGTTGCGAAGCGAGAGAGAAGCCATGATGTTTTTCTATTCAGAGCCGAAGCCAGGGATACCGCGGAACCGGCTTCGCCGGGCCGCCGGTATCGCCCCCGGAAGGGGGTCGGCGGCTACGCGAAGCGAGCAAGCCTGGGGGTGAACTCATTTTTCGGTGTCGACCAATCCCTTGACGAACCACTTTTGCATGAGAACGACCACCAACGCGGGTGGCAGCATGGCGAGCAGCGCGGTCGCCATCACGATGTTCCATTCGTTCTGCCCGTCGCCGCCGGCGATCATCCGCTTGATGCCGATCACGATCGGGTACATGTCCTCGGTGGTCGTCGCGAGCAGCGGCCAGAGGTACTGGTTCCAGCCGTAGATGAACTGGATCACGAAGAGCGCGGCGATGGAGGTCTTCGACAGCGGAACCAGCACATCCCAGAAGAAGCGCATCGGGCCGGCGCCGTCCATGCGGGCGGCTTCGATCAATTCGTCGGGCACCGTGAGGAAGAACTGCCGGAACAGGAAGGTCGCCGTCGCCGAAGCGATCAGCGGAATCGTCAGGCCCGCGTAGCTGTTGAGCATGCCCAGGTCGGACACCACCTGGTACGTCGGGCCGATGCGCACCTCGACCGGCAGCATCAGCGTGATGAAGATCGCCCAGAAGCACAGGCCCTTGAGCGGGAAGCGAAAGTACACCACCGCGAAGGCCGAGAGCAGCGAGATCGCGATCTTGCCGAAGGTGATGACCAGCGCGGTCACGAGGCTCACCCACATCATGCGGGCGACCGGTGCCACCGAACCGGCACCGACGCTGCGGCCGAAAAGCGCGGACTTGTAGCTTTCCCACATGTGGCTGCCCGGCAGGAGCGGCATGGGCCTCTGGACGATTTCCTGCGCCGTGTGGGTCGACGCGACGAAGGCCAGGTAGATCGGAAAGGCGACGATGAGCACGCCGAAGATCGCGACCACGTGCGCGAGGATGCCGAGAGTAGGTTTGCGCTCAACCATGTCAGTAGTTCACTTTCTTCTCGACGTAGCGGAACTGCAGCACCGTGAGCACGACGACGATGGCCATCAGCACCACCGATTGCGCAGCCGAACTGCCCAGGTCCATGGCTTTGAAACCGTCGTGATAGACCTTGTAGACGAGGATGCGGGTCGCCGTGCCTGGACCGCCCTGGGTCGCCGTATCGACAATCGCGAAGGTGTCGAAGAAGGCATAGACGACGTTGATCACCAGCAGGAAGAAGGTGGTCGGCGACAGCAGCGGGAACTGCACCGTCCAGAAGCGCCGCCACGGCCGCGCTCCGTCGATGGCGGCCGCTTCGATCAGCGACTTCGGGATCGATTGCAGTCCCGCGAGGAAGAACAGGAAGTTGTAGGAGATCTGCTTCCAGACGGCGGCCATCACGATCAGCGTCATGGCGTGAGTCCCGTTGAGCAGGTGGTTCCAGTCGAAGCCGAGCTTGCCCAGCCCGTACGCGACGACGCCCAGCGACGGCGAGAACATGAAGACCCACAACACCGCGGCCACGGCGGGCGCGACGGCATAGGGCAGGATCAGCAGGGTCTTGTAGATCATCGCGCCGCGCACGATGCGATCGACGAAGACCGCCAGCAGCAGCGACAGCGCGATGCCGATGCCCGCCACCAGGATCGAGAACAGCGCCGTCGTCTCGAAGGACTCGATGTACCCCGGGTCGTTGAACAACTCCCGGAAGTTCTGCAAGCCCACCCATTCGGTCGAGGTGCCGAACGCGTCCTGCATCTGCATCGACTGGGTGAGCGCCTGGCTGGCCGGCCAGAAAAAGAACACGCCGATGACGATCAGCTGTGGCGCGAGCAGCGCCCAAGGCAGCCAGCCCGAGCGGAAGACAACGCGTTTTTCCATGAATCCCTCAAAAAGAAACCCCGCCGGATTCTTGCGCTCCGGCGGGGCTGCGAGTCTACCGTCCGGTTCAGCTCTTGTTGGCTTTCTGGAAGCGCTCGAGCTGCTCGTTGCCACGCGTCACGATGGCGTCCAGTGCCTCCTTGGCGGTCTTCTTGCCGCTCCAGACCTGTTCGAGTTCCTCGTCCTCGATCGCGCGGATCTGGACGTAGTTGCCCAGGCGGATGCCGCGGCTCTTGTCGGTCACCTTGCGGATCATCTGCGTCACCGCGACGTCCGTGCCGGGGTTCTGCTTGTAGAAGCCCGATTGGTCGGTGAGCTGGTAGGCCGCGGTCGTGATGGGCAGGTAGCCCGTGCGCTTGTGGCTCGCGGATTGCACTTCAGGCGTCGAGATGAACTTGAAGAACTCGGCAACGCCCTTGTATTCCGCCGGCTTCTTGCCCGACATGACCCAGAGGCTGGCGCCGCCGATCACGGTGTTCTGCGGCGCGCCCGGCACGTCGGGGTAGTAGGGCAGGGGTGCCAGGCCGTAGGCGAACTTGGCGTTCTTCGCCACGTTGCCGTAGAAGCCCGACGAGGTGTTGATCATGGCGCACTCGCCCGACACGAAGCTCGCTTCGGGCACGTTGCCGCGGCCCTTGTAGATGAAGAGTCCCTGCTTGGACATGCTCGCGAGGTTCTCGATATGGCGCAGGTGCAGCGGCGAGTTCACCTTCAGGCGGGCATCCGTGCCCGACAGACCGTTGTTCTTCGTCGCGAACTCGACGTTGTGCCAGGCCGAGAAGCTCTCGAGCTGGGTCCAGTTCTGCCACGCCGTCGTGAACGGGCACTTGTGGCCGCTCGCCTTCAGCTTGGCCGCCGCCGCGACCACCTCGGGCCAGGTCGACGGCGCCTTGTTGGGGTCCAGGCCGGCCGCCTTGAACGCATCCTTGTTGTAGTAGAAGACGGTGGTCGAGCTGTTGAACGGGAAGCTCAGCATCTGCCCATTCGGCGCGGTGTAGTAAGCGGCCACGGCGGGGATGTACACGCTCGGGTCGAACTTCTGCCCGGCGTCCTTCATGACCTGGGCCACGGGGACGATGGCCCCCTTGCTCGCCATCATCGTCGCGGTGCCCACTTCGAACACCTGCAGGATGTGCGGCGCGTTGCCGGCGCGGAACGCCGCGATGGCGGCGGTCATCGATTCGTCGTACTGGCCCTTGTAGGTGGGGACGACCTTGTATTCCTTCTGGCTCTCGTTGAACTGCCTGGCCAGATCGTTGACCCACTCGTTGTTGACGGCGGTCATGGAATGCCACCATTGGATCTCGGTCTGCGCCAACGCGGATGTGGAAAGCGTTGCGGCGAGCGCCGAGGCCAAGGCGAGCGTTTTGAATCGCATGAAGACTCCTCTGGGGGAAATGAAAGCGCGGATGCTAGGTCGTGCTTATGACACGACGGCGTCACAATTTTTGACAGGTCCCGGAGTGTGCACCAACCGGGGAAACCCTTTTTGGTGCAACAGCCCTCCCGTCTGCATGCTGCAGCGCACCATGCTAGGATCGCCCTCCCTTTTTCGGCTCTGCCTTTTTGGCTCTTGGGTTCCGGGCGGGCCTTCCCCGACACGCATGAGCAAGACTTCCCTCGAAAAAAGCAAGATCAAGTTCCTCCTGCTCGAAGGCATCCATCCTTCGGCGGTCGAGGTTCTGAAGGCGGCTGGCTACACCAACGTCGAATCCGTGTCGGGCGCCTTGCCGGACACCGAACTCAAGGCCCGCATCGCCGATGTGCACTTCCTCGGCATCCGATCGCGCACGCAGTTGACGGCCGAAGTGTTCGCGGCCGCCCAGAAGCTGGTGGCGGTCGGCGCCTTCTGTATCGGCACGAACCAGATCGACCTCGATGCGGCGCGCGAGCATGGCGTCGTCGTCTTCAACGCGCCGTTTTCGAATACCCGCTCCGTGGCCGAACTGGTCCTGGCCGAAGCCATCCTGCTTCTGCGCGGCGTGCCCGAGAAGAGCGCGGTGGCGCACCGCGGCGGCTGGCTCAAGTCGGCGGACAACGCCTTCGAGATTCGCGGCAAGACGCTGGGCATCGTGGGCTACGGCTCGATCGGCGCGCAGCTTTCGGTGCTGGCGGAGGCGCTGGGCATGCAGGTCGCCTTCTTCGACGTCGTGACCAAGCTGCCGCTGGGCAATGCGCGGCAGGTGCGGGATCTGAATGAACTGCTCGTCCAGAGCGACATCGTGAGCCTGCACGTTCCCGAGACGCAGGCGACGCAGTGGATGATCGGCGCCGCCGAAATCGCCGCGATGAAGCCCGGGGCGATCCTGATCAACGCCTCGCGCGGCACCGTGGTCGAGATCGAACCGCTGGCCGCGGCGCTGAGGGAGAAGAAGCTGCTGGGTGCCGCGATCGACGTCTTCCCGGTCGAGCCGCGGACCAACAAGGATGAGTTCCAGTCGCCGCTGCGTGGGCTGGACAACGTGATCCTCACGCCGCACATCGGCGGCTCCACGATGGAGGCGCAGGCCAACATCGGCCTCGAAGTGGCCGAGAAGCTGGTCAAGTACAGCGACAACGGCACCTCGACCTCGTCGGTCAACTTCCCGGAAGTGGCGCTGCCGGCGCACCCGGGCAAGCACCGGTTGCTGCACATCCATCGCAACGTGCCGGGGGTGCTGTCGGAGATCAACCGGATCTTCTCGGACAACAACATCAACATCGCGTCGCAGTACCTGCAGACCAACGAGAAGGTCGGCTACGTGGTGACCGACATCGATGCGGCCTCGTCGGACCTCGCGCTCGAGAAGCTCGCCAAGGTGCCGGGGACGATCCGGAGCCGAGTCTTGTTTTGATCACCCCCAGCCTTGCCCACTTCGCGTGGCTCTGACACCCCCTTCCAGGGGGCAACCGCGGCGGCCCGGCGGAGCCGGTTCCACGGGGTTCCTGGTCTCCGGCGCGCCGGTAACGGGCAGCAAGGCCCCAGCGAGGCGTGGCGTGGCGACTGGCTTTAAAATTCGCGCCCCTGGTTCGTGGGCGCGCAGTGCCCTACCAAGGCCAACTCCCCGATGAATGCTCCGACCGCGTTGACGGCGTTGTTGTCGCAGGCCGCAGAGCCCGCGCGATTGCGTGAGATCCCCTACAACTACACCAGCTTCTCCGATCGCGAGATCGTGATCCGCCTGCTCGGCGAACGAGGCTGGGAGCTGCTGCAGACCCTTCGATCCGAGCGCCGTACCGGCCGTTCGGCCCGTATGCTTTACGAAGTGCTGGGCGACATCTGGGTCGTGCAGCGCAATCCCTACCTGGTCGACGACCTGCTGGACAACCCGCGCCGGCGCGGCCAGCTGGTGGATGCGCTCGACCACCGCCTTTCGGAAGTGCAGAAGCGCCGCACGCCCGACAGCGACGCGCAGCGCGATGCGCTGGTCGGCGAGCTGGTCGATCTCGTCGCCGGGGCCATCGCCGCGTTCGACACCATGTTCCGCGATGTCGCGGCCCTGCGGCGCAAGGCGACGCGCACGCTGCGCCGGCTGACCGCCAAGGACAACATCAAGTTCGACGCGCTTTCGCGCGTTTCGCACGTGACCGATGCGACCGACTGGCGGGTCGAATATCCGTTCGTCGTGCTGACGCCCGATACCGAGGCCGAGATGGCCGGCCTGGTCAAGGGCTGCATCGAGCTCGGCCTGACGATCATTCCGCGTGGAGGCGGCACCGGCTACACGGGCGGCGCCATTCCGCTCGCGTGGAACAGCGCGGTCATCAACACCGAGAAGCTCGAGGCCATGACCGAGGTCGAGCTGATCTCGCTGCCGGGTCTGGAGGCGCCGGTGCCGACGATCTGGACCGAGGCCGGTGTCGTCACGCAGCGCGTGGCCGACGCGGCCGAGCGCGCGGGCTTCGTGTTTGCCGTCGACCCCACGTCCGCCGAAGCCTCGTGCGTGGGCGGCAATGTGGCCATGAACGCCGGCGGCAAGAAGGCCGTGCTCTGGGGCACGGCGCTCGACAACCTCGCCTCCTGGCGCATGGTGACGCCACAGGCCGAATGGCTCGAAGTCACGCGCGTCGGTCACAACCTCGGCAAGATCCACGACGCCGAAAGCGCGATCTTCGAGCTGCAGTACTTCGCAGCCGACGGCAAGACCGCATTGCGCGCCGAGCGGCTGGAGATCCCTGGCAAGACCTTCCGCAAGGAAGGCCTCGGCAAGGACGTGACGGACAAGTTCCTCTCGGGCCTGCCGGGCATCCAGAAGGAAGGCTGCGACGGCCTGATCACCAGCGCGCGCTGGGTGGTGCATCGCATGCCGGCGCACACCCGCACCGTCTGCCTCGAATTCTTCGGCAACGCGAAGGATGCGGTGCCGAGCATCGTCGAGATCAAGGACTTCATGTTCGCCGAGCAGAAGCGCTCTGGCGTGCTGCTGGCAGGGCTGGAGCACCTGGACGACCGCTATCTCAAGGCCGTCGGCTATGCGACGAAGTCCAAGCGCCATGGTGGCGGCCTGCCGAAGATGGTGCTCTTCGGCGACATCGCCGGCGACGACGCCGACGCGGTGGCGCGAGTGACCTCCGAAGTGGTGCGCATCGCCAACTCGCGCAGCGGCGAGGGCTTCATCGCCATCAGCCCGGAGGCGCGCAAGAAGTTCTGGCTCGACCGCAAGCGCACCGCGGCGATCAGCCGCCACACCAACGCCTTCAAGATCAACGAAGACGTGGTGATCCCGCTGCCGCGCATGGCCGAGTACACCGACGGCATCGAGCGCATCAACATCGAGCTGTCGCTGCGCAACAAGATCGCGCTCGCCGATGAGCTTGAAGCGTTCTTGGCGCGAGGCAACCTGCCGCTGGGCAAGAGCGACGACGCGAACGACATCCCCACGGCCGAGCTCCTGGAGGACCGCGTGGCGCAGGCCATCGCGCTGGTGGCCGAGGTGCGTGCGCTGTGGCAGGGCTGGCTCGACAACGTCGACTCGCTGTTCCCGCAGTTGCAGGACCACTCGTTGCGTGCGAGCTGGAAGACGCAGATTCGCGAGCCGCTGAGGTCGATCTTCACGGGGGCGGAATTCGCACCGATCCTGGCCGAGTGCAATGCCATCCATAAGCGCGTGCTGAAGGGCCGCGTGTGGGTCGCGCTGCACATGCACGCCGGCGACGGCAACGTGCACACGAACATCCCGGTCAACAGCGACAACTACGAGATGCTGCAGACCGCGCATGAGGCCGTCGCCCGCATCATGGTGCTGGCGCGCAGCCTCGACGGCGTGATCTCCGGCGAGCACGGCATCGGCATCACCAAGCTCGAATTCCTGAGTGAAGACGAACTGCAGCCCTTTGCGGACTACAAGCGACGCGTGGACCCGGAAGGCCGCTTCAACAAGGGCAAGCTGCTGCGCGACAACGCAGGCTTCGCGCAAGGCGGACGTGCGCTGCACGCCGACCTGACCAATGCCTACACGCCGAGCTTCGGCCTGATGGGGCACGAGTCGATCATCATGCAGCAGAGCGACATCGGCGCGATCGCCGACAGCGTGAAGGACTGCCTGCGCTGCGGCAAGTGCAAGCCGGTGTGCGCGACGCACGTGCCACGCGCCAACCTGCTCTATTCGCCGCGCAACAAGATCCTGGCGACATCGCTCCTGGTCGAGGCGTTCCTCTATGAAGAGCAGACGCGGCGCGGCGTGAGCATCAAGCACTGGGAAGAGTTCGAGGACGTGGCCGACCACTGCACGGTCTGCCACAAGTGCCTGACGCCCTGCCCGGTGAAGATCGACTTCGGCGACGTGTCGATGAACATGCGCAACCTGCTGCGCAAGATGAGGCAGAAGTCCTTCCGGCCCGGCAACGCGGCGGCGATGTTCTTCCTCAACGCCACGAATCCGCAGACCATCAAGGCGATGCGCACCGGCATGGTCGACATCGGCTTCAAGGCGCAGCGCCTCGCCAACGACGTGCTGCGCGGCCTCGCGAAGAAGCAGACCGCGGCGCCGCCGGCCACGCTCGGCCCGGCGCCGATCAAGGAGCAGGTGATCCACTTCATCAACAAGAAGATGCCTGGTGGATTGCCCAAGAAGACCGCTCGCGCGCTGCTCGACATCGAGGACGCCGACTACGTGCCGATCATCCGCGACCCGAAGGCGACCACGCCCGATACGGAGGCGGTGTTCTACTTCCCGGGCTGCGGCTCGGAGCGCCTGTTCTCGCAGGTCGGCCTCGCGACGCAGGCGATGCTGTGGCATGCCGGCGTGCAGACGGTGCTGCCCCCGGGTTATCTGTGCTGCGGCTATCCGCAGCGCGGCAGCGGACAGTACGACAAGGCCGAGAAGATGATCACCGACAACCGGGTGCTCTTCCACCGCGTCGCGAACACGCTCAACTACCTCGACATCAAGACGGTGGTGGTGAGCTGCGGCACCTGCTACGACCAACTCCAGGGCTACCAGTTCGACAAGATCTTCCCGGGATGCCGCATCGTCGACATCCACGAGTACCTGCTCGAAAAGGGCATCACCCTGGGCGATGCGGGCGGCGCAGGCTACCTCTATCACGACCCCTGCCACACGCCGATGAAGCTTCAGGAGCCGATGAAGACGGTGAAGGCGCTGGTCGGCGACAACGTGCTCAAGAGCGACCGCTGCTGCGGCGAGTCGGGCACGCTCGGCGTGACGCGGCCGGACATCTCGACGCAGATCCGCTTCCGCAAGGAAGAAGAGCTGCAGAAGGGCGAGTCGGCGTTGCGTGCGTCCGGCAAGGTCGCGCCTGAAGGCAACATCAAGATCCTGACCAGCTGCCCGAGCTGCCTGCAGGGCCTGAGCCGCTACGGCAACGACCTGAACAACGGCCTGCTCGAAGCCGACTACATCGTGGTCGAGATGGCGAACCGCATCCTCGGCGACAACTGGATGCCCGACTACGTGGCCGCCGCGAACCAGGGCGGCATCGAGCGCGTGCTGGTGTGATCATGACTCGCGTCCAAGGCTGTCCCCTGTGCGATGAAACCGGCGGTCGGCTGGTTCATGACGCGACGAAGTTCCGCGTGATCCATGCAGTGGAAGCGGGCTTTCCCGCCTTCTATCGCGTGGTGTGGAAGGAGCATGTCGCGGAATGGTCCGAACTCTCTTCCGCGGATCGCAGCCTGTGCATGGACGCCGTCGCGGTCGTCGAACAGAGCCTGCGCGACGCGCTGGCGCCGGCCAAGATCAATCTCGCGGCGCTCGGGAACATGGTTCCGCATCTTCACTGGCATGTGATCGCGCGCTTCGATTGGGACACACGCTTTCCGGCGCCGGTGTGGGCGCCCGCACAGCGCGAACGCGATGCCGCGCGCGAAGCCGCCGTCGAGGCAGCGCTGCCCGCAGTGGAGCGCGACATGGTCCAGCGTCTCTCGAGCAGGAGTTTCTGATGGCAGGTTTGCAAGCCGGCGCGCCGACGCCCCAATCGATCACCGTGCACAGCCGCTCGCGCGTGCTGGAGATCGGCTTCTCCGACGGCGCGGTCTTCAGGATTCCCTTCGAGCTGATGCGCATCTATTCGCCTTCGGCGGAAGTGCAGGGCCACGGTCCGGGACAGGAAATCCTCCAGACCGGCAAACGCGACGTCGACCTGTTGGACCTTCAGCCCGTCGGCAACTATGCAGTTCAGCCCTCCTTCAGCGACGGCCACGACAGCGGCATCTATTCGTGGGACCTGCTGTACGACCTCGGCGCCCGGCAGGACGCGCTGTGGGCCGAGTACGAGAAGCGCCTTGCCGCGGCCGGTGTCGATCGCGATGCGCCGATGCCGGAGAAGGGCGGACACGCCTGCGGCAGTCACTGAGAGAGTGAGAAATGCCCGGTGTCCCCACGGGGTCGTCGGCGCGAAGTGAACGCTTCCGGCCTAACATCGGGAGCATGAGCGCCGCGCCGGGCCGCCCCAAGCAAGCTCGCGCCGCAGTGCGCAGCACGAAGGCTATTGAATGAGTACCACCCATTTCGGATTCGAATCGGTCGACGAGAGCGACAAGGCACGCCGCGTGCGCGGCGTGTTCGACTCTGTTGCCTCGCGCTACGACCTCATGAACGACCTCATGTCCATGGGCCTTCACAGGGCATGGAAGGCCTACACCATCATGGTGGCCAACGTGGGCGAAGGCTCGAAGGTGCTCGACATCGCAGGCGGCACCGGCGACCTCGCCCTGGCCTTTGCCAAGAAGGTCGGCACCACCGGACAGGTGGTCCACACCGACATCAACGAGGCCATGCTGCGCACCGGCCGCGACCGTCTGCTGGATGCCGGCGTCGTGCTGCCCACCGCGGTCTGCGATGCCGAGAAGCTACCTTTCCCCGACAACCACTTCGACGTCGTCACGGTCGCGTTCGGCCTGCGCAACATGACCCACAAGGACGCCGCGCTGAAAGAGATGAACCGCGTGCTGAAGCCGCGCGGCAAGCTCCTCGTGCTCGAGTTCTCGAAGGTCGCCAAGCCGCTGCAGAAGGCCTATGACTGGTATTCGTTCAGCGTGTTGCCGCGCCTGGGCAAGGTCGTCGCGGGCGACGATGCCAGCTATCGCTACCTCGCCGAGTCGATCCGCATGCACCCCGACCAGGACGAACTCAAGACCCTCATGAAGGAGGGCGGTTTCGGGCATGTGGACTATCACAACATGACTGGCGGCGTCGTAGCCCTGCATGTTGGAATCAAGTGTTGAAACTGAGTTTTGTTTGCCGTAGAGGAGACGTCATGAAGAATTTGTGGTCCGTCATGCTGGTGTGTGCGCTGGCCGTTGTGAGCATCGATGCCGACGCCGCACGCATGGGTGGCGGCAAGTCGTTCGGCAAGCAGTCGAGCAACGTGACCCAGCGCCAGGCGACGCCGCCGGCGGCACCGGCACAGCCCGGTGCACCCGCCCAGAGCGCGACCAACACCGCGACCAACCCGGCACCGGCGGCGCCGCAGACCGCGCCCGCCGCGCCGAAGCGGCCGTGGGCCGGAATGCTGGGTGGCCTGGCCGCGGGGTTGGGTCTCGCGTGGCTTGCCCACTCCCTGGGCCTCGGCGCTGCGTTCGGCAACGTTCTGCTGATCATCGTGCTGGTGCTCGCTGCGGTGGCCGTGTGGCGTATCTTTGCCTCGCGTTCGCGAGGTGCGGCGACACCCCGCACCGGCGGCTTCGCATTCCAGGGCGCGGGTAGCCCGGCGGACGCCACGGCGCCCGCGCAATACAGCCCCAAGAACGTCGGCAACGATGCCTCGGCCCGGCCATGGGAGCGCAATCAACTGGCTTTCGATCCTTCGCCTGCGAAGCAGCCCGATCACCCGGTCGGTTCGTCCATGGCGGGCGCGGCGGCTGCCGGCGGCAGCATGATCGGCGCGGCTCTGGTCGGATCGCAGTCCTGGGGCATCCCTTCGGGCTTCGACGCTGACGGATTTCTGGCTGCCGCGAAGCGCAACTTCGTCACGCTGCAGGACGCCTGGGACCGCGCCGACATCGGCACGCTGCGTTCGATGATGACCGACGAGATGGTCGGCGAGATCCGCCAGCAGCTGGCCGAGCGCGAGAGCCACACTGGGGGCCAGCCGAACAAGACCGAGGTCGTGATGCTCGACGCGAAGCTGCTGGGCATCGAGGAGCTCCCGGACGCCTATCTGGCGAGCGTCGAGTTCTCCGGAATGATTCGCGAGGACATCTCCGCCGGCCCGAGCCCGTTCCGCGAAGTCTGGAACATGACCAAGCCCACCAATGGTGGCGGCTGGCTGGTGGCAGGCGTTCAAGCGCTGCAGTAGCCTTTTTCCGTGGGCTGCGAGCCCGATAATGGGGACATGGTTACACCATCGTCCCCTTTTTCTTTTCTTGACGATCTCTTCAATCGCGTCGGTAGCCGCATGCAGCCGCCGGATTGGGCGATTCGCGAAATCCAGCACCGGACGGTGCTCTTCCTGAACCACGTGCTCCAACAGGAGCCCGAGGCCCAGCAGCGGCTGATGCGCCAGCAGGGCAGGGTGGCGCTGTTCCAGTGGCGCTTCGTGACGATGAAGTTCGTCGCGACGCCCGCGGGCCTGCTCGATCTCGCGCCGGAAGGCGCCGAGCCGGAACTCACCTTGAGCGTCACCGAGGAATCGCCTTTCGGACTTGCCCGGGCCGCGTTCAGCGGTGAGAAGCCGGCCGTCCGCATCGAAGGCGACGTTCAATTGGCGGCGGAAGTCAACTGGCTCGTCGATCATGTGCGGTGGGACGTCGAGGACGATCTCGCCCGCGTCATCGGCGACGTGCCGGCGCACACGATCGCGACCGGTGCACGCCGGGTGGTGGACGCGCTGCGCCGCTTCGTCGGTGAGCGTTCCGGCAAGGCCGGCGGCTCCGCGGGCGCCGAATGAGGCGCATCTATCGCGGCGTATTCATCGTCTGGGTCGCGCTTCGCTACGGCCTCGACGAACTCGTCCTCACGAGCTTCCAGAAGCCCTGGCTTCGCGTGGTCGCCCGGATCGTCTCCGTCGGGCGCAATCTCGATGCCCCGCGCGGCCAGCGCCTGAGGGAGGCCCTGGAGCGGCTCGGGCCGATCTTCGTCAAGTTCGGGCAGGTGCTCTCCACCCGGCGCGACCTGCTTCCGCCCGACATTGCCGACGAACTCGCATGGCTGCAGGACCGGGTTCCGCCGTTTCCGTCGAAGGTGGCCATCGCGACCATCGAGCGCGCCTTCAGGCGTCCGGTGGGCGAGATCTTCGAGCAGTTCGACGAGACGCCCGTGGCCAGCGCCTCGATCGCGCAAGTGCATTTCGCGACCCTGCGCCTGCCCGACGGCACCTTGCGCGAAGTCGCGGTCAAAGTGCTTCGCCCGGGCATGCGCGACGTGATCGAAAAGGACCTCGCGCTCATGGCGGCGATGGCCGGGTGGGTCGAGAACCTCTCGGCCGACGGCAAGCGGCTGAAGCCGCGCGAGGTGGTCGGCGAATTCGACAAGTACCTGCACGACGAGCTCGATCTGGTGCGCGAGGCGGCCAATGCGGCCCAGCTTCGCCGCAACATGGACAAGCTCAACCTGGTGCTGATCCCGGAGATGTTCTGGGACTTCTGCCACCCGGAAGTGATCGTGATGGAGCGCATGAAGGGCGTGCCCATCGCGCAGCTCGACCGATTGCGCGCGGCCGGCGTCGACATTCCGAAGCTCGCACGAGACGGCGTCACGATCTTCTTCACGCAGGTCTTCCGCGACGGCTTCTTCCACGCCGACATGCACCCGGGCAACATCCAGGTGAGCCTGGAGCCCGAGACCTTCGGGCGCTATGTGTCGCTGGACTTCGGGATCATCGGCACGCTGACCGAGTCCGACAAGGAATACCTCGCGCAGAACTTCGTCGCCTTCTTCCGCCGCGACTACAAGCGCGTGGCAGAACTGCACCTGGAAAGCGGCTGGGTGCCGGTCGGCACCCGCATCGACGAGCTCGAAGCCGCGATCCGCACCGTCTGCGAGCCGTACTTCGACCGGCCGCTCAAGGAAATCTCCCTCGGCATGGTGCTGATGCGGCTCTTCCAGACCTCGCGCCGCTTCCATGTCGAGATCCAGCCGCAGCTCGTGCTGCTGCAGAAGACGCTGCTCAACATCGAGGGGCTGGGCCGGCAGCTCGACCCCGAACTGGACCTCTGGAACACCGCCAAGCCGTTCCTCGAAAAGTGGATGAGCGAGCAGATCGGCCCGCGCAAGCTGTTGGAGCAGCTGAAGGCCGAGGCACCGCGCTACGCAAAATTGCTGCCCCAGCTGCCGCGCCTGATGCACGATTTCCTGGAGAATCGCCCCGCCGACCACCGGCGCGAACTGCTGGAACTGCTGGCCGCCCAGAAGCGGACCAACCGCCTCCTGCAGGCGATCATCTACGGTGGCATAGGTTTTGTATTGGGATTGCTCGCGATGCAGGTGCTGGTGCGCGTGCGTCTTTTCTGATTTTTGGAGAACTTGCCGTGCTGTTGACCCTGGTCATCGCCTACCTGCTCGTCACCATCGCCATCGGCCTGTACGCGGCCAAGCGCGTGAAGAACACGACGGACTTCGCGATCGCGGGGCGCCACCTGCCGCTCTACATGATCGTGACCACCACCTTCGCGACGTGGTTCGGGTCGGAGACGGTGCTCGGCATTCCGGCCAAGTTCATCGAGGGTGGACTGAACGCGGTGGTCGAGGATCCCTTCGGCGCGGGCACCTGCCTGATCCTGGTCGGCCTCTTCTTCGCTGGCAAGCTGTACCGCATGACGCTGCTCACCATCAGCGACTACTACCGCGAGCGCTACGGCCGGTTCATCGAGATCGCCTGCTCGCTGATCATCATGCTGAGCTACCTGGGCTGGGTGTCCGCGCAGGTCACCGCGCTGGGGCTGGTGTTCAACGTGCTGTCGGGCGGTGCCATCGGGGTGTCGATGGGCATGGTGATCGGCGTGGTGTCGATCCTGGCCTACACCCTCTTCGGTGGCATGTGGTCGGTTGCCGTGACCGACTTCATCCAGATGATCATCTTGGTGCTGGGGCTGGCCGTGATCGCGACGTTCGCGGGCAACATGGCTGGTGGCGCAGACAAGGTGGTCGATTTCGCGCTCAGCAAGGACCTCTTCAAGTTCTGGCCCGAGCCGACGCTCAAGGACATGATCTTCTTCTTCGCGGCCGCGATCACGATGATGCTGGGCTCGATTCCCCAGCAGGACGTGTTCCAGCGCGTCATGTCGGCCAACAGCACCCGGGCGGCAACGCTCGGGCCGGTGATCGGCGGCGTGGCCTACATCCTGTTCGCGTTCGTGCCCATGTTCCTGGTGGCGAGCGCCCTGCTGATCATGCCGACCGAGACCGCTACGCTGCTGAAGGAAGATCCGCAGAAGGTCCTGCCCACGCTGGTGCTCGAGAAGATGCCCTTCGTCATGCAGGTGTTCTTCTTCGGCGCGCTGCTCTCGGCGATCAAGTCGACCGCTTCGGCGACCCTCCTGGCGCCCAGCGTGACCTTCACCGAGAACATCTGGCGCCAGTTCCGGCCGGCCGGCAGCGACCGCTCGAACCTCATGACGATGCGTCTCACGGTGCTGGTGTTCAGTGTCTGCGTGCTCGCCTATGCGATCCGCATGCAGGGGACGCCGATCTACGAACTGGTGTCCGGCGCCTATCAGGTGCCGCTCGTGGGGGCGTTCGTGCCGCTCGTGTGCGGGCTCTACTGGCAGCGTGCGTCCACGCAGGGCGCCGTTGCCGCGGTCGTGCTGGGCATCGGCGTGTGGCTGCTGTTCCTCGCGACGTCGTGGAGCGAGATGTTCCCGGCGCAACTGGCGGGGCTGCTGGCCTCGTTCACGGGCATGGTTGCGGGGTCGCTGGCGCCGCAATGGGTGGCCAATACGCGCACGCCGCACCGGCCTCTGGCGGCCGACCCCGCCTGATCCGCACTGCGCCCAGGCGGGGGTGGCGCCCCTATAATCGAGGGCTTTGCGAGCGGCCGCCGGCCGCCTCTTTCGTCCCCCACCCATGCCTATCTACGCATACAAGTGCAGCGCCTGTGGCTTTGCCAAGGATGTGCTGCAGAAAATGTCCGATGCTCCCCTGACGGAGTGCCCGACTTGCGGCGCTGATGCGTTCAGCAAGCAAGTGACCGCTGCCGGGTTCCAGCTCAAGGGCTCCGGCTGGTACGTCACCGATTTCCGCGACGGCGGCAAGTCCGGCGGCAGCAAGTCCGGCGGCGACAAGACCGCCGTCAGCTCTCCCTCCGACAACGCTTCCGCCAAGCCGGCCGAGGCTCCCGCAAGCGCACCGGCGCCGGCTGCTGCGCCCGCCGCGGCACCCACGTCCAGCGCGGACTGAGGCTGCACCCCGCCATGCTCGCCCTGCGCAAATGGCTGCTGTCCGGCTTGCTGGTCATCGTTCCGCTGGCCATCACGTTGGCCGTGCTGAACTGGATCATCGGCACGCTCGACCAGACGCTGTGGCTGTTGCCGGAGGAGTGGCAGAGGTACCTCAGCGAGCACAAGGTGCGCGGACTCGGCGTGCTGCTGACACTGACCATCCTGCTGAGCGTCGGCGCGGTCGCGAGCAATTTCGTCGGCAAGCGCCTGCTGGGCTGGGGTGACGCGGTGGTTCGCCGCATCCCCGTGGTGCGGTCGATCTATTCCAGCGTCAAGCAGGTTTCCGACACGCTGTTCTCCGAGAACGGCAACGCATTCCGCACCGCCGTGCTGGTCCAGTGGCCGCGCGAGGGTGTCTGGACGATCGCCTTCGTGACCGGCACCCCCGGCCAGGAGGTCGTCGAGCACCTGGGGGGCGGCGAGTATCTCGGCGTCTATGTGCCGACGACGCCCAATCCGACGGGCGGCTATTTCGTGATGCTCAAGCGCAGCGACTGCATCGAACTCAGGATGAGCGTGGACGACGCGCTCAAGTACATCGTCTCGATGGGGGTGGTCGTTCCTGGCGGCCCTGCAACGATCGCGATCAAATAAACGCGCCCAAGGGCGCCGGAATCCATCTATGGCCATGCGTACAAACTATTGCGGTCTCGTGACCGAAGCCCACCTGGGGCAAACCGTCACCATTTGCGGCTGGGTGAATCGCCGCCGCGACCATGGGGGCGTGATCTTCATCGACCTGCGCGACCGCGAGGGCTATGTGCAGGTGGTGTGCGACCCGGATCGGGCCGCCACCTTCGCCACCGCCGAGGGCCTGCGCAACGAGTACTGCCTGCAGATCACCGGCCTCGTTCGCGCGCGCCCCGAGGGCACGACCAACGACAACCTCAAGAGCGGCAAGATCGAAATCCTGTGCCACGACATGAAGGTGCTGAACCCTTCCGTGACGCCGCCGTTCCTGCTCGACGACGACAACCTCTCCGAAACCACCCGCCTCACGCACCGCGTGCTGGACCTGCGCCGCCCCGCGATGCAGCGCAACCTGATGCTGCGCTACAAGGTGACGATGGAGACGCGCAAGTTCCTCGACGCCAACGGCTTCATCGACATCGAGACGCCGATGCTCGGCAAGTCCACGCCCGAAGGCGCGCGCGACTACCTCGTGCCCAGCCGCGTGCATGACGGCAGCTTCTTCGCACTGCCACAGTCGCCGCAGCTCTTCAAGCAGCTGTTGATGGTGTCCGGATTCGACCGCTACTACCAGATCGTCAAGTGCTTCCGCGACGAAGACCTCCGCGCGGACCGCCAGCCCGAATTCACGCAGATCGACATCGAGACCTCGTTCATGGCCGAGGAAGAGATCCGCGAGATGTTCGAAGGCATGATCCGCAAGGTGTTCCGTGCGGCGGCCGAGGTCGAGTTGCCGCCGTTCCCCGTCATGAGCTATGGCGACGCCATGTTCAAGTACGGCTCCGACAAGCCCGACCTGCGGGTCAAGCTCGAATTCACCGAGCTGACCGACGTGATGCGCAATGTCGAATTCAAGGTGTTCGCGCAGGCTGCCAGCATGACCGGCGGCCGCGTCGTGGCACTGCGTGTACCGGGCGGTGGCGCCGAGGGCGGTCTCTCGCGCGGTGACATCGACGCCTACACCGAGTTCGTCAAGATCTACGGCGCCAAGGGTCTCGCCTACATCAAGGTCAACGACGCCGGGAACGGCCGCGAAGGCCTGCAGAGCCCGATCGTCAAGAACCTCGACGACGGCTCGTTGGCCGAAATCATTGCGCGCACCGGTGCGCGCAACGGCGACATCCTGTTCTTCGGCGCCGACAAGGCCAAGGTCGTCAACGACGCGATCGGCGCGCTGCGGGTCAAGATCGGCCACAGCGCCTTCGGCAAGAAGGCTGGTCTGTTCGACGACCGCTGGGCGCCGCTGTGGGTCGTCGACTTCCCGATGTTCGAGTTCGACGAGGAAGGTCAGCGCTGGTCGGCGGTGCACCATCCGTTCACCGCGCCCAAGGACGGCCACGAGGACCTCATGGATTCGGCACCCGAGAAGTGCATCGCCAAGGCCTACGACATGGTGCTCAACGGCATCGAGATGGGCGGCGGCTCGGTCCGTATCCACCGCGAGGAAGTGCAGAGCAAGGTCTTCCGCGCGCTCAAGATCAGCGCGGAGGATGCGCAGAACAAGTTCGGCTTCCTGCTGGACGCGCTGCAGTACGGCGCCCCGCCGCACGGCGGCATCGCCATCGGCCTGGACCGCCTCGTGATGCTCCTGAGTGGCGCCGAATCGATCCGCGACGTGATCGCCTTCCCGAAGACCCAGCGCGCTCAGGATCTGCTCACGCAGGCGCCGAGCCCGGTCGACGAGAAGCAGCTGCGCGAGCTGCACATCAAGCTGCGCAACCCACAACCCGCCAACTGATCGGGGCAGGGGCTGCAAGCATGAGCGAGCGCCCCTGGAAAATTCCGGAGTCGGTGCTGGTCGTGATCCACACGCCGGCGCTCGACGTGCTCCTGATCCGTCGTGCCGACGCCGAGGACTTCTGGCAGTCGGTCACCGGCAGCAGGAACTCCGAAGACGAGCCGCTGGTGCTCACCGCCGCCCGCGAGGTGGCTGAAGAAACGGGCATCGACTGCGGCGAAGGCTCCGAGCTCGCTGCACGGCTGGTCGACTGGGGCCTCGAGAACATCTACGAGATCTACCCGCGCTGGCGCGCCCGCTACGCGCCGGGCGTGACGCACAACACGGAGCACCTCTTCGGCCTGTGCGTCCCCGACCGCGTGACGCCGCGGCTCGACCCGCGCGAGCACACGGACTGGCGCTGGCTGCCCTACCGAGAGGCGGCCGATGCCTGTTTTTCGCCATCGAACGCCGAGGCGATCCTGCTCCTGCCACAATTTGCGCGATGAATCCGCAGGCGAACACCCTCCGCGTGGCCACCTACAACATCCACAAGGGTGTGCAAGGCATCGGGCCGGCGCGGCGCCTCGAAATCCACAATCTCGGCCACGCCATCGAGCAACTCGATGCGGACATCGTGTGCCTGCAGGAAGTTCGCAAGATGAATCGCCAGGCGGCGATGCGGTTCAGGCATTGGCCTGAGCTGCCGCAGGCCGACTTCCTGGCGCCCGAAGGCTATACCGCGGTCTACGAAACCAATGCGATCACCAGGCACGGCGAGCACGGCAACGCGCTGCTGACCCGCTGGCCGGTGTTGCGCAAGACGCACCAGGACATCTCGGACCATCGCTTCGAGCAGCGCGGACTGCTGCATGTCGTGATCGACATCGAGGGGCGGCCGGTGCACGCCATCGTGGTGCATCTGGGGCTGATCAAGGGCAGCCGGATCCGGCAGGTGGCCCAGCTGAGGGAGTTCGTCGACCGCGAGATCCCGCCGGACGAGGCACTGGTAGTGGCAGGCGACTTCAACGACTGGGGCGCGCGCATGCGCTACGCGATGAACGCCATGGGCATGCGGGATTCGAGCGACCTGCGCGGTCCACGCATCCTGACCTACCCGTCGCGGCTGCCTGTGACCCAGCTCGATTTCATCTACGGGCGGCGTCTCACACCGGTCGCCTGCTCGGTGCCTCGCGGTCCGATCTGGGCGCGGATGTCCGACCATCTCCCGCTGGTGACCGATTTTTTGCTATCGAAACAGTAGCAACAACCATAAGCGGGTAGGGCGCTGTAGGGCTAATCGGCCGGCGGCCATTCGCTGTTAGGATGCTTGAATGCTAAGGACCATCGACGCCGCACGGCGCCCCGTGGAAGGGGATGAAGACGAGGGCACACCCGTGTCCGTGAAGATTCGCGAGCGCCTGCTGGCCGCACGACGACGCTTCAACGCCAACGACAACATCGCCGAATTCATCGAGCCGGGCGAACTCGAGCATCTGCTCGACGAGGTCGAGGGCAAGATGAAGCACGTGCTGCAAAGCCTCGTGATCGACATCGAGAACGACCACAACACCGACAACACCGCCCGGCGCGTCGCGAAGATGTACCTCAACGAGGTGTTCAAGGGTCGCTACGTGGCACAGCCTTCGCTCACCGAGTTCCCCAATGCGGAGCATCTCAACGAGCTGATGATCGTCGGGCCGATCACGGTGCGCAGCGCCTGCTCGCACCATTTCTGCCCGATCATCGGCAAGCTGTGGATCGGCGTCATGCCCAACGAAAAGACGAACGTGATCGGCCTCTCGAAGTACGCGCGCCTTGCCGAATGGGTCATGGGCCGTCCGCAGATCCAGGAAGAGGCCGTCGTCCAGCTCGCGGATCTGATCCAGGAAAAGACACAGCCGGACGGACTCGCGCTGGTCGTGGAGGCGGAGCACTTCTGCATGCAGTGGCGCGGCGTCAAGGAGATGGACAGCAAGATGATCAACTCCGTGATGCGCGGCGTGTTCCTGAAGGACCCGAACCTGCGCCGCGAATTCCTTTCCCTCCTTCCGCGCCAGCGCTGAACATCATGCTCGTACGTCTTCTCTACGCCAGCCGCGCCGTGGACACCAGCCAGGAAGCCATTGACGCGATCCTGGCCCAATCGCGCTCGCACAACACGGCGTGCGGCATCACCGGCATCCTCTGCTATGGCGGCGGCGTGTTCCTGCAAGCGATCGAAGGCGGGCGAACGGCGATCAGCGAGCTCTACGGCCACATTCAGAGGGACCCCCGCCACAAGGACGTGGTGCTCCTGCATTACGAAGAGATCTCGGAGCGCCGTTTCGGCGGCTGGACCATGGGGCAGGTCAACCTGTCGAAGCTCAATGCGTCGACGCTGCTCAAGTATTCCGAGCGGCCGGAGCTCGATCCGTACTCCGTCTCGGGCAAGGTCTCGCTGGCGCTGCTCGAAGAACTGATGGCCACCGCCGCCATCGTCGGGCGGCACTGAATCCCGGGTGCACACCGCCGCGCGGGCCGCGGCGGATCCAGGGCGCTGCATGCTCCTGATCGGCTGCGATTTTTCGAGCGCACCCACTTCGCGCAAGCCGATCGTGGTCGCCCTGGGCGCATCGAGCGACGGGCGGGTCGCGCTCCATGGCTTCGAGTGCTTCACGTCGCTGGATGCATGGAGCCGCTGGCTGGCCGAGACGCCGCAGTGGGTCGGGGCGTTCGATTTTCCGTTCGGCCTGCCACGCGAACTGGTCGTCGATCTGGGCTGGCCTTCCGAGTGGAAGTTGCTCATCGAGCACTACGCCGCCCTCGATCGATCGACGATTCGCGACACCTTTGCCGCCTTCTGCGCCGCACGTTTGGTGGGCAGCAAGTTCGCGCATCGCGCGACGGATCGTCCCGCGGGTTCCAGCCCGTCGATGAAGTGGGTCAACCCGCCGGTGGCGTTCATGCTTCATGCCGGGGTGCCGCGCCTGATGGCCGCGGGCGCCTCGCTGCCCGGTCTGCATGTGGGGGTCGAAGGCGGTCACCGGATCGCGCTGGAAGGCTATCCGGGTCTGCTGGCGCGCGAACTGGTCGGCCGCCGCAGCTACAAGAGTGACCAGGCCGCAGCGCAGACGGCGGAACGCCGGCTCGCTCGCAATGACCTTCTCGCAGCCCTGGAGCGGGGATCTGCGCGGTTGGAACTTCGGCTGGTGGCGCACGGCGATTTGCGGGAACGGCTCCTGGCCGATGCCAAGGGTGACCACATCGATGCGGTGATGTGCCTCGTCCAAGCCGCCTGGGGCGCGGCTCGCCGAACGAGTGAAGGGCCGGGCTACGGGCTGCCATCCACCGTCGATCCACTCGAAGGCTGGATCGTCACGGCCTGAGGGCCGGCGTCCTACACCGGTTCGCGCTCATCCCGGCGCTCGGCCGGACTTCTGCTGCGTAGATTGGAGAACGTGGTTCGAATGAACCATCGGTGAACCTCCATCAACTCGCAAAGGAAATCTCATGAACAAGGATCAAGTTTCAGGCCGCGTGGAAGAAGCCAAGGGCAAGCTCAAGGAAGCGGCAGGCAAGGTGATCGGCAGCGACAAGCTGAAGGCGGAAGGCCAGGTGGACCAGGCCGCCGGCAAGGTGCAGAAGACCTACGGCGACACCAAGGAGCAGGTCAAGGACGCGCTACGCAGCGAGGCGGACAAGCCCTGAGCGACGCCCAGAAGAAAGCCCGGCATGCCGGGCTTTCTTGTGAGGTGCGGGAATCGCGGCTTCAGTGACCGAGCCAGTCCTTGAGCTCGTCCGCGTGTTCTTCCTCGTCGCTGAGGATTTCCTCGAGCATGCGGCGTGTGGTCGGGTCCTTGTCGCCAATCAGCGCGATCATCTGGCGGTAGGTTTCCACCGCGATGCGCTCGGCCACGAGGTTGGCGCGCACCATGGCCTGCAGGTCCAGC
The DNA here is from genome assembly GCF_900107745.1 of Variovorax sp. YR216. GTDB lineage: Bacteria > Pseudomonadota > Gammaproteobacteria > Burkholderiales > Burkholderiaceae_C > Variovorax. The sequence goes on along the minus strand of NZ_FNRO01000004.1, from coordinate 372,104 downwards.
GATTCGTCGTAGTCCGCATGGCTGCGATCGAGAAGCGTCTTCGGTCCGAAATCCGGCTCGCCGCCGAGTTGCACGATGCGCTCGGCGATCTTGTCCGCATGCGCGGATTCCTCGTTCGCATGAACCAGGAACTCCTCGGCGATCTTCGGCGATGCCTCGCCATTGGCCGTGAAATAGTGGCGTTTGTAGCGCAGCACGCACACGAGCTCGGTGGCGAGGGCATCGTTGAGCAGCTTGACGATGTCGTCGCGCCAGGGCCCGTAGCTGGGCGTCACGGCGCCTTCGTCGAGGTCCTTCGAGGCCGCGGCGTCGATGGCTTTCTGATTCAGGACGAGGCGGTCGGGGCGTTCTTTGACGGCGGTGTTCATGGGGCATCCTTTCGTGGGTTGGCTGTTTTCTTCATCAGCGTGGTCACGAGGTCGGCCACGTCCGATGTCTTGAGCACGGCGGCCAGGATGGCGGTGATCGACAGCAGCCGCCATGGCCTGACCAGAACGACGAGCGCACCCGTGGCAGCGGCTGCGGCGACCAGCTTCGCGGGCTGCTCTCGCGCATAGCGCTCGAGCACCGGCCGGGCAAGCTGGCCCGCTGCGTTGGCAGGGTGGCGGCGCCACCAGCGCCGCACCACATGGTTCGCCACCTGGCTCCACGCAATGCCGTGTTGCCCGTCGACCTGTTGCGGCGACCCGTCGGGCGCCGCATCGAGCCAGTCTCCAGGCCGTTCGTCCTTGTCCCCTTGGAGTTGCGCGATCAACGCACGACGCGAGAGTGAGAGGCGCTGCTGCGGCGTGAGCTGTTCGCGCTCAGTGCTCATGGCCTTCTCCGGCGAGATGAAGCGCATGGATGTCGGCCTCAACCTGCGCCCGCAGTTCCGCGAAGCCATGGAGATCGCGCTGCCGCGCAGCGTAGAGCGCCGAGATCAGCGCGATCAGCATCGCGACCCCGGGGACGGCCACGAGCGTCCAGTGGAACCGGTCATGCATCGCTGCGAGCATGATCGCCACGCCGATGAGACCGAGCGCCAGCATGACGCTCACCACAGCCAGAACGCCCGCGACCATTCGGGCGACCAGGCTGCGACTGGCCTCCTGCGCTTCTTCGCGAAGGAGCGCGCCATAGTTGGCGAGGTGATCGGCGATCAGCTCGGGATGCCCGAGCACCGTGGAGTAGATGGGATGAAGCATGGTGCCGGGCAATTGAGGCTCGTCGCGAGCCGCCGATGAACGTCAGGGACTCAGATCAGTAGTCGTCCCGGCGGCGGCTTGCGAGCACGATGAGCGCGGTGATGGCTGCGCCGGCCGCGGCGGCAATGAGCACCGAGCGCACGGGTTGATCGGCGATGTACTTGCCCGTGACGTCGGCCGCCTGTTCCAGGCGGCGCTGCGCGCGGGCACTGGTGGTCGATGCCGCGTCCAGGCCGCGTTGCACGGCCTGCTGAACGCGGGCCGCGAGCTGTTCCACGGCGGGCTCTGCGTCGCGACGCAGGTCGCGCACCTTTTCCCCCGCCGCGTTCACGGCGTTCTGCGCATAGGCCCGCGTCGTGTCGATTGCATCGGCTGCGGTCTGACGCGCGTCTTCGGCCAGCTGCTGGGGAGTCTTGATGGTCGTGTTCATGAAAAAAATCCTTCCGGGAAATTGGTTGCGAGGACCTGCTCATCGTACCGACGCTACCCGCGTCGTATCAAGCCCGCGATGAAACTGGCCAGCGCGAGGACCAGGAAGATGATGAACAGGATCTTGGCGATGCCCACTGCACTTGCTGCGATGCCGCCGAATCCGAAGATGGCTGCGATCAGGGCAATGACCAGGAACACGACTGCGTAGTGCAACATGCTTGACTCCTTTGATGTGGCCGCGTTGATGTGAAAGCGCGCCTTTGGGAACACGCTTGGATCAACGTTAAGAGTCGCCCCGCGGCGACCCTGTCAGCAGCGGCGGCCGCGAGGCGTAGGAGAGGGCCGAATGCCTTTGGAGCCCCGGGTGAGCGGCAGGCCGCGGGCTCACGCCACGGCGGCAGATGGAACCGGGTTGGCTGGCAGTACCGCGCTCAATCGAGTGCCCTGGCCCGGCTTGGACGTGACGGTGAGCCGGCCCTTGGCGGCCTCCACGCGATGGCGCATGCCGGCCAGGCCGTGGCTCGAGGGCCGATGGTGCTGCGGGTCGAAGCCCTTGCCGTTGTCGGTCACTTCGACGACCACGTGATTGCCGTAGTTCTTCATGACGATGCTGGCCTCGGTCGCCTGCGCGTACTTGACGATGTTCGTCAGCCCCTCCTGCACCATCCGGTAGACCGTGAGCTGGTTGGCCTCGTTCAACATCACCGGCTCGAGCACCATCTCGATCTCGATGTTCGAGCGCTCCGCGAATTCGCGGCCGAGGATCTCCAATGACGCGACCAGCCCGAGGTTGGAAAGCGACGAAGGCCGCAGGTCCTCGATGATGCGGCGCTTGAGCGCAATGCCGCTGTTGAGGAGGTCGTTGAGGTGCTGCAGCCGCTGGATCGCATCCGGCAGTTCGGTCATCCGCGACTTCAGCCGCGCGACATCGAGCTTGGCGGCAGTGAGCAGCGAGCCCAGCTCGTCGTGCAGCTCGCGCGCGAGAAAGCCGCGTTCGGTCTCGCGCACCTGCTGCAGGTGAGTCGCGAGTTCGGCGAGCGTTGCGGTGCGTTCGCGCACTTCGTCCTCCAGCGCGTTGCGCTCGAGTTCGAGGGCCTGCTGCTGCCGTTCTCCGGCCTTGCGCAAGGCGTGGCTCTGCCTCAGGTAGAGGTAGAACGCGACGAGCGCGGCGAGCGCGACGATGGCGATGCCGATGCGCGCGAACCGCAGCGACTTCACGATCTGTAGCTGTCCGCGCGTGAGCTCGTCACTGCTGAGCGCAACCAGGTCCCCGACCTCGTTGCGGATGGCGTCCATCTCTTCGCGGCCCACATCGGTCGTGATGACGAACTTCCAGGCATCCTCGTTGCCGCGTTGGCGCAGCCGCACGCTCATGTCCATCTCGGCGAGCTTCTTCGAGACGTGCTTGGCGAGCTGGTTCAGCTGCGCGAGCTGGGTCGGCCGGTTCGCATAGAGCAGTTGCAGCGCGGCGAGATGGCCGTCGACCTGCTTGACCGCAGCGTCGTAAGGCTCGCGGTAGCGGGGCTCGCCTGTCAGCAGATAGCCGCGCTGGCCCGTTTCAGCATCGAGTATGTTCTGAAGCATGAGGTTCAGCACGACGCGCGCGCGCTGCGCATCGCTCACCTCCTCGAGGGCCTGGCGGGATTGGCGATAGCCGGCTTCGTTGATGCCCACGAGCACGAGGGCCGCGAGAGTCGCCAGCGTGAGGCTCAGCGCCATCTTCGGGAAAGCTAGCCAGCGCATGGGGTCTCCGAGCGATGCCGAGAAATCAAATTCGGGAATAATCGAAACAGGCCAGGGACCGGCATGTTGCGACGCAAAAAGCCGCGATTCAACAGTGAAGGTAACAGATGATCAAGATTGGAATTGTGGACGACCACGCCATCGTTCGCTCCGGTTTGCGGCAGTTCTTTTCCGAGCATGTCGACCTGCGCGTGGTGGGTGAAGCTGCGAGTGGGCGCGAGGCGATCGAACTCGTCCGCACCACTGAACTCGATGTGCTCGTGATGGACCTTTCCATGCCGGGACAAAGCGGCATCGACGCGCTTGCGATGATCCGCGCGAAGGCACCCGATGTCGGGATCCTCATCCTCAGCGGCTATCCCGAAGAGCACTACGCGATGAACCTCATCCGCCAGGGCGCGAGCGGGTATCTCAACAAGGAGTGCGATCCGATCGAGATCGTGAATGCGATTCGCACCATCTCGCTGGGGCGCCGCTACATCACGCCCGCCGTCGCGGAACTGCTCGCGCGCCAGCTCGATCGCAAGGATGACGCCGCGCCGCACGAGCAGCTCTCGGAACGCGAGTTCCAGGTGTTCCTCAAGCTCGCCAAGGGAGAGACCGCCGGGGACATCGCGAAGACCTTGTCCCTGTCGGTGAAGACCGTCAGCACGTATCGCACGCGGTTGATGGAGAAGATGAATCTCTCGTCCAACAGCGACCTCACCTACTACGCGCTGAAGAACAAGCTGATCGATTGAATCGGCTGCTTGCGGCGCGGTCAGTTTCGGCTGGCCGTCTGCCGTAGCGCGGCGGACTGGGCGATGCAGAAATCGATGAGTCCATCGATTTCGTTCGACTTGTCGAAGACTGCATCGACCCCGAATTGCGCACACCGCTTGCGTATGTCCGGCGTCGCGTAGTTGCTCAGCACCACCACTTTCTGGCCAGGGCGCCGCGACATGCAGGCCTGGAGAACGCCCAGGCCGCTCCCCTGTTTGAGGAAGAGGTCGATGATGGCGAGTTCCCATTCGTCTTTGTTTTCGCTCAGCCATTGAGTCGCCTCGGCTTCCGTCTCTGCGAAGCCGATCGTCGAAATGCACGTGAGCTCTTCCAGAGTGCCGACGAGATTCTCTCGGATCGTGACGTTGTCTTCGACGATGTAGGTTTTCAATCTGGGGTCCATGAGAACCGCTTGCCCCCTTGGCGAGCCTGGCTACGAACTGCTTGCCCCCAAGGAAAGCTGTCGTTGCAAATGCTACGGAATATTAGGCCCGATGATGCAGGGAAGCGCGTCCAGCCGCTGTAGGCTTGTTCTTACGAGTGTTGCTCGGAAGCCGCACTCGTAGGTCCGTCCCCACAGCGCATGCGGTGCGATGCCGACGCGGCGGTGGTGGCAGCCCTCGTACGCTCTCCGGACAGGGCACATGAAGCGGCCCGACTGAACCAGAGCTTGCCGAGGAGCCCTGAAATGCAGATTCTTTGGAGTTACGTCGCCTTCGGTGTGCTGACACTGATGGCTGCGCTCACTGTCGCCGGAGGAGCGCCGGCTGCCCTGACATCAGCGAGCGCCGCGGTGGGCATCGACTGAAGGTTCGTTCGGTGACTGCGGTCCTCCCTGTCTCGAACCATGGATCGGCGTGGATCCGGTTGGGCGCGATTCTGCTTGGGCTCGTGGTCGCGCTGGTCCTGGTTGTCATCTTCTTCCCGTGGGATGTGCTGCGCGAACCGGTCAATCGCTTTGTCAGCGAGCGGACTGGACGCAAGTTCGAGATCACGCGAAAGCTCGACGTGAAGCCGGGCCTGCACCTTGCCACCATTGAGCTCGACGGCGTCGAGTTCGCCAATCCCGGGTGGGCCCGCGATCGCTATCTGTTGCGCGCCGAGCGTGCCGAGTTCGAGATTGCCTACTGGCGGCTGTTGGCCGGGAGGCTCGTTCTTCCGCGACTGAAGCTCAGTTCGCCGGAGATCGGCCTCCAGCTCGAAGAGGACGGCCGGCGCACCTGGGCACTGAGCAAGGACAGCGCCGATACGGGCACCGTTCCGACCATCGGTCTGGTGCAGGTGGACGGCGGCAGCGTGGACTTCCTCGCAAGGCATCAGGAACTCGACCTGCGTGTCCAGTTCGACTACGACAGCAGCCGCGGCGACATGCCACTGCAGTACGCGATCAATGGGCTCCTTCATCGCCAGCCCCTGAAGGGCGAAGGCCGAACGGGCGATGTGCTCGAACTCAATTCGGGCGGGCACGCGCCTTTCCCGATCGAGATCGACCTGCGCGCCGGCACGGCCCACCTCAAGGCCAAAGGCACGGTGGCCGAGCTGGCCAGCCTCGACGGCCTGGATGCGCAGGTCGACATGCGAGGCCAGAACCTCGGCAACCTCTATCCGGTGCTCGGCGTGGCGTTGCCGCAGACGCCGCCGTACGCGATCAAGGGCAATCTCCGAAAAAACGGCGATCTGTGGGAGCTGCGGGCCTTGTCGGGCCGGCTGGGCCTCTCCGACATTGTCGGCGACATGCAGTTCGACAAGGCCCGGAAGGTGCCGCATCTGGGCGGCGCGCTCCGCTCGCGCGTGCTCGACATGGATGACCTTGGACCGCTCATCGGCCTGGCGCCGACCGCCCGTTCAGCCCACGCGGTGGAAGGCGTCGCGCCGCCGCCGACAATTTCGCAGACGAAGCAGGGGCGGCCGGATCCGAACCGGAAGGTGCTTCCCGACGCGCCGCTGGACTTCGAGCGACTTCGGGCCATGAACGCCGATGTGAAGTACGTGGCCGATCGCATCGACAATGTGCGCCAGTTGCCGCTGGACAAGGGCAGCGTGCAAGTGACGCTGAAAGATGGTGTGTTGACGCTCGATCCGCTCGACCTGGGCGTGGCAAGCGGCAAGGTCACCGGCAAGATCCGCATCGATGCCACGCAGAACCCGGCCGACGTCCGTGCGGCGCTGGACGTGCGTTCGATGCAGCTCGAGCGCCTCATCCCCAAGGTGGAAAAGCTCAAGAGCAGCTTCGGCAAACTGGACGGTCGCATCAACCTGTCGGGACGCGGCAATTCGGTGGCCGGATGGCTTGGGGGCGCGTCGGGCGACGTCGCCGCGATGACCGGCCGAGGTCAGATGAGCAACCTGCTGCTCGAGGTCTTCGGACTCGACGGCGGCGAGATCATCAAGTTCCTGCTCGAAGGCGACCGCGAGGTGACCCTGCGGTGCGCCGCGGTGGCCTTCGACGTCGGCAGGGGCGTGATGCGCGGCCGCAACCTGCTCCTGGACACGAGCGACACCGTTTTCAACGGAACGGGCGACATCAGCCTTGCCGACGAGAAGATGAACCTCGTCATCGAGCCTCGGCCCAAGGACAAGAGCATTCTCGCGATGCGGACACCGCTTCTGATCCGCGGCACTTTCGCGACGCCGAAAGTCGGTGTCGAAGCCGCGCCGCTGGCGGCCCGCGGTGCCGCTGCGTTGGCCCTGGGTGCCATCAACCCGCTGCTTGCGCTCGCGGCCACGATCGAGACGGGTCCTGGGCAGGATGCGGATTGCACGGAAGTTCTGACGCAGGCACGCAAGCCCGAGTCGGGTGAGGCCGCCGCCGGTGCGGCCAAGGCGAGGAAACAGCCCGCCCTCGCGGGAAGTCGCAGTTAGTTGACCGGTCAGGCGGCCGGGCGATGGCCGCACACGCTGCAACCCGGATCGCGCGCGACGCGCAGGCTGTCGAAAGCCGAACGCCGGCCATCGAACATCAGCAGGCTGCCGGCAAGAGAGGGGCCGATTCCCGCCAGAAGCTTGAGCGCTTCGTTGGCTTGCAAGGTCCCGATCGTGCCGACCACAGGCGCGAAAACGCCGAGCACCGCGCATCGCGTTTCCTCGAAGTCGGCGTCGGGCGGGAAGATGCAGGCATAGCAGGGGGAGGCCGCATCGCGTGTGTCGTAGACGCTGAGTTGCCCATCGAAGCGGATCGCCGCGCCGGCGACCAAGGGCTTGGCATGTGCCACGCATGCCCGATTGACCGCATGCCGGGTCTGGAAGTTGTCGCTGCAATCGACGACCACGTCCGCCTCGGCGACACGCCGGGAAAGAAGCCCGTCGTCGGCCCGCAGCCTGATGGCTTCGATCGATATGTCCGGATTGATGGCGCGCATCGCTTCCGCAGCCGAATCGACCTTGGACATGCCGACGCGCGCGGTGGTGTGCGCGATCTGCCGCTGGAGATTGGTCAGGTCGAGTTCGTCATCGTCGACGAGCGTGATCCGGCCGACACCCGCCGCGGCGAGATAGAGCGCGACCGGCGATCCCAGGCCGCCAGCGCCGATGATGAGCGCGTGCGCCGCACTGACGCGCGCCTGGCCGTCGATGCCGAACTCTTCCAGGAGGATGTGGCGCGAATAGCGCAGGAGGTGTTCGTCTTCCATGCGCCGTGCGAGACGCCCCAGGGTCTTGGCCCGATACCGGGCCGCCCCCCAAGGGTCAGTTTTCCTTCTTCTCTTCCTTGTTGTCGACGATCACCTGCGTCTTGCTCACGAGCACCGGCTGGCCCTTGAGGCGGTTGAACGCCTGGACCAGCGGGAAGTCCTGGTCGGAGCCGAACTCCGGAACCTTGCGGTCCTGAGGCGGCTTCTTGGCCTCTTCCTCGAGGCGTTTGCGGGCTTCGTCGCGTGCCTTCTCGCGCTCGGTGTCCTTGACCTCGGGGCCTTGGCCGCTGGCCAGATGCTTTTCGAGGTCGGCCTCGCGCATGCGCAGGGCGGCGTAGGGGCTGCCCTCGGCGCTTTCATCGACCAGCACATTGGGCACGATGCCCTTGGCCTGGATCGAGGTGCCGCTCGGCGTGTAGTAGCGGGCGGTCGTGATCTTCAGGCCGGTGTCGGGGCCGAGCGGACGGACCGTCTGCACGGAGCCCTTGCCGAAAGTCTGGCTGCCCATGACGGTCGCGCGCTTGTGGTCCTGCAGCGCACCGGCGACGATTTCGCTGGCGGAGGCGGAGCCTTCGTTGACGAGCACCACGAGCGGCACGGTCTTGAGTGCCGCCGGCAGACCACGCAGCGGGTCGCTGCCGGCGCGGCGCTGGTAGAACTCGGGCGCGGCCTTGTAGACGGCCTTGCTTTCCGCCAGCTGGCCATCGGTCGAAACGACGGTCACGTTCTCTGGCAGGAAGGCGGCGGAAATCGCGACGGCGGAATCGAGCAGGCCGCCCGGATCGTTGCGCAGATCGAGCACGAGCCCCTTGAGGTTGGGCTCCTGCTTGTAGATCTCCTCGACCTTCTTGACGAAGTCGTCGACTGTGCGTTCCTGGAACTGCGACAGGCGAATCCACGCATAGCCCGGCTCGAAGACCTTGCCGCGCACCGATTGGGTGCGGATTTCCTCGCGTGTGATCGTCACGGGGAAGGTGCGGTTCTCGTCCTTGCGGTAGATCGTCAGCAGGACCTTGGTGTTGGCCTCGCCGCGCATGCGCTTGACGGCTTCGTTGAGCGTCAGGCCGCGAACGGCGGTGTCGTCGATCTTGGTGATCAGGTCGTTCGGCTTCAGGCCGGCGCGGAAGGCCGGGGATCCTTCGATGGGCGAGACGACCTTGACCAGTCCGTCTTCCTGCGAGATCTCGATGCCGACGCCGACGAAGCGGCCGGTGGTGCCTTCGCGAAATTCCTTGAACGACTTCTTGTCGAAATACTGCGAATGCGGATCGAGCCCCGCGACCATGCCGGAGATGGCGTCGGAGATGAGCTTCTTCTCATCGACCGGCTCGACATAGTCGGTCTTGACCATGCCGAAGACCGCGGCGAGCTGCTGCAGTTCCTCCAGAGGCAGGGGGGCCAGCGAACCGCGCGCGACGGTTTGCAGTGACACCGTGGTCAGCGCGCCAGCAACGGCACCTGCGGCGATCCAGCCGCCAATTTTCAGTTTCTGGCCCATGTGTAAGAGTCCTTGTCGCCTGTCAAATCAATATACACAGCTTGGAAGCTACTTGTCTGTCCGGGTTCCGTGAATGACTCGAACTCTGGAGGATTTTGGTCAACCTTTGCCTTGCGCCGCGATCGCGGCGGCGGCCTTCTCGGCCGCATCCGCATCGCCGAGGTAGTAGTGGCGCAGCGGCTTGAGATCATCGTCCAGTTCGTAGACCAGAGGAATTCCGTTGGGAATGTTCAGGCCGACGATCGCATCGTCGGAAATCCCGTCCAGGTACTTGACCAGCGCGCGGATGGAGTTGCCGTGCGCCGCAACGACCAGCCTGCGGCCGGCGCGGATCGCGGGCGCCATGGATTCGTTCCAGAAGGGCAGCACGCGCGCGACGGTGTCTTTCAGGCACTCGGTCAGCGGAATCTGTTCCGGCGACAGCTTCGCGTAGCGGATGTCGGTCCGCTCGCTGCGCGGGTCGTTCGACTCCAGCGGCGGTGGCGGCGTGCCGTAGCTGCGACGCCAGACCAGGACCTGATCGTCGCCGTATTTCTTGGCGGTTTCCGCCTTGTTGAGGCCCTGGAGCGCGCCGTAGTGGCGTTCGTTGAGGCGCCAGGAATGCACAACCGGCAGCCAGGTGCGATCGAGCTCATCGAGCGTGTGCCACAGGGTACGGGTGGCACGCTTCAAGACGCTCGTGTAGGCCACGTCGAATTCGTAGCCCTCCGCCCTGAGCAGTCGGCCGGCCTGCTTGGCCTGTTCGACGCCGGTGGCCGTGAGATCGACATCGGTCCAGCCGGTGAAGCGGTTTTCGAGATTCCAGGTCGATTCGCCGTGGCGGATCAATACCAGTTTGTGCATGAGGGAAGCCTTTGGGAACGCGGTCGGAAACCCGACATTCTAAAATCCGGGGTTTGCCACTCAAGGAACACCGTGAAATTCATCGTCGACAACTGGATGCTCATCCTGATCGCACTGGCCTCGGGAGGCATGCTCTTCTGGCCGATGTTGCGTGGGGCCAGCAGCGGCTCGCTGACGGCGCAAGGGGCGGTGCAGTTGATCAATCGCGAGCGTGCCGTGGTGGTCGATGTCCGGGAGCCGGAGGAGTTTGCCGCGGGCCATGTGACCGGCGCCAAGAACGTACCGCTCAATGAACTCGAACAGAAGCTCCCCGGTGCGGTGAAGAACAAATCGTTGCCTTTGTTGCTGATTTGTGCCACTGGAGCGCGGGCGCAACGCGCGGTGGCGACCGCCAAGAAGCTGGGCTACGAGCAAGCCCAAGCGGTGTCGGGCGGACTCAAGTCCTGGAAAGAGGCTAACCTGCCGGTTGAAAAGGCCTGAATTTTCCAGACTTACGACTCATGCAATCCGTCAAGATGTACACCACCGCCGTTTGCCCTTACTGCATTCGCGCGAAGCAAATCCTCAAGTCCAAGGGCGTGGAGCAGATCGAAGAGATCCGCATCGACAGCGATCCCCAGGCGCGGGCCACGATGATGGACATCACCCAGCGTCGCACGGTGCCGCAGATCTTCATCGGCGACACGCATGTCGGCGGCTGCGACGACCTGATCGCGCTCGATGGCCGCGGCGGCCTGATGCCGCTGCTCCAAGGCGCCTGAGACGTCGTTTTCACGGGCGATAATCGCCCGCTACATCCAGAAGCCCGCTCTGGGAATATCCCGGGCGGGCGTTGTTTTGACCCTAGAAAGTTCAGCCATGGCCGACCAGCAAGCACAAGATCCCGTCTTTCAGATCCAGCGCGTCTATCTGAAGGATCTCTCGCTCGAGCAACCCAATTCGCCGGCCATCCTGCTCGAACAGCAGCAGCCGACCGTCGACATCCAGCTCGGCGTCGACGCGCAGCCCGTGACCGACGGCATCTTCGAGATCACCGTGTCGGCCACCGTGCAGACCAAGATCGGCGAGAAGACGGTGTTCCTGGTCGAGGCCAAGCAGGCCGGCATCTTCGAAATCCGCAACCTGCCCGAAGAGCAGATGGGCCCGATCCTCGGCATTGCCTGCCCGCAGATCGTCTACCCCTACCTGCGCGGCAATGTCGCCGACGTGATCCAGCGCGGTGGCTTCCCGCCGGTGCACCTCGCCGAAATCAACTTCCAGGCGATGTTCGAGCAGCAGCAGGCGCAGGCAGCCGCCAACCAGGCTTCGCCGATCATCACGCAGTAAGCCGCAACTGCGCTCCCGCCGCCGATGAAAGTCTGCGTGCTCGGCGCCGGTGCCTGGGGTACGGCGCTGGCGGTCAACGCTTCCGGCCGTCACGCGGTCACGCTCTGGGCCCGTGACGCCGCCCAGGTGCAAGCCATGTCGGCAGCGCGCGTGAACGCGCGCTACCTGCCGGGCGTTGCGCTTCCTCCATCCATCACCATCGCGTCCGGCGACGCGCTCGCCGCGGCGAAATCTGCCGAACTCGTCATCATCGCAACGCCGATGGCCGCGTTGCGCGAGCAGCTTGGCATGCTCGATGGGTTGCGCTGTCCTGTTGCCTGGCTCTCCAAGGGGGTCGAGCCCGCGCTCGCCGGGGTCGGTGGCGAAGGGCTGCTGGCCCACGAAATCCAGGCCCAGGTCGCGCCCCGGCTTGCCGCCGGCGTCCTGAGCGGGCCCAGCTTCGCGCAGGAAGTAGCCCAGGGCCGACCCACGGCACTTGTCGCCGCGAGCCCCCATGCCGATGTACGCAAGGCACTGGTGGAGGCTTTTCATGGGCCCGCCCTGCGGGTTTACGCCAACGACGACATCGTCGGCGTCGAGGTCGGCGGTGCGGTCAAGAACGTCCTCGCGATCGCGACCGGGCTGGCCGACGGGCTGTCGCTGGGGCTCAATGCCCGGGCGGCGCTCATCACCCGGGGCCTTGCCGAAATGACGCGCTTCGGCGTGGCGCTCGGCGCACGTCCCGAAACTTTCATGGGGCTTTCCGGTCTCGGCGATCTCGTCCTGACCGCCACCGGCGACCTGTCGCGCAACCGCAAGGTCGGCCTTCTGCTGGCGCAGGGCCAGACACTGTCCCAGGCGGTCGATTCGCTCGGGCATGTGGCTGAGGGCGTCTATTGCGCTCGTACCGTCGTGCAGCGTGCGCGGCACATGGGTGTCGAGATGCCGATTTCGGCCGGCGTGGTGGCGGTGCTCGACGGGCGCGTGCGGCCCGCGGAAGCAGTCGCCGAACTCATGGCGCGCGAGCCCGGCAGCGAATCCGCCTGAGCTTCGCCTCGTTTCGATCCGATGAACGTAGCAAGTCGCTGAACTGGCGCGGTCAATCGACCAGACTCAGCTCGCACTCGTCGCCCAGAGCATCGCGCCAGATGCGCACGCGCGCGGGCGGCGGCTGCATGTCGGCCAGTGCGTTGGCGATGTACAGACAGAGGTTCTCCAGCGTGGGAATGCCCAGGCCTGGCACCTCGTCGAGCAGGTGGTGGTCGAGCTTCGTGCGAAGGGCTTGCAGGCGTGCGCGCAGCACGCCGAGGTCGATGACCATGCCGGTGCGGGCGTCGCGCGGCCCGCGAACCGCGACCTCCGCGTGATAGGTATGGCCGTGGATGCGCCGGCTGCCCTCGGCTTCGATCTCGCGGTGCAGGGTATGCGCGGCGTCGAAGAAGAAGCGCTGGCTCAGGGTGAATTGCTGTGCGGACATGTTCGGTTTCGTGCCGGGCATCAGCGGATGCCGGTGAGTTTGTGCGTCTGCAGGCTGAGGCGCCAGCCGGGATGGCGCATGCAGGTGTCGATGCACAACGCGATGTTCTCGGCCTGCGTGGGGCCGTCCATCGGTTGCAGGAAATAGTGTGCGAAGCGGCCTTCGGCGCGGAGGATGTCCAGATCCAGTCCAGGCTGTGGCCATACGACCTTGAGCTCCTGCCCGCTGCGCTGCACCCACGGCGCGCCGGCCTTCGGACTGACGCAAAGCCAGTCAATGCCTTCGGGCGCGATCAGGGTGCCATTGCTTTCCGCTGCGATCCGAAAGTGGCGAGCATGCAGCTCGGCAATGAGCGGTGCATCCAGTTGCATCAGCGGTTCGCCGCCGGTGATCACGACCAGCCGGTGCGCCTCGTCGCCGGCCGGCCACTGCGCGGCGATGGTGTCGGCGAGCTGCGCCGGGCTGGTGAACTTGCCGCCCAGCGTGCCATCGGTGCCCACGAAGTCGGTATCGCAGAAGCGGCAGACGGCGCTGGCGCGGTCGCTTTCGCGGCCGTTCCACAGGTTGCAGCCGGCAAAGCGGCAGAACACCGCGGGCATGCCGGCCTGGCCGCCTTCGCCTTGCAGTGTGTAGAAGATTTCCTTGACGGTGTAAGTCATTGCGTCCCGGTTCAGGGATATGCGGAGGGTGTTCCGCGATGGGATTGGATCGGGTCGGCGACGGCCCGCCGATCGGGAGAGGTCAGGCCGGCGTATACGCCAGCCGCACGTAGATCGGCGCGAAGGCTTCGGCCTGCGTGATGTCGATCAGCGTTTCCTTGGCCAGTTCGAGCATGGCGATGAAGGTGACGATCAACACGGGCGTGCCGCGTGAGACGTCGAAGAGCTTCTCGAACTCGACGAACTGCCGACCCTGCAACTGCCGCAGCACGATGCTCATGTGCTCGCGAACGCTCAGTTCTTCGCGCGAGATCTTGTGGTGCTGCACCAGCTTCGCGCGCTTGAGGATGTCGGCCCAGGCCTCGCGCAGGTCGACGACGTTGACGTCGGGGAAGCGCGGCTTCAGCGATTGCTCGATGTAGACCTGGCCCTTCCAGAAATCGCGCCCGGCCTGTGGCAAGGCGCTCAGGGACGCGGCCTGGAGCTTGGTTTGCTCGTATTCGAGCAGCCGGCGCACCAGTTCCGCACGCGGATCCTCGGCTTCCTCGCCATCGGCCGTCTTCTTCGGCGGCAGCAGCATCCGCGACTTGATCTCGATCAGCATCGCCGCCATCAGCAGGTATTCGGCGGCCAGCTCGAGGTTGGTCTGGCGGATTTCGTCGACGTAGCTCAGGTATTGCCGCGTCAGCCCCGCCATCGGGATGTCGAGGATGTTGAAGTTCTGCTTGCGGATCAGGTAGAGCAGCAGGTCCAGCGGGCCCTCGAACGCCTCGAGAAAGACCTGCAGTGCCTCGGGTGGGATGTACAGGTCGTTCGGCAGCGCGAAGAGCGGCTCGCCGTACAAGCGGGCGAGTGCAACCTGGTCGACCACTTCGGGCATCGGCGGCACGGCGGCCGTGCCGTCGTCGGCGGTGACCGCGTCCGGCGCCGAAAGGGCGTGCTCGTCCGTTTCGGCGCCGTCGCCCTGGCGGCGGCTCCCGGTACCCGGTACGGCCCGGATGGTCACTTACTTGGCTTGGGTCTGGTAGACGTAGGGCTGCTGCGCTACCCGGCCTTCGCTGAATTCTTCCTGCAGGCTGGCGTCGAGGTGCTTGTCCCACAGCAGGGCACGGCCGGCGCGCTGCTCGGCTTCGAGCGTCGGCTTCTTTTCCTTCATCTCCTCGATGAAGTTGGTGATTTCGGACGTGTAGTGCGGGCGGGCGAAGATGGGCATGGCAATTGGACCTTTGGTGCAGGATTTTACCGGGTGGATTCCGCATTGAAGCCGGCGGTGGCATGCGCTAGCGTGGCGGCTCCCAACAACCAAGGAGCCTGTCGATGAAACGCCGATACACGCTATTCCTTGCTTCGACGATCGCCGCCGCGCTGGTGACTGCCTGCGCGACCGGCGGCTCGTCGGCGCCGCAGAACAAGATGAGCTTCTTCATCACGAGCGCGAACCCGGGCAAGGGTGGGGACTTCGGCGGACTCGCGGGCGCCGACCGCTACTGCCAGAGCCTGGCCGAAAGCGTCGGCGCGGGCGGGCGTAGCTGGCGGGCCTACCTGAGCACGACCGCGACGGCCGGCAGTCCAGCGGTGAACGCCCGTGATCGCATCGGCAAAGGGCCGTGGGTCAACGTGAAAGGCGTGACGATCGCCAACAACATTGACGAACTGCACGGCACCAACAATCTCGACAAGCAGACGGGGCTGACGGAAAAGGGCGAGATCGTCAGCGCGAGCGGCGACCCCGTCAACAACCACGACATCCTGACCGGCTCGATGCCGGACGGGCGCGCCTCCACCGACACCAGCAAGGACACCACCTGCGGCAACTGGACCAAGAGCGGCGAGGGCTCTGCCATCGTCGGCCATCACAACCGCATGGGCACGAACGCGCCTCCGGCGGCGATGTCCTGGAACTCCTCGCATGCGACGCAAGGCTGCAGCCTGGAAGCCTTCAGGAAGACGGGCGGGGCAGGTCTGATGTATTGCTTCGCGGCGAACTGACGGCGACGGCTAGACTGACCGCCCCGTGCAATTTCCTGGGACGGTATGGCGCCATCCACAATCCGCCGCGGCCTCGCGCCGCTTGTGCTGCTGACCACCATGTTCTGGCTTTTTGGCTGCGACCCGAAGCGCATCAGCGAACTGGAGGAGGGCGTCTCCACCGAGGCCGACGTCCGCGCGCGTTTCGGCGAGCCCGAGAACGTCTGGGACACGGCCGCGGGGCGCGTCTTTGAATACAACCGCCAGCCGCAGGGCCAGAAGAACTACATGATCACCATCGGTGCCGACGGCAAGATGAGCGCGCTGAGGCAGGTGCTCACGCCGGAGAACTTCGCCAAGGTGACGCCCGGCATGCCGGTGGAAGAGGTGCGCAGGATGCTCGGCAAGCCGGCGAAGCGCACGCCCTATCCGCTCAAGCAGCAGACCGAGTGGGACTGGCGCTGGGTCCAGCCGCCCAATTCGCCGATGGTGTTCAGCGTGACCGTCGACGAAGCCCAGCGCGTGGTGAGCGCCGGCTCTTCTCCCGACCGCAGCGTCGAGGCGAACTAGGTAGCGTCGACGCCTTCTCCCGCGAGATCCAGGTCGCGCAGCCAGCGCCACAGCGTGGACCGGCTGACCCCGAGCTGCCGTGCCGCGCGCTGGCGGTTGCCGCCCGCGAGCCGCATCGCTTCGAGCACGCGCTCCCGCACCGGCGGCGTGCCCGCGGGATGGCGTTCGAACAACTCGGGGCAGTCATGCCGCAGGTCCTCGTAGCGGATGTCCTCGACGCGGTCGAACTGCAGCAGGAACACCGCGACGCGCTCGCAGATGTTCTCCAGCTCGCGCACGTTGCCGGGCCATTCGCCAGCCAGAAAGTGCGGCAGCAGCGGTGCGAGTGCGCGGGCCGCGTCGAGCCCGGACCCGAGCCGCTGGAGGCAGCGCGTGGCGTGCGCCCGCGCAAGCAGCGCGATGTCCTCCCCGCGTTCGCGCAGCGGCGGCACCGTGAGGCGCAGTGTGTTCACGCGGTAGTACAGGTCCTGGCGAAAGCGCCGGGTAGCGATCATCTCTTCCAGCGGCTGATGGGTCGCCGCAATCACGCGCACGTCGACCGGCACCGGCGCGGTCGCGCCCAGGCGGGTGATCTCGCGCTCCTGCAGCACCCGCAGCAGGCGCGTCTGCAGCGACAGCGGCATGTCGCCGATCTCGTCGAGGAACAGCGTGCCCGTGTGCGCAGCTTCGAAGAGACCCCGTTTGCCGCCGCGCCGTGAGCCGGTGAACGCGCCTTCCTCGTAGCCGAACAGCTCGCTCTCCAGCAGCGTCTCGGGAAAGGACGCGCAGTTGACCGCGACGAAGGGGCGGTCCGCCCGCGTGCTGTCGTTGTGGATGGCCTGCGCGAAGAGCTCCTTGCCGACGCCGCTCTCGCCGGCGATCAGCACGCCGAGATCGGTTCTCGCGTAGCGGCGCGCCGTATCCATCGCGCGCACGAAGGCAGGGCTCTCGCCGATGAGGCTCGCGAACCCGTGCTTCGCGCTGTTCTGCTGGCGGCGCTGCTGCATGCGAAGGCTGGTGTCGGCTTCCTGGATCCGGCGCGCGTCGTACAGCGTGAGCGCGGCGCCCACCAGTTCGCCGTGCTCGCGGATCGGCATGCGGTTGGCGATCCAGTCGCGCCGGGCATAGCGCAGCACCACCGATCGCTCCTCGGCGCCGCTGTCGAGCGTGGCTTGCAGCGACAGCTCGGGCTCCACCCGTTCGAGGCGCTGGTCCAGCAGGCGCTGCGGCTTGTCGAGCACCCGCTGCATCGCCGGGTTGACCGCGATGATGCGGTGGTCGCGGTTCACGGCCAGCACGGCTTCCTGCAGGTTGTGCAGCACGCCGTTGAGCTGCTCGTACCGGCCGGCTTCCAGCCGTGCCACGCGCGCGAGTTCGATCGCGTCCTCGAAGCCCTTGCGGATGCTGTCGAGCGAGTAGGCCAGGAGCGCGTGCAGCCCGGCTTCCTCGGCCAGTTCGACCACGAGGCTGGAGCCGACGATCACCTCGAAGCCGTCGCGCCGCAGTTGCTCGAATTGCTGCCGCGCATCGTCCGGCGTCTGGTAGGCGTACTGCGTGATCTCGATGTTGAGCAGGTCTTTCACCGCATCGAGTTCGGGGATCGTCTGCCCGTACATCACGACGCCCACGCGGCTGGAGATGCGCCGTGCCTTGATGAGCGCCTGCAGCAGATCGAATCCGCCGAGTTGGATGGTCGCCACCGGCGCCTCCAGCCCCGCGCGCAGGATGCTCGCGTTCGACCCGGCGCTGACGAAGGCGTCGACCATGCCGCGCTCCAGCCGGTCGCGCGCGATGGCGAGCGCGCCGCCGAAGGTGCCGTCGACCACCTCGATCTCTGCGCGGCCGGTGTATTCGGCCACCACGGGCATCGCGAACTCGCGAATCTGCCGGTAGCTGAGGAAGCACAGACGCGGCAGGCGGACGCGGGTATTCTGGGAAATGGCCATGTCTCGATGAAACAGATATGTGTTTCATGAGTGTCTCACGAGACGTTTGAATGACCTGGCCGAGACAGAAAAGTCCTTGCAAATCAAGGGCTTGTGAGCGACCAGCCCAGCTGGCACGAGCGCTGCAATGCAGGAGTCGAACCGTTCTATGGAGACTCCGAACTTGGCACTCGAACACATCACCGTGCTGGACCTGACCCACATGCTCTCGGGTCCCTACGGCACCATGCTTCTGGCCGACCTCGGCGCGCGAACCATCAAGGTCGAGCCACCCGGCACTGGCGAGGGCACGCGCAGGTTGCTCGAAAACGACCCGGACTATGCGCGGGACGGCATGGGCGCCTACTACCTCACGCTCAACCGCAACAAGCAAAGCGTCTGCGTCGATCTCAAGAGCGATGCGGGCAAGGCGGTGTTCCTCGACCTCGTGCGCCATGCCGACGTGGTGTTCGACAACTTCAGCGTCGGCGTGACCGAGCGGCTGGGCATCGACCACGCATCGCTCGCACAGGTGAATCCACGCATCGTCACCTGCTCCGTCACCGGCTTCGGCCAGACCGGGCCGGAGACGCAGCGCCCCGCCTTCGACCAGGTGGTGCAGGCGATGGGCGGCGGCATGTCGATCACCGGCACGCCGGAGACCGGCCCTACGCGTAGCGGCATCCCGATCGGCGATCTAGGCGGCGGCATGTTCGGCGCGATGGGCGTGCTCGCGGCGCTCGCCGAGCGCGAGCGCACCGGGCGCGGCCAGCATGTGGACATCTCGATGCTCGACGCGCAGATCTCGCTGCTCAACTACATGGCGACCATGCACCTGATGTCCGGCCATGTGCCGGCGGGCATCGGCAACGGGCACTTCGTGCATGTGCCCTACAACAGCTATCCGACGGCGGACGGGCACATCATCATCGCCTGCATCGGCGATGCCTTCTTCGAGCGATTCGTCGACTTCATCGACCTGCCGGCGCTGCGCAAGCCCGAGTACCGGCAGCAGCCGGTGCGCTTCGCGGCGAAGGCGGAGATCGACGAGATCGTCGGCGCCGAATTGCGCAAGCACTCCACTGCCCATTGGCTCGAGCGCCTGCGGGCGGCGCGCATCCCGTGCGGGCCGGTCAACAATTTCGCGCAGGCGCTCGATGACGTGCAGGTGCGCGCGCGCGACATGGTGGTCGAAGTGCCGCTCCAGTCCGGCGAAAAGCTGCGCATGCCGGGCAACCCGATCAAGCTGTCCGCCGCACAGCCTGCGGCCTTCACCACACCGCCCGCGCTTGGCGAACACACGCGCAGGGTGCTGGCCGAGGTGGCCGGCTATTCGGCCGAACAAATCGACGCGCTCGGCCGCGACCGCGTGATCGCCTGAGGCCGGCCATGGAGCGAATCCACATCACCGACGTCGCACCGCGCGACGGGTTGCAGAACCAGCGGGTGCAGGTGCCGACCGAGGCCAAGCTGGAGCTCATCCGCCTCCTCGCCGAGGCAGGCGTGCAGAGCGTGGAAGCGACGAGCTTCGTGTCGCCCAAGGCCGTCCCCCAGATGGCCGACGCAGCGAAATTGGTGCCCCTCTTGACGGCGGCATTGCCCGATCTGCGTTGCTCGGTGCTCGTGCCCAACCTCAAGGGCCTGGAGCGCGCGCATGCGGCCGGCGCGCAGGAGATCGCGGTGGTGCTTTCGGCCACCGAGACCATGAATCGCAAGAACATCAACATGGGCCTCACGGAAGCCACCGAGGTCAGCGAGCAGACGCTGGCCGCCGCGCATCGCCTCGGCCTGCGCACCCGTGCCTACGTCGCGGTCGCTTTCGACTGCCCCTTCGAAGGCACGACTCCGCTCGCCGAGGTGGTGCGCCTCGCCGCGCGCATGCATCAGGCCGGCGCGGGCGAGATCGTGATTGCCGACACCATCGGTTCGGCGTCGCCGGCCCAGGTGAAGGAACGTCTCGCTGCGCTGCGCGATGCGGTGCCCGTGGCGCAACTCGCGGTGCACCTCCACGACACGCGGGGCATGGCGGTCGCCAACGCCTGGGCGGCGCTGGAAGCCGGCGTGCGTCGCTTCGATGCGAGCGTGGGCGGCATCGGTGGCTGCCCCTTCGCGCCAGGCGCGGCGGGCAACGTCGCCACCGAAGACCTCGTGCTGATGGCCGCGCAGAGCGGCTTCGAGACCGGGATCTCGACCGACCGCCTGATCGACGCGGTGGACTTCGCCGAAGCGCAGCTCCAGCGGCCGCTCGGCGGGCGCGCCATCAACTGGCTGCGACGGCAGCGCGAGAAAGCGCGCCAGCCGCAGGAAGCCTGAACGCGCACCTCATCCCATGAACAGAAAGAGACAAGCCAAGATGTACAGCCCCATGATCCCCGCCCGTCGCGCCATGCTCGCGGCGCTCGCCTCCTTCGTCGCTACCGCCGGATGGGCGCAGGGCGGCGATGCGAAGTTCCCGCACAAACCCGTCACGCTGGTCGTGCCCTATGCCGCGGGCGGCGGCACCGACATCGTCGGCCGGCTCATGGCGCAGAAGCTGACCGAGCTCTGGGGCCAGTCGGTGGTGGTCGAGAACCGCACCGGCGCCAACGGCGTCATCGGGTCGAGCTACGTCGCCAAGGCCGCGCCTGACGGCCATACGCTGCTGCTGGTGGTCGGCTCGCATGCGATCAATCCGGTGTTGATGAAGAGCATGCCCTACGACACCGCGCACGCCTTCACGCCCGTGACCAACATCGCAAGCTCGCCGATGGTGTTGGTTGCAGCGACGAACGGACCGTACAAGACGCTGAACGATGTCGTGAAGGCGGCTCGTTCGGAGGAGCTGGCGGTCGGCTATTCCGAAGGCCAGACGCGCCTGACCGGCGAGCTCATCCGGCAGTCCGGCCATCTGAAGCTGAGCGGCGTTCCGTACAAGGGCGGTGCGCCGATCATGGTGGACATCATCGGCGGCCATCTGCCGCTGGGTGTCACCAGTGTGCTGACCGCGCTGCCGCACGTGCGCTCAGGCGCGCTGCGCGTGGTCGGCGTGGCGGCGGACCAGCGCATGGCGATCTTTCCCGACGCGATGACCTTCAAGGAAGCTGGCCTGAAGGAGGTCGAGTCGCTCAACTGGTACGGCATGTTCGGCCCGGCGAACATGCCGGCGGCCATCGTCACCCGCATCAACGAGGACCTGCGCAAGGTCGCCGCCGACCCGGCCGTGGTCAAGCAGATGGACGCACAGGGCGCGCAACTGGTGCTCACGCCGCCGGCCGAGTTCCGCAAGTTCCTCGCGGGCGAGACCGAGAAATGGTCGCTGGTGGCGCAGCGCGGCGGCATCCAGCCCGAGTAGCGCGCCACCCACACGAATTTCACAACGACAACGGAGACAAGAACCATGGCAACGAACTTCCAACGGACGCCCTTGCGATTCGTCGCGCAGGCGCTCTTCGCGCTCGCGGCGGCCGCGGGCGCCGTCGTGCCCGCATCGGCGGATGACTATCCGACCAGGCCGATCCGTCTGATCGTCCCCTTCGCGCCCGGCGGCGTGACCGACACGGGCGCGCGCGTGGTCGCCGACCGCCTCGGACAGCGGCTGGGGCAGCAGGTGGTGGTCGACAACCGGCCCGGCGCATCCGGCAACATCGGCACGCAAATGGCCGCGGTCGCGCCGCCTGACGGCTACACGCTGGTGCTGGGCTTCGACGGCACCCTGGTCATCAATCCGCATGTCTACGGCAAGGTGCCCTTCGATCCGGTGAAGGACTTCGCGCCGGTCAGCAAGATCGGCGATGCGGCGCTCATCATCGTCACGCATCCCTCGGTGCCCGCGAAGACCTTCGAGGAGCTGGTGGCCTATTCGAAGTCGAACCCCGCCGGCGTGTCGTATGGCAGCGCCGGCACCGGCAGCACGCCGCATCTCGCAGGCGAACTCCTCAAGGTGCGCACCGGCGCCAACTTCGTTCACGTGCCTTACAAAGGCGGCGGCCAGGCGATGGCGGATGTGGTGGGCGGGTCGCTGCCGATGCTCTATACCGCAGTGGCCGGCGCCTATCCCTTCGTGCAGAAGGGGCAGGTCAATGCCATCGCGGTGTCGAGCACGCAGCGGCTCGCGTCGCTGCCCAAGGTGCCGACTGTCGCGGAGTCTGGCGTTCCCGGTTTTGAATCCAGCTCATGGATCGGCATCCTCGCGCCGGCGAAGACGCCCCAGCCGATCGTCGACAGGCTGCAGCGCG
Source organism: Variovorax sp. YR216 (assembly GCF_900107745.1). Classification (GTDB taxonomy): domain Bacteria; phylum Pseudomonadota; class Gammaproteobacteria; order Burkholderiales; family Burkholderiaceae_C; genus Variovorax. The sequence continues at coordinate 349,916 of NZ_FNRO01000004.1, read as the reverse complement.
AGATCCACGCGGTCGTCCACACGCCTGAGGTCAAGGAACGGCTGGCGGCGCTCGGCATCACCGCCTCGGGCAACACCTCCGCCGAGTTCGGGCAGCAGATCCAGTCCGACCTGAAGCGCTACGCCGAGATCGTGAAGACGGCGAACATCAAGGTGGACTGAACACGTTCAGGTGCCGTGCTCGTCGCCCTGCGGCATGCCTGACGCGAGTTCGTCCGCGAAGCCGGAGCGGACGATCACCTCCAGCGGCTGCGGCTGCAGCGATTCGATGCTCATCGCGCCGCCGCGCGCGAGCACCGTCTTGTGCAGCTGCCGCAGCGCGTCGAGCCCGGTGGCGTCGAGCGAGATCAGGTGCATCGCGTCGAGCACCACCGTCATGCCGCGCGGTGCGCGCTCGACCGCCTGGATCGTCTCGTCCAGCTTCGCCGCCGCGCCGAAGAACAGCGCACCGAAGAGCCTGAAGGTGAGGACCGGCGGCTCCAGCGAGACCATCTCGACGTTGAACAGCCCGCTCATGCGCCGGATGAAGAGTGCACAGGCCAGCACGATTCCCGCTTGCACTGCGACGGAGAGATCGAACACCACCGTGAGGAAGAAGGTGCCGAGCATCAGCAGCCGGTAGTGGCGGCTGAAGCGCCGCAGCATGTAGGGCGAGAACTCGCGCCATTCGCCCATGTTCCAGCCCACGGAGACCAGGATGCCGGCCAGCACCGCGAGCGGCACATGCTGCGCGAGCGGTGCCGCAACGAGCACGACGACCATCAAGGTGATCGCATGCACGATGCCCGCGATCGGCGACGTGGCGCCCGCCCGCACATTGGTCACGGTGCGCGCGATGGTGCCTGTCGCCGGCATGCCGCCGAAGAAGGGCGCGATGGTGTTCGCGATGCCCTGGGCCATCAGTTCCTGGTTCGGATCGTGGCGCGGCAACCCGCTCACCTGGTCCGAGACGCGCGCGCACAGGAGCGACTCGATCGCGCCCAGCGCCGCGATGGTGAGCGTCGGCGTCACGAGCTGCTTGACCGTCTCCCACGAGAAATCGGGCAGCTCGAACGCCGGAAGGCCCTGCGGGATGCCGCCGAACCGGGTGCCGATGGTCTCGACATGCAGGCCGAATCCCCACGACACCAGCGTCAGCGTGATGAGCGCGACGATCGGCCCCGGCACGCGCGAACTCACCTGCGCCGTGCGCGTGTTGGCGAAGCGGCCCAGCACGATGCGCACCGTCTGGCCGACGCGCATCTTCTCGGCCAGCAGATGCGGCCATGCGAACAGGCCCGCGAGGCAGGCCAGCCCGAGCCCGAAGGCGTAGGGGTTGAAGGTGTCGAGGTTCGTCGCCAGCGTGTGAAGCTGCGAGAACATGTCCGCAGGCATCTTCTCGATCGATAGGCCGAGCCAGTCCTTGATCTGCGAGATGAGGATCAGCGCCGCGATGCCGTTGGTGAAGCCGATCACGATCGACACCGGCACGTAGCGCACCAGCGTGCCGAGCCGGAACAGGCCCAGCAGGAACAGCAGCACGCCGGCGCAGGCGGTGGCGATCAGCAGGTTCGCCACGCCGTAGCGCTCGACGATGCCGTAGACGATCACGATGAAGGCGCCTGCCGGTCCGCCGATCTGCACCGAGGATCCGCCGAACGCGGAGATGAGGAAGCCCGCGATGATCGCGGTCCAGATGCCGGCCTCGGGCTTCAGCCCGGAGGCGATCGCGAAGGCCATCGCCAGTGGCAGGGCCACGATGCCCACCGTCGCGCCCGCGCCGACGTCCTTGAAAAAGCGCTCCCGGTTGTAGCCCGCGAGCGCGTCGAGGAGCCGGGGGCGAAACGGAGCGAGCTTCGGGCGCGGGGTCATGGGCGCTATTGTGGACGCGCCCCTGTGACGAGAACGCTAATTCGAGTCGCCGGGCAGTACCGCATCGGCGGCGGCGCCCACCGCCTTGCCGGCGATGCGCGCGGTGCCGATCGCGGCATCGGCCGCGAGGCCGACCGCGCCGGCACCTACGCTTACCGCGGTGCTCGTGACGGTGACCGCCGCGCTCGCGACGGCACATCCGCCCAGCAGGACGGAACACGCGAGCGCAACAAGCAGGCCGATTCGCCGCTTCATCACCTGACTCGCATGCCGGGGATCGCGCCGGGCCAGGGCTCGAGCACGTAGATGCCCGGGGTCGCCTTCTCGTCCGCGTGGCTCGCGGCGAGCACCATGCCTTCGGAGATGCCGAACTTCATCTTGCGCGGCGCGAGATTGGCGACCAGCACGGTGAGCTTGCCGACCAACTGCTCGGGCTGGTAGACCGAGGCGATGCCCGAGAAGACGTTGCGCGTCTTTCCTTCGCCCGCGTCAAGCGTCAGGTGCAGCAGCTTGGTCGATCCTTCGACCTTCTGGCAGGCGACGATCTTCGCGATGCGCAGGTCGATCTTGGCGAAGTCGTCGATCGTGATGGTCGGCGCGATGCCTTCGCCGCCGGGCAGCTCTGTCGCTGCGGGGGCTTCTGCAGACGGTTCGGGCGGCTCGAAGAGCTGGTCGAGTTGCTTGGCATCGACACGCTGCATCAGGTGCTTGTAGTCGTTGATCGCATGGCCCGCGCCGAGCAGCCGGCCGGCGTCGGCGGACAGCAGGGGCGCGCTTCCGAGGAAGGCCTCGACCTGTGCGGCGAGCGCCGGCAGCACCGGCTTGAGGTAGATCGTCAGCAGGCGGAACGCCTCGATGCAGGCCGTGCACACGTCGTGCAGGCGGGCTTCCTGGCCTTCCTTCTTGGCGAGTTCCCAGGGCTTGTTCTGGTCGACGTATTCGTTGACCTTGTCGGCCAGCCCCATGATCTCGCGCAGTGCACGTGCGTAGTCGCGCGTGTCGTAGAGCGTCTGCATCTGCGCCGAGGCGGCCTGCAGCGCCGACAGCAACGCCGCGCCGTCGTCCGACACCGCACCCAGCTTGCCGCCGAAGCGCTTGGCGATGAAGCCCGCCGCGCGGCTCGCGATGTTGATGTACTTGCCGATCAGGTCCGCGTTCACGCGCGCGATGAAGTCGTCGGGGTTGAAGTCGACGTCCTCTACCTTGGCGTTGAGCTTGGCCGCGATGTAGTAGCGCAGCCATTCGGGATTCATGCCAATCGAGAGGTACTTGAGCGGATCGATGCCGGTGCCTCGGCTCTTGCTCATCTTCTCGCCCGACACCGTGATGAAGCCATGCACATTGACCTGGTTCGGCGTCTTGCGGCCGCTGAACTGCAGCATCGCGGGCCAGAACAGGGTGTGGAAGTAGACGATGTCCTTGCCGATGAAGTGCACCTGCTCCACCGACGGGTCGGCCACGAAGTCGTCGAAGCTCTGCGCGGTGCGCGACGGCTCGTGCCAGTGGTTCGCCGCCTGGCCCTTGTCGAAGTGGTTCTTCAGGCTCGCGAGGTAGCCCACCGGCGCATCGAGCCACACATAGAAGTACTTGCCCGGCGCATCGGGGATCTCGATGCCGAAATAGGGCGCCTCGCGCGAGATGTCCCAATCGGCCATGCCGGCCTCGAACCACTCGCTGGCCTTGCGCGCCATCTCGGGCTGCAGCTTGCCGTCCTGCGTCCAGGTCTTGAGGAAGTCCACGACCTTCGGATCGGACAGCTTGAAGAAGAAGTGCTCGGAACTGCGCAGTTCGGGCGTCGCGCCGGTCAGCGTCGAATAGGGGCTGATGAGCTCCGTCGGCGAATAGACGCTGCTGCACACCTCGCAGGCATCGCCGTACTGGTCCTTGGCGTGGCACACCGGGCATTCGCCCTTGATGTAGCGGTCGGGCAGGAACATGCCCTTGACCGGGTCGTAGAACTGCTCGATGGTGCGCGTGGCGATCATCCCGCCGGCCTTGAGCTTCTTGTAGATGCCTTGCGCGAGTTCGGTGTTCTCGGCGCTGTCGGTCGAGTGCCAGTTGTCGAAGCGGATGTGGAAGCCGTCGAGGTATTCTTTGCGGCCCGCGGCGATCTCGCCGACGAATTCCTGCGGCGTCTTGCCGGCCTTTTCGGCCGCGATCATGATCGGCGCGCCGTGCGCGTCGTCGGCACCCACGAAGTGCACCATGTGCCCCTGCATGCGCTGGAAGCGCACCCAGATGTCGGCCTGGATGTATTCCATGATGTGGCCGACGTGGAACTTGCCGTTGGCGTAGGGCAGGGCGGTGGTGACGAAGATTTTGCGCTGGGACATATCGCGAGGGCGCTTTCGGGGGAGATCAGAAACAGGCTGGCCTGGCGTGCGGCGGCGGCCGCCGGGCCGGCGGAAGGACACGCATTTTAGGTTGCGGGGCTATAGTCGTCCCGCCAACCCCAGTTCCACCGTGATCACCGCCTACGAAATCACCCTTGCCCAGACGGCAGACGCCCGGGGGATCGCGGAGCTGTCGCGGGACGCGATCGAGCGGGGACTTTCATGGCGCTGGACCGAGCGCCGCGTCCTGCGCGCGATCCGCAGCGAGGAAACCAACGTGGTGGTCGCCCACCGCGATGGTGTGCTGCTCGGCTTCGGGATCATGCAGTACGGGGACGACGAGGCGCATATCGCGCTCTTCGCGGTGCGTACCGAGCGGCGCCGTTCGGGCGTGGGGTCCGCGCTACTGGCGTGGCTCGAAGCCACCGCGGCGGTCGCAGGCATGCGTGCGATACGGCTCGAGGCGCGGGCAGGCAATGCGGCGGCCAAGGCGTTCTACCGGCGGCACGGCTTCGCGGAATATGCGTCGAGCCCAGGCTACTACGAGGACGTGGAAGACGCGGTGCGGATGGTCAAGCGTCTGGGTGACGCGCCTTGAACTGTGCCGGTGCGCGGGAGGCATCGCTGCGCTTCCAGCCGAAGAACTGCCGTATCGCGTCGCGCTGTGCCATGGTGTCCGACCGACCGAGTGCGATCAGCTCGCGCGTGAAGGCTTTCTCGAACAGCAGGTAGCTGGCCAGCGCCGCGCCCTTGAGCTCTTCCGCCGCGCGCGGCATCGACGGTTCGCCGAGCAGGCTGCGCACCGCTGGAGGCAGCGCGTGGGCATGCCGCGCTGCGATGACGTCCACGCGCTGCGAAGGCGCGATCAGCAGCAGCTCGACATGCCGCAGCGCGGTGTGGTGGCGTTCTTCGAGCGGAATCAGCGACAGCGTGGCATTGATGCGGCGCAGGCGTTCGACGTCGGCGGTCAGCGAATCCAGGAAGATGCTCGACAGCGTGTGTCCCGCGATTTGCGCGAGAGACGGATAGCCGCTGAGCGCATTCGGAGCGAGTAGATCCTGCGGCTCCTGAATGCGGCCGGAGCCGATCGCGAGGATGCGTCGCGCGCCCAGGTGGATTGCCGCCGACAGTGGCGCCGACTGCCGCATCGAGCCATCGCCGAAGTACTCGACATGGCCGCCCATGTCGAGCGCCGTGGCGGGAAACACAAACGGAATCGCCGACGACGCGAGCAGATGGTCGTAGGTGATGCGCACCGGCACCGCCATCCGCTTCGAGCGCACCCAAGGCTGCTGCTGCGGGCCGGCCTGGTAGAAGGTCACGTGCTCGCCCGACCCGTAGCTCGACGCGGTCACCGCCAAGGCGTCGAGGTGCCGCTTGGCCATCAGCTCATCCAGCCGCTCCAGCGGCACCATCTGTTCGAGCCGTTGGCGCAGCGGGGCGTTGTCGAGCAGCGAGCGCAGTCCGCTGCGCCGCCACTTGGCGATGAGCCAGCCGGCAGAGAGCAATCGCGCCCAGGGCGCATCGCTGCGCACCACGCTCAGCGCATCGGCGCGGTAGACCTGCCCGGGGCCGAGCCCGGACCACGCCCGCCCGATCATGCGCACCGTGGACTCGAAGTCGTCGGCCCCGCACGCGAGCGCGGCCGCGTTGATCGCGCCCGCCGATGTGCCGGTGATGATCTGGAAAGGGTTGAAGCGCGAGCGCTCGCCCGCGCTGCGCCGCAGCCGGCCGATCGCCTGCAGCACGCCGACCTGGTAGGCGGCACGCGCACCGCCACCGGTCAGGACCAGACCGGTCGGCGAGGATTCGGAGCTTGGCGGATCGTTCGGGACGGAGGGCATGCGCTGGGCGCAAGCGTACCTCGTCCCGGCGGATCAGGACTCGATCTCCTCCGCGGGATCGTCCGCCAGCGCCTTTTCGACCACCTCGCGCGGCAGCGTTGGCGCAAAGGATTCGATGAAGGCATGCACATAGCCGCGCAGGTAGCTTCCGCGCCGCACCGCGAGCTTGGTCAGGTGGATGCCGAAGAGCTCGCCCGCATCGAGCGCCCGAAGCTGCGTGTCGCGCTCGGCCTCGTAGGCGATGCCGGCGACGATGCCCACGCCCATGCCCAGTTGCGCGTAGGTCTTGATGACATCGGCATCCATCGCGGTCAGCACGATGTTGGGCGCGAGACCACGCTCCTCGAACGCCTTGTCGATGCGCGTGCGGCCGGTGAAGCCGGTGTCGTAGGTGATCAGCGGATGCTTCGCGAGCGCCTCCAGCGTCAGCGGCGCGTTCAGCAGCGGATGCTCCGGCGGCACCACCACCGAGTGCGTCCAGCGATAGCAGGGCAGCGCGACGAGCTGCGGATAGTCGCCGAGTGCCTCGGTCGCGATGCCGACGTCGACCTCGCCGTCGAGCAGCATCTGTGCGATCTGCTTGGGCGAACCCTGGTGCAGGTGCAGTTTCACGTCGGGGAACTGCGCGCGGAATTCCTGCACCGCCACCGGCAGCGCGTAGCGCGCCTGCGAGTGCGTGGCGGCGACCGAGAGCAGCCCGGTCTGCCGCGCGACGAACTCCTGGCCCGCGAGCCGCAGGTTCGAGCTCTCCATCAGCATGCGCTCGATGATCGGCAGCACATGGCCGCCGGGCTCCGTGAGCCCGGTCAGGCGCTTGCCGGCGCGCACGAAGAGCTCGATGCCGAGTTCTTCCTCGAGTTCGCGGATCTGCCGGCTGACGCCGGGCTGGGAGGTGTGAAGCTGATGGGCGACTTCGGTCAGGTTGAAGCCGCAGCGCACGGCCTCGCGCACCGAGCGCAGTTGTTGGAAGTTCATAGCGGGCTTCATTGTCCGGAGAGGCGCGCCGATCGCGAACGAACGATTCGTTGGTTCCAAATGGGGAAATGATCTTTGGCCGCGATGGGCAATCGCCGTGCCGCCGCGCCGTCTGCCGCCGCCGCACTAGACTAGCTGCCATTCAGGAGTTACCCAGATGGCAGTTACACAAGAGGCGCTCGCAAGCGCACTCCAGGCGGTCCAGGACCCCAATACCGGCAAGGATTTCGTCAGCACCAAGGCGTTGAAGAACGTCCAGATCCAAGGCGGCGACGTCGCGTTCGACATCGAGCTGGGCTATCCGGCCAAGAGCCAGGTGCCCGAGATCCGCAAGGCGCTCGTGGCGGCTGCGAAAGCGGTGGCGGGCGTCGAGAACGTCTCCGTCAACGTGACGACCAAGGTCGTCAGCCACGCGGTGCAGCGCGGCGTGCAGCTGATGCCCAACGTGAAGAACATCATCGCGGTCGCATCGGGCAAGGGCGGCGTCGGCAAGAGCACCACCGCGGCCAACCTCGCGCTGGCGCTCGCGGCCGAGGGCGCCAAGGTGGGGTTGCTCGACGCCGACATCTACGGCCCGAGCCAGCCGATGATGCTGGGCATCGACCGCCGTCCCGAGAGCGAGGACGGCAAGACGATGGAGCCGCTGGAGAACCACGGCGTGCAGGTCATGTCGATCGGCTTCCTCGTCGACCAGGACGAAGCCATGATCTGGCGCGGCCCGATGGCAACGCAGGCGCTGGAGCAGCTCCTGCGACAGACCAACTGGAAGGACCTCGACTACCTCATCGTCGACATGCCGCCGGGCACCGGCGACATCCAGCTCACGCTGTCGCAGCGCGTGCCGATGACCGGCGCGGTGATCGTCACCACGCCGCAGGACATCGCGCTGCTCGACGCGAAGAAGGGCATCAAGATGTTCGAGAAGGTCGGCGTGCCGATCCTCGGCATCGTCGAGAACATGGCGGTGCACGTGTGCTCGAACTGCGGCCATGTCGAACACATCTTCGGCGCCGAGGGTGGCAAGAAGATGGCCGAGCAGTACAAGATGGACTACCTCGGTGCGCTGCCGCTGGACATCAACATCCGCCTGCAGGCCGACAGCGGCAAGCCGACGGTGGTGGCCGACCCGGATGGCGAAGTGGCGGGCATCTACAAGGCGGTGGCGCGCCGCGTCGCGGTGGGAATCGCCGAGAAGGCGAAGGATTTCTCCTCGAAGTTTCCGACCATCACCGTCAGCAAGAACACCTGACATGGCATCCGCTTCACCAAGGCGAACCAAATCCGGGAAATACCGCGGAACCGGCTTCGCCGGGCCGCCGGTGTTGCCCCCGGTAGGGGGTTGGCGAAGCGACACGAAGTGCGCGCAGCCTGGGGGCGAGCTCTGAACCTCCTTGCCTCGATGCGCTACCTCGTCGCGCTGGACGAGCATCGGCACTTCGGGCGCGCCGCGGAGGCCTGCCACATCACCCAGCCGGCGCTGTCGAATGCGCTGCGCGCGCTGGAGGCCGAATACGGCGTGGTGATCGTGCGGCGGGGGCGCACCTACGTGGGCCTCACGCACGAAGGCGAGCGCGTGCTGGCGACCGCGCAGCGCATGCTGCGCGAAAGCGAGGTGCTGCAGCAGGAGCTGCGCAGCGAGGAGGGCAAGCCGTGCGGGCACCTGCGCATGGCGGCGGTGCCCACGGCCATTCCGATGCTGGCGCGCTTCGCGGCGATGCTGCAGCAGCGGCATCCGGGCATCGTTCCCTCGGTGCTGACGATGAGTTCGCAGCAGCTGGAGACGGGCCTCGAGACGCTGTCGCTGGATCTGGCGCTGGGCTACACCGAGCGGATGCATCTTCGGGATGTGAAGCTCGATGCCTGGCCGCAGAGCATCGAGCATTACTTCCTGCTGCGCCGCGCCGAGCGGCCGTCGGCGGACATGCTGCGTATCGGCAAGCCGATCACCTGGGCCGAGGCGGCCGAGCTGCCGCTGTGCCTGCTCACGCCGGACATGCACAACCGCTCGATCATCGACCAGGCGTTCCGTGCCAGCGGAAAGACGGTCCCCCCCGCGATCGAGACCAACTCGGTGCTGACGCTGGTGCTCGGCGTGGTCGCGGGCAGTGTCTGCAGCGTGCTGCCGGGCGCGATGGTCGCGGCGGTGCGCAGTCACCGCGACTTGGAAGCCTTGCCTCTGATCGAGCCCGACGTGAAAACGCCCATCGGCTTCATGACGCAACAGGGCGTGCGGCCTTCGCGGGCGCTGGAAGCCGCGCTGGCGATGCTGCAGACGCCGCAATGGCGCGAGCAGGTCGAGCAGCACAGCGGGGCGCTCGGCGCCTGATTCCCCCCTGATCCCTGCGGGGCCGGCCGTGCCAGGCCGGTCTTGTAACGTTCATTTATTTTTTGAATCGTTATATGTGACGAATCTATTTGACGATTTGTAACATTGCCATCAACACTGCGCGGGCCCCGCAGAGGGCGCTCAAGACCACAACAGGAGACAGATCGATGACAGGTTCAATTGCAGGCGTCCTCGACGGGGGCAGCATCGGCGTGGCCGGGCCGGCACCCGGTTTTCTCGACAAGGAACGCATCATCGCGGGGGCGGGCTTCAACCGCTGGCTGGTCCCGCCGGCCGCGCTGGCGATCCACCTTTGCATCGGCATGGCCTACGGCTTCTCGGTGTTCTGGCTACCGCTGTCGAAGTCGCTGTCCACGGCCGGTACCGGCGCCCAGGCCTGCCCGAACGACATGAGTTTCTTCGCCGAGCTCTTCGCCACCGGCTGCGATTGGCGCATTGCCACGCTGGGCTGGATGTACACGCTGTTCTTCGTCTTCCTCGGCTGCGCTGCGGCCCTCTGGGGCGGCTGGCTCGAACGCGCGGGTCCGCGCAAGGCGGGCGTGGTCTCGGCCGTCTGCTGGTGCGGCGGCATGCTGATCTCCGCGCTGGGCATTCACCTGCACCAGTTCTGGCTGATGATCGTCGGCTCCGGCGTGATCGGCGGCATCGGGCTGGGCCTCGGCTACATCTCGCCGGTGAGCACGCTCATCAAGTGGTTCCCCGACCGTCGCGGCATGGCGACCGGCATGGCGATCATGGGCTTCGGCGGCGGGGCGATGATCGGCTCGCCGCTCGCGGTCGACCTGATGAAGTCCTTCTCCAGCCCGACCGATGTCGGCGTGATGCAGACCTTCGTCGTGATGGCGCTGGTCTATTTCGTCTTCATGGTCGGCGGCGCGTTCGGCTACCGCGTGCCGGCGACCGGCTGGAAGCCCGAGGGCTGGACCCCGCCGCCCGCGCAGACGAACAACGCGATGATCACCCAGCGCCATGTGCACGTGAAGAAGGTGTGGGGCATCCCGCAGTTCTGGCTCGTGTGGATGGTGCTCACCATGAACGTGAGCGCCGGCATCGGCGTGATCGGCATGGCCAGCCCGATGCTGCAGGAGGTCTTCGGCGGCAACCTGATCGGCGTCGCCAAGAACTTCGGCGAGCTCGACAAGACGCAGCTGGCGTCCATCGCGGCGGTGGCGGGCGGCTTCGCGGCGCTCCTGTCGCTGTTCAACATCGGCGGCCGCTTCTTCTGGGCGAGCCTGTCGGACAAGCTGGGCCGCAAGCTCACCTACACCGTGTTCTTCGTGCTCGGCGGGCTGCTGTACTGGAGCATCCCTTCGTCCGCGGGCGCGGGCAGCAAGCTGCTGTTTGTCGGCGCGTTCTGCATCATCCTCTCGATGTACGGCGGCGGCTTCGCGACGGTGCCGGCGTATCTGGCCGACCTGTTCGGCACGCAGATGGTGGGCGCTATCCACGGCCGCCTGCTGACCGCCTGGGCGACCGCGGGCATCCTCGGCCCGGTGGTGGTGAACTACATGCGCGAATACCAGCTCGGGCTTGGCATTCCGCGTGAGCAGGTCTACAACCAGACCATGTACATCCTGGTTGGCATGCTCGTGATCGGGCTCGTCTGCAACCTGCTGGTGCGCCCGGTGGCGGACAAGCACTTCATGAGCGATCAAGAGCTCGCCCACGAGAAGAAGCTCGCGCACGAAAAGGCCCTCGCGGCCGAAGTGGGCGCGGCTTCGTCCGGCGGCAGCGATGCGGTGAGCCCTGTCGTGCTGGCACTGGCCTGGCTGGCGGTCGGCATTCCGCTGGCGTGGGGCGTCTATCGCACACTGGTGGCTGCCGCAAAATTCTTCAATTGACGTGAGAGACAGGCGCCCGGCCGAACGCCGGGCGCTCCGCCGAGGCAAATGAACTACCCAGGCACCGAAGACAAGATCAGGGAGGTCGCCGTCGCAACGCCCGACCAGTTGCGCGAGCGCATCCGCCAAAAGAGCAAGCTCAAGGGCCGCCAGCCGGAAGAGGCCTCGCTCGCGCAGGTGCGCGAGCTGATCGGCCTGCCCTCCGGCGATGGCTATCCGCGCGACCTGCTGATCGAGTACCTGCACAAGATCAACGACGCGCACGGTTGCCTGCATGACCATCATCTGGTCGCGCTTGCACGGCTCATGAACATCCCGATGGCGGAGGTGTTCGAGGTCGCGAGCTTCTATCACCACTTCGAAGTCGTGCGCGGCAACGACGAGGCGCCGGGCCTGACGGTGCGCGTGTGCGAAAGCCTTTCATGCGAGATGGCTGGCGCGAAGCACCTCCTGGCGCGGCTGCCCGAGATTCTGGGGCAGGCGGGGCGTGGCGACGTGCGCGTGATTCCCGCGCCTTGCATCGGCCGCTGCGAGCAGGCGCCCGCGGTCGCGGTGCACCAGCGCCTTGTGCCTTGCGCGACGGCGGAGAAGGTGCTCGCCACGGTGCTTTCCGGCGAATCGTTGCAGGCCCCATCGCCCGCCAGACGATCCGTTGCGCGCTTCGAGCCCTCCGAGCTGGCGCAGCAAAGCGTCTCGCCGCCGCCGGATGCGGTCAAGGTCCTGCCCGCGTACACCGATTACGCGACCTATCGGGCGCACGGCGGCTACCAGCTGGCCGCCGCCCTGGTCGGCAACGAGAAGGAAGCCGAGACCGTGATCCGCGCCATGGAAAACTCGGGCCTGCGCGGTTTGGGCGGCGCGGGCTTCCCGACCGGACGCAAGTGGCGCATCGTGCGCGACCAGCCGGCACCCAAGCTCATGGCGGTCAACATCGACGAGGGCGAACCCGGCACCTTCAAGGATCGCACCTACCTCGAACGCGATCCGCACCGATTTCTCGAAGGCGTTCTGATCGCCGCGCGCATCGTCGGCATCGATGCGTGCTACCTCTACCTCCGGGATGAATACCACGACTGCCGCGAGCTCCTGCAAGCCGAACTCGCCGCGCTGCAGGCCGATCCGCCGTGCCCGCTGCCGCGTATCGAGCTGCGGCGCGGCGCGGGCGCCTACATCTGCGGCGAAGAGTCCGCGATGATCGAAAGCATCGAGGGCAAGCGCGGCGAGCCGCGCATGCGGCCGCCCTACATCGCGCAGGTGGGCCTGTTCGGCAGGCCGACGCTGGAGCACAACTTCGAGACGCTCTACTGGGTGCGCGACATCGTGCAGAAGGGGCCGCAGTGGTTTAGCGCCTTCGGCCGCCACGGGCGCAAGGGGCTGCGCAGCTTCAGCGTGAGCGGCCGCGTGAAGTCGCCGGGCGTGAAGCTCGCGCCGGCGGGCATCACGGTGCAGGAGCTGATCGACGAGTACTGCGGCGGCATGCAGGACGGCCACACGCTGTATGCGTACCTTCCGGGCGGCGCATCGGGTGGCATCCTGCCGGCGCGCATGAATGACATCCCGCTCGACTTCGACACGCTGCAGCCGCACGGCTGCTTCATCGGCTCCGCCGCGGTGATGGTGCTGAGCCAGCATGACCGTGCACGCGACGCCGCACTCAATGTGATGCGCTTCTTCGAGCACGAAAGCTGCGGCCAGTGCACGCCATGCCGCGTCGGCACCGCGAAGGCGGCGGCGCTGATGGAAGCGCCCGTATGGGACAACGCCACGCTCGAGGATCTCGCGCAGGTCATGGGCGATGCATCCATCTGCGGATTGGGGCAGGCTGCGCCCAACCCCATTCGCTGCATCCAGAAGTATTTCCCGCAGGAGATCGCATGAACGCCCCTGCCAAGATGACCGAGCTGATGCCGCAGGCCATCGAGTTCCAGCTCGACGGCAAGACCGTCGAAGGCTTCGAGGGCGAGACCATCCTGACGGCCGCGAAGCGTCATGGCGTCGACATTCCGCACCTGTGCTTCAAGGAAGGCCTGCGGCCCGACGGCAACTGCCGCGCCTGCGTGGTCGAGGTCAAGGGTGAACGCACCCTCGCGCCGAGCTGCTGCCGCACCGTCGCGGCCGGCATGGAAGTGCAGGCCACCAGCGAGCGCGCGGTCAAGAGCCAGAAGATGGTCGTCGAGATGCTGCTCTCGGACATGCCGGACGCCGGCTACAAGTGGATCGGAGGCGACGCCACGCGGCAGCACGGCGAGCTCAGCGAATGGGCGGCGAAGCTCGACATCGCGGTGCGGCCGGAACTCAAGGCCTTGCGCCGCGAGCAGCCGGCGGCCGATGTGTCGCATCCGGCGATGGCGGTCAACCTCGACGCCTGCATCCAGTGCAACCGCTGCGTGCGCGCCTGCCGCGAGGAGCAGGTCAACGACGTGATCGGCTACGCGCTGCGCGGGCAGGACTCGAAGATCGTCTTCGACCTCGACGACCCGATGGGCGAGAGCACCTGTGTGGCCTGCGGCGAATGCGTGCAGGCCTGCCCGACCGGCGCGCTGATGCCCAAGAGCCACATCGGTTCGCAGCAGGTGGACCGCAAGGTCGATTCGGTGTGCCCGTTCTGCGGCGTGGGCTGCCTGATCACCTACAACGTGAAGGACGAGAAGATCGTCAGCGTCGATGGCCGCGACGGTCCGGCCAACCACAGCCGGCTGTGCGTCAAGGGCCGCTTCGGCTTCGACTACGCGCACCATCCGCAGCGCCTCACGAAACCGCTGATCCGCAAGCCCGGCGTGCCCAAGATCTCCGACGATGTACCGCGCCCCGGCGACTGGAGCGAGGCTTTCCGGGAGGCGAGCTGGGACGAAGCGCTGGCGCTCGCCGCCGGCAAGCTCAAGGATCTGCGCGACACGCACGGCCGCAAGGCGCTGGCGGGCTTCGGTTCGGCCAAGGGCAGCAACGAAGAGGCCTACCTGTTTCAGAAACTGGTGCGCACGGGGTTCGGCAGCAACAACGTCGACCACTGCACGCGGCTGTGTCATGCATCGAGCGTGGCGGCCTTGCTCGAAGGCGTGGGCTCCGGCGCGGTGAGCAACCAGGTCAACGATGTGGAGCACGCGGACCTGATCTTCGTGATCGGCTCCAACCCGACCGCGAACCATCCGGTGGCGGCCACGTGGATGAAGAACGCGGCCCGGCGCGGCACGAAGATCGTGCTCGCGGACCCGCGCCGCACCGACATCAGCAAGCATGCCTGGCGCACGCTGCAGTTCAAGGCCGACACCGACGTCGCGATGCTCAACGCGCTCATTCATGCGGTGATCGACCAGGGGCTGGTCGACGAGGCTTTCATCCGCGACCGCGCCAGCAACTTCGAGGCGCTGCGCGAGAACGTGAAGGGCTACAGCCCCGAGGCGATGGCGCCGATCTGCGGCATCCCGGCCGAAACGCTGCGCGAGGTCGCGCGCGCCTTCGCGACCGCCAAGGGGGCGATGATCCTCTGGGGCATGGGCGTGAGCCAGCATGTGCACGGCACCGACAACGCGCGCTGCCTGATCGCGCTGGCCACGGTCACCGGCCAGATCGGCAAGCCCGGTTCGGGCCTGCATCCGCTGCGCGGCCAGAACAACGTGCAGGGCGCGAGCGATGCGGGGCTGATCCCGATGATGTTTCCCAACTACCAGCGCGTCGACAACGCGGGCGCGCATGCGTGGTTCGAGAACTTCTGGGGCATGCCGCTGGACGACAAGCCGGGCTACACCGTGGTCGAGATCATGCACAAGGCGCTGGCGGCCGACGACGACCCGCACAAGGTGCGCGGCATGTACATCATGGGCGAGAACCCGGCCATGAGCGATCCGGACCTGAACCACGCGCGTCATGCGCTGGCGAGCCTGGAGCACCTGGTGGTGCAGGACATCTTCATGACCGAGACCGCGTGGCTCGCCGACGTGGTGCTGCCCGCGAGCGCGTGGCCCGAGAAGACCGGCACCGTGAGCAATACCGACCGGATGGTGCAGCTCGGCAAGCGGGCGCTGGATCCGCCCGGCGATGCGAAGCCCGATCTCTGGATCATCCAGCAAATCGCTGCGCGGATGGGCCTGGCGTGGAACTACGCTGGCCCCGAATCCGGCGTCGCGGCGGTCTACGAGGAAATGCGGCAGGCCATGCATGCGGCGATCAGCGGCATCAGCTGGGAGCGCCTGCAGCGCGAATCGAGCGTGACCTATCCGTGCCTGAGCGAGGACGATCCGGGCCAGCCGATCGTCTTCGTCGAGACGTTCCCCACCGCCGACGGCCGTGTGAGGCTGGTGCCGGCCGACATCATCCCGGCCGCCGAGCGGCCCGATGCCGACTACCCGTACGTGCTCATCACCGGCCGGCAGCTCGAGCATTGGCACACCGGCAGCATGACGCGCCGCGCCACGGTGCTCGATGCGCTGGAGCCGATGGCGACCGCGTCGATGAACCAGGCCGACCTCGAGGCGATGGGCCTCGCGCCGGGCGACGTGATCACCCTGCGCTCGCGGCGCGGCGAAGTCGCTATCCATGTCCGCCGCGACGACGGCACGCCGCACGGTGCGGTGTTCGTGCCCTTCGCCTACTACGAGGCGGCGGCGAATCTCATGACCAACGCGGCGCTCGACCCCTTCGGCAAGATCCCGGAGTTCAAGTACTGCGCGGTGAAGATCGAGCGCGGCGGGGTGCCGATGGCGGCGGCGGGTTACGGAACTGGCGCGACCGGGGACAATCCACCCCAGCCATGGACAGCCTCGACCTGATCAGAACCTTTCGCGAAGTTGCCTCCCACGGCAGTTTTTCCCGCGCCGCCAGCAAGCTCGACGTCTCCAAGGCGACCGTCAGCAAGTACATCGCCGAGCTCGAATCGCGGCTCGGCGTGCGCCTGCTCAACCGCTCCACGCGCGCGGTCAGCCTCACCGATGCCGGCTCGCTGCTGCTCGAGCGCAGCAAGCCGATGATGGAGATGTTCGAGGACACCCAGGCCGAAGTGCAGGAGCACGCCAGCCGGCCGACCGGCCGCCTGCGCATCTCGGCGCCGCTCGGTGCGGGGCAGGGCGACCTGCCGAAGATGATCGGCGAGTTCATGGGCCACTACCCCGACGTCAGCATCACCCTGCATCTGAGCAATCGCAGCATCGACATGGCGGAGGAGGGCATCGACCTGGCCTTCCACTTCGGCCCGATCGAGGACGAGAACCTCATCGTGCGCAAGCTGGCCCGGCGGAGCCTGGTGGTGTGCGCTTCGCCGGTGTACTGGAGAAAGCACGGCAAGCCGACGCATCCGAGCGAGCTGGCCAACCACGACGCGCTCACGCATTCGCGCCTGGGCCTGCATCCGCAATGGCGCTTCGAGGTCGACGGCAAGCCCTTCGACGTCCAGATGAGAACGCGCATGGACTCGAACGAATCCGCGCCGCTGATCCAGATCGCGATGCAGGGTTTCGGCGTGATCTACATGCCCGAGATGCTGGTGCAGCCGCATGTCGACCATGGTGAGCTGGTGCCGGTGCTGGAGCCCTACACGCGCAACGACATGTGGCTGTCGGCCGCCTATCTGCAACGGCGCCACAACAGCGCGGCGCTGCGCGCGCTGCTCGACTTTCTCGAAATGAGCTTCAAGCGGCAGGGCAAGGTCGCTCGCTGACCGGCAACGAGGCTGGACGCCTCGGGGCACCATGCGCGGGCGACGGGCGTATTGATCCGCCGGTTCGTGAAGGAATGCCTTTGACTGACCCGCGTGGCCCGAAATGCGCGGGATTAAGCCTTCTGTTTCTGTCTTTCGGTTTGGACTTGCCGGCCTAAGCTCCGATGCAAGTCAAACGAACTACAGGAACTGGCATGGCAAGACTGATCATCCTGGCCCGGCACGGCAGCGTGCGGCAGGTCAACCTCGCGGGTCCGATCACCACCATCGGGCGCTCGCATTCCAACAACGTGTGCATCGACAGCGACCGCGTAAGCCGCCACCACGCGGCCATCCAGTGGACCGGCGAGCACTACATCCTCACCGACATGGGCAGCCGCAACGGCACCTATGTGAATCGCGAGCGGGTCCGCGCGCACGAACTGGTCAACGGCGACGTGATCCTTGTCGGCGATTGCCAGCTTCGCTTCCTGTGCAACAGGCGTGTCGAGGTACCGGTCGATGCACTGCGGCTGATGCCCGCGCCGGACGAGTTCCTCCAACTCGTCCCTTCGCGCTGATCAGGCGGCATACCCTTCGGCGCGGTGCGGCGCCGGCGCTGCAGTGTTCTGCGCGACCGGCGCGGCGGTCCGCGGACGGCGCTCGCTGATCAGCCGTGCCGCCAGTTGCGCGGCCATTTCCAGCTTCTTGAGATCGCGCGCCTCCAAGGCCGGATCGGGGCTGAAGCTGAACGAATACAGCGTGCCGTAGATCCCGCCGTTCACCACCACAGGCGCGCTGAGATAGCAGCCGGCCGGCACGCGGGCATTGAGGACCTGGCGGCAGAAGGCCATTTCCAGCGGCTCCGCCTGCTCGTCGATGAACTGGGCGCGCAGCGTCATCTGCGAACGGTGCGTCACGCGCTGGCCGTCCACCACTTCGCAGGCAAATGCGGCGTCCATGCCCTGCTGCTCGCGCAGCAGCCTCAGCACCTGATGGACGCCCGTATCGATCAGCGGATCGCAGAAGTCCGGCGTGGCGATGAGCAGGTCCGACACCTTGACCTCGAGGGCACCGGGGGCGAAATCGCAGTCGTAGTAGCTCATGTGCAGGACCCTTTTGTTACTTTGTGTGAATGGCTCTATTGAAACGCACAACAGGGCGGTTTCAAAAAAATGAGAACTTAGGTTTCCGATTTAGTGACGACTTTGTCACAAAAGTACTACATGCGGTACTACTTGTTACCTTCGATCCGAACGATTTCCCGCGCTGGCCTGTCGCTCCGACGCATCGGCTATCGTCCGCCGCATGGCGCAATCTGAAATCCAAACCCCTGCGGGCCGTGCCTCTCCGCTCGACGTCGCGGTCGTGATGCGGCGCGAGCGCCTGCACGGGCCGTCGAGCCACTGGCAGCCGTGGCGCTGGACGCTCGGCGAAGTCGTGCCCGACGAACCCGGCTTTGGCCGCGAGCCGCGCCTCCTGCACGAAGACGACGAGGAGCAGCGCTGGCTGCACCCGGGATTCAAGGTCGAACTGTTCCGTGACGAGGCCGAGGGCTATCACCTGAACGTCTCGTCCCCGGCCCCTTGCTGGTTCGTGCTCTGGCGCATGGAGGAGGAAGCCACCGTCGCCGCCGAGCCGATCCCGAGGCCGGTGATCGTGACGCTCAGCTACTACGAGGCCGGGCGCTGGCTCGACGCGCAGGAAACCGTCGAACAGGTGCCGGCGCCGGCGGAGGTCGTGACGTGGCTGCGCGAGTTCGTCGACCAGCACTACGTGGTCGAACCCAAGCGCCGCAAGCGGCCCGAGAGCTTCCGACCGCTGACCGATCGCTTTGGCAATGCCGCCAGCGTTTCCACCGAAAAGCCGCGCGGCCGGGGAGCCGGCGATGTCTGAAGGCTTCTTCGACCGTTGGTCGCGCCGCAAGCAGCAGGTGCGAGCCGGGGAGCTCCTGGACGAACCCGCAAAGCCGCAGGACGCGCTGCCGGACCGGCCGGCAGCACCGCCGACGATCGAGCCGGAAATCCTCGCCGGGCAACCGTCCGCCGACGAGGTCGAAACGCAGCCGCTCACGCTGGACGATGTGAAGGCGCTGCAGATCGATTCGGATTTCCGGCCCTTCGTCGCGCAGAGCGTGGCGCCGGAGGTGCGCAATGCCGCCTTCAGGAAGCTCTTTTCCGATCCTCACTTCAACGTGATGGATGGCCTGGACACCTACATCGACGACTATTCCAAGCCTTCGCCGCTGCCCGAGGGCGCACTCCGCCAGATGGCCAGCGCGAAGTTCCTGAAGCTCTTCGACGAAGACCCCACGCACCCCGAAGAAACTCCCAAGGGTGGTGGATTGGACGCCGTGGCACAGTCCGAGCATTCCGGGGATCTTCCCAGCCCGCCGGTTGCCGATGCGCAGCCAGCCAGCCATAAGACTGATGACCACGACGCTGATCTGCGACTGCAACCAGACGATGCCCCTCGAGCCGAAGACGCTCGGGGTAGCGCTGACTGAATCACTGCCCCTGCACTCGGCGCTCTGCCGCCGCGAAGCGCCTTCCTTCCAACGAGCGATCCAGTCCGGCGACGACGTCGTGGTGGCGTGCACGCAGGAGAAAAGGCTCTTCGGAGAACTCGCGCAGCAGACGCCTGGGGCGACGTCCCCGATCCGCTTCGTCAACATCCGCGAGACCGGGGGCTGGAGCCGCGACGCGAAAAGCGCCATGCCGAAAATCGCCGCGCTGCTCGCTGCCGCTGGGCTGCCCGAGCCCGATCCGGTGTCGACCGTGGGCTACGCCAGCCAGGGCCGGTTGCTGATCGTCGGGCCGCTCGATGTAGCCGAGCAGGCCGCCGCACTGGTCGCCGACGCACTCGACGTCACCATTTTTTCGCGCGGGCCTGGCGCCGTCGGCGGTGCGCAGGAGCGACGCTGGCCGGTGATCGCCGGGCGCATCGATGCGCTGGCCGGATGGCTCGGCGCCTTCACGCTCCATTGGACGCGCGACAACCCGATCGACCTCGACCTGTGCACGCGCTGCAATGCGTGCGTGAGCGCTTGCCCCGAGCAGGCCATCGGCCTCGACTACCAGATCGACGCCGCGAAATGCACCTCGCACCGCGATTGCGAACGCGCCTGCACCGCGGCCGGGGCGATCCGCTTCGACCGGACGCCGGAGCAACTCGACAGTGCGTTCGATCTCGTCCTCGATCTCGGCGACGCGGCGCTCATCGACTGGCATGCGCCGCCGCAGGGCTACTTCCACCTGCCGGGCGGCCTGTCGAATCCCAAGGGGGCGCAGACCCTGCTGCGCCTGCGCGACATGGTCGGCGAGTTCGAAAAACCGAAGTTCTTCGACTACAAGCAGAAGCTCTGCGCGCACAGCCGCAACGAAGTGGTCGGCTGCAACGCCTGCATCGAGGTGTGCTCGGCCCACGCGGTGAGCAGCGACAAGGAGCGCCAACGCATCGTCGTGAATCCGAACCTCTGCGTCGGCTGCGGCGCCTGCACCACCGTGTGCCCGACCGGCGCACTCGGCTACACCTATCCGCGCACGCCGGACCAGGGTCGCAAGCTGCGCACGCTGCTGTCGACCTACGCGGATGCCGGCGGACGCGATGCGGCGCTTCTGCTGCACAGCGAGGAGGGCGGTCGCGCCCTCGTCGAACAACTCGGCCGGGAAGCGCAGCTTGGCAAGGCGCTGGGCGTTCCGGCAAATGTGATCCCGGTCGCGCTCTTCCATGCGGCGAGCACCGGCATCGACCTCTGGCTGAGCGCGGTGGCGTTCGGTGCGCAGCAGGTATGCGTGCTGCTGACCGGCGAGGAAGCGCCGCAGTACGTCGATGCGCTGAAGAAGCAGGCGGATATCGCGCAGGCGCTTCTGCACGGCCTCGGCTACACGGGCACGCATTTCAGGCTCATCGAGGTGGGCTCCTCGGCGGCGCTCGACAAGGCCCTCACGGGCTTGCGCGAGACGCGGCAAGTCGTGCCGTCCAAGGCCGCGCGCTTCGCGGTCGGTGCGGAAAAGCGCAGCACGCTCGAGCTGGCGCTCGATCACCTGATGGATGAGTCGCCTGCCTTGAAGACGCCGGCCGACGCGCCGTTGGCGATCCCGCTGCCGGCCGGCGCACCCTTCGGCGCCATCGCGGTGGACAAGGACAAGTGCACCCTGTGCCTGGCCTGCGTCAGCGCCTGCCCGGCCAGCGCGCTGCAGGACAACCGGGATTCGCCGCAGCTGAGGTTCATCGAGAAGAACTGCGTCCAGTGCGGCCTCTGCGAAACCACCTGCCCCGAAGACGCGATCGATCTCGTGCCGCGCCTCTTGGCCTCGCCCGAGCGCAGGCAGCCGGCGGTGCTCAACGAAGCCAAACCGTGGGCGTGCATCCGCTGTGCGAAACCCTTCGGCACGCAGAAGGCCATCGAGGCGATGCTCCTCAAGCTCGCCGGCCACGCGATGTTCCAGGGCGAGGCGCTGGAACGCCTCAAGATGTGCAGCGACTGCCGGGTCATCGATCTCTACAGCGCGCAGGACGAAACGAAGATCACACAGCAATGAGCCAGACCTTTTCAGCGACCGCGGCCCTCGACGAAGAAATCGCGCGCGCGGAACTCTACGGCTTGCTCGCGCGGCTCTGGTATGCCGCACCGGATGCGGCGTTGCACGAAGCCTTCCAGGTCGCGCCGACCGAAGCGCCCGCCGCAGGCGCCTTTCTGGAGGAGCCATGGCGGCACCTCGTCGGCGTCGGGCGTGAAATGGACGCTGCCGCGCTCGGCGACGAATACGACGCGCTCTTCGGCGGCATCGGCAGGCCGGAGGTCTTTCTCTTCGGCTCGCACTATCTCAGCGGGTTCCTCAACGACAAGCCGCTCGCCAAACTGCGGGGCGAGCTCGACCAGCTCGGTCTTGCGCGCGAAGAGGCCGTCCCCGAAACCGAGGATCACGTCGCGTTCCTCTTCGAGGTGATGCGCTACCTGATCGCGGGCGAGGACGTCGAGGTGGCCAACCTGACCCGTCAGCGGGCGTTCTTCGGGGCCCACATCCAGCCATGGCTGCCGGCCCTGTGCGATGCCGTGTCGCGGCATCCGAAGGCCCGTTTCTACGCCGCGCTGGCCGAGCTCACGCGCGCTTTCGGCGAGGTCGAGGCACAGGGTTTCGACATGCTCGGCTGAGAGCGGGGGAAGTCTCCGGGGGATTTTCAGACGACCGGCATTAGGGTCTCGACTACTATCCGAACTTATGTAACTGGTTTCATATCTGACTGGTGCGTCAGCCACTCCTGGAGTTCGTCATGCAGGACAGCCAAGCCTCCGGCGCAAAGCCGGCTTCCCGTCGGGGATTCTTTTTCGGCGCCGCCACGGTCGGCGCAGCCGCAGCGGCCGTCACGGCGCTGCCCAAGGTCGTTCAGGCACCCGATGCCTCTGCCGCCGCACCCGAGCCCAAGCCCGCTCCCGAAAAGGGCGGCGGCTATTCGCTGAGCGAGCACGTCAAGCGCTATTACAAGACCGCGTCCGCCTGAAGACGGAGGTGAACCCCATGCTGTTGACCAAGAAAGCAAGCGGCGCCTCGCGTGACGGCGCTGCATCTCCCTCGAATTCCGCGCTGCCGTTCGTGCACAGCCTCCGGCGCGGTCTTGCCAACGCCCTGCCGACCATGGACCGGCGCGCCTTCCTGCGGCGCTCCGGGCTGGGCGTCGGCGTCGGCCTCGCGGCGGGCCAGCTCACGCTGATCCGCAAGGCCAAGGCGGCCGATGGCCGGCCCACCGCGATCGGTGCAGGCAAGGTCGAAGTCCGACGCACGGTGTGTTCGCACTGCTCGGTCGGCTGCGCCTCCGATGCCGTGGTCGAAAACGGCGTGTGGGTGCGCCAGGAGCCCGTGTTCGATTCGCCGATCAACCTCGGTGCGCATTGCGCCAAGGGCGCGGCGCTTCGCGAGCACGGCCATGGCGAATACCGCCTGCGCTACCCGATGAAGCTGGTGAACGGCAAGTACCAGCGCATCAGCTGGGACACGGCGCTCGACGAGATCACCGCCAAGCTCAAGGAGCTCAGCAAGGCCAGCGGCCCGGACTCGATCTACTGGATCGGCTCCAGCAAGCACAGCAACGAGCAGTCGTACCTGCTGCGCAAGTTCGTGAGCTTCTTCGGCAGCAACAACTGCGACCACCAGGCGCGCATCTGCCACTCCACCACCGTTGCCGGTGTCGCGAACACATGGGGCTATGGCGCCATGACCAATTCGTACAACGACATGCGCAATGCCAAGGTCGCGATGTACATCGGCTCCAACGCGGCCGAGGCGCATCCGGTCAGCATGCTGCACATGCTCCATGCCAAGGAGCGCGGCTGCAAGATGATCGTGGTCGACCCGCGCTTCACCCGCACCGCAGCCAAGGCCGACGAGTACGTGCGCATCCGCTCCGGCTCCGACATTCCGTTCCTCTTCGGCATCCTGCATCACATCTTCAAGAACGGCTGGGAAGACAAGAAATACATCAACGACCGCGTCTTCGGCATGGACGAGGTCCGTGCCGAAGTGCTCGCCAAGTGGACGCCCGACAAGGTCGAGGAGGCCTGCGGCGTGAAGGAGGCGCAGGTCCTCAAGGTCGCGACCTGGCTCCATGAAAACCGACCCGGCACCGTCGTCTGGTGCATGGGCCAGACGCAGCACTCGATCGGCAATGCCATCGTGCGCGCCTCGTGCATCCTGCAGCTCGCGCTCGGCAACGTGGGCACCTCGGGCGGCGGCACCAACATCTTCCGCGGCCACGACAACGTCCAAGGCGCCACCGACGTGGGGCCGAATCCGGATTCGCTGCCCGGCTACTACGGCCTCACCGAAGGCTCGTGGAAGCACTTCGCGACGAGCTGGGGCGTGGACTACGAGTGGATCAAGAGCCGCTACGCCTCGCCCGCGATGATGAGCAAGCCCGGGATCACGGTCTCGCGCTGGATCGACGGCGTGCTCGAGAAGAACGAGCTGATCGACCAGGACTCGAACCTGCGCGGCGTCGTCTACTGGGGTCACGCGCCGAACTCGCAGACGCGGGGTCTCGAAATGAAGCGGGCCATGGACAAGCTCGACCTGCTGGTCGTGATCGATCCGTATCCGTCCGCCACCGCCGCCATGGCGGCCATGCCCGGCAAGCCCGAAGACCTCAACCCCAACCGCGCGGTCTACCTGCTGCCGGCCTGCACCCAGTTCGAGACGAGTGGCTCGTGCACGGCGTCGAACCGCTCTCTCCAGTGGCGCGAGAAGGTCATCGAGCCCCTGTGGGAAAGCCGCAGCGACCACATGATCATGCAGCAGTTCGCCGACCGCCTCGGCTTCGGCAAGGAACTGAGCAAGAACTACAAGATGCAGAAGGTCAAGGGCTTGGACGAGCCGGTGCCCGACGACATCCTGCGCGAGATCAACACGAACTGCTGGGCCATCGGCTACACCGGCCAGAGCCCCGAGCGCTTGCAGGCGCACATGCGCAACATGGCGGCCTTCGACGTGGCCACGCTCAGGGCCAAGGCCTCGGTCAAGGACAAGGTCAACGGCTACGACATCGCGGGCGACTACTTCGGCCTGCCGTGGCCCTGCTACGGCACGCCGGCGCTCAAGCACCCTGGCTCGCCGAACCTGTACGACACCTCCAGGCACGTGATGGACGGCGGCGGCAACTTCCGCGCTAACTTTGGCGTGGAGCGCAACGGCAAGAACCTGCTGGCCGAAGACGGTTCGCATTCGCTCGGTGCGGCCATCACCACCGGCTACCCCGAACTCGACCATCTGCTGCTGAAGCGGCTCGGATGGTGGGACGAACTCACCGAGGCCGAGAAGGCCAAGGCCGAAGGCAAGAACTGGAAGACGGACAACTCCGGCGGCATGATCCGCGTGTTCATGAAGAACCACGGCTGCCATCCCTTCGGCAACGCCAAGGCGCGTGCGACGGTGTGGAACTTCCCGGACTCGATTCCGCAGCATCGCGAGCCGCTCTACGGCACCCGGCCCGATCTGGCTGCCAAGTACCCGACGCACGACGACAAGATGGCCTTCTGGCGCATGCCGACGCTCTACAAGACCGTGCAGCAGCGCAACATCGCCGACAAGATCTCGGAGAAGTTCCCCTACATCATGACCTCCGGCCGCCTGGTCGAGTACGAGGGCGGCGGCGAGGAAACACGCTCCAACCCGTGGCTGGCCGAGTTGCAGCAGCAGATGTTCATCGAGATCAACCCGAAGGTCGCGGCCGAGAAGGGCATTCGCAACGGCGAGCGCGCCTGGGTGATGACGCCGACCGGCGCGCGCCTGAACGTGCAGGCCCTGGTGACGGAGCGCGTCGGGCCCGACACGGTGTTCCTGCCCTTCCACTTCTCGGGGCACTGGCAGGGGGCCGACATGCTGGCCTACTACCCGGACGGCGCGCACCCGATCGTGCGCGGCGAGGCGATCAACACCTCGACCACCTATGGCTACGACAGCGTGACCATGATGCAAGAGACGAAAACGACGATCTGCAACGTCGAGAGAGCCTGAGGAGAAAAACATGAACCCCCACGCTCATCATTTCATGTATTCGCTGCCCCCCGAGGGGGCGCATGCCTCCTTTGAGGCGGCTCGGCAGGAGGCATGACATGGCAAGAATGAAATTCATCTGCGACTCCGAGCGCTGCATCGAATGCAACGGCTGCGTCACCGCGTGCAAGAACGAGAACGAAGTGCCGTGGGGCGTGAACCGCCGCCGCGTCGTCACGCTGAATGACGGCGTGCCGGGCGAGCGCTCGATTTCCGTCGCCTGCATGCATTGCTCCGACGCGCCGTGCATGGCGGTGTGCCCGGTGCAGTGCTTCTATCGCACCGAGGAAGGCGTGGTGCTGCACGACAAGGATGTGTGCATCGGCTGCGGCTACTGCTCCTACGCCTGCCCGTTCGGCGCGCCACAGTTCCCGTCGCAAGGCACTTTCGGCGCACGCGGCAAGATGGACAAGTGCACCTTCTGCGCAGGCGGCCCCGAGGCCAATGGCTCGCAGGCCGAGTTCGAGAAGTACGGGCGCAACCGCCTCGCGGAAGGCAAGCTTCCCGCCTGCGCCGAAATGTGCTCGACCAAGGCACTGCTCGCGGGCGACGGCGACGTGGTCGCGGATATCTTCCGCACTCGTGTGGTCCAGCGCGGCAAGGGCGCCGAGGTCTGGGGCTGGGGCACGGCCTACGGCTCGCGCCAGGCGGGCACGCCGACGAATGGAGGCAGCAAGTGAAGCGCGCACTCTCCACCGCTCTTGTCATCGCCGCCGCGCTGCTGCTCGGCGCTTGCGGCGAGAAGCCTCAGACCAATGAGCACGGCGTGCGGCTGGACGCACCGCCTTGGACCGGCACCGGCGCGCAGCCCAATACTGGCACCGCCTTCACCGCCAGCGGCTGGCAGCCCGGCGACCGGAACTCCTGGGAACAGCATCTCAAGGCGCGCATGCAGTTCAGCCAGAACGAATACACGCGGATCAACTGAAGCGGAGGCCGTATGAGACACGTGCTAAACGCGCTGGTCGTCGCCGCGGCTCTGGGTTGTGGCCTGGCCGGCGCGCAGACGCAGGCGCCGGCCACGACAGCTGCGCCTGCAGCGGCGCCCGTCGCGCCGGCCCAGGCCGACAGCGGCATTCGCAGCCAGAACATCTTTGAGGTCAAGCCCGATGCGAGCCAGGACCCCGGCTACCTGGAGCAGACCAACGGCGAGCGCCAGCGTGTCCAGCCGGGCAACAACGCGCCGATGTGGCGGCAGGTGAGCGGGGGCGTCACCGGATTCAGCAGCCTGCCGGTCGAGCAGGCGCCGGAAGCCGGCAACCTGATCCAGCGCTTCGTGAAGTACCCCGGCTCGCACTACACCAACGCTGGCGAGGCCTGGCGGCAGACACGCAACAACCTGATCATTCCCTACGGCGCCGCGCTGCTCTTCGTGACGCTGCTGGCCTTGACGATCTACTACTTCACGCGCGGAACGATCGATCTGCACGAGAGGGAAACCGGCCGCAAGATCGAGCGCTTCACCCCGTTCGAGCGCGCGACCCACTGGTCGAACGCGATCGCGTTCATCGTGCTCGCGATCTCCGGCCTGGTGATGGCTTTCGGCAAGTTCTTCCTGCTGCCGGTCATCGGCGGCGCGCTGTTCGGCTGGCTGACCTACGCGCTCAAGACGATCCACAACTTCGTCGGTCCGCTGTTCGTCCTGACCACGCTCTTCATGATCGTCACCTTCTTCCGCGACAACCTGCCGCAAAAGGGCGACCTGAAATGGGTACGCAGCGGGGGTGGCCTCTTCGGTGGCGGGGAACCTCCCTCGCATCGCTTCAACGCAGGCGAGAAGGTCGTGTTCTGGGGCGGTGTGCTGCTGCTCGGCAGCTTCGTGATCGCATCCGGGCTCTTCCTCGACAAACTCCTGCCAGGCTTCGTCTACACGCGCGGCGAAATGCAGATCGCCCACATGATCCATGCGACGGCCACGCTGCTCATGATCGCGCTGATCATGGGCCACATCTACCTCGGCACGCTCGGCATGCGCGGCGCCTACTCGGCGATGCGCGAAGGCTACGTCGACGAAACCTGGGCCAAGGAACATCACGCGCTCTGGTACGACGACATCGCCGATGGCAAGATCCCGGCACAGCGCAGCGCCGAGGCCCGGGCTGCGGCCCACGCGCCGGTCGGCGGCGCCCGCGTCGAAGGAAGTCCCTCATGAAGAAGTCGTTGATCCTCTGCGGCCTGCTCGCCGGCGTGGTGGCCGCGCCGGCCGCCTTCGCCAAATTGCCCGCGCCGCCATCGACGCCCGAAGCCAAGCTCAAGGCAGCCGAGACAGCGCAAAAGGCGGCCTGGTCGGCCAAGATCGACACCTTCCAGCTTTGCCAGGCGCAGGAGCGGGTCGCGGCCCATGTGCGCGACGGCCTCGTCGCCGCAGGCAAACCGGTGCCCACGGCGACGCCGACGCCGCCATGCTCCGACCCCGGGCCGTTCGCCTTCGCGCCGCCCGAGGAGCCCAAGCCGATCGAGGCATCCGGCGCGCATTCGCCGGCCGCGACCGCTGTGAGTCCGCCGAGCTCGAACCAGACTTCGGCCGAGCAGAATCCCGCACCCAAGAAGTGACACTCCCGCGCCTGACGAAGGCCCGGGCGCCGCTCACGCGCGAGGTCGAAATCGTCGATGAGCACGGCGAACGCGGCATCGTTTCCATCCCCGCCGAACGGGACCTCACGGTCTATGTCGATCGGCGCGAGCTCGTCACGCTGATGACGCTCGGCGCCGAGCCCGAACTGCTCGTGCTGGGCTACCTGCTGAACCAGCGTCTCATCGAATCGGCGGCGGACGTCGAATCGATCACCGTCGACTGGGAGGTCGGCGGCGCTGCGGTGCGGACGCACACCGGCATCGACCGCATCGAGGAGCGCACCGCCAAGAAGGTCGTCACCACCGGCTGCGGACAGGGCAGCGTCTTCGGCGAACTGATGGCCGGTATCGAGCGGCTGCGCCTGCCGGACACGCGCATCACGCAGGCGCAACTCTATGCGCTGGTCAACACCTTCCGCGTCCAGGAGAGCACCTACAAGTCGGCAGGATCGGTGCATGGCTGCGCACTCTTCACGCTGGGCGATGACGGCGAGGCGGTGCGCATGCGCTGCTTCGTCGAGGATGTCGGCCGCCACAACGCGATCGACACCATCGCTGGCTGGATCGCCATGCAGCCAGCGCACGAACTCGGCGGCGCGCGCGTGTTCTACACCACCGGCCGGCTGACCAGCGAGATGATCATCAAGTCGGCGCAGATGGGTGTCGCGATCGTGGTTTCGCGCAGCGGCATCACACAGATGGGCCACGAGGTGGCGAACCGCGTCGGCCTGTGCGCCATTGGCCGCGCGACCAACCGGCGCTTCCTTTGCTTCGCAGGCGCCGGGCGGTTGCTGCTCCAGCCCGAACTGGCGGGCACGCGTCAGCCGGCGGCCGCCTGAGCGCCTAAGTCCTTCAGTTTGGCGGGCGTTGGCCGCTCGGCTATCGTCACACTCCATGAATGCTTCCCTCCGTCTCGGCTGGCGCACGCTATGGCGCGATCTTCGCGCGGGCGAACTCCGGCTGCTCATCGTGGCCGTGCTGCTCGCCGTTGCGGCGCTGACCGCCGTCGGGTTCTTCGCCGACCGTCTCAAGGGGGGCCTCCAGCGCGATGCGCGCCAGTTGCTTGGGGGCGACGCGGTGCTCGCCAGCGACAACCCGACCCCCGCCGCCTTCATCGATCGCGCGCGTGCGCTGGGGCTGCAGACCACCACGAACTACGGCTTCCCGACCATGGCGCGTGCGAGCGATGCCCAGGGCGGTGCGACCAAGCTGGTGGCCCTCAAGGCGGTCACCGCTGGCTATCCCCTGCGCGGCAGCCTGCTCGTCAGCGGCGACACCACGTCGCCGGGGCAGTCGACGCGGGACATACCGGCGCCGGGCGACACCTGGGTCGATGGATCGCTCCTCGAAGCGCTCGGCCTGCAGGTCGGCGACACGCTGCTGCTCGGCGATGCCGGCCTGCGTATCGCGCAGGTGATCACCCTGGAGCCCGACCGCGGCGCCGGCTTCATGAGCTTCGCGCCGCGCGTGATGATCAACCAGGCCGATGTGCCTCGCACCGCTCTCGTGCAGCCGGCGAGTCGCGTGAGCTACCGGTTCGCGGTGGCGGGCGAACCGGCCGCGGTCAAGCGCTTCAACGACTGGGCGGCCGAGATCCTCAAGCGTGGCGAGGTACGCGGCGCGCGGCTCGAGTCCTTCGAGAGTGGCCGGCCCGAGATGCGCCAGACGCTGGACCGCGCCGAGAAGTTCCTGAACCTCGTCGCGCTGCTGGCCGCGCTGCTGTCGGCGGTGGCGGTGGCCCTGGCGGCGCGGGGCTTCGCGGCGCGGCATCTCGACGACTGCGCGATGCTGCGCGTGCTCGGGCAGAGCCAGCGCACGATCGCTGGCGCCTATGCCTTCGAGTTCGCCGTCGTCGGTGTGATCGCCAGCGTGCTTGGCGTCGCAATCGGCTTCGGCGTGCACTACGCCTTCGTGATGCTGCTGGCGGGGCTGGTCGAGAACTCGCTGCCCGCGCCCACCCTGTGGCCGGTGGCCTTCGGTCTCGGCGTCGGGCTCACGCTGCTTTTCGCCTTCGGCTTGCCGCCTGTGCTTCAGCTGTCGCGCGTGCCGCCGCTGCGGGTCATCCGCCGCGACGTCGGCAACCTGAAGCCGGCGTCGGTCGCGGTGCTCGCGGTGGGCGTGGCCGGGTTTGCGGCCTTGCTGGTCGCAGCGAGCAGCGACCTCAAGCTGGGGTTGATCGCGGTGGGCGGGTTTGCGGGGGCGGTGGCGGTCTTCGCGCTGCTGAGCTGGCTCGCGGTGCTGGTGCTTCGCCGCAGCGTCAACGAGACGACCGCGCCGCGCTGGCTGGTGCTTGCCACGCGGCAGATTTCGGCGCGGCCCGCGTATGCGGTGGTGCAGGTCAGCGCGCTGGCGGTTGGATTGCTGGCGCTGATCCTCCTCGTCCTGCTGCGCACCGATCTCGTGTCGAGCTGGCGCAAGGCCACGCCGCCTGACGCGCCAAACCGCTTCGTTATCAACGTGATGCCGGACCAGAGCGACGTGTTCCAGAAGACCCTGCGCGACGCGGGCGTCAAGAAGTTCGACTGGTATCCGATGATTCGCGGCCGGCTGGTCTCGGTCAACGGCAAGCCGGTCTCGCCGGACGACTACGCCGACGACCGCGCGAAGCGGCTGGTGGACCGCGAGTTCAACCTCAGCAACAGTGCCGAGGCGCCGCCGCACAACATGATCACCGCCGGCACATGGACGCCGGGTGCGGCTGGCGAAGTCAGCGTGGAGGAGGGTCTGGCCGAAACGCTCGGCCTGAAGCTCGGCGACACGCTGCGCTTCGACATCGGCGGGCTTCAGAACGATGCACGCATCACCTCGCTGCGCAAGGTGGACTGGGGTTCGATGCACGCGAACTTCTTCGTGATGTACACCGTGCCCGCGCTGGCCGACGTGCCGGTGACCTACATGGGCGCGTTCCGCGCGCCCGACGTGAAGGGCTTCGACAACGCGCTCGTGCGGACCTACCCCAACATCACCAACGTCGACATGAGCGCGACCATCGGGCAGGTGCAGCGCGTGCTGGACCAGGTGATCCGCGCGGTGGAGTTTCTCTTCGGCTTCACGCTGGCGGCGGGGCTGGTCGTTCTGTTCGCATCGGTCACCGCCACGCGCGAGGAACGTGCGCGCGAGTTCGCGGTGATGCGCGCGGTCGGTGCGCGCGGGAGCCTGCTGCGGCAGGTGCAGCGCGCGGAGCTTGCGGGCGTCGGGCTGATGGCGGGCTTTCTCGCGAGCATCGTGGCCTCGGTCATCGGCTGGGCGCTCGCGCGCTATGTGTTCGACTTCAGCTGGACCGCATCGCCGTTGGTGCCGATTGCTGGCGCGCTGTCGGGCGCGGTCCTCGCGCTGGCCGCTGGCTGGTGGGGGCTGCGCGAAGTGCTGCGCCGGCCGGTGGTTGCCACCTTGCGGCAGGCGGCGGAATAGCGGGCCGGGCTTCGATGGTCGCGTGCATCGAATTCGAGACCGAGCGCCTGCGCGCCCGGCGGTGGCGCGACGGCGACCGCGAGCCCTTCGCGGCGCTGAACGCCGATCCGCGCGTGATGGCGTTCTTCCCGGCGCCGCTCTCGCGCGCCGAAAGCGATGCCTTGGTCGATCGCATCGAGGCCGGCTTCGATGAACGCGGATGGGACCTCTGGGCGATGGAGGAGCGCGCGAGCGGCGCCTTCATCGGCTTCGTCGGGCTGAGTGTTCCAAGGCCCGACCTGCCGTGCTCGCCGTGCGTCGAGGTCGGATGGCGGCTGGCGCGCGCGTTCTGGGGGCGCGGCTATGCGACCGAGGCCGCGCGCGGGGCCTTGAGAGTGGGCTTCGAGCGTCTTGCTCTCCCGGAGATCGTGTCGTTCACGGCTGCGCGGAACCTGCCCTCGGAGGCGGTCATGAAGCGCCTCGGGATGGCTGCGGACGGGACCTTTGAACACCCGCGCATTGCTGTGGGGCATCCGCTTCGCTTGCATACGCTCTATCGGCTGACGCGAGAGGCGTGGCTTGATGAGGCGTAGGGGCGGCGTCTCCGGCACCGGATGGCTTCGCTTGCGAATGCGGACTCGTCTGGTTGTTCCCTTTTCGGGATGAGTCCATAAAGTCTGCACTCCGGCTGGCGATTCGCGAGAGTCTTATCGGGTCTGAACCGGACATCACATGGGTGCTTCGGGCCGGACGAGAAGGCGCCCCTGAGTTCTTCGCCAAGCGGGGTTTCAGCGCGTCGACGACTGCAATGGAGCGCCCGAGGCGTTGAGGATCGGAGGGACGTTTGAGCCCGTTGGCGATGACCACCAAGACACCGCTACGGTGTACGTTTTTCACGATCGCTCGATCGGCGAGTGTCGGTTGGCGACGTTGCGTTACGATGAATCCGGACTTTGTTGTGAGAAAACGGACATGAAGCCCTCTGAAGCATTGGCCTCGAACCGGGCCGCAATTCGGCACGTGGTCGAGTCTCACCGCGCCAGCAACGCTCGGGTGTTTGGCTCTGTGCTGCGCGGCGAGGATATGGAGGGCAGCGACCTCGACATCCTTATCGACCCGACGCCGGAGACGACGCTGATGGACGTTGCCGCGATACAGGTGGAACTTCAACGCCTTCTCGGCGTGTCGGTTGATGTGCTAACGCCCAAGGCATTGCCTGACGCTTTTCGCAGTCGAGTTCTCTCTGAGGCGGTGCGGGTATGACCAAGGCTTTGCGCGTCCCGGATTATCTTGACCACATCCTGAGGGCCCTCGAGCGCATTAACCGCTACACGGCGAACATGGACGAGGCGGCCTTTCTGAACAGCGAATTGGTTCAGGACGCCGTGATCCGCAACATCGAAATCATCGGCGAGGCATCGAACAACATTCTCCGAGTGGCCCCGGCGTTCGCCGCGCAGCACCACGACGTTCCTTGGCAGGTCATGTACACCATGCGAAATCGGGTCTCGCACGGCTATGACAAAGTGGATCTGGAGATCGTGTGGAAGACCACTCAGCGCGACCTGCCAGAACTTCACGCGCAGGTCACGGGGGTGCGCGCAACCTTCAAGGTGAATTAGTGCGTACCGCCCACGGGCGATGCGTGTCCGACCGCTCGTGGCGAGAGAAGCGGCTCGAAATGCCGGCGCCGGCCGATTCCTGCATACAGAAGGCGCCGCCGAAAGCGCAGTCGGGTCTCGGTTGAGCGAAAAAGCTCGCGGCGGCACGCGCAATCACGGCGCGCCGCGCGCCGCCATCGCTCACTTGCCGAACAACTTGGCCACGTGCTGCCACGTGCGCAGCATCAGGCCCGAGCGTTCCACATCGGCCTGCGCGATCAGCGGCGTTTCTCCGACCGGCTTGCCGTTCGAGGTCGCGATCACCTTGCCGATCACCGCACCCTTGGCCACCGGCGCCTGCAGGTCGGGCTTGACTTCCACTGAGGTCTGCACTTGCTGGCCGCGCGGCACGGTCAACGTCCATGGCGAGCCCAGGCCCGCGGCGACGGTGTCGGCCTTGCCGAAGCTCACCTTGGCCGTCGTGACGACCGTGTTCGGCTGGATGGGGGTGGCCTTCTCGAAGTTGCTGTAGCCCCATCCGAGGAGCTGGCGCGTCTGGTCGGCACGCGCCTGCGCGCTGTTGGTGTTGAGGATCACCGTGATCAGGCGCATGCCGTTGCGCTTGGAAGAAGTGACGAGGCAGTAGCCCGCGTCCTGTGTGTGGCCGGTCTTCAGGCCGTCGACCGTCGGATCGGTGTAGAGCAGCGCATTGCGATTGCCCTGCTTGATGTTGTTGTACTTGAACTCGCGCTCTGCGTAGATCGGGTAGTAGTCGGAACTGTCGCGGATGATCGCGCGCGCCAGGATCGCGAGGTCCCGTGCAGACGCCTTGTGGGCCGGGTCGGGCAGGCCCGTCGCGTTCACGAAATTCGTGTTGGTCATCCCGAGGCGCTTGGCTTCGGCATTCATGAGCTTGGCGAAGCCCTCTTCGGAGCCGGCCATGTGCTCGGCGATCGCCTTGGACGCGTCGTTGCCCGACTGGATGATGATGCCGCGCAGGATGTCGATCACCGTGGCCTGGCTGTTCAGCGGCAGGTACATGCACGACTCGGTGCTCGAGCCGCGGCACCAGGCGTTCTGGCTGACCGTGACCAGGTCGTCCTTCTTGAGCTTGCCCGAGCGAAGTGCCTGTTCGACCAGGAAGCTGGTCATCATCTTGGTCAGCGACGCCGGCGGCAGCGGTTCGTCGGGGTTGGATGACGCGAGCACTTCGCCGGAGTCGAAGTCCATCAGCAGCCATGCCTTGGCGGCGAGCGCCGGCGCACCGCCTGCCACGGCGGTTTGCCCAGGGGCCGCCGCCGGGGCAGGCGCTTCGGCCGCCGCGGGCTTCTTGGGAGCTGCATGCTTGGCAGTGTGAGGGGGGGCCGCGAAGGATGCCGAACTGGGAACCAGGGCGCCGGCGGCGATGGCGAAGGCGAGGGGGAGGATGGAGAAAGTCTTGGATTGCATGGGAATTCAGGAGGCAGGACGCAGGAGGCAGAACGCGATTGTCGCGGATCGAATGCGAACGCCGACTTCGATCGCGCATGAAGGATCGAAGATTGGAGCGGGAGTTCAGTTCGACAGCACCTCGTCCCGAAGCTGCGGAAACACTTTCGAGACTTTTGCCAGCAGGTAGTCGCCGTACTTGCCGCTGAAGGCGTGCACGTTCGCGCGGTCCCAGCGCAGGGCGCTGTCGTCCAGCGCCTGCGCGCCGGCCAGGCCTTCGATGCGCTGCACGCGGGCCTCGAAGTTGGGGTCGAAGAACAGCGGGAACGAAAGCCGATCGCGCCCCGACGTGTTGCGCGTCACGCGGTGCGGCGTCGACTTGTAGAGCCCGCCGGTCATGCGGTCGAGCATGTCGCCGATGTTGCAGACGAAAGAGTTTGCGACAGGCGGCGCCTCGATCCAGCCTTCGGGCGTGCGCACCTGCAGGCCGCCGACGTCGTCCTGATGCAGGATCGTGAGCAGGCCGTAGTCGGTGTGCTCGCCGACGCCCCAGTGCACGTCCATGCCCTCCGGCACGGGCTGCGTCGGGTAGTTGAAGATGCGGAAGAGGATCAGCGGGTCCGCGGTATAGCGCCGGGCGAAGTAATCGGTGGGCAAACCCAGGCTCTGCGCGATGCCTTCCATGAGCCGGTGTCCGAGTTGCGTGACCGCGTCCATGTAGGCGAGGATGGTTTCGCGCATGCCCGCGATCTCGGGAAACAGG
This sequence comes from Variovorax sp. YR216, assembly GCF_900107745.1. Classification (GTDB taxonomy): domain Bacteria; phylum Pseudomonadota; class Gammaproteobacteria; order Burkholderiales; family Burkholderiaceae_C; genus Variovorax. Next base: position 314,792 of record NZ_FNRO01000004.1, on the reverse strand, counting down.
TTCGGCCCGTGCACCGGCGTGCGTGCGCGCACCAGCGGGTGGTCCTCGGGCAGTTCGGTGCCGAGGTACAGCCCTTCCTTCCAGTCCGGCCGGCCCGAGGTCAGTTCGCCCGCGAGGGGGAAGTAGCCGCGCCACGCCCGGCCGCCGAGCGCCATGCGCCAGCGCATCTTGGTCGCTTCGTCCTCGGCGAAGAAGCGGCGGCTCAGGTCTTCGAGGCGCCTCACCAGCGCTGCGTCCACGCCATGGCCGACGACGTAGAAGAAGCCATGGGCGCGGCACGCGGCGCCGATCCGTGCCGCCACGTCGTCGCGGGCCGCGCCACCGGTGGCGAGCCCGGACACGTCGATGACCGGCAGGGGGCTGCCGCCAGGGGAAAGGGTCAAATCACGCATCCCGCGATGGTGCCGCAAGTCCTTGGGACAATGTCGCCCATGCAAATTCAGGAAAAACCGCCCTTCGACACGCCCTTCGAATGGATCGGCGGCGAGGAAAAAGTCCACGCGCTGGTGGAGCGCTTCTACGATCTGATGGACCTGGAGCCTGCCTACGCCCGCCTGCGCGCGGTGCACGGCACCTCGCTGGACAACGCGCGCCAGCGGCTCTTCTGGTTCCTTTGCGGATGGCTCGGCGGCCCGCAGCACTACACCGATCGCTTCGGCCACCCGATGCTCCGGGCGCGGCATCTGCCACAGAGCATCGGCGGCCACACCATCGGCATCAAGGAGCGCGACGAGTGGCTCGCCTGCATGGACCAGGCGATGGGCGAGACCGGTGTGCCGGAGGCTTTGCGCGAGCGCCTGCGCGGGTCGTTCTTCCAGACCGCGGACTGGATGCGCAACCGCAACGGATAAGGGCTACGGCGCTAGGTATTCCGCCGCGACGGCGCCAGCAGCACCACCAGCGCGCCCGCGCCGCCTTCGGCCGGCTTGGCCTGCACGAAGGCCAGCGTCTCGTTCTTCTGGATCAGCCAGCGCTGCACCTTGGCCTTGAGCACCGGCTGGCGGCCCGGGGAGCCCAGGCCCTTGCCGTGCACCACGCGCACGCAGCGCAGACCCTGCTTGTAGGCATCGCGGATGAAGGCGCCGAGCGCCTCGCGCGCCTCGTCGCTGCGCATGCCGTGCAGGTCGATCTGGCGCTGGATGGTCCACTCGCCCGCGCGCAGCTTGCGCGTCACGTCGGTGTTGATGCCGGGGCGGCGGAAGCTCATCGCGTCGTCGGCGTCGAGCAGCGTGGTGACATCGAACTCGTCGGAAAGCGATTCGCGCAGCACGCGCTGTTCGTCGAGTTGCTGCTGCACCGGGATCGGCGCGGGTGGTTCGGGCGCGAGGTGCACCGCGGCCTTGCGCCGCAAAGGCTGGGTGGCGCCGACGGCGCGTGCGAAGAGGTCCTGCTCGGCGGCGCGCTTCTTCTCGGCTGCGGCGCGGGCGATCGCCTCGGCGGCTTCGCGTTCGCGCTGCTGGGCAAGCGAGCGCTGCACGTCCTTGAGGTCGGCGAGGCTCTTCAGGTTCCTGGGTTTGGCGGGCATGCGTGCGGGGCGGGAGAAATCACTCAGACGGCCATGCTGACATCGATCGGGCAGCGCAGCGTCACCGCGGTGCCCGTGGTGCCGGAATGGATCTCCAGCGTGCCGCCGAGCCGCGACGCACGCGCCTGCATGTTGCCGAGGCCCATGCCGGCGAGGGTGCCGGCGGGCGCAGCCGATTCGTACACAAAGCCTCGGCCATTGTCGCGGATCGACAAAACCAGTTCCCCCTGACGGGCTTCGATGTGCACGCTGACCTGCGTCGCGTTGCTGTGCTTGATGACGTTCGCGAGCCCCTCCTGCACCACGCGCAGGAAGTCGAGCCCGCGCTTGCCGCCCAGCCTGCAGCCCTGCAGTCCTTCGAGGATCCAGCGGCATTCGATGTCCGCCGCTTCCAGCAGTCGTGTGCAGCGGTGGCGCAGCGGCGCCAGGCGCTCCGCGAGGTCGTCGGTGTCGTCGAAGGTGGAGCTTTCGATGATCAGGCGCAGGTCGTCGTTGACCTCGCGCAGCGCCCAGAGCGCGATGCCGTCCCGCGCATCTCCTCGATTGCCGAGCGTATTGATGTGGCTGCTCAGGGTCATGCCCAGGCCGTCGTGCAGATCGCGCACCAGGCTCAGGCGCTCGGCGAGGCGTGTCTGCTCCAGCTCCGTCTCGTGCTGCCGACGCATGACGTCGCCGAGCTCGTGCTTGGCCTGCGCGACGCGCTGCTGGAGTTCGACGTTGAAGTGCTCGACCAGCCGCATGCCCTTGACCATGCGCCATGTCAGCGTGAAGGCGATGCCCAGCATCGTTGCGCTCGCCGACATCGGGGCGTAGTAGATGCCGGTGGGCAGCCATTCGAAGAACACCAGTGTGTCGTGCACGCCGGCGGCCACCGGGACCAGCAGGCACAGCGAGAGGACCGCCGCCTCCATGCGCCGCGACTCGATGGCGTTGCGCATGATCAGTGCGATGCCGACGAAGTAGGTGGCCAGCGTCACCAGCACCGTGGCATCGCGCAGCGGTTCCTGCACCGACGACGGCGAAAGCACGAGCGTCGCAAGCCCGGCGGTCATGAAGACGAACACCGCGCGATGCGCCTTCCTGTTCGCGATCTCGCTGTAGGTCAGCGCGAACATGAGGAAGCATCCCGCGCTCGCGAACATCGCCAGATGATTGAGCCGCTGGAAGGCTTCGGTGCTGTCGAACGGCCACGGGCCGAGCGCGACGTTGTTGTACGAATAGAGCACCCACAGCAGCGAGAACAGGCTGAACCAGCCATAGGGCACTTCCTTGCGCCGGAAGAGCCAGAACATGCCGTAGAGCACGCCCATGCCGAGCGTGAGGCCGATGCCGAGCATCTGCATCGTGCGGCGCGTGAAGTTGGCCTCGCGGTACAGCGCGCGCACCGCATGCGGCTCGCCGATCGTCACGGCGCCGAGCGACGGCTGGTAGGGCGCGAGGCCCGAGACGCGCACCAGCAGTTCGTTGGCGCCGGGGCGCAGCAGCGGGGCGTCAAGCGTCCAGTAGCGCGGCAGGTTCCACGAGCGCGAGAGCGGTTCGACGAGGCTGCTGTCGCTTCCGATGAGGCTGCCGTTGAGGTACACCGCGCCGGCCATGTTGATGTATTCGATCATCAGGCCGACCGGGTTCGGCGGAACCCCGATCGCGGATTCGTTCCATCGCAGGCGATACCAGACGACGCCGTCGAAGCCGGGCCAGCGGGTGGTCCAGCTGTCGGGCAGCGTGACCGGCGTCCAACCTTCGGCGGGCGGCGATCCGGCGTCCCATGCGGAGCGCGCGGCCTCGACCTGCAGCCGTGGCGCCTGCGCGGCGGCAGGCGAGGGCAGGAGGAAGAAAGTCAGGAGCGCGAGCCACGCGAAGAGCGCGCCCGCCCGGAAGATCAGGGCAGCAGGCCTTGCGCCCGTGCGCTGTACACCGCGCCGGAACGGGACCGCACGGCGAGCTTGCGGTAGATGTTCTTGGCGTGGCATTCGACGGTGTTGATCGACAGAGTCAGGCTTTGGGCGATCTCGCGATTGCTGTGGCCCTGTGCGACCAGTCGCAGCACATCCATCTCGCGCTCGCTCAGTTCAGCGGTTGCCGCCGGAACCGGCGCGTGGGCGATGGTAGCAAGTGCCGTTGATGTCGGCTTCGGCGCGGCCATGAGCTTGAGGATGCGGCGGGCGATCACCGGATCGATCGGTGCACCGCCGCGCTGCATGCTGCCGAGGGAGAGTTCGAGCTCGGTGTCGCTGCCGTTCTTCAGCAGGTAGCCCACCGCGCCGCCGCGGATCGCCTGCAGCACGGTGGCGTCGTCGCCCAGGCTGGAGACCACCACCGCATCGACCTCGGGGGTGTGGGCCTGCATCCACGGCAGCAGGTCGAGCCCGCTGCCGTCGGGCAGGCCGACGTCGAGGAGGGCGAGGTCGTACTTCGTGCTGGCGAGCCGCTCGCGCGCTTCGGCGAGCGACCCGGCCATCGCGCAACGCGCGCGGGGCGCGGCCGCGGCGGCCACGCGCTCCAGGCGCTCGCGGACGGCGTGGTCGTCGTCGACGATCAGGATGTCTTCCACAATCAGTCCCGGCTTGTCATGGTGAATCAGGCATTCTGTCGCAACCGCGCGGACCGTGTTCACCGCCTACTTCGAGCAGGCCGTGCCCTGCTCGACTTCGACGCCCCGACGCCGAGCAATGCAGAGCGGCAGGCTCGGGATCAGGTCGGGCGAACTTTTGCAGATTTCTGCGAGTTGCCATCCCGGAATCCTGTGAGCTTCGCGAAGAAGTTCTCGATCGACGGCTGGTCAGATCAGCCCGCGCTCGGCCATCGAGAGCGTGTGGCCGCGGCCGACGACCATGTGGTCGAGCACCCGCACGTCGACGATCGCGAGGGCGCTCCTGAGCGTCTGGGTCAACAACTCGTCGGCGCGCGAGGGTTCGGTGCAACCGCTCGGGTGGTTGTGGGCCAGCACCACCGCGGCGGCGCCATGGTGCAGCGATCGGACCACCACCTCGCGCGGGTAGACGCTGGTCTGCGTCAGCGTGCCGCGGAAAAGCTCCTCCATCGCAATCAGGCGATGCCGCGCGTCCAGGAAGAGCGCCGCCAAGACCTCGTGCGGCTTGGCCGAGAGATGAAGCTGCAGGTATTGCTTCACGGCTTCCGGGGTATCGAACACCGGGCTCTCCTTCAGGCCCTCGGCCATGGCGCGTCGAGCCAGTTCGAGAACGGCGGCGAGCTCCGCGCGCTTGGCCGTGCCGCCGAGGCCCTTGATTCGCTTGAGATCGTCGAGCCCCGCATGCAGCAGCCCGGAGATGCCGCCGAACGCTTCGAGGAGCTCCTGCGCCAGCTGCAGCACGTTCTTGCCCCGGATGCCGGTGCGCAGCAGCAGGGCCACCAGCTCCGCGTCGGCGAGCGCGCCGGCACCGAATTCCATGAGCTTCTCGCGCGGCCGCGATTCCTCGATCAGGTCCTTGAATGACATGGCTTGCACGGGGTCGTGGCCCCTCTCCCTAAAATACGCCCTTCAGTCTATAGCGGCCTCCCACCTTGTCTTCGAACACCCAGCCCGCCGTCGTCACGGCCGGTTCCTTCCTCACCCTGCACTACCGCCTTGCCGGTCCTGCGGGCGACATCATCAACACCTTCAACGACAAGCCCGCCACGCTGTCACTGGGCACCGGGGAGCTTTCGCCCGCGGTCGAGCAGCGGCTGATCGGCCTGGAGGAGGGCACGCACGCCACCTTCGAATTGCCGGCCGGTGCGGCCTTCGGCGAACGCAATCCCGACATGCAGCAGTGGGTCGCGCGCAAGCTGCTTGCGCAGATGGGCGATCCGGACGAGCAGTACGCGGTCGGCGACGTGGTGCAGTTCCCGACGCCGGACGGCACTGGCAGCTACGCCGGCGCGGTGATCGAGTCGAACGAGACCGCGGTGCGCTTCGATTTCAACCATCCGCTCGCAGGTCAGCCGGTGACCTTCGAGGTCAAGCTGATCGGCGTGCTGTGAGCCGGGTCGAAGAAGTCATCCTGGCAGAGCCGCGCGGCTTCTGCGCGGGCGTGGATCGCGCGATCGAGATCGTCGAACGCGCCATCGCGAAGTTCGGCGCGCCGATCTACGTGCGCCACGAGATCGTTCACAACACCTTCGTGGTCAACGAGCTCAAGGCCAAGGGCGCGGTCTTCATCGAGGACCTCGGCGAAGTGCCGCCGGGTGCGACGCTGGTGTTCAGCGCGCATGGCGTCAGCAAGGCGGTGCAGGCCGAAGCGCGTGCGCGCGGCTTCGAGATCTTCGATGCCACCTGCCCGCTGGTGACCAAGGTCCACGTCGAGGTGGCGAAGCTGGCCAAGGAAGGCTACGAGTTCATCATGATCGGCCACAAGGGACATCCGGAAGTCGAAGGCACGATGGGCCAGCTCTCCAGCGGCATCCATCTGGTGGAGGACGTGGAAGACGTCGCGCGCGTGGCGCCTTCGCAGACGGAGAAGCTGGCAGTTGTCACGCAGACCACGCTGTCGGTCGACGATGCAGCCGAGATTTCCGCCGCGGTGCGCGCGCGCTTCCCCAAGGTGCGCGAGCCCAAGCAGCAGGACATCTGCTATGCGACGCAGAACCGCCAGGACGCGGTGAAGCTGCTCAGTCCGCAAGTGGATCTCGTGATCGTCGTCGGCAGCCCCACCAGTTCCAACAGCAACCGCCTGCGCGAACTGGCGCAGCGTCTGGGGACCGAGAGCTACATGGTCGATTCGGCCTCGGAACTCCGGCCCGAGTGGTTCGAAGGCAAGTCCCGAGTCGGCCTGACGGCGGGCGCTTCGGCGCCGGAGGTGCTGGTGCGCGAGGTGATCGATCGGATCAAGGCGCTCGGTGCGGTGTCGGTGCGCAAGATGAACGGCATCCAGGAGACGCTCAAGTTCCCGCTGCCCAAGGGGCTCAAGCTCGAAGACATTCCTGCGCCGGGGCATATCTCGTGACAGGCGGCGCGGTCGACTGGCGCGGGGACATCGAGGCGGCGGCCAAGCGTGCGCGCGAACGCGCACCGGGATTCCTGCGCGAGACGCCGCTCTGGAAGCTTGAGGGCGCCGCGCTGGGTCTCGCGGCTCGCAATGCCGAGGTCTGGTTGAAGCTGGAGCAGCTTCAGATCAGCGGCAGCTTCAAGGCACGGGGCATGATGAACCGGCTGCTGGCCCATGACATTCCGGCCAGTGGCGTGATCGTCGCTTCGGGCGGCAATGCAGGCATCGCGACGGCGGCTGCGGCGCAGGCGCTCGGGGTGCATTGCGAAGTCTTCCTGCCGAATGTGTCTTCCGAGGCCAAGCGTGCGCGGCTTCGTTCGCTGGGTGCGCAGGTGGTGGTCGGCGGCGATGCGTACGCCGATGCATTGGCCGCGTGCCTCGAGCGACAGCGCGAGACGGGCGCGTTGCTGACGCACGCCTATGACCAGCCCGAAGTCGTTGCAGGTGCCGGCACGTTGGGGCTCGAGATCGAACAGCAGGGCGGCACGCCGGATTCGGTGCTTGTCAGCGTCGGCGGTGGCGGTCTGATCGGCGGCCTGGCCGCGTGGTTCGAGGCACGCGCCCGCGTGGTGGCGCTGGAGCCCGAGCGTGCGCCGACGTTGTTCGAGGCGCGCAGGGCCGGCGAGCCGGTGGATGTCGAAGTCGGCGGCATCGCGGCCGACTCGCTCGGCGCGCGGCGCATCGGGAGCATTGCGTGGGACATCGCCCAGCGCCATATGCCCGAAGCGCTGCTGCTGACGGACGAAGCGATCCGCTCGGCGCAGCTCTGGCTTTGGAAGGAACTGAAGCTCGCCGTCGAACCGGCTGCAGCGCTGCCGCTGGCGGCGCTGCAGAGCGGCACCTATGTTCCGCGCGACGGCGAGAAGCTTTGCCTCATCGTCTGCGGCGCGAACGTGGATCCCGCCACGCTCGCCTGAAGGGCTGGCCGATCAGGCCGGCGGATGATCCACGTTGATCATCCACGGCACGCCGAACTTGTCTTCGAGCATCCCGAAGCCCGGCGACCAGAAGGTCGCCGCATAGGGCATCGTGACCTTGCCGCCGGCGGAGAGCGCGCTGAACAGCTGTTCGCCTTCCTTCACGTCCTTGGCCTGCACCGACAGCGAGAAGCCCTTGTAGCCCTCGAACTTGTAGTCGGGCGGGGCGTCGGATGCCATCAGTTTCTGGCCGCGTGCGGTCAGCGTGGCGTGCATGATCTTGTCCTTGTAGTTGTCGGGCGTCTGCGCGCCCATGGGGCTCTCCGCGAAGGTCATGCTGAATTCGATCTTGCCGCCCAGGCACTTTGCGTAGAACGCCAGCGCCTCGGCCGCGTTGCCGTTGAAGGTCAGATAGGCTTCCATGTCGGCTCCTTGATGTATGTGTCAGGGGATCACGATGCACGCGCACCTAAAATCGCGCAATGCTCGATATCACACTGTTACGCAAGGACCTCGCCTCGGTCGTTGCGCGCCTTGAAACCCGCAAGAAGAACCAGCCCTACCTCGACGTCGCCAGGTTCAGTTCGCTCGAGGCCGAACGCAAGACCCTGCAGACCCGCACCGAGGAATTGCAGGCGCGCCGCAACGCGCTCAACAAGCAGATCGGGCCGCTGAAGGCCAAGGGTGAATCGGTCGACGCGCTGATGGCGGAAGTCAACGCGCTCAAGGCTGAGCAGGAATCGTCGGCCACCCGCCTCGATGCGCTCCAGCCCGAGTTGCACGCGCTGCTGCTGGCGGTGCCCAACCTGCCGCACGCGAGCGTGCCGGTCGGCGAGGACGAAGAGGCCAATGTCGAGATCCGCCGCTGGAGCCCGAAGGGCGGCGCGGGCGGCTCCGCCGAGCCGCTGGCATTCGCCGCCAAGGATCACGTCGATCTCGGCACGCCGCTCGGACTGGATTTCGAGACGGGCGCCAAGCTGTCGGGCTCGCGCTTCAATGTCATGAAGGGGCCGATCGCGCGCCTGCATCGTGCGCTGTCGCAATTCATGATCGACCTGCAGACGCAGCAGCACGGCTACACAGAGTGCTACGTGCCCTACATCGTCAACGCCGAGACGCTGCGCGGCACGGGCCAGTTGCCGAAGTTCGAAGGCGACCTGTTCGCCGCGAAGAAGGGCGGCCAGGAAGGCGAGGCCGTACCCGACCTGCAGGCGCTCTACCTCATCCCGACCAGCGAGGTGCCGCTCACGAATTTCGTGCGCGACGAAGTGGTGCCCGAGGCGCAACTGCCGATCCGGCTGACCGCGCACACGCCGTGCTTCCGTTCGGAAGCGGGCAGCGCCGGCCGAGACACGCGCGGCATGATCCGCCAGCACCAGTTCGACAAGGTCGAGATGGTGCAGATCACGCATCCCGAGAAGAGCTACGAAGCGCTCGAAGCGATGGTCGGCCACGCCGAAGCGGTGCTGCAGGCGCTCGAGCTGCCGTATCGCGTGGTGCTCCTCAGCACCGGCGACATGGGTTTCGGGTCGAGCAAGACCTATGACCTCGAAGTGTGGCTGCCGGCGCAGGATACCTATCGCGAGATCAGCTCGGTGTCGAACTGCGAGGCCTTCCAGGCGCGCCGGCTGCAGGCGCGCTTCAAGAATGCGCAGGGCAAGAACGAACTGGTCCACACGCTCAACGGCTCGGGATTGGCGGTGGGGCGGACGCTGGTCGCGGTCCTCGAGAACCACCAGAACGAAGACGGCTCGATCAAGGTGCCGACCGCCCTTCGGCCGTACCTCGGAGGCCTCGAAGTTTTGCGGGCCTGAGAAAAAACCGGTCGAAGCTCTGCTAGAATCGCGGGCTCGACCAACACCGGAGAGGTGGCAGAGTGGTCTAATGTACCTGACTCGAAATCAGGCGTGGGTTCATAGCCCACCGAGGGTTCGAATCCCTCCCTCTCCTCCAGCAACTTGGCGATCGCTCTGGTCCAGCCAAGATCAAACGGGCCCCAGTGGCCCGTTTTCTTTTGTCCGCGCGATTCCTTGCCGCCTGGCGGCACGTTGTGTGCATGCGACGCATCGGGGAAGAATCGAAGCAAGACATTTCGCACAGCGAATTAAGATCGAACGCTCGGCAGCCCGCTGCAGGTTGGCAGAGGCAGCCGCTTTCATGGCCCCGCGAGGGGCTTTTTTGTGCCTGACTGACAAGGGACCAGTATTGCCATGATGGGAAATTCGTCGTTTGCGGGCCTGGGCAACTCGTCCTTTGCCAGCCTCACGCCGGCTCCGGCGTCCGCCGACGAGGCCGAACCGTGGGTTCGCGGTGAGCTGATCCGAAGCCTGATGCGGGCCTCGCGCGGCTCGTACCTGCTGGCCGCAGCGCTGATGCCCGCGATGGTCGGCTTGAGTTGGGGGCATGTGCCCGTCTGGCAGCTCATGGTCTGGCTTTGCATCGGCATCGCGGCCACCGCCTGCCGTATCTGGGGCGAGCAGATCTATGCGCGCCACTATGCCGACCGTGATTCGGCGGCCCAGCAGTACTTCGTCGACCATTACCGCTTTCTCTGGAGTACCAGCGCGTTCGCCTGGGGCCTGTCGATCCTGATCTTCTTCGAGCGCACGCCGCTGGTGAACCAGTTCATGAGCTGGCTCATCGTTGCGGGGGTCGCGACGTTCCCGCTCAACGGGCTGGCGCTGCATCCGCCGCTGCTCAAGCGCTACGTGAACACGCTGTTCTTCACGATGCTCGCGGCGATCGCGCTGCGGATGATTGAGCTGAATTTCGAGAAGCCGCATTTCCACTACGGCTTCCTGATGCTGCCGGGCCTGCACTGGTGGCTGCTGCTGCGCGCGGGCCGGCGCATCCACGAGACGGCGCGCAACAGCTTCGAGCTGCTGTTCCACAACCACATCCTGATCAATTCGCTCACCCAGCAGCGCCAGGCGGCCGTGTCGGCGGTGGCGATGAAGAACCGCTTCCTCGCGAGCGCCGCGCACGACATGCGCCAGCCGGTGCTCGCCCTGTCGCTCTACGCCGACTGGCTGCGCAATGAGCCCGAGCTGGTGGCCGAGATCGCGCCGAAGATCGTGCGTGCCACGCACGCGGTGAATGCGCTCTTCGACTCGCTGTTCGACCTTGCGCGTATCGATTCGGGCCAGGTTCGGCTGCACATCGAGCGGGTCGATGTGGCCCAGCTGCTGCACGATCTCGAACTGCAATACCGCCCGGTCGCGGAAGCCAAGGGTCTGACCTTCCGCATGCACGTGACGCCGGGGACGGTGCTCACCGATCCGATCCGCGTGCGCCGCATGATCGGCAACCTGCTCGCCAACGCGATCAAGTACACCGCCGAGGGCGGCGTGCTGCTGGCGTCAAGGCAGACGCGCGACGGCTTGCGGGTGGAGGTCTGGGACACCGGCATCGGTATTGCCCGGGAACACCTGCGCGACGTGTTCCTGGAGTTCTACAAGGTGGCCGACCATGCCGGCACGTCGGACGGCTTCGGCCTTGGCCTCGCCATCGTCGCGCGCCTGTCGCACGCACTGGGTCATCCGGTCAGCGTGCGGTCACGCCTGGGCAAAGGCAGCGTGTTCCGCGTCGCGTTGCACGACGCGGATGAGAGCCAGGCCCAAACCCGAATCTCAGGCGCGGTAGGTTAAGAGGCCGAAATGCCAGGGCTCCCGCGGAACCGGCTTGGCCGGGCCGCCGGGAGCGCCCCCTGCAAGGGGGTGGAGAGCGACACGAAGTGCGCGAGCCTGGGGGTGTACCCGGCTAGCCGGACAGGAGGCCGTTCGTGCGGGCGTGGTGAAGGGCCTGCGTGCGGCTCTTCACACCCAGCCGGCGGAACAGGCGCCACAGGTGCACCTTCACGGTGTGCTCGCTGATGTCCAGCTCCGTCGCGATGTCGCGGTTGCTCATGCCCTGGTCGAGCATGGCGATCAGCTGGGTCTGGCGCTTCGACAGCTTGTTGCTGGTCGCCGTGACCGGTTCTTCGGCTTCGGTGTCGGCCATCAGCAGGCCGCGCAGCGCCGCGGTGAGCTCGGCCGAGCTGGCGGACTTCTCGATGTAGGTGTCCGCGCCGGCCTCGATGCAGGCCTCTTCCATGTCGGCCGACGGCGATGCCGAGTAGACCGCGATCGGCACTTCCGGATAGTCGTGCTTCACTGCGACCACGCCGGAAACGCCGGTGATGTCGGGGAGTTTCAGGTCAAGGCAGAAAAGGCCCGGTGCCCCGTATTGCTTGACCGCGGCGGAAAGCTTGTCGAGGCGTTCGAGCTCGACGATGGTCTCGGCCGGACGGAGGCGGCGCAGCACCATCACGATGGCGTCGCGCATCAGGGGGTGGTCGTCGATGACGTAGATACTCATGGGTTTTCTCACGGTGTGCGCGGTCCGGGTCGTGCCCCTCGCCGCGCGTTGCTTTCTCTCAAATCATCCTTCACTCGGCCGCTTCGGCGGCCAGTGCCTCCAGCGCGGCGGATGCCGCGCTCACTCCCTTGTCGTCCATGGGTTCGAGTTGCTCGGCAAGCAGAGCCAGCGCAGCGCCGCGCTCGTGCTTCAGCGTGGCGATGGCGCGGCCGGCCTCCTGCGGCGTTGCGAACCCTCGGCTTTGTACCAGTTGGGCGCCCGTCGCGTCGAGAAACTTGAAGTAGAAGAGACCATCGCTTTCCCTGTATTGCTTGAAGCTCGGACGCGCGACCTTCGCCGTCTTGCGCGCCGCGGGCTTGGCGCTCGAGGCCAGGTTCCGCAGGCCGACCGCGTGACGGAGCTCGGTGAGGAAGGGCTTCGACAGCGCGCGCGCCTTCTCGGCACCGGCATGCAGGATCGCCTCGATCCGGGCCGGGTCATTGATCAATTCGTCGTAATGCTGGCGCATCGGTGCGATCTCGCGGTCGATACGCTCGAAGAGGACCTGCTTGGCCTCGCCCCAGCCGATGCCGTCGGCGAAGGCCCGGCGCAAGGTCTCGGTCTCCTCGTTGTCGGCGAACGCCTGGTAGATCTGGAACAGGGCAGAGCCTTCGGTCTCCTTGGGCTCGCCGGGCGCGCGCGAATCGGTGACGATGCCTGCGATGAGCTTCTGCAGATTGGCACGGGGCGTGAAGAGCGGGATGGTGTTGTCGTAGCTCTTGCTCATCTTGCGGCCGTCCAGGCCCGGCAAGGTCGCCACCGCGTCGTCGATCTCGGCCTCGGGCAGCGTGAAGTGCTCGCCGTAGAGATGGTTGAAGCTCGCGCCCATGTCGCGCGCCATCTCGATGTGCTGGACCTGGTCGCGGCCCACCGGCACCTTGTGGGCGTTGAACATCAGGATGTCCGCCGCCATGAGCACCGGGTACATGAAGAGGCCGGCGCTCACGTCCGCGTCGGCGTCTTCGCCCCGGGCGATGTTCTTGTCCACCTGCGCCTTGTAAGCGTGGGCGCGGTTGAGCAGGCCCTTGCCGGCCACGCAGGTCAGGAACCAGGTGAGTTCGGGAATCTCGGGAATGTCGGACTGCCGGTAGAAGGTCACGCGCTCGGGATCGAGCCCGCAGGCCAGCCAGGTGGCGGCGATCTCCAGGGTCGAGCGCTGGATGCGCGCGGGGTCGTCGACCTTGATCAGCGCGTGGTAGTCCGCGAGGAAGTAGAAGCTCTGCACATCCGGGCGGCGGCTGAAGCGCACGGAGTGCCGCACCGAGCCCACGTAGTTGCCGAGATGCGGCGTCCCGCTGGTGGTGATGCCGGTGAGGAAGCGGACGATGTCGGGATTGGACGAAGCCATGTGAAGAGACTCAGCGGATCAGGGCGATGATGGGGGAGAGCAGCAGGTTGACGATTTCGTAGCCGATGGCCATCAGCGGCTGCAGCCAGTACGTGCTCACGACGCCGGCAAGGACGAGGCCCATCACGATGAAAAAGCCATAAGGCTCGATGCGCGCGAGGAACTCCTGCGCCCGGCCGCGCGGCAGGAGCCCGGCGAGCACCCGGCCGCCGTCGAGGGGCGGCAGCGGAAAGAGGTTGAACGCCCACATCACGAGGTTCACCAGCACGCCGCCCTGCGCCATCTTGAGGAAGAAGGGCTCGCTGACGCCGAAAGCGGCAAGCGCGACGTAGAACAGCGCCCACAGGATCGCCTGGATGAAGTTGGCCGCCGGCCCGGCCAGCGCGACCCAGATCATGTCGCGCTTGGGATGGCGCAGCCGGCCGAAGCTCACCGGGACGGGCTTCGCATAGCCGAAGAGGAAGCTGCCCGAAGTCGCGAAGAACAGCAGCAGCGGCATCAGGATGGTGCCGACAGGGTCGATGTGCTTCATCGGGTTGAGCGTCACGCGCCCGAGCACGTAGGCGGTGTTGTCGCCGAAATAGCGGGCGACGTAGCCGTGCGCGGCCTCGTGCACGGTGATCGCGAAGATCACCGGCAGCGCGTAGATGAGCACGGTCTGGATGGTGTTGGAAATGTCCACTGGCGAATTGTCTCAGACGGGGTGTGTGTCCCTTGGGCGACTCAGAGGCCGAGCAAGGCGAGCGGGCCGCGGCCCTCCCGCACCAGCACCGGCTCGCCGCCGGTGCCCATGGGCACGAGGTCGACCACGGTCGTGGGCTCCGACGGGCAGGCGCCGGAATCGATCACGGCGCCGATCTGTTTCTCGAAGCGTTCGCGGATCTGCGCAGCATCGTTCATCGCCCGGGTCTCGCCGGGGGGGATGAGCGTCGTGGCCAGCAGCGGCTCGCCATGCAGGGTGAGCAGCTCGCAGAGCACCTTGTGGTCGGGCACGCGCAGGCCGATGGTCTTGCGCTGCGGATGGCTCACGCGGCGCGGGACTTCCTTCGTCGCTTCGAGGATGAAGGTGTAGGGCCCCGGTGTCGCGGCCTTCAGCAGCCGGTACTGCTTGTTGTCCACGCGCGCGTAGTTCGCGAGCTCGCTCAGGTCGCGGCAGATCAGCGTGAGGTGGTGCTTCTCGTCGACCTGCCGGATGCGCCGCAACTGGTCGACGGCGTCCTTGTCGTCGAGGTGGCAGACCAGCGCATAGCTGGAGTCGGTCGGCACTGCCACGATCTCGCCGCGGGCGAGGAGGGCCGCAGCCTGCTTCAGAAGGCGTTGCTGGGGGTTGTCGGGATGGACTTCGAAGTACTGGGCCATGAAAACCTGACGGGGACGGGCGACGGGAACCCACCATTCTGCCGAAGTGAGCAAGCAACGGGGGGGTCAAGACTCCGCCGGCTCGATCGGTACGCGACGCTCGCGCACCGTGAGCCATGCGCCCGCCGCGCCGCAGACTGCGATCAAGGCCATGCCGGTCAGCGAGACGACGTCGGGCACCTGCGAGAACATGATCCAGCCGCCCAGCATCGCGAAAGCGATCTGTGCGTAGAGATAGGGCGTGAGCGTGGAGGCAGGTGTGCGCTGGTAGGCCAGGATCAGCAGGAAATGCCCGATCGTCCCCATAAGCCCCATCAGGCACAGGAGCGCCCACCATTGCCACGATGGCAGCGCGGTCCATGCGAAGGGCACCGCGACCGAGGCCAGCAGGGTGCCCACCCAGCCGGTGTAGAAGTGCATCGTGAGCGGGTTCTCGGTGCGCGCCAGCTTGCTCGTCAGCACCTGGAACCAGGCATTGGTCAGCACCAGCCCGATAGGCAGCAGCACGGCCCAGCTGAAGGCGCCGCCGCCCGGCCGCAGGATCACGAGCGTGCCGACGAAGCCGCCCGCCACCAGCGCCCAGCGCAGTGGCGAGACCTGTTCCTTGAGCGTGGTGGCGGCCAGCAGCGTGATCACGAGCGGCGCGATCAGCACGATCGAGGTGAACTCCGCCAGCGGCATGTAGCGCAGGCTCAAGAAGGCCAGCGTGCTCGATGCCAGCAGCAGTGCGCCGCGCAGCAGCTGGTAGCGCGGATGACGCGTGCGCAGCAGGGTGGTGCCGTGCCGCGGCAGCAGCACCAGCGTGGTGGCGACCGCCTGGAAGGCATAGCGCACCCAGACGCCCATGAGGATCGGCACCGCCGCGGTCGAGAGCTTGGTGGCGGTGTCGAGCGTGGCGAAGCAGGCCACGGCCAGCAGCACCAGACCGATCCCGGCGAGGATCCGCTCGGATTCGATGTCCCGGGTGATTCGGCTTGTGGCAGTGGCGCCGCCCGGCAGCGAGCTCACTGGATGCGGTGCTCCAGCAGCTCCCACACCGGCGTGAGGTTCCCGGGCAGCCACGGGAGCTTGCCCAGGTCGCAATGGCTTTCGTCGGGGCTGTGGAAATCGCTGCCGCGCGAGGCGGCAAAGCCGAACTCCAGCGCCTTGTCGGCGTATTCGACGTACTCGGCCGGAGTATGGCTGCCGGTCACCACCTCGATCGCCTTGCCGCCGTGCGCCTTGAATTCGAGGAACAGGGCGTATTCCTCGTTGGCGGTGAACTTGTAGCGGCCAGGGTGCGCGATCACCGCCAGCCCGTTGGCGGCAGTGATCCACGTCACCGCGTCCTTCAGCGTGGCCCAGCGGTGCGGCACATAGCCGGGCTTGCCTTCCGTCAGGTACTTGCGGAAGACTTCCGCGGTGTCGCGGCAATAGCCGCCTTCCACGAGAAACCGGGCGAAATGGGTGCGCGAGATCAGCTCCGGGTTGCCGACGAACCGGAGCGCGCCCTCGTAGGCGCCAAGGATGCCGACCTTGGCCAGTTGCTCGGCCATCTCCTGCGCGCGCTTGCCGCGTCCGCCGCGGGTGTCGTAGAGGCCTTCGCTCATGGCCGCGTCTTCGGGGTCGAAGCCCAGGCCGACGATGTGCACCGTCTCGCCCGCGAAAGTGACCGAAATCTCGGTGCCGGTGAGGTACTTGATGCCGTTCTGTCGGGCCGCCGCGGCCGCACGGTGCTGGCCGCCGATCTCGTCGTGGTCGGTCAACGCCCAGAGCTCGACGCCGTTGGCCGCGGCCCGCGCGGCGAGTTCCTCGGGTGTGAGCGTGCCGTCCGAGACCACGGAATGGCAGTGCAGGTCGGCATTAAGGATCGATGACACGTCACGAATCTTAACTTTCCCGCGCATTCAGCGCTTTTTGCGGAAAGCCAGCCATGCCGCCACCGCGGTGAACGTGACCACGATGCCCACCAGGATCCAGAAGCCGTGCTTGTGCTCGGCCAGCGGGATGCCGCCGACGTTCATGCCGAACAGGCCCGCCGTGATGTTGATCGGCAGCGCCAGCACCGTGACCACGGTCAGCACGAAGAGGCTGCGGTTGTTGTCCTCGTTCACGTTGGCCGCGATCTCTTCCTGCAGCAGCTTGATGCGTTCCTGCAGCGCGCCCATGTCGCGCAGCACCACCGAGAACTCTTCGGTCGCGGCGCGGAGCTGCTGGGCGTCGGATTCGGACATCCACAGCGGCGGGGTCTGCAGCAGGCGGAAGAGCGCGGCCGGCTCCGGTGCCAGCAGCCGCTGCAGGCGCACCAGCACCCGCCGCAGCGTGCCCAGCCGTGCCCGCTTGTGGTCGAGGCGGCCCGCCAGCAGCTCGTCCTCGATCGAGTCGATGCGCGCGGTTCCATCGCGCACGATCTTCACCAGCACGTCCGCCTGCGCCCGCATCAGGTGTTCGAGCAATTCGGTGGAAGACTTCGGCGCGTCGCCGGCTTTCACGGCCGTGCGCAGCGCGTCCACCGACCGCAGCGGCTGGCTGCGCGCGGTCACCACCAGCCGGGGCCCGACGCTGATCCAGAGGGTGGAGATGTCCGACGGCTCGAAGCTGAATTCGAAGTGCACGTCGTTGATGACTGCGATCAGCGAATCGTCCGCGCGCTCGATGCGGGTGGAGTGCAGCCCGTCCTTCAGCGTCTCGTAGAACACGTCGGACAGGCCCGCGTGGCGCATCAGCCAGCGCTCGGCCTGTGCATGGCTGAGGTTGAAGTGCAGCCACATATATGCGCGTTCCGCCCCCGCGCGCTCCTGCACGGGAGTCCGGGCCAGCCACTCTGCGGCCTGCGACGAGTCGACGGCGCGCACGGGCTGCGCCGCCCCGGCCTCGAACAGATAGCCGCAGATCAGTCCCGCCTCATCGCTGCCATAGGCACCGATCGTCCAATCCTGAAGTACCAAAGTCGATCCCAACACCCCGGGGCAGGCCCACGTGGCGCTGCGTCGCGGAATCGTCCTTCGGCCATGTGTCAGCCAGATGACGACGCACATTGGGCTCACTTTTCGTCACAAGACTGTCATCCGGCCGCCGCACGATGCCGAAATTCCCTTTCCCCAGAGACGGACCATGACGCTCCCCGACATCCTGAGTAACCAGGAAGAACTCATGCAGCGCATCGCGCGCGACCTGGTCGACAGTTACGACGAAGAGATCGAGCTCGAGATCGAAGACCGCAGCATCAAGGAACTCGAAACCGGCAAGATCGACGACAAGGCGGCGCGGCAGGCCTATTTCAAGGAGCTGTTCCGCCTCCAGGGCGAACTGGTGAAGCTGCAGGACTGGGTGCAGAACACCAAGCAGAAGGTGGTCATCCTGTTCGAAGGCCGCGATGCGGCGGGCAAGGGTGGCGTGATCAAGCGCATCACGCAGCGCCTCAACCCGCGCGTGGCGCGTGTGGCGGCACTGCCGGCGCCGAACGACCGTGAACGCACCCAGTGGTATTTCCAGCGCTACGTGGCGCATCTGCCCGCGGCCGGCGAGATGGTGCTCTTCGACCGCAGCTGGTACAACCGCGCCGGCGTCGAGCGCGTGATGGGCTTCTGCACCGACGACGAGTACGAGGAGTTCTTCCGCACGGTGCCCGACTTCGAGCGGATGCTGGTGCGCTCGGGCATCAAGCTGATCAAGTACTGGTTCTCCATCACCGACGACGAGCAGCACATGCGCTTCCTGAGCCGGATCCACGACCCGCTCAAGCAGTGGAAGCTCAGCCCCATGGACCTCGAATCGCGCCGCCGCTGGGAGGAATACACCAAGGCCAAGGAGATCATGCTCGACCGCACGCACATCCCCGAGGCGCCGTGGTGGGTGGTTCAGGCGGTCGACAAGAAGAAGGCCCGGCTCAACTGCATCAGCCACCTGCTGGGCCAGCTTCCCTACCAGGAGGTCGAGCATGCACCGGTGGTCCTGCCGGCCCGTGAGCGCCATGCGGACTACCTGCGCCATCCGGTGCCCGACAGCATGTACGTGCCCGAGCTGTACTGATCCGACGGCGCACCGGATGGACTGATCGGCCAATCGTCCGGGTAGCCTGCTTCGTTCGAAGCTGCTACCGTGCACGGACGACCCTTGCCGCATATTGATGGCCCGCCGTGCAATCTCTCCGCTCACCCGCGCATACCAGCGCAACCTGAAGGCGCTCACCAAGGCGACGCTGGGGAGCAGCAAGCGCATCGCCAACCAGGTGCAGCGGGCCGCCGCAAAGCAGCTCAAGCCACCGCCCGGGCGCGGCGACTGGCTGCCCGGCGTCGCGCTGGGACCGGCGGGCGCGCGGCGCTATCACCTTTACCGGCCGCCCGAGCTCCAGCTCAAGCTCGGCGAAAAGCTGCCGCTCGTGGTCATGCTCCATGGCTGCGGGCAGACCGGGCGCGACTTTGCCATCAGCACCCGCATGAACCGCATCGCCGCGCGCGAAGGCTTCATGGTGCTCTACCCCGAACAGGACCGCATCGCCAATGCGCAAGGCTGCTGGAACTGGTACGACCGCCGCTCCGGCAAGGCTGATGCGGAAGCCGCCACGCTCATGGCGGCGATCGACCAGGCGCTGATGCTGTATCCGCTCGACCGTGACCGCGTCGCGCTTGCCGGACTGTCGGCCGGCGCCAGCATGGCGGCGCTGCTGGCGACACGCTATCCGCTGCGCTTCAAGGCGGTGGCGATGCATTCGGGCGTCGCGCCGGGCGCGGCCAGGTCGCCAGCCACCGCGCTGGGTGCGATGCGCGGGCAGCACGTGCCCCCGATGCCCGCCACCGCCGTGGGCAAGGCGATGGGCGCCGCGGCGGTTTTCGCGACGCTGCCGCCGCTACTGGTGCTGCACGGCGATGCCGACACCGTCGTGTCCGCCAGCAACGCCAGCAGCACTGCGGCGGTTTGGGCGGTGGCCACCGGCGCGCGCGCCGGCGCCATGCGCACGGTGCAGCGCGGCAAGCGCCATCCGATGCGCATCACCGACTTCACGCGACGGGGACGTGTCGCGGTCACCCTGTGCGAGATCGCCGGCCTCGGCCATGCCTGGAGCGGCGGTGCCCCCAGCATGTTGTTCACGGATGCGGCCGGGCCCGACGCGAGCAAGCTGGTGTGGGCCTTCGCGGCACGCCAGTTTCGCCTCGGCGCCGGCGAGCGCACGCCTTGAATCGGGAGGGAAGAGTCCACCATGCCCACGATTGCCTACGACGCCAGCCGTGCCGCCCTCTACACGCCGGAACGCCAGGAGACGCTCTTCGAGCACGGCAGCCTTTACACGCCGACGCAGTGGGCTGTCGAGGCTTCGCGCCTCGCGTACTACCGCGCGGAGCAGTCGGAATCCGAGGAGCAGCGCCTGGCCGCGGCCTTCGCGCGGGCGGGCTTCGCCGCGCCCAGGCTCTTCTGCGATGCCGCGACTTTCGCCTTCGGGACGATCCATGGCGGCGACGGCACCGCGCTCATCGCGTTCCGCGGCACGCAGCCGGACGAGATCCGGCACCTCGTCACCAACCTGCAGGCCCAGCAGATCGAATGGCACGAAAGCGGCGGGCGCGTGCACGCCGGCTTTGCCAAGGCGACCCGCGGCGTGCTGCCACAACTGATGGACTGGCTCGCGGGCGAGGGGCAGTCGCGCAGCCGCCTCATCCTCACCGGCCACAGCCTCGGCGCTGCGCTTGCGACGCTGGCCGCGAGCGTCCTCAAGCCCGACATGCTCGTCACGCTCGGCTCGCCGCGCGTCGGCGACGCGGAGTTCGTCGCGACGCTCGCGCACATCAATGCCGTGCGACTGGTGGATGGGTGCGACGTGGTCACCCAGCTGCCACCTGCGCTGTCGTTCTATGCGCACGCGGGTGCGGTGACCTACATCACCTGCATCACCGGCGAATGCGTCGACGATCCGGCCCCGACCATGATCGAGGCCGACCGCGTCGAAGGCCGGGCGCGCTATGCGTCCGAGCATGCGTGGAAGCCGGGGGCGGTGCTCCTGCGCGAATTGGCGGACCACGCCCCCATCAACTACGCGCGAGGGTTTTTTTAGCTCGCCCCCAGCCTTGCCCACTTCGTGTGGCTCGGGCACCCCCGACCGGGGGCACAGCCGGCGGCCCGGCGAAGCCGGTTCCGCGGCTGTTCCCGGTTTCCCGGCCAGCAACACCCTGTACGCCACCCGGCGTATTTCCGCTGTGTGACCGTTTCCGCAGACTTCTCCCATCGTTCAAACCACAGGAGAAGGTCTCATCATGCAACGTCGTTTCACCCTCAAGGCGCTCACCGCCGCCGTCGCGCTGGCGGGTCTTTCGGTCGCCCCCGCGTTCGCGCAGGACACCATCAAGGTCGGCGTGCTGCACTCGCTCTCGGGCACGATGGCGATCTCGGAAACCGTGCTCAAGGACACGGTGCTCATGGCCATCGACGACATCAACGCCAAGGGCGGCGTGATGGGCAAGAAGCTCGAGCCCGTGGTGGTCGATCCGGCCTCCAACTGGCCGCTCTTCGCCGAGAAGACAAAGCAGTTGCTCGGCCAGGACAAGGTCGCCGTCATCTTCGGTTGCTGGACCTCGGTCTCGCGCAAGTCGGTGCTGCCGGTGGTCGAGGAGATGAACGGCCTCCTGTTCTACCCCGTGCAGTACGAGGGTGAAGAGCTCAGCAAGAACGTCTTCTACACTGGCGCCGCGCCGAACCAGCAAGCGATCCCGGCAGTCGACTACCTCATGAGCAAGGAAGGCGGCGGTGCGAAGCGCTGGGTGCTGCTGGGCACCGACTACGTGTACCCGCGCACCACCAACAAGATCCTGCGCGCCTACCTCAAGAGCAAGGGCGTGGCCGACAAGGACATCGACGAGAAGTACACCCCCTTCGGCCACAGCGATTACCAGACCATCGTGGCCGACATCAAGAAGTTCTCGGCCGGCGGCAAGACGGCGGTGGTCTCGACCATCAACGGCGACTCCAACGTGCCCTTCTACAAGGAACTCGGCAATGCCGGCCTGAAGGCCAAAGACGTGCCGGTCGTCGCCTTCTCGGTCGGCGAGGAAGAGCTGCGCGGCGTCGACACCAAGCCGCTCGTGGGCCACCTCGCGGCGTGGAACTACTTCATGAGCATCAAGAACCCGACCAACACGGCGTTCATCAAGCAGTGGAGCGACTACGCCAAGGCCAAGAACATCGCCGGCCACAAGGACAAGCCGCTGACCAACGACCCGATGGAAGCCACCTGGATCGGCATCCACATGTGGAAGCAGGCGGTCGAGAAGGCCAAGAGCACCGACACCGACAAGGTGATCGCCGCGATGGCCGGCCAAACCTTCACCGCACCGTCGGGCATCGTCTCGAAGATGGACGAGAAGAACCACCACCTGCACAAGAGCGTGTTCATCGGCGAGATCAAGGCCGACGGCCAGTTCAACGTGGTGTGGAAGACGCCGGGTCCGGTCAAGGCCAAGCCGTGGAGCCCGTACATCGAGGGCAACGACAAGAAGCCGGACTACCCTGCCGGGAAGTCGCTCTGACCCCCAGCCTCGCCCACTTCGTGTGGCTCTGACACCCCCTTTCAGGGGGCAACACCAGCGGACCGGCCAAGCCGGTTCCGCGGTGTTTCTGGAATAGGGAAGCTTGTGCACTTACTTTCGCGCTCTCATCTACTGGCGGCTGGTCTCGCGCTTCTGGCGGTTCTTCCCGCCCACGCGCTGACCGCCGACGAGGCGAAGGCCATTGCATCGGGTGACACGGAAGCCCGCGTCGAGGCGCTCAACAAGGCGGTTGCCACTGCCGACGAAAAGACCGCCGCCTTCATCCAGGCCATGTCCGACGACGCGGTGAAGTTCACCGAGGACAAGGTCTTCGTCATCAAGGACGACAAGGCCTACGACCCGGTGACCGGCGCAGAACTCAAGCTGCCGGACGACGCCGAGGATGTGGTCAACAACAACATGATGCGGGGCGCTTTCGAAGCCGCGCAGGCCGCGCTCAAGCTCACGAGCAAGGATGACGCAGTGCGGCTCGAAGCCGCGCAGGCTTTGTTCAAGGAGCCCGACGAATCGCGGCTTCCGATGGTCGAGAAGGCACTCGCTGCCGAAACCAATCCCAAGATCAAGGCGCAGCTCGAACTGGTGCGCGCGGCGAGCCTGCTCAGCAGCGCCGACAAGGGCAAGCGGCTCGATGCCGCCAAGGCGCTTGGCGACAGCCGCAGCCCCGACACCAAGCTGCTGCTCAACCAACGCCTCGCCGAAGAGACCGAGGCCGACGTGAAGGCGGCCATCACCGCGTCGATCATCAACATCGACGGCTCGCTCGTCTGGGGCGACCGCATCAATGCCGTGTTCAGCGGCATCAGCCTCGGTTCCGTGCTGCTGCTGGCTGCGCTGGGCCTCGCGATCACCTACGGGCTGATGGGCGTGATCAACATGGCGCACGGCGAGTTGATGATGATCGGCGCCTACGCGACCTACGTAATGCAGGGCCTCTTCCAGCGCTACATGCCGGAGTCGATGTTCGGCTGGTACCTGGTGGCGGCGATTCCGGTCGCCTTCCTCGCATCGGCCTTCGTCGGCGCGGTGCTCGAACGCGGCGTGATCCGATTCCTCTACGGCCGGCCGCTGGAGACGCTGCTCGCCACCTGGGGGATCAGCCTGATGCTGCAGCAGCTGGTGCGCTCGATCTTCGGCGCGCAGAACGTCGGCGTGGAAAACCCCGCCTGGATGAGCGGCGGGCTGAATCTGCTGAGCAACGTCACGCTGCCGTGGAACCGCATCTGCATCATCATCTTCGCGGGCCTCGTGCTGCTTGCGATGGGCTGGCTCATCGGCCGCACGCGGCTGGGCCTCTTCGTGCGCGGCGTGACGCAGAACCGGCCGATCGCCTCGTGCATGGGCGTGAACACCGCGCGCATCGACACCTACGCCTTCGCGCTGGGCTCCGGCATCGCCGGGCTGGCGGGCTGCGCGCTCTCGCAGATCGGCAACGTGGGCCCGGACCTCGGCCAGAGCTACATCGTCGATTCGTTCATGGTCGTCGTGATGGGCGGGGTCGGCCAGCTTGCCGGAACGGTGTACGCGGCGCTGGGCCTGGGCATCCTCAACAAGTTCATCGAAGGCTGGGCCGGCGCGGTGCTCGCGAAGATCGCGGTGCTGGTCTTCATCATCATCTTCAGCCAGAAGCGTCCGCAGGGCATCTTCGCAGTCAAGGGCCGGAGCGCCGAAGCATGAGCAGCAGCAAAGTCGTACTTCCCTCCAAGGGCCCGCTGCTGAGCGGCAAGGGCTGGACCGCCTTCTTCGTCGCGCTCATCGTGGTGTGCGCGCTGGCGCCGGTGCTCAACATGGCGGTCCCGGCCGGCAGCGCGCTGCACATGAGCGACTACGCAGTGGCGCTGGTCGGCAAGATCATGTGCTACGCGATCTGCGCGCTCGCGATGGATCTCATCTGGGGCTACACCGGCATCCTCTCGCTCGGGCACGGGCTCTTCTTCGCGCTCGGCGGCTACATGATGGGCATGTACCTCATGCGCCAGATCGGCCGCGACGGCAACTACAAGAGTGACCTGCCGGACTTCATGGTCTTCCTCGACTGGAAGACGCTGCCGTGGCACTGGGCGGTGAGCGACAGCTTCGTCGCCACGCTGGTCCTGATCGTCGCGGTGCCGGGGCTGATCGCCTTCGTGTTCGGCTTCTTCGCCTTCCGCTCGCGCATCAAGGGCGTGTACTTCTCGATCATCACGCAGGCGATGACCTTCGCTGCGATGCTGCTCTTCTTCCGCAACGAGACCGGCTTCGGCGGCAACAACGGCTTCACCGACTTCAAGCGCATCCTGGGCATTCCGATCCAGACGCAGGAAATGCGCATGACGCTGTTCGCGCTGACTGGCCTCACGCTGCTGGGCTTCTTCCTGTTCTCGAAGTGGCTCATCGGCAGCAAGTTCGGCCGGGTGCTGCAGGCCATCCGCGACGCCGAATCGCGCGTGATGTTCTCGGGCTACAACCCGCTGGGCTACAAGCTCACCATCTGGGTGATCTCGGCCGTGATGTGCGGCGTGGCCGGCGCGCTCTACGTGCCGCAGGTGGGCATCATCAACCCGAGCGAGATGAGCCCGGCCAACTCGATCGAGATCGCGATCTGGGCGGCGGTCGGCGGGCGCGCGACGCTGATCGGGCCGATCCTCGGCGCCTTCATCGTCAACGGCGCCAAGAGCTGGCTCACGGTGGCCTATCCGGAATACTGGCTGTACTTCCTCGGCGCGCTGTTCATCGCGGTCACGCTCTTTCTGCCGGACGGCATCGTGGGGCTGGTGAAGAAGTGGGCATCGCGCGCCAAGGAAAAGGCCACTGCGCCGCTCGAAGCGGAACCCACCGAAGCACGCCGCGAAGCGCAGCGCGCGGTGGCCGCGGAGCAGGGCGTCGAGCCCGCGTCACTCGCGCCGCCGCTCGCCGTCGAACCCAAGGGAGCACGCGCATGACACCCGACCTGATGGACGCCGGCGCCGAGCGCGTCGCCAGGCACATCGCCTTCGAACAGGCCCTGCACACCGAATCCGGCGGACGCACCGCAGGCTACGGCCGGCACATGACGGCGGGCGAAGTCGATGTGACGCACGGCCGCATCCTCTACCTCGAAGACGTGAGCGTGAGCTTCGACGGCTTCAAGGCGATCAACAAGCTCTCGCTGGACATCGCGCCCGGCGAGCTGCGCTGCATCATCGGCCCGAACGGCGCGGGCAAGACCACGATGATGGACATCATCACCGGCAAGACCCGTCCCGACGAAGGCACGGTGTTCTTCGGCAGCACCATCGACCTGCTGCGGCACAAGGAGGCCGAGATCGCGCAGCTCGGCATCGGGCGAAAGTTCCAGAAGCCGACGGTGTTCGAGCATCTCACCGTGTTCGAGAACCTCGAGCTGGCGCTCGCGACCGACAAGGGCGTGAAGTCCTCGATGCTCTTCAGGCTCGACTCGGAACAGTGCGACCGGCTCGCCGAGGTGCTGCACACCATTCATCTCGAAGGCAGCGTGCTGCGCCTCGCGGGCAACCTCAGCCACGGGCAGAAGCAGTGGCTGGAGATCGGCATGCTGCTCATGCAGGACCCGAAGCTGCTGCTGCTCGACGAGCCGGTGGCCGGCATGACGGACGAGGAAACCGCGCGCACCGCCGAACTCTTCCTGTCGCTCAAGGGCAAGCACTCGCTGATGGTGGTGGAGCACGACATGAGCTTCATCCGTACCATCTCCGAGATCGTGACCGTGCTGTGCGACGGCTCGGTGCTCGCGCAGGGCACCTTGGACGAGGTGCAGGCGGACGAGCGCGTCATCGAGGTGTATCTCGGTCGCTAGGAAGGCAAGCATGCTCACGGTCAAGAACATTCATCAGTACTACGGCGGCTCGCACATCCTGCGCGATGTCAGCTTCGAAGCTCGCCTCGGCAAGGTCACGGTGTTGCTCGGCCGCAATGGTGTCGGCAAGACCACGCTGCTCAAGTCGCTGATGGGGCTGGTGCCCATCAAGAGCGGCAGCATCGAGTTCGATGGCGCTCCCATCCACAAGCGAACACCCTACGAGCGAGCGCGCGCGGGCATGGGCTTCGTGCCGCAGGGTCGCGAGATCTTCGCGCGCCTCACGGTCGAGGAAAACCTGCGCATGGGGCTCGCGTACAAGTCCGGCAGCACGCCGGTGCCGCCTGAGCTGTACGAGCTCTTCCCGGTGCTCAAGCAGATGCTCAACCGGCGTGGCGGCGATCTCTCGGGCGGGCAGCAGCAACAGCTCGCGATCGCCCGTGCGCTGGCACCGAAGCCCAAGCTGCTGATTCTCGACGAGCCCACCGAAGGCATCCAGCCGAGCATCATCAAGGACATCGGCCGCGTGATCCGCATGCTGGCCGACCGCGGCGACATGGCGATCGTGCTGTGCGAGCAGTACTACGACTTTGCGCAGGAGCTGGCCGACGACTACCTCGTGATGGAGCGCGGCGAGGTGATTGCTCGTGGCTTGGGCAAGGACATGGAAGCGGAAGGTGTGCGCCAGCTGGTTGCGATCTGATCAGCTTGCGGGCGGCTGAGCGGCTCCCATCCGTTCGCGTACGAGTTTCGCGAAAGCCTGCAGTTCAGCCGCGTTCAAGTCGGAGACGGCCCAGACCTGCATTCCGCCTTCGGTCCAGCGAACCGTGTTGTAGCCGCGTCGGGCCAGCACTTGCGGGGCGGACGCGCCGTCCCGCGGATCCGGCCAGATGAAGAGGTTCACGACGTGCTGCCCCGACCGGTAGACCAGCGCCGCCACCGCGCGCCCTTCGATGTAGTCGAGCCGGGCGCCGATCAACGGATGGCCCTCGGCCGCCAGATCGACCACCGGCGGGGAGAAATCGAGCTTGCCGGCGAACCACGGCTTGACGGTGTGATGGTCTGAAGACACCACATCCGTCAGATGTCCGGCCATCAGGGATCGGATGTGGCTGTCGGTGACCGCATCGCCGAGCACGTTGCTCGCCGTGCCCAGCAGCAGCACGAACGAGAGGCCCCACGCCGTGGCGGCACCCGCGCCGAACAGTGCAAGCGCCTGCGGCCAGCGCGGGCGAACCTTCGGCCGCCGCGGCGGCACTCGCGCCTGTGCGTCATCCGCGCTTCGCAGTCCGGCGCGGATGCGCTCGGCCAGCGCCGGCGGCGGCGCATGGCGCGTCGCCTCCTGCCGGATCAGCCTGCCGAGTTCGTCCGTTTCAGTGGGTCGCATCGCGATGGGCTCCTGGTTTGTCGGGCGGCGCTTCCTCCTGGAGCGCATTGCGCAGCAGCGCGCGGGCGCGCGACAGGCGCGACATCACCGTCCCGACCGGGATGCCGGCGATGCGCGCGATCTCCTCGTATGACATGTCTTCCATCTCGCGAAGCACGATGACTTCGCGGAACGGCGGCGCGAGCGCTTCGATGGCCGCGTCGATGCGCCGGCCCAGGTCGCGCTGCTCCCACGCGGCAGCAGGGTCCCCGCCGTCGCGCGGGGCCGCGCCGATGCCGGCGTCCTCGGTGCCGACATCACGGAACTCGTCGAATTCCACCTGGTCTGCCAGATGGCGGGACTGGCGCATCGCGTCGTAGCAGGCATTGCGCACGATGCCGAGCAGCCACGGCCGCGCATCGCCGCCGCGAAGGTCGTCGAAGAATCGGAACGCGCGCAAAAAGGCCTCCTGCACCGCGTCCTCGGCCAGCCGGTCGTCGCGCAGCAGCCAGCGCGCCAGGTTGTAGGCGGCGTGCAGGTGCGGCAGGGCCGCGGTCTCGAATCGGCGGGTGCGGTCGTTCAACACAGTCTTCCCCTGCATGACGGGGCGCCTCGCGGATTTATTCCCGGACCACGGGAACAGGCGGCGCCCGGCCGCCGTCATGCACAGGGAGATTCTGTTCCTTCCCGACCCAATCCGCCCGCGCCCGGAAGGCGCTACGCTCTGGCCACTCCAACACCCAGAGCCGCCCGCCATGCCGATGCCTTCCGCCGTCCGACCGTTGCCGTTGCCCGCCGGGAGCCCCGCGTGGAGCAACTGAGCCTGCTGCTCGTGGAGCACGCCGTCGCGGTCGTGTTCGTGGCCACCTTCTGCGCGCGGGTTGGGCTCCCGGTGCCGGCATCGCCGCTGCTCGTGGTGGCGGGCGCGCTGGCGGCGATCGCGCAGCCCTTGCTGCTGGTGGCGATGGTGGCCGCCTCGTGGATCGCGAACCTGCTCGGCGATGCCGTCTGGTTCTATGCGGGGCGGCTCTACGGCTACCGGTTCATGCGGCTGCTCTGCAAGATCTCCATGTCGCCGGATTCCTGCGTACGCCGCAGCGAGACGCTGATCGGCCGGTGGGGCGGGATGTCGCTGGTCCTGGCGAAGTTCGTGCCGGGCGTGTCGGTGATCGCGCCGCCGATGGCGGGTGCGCTGGGCATGTCGTCGTGGCGTTTCGTGGCGTTCGACACGGCCGCGGCGCTGCTGTGGACAGGCATCTTTCTCGGGCTCGGCTGGATCTTCCGCGACCAGATCCAGGCGGTGCTCGATGCCATGTCGCAGGCCGGTGGCATCGCGATCGTGGCGCTCGTCGTCGTCCTTGCCGCGATGCTCGCGGTGCGCTACTGGCGGCGCCGCACCTTCATGCGCCTGACCGGCATGCCGCGCGTCACGGTCGGCGAACTGATGACGATGATGGACGGCGAGCCGCCGCCGATCGTCATCGACGTGCGCGGCGAAGCGGGTGTGCAGGTCGATCCGCGGCGCATTCCCGGCGCGCTGCCGATCGCGCTCAAGGACATCCAGCAGCGACGCGTTGAATTGCCGTTCGACGGCGCCGACCGCGAGATCGTGCTCTATTGCAGTTGCCCCAACGAGGTGTCGGCCGCGCTGGGCGCGCAGGCGCTGGCATCGCGCGGCATCAAGCGCGCGCGGCCGCTGGCGGGCGGGCTCGAGGCGTGGGTCGAGGCCGGGCACCCGACCCACACGGCCTGAATCACCGGCGCGGCCCCGATGTATCGCGCGGCGCCGAACCGAGCGGCGGCGCGATCTCCTCGAGCGGCTTGCGCTCTGCGTCCACCGCCCAGCGCCACGCGATCGATCCGGCCACGATGACCAGCACCGCGCCGATCGCATAGCCGATTGCCACCGCGCCTCGGCTGCCGGTCTCGATCAGCGCGCCGAACAGCACGGGCGCCACGAACCCGCCGGCGCCGGTGCCCACCGCATAGAAGATCGAGATCGCAACCGCGCGCATCTCCAGCGGGAAGACCTCGCTCACCGTGAGATAGGCCGAACTCGCCGCCGCCGAGGCCAGGAAGAACACCGCCGACCAGCACAGGGCCTGGCTGCGCGCGTCGAGGAGGCCGAGCATGAAGGCCCATCCCGTCAGCCCGAGCCCGATGCCCGAGCCCACGTAGGTCAGCGCGATCATCCGCCGCCGGCCCACATGGTCGAACAGCGGCCCGAGGATCAGCGGCCCGAGCACATTGCCCAGCGCAAACGGAAAGATGTAGAGCGCGACCCGGCCTTCGGGCACGCCATGGAACCGCGTGAGCACCAGCGCATAGGTGAAGAAGATCGCGTTGTAGAAGAAGGCCTGCGAAATCATCAACGCCAGCGCGACCAGGCTGCGTTGGGGATATCGCCGCAGCAGCACGTGAACCACTTCGCGCCAGCCGGGCTCCGCGCGGCCACCGAAGGCCACATGGCCGACTGCCGGCGGCAGCGGCCCGTGCCGTGCCGCCACGTGTTCCTCGATGCGGCGCACGATGCCTTCGGCTTCCTCCGCGCGGCCGTGCGCGATCAGCCAGCGCGGGCTTTCCGGCACGTCGCGCCGCACCAGCAGGATCGCCAGCGCGAGCACCGCGCCCAATGCGAAGCCGACGCGCCAGCCCGCCACCGGCCCCAGCACGCGCGGATCGAGCAGCCACAGGCTCACCCCTGCGCCGAGCGCCGCGCCCACCCAGAAGCTGCCGTTGATCGCGAGGTTGACCCGCCCGCGCACGCGCGCCGGAATCAGCTCGTCGATCGCGGAGTTGATGGCCGCGTACTCGCCGCCGATGCCCAGCCCGGTCGCGAACCGGCAGCAGGCGAAGAACGCGAAACCGGTCGAAAGCGAGGTCGCGAGCGTCGCGGCTGCATACACCGCGAGCGTCAGCAGGAAGAGCCGCTTGCGGCCCAGCCGGTCCGCCAGCCGGCCGAAGACCAGCGCGCCGACCACCGCCCCGGCGATATAGAGCGAGCCGGACCAGCCGATCTCCGTCGCGGTCAGGGCCAGCGTGTCGGGCCGCTCCAGCACGCCGCCGAGCGAGCCGACCAGCGTGACCTCCAGCCCGTCGAGCACCCAGGCCACGCCGAGCGCGATGACCACTCGCCAATGCCAGCGCGACCAGGGCAGGCGGTCGAGACGGGCCGGAATGTCGCTTCGTTCGATGCGCATGTCGGCTCCGCCCGATGCACGGCTACATCGCCCAGATGCGCGGTGGCTGGCCCGGGAGCTTCCAGAGTTCGCCGCGCCAGGCCATCCAGACCTGACGCAGCAGCTGCATCGCCGGCTCGACCACTGGCGCAAGTGCGCGCAGCACGATGACCTCGGCGTGCGGGCTGGTCACGCCCGCACTTTCCTGCAGCGAATGGCGCTCGATGAGCGAGCGCGCCGCATCGAGCGCGGCCTCGCACCGCTCGCGCGCGATCGGCGAGCCGGCGATGAAGAAGATCGATGCGATGCAGCGATGGCCGGCGAAGCCGAGCGGACTCTGCAGCAGCCGCAGGTCGCTCGCATCGATGCGCCCGCGCTCCAGCCACACGCCCGGCGCCTCGATGTGCTGCTGCAGCGTGCCGTTTTCGAAGGGCTTGCCTGCGTTGGGCAGGCCGAGCGCGGTCACGTCCCAGCCGATGAGCTCGGCACCCGGCGCGACGCGCAGGGTCAGCCGGTTCTCGGCGCGGCAGCCGCTGTAGCAGATGGCTTCGAGCGGCAGCCATTCGAGGCGAGCGCCAGGTTCGAGCGCGAGCTCGGTGCGCTGCCGCGCGAGTTCGCCCTCGGAGCGGTAGAAGCGGCTGGCGCCCGGCGTGGTGATCAGCCCATGGCTTCCCGACGCGGCGCGCACGCGGATGTCCAGCGTGTCGCCGCTCACCAGCCCGCCCGGCGGGTGGACCAGCACGTTGTGGCACACCGCGTCGCCCTCGGGATACAGGCTCTGGAGAATCCGCAGTGGCCCGTCGTGGCGGAATCGCGCAACGCTGCGTTGTTGTTCGAGACGGTAGTCGAGGTCGAGTTGCGCGTGCCAGGGCATGCGTCGAGTGTAGGGATTTCTCCGCGCTCAGCGCTGGCGGCACATGGCCGGAAAAGCGGATTCGCCGAGCGCGGCGTGCAAGGCCTACGCGGTGATCAAAGCGTCCAGCGTGATGGTCGGCACTGAGGCTCAGGCGGAGCTGCCGCGCCTAGCCGCCGTGGAGCAGGCGACGCAGCTTCCGGCGCTCGGGCGTTTCCTCGAGCCGCGCGGGCACGCCGAGCTTCTGCGTCATGAGCGAACGGCTGGTGCCGTCGCGCAGATTGACCTCCTGGGCCACCTGGCCGGCTTCATAGACGAAAGCGACGTCGGCCAGGTCGAGCACGTCGTCGACGTCGTGCGTGATCATCAGCACCGGAATGCCCCATTCGCGCTGCATCGCCGCGAGGTCCTGCCGCACGGCACTGCGCAGCATGGGGTTGAGCGCCGCGAAGGGCTCGTCCAGCAGCAGCACCTGCGGGCGGCACGCGAGGGCGCGGGCGAGCGCCACGCGCTGCTGCTGTCCCCCGGACAAGGTGCGCGGCCGGCTGTCGGCCATGGCGGTGAGATCGAAGCTGCGCAGCAGGGTGTCGACCTGCTCCGCGTCTTCGCGCGAAAGACGACGCTTGCGCCAGGAGGTGAGTCCGAACGCGACGTTCTCGCGCACCGAGAGATGCGGAAACAGCGCGTAGTTCTGGAACAGGTAGCCGATGCGCCGCTCGGCCGCGGGCACGTCGATGCGCTGCGCGGAGTCGAACAGGGTGCGGCCGTCGAGCCGCACATGCCCGCGCGAGGGATGCAGCAGCCCGGCGATGGCCTGGAAGGTCAGCGATTTGCCGGCGCCGGATGGTCCATAGAGTGCGGCAAAGGGAACATTCGTGGCGAAGCGCGCCGCGAGATCGAAGCGGCGCGTGCCGTCGGTGACCGTCAGTTGCAGGTCGACGTCGATCACGGCTTGCCGAAGCCGAAGCGCACCAGCACTGCCTGCGCCTGCTCCGTGGAAAGGAACGCGATGAAATCCTTCGCCAACGTCTTCTCCTTGCTCTCGGCGATCACGGCGATCGGATAGGACACGGGCGTGTGGCCGGTCGCCGTGAGCACCACGCGCACCTTGTCGCCCATGACGGCGGCATCGGTACGGTACACGAACCCGGCTTCCGCTTCACCCCGGCTCACGTAGTCGAGCACCTGGCGCACGCTGTCGGCCTGCACGAAGCGGGGCTCGAGCGGAGTCCAGAGCTTCGCGGCCTCCAGCGCCTCCCGCGTGTAGCGGCCCACCGGCACGGTCGCGGTCTTGCCGACAGCGATCTTCTTCACGCCGGGGCCGGTGAGGTCCTGCAGCGTCTTGATGCCGGCACCGCCCTGGGCGGGCTCGATCAGCACGAGGCTGTTGATCGCGAAGTCCTTGCGCGTCGCGGTGTCGATCAGCTTCTGGTTCGCGGCGCGGTCCATGGTTTCCTGGTCGGCACTGGCGAAGACGTCCACCGGTGCGCCCTGGCTGATCTGCTGCAGCAGCACGCCCGAGGCGGCGAAGTTGAAGCGCACGGTCGCGCCGGGCTTGCTCGCCTCGAACTTGGCGCCGATCTCCCTGAAGGCATCCGTCAGGCTCGCCGCCGCCGACACCGTGAGCTGTTGCGCCATCGCACCGACCGGAAGGGCAAGGGCGAGAACGATGGAGGCAAGGCGGGAAGCGAGGCGGCAAGCGAGACGGGATGTGCGCATGAAGTGGCTCCTTGGCCGTCAGCGGAGTGAGAAGAACCGGTTCGACAGAACCAGCACGGTGATCGAGAGCAGTGACGTGACGACCACCAGCACCAGCGCGAGGTCGTCGTTGCCGGCCTGCGCGGCGTCATAGATGGCCATCGACAGGGTCTGAGTCTGCTTGGGGATCGAGCCCGCGACCATCAGCGACGCGCCGAACTCGCCCATGGCACGCGCGAAGGCCAGGAGCGTGCCCGCGAGGATGCCCGGCCATGCGAGCGGCAGCGTCACACGCAGGAAGACGGACAGCGGCGACTGGCGCAGCGTGCTCGCCGCGGCTTCGAGGGAGCGGTCCACATGCTCGAAGGCGGCGCTGGCCGACTTGAGCACCAGCGGCAGCGCCACCACCGCCGAGGCCACCACCGCGCCGTGCCAGCTGAAGATGATCGTGTAGTCGAAATGCTCGCGCAGCCATCCGCCAAGCGGGCTGCGCCGGCCGGCCGCGACCAGGATCGCATAGCCGATCACCGTCGGGGGCAGCACCAGCGGCAGCATGAACAGCGATTCAAGCACCGGGGAGCCCGGAAACGGCCGGCGCGCGAAGAGCCAGCCCAGCATGACACCGGCCACCAGTGCGAGCAGCGTCGCAAAGGTCGCGACCTTGACCGAGAGCACCAGCGGTGACCAGTCCATCGAGGAAAGGAAGGCGGTCGTCATGCACTTGAGGGAACGACGGTATTGTTACACATGAAAAATATGGTGTGCTGAAGATCCTCCTTTCGCTGGTGAATAGAGGGCGAAGACGGTGATGGCGATCCCGGGAAGATCAATCTTCATATACTCGCCGATACAGCGATGAGGCAGGATGGCGGCACCGCAAAGAACGGAGCACCGCTGGCGGCGAGGCGCAATCGTTCCTGGTCGCGCTGGTGGATGCGCAGGACATCGGTGACGTCCTGAGCAGGAAAACGGGCGCCGCCTGCACCGCGGCGGATCAGGCCATGCGGTCGTCCGATCGCACCTTGGGCAGCATCGAGCCTGGCCGCGAACCAGCCCACCCGATCGGTCTCGCGCACGTCGAAGCGCGGCACCTAGAGCTTGATGTCGAGCACCGGCGTCTGGTCGAGCACGTCGTTGCCGGTGAAATGGAGCGTGCACCCCTCGATCGTCATGGTGCGAGCAGGCGCGTCAGCGCGGTGATGTCCGCTGCCGCCGCGACACGTGCGGTGCTCTCGATGGCGCGGTAGTGGCGCACGATCTGCTCGCCGACCGGCGTCAGCGCACTGCCGCCGCCGTGCGTGCCGCCGGTGGCGGTGCTGACTGCCGGTGCGCTGAGCGCGCGGTTCATCTCGTCGATCAGCATCCACGCGCGGCGGTACGACATGCCGAGCTGACGGCCGGCGGCGGAGATCGAGCCGGTTTCCGCAATGGCTTCGAGCAGCGCGATCTTCCCGGGTCCGATGGCAATGCTCTCGTCGCGGTAGATGCGCAGGCGGAACTGCACTTTGGATTTCATGGCGCGGAGGTTAAACGATCCGGCGACCGGGTCCAATCGCGCGCGATGGCGTCATGTCAGAATGAATACATCGAGGGATCCGGCAGCGCCGGCGCGCTGAGCGCTCAGGTCTTCCAGGCGCCGTCGTGCGCCGCAGCGGCTTCGTCGACCAGCGCGGGGCCGATGCACTCGATCGGATGCGGCGATGCGCGGAACACGTCGCGGCAGGACAGCTCCGCATCGCGCTGGTCGCCGCGTTCGCCCCGAAACACCCGCAGCCGCTCGGCGTCAATGCCGAACACCACGCGGCCGATGTTGGCCCAGAAGATCGCGCCTGCGCACATCACGCAGGGCTCGCCGGACGAATAGATCGTCGCGCCGGCGAGTACCTCGCGCGGGAGCCTGCGTTCGGCGAGCATGCGCACCGCGTTGGTCTCGGCATGGCCGGTGACGTCGCCCGTCTCGGCGGTGTTGCAGTAGGCCTCGGCCAGCACCTCGCCGGCGGCGGACACGATCACCGCACCGAACGGGCGGTTGCCGCGACGCCGGGCGGCATGCGACCACACGATGGCCTTGCGCAGGTAGCGCCCGTCGCGTTCGTCGAGCGCGGATTCGGCTGGAAAGAAGTCGGGCGGAAGGGCGGTCATGCCTTGATGCTACGTTCTGCGCGTGCCGGCAGCATCGAGCTGTTGAAAATGGCATCGGCCGACGGTTTGACTTTCAGGCCGAACACATCGGCCACTTCATCCACCTGCTGCTCGAGCGTGAGCTTGCGGATGTCGCCGAGGCCGTGCGCGCGGGTGTCCTCCGCGCCGACGTACTGGGCCGTGATCGCCCAGCGGTCGAGCTCCACCTTCGCATCGAGGATCGGCTCGCGCTGCCGCATGGCTGCAATGCTGGCCGACGGGTTCGCGAAGGTCAGGGCGATCGCCCGGTTGGTCGCGCGCAGGAAGGCGGCCACCGCCTTCGGGTTCTGCGCGATCAGGTTGCTGCTGGCGAGGATCGCGTTGCCGTACAGGTTCACGCCGGCGTCCGAATACTTGAGGACCGACAGTTCATCGATCTTCATGCGCGCGAACAGCGACACCGCCGAATCGTGGAAGTAGGTCGCGGCATCGACGTCGCCGCGCACCATCACGTTGTCGCGTGCGCTGAAGTCGGTGGTCTGCCACTGGAAGGCGTCGCCCTTCATGCCCTTCTTGCGCGCGACCATCGGCCATGCGCGGCGGGTGGACTCGACCGCGGCCGCGGCGACCTTCTTGCCCTGCAGGCTCTGGAAATCGCCGGTGATGCCGCGGTCCTTGCGGCCGATGATCACGAATGGTGCGCGGTTGTAGTACTGGTAGACCGCCTGCACCACCGGGGTGCCGGGGTTCTGTGCATTGAACTCGACGAGCGAGCTGATGTCGCCGAGGCCCAGTTGATAGACGCCGCTTGCGATGCGCGTGATCGAGGCGACCGAGCCCGCGCCGGTGTCGATGCTCACGTCGAGCCCTTCGTCCTTGTAGTAGCCCTTGCTCTCCGCAAGAAAGAAGGGCGCGGTCTGGCCGTTGACGCGGAAGTCGAGGGTGAACTTGAGCGGGGTGAGCTTCGGGCCCTGGGCGAAGACGCTGGGTGCGCCGAATGTGGCGGCACCGGCCGCGACGGAAACGATGAAGGAACGGCGTTGCATGAGGAGATCTCCGGAAAGTTCGTGGGTCCTGGGCGCCCGCCGCGTACGGGTCGGGGCGCCTCAAGAGCAATTTCCGGGCGGCGCACCACGGGGTGCGTGCGCTGCTGAACGCTTCTACTCTTCACCGGCGTGATGCAGGAGGCATGCCAGCATGCACAGGAACCGGGCGCGCAACTTGCATGACCTTCAACGCAGAGTAGAAGCGTTCAGCCCGGCCCGGTCCGCGGCGGGAAATTGCTCTTTCATGGTCGTCCCCACGCACACCCGAAGGAGTCTTTCTCATGCTCGTCACGCAGCAACCCGTCTTCCGCAAGTTCTGGCATGCCGTCATGCCGCTGGCCGATCTGCAGCAGGGGCCGAAGCCTTTCACCCTGCTCGGCGAAAACATCGTCCTGTTCCTCGATGCCGACGGCCAGCCGGCCGCGTTGCGCGACCGCTGCTGCCATCGCACCGCGAAGCTCTCGAAGGGCTGGTGCGTGGATGCCGAGGGCAAGGCGTGCAGCCAGGGCGCGATCCAATGCGGCTACCACGGCTGGACCTATGACCGCGGCGGGCAGGTGATCCGCATCCCGCAGTACGAGCCGGACCGCAAGATCTCGCCGGAATACAGGACCACGGCCTATCACTGCACCGCGCGCTACGGCTATGCGTGGGTTGCGCTGGAAGATCCGATCGCGGACATCCCGGCCGTTCCGGAATACGACGATCCGGCGTTCCGCACGATTCATCAGTTCTACGAGGAGTGGCAGACCAGCCCGATGCGCGCGCTGGAGAACTCGTTCGACAACTCGCACTTCAGCTTCGTGCACCGCGCGACCTTCGGCGTGGCCGCAAGTCCCAAGCCGAGCAAGTACGAGCTGATCGAGAACGAATCGGGCTTCCACGCCGAGACGGTCATCGACGCGGTGAACCCCGCCAAGTTCCATGCGATCAGCGGCGTGACGGATCCGATCACCACGCGGCACATGCGCAATGCCTACTTCCTGCCGTTTTCGCGCCGGCTCGACATCGAATATCCCTCGGGCATCCGCCACATCATCATCAACTGCTTCACGCCGATCGACGACGGCCGCATCCAGCTGTGCCAATGGCTGTTCCGCAACGACACCGAGGCCGATTGCGCGGCCCGGATGCTGATCGATTTCGACGAGGAGATCACGCGCGAGGACAAGGACATCCTCGAATCGACCGACCCCGATGCGCTGGTCGATACGCGCCGGCGCGGCGTGGAGTACTCGATGGAGTCCGACCGCCCCGGCATGCTGATCCGCAAGCACCTGATGCAGTTGCTCGCGAAGCACGGCGAGGCCGAGGTGCACCGCTGAACGCTACCATCGTGGTCCATTCCTTCAGGAGACCTCGATGACCATCACGGTTCGCCGCGACGACATCAGCGGCACGCGGCACACGGTCCGCATTCGCGCCCACGAGATTCCGGTCGACGCAGCCGTTGCGGCCGGTGGCGACGACGCCGGGCCGCAACCGCATGACCTCTACGACGCTTCGCTCGGCGCATGCAAGGCGCTCACCGTGCTGGTCTACGCCAGGCGCAAGGGCATCCCGGTGGAAGAGATCGAAGTCGTGGTGGACCGCGACGACAGCGAAGAGCGCAAGGGCACCTACCGCCTGGGCACGTCGCTGCGCGTGACCGGCAACCTCAGTGAAGAACAACGGGCGGAGCTCTTGCGCGTGGCGGGCAAGTGCCCGCTGCACCGCCTGATGACCGAGGTGAAGACCGAGATCGAGACCCGTCTCGTCTGAGCCCGCGCGGCACCGAAAGCAGATGAGCGTATCCGCGCTTTCGGTCGCGATCAAGCCGAACGGAAAGGTTTCCGCAGCTCGTTTACAAAATGCAATCATTGCCAGCAAACGTGCCGGCACAAGCGGAAATCGTTCCGAACGCCTCGCCCGTTTTGGGGAGCGGACATGGAACGTTCAGTCTTGTTCAAGGGCTGCATCACGCCGGCCGCGGCGTTGCTTCTGGCGGTGCCCTTCTTTCCTGATGCCATCGGCGGAACCATCAATTTCACCGGGAGGATCGTCGTTTCGACCTATCAGGTGAGCGCGCCCGCCACCTTGCCGGTGGTCGCCGAAGCCTCGCGTGCCGGATGGGCCGACATCGGCGTAACGGATGACACGCGCAATCTGCGGCAAGCGACTGCGCGTGTCGATGCAGTGGGTCGGGCGGATATCGCCGTTCGCTGCACCGACTCACGGACCGGCGCATCGGCAGCGGCGATCGACGGGAGATGCCTGATCGGACCCGATGGTCGGGGCCTGTCGATCGGCATGAAGTCAGCCGTCCCGGCGGACGTCCGCGGCGGCGCGATCGTGACGCTGCTCTACGACTGAGCTAGGGCCTGTTCACAGCCTTAGCCCACCACCACTTCACTGATCTGCATCACCGGCTTGATGTCGGTGTAGTTCGCGACGTCGCCGAGGATTTCCTTGGCGTGCGGCCCGAACGCGGCCTGGAAGGCTTCGACCGAATCGCAGAAGACGTGGCACATGCCGACGTACACCGGCGGCGCGCCGGGTGCGCCGCCGCCAAGGCCCTTGTCGATGGTGTAGGACTTGCACGCATCGCCCATCAGCCGCTTGAGCATGGGCATGTGCGAATCGCGGTAGTAGTCGTGGTCGAAGCGGGACCCGGGCGTGTGCGGGTACATCACGCTGACTTTGATCATGTTGCGTCTCCTGTTGGCAAGCGCCAGAGCATAGGAGAACGCGCGGCCGCGAACAAGGCGCGGCGGACTCAATGGCCGCGCGTTTCCCAGAAGCCGCGATGCGTCGCGATCATGTCTTCCACGACTTCAGCCACCGGGCCGATGACCTCGATGTTCTTCTGCCCACGCGCGAACACCTCGCGGCACGGCAGCGACAGCGTCGGGTTCTCGGGGTGGTCGCCCGTGAGCGCCAGTAGCGCGGCTTCTTCCGCACCGTAGACCACGCGCCCGATGTTGGCCCAGTAGATGGTGCCCGCGCACATCGCGCAGGGCTCGAAGGTGGTCACCAGGGTGCACTGCGCGAGATAGTCGGCCGGGTAGTTCAGCGATGCGGTGCGCGCGAGCGTGGCCTCGGCGTGATGCACCGTGTCGATGTTGCCCTGCTCGGCCAGCACGGTCTCGCCGTCCGGCGCGATCAGCACCGCGCCGAAGGGGTGCCGGCCCATCGCCATCGCACGCCGCGCGACTTCGTTGGCGCGGTGCAGGGCCTTCAGCCTCTGGGCGTCATTCACCTTGCGAACCCCGGTGCGCCCACGCGGTGGTGTGCTTCTCGACCGCGCTGAAGAGTTCGTACATCAGCATCGCCATCGCGCCGACCACCATCAGGCCCGCAAAGGCGAGGCCCATCTGCATCGACGAACCGGCGGAGATCAGCAGGTAGCCGATGCCTTCGTTGGCGGCGGTCATCTCCGACACCGTGGTGCCGACGAAGGCCAGCGTGATCGCGACCTTGAGCGAGCCATAGAAGTACGGCAGGGAACGCGGCAGGCCGATCTTCACCAGCACGTCCCAGCGCTTGGCGCCGAGCACGCGCAGCACGTCTTCCAGCTCGGGCTCGAGCGTCGCCAGGCCGGTTGCGATGTTGACCATGATCGGGAAGAAGCTGATGAGGAAGGCCGTGAGGATCGCCGGCCCTATGCCGATGCCGAACCACACCACGAGGATAGGCACGAAGGCCGCCTTGGGCAATGCGTTGAAGGCGGTCATCAGCGGATACACCGCCGCGTAGGCCACGCGCGAGCTGCCGATCACGAAGCCCAGCAAAACGCCCACCACGATCGCGATGCCGAAGCCCGCCATCGTGACCCAGAAGGTGCGCCAGGCATGGCCGGCGATGACGTCCTTGAATTCCCAGAACTGCGTCCAGATGCGCCACGGGCTCGGAAAGATGAATTCAGACACCTCGAAGGCCGAGCAGATGATCTGCCAGAGCATGATGACGGCGACCAGCAGCAGCCAGGGCGACCAGCGTTCGATGAGCTTCTTGTTCTTCATGGTCTTACTGCGGGATCGCGGTGGCAGTGGAAGCGGCGCCCTGGCTGCGAATGGCGCCGATGTGGCTGCGCAGTTCCAGCACGATGTCGGTGAACTCCTTGGTGTAGGTGATCTCCAGCTCGCGCGGGCGCGGCAGGTCGATCTCGCGCTTGACGACGAAGCGGCCGGGGCTCTTGCTCATGACGTACACCGTGTCGGCGAGGAACACCGACTCGCGCAGGTCGTGCGTGACCAGGATCACGTTGAACTGCTGCTCGGTCCACAGGTCGCGCAGGATGCACCAGAGCTCCTCGCGCGTGAAGGCGTCGAGCGCGCCGAAGGGCTCGTCGAGCAGCAGCATCTTCGGCTCGTGGATGAGCGCGCGACAGATGCTCGCGCGTTGCTGCATGCCACCTGAAAGCTGCCACGGGAACTTGTCCTCGTAGCCGCCGAGGCCGACCTTCTGCAAGAGCCTGCGTGCGCGTTCGACATACTCCTTGCGCTTGGCCTTGAAGGTCGAACGGTAGGGCTCCACGATCTCCAGCGGCAGCAGCACGTTGTCGACGGTGGTGCGCCACGGCAGCAGCGATGGCGCCTGGAAGGCCATCCCCGAGATCTTCAGCGGCCCGGTGACCGGCTCGCCGTCGATGCGGATCTTGCCCATCGACGGCATCCTGAGGCCCGTCGTGAGCTTCATGAAGGTCGACTTGCCGCAGCCCGAGGGCCCGACGATCGCGATGAACTCGCCGCGCTTCACCTGGAGGTCGATCGCCTCGACCGCGAAGTGATTCGCGCGCAGCAGTTCCTCGTTGTAGGCGAGCCAGACGTCCTGGAAATCGACGAAGGGCGTGTTGTCCTGCTCCTGCATTACTTGCGCAGGATGTTCAGCTCGGCGGAGGTCGGCAGCATGGAGCCGTTCCACACCGCGTCAGGATTCACGCGCGTCTTGGTTCCGAAGGCGTCGGACACCTGCGAGGCCATCAGCGCGAGGCGGCCGGCGTTGATCTGGCCGAAGCCCTCGGCGCGTGCGTCGGGCGTGTTCACCACGGTGTCGATCGCGAGCTTCAGGCGGCGGGTTTCGAGTTCGCTGTTCACGATGCCGTCGCGCGCCTTGATCGACTCGATCGCGACGGCCGGATTGGCGATGACTTCCTTCGCGCCCTTGGTGAAGGCCTGCAGGAACGCCTTCACGGCCGCCGGGTTCTCCTTGATGAGCTTTGGCGACGCGATGATCGCGTTGCCGTAGAGCTTCACGCCGTAGTCGGGGTAGGGAAGGATCACCACGTCCGCCGTCTTCGCGCCGCGCGCTTCGAGGTTGAGCAGCGATGTGAAGGTGAAACCGGTGATCGCGTCGATGTCGCCGCGCATCAGCATGGTTTCGCGCAGGGTCGGGTCCATCGCGGTCCAGTTCACGGCGCCGATGTTGTTGGCCTTGGCGAAGATCGGGAACGAGCGGCGGCCGGCGTCGAACACCGGCGCGCCCAGCTTCTTGCCGGTGAGGTCGGCGGGCTTGGTGATGCCGCTCTTCTTGAGCGCCATGACCGAGGCCGGCGTGTTGTTGTAGACCATCATCACCGCCACCGGCTTGTTCGGGCTGTCGGGGTTGTTGGCGTGGAATTCCATCAACGCCGCGAGGTCGGCGAAGCCCATGTCGTAAGCGCCCGACGCCACGCGCGTGACCGCGCCGCCGGAGCCGTTGCCGGCGTCGACCGTCACATCGAGGCCGGCCGCCTTGAAGTAGCCCTTGGCGGCGGGGTGGGTGAAGAAGGCGCCGGGTCCCTCGAAGCGCCAGTCGAGCTGAAACTTGATCGGCGTGGTCTGCGCGTAGGCCGTGCCGAGGCCGAAGCTGAGGGCCGATGCGGCGAGAAAGGACTGGATCAGTTGGCGCTTGTTCATTCGAATTCCGTTCAAAGGTGTAACGAATTCAAGCAAAAACGGTGCCCGCACGCACTTGGTGCGAACCCTTCCGATGTGCCAATGGGGTGCATGACGCCGCGTGCGGGTATCCCCGCGTCGGCAAGGCGAAAAATGAAAAACGCCCCGTCGCGTGCACCGCGGCGGGGCGTTCATTCCGGTGCGCGAAATCAGCGCGGCGAGTTCGCGTTGGCCACCGCGAGCGCGGTCATGTTGACCACGCGCCGCACCGTCGCCGAGGGGGTCAGGATGTGCGCCTGGCCGTTCGCGCCCATCAGGATCGGGCCGACCGTCACGCCGTTGCTGCCGGTCATTTTCAGCACGTTGAAGAGAATGTTGGCCGCGTCGAGGTTCGGGCAGATCAGCAGGTTGGCTTCGCCGGTCAGCGTCGAATCGGGCAGGGCCTTGCGACGGACTTCCTCGGACAGGGCGGCGTCGCCGTGCATTTCGCCGTCGCATTCGATGTCGGGTGCCATCTTGGCGAAGAGCTCGCGGGCCTGGCGCATCTTGCGGGCCGATCCGCGCTCCGACGTTCCGAAGTTCGAGTGCGACAGGAAGGCGACCTTGGGCGGCAGGCCGAAGCGGCGCACTTCCTCGGCGGCCATGACCGCGATCTTCGCGAGCGTTTCGGCGCTCGGGTCTTCATGCACGTTGGTGTCGGCGATGAAGAGGGTGTACTTCTCGAGCGTGAGCGCGTTGAGCGTTGCGAAGCCCGGCGCCTCGGGCTTCTGGCCGAGGATGTTCTGCAGGATGCGCAGGTGGCTGTCGAAGCGGCCGACCAGTCCGCAGAGCATTGCATCCGCGTCGCC
Organism: Variovorax sp. YR216; assembly: GCF_900107745.1. Lineage (GTDB taxonomy): Bacteria > Pseudomonadota > Gammaproteobacteria > Burkholderiales > Burkholderiaceae_C > Variovorax. Next base: position 271,990 of record NZ_FNRO01000004.1, on the reverse strand, counting down.
CAGGTGGACCATCAGCGACGCGATCGTCGTGTTGGAGCGGCGCACCATGGCCTTCGAAGCCTCGGGCGTGATGCCGCGACGGCCCATGATCTTGTGGTACGCCTCCCAGTAGGTGCGGAAGCGCGGATCGTCCTCGGGGTCCACGCATTCGGCGTCGGTGCCCAGGCGCATGTGCAGGCCGGCTTTCTTGATGCGGGCCTCGATGACCGCCGGACGGCCGACGAGGATCGGCTTGGCGAGCCCTTCATCCACCGCGAGCTGGGCGGCGCGCAGCACGCGGTCGTCTTCGCCTTCGGCATAGGCGACACGCTTGGCGGTGGCGCACTTGGCGGCGGTGAACACCGGGCGCATGAACATGCCGGTCTGGTAGACGAAGCGCGTGAGGTGCTGGCGGTAGGCCTCGAGGTCCTCGATCGGCCGTGTGGCGACGCCCGAGTCCTGCGCCGCCTTGGCGACGGCCGGTGCGATGCGCAGGATGAGCCGCGAGTCGAAGGGCTTGGGAATGATGTAGTCGGGGCCGAAGGCCAGTTCCTGGCCGGCGTAGGCGGTGGCGACTTCCTCGCTGATGTCGGCCTTGGTGAGGTCGGCGATCTCGCGCACGCACGCGAGCTTCATTTCTTCCGTGATCTTGGTCGCGCCGCAGTCGAGCGCGCCGCGGAAGATGTACGGGAAGCACAGGACGTTGTTGACCTGGTTCGGGTAGTCGGAGCGGCCGGTGGCGACGATGCAATCCGGGCGCACGGCCTTGGCCAGCTCGGGGCGGATCTCGGGCTCGGGGTTGGCCAGCGCGAGGATGATCGGCTGGCTGGCCATGCTCTTGACCATGTCCTGCGTCACGACACCGGGCGCGGAGCAGCCGAGGAAGACGTCGGCGTCCTTCATGACGTCGGCGAGGGTGCGGGCGCCGGTGTCCTTCTGCGCGTAGCGGGTCTTCGAGTCGTCGAAGCCACCGGGGCGGCCGATGTAGATCAGGCCCTTGGAGTCGACGGCGTAGATGTTGGACGCCTTGGCGCCGAGGCCGACCATGACGTCGAGGCAGGCGATGGCGGCCGCGCCCGCGCCGGAGACGGCGATCTTGACGTCTTCGATCTTCTTGCCGACGAGTTCGAGGCCGTTGATGAGCGCGGAGGCCGAGATGATGGCGGTGCCGTGCTGGTCGTCATGGAAGACGGGGATGTTCATGCGCTCGCGCAGCTTCTTCTCGATGTAGAAGCACTCGGGCGCCTTGATGTCTTCGAGGTTGATGCCGCCGAGGGTGGGCTCGAGCGAAGCGATGATGTCGACGAGCTTGTCGGGGTCGTTCTCGGCGAGCTCGATGTCGAACACGTCGATGCCGGCGAACTTCTTGAACAGGCAGCCCTTGCCTTCCATCACCGGTTTGCTGGCGAGCGGGCCGATGTTGCCGAGCCCGAGGACAGCGGTGCCGTTGGTGACGACGCCGACGAGGTTGCCGCGCGAGGTGTATTCGGCGGCGAGGGCGGGGTCGGCCTCGATGTCGAGGCAGGGGTAGGCGACGCCCGGCGAGTAGGCGAGCGAGAGGTCGCGCTGGTTCAGGAGGGGCTTGGTGGGCGAGATGGAAATCTTGCCTTTGACCGGCGAGCGGTGGTATTCGCGAGCCGCGTCACGCAGTGCATGTTCGGCGGGGGAAAGTTCTTTGTTGGCCATCGGTGTCTCCTTGCTTACTGGCTCAGGAGAGAGGCTAACGCAAAGTCGGGGTGGGAACGAGGGTGATCGACTTGGATTGCTCTTTGAGTTGATGCGGGATGTTCATGAATGGAACTGTTGGCTTGCATGGGGTGATTTTTGTTTTTTCTGTGGGACGGCCGCACCGCAAACCGGGCTCAGGGGGGATCGGCGGCGGTGCTCGTCTGCGACCCCGCCCCGGGCCGGAAACTACCCTTGCGCGACTGGGTGGCCCGCCATCGCTTCCAGCGCTCGAACCAGCGCAGAGTGGTCTTCCTGCCCGTATCCCAATGCCGCGCACGCATTCATGAGCTGGGCCGCGCTGGCGGTCTGCGGCAACGCGACACCCAGCGACCGGGCACCCTGCAGCGCAAGATTCAGGTCCTTCTGGTGCAGCGCAATCCGGAATCCCGGCGCAAAGGTGCGCTTGATCATCCGTTCGCCATGCACCTCCAGGATGCGCGATGCAGCAAAGCCACCCATCAGCGCCTGCCGGACCTTGGCCGGATCGGCCCCGGCCTTGGAAGCGAACACCAGCGCCTCCCCCACCGCCGCGATGTTGAGTGCCACGATGATCTGGTTCGCCACCTTGCACACCTGCCCGTCGCCCACGTTGCCGACCAGCGTGATGTTCTTTCCCATCTTTTCGAGCAGCGGCCGCACGCGTCCGAAGGTGCCTTCGTCGCCGCCGCACATGATGGTGAGGGTTGCCGCCTTCGCGCCCACTTCGCCACCCGAAACCGGCGCGTCGACATAGCCGCAGCCCAGGTCGAGGATGCGCTTGGCGAATTCCTTCGTCGCGATCGGATCGATCGAGCTGCAGTCGACGACGACCTTGCCCTTTGTCAGCCCGGTTGCGACGCCGCCTTCGCCGAACAGTACTTTCTCCACGTCGGGCGTGTCCGGCACCATCACGAAGATCACGTCGGCCTGCCGGGCCACGTCGGCGGCCGTTGTGCAGACCATCGCCTTCGAAGCAAAAGGCTCCGGCACCGGACCGCGCGTGTTCACGTAGAGCTGATGGCCGGCCTCCAGCAGATGCCCCGCCATCGGCGCACCCATGATGCCGAGGCCGATGAAACCGATCTTCTGTGCGTTCGTGTTCGACATATCGCGAGACTTCCTTTTTTCCTGATGTGTGACTTCGTTATTGCGTGAGTGCGGTACGCCAGCCGAGGCCTTCGACCGTGGTGCCGCGCGGCTTGTATTCGCAGCCGATCCAGCCGTCGTAGCCGAGCGAATCGATGTGCTTGAAAAGCCACGGGTAATTGATCTCGCCCGTGCCCGGCTCGCCGCGGCCGGGGTTGTCCGCGAGCTGGATGTGGCCGATGCGCGTGATGTGCTTCGAGAGCGTGTTGCCGAGCTCGCCTTCCATGCGCTGCGCGTGATAGATGTCGTACTGCACCAGCAGGTTGGGCGAGCCGACCTCGTCGATGATCGACAGCGCCTGGTCGGTCCGGTTCAGGTAGAAGCCGGGGATGTCGAAGGTGTTGATCGGCTCGATCAGCAGCCGGATGCCGGCCTGCTGCAATTCACTGGCCGCATAGCGCAGGTTGTCGATCACCACCTTGCGTGCGTCGGCGGCGGTCACGCCTTCGGGCAGCTTGCCCAGCAGGCAGTTGACCTTGGGGCAGCCGAGCGCCGTCGCGTAGTCGATCGCGCGCGCCACGCCTTCGCGGAACTCGCCCACGCGATCCGGGTGGCAGCCGATGCCGCGTTCGCCGCCGTCCCAGTTGCCGGCGGGCAGGTTGTGCAGCACCTGGGCGAGTCCGTTGTCGCGTAGCGCGGCAGCGAGCTCCCTCTTCTCGTAGGCATACGGGAACAGGTACTCCACCGCCTTGAAGCCCGCCTTGGCGGCGGCTTCGAATCGCTGCATGAACGGCAGCTCGTTGAACAGCATCGTCAGATTGGCTGCGAACTTGGGCATGTTCCTGTCTCCTCGGGATCAGTCGAGCATCGAAACGGCGGTCGCCGTGGGCGCGTCCGCCAGGCTCTCGGCCAAGGGCTCGAACTCGTTGATGGCGTCGATCTCGGTTCCCATCGCGATGTTGGTCACGCGCTCGAGCATCACCTCGATCACCACCGGCACCTGGAACTGGGCCATGAGCTGTTCGGCGTGCTTGATGGCCGGCGTCATTTCTTCCTGCTTGTAGACGCGGATCGCCTTGCAGCCGAGACCTTCCACCACCTTGAGGTGGTCGACACCGTAGCTGCGCTCGACGCCGCTGTCCTCGCTGGCATTGACGTTCTCGAAGCCGAGCTGCACGCAGTAGTCCATCTCGAAGCCGCGCTGCGCCTGGCGGATCAGCCCGAGATAGGAGTTGTTGACCACGATGTGGATGTACGGCAGCTTGAACTGCGCGCCCACCGCGAGCTCCTCGATCATGAACTGGAAGTCGTAGTCGCCCGAAAGCGCGACGATCTTGCGGCCCGGGTCGGCCGCGCGCACGCCGAGCGCCGCGGGAATGGTCCAGCCCAGCGGGCCGGCCTGGCCGCAGTTGATCCAGTGGCGCGGGTTGTAAACGTGCAGGAACTGCGCCGCCGCGATCTGCGAGAGCCCGATGGTGCTCACGTAGCAGGTGTCGTGGCTGAAGTTGTTGTTCATGCACTGGTAGACGCGCTGCGGCTTCATCGGCACGTCCTCGAAGTTCGTCTTGCGCAGCATGGTCTTCTTGCGGTCGCGGCACTGGCCGGCCCACTCGCTGCGATCCGGCAGCTTGCCCTTGGCCTTCATCTCCTCGGCGACTTCCACGAAGAGCTTCAGTGCGGCCTTGGCGTCGGAGACGATGCCGAAGTCGGGGGTGAACACGCGGCCGATCTGCGTGGGCTCGATGTCGACGTGCACGAAGGTGCGGCCCTTGGTGTAGACGTCGACCGAGCCGGTGTGCCGGTTGGCCCAGCGGTTGCCGATGCCGAGCACGAAGTCGCTCGCGAGCATCGTCGCGTTGCCGTAGCGGTGGCTGGTCTGCAGGCCGCACATGCCGGCCATCAGCGGATGGTCGTCGGGAAGCACGCCCCAGCCCATGAGGGTGGGGATCACGGGCACGCCGGTCGCCTCGGCGAAGCGCACCAGCAGGTCGGCTGCATCGGCATTGATGATGCCGCCGCCGGCGACGATCAGCGGCCGCTCGGCCGCATTCAGCATGCCGATGGCCTTCTCGATCTGGGCACGCGTCGCTGCGGGCTTGTAGGGTTCGAGCGGCTGGTAGGTGTCGATGTCGAACTCGATCTGCGCCATCTGCACGTCGAAGGGCAGGTCGATCAGCACCGGGCCCGGCCGGCCCGAGCGCATCAGGTGGAAAGCCTGCTGGAAGACCTGCGGCACCTGTCCCGGCTCGCGCACCGTGACCGACCACTTGGTGACCGGCTTGGAGATCGATTCGATGTCCACCGCCTGGAAGTCTTCCTTGTAGAGCCGCGCGCGCGGCGCCTGGCCGGTGATGCAGAGGATCGGGATCGAATCGGCCCATGCCGAGTAGAGGCCGGTGATCATGTCCGTGCCGGCCGGGCCGGAGGTGCCGATGCACACGCCGATGTTGCCGGCCACCGCGCGGGTGTAGCCCTCGGCCATGTGCGAGGCGCCCTCGACGTGCCGCGCGAGGATGTGGGCGATGCTGCCCTGTTTGCGCAGCGCGGAATACAGTGGGTTGATGGCGGCGCCGGGAACGCCGAAAGCCTGCGTCACGCCTTCTTTTTCCATCACGAGCACGGCGGCCTGGGCCGCGGTCATCTTTGCCATTTTGAGTCTCCTTGGGATGGACTCGACTGTAGGAAGAGGGGGCTCTTCGCAGAAGACGGCCGGGGGCCATAAAGCCTATTCCATGACGGAATAAGTGGGGCTAGGATCAGGCTCATGGACCGACTGCTTGCAATGGAGATGTTCGTGCGCGTGGTGGAGACAGGCAGCTTCTCCAAGGCCGCCGGCGAGTTCAACACCACCCAGCCCACCGTGACCAAGCAGGTCGCGGCGACCGAGGCGCGGCTGAAGGCGCGGCTGCTCAACCGCAACACGCGCGGCGTGAGTCTCACCGAGGCGGGTGCGCTCTACTACGAGAAGTGCAAGTCCATCGTGCGCGACGCCGAGGAGGCCGACAGCATCGTCAAGCTGCAGCAGTCGCAGGCGCAGGGGTTGCTGCGCATCGGCACCTCGACCGCGTTCGGTCGCCGCGTCATCGTGCCGCTGGCGCTGGAATTCATGGCGCGGCACCCGCAGGTCCAGGTCGATCTCAGCTTCGAGGACCGCTACGTAGACCTGGTCGCGCAGGGCATCGACGTGGCGATCCGCATGGGCAAGCTCGCGGATTCGTCGCTCGGCGCGCGCTACCTCGGCATGAATCCGTGGGTGATGGTCGCCGCGCCGGACTATCTCAGGGAGCACGGCACGCCGAAGAAGGCGCAGGACCTGAGCGAGCATGTGGCGCTGATCTACAGCAGCGTGGTGGGCGACGACGTGTGGCACATGCACACGCCCAGGGGCGAGCCGGTGTCGGTGCCGGTATCGGGCCGGCTGCGCTCCAACAACGTCTCGGCGGTGCTGGCCGCTGCGCGCGCGGGGCTCGGCATCGCCCTGATGCCACGCTATGTGGCGAGCGATTCGCTCGCTTCAGCGCAGGTGGTCGAGGTGCTGGCCGACCACGCGTTGGCCGAGCAGGAAATCCATGCGGTGTTCCCATCGCCGAAGCTGGTACCGGGGAAGGTGTTGAGCTTCGTCGCCTTCCTGCAGGGCCGCTTCGGCGAGCAATGGTGGAAGAAATAGGCGCCCCCGGCAGGGGGTGGGCGGCTACACGAAGTGAGCCAACCTGGGGGCGAGCATCATCTAGTGCGCCTGCGACGCCACGGGCAGATCGGGTAGCACGTTCAGGATCCGCAAGGTCTGCTGCACCACCTGGCTGAACACCGGCGCGGCCACGAGACCGCCGAAGTACTTGCCCGCGCTCGGTTCGTCGATCATCACCGCGACGATGACGCGCGGCTTGTCGATCGGCGACATGCCGGTGTACCAGGCGCGGTACTTGTTGCCGGCGTAGCCCTTGCCGACCTGCTTATGGGCGGTGCCGGTCTTTCCGCCCACCGAATAGCCTTCGGTCTGCGCGAGCGGCGCGGTGCCGCCGGGCGCGGCGGCCATGTGCATCATCTTGCGAACTTCGCTCGCTACCGCGGAGGAGAACACCGGAACGCCCACCGGCGGCTCGCTCGATTTCAGCAGGGTGATCGGAATGACCTTGCCGCCGTTGGCGAACGCGGTGTACGCATGGGCAATCTGGAACAGCGAGGCAGACAGGCCGTAGCCGTAGGACATCGTGGCCTGCTCGATCGGGCGCCATGACTTGTACGGCCGCAGCCGCCCGGTCACGGCACCTGGGAACACCGTCTGCGGCTTCTGGCCGAAGCCGAGCGAGGTGAACGAATCCCACATCTCCTTGGCCGTCATGCGCTGCGAGATCCTGGTCGCGCCGACGTTGCTGGATTTCTGGATCACGCCTTCGACCGTCAGCACGCCGAAGTTCTCGTCGTCGTGGATGGTCGCACCGGACACGGTGATCCGGCCGGGGTTGGTGTCGATGATCGTCTGCGGCGTGACCCGGCCGAGCTCGAGCGCGGTGGCGACGGTGATGGGCTTCATCGTCGAGCCCGGCTCGAAGACATCGGTCATGGCGCGATTGCGCAGTTGCTCGCCGGTGAGGTTGTGCCGGTCGTTGGGGTCGAAGCTCGGGTAGTTGGCCATCGCGAGCAGCTCGCCGGTGTGGGCGTCGACCACGACCGCGCTGCCGGCCCGGGCCTTGTTCGCGACCACGGCGTCGCGCAGCTTCTCGTAGGTCACGGCCTGGATGCGGTCGTCCAGGCTGAGCTGGATGTCGTGGCCCTCGATCGGCGGGACCTGTTCGCCCACGTCCTCGACCACCGCGCCCAGGCGGTTCTTGATCACGCGGCGCGAACCCGTCTTGCCCGCGAGCTCCTTGTCGAACGCGAGCTCGATGCCTTCCTGGCCGACGTCCTCGACGTTGGTGAAGCCGGCCACATGCGCGGCGGCTTCGCCCTCGGGGTATTGGCGCTTGTATTCCCGTCGCTGGTAGATGCCCTTGATGTCGAGCGCGGCGATCTGCCTGGCGACCGCTTCGTCGACCTGCCGCTTGAGCCAGACGAAGCTCTTGTCGTCGGCGTCCAGCTTGCGCGTGAGCTCGGCCTGCGGGATCCCGAGCAATTCGGCCAGCTTCTTCAGCTTCGGCTGGATTGCCGGATCGGCGGGGTCCACGTCTTCCGGAATCGCCCAGATGCTGGGCGCTGGAATATCGGAGGCGAGGATGTCGCCATTGCGGTCGAGGATGCGCCCGCGGTTGGCGGGCAGCTCGAGCGTCCGGGCGAAGCGCACTTCACCCTGGTGCTGGAAGAACTGGTTGTCGAACACCTCGACATAGAAGGCGCGCACCGCCAGCACGAGAAAGCCGGCCGCGATCCCGGCGACGATGAGTTTGCTGCGCCAGACGGGTGTCTTGCTCGTGAGCAGGGGGCTGGTTGCGTATTGGACGCTGCGTCCGCTTCGATTCATTGGATCTGGATTCCGGAGGATTGCGCCGTGGCGCCGATGTCTTCAGGGCTGCGGAGGCGGGGCGACAGGGTCGTTTTCCGCGCTCGACGAAGCGAACAGATCCCAGGCCGCCATGAAAAGTGCCGCGATCACCGGCCCGATCACGAAGCCGTTGATGCCGAAGAGCGCGATGCCGCCGATGGTGGACATCAGCACGATGTAGTCGGGCATCTGCGTGTCCTTGCCGACGAGGATCGGGCGCAGGATGTTGTCGACCAGCCCGATCACGAAGACGCCGACGAAGATCAGCACCAGCCCCTTCACGACGGCGCCGGTGGCCAGGAAATAGATCGCCACCGGGATCCAGATCAGCGCCGCGCCGACGGCCGGCAGCAGCGAGAGGAAGGCCATCAGCGAGCCCCACAGCAGCGCGCCCTGCACCCCGAGGAACGAGAAGGTCACGCCGCCGATGAACCCTTGCACCACGGCCACCGCGACATTGCCCTTGATGGTGGCGCGGATCACCGTGGTGAACTTGCCGAACAGGTGGTTGGTGTGCGCCCTGGCGAGCGGCAGCGCCGCGCGGACCGTCTTCGACAGATCGCGGCCATCGCGCAGCAGGAAGTACAGCATGTACAGCATCAGGCCGAAGGCGATGATGAACTCGAAGGCGTTCTGGCCGATGGAAACCGCGCGCGTCGCAATGAGCTGGCTGCCCCGCAGGGCCGAGGCCGAGAAGCGGCTGATGAATCCCTCGATGTTGGTCAGGCCGAAGCGGTTGAGCTGCTCGGTCGCCCAGTTGGGCAGGGCGTTCACGATCTGCTGGAAGTAGGCGGCAAAGCTGATGTCGCCGGAGCGCACCTTCTGCGCGACGAAGGCCATCTCGTCGATCAGCGCCAGGGTGATCGCCACGAGCGGAATGATGACGAGGATCATCGCCAGCAGCAGCGTGGCCAGCGCCGCGACGTTGCGGCGGCCCTTCACCTTGATGACCATCCAGCGGTAGAACGGCGTGAAGAGGATCGCCAGCGCGACCGCCCACATGACGGCGCCGAAGAAGGGGAGGAGGATCCAGCCGAAGGCGAGCGTGACGGCCGCCAGCAGGAAGAGGAAGACGGCGCGCTGGAGGGCTGGGGAATTCATGAAGGACTGGATTCTCCCCTGAGACGGGGCTCTCCCCCAGCCTCGCCCACTTCGTGTGGCTCTGCACCCCCTCTCCGGGGGCAACCCCGACGGCCCGGCGGAGCCGGTTCCGTGGGGTTTCTGGCAGTGCCGGCGCTAACGCGCGGCGCGCGGGAGAGCTACGGGCGCCAGCGTCGCGCGCAATTTCTCGTTTTCGGTGGGGTCGATGGCGGCTTCGACTTCCAGGGCTTCCTCGACGTTGCCGATGTGGTCGAGCATGAGCTGGCGCGCGCGGGCGGTGTCGCCGTCCTCGAGCGCGGCGACGATGGCCGCGTGTTCGGCGCACGATTGGGCAGCCTCGTGCTTCGACTGGAAGAGCGTGGCCGCGAGGGTGGTCCGCGCGGTGAGGTCGCGCAGCACGTCGCAGAGCAGCCGGTGGCCCATCTGGTCGGCCAGGCACACATGGAAATCGGCAAGCAGGAAAGCTCGCGTGGCGGCATCGGCGCCGGCGATGGCGCGCTTCTCGTCGGCGATGTGCTCGCGCAGCTTGCGGATGACTTTCGACAGCGGCCGGCCGGCCTCGGCGAGGATGCCGGCCTCGACGATGCGCCGCGCGGCGAAGGCGTCGCGCGCATCCTCGGCCGAAGGCTCCACCACGAACCAGCCGCGCCGCGACTGCACTTCGACGAAGCCGCGCGCCTGGAGCTGCATCAGCGCCTCGCGCACCATGGTGCGGCTCACGCCGAAGTTCTCCGCCAGCGCCTGCTCGCCGAGCCGCTCGCCGGGCGCGAGCTTCTGCGCGAGGATGGCTTCGACCACGCGCTCGGCGATGGTGGTGGGCGTGACGTCGGTCATGGTGGTGTTCAGTTCGCGGGTTGGACGGCGGCTGGGGATTCTGCCGTTTCGCCGCCATGCGTTCCCGTTTCGCGCAGAGGCTCGTCCTCGGGCGAGTGCGTGCCATTGAGCACCGCGTGCGCGCGCTCGCGGTCGATGTCGCCTTCCCATGCCGCGATCGCGACGGTCGCCACGCAATTGCCGATCAGGTTGCCGAGCGCGCGGGCAATGCCCATGAACCAGTCGACCGAGAGCACCAGCACCAGGCCGATCGCGGGAATCGCCGGAATGGCATGCAGCGTCGCGGCGAGCACCACGATCGCCGAGCCCGGCACGCCGTGCGCGCCCTTGGAGGTGACCAGCGCGATCGCGAGGATGGTCAGCAGGTCGGTCATCGAGACCGGCGTGTTGGTCGCCTGCGCGATGAAGACCGCGGCCAGCGTGATGTAGATCGAGAACGCATCGAGGTTGAACGAATAGCCGGTCGGGATCACGAGGCCGACCGTCGAATCGCGGATGCCCATGTGGCGCAGCTTGCCCATGATCTGCGGCAGCACGCTGTCCGACGACGTGGTCGCGAAGACGATGGTGAGCTCCTCGCGCAGGTAGCGCAGCAGCTTGAGCAGGCTGAAGCCCGACAGCCGCATCACGATGCCGAGGACGACGAACACGAAGATGGCGACCGAGAGGTAGAACAGTCCGACCAGCGCGCCGAGCTGCTTGAGCGAGCCGATGCCGTACTGGCCCACGGTGAACGCGATCGCGCCCAGCACGCCGAGTGGCGCGAGCTTGATGATGATGCCCATGATCTTGAACATCACGAGCGCCGTGGCATCCACCACCGCCGCGACGGGCTTGCCGCGATCGCCGAGCAGCGTCAGCGCGCAGCCGAAGAGCACCGCGAAGAGCAGCACCTGCAGCACGTCGCCGGTCGCGAAGGCGTTGATCACCGTGGTCGGGATCAATTTCATGATGAACTCGACCGTGCCGCCGCCGGTGAGCTTGTCGGCGGTCGATGCATAGGCGCTCATGGCGTTGGCGTCGAGCTTCGACGGATCGACGTTCATGCCCACGCCGGGCTCGAACACGAAGGCGAGCAACAGGCCCAGCCCGAGCGCGACGGTGGTGAGCACCTCGAAGTAGATCAGTGCCTTGACGCCGACCCGGCCCACGCGCCGCAGGTCACCGGCGCCGGCGATGCCATGCACGACCACGCAGAACACGAGCACCGGGATGATCATCTTGATCAGCTTGATGAACCCGTCGCCCAGCGGCTTGAGCTTGACGGCGAACTCGGGGAAGAAGAGGCCGGCGATCACACCGAGCACCAGTGCGATGACGACCTGACCGAAAAGGGATTTGGCGAATCGGGGCATGGAGGCTCTCCGTGTTGGGGGTTTGCATGCAAGACACTCGCTTTCTTGCATACAAGCAATGTAGGCAAGATTTGGGGTTTTACTGTGCGGGTATTCCCGAGGACTGGTGAGTGCCTGGACGAACGGCGTGTCGCATTGGCGTTACGCGAGCCGGGTTTGCCGCGTGTTCCCGGTCACCCCGGCTGTAATATGGCGCCCGATCGAAAACGCCCGCCGCGCGGGCCTGAGGTGGAAATCCCTGATGAGTAAAACCGACCGTCATGCAGATGCGGATTCAACCGCGCTCGGGCGGCGGTATGTGGCACTGCTCTTCGCCGATCTTTCCCAATCGACCGAGCTGGCGGCGGCACTGGAAGCCGAGCACTATGCCCAGCTCCTCGCCGCGCTGCGGCGCGCCTACCAGGACATCATTCCCACGCACGGCGGCCTCGTGGTGCGCGTGCAGGGCGATGGCGTGCTCGCCATGTTCGGCTACCCCGCCACGCGCGAGGACGACGGCCGGCGCGCGGTGGAGGCGGCCCTTCAACTTCACGAGCGCGTGCGCGGCATGCACCTGGAACTCACCGGCGTCCCGCCGCTGAGCCTGCACACCGGCATCCATTCAGGGCTGGTGCTCCTCGGCGTCGGGGACATCGAGCGAGGTCGCTTCGAGTTGCTCGGGCCAGTGCCCAACGTGGCGGCACGCCTGTCGACGGCGGCCAGCGCCAACGAGATCCTCGTGAGCGAGGAGAGCCTCGGGCCGGCTCATCGCTTCTTCAGCACCGGTCCGGCGAGGTCGTTGGAAATCAAGGGCCAGGCGGTGCCCATGACGGTCTATGCCGTTGACGGCCGGGCCGGACTCGCGCAGCGCCTGGACAACCTGGAACGCTACCGGTACGCGCCGTTCGTCGGGCGCCGGGCGGAAAGCGATCTGCTCGAGGCGCGTCTGGCCGAAGCCATCGCCGGACGGGGCCATTGCCTGGCCGTGGCCGCGCCCGCCGGAATGGGCAAGACGCGGCTCATCGAACGGGTGCTGGCCAGCGCCGCGGCGCAGGGCTGCAGCGTGTTGCGCGGCTACTGTGAAAGCGATCTGGGCGCCGAACCCCTGCAGCCCTTCGTCCAGATCGTCGAATCGCTTTCGAAGGAGATGCCCGCCAGGGCCGCCGACGGGCTGTGCGAGCTGTTCAGGGACCTGGCGCAGCAGGCCCCGCTGGTGGTCTTCATCGACGACTGGCAATGGGCCGACGAGCTGTCGAAGCAGGTGCTCGCGGCGCTGCGCAGGCTCGGCGACTGCCGCCTGCTGATCGTGCTCGCGACACGCGATGCGAAGGCGGATGGCGTTTTCCCGGTCGCGAACGAAACCATCGCCCTGGCGCCGCTCGGCGACGCGGAGGCCGCGCAGGCGATCTCGGCACGTCTGCCCGCCGTCGACCCCTTCGTCGCCGCGGAGATCGCACGCCGTGCGGGCGGCAATCCGCTGTACGTCGAGGAACTGTGCCATTCGATGGCGCGCGGCGACGTCGGCGCCGCCGGGCGCCCGCGCGGCAGCGCCGGATGGTTGAGCCACCTGGTGGAGTCGCGCGTGCAGCACCTGCCGCCGGCGCAGACCGAACTGGTGCGGGTGGCCGCGGTCATCGGCAACGTCATCCCGGTGTGGCTGTTCGAAACGATCACCGGCGCGGCCGCGGACAGCGCCCTGGTGCGTGGCCTCGCGGAGCAGGATTTCATCTTCCCGGGCGAGCTCGCCGGCACCTTGCGCTTCAAGCATGGCGTGGCGCGCGACATCATCTACGAGTCGGTCGGGCTGCACGAGAGGCAGCAGCTGCACCTTCGCATCGCGCAGGCCATCCAGCGGCACAGCGCCGCGATGGACCAGGACGAAGCGCTGGAGGCGCTGGCCTATCACTTCGGCGCGGGCGGCGATGGCACGGGTGCCGCCCACTACGCGGAACTGGCAGGGGACAAGGCCCTCAAGGCCTCGGCCCTCGACCGTGCCCGCGCCCAGTACCGGGCCGCACTGGCCGCCCTCGACAAGCTGCCCGACTCATCGGAAGCCGCGCAGCGCTGGGTGTCGATCGTGCAGCGCCTGGGCATGGTGTGCGTGTTCGACCCCTCGCGCAGCGAACTGGCCCTCTCCACCCGCGCCGTCCACCTGGCCGAGCAGTTCGCCGACGCGGCCTCGGTCGCGCGGGCCCGCTACTGGCACAGCTACATCAGCTATTCGCTCGGCGATGCACGCTCGGCGATCGTGCATGGCGAACGCGCGCTCGCGGAAGCCGAAGCCATCGGCGACGAGCCGCTGGCCATCCAGATCGTGGCGACCCTGGGCGAGTCGCATGTGCTCGCGGCGCATTACGACGCCGGTCTTCAGCTTCTCGATCGCGCCATCGAGGTCAAGCGCCGGCACCGCAGCGGCCGGCGAACCAACGTCGGCCTGGTCTATTCGCTGGTGTGCAGGGCCTACGTGCTGGGTGATCGCGGGCTTTTCGAGCGGGCGTATGAATGCTTCGATGACGCGCTGGCCTGCATCGTCGACGAGACGCACGAGATCGCCGCGACGCTCCACGGCTGGCGCAGTGCCGTGCTGTTGTGGCAAGGCTGCTGGCGCGAGGCGCGTGAGACGGCCATCCGCTCCGGCCGCATTGCCGAGGCAACGCGAAGTCTGTCGCAGCTCTCCATCGCGCAGGCCATCGCGGGCTATGCGCAGTGGAAGCTCGAGCAGGCGCCGCAGGCCATCCAGGCCATCGTCGAGGCGACGGACTGGATCGCGCCGCGCGAGAGCGGGCTGTTCCGCTCCTTCAACCACGGCTGGCTGGCCGAGGGCTTCATGGGCCTGGGGCGCCGCGAGGAGGCCCGGCGCCACGCCGCATTGGCGCTCAGGCGTGCGCGCGAGCGCGACCTGATCGGCGTGGCGATGGCCTTGCGGGCCCTCGCGCGCGATGCCGCCGTGCACCGGCCCGAAGCCGCCGGGCGCTACATCGAGCAGGCGCTGCGCGTGGCACGCGAACGCGACTCGGCCCACGAGGTCGCCGTGACCCAGCTGTGCGCCGCCGAGATCGCCATCGACCAAGGGCACACCGGGCAGGCGATGGCGCTCATCGACGAAGCCACCGCCGCCTTCGACACGATGCGCATGGCGTGGCACCTGGACGAGGCTACCCGGCTGCGGGCGCTTGTGACGGGCGTTGCTGCGTAAGCATCAGCAGCACGGGCGAACCGGTCGGTCGTAGCGTGCCGGCTTCGAAGAGCCCCGCGATCAGCCCGAGCATCACGCCGACGCCCATGCCGTAGCCGGGGCAGGCGTGCTCGGTCGCCACGCTGCTCGACGGATCGCGGCTGCCGCCGAACATCATCTCGTCGGGGGCGGCCGCATCGGTCAATGCCGAGGCAATGCCGAGCACGACGCGCTGGTCTTCCCCGGGCTCGCCGTCCCTGGCACCCACCACCTGGCCGTTCACGACAGGGCAGCGCCAGAGCTGCTCCGGCACGGGGCGCTTGCGCATGGTGCTCATCACGCCGCCGCGCAGCGCCCGGCGCGCGCGTTCGTACGGATCCGACACCGTCGTCTTCAGGTCCGCCAGGCGCTGCTGGTATTCCCACAGCGACTTCTCCCGGGTCCATGTCTCCATGGTGCGCAGGTAGTTGCCATAGACCGTCGGAGGGAAGCCGAGCAGCACGCCCGAGATGCTCCTGGCGATCACCTTCTGCCGTTCCTCTGGCTTGATCGCTTCGACTTTCTGCAAGCCGTCCACGATGGACCGGGCCAACTTGCCGAGCGGCTTCTTCCGATCGAGCAGCTGCTTGACTGCGTCCAGCACCGCCTTGCCCTGCACCTTTCCGGTTTCCACCGTCTCGGGTCGCGGATGCGGATTGAAGATGAAGTGCGACGCGGAGAAGAAATTGCCGGGGCAGCGCGGCGGCTGCGGATTCCCCGGCTCGCGCCCGCCCACCTCCATGAGATTCCCGGGCTGCCCTGGGACTGCCGAGGGTTCGGGCAGCCCGATCCATTTCGTGCAAAGCGCGGCGAGCACCTTTTCGGCCAATGTGACGAGGTCGACTGGCGCACGCTTCGATCCGTCGGGATTGGGGACTGCGAATTCCATGATCCCCTTCAAGACCTTGTCGACGATGGCGAAGGTCAGGTCGAAGGCCTCCCTTTCCGTGATCGCCTCGATGGCCTTGTTGATCACCGGCCCCTGCACCGCATGGCCCGTGTCCGCGTCCATGCCGAGGTGGTTGTGGCCCAGCGAGGCCGCCATGCGATGGCCGTAGCCCTGCACGGAGTACTTCTCGCCCTTGTCCTGCAGGATGCGCAGCACATCCGCCTGCAGCCCTACCAGCAGGCCGTAGGGGCGGGCGTCCTTGTAGCCGCCTTCCTGACGCACCTGCATCCAGGTGTTCGCCGACACGGACCTTTCGGGGTCCGGGTCTTCCAGGCGCTGGCGCCAGTGATCGAGGGCAGTGGCGGGCGGCCAGATCGGCGGCAAGACCGTCGCGGCACTCGTCGCCGGCTGCCGGCGCAGCGCGGCCAGATGGCGCAGCGCGTCCATCGAGGGCACGAACAGGTACAGGCCCCATTGAAGCGTGGCGAAAGGCTTGTCACCCAGGTCGACACGCAGGATGTCGTTTGGCGAGCCGCTTTCCAGGCAACGGAAGGTGCGGCGGTCGCCGGGCTTGGGAACGGCCAGGAACGGGTCGGCCTGCGCCGAGGACACGCCCGAGCTGTTGCCGCCGGCAATCCAGCGCTGGATCACCTCGAACTGCTCGGAGATGCTCGCGCAATAGGCCATGAACACGATGCCGCGGTCGGCGTTCGGCGCGGCGCCTGGATTGGCCTTCGGATCCGCGTTTGCGTCGAGGCGTTCGCCGTAGGACATCCCCGCGCGCACGATGCGCGGCATCGGCTCGCGCCCGTCGCGCGGATTGGCGCGCCGCACATGGGCGTGGAAGGGGCATTGCCGGCCGTCGGCATCTTTGTCGTAGTCGAAGTCGTTGCCCGAGGCCGGGGCGACGAGCGGCGTGCCGTCCTGACGCCGGCCCATCATCTTTTCGAGAATGGCCTGCTTCCTTTTCGCTTTGGCGTCCTCGTCGCCCAGGCCCTTGTCCTTCAGGTGCGAGTCCAGCGCGGCGTGCAGGTGGTCGAGGTGCTGGCGCAGCTTTCTCACGACGAGGAAGGTGCCGTCCTGCAGGAGCGCGGGCGGAGCGGATTTCGGGTCGGGCCTGTCGCCGAGGCTGTTGTCGCGGCCCAGGAAGAGATCTCCAGGGGGAACCGTGTCGCGTGGCAGCGGGGGGGGCTCGACTTTCTTGAGGCCCGGTTGGCTGAAGCCGTCGAGGAAGC
Organism: Variovorax sp. YR216; assembly: GCF_900107745.1. GTDB lineage: Bacteria > Pseudomonadota > Gammaproteobacteria > Burkholderiales > Burkholderiaceae_C > Variovorax. The sequence continues at coordinate 255,132 of NZ_FNRO01000004.1, read as the reverse complement.
CGAAGTGCTCGCGACCGTTCGCGTTCGATCCTTCGCGCCAGCTGCGCGTGGGCTGCACGGCCACCACCTGCATGCCCACCGACGCCGGGGTCAGTCGCGAGATCGCACCCGCCAGTTGCGGATGCAGCGCTGCGGAGGCGGATTCCGGCTTGTCGTCGGTGAGCCGCATCATGAATGCGACATGCACGGTCGAGAGATCGACCCGGCTGTTCGGATCGGTCTTCAGGTTTTCGTCGCAGCGCTCCGGCCGCGGCCAGAAGTCGGGGTGGTTGGCCCGCACGTCGCCGAGGAGCCCGGCGCGCGACTCCATGCCGTCCATGAATTCCCGCGGCAGCGGATCGAGCTGCTCGGCGGAGAACCCGAGGGCGCGCAGTCCCGCATAGGTGAAGGCGACGTTGCGGCGGATGCCGTCGGCGTCCTGAGCGCCGTGGCCGCTGATCGGTGCCTCTTGCAGCCAGGCCACGGCCTTGTTCGGGTCCTGCACGCGCAGGAGGACCAGGCAGCCGTGGGTGGCGCTGCCGCGGTCTCCCACGATGCCGGCCTGCACGGCATCGGTCGGCGTGAACGAATCGTCCGGGGGCGCGGCGTTGCCGGCGTCCTTCTCGCCCCCGAGGAACCATGCGAGTTCCTCCTTCGCCGCGTCGGCAATGACGTGAAAGAGCGGATGGTCATGGAGCCTCGGGAGGATCTCATTGAAGTCCTTGAGGACCTCACGCGTGAAGCGCAGCAGGATCCGCCGTTCGGTCGTGCTCGTGAAAAGCGGCGAGAGCCGATACAGGCCCTTCAGCGCCCGAAGCGAAGTGAATGCAGCGGCCTCCGGATGCGCCACCGCCTCTGCCTGGCCTTCCCGGATCTGCAGCACCGTGGGCTTCACGCCATAGCCGGCGATGAGGCGATCGGCCTGCGCTGGCTCGGCGGTCTCGCGCTGGATGCGTTCGATGTGCTCCAGGTAGGACTGGTCGCTCGATGTCACCGACGAGTCGGCGAAGAAGAGCCCCGCCATCTGCTCGTTCGCGCGCACCCAGCGGCAGTAGGTGTCGTAGTTCGATGTCTTCGAGCCCGGGTAGCCGTCGCAGTGGCAGAAGAGCGCATCCAGCAGGAAGCCGATGTCCCGGTAGATGACCCGCATGTACGGCTCCCAGCCGCCGTCGAAGGTGACGTTGAGCGAGAGCCGGTAGCGTCCCGGCGTGCCGTCGGCGGCGATGGGGCTGTCCGGCGGGACCACCGCGTACCGGAAATTGCGCAGGATGCCGAAGCGGCCGAGCGCATCCGGGAACTGCGGGTCGACCAGCGTGGCCTCTTTCAGGTTCTGGCGCGCCTCGTTCAGCGCGTCGAGCAGCCGATGCAGCCGGTCGACGTACGTCATCGTCTCCAGGCCCTCGATGAAGCCGGTCTTCACCGGCGCAAGCACGGCAAGATTGGTGAGCCCTCCGAGCTCGCCGCCCGTGACTTTGGTTCGCATGGGGTTCTCCTCGTTCTTGTGAGGCCACCGGCCGTGGCCCATCGGACAGACTAGAGCATGTGCCAGCCGGCCGCATCCTTCATGTTGGGGACAACACGCCCCGGCCTGCGTTCGAGGCCGGCCCGGGCGCGATCGCGCCTTCGCCGCTAGACTCCACGCCGTGTGCGCCGCCGGCGCGCATCAAACCGCTGTTCGCAGAAGGCAGATCCCCATGGCCCCGTCCCGGTCTCGCCCCCTGTTGAAAGACGCGCCGCGCGCCGGCAGCGCCACGCGCGAGCCGTTCGACGGCAAGCTGCTGGTCATGCTGCTCAATGGCATCCAGAAGGGCATGGCGGCGCGGATGGAGTTCCAGGCGATCGTCGACATGGTGGGCGACAAGCTGCGGGAGCTGTTCGATTCCGGCGACCTCAACATCGTCTGGTGGGACGACAAGACGAACCTCGTGCAGGTGCTCTACCGCTACGAGCACAACAAGCCGCTTCCCCTCCCGCCGGCCCGGCCGCTAAAGCCGGACGGGTTCCTGACGGGCATCCTGCACCGGCGCGAGACGGCGGTCGCCAACACCCGCGAGGACCAGACGCGGGTCGGCGTCGGCCCCGCGCCGGGCACCGACTGGGCGCATTCGATCGTGGCCGTACCGATCATTGGGAGCGATCGCGCGCTCGGCATCATCGCGCTGCAGAACCACGAGCGCGAATACGCTTTCGGCGCCGACGAGATCCGGTTGCTGGAGACCGTGGCCGGCAGCCTGGGACTCGCGCTGGAGAATGCGCGCCTGCTCGACGAGACCCGCCGGCAGAGCCGCGAGATGCAGGAGGCGCTGGCGCACCAGACGGCGGCGGCCGAGGTGCTGCGGGTCATCGGGAGCTCCGTGGCCGACCCCGGTCCGGTGTTCGACAAGATCCTCGAGTGCTGCGAGCGGCTGTTTGAAGGCAGCTCCTTCGCATTGATGATGCTCGACGCCGATGGCCAGCTCGCCTTGACCCGCTGGCGGGTGACCGCCGCCGGCCGTGCGGCGATCGGCGAGCAGCGCACGGCCGACCTCGTCGCGGCAATGCAGGCCAACTATCCGATGCCGGTCGCCGGCACCTCGGCCGAGATCTGCTTCCGTACGGGCGAGGTCGTGGAGTTCGCCGACGTCGCGAACGATCCCTGCGCGCCGCTGGTGCTGCGCCGCAATGCCGAGCTGGCGGGCACCAGTTTCGCGAATCTCGCGGCGCCGCTGCTGTGGGAGGGCCGGGGCGTCGGCATCCTGAGCATGCAACGCACCGAGACCGGCCCGTTCCGGCCGAGCGAGCGCGCGCTGCTCAAGACCTTCGCCGACCAGGCGGTCATCGCGATCCAGAACGCGCGCCTGTTCAACGAGACGCAGGCGGCGCTGTACAAGGTCGAGGAGCGCACCGCCGAGCTGACCGAATCGCTCGAATACCAGACCGCGGTGAGCGACGTGCTGCGCGCGATCAGCGAATCGCCCACCGATGCGATGCCGGTGTTCGACGCCATCCTCGACTGCACCATGTGGCTCTTCGAGGGGCCGGCTTCCGCGATCTTCACTTTCGACGGACGCCTGGTGCACCTCGCCGCCACGCGCAACTGGTCGCCGAAGGCGCTGGAGGTGGCCGCCACCGTGTGGCCCGCGCCGCCCGATCCGCGCCAGATGAACGGCCGGGTGATCCTGGAGCGCCGCTCGCTGAGCAATGACGACGCCTGGGCGGACCCGGACTACGACCCGGCGCTCGCCGACGTCGAGGTGCGGCGGCGGATCATCGCCGCGCCGCTGCTCAAGGACGGCGTGCCGGTCGGCGCGATCACCACCGCCTGGCCTCAGCCCGGCAAGTCGCCGCAGCGGCAGATCGACCTGCTCGATCTCTTCGCCGAGCAGGCGGTGATCGCGATCGAGAACGCCCGGCTCGCCAACGAGACCCGCGAGACGCTGGAGCGCCAGACCGCCACGGCCGAGGTGCTGCAGGTCATCAGCGAGTCGATGGAGAACGCGCAGCCGGTGTTCGACAAGATCCTCGAAAGCTGCCAGCGCCTCTTCGCGGGCACCCAGCTCGGCATCTCGCTGGCCGGCGGCGACGGCATGATGCACCTGGCCGCGCACAGTGGACCGGCACGGGACGAACTGGAGCGCTACTACCCCCGCCCCATCGACCACTCGCCGATGGGCGAGGCCATGGCCGGACCCGAGGTGCTTCATCTGCCGGATGCGCTTGCAGAGCCGCAGCTTCCGCCCTTCATGCGCGAGCTGGCCGAGCACATCGGCAACTACGCGGTCATGCTGGCGCCGCTGATCTGGGAAGGCCAGTACATCGGCTCGATCCACGTCGCGCGGCAGCCGCCGGGGCCGTTCGAGGACAAGGAAATCAAGCTCCTGGAGACCTTCGCCGACCAGGCGGTGATCGCGATCCAGAACGCGCGCCTCTTCAACGAGGCCAAGGAGGCGCGCGCGGCGGCCGAAGCCACCAACGAGGCGAAGAGCGCCTTCCTCGCGACCATGAGCCACGAGATCCGCACGCCGATGAACGCGGTGATCGGCATGAGCGGTCTGCTGCTCGACACGCCGCTCGATGCCGAGCAGCAGGACTATGTCTCGACGATCCGCGAATCCGGCGATGCGCTGCTGACAATCATCAACGACATCCTCGACTACTCGAAGATCGAGGCCGGGCGGATGGATGTCGAATCGCATCCCTTCGACCTGCGCGATTGCGTGGAATCGGCGCTCGACCTCGTGAGCGCGCGCGCGACGGAGAAGAAGCTCGACATCGCCTACGTCTTCGAGGGCGAGGTGCCGGTGGGTGTGTCCGGCGATCTCACGCGGCTGCGGCAGGTGCTGCTCAACCTGCTGAGCAATTCCGTGAAGTTCACCGAGCGGGGCGAGGTGGTGCTCACCGTCACTTCGGAACCCCTGGCCGACGGCGAGGTGCGGCTGACCTTCGCGGTGCGCGACACCGGCATCGGGTTGTCGGAACAAGGCAAGAGCCGGCTCTTCCAGTCCTTCTCGCAGGCCGATTCGAGCACCACCCGCAAGTACGGCGGCACGGGGCTGGGCCTGGCGATCAGCAAGCGGCTGGCCGAGCTGATGGGCGGGACCATGTGGGTCGAGAGCGCCGGGCCGGGCACCGGCTCGACCTTCTTCTTCACCATCGAGGCGCCGGTGGCCGAGGCGCCGCCGAGCAAGCGGTCCGTCTCGGCCGGCATACAGCACGAGTTGCAGGACAAGCGCGTGCTGATCGTGGACGACAACGCGACGAACCGTCGCGTGCTCTCGCTCCAGACCGGCCGGTGGGGCATGCGCCCGCGCGACACCGAATCGCCAGCCGAGGCGCTGCGCTGGCTCGATGCCGGCGAACGCTACGACCTCGCGATCCTGGACATGCACATGCCCGAGATGGATGGCGTCGATCTCGCGCGCTGCATCCGCACCCACCATACGGCACTGCCGCTGGTCCTGTTCAGCTCGCTGGGCCGGCGCGAGGCAGGCGACACCGGGGCGCTCTTCAACGCCTATCTCTCGAAGCCGATCCATCAGTCGCAGCTCTTCGACACGCTGGTCAGCCTGCTCGCGCATGAGGCGCCGGCGCGGCCGGTCGCAAGCGCGGCGCCCAGGCCGCAGATCGATTCGTCGATGGGCGAGCGCCATCCGCTGCGCATCCTGCTGGCCGAAGACAACGTGGTGAACCAGAAGCTCGCGCTGCGCCTGCTCCAGCAGATGGGGTATCGCGCCGACCTGGCCTCCAATGGCATCGAGGCGGTGGAGTCGGTGCAGCGCCAGGTCTACGACGTGGTGCTCATGGACGTGCAGATGCCCGAGCTCGACGGCCTCGACGCCACCCGGCGCATCTGCGCGCTGCTCGGCCCCGGCCAGCGGCCGCACATCATCGCGATGACCGCCAACGCGATGCAGGGCGACCAGGAGGCCTGCCTCGCCGCCGGCATGGACGATTACGTCACCAAGCCGATCCGGGTCGAGCGGCTGGTCGAGGCCCTGGGCAACGTGCCCGCGCGCAACGACCGCTGATCCCACTGTCCGTGAGTTCCCCCCCTAAAAAGGGGTGATCGACGCGCCGGAAATTTCAGCGTAAGCTAGAAGAAGGTTCTACCTCCCGATACGCAAGAAGCGCTTGTTTTCGTATCAGAACAAGACGAACTTGCGAAGCAGTTCATCCCTGCGGTGGCAGACCGGTTCAGCACCATCGATATCGACCGCGGAGCGTGTATGGATCTGAGGAGCGAACAACTGGCCGAGGGCATCGAGAAGATCAGCCTCGTCGGCCGAATGGACAGCGTCGGCGGCCACGACATCAACACGCGACTCGCCGCGCTGGTGGCGAGCCGCAAGATGCTCGCCGTGGTGGACATGTCCGAAGTCTCGTTCCTGGCCTCCATCGGCATCCGCACCCTTGTCGTCAACGCGAGGGCGCAGTCGCTGCGCGGCGGCGCGATGGCGCTGGCAAATCCACAACCCGTGGTGGCGGAGGTGCTCAAGATGGCAGGCATCGATTCGATCATCCCGGTGTACCCCGACGTCGATTCCGCCTTCAGCGCGCTGATGGCGTCATCTGCCGAAAGCCGCTGATGGACGCCGCCGCCGGGGAGCCGGGTGCTTCCCTCATCGTCGACAACGCCCTGCGCGAGCTCCCGCGCATCAGCGCCTGGGTGCACGACTGGGCCGAGGGCCAGCACCTGCCGGAGCGGCTGGCGCACAACCTCGATCTCTGCTCGACCGAGGTGGTCACGAACATCGTGACGCACGCGGCCGGCGAGGGCGCGCAGAGCATCCTGCTGCGCCTTGGGTGGCAGGGCGACGAGGTGGCCCTCGAAGTGGTGGACGAAGGGCGCGAGTTCGACCTGCGGCAGGTCCCCGAGCCCGCTCGAGCCACCAGCCTGCGCGACGCGAAGGTCGGCGGCTGGGGCATTCCGATGGTCCGGCATTTTTCCGACGGCGTGCGCTACCGCCACGAGGACGGGTGCAATCGCCTGACGCTGTTTTTCCGTGCCCCGGCGCCGCCCTGACCGCCGCCGGGACCGCAGCCCGATGTCCGTCACTGTTCGATCCGTTTTCGATCCGTTCAATACGCAACCGAGGAGATACGTCGATGGGAACTACAGCCAAGCCCGTACCAAGCATTGATCCGCAAGCCGCGCTGGCAGCTCAGGCCGCCATGGCGACCCGTGGCAACGGCTCTGCCGATGCCTCCGGTGTCGACAAGATGCGCGAATTGCTGTTCGGCAACCAGATGCAGGACTACGACAAGCGCTTCTCCGTCATGGAGGAACGCTTCCAGCTGCGATTGCGCGATCTCGAATCGGAGTCGACGCGAAGCCTCGGCGGCCTCGAAACGACGATCAAGAAGCAGCTCGAATCGGTCGCCGGCCAGTTCCGCGAGGAAAAGGACCTGCGTGCCGATGCCGACAAGGAACTCGAGCGCAGCCTGCGCGAGCACACGCAGGCGCTGGAGAAGCGCCTCGCGCAGGTCTCCGACCAGCTTGCCCGGCAGGAGCGCGATTTCACCGAACGCCTGAACCACGAGGTGCAGGCCCTGCGCGACGAGATGCGGCGGCGCCAGGACGACATGCGCGCGACCACCGAGCGCATGTTCGCCGAGCTCGGCAACGTCAAGACCGATCGCAACCTGCTCGCCGGCCTGTTTGTGGAGATTGCCAAATGCCTCAATCAGGACGTCGCGCCGAAGGGCGTCAACGGCAGCCAGACGGGCTGAAAGGGCGGGCGAGCCGCTCCGTGCGACCGGACGCCATCACGGCCGGCGAGAGGCGAGGGTGAACGCCCGCCTGTCGCCGGCCGCGACGCGTGCGCCCGGTGACGCCGCCAACGAGGAAGATCCCAGCAAACGGCTCGCCGGGCTGCTGCTGGAGTTGGCCCGCTGCGTCGATCCGACGGTGACGGCCGACATGCCGAGCCGCCTGCAGGCCGACCCGCGCCTGGATGCGATGCGCGACATGCTGTTCGAGCGCGAACAGGCCGTGCTCGCGCACCTGCAGCGCAAGGTCGACGATCCCCGGGAATTCGCCGACGCGATCGGCGCGGTGCTGCCCGAAGCCTTTTCGGTGGCGGTGCGCGACGAGCGGCTGGGCCACTCCATCGCGCCGGCCATGGAGCGCGCCACGCAGGCGTCGATCCAGAAGAACCCGCGCACGATGGTTGACATCCTGTACCCGGTCATGGGGCCGGCCATCCGCAAGGCCATCGCCGAGACGCTCGAAGGCACCTTCCAGTCGCTCAATCTCGCGTTCAAGCACAGCCTGTCGTGGCGCGGGTTCAAGTGGCGCATCGAGGCGTGGCGCACCGGCAGCACCTTCGCGGACGTGGTGCTCAAGCACACGGCCGAGTTCAGCGTCGAGCACCTGTTCCTGATCCATCGCGCGACGGGCCTCTTGATCGCGCATGTGGCGCGCGACGACGCGACCACGCGCGATCCGCAACTCGTCTCGGCGATGCTGTCCGCGATCCAGGACTTCGTGCGCGACTCGTTCGACGAGTCCGGCGCTGGCGGCACGGGCGGCCGCAGCGTCGACAGCCTGCGGCTCGGCGACCTGCTGCTGTGGTGCGAGGAAGGACCGTCGGCGTTCCTTGCCGCCGTGATCCATGGCAGCCCGCCGCCGATGGTGCGCGCGAGGCTCAACGAAACGCTCGGGCAGATTCACGACCATTGGCATGCGCCGCTGGAAGCGTTCAGCGGCGACACCGCGCCCTTCGAGGAAGTGGAGTCGCGCCTGCGGCCTTGCCTGCTCTCGCAGACCGCCGACGCGCACCGGAAGGTCTCGCCGTTCATGTGGCTCATTCCGCTGGCGCTGCTGGCCGTGCTGGGGTGGTGGGTCGGCGAACGCCTCGTCGAGCGCAGCCGCGTGAACACCTACGTTGCCGCGTTGCAGGACCAGCCGGGCATCGTCGTCACCGGCTTCGAGCGCCGCGACGGCAAGTGGCTGGTCTCGGGGCTGCGCGATCCGCTCGCGGTGCTGCCCGAAACCCTGCTGCCGGACAAGCTGGATCCGTCGCATGTCACCGGCCGCTGGGAGCCCTACCAGGCCTTGCATCCGGCGATGGTGCTCAAGCGCCTGCAGGCGACGCTCGAGCCGCCGGAGACCATCGGCATGGTGCAGGACGCGGGCAGCATCCGCGTCACCGGCAGCGCCTCGCAGCGCTGGCTGGACAAGGCCCGGGCCTACCTGCTGAGCATGCCCGCCGGTGCGCCCAAGGTGGACATCAGCGCGGTCAAGGATGTGCAGGACCCCGACTATGTGCGCCTGCGCGATGCCATCCAGGCCCAGCTCATCCACTTCGACTTCAGCGTGCCGCGGCCCGCTGCGGGGCAGGAAGCCAAGATCGAAGAGCTCGCCGCCCAGATGCGCGACCTGGTGCAGGTGGCGCGCGACCATGGCTTCCCGGTGAAGGTGACGATCGTCGGCCACGCCGATGCGACCGGCAAGGACATGTCGAACCTCGCGCTCAGCGTCGGCCGCGCGGAGGTCGTGCGCTCGATGATGCGCGCCCGCGGCGTGGACCCGAGCGTGCTCTTCGTGCGCGGCGCCGGCCCGCTGGAGCCGCTGAGTCCCGGCGCGAGCGAGGACGAGCTCTCGATGAACCGGCGCGTGTCGTTCGGCGTGAGCACCGGGGACTAGGAGAACAAGGCGCCCATGCTGCAAAAGAAGATCTGCCTCCTCGGCGCGTTCGGCGTCGGCAAGACCAGCCTGGTGCGGCGATTCGTCGACACCATCTTCTCGGACACCTACCTCACCACCGTCGGCGTGAAGATCGACAAGAAGATGGTGACCGTCGGTGCCGAGGAGATGGCGCTGATCCTCTGGGACATCGCCGGCGAGGACGAGGTCGCCGCGGTGCGCGTGACCTACCTGCGCGGCGCGGCCGGCTATCTGCTGGTGGTCGACGGCACACGGCCCGAGACGCTGGACACCGCCGAGTCGATCCAGCGGCGCATCGTCGCGGAGCTGGGCCAGGTGCCGTTCTTCGTGTTGCTCAACAAGTCGGACCTGGTGGAAGACTGGGCCTTGCCGCCGGCGCGCATCGAAGCGCTGGAGGCCGAAGGCTGGACCTTCCACCGCACCAGCGCGAAGACCGGCACCGGCGTCGAGGAAGCCTTTCGGGACCTCGCGGCGCGCCTTGCGCGATAGCCATGTTCGACCTGCCGACGCGCGTCGCGGATTCGCTGCTGCAACTGCTCGAAGGTCAGCGCGTGCTCGCGCACCTGGTCATCGACGAGGCGCAGAACCTGGTGCAGTCCGGCGGCCATCTGGCGCACTACGGGCTGGATGGCCTGCAGGCCGGCGGTCCGGCTTCCGACCAGTTGCCATTCATCGAGGGGCTGCTGCCGCTGGTGGAGACGCCGTTCCTGATCCGCTCGCTCGCGATGCCCAGCGGCCGCGTCGCGGACGTGCACTTCTTCGCGGACGACGACCGGGTCTGGGTGCTGCTCCTCGACGTGACGGCGGAGTGGGAGGAAGCCCGCCTCGTGCAGCAGAAGGCCTACGACATGACGCTGCTCAGCCAGCGCGAGGCGCGGCTCATCGCGCAGCTCGAAGCGGCCAATGGCGAGCTGACGCGCACGCATCGCGACCTCGCCGCGTCGCGCGAGGCGTTGCAGGCCACGCACGACCGGCTCCAGCACGAGCTGCGCGACGCCGAGCGCTACGTCCGCGCCACGCTGCCGGAACCCTTGTCCGTGCCGCTGGATGTGGACTGGCGCTTCGTGCCCTCGACCGAGCTTGGTGGCGATTCCTTCGGCTACCACTGGGTGGACGACGAGCATTTCGCGATCTACCTGGTCGATGTGTGCGGGCATGGGGTGGGTTCGTCGCTGCTGTCGGTGGCGGTGGCGAACACGCTGCGTTCCGAGGCGCTCTCGCGCACCGATTTCCACCGTCCCGGCGAGGTACTGGCGGCGCTCAACCAGGCCTACCAGATGGAGCGCCACGGGGAGTTGTTCTCCACGGTCTGGTACGGCGTCTATCACCGCGCGAGCGGACAGCTTCGGTACGCATCCGCCGGCCATCCGCCCGCGTTGCTGGTGAACGGGCCGCAGGGCGGCGCGTGCGAAAGCCACGCCCTGCCGGCCGGCGGCCCCTGCATCGGCATCATGCCGGCGGCCCGCTATCAGGAGGAAGCGTGCACGCTGCAATCGCCGGCGCGGCTCTTCGTCTTCAGCGACGGCACCTACGAGATCACCCGGCCCGACGGTTCGATGCAGCCGTTCTCCGCGATGAGCGAACTCCTCGCGCGGCCGGTCGCCGAGGGACATTCGGAGCTCGACGACCTGCTGGTGCTGGCGCGCGACGCGCACGGGCCCGGCCCGCTGGACGACGACTTCACCATCATCCGCATGGCGTTGTAGGCCGGGTATCGATGTCAGTTTTCCATGGCGCTGCGCGCCACCCGCGACCCATGAAACCGGCGCGTCCAAGTCCAGGGCCCCCGCGGAACCGGCTTCGCCGGGCCGCCGGGTGCGCCCCCCTCCCGCCGAAGGCGAGAGAGGGGGGAGCCGCGAAGCGGCTCGGGGGGTGTTTTCATCCTAGTACGGCAGGATGCCCGGCAGCAGCGGCCGGTCGAGCCGGTTGCGCCACCATTTGAGCGCCTCGCCCATGTGCTCGGTGCGCCAGCCGAGCCAGAAGGTCTCGGGCGGGCGCGGTTCCTCGACCTGGAGTTCGACCAGGATGCCGGTCTCCAGCTCCACGCGCACGCAGGCCCGGGGCACGAAGCCATGGCCGAGGCCCGCGGCCTGACAGGCGATCTTGGCCTGCATCGAGGGCACCGTGATGCGGCGCTGGCCCGATTGCAGGCCGACGGTGCGGTCGGTCAGCGAACGCGCGCCGTCGCCGACCACGATGGCCGTGTGTTCCAGCAGGTCGCCGCGCGTGAGCGGGCGTTGCAGGAGCGCCAGGGGATGCGTGGCCGTCACGCAGAAGACGAAATCGAGCGTGCCCACCGGCACCGCCTTGTAGCCGCCGCCCGCGGGCCCTTCGCCTGCCGCGATCACGATGTCGGCGCGACCGTCGCGCAGCGCCTCCCAGGTGGCGGTGAGCGCCTCGCAGCCGATGCGCAGCCGCGTGCCGCAATTCAGGTCCTCGAAGGCGCGGACGTCCTCGTTCAACGCGGAAGTGGGGATCAGCGAGTCATGCACCAGCCGCAGCTCGGTCTCGAAGCCGGTGGCGATCTGCCGCATGCGCGATTCGAGCTGCCGCGCCGCCGCGAGCAGCCAGCGGCCCTCCTTGATCAGTTCCTCGCCGGCAGGCGTGAGCGTGACGCGCGGCCCGTTGCGGATGAACAGCGCGAGCCCGAGTTGTTCCTCGAGCTTGGCGACGGCATAAGAGATGGTGGAGGGCACCTTGTGCAGCCGCTCCGACGCGCCGGCGAAGGAGCCGTGGCGGGCGATCGCGTCCACCAGTTCGATGGCTTCGAGGGTGAGTTTCAGCATCGTCGAAATTATCGATGATGGATGTCGAAACCTTTCAACATGAACCCATTCGCGGGCTTCGATACTTCCGCCATCGCAGCGCTTAAGTGATTGAGGACAAAGAGATTTCCCCTTCTCGTTCACCAGCGTGAATTCCATCGAATCCATCAAGGAGAAGCAACATGATCGAAATCCGCAGAGCCAACCATCGGGGCCACGCCAACCACGGCTGGTTGAACTCCCGCCACACCTTCTCGTTCGGCCACTACCGCGATCCGCGGCAGGTCGGTTTCTCGGACCTGCTGGTCATCAATGACGACCGGGTCGCGCCGTCGCAAGGCTTCGGCACCCACGGCCATCGCGACATGGAGATCTTTTCGTACGTGCTCGAAGGCGCCCTGGCGCACAAGGACTCGATGGGCACCGGCTCGGTCATCCGTCCGGGCGACGTGCAGATGATGAGCGCCGGCACCGGCGTGCAGCACAGCGAGTTCAACCATTCCGACGACGAGCCGGTGCACTTCCTGCAGATCTGGATCGTGCCGAACGAACGCGGCGCCCAGCCGCGCTACCAGCAGAAGCAATACGGCCAGGACGAGAAGCGCGGCCGTCTGCGCCTGATCATCTCGCCCGACGGCGCCGACGGTTCGCTCTCGGTGCGTCAGGATGCGCGCGTGCATGCGGGCCTGTTCGACGGCAACGAATCCGCCGAACTCGATGTCGGCCCCGACCGCCACGTCTATGTGCATGTGGCGCGCGGCAGTCTCGAAGTGAACGGCGAACGCCTCTCCGAAGGCGACGGCGCCCGCATCCGCAACGCCGGCGCGCTGCGCTTCGACAAGGGCGATCAGGCCGAGGTGCTGGTCTTCGACCTGCGGCCGCGCGAGCTGCCGACGCTTTGAAGCGTCACGTCCCTTCGGTATCTTTTTTGCTCGACCCCTTCTTCATCTTTTTTCAACGAGGAGCTTCATCATGACCAACGCCACCACCGCCAAGCCCGTCGCCAAAGCCGTTCCCGGCGCCACGCTGCTCGATCCGAAGGACCACACGCTGGTGATGATCGACTTCCAGTCGCAGATGGCCTTTGCGACGCACTCGATCGATGCGGTTACCTTGCGCAACAACGCGAGCCTCGTGGCGAGTGCGGCGGCGGGCTTCGGTGTCTCGACCGTGCTCACCACGGTGGCCGAGAAGAGCTTCAGCGGCCCGATGTTCGAGGAAGTCACCGCGCCTTTTCCCGGCCAGGCGCTGCTCGACCGCACCTCGATGAACACGTGGGAAGACGAAGCCGTGATCCGGCGCATCAACGAGATCGGCAAGCCGCGCATCGTGCTCGCGGGCCTCTGGACCAGCGTGTGCATCGTCGGTCCGGCACTGTCGGCGCTCGATCAAGGCTTCGAGGTCTACGTGATCGCCGATGCCTGCGGTGACGTCTCGGCCGAAGCGCACAACCGCGCGATGGAGCGCATGGTGCAGGCCGGTGCGCGCCCGATGACTTCGCTGCAATACTTGCTCGAGCTACAGCGCGACTGGGCCCGCGCCGAGACCTATGACCTGACGACCGGCATCGCGAAGAAGGTGGGCGGCGCCTACGGCATCGGCATCAACTACGCCAAGACCATGTTCGGCGCGCACGAAGGCTGATCAACCGAACCGAGAGAGAAAACGAATGACACAGCCCGGCACCCCGGACCTGATTCTTCACAACGGCCGCTTCACCACGCTGGACCGCGCCAACCCCACGGCCAGCGCGGTGGCCATCGCCGAAGGGCGATTCATCCAGGTGGGCGGCGACCGCGAGGTCCTGGCGCTCGCCGGGCCGCAGACGCGGCGCATCGACCTCGGCGGTCGCAGCGTGCTGCCGGGCTTGATCGACAACCACCTGCACATCATCCGCGGCGGTCTCAACTTCAACCTGGAGTTGCGCTGGGATGGCGTGCGCAGCCTCGCGGATGCGATGGCGATGCTCAAGGCACAGGTGGCCATCACGCCCGCGCCGCAATGGGTGCGCGTCGTGGGCGGCTTCACCGAGCACCAGTTCGTCGAGAAGCGGCTGCCCACCATCGAGGAACTCAATGCAGTCGCCCCGGATACGCCGGTGTTCATCCTGCATCTTTACGACCGCGCGCTGCTCAACGCGGCTGCACTTCGCGCCGTGGGCTACACGAAGGACACGCCCGCGCCGCCCGGCGGAGAGATCGTCCGCGACGCCTCGGGCCAGCCGACCGGGCTGCTGCTGGCCAAGCCCAACGCGGCGATCCTCTACGCGACGCTCGCGAAGGGGCCGAAGCTGCCGCACGAGTACCAGGTCAATTCGACGCGCCACTTCATGCGCGAACTCAACCGCCTCGGCGTGACCGGCGCGATCGATGCCGGCGGCGGCTTCCAGAACTACCCGGAAGACTACGCGGTGATCCAGGAGCTGGCCGACGCGAACCAGCTCACGATCCGCCTGGCCTACAACCTCTTCACGCAGAAGCCGAAGCAGGAGAAGGACGACTTCCTGAAGTGGACCGCGAGCTCGCAGTACAAGCAAGGCAGCGACTACTTCCGCCACAACGGCGCGGGCGAGATGCTCGTCTTCTCCGCCGCCGACTTCGAGGACTTCCGCCAGCCGCGGCCCGAGATGGGGCCGGAGATGGAGGGCGATCTGGAAGAGGTGGTGCGCATCCTCGCGCAGAATCGCTGGCCCTGGCGCATGCATGCGACCTATGACGAGACGATCACGCGCGCGCTCGATGTCTTCGAGAAGGTGAACAAGGACACGCCCTTGGCGGGGCTGAACTGGTTCTTCGACCACGCGGAGACGATCTCCGAAAAATCCATCGAGCGCGTCGCGGCGCTGGGCGGCGGGGTGGCGGTGCAGCATCGCATGGCCTACCAGGGCGAGTACTTCGCCCTACGCTATGGCCCCGGCGCGGCCGAAGCGACACCGCCGGTCAAGCGCATGCTGGAGATGGGCGTGAAGGTCTCGGCGGGCACCGACGCCACGCGAGTGGCTTCGTACAACCCGTGGGTGTCGCTGTCGTGGCTGATCACCGGCAAGACTGTCGGCGGCATGCAGATCACGCCGCAGCGCAACCTGATCGATCGCGAGACGGCGCTGCGCATGTGGACCGAGAAGGTCACCTGGTTCTCCAACGAGGAAGGCAGGAAGGGCAGCATCCAGGCGGGCCAGATGGCGGACCTGATCGTGCCCGACCGCGACTTCTTCGCGTGCGCCGAGTCGGAGATCGCTGACACGACCTCGCTGCTCACCCTCGTCGGTGGTCGCGTGGTCTACGGTGCAGGCTCCTTCGCCGCGTTCGACGATGCGGCGCCGCCACCCGCGATGCCCGATTGGTCGCCGGTGCGGCGCTACGGCGGCTACGGTGCGTGGGGCGAGCGCGAAGGCGCACCGCTGCAGTCGGTGATGCGCCAGGCGGCGGCCGCCTGCGGCTGCGCAAGCAGCTGCAACGTGCATGGCCACCAGCACGCAACCGCATGGACGAGCAAGCTGCCGGTGTCCGACCTCAAGGGCTTCTGGGGCGCGCTCGGATGCGCCTGCTGGGCGGTTTGAGGAGGCGCAGATGCTGCATGCCGCTTTCACATCGCCGTGGCTGCATTGGCTGGCGCTGCTGTGCCTGTGCGCGGCCTACCTGCAGGGCGGCTTCGACAAGGTGCGCGATTTCGCCGGCGCCGTGGCCGAGGTGAGGCAACTCGGCCTCGCGCCCGCCGCGCCGATCGCCGCCGCGACCATCGTGTTGCAGCTTGGCGCGTCGGCGCTGGTGCTGACGGGCTGGTATCGCTGGCTCGGTGCGCTGGCGCTGGCGGGCTTCACGGTGCTCGCCGGTTTTCTGGCCGACCGCTTCTGGCGCGGGCCGCATTCGCAGCGGCAGCACAAGGCCAATGCGTTTTTCGAACACTGGGGACTGGTCGGCGGGCTGCTGCTGATCGCCTGGATCGACCTGGGAGGTTTTCATGGCGGATGAATCGTCACGCGCCGCGGCTGCGCCCGCAGCGCCTTCGAACGGCGGCGGCAGCTTCGCGCCGCTTCGGTTGCCGGTGTTCGCGGTGCTGTGGGCCGCGACCGTCGTCGGCAACATCGGCAGCTTCATGCGCGACGTCGCGAGCGCGTGGATGGTGACGGAGCTGTCCACCAGCCCCGCCGCGGTCGCGATGGTGCAGACGGCCGCGACCTTGCCGATCTTCCTGCTCGCGATTCCCGCCGGCGTGCTGTCGGACATCCTCGACCGGCGGCGCTTCCTGATCGGCGTGCAGATCCTGCTGGGCGCGGTCAGCATCGCGCTGCTGGTGATGGCGCGCACGCACACGCTGACGGTGGAAGCGCTCATCGGGCTCACCTTCGTCGGCGGCATCGGCGCGGCGCTGATGGGACCGACCTGGCAGTCCATCGTGCCGGAGCTGGTGCCGCGCGGCGACCTCAAGAACGCGGTGGCGCTCAATTCGCTGGGCATCAACATCGCGCGCGCCATCGGTCCCGCGACCGGCGGCCTGCTGCTCGCGGCGTTCGGTGCGGCGCTGGTCTACGGCGTGGACGTGCTGAGCTACGTGATCGTCATCGGGGCGCTGCTGTGGTGGCGCCGTCCGCCGGCCGAATCGAAGGGCCTCGACGAGCAGTTCTTCGGCGCCTTCCGTGCGGGCCTGCGCTATGCGCGTTCCAGCCGGGAACTGCATCGGGTGCTTCTGCGCGCGGCGGTGTTCTTCCTGTTCGCGAGCTCGGTGTGGGCGCTGCTGCCGCTGGTTGCGCGCGGCATGCTTGGGGGCAGCGCGGGCTTCTATGGCGTGCTGCTGGGCGCGGTGGGGGGCGGCGCGATCCTTGGTGCGGTGCTGCTGCCGAAGCTGCGCCAGTGGCTCGACGCCGATGGCCTGGTGCTCACCGCGTCGCTGCTCACCGCAGGCGTGATGGCAGCGCTGGCCATCGCGCCGCCGCGATGGGCCGCAGTGGTGCTGATGGTGGTGCTGGGCGTGGGATGGATCATCGCGCTCACCACCCTCAACGGCGTGGCGCAGGCGGTGCTGCCCAACTGGGTGCGCGGGCGCGGACTGGCGATCTACCTGACGGTGTTCAACGGCGCGATGGCGGCCGGCAGCCTCGGTTGGGGCCTGGTGGCGCAGCCCGTGGGTATCCCCGGGGCACTGCTGGTCGGCGCGGGAGGGCTCGCGGTGGTGGCGCTGGTCTTCCATCGCGTGAAGCTGCCAGCGGGCGAGGCCGACCTGCAACCCTCCAACCACTGGCCGGAACCGATGCTGGTCGAGCCGGTCGCCAATGACCGCGGGCCGGTGATGGTGCAGGTCGAATACCGCGTGCGCAAGGGCGATCAGCCGGCCTTCCTCGCCGCGATGCAGCGCCTTTCCCTGGAGCGCCGGCGCGACGGTGCCTATGCCTGGGGCGTCGCCGGGCACACCGGCGAGCCGGAGCGCGTCATCGAGTGGTTCCTGGTCGAGTCATGGGCCGAGCACATGCGCCAGCACCGGCGCGTCTCCAAGGCCGATGCCGACCTGCAGGCCGAGGTGCTGCGCTTCCACATCGGGCCCGAGCGGCCTGTGGCGCATCACTTCCTTGCGCTGGACCAGAAAGCCGGCGAGGCGGCTGCCGTGCAGGCTTCCTAGCGCGATCCGGTGCGAAGTCCGTCAGCCCACTGGGCGACGCCGTCGAGCACGTCCTTCAGCACGGCCTCGTCGTCGCGCCCGGAGCGCTTGGGCACGTGGAAGGAGTGATCGGCGTGCTCGATGGTCATCAGCGTGGCGCGTGCGCCGAGCCCGGCGACCACGGGATGCAGCTTGTCGAGATCGGCGAGCTTGTCCTGCGTGCCTTGCACGAAGAGCATCGGGATCTGCACCTTCGAAAGATGGTCCGCGCGCGAGGTCGAGGGCGTTCCGGCCGGATGCAGAGGAAAGCCGAGGAACACCAGGCCCGCGACCTGCGGCAGCGGCTCGATCGCCTGCGCCTGGGAGGTCATGCGCGCGCCGAACGACTTGCCGCCGGCGAGCAGCCGCAGCGAGCCGAACTCGCGCGCCGCGAGTGCGACCGCCGCACGGACCGCGGCATGGGCCACCGGTGGCGTGTCCGGCCGCTTGCTGCCGCGCTCCATGTACGGGAACTGATAGCGCAGCGTGGCGATGCGGCGCTCGGCAAGCCCGTCGGCCACAGCCGTCATGAAGGCGTGCTCCATGCCTGCGCCCGCGCCGTGCGCGAAAACGTAGCAGGCCACGGGATCGTGCGGGGCCTGGAGGATGCCTGAGACGGTGATGTCGTCGCCGACCTGAATCGAGAGCTTCTGCATGTCGCCGGGCACTCTACATCCGATCGCCCGCCAGCGACGGAACATGGATTTCGAGGGCGATTGCCTTCATGATGCGGGCTCGAAGAATTCGCGTGGAGGAGCGTCCTGCCATGTTCTTGTCCCGCCGCTTCTTGTCGTGGCTTGGGGAGAGCGCGTGCGTCGCGCTTCTGTGCCTTTGGGTCGCGCCGCTTCATGCGCAGGCGCAGCCGGAAGCGCCGCACTCCAACCCCGCGCCGCTGGTGGTAATGAACCGGACCATCGTGACTTTCCGCGTGCCCTTCCTGGGCTTCGAGCCCGCGGACCGGGCGCGGGAGGCTCGTGAACGCATCGAGGAACTGCTCGCCCGCCAGGGGCCGGCGGACGTCAGCATGCAGGCGATCCCACAGGGCATCCTGGTGAAGATCGACGACGCGCTGGCTTTCGGCGTGACGTCCGGGGACGTCAACACGCTGCACAACGACACGCTGGAGACCACGGCATCGCGGGCCGCCGACGCGCTGCGCGGCGCCATCAACGAGACGCGGGAACTGCGCGACACCCGCAGCCTCCTGAAGTCCGGTGCGATCGCCGTCGCGCTCACGCTCGGCTATCTGGCGCTGCTGTGGCTGCTCGCCCTGGCGCGGCGGCGGATCGGCTATCGATTGGGCCGCATCGCGAAGGCGAAGACCGAGCAACTGCACCTGCACGGCGTGCAGCTCATCGAGAGCGACTGGGCACTCGATCTCGTTCGCCGCCTGACCGCGTTCCTGTTCTGGGCGCTTGCGTTGCTGTTGACCTACGAGTGGACCGGTCGGGTGCTGGAGCTCTTCCCGTACACGCGGCCATGGGGCGAGCGGCTCAACGGCTTTCTCGTCGACACGGCCGCGAAGCTTGTCGGCGGGATCGCCGGAGCGATACCGGAGCTGCTGATCGCGGCGGTCATCTTCGTGCTCGCGCGCTTCGTCGTCGGCCTGCTGCATCGCTTCTTCGACCGCGTGGCGAGCGGGCGCGTCGACTTCGGATGGGTCGACCCGGAGACTGCGCGGCCGACGCGCAGGCTGCTGACGATCGTGGTCTGGCTGCTCGCGCTGGTGATGGCGTATCCGTACCTGCCGGGCGCGAGCACCGATGCGTTCAAGGGCTTGTCGGTGCTCGTCGGCCTGATGGTGTCCATCGGCGGCGCGAGCGTGGTCGGGCAGATGCTGAGCGGCACCATCCTGACCTACACGCGCACCTTTCGCGTCGGCGAGTACGTGCGCATCGGCGAGCACGAAGGCGTGGTCGTCGAGCTCGGGATGTACCGCACCCGCCTTCGGACCGGCATCGGCGAAGAGCTCACGCTGCCCAATTCGATGGTGCTGGAGACGCCCACGCGCAACTTCTCGCGCAACACCGCGGACCGGAGCATCGTGGTGCTCGACACCAGCGCCACCATCGGGTACGACACGCCGTGGCGGCAGGTCCATGAGATGCTGAAGGAGGCGGCGCGGCGCACGACGGACGTGCTCGCCGAGCCGGCGCCTGAGGTCTACCAGACCGCGCTGTCGGACTTCTACGTCGAGTACCGGCTGGTGGCGCACGGCCTGCTGAGCCAGGATTTCCCGCGCATCGACATCCTTGGCCGGCTGCACCAGAACGTCCAGGATGTCTTCAACGAGCACGGCGTACAGATCATGTCGCCGCACTACCTCGGCGATCCGGACGAGGCGAAGATCGTGCCTCAGTCACGCTGGTTCGAGGCGCCGGCAAGACACGACTAGGAGCCTGCATTGCAAAGTCTGCAAATCCCCGGTGGCGGAGCGATGCCCGCGCTCGGCCTTGGCACCTGGCACATGGGCGAATCGTCCGGCCGTCGCGCCGCCGAAGTGGCAGCGGTGCGTCTCGCGATCGAGATGGGCTACCGGCTCATCGACACCGCCGAGATGTACGGCGAGGGTGGTGCGGAGCAGGTCGTCGGGCAGGCGGTGGCCGAAGCGCTGCGCGCCGGTGATGTGAAGCGCGAAGAGCTCTTCATCGTCAGCAAGGTCTATCCGCACAACGCGAGCTTGCGTGGCACGCCGGCGGCTTGCGCACGCAGCCTTTCACGGCTGGGGCTCGACCACGTCGACCTGTATCTGCTGCATTGGCGCGGCGACCATCCGCTGGCCGAGACCTGCGACGCGATGCGCGCATTGGTGGCCGATGGTCGCATCCGGCACTGGGGCGTGAGCAACTTCGATGTCGACGACATGGAAGAGCTGGAGGCAATGGACGGCGGCTGCGCGGCCAACCAGGTCTACTTCTCGGTCCGCGAACGTGGCGCGGAGTTCAGCCTTCTTCCGTGGCAACGCGAACGTGGAATGCCGCTGATGGCCTACAGCCCGATCGACCAGGGCGCGCTGGCTGCCGATCCGGCGCTGGGCAAGCTCGCGCAGAAGCTCGGCGTCACGACTGCGCAACTGGCACTGGCCTGGGTCATCTCGCGGACTGGCGTGGTCGCAATTCCGAAGGCCGTGCGCGAAAACCATCTGCGCGAAAACCTCGCGGCGGCCGACCTCGAACTGAGCGCCGAAACGCTGGCCGAAATCGACCGCCTGCATCCGCCGCCCAGCCGCAAGGAGCCGCTGGCGATGATCTGATCAGTGGGCTTCCGCTTGCTTCGCGGCGGCGACGATGGCTGCTTCGTCGTGCTTCGCACCGTTGAGGAAGAGGTTGAGCGCCACCGCGGCCACTGATGCGAGCAGGATGCCCGACTCCACCAGCGAGTGGATCGCATGCGGCATCCACTGCTTGAAGTTGGGTGCGATGAGCGGAATCATGCCGATGCCGATCGACACCGCGACGATCATCGCGTTGTGCCGGTTGGTCTTGAAGTCCACGCCCGAGAGGATCCGGATGCCCGTCGCGGCGACCATGCCGAACATCACGAGGCCCGCGCCGCCGAGCACCACGGTCGGCAGCGACTCGACGAGCGCCGCCATCTTGGGTAGCAGGCCCAGCACGATCAGGATCACGCCACCGGCCACGCACACGAAGCGGCTCTTGATGCCGGTGACCGCCACGAGGCCCACGTTCTGCGAGAAGCTGGTGTAGGGGAAGGTGTTGAACACGCCGCCGATCAGCGTGCCGAGGCCGTCGGTGCGCAGGCCCCGTGCAAGGTCTTCCTGCGAGATCTTTCGGTCGGTCATCTCGCCGAGCGCGAGGAACATGCCGGTCGATTCGATCATCACCACGATCATGATCAGCGACATCGTCAGGATCAGGATCGGGTCGAACTTCGGCATGCCGAAGTGGAAGGGCAGCACGACGTCCACCCAGGCCGCGTTGCCGACCTTCTCGAAGGTCATGAAGCCGAAGAGCGTGGCGACGACGGCGCCGATGACGATGCCGAGCAGCACCGAGATATTGGCGACGAAGCCCTTGGCGTACTTCACGATGAGAAGGATCGACACCAGCACCAGCGCCGCGATGGCGAGGCCGCCGAGGTCGGCGTACTTGGGGTTGGGCACCGAGGGCACGATCGACAGGCCCTTGGGCATCGGCGGCACCGCGGAGCCGGGCGAAGTCACGTCGGCGAGCCACTTGGCGTAGACCGGGTCGACGATCGCCGGCGCGGTCGGGCCGACCGGGTTGCCGAAGATCCAGTTGATGCCCACGCGCATCAGGCTGATGCCGATCACCGCGATGATGGTTCCGGTCACCACCGGCGGGAAGAAGCGCAGCATGCGCGAGACCATCGGCGCGATGATGATCGAGATGACCCCCGCGCCGATGATCGAACCGAACAGCAGTTGCGCGCCCGACTGGCCGGGATTGGCGTTGGCGATCGCCACCATCGGCGCGACGGAGGCGAAGGTCACGCCCATCATCACCGGCAGCTTGATGCCGAACCACTGCGTCGCGCCGAGCGACTGGATCAGCGTGGCGATCCCGCAGCAGAAGAGGTCGGCGGAAATGAGAAGTGCGACCTCCTGCGGGCTGAGCTTGAGCGCGCGGCCGACGATGAGCGGCACGGCCACTGCGCCGGCATACATCACCAGCACGTGCTGCAGTCCGAGGGCGGTGACTTTGCCCAGCGGCAGTCGCTGGTCGACAGGGTGAACGGAGGCGGCAGCCGTCATTTCGGGTTCTCCTGGGGCGGCGGAAGAGTGAGGGAAAGGCTTGCAGGACTCGTGCCCGCCGAGAGCGTTCACGAGTCTGTACGCCAAACTGTATACAGTTGAGCCGGCGCGCTGTATGGCGGAAAACCCGGGTCCCCACGCCGCTTTTCAACGATATGGGTGGGGACTTCATGGGGCCGACCGGCGAGGCGCATACTGGCCCGACTTGCCGCCGCATCCCCGGCATGTGGCCGTGTGTTTGCAGGAGTCCGCTATGCTCGAATCTCTGCGTACCGATCCCACCTTCCACCCCTCGCCGAAGCTCGCCATGGAGGCCGAGCCCGAGCACATCGCCTACACGGCACTCCTTTCGCCGGATGCCTCGCGGCCCGATGCGATCGCGGTGGTGGATGTCGATCCAGCTTCTGCCAGCTACGGCAGCGTGCTGTACCGGCTCGACATGCCGAACAAGGGCGACGAGTTCCATCATTTCGGCTGGAATGCCTGCAGCTCCGCGCTGTCGCCGATGTCGGGGCATGCATTCCTCAAGCGGCGCTACCTGATCATTCCGGGCATCCGCTCGTCTCGCATTTATGTGGTCGACACGCAGCCGGACCCGAAGAAGCCGACGATCAGCCGCGTGATCGAGCCCGAGGAAGTGATTCGAAAGACGGGGTATTCGCGCCCGCACACGGTGCACTGCGGCCCCGAGGGCCTCTATATCAGCACGCTCGGCGGCGCGGGCGACGGCACGCAGGGGCCGCCGGGTGTGTTCCTCATGGACTGCGAGAGCTTCGAAGTCCTCGGCCAATGGGAGATCGAACGCGGGCCGCAGAAGCTGCACTACGACTTCTGGTGGAACCTGCCGCGCGACTACATGGTGTCGAGCGAATGGGGGCTGCCGCCGCAGTTCGAGAACGGCATCGTGGCCGAGGACCTGCTGGCCAATCGCTACGGGCACCAGCTGCACTTCTGGGACCTGCGCGCGCGCCGGCATGTGCAGACCATCGACCTGGGCGCGAATCACCAGATGGCGCTTGAAGTGCGCCCCGCGCACGATCCGACCCGCGAGTACGGCTTCGTCGGCGTGGTGGTGGACACCACCAACCTCGAAGGCTCGATCTGGACCTGGTGGCGCGAAGGCGGCCAGTTCCATGCAAAGAAGACGGTGGTGATTCCGCCCGAGCCCGCGGATGCATCGGTGCTTCCGCCGCTGTTGAAGGGCTTCGGCGCGGTGCCGCCGCTGATCAGCGATATCGATCTCTCGATGGACGACCGCTTCCTGTACGTGGCCTGCTGGGGCACGGGCGAGTTGCGCCAGTACGACGTGACGGATCCGATGAACCCGAAGCTCGCCGGCAGCGTGCGCATCGGCGGCATCGCGAAGCACGCGCCGCACCCCAACGGAACGAGCTTCGGCGGCGGTCCGCAGATGACCGAGATCAGCCGCGACGGCAAGCGCGTGTACTTCACCAACTCGCTCTACAGCCGCTGGGATGCGCAGTTCTATCCGGATGGCATTCCCGGGCGGATGGCGATGTGCAATGTGGGCGCGGATGGCGGGATCGCGCTGGACAGCAAGTTCCTCGTGGACTTCGGCGCCGACTACGGATCGCACCAGGTTCGGCTGGAGGGCGGCGACTGCTCGACCGATTCGTTCTGCTATCCATCGGCCTGACGACGTGGACGCAGCCACCGTTTCGCTTTGGGCCGGGGTGGTGGCGGTCGGGGTCTTTCACGGGCTGAATCCGGCGATGGGCTGGCCGCTGGCCGTGGCGAACGGTCTCGGCGAAAAGCGCGACACCGCGGTCTTCGCGACCTGGCTGCCGCTCGGGGCGGGCCATCTGCTCGCGATGGCACTGGTGCTCGTGCCTTTCGCCGCCCTGGCGTGGATGCTGCGCTGGAACCAGGAGCTGCGTATCGGCGCGGGCCTGCTGGTGCTGTCGTTCGGCGTATGGCGGCTGGCACGGCGGCATCGCCATCGCTGGCTGAACCGGGTGCGGCCGACGCAACTGGCACTGTGGTCGTTCCTGATGGCGACTGCGCATGGGGCGGCGCTCATGCTGCTGCCCATCCTCCTGGGCCTGTGCGATTCGTCGCCGTCCGCGCCTTCGGTGGCATCGCCCGGGGTCCGGGATCACGCGGCGGTGATGGAACTGATGCGCTCCAGCGTCGGGATTGCCGTCACCGTCTCGCTGGTGCACACGGCCGCCATGATCGGCGCGGGGCTGGGCGCCGCGTGGATCGTCTATCGCTACCTTGGCCTGCGCGCGCTGCGCGGCGCGTGGCTCGACCTCGACCTCGTGTGGGCGCTCGGGCTCATCGCTGCGGGCCTCGCGGGCATCGCGACCGCGGTGATCCGCTAGGCGCCAGAAACAGAAAAGCCCCCGAAGGGGCTTTTCATGTTTTTGTTCATCTCAGGCTGCGTGTGCCTTCGTGGACTTCTTGTGTGCCGTCTTGTGCGACGTCTTGTGCTTGGACTTGGTCTTGGCAGCCGGCGCAGCGGTGGGTTCGGCAGGCGCCTGGGCGAAGGACGAACCGGCGGCGAGTGCGAAGCCTGCAGCGATGAGAGCGATGAGAGTGCGTTTCATGAAAGATCGGTGTTGTGACGGTTTTGAGATTGGCCAACCCGAAATTCCGAGCTGGTCAAAGGGTTCAACGCACGACTTCGAAGTCGGATGACACGTTGCAGAATCTCTTGCATGAAATCCAAAAGTTTCGTCGCGGTTGTTTTGGTCCTCCTCCTGGGCGTCGCGGCGTACTGGTATTGGTCGCCATTTCTGGCCTTGCGGCAGCTCCAGACGGCGGCGCGCAACGGTGAGGCGGAGGAATTCAACCGGCACGTGGATTACCCGAAGCTGCGCGAAAGCCTGAAGGACCAGTTTTCGGCACTGGTCGCACAGAAGCTCGGCACGCCGAAGGATCCGGGCAATCCGCTGGCGGCGCTCGGCAGCATGATCGGGCTGGGCTTGGTCAACCAGCTCGTGGACGTGATGGTGCGGCCGGAAACGGTCATGGCCGCGATGAGCCACGGGAGGCTGGCCCAGCCTGCGCCTGCCCCGACACCGGCACCGGGCCAGGCTGCACCGGAGAGTTCGCCGCCGCGAGCCGAAGGTGAGCAGACGGACAACAAGCCTCGATGGATCATCGACCGCCAAGGCGCGAGTCGCATCACGGCCTTCGCGATCGACCCGGCAAAGCCCGACGAGCCCAATTCGGAGCGGCTCGGACTGGTGTTCGAGCGCAGCGGCTTTGTTGACTGGAAGCTGACCGAAATCAGGATGCCGGCTTCGGCACTCAGGAAATAGCGAGCCCGCAACGTCATGGCCGGCACCACCAGCATCACGGTCCCGAAGCGCAGCCGGCGTGGCTGGCGCATCGCCGGCATCGTGCTGGTGGTCGTCGTGGTTCTGCTGGTGGTTGCGGCCGTCGGGTTGCGCATGGCCTTTCCGCCGGCGCGCATCTCTGCGCTGCTGGCCGAGCAGATCACGGCCGCCACGGGTCGTGCGTTCCGCATCGACGGTGACCTGTCGATCCGCCTGCTGCCGTCGATCGCGGTGCGCGCGGACGATGTCGCACTGGCCAATGCAGAGTGGGGTTCGCGGCCGGACATGCTCCGCTTCCGGCGCGCGGCGTTCAATGTGTCGCTCAGGGATCTGCTCGATCGCAGGATCCGCATCCTCAGCATCGAGGTGGATGGTGCCGACGTGCTGCTCGAAACGGATGGCGCCGGCCGCTACAACTGGCAGATGGCGCCGCGTGCGCCATCCACCGGCAAGGCGTCGGCGCCGCTGGCGCTGGCGCTGGATCGGCTCGTGCTTTCGCAGGTGCACTTCGCCTATCGCAACGCGGGCAAGGGGACGTCGCGCGAGATCGATATCGAGTCGCTCGACCTCGCGGGGCAGGGTGATCGGAACCGCTTGAGCGCTGGCTTCAAGCTCGGGCCGCAGCAGTGGACGGTGGAAGGCGACGTCGGCCGTCTGTCGACCCTGCTGTCGGGCACGGACGATTGGCCGTTCAACCTGCGCTTCGCGACCGGCGGTGCGCTGATGACCGCCAGCGGCGGGATGGGCGTCGGCCCGCGCACCGGAACACTGTCGGCCAAGCTGACGGTGCGCGCCGACAGCGCCCAGCCGCTGTCGCAGTTGTCGCAGCTGTCGAAAGTGGCGGCCGGGCTGCCGATGCCGGTCGAGGCCAGTGCCGACCTGCGGCGCAACCGGGACGAATGGCGCTTCGATGCGCTGACGCTGTCGCTCGCAGGGCAACTCCTGAAGGGCCGGGTCACATGGATGGCCACGCGGCCGGCGCCCAGCGTGGATGTGGCGCTTTCGGGCGCGGAGATCGACCTCGGCAAATGGGGTGTCGGACGATCCACGGGCAAGCCGGCTTCGGCCGAGACGGGATCGCGCAAGCCTGTCTTCGGCGATGTGCCGCTGTTCACGTTCGAATCGTTGCCGGCGTTTGCGCTGCGGGTTGCGCTCGACATCGATCGGCTGACGGTGCCGGGCCTGCCGGCGCTGTCGGGCGTGAAGGCCCGTGCGGTGTCCGACGCGGGACGCTTGACGATCGAGCCGGTTTCCTTTGGCGCGGCCGGCGGCGAGGTCAAGGGCAGTCTGGCGATCGCGTTGAGCAAAGGGACCGCGCCACGGACCGAAGTACAACTGGCGGCGCGCTCGCTGTCGCTCGATGCACTCGATGAATTGTGGAGCGGGGGCAAGCAGTTCAAGGGCGGCCGCGCGAGCCTCGCGGCCAGGTTGTCGATGACCGGCCGCACGCCGCGCAGCCTGGCCGCATCATCGAACGGCGAGGTGCAGTTCTCGGTCCGCGATGTGGCGCTGGCGGGGCGGGCTGCGGCGCTCGATCGTGACATCGTCGCGCGCCTGGTCGACGTGCTGCTGCCCAGGCAGGCTTCGCGCGAAGACCTCATCGTGCAGTGCGCGGTGGCGCGCCTGCCGCTGCGCAACGGCGTCGCGCCGATCGACCGGTCGATCGCGATGGAGACACGGCAGATCGCGGTCGCGGCGATCGGCCGGATCGATCTGGCGAAGCAGACGGTCGAGCTGGAGTTCCGGCCGCGTGTGAAGAAGGGGCTGGATCTGAACCCGGGCAGCCTCGTGCAACTCATGCTGCTGAAGGGCCCGCTGGAGAGTCCCGAGCTGAGCATCGATCCCAGGGGCACCGTGCGGCAGGCAGCGACCTATGGCGTGGCCGCGGCGACGGGCGGCCTGTCGCTGCTCGCGCCCGCGCTGCTCGGCGAAGCGGGCGTCGCCACGGATTGCGGACTGGAAGCCGGCGCTGCGAAAGGCGGCAAGGCGTCGCAGCCGGAAGGGCGCAAGTTCAGGCTGCTGCGGCCCTTCGAGTCGATGCGCTGATCAGGCCAGCAGCGCCTTGATCAGGTCGAGCTGCCGGTCCGGCGCGCCGTTGTCCAACTGAAGATTCGCTTCGATCCGCGTCAGGTGCTCGGTCATGCTCGCGACCGCCGCGTCGACATTGCCGCTGCGGCACAGGCGCAGGAAGTCCGAGTGTTCGTCGGACGAGCAGTGCGGGTCGTTCGACGAGTGATAGAGCATCGCGATCAGTGAACTGCGGGCGACCAGTTCGCGGACCAGCTCGGCCAGCGTGTGGTTGCCGGTGGCTTCGGCCAGCGCCACGTGGAAGTCGCCCAGGAGCCTTTCGCGCACCGTCCCGGTGGTCGCTGTGGACCGCAGCGTGGATCGCTCGAACTGGATTTGCTGCTCCAGCGCCTGGTAGTCGGTCGCCGTGGCACGCGCGACGAACAGACGGACCACTTCGCTTTCGAGGATGCGCCGCACGCCGAACACTTCGCGCGCCTCCTGCACGCTGGGCTTGCTCACGAAGGCGCCCTTGTCGGGAATGATCTCGATCAGCTTGTCCTTGGACAGCGTGAGGAGCGCGGCGCGGATCTTGGTTCGGCTGACCGCGTAGACCCGGCCCAGCGCTTCCTCGCGCAGCCAGGTGCCGGGCGGCAGGCGCTTCTCGACGATGGCGGTCGCGATGTCCTGCGCAATGCCTTCGATGGTCGCGCCCTTGTCGGGCATGTTGGTGTCGTCGGTCGTTGCGGTGGACGGCGTGGGGGTCTTCGGTGCGCGGGGCATGCCACGATTGTGGACGACCCGCGCCGCTGACGCCTCAGGCTGCGCGCTTGAGTGACGGCGGTTGCGGTGCAAGGGCGAAGTCCTGAAGCAGCCCGGTCATCGGCTTGGGAAGCGGACGCGCGAGTTCCCCGCGCTTGCTGGTGGCCAGGCGCAGGCTGACCAGCGATTCGATCAGCTGCGTGCCGGCAGCGACGCCGTCGACTACCGGCACGCCGAGCACCTGCCCGATGTGCTCGCAGAAGTCGGCCATGCCGGCGCAACCGAGCACGATGACGTCGGAGCCGTCTTCGTCCAGCGCGCGGCGGCATTCGTCGATGATGCGGTCACGTGCACGCGAGCCGGGCGCTTCGAGTTCGAGCACCGGGATCTCGCACGCGCGCACATTGGCGCAGAAGCGCTTCATGCCGTAGGCCTCGGCAAGATGCCATGCCTGCCCCACGGTGCGGCCCAGGGTGGTCACCACGCTGAAGCTGCTGCCCACGAGGCTAGCCAGGTGCATGGCCGCTTCGGCGATGCCGACCACCGGCCCGCGCGCGAGTTCGCGCGCCGCCTTGAGGCCGGGGTCGCCGAAGCAGGCGATCACGTAGCCGTCGAAGCCGTCACGCTCGCCGGCGGCAATCTCCTGCAGCAGTCCCGGCACCGCGAGCGCCTCGTCGTAGTGGCTCTCGATCGAGGCCGGCCCCATGGAGGGGCTCACGGCGACGATCTCCGTGCCGGATCGCGCGACCGAACGGGCGCAGGCGCCGATCTTCTCGGTCATGCTCCAGGTCGTGTTGGGATTGATGATCTTGATGCGCATGGGAAAGGCGGAACGGGGTCCGTGGAGTCAGTCGAAAGGGGAATTGCAGTTCAGCGCTTGCGTGCGTTGAGCGCGAGGTAGAAGACGAAGGCGAGCCCGGTGCCGATGAACCACGCGTAGTTCGCCGCGGCGTGCAGGTTGGGCAGGAGCACGCACATCACCGGGATCAGCGCAGCCGGGACCATGGCGAAGATGGCGCGGCGGTTGTAGCCGTTGGTGTACCAGTAGTCGCCCTTGGGGCTGAGCGTGTAGAGCGCATCGACGTTCACGCGCTGCCGGCTCACCACGTAGAAGTCGGCGATGAGGATGCCGAACAGCGGGCCAATGAACGAGCCCAGGATGTCGAGCGTGTAGTGAATCACCTCGGGGTTGTTGTAGAGGTTCCACGGCGTGATGAAGACGGAGCCGACCGCGGCGATCATCCCGCCGGTGCGCCAGCTGATCTTCTGCGGTGCGACGTTCGAGAAGTCGAATGCCGGCGAGACGAAGTTCGCGACGATGTTGATGCCGACGGTGGCGATCATGAAGGTCAGCGCGCCGATCACGACGGCGGTGCTGCTGTCGATGCGCGCGACGGTATGGACAGGGTCGGTGATGAGCTCGCCGAAGACGGGCAGCGTCGCGGCTGAGGTGACCACCGACAGCAGCGAGAAGAACAGGAAGTTGACCGGCAGGCCCCAGAAGTTGCCCTTCTTCACTGCGTCGAAGCTCTTGCCGTAGCGCGAGAAGTCGCCGAAGTTGAGCATCGGGCCGCTGAAGTAGCTGACCACCAGCGCGATCGCGCTGAGCATCACTGGCAGTGCGTCCCAGCCGCTGAACTTGAGGCCGCCCAGGCGCATGTCGATGTTGTTCCATCCGGCTTTCCAGACCAGCCAGCCGCACAGCACCATCATCACGACGTAGACCGCGGGTCCGGCCCAGTCGATGAAGCGGCGGATCGCTTCCATGCCGTGCCAGAACACGAAGGCCTGCAGCACCCACATCGTCATGAAGGCGACCCAGCCCAGCGCCGAGAGGCCCACGAAGCCGTGCTGCTGCACATCCGCGTAGGGGGCGAGGTTGGGGAAGAAGTGCAGCGCCAGCAGCATGAACGCGCCGGAGGCGAGGTAGGTCTGGATGCCGTACCACGCGACCGCGATCAGCCCGCGGATCACCGCCGGGATGTTGGCGCCGAGCACGCCGAACGAGGCGCGGCAGATCACCGGGTAAGGCGTGCTCGTCTGCTGGCTCGGCTTGGCGACCAGGTTGCAGAAGAACTGCACGATGCAGATGCCGACCAGCAGCGACACCAGCACCTGCCAACTCGACAGACCGAGCGCAAACAGGCTGCCTGCGGTGATGTAGCCGCCGACGCTGTGCACGTCCGACATCCAGAAGGCAAAGATGTTGTATTGGCTCCACGTCTGCTTCTTCAGCGGGGCGAGGTCTTCGTTGGTGAGGCGCGGGTCGTAGCCCGGCTTGATCAGTGCGTGGGACTCCGGCTGCGGCGTGGCGGCCGGTGCCGGCATCTCGATGCCGACAGGGTGGATGGCTGTGTTCACGGGTTGTCTCCTCGTGGCGGATGGCGGATCTCCGAACACCGGGTTCGGCTCGTAGGTTGCACCCTATATTTGTATACAAAAAATGAGTGCAAACAAGCGCCACATGTCGCTCGAAGGTCGGTATTTACCCTTGCTGCCAATCGCGGGGCGGGCTGGCAGGCTTGCGCTGTGGAGGGGAGGCGCGCCCCGGATGGCGAGGGCGTTTGTGACGGGCCGATGACCGGATTCCGTGAATTAGTTCCGGGCGGCAAAAACGTAAGAAGAAAGTTGAATGCGATCGCTTGTAACTTTATGTTTACATAGGCACAATGTATTACATGGACGCACGAAACATCTCCAAACCGCAGTGGACGAGCACCGGGCTTCTGGGACTCCTTCGCGCAAGCCTGCCGCCTTCTGATCGCGCGCGGGCCGTGGCCACCCATGTGAACGCCAATCCGCCGCCCGAGCGTCTGGACAGCGATCAGCTCGCCGAAGTGGCCAGTGCCTGGCGTGATCGCAGCTCGTTTGGAGATCTCGGTGCCGAGTCCGTCGCTCAGGCGCTCGAGATGGTCGCGCGCCGCCGCGCCGAGAAGCAGAGCCGCATCCAGGCGATGGGCAAGCGTCTTTCCGATCTGATGAGGCTGCCTTGAGTCGCCTGCATGTCCGTCGCGTTGCGCGCCGCCTGGAGCGGATCCGAAGGATGCGATGCCGGACCCTTCCGTTCCAGTTTGTTCAACCCACTCCCAACGCCATGAAAACCCAGAACGAAGCGATCAGCGAAGGCTACAACGTCGATCTTTCAGGCCCCGGTCGGCCGATGGGAGCGCGGGGCAAGTACCCGAATTTCGAAGTCATCCCGCTCCTGACCGACATGGAAGCGGAGCTGCTCAACACCCTGGGCCTGATCCGCAAGCTGCTGACCGAAGGCCCGCCGAGCCAGGACGCCCAGGAAGGTGTCGTGCTCGCGATCGACGGCCTCCTGTCCGTCGCCCGCGCCTGAAGTCGACTTGCGAATCGCCCGAGGAACCGAAGATGAACACCTACCAGACCGCGAACCAGGCCGTCGGCGTTGCCCGCACCCTGAGCAAGAGTTCCGCCTGCACGATCGTCGTCTACCAGGCCGGCGCGGGCAGGTATGTCACGGCCCGCCCCACCGACGCCGTCAGCGGGCTCGTCATCGGTGTCTATCGCAACGGCTACCTGCTGCCCAGCGGTCATCGCGCCTGAGCCGGAAGACGCAGGCCCTCGGCCCTCAATCTTTGCCCGGCCGCGACGCCCGTCGCGGCCCGCGCGTCACGGGGCACGATCAACACGTCGCTCGTCGCCCAGCGGAGCACCCGCTCCGCCACATTCCCCAGAAAGAAATCCGCCACCGGTGACCGTCGGCGCCGGCCGACCACCAGGAGGTCCGCGCGCAGGTATTCCTGCTGCACGACCGCCTGGCGCGCCGGATCGCCGTGGCCGATCGTGGACATCACGCGATTGCGCCTCGCATCGAACGAATCGGTGAGCCACAGGATGCGGTTGCGGGCGTATCGAAGGCACTCCTGCCTGTACGCGCGGATCTGGTGGGCCGAGGCTTCGGCGGAGCGCAGCTTCGCCTCGTCGCGCGAGCTGATGGCGTGGAAGAGCTGGATGTCCGCGTGGCGGTCGAGGTCGCACGCCAGGCGCACCAGATGCTTCGACTCGGCGCTGAAGTCGACCGCGACGAGGATCCAGTCGTACGACCTGTGTGCCGCCCGCCGAACCACGAGGACCGGGCAGCGCACGAGGCGCGCCAGCCGCTCGGCGGCGTGGCCGCGCACGAACGTCGCGAGCGGGCTCTCGCGGAAGGCCGCCAGCACGACGAGGTCTGCGCACTGACCCTCGTCGGCAACGTGCGCCAGGGTGTTGGCCGCCTGGTCGACGGTTCTCACCGCGAGCGGGAAGCGCGCGCTCAACGCGCGGGCGGACTGTGCCAGCAGGCTTGCCGCATCGGGTCTCGGCGGTGCGCCTCCCATCGAGGCGACCATGAGCTTGAGCGTTGCGCCGTGCTCCACCGCGAGTCGGGCCGCGCGATCCACTGCGCAATCCGCCTGTGCGGAGAAATCGGTCACCGCGAGGATCGAGCGGATTTCCGCCGGCCTGCCGTGAAGGGTGTGATGAGGAACGGCGAACACGGGTTCGCCGGAATTCGTTGCATGCATGGACGCACTCCAGTCGAATGCGATGGCCCGGATGCGGGGCGACCGCTGCCGCGCGGGAGGGATGCCCGGCGGTCGATGGTTTGCGCAAGAAGGGGAGGGAAACGGACCGCCGGGCTCAGGAATCTGCTGCGAAGCGCAGGGAGCGAAGATGGACGGTCACGGTGTGCATGCGGGCGAGTGTAGGCCGGGGCGATGCGGTCTCGTTCAATGACCGCACGCCGCGTGCCGGATTCAATCGATGCCGATCAGGACAACAGATCGCTGAGCGTCCGCGCGATCACCTTCGTTGCGCGGCGCAGGTCCTCGAGCACCACGCGCTCGTCGTTGCGCTTGGCGTGCGATTCGAGCACCGTGCGCGGCCCTGCGCCGTAGATCACGCCGGGGATGCCGGCCTCGCCGTACAACCGCACGTCGGTGTAGAGCGGCGTGCCCATGGCCTTGATCGGCTCGCCGAAGATCGCCTGGCCGTGCTTCTGGATCGCATCGACCAGCGGCTTGTTGCCGGGCAGCGGCTTCATCGAATTGGCCAGCAGCATGCGCCGGATCTCGACCGTGATCCCTTGCATCTGCGCGGCGCTGTCTGCGATCACCTTGCGGATGTTGGCTTCGACTTCCACCGGGTTCTCTTCGGGAATCATCCGCCGGTCGAGCTTGAACACCACCTTGCCGGGGACCACGTTGGTGTTGGTGCCGCCTTCGATCAGGCCCACGTTGAGGTAGGGGTGCGTGATGCCCTCGACCTTGGATGTGACGTCCTGGTAGATCTTGTTCTGCGCATAGAGCGCATTGAGGATGTTCACCGCGCCCTGCAGTGCATCGACGCCGGTGGTCGGAATGGCCGCGTGTGCCATCTTGCCGTGCACAGTGACTTCCATCTGCAGGCAGCCGTTGTGCGCGGTGACCACCTCATAGCTGAAGCCCGCGGCGATCATCAGGTCGGGCTTTGTCAGGCCGTTCTTGAGCAGCCACCCCGGGCCGAGGATGCCGCCGAATTCCTCGTCGTACGTGAAGTGCAGCTCGACGCTGCCTTGCGTGGGTTTGGCGACCGCCTCGAGCGCGCGCAGCGCGAAGGTGAAGCTCGCGAAGTCGCTCTTGCTGACAGCGGCAGCGCGTCCGTAGAGGCTGCCGTCTTCGATCTCGCCGCCGTACGGGTCGTGTGTCCAGCCCTCGCCGGGCGGCACGACGTCGCCGTGTGCGTTGAGTGCCACGACCAAGCCTTTGCTTGGTCGTTCTCCATCTTTGCGGCCGCCATCTTCGCCGTACTTGCGGCGCACGATCAGGTTGGTGATGGACTCGAGGCCGTAGTCCTTCACTTCCTGCTCGGGCACCGCATGCTTCTCGGCCTCGAAGCCGAAAGCCTTGATCAGTTCCGCGGTGCGTTCGGCATGCGGGGCGTTGTTGCCGGGCGGCGTGTCGGTGGGTACGCGCACCATTTCCTGCAGGAAGCGCACTTCCTCGTCGAAGTGGGCGTCGATCCAGGCGTCGAGCTTGCTGTAGTCGGTCATGGTCTTAATGGGCTTGTTCGGTGGCGAGGTCATCGAGCAGCAACTGGAAGGCTTGCACCGCCAGCTGCATGTCGTCGTTGGTGCTCGATTCGAGCGGGTTGTGACTGATGCCGGAGTTGATCCCGCGCACGAAGAGCATGGCTTGAGGCATGACTTCGTGCAGCTTCATCGCGTCGTGGCCGGCGCCGCTTGGCATGCGGAAGAGTGGCACGCCGAGTGTGTCGACGGCCTTCTCCCAGCGCTTCTGCCATTCGGGCGCGCTGGGGGCTGCAGCGGCGCGCATGGTCTCTTCGAGCGTGTAGCGAACGCCGCGCCGCTCGCAGATTTCCTTGAGCGCATCGAGCACGTCTTTCGCAAGCGAATCGCGTTGCGCGTTGTTCGGCGCGCGCAGGTCCAGGCTGAACTTGCAGCGCCCCGGCACGACGTTGATCGAGCCGCTCGGCACTTCGAGCATGCCGACGGTGGCGACCGAATCGCCGTCCTTCGCCGCGCGCTTTTCGGCAAAGAGGATCAGTTCGGCGACGGCGGCAGCCGCATCGCGGCGGCGGTCCATGGGCGTGGTGCCGGCGTGGCTGGCCATGCCGATGACTTCGCCGACATAGCGCACGCTGCCGTTGATCGACGTGACGATGCCCAGCGGCACATCCAGCTCGGTGAGCACCGGGCCCTGCTCGATGTGCACTTCGACGAAGCCGAGGTATTTGGACGGATCGCGCTGCAGCTTCGGAATGTCCTCGTCCTTCAGGCCGGCGTTGCGGCGCGCTTCGCGCATCGTGATGCCGTCGGCATCCTTCTGGTCCAGCCACGTCGGATCGAAATGGCCGATCAGCGCGCCCGAGCCAAGGAAGGTCGCCTTGTAGCGTTGGCCTTCTTCCTCCGCGAAACCGACCACTTCGAAGCCGAAGGGCAGGCGACGGTTCTGGCGCTTGAGCTCGCGCACGCAGGCGATCGGCACAAAGATGCCGAGGCGGCCGTCGTACTTGCCGCCGTTGCGCACCGTGTCGTAGTGCGAGCCGGTCAGAAGCGTCTTCGCACCCGGCGTCGCTCCTTCGTAGCGGCCGACCACGTTGCCGACCGCATCGATCTCGACATGGTCGAAACCGGCTTCGCGCATGTCCTGCGCGATTTGCTGGGCGCACGCGCGATGCGCATCGGTCAGGTAGGTGACGGTGAGCTGGCCCTTTTCAGCGTAGCCCGGGTCGGTGTGCACCGAGAGCTTTTCCTGCCAGTCCCACACCTCGTTGCCGAGCGCGGGATCCACGCCGAACTTGTCGTTCAGGCGGATCTCGGCGATGCGATGGATGTTGCGCAGCGCTTCGCCGAGCTCGAAGTCCGGATGGTTGTGCAGCCGGCGTTCGAAGGTCTCGATGATTTCCTGCTTGGCGAGCCCCGTGCCGCGCGGGCCGCGCACCGCCAGGATGAACGGAAAGCCGAACTTCGCGTTGTAGTCCGCGTTGAGCTGCTGAATCTTCGCGAACTCCTCGGGCGTGCAGTTGGTGAGCCCGGCCTTGTTCTGTTCGTTGGTCGATTCCGCTGTGAGGTTCTTGGCGACCATCGCCTTGCCGGCGAGCTCGGGGTGGGCGCGGATCAGACCGAGCTGCTCGTCGCGCGATGCGCTGGTCACGGCCTGCACCAGCGCGTGCTTGAGGTGCGGCAGCGAGCGGAAGGGGCGCGTCTTGGCCGCGCGCTCCGCGATCCACGGTGAATGCTCGTAGACGCCGTCGAGCAGCGCGACGAGTTCGGCGCCCGAGGCGGTGTTCAGTTGGTCGATGGTGAGGGCCATGTCTGTTGCTCCTGTGTTTGTTGCCGAGCCGGCGTCACTCGCTGCCGCCAGGCCAGAGATCCCGCGGAACCGGCTTTGCCGGGCCGCCGGGATCGCCCCCCGGAGAGGGGGTGTCCGAGCCACACGAAGTGGGCGAGGCTGGGGGTGAGCTTCATGCGTATGGGTGCGTCGCCTTCCAATGTCGCGCGATATCGACACGGCGGCAGACCCAGACGCGGTCATGCGCGGCGATGTGATCCAGGAAGCGCTGCAGCGCGGTGATGCGCCCTGGCCGTCCGAGCAGGCGGCAGTGCATG
Organism: Variovorax sp. YR216; assembly: GCF_900107745.1. GTDB lineage: Bacteria > Pseudomonadota > Gammaproteobacteria > Burkholderiales > Burkholderiaceae_C > Variovorax. The sequence continues at coordinate 218,687 of NZ_FNRO01000004.1, read as the reverse complement.
CCGATGCTCATCATCTTCGGTGCCTCGTCACCTTCGGCGTATAGCGCGTCGAAGGTGTCCTTCATGTACTGGAAGAAGGGGTCGGCATGCGAATAGCCCTGCGGCAATGCGAAGCGCATGTCGTTGCAGTCCAGCGTGTAGGGCACGATGAGCTGTGGCACGACTTCGCCATCGGTCTTCTGCACCTTCATCCAGAACGGCAAGTCGTCGCCGTAGTAGTCGCTGTCGTATTCGAAGCCGCCGTAGTCGGCGACCAGCCGGCGGGTGCGCGGGCTGTCGCGGCCGGTGTACCAGCCGAGTGCGCGTTCGCCGGTGAGCTTCTCGATCGCTTCCATGCCCAGGCGCATGTGCTCGCGCTCGGTGGCTTCGTCGATGCCCTGGTAGTGGATCCAGCGCCAGCCATGGCATGCGATCTCATGGCCGAGCTCCTTGAAGGCAATCGCGAGTTCGGGATAGCGCTGCAGCGCCATGCCGACGCCGAAGACCGTGAGCGGCAGATTGCGCTTTTCGAACTCCCGCAGGATGCGCCACACGCCGGCGCGCGAGCCGTACTCGTAGATGCCTTCCATGCTGATGTGGCGATCGGGGAAGCTCGCCGGATTGAACATCTCCGAGAGGAATTGCTCGGAGCCCGCGTCGCCGTGCAGCACGCAGTTCTCGCCGCCTTCCTCGTAGTTCAGGACGAACTGCACCGCGATTCGCGCGCGGCCGGGCCATTGCGCATGCGGCGGATTGCGACCGTAGCCAACGAGGTCGCGCGGGTAGGGCAAGGTGGAGTCGTAGGTGCTCATGATGATGAGGGAGGGTTCAGGCCAGCGCGAGCGAGATGTCGTGCGTCGGGACCTTGCGGTCGAAGGTGAGGTTGGCCTCGACGTGTTCGAGGTGTTCCGTCATGAGGCGAACCGCGCGCTCCTCGTCCTTGGCGGCGAGCGCCTTGACGATGTCGGCGTGCTCGTCGTTGGAGTGCTCGGCGGCGCTGGCGCTCTGGTACATGAGGGTGATGAGCGCGCAGCGCGAGATCAGCTCGCCGAGGAGCTGCGCCAGCACCTGGTTGCCCATGAGCTCGGCCATGCGCACATGGAAGTCGCCGAGCAGCTCGGTGCGGCCCGAGATGTCTTCGCCGGAGACGGCGGCCTTCTCGAGGGCCACGTGCTCCTTGAGCGCCTTGATCTTGGCCGGCGTCACGCTGCGCACGAAGGCGCGCGTCATTTCGGCTTCGAGCATGCGGCGCACCGCGAAGACCTGCTTGGCCTCGTCGACCGCCGGCGCCGCCACGAAGGCGCCGCGTGCAGGTTCGAGCCGGATCAGCTTGTTCTGCGAAAGCTGGAACAGGGCCTGCCGCACCAGCGTGCGCGAGACGCCGAAATGGTCCGCGAGCTTCTGCTCCGCCAGCTTGCTGCCCGGCTGGAGCCGGTGCTCCACAATGGCCTTGGTGAGTGCGTCGACGATGGCACGGGTGGTGGTCGATTCCATGTTTTTCATGATAGACCGAAAGCCAGGAACTGTATACACTTTTGTCGACCGGAATTTCCCGAATGCACTGAAGGAGCGAATCCATGGGCCTGAGCACCCACGTACTGGACACGATGCACGGCACGCCCGCCGCCGGCATGGAGGTTGCGCTGTACACCACCGACGGCACGGGCGAAGACGCGCGCGCCACGCTGGTGCGGCGTTTCACGTTGAATGCGGATGGGCGCAGCGACGGCCCGCTCTACGACAACACCACGCTCAAGACGGGGACTTACCGCCTCGTGTTCGATGTGGCTGGTTATTTCAAGGCCCGCGGCGTGACGCTGCCGGAGCCGAACTTCCTCAATCGCGTGTCGCTGGACTTCGGCGTCGCGCGCGCCGACCAGCACTACCACGTGCCGCTCTTGGTGAGCCCCTGGAGCTATTCGACCTACAGAGGCTCCTGAAGCGGCTAGAGCTGCCCCTCACTCAGGGTATCGAGCTGGAAATGGCCTTCCTCATCCCACAGCCACGTGTCCGTCCACGTCACCTTGCCGAGCCGTGTCGGTGCTGGGAAGGGCGACGCTTCGAGCACGGCTTTCTCGATTTCCGCGATCACCTCGGGCGCGTGTTTCGGCGCGCGCATCCAATGCATCGAAAGCACCTTGCCGTTGGCGTCGAGTTCGACCTGGAGCGTTCCGACCGCGTAGAGCATCGGCGGCAGCTTGCCTTCGTAGATGCGCCGCTTGTTGAGCTGGTAGACGTAGCGCGCGGCGTCCTTGCGATAGTCGCGTGCGGTCGTTGCGTTCGACGGCGTGGGACGGGGGCGGTTGGTGTCGCCGCGCTCGGGCGTCGCGTTGCTGAGTTGGCCGGGGACGGCGCCTGGAGCGGTCGGACTGGTGCCGCAACCGGCAAGCCAAAGGCTGGAGAGAAGGGCGCCCGCCAATGCAAGGCGGCGCGGCGTGAGCTTGAAATTCATTGGCGCGGTTATACCGTGGCGGGCAATGGGCGCCGAAACCGGAGGTATCGCCGATGACAGGCGCGGTTGACGAACTCCTCGCGCGGCTGAAGCGCGAGCACGGCATTCTGGTGCGGGTCGAATCGACGCAGGGCTCGGCGCCGCGCGAGGCCGGAACATGGATGGCCGTCTGGGCCGACAGCCTGACTGCAACCATCGGCGGCGGGCAGCTCGAATTCCAGGCGACCGAGGAAGCGCGAGCCTGGCTCGCGGGCGGGCCGGCCATCGAAGGCATCCGTCGCTATCCACTCGGGCCGAGCCTCGGACAGTGCTGCGGCGGCGTGGTGTTTCTGTCGTACCGGCGCATCGAGGCTTCCGATGCGCAGGCGCTGCAGAAGGAACTGCTTGCGCACCTTGAACCGGTCGCGCTGTTCGGTGGTGGCCACGTCGGCGCGGCGCTGGCGCGGTTGCTGTCGACGCTGCCGTTCTCGGTGCGCTGGATCGACAGCCGGGACGGCGTCTTTCCAGATGCGCTGCCAGCGCAGATCGAGACCGAATATTCCGACCCCGTGCAGCAGGCTGTCGCCGACCTGGCACCCGGCTCTCGCGTGCTGATCATGAGCTTCAGCCACGCCGAGGATCTGGACATCGTGATCGCCTGCCTGAAGCGCCTGCGCGAGCGCAGCGATCTGCCCTACGTCGGCCTGATCGGCAGCAAGACCAAGTGGGCCACCTTCCGTCATCGTCTCGAAGCGCGCGGCTTCACCGCCGGCGAGATGGATCGTGTGACTTGCCCCATCGGCGTCCCGGGCGTCACGGGCAAGGAGCCGGAGGTCATCGCCGTCGCGGTGGCGGCACAGTTGTTGCAATCCCTCTATTCCGCTTGAGGGTGATCAGGGTTTTCCTGCACGCATCCCAGTGCCAGAACCCGATGATTTTCCTTGAAAAGTGTATACACTTCAGTTCACAAGCCGCAGCGGAGCGAGGAGCCATCAGGTGCCTTTCGTTCGCGGCAATAACTCTGCTTACAGCGCCCGCAGTGGTGAGCAGGCCGGAACACCACGGCGTTCCCACACGCCGTAAGGGTTGAAGCCAAATGGAAAGCTATTACCTCGACTGGGCCAATCTCCTGCTGCGCTGGGTCCACGTCATCACCGCGATCGCGTGGATCGGCGCGTCGTTCTACTTCGTGATGCTGGACAACAGCCTCGAGAAGCCGCAGGACCAGGAATCACTGGACAAGGGCGTCGGCGGCGAGCAGTGGGCCGTGCACGGCGGCGGCTTCTACAACATGCAGAAGTACGCGCTGGCGCCGAAGAAACTGCCCGATCACCTGCACTGGTCGTACTGGGAGAGCTATTCGACCTGGCTCACCGGCTTCGCGCTCTTCACGGTGTCATACCTGTGGAACGCCAGCACCTACCTCATCGACAAATCGAAGATGGACTGGCAGCCCGGCGCCGCGATCGCGGTGGCGCTGGCCTTCTTCGTCGTCTTCTGGATGGTGTACGACGGCATCTGCCAGATCTTCGGCCAGCGCAAGAACGGCGACACCATCGTCGGGGTGCTGGTGGCGATCTTCATCGCCTTCGCGGCGTGGCTCGCCTGCCACTGGTTCGCGGGCCGCGCGGCCTTCCTGCTGGTGGGCGCGATGATGGCCACGACCATGAGCGGCAACGTCTTCTTCTGGATCATTCCGGGCCAGCGCAAGAACGTCGCGGCGCTGCGCGAGGGCAAGCCGGTCGATCCGATCCACGGCGCTCGCGGCAAGCAGCGCAGCGTGCACAACACCTACTTCACGCTGCCGGTGCTGTTCGCGATGCTGAGCAACCACTACAGCTTCACCTACACGAACCAGTACAACTGGATCGTGCTGCTGCTGATCATGCTCGGCGGCGCGGCCATCCGGCAATTCTTCGTGGTGCGCCATCGCTTCAAGCTGGGCAATGCGCGCAATCCGCTTCCGTATGCGCTTTTCGGCATCGCGGTGCTGGGCCTGACCATCGTCTGGATGAAGCCCGAGCCGGCCGCTGCGCCGGCGCCGGGCGCCGCCGCGCAGAAGGTCTCGTTCGGTGATGTGCAGAAGGTGCTCGAGCAGCGCTGCTACATGTGCCACGGTGCGCAGGTGCAGATGAAGAACGTGCGGCTCGACGCGCCTGACCAGGTGGCTGCGCACGCGCAGGCGGTGTACCAGCAGGTGGTGGTCACCAAGATCATGCCGATGAACAACGCCACCGGGATCACGGACGCCGAACGCGCACTGATCGCCAAGTGGTTCGAAGGCGGCGCTGCGACAAAGTAACCCCCCAGGCTGCGCGCACTTCGTGTCGCTTCGCCCACCCCCCTGCTGGGGGCGGGCCGGCCGCTTCGGGCGGCCGGGCGCGGCGGCCCCCTGGGTTTGCGCGCTGGGAGGGATACTGGTCTTTTACGGAGACAAGGTGAAATCATGAACCCGCTGAACACATCACCCGCCCCGGATCCGCAACGTGCGCCGCGCGAATTCCTGGAACATCTCTATCGCGTAGCGGTCGAGCGCGCCCTGCCGCTTGCCAGCATGGGGCCATGCCTGCCCAAGCCGCCGAAGGGCCGCACGCTGGTGCTCGGTGCCGGCAAGGCGGGCGCGTCGATGGCGCAGGCACTGGAGGCGCTGTGGCCGGCCGATGCATCCCTGTCGGGCCTGGTGGTCACGCGCTACGGGCACATTCCTCCGCGACCCGAAGGGTTGCCGCAGCGCATCGACATCGTGGAAGCCGCGCATCCGGTGCCCGACGAGGCCGGCATGAAGGCGGCTGAGCGCATCCTCGCGCTCACGGAAGGGCTCACGGCGGATGACCTCGTGCTGTGCCTGATCTCCGGCGGCGGGTCGGCGCTGCTGACGCTGCCGGCCGAAGGCCTGACGCTGGCCGACAAGCAGCGCATCAACACGCAGCTGCTCGAATCCGGCGCCCACATCGGCGAAATGAACTGCGTGCGAAAGCACCTGTCGCGCATCAAGGGCGGCCGTCTCGCGGCGGCCTGCGGGCCGGCCCAGGTGGTCACGCTCACCATCAGCGATGTGCCGGGCGACGATCCGGCGGTGATCGCCAGCGGACCGACCGTGCCCGACGCCTCGACCTGCGCGCAGGCCCTGGCGATTCTCGACCGCTATCGCATCGAGGTGCCCGCCGCGGTGCGGGCCGGGCTCGAAAGCGGCGCGCTCGAAACCCCCAAGCCGAACGACCCGGTCTTCAGGCATCACGCCACGCATCTGATCGCCACGCCGCAGCAGTCGCTCGAAGCCGCTGCCGCCGCGGCGCGCGCCGCCGGCATCGCGGCGCACATCCTGAGCGACGAGATGGAAGGCGAATCGCGCGAGGTCGGCAAAGTCCACGGCGCCCTGGCGCGTGCGGTGTCGATGCACGGCCAGCCGTTCGCCAGTCCCTGCGTGATCATCTCGGGCGGCGAAACCACGGTGACGATACGTCCGCGTCAACCCGGCCAGCCGAAGGGCCGCGGCGGCCGCGCCGGCGAGTTCTGCATGGGCCTCGCGGGCGCGCTCGCCGGTCGAGAGAACGTGTGGGCACTGGCCGCCGACACGGACGGGATCGACGGTGTCGAGGACAATGCCGGTGCCTTTGTGACGCCCGACACGCTCAGCCGCGCGGAAGCCGCCGGCCGCAAGCTTGCGGATCACCTCGATCGCAACGACGCCTATGGCTACTTCGATGCGATCGGGGACCTGCTGGTCACCGGACCGACGCACACCAACGTGAACGACTTTCGTGCGCTGTTGATCCTGTAGTTCTGCGTGCTCGTTCGGACGGTGCAACGGGCATGCTTTGTGCCTGACCGAACGAACACGCCGACCTGCATGAACCCATCCCGACCGGGGCTCGCGCCCCATCCGTCCCCGCGCTGGGTTTCCGACCTCGGGTTGCGGTTGCGCCGCTACCTGCCGCTGAAGGTGGTCGGCACCACGGCATGGACCTGGATTTTCTTCATCGGCTACTTCCACTTGCTGCGCGAGCCGGCCGGTCCGGTGACGGTGATGCCGCTCACTGCGCTGGACAGCTGGATTCCGTTCCAGCCACCGGCATTGATCGCGTATTTCTCGCTCTGGGTCTATGTCGGCGTCGCGCCGGGGCTGCAGCTCACGTTCAGGGAACTGCTGTCCTACGGCATATGGGTCGGCGCGTTGTGCCTGACCGGTCTCGGCTTCTTCTATCTCTGGCCCACCCAGATCCCGACGATTCCCAAGGACCCGACCGAATTTCCCGGCTTCGAGATCCTTCTCGGCGTCGATGCCGCGGGCAATGCATGTCCCTCGATGCACGTGGCCGTGGCGATCTTCACGGCCATCTGGATCGACCATGTCTTCAGGGCGATCCGCGTGCCGACCTGGCTGCGGAGCATCAACGGGGCGTGGTTTCTCGCGATCGTCTATTCGACGCTCGCGACCCGCCAGCATGTGGTGCTCGACGCGGTCGCGGGCGCCGTTCTTGGCATTGCTTTCGCGATCCCGTCGCTGTATTGGCGGCCGCGTCCGACGCCAAGTCCGCGTGCTGAAGCGGATATCATGGAAATGCATGGCCAGCGGGTCGATCGCGGCCTTCCCAGGAGGGGTTGAGCCACGTAGCAACCACCAACATTGCCATCGACAGGACCGGTCGATGGACAGAACATGACGACTGACACCGCACAAATGAGTTCGCTCAAAGAACTGCAGGACCTCATCCAAGAGAAATACGGCATCGAGCCGGCGGAGCTCGACCCGAACGCTTCCATGCGCGAGAAGGGCTTCGATTCACTGGCGCTGGTCGAATTCGTCTTCGCGATCGAAGACCACTTCGGCATCAGCATGCCCGACGACGATCCCACGATCGACACGCTGGCCCAACTCGCGGCCCTGGTCGACAAGGTGAAAGCCGCGCAATCCGCATCAGCGTGAGCGAAGTCGCCGTCACCGGAATCGGCATCGTCTCGCCGCATGGGGACGAGCCCCAGGCCATGTTCGATGCGCTGATGCGCGGTGAATCCGCGCTGCACCCCGTCTTCCCTGAACTCCCCAAGCCCGCGGCCGCGGCCACCGCAGCATTCGACGAGTTGCGCTGGTTCACCAAGCTGCAACTCGCCGGCGTCGACCGGGTCAGCCAGTTGGCCGTTGCCGCCGCCGACCTGGCGATGCGCGACGCGGGGTATGCCGGCGAGGCCACCGACGTGGACCCCGAGCGCATCGGCGTGTTCGCCGGCTGCGGCATGGGCGGTGCGACTGCGCTGGAGACCGCTTATCGAGGCAACGGACGCGTGCCGCCGCTGACCATCCCGGCCTTCATGCCCAGCGCGCCGGCCTCGCATGTGGCGATGCGCCAGGGCGTGTACGGGCCGGTGCTGACCTATTCGGTCGCATGCGCCTCGTCGAGCCTCGCAATCGCCGAGGCCGCGAAAGCAGTCCAGCGCGGCGAAGTCGACTTGGCGATCGCCGGCGGAAGCGAAGCGCTGATCGTGCCCGGCGTCGTTCTCGCATGGCAGGCGATGCAGACGCTCGCGTCTTTCGCGCCCGGCGATGAAGCGGCGGCGGTTCGACCGTTCGCGAGCGACCGCAGCGGTTTCGCGCTCGCCGAGGGTGCGGCATTCCTGGTGATCGAGTCCGCCGAGCGTGCCCGCCGGCGCGGCGCCAATCTGCGTGCACTGCTGACTGGCTGGGGCCAGAGCTGCGATGCCACCCACCTCACCAAGCCCGACGCGGCGGGCCAGTCGCGCGCGCTCCGCCAGGCCTTGCGACAGGCCGGCCTGCAGCCGCGGGACATCGGCTACTGCAATGCCCACGGTACGGCCACCCGCATCGGCGACGTGGTCGAGCGTGACGCGCTGGCGCAGGTGTGGGGCGACGATCTCGACCAACTGCGCGTCAGTTCGACCAAGGCGCTGCACGGGCACCTGCTCGGCGCGGCCGGCGCGCTCGAGGCCGTCGTCACCGTGATGGCGCTGCAGCGGCGCGAGTTGCCGCCCAATGCGAACTGCGCCGAAATGGATCCAGCCTGCAGCCTCAACCTCGTTCCGCAGGCCGGTGCCGCGGCGCCGCAGCTCGAGGCGGCGATCAGCAATTCATTCGCCTTCGGCGGCACCAACTCGGTCCTTGTCTTCGCGCGCGCCTGAACGCGCGGGTTCGAGTTGCGGGGACGCCGGGCTAAACTGCCCAAGCCTTCGCAACCAGCTATTGGAGTGAACATGATCGGACGCTTCGTTGCACTGGTCTTCGCAGTGCTTCTATCGGCCTGCGCAGCCACCCCCACGGTCAAGACGGATTTCGATCCCGGTGTGAACTTCTCGCGGTTCAAGACCTACAACTGGGTGACGAAGCCCGATGGCGGATCGCCGCTGATGCAGCAGCGCATCGTCGACGGCATCGACGCGCGCCTGCAGGCCCGGGGATGGAAGCTCGCGCCCAACGGCGATGTCCACGTGGCCGCGCATGTGACCAGCCAGGAACGCCAGGTCTTCAACACGACGAGCGTGGGCTACCTCGGCTGGGGCGGCTTCGGGCCGGCCGCGCCGAACTCGACGACGACAGTCGACACCTTCGAGGTGGGCACGCTCGTCGTCGACCTGTTCGACGGCACCACCAAGCGCGGACTGTGGCGCGGCACCGCGAGCGGCACGTTGCAGGACGACCCGGCGCGCATGAACGCGATGCTGCAGACCGCGCTCGACAAGATGTTCGCCGGCTTCCCGCCGGGCAGCGCGCCCGCCAAGTGAGCGCGCGGCGCGCCCCGGGGCGCGTTGTTCTCAGCTTCGCTTCGTCTGCAGTACCTGGGCGATCTGCTGCGCTGACCCGAAGGCCAGCGTGAAGCCCAATGCACCATGGCCGGTGTTGAACAGCATGTTCGACGGTGCCCCCGCGACCTTGCCGATGATCGGCAACCCCGTCGGTGTCGCGGGGCGCATGCCGGTCCACGGGTGGAGCGATTCCATCCGGCTCGCCTTAGGGAACACGGCGCGCGTCGCTTCCGCGAGCGTCTCGATGCGCGTCGCGGGGATGCTCACATCGTGGCCGACGAGCTCCGCCATCCCGGCCACCCGCAGTCGCGAACCGATTCGGGCGAAGACCACCTTGCGTGCGCTGTCGGTCACGTTCACGCACGGCGCGGCGCCCGGCGCCGGGTCCACATCCAGCGTGATGCTGTAGCCCTTGAGCGGGTAGACCGGCAGGTAGGTGCCGAGCTGCGCGCCGAGCTTGTGCGATGCGGTGCCCAGCGCCATCACGAAGAAATCTGCGGGTACATCCCCGCCTGAAGTCCGGACTGCAGCGACACGGCCGCTGCGCAGGTCGAACCCGTTCACCTCGGCGCCAAGAACGAAGCGCACACCCCGCGCGCGCAGCGCCTGCTCGAGCGCCGTGCACACCTTGAGGCAGTCGGCCGCGCATTCGCTCGGCGTGTGGATCGCGCCGGCGATCTGGTCGCGATAGTCCGCGAGCGCCGGCTCGATGGCGACACATTCGTCCGGCGTCACCAGCCGCTGCTCGCTGCCCAGGGCGCGCTGCAGCTCGAGCTGCCGGCGTGCGCCTTCGAGCGATGCCTCGCTCGCGTACAGCACCAGCTTGCCGGTGGCCGAGAAGTCGCAATCGGGCTGGAGCTCGGCGCGCATCTCTTCGAAGGCGACCCGGCTGCGCGCCGCCAATGCCAGGAGCTGCGCGGTGGTCTCTCGCGAAGTCGTCGCGTTGCAGGCGGCGAGGAAAGCCAGGCCCCACCGCCACTGGAGCGGGTCGAGCTGAGGACGCAGCTTCAACGGCGAGGAGGGCGACAGGAGCAGTTTGGGCAGCTGCTTCCAGATGGAAGGATCGGCCAGCGGCTGCACGTACGAGTAGCTGAGCTGCGCGCCGTTGCCGCCGCTGGCCCCGGCGCCGGGCGCTGCACGGTCGATCACGGTCACCTCGAAACCCTGGCGGTTCAGCTGCCAGGCGGTGGCCAGGCCGACGATGCCGGCTCCCAGCACGCACACGTGCATGACGCTTTCCTCTCTCTTGTCTTGGATGCGCCGACTCTAGGCCGCACCGCCTGCGCCGTGAAATGCCAAAAGCGCCGCGGCCCATAGCCAAACCTCATGGGATACCCTGCCCATAACTTTTGGTCATGGCCGTCCCTGTAAAAGGAATTGTGAGCAGCAGGTCAATGCTTCCTACACTCCGTTTCACATTCAATCCACCGAAAGGGCTCGCATGAAGCTATCCGCATTGATGACCGCCGTCCTGCTCGCCGCCGCCGCGACGGGCGCGCAGGCGGCCGACACCCTGGCCAAGATCGCCGAGTCCGGCAAGATCACGCTGGCCTATCGCGAGTCGTCGGTGCCGTTCAGCTACCTGGATGGCGGCAAGCCGATCGGCTTCTCGGTCGAGCTGTCGAATGCGGTGGTCGATGCGGTCAAGAAGAAGCTCAACAAGCCCAATCTCGAAGTCGCCTTGATGCCGGTGACCTCGGCCAACCGCATCCCCTTGATCCAGAACGGCACCGTCGATCTCGAATGCGGCTCGACCACCAACAACACGGCGCGCGGCAAGGATGTCGCGTTCGCGATCAATCACTTTTACACCGGCACGCGGCTTCTGGTGAAGAAGTCCTCCCACATCAAGAACTACGCGGACCTGGCGAAGAAGCAGGTGGCCAGCACCACCGGCACCACCAATGCGCTCGTCATGCGCAAGTACAACACCGAGAAGAACCTCGACATGGACATCGTCCTTGCGAAGGACCATGCCGACGCGTTCCTGCTGGTCGAGACCGATCGCACCGTCGCGTTCGCGATGGACGACATCCTGCTGTTCGGCCAGATCGCCAACGCCAAGAACCCTGGCGACTTCGAGGTCGTCGGCGATTCGTTGCAGGTCGAGCCTTACGGCTGCATGCTGCCGAAGGACGACCCGGCCTTCAAGAAGGTGGTGGACGACACCATCATCGATCTCATGAAGTCCGGCCGTTTCGAGAAGATGTACGACAAGTGGTTCATGCAGCCGATCCCGCCCAGGGGCACTGCGCTGGGCCTGCCGATGAGCCCGCAGCTGCGCGACAACATCAAGACGCCCAGCGACAAGCCGGCGACCTGAGCACAATTTGCTGTGACGCATGTGGTTGGCATTCTTGGAGGCATGGGGCCGGCGGCCGGCGCGGATTTCGTGCGGCTCTTCGTCGAGGCCTGCGCCGGCCTGATGCGGGCGCGTGGCGAGCCAGTGCGGGACCAGGCTTTCCCGGAGCACTGGCTGGCGCAGGTGCCGGTTCCCGATCGCACCGGCGCGATCGACTCCAGCGCGCAGGGCGCGCACCAGCCGCTCGAGCCGATGCTGCAGGCGCTGGGGCGGCTGGCTGCGCTCGGCAGCCGCGCGGTCGCGATCGCTTGCAACACCGCGCATGCCTGGCATGACACGCTGCAGGCACGCTTCCCAAACATCGAGCTGCTGCACGTGGCGCGCGAGGTGTCGGCGCATCTCGCGGCGCAGGGCGTGCGTGACGTGGCGCTGATGGCGACCGAGGGCACCTACCGGATCGGTCTCTACGAACACGCCATGGCCGGCGCGGGCCTGCGCTGTCACCTGCCGCTGGCCGCCGAGCGGCGCCAGCTCATGCGCGGGATCTACGACGGCGTGAAGGCCGGCGACATGGCGCTGGCGCAGGCGTGCTTCAGCGAGGTGGCGCTGCAACTGGGGCGTCGGCACGGTGACGTGGCCATCGTGATGGGATGCACCGAGATCCCCCTCGGCCTGAAAGACTCGGAGGCCGTGAGTGGATTGCGGCTCGTCGACCCGGCACGGGTGCTCGCTTCCGCATTGGCAAACCGCGCCTACGACGGGGCTTCCATCCTTCCCGCACATCCCGCTTGACACGGTTGATAAGATGAAAAGCGAACTGGCAGCCGGCTGACCGGCTGCCAAGAGCCAAAGGTGTGGGCAAGCCGCATCCTCCAGCCGCTTTCCACCGAAAGCCGTCCGATGGACGGCTTTTGTTTTGCCAAACAGCGTCAACCCGTCATGAATTTGCTAGCCATCATCGCCGCGACCCTCGTCGCCGGTATCGGAAGTGTGTGGATCGCCGCATTGCTGCTGCGCGTCGGGGTTCGCACCGGCGAAGGTGGCGTCAACCCGCAGCATCTGCTGAGCCTCGCGGCCGGGGCGCTGCTCGCCACCGCTTTCATGCACCTGCTGCCGGAAGCCTTCGAAAGCCACATTGCGCCGGGCGTGCTCTTTGCCGTGCTGCTGTTCGGGCTGGTCTTCTTCTTCCTGCTGGACAAGGCCGAGCTGTGGCATCACGGGCACGAGCATCACCATGAAGGCGCCCACGATCATGATCACGACCATCACCACGCGCACGGTCATTCCCACGCCCCGACCGCCAAGGGCGGCGGCTGGGCAGTGCTCACCGGCGACAGCGTGCACTGCTTCGGCGACGGCATCCTGATCGCATCGGCCTTCATCGCCGACCTGCGGCTCGGGCTGGTCGCTGCGGTCGCGGTGTTGGCGCATGAGGTGCCGCACCATATCGGCGACCTGGTGGTGCTGCGCCAGAGCTCTGCCAATCAGCGCGCGGCGCTGGTCAAGGTATCGCTGGCCGGCACCATGACCGCGCTCGGTGGCGTGGTCGGCTGGTGGCTGGTGGACCGGTTGCACGAATGGCTGCCGTATTTCCTGGTGCTGGCGTCCAGCAGCTTCGTCTACGTGGCGCTTGCCGACCTGATCCCGCAGCTTCAAAAACGCCTGCCCGCGCGCCAGACGGCCATGCAGATCGTATGGCTGGCGATCGGTATCCTGCTGGTCACGCTCGTCAGCCGCCTTGCCCACGGCGAGCATGCCCATGCGCATGGCGACGCCGACCACGCGCATGAGGCGCACGAGGGCCATGACCACGCCGATTGAGCGACCGCCCGGGTCATGCACGTTCTGAAACGCTTGTTGCGTCTTTTCTGACAGGACGGCTTCGACGGTTGGGCCCACACTCGGGATGTGCATCGTTGCGATGCGCCAGTCAGTCAGCCAGGAGTCCGATCATGAAGAGCGCCGACCCCCCTCTGCGTACCGGAGAAGCCGCAGACGAACCCGAGATCGACGAGACCGATGACAACGTGTCCGAAGACGCGGAGGAGGAATTCGAGGATGACGAGCTCGAGGCCGAGGCGACGGACGAGCTCTCGGAGGAGACGGGCATCGATCTGACCGATGCGAGCGAACTCGACGCGGACAATGTGCTGGCGGACGAGGAGTTCGATCGGGTGATTCAAGCGCCTGATTAAGACCACCCCCAAGCTCGCGCACTTCGTGTCGCTCTCCACCCCCTGCGAGGGGGCGCCTCCGGCGGACCGGCGGAGCCGGATCCGCGGCGGCTCACGAACGGGCGGGCGCTTTGCGCCGCCCAGATCGCGCTTTCCTTTCAGTCCTCCAGGGTGAAGCCTACTTTCAGGGTGACTTGCCAGTGGGCGACTTTGCCGTCTGTGACGTGGCCGCGGGTTTCGGTGACTTCGAACCACTGGATGTTGCGGACCGACTCGCTGGCCTTGGTGATGGCTCGGCGGACAGCGTCGTCGCTGCTGTTGGGGGAGGAGCCGGTGAGTTCGATGAGCTTGTAGACGTGGCTGGTCATGGCGTTCTCCTTGCTGTCGTTTGGGATTCGATGCGATGGCGCCGCCATGGTGGCACGTCGAGCGGTTGAAGGGTGCCTAGTTGAAACCCGTGCATGGGGCCAAGCGCGCATGTCCCGGATGTGCTTGTGCCGGGCGAGGTGTGAAATATGCTTCTCCACGCTTTTCAACCTCCCCTTCCTCATGATGAATCGACGTCTTCCCGGTGCACTCTCGGCCCTTGCGGTGGCCTGCAGTTTTGTTCTTGCAAGCTCGGTGGCGCAGGCCGCACCCGACGCCAGGCTGCTCGCGGCGGCCGAAAAGGCGCAGCCCGCGGTCATCGACAACCTCAAGGACATGGTGCTCATCGAGTCGGGCAGCCTCAATGTCGATGGACTGACGAAGATGGCGGATGTGGTCGAGGGCCAGCTCAAGAGCACGGGCTTCAAGACCGAGCGGCGCAAGGCGACGGCCGGTGCGGGTGCCGACATCGTGGTCGGCACGCTCAAGGGCACCGGCAAGCGGAAGATCATGCTGCAGGCGCACATGGATACCGTCTACCCGGCCGGCATCCTGGGCACGCAGCCGTACAAGGTCGATGGCGGCCGGATCTACGGCCCCGGCATTGCCGACGACAAGGGCGGCATCGCGGTGATGCTCGCCGCGCTCAGGATCCTCGGGGATGCCGGCTGGCGCGACTACGACACGCTCACCGTGCTGTTCAATCCCGACGAGGAGGTCGGCTCCGTCGGTTCGGGCGAGCTGATCTCCACGCTGGCCGACCAGCACGACGTCGTGCTGTCCTTCGAGCCCACGGCGGCGAAATCGGTGGCCAAGGGCGAGGCGCTGTTGCTCGGTGCCGCGGGCATCGCGACCGCCACGCTGGAGGTGAAAGGGCGCGCAGCGCATGCCGGGGCCGCGCCTGAGCTTGGCCGCAATGCGCTCTACGAACTGGCCTACCAGATGCTGCAGACCAAGGACGTGCCGAAGGAAACGCCCGGTGCCACGCTCAACTGGACCGTGGCGAGCGCCAACGGCCCGCTCAACCAGATCACCGCCAAGGCGCAGGCGCTGGGCGATATCCGCATCACCCAGCCCGGTGCGGAAAAGAAGCTCGAAGCCGCGCTGCGCAGCAAGATCGACAGCAGCAAGCTGATCCCCGATACCGAAACCACCCTGAAGGTCGAGGTGGGCCGCCCGGCCTTCCTGGCCGGCGAGAAGGGTGCGGCGCTCGCCGCGAAGGCGCAGGCGATCTACAAGGAGATCGACCGCGACCTCGCCCTGGCGCCGATGACGGGCGGTGGCACCGACGCGGGCTTCGCGGGCCGGTCGGGCAAGGCCACGGTGGTCGAGAGCTTCGGCCTCGCCGGCTTCGGCTATCACGCGAAGGACGAATACATCGAGGTCGACTCGATCGTGCCGCGCCTGTATCTCGTCACGCGGCTCCTGACCGAAATCGGCAAGCAGTGACCATGGAGATCCGGCAGGACGACCTCTCCGGCCCCGAGATCCGTGCGCTGCTCGAAGAGCATCTGCGCAACATGCACGCGGTGTCGCCTCCCGAGAGCGTGCACGCACTCGACCTCGACAAGCTGCGTCAGCCGGACATCTCGTTCTGGACGGTGTGGGAAGGCGGTGACCTGCTCGGTTGCGGCGCGCTCCGCGCGCTGTCTTCGACGCATGGCGAGATCAAGTCGATGCGCACCGCCGAAGCCCATCGCGGTCGAGGCGTGGCGCGCGCCGTTCTGGATCACATCGTCGCGGAAGCAAAGGCGCGCGACTATCAGCGGCTGAGCCTGGAAACGGGGAGCATGCAGGCCTTCGCGCCTGCGCACCGGCTCTACGAGTCGTTCGGGTTCACGCGCTGCGGGCCCTTCGGCGACTACGCCCCGGACCCGAACAGCCTCTTCATGACGAAGGAGCTCTAGGACCGCCGGCGGCTATTTCGCGCCGCCGGTGTACTTGGTGACGCTGTCGGCAGTGATGTGATAGCCGCTCACGCCCATCATCGAATCGTTGCGCAGGGTCTGCAGCTTGCCGGTGACCCAGACCGTGTCCATCGCACGGAACTTCGCGCCCTGTTTCGGGCGCACGTGCAGGATCTGGTTGGCCGGCGGTGGCGGCGTGTGGATGCAGGCGCCGAAGTAGGGCACCAGCAGGAACTCGGTGACCTCGCCCTTGTTCTCCTCGAGCGGCACGATGAAGCCCGGGATCTTGACCTCGACCCCGTTCATCGCCGTATTGGTGGGCGCGTTGTTCGACACATCCTGCAGCTTCATCAGCAGCTCGTTCGCGCGCGGGTCGCTGTCGTCGAGCTTGCTCAGGTCCATGCCCTTGAGTTCCTTCATCGGATCCCAGTCCTTGGGCACCAGCTCTTCCCACGAAATGACGCGCGGTTGACCGGGGGCGACCTTCTCGCTGCCCGCCTTGCCGCCGAGCGGATTGGTCGGCGAGGTGGCCGAGGGGGAGGGCTCGGCCGCAAGCGCACTGCCCGCAATGACCACGGCGAGAAGAAACGAAAGAGGAAGGCGCAGAGTCATCTTCAGATCCTTGGAGAAAGGCCATCGGCCAACGACAGCCGGTAGGCGCGAATGCCGGGCAGCAGGCTCGCGAGCCAGCCCGCTGCGATCAGGCTTGCCAGCAGCAGCCATTCGTTCAGTGTAGGTTCGGACAGGCGCAGGGCCAATCCGAATTGGGACTGCAGCCAGGGCGACAGCACGGCGATGCCCAGCGCCGCGAGCGCCACGCCGATCACCACGCCGAGCAGCGTGACCAGCCCGCCTTCGAGCGCGAGCAGCGTGAGCACATGCCGGAGATTCGCGCCGACCGCGCGCAGCACCGCGAGTTCGCGGCGGCGCTCGTTCAGCCCCGCCATCACCACCGACACCAGCCCGGCGAGGCTCACCAGCGCAACGAGCGCGGACATGAGCAGCAGCGCGTTCTCGCCGACGCCGATCACGCTCCAGAGCTCATCCAGCGCCACGCCCGGCAGGATGGCCATCAGCGGCTCGCCGGCATAGGTCGACACCCAGCGCTGCACCGCGAACACCGCCGCCCGGTTCTTGAGGCCGACCAGCGCGGCGGTCACGTTCTTCGGCGTGAGGTCGAACTTGCGCACCTGGTCGGCCGGGATCTTGAGGCCGGGCATCGGCGCGCCGCCTGCCCATTCGAGGTGGATGGCTTCCATCGCTCCGAGGCCGATGTGCACCGTGCGGTCGACCGGCGTGCCGGTGCGCGCGAGCACGCCGACCACCGTGAAGGGCTTGTCGGCATGTTCCGCGACCAGCTCGCCGCTGCCGTGCGCGAGCGTGATCTTCTGGCCGACGCGATAGCCGAGGCGGTCCGCGACTTCGGCGCCGATCACCGCATCGAAGAGCTCGCCGAACGGCTTGCCCTCGCGGATGCGCAGCGGCTGGCGGTCGCCGTAGCGGAAGTGCTCGAAATACTCCGGCGTGGTCGCGAGCACCGCAAAGCCGCGGTGCGAATCGCCGAGCGACAGCGGCACCACCCAGCTCACGCCGGGATGCGCGGCAAGCGCCTGCACGCTCTTCCACTGGATGTTGTTGGTCGCGGAACCGATGCGGAACACCGAATACAGCAGCAGCTGCGTGGAGCCGGTGCGCGCGCCGACGATCAGGTCGGTGCCCGACACCGACGACGCGAAGTTCTCGCGCATCTCGGTGCGGATGCGCTCGACGCCGAGCAACAGGAAGGTCGACAGTGCGATCGACAACACGGTCAGTGCGAGCGTGAAGCGGCGGTTCCACGCGCTTCGCCAGGCGATGCCGAAGAGTGCCCTCATGCAACCTCTCCCACGGCTGCGCGATTGATCTCGGGAAGCAGGATGTGGCGCGCGAAGCGCTCGGCGATCCGCTGGTCGTGGCTCACGAAGACAAGCGCGCTGCGGTTCGCCTCGCAGGCCGAGAGCAGCACGTCGAGAAAGGCTTCGCGGCGGTCTTCATCGAGCGCCGAGGTGGGTTCGTCGGCGATCACGACTTCGGGGTGGCCGATCAGCGCACGCGCAGCGGCCACGCGCTGCTGCTGTCCGACGGACAACTGCAGGGCCTGCCGCCGCCAGAGGCTCGAATCCAGGCCCATCTGTGCGAGCAGGTGCTCGGCTTGCGCCTGCGCCGTGCCTTCGCGCGCGGCCTGCGCCATTCGCCGCGCCGAGAAGCGGCAGGGGAGCAGCACGTTGTCCAGCACGCTCAGATAGGGCAGCAGGTTGAACTGCTGGAAGATGTAGCCGACATGGGCGACCCGCAGACGGTCGCGGCTCGCGCCCGAAAGCGCGGCCCAGTCGTGCCCGAGCAGCGTGGTGCGCCCATGCTGGGCCACCAGCACGCCTGCCAGGAGCGAGAGCAGCGTGCTCTTGCCGCATCCGCTCGGGCCGTGCAGGAACACGGCTTCGCCGGCGGCGATGTCGAGCCGCTCGATGTCGATGCATGGCGCCTTGGCGCCTGGCCATTGGAATCGGAGCGATTCAGCCGAAAGAACGGAACTCACGGGCGGGTCACTTGCTCCATACGAGCCGTTCGGTGGGCCGCTTCAGCGCCCGCTTGAACTGGCCTTGGGGCGATGCGATCTGTGCATCGATCTGGCGCGGGCCCTTGAACGCGCTGAACAGCCCGATGTCGATGAACTTCGCCGCCGCCGCGTTGGTGCAATTGAAGGCGAAGGTGCCGTCGAGATCCGCATGGCCTTCGGTCGATTCACCCTCGGCCTTGCCGAGGCCCAGTGCGGGCGAACGCAGGGTGACGGGGCCGAGCTTGCAATTGGCGACCGGGTCGATGCGGAAGATCTGGTCCGCCGCGCGCAACTGTGCGATGACGGATTCCGCGGTCTTCTTCTCGGCATCGGTGCGCGGCGCGCGCTCGAAGCCGGTGAAGTTGTCGAGCGGCGATTCCATCTCGATCACCACGGTGGGGCCTTCGACGACGACGTCGAGCTTGATCTGTCCATGCACATGCGCGTGCTGGGCCTGCGCGAGCGCGCCGAGCGGGATGGCGACGACTGCGGTCAGTGCGAGCGAAATGAGCGGCCGGCTCATCAGTTTCATGGTTCTGCGCCTTGCCGGGTCGGCAGCCCCGGCGTGTTGCTCCACTCGCTCCAGCTGCCGGCATAGAGCGCGGTCGGTCCGAGTCCTGCGACCTGCATCGCGAGGAGGTTGGGCACCGCGCTCACGCCGCTGCCGCATTGGTGGACCACCGTGGACGGCTCCCGGCCCGCCAGCAACGATTCGAATTCGGCACGCAGTTGCGCGGCCGGCTTGAACTTCCCGTCAGGTCCGAGGTTCTCGGAAAAGGGCCGGTTCAGGGCCCCGGGGATGTGACCGGCAACCGGGTCCAGTGGTTCCACTTCGCCGCGATAGCGCTGCGGTGCGCGTGCGTCGATCAGCGTCTGGTCAGCCTGTGCGAGTCGTGCGGCCACCGTCCTCGTGTCGACGAGTCGCATCAGCGGCTCGCCGGTGACGAAGTTCGACTGGAAGTGAGAGGGCTCCTCGCGGTCCGTGACGGCGCCGCCTGCGGCCTGCCAGGCCTGCAGGCCGCCGTCGAGCACGGCCACCGCCTCATGGCCCATCCACTTGAGCATCCACCAGAGGCGGCCGCAGTAGTTGGCGCCGTTGCGGTCGTAGACCACCGCCTGCATGTCGTTGGCGAAGCCGACGCTGGAGAGCCATGCGGCGAACTTCTCGCGGCTGGGCAGGGGATGGCGGCCGCCGGATGCGGGCGGGCCTTCTTCCTTCGCGACGACGACGCCATGCGCGCCGGCCACGCCGTGCTTCGCGCTGAGCGCGGTATCGAGGTTGGCATACACCGCGCCCGGGATGTGTGCGGTGCGGTACAGCTGCGCGCCGGCATCGGGCTTCATCAGGTCGAAGGTGCAGTCGAACACCATCAACCGCGCCTCGCTGGCCTTCAGGGCCTGGAGTTGCTCGACGGAAATCAGGGTGGTGTACATGTGAAGTCCTTCAATGTTCCTCGGCGGGCGCCTTCGGCAACGAGCGTTGCCGCAGCACCGTTGCCGCAATTCCGCTCGCCACGATCAGCGCCATTCCGAGCCAGCCGGTCGCGTCGATGGGGTCACCGAACAGCAGCACGCTGTACATCGCGGCGAACACGATCCCCGAGTACTGGAGATTCGCGACCAAGAGCGTACCGCTTTCGGTCTTGGCGGTGGCGTACGCGCGCGTCATGCAAAGCTGGCCGAGCGCGGCCAGCACGCCGACCGGCAGCAGCCACGCGGCGTGGCCCCAGGTCCATTCACTGAAGGGCGTCGAGGGGCCGACCAGCGTGCCGAGTCCTCCAGCGACAGCCGAGCCCACGGCGAAGTAGAAGACCGTGCGCGATTCCGGCTCGCCGATGCGCGACAGCGCGACCACCTGCATGTAGGCGAAGGCGGCCGTCAGTCCCGACAGCAGGCCCAGCATGCCGGCGAAGCCCTGGCTGCCTTCGACGGATGGCTTGAGCATCAGCACCACCCCGCCGAAGCCCACCAGCACGGTGAGCACGAGCGGACCTTGCAACGGCGGACGCGGCGCGCGCCCATCGCGGCCCGGCACCGGCACCCACGCCAGCAGCGCTCCGCCGACGAGGAAAGCCGCGATCCACACGCTGCTCATGTAGTTGAGCGTCATCGCGGTCGCGAGCGGCATGTGCGCGATCGCGTAGAACCACGCACCCAGCGACACCACGCCGATCAGGCTGCGCCATGCGTGCATGCCGGGATAGCGCGTGGCCAGCGTGACACCGCGCTGGCGCGCGAGGATCCACAGGAAGACGATGCCGATCAGGCCGCGATAGAAGACCAGTTCAGCAGAGGAAAACCAGGCGGACGCGAACTTCACGCACACGCCCATGGTGGCGAAGATCAGTGCCCCCAGCACCATCCACAGTGCTTGCATCAGTGGCTCACCCCCAGCCTCGCCCACTTCGTGTGGCTCTGCACCCCCTTCCAGGGGGCAACACCAGCGGCCCGGCGGAGCTGGTTCCGCGGTGTTTCACGAAGGGGCCTGGCTGCGCCGGCCGAGATGCAGGGCGGCGCGAAGCGCCCGCCTGTGCGGGGGCAGCCGCGGAACCGGCTTGGCCGGGCCGCGGGCTGCGCCCCCGGTAGGGGGTGGAGAGCGACACGAAGTGCGCGAGCCTGGGGGCGAGTCACATCTGCCGGCGGTACCACTCGTGGAACTGCTGCATGCCGTCTTCCATGGGGCTCTGGTAGGGGCCGCTTTCGTCGTCGCCGCGCAGCATCAGCGCGCGGCGGCCGGCGTCCATGCGTTCGGCGATCTCGTCGTCCTCGACGCAGGTTTCCATGTAGGCGGCCTGTTGCGCCTCGACGAACTCGCGCTCGAAGGCGACGATTTCCTCGGGGTAGAAGAACTCGACCATGTTGAGCGTCTTCTGCGGCCCGATCGGATGCAGGGTGGACACCGTGAGCACGTGCGGATACCACTCCACCATGACGTTCGGGTAGTAGGTGAGCCAGATCGCGCCGTACTTCGGCGGCTTGCCTTCGCGGTACTTCAGCAGCTGTTCCTGCCAGCGCTGGTACACCGGGCTGCCGGCGCGGCCGAGCCGGTTGGCCACGCCGACCGTCTGAACCGAATGGTGCTTGCCGAATTCCCAGCGCAGGTCGTCGCAGGTCACGAAGCTGCCGAGGCCGGGATGGAAGGGGCCGACGTGGTAGTCCTCGAGGTAGACCTCGATGAAGGTCTTCCAGTTGTAGTTGCACTCGTGCAGTTCGACGCGATCGAGTGCGTAGCCCTCGAAATCGAGGTCGGCGCGCGCGCCGAGGTTCGCGAGGTCGGTGGCCACGTCACGGCTGCCGGCGTGGGCGCTCCTTTCGAAGAGCAGCCCGTTCCATTCGGTCAGCGGGTAGTTGTGCAGATTGAGGCAGGGGTCCTGCTCGAAGTGGGGCGCGCCGATCAGCGTGCCGGTCGTGCGCGGATCCGCGGCTGCATAGGTCCAGCGGTGCAAGGGGCAGATGATGTTGCCGCCGCTGGTCGGGTCGAGTTCGCCGCGGCCCTGGAGGATCAGCGCCTGCCGGTGGCGGCACACGTTGGAAATCAGCTCCACGCCCTTGGGCGTGTGGACCAGTGCACGACCCTGGTGCTCCTGCGGCAGCGTATGGAAGCTGCCCGGCTCGGGGACCGCCAGCCGATGGCCGACATAGCGCGGGCCGGCGGCAAAGAGTGTTTGCATCTCGCGGGCATAGAGCGCCTCGTCGAAATATGCGGAAACCGGAAGTTGGCTCGAAGCCTGCTGCAGTTGAAGACTTAAATCAGACATGGGTGACCTGACCAAGCTCCCCACAGGGAGAAAGAAGAACGGATGGCCGCCTTGAAAGCGTGCGACGTCGCGCGGCGGCCCCAAAAGAAAATGGGTCAGCATCTGCCGGCCCGGAGAACCGCGGATTGTACCCTTCGGGATGCAATCGGGTCCCCCGCCCTAAAATGTAGGGTTTCACCCACGATCGCCGCATGCCCAAGGTGCCTTCTTCCCCCCAGCCGGCCGAGTCCACCGTGCCCGACACCGGCACGCTGCCGGCCACCTATGAAGCCGGCTTGCAGGAGCTCGAACAACTCGTGAACGAACTCGAATCAGGGCAGTTGCCGCTCGATCAGCTTCTGGGCAGCTACCAGCGCGGCGCGGCGCTTCTGGCGTTCTGCCGCGACAAGCTGCAGGCGGTCGAAGACCAGATCAAGCTGCTCGACGCGGGCAGCCTCAAGGTCTGGACGGCCGAATGACGACGGCCTGCGAAACCTCGCGGTGGGATGCCGCCCGACTGTCCGCGTGGAGCGAGCCTCTGCTGGCGCGCGTCGAATCCGCATTGTCCGAATGGGTCGGCGTGGATGCGCCGGTGCTCCTGGGCGACGCGATGCGCTATGCCGTGCTCGATGGCGGCAAGCGTTTGCGACCGCTGCTCGTCCTGGCCGCCAGCGAGGCGGTCGGCGGCCATGCCGAAGCGGCGTTGCGCGCCGCGTGCGCGGTCGAACTGATTCACGCCTATTCGCTGGTGCACGACGACCTGCCGTGCATGGACAACGACGTGCTTCGCCGCGGCAAGCCCACGGTGCACGTCAAGTTCGGTGAAGCCGATGCGCTGCTGGCCGGCGATGCCTTGCAAGCGCTTGCGTTCGAGCTGCTCACGCCGGATGGCAGCAGCATTTCGCCGGCGGTGCAGGCGACCCTGTGCCGCCTGCTGGCGCGCGCCGCGGGCAGCCAGGGCATGGCGGGCGGCCAGGCGATCGACCTGGCCAGCGTCGGTGTTGCGCTGACCGAAGCCGAACTGCGCAACATGCATCGCCTCAAGACCGGCGCGCTGCTGCAGGGCAGCGTCGAGATGGGCGCGGCCTGCGGCCATGCGCTCGCGCCGCAAACGCTCTCCGCGCTGCGCGACTACGGCGCCGCAGTCGGGCTCGCCTTCCAGGTGGTCGACGACATCCTCGATGTCATTGCCGATTCCGAAACGCTCGGCAAGACCGCGGGCAAGGACGCTGCAAGCGACAAACCCACCTACGTTTCACTGCTCGGCCTCGACGGCGCGCGTGCACAGGCGCGCCAGTTGCTGGCCCAGGCTCTCGAAGCGCTGGATCGCAGCGCGCTGGCCGACACGGGCGCGCTGCGCGCGCTCGCCTACATGGTCGTCGATCGCGATCGATAACGACAAGAACTGCACATGGCTCCGCTGCTCCCCACCATCCACGACCCCTCCCAGCTGCGGCAAATGGACCGCGCCCAACTCAAGCAACTCGCCGACGAGGTGCGCACCTGCGTGCTCGACAACGTCTCGCGCACCGGCGGCCATCTCAGCTCGAACCTGGGCACGGTGGAACTCACGGTCGCGCTGCACCACGTCTTCAACACGCCGCACGATCGCCTGGTGTGGGACGTGGGCCACCAGACCTATCCGCACAAGATCCTCACCGGTCGCCGCGACCGCATGCCGACGTTGCGCCAGCTCGGCGGCATCTCCGGCTTTCCGCAGCGCACCGAAAGCGAGTACGACACCTTCGGCACCGCGCACTCGTCGACCAGCATCTCGGCTGCGCTCGGCATGGCGCTTGCCGCGCGCCAGAAGGGCGAGGACCGCCATTCGGTCGCGATCATCGGCGACGGTGCGCTCACGGCCGGCATGGCCTTCGAGGCGTTGAACAACGCGGGCGTGTGCGACGACTGCAAGCTGCTGGTGATCCTGAACGACAACGACATGTCGATCAGCCCGCCGGTGGGGGCGCTCAACCGCTACCTCGCGCAACTCATGAGCGGCAACTTCTACGCTGCTGCGAAGAACGTCGGCAAGAGCGTGCTGCGCGCCGCGCCGCCGCTCTTCGAGCTGGCGAAGCGTCTGGAGCAGCACGCCAAGGGCATGGTGGTGCCGGCCACGCTGTTCGAGCAGTTCGGCTTCAACTACGTCGGTCCGATCGACGGGCACGACATCGACTCGCTCGTGCCCACGCTCGAGAACCTCAAGCATCTTCGCGGCCCGCAGTTCCTGCACGTGGTCACGAAGAAGGGCCAGGGCTACAAGCTCGCGGAAGCCGATCCGGTCGCCTATCACGGGCCTTCGAAGTTCGATCCGGCGGTTGGCCTCGTCAAGCCCGCGACCGCGCCCAAGCAGACCTTCACGCAAGTCTTCGGCACCTGGCTGTGCGACATGGCCGCGAAGGACGGCCGACTCGTCGGCATCACGCCGGCGATGCGCGAAGGCTCGGGCCTCGTCGAATTCGAGAAGCGCTTCCCTGAGCGCTACTACGACGTCGGCATCGCCGAGCAGCATTCGGTGACCTTCGCGGCGGGCCTTGCCTGCGAAGGCCTCAAGCCGGTGGTCGCGATCTATTCGACCTTCCTGCAGCGCGGGTACGACCAGCTCATTCATGACGTCGCGATCCAGAACCTGCCGGTCGTGTTCGCGCTCGATCGCGCGGGGCTGGTGGGTGCCGACGGAGCGACGCATGCGGGCGCCTACGACATCTCGTTCCTGCGCTGCATTCCCAACATGAGCGTGGCCTGTCCGGCCGATGAAGCCGAGTGCCGCCAGTTGCTCACCACCGCCTACGAGCAGAGCCATCCGGTGGCGGTGCGCTATCCGCGCGGCTCGGGCGCGGGCGTCACGCCGCCGCAGTCGCTCGACGGCCTGCCCTTCGGCAAGGGGGAGATCCGCCGCGAAGGCCGCAAGATCGCGATCCTCGCCTTCGGCACCTTGCTCTACCCGGCCTTGAAGGCAGCGGAGTCGCTCGACGCCACCGTGGTCAACATGCGCTGGGCGAAGCCGCTCGACGTCGAACTGCTGCTCAAGGTCGCCGGCTCGCACGAGGCGCTCGTGACGGTGGAAGAGGGCGCGATCATGGGCGGCGCCGGCAGTGCGGTCCTCGAAGCCCTGCAGGCAGCAGGCCTGCAGAAGCCGGTGCTGCAACTCGGACTGCCCGACCGCTTCATCGAACACGGCGACCCCGCGAAGCTGCTCTCGGGCATCGGCCTCGATGCGGAAGGGATCGAGCGCTCCATCGCGCAGCGCTTCGACAGCGTGGTTTCCGCAGGGAAAACCCGCCCTGGCGTTGTGTAAGCATTTTTTACAATGGTGTCTGACCAGACTGGTCAGCGACGCGGCCACAAGCCGCGTTCTCGTTTTTCAAGCCCCGGAGACAAATCAATGGATCGTCGTTCCCTCATCAAAAACGCAGGCATCGCCGGCGTTCTCGCCGCGGGCATCGCGCCTGCGGTTCATGCGCAAGCTGCCGTGCGCTGGCGTCTCGCGTCGAGCTTCCCTAAGTCGCTCGACACCATCTATGGCACGGCCGAGACCTTCTCGAAGAGCGTGAGCGACATGACGGGCGGCAAGTTCCAGATCTCGGTGCATGCCGGTGGCGAACTGATGCCGGCCTTCGGCGTGGTCGACGGCGTGCAGAACGCATCGGTCGAAATGGCGCACACCGCGCCGTATTACTTCTACGGCAAGGACCCGACCTTCTGTCTCGGCTGCGCAGTGCCCTTCGGCCTGAACACCCGCCAGATGAACGCATGGATGTACGAAGGCAACGGCCTGAAGCTCATGCGCGACTTCTACGCCAAGTACAACATCTACAACCTGCCGGGCGGCAACACCGGCGCGCAGATGGGCGGCTGGTTCCGCAAGGAGATCAAATCGGTCGCCGACCTGAAGGGCCTGAAGTTCCGCACCAACCCGTTCGCCGGCCGCGTGCTCGAACCCTTCGGCGTGATTCCGCAGTCGATCCCCGGCGCGGACCTGTACCCCGCCCTCGAAAAGGGCACGCTCGATGCGCTGGAGTGGGTCGGCCCGTATGACGACCAGAAGCTCGGCTTCAACAAGGTCGCGCAGTACTACTACTACCCCGGCTGGTGGGAAGGTGGTCCGCAACTGGACTTCTACATCAACACCAAGGCGTGGGAAGGCCTGTCGGCCGAATACAAGGCGATCGTGTCGGCCGCCGCCGCGCAAGCCAACGTCGGCATGACCGCGAAGTACGACGCGCGCAACCCCGTCGCGCTGAAGCAGCTCGTGGGCTCCGGCACCAAGCTGCGCCCCTTCTCGAAGGACGTGATGGACGCGGCCTTCAAGTCGGCCCAGCAGATCTACAACGACCTGAACAACACCAACCCCGAGTGGAAGAAGGTGTACGGCGACTACGCCAAGTTCCTGGCCGACCAGAATGCCTGGTTCCGCTTCACGGAAGGCACCTTCGACCGCTTCATGCAAGCGCAGAAGCTGTAACCGGTCCGGCCGAAAACTGCACCAGATCAAAAAGGCCCTGCCGGCAACGGCAGGGCCTTTTTCGTTGAGGTTCCTGAGCGATCAGTCCCTGAAGTTGCGCGCAGCAACGCGTTGCGCGAACTCCGTCAACAGGCGCGCATCCGCCGAATGGAACCACCCCACTGCGCCATTGCGCCGGCGCACGAGAAGGCGCGGCGCGATCACGCTCTGGAGCCATGGCCAGTGCACGAGCTTGAGCTGTGCGACTTCGGAGGCGCGTACGCGCTTGGTCCAGAGCCAGGTCTGCGTGAGCTCGTCACCTTCGAGGCGGGTGCGGCTGTTCACGATCCAGTAGCCCATCCAGGCAATGCACAACGCGGCGAGGACGAACAGTGCGATGCTGCCGGCGGTCCACGATTCGTCGCTGAGCGAAGGGATGCTCCAGAGCCCGAAGGCGATCAGGTCGACCACGAAGACGACCGCGAGGATCCGCACGAAGCGCGGATAGGCCGGGCTCTCGAGCGAGACCGGCGTGTCGTCCGGGGCAGGAGGGGCCTCGGCCCCGTTGTCGTTCACTGCTTGGTGTCGCTGCCCGGTGCCGGGGCGTCCGGCGTTGCAGGCGCTTCGGGATCGGACTTCTGGTTGAACGGGTCCTCCATGTTCACGCCGGTGTCGGGTTCGTTCTGCTCTGCAGGCATCTCCAGCTGGACCTTGTCCACGTCGACCACCACCTGCTTGTCGAGGAACACGGTGACGGTCTGCGGGAAGAAGATCACGATGCCGACCAGCAGCAGCTGCAGCCCCACCCACGGCACCGCGCCGAGGTAGATGTCGCGCGACTCGATCTTGCGCGGCAGCGCGCCGTTCTTGAAGAGCGTGTCGGCGATGCCGCGCAGGTAGAACAGCGCAAAGCCGAAGGGCGGGTGCATGAACGAGGTCTGCATGTTCACGCACAGCAGCACGCCGAACCAGACCATGTCGATGCCCAGCTTGGCCGCGACCGGGCCGAGCATCGGCAGGATGATGAAGGCGATCTCGAAGAAGTCGAGGAAGAACGCCAGGAAGAACACGAAGATGTTGACCGCGATCAGGAAGCCGATCTGGCCGCCCGGCAGGCCCGAGAGCATGTGCTCGATCCACTTCGCGCCGTCGACGCCCTGGAACACCAGCGAGAACATGCGCGAGCCGATCAGGATGAAGACCACCATGGCCGTGAGGCGCATGGTGCCGTCCATGGCTTCCTTGAGCATCTGCCAGTTCAGGCGGCGATGGATCGCGGCGAGGATCAGCGAACCGACCGCGCCCATCGCGCCGGCCTCGGTCGGCGTGGCGATCGCGTGGTCCATGAAGGGCAGGCCGCCCATCGACCCGAGCACCGCGAAGATCAGGATGGCCGAGGGGATGATGCCGCGCAGGCACTTGCCCCACAGCGCCCAGCCCGACAGCGTGCGCGCCGATGCGGGCACGCCCGGCACATAGTCGGGACGGATGCGGCCCACGAGGAAGGTGTAGATCGCGAAGATCAGCACCTGCAGGATCGACGGACCCCACGCGCCCTTGTACATCTGGCCGACGTCGGTGCCGAGCTGGTCGGCCATCACGATCAGCACCAGCGACGGCGGCACGAGCTGCGTGATGGTGCCCGAGGCCGCCAGCACGCCGGTCGAATAGCGCATGTTGTAGCCGTAGCGCATCATGATCGGCAGCGAGATCATCGCCATCGCGATCACCTGGCCGGCCACGGTGCCGGTGATCGCGCCGAGGATGAAGCCCACGATGATCACCGAGTACCCGAGGCCACCGCGCACCGGGCCGAAGAGCTGGCCCATCGAGTCGAGCATGTCCTCGGCGAGCCCGCATTTCTCGAGCACCGCGCCCATCAGCGTGAAGAACGGGATGGCGAGCAGCGTTTCGTTCGACAGGATGCCGAAGACGTTCAGCGGCAGGTTGGCCATGAAGCCGGCCGGGAACCAGCCCATCTCGATGGCGTAGAAGCCGCTGAAGAGACCGAGTGCGGCCAGCGAGAACGCGACCGGGAACCCGATCAGCATGATGACGACCAGCCCCGCGAACATGATCGGGGCAAAGTTTTCCATTTGCATTTTTCTTATCCTGCGATGCGCGAGAGGCGGGCGAGGCGCTGGTGGCTCTGGTGTCTGGTGCTCATTGCACCGGCTTCTCGTAGTGCGTGTCCATTTCGAGCAGGCCGCGCAGATACGCAATGCGCTTGATGATTTCCGCCACGCCCTGCAGGAACACCGCGCCGAACCCCAGCGGCATCATCAGCGCGGCGGGCCAGCGGATCAGGCCACCGATGTTTCCGGACATCTCGCCGGTGCGCAGCATGTTGAGGAAGAAGGGGAAGGTCAGCCAGAACAGGAGCCCCATCACCGGCAGCAGGAAGAAAAGCAGCCCGAAGAGATCGACGTAGACCGGGCCGTTGCGCTTGAGCCGGCCGTAGAGGATGTCGACGCGCACGTGCTCGTTGAGCTTCAAGACGATCGGCGCGCCGAGCATCACGGTCGCGGCGAAGAGGTACCACTGGATCTCGAGCCAGGCGTTGTTGCTGACATCGAGGCCGTAGCGAATGGTCGCGTTGCCGGCCGAGATGACCGAAGCGGCGAGCACGGCCCAGGCGGCCACCTTGCCGAGCTGGGCGCTGACCCAGTCCACGGCGAGTGTGAATTTGAGGAAGGCTGACAACTTTGTCTCCGGACGCGGGTCTCTCTGGCGTCGCGCCGGCGCGGGCGCGAAAGCCATCGATGGTAACGCTCTGTTGCGAAATTTCCGGGGGGTGCCCACGCCCTCGCCTTGAGGACTTCCCCCTATACAGCTGCGTCCGAAGCGGCGTGGCGCGCCTCAGCCGCCGAGGTACGCGTCCTGCACCTTCGGGTTTCCGAGCAGTTCGTGTCCGCTGCCGGACAACACGATCTTTCCTGTCTCGATCACATACGCGCTGTCGGCGATCTTGAGCGCCTGCCGCACGTTCTGCTCGACCAGGAAGATCGTGAGGCCCGCCTTGTTGATCTCGCGCAGCGTGCGGAAGATGTCCTGCACGATGATCGGCGCGAGGCCCATCGACGGTTCGTCCAGCAGCAGCACGCGCGGCCTTGCCATCAGCGCACGGCCGATCGCCAGCATCTGCTGCTCGCCGCCCGAGAGATTGCCGGCGAGCCCGTCGGCCCGCTCCTTCAGCCGCGGGAACAGCGCATAGATGCGCTCGAGGTCATCCGCGCGCTGGGCGCGTCCGTCGCGGCGCGTGTAGGCGCCGAGTTCGAGGTTCTCGCGCACCGTCAGCGTCGTCAGCGTGGCACGGCCTTCGGCGACCTGCACCATGCCCGAGGCGACGATGCGGTGCGGCGACAGCGCGGTGAGATCCTGCCCGTCGAGCACCACCCGTCCCGCCGCCTTGGCCACGAGGCCCGACAGCGCAAGCAGCGTGGTCGACTTGCCCGCGCCGTTGGCGCCCACCAGCGTGGTGATGCGGCCTTCGTGCAGTTCGAAATCGATGCCCTTGACCGCCTCGATGTGGCCGTA
This sequence comes from Variovorax sp. YR216, assembly GCF_900107745.1. GTDB lineage: Bacteria > Pseudomonadota > Gammaproteobacteria > Burkholderiales > Burkholderiaceae_C > Variovorax. The sequence continues at coordinate 188,458 of NZ_FNRO01000004.1, read as the reverse complement.
GGCGACCCGCAGCCCTTCGACTTTCAGCAGAGGCGCGGCGCTCATGGCGTCACCCCCTCGATCGTCGCTTCGTCTTCCTCGCGGCCGAGGTAGGCCTCGATCACCTGGGGATCGTTTCGGATCTGGTCGGGATTGCCGCGCGCGATGATGCGGCCAAAGTTCAGCACCGCGATGTGCTCGCACAAGCCCATCACGAAGCGCATGTCGTGTTCGATCATGAAGATGGTGTAGCCGCGGCCCGCGATGTTGCGGATCTCGTGCATCAGTTCGGTCTTTTCGGTGCTGTTCATGCCCGCCACCGGTTCGTCGAGCAGCAGCAGCTTCGGGTCGGTGGCGAGGGCGCGCGCGAGTTCGAGCTTGCGCTGGTCGCCGTACGAGAGGTTGTCGGCCGCGTCGTCGCCCTTGTGATCGAGCCGGACCCACGAGAGCAGCTCGCGTGCGCGATCGCGCGCCCGCTTCTCCTCGGCGCGGAAGAGCCCCGTGCCCGCCAGGAGTCCGAATGCGCCATAGCGCAGCTTGGCGTGCATGCCGACCATCACGTTCTCGAGCAGCGACATCTCCTTGAAGATGCGGATGTTCTGGAACGTGCGCGCGATGCCTGCGCGCGTGATCTGGTGGGGCTTGAGGCCCGCGAGGTCGCGGCCCTCGAAGCGGATCGAGCCGCCGGTGGTCGGCAGCAGGCCCGTCGTCAGGTTGAAGACCGTGGTCTTGCCTGCGCCGTTGGGGCCGATGAGGCCGAAGACGCCGCCCTGCGGCACTTCGAGGTTGACCTCCTGCAGCACCTTGAGGCCGCCGAAGTGGCGCGAGACGCCGTCGAGCTGAAGAAGCGGTGTGGCGCTCATGCCGTCGCTCCCTTGCGTCCGAACCATTGGCGGAAACGTGACGGGTCCCAGATGCCCTTCGGCAGGAACAGCACGATCAGCACCAGGATCACGCCATTGACCACCAGCCGGAAATCGCCGAACGCGCGCAGCGCCTCGGGCAGCACCGTGAGGATCACGCCGCCGAGCACCGGTCCGGTCAGCCCGTTGATGCCGCCGAGGACGGTCATCGTGAGGATGTCCACGCCGCGGTCGAAGCCGTATTCGTTCGGCCCGATGAAGAAGGTCAGATGCGCATTGAGCACGCCCGCCAGCCCCGCGATCGCGGCGCCGAGCACGAAGGCCAGCATCTTGTGGCCGCCGACGTCGATGCCCATCAGGCCGGCGGCGGTTTCGTCTTCCTTGATCGCCTCGAAGGCGCGGCCGACCTTGGAGCGGCGCATCCGCCACAGCGCGAGCAGCACCAGCACCACGGCGAGCAGCACGTGCCACCACTGCGTGGCCTGCGGAATGCCGTTGAGCCCCAGCGCGCCGCCCGTGAGCGACTCGGCATTGAGCACCACGATGCGCACCACCTCGCCGAAAGCGAGCGTCGCCATCGCGAGGTACACGCCCGACAGCCGCAGCGTCGGCTTGCCGATCACGAAAGCCGTCAGGGCCGGCGCCGCCATGCCCGCCGCGATCGCGACCGGGAAGGGGGCGCCGTAATTCATCGACAGGATCGCCGAGGTGTACGCGCCGATGCCCATGAAGGCGGCATTCGCCATGGCGAGCATGCCGCACGACAGCGTGAGCCAGATCGACAGCGCCAGCAGCGCATTGGTGCCCAGCGTGAGCACCAGGTTGCTGTAGACCGACCAGAAATTCTCGAGCACGGCGGTCATACCTTTCGCTCCTGCACCGTGCCGAAGAGTCCCTTGGGCCGCACCAGCAGCACGAGGAACAGCAGGCCGAACGCCACCGCGTCGCGCATGGTCGAGCCGATGTAGGCCACCGACAGCACTTCCGCGAAGCCGAGGAACAGGCCGCCCAGCATCGCGCCACGGATGTCGCCCATGCCGCCGAGGATGATCACCGCGATGCCCTTGTGCAGCATCGGCTGGCCCATGAGCGGAAACACCGCGTTGGAATAGAGCCCGATCAGCACGCCCGCGAGCCCGCCCAGCGCGGCGGCGGCGAACGAGGTCAGGTAGAAGAGGCCCTCGACATTGATGCCGAGCAGGTAGGCCGCCTTCGGCGATTCAGCAATGGCGCGCAGCGCACGGCCGAGTTGCGTGCGCTTGAGCGCCAGCATGAGCACCGCCATCAGCACGAACGACAGCAGGATGATGCCCAGCTCCAGCGCCGTGAGATGAATGCCCGCGAGATTCAGCGAATCGCTCGACACCGAGCCCGCCGGGAAGCGCACGTTCTGCGCGCCGAACAGGCCCTGCACGCCGTTGTTCAGGATGATGGCCACGCCAATGGTCGCGATCATCGGAATCAGGTGTGGTGCATTGCGCGCGCGCAGCGGCTTGAGCACCAGGAAATCGATCAGCAGCCCCAGCAGGCCGCAGAAGGCAAACGCGAACAGCAGTCCGATCCACAGCGGCAGATCGAAACGCGCCATGACCTGCACGGCCGCATAAGCGCCCACCATGAAGACCGCGCCGTGCGAAAGATTGATGACGCCGAGCACACCGAAGATCAATGTGAAGCCCAGCGCGAAGAGGGCATAGACGCACCCGAGGGAGAGCGCGTTGACCAGTTGCTGTTCAAGCATGCTGATTCCATTCAAAAAACACAAAGCGGGACCGGCAAGGCCGGCTCCCGCTGTTCGTGAAACACCGCGGAACCGGCTTTGCCGGTCCGCTGGTGTTGCCCCCGGTAGGGGGTTGGCGCAGCGACACGAAGTGCGCGCAGCCTGGGGGCGAGCTTTACTTCGTGATGACGAACTCGGAGCCCTTCGTCACGCTGACGATGGGCAATTGCTGGGCGTCGTAGCCGGCGGGCTTGCCGCTCTTGTCGTTGGCGCGGCGGAACTGGAACGCGCCGGTGGCGCCGGTGTGCTTCACCGACGGCAGCGCCTCGCGCACCGCGGCGCGGTCGGCCGCGAGGTCCCCGCTCACCTTGACGTTCTTGAGCGCCTGGGCCGCGATGTACATCGCGTCATAGGCCTGCGCCGCGAACTGGTCGGGCGCCATCTTGAACTTCTCGGTGTAGGCCTTGATGAACTTGGTGTTCTCGGGCGTCGCGTTGCTGGACGACCACGGGCTGCCCACGTAGAGGTTGTCCGACTGGCCCTTGGCGAGTTCGAAGATCTTGACCGAGTTCATGCCGTTGCCGCCGATGATCGGCACGTTCAGGCCGAGCTGGCGGGCCTGCACCATGATCGGCGCGCCTTCGGCGAGCAGCGCCGACAGCACGATCGCATCCGCGCCGCTGGCCTTGATCTTGGTGAGCTGGGCCTTGAAGTCCACGTCGCCCTTGGCGAAGGTCTCGGTGGTCGTCACCGGGATCTTCAGGTCGTCGAGCGCCTTCTTGAAGTTGTCGTAGCCGCTCTTGGTGAAGACGTCGTCGTTGCCGTAGAGCACCGCCACCTTCTTGATGCCGGCGTTCTTGACCGCGGTCTTGATCGTCTCGGGCAGCACGTCGGCTTCGGTCACCGAGTTGCGGAAGATGTGGTCGCCGATCGAGGTGATGCCGTCGGCGGTGTTCGACGTGCCGAAGGCCACCGTCTTGGCGGCCTGCGCGATCGGGTCGGCGGCCTGCGCGGAGTTGGACAGCGTCGGGCCGAAGACCATCAGCACCTTGTCCTGGAAGATCAGCTTCTTGAAGACGTTGATCGCCTCTTCCTTCTTGCCCTGCTCGTCGGCAATGACCAGTTCGATCTTGTTGCCGTTGATGCCCCCTGCGGCATTGATCTCGGCAACGGCCAGTTCGAAGCCATTGCGGATGGCGGTGCCGTACTGGGCGGCGCCGCCCGACAGGGCCTCGGCCACGCCGATCTTCAGGTCGGCCGCCTGTGCGGCGGGACCGAATGCGGTGAACGCCGCGAACGCCGCGACGGCGAGCAGCGAGTTCTTGAGAGGGAAGCGTCTCATGATGGAGAGTTCTTTCTGGTCAGGGAGAGGAGAGGGCGCGTATTTTATAAGTGGGGTGACGAAGCTGCCCGTGTGCTCTCCCCTGGCAATGCCGAGGTTGACGCCGACGGTGCGCGGATCGTCATAATTCCAGATGCCCTCAAGCCCGCCGTCCTCGACGCCTTTCAGCACATCCGGCGCGCCGCAGGCGATCGATTCGCCGGACATGCGCCGCGCGGGCCGCGACTTGTTGTCCCTGGCGCTGATCGATGCGCGCAACCACACGCTGCATCTGCTGTCGCTGTACGAGCAGGCGCTCGGCTCCGCGACGCTCGCGATGCCGCGCGCCGAAGGTGTCGATCCGCCCGTCTGGCTCGCCGGGCAGATCGGCTGGTTCGCCGAATGGTGGATCGCGCGCAATACCCAGCGCGCATTCGGCGCCGAGTGCCCGGTGCGCCCCACGCGGCTCGCGGCCATCGAGCCGAACGCGGATGCGTGGTGGAACCCCTCGCAGGTTCCGCTGGCCGACCGGTGGTCGCCGGACATGCCCGATCTCGCGCAGACCAAGGCCTACCTTCTCGAAACGCTGGAAATCACGCTGGAACTGCTCGAGCACGCCGCGGAGACGGATTCGGGGCTCTATTTCTACCGTTTGGCGCTGTTTCACGAAGACATGTGCGGCGAGCAGCTCGTCGTGATGGCGCAGACGCTCGGCCTGCGGGTGGGCATCGAACTGCCGCCGGCAGCGGTCAGCCGCCAGCCGCTGCTGATGCCGGCGACGGCGTGGGAGCTTGGCATGGCCGGGCCGGGTTTTGCATTCGCGCAGGAATGCGGCGCGGAGCACGTCGACGTGCCCGAGTTCGAAATCGATTCGCAGCCGGTCACCTGGAGCCAGTTCGTCGAGTTCGTCGACGACGGCGGCTACGACCGACCCGAGCTGTGGCGCCCTGAAGGGCAGGCGTGGCTCGCCGCCCAGATCGAAGGACGGCGCGGTCCGCGCCACGTCGAGCAGATCGGATCGACGCGCGAAGGCGGCGGCTCGGTGCTCCAGCAGCGCTTCGGCCGGACGGTGCGCGCCGCGGACAACCAGAGCGTGGTGCATGTGAGCTGGTGGGAGGCCGATGCCTGGGCACGCTGGGCCGGCCGCCGGCTGGCGACGGAGGTCGAATGGGAGATCGCGGCGCACACCGCGATGAACCGCGGCTTCCGTTGGGCGGATGTGCACGAATGGACGGCGGGCACGCTGCGGCCGTGGACGGGCTTCCGCGTCGATCCGTGGAGCGACGGAACTGCCTTCGATCCGCAACCGGCCTTCGGGCGTGCGCGTGTGCTGCGCGGCGCGTCGTTCGCGACCCGTGCGCGGTTGCGTTCACCCAAGCGCCGGGGCTTTGCGATGCCCGATCGCGACGACGGTTTCTTCGGCTTCAGGACCTGCACGCTTTGAGCGCTGCCGGCTCCGGTCTCAGCCCGACTTCTTCGGCTTGAAGTTCCACCACGGCAGGAGCCGGCTCAGCGACTGCACGTTGCCGCTGTCCGCGTTCTCGTAGCCCGGCAGGGTGCCCAGCTGATGCTGCCAGGCCTTGCCGCGCAGCAGCGTCAGCAGGGCCTGGATCGCCGGCTGATCCAGCGCGGTCTTGAGGCAGGCGAGGTGATAGCGCTCGTGCACCAGCGGGACGAAGCCCAGGCCCATCGCACGCGCGGCCGAGTCGATGCCGAGGCCCGCATCGACCTGGCCTGACGCGATCGCGTGCGCGACCGCGGTGTGCGAAGGCTCGTTGTGCGCGTAGCCCGTGATGGCGCCGGCATCGAGCCTTTCGCGTTCGAGCAGTTCATCGAACAGAACGCGCGTGCCGGTGCCCAGCGGGCGGTTGACGTATCGCACGCCGCGTCCGGCCACGTCCTGCAGGTTCCGAAGTCCCAGTGGATTGCCGGCCGCGACGATCAGCCCCTGTGTGCGCCGCGCAAAGCCGACCAGCTTGTGCAGGCCTGGCTTGAGCAGCGGCTTGTAGGTGCGCTGCGCGAGCGATCCGTTCGGCGAATGTTCCAGCGTGTGGAAGCCCGCCATCACGCAGCGACCCTGGTTCAGCGCGCTGATCGCGTCGACGCTGCCGGTGAAGCGGATGTCGAGCTGCAGGCGCGCCGTGGCCGCCGCGTGGCCGCGAAGAAGGACCAATGCATCGTCGTGGCTTGCGTGCAGGCTCAGCACGTGCGTGCTGTCGTCGAAGGCGAGCGCGAAGGCGCGTTCGAGATCGGCGTGCAGCGCTTCGATCTGCGGCGCAAGCCGCGCCTGGGCCTGTCGCTCGGCCCACAGGAGCTTGTCGCCGAACTCCGAGAGCTGCGCCGAGCGACCCTGCTCGCCGGTGACCAGCGCATGACCGAGCAGGTCTTCCCAGCGCCGCAGCTCGCCCCACACATGGCGGTATGAAAAGCCCAGTGATCGCGCCGCCGCCGAGATGGAGCCGTGCTCCCGCACCGCGTGCAGCAGTTCCATGAGCGGGTTGCGGATCAGCGCGCGACCGCTTCGGCGGGGCGCGATGGCATAGGAGAGTTCGATCTGGTGCACGGAAGGCGGCGGGAGGGGGAAGGCGGCATCTCGGAGCCCGGAGGATTATGCAAATGCAATCCCTGACTTATGAAATTGATTGCATAAGTCGCGGTCGCAAATTGCTACACACTGCCCCGCGTTTTGCTTTCACCCACGAATGAACACTTTCACAGACAGCATCGTCGCCGCAGGCGAACTCCTCGTTTCGGGCGATCCGGTATTGCTGGCGATCGTCGGCCGGTCACTCGCGGTCAGCGCGTCGGCGTGCGTGCTCGCCTGCGGCCTTGGCCTCGTGCTGGGCGCATGGATCGCGGTCACGCGATTCGCGGGACGCGCGCTGCTGCTCACCGTGCTCAACACGCTGCTCGCACTGCCTTCAGTGGTGGTCGGGCTGGTGATCTACCTCCTGCTTTCGCGCTCGGGGCCCCTGGGGTTCCTGGGCTGGCTGTTCAGCTTCAAGGCGATGGTGCTGGCGCAGACCATCCTCGTGCTGCCCGTCGTCACCGCGCTGACGCGGCAGACCATCGAGGATGCCGATCGCGCACACGGCGAGCAGTTGCGTTCGCTCGGCGCCGGCCCGTTCGCGCGTGCGCTGCTGCTCGTCGCGGACGAGCGCTATGCGTTGGTCACGGTCGTGATCGCCGCCTTCGGCCGCGCGGTGTCGGAAGTCGGCGCGGTGATGATCGTTGGCGGCAACATCGACGGCTTCACGCGCGTGATGACCACCGCCATCGCGCTCGAAACCAGCAAGGGGGACCTGCCGCTGGCGCTCGCGCTCGGCTTCGTGCTCCTGGGCGTGGTGCTGGTGCTCAACCTCGTCATCGCGGCGCTTCGGAGCTGGCGCGAGCGCGTCGACGGCGGGGCGGCCGATCCTGCGGTCACCCGCCATCTGGAGGTGACGTCGTGAGCCGGTTCGCGAGCTCCGAGCCGCTTTTCAGCCTGCACGACATCGACGTGCATTTCGGTCGGGTGCAGGCGCTGTCTGGCACGACGCTGTCGATCGATGCGGGCGAGCGTGTCGCGCTCATCGGCGCGAACGGCAGCGGCAAGAGCACCTTGCTGCGCGTGCTGCACGGGCTGGTGCCGCATTCGCGGGGCGCATTCGTCAGCCGTGTCTCGCGCCGCCGGCAGGCGATGCTGTTCCAGCGGCCGCACATGCTGCGCGCCAGCGTGCGCAACAACGTCGCGCTCGCGTTGTGGCTGCGTGGCGCGCCGTGGGCCAACGCGCAGCGCGAGGCGACGGTGGCGCTCGCGCGCGTGGGCCTCGCCGACCTGGCAGACCGCAATGCCCGCACGCTCTCGGGTGGCCAGCAGCAGCGGATGGCGCTGGCGCGTGCATGGGTGCTGCAGCCGGACGTGCTGCTGCTCGACGAACCGACAGCCAGCCTCGACCCGACCGCCAAGCGCGACGTCGAGGCGCTCATCGCCGATGCGGCGCAAGGACGCACGCTGGTGTTCGCCAGCCACAACCTGGGGCAGGTCAAGCGGCTCGCCAGCCGCGTGATCTATCTCGAGCACGGCCGGCTGCTCGCCGACCTGCCGGTCCACGATTTCTTCAACGGGCCCTTGCCCCGCGAAGCGCGTCTGTTCGTCAAAGGAGAATTGGTATGACGCTCACCCCCATGCGCCTTCGGCGCTCCCCCTCTCCGGGGGCAATCCCGGCGGCCCGGCCAAGCCGGTTCTGCGGGATTCCCCGGCTTGGCCGCGTCGGTCTGCATGCGTTGATCGGCTCGGGCGCGATCGTTCTGTCGGTGGCTGCGCATGCCGAGACCATCACCATGGCCTCGACCACCTCGACCGAGCAGTCCGGCCTCTTCGGCCATCTGCTGCCGGCGTTCAAGCAGGCCACCAGCATCGACGTGAAAGTGGTCGCGGTCGGCACCGGGCAGGCCATCGACATGGCCAGGCGCGGCGACGCCGACGTGCTCTTCGTCCACGACACGGCGGCCGAGGAGAAGTTCGTCGCCGAAGGCTTCGCGGCCAGGCGCTTCCCGGTCATGTACAACGACTTCATCCTGATCGGCCCCAAGAACGATCCGGCCGGAACGAAGGGCAGCGACATCGTCGCAGCGCTCAGGAAGATCGCCGCCGCCAACGCGCCCTTCGTCTCGCGCGGCGACAAGAGCGGCACCGACGCCGCCGAGCGCCGCCTGTGGACGCAGACCGATCTCGCCGAAGCCGGCCAGCCGGTGCCGGGCGAGAGGAAGGGCACGGGCTACAAGGAATGCGGCTGCGGCATGGGGCCGGCGCTCAACATCGCGGCGTCGACCGGCGCCTATGTGCTGGCCGACCGCGGCACCTGGTTGAGCTTCAAGAACCGCGCTGACCTCACGGTGCTGGTGGAAGGCGACAAGCGCCTGTTCAACCAGTACGGGGTGATGGTGGTGGGCCCGGCGAGGTTTCCGCAGCTCAACAGCGCGGGCGCGCAGAAGTTCGTCGATTGGGTGATTTCGCCGGCGGGGCAGTCGACCATCGCTTCGTACAAGATCGGCGGGGAGCAGCTGTTTTTTCCAAACTTCAAATGACCCCCAGCCTCGCCCACTTCGTGTGGCTCTGACACCCCCTTGCAGGGGGCAACACCGGCGGCCCGGCTGAGCCGGTTCCGCGGTGTTTCTGGCATTGATTGGAAGCTATCGGTCCACGGGGAGGTAAAGGCTTTCTTTCACCTCTTCCATCACCACGTAGCTGCGCGACTCGGCCGTGACGGGCAGCTTCTTGAGCAGGTCGCCGAGGAGGTTGCGGTAGTCGCTCATCGCGCGCAGACGGGCCTTGATGAGGTAGTCGAAGCCGCCTGAAACGAGGTGGCATTCCATGACCTCGGGCACGTGCATCAGCTCCTTGCGCACCTTGTCGAACACATCGCCCGACTTGGACGAGAGCGTGACCTCGACGAACACCAGCAGCGTCTTGCCGAGGGCCTGCGGATCGACGCGCGCGTAGTAGCCGGTGATGACGCCTTCGCGCTCCATGCGGCGCACGCGCTCGGAGCAGGGAGAGGTCGACAGGCCGATCTGCTCGGCCAGATCGGTCATCGAAATGCGCCCCTGGCGCTGGAGGATGTCGAGGATTTTCCGGTCTGTCCGGTCGAGGTCGGTCATTTCACTCCTTGAGGCCTGAAAGCGGCAAAAAATCAGCAAAAACAACTGTCGATCGTTCTGATTTCAGCGAAGTTTACGGCGATCTTGAGAATACGCTTGACGCATTTCCTGCACTGAATGGGTTTTGCGATGAAAGTGATTGTTCTGGGTGGCGGCGTCATCGGTGTCACGACCGCGTACTACCTCGCCAAGGCCGGTGCCGAGGTGACCGTGCTCGACCGCCAGAGCGGGCCCGCGCAGGAAACCAGCTTCGCCAATGCCGGGCAGGTGTCGCCCGGCTATTCCACGCCATGGGCCGCGCCGGGCATTCCATTGAAGGCGCTCAAGTGGATGTTCCAGAAGCACGCGCCGTTGTCGATCCGTCCTGACGGCACGCTGTTCCAGCTGCGCTGGATGGCGGCGATGCTCAAGAACTGCTCGCCCGATCGCTACGCGGTCAACAAGGAACGGATGATGCGCGTGGCCGAATACAGCCGCGACTGCCTGCGTGCACTGCGTGCCGAAACCGGCGTGCGCTACGAGCACCGCACCCAGGGCACGCTGCAGCTCTTTCGCACGCAGGCGCAGCTCGATGCGGTGCAGCGGGATGTGGCGGTGCTCGAAGAGTGCGGCGTGCCTTATGAATTGCTCGGTCGCGAACAGCTTGCTTCGGTCGAACCGGCACTCGCGCGCACCGGTGATCTCCTGGCCGGCGGCCTGCGGTTGCCGAACGACGAGACCGGCGACTGCAATCTCTTCACGAAGGGTCTGGCCGATGTGGCGCGGGGCCTGGGCGTGGACTTCCGCTTCGATCAATCGGTCGATGGGCTCGTCACCCAAGGCGGCCGAATCACCGGCGTGCGTCTTTCGGACGGACAGGTGCTCACCGCCGACCGCTTCGTGCTCGCCTTCGGCAGCTACTCGCGCGAGTTCATCGCGCCGCTGGGGCTCGACATTCCGGTGTATCCGGTCAAGGGCTACTCGCTGACGGTGCCGCTGGTCGATCCTGCGCTGGCGCCGCAATCCACCGTGCTCGACGAAACCTACAAGGTCGCGGTGACGCGCTTCGACGACCGCATCCGCGTCGGTGGCATGGCCGAACTCGGCGGCTTCGACCTGCGGCTCAATCCGCATCGCCGCGAGACGCTGGAGCGGGTCGTGACCGATCTCTTCCCGGGCGGCGACCTGCCGCGCGCCACCTTCTGGACCGGCCTGCGTCCGATGACGCCCGACAGCACGCCGATCATCGGCGCGACGCCGTATGCCAACCTGTTCCTCAACACCGGCCACGGCACGCTGGGCTGGACCATGGCCTGCGGTTCCGGCAAGGTGGTCGCCGACCAGGTGATGGGCCGGCGTCCGGACATCCGCACCGACGGCCTCTCGGTCGATCGCTACCTCGCGCCGGCTTCCGGCGGACGTCGCATCGTGCGCCCGGCAGGCGTGCCCGCATAACCTCCCGCGTCATCGACCGGCGGCGCTCCCGCGGCGACCATTCCTTCACCCCGCGCTGTTGCGGGTGTTGAACACCGAAAGGACTCGCCATGAACACCGCCATCCCCGATGCCAAGCAGGTCGCCGAGCAATACATCGCCGTCTGGAACGAGACCGACGAGGACCGTCGGCTGAAACTGCTCGAAACGCATTGGACCGACGACGCGCGCTACGTCGATCCGATTGCGCAGGCCAGCGGGCGCACGCAGATCAACGCACTCGTCGGCGGCGTGCATCAGCGCTACCCGGGGTTCCGCTTCGCGCTCAAGGGCCGCGTGGACGGACACGGCGACCAGCTGCGCTTCTCATGGACGCTCGGCCCGAGCGGCGCGGAGGATCTCATTGAGGGCACGGACTTCGTGCTGCTCGAAGCGGGCAAGCTGCAAGCCGTCACCGGCTTCCTGGACAAGCTCCCGGCCGGGGCCTAATTAGTGCTTCGCGGCGGCAGCCTGTTCGAGCTCGCGGCGAATGTCCGCCGCACTGCCGGGCCGCACCACACGCCCGACCTCCAGGCCGTCGCGCATGAAGACCAGCGTCGGCCAGAGCTTGATGCCGAAGGATCGTCCGAGCGGTCGTCCGCTGGCGTCCTCGACCTTGAGATGGCGCAGGTGCTGCGCATCGCGCAGCGCCTCGTTGATCGCCGGCTGGGCCGCCTTGCAGATGCCGCACCAGTTGGCGCCGAATTCGACCAGCGTGAGACCGGGCATCGCGTCGACCTCGGCGCGGGAAGGTTGTTCGGTTGCGTAGGAACTCATCGTCTGATTCTGCTTGAGCGCCTCGAAACGCGCTCGTCCGACGCCGGCGGCCCGCCGCGTGGGAGTCAGCTGACCAGCCTGCCGTTGGTGCTGATCACCGCGACGTCGACGAACTGGTTGCCTTCCCGGTTGGTCTTGCCGAAGTTGATCTTCACGCCGCCGAGGTCGTAGGCCTCGATGCGCTCCAGGCCGGCGAGCACCGAGGCGCGCGTCGGCGCCGGGCCGGCGCGACGCAGGCCTTCGGCCAGCACGGCGGCGTCCATGTAGCCTTCCAGGCTCGGCAGCGAAAACTCCTTGGTGCCGTTGGCGATCATGTCGGCCTGGTAGCGCCGCACGATCTCGAACTTGGTCGCATACGGCGAGGGCACGACCATCGCGAAACCGAGGCCGTGCGCGAGGTCGCCCATCGCGCTGAGCGAGCCGGCCGTGATCGAGAGGCCGTAGCAGCTGCTCTTGCCGCCCGCCGCGCGCAACGCCTTGACGAAGGCCGGCGCGGTGCCGGCGAGGCCGATGATGACGATCTGCGGGCTGGCTTCGGCGATCTGCCGCGCTGCCGGCTCGACTTCCATGCTGGTGGTGCCCGGCGTGCTCGCGACCACCGCCGGTTCGAGCTTGGCCCTGGCCAGCGCCGCCTTGTAGCCCGCGAGCAGCGACTGGCCGAGCGGGTCGTTCGAATACACGATGCCGATGCGCGACTGGCCGAGCACCGCGGCGGTGGCGATGAGCTTGTCGATTTCCTGGTCGTAGTTCGCACGCACCCAGAAGGTGTTCGGATTCGCCTTCTTGCGCAGCGACACGGTGCCGGTGTTCGGCCCCACCACCGCCATGCCCGGAACCGCATCGCTGACCTCCGCCGTCTGGCGCGTGCCGAGCGGGTGCAGGATGGCCAGCATCGCGCTGTCCGCCGCGAAGGAGAGGGCGTTGGCCTTGGCGAGGTCGGGCTTGAACTGGTCGTCGGCCATGACCAGCTCGACCTTCGTGCCATTGATGCCGCCCGCGCGATTGAGGGCGTTGAAATAGGCGCTCGAGCCGAGGAACAGGCCGGTTCCGTTGGCCTTCTCGACGCTGCTGTTGTCGAAGGTGGCGCCGATCCGCAAGGTCTTGGCTTGCGCGAAGACCGGCAATCCGAGGCCGGCGACGGCAGCGGCGCCCGCCAGCCGGCCGATGACTTGGCGACGCGTCGGCTTCGGCGACAGGTCGAAGGTGCGGGCCTTGGAATCACTCATGGTCGACGTCCCCAGGGCATGCCGGCAAAGAGGCATGCGGAAGTTTTAACAACTTCTAACAATAGCAACAAAGTGTAAATACGTCCATCCGGGCGAGTTCCGGAGCGGCCTGCCGTTTCGTGGCAAACCGCACGAACGCGGCGGGCGAATTCAGCCGGCGCGGCGGCTGCGGGGAAGCTTGCGATAGACGGTCGCGCGGCTGATGCCGAGCGCACGCGCGGCCTCGGCGACGTTGCCGCGCGCCTCGTCGACCGCCTTGCGGATCAGCGCGGTTTCGACGTCCCTGAGGCGCGACCGGCCGCCGCCTTGCGAAGGTGGTGCCGGCTGGGTGGCGAGTTGCGCGCGCACGTGCACGCGCAGGCCGGACCACAGCGGCACTTCGATCACCGCATCGCCGCGCCGCGCCGCGTCGAAGAGCATCTGCGGCGGCAGCGCGAAGAGATCGTTGCAGTTCAGCGCGAGCCCGGCGCCCAGCGGTTGATGGAGCATGTGCCGCGCCGCTGCGTTGGCGCCGGTCACATAGCCGTCCGCGTCGATGCACAGCAGGCCCTCGGCATCGGCGCCCGGCGCGCAACCCGGCCAGCCGATGCGCAGGCGCAACTCGCAGGGATGCCGCTGGAGCAGCGCGTTCTCGATGCTGCGGGCCGACAGGGCGGCCAGATGCCGCAACTCGGGCCGCTCGACCACCTGCACGCCGGTCAGGTCCAGCATGCCGATGCATTCCCCGAGCGGACCGAAGAGGGGCGCACCCGCGCAGCTGTAGACGCTGGTGTCGTCGAAGAAATGCTCGCCGCGATGCAGCCAGACCGATTCATGCTCGGCCAGCGCCGCGCCGATCGCGGTGGTGCCGACCGCGTGTTCCGACAGGTCGACGCCGATGCGCGCGATGTCGCGCGCATGGCGCGCGGCCGGATCGCTGCCGCCGGGCAGCGCGCCGACATCGACCACGATGCCGTCCGCGTCCGTGAGGATCGCGAAGTAGCGCGTGTCGGCAATCGCGCGCGAGAGCCGCTCGATCACCGGCCGCGCCGCCGCGACCAGCGCGCGGTTGCGCTCCGCGACCCGCAGCGCGGCCTGCGCCGACACCGGGTCGAAGCTCACGCGTTCTCCGGGCTGCCGCCCGGCCGCGAGGCAGCGCTGCCACGAGCGCAGCAGCCATGGCTCGACCCGCGCGCCTGGGGCGGCGACTGGCTCGCCGTCGATCCATTCCCGCCGTGCCTGGGCGATGGAGATGGAACGCTCTGGCAAGGGCGAGGCGAGGGATGCGGTCATCGTGCGGGGTCCGGGCCTGAATGGCACCTGTTGGGGCGGCTGCCTTGCCAACCGGCAAGCTGTTTCATTTTGAGAATTTCAAGTGCCCCACGCAAGCGGCTAGGGTTTTGCCTAGGGTTCCGGTCAGGTGCGGCGTCCAAGATTCAAGTGGCCGAAAACAGCCATCTCTTACTTTTACAACGGAGACAGCCACATGCAGGTTTCTTTCACGGTCAACGGCCGCGATGTCACGGTCGACGCGCCTCCCAACACCTTCCTGGTCCAGGCGCTGCGAGAGCACCTCCATCTCACCGGCACGCACGTGGGCTGCGACACCGCGCAATGCGGCGCCTGCACCGTCCATGTCAACGGGCGCGCGGTGAAGTCCTGCAACGTGCTGGTCGGGCAAGTCGCCGGCGCGAAGATCACGACCATCGAAGGCGTCGCGCAACCCGACGGCACCATGCACCCGATGCAGGCGGCCTTCAAGGAGTGCCACGGCCTGCAATGCGGCTTCTGCACCCCGGGCATGGTGATGAGCGCCATCGACCTGTGCACCTATCACCCCAACGCGAGCGAGACCGAGATCCGCGAGCTGCTCGACGGCAACCTGTGCCGCTGCACCGGGTACCAGAACATCGTCAAGGCGGTCCAGATGGGCGGCAAGGCGATGGCCGAGCCCGCCAAGGCCGTGGCCAACGTCTGAGGAGAAAAGTCATGGGTGCATCCGACTTCTCCAGCCTGCCGCACATCGGCGAGGCGCTGCGCCGCAAGGAGGACTACCGCTTCCTCACCGGCGCCGGCCAGTACACCGACGACGTGACGCTCGCCAACCAGGCGCATGCGGTGTTCCTGCGTTCGCCGCACGCGCACGCGAACATCAAGTCCATCGACACCGCGGCCGCGCTCAAGATGCCCGGCGTGGTCGGCATCTTCACCGGCAAGGACATCGACGGGAAGATGGGCGGCCTGCCCTGCGGCTGGCTCATCAACAACCCGGACGGCACGCCGATGAAGGAGCCGCCGCATCCGATCCTCGCGATCGGCAAGGTCCGCTATGTGGGCGACCATGTCGCCATGGTCGTGGCCGAGACGGTCGAACAGGCGAAGAACGCCGCCGAGGCGATCGTGGTCGACTACGAGGAGCTGCCCGCGCTGGTCAGCGTGGCCGACGCCGCGAAGAAGCAAAGCGGGGTCGTCATCCATGAGCAGGCGCCGGACAACCAGTGCTACAAGTGGGCGATCGGCGACAAGGCCGCGGTCGACGCCGCATTCGCGAATGCGGCGCATGTGACCAAGCTCGATCTCGTCAACAACCGGCTCGTGCCCAATGCGATCGAGCCGCGCGTCGCGATCGGCAGCTACAACCGTGCGAACGACGATTACACGCTCTACGTCTCCAACCAGAACCCGCATGTCGAACGCCTGCTGATGACCGCCTTCGTGCTCGGCCTGCCGGAGCACAAGGTGCGTGTGATCGCCCCCGACGTGGGCGGCGGCTTTGGCTCGAAGATCTATCTCTATGCGGAAGACGTGGCCCTGACCTGGGGCTCGAAGCAGCTCAACCGCAACATCAAGTGGACAGCGGAGCGCTCGGAGTCCTTCCTCTCCGACGCGCATGGCCGCGACCATGTGAGCCATGCCGAGATGGCGATGGATGCCAATGGCAAGTTCCTTGCGCTGCGCGTGCATACCGATGCGAACCTCGGCGGCTACCTGTCGACCTTCTCGACCGCGATACCGACCATCCTCTACGCGACGCTGCTCGCCGGCCAGTACGCCACGCCGCAGATCTACGTCGAGGTCGATGCGTGGTTCACCAACACCGCGCCGGTTGATGCGTATCGCGGAGCGGGCCGGCCCGAGGCCACCTACCTGCTCGAGCGCCTCGTCTCGCGCTGCGCGTGGGAGATGAACCTCGGCCAGGACGAGATCCGCAAGCGGAACTTCATCACCAGCTTCCCGTACCAGACGCCGGTGGCGCTGCAGTACGACACGGGTGACTTCCACGCCTGCATGGACAAGGCCAGGACGCTGGCCGACGTGGCCGGCTTCGCGCAGCGCAAGTCCGCGAGCGAGTCCAAGGGCAAGCTGCGCGGCATCGGCTACTCGAGCTACATCGAGGCCTGCGGCATTGCGCCGTCGAACATCGCGGGGGCGCTCGGCGCGCGCGCGGGCCTGTTCGAATGCGGCGAGATCCGGGTGCATCCGACCGGCAGCGTGACGGTGTTCACCGGCTCGCACAGCCACGGCCAGGGCCACGAGACCACCTTCGCGCAGGTGGTGGCTGCGCGCCTGGGCATTCCCGTCGAGAACGTGGACGTGGTGCACGGCGACACGGGTCGCGTGCCCTTCGGCATGGGCACCTACGGCTCGCGCTCGATCTCGGTCGGCGGCGCGGCGATCATGAAGGCGCTCGACAAGATCGAGACAAAGGCCAAGAAGATCGCGGCGCACCTGATGGAAGCGAGCGACGCCGACATCGAGTTCGCCAACGGCGAATTCACCGTCAAGGGCACCGACAAGAAGATCCCCTTCGGGCAGGTCGCGCTCACCGCCTACGTGCCGCACAACTACCCGCTCGACAAGCTGGAGCCGGGGCTGAACGAAACAGCCTTCTACGACCCGACGAACTTCACCTTCCCGGGCGGCACCTACATCTGCGAGGTCGAGGTCGACAAGCAGACCGGCGAAGTCAAGGTCGACCGCTTCACCGCGGTGGACGACTTCGGCACCATCATCAATCCGATGATCGTGGAAGGGCAGGTGCTCGGCGGGCTCGTGCAGGGCATCGGCCAAGCGCTGATGGAAAACTGCGTCTACGACAAGGAGACCGGCCAGCTCCTCACCGGCAGCTTCATGGACTACGCCATGCCGCGCGCCGACGACTTCCCGATGTTCAAGCTCGATACCGTGTGCACGCCCTGCACCCACAACCCGCTGGGCACCAAGGGCTGCGGCGAGGCGGGCGCCATCGGTTCGCCGCCGGCGGTGATCAACGCCGTGCTCGATGCGCTCGCGCCGCTCGGCGTCAAGGACTTCGACATGCCGGCATCGCCCTACCGCGTGTGGGAAGCGATGCAGAAGCAACCCTGAACACGGAAAGGTCAGAAAACCATGTACGCCTTCACCCTCGAACGTCCCACCACCCTGGCCGATGCGGTCAAGCTCGCCGCGGCCGGCGCCAAGCCGCTTGCCGGCGGCCAGACGCTGCTGGCCTCGATGAAGCTGCGGCTTTCCGCCCCCGAGCAACTGGCCGACCTGAGCGGCGTCAAGGAACTCGCCGGCATCAGCAAGTCGGGCGATGCGCTCGTGATCGGCGCGATGACGCGGCATCTCGATGTCGCGAACAATGCCGACGTCAAGGCCGCCTTCCCGGCGCTCGCGTGGCTCGCCGATCACATCGGCGACCGCCAAGTGCGCGCGATGGGCACCATCGGCGGATCGGTCGCCAACAACGATCCGGCGGCCTGCTACCCGAGCGCGGTCCTCGCGACCGGCGCGACGGTGGTCACCACCCAGCGCGAGATCGCGGCCGACGATTTCTTCCAGGGCCTCTTCACCACCGCGCTGACCGATGGCGAGCTGATCAAGGCAATCCGCTTCCCGATCCCGAAGCGCGCCGCCTACGAGAAGCTGCGCCAGAAGGCGTCGAACTTCCCGCTCGTAGGGGTCTTCGTCGCGCAGTTCGACAGCGGTGTGCGCGTCGCGGTGACCGGTGCGGGCAACGGCGTGTTCCGGCACGCGGGGCTCGAGCAGGCGCTCAGCAAGGCCTTCACGCCGGAATCGGCGGCGTCGGTGAAGATCGATTCGAGCGATCTGAACAGCGATCTGCACGCATCGGCCGCGTACCGCGCAAACCTGATCGGTGTGCTCACGCAGCGAGCAGTCGCCAAGGCGTTGGGGTAAGGCTTCCGGTAGCCGCCTTGCGGCTGCGGGGGACCTTCTCCCCGCAGCCCGCTCGCGCGCGCCGACGCGCAATGCCAAGAGCCCTTAAGCTGCTCAGATGACCGATCAAGACACGCTTCCGGCGGCTTCGCCGTTCTCTTCCATCGACGCCGTCGTGCAGGCGCTGCAAGGCGCCGGCTACTACGCGGACCGGCGGCTCGCCACGGCGGTGTTCCTTGCGCTCAAGCTCCAGCGGCCGCTGCTGCTCGAAGGCGAGCCCGGCGTCGGCAAGACCGAGCTGGCCAAGGCACTGTCGACCGCGCTCAGCCGCGAGCTGCTGCGGCTCCAGTGCTACGACGGCCTCGAACAGCGCGAGGCGCTCTATGAATGGAACTACGCCGCGCAGTTGTTGCATATGCGCGCGGCCGAAGCGCAAGGCATTTCCACCGATGTCGAATCGGAGGTCTACCAGCCGCGCTACCTCATCCGCCGCCCGCTGCTGCAGGCCCTGCAGGCGCCGGCGCCCGGCGCGGTGCTGCTGATCGACGAAGTCGATCGCGCAGACGAGCCCTTCGAGGCCTTCCTGCTGGAGTACCTCGGCGAATACCAGGTCAGCATTCCCGAGCTCGGCACCATTCGCGCGCTGGTGCCGCCGGTCACCATCCTCACCAGCAATCGCACGCGCGAACTCAACGATGCGGTCAAGCGCCGCTGCCTCTATCACTGGCTCGACTATCCCGAGCGGGAGCGCGAACTCGCGATCGTGCGCGCACAAGTGCCGCAGGCGAGCGCCACGCTCTCCGAGCAGATCGCGAACTTCGTCGGGCGGCTGCGCAGCACGCCGTTCGCCAGCGCGTTCCAGCGCGGCCCCGGTATCGCCGAAAGCGTCGAATGGGCGAAGGCGCTGGTCGCGCTCGACACTATCGAGCTCGACCCCGAGATCGTGGTCGACACCGCCGGCATCCTCTTCAAGCAGCGCGACGACGTGGCCGCGCTGACGCACGCGATGGCGACGGATCTCCTCAAGCCCGCGGAAGAGGCTGCTCCTTGAACGATGCCGTCCACCAGCTTGGCGACGCACGCCGCGGCAAGCTGGCGGGCAACATGCTGGGCTTCGGCCGCGCATTGCGCCGCGCGGGCGTGCGGACCGATTCGATGCGCATCGCGCTTGCCGCCGAGGCCGCGACGCTGGTGGGTGTCGAGAACCGGCTCGATCTCGCGGCGGCGATGGAAGCCGTGATGATCAGCCGCGAGGAAGACCGGCTGGTGTTCCGCGAACTCTTCGATGCCTGGTTTCGCGACCCCGAGCTGGCCAACAAGCTGCTCGCGCAGATGCTGCCGAGCGCCGAAGGCAAGGCCGAACCCTCCAAGCGGCGCCCGCGCGTGCGCGAAGCGCTGGCACCGCCGCGCGAAGGGGCGCGCGTGGCGCAGAACGAACGCGAAGTCGACTTCGACGCCGCGATGACCGCGAGTGACCGCGCACGCATCCACCATGCCGATTTCAACGCGCTTGGCGCGGCCGAGTACCGGCTCGTCGAACGCCTCGCGCGCGATATCTCGTTGCCGATCCCGACACTGCCCGCGCGGCGGCTGCGTGCCACCGGTGACGCGGGCGCGCATTCGCGCATGCATTGGCCCGGCGTGCTGCATGAGGCCGCGCGCACCGGTGGCGAGATCCTGCGCCTGCCGCGATGGGCGCGGCGCAAGCAACCGCTGCCCCTGCTGGTGCTGGTCGACGTGTCGGGCTCGATGGAACGCTACGCGCGGCTGCTGCTCGCGTTCCTGCACGCCTCGACGCGGCACTCCGGCCGGCGCGACGTCTTCGCCTTCGGCACCCACCTGACCGACCTGACGCCCGCCTTTCGCATCGCCGACACCGATTCGATGCTGGCCGCCGCGAGCGAGGCGATCGACGACTTCGCGGGCGGCACGCGGCTCGGCGAATCGCTGGTGGAACTGCGCCGTCGGCACGCGCGTCGGCTGACCGGCCGCCGCACGCTGGTGCTGGTGATCAGCGACGGGCTCGACACCGGCGAGCCCGACGTCCTCGACAATGAACTGCAATGGCTCAAGCGCCATTCGCGGCGCGTGCTGTGGCTGAACCCGCTGCTGCGCTACGAAGGCTATGCACCCCTTGCGCGCGGTGCGGCCATGTTGCACCGCCATGCAGACGCGATGCTGGCGGTCCACAATCTCAGCGCTCTGGAACAACTGGCGGCAAGCCTCGCCGCCCTAATGCGGTCGGGCCGCTAGCCCGTCGCGACATGACACCCACAAGGAAGATTCATCATGGAAATGCTCGGCAACCGCAAGCTCGGGATCACGCAGCAACAGGCTTGGGACGCGTTGAACGACCCGGAGACGCTGAAGAAGTGCATTCCCGGCTGCGACAAGTTCGAGTTGACCGGCGACAACGAGTACAGCGTCGGACTGGCGGTCAAGATTGGTCCGGTCTCGGCCAAGTTCAGCGGCAAGGTCACGCTGTCGGACATCCAGGCGCCCGAAAGCTACAAGCTCACGTTCGAAGGGCAGGGCGGCGTGGCCGGCTTTGCCAAGGGCGCGTCGGGCGTGTCGCTCAAGCCCGCGGCCGATGGGGCCGAGGGCTGCGAACTCGACTACACCGTGCAGGCGCAGGTCGGCGGCAAGATCGCGCAACTCGGGCAGCGGCTGATCGACGGCGCGGCCAAGTCCACCGCCGACGATTTCTTCAAGCGCTTCGAAGCCGAAATGCAGAGCCGCTACGGTCCGCCGCCTGCGGAAGCGCCGGCTGAAGGAGAGGCGGCGCCTGCCGAGAAGGAGGGCGCGATGGCGGGCTTCATGCGGAAGATCGGCTTCGGCAAGAAGGACAAGGACGAGGACGGCGACGCAGCAGCCGAGAAGCCGGCCGACTGAAGGGCAAGAGACGGAAGACGTCAGAGAGATAGAGAGACAGAGCTATGGAAAACCTCGATGTAATGGTGCTTCGTGCGCTGCGCGACTGGCGACAGGCCGGCCGCCGCGGCCTGCTGGCAACGGTAGTGCGCACCTGGGGCTCGTCGCCGCGCCCGATCGGATCGATCATGGCGATGGCGGAAGATGGCGCGGTCGTCGGCTCGGTGTCGGGCGGCTGCGTCGAAGACGACCTGATCGCACGCTACACCCGCGCGCACGGTGACGGCGTGATGCCCACGGGCGCGCCGGCCTTCGTCAAGTACGGCATCACCGCCGATGAAGCGCACCGCTTCGGGCTGCCGTGCGGCGGCACGCTCGAACTGCTGCTCGAATACGACCCCGATCCGGCGTCGCTGCAGACGCTCGTGGCGGCGCTCGAACGCGGGCGGCTGATGCAGCGCACGGTGGCGCTCGTGGATGGATCGGTGAAGCTGGCCGAGGCTTCGTCGCCTGCGGAGTTGACGGTCAATGACGCGGAGCTGGTCAACACCTTCGGCCCCGAGTACCGCATGCTGCTGATCGGCGCCGGGCAACTGGCCGAGTACCTTGCGACCATGGCGCAGTTCAGCGGCTTCGCGGTCACGCTGTGCGACCCGCGCACCGAGTACCAGACCTCCTGGAACGTGCCGGGCGTGACGACCACCACCGAGATGCCCGACGACGCGGTGACCGCCTTCAAGCCCGATCGCCGCAGCTGCGTGGTCGCGCTCACGCACGATCCGAAGCTCGACGATCTCGCCTTGCTGGAGGCGCTGCAGACCGAGGCGTTCTATGTCGGCGCGATCGGCTCGCGCCGCAATGCCGAGGCGCGGCGCGAACGCATGATCGAGCACTTCGACCAGACCGAGGCTTCTCTGGCTCGCCTGCGCGGGCCGATCGGCATCTACATCGGCAGCAAGACGCCGCCGGAGATCGCGGTGAGCGTGATGGCGGAGATCCTCGCTGTGAAGAACGCGGTCCAGTTGCCGCGTGAAGCGGCAGTCGCGGTGGCGAAGGCCGCGGCGGCCGTCTGAACCGGCTCAGCGGCGGGTGTCCGTCAGCCCGCCGAGAAAGGTGGTGCTGCGGCCCATCGCACGGCGCATGTCCTTCGATTCGAGCGATTCGCTGCGGGACATCGAGAACAGGAAGAAGGCGGCGACGATCGCGATGCACAGCGCCGCCGCGATGAGCAGGCCAGCCAGCGAGCCGAAGTAAAAGGCGAGTGCGAGAAGACCGAAATTGGCAAGAAGGACGATGGCGCGCATGGCCTCACAGGCTATCAGAGAACAGTGGCGCGAACGGCCCCGGACGCTGCGTAAAAACACTGAGGACTTTCTTGTACGCGCGCGCCGCATGCCGGAGATCGGAGGACCGCGAAGTCATCGTCTTAAGATCGGCGTCCGTCGGTTGATTTGAGGGTCGCTCGCGGCAGCGGGCGTTGCGAACGATGCCTGCATATCCGTCCCACGACATTCCGGGTGACGCCAGGGCTTGCTGGATCGAGGCGCCCGGCCGGGCCGCGATCCGAGCCGCGACGACGCCTTCGCTGGCGGCGGGTCAGGTGGTCATCCGGGCCCTTCACTCCGCAGTCAGCCGGGGCACGGAGGTGCTAGTGTTTCGCGGCGAAGTGCCGACGGCCGAGTTCCAGCGCATGCGCGCGCCCTTCCAGGAGGGGGATTTCCCCGCGCCGGTGAAGTATGGGTACGCCAGCGTCGGTATCGTCGAGCAAGGCCCCGAAGCACTGAAGGGCCGCCACGTCTTTTGCCTGCATCCGCACCAGACGCGCTATGTCGTTCCGGCGGAAGCGGTGCATGTGTTGCCCGAGGGCCTTCCGCCCGCGCGGGCGGTGCTCGCCGCGAACATGGAGACCGCCGTCAACGCCATGTGGGATGCCGCGCCGCGCGTGGGTGACCGCGTGGCAGTGGTGGGCGGCGGGGTGGTCGGGTTGATGGTGGCCTGGCTCGCGGGGCGCGTGCCGGGCTGCAAGGTGGAACTCGTCGATGTGCGTGCGTCGCGTCGCGCATTGGCCGAGGCGCTGGGCGTCGGCTTCACGCTGCCGCAGGACGCCACACCCGATGCCGACCTGGTGGTCCACGCGAGCGGGAACCCACAAGGCCTTGTCACTGCGCTGGAACTCGCAGCCTTCGAGGCGACGGTCATCGAGATGAGCTGGTATGGCGCACGCGAAGTGTCGCTGCCGCTGGGCGAGGCCTTCCATTCGCGCCGGCTCACGCTCAGGAGTTCGCAGGTCGGCCATGTGGCGACGGCCCAGCGTGCGCGATGGGATCGCGGGCGGCGGATGGCGCTGGCGCTGTCGCTGCTGCGCGATCCGCTGTTCGATGCGCTGATCACCGACTGCGCGCCTTTCGATGAATTGCCCGCGGTGCTCGAACGGCTGTCCGGCGGCTCGCCCGACACGCTCTGCCAGCGCATCGACTATCCCTGAACCTCTCCTCGAATCCGAAAGGCCCGCATGTACAGCATCAACGTCCGCGACCATTTCATGATTGCCCACAGCTTCAGCGGCGAGGTGTTCGGGCCGGCGCAGCGCCTGCATGGCGCGACCTACGTGGTCGATCTGGAAATGCGCCGCGCCGAACTCGATCCCGATGGGGTGGTGGTCGACATCGCGCTCGCGACCGAGGTGCTGCGCCGCGTGCTTGGCGAACTCAACCTGCGCAACCTCGACGACGATCCGGCCTTCAAGGGCAGGAACACGACGACCGAATTCATGGCGCGCGTGATCTTCGACCGCGTGGCCGCGTGCATCGCCGCCGGTGAACTCGGCGCGCACGCGGGCGGCCTGTCGAGCCTGCGGGTGCGCCTGAACGAATCGCACGTCGCGTGGGCGGCCTACGAGGGCGCATTGCCTGCGCGGGCGTCGTGAACCGGCGCTGCAGCTTTCTCGTGCCAGGCGAGCTCGGCGCACGCACCGGCGGCTCCACCTACGACCGGCATATCGTCGATGGCCTGCGGACGCTGGGCTGGCATGTCGATGTGCGCTCGCTCGGCGATGGCTGGCCGGTGCCTGGCGATGCGGCCATGGAGGTAGCCCGCCTGGTCGTGGAAGCATTGCCCGACGACTCGCTGGTCGTCGTGGATGGGTTGGCTTTCGGCGCGATGCCCGACCTGGCGCAGGCCCATGCGAAGCGGCTGCAGTGGGTGGCGCTGGTGCACCATCCGCTCGCGCTGGAGACCGGGCTCGATGCCGGGATGCAAGCGGTGTTGTTCGACAGCGAACGAAGGGCGCTTGCGGCCGTGCGCGCGGTGATCGTCACCAGTCCTTCGACCGCGCGCGCACTGGCTGCGTACGAAGTGCCGGCCGCGCGCATCACCGTGGTCGAGCCCGGCACGGCGCCTGCACCGCTCGCTGCCGGATCCGGCGCCGGCGGACTGCACTTGCTGAGCGTGGCGAACGTGAGCCCACGCAAGGGCCACGCCCTGCTGGTCGACGCGCTCGCCGGCCTGCGCGACCGGCGCTGGGTGCTGGACTGCGTCGGCAGCCTCACGATGGATGCCGCGTGCACTGCGGCGCTCGTCGAGGCGATCGATCGCCACGGCCTGCGTGATCGCGTGACGCTGCACGGCGAACAGGACGAGGCGGCGCTGCATGCGTTCTACGCGCGCGCGGATGTCTTCGTGCTGCCGTCATTCCACGAGGGCTACGGCATGGCGCTTGCCGAGGCGCTGGCGCATGGCCTTCCGGTGATCAGCACCACGGCCGGCGCGATTCCGGACACCGTGCCGGCCGATGCGGGCGTGCTCGTGCCGCCCGGCGACGAGTCGGCCCTTCGCGCGGCCTTGCAGCGGTTGATGGACGATGCCGCCTGGCGCGAACAGCTCGCGGAAGGCGCGCGGGCGGCACGCGATCGGCTGCCAACCTGGGCGGACAGCGCGGCGCGCTTTGCCATGGCGCTCGAAGCGCTCCAGACTGCCGACGACGAATGAACGCCTTCAGCACCGACTGGCTGGCACTGCGCGAACCGTTCGATCGCGAAGCGCGCGGCGCCGCTTCCGGGTCGTTCGATCTCGCAGGCCTCGCGGCACGACTGCGCGGCGGGGACCCGGCGTTGACGGTGCTCGATCTGGGCTGCGGTACCGGCGCGAACCTGCGTGTGCTCGCGCCTCGCCTCGGTGGCGTGCAGCGCTGGACGCTGGCCGATCACGATCCGCGATTGCTGGCCGCATTGCCCGGCGCGATGGCGCCATGGTGTCGGACACACGGTTTGTCGGTGGTCACGGGCGAAGGCGGTCTCAGCTTCGAAGGGGCCGGGCTGAAGGTCGAGGTCGAGATGCTGTCCTGCGATCTCGCGCAACCGTTCGATGCCGCGTTGTTCGGGTGTCATCGCCTGATCACCGCCTCGGCGCTGCTCGATCTCGTGTCGGCGCAGTGGGTCGACCGACTGACCCGGTGCGCGCGGGACGCCGAAGCAGCGGTGCTGTTCGCGTTGAGCGTCGACGGCAGCGTCGAATGGCGGCCCGCGCTTTCAGGCGATGAAGATGTTCATCGCCTGTTCGCCGCACACCAGCGCCGCGACAAGGGCTTCGGCCCGGCACTCGCGGGCGACGCGGTGCAGGTCGCTGCCGCGAGGCTTGCCTCGCTGGGCTACGACGTTGCGCACGCCGCGAGCGACTGGCACATCGACGGCCGGGATGGCGCGCATTCGATCGTCATGCTGCGCGCCATGATCGAAGGCACAGCGGCCGCGGTGCAGAAGCAGGACCCGGCGTTCACATCGATCGAAGGCTGGGTGGCGCGGCGGCTCGAACGGATCGAGTCAACGACCCTGCGTGTCGGTCATCGCGACCTGCTGGCGACCTTGCCTTGAGGCTCGCGTTCAGCCTTTGGAGTCGGACCGCGTCTCGCGCAGGTCCAGATCCCACAGCACATCCTCGCCCATGCGGAACACACGCGCCGACGGCCGCAGGCAGTCGCGCATCGCAGCGCTGCGCGGAATCTGCAGTCCGGGCCGCCCGGAGCCGATGACGACCGGTGCGATGCTGAGATGCAGCCGGTCGAGACAGCCTTGCGCGATGAAGCGCGAGACCGTGACACCGCCGCCCTCGACAAAGAGAACCCGCAGATCGCGCGACGCGAGTTCGGTCACCAGTGCGCGCAGGTTCAGGCGGCCTTCGCCGTCCACCAGCGCGGGCACGCCGAGCACCTGATCGGCGCCGAAGCGCCGGGCCGCTTCCGCGGCGCGACGGGCGTCGCAGGCGAGGAGGGTCGGCGCGAGCCGGTCCGACAGGGCGCGCAGCGTGGGCGTCAACCGCAACGCCGGATCGATCAGCACGCGCACCGGATGTCGCCCCTCGACATGCCGCGTGGTGAGTTGCGGATCGTCGAGGGCCGCCGTGTTCGCACCGACGATGACTGCATCGCAGAGCGCACGCAGGCGGTGGAGATGCACCAGTACCTCGCGGCCGTTGACGTAGTGCGAGTCGCCGCTGTGCGTGGCAACGTAGCCGTCGAGGCTTTGGCCCAGTTGGCCGATGACCCACGGCGTGCCTTCGCGGGGCCGGTCGAGCAGCGGCTTGATGAGTTCGAACAGCTCGACCGCCGCGTCGTCCCACACCCCGCGCAGTGAGAAACCGTGCGCGGCGTCGCCGGCCAGCGGTGCATCGGGCTTCCAGGGGAGGCGCGCCAGCCCGCCGCGGCGATGCAGGGCGATGTCCAGGCACAGGGGCCAGAGCGCATCGACGCCGGGCGTGGCGGTGGGGGTGGGCATCATGGTGGGCCGATTCTCCCGTGTTGGACCCCGGTGGGAGAGGGTGCTGACGGAACGCCCTGCGCCACCGCCGCGTCATGTTGCGCGGCGAGCGCGCGTCGATAGCCTTCGCGCTGCTGGAGGCGCTCCCAGTAGGCCGCCACCGCCGGAGGGAAGTGCTCGGACAGGCGGACTTCGCAGGCCAGCATCAGGGCATAGCCCACCGAGACATCGGCGGCGGTGAAGCGGTCGGCGCAGAGGTAGTCATGCTGTTGAAGCACCGCGTCGATGCCGCGCAGTCGTGCGAGGAACCACTTGGCGTAGTCCTCGGCCGCCTGCGGGAGCTTGCGTTCGTCGGGCTCGAAATAGCGGTAGCGCAGCACGATGGTCTGCGGAAAGGTCAGCGTGGCCTCGCCGTGATGAAGCCAGTTGAGCCAACCGCCGAAGCCGGGTTCATGCGGGCGCAAGGCCAGTCCGTGCGCATTGTCCGGGTCGCAGCGCTGCGCGAGGTACTGGCACATCGCGGCCGATTCGGTCATGCGCGTTTCCCCGTCGATCAGATACGGGATGGTGCCCAGCGGATTGATCTCGAGATAGCTGCGTTGCAGCACGCGCGGCGGAAAGGGCAGCATGCGCAGTTCGTAGTCGGCGCCGAGCTCCTCGAGCACCCAGAGCGGCCGGAACGAACGCGCGCTCACGCAGTGGTAGAGGACGATCATGCGCTCGCCTGCCCCACGAGCCGCTCGCGCAGTTCGCGCTTGAGGATCTTGCCCACGGGGCTCACCGGGAACTCCTGCATGATCTCCAGCCGCTCAGGCAGCTTGAAGGAGGCGATCTTCTGTTGCTTCAGGTGGGCGATGAGCTCGTCGAAGCCGAGCGTCGCGCCGGGCTGCAGGATCACGCAGGCGCAGGCCTTTTCGCCGAAGACCGGATCGGGCAGGCCCACCAGCGCGACCACCCTGACCTGCGGCATGCCGAAGATCAGGTTCTCGATCTCGTCACAGCTGATCTTCTCGCCGCCGCGGTTGATGAGGTCCTTGCGCCGGCCTTCGGTGAAGACGTGGCGCCCGCGCTTTCGCACGATGTCGCCCATCCGGTAGAACCCGTCGGGCGTGAAGGCCTCGGCGTTCTTCTCGGGCGCGTTGTAGTAGCCGCGGATCGTGTAGGGACCGCGCGTGACCAGCTCGCCGGGCTCTCCGTCGGGTACCTCGCGGTCGTTGTCGTCGAGCACCTTGATCTCGTCGTATTCGCTGACCGGTGCACCGGAGCTTTCGAGCAGCAGGTCGTCCGGGTCGTCGAGCCGCGTCATGTTGATGAGCCCTTCTGCGGTGCCATAGATCTCCTGCGGCGTGCAGTGGAACTGCTCTCGCAGGCGCGCGCGGAGCTCTGGCGCGAGCCGCGCGCCGCCGTTCTGGATCACCTTGATCGTCGAGCGGTCGAAGCGCGCCGGCACGTCGCTGTTGATCCAGTTCGAGATCAGCGGCACCACGCTCGCGATGACCGAGACGCGCTCTCGTTCGACCGTGGCAAAGGTGGCCTCGATGTCGGTGCTCGCGGCGATGACCACGGTGCCGCCCGCATGGAAGGTGCCGAGCATGCCGGGCGAGGCGAGGTTGTAGTTGTGCCCGAGCGGCAGGATCGCCATGAACACCGTTTCGCGGTCGAAGCCCGCCGTGTGTGCGCACAGGCGCGCGTTGAGCACATAGTCGTTGTGCGTGCGCGGGATCAGCTTCGAGACCGAGGTGGTGCCGCCGGAGAGCAGCATGGTCGAGACATCGTCCGGCGAAGGGCGCACCGCATCGAGGCGCTGGCCGAGCGTGTGGGCGTCGATCCCGCTAGCGTCGATGAGCGGCGCGAGCGCGCGCTGCCCCGGCGCGGGCTCGCCCGCGACGATCACATGGCGCAGGTGCGGAAACTCCGCTGCCATCTCTGCGGCCATCGGCCGGTAGTCGAAGTTGCCGACCACGTCGGGCACCAGGTACGCGGTTGCACCCGAGGCGCGAATGAAATGCCGCACCTCGTTGTGCCGGTGCGCGCGCAGCGCCATCACCGGAATCGCGCCGATCCGGTTGAGCGCAAGGTAGGTGACGACGAACTCGGGCACGTTCGGCAACTGCATCACCACGCGATCGCGCGGCTTCAGGCCGAGGTCGAGCAGGGCCAGCGCAAAGCGCTGCGACGATCGCACCAGGTCCGCATAGCTGATGCGCTGGTCGTCGAAGACCACCGCGGTCTTGTCCGGCATGGTGCGCATGGTGCGGTCCACCATCTCGGCGACGGTGATGTCTTCCCACAGGCCAAGCTTGCGGAACTTGTCGGCGGCCTCCGCGGGCCAGGGCACGCAGCCTTCGAGCATGGTGGTTCCCTCCGGTCAGAAGCTGAGTTCGGGGTGCAGCTTTTCGTAGGCGGCCGCGAGTTCCGGGTCACGCTTGCGAACGTCGTCATGGTCCACGCGGCCGCTGCGCGTGACGTAGTCGTAGGCGAAGGAGATCGGATCGAGCGGCAGCTTGGGCCCCAGGTTCTCGTACCACTCGGTGCTCTTGATCGCGGCCTTCTGAAGCGAGTCGGAGCCGGGCTGCCGGATGCGGACGAATTCCTCGAGCATCTTCGGAATGTCGTTGCCACAGGTCTTGCAGGCATCGAAGAGCGCGATCGAATCCTGCATGGCGAGCCGCGTGCCGGACCCCACGGATGGGTGGCCCGTCCGCAGCGCATCGCCGATCAGGACGATGTTGCGCCAGTGCCATTGGCGGTTCTTCACGATGGTGTAGCGGAACCAGTTCGACTTGTTCGACAGCAGCGGGTGGCCCTGGAGGTCATCGGCGAAGACCTTCTCGCACCACGCGAGGCTTTGGGCCTCGCTCATGCGGCCGAGTCCGGCCTTCTCGAAAGTGGCCGGGTCCGCTTCGACGAGGAAGGTGCTGTGCGTGCGGCTGTAGCGGTAGGTGTGCGCGATCGCGAGGCCGTCGGGGTTCTGGCGGAAGATGAGCGACAGCGGATTGAAGAGCTGCGTGGTGCCATACCACGCGAGCAGGTTCGGACGCTCGTCGAGCGTGGGCTGGAAGTGCTCCTTGAAGCGCGTGCGGATCGCGCTGTTGGCGCCGTCCGCGGCGACGATCAGGTCCGCATCGGCGAAGGCACCGACGTCGTCCACGCGACGCTCGAACTCGATGGCGACACCGGCCTTGCGGCAATGGGTGTGCAGCGCCTTCAGCAGGTCGATGCGCGCCATGCGGTGGAAGGTGTTGTGCGCGAGCGTGACATGCACGCCCTGGTGCACCACCGCCATCTCGTCGAACACCTCCTGGTTGCGCGTCATCGCGTCGTAGAGCTCGGGGGCGATGTCGCGCACGAAGGCGAGCGCGACATCGGAGAACACGACGCCCCAACCGTAGGTGGCGCTTTCAGGGTCGCGCTCGTAGACGCGGATGTCGTGCGACGGATCGTCGCGCTTCATCAGGTAGGCGTAGAACAGGCCCGCGGGGCCGCCGCCGATGATGCGTATCTTCATCTCGCTGTCTCTGTGTTCTCTGTGGTGGTGGCTGCCATGCTAAGGCTACAGTGGCAGACACGTCACGGAAACCCATCATGAATTCGAACATCGTCATCATCGGCGGCGGCCATGCGGCCGCTCAACTCTGTGCCGGCCTCGTGGAAGCGGGGCAGGGCGCGCGCATCCACATGGTGTGCGAGGAGGCGGCCATCCCCTATCACCGGCCGCCGCTGTCCAAGACCTTCCTCAAGAGCCCTGACGAGGTGCCGCAGCAGCATCGCGCCGAGGCCTGGTACGCAGAAGCGGGTATCACGCTGCACCTGGGCGACGCGGCGCAGGCTATCGACCGCCAGGCGCGCACCGTCACGCTCAAGTCGGGCGCGGTGCTCGAATGGGAACGGCTGGTGCTTGCCACCGGCACGCGCGCGCGCCGCATCTCGGCGCTCGAAGGACTGGAAAACGTGGCGCTTCTGCGTGCGGCGCACGAGGCGGTTCAGCTTCGCGACAAGCTCGCTACAGCGCAGCATGTGACGGTGCTGGGCGGTGGCTTCATCGGGCTCGAAGTCGCAGCGACCGCGCTGGCGCTTGGCAAGCAGGTGCTGGTGCTCGAAAGCGCGCCCCGGCTGCTGGGCCGTGCGGTGTCGCCGGAGCTGTCGGCGCATGTGCTCGCGACGCATCGCGCGGCGGGCATGGACATCCGCGTCGGGGTGAAGACGGATGTGCTGCAGGTCGACGGCAACTACCTGACCGCGATCGAGATCGACGGTCAGGCGCAGCCGATCGACCTTCTGCTGCTCGGGATCGGCGCGGTGCCCGAGGTCGCGCTCGCACAGGCGGCAGGGCTCGAATGCGCCGACGGTGTGGTGGTCGATGCCTTCATGCAGACCAGCGACGAGGCGATCCTGGCGATCGGTGACTGCACGCGCTTTCCGGACCAGCGTTCGGACACGCCGCTGCGGCTCGAATCGGTTCAGAACGCCAACGACCAGGCGCGAACCGCGGTAGCGACGCTGACCGGCGCGCCGCGTCCGCATGACGTGGTGCCGTGGTTCTGGTCGGATCAGGGAGGCCTGCGGCTGCAGATGGCCGGGCTGGCCCCTGCGCCGGGGACACCGGGCGCACTCACGGTCCGCCGACCGGGCGCGAACGCCGCGTCGTTCTCGCTGCTGCACTACGTCGGTGCGCAGCTGCGTTGCGTCGAATCGGTGAACGCACCGGTCGACCACATGATGAGCCGCAAGCTGCTCGAAGCGGGCCGCAGCCCGGAACCGGCGGTCGCGGCCGATCCGGCCGTGCCTCTGAAATCGCTCCTGGCTTAGGAGTTGTTGCGCTGCGCGGGCGCCTCGACGTTCTTGCGAATCTCGGCGTCCATGATGCGCGTACCGGCCGCGAGCGCGGCCTCGTAGGTGTCCGCTCCGTACTCGGCCGAGCGCAATACCTTGCGCGGCGCGCCGCCAGCATCGGTTTCGAGAAGCGTCCAGATGAACGATCCGGGCGCGGGCTCATCAATGACCAGTTTGATCGGGTTTTTCATGCGTTGATGGTGGGCGCGCGCCCCCGGATTTTCTGTAGGCCGATGCCTACGTTACGCCCGTGTCATCGACGCTGCGGCGTGTGCACTGCCGCGAAGAAGTGCCGCCCCGAGCACGGCTGCAACGACCGCGAAGATCGCGCCGACGAGGAACGCCGATTGATACCCCGCGGTGAGCGCGGCGGGTGTCGCGATGCCGGCCGCGAGCAGACTCCCGGTGCGTGCCGCTGCGACGCTCGTCAGCACCGCGAGGCCGAGCGCGCCGCCCATCATGAAGGCGGTGTTGACCACGCCGGAGGCCAAGCCCGATTCACTCGGCGAGACATCGCTCATCGCCACCAGCAGCAGGGGATTGAGCGCCATACCCGCGCCGATGCCGAGCAGTGTCATGCCCGGCAGGACATCGACGACAAAGCTGCCGTCGACCGGCGCCCGGGCGAACAGGGCGAGGCCCGCGGCTGCCAGGAGCAGGCCGAAGGAGAGCGGCCCGCGGTTGCCGAAGCGCATCACCAGCCGGGCCGAGAGCCCGAGCGAGAAGGCCGCCATGATGAGATTCGCTGGAAGGAAGGCGAGGCCCACCTGCATCGGCGTGCTGCCCAGCACCAGTTGCAGGTACAGCGCCGAGATGAAGAACCACGCGAACATCGCCGCCGCCCAGAGCACGCCGATCACGTTGGCCGTCGACACGTTGCGCAGTCGGAAGAGCCGCAGCGGCATCAGCGGATGCTGCACGCGCGATTCGATGAAAAGGAAGATCGCCATCAGCACGATCGACACGCCGAGCAGCGACAGCGTCTGCGTCGAAGTCCAGCCCGCCTCGTTGCCGTTGACGATCGCGTAGACGGCGAGCATCAATGCGGCGGTGACGGTCACCGCGCCGCCGACGTCGAGGCGTTCCCCGGCCGCCTGCCCGCGTGCGTCGGGCAGCAGGGCCATGCAGAGCGCGTAGACCGCGACGCCGATCGGCAGGTTGACGAGGAAGATCCAGTGCCAGCTCAAGGCGCCGGTGAGCAGCCCGCCCAGCAGCACGCCGATGCTGCCGCCGCCCGCGCACACGAAGCCGTAGACGCCCATGGCCTTCGCACGCTCGCCGGGTTCGGTGAAGAGATTCATGATGAGCGACAGCGCCACGGCGGACACCACCGCGCCGCCCAGTCCCTGCACCGCGCGCGCCGCCACCAGCAGCGCCTGCGAATTCGAGAGCCCGCAAGCCAGCGAGGCGAGCGTGAACAGCGTGATGCCGTGCAGAAAGAGCCGCCGGTGCCCGTAGAGATCGCCGAGCCGCCCGCCCAGCAGCAGGAATCCGCCGAAGCTCAGCATGTAGGCATTGACCACCCAGACCAGCGAGGTCTCGGAAAAGCCGAGGTCCTGGCGGATCGAGGGCAGGGCGACGTTCACGATCGTGGTGTCGAGCACGATCATCAGGACGCCGAGGCACAGAACCGTCAGCGCGAGCCAGCGCCGGCGGTCGTCCATGGAATGCGGGGGCATGGGCGCGGTCTCCTGAAAGATTTGTGGATGCTGTACACAAACCTTAGCAGAGACGCTGGACAGCGTCGATATCCGCCCAGCGAGCACTTTTTCGCGCTCCGGGTTTCCGTGAGGCCCGACCCTTGTCGGTATTCGTGTAAGTGTAGTTAAAATGTATTACATGAATACCAATCGCGACAACTTCCACGACTGGCATCGGGACAAGCCGGACACCACCTCGTTTTCCGGCCTCCATCGCAACGAAATGCCGGACTACAAACAGCCTGTCGCGCGCTGGGGTCGACTGGTTTTCTTCGCCGTTCTCGGTGTCGTGCTGGTTCTCGGTTTCAAGTATTTCGCGCGCCTCTGAGGCGGTTCAACCCAATACGCGAAGGACATCGGCCGGGCTGCCCGCGCGGGCGGCGCGCAGGCGCAGCACCTGGAGAGTCGCACCGAGCAGGAAGACGACGAACAGGCCACCGATGATCGCCTGCAGCACCGGCGACGCATCCGGATCGGCGACCCACGGAGCGCCCAGCGGCAGGCGCGTCGCGGTCTCCGTGACGCCCGGAATCATGTGGAAGAAGAAGGTCAGCGAATAACTGACCATCGCCACGTAGGGCGACAGCCTCCCGAACACGTTCGAGCGCCCCGCCTGCCAGGCCACCGCAAGCACCACCAGAGTGACGATGCCCAGCGCATGCGGCTTGCCGAAGCCGCCGTGCTGGAAGATGCCGAAACCTGTGAGACAGGTGAGCACCGTGGCGATCACATAGACCCGACCCGCGCGGGTGTTCATCGCGATCTCCCTGAAGCGAAAGAGGGCGATGAGCCCGGTGATCACCGCCACGAGGCTGATGGCGGTGTGGACTGTACCCAGCGGCGTCAAACCATAGAACATGCGAGCTCCTTGTTCGGGGTGACTTCGGCACGCAAGGTGCGCGCCAGCTTATAGCGCGCCGGTTGCCGGTCGCGCCATCCGTCGTTGGACGTATCGCGCGGCATGCCCCGGCGCTTCCAAAAAGAAGGTCGCTCGTCTACGCTGCCCTGCCTCGCCCGATCGGGCGTGGATCTCCCTCCATCCCTCCCAGCACAACCACGGAAAGGACCGCATGAGCACCATCACCACCCAAGACGGCACGCAGATCTACTACAAGGACTGGGGCAAAGGCCAGCCAGTCGTGTTCTCCCACGGCTGGCCGCTCACCGCGGATGCGTGGGATGCGCAGATGGTCTTCCTCGGGGAGCGCGGCTATCGCGTCATCGCGCACGACCGGCGTGGTCATGGCCGTTCGAGCCAGCCGTGGGACGGCAACCACATGGACACGTACGCGGATGACCTCGCGGAGCTGATGAACAAGCTCGACATCAGGGATGCGGTGATGGTCGGCCACTCCACCGGCGGCGGCGAGGTCACGCGCTACATCGGACGGCACGGCACGTCCCGCGTCGCCAAGGCGGTGCTGCTCGGCGCGGTGCCGCCGCTGATGCTCAAGACCGCCGCGAACCCGGGCGGCCTGCCGCTGGAAGTCTTCGACGGCATCCGCGCGGGCGTGACCGCCGACCGCTCGCAGTTCTTCATGGACCTCACGATCCCGTTCTATGGCTACAACCGGCCGAACGCCAAGGTGTCGCAGGGCGTGCGCGATTCGTTCTGGCTGCAGGGGATGATGGGCGGGCACAAGGGCCTGCTGGACTGCATCAAGCAGTTTTCCGAAACCGACTTCACCGAAGACCTGAAGAAGTTCGATGTGCCCACGCTGATCGCGCATGGCGACGACGACCAGATCGTGCCGATCGGCGCCTCGGCCATGCTGTCTTCGAAGCTGGTGAAGGGCTCGACGCTGAAGCTCTACCCCGGCGGCTCGCACGGGCTGGCGACCACCCGGGCCGATGAATTCAACGCCGATCTGCTGGCCTTCATCAAGGGTTGACGCAGGCCGATCGAACATGCGGGGCCCGCTGCCTCTTTCGGAGGCAATTCAGCGGCAACCCGCATGGTGTCGAGCTCCGCGACATGGCCTCCACGCACTACACACAACGTTATCCACAAAACCCCGGTACAAGTCGGCGCGCCGAGCACCTACGATCGTTGCACCACGGGGGCAAGAATGACCAAGACATCCGACGGCGGCGCCGATGACCTGGAGACCTGGGCTTCGCGCATGGCCGCAATCACGCCGGAAAGCGGGTTCCATGTGCATGGAAGTCTCACCGAGCGCAGCATCGCGAGCCTTTTGCGCATGGTGCGCGAGCAGCTCAATCTTGAAGTGGTCTTCGTCGGCGAATTCGTCGACGACCACCGCATCTTTCGCCACATCTCCTCGAAGACGATCGACGCGATCATCAAGACCGGCCAGGGCCATCCGCGCATCGAGTCGATCTGCCAGCGCATCGTCGACGGGCGCATGCCCTGCATCATCCCCAACGTCACGCCAGTGCGGGCGGCGAACGGCTTGCCCGAGTACTACCACGGCATGGGCGCGCACGTCGGCGTCCCGGTGCGGTTCACGGACGGCAGCTTGTACGGCGTCCTCTGCGGATTCAGCTTCGAGCCGCGCACCGATCTCGATGAGCGCGACGTGAAGCGTCTGGAAATGGCCGCCAAGGCCGCCGCCAGGCTTCTCGCGCAGGCCGAAGGGCGCGTATGAGCCGCCGGGCCGCCCCAAGGCGAATACCGCAGCGCTGCTGCGCGGAGGCTTCCCAATGAGCCGCCGGACGCGACGGGCTACTTGACCTGCTGCTTGCCCAGCTTGCGCGCCAGCGTGCGGCGGTGCATGCCGAGCCGGCGTGCGGTTTCGGAGATGTTGAAGCCGGTCTCGGCGAGCGTCTCGTGGATGCGCTCCCACTCCAGCGTCTTGATCGATGTCGAACGGTTGGTCAGTTCGACGTCGACGGTGCCCTCGGCGCGCCCGAAGGCGGCCTCGATGTCGTCGGTGTTCGACGGCTTGGCGAGATAGTGGCAGGCGCCCAGCTTGATCGCCTCGACCGCGGTGGCAATGCTCGCGAAGCCGGTCAGCACGACGATCAGCATCGAAGGATCGTGCCGGTTGAGCGTCTGGACGCATGCGAGGCCCGAGGCATCGCCATTGAGCTTGAGATCGACAACCGCGTAGCCGGGCGAGTGGTCCTTCAGCAGCAGTGCGACCTGATCGACATTCGATGCGTGCATGACCGTGTAGCCCCGGCGCTCGAACGACCGGCCGAGCGTGCGCGCGAAGGCCGCATCGTCCTCCACGATCAGCAGCAGGCGTTCAGGGTCGGTGTCCATCGTCGTCTTCGTCGTCCTCTTCGAGCGTGATCGCGGCCAACGGCAGCGTCAGGGTGACGACTGCGCCGCCCTCGGGACGGTTGCGCGCCGTGACACTGCCGCCGAGCGTGCGCGCCACGTTGACCACGAGGAACAGGCCCAGCCCGCCGCCGGGCCGGCCTTTGCTCGACTGATAGGGTTTCCCGAACTGCGCCAGCATTTCCGGCGCGAAACCGGGGCCGACATCCGAGACCGTCAGGGTCAGCGCATCGCCATCGTGCGCGGCCGTGAGGCCCACCCATTGCGGCGAAGCCTCCAGCGCATTGTCCAGCACGTTGCAGATCATCTGCTTCAGGGCCGAATCCGAGACCATGGGCAGGTCGTGGCCGAAGCGGTTCTCGTAGGCGAAGGAATTCGCGGCGCGCGTGGTGCGCCATTCCTCGACGAGGTCGTCGAGGAAGGTGCTGACGGTGGTTTCCTCCGAGTTCTCGCCGCGCGCTTCACCGGCCGACAGCAGGATGCCGCTGAGGATGGTCTTGCACCGCTTGACCTGCGCTTCCATCTCGATGACCTCTTCCAGCAGTTCCGGATCGGAGGTGAAGTGGGGCAGGTGGCGCCAGTCGCCCAGGATCACGGCGAGCGTGGCGAGCGGCGTGCCGAGTTCGTGCGCCGCACCGGAGGCCAGCAGCCCCATGCGGACGATGTGCTCCTCTTCGGCTGCGCGCTGGCGCAAGTCTGCAAGGCGGGCGTCGCGGCCGCGCAGGATGCGGCTGATGCGCGTGATGAACACCACCAGCAGCGCCGCCACCAGCGCGAAGCAGATCAGCATGCCGACCACGTAGGGCCTGAACAGACCCTGGCCCGGGTCCGTCGACAGCGGCAGCGGTTCGGAAAAGAGTGCAAGGCCGGCGAAGCAGGCGATGGTCACGCCGACCATCGTCCAGGTCGACCATGACTCCAGAAGCACCGCCGCGATGATCACCTGCAGCAGGTACAGGAAGACGAAGGGGTTGGCTGCGCCGCCGCTGAGATAGAGCTGCGCAGTGAGCATGCCGACGTCCACCAGCAACGCGATGAACAACTCGGTGTTCGTCACGTCGCGGGGGATGCGCCACCGCAACTGGCTTGCCGCGTTGAATGCCGCGAGACAGGCCAGCACCGCCAGCATCTGGTCGAGCGGCAGCCGGATGCCGAAGCCGAAGTGGACGACGAGGATCGTCGCGACCTGGCCGACCACCGCGATCCAGCGCAGCTGGATGAGCTGCTGCATGTTCTTCAGGCCGGTGGCGTCGCCGAAGCGCGAGCCGGAGGCGCTGTCGGATCGAGGCGCCGGCGCGATCGCGGTCGTGTCAGTCATGGTGCGCATCTTCGCGCATGCCGCTGCGGCGTATCCGAAGCTCATCCCGCGCCACGTACCAGGCGGCCGCGACGATCATGAGTGCGAGGGCGAACCAGGTGATCGCGTAGGTCAGATGATTGTTCGGAAAGCTGATGACCGTCAGCCCCGCGACCGGCCAGGTCTGCGCTTTCGGTGCGGCCGCGCTCTGGCCGGCAGGGGCTTCCTCGTCGATGAAGAACGGTGCGACACGGTCGAGTTCGCGCGCGGCCGCGATGGCTTGCACGTCGCGCGAATACCAGCGGTTCGCGGCCGGGTCGTTGTGCCGGAGGAAGCTGCCGCCGGGCTCGGTGATTCGCAGCAGCCCGGTGATGGTGATTTCGCCGATCGGCGCGTTGTCGCCGCGATTCGCGCGATCGCGGCGCTCTGGCGGAACGAAGCCGCGATTGATCAGCACGATGCTGCCATCCGTGCGCTGCAGCGGCGTCAGCACCCAGTGGCCGCCGCCGAGGGCCGTGGTGGCCTGCACCAGCGTTTCGCGATCGTGAAGGAGGGTGCCGGTCGCGGAGACGCGACGGTATTCGTCGGCGGCCGGGTTGACTTGCGGCCATTGCCCGGGGCCGGGCGCCGCAACGGGCTGCGCGTGCACGCGCTGGTCGACCTTGGCGATGAGATCCAGTTTCCAGGCCCGCCGCTCGACCTGCCAGAGGCCGAGGGCGACCAGCCCCGCGAAGACCCCTGCCGCGCAGATCCCGAGCGCGATCAGGAAGGGCGCGGATCGGGGGCCGCGCTCGGTCATCAAGGCTTGTGGTGCTGTTCCGTCGACATGTGCGGCATCATGTTGTTGTTCATGTGGTACATGACCCACAACGAGCCGGTCAGGGTGATGACGACCACCACGACGGTGAAGATGAACGCCAGCATCGTCCAGCCATGCTGGGACTTCGAGTCCATGTGCAGGAAGTACACCATGTGCACCACGATCTGCACCGCCGCGAAGGCGAGGATGACGATCGCGGTCGTGCTGGGCTTCTCGAACACGTTGCCCATCACCATCCAGAACGGAATCGCCGTCAGGATGATCGACAGGACGAAGCCCGTCATGTAGCCCTTGAAGGTGGCGTGAGGTGCGCCATCGTCGTGGCCATGGTCGTCGTGATGATCGTGGCCGTGGTGGTCGGAGATTGCGTTGTGCGCGCTCATGGCAGCACTCCCATCAGGTAGACGAAGGTGAAGACGCCGATCCAGACCACGTCCAGGAAGTGCCAGAACATCGACAGGCACATGAGGCGGCGGCGGTTCTCGGCGATGAAGCCGTGCTTGGCGACCTGGCCCATCAGGACGATCAGCCAGATGATGCCGAAGGTCACGTGCAGGCCGTGCGTGGAGACCAGCGCGAAGAACGACGACAGGAACGCGCTGCGCTGCGGGCCATAGCCTTCATGGATCAGGTGCGAGAACTCGTAGAGCTCGATGCCGATGAAGCCAGCACCCAGCAGGCCCGTGACGACCAGCCAGATCATCACGGCTTTCACCTTGTTGCGCTGCATCTCGAGCATCGCGAAGCCGTAGGTGATCGACGACAGCAGCAGCAGCGAGGTGTTCAGCGCGATCAGCCGCAGGTCGAAGAGATCCGCGCCCGAGGGGCCGGCCGCGAAGCTGCGCCCGAGGACGCCGTAGACCGCGAACAGGCAGGCGAACACCAGGCAGTCGCTCATCAGGTAGAGCCAGAACCCGAGCAGCGTGCCGTTTTCCGGATGGTGCTCGGTCTTCAGGTAGAAGCGCGAGCTCGGGCTGGCGCTCGCGGCGCCGGCGGGGGAGAGTGCAGTAACGTCAGACATGGGCGGCCAGGAGGCGGGTGCGTGCGCCTTCGGTTTGGACGACTTCTTCTGCAGGGATGTGGAAGTCGCGCTTGTAGTTGAAGGTGTGGATGATGACGGCGGCCAGCATGGCGACGAAGCCGACGCCGGCGACCAGCCACATGTGCCAGATGAGGCCGAAGCCCATGATCGTCGCCAGGGCCGCGATGATGAAGCCGGCGCCCGTGTTCTTGGGCATGTGGATCGGGATGAAGCCGTCGGTCGGGCGGACGAAGCCGTGCTTCTTCATGTCGGCCCAGGCGTCGTTGTCATGCACGCGCGGCGTGAAAGCGAAGTTGTAGGCCGGCGGCGGCGAGGAGGTCGACCACTCGAGCGTGCGGCCGTCCCACGGATCGCCCGTGTTGTCGCGCAGCGATTCGCGGCGGATGAAGCTCACCACGAGCTGGATGATGAACGAGGCGATGCCCAGCGCGATCAGCACGGCGCCGAAGGCCGCGATCACGAACCAGATCTGCAGCGACGGATCCTCGAAGTGGTTCAGGCGGCGCGTCACGCCCATCAGGCCGAGCACGTACAGCGGCATGAAGGCGACGTAGAAGCCCACCACCCAGAACCAGAACGAGCACTTGCCCCAGAACGGATCGAGCCTGAAGCCGAAGGCCTTCGGGAACCAGTAGGTGATGCCGGCCAGCAGGCCGAACAGCACGCCGCCGATGATCACGTTGTGGAAGTGGGCGATCAGGAACAGGCTGTTGTGCAGCACGAAGTCGGCCGGGGGCACCGCGAGCAGGACGCCGGTCATGCCGCCGATCACGAAGGTGATCATGAAGGCGATCGTCCACATCATGGGCAGCTCGAAGCGGATGCGGCCCTTGTACATGGTGAACAGCCAGTTGAAGATCTTCGCGCCCGTCGGGATCGAGATGATCATCGTCGTGATCCCGAAGAACGAGTTCACGCTCGCGCCTGAGCCCATCGTGAAGAAGTGGTGCAGCCACACGAGGTACGAGAGGATGGTGATCACCAGCGTCGCGTAGACCATCGAGGCGTAGCCGAAGAGGCGCTTGCCGCAGAAGGTCGCCACCACTTCGGAGAAGATGCCGAAGGCCGGCAGGATCAGGATGTACACCTCCGGGTGGCCCCAGATCCAGATGAGGTTGACGTACATCATCGGATTGCCGCCGAGGTCGTTGGTGAAGAAGTTCGTTCCAACGTAGCGGTCGAGCGACAGTAGCGCGAGCACCGCGGTCAGCACCGGAAATGCGGCGACGATCAGGATGTTGGTGGCCAGGGCGGTCCAGGTGAACACCGGCATCTTCATGAGGGACATGCCCGGCGCGCGCATCTTCACGATGGTCGCGATCAGGTTGACGCCGGAGAGCAAGGTGCCGACCCCCGCGATCTGGAGCGACCAGATGTAGTAGTCGACCCCCACGTCAGGACTGAAGTCGAGCCCCGAGAGCGGTGGATAGGCCAGCCAGCCGGTGCGCGCGAATTC
This sequence comes from Variovorax sp. YR216, assembly GCF_900107745.1. Classification (GTDB taxonomy): domain Bacteria; phylum Pseudomonadota; class Gammaproteobacteria; order Burkholderiales; family Burkholderiaceae_C; genus Variovorax. Next base: position 147,323 of record NZ_FNRO01000004.1, on the reverse strand, counting down.
GCCGACGAAGAGCGATGCCATCACCAGGATGGCGCCGAAGGTGGTCATCCAGAAGCTGAAGTTGTTCAGGAACGGGAAGGCCACGTCGCGCGCGCCGATCTGCAGCGGCACCACGTAGTTCATCAGGCCGGTGACCAGCGGCATCGCCACGAAGAAGATCATGATCACGCCATGGGCGGTGAAGACCTGGTCGTAATGGTGCGGCGGGAGGTAGCCGGCCGAGTCGCCGAAGGCGATGGCCTGCTGGGCGCGCATCATGAGCGCGTCGGCAAAGCCGCGCAGCAGCATGACGAGACCGAGGATCACGTACATGATGCCGATCTTCTTGTGGTCGATGCTGGTGATCCAGTCGCGCCACAAGGGGCCCCACAGGCGGAAGTAGGTGATCGCGCCGAGGACTGCGATGCCGCCAAGCACGACGGCGCAGAAGGTCACCAGAAGGATCGGTTCGTGGAATGGGATTGCATCCCAGGTGAGACGGCCGAAGATCAGCTTCGTCAAATCAAGATGTTCGGACATCGTTACTCTTCGATGCGAAAGTTGGTACGCGGGATCGAGATGCCGGCAGGGTCTTCGACGGTGCACATGGCCGTCACGTAGCTGCGGATCGGGGAATTCTTCTCATCAGGCTGCCAGGGCTTCCTGGCGACGTTGTACGCACCGGGCGCGCCGCCGATGCCGCCGGTCGCGTCGATGGCCATCATCTGGTTCATGCACATCTTGTTGCGGTCGACGCAGCGGTTGAGGATCGCGTCGTACAGGTCGGGGGCCACGGTGCCGAAGCGGCGCACGGGTTCGCGCTCGCTGGGGCGCTCGAGCTTCTGGTAGACCTCGCGGCTGAGCTCGGTGCTTTCCGCGCGGGCTTTCTGGACCCACTGGTCGAAGCCTTCGTGGGTCACGCCGTGGAACTTGAAGCGCATGCCGGAGAAGCCTGCACCGCTGTAGTTGGCGGAGAAACCTTCGAACTCACCGGGCTGGTTGATGACCGCGTTGAGCTTGGTTTCCATGCCCGGCATGGCGTAGATCTGGCCCGCCAGCGCGGGGATGTAGAAGGAATTCATCACCGAGGAGGCCGTGATCTTGAAGACGATCGGCCTGTCCACCGGCGCCGCCAGCTCGTTGACGGTGGCGATGCCTTGCTCGGGGTAGATGAAAAGCCACTTCCAGTCGAGCGCAACGACTTCGACGGTCAGGGGCGTGGTGTTGTCCGGGATCGGCCGGTTGACCTCGAGGCGCCGCAGCGGGCGGTACGGGTCGAGCGTATGGGTGCTGATCCAGGTGATGGCGCCCAGCGCGATGATGATCATCAGCGGCGCGGCCCAGATCGCGAGTTCCAGCTCGGTGGAATGGTCCCACTCGGGCTGATACTTCGCCTCCTGGTTGGACTGGCGGTATTTCCAGGCAAAGAATATGGTCAGCCCGATCACCGGCACGATGATGAGGAGCATGAGCACCGTGGAAATGACGATCAGCTGGCCTTGCTGGCGGGCGATGTCGCCGGAGGGATTCAATACCACCATGTTGCAGCCCGCCAACAGGGCGAGCGGCAGCAACAGCAGTCCGCGGAGTTTGGTGAGGGGAGGCATGCCGAAGAGTGAGCTTTTGCTGGGCAAAGAGTCCAGAATCTACTTGGTTTGGCAGGTGCCGGATATTGGACGTTTTGTCCTATGGCGGCAATCCCGAAACGGTGAGAACCTCGCGGGGTCCTAGGATGACTTACGAACCTTTGCAGAAATGATGATGTCCGGCATCAGTCCCACCAACGCCCCTACCGAGATCAGCGAGTCCCTCCACGGGGATGATCACTCGCACATCACGCCCTCCGAGATCGCTGTCGGCGTGGTCATCGGCCGTGCATCGGAGTATTTCGACTTCTTCGTCTACGGGATCGCCTCGGTCCTGGTGTTCCCGGCGGTGTTCTTCCCGTTCGAGAACCGCCTCGACGGGGTGCTTCTCGCCTTCACGATCTTCTCCTTCGCCTTTATTGCGCGGCCGCTCGGCACGTTGATCTCGATGTCGGTCCAGCGCCGTTTCGGACGCGAAGCCAAGTTGACGATGGCGCTGTTCCTGCTCGGCATCTCCACTGCCGGGATCGCCTTCCTCCCGGGCTACGCCAGCCTGGGCACGGCATCGATCGTGCTGCTGTCGATCCTGCGCGTGGGCCAGGGGCTGGCGCTGGGTGGTTCGTGGGATGGTCTCCCGTCGCTGCTGGCCCTGAATGCGCCGCCGAATCGCCGCGGCTGGTACGCGATGCTGGGCCAGCTCGGCGCGCCGCTGGGCTTCTTCCTGGCCAGTGCGCTGTTCGCCTACCTCTACTCGAGCCTCCCGACGGAGGATTTCCTCGACTGGGGATGGCGTTACACCTTTTACGTTGCGTTTGCCATCAATGTCGTGGCCCTGTTCGCGCGCCTGAGACTGGTGTCCACCAACGAATACGACCGCGCGCTCGAATCCAAGGAACTCCAGCCGACCAATGTGCTGGAGATGACGCGGTCGCAGGGCTACAACATCGTCATCGGCGCCTTCGCCGCGCTGGCCAGCTACGCGCTGTTCCACCTGATCACCGTGTTCCCGCTCTCGTGGATCTCGCTGTTCTCGACCCAGTCGATCAGCGAATTCCTGGTGGTCCAGATGGTTGGCGCGGTGCTTGGCGCGATCGGCACGGTCGCCTCGGGCGTGATCGCCGACCGCATGGGCCGTCGCAACACACTCGGCAGCCTTGCGGTGCTGATCGCGGTCTTCAGCGGCTTCGCGCCGACGCTGCTCGACGGCGGCAAGCTCGGCCAGGACGTGTTCATCCTGGTGGGCTTCCTGATCCTGGGTCTGTCCTACGGCCAGGCTGCGGGTGCGGTGACTGCGAACTTCGAAAAGCAATACCGCTACACCGGCGCTGCGCTGACGAACGACCTGGCCTGGCTGATCGGGGCCGCCTTCGCGCCACTCGTCGCGCTCGGCTTGTCTTCGAGCTTCGGCTTGGGCTATGTCAGCGTCTACCTGCTCTCCGGCGCCCTCTGCACGCTCGCCGCGCTGTATGTGAATCGCGCAATTCTCGAGCGCGGCGAAAACGAGTGATCCACGCAGTGCCGCGCCAGCGGCCTGCTTGCCGTTCGGCCTTCAGCGCCGCGTGCGCCACTGCCTGAGCAATGCCAGCACCACGGCGATCGCGAGCGCCGAGGCAATCAGCGTGTGCTCGTGGGGACGCAGATGGCCGACCAGGGCATGGATCCACCCCGTGACCTGGATCCCGAACAGACTGATCACCGTGGACCAGACCACGGCGGCGATCGCGCACAACGCGGCGTAGGGCAGCGCCGCCATTCGGCCCATTCCAAGCGTCAGCGGCATCGCGATTCGCAGACCCCAGGCGAATCGCATCACGAAGATGGTCGCGACCGGGTGCCGCGTGACGAAACCATTGATCCGTTCCACATAGGAATGCAGCTTCGGGCGCTTCGCGAGCAGTTCGGTGCCCTTGCGGCGACCGAGATGAAAGTAGAACTGGTCGGTGCAGAACGCCGCCGCAGCACCGCAGGCAATCAGCGGTCCCAGCGACAAGTACCCCTGGTGCACCGCGAACGCGCCCAGCATGAGGATGGTTTCGCCCTCGAACAAACCACCGAGGAAGACGGCGAGATAGCCGTAGTTCTGCAGGAATTCGGACAGATGCATGGCGCCAATCATGCAGGCAACCGTGGGCGGGCATGGCGGCTGCGTGCGGTGCTGCTCGTTTCCGCCGGGGCGCGGGCATTTGCGCCGGCGGCGGTGAGCTATCGGCTGGTGGCGGGTGCGGGGCGAGGGATGGGGTCGCCTTCGCCCATTTGAGGTCCTCGGGCCGCCTGCGCACCGGCCTTGGCGCGCCGGGTGCGTGCTGCGGCACGCTCGTCGGTGGAGGTTCTCGGCCGCGCATCGGGGATCGGATCGCCTTCGCTCACCTGCGGGTTGCGCGCAGCGGCTTTCCCTTGCCGGGCGCGCTCGACGCGCGCCGCGCCGCCGTCGTCGACACCGAAGACCTGCGCCTGCGCATTCAACGCGACCAGTTGGATGACAGCGAGCGCCGCTGTCAGAACGAGAGCCTTCATGGCACGAACTCCAGGAAACATTGCGATGGGATGATCCGCCTTTGCATGGCCGGGGCCAAGTCTTCAGGGTTATCGGGAATCTGCGCTGGGGACGTTGCCGCCCTTGAGCCGCTCGCGGAAGAGCGCGGCGCGCATCAGGAAAATGGTCGTCACCGGCGCAGACAAGGCCACGAAAAGCGTGATCAACACGGCGTGCAGGAACAGGCTGCCGCCTTGTACCGAAAAGTAGATGATGGTCGCGAGCGTGATGCTCCAGACCCCCAGCGTCGCGCCGAGTGTCGGCGGATGGATGCGGCGGAAGAAGGTCGGCAGCCGCACGAGCCCGAACGATCCGATGGCCGCGAAGGCGGCACCCAGCACCGCGAAGGCCGCGGTCAGGATTTCCGCCCACACGGGCAGTGGCGTGGCGATGAGGTCGTTCATTCGATCACCTCGCCGCGCAGGAGGAATTTCGCCAGCGCCGTCGAGCCGAGGAAGCCGAACAGCGCGATCAGCATCGCGGCCTCGAAGTAGACGTTACTGGTGTAGTTGATGCCGAGGACGAGCATCATCAGCATGCCGTTGATGTAGAGGCAGTCGAGCGCCATCACGCGGTCCTGCGCAGTCGGGCCGATGAGCAGCCGCGTGACCGCGCAGAGCATCGCCACCGCGAGAAGAAACAGAGCGAGCTTGAGCGCCCAGAAGAGGACTGGCGTCATGGTTCGAAGATCTCCATCAGCGGGCGTTCGTAGCGCGACTTCACGAGCGCGATGAAGGCCTCGGGGTCACGCTCGTCGAACAGGTGGATCAGCAGGCTCGAGCGATCGAGCGAGATCTCGCCCCACGCCGTGCCGGGCGTGAGGCAGACGATCATCGCGAGCGCCGCGAGCGCGTTGGGATCGCGCAATTCGAGCGGAACGCGCACGAAGCGCGACTGCATCTCGTCGTTGCGGCGGGTTAGCAGGAGGCGCGCCACGGTCAGGGCGGATTCGACCATGTCGTGCAGGACCACGAAGGCGAGCTTCACTGCCGTGCCCGGCCGACGGATGCGCACCGTCCGCCGCGGGCGAAGCGACTGTGTGAGCAGCGGCACTGCGATGGCGAAGATCGCGGCCAGAAGCAGCGTCGCCACGTCGAGCGACTGGTTGAGCAGCAGCCAGACCACGAAGAGGCCCAGCGACAGCGGCGGGAAGGGGAGCCAGCGCTTGATCATTTTGCGACTCCAGGTTTTGGCGCAGGGCTGGGCACTTCGCGTGCATGAAGCACCGCGTCGCGATAGGCCGTTGGCGTGCGCAATCCCTCGGCCGTGGCGACGGCATGCTGCATGGCCGGTCCGGCGCCGAGCGCCAGCGCGAGGCAGGCGGCGAGCAGCAACCCGACCGGGATCACCTCCACGGCGGGCAGCGACGGCAGGTGGCCGTGCTCCTGCGTCCAGAAGTGCCGGATGCCGGTGCGGCTGAACGCAATGAGCGTGAAGAAGCCGGACATCAGCAACAGCACCAGGAAGCTCCAGGCCGCCGGCGTGATCCGCGTGGCGTCGAGCAGACCAGACAACATCGCGAACTTGCCGAGGAAGCCCGACAGCGGCGGCAATCCGGCGAGCAGGATCGTGCAGCCGACGAAGCCGAGCCCGAGGAACGCCACACCGGCCGGAATCGCGCGGCCGTAGAGCGCCTGCGCGTTGTCGTCGAGGTTCACGTTGTCCATGTGCTGCAGGTCGGCGGAAAGGAAGGGCACGTCGTCCGCCCCCTCGTGCGGTGCGACGCTCATGCCGGCATTGCGCCAGCGTTCGATCATGTCGATGAGCAGGAAGAAGGCGCTCACCGCCAAGGTCGAGCTGAGCAGGTAGTAGAGCGCACCGGCCCACACGGCCGCGCGGCCGAAGCCGACCGCGGTTAGCAGCGTGCCGGCGGAGATCAGGACGCTGAAGCCGGCGAGATTCGACAGCCGCTGCGTGCCCACGATGCCGAGCGCGCCCACGAAGAGCGTCGCCAGGCCCATCGCGATCAGCACGTGTTGCCCGAACCCCGCCGATGCGCCTGTGTCGGGGGCGAACATCAGCGTCCAGAGCCGCAGCAAGGCGTAGATGCCGAGTTTGGTCAAGAGCGCAAACACGGCGCCGACCGGCGAAACGGCCGAGCTGTAGGCGGGCACCAGCCAGAAATTGAGCGGCCACGCGCCTGCCTTGGCGAAGAAGGCCGTGGCGAGGATGGCTGCCGCGGCATGCACCAGCCCACGGTCCGCCGGGTTGATCTGCGCGATCTTCACGCCGAGGTCGGCCATGTTGAGCGTGCCGGTCACGCCGTAGAGCATCGCGGCGCCGATGAGGAACAGCGACGATGCCGCGAGGTTGATCGCGATGTAGTGCAGGCCCGCGTGAACGCGCCCGCGCCCCGAACCGTGCAGCAGCAGGCCGTACGAGGCGGCAAGCATCACTTCGAAGAAGACGAAGAGATTGAACAGGTCGCCAGTGAGGAAGGCGCCGTTGAGGCCCATCAGCTGCAATTGCAGCAGCGGATGGAAATGCACGCCGGCGCGGTCCCAGCGCGAGGTCGAATAGATCGACGCCGCGAAGGCCACGACGCCGGTCAGCGCGACCATCATCGTCGACAGCCGGTCGGCGACCAGCACGATGCCGAAAGGCGCCTGCCAGTTGCCCGGCAGATAGACGCCGATCGAGCCGGGGCCGCCGCCGGTGGCCGGCGCGTTGACCCACCGCAGCAGCGCGAGCGCGACCAGGAGGCCGATCAGGCCCGACGCCACGCTGAGCGCCGATTTGGTCCGGCGGCGTTCCTCGCGCAGCAGCAGCATGAGCGCGGCGGTGAGCATCGGCACCAGGATCGGCGCGGCGACGAGGTGCGGCATGCTCAGTTCGAGCATGCGGTCGAGCAGGTGGAAGAAGCCGGTCACGGGTCGGTCCCCCGGCGCTCTTCACCGTCGACGTGATCGGTGCCGGTGAGCCCTCGCGAGGCGAGGAGGACCACCAGGAAGAGGGCGGTCATCGCGAAGCCGATCACGATGGCGGTGAGCACCAGCGCCTGCGGCATCGGGTCTGCCGTGTTGGCGAGCGTGGCGGCGAAGCCCGGCGTCAGCACCGGTTCGCTGTCGACCTTGAGGCGCCCCATGCTGAAGATGAACAGGTTGACCGCATAGGAGATCAGCGTGAGGCCCATGATCACCTGGAAGGTGCGCGGACGCAGCAGCAGGTACACCCCAGACGCGGTGAGGATGGCGATGGCGATGGCGAGGACGATTTCCATCAGGCGGCATCCTTGACTTCGGCCGTGGCGGCGCGCTCGGCTTCCTTCTCGGCCTGCTCGTCGGACCAGCGGTGGCTGCGGATCGACTGGTGCGCCAGCGCGGTGAGGATCAGCATGGTGGCGCCGAGCACCAGCGCGAACACGCCGGTGTCGAAGAACAGCGCGCTCGGCACATGCACTTCGCCGAGCAGCGGCAGGTGCAGATGCGCGGTATGCGTGGTGAGGAAGGGGTAGCCGAGGAGGATCGCGCCGTCGCCCGTGATCAGCGCAAGCAGCAGCCCGACGGCGATCCAGCGCCGCGGATAGATGCGCAGATGCTCTTCCACCCATTCGGTGCCGGACACCATGTACTGGAGCACCAAGGCCACCGACATCACCAGGCCAGCGACGAAGCCGCCGCCGGGCTGGTTGTGACCGCGCATGAAGAAGTAGACCGACACCAGCACCGACAGCGGCAGCAGCAACCGCACGAGCACCGCCGGGACCATCAGGTAGCCGACCGCGGTGTCCTTGGCGCGGCGCGGATTGAGCAGGTCGCTGCTGCCGTCGTCCGGATACGCGCGCTGCTGCCGCGGCAGCGCCATCGATTCCGGCGCAGGCCGGAAGCGGCGCAGCAGCGCATAAACCGTCAGCGCCACGACACCGAGCACCGTGATCTCGCCGAAGGTGTCGAAGCCGCGGAAGTCGACGAGCATCACGTTGACCACGTTGGTGCCGCCGCCGCGTGTCAGCGCGTTGTCGAGGAAGAAGGGCGAGATGCTTTGCGGGAAGGTGCGCGTCATCATCATCCAGGCGATCGAGCCAAGGCCCGCGCCGGCAGTGATGGCGATCGCCAGGTCGCGGCCGCGCCGACCCCATTGACGCAACCAAGTCCAGGTGGGCTCGGGCGTTGCGGTGCGCATCGGCAGCCAGCGCAGGCCGAGGAGGATCAGCACGGTCGTCACCGCCTCCACCACGAGCTGCGTGAGCGCGAGGTCGGGCGCCGAGAACCAGATGTAGGTGATGCAGCTCACCAGCCCGGCGGCCGAGGCCAGCATCAGCGACGCGAGGCGATGGAACTTGGCCTGCTGCGCGGCGGCGATCGCGCAGGTACAGCCGATCAGCCAGATCATCGCGAACATCGGCGAGAAGGGCAGCAGCTCGCGCGATCCGCGTGCAGCCGGCGTGAAGTGGAGCGCCGCGGCCGCACCGGACATCGCGACGCCGACGAGCAGCAACAGCTGGATCTGCAGGCGCCGCGTGCCGAGAATCCGGCGGCTGCGGCGGCCGGTCTCGCTCAGGCGCGCCAGCAGGTTCTCGAAGATGCGCTGGCCGTCGAAGCGATGCAGCAGTGGCGTCGTCGCTTCCGCCAGCACGCCGCGTTCGCGGCCGCGGCGTTGCAACAGGTAGAGCATTCCACCGCCGACCAGTGCGATGAAACTCATGAGCAGGGGCAGGTTGAATCCGTGCCACACCGCAAGGCTGTATTCCGGCAGGACACCGCCGACGACCGGCCTTGCGGCCGTCGCGAGAAACGCGCCGACCGACCATGCGGGCGCGACGCCCACGACCAGGCAGATCAGCACCAGGAGTTCCACCGGCACCCGCATCCAGTGAGGCGGCTCGTGCGGCTGCCTGGGCACCTCGGGGGACGCGCAGGGCGGGCCGAAGAACACATCGAACACGAAGCGGGCCGAATAGGCCACGCTGAAGAGACCGGCGATCGTCGCGACGATCGGCAGGCTGCGGCTCACCCATGGGGTGGCCTCGATGAACACCGTCTCGGCGAAGAACATCTCCTTCGACAGGAAGCCGTTGAGCAGCGGCACGCCGGCCATCGATGCGCTCGCGATGATCGCCAGCGTGCCGGTGATCGGCATCAGTTTGAGCAAGCCGCTGAGCTTGCGGATGTCGCGCGTGCCGCTCTCGTGGTCGATGATGCCGGCTGCCATGAAGAGCGACGCCTTGAAGGTCGCGTGGTTCATGATGTGGAAGACCGCCGCCACCGCCGCGAGCGGGCTGTTGAGGCCCAGCAGAAGGGTGATGAGTCCGAGGTGCGAGATCGTCGAGTACGCCAGCAGCGCCTTCAGGTCGCGCTGGAACATCGCCACGTAGCCGCCGAGCAGCAGCGTGATCGCGCCGGCACCGCCGACCAGCCAGAACCATTGCTCGGTGCCCGACAGCACCGGCCAAAGGCGTGCCATGAGGAACACGCCGAGCTTCACCATCGTGGCCGAATGCAGGTAGGACGAAACGGGCGTGGGCGCCGCCATCGCGCGAGGCAGCCAGAAATGGAATGGAAACTGTGCGCTCTTGGTGAAGGCGCCGAGCAGCACCAGCACGAGCGCGGCGGGGTAGAGAGGATGTGCGCGGATCGCGTTGCCCGACGCGAGCACCACGTCGAGGTCGTAGCTGCCGGCGATGCGCCCCAGGATCAGCGCGCCGGCCAGCAGGCACAGGCCGCCCGCGCCGGTGACCACGAGCGCCATGGTCGCGCCGCGGCGCGCATCGCGCCGGTGGTGCCAGTAGCCGATCAGCAAGAAGGAGAAAAGACTGGTGAGTTCCCAGAACAGCACCAACTGGATGATGTTGCCCGACAGGACCACGCCCATCATCGCGCCCATGAACGCGAGCAGGAACGAGAAGAATCGCGGTACGGGGTCGGACGGCGACATGTAGTAGCGCGCGTACAGCACCACCAACGTTCCGATCCCCAGCACGAGCATGCAGAACAGCCATGCAAAGCCATCCATGCGGAAGACGAGATCGAGTCCGAGGACGGGCAGCCACTCGATCCTCTGCTGGATCACCTCGCCGCCGGCGACTTCCGGGAAGAACCACGCGGCTTGCACCGCGCACCCCAGCGCGACGAGGCCCGCGAGTGTCGATTCACGATTTCGCGCATCCGAAGGCAGCAGCGCGGCGAGCACGCTGGCGACGAACGGAAGTGCGACGAGAAAGACAAGGGGCATCGCGATCGATTCTATCGATCGCCCCTCTGCGATCTCCGCTCAAGCCATGAGGTATTGAACGGTCCTGAAGCCGAGCCAGGTGAGCAGCAGCGAGCCGCCAAGGTGAAGCGCGACCGTCACCAGCGCATCCCCTGGTCGTCCGGCCACCATCATGCCGACGACCTCGGCGGAGAAGCTTGAAAAGGTGGTGAGAGAACCCAGGAACCCCGTGACCACGATCAGCCGCCATGCCGGATTGATATCAGGCAGTGCCGTGAAACCGGCGATCGCAAGGCCGACCAGATAGCCGCCGATCAGGTTCACGGCCAGCGTGCCCCACGGCAACCAGCCGCCCGGGTTGAGCCAGGTCGAGAAGCCCCAGCGAAGCAGCGCGCCGACGCACGCGGAGACACAGATGACGAAGACGTTCAGCAGCATGGGGCGATTGTCGTCGGGCCATGCCGCCTATTTGTCCGCCCCCATCACGACGTCCGGCAGGATGGTCACGATGCTCGGGAACACGGTGATCAGAGCGATGCAGAGCACGAGACAGAAGAAGAACGGAATCGCCGCCTTCGCGATCACGTTGCTGTCCTTGCCGGTCATGTTCTGCAGCACGAACAGGTTGAAGCCGACCGGTGGCGTGACTTCCGCGATCTCGACCAGCAGCACGATGAAGATGCCGAACCACACGAGGTCGAACCCCGCCTTCTGGATCATCGGCAGCACGACGGCGCTGGTCAGCACGATCATCGAAATCCCGTCGAGCGCGGTCCCAAGTACCAGATAGACCAGCACCAGCGCGCCGATCAGCGCGTAGGGCGAAAGGTGCATGCTGTCCACCCACTCCGCGAGCTCGCGCGGGATGCCGGTGAAGGCCATGGTCTTGGTCAGGAAGGCCGCGCCCGCAAGGATGAACATGATCATGCAGCTCGTGCGCGTGGCGCCCATGATCCCGTCCTTGAAGTTCTGCCACGTGAGGCTTCGGCCCCACGCGGCGATCGCGAGCGAGCCCAGCACGCCGAATGCCGCGCATTCGGTGGCCGTGGCCCAGCCGGCGACCAGCACCCACACGATGAAGACAATCAGGAGCGTGCAGGGGATCAGGTTGCCCGAGAGCCGGATCTTCTCTCGGAAAGTCGTCGGCGGATCGGCGGGCGGGACCTGGTCGGGATTGCGCAGGCTCCACCAGCCGATATAGCCCGAGAAGAGCAGCATCAGCAGCAGCCCGGGCAGGAAGCCCGCGAGAAAGATGCGGATGATCGACGCATCGGCCGCGACTGCGTACACCACCATCGTGATCGACGGCGGGATCAGGATGCCCAGCGTGCCCGCAGTGGCCAGCGAGCCGATCGCCAGCTTCTCGTTGTAGCCGCGGCGCACGAGTTCCGGCAGCGCGACCTTTGCGATCGTTGCGCAGGTCGCGGCGGATGAACCGGAGACCGAGCCGAACACGCCGCAGCCGATGATCGTCGTGTGCATCAGGCGCCCGGGCACGCGGTTGAGCCATGGCCGCAGGCCTTCGAACATCTCCTCGCTCAGCTTCGTGCGAAAGAGGATCTCGCCCATCCAGATGAAGAGCGGCAGCGCGGCCAGCTCCCAGGAGGCATTCGACTCCCAGAACGAAGAGAAGAGATTCTTGGCGGGCAGCGTCTGGGTGAAGAAGGCCTGGCCGACCCACCCGACGATCGCGAGTGTCATCGCGATCCACACGCCGCCGGCGAGCAGCACCAGCATGATGGCGAGCAGCAGCGCGCCCATGAGAAGGGTTTCGAGCATTTCAGTAGTCCATCAGGCGGCCACGCGGCCCGCGTCGCATGAAACCGATGCAGCCAAGGCCAGGAATCCCGCGGAACCGGCTCTGCCGGGCCGCAGGGATTGCCCCCTGCAAGGGGGTGGAGAGCGACACGAAGTGCGCGAGCCTGGGGGTGTGCCTATACATCGGAGGAGAAATCGCCTGCCGCGTGCCGCTCCTCGACCGCGCGCTGGTAGCTCGGTTTGTCGCCGCGCAGCACGCCGGCCAACTCGTCGATCATCGCGATCAGGAGCAACCAGCAGCCGAGCACGAAGGTCGATTGGGGAATCCAGATCGGTATCACCACGAGACCGGTGGCCATCTCGGCGAACTCGTAGCTCTCCCAGGTGAAGCTGGTGGCCGCGTAGGTCAGGTAGGACACCGAGACCGCTGCGATCAGCAGGCAGCCGACGTCGAGCGCGCGCCGAACCCTTGGCGACGCAACTTCGAGCAGCAGCGTCACGCGCACGAAATCGCCATGGCGGAAGGCGTGCGCCATCGCGAAGAAACCGGCGGCCGCGCACAGCCACGCGACCACGTCATTGAGGCCGCTCACATGCCAGTTCATCTGCCGTCCGACGCCGCCAAGCACCATCAGCACGAAGATGACGAACACGCAGAGCGCCCCGAGTGCGCCGGCACCGTCGTACAGGCGATCGAGCCACACGCGAGCGCGGCCCGCGCGCTTCCCGTCGAGAGCGACCCCCGCGGGGTGCCCGGCCGAAGACTGGGTCATGGGTCAGTTCTTCTTGTAGGTGTCCACGATGGCCGCGCCATCGGGACCCGCGACCTTCAGCCAGTCGGCCTGCATGATGGTGCCGACCTGTCGCATGTCCGCATCGAGCTTGGGCGAGGGCCTGTGGATCTTCATGCCGCGCTCGGTCAGCAGGCGCTTGTACTCGTCGTTCTTTTCTTGCGCGACCTTCCAGCCGCGCGCTTCGGCATCGGCGGCGGCCTTGGTGACCGCGTCCTTCGTTGCCGGGTCGAGCGCGTCGAAGGCCTTGGCGTTCACGAGCACGGCGTTCTTCGGAATCCAGGCCTGCGTGTCGTAGAAGTTCTTGATGCTCTCGTAGGTCTTGGTGTCGTAGCCCGTCGAGCCCGAGCTCATGTAGCTTTCGATCACACCTGTCGCCATCGCTGCGCTGAGCTCGGCCTGCTGGATCTGTACAGGCTGCGCGCCGATCAGTTCGGCAATCTTCGCGGTGGCCGGGCTGTAGGCGCGCCACTTGATCCCGCGCAAGTCGGCCACCGAGCCGATCTCCTTCTTCGAGTAGATGCCCTGCGGCGCCCAGGGAACCATGAACAGGACCTTGACGCCTTGCGCGGCAAGCAGCTTTTCCATCGCGGGCTTGGAGGCTCCGTAGAGCTTCTTCGCTTCAGGATAGGTCGTGGCGAGGAAGGGTACGCCGTCGAGCGCATAGATCGGGTTCTCGTTCGCGAAGTTGGCGAGCAGGATCTCGCCCGCCTGCGCCTGGCCGCTCTGCACCGCGCGCTTGATCTCCGGCGCCTTGAACAGCGATGCGTTGGAATGCACGGTGATCTTGAGCTTGCCCCCAGTCGCCGCATCGACGTCCTTCGCGAACTGGACGATGTTCTCGGTGTGGTAGTTCGCGGGCGGATAGGCCGTGGGCAGATCCCACTTGGCCTGTGCGAACGCTGCTGCACCGAAGGTGAGGCCAGCCAGGGCGATGCCGAACTTGTGAATCATGAGCTCTCCAGAACGTGCATGGTGGAAAAGTCGATCGGGAGCATACGTTGCAAGTACTGCGCCATCGCTCGGGCATTTCCCTGCAACTGCCCGGCCTGCGCGGGCAGCGACAGATGCGAAAAGGCCGCCCGAGGGCGGCCTTCAATTCAGCGCATCGATGTGCGCGTGGATGGATCTCAGGGCTTGGCCTGCGCCTTGTGCGCGGTCGGCGTGACCTTCTTCGCATCGTTCTCTTTGACCTTGTTGGCCGGCGCCTGCCCGCTGAAGGGCTGCCCGTTGACCGTGAGGCCCTCTCCCGAGAGCTTGGTCGCGGACTTGTCCTTCACGCCCTTGACCCGGCTCATGAAGTCGGCCCAGTCCTTGAACTCGCCCTGCTTGCGGGCTTCGATGATGCGCTTGGAAAGCGCGGGGCCGACGCCCTTCAGACTGTCGAGCTCGGCTTCGGTGGCCCTGTTGACATCGACCGCGGCCCAGGAGGCGACGGCAAACAGCATGGCCGTGGCGGCCAAGATCTTCTTGAACATGACTAACTCCCTGACATTGTTGTGTGAGGAACGCGGAGCGTTCCACCGCGCACGGAGCGCGCGCGGCGAGCACATGATAGCGGGGAGGACGACGGCGCTCGCAGGCAGCCGCGGATCAGAGTTCTTCGACGCGGCGCGGCGGATAGCTGTCCCAGGCCTGGCACCCGGGGCAGTGCCAGAAGTACTGGTGCGCCTCGAATCCGCACGCGGCGCAGCGATAGCGCATGAGGGGGCGCGTCGCCTGGTCGAGGGAGCGCTGGACCTGGGGGTGGAACTGCTCGTGCTCGAACCGCTCGCTGGCGAGCCAGCGGGATGCCGCCACCAGCGACGTCTGGCGCGCGAGGTGCGCGATGTAGCCGTCGCGCGGTTCAGGTGGGGGGGCATCGGCGGCGCGTGCGTCGTCCGGCAACGCGGGGGCGCCGCCGAGGGCGATGATGGCTTCGAGCACATCGATCGACGGCGAGGCAACGTACCGGCGCTGCAGCAGGGCGAGCGCCTCGCCTGAACGCTGGGACGCCACCGCAGCCTGCTGGAGCATCGCTGCATACAGCGGCAATGCGAGCGGTGCGCGCTCGCTGAGCGCCTTGAGAGTCTCGAAGGCGGCAGCGGCGTCGCCCTTGCGCAGTTGAAGCGCGGCGGTGTCGATGGCGGGACGTGGCGCCTGGGGCGCAAGCGTCGTGGCCTCGCGAAGCATTTGCGCTGCGCCGTCCAGGTCCGCAGCGGCTACGCGCTCGGCGGCCTGCTCACAAAGATGGTGGGCGCGCCGCGCGCTGTAGCTGGCCTGTTCCGATTCGTCGAGCTTCTGCGCCACATCTTCCGCCTGAGCCCACTCGCGCGAACGCTCGTAGATGGCCAGCAGCGAGAGCCTCGCCTCGTTCTCGTAGCGCGTGCCTTCGAGCTTTTGCAGCGCGGCTTCGGCGCGGTCGAGCAGTCCCGCGCGCAGGAAGTCCTGCGCGAGCGCATGCTGCGCGCGATCGCGATCGGCGCGGCTCAGGTCCCCGCGTCCGAGCAGGTGTTCGTGCACCCGCACCGCACGCTGGTACTCGCCGCGGCGGCGGAACAGGTTGCCGAGGGCGAAGTGCAGCTCCTGCGTGTCGGCATCGTTCTGGACGGCTTCGATGAAGGCATCGATCGCCTGGTCCTGCTGCTCGTTCAGGAGGAAGTTCAGGCCGCGGAAGTAGGCCTTGGGCGCCTGGCGGTTCTCGATCCTGAGTTGCCTCAGGTCGAAGCGCGACGCGAGCCAACCGAGAACGAAGGCGATGGGGAGGCCGAGCAGCAGCCAGCTGAGGTCAAAGTCCATGTTGGCGTACGGCGGGAAGATCGGCGGCGGAAACGGTGGCGGGGGGCGCAGTCGCCGGTGCTGGCGGCGGGACGACCGGGGCAGGCGATTGCTGTGCCGCCGCGCTGCGATGCTTCCACCATCCCGGCAGCATGCCCAGGGCTCCGACCACCATGCCGCCCGCGAAGGCGGCCAGGACCACCAGCACCAGCGGGGCGCGCCAGGAGGTCCCGAAGAAGAAGTAAACCGTCGCGTCGTGCTGGTTGTTCAGCGCGAAGGCGAAGAGGGTAAAAAAAATGGCTGCCTTCAGCAGCCACAGGAGATATTTCATGCGCTTCCCCGTTGGCGGGGGAATTCTATGCCCGCCCGTCGATGGACTCGCAGGGCATGCACGTCGCTTTACGCGCGCTTTTGCTTCTCGGCGTCGAGTTCCACGCTCCGCGCATCGACCGCTTCGCGCAAGGCCTTGCCCGGCTTGAAGTGCGGCACGCGCTTTTCGGGAATCTGCACGCTCTCGCCCGAACGCGGGTTGCGTCCGATGCGTGGCGGGCGCCGGTTCACCGTGAAGCTGCCGAAGCCCCGGATCTCGATGCGGTGGCCGCGCACGAGCGCATCGCCCATCGCGTCGAGGATGGTCTTGACGGCGTATTCGGCGTCGCGGTGCGTCAGTTGTGCAAAGCGTGCGGCGAGTTCTTCGACAAGATCGGAACGGGTCATGGCAGAAACGGAGGGGACGAAAAAAAGGACAGAGCGGCCCGAAGGCCGGCCCTGTCCCCGGACTCAGCTTACTTGTCGTTGCTGCTGTCCAGCTTGGCGCGCAGCAGGGCGCCCAGGCTGGTCGTGCCGGCGTTTTCGCGCGCCGACTGCTGGCTCAGGCTGGCCATGGCTTCCTGTTGGTCGGCCATGTCCTTCTGCTTGATCGACAGTTGGATGTTGCGGGTCTTGCGATCCACATTGACCACCACGGCCGTGACTTCGTCGCCTTCCTTGAGCACGTTGCGGGCATCTTCCACGCGGTCGCGGGAGATTTCGCTGGCGCGCAGGTAGCCGACGATGTCGTCACCGAGGTCGATCTCGGCGCCGCGCGGGTCGACGGTCTTGACCTTGCCGGTCACGATCTGGCCCTTGTCGTTCACGGTCGTGAACGTGGTGAACGGATCGCTGTCGAGCTGCTTGATGCCCAGGCTGATGCGCTCGCGGTCCACGTCGACGGCCAGCACGATCGCTTCGACTTCCTGGCCCTTCTTGTAGTTGCGCACGGCGGTTTCACCCGGCTCGTTCCACGACAGGTCGGACAGGTGCACGAGGCCGTCGATGCCGGCAGCCAGACCCACGAACACGCCGAAGTCGGTGATCGACTTGATCGGGCCCTTGACGCGGTCGCCGCGCTTGGTGTTCTGCGCGAACTCTTGCCACGGGTTGGCCTTGCACTGCTTCATGCCCAGGCTGATGCGGCGCTTGTCTTCGTCGATCTCGAGGACCATGACTTCGACTTCGTCGCCCAGCGAGACGATCTTGTTCGGAGCGATGTTCTTGTTGGTCCAGTCCATCTCGGACACGTGCACCAGGCCTTCGATGCCCGGCTCGAGTTCGACGAACGCACCGTAGTCGGCGATGTTCGTGACCTTGCCGAACAGGCGGGTGCCTTGCGGATAGCGGCGCGAAACACCCATCCACGGATCGTCGCCCATCTGCTTGAGACCCAGCGACACGCGGTTCTTCTCGGTGTCGAACTTGAGGATCTTGGCGGTGATTTCCTGGCCGGCTTGCACCACTTCGCTCGGGTGGCGGACACGGCGCCATGCCATGTCGGTGATGTGCAGCAGACCGTCGATGCCGCCGAGGTCGACGAACGCACCGTATTCGGTGATGTTCTTGACCACGCCGCGCACGATGGCGCCTTCCTTGAGCGTTTCCATCAGCTTGGCGCGCTCTTCGCCCATGCTGGCTTCGACCACGGCGCGGCGCGAGAGCACCACGTTGTTGCGCTTGCGGTCGAGCTTGATGACCTTGAACTCGAGGGTCTTGTTCTCGTAGGGGGTCAGGTCCTTGATCGGACGCGTGTCGATCAGCGAACCCGGCAGGAAGGCGCGGATGCCGTTGACCAGCACCGTGAGGCCGCCCTTGACCTTGCCGCTCGTCGTGCCGGTGACGAAGTCGCCGGATTCGAGGGCCTTCTCGAGCGCGAGCCACGAAGCGAGGCGCTTGGCGGTGTCGCGCGAGAGGATCGTGTCGCCGTAGCCGTTTTCGACGCTGCCGATGGCCACGGAGACGAAATCGCCGGCCTGGACTTCGAGTTCACCCTTGTCGTTCTTGAACTCCTCGATCGGCACGTAGGCTTCGGACTTGAGGCCAGCGTTGACCACGACGTGGTTGTGTTCGACACGCACGACTTCGGCGGTGATGACCTCGCCGGCGCGCATTTCGGAGCGCTTCAGGGATTCTTCGAATAGGTCGGCAAAAGATTCAGACATTGTGTGTTCCTTCCGTCACGCAGGGTTTGCAGACGCACCATTGCGGCTGGCTTGGGTCTGGAGACGGCGGTTGTTTGGGCTTGAGGCCCGGTTGGGGTTGAACAACCAGCAGGCCGGTGCGCTGACGCGCGGTGGGGACCTGCTGGACCGAAACACCGGTCAAGAAGACTTGAACGGCTGTATTTCCTGCCACCAGTGCAACACCTGACCGACCGATTGCTCGACCGTTTGATGGGAGTTGTCCAGGAGGCGGGCGTCCTGCGCTGGCTTCAAAGGCGCGATGCTACGGGAAGAATCCCGGAGATCACGCGCTTCCAGATCGGCGCGAAGACTGTCGAGTGTAGTCGAAATTCCCTTTGAAATCAATTGCTTATGGCGCCGCTCGGCCCGATGCGCGGCGCTTGCAGTCAGGAAGACCTTGAGCTTCGCGTCGGGAAAGATCACGGTGCCCATGTCGCGGCCGTCGGCGACGAGTCCTGGCAGCTTGCGAAAGCTTCGCTGCAGGTCGACGAGGGCGGTGCGCACCGCGGGAAGCGTCGACACGCGCGATGCGTCCATGCCCGCGGCCTCGGTGCGGATGGCGTCGCTGACGTCCTCGCCGGCGAGCAGGACCTTGCCCTCGCTGAAACCGAGCGGCAGCGCGTGGGCGATCTCCGCGATCCGGACTTCGTGCTCCGCGTCCGGCGCAAGGCCGGCACGCCGCACCGCGATGCCCGTGACGCGGTAGAGCGAACCCGAGTCCAGATAGTGATAGCCCAGTCGCCGCGCCACTTCGATCGTGAGCGTACCTTTGCCCGAGGCGGTCGGGCCGTCGACGCAGATCACGGGAACCTCTTCGGCCCGCGCCACCGAAAACAGCGTCTCGAAATAGTCGGGGAAGGTCTTGGCGACGCAATGCGGCTCGAGGATGCGCACCGGTTTTCCGTCCGGATTGAAGGCCGCGAGCGAGAAGCACATGGCGACCCTGTGGTCGTCGTAGGTCCGAATGCTTGCCGCCTGCCAGGCGCCTGCGGGCAGCGGGTGGACGCGGATGAAGTCCGGTCCGGCTTCGACGGTCGCGCCCAGCTTGCCGAGCTCATTCGCCATCGCGTCGATGCGGTCGGTCTCCTTCACGCGCCAGCTCGCGATGTTGCGCAGGGTGCTCGGACCGTCGGCATAGAGCGCCATCACGGCGAGCGTCATCGCTGCGTCAGGGATGTGGTTGGCGTCGATGTCGATCGCCTTCAGCGGCCACGCTTCGCGGGAAATGGAAAGCCAGTTGGGGCCGCTGTCGACGTGCGCGCCCATCTGTCGCGCGGCGTCGATGAAGCGGATGTCGCCCTGGATCGATTCGGCGCCGACGCCTTCGATGCGGATGCCCGAGCCGTTCGCGATCGCGCCAAGCGCGATGAAATAGCTGGCCGACGAGGCATCGGCCTCGACATGGATCTCTCCGGGCGAGCGGTACTGGCTGCCGGCCGGGATCGTGAAGCGCTGCCAACCGTCACGCCGCACCTCGATCCCGAAGCGCGCGAGCAGGTTGAGCGTGATTTCGATGTAGGGCTTGGAGATCAGCTCGCCGACCACGTCGATCACGATGTCTCGCCGCGCGGCGAGAGGGAGCGCGAGAAGCAGCGCTGTGAGGAACTGGCTCGACACGTCGCCACGCACGCGGATGGGCGCGTCGAGCTGAAGGGCGCCGATCGCGACCGGGTGAATCGCCAGTGGCGGATAGCCCGGGTTGCCGAGGTAGTCGATCCGGCAGCCGAGCTGGGTCAACGCATCGACCAGGTCGCCGATCGGCCGTTCGTGCATGCGGGGCACGCCCTTGAGCTCGAACTCGCCCCCGAGGAGCGCGAGCGCTGCAGTCAGCGGACGCATGGCGGTGCCGGCATTGCCGAGGAACAGCGAAGCCTGGGTGGTCCGCAGCGCGCCGCCGAGACCTTCGAGCTTCACCGTCGTGCCGTCGCGCTCGACGACGCAGCCGAGGGCCGTCAGGGCGTCCAGCATCACACGCGTGTCGTCCGAGTCGAGCAGGTCGTGGATCGTGGTGGTACCGCTGGCGAGCGCGGCCAGCAGCAGCACGCGGTTGGAAATGCTCTTCGATCCCGGCAGCTGGACGGTGCCGGACGCACCGGCGAGCGCAGGAATGTCCAGAAATGGCGTGGTGTACATGTCAGTGCTCTACCGAGGCGCGTGAAACTGGCGTCGCCGAGGCCAGGAACCCCGCGGAACCGGCTTTGCCGGGTCGCCGGGGTTGCCCCCGGAGAGGGGGTGTCCGAGCCACACGAAGTGGGCGAGGCTGGGGGCGAGTCTCATTCAGGCGAGCCCACGATGCCGGGCCGCCACTGGCTTCGCACCTGGCTCACGGCGGCAATGGCGTTTTCGAGCGCTTGCGCATCGCTGGACGCCAGCAGCGCCTCGAATTGCCGCAGCGCTTCCCGGAAGGCTTGGGATTGGAGCAGCACCTTCTCACGATTGGCCATGAGGATGTCGCGCCAGACGGCCGAGTCGCTGGCCGCGATGCGCGTGAAGTCGCGAAATCCGGGGCCGGCCATTTCCAGAAACCGCTCGCCCTGCGGCTGCGTGACGATGCCCTTGGTGAAGGCAAACGCAATGAGGTGCGGAAGATGACTGACGGCCGCAAAGGTGGTGTCGTGCTCGTCGGGCGTCATGGTGCTGACTTTTGCGCCGATGCCGCTCCAGACCTGCGTCGCGCGCTGTACGTTGGAGCGCAGGGTGGTCTTGATCGGCGTGAGTACGACCTGCTTGCCGGTGTAGAGGCTGGCATCGGCATGTTCGACACCGGCGACCTCTTTGCCGGCGATCGGATGAGCCGGTACGAATGACGCCAGCTGGTCCTGCAGGCCTCGACGGGCCGCCTCGATCACGTCGCCCTTGGTCGAGCCCACGTCCATTACGAGCATCTGTTCGGTGATGCCGTGGCGGATCGCCTTGAACGTCTGCTCGGATGCGCCTACAGGGACCGCGATCAACACCAGGTCGGCGCCCGACACAGCGAGCAAAGCGGAGGGCGCCGCGACATCGATCACGCCGAGTTGCTTCGCCCGTTCCGTCGTCGAAGGCGACTTGCTGTAGCCGACGACCCGCTTCACCAGTTTCGCCCGCTTGAGCGCGAGCGCGAAGGAGCCGCCCATGAGGCCGCAGCCGATCAGGCCCAGTTGTTCAAACATCGTCCGTGGCCTCTGGAATCAGGAATTGACCGGATAGGCGCCGATGACCTTGTAGAACGCGCAGAGCTTGCGCAGTTCGGTCAGCGCGGCCGCAACGTTTGGCTGGGTGGGATGGCCGTCCAGGTCGATGTAGAAGTAGTACTCCCACTGGCCGGTGCGCGCGGGACGCGATTCGAACCGGGTCATCGAGACGTTGTTGGTCTTCAGCGGCACCAGCAGGTCGTGCACGGCGCCGGGCCGGTTGGGCACAGAGACGACCAGGCTCGTGCAGTCCTTGCCTGTCGCCGGCGGCATGGCCAGCGTCTGCGGCAGGCAGATGACGGCGAAGCGGGTGCGGTTGTAGGAGTCGTCCTGGATCGCGTGGGAGACGATGTGCAGCCCGAAGCGCGTGGCGGCGCGCTCGCTTGCAAGACCCGCCCAGGCCGGGTTGCCGGCGGCCAGCCTGGCGCCTTCGGCGTTGCTCGAAACCGCGCGACGCTCGGCGTTCGGCAGGTGCTTGGAAAGCCAGGTCTGGCACTGGGCGAGGGCCTGCGGGTGCGCCAGGACGGCCTCGATGCCTTCCAGCGAATTGGTGGTGCGCAACAGGTGGTGCCGCACGAGAAGACTGACTTCGCCGACCACGTGGGTGGGCGAGTGCAGAAAGAGGTCCAATGATCGGGCGACCACACCCTCGGTGGAGTTTTCGACACCGACGACGCCGTACTGGGCGCTGCCCGCAGCCGTTGCGTGGAAGACCTCGTCGAAGCTGGCGCAGTAGATCAGGTCGGCGGCGCCGCCGAAATACTCGATTGCGGCCTGCTCTGTGAAGGTGCCTTCCGGACCCAGCACCGCGACCCGCTGGGGCGATTCCAGCGCCAGGCAGGCCGACATGATCTCGCGCCAGATCGCGGCGACATGCTGCGACTTGAGCGGGCCCTGATTGGTCTGCTGCATCTTCTCGATCACCTGGGCGACGCGATCGGGGCGGAAATAGGGAGAGCCCTCGCGCTTCTTGACCTCGCCGACCTGTTCGGCGACATGGGCGCGCCGGTTCAGGAGGTCGAGAAGCTGCTTGTCGAGCGAGTCGATCTGCACGCGCAGATCGGCGAGGGAGGCGTTGTCAGGGTGCTGGGGCTGTGGGGCGGGTGCGGTCATCGGTCGGGTGCGCATGCCGTCTAGGCATGCGACCGTTCGAATTCTCGCATGTAGCTCACCAGTGCCTGCACGCCGGCGAGCGGCATCGCGTTGTAGATGCTGGCCCGCATGCCGCCGACGGACTTGTGTCCCTTGAGCTGCAGCAGGCCCGCCTCGCGTGCACCGGCGAGGAAGGCATCGTTGCGGCTCTCGTCGCGCAGGAAGAACGGCACGTTCATCCTCGAGCGGCAGGACGGGTCGACCTTGTTGACGTAGAAGGGCGAAGCGTCGATGAAGTCGTACAGCAGACGCGCCTTCGCCATGTTGCGGGCCTCCATCGCGGCGATGCCCGTGAGCTCACCCTCGGTCTGCTCCCGCAGCCACTGGAAGGTCAGCCCGGCGATGTAGATGCCCCAGGTCGGCGGCGTGTTGTACATCGACCGGTTGTCCGCGACGGTCTTGTAGTTGAAGGCACTTGGGCAGATGTCGAGCGCATACCCCAGCAGGTCGTCGCGGACGATCACGATCGTCAGGCCGGCTGGTCCCAGGTTCTTCTGGGCGCCGCCGAAGGCGAGGCCGACGCGCTGCCAGTCGACCGCGCGTGACGCCACGTGCGACGAGAAATCGATGACCAGGGGCGCCTTGCTGCCGAGGGCGGCAAGGTCCGGCAGCTCCTGGAACTCGACGCCGTTGATCGTTTCGTTGGAGCAGAGGTGCACGTACGAAGCGTCATCGGAAAGCCGCCACGATGCCGGATCGGGCAGTCGCGTGTGCTGGTCCGCCGCGTTGGTGGCGGCGATGTTCGCCTTGCAGTAGCGCTGGGCTTCCTTATGGGACTTGGTGCTCCAGCTGCCCGTGATGATGAAATCCGCGCTGGTCCCGCGCGAGAGGTTCATCGGGACGATCGCGTTCTCGCCGAGCCCGCCGCCTTGCATGAACAGGATGTGGAAGTTCTCCGGCACCGCGAGGAGAAAGCGCAGGTCTGCCTCGGCCTGCGTGCAGATCGCGCCGAATTCCTTGCCGCGATGGCTCATTTCCATCACGCCCATGCCGCTGCCCTGCCAGTCGAGCATTTCCGATGCGGCGCGGTGAAGCACCGCGTCCGGCATTGCGGCCGGACCGGCAGAGAAGTTGTAGGGGCGCGGACTCGTCGGCCGCGTCACTTCTTGGCGGGCGCCTTGGCGGGAGCAGCCTTCGGCGCCGCACCACCGCCGGCCTGCGGGTTGGTCGGCGCGCCGAGTGCCTTGGCGACGCTGCTGTCGAGGGCCACCATCTTCGGTTCGATGGTCGCGCGGGTCTCGGCAACCAGCTTTTCGGTCAGCGCTTGCTGCAGCTTCGGATTGATTTCCTGGTACTTCTTGCTCAGCGGCGAGCTGATCCAGGCCAGCAGCTGCTTCAGCTCGTCTTCGCTGAAGTTCTGCTCCATGATCGGGCCCAGTGCGCCCGGTGCGAGTTGCACCGCCTTGTCGCGCACGATCGGGTAGGCGTCGTCGAAGTACTTCTTGAGCTCTGCATCGGCAGCCTTGGCGGCTGCTTCGCGCTTCTCTGCCGGAACCTGCGTCTGGAGGTACTGCGAGCCGGCTGCAGCGATCGGAGCGCTCGACTGCTCGACCAGGCCGCGCGCCAGGGATTCGACGCCGGGGCGCTGCAGATCGATGAACTGCTTCACGAGCGCGGCCTTGTCCTGGGCCATGGCCAGCGAGCTACCGGCGAGCGCGACCGTCAGGAGCGCGAGTTTGACTTTTTTCACTGAGGATTCTCCGTTGAAGATGTTGAGGAAGTGTCGTCGGCGCCGGACTCGTTTTCGACGTTCGCGTCATTCTCGACGATGCGCTGCAGCCCGCTGAGCTTGGCGCCCTCGTCGAGTCCGATCAGCGTGACGCCTTGCGTCGCGCGACCGAGTTCGCGAATCTCGGCGACACGGGTGCGCACCAGCACGCCCTTGTCGGTGATGAGCATGATCTCGTCGTCGGTATGAACGAGGGTCGCTGCTACCACCTTGCCGTTACGTTCACTTTGTTGAATGGCGATCATGCCTTTGGTTCCGCGGCCATGGCGGGTGTACTCGGTAATGCTTGTCCTTTTTCCGTAACCGTTTTCGGTCGCGGTGAGGACGCTCTGCTGCTCGTCCTCGGCGACGAGCATCGCGATCACGCCCTGGCCGTCCTCGAGGGTCATTCCGCGCACGCCGCGGGCGTTGCGGCCCATGGGCCGGACGTCGTTTTCATCGAAGCGCACCGCCTTTCCGCCGTCGGAGAAGAGCATGACGTCGTGGGCGCCATCGGTCAGCGCGGCGCCGATCAGGTAGTCGCCCGGATCGAGGTCGACCGCGATGATGCCGGCCTTGCGCGGATTGCTGAATTCATCGAGCGCCGTCTTCTTCACGGTGCCCATGGAGGTCGCCATGAAGACGAATTGGTTGGCAGGGAAGGTGCGTTTCTCGCCGGTCAGAGGGAGGACGACGTTGATTTTTTCGCCTTCCTGCAGCGGGAACATATTGACGATCGGGCGTCCGCGAGAGCCGCGTGAGCCGGCCGGCACTTCCCAGACTTTGAGCCAGTAGAGACGACCGCGGTTCGAGAAGCACAGGATGTAGTCGTGCGTGTTCGCGATGAACAACTGGTCGATCCAGTCGTCTTCCTTGGTCGTCGTCGCCTGCTTGCCGCGTCCGCCGCGCTTCTGGGCACGGTATTCGCCCAGCGGCTGGCTCTTGATGTAGCCGCCATGAGAGAGCGTCACGACCATGTCGGTCGGCGTGATCAGGTCTTCCGTCGAGAGGTCGAAGGCGCTGTGCTCGATCTGGCTGCGGCGCGCGCCGAGCTTGCTCTGGCCGAACTCCTGCTTGATGGAGGTCAGCTCGTCGCCAATGATGATCGAGACGCGCTCGGGCTTGGCCAGGATGTCGAGCAGGTCGTCGATCTCGGCCATGACTTCCTTGTATTCGGCGACGATCTTGTCTTGCTCGAGGCCGGTCAGGCGCTGCAGGCGCATCTGCAGGATTTCCTGCGCCTGCGTGTCAGACAGCCTGTAGAGGCCGTTGGAGGACAGGCCGAACTCGCGGTCCAGGCCATCCGGCCGATAGTCGTCGGCATTGACCACGCCGCCATCGGCGCGGGTGCGGGTGAGCATCTCGCGCACGAGCTTGCTGTCCCAGGTGCGCGTCATGAGCTCCGCCTTCGCGACCGGCGGTGTCGGTGCATTGCGGATGATCGCGATGAACTCGTCGATGTTGGCCAGGGCAACGGCCAGACCTTCGAGCACGTGTCCGCGTTCGCGCGCCTTGCGCAACGTGAAGATGGTGCGCCGCGTCACCACTTCACGGCGGTGCTGCAGGAAGACCTCGATCAGGTCCTTCAGGTTGCACAGCTTCGGCTGGCCGTCGACCAGCGCGACCATGTTGATGCCGAAAGTGTCCTGGAGCTGGGTCTGTTTGTAGAGGTTGTTGAGCACGACCTCGGGCACTTCGCCGCGCTTGAGCTCGATCACCAGGCGCATGCCCGACTTGTCGGATTCATCCTGGATGTGGCTGATGCCTTCGATCTTCTTCTCGTGCACGAGCTCGGCCATGCGCTCCTGCAGCGTCTTCTTGTTGACCTGGTAGGGAAGCTCGTCGACGATGATCGCCTGCCGCTGGCCGCGATCGATCTCCTCGAAGTGGCACTTGGCCCGCATCACGACCTTGCCGCGACCGGTGCGGTAGCCCTCCTTGATGCCGTTGATGCCGTAGATGATCCCGGCGGTCGGGAAGTCCGGGGCGGGGACGATCTCCATCAGGTCGTCGATGCCGGCTTCGGGATGGCGCAGCAGATGGAGGCAGGCGTCCACCACCTCGTTGAGGTTGTGCGGGGGAATATTGGTCGCCATGCCAACGGCGATGCCGCCGGCGCCATTGACCAGAAGATTCGGCAGTTTGCTCGGCAATACCAATGGCTCTTTTTCGGAGCCGTCGTAATTCGGGCCGAAATCGACAGTTTCCTTGTCAATATCGGCGAGCATTTCATGCGCAATTTTCGCCAGCCGGATCTCGGTATATCGCATGGCCGCCGCCATATCGCCATCCACCGATCCGAAATTGCCCTGTCCGTCGACCAGCATGTGGCGCATGGAGAAGTTCTGCGCCAATCGGACGATCGTGTCGTAGACCGACTGGTCGCCGTGCGGGTGATACTTACCGATCACGTCGCCCACAATACGCGCCGATTTCTTATAGGGGCGGTTCCAGTCGTTGTTGAGTTCGTGCATCGCATACAACACGCGGCGATGCACCGGTTTGAGGCCGTCCCGGGCGTCGGGCAGGGCGCGCCCCACGATGACGCTCATCGCGTAATCGAGGTAGCTGCGACGCATTTCCTCTTCGAGGCTGATGGGGAGGGTTTCTTTGGCGAACGAGGTCATGAACGGCGGGCTGACGGCAAGGAGGCGAAATTTTACGCTGCGGACGGTGTCGCACCGCCGCAACACAAGGCGGCTATTCCGCCTCCGTCCTACGCTTCGGGGGCGTCTGCCGGGCTGTTTGCGAAAGACCCTATGGCACAATCGCCTCAACGTTTTGGGTGGTGGTCACTTAAAGCGTCCTTGATTCGCAGCGCGGCTGCGGCTTTTTCCCCAAGAGGAGAACCATGAAGAAACTGAATAAAGTGGCGATGATGTTTGCAGTCGCTGCGCTCGCCACTGCCGCCGGCGCGCAGAACCGTGTCACCGCCGCGAACGGTGGTCCGGCGATCGACAACTGGCAAAACGGCACCGGCGAACTGGTTTGGAAGAACGGCACCAACGAACTCTGCTGGCGCGATGCCAACTGGACGCCGGCAACCGCCGCTGCTGGCTGCGACGGCGCGCTCGTTCCGCCCGCACCTGCTGCTGCAGCTCCCGCTCCCGCTCCGGCTCCGGTTCCCCCGGCAGTCGCTGCTTCGAAGGTGACCTTCGCTGCTGACGCCTTCTTCGACTTCGACAAGTACGTCCTCAAGCCGGAAGGCCGCGCCAAGCTGGACGACCTCGTCTCGAAGATCAAGGACGTGAACCTCGAAGTGATCATCGCGGTTGGCCACACCGACTGGATCGGCACGAAGGAATACAACCAGAAGCTGTCGGTTCGCCGTGCTGAAGCCGTCAAGGCCTACCTGGTCTCGAAGGGCATCGAAAAGAACCGCGTGTACACCGAAGGCAAGGGCAAGACCCAGCCGATCGCTGACAACCGCACTGCCGAAGGCCGCGCCAAGAACCGCCGCGTGGAAATCGAAGTGGTGGGTACCCGCCCCAACAAGTGATTCTTCTGAATCACTGATGAAACCCCGCCTCGGCGGGGTTTTTTTATGCCTGCTCGCCGCGGGCAATGCCCTGAATTCGACCCGATTCATAATCAGCACATGACCGATACCGTGAATGCCGATCCGGCCGAGCTCGCCAAATTTTCAGAGCTGGCGCACCGTTGGTGGGATGTCGAAAGCGAATTTCGACCGCTGCACGAAATCAACCCGTTGCGCCTGGAGTGGATCGACGGCATTGCACCGATTGCCGGGCGCAAGGTGCTCGATGTCGGGTGTGGTGGCGGGATCCTGGCGGACTCGATGGCGCGCAAGGGAGCAGAGGTGCTGGGCATCGACCTCGCCGACAAGGCGCTCAAGGTCGCACAGCTTCATGCGCTGGAGGTCGGAACGCGGGGCGTGAAGTACCGCGCCGTCAGTGCCGAGGCGCTCGCCGCCGAACAGCCCGGGAGTTTCGACGTCGTCACCTGCATGGAGATGCTCGAGCACGTGCCGCAACCCGCGTCGGTTGTCAAGGCTTGTGCCGACTTGGTCAAGCCAGGGGGGTGGGTGTTCTTCTCGACCATCCATCGCAACCTGAAGTCGTTTCTGTTTGCCATCGTCGGGGCCGAATACGTGCTCGGCCTGCTGCCGCGCGGGACGCACGAATACCAGAAGCTGATCCGTCCCAGCGAACTTGCGGCGTACTGCCGGGCAGCCGGACTCGACCTCCGCCAGACGCGCGGCATGGAGCACAACCCGATCACGCGGCGCTATTGGCTGAGCGACGACACCAGCGTGAACTACATGATCGCTACGCAAAAACCGGTGCAGGTGCGGTGATGGGTGGGCGGGATACGCAAGCCATCCTGTTCGACCTGGATGGCACCTTGATCGACAGCGCCCCGGATCTTGGCGCGGCGGCGGACCAGATGCGCGTCGCCAGAGGGCTCTCGTCCCTGCCGCTGGAGCGCTACCGGCCGATGGCCGGTGCGGGTGCGCGGGGCATGCTGGGCGTCGCGTTCGGCATCACGCCGGACGCACCCGAATTCGTGACCCTGCGGGAGGAGTTCTTTCTCAACTATGAGGCGAGGATGCTGCGCAATACGCAGGTCTTTTCCGGTGTCGCCGAACTCGTCGAGGCGCTGTGCGAACGCGGGTTGCGGTGGGGTGTGGTGACGAACAAGTCCGTGCGCTTCACCGATCCGCTCACGCGCGCGATCGCACTGTTCGACACCGCCGGCGCGATCATCAGCGGCGATACGACACCGTATTCGAAGCCGCATCCCGAGCCGCTTTTCGAGGCGGCGAGGCGGCTCGGCGTGGCGCCGGAAGCCTGCGTGTACGTCGGCGATGACGAGCGCGACATCCTGGCGGGCCGCGCGGCGGGCATGCGGACGATCGCTGCCACCTACGGCTACATGGGCGAGCAGGCGGAAGTCGCGCGGTGGGATGCCGACGCGGCGATCGCTTCGCCCCTGGAGCTCTTGCAACTACTGAATCAGCCCTAAAATGGGAAGCTTGGGGCTGCACTGGTTTCGACGTGGGTTCGGAATCGCAGCAGGGCATGTCGAGCTGAATGCGCTCGTTAAACAGATTCAAACAAACTAACTGCAAACGACGAACGTTTCGCACTCGCTGCTTAATTGCCAGTGAGCTTTGCAACAGCAGGCCGATGGGCTGGGCAAGGGGGTGAAGGAGCAATCCGACGCCTCCCGGCTGCAAAGTTAATCTACATCGGCTGGCCCTGATCCGGGTACCTTGGGTCAGGGCGAGAACATAGGGTGCTGGCGGCCGGTGTAGCGTGCGACTGCGCGACACCGGCGGCGAGATCCAAATCAGATCGCTAAACATGTAGAACTGCGCGAAGAAGGCTTACGGACGGGGGTTCAAATCCCCCCAGCTCCACCAATCAATGCAACCGGCGCCTGTGGATGACCATCGGCGCCGGTCTTTTTTGACATGAGACAACTTCGATGGAGCCTCGTGCTCCGCAAGGCGGTCGGCGCCGTTCTCGTGCTGGCTGCCGCGTCGCTGGCGGATGCCGCGTCGCAGGCGCCGGTCGCTGCCGAAAACGGCATGGTCGTGACTGCGCAGCACCTCGCGTCCAAGGTCGGGGTCGATGTTCTCGGGCGCGGTGGCAATGCCATCGATGCCGCCGTGGCGGTGGGGTATGCACTGGCCGTGGTCTACCCGGCGGCCGGCAACCTCGGTGGCGGCGGCTTCATGACCCTTCAGCTTGCCGACGGGCGCAAGACTTTTCTGGACTTCCGCGAGAAGGCGCCGCTCGCCGCGAAGCCCGACATGTTTCTGGGCAAGGACGGCAACGTCGTCGAGAACCTGAGCACGGTCGGCCATCTCGCGGTCGGCGTGCCGGGAACGGTGTCCGGGCTCGAACTGGCGCGCGAGAAGTTCGGAACCATGGAGCGCGGCGCGCTGATTGCACCTGCGATTGCGCTGGCGGAACAGGGCTTCGAACTCGGCCAGGGCGATATCGACATGCTGTCGAGCGCGACAGGCGATTTCCGCAACGATTCGGCATCCGCAGCCATCTTCCTGAACAAGGGTGAGCCCTTTGCCGTGGGCCAGAAGCTGGTCCAGAAGGACTTGGCAAGAACGCTCCAGGCCATCGCCCGGAATGGCGTGGACGGCTTCTACAAGGGTCCGGTGGGCGCGGCCATCGTGGCCTCGAGCCAGGCGGGCAAGGGGCTCATCACACAGGCCGACCTCGACCAGTACAGCACGCGCGAGCTCCCGCCGGTCGAATGCGACTACCGCGGCTACCACGTGATCTCGGCGCCGCCGCCGAGCTCGGGCGGGGTGGTGCTTTGCGAGATGCTCAACATCCTGGAGGGCTACCCGCTCAAGGAACTGGGCTTTCGTTCGGCGCAGGCGGTGCACTACCAGATCGAGGCGATGCGCCATGCGTATGCCGACCGCAACACCCACCTTGGCGACCCTGATTTCGTCAGCAATCCGGTGGGCCGGCTGATCGACAAGGGCTATGCCGACGGCATCCGTGGCGTCATCGATCCCGCCAAGGCTGGGGTGTCGGGGGACATCAAGCCGGGCGTTCCGCCGCACGAGGGCACCAACACCACGCACTATTCGATCATCGACCGCTGGGGCAATGCGGTCTCGGTCACCTACACGCTCAACGACTGGTTCGGCGCGAAGGTCACCGCGGGCGGCACGGGCGTGCTGCTCAACAATGAGATGGACGATTTCACCTCGAAGGCCGGCGTACCGAACATGTATGGGCTGGTGCAGGGGCAGGCCAACGCCATCGCGCCGGGCAAGCGCCCGCTGAGCTCGATGACCCCAACGATCCTGACGAAGGACGGCAAGCCTGTCTTCGTCGTCGGAACGCCCGGCGGCAGCCGGATCACGACGGTGGTGCTGCACGCCATCCTCAACGTCGTCGACTACGGCATGAACGTGCAGGAGGCACTCGACGCGCCGCGCTTTCACCAGCAGTGGCAACCGGAGGCGACCGAGGTGGAGAACTTCGCGTTGTCGCCCGATACGCGCAAGATCCTGGTCGACATGGGGCACAAGTTCGGGCCGCCGCAGCCGACCAACCACGCGGAGGCGATCATCGTGGGCGCGCCCAGGCTCGGTGGCACGCCGGTCGGCAACAACCGGTTCTACGGCGCGAATGATCCGCGTCGCAATACCGGACTGGCCCTGGGGTACTGATGCACATCGACGAGATCCTTTATTCGCAAGGCTTCGGAACGCGCCGGGTGTGCGTCGGGCTGATCCAGCAGGGGTACGTTTCGGTGGATGGCGCCTCGGTCACGGACCCCGGCGAGGAATTCGAGACCGTGGGGCTCCGTTTCACCGTCCAGGGGACCGAGTGGGCGTATCACGAGAAGGCCTACCTGATGCTGCACAAGCCGGCCGGCACCGAGTGCTCCCAGAAGCCGTCGACCTACCCGAGCATCTACACGCTGCTGCCTTCGCCGCTGCGCCTGCGGCCGAACAAGGGCGCGGTGCAGGGCGTGCAGGCGATCGGCCGGCTGGACCAGGACACGACCGGATTGCTTCTGCTGACCGACGACGGGCAATTCATCCACCGCATGGGCTCGCCCAAGCATCATGTGCCGAAGGTCTACGAAGTGACGACGAAGCACCCGATCGACGCGAAGCAGGTCGAGCGCCTGCTGGCCGGCGTGGTGCTCGATGACGATCCGAAGCCGGTGCGCGCCGCGGCCTGCGAGATCGCGGGGCCGTACCACCTGAGCCTGACGCTCACCGAAGGCAAGTACCACCAGGTCAAGCGGATGCTGGCCGCCGTGGGGAATCGTGTCGAGGCGTTGCACCGCTCGCGCATCGGCGTGCTGGCGCTCCCGGAGGACCTGGCGCCGGGTCAATGGCGTTGGCTTGACATGGCTCAAGTCGAAGCGTTGCGAAACGCGCGCGCAAGTCAGCCAGCAGCTCGGGTCGATCGTTAAAATCCGAACTCTTCTTTCGGAACCTTCCCCTTGCGTCTCACTTCCCACCTGACAGGCCGCCTTGCGGCCTTTTTGTTTGCTTGTGCGGCGCTGTCGTCGCAAGCCACGGAGTCGCCGTCTCCTCCCATCTTCGTGCTGAACTCCCTCGATGCCACCGTGAGCGTGATCGACCCCGCCACCTGGACCGAGAAAGTACGCATCCCGACGGGCAAGGAGCCGCACCACCTCTATCTCACGCCCGACGAGACGTCGCTGATCGTCGCGAATTCGGCTGGTGACTCGCTGACCTTCCTGAATCCGCGCACGGCCGAAGTGCAGCGCGTGGTTTACGGGACGATCGATCCGTACCACCTGCGCTTCTCGCCCGACATGAAGTGGTTCGTCACCGCAGGCAACCGCCTGAACCATGTCGACATCTACCGTTGGGACGGCAAGGAGCCCAAGCTCGTCAAGCGCATCCCCACCGGCAAGACGCCGAGCCACATCTGGATCGACCCGCGCAGCACCACCGCCTACGTGACGATGCAGGACAGCGACGAGCTGATCGCGGTGGATCTTCCGTCGCAGACCGTCCGCTGGCGCATGCCCACCGGCCCGATGCCGGCCGACATCTTCGGCATCCATGACGGCAAGACCCTCCTGGTAGGCCTGACCGGCAGCGACGGCGTGCAGGTGTTCGACGTCGCGGGGCCGCAGCCCAAGCTGGTCGGCAAGCTCCCGACGGGCAAGGGCGCACATGCCTTCCGGTCGGCCGGCGACGGGCGCAGCGTTTTCGTCAGCAACCGGGTCGCCAACACGATCAGCCGCATCGACATCGCGACCCTCAAGGTCACCGACACCTACGCGGTGCCGGGCGGCCCGGACTGCATGGATGTTTCTGCCGACGGCAAGACGCTCTACGTGACCTCGCGCTGGGCCAAGAAGCTCACCGTGGTCGATCTCGTCGGCAACAAGGTCGTGCGGCAGGTGAACGTCGGCCGCTCGCCGCACGGTGTCTGGACCCTCGACCATGCGAAGTCGTAGGCGCGCACTCGGCGCGTTGCTGCTGTCGGCCGCTTTGGCCGGCAATGCGGTGGCGCAGGGCACGTGCAGCAAGCCCGTCTACCTGACCTTCGACACGGGCCACATGGGCATCGCGCCGCTCGTGGCCGAGGTACTCAAACGCCAGGATGTGCGCGTGACTTTCTTTGCCGCGGCGGAGCGCACCGAGACCGGTGGCGACAGCCTCGACACCCATTGGGCGCCATGGTGGAAGGCGAGGGCGGCCGAGGGCCACGAATTCGCTTCCCACACCTACGACCACGCCTACTGGCGCGGCGACCTCAAGGGCATCGAGCCGCGCTTCCGCATCAAGCCGACCGCTGGTGCCTTTGCGGGCCGCGAGTTCACCTGGGACGCGAAGCAGTACTGCGAGAACATCACGAAAGCCGCCGATCGGCTCGAGTTCGTCACCGGCAAGAAGCCGCTGCCGCTGTTCCGCGCGCCCGGCGGAAAGACCTCGCCGAAGTTGCTGCAGGCCGCAAAGAACTGTGGCTACGAGTACGTCGGCTGGGCGCCCGCTGGTTTCCTCGGCGACGAGTTGCCGAGCGAGAAGTACAGCAACGAGAAGCTGCTGCAGCAGGCGCTGGACACCATCCAGCCAGGCGACATCCTGCTCGCGCACCTCGGCATCTGGTCGCGCAAGGATCCCTGGGCGCCGGCCGACCTCGAACCGCTGATCGTCGGCCTCAAGGCCAAGGGCTTCTGCTTCCAGACGCTTCGGCAGCATCCGGCGTACCGCGAGTGGATCGCGGCGCATTCCTGAACCAACGCCACCTGAACCGGATCGCATCGCCATGGAGTGGCTCACCGATCAATTCTCGACATTGCAGCAATGGCTGTTCGAGGCCGTGGTGCAGCCGATCGTCTATGCGATCGGCCTCGGCGGCTGGGTCGAAGATGCCTTCGATGCCACCGGGTGGCTGCTGGTCGGGCTGATCCAGATCGCGGTGCTCGTTGCGGTGATCGGGCCGTTGCAGCGCTGGAAGCCGGTGGAGCCGGTGGTCGACCGGCCCGCGATCCGCACCGATGTCCTCTACACGCTGATCCATCGGCTGGGTCTGTTCCGGTTGGCGATGTTCTTCGCGGTGGCGCCGTTGTTCGACGGCGCGCTCGGCATAGTCCGCGCGGCCGGCTGGGGGACGATGCACCTGGACGAACTCTGGCCCGGCGTGACCGACGTGCCCTGGGTGGCCTTCGGGCTGTACCTCGTGGTGATCGATTTCGTCGAATACCTCATCCATCGCGGGCAGCACCGCTTCAACTGGTGGTGGGCGCTGCATTCGCTGCACCACTCGCAGCGTCAGATGACGATGTGGAGCGACAACCGCAACCACCTGCTCGACGACCTGATCCACGACGCGATCATCGTGATCGTCGCGCAGCTGATCGGCGTCGCGCCCGGGCAGTTCATCGCGATCGTGGCGTTCACCCAGCTCAGTCAAAGCCTGCAGCACGCCAATCTCCGCCTCGGCTTCGGCACGCTGGGCGAGCGGCTGTGGATCAGCCCACGCTTCCATCGCGTGCACCACAGCATCGGCATCGGGCACGAATCCGAGGGGCCGCGCACGCTCGGCGGCCACAATTTCGGCGTGCTGCTGCCATGGTGGGACATGCTGTTCCGCACCTCGAATTTCGACGAGCGCTACGACCCGACCGGCATCCGCGACCAGGTCGAGCCCGACGCGCAGGGCCGCGTGAGGGACTACGGCCGTGGCTTCTGGTCGCAGCAGTGGCTCGGTCTCAAGCGACTCGCGGGACGGGGTTGAAACGCAGGTTTTCGCTTCACGCGATGGCGTTATCCTCGGGCCCCCATGCGACTTCTTCTCGATTCGTTCTGGCGCGCGGTCGCCTACTGCATGCACCCGCGGGTGATCGTGCTGTCGTTCCTGCCGCTCGGACTGATGGTGGTCATCTCGGCGGTGCTCGGCTACTTCTACTGGGACGCCTCGGTCGCCTGGACACGGCAGGCGCTCGATGCATGGCCTCTGCTCTCTGGTGTGTGGGCGTGGATCGGCAGCATCTTCTCCAGCGACGTCAAGGCGATCCTCGCTCCGCTGCTCGTGGTGCTGGCAGTCACGCCGTTGATCGTGGTCGTGTCGCTGCTGTTCGTGGCCGGATTCATGGCGCCGGCCCTGACCCGACTGGTCGCCGAGCGCAGATTTCCTGAACTGGAGCAGAAGAAGGGTTCCTCCTTCATCGGCAGCGCCGCCCGAGCGCTCGGATTGACCGTTCTCGCAATGCTCGCGCTCGTGGTCTCGATGCCGCTGTGGCTCATTCCGCCGCTGGTGCTGATTCTTCCGCCGCTGATCTGGGGCTGGCTCACCTATCGGGTGATGAGTTTCGATGCGCTGGCCGAGCACGCCACCGCCGAGGAACGCAACGCGCTCCTGCGCACCCACCGGATGCAGCTGCTGGTTATCGGCGTGCTGTGCGGCTATCTGGGCGCGGCGCCGAGCATCGTCTGGGCATCGGGCCTGCTGTTCGCGGCGGCGTTCTTCGTGCTCGCGCCGATGGCCATCTGGATCTACACGCTGGTGTTCGCGTTCTCCGCGCTCTGGTTCGCCCACTACTGCCTCGACGCGCTCGCAAGACAGCGCCTGCAGCAGGCGGCCGCCGCGGTCGCGCCGCCGGGCCTCGACATGGCGGACGCGAAGGCCGCCGCAAGCCAATGGAGCGCACCATGAGCCGGTCATTCGGTCTGATCGTCGTCGGCGACGAAATCCTGTCGGGCAAGCGTCTCGACAAGCACATGCCCAAGGTCATCGAGCTGCTCGCTGCACGCGGGTTGCAGCTTGCCTGGGCCGAGTACGTCGGCGATGTCCCGGCGCGCATCACTGCCGCGCTCGCACGCGCTTTCGCGTCGGGCGACGTGGTGTTCTCCACGGGCGGCATCGGCGCCACGCCCGACGACCACACGCGCCAGTGCGCGGCCGCGGCGCTCGGCGTCCCGCTGGGACTGCATCCCGAGGCCGAGGCGCTGATCCGCGAGCGCATGCAGGACACGGCGCGCGAGCAGGGCGTGCCCTACGAACCGGACCGCCCCGACAATGTGCATCGTCTCAACATGGGCGTGTTCCCGCTGGGTGCGAAGATCATCCGCAATCCGTACAACAAGATCCCGGGCTTCAGCATCGGCGACGTCCATTTCGTGCCGGGCTTCCCGGTCATGGCCTGGCCGATGATCGAGTCGGTGCTCGACGAGCGCTATGCCGAGCTCTTCGCGCGCGGGCGTGCCGTCGAGAAATCGGTGATCGTCTTCGGCTCCATGGAGGCGACGCTGACTCCGCTCATGGAGACCATCGAGCGCGAACATCCGGGCATCAAGGTCTTCAGCCTGCCGAGCGTGGACCATGCCGAGCACGGCCGCCACATCGAGCTCGGCGTCAAGGGCGATGCCGACAAGGTCGATGCCGCCTACGCGCAGCTTCTACAGGGTCTGCACAGCTTTGATGCGCGCCTTGGCCCCGAGTTGGTGCGATGACCGTCTGCGCACCAATTTGGTTACAACTTGCATGTTCCTCGGTGTGCATGAGTGCACCAAAGGCTTCTGTGCGCCAGTGACAATGGCATAGAAACTGCATTCCCTTTCCCCCGTAATACCAACCACCATCCAAACCAGGAGAACCTGATGGCAAAGACCGTCGCCGATGTACTCAAACTCGTGAAGGAAAACGAGGTCAAGTTCGTCGACTTCCGCTTCACCGACACCCGTGGCAAGGAACAGCACGTGACCGTGCCGGTTTCGCACTTCGATGAAGACAAGTTCAATTCGGGCCATGCCTTCGATGGTTCGTCGATCGCCGGTTGGAAGGGCATCGAAGCCTCGGACATGCTGCTCATGCCCGATCCGAACACCGCGAACATCGATCCGTTCTTCGAAGAGACGACGATGATCCTGACCTGCGACGTGGTCGATCCCACCGACGGCAAGCCCTATGAGCGCGACCCGCGCTCGCTCGCCAAGCGCGCCGAGGCCTACATGAAGGCATCGGGCCTGGGCGACACCGCCTTCTTCGGACCCGAACCGGAATTCTTCGTCTTCGACAGCGTGCGCTGGAAGAACGACATGTCCGGCTGCTTCGTGAAGATCGATTCCGAAGAAGCCTCGTGGAACACCGACAAGGAATACGAGCACGGCAACACCGGCCACCGTCCGGCGGTCAAGGGCGGCTACTTCCCGGTTCCGCCGGTCGACAGCTTCCAGGACATGCGCTCGGAAATGTGCCTGGTGCTCGAATCGCTCGGCATCCCGGTCGAAGTGCATCACCACGAAGTGGCGAATGCCGGCCAGATGGAACTCGGCACCAAGTTCAGCACGCTCATCCAGCGCGCCGACTGGGTCCAGCTGCAGAAGTACGTCATCCACAACGTCGCCCACGCCTACGGCAAGACCGCGACCTTCATGCCCAAGCCGATCGTCGGCGACAACGGCTCCGGCATGCACGTGCACCAGTCGGTCTGGAAGGACGGCAAGAACCTGTTCGCTGGTGACGGCTATGCCGGCCTGAGCGAATTCGCGCTGTTCTACATCGGCGGCATCATCAAGCACGCCCGCGCGCTCAACGCCATCACGAACCCCGGCACCAACAGCTACAAGCGCCTGGTGCCCGGCTTCGAAGCCCCGGTCAAGCTGGCCTACTCGGCCAAGAACCGCTCGGCTTCGATCCGCATTCCGTTCGTGGCGAACCCGAAGGGCCGCCGCGTCGAGGCTCGCTTCCCCGATCCGATGATGAACCCGTACCTCGGCTTCGCCGCGATGCTGATGGCCGGTCTCGACGGCGTGGAAAACAAGATCCACCCGGGCGAAGCCGCGAGCAAGGACCTCTACCACCTGCCGCCGGAAGAAGACGCGCTGATCCCGACCGTCTGCCACAGCCTCGACCAGGCGCTCGAATACCTCGACAAGGATCGCGCGTTCCTGACCAAGGGTGGCGTGTTCACCGATGCCTACATCGATGCCTACATCGACCTCAAGATGCAGGAAGTCACCCGCTTCCGCATGGCCGCTCACCCGGTCGAGTTCGACATGTACTACTCGCTGTAATGTTGCTCGCCCCCAGGCCTGCTCGCTGCGCGTAGCCGCCAACCCCCTACCGGGGGCAACACCAGCGGACCGGCCGAGCCGGTTCCGCGGTGTTTCATGAACGAAAGCCCGTCTTTGACGGGCTTTTCCTTTTTGGGAGGAACGCTTCGGTCGTGGGGGCATCGAATTGCATCAAAATGTCCGACTGCGCACTCCACCGACGATCATGAAGACTCTTTCCGCTTTCCTGCTGGCCGCCGTTGCATTGGGCGGCCTCCATACGCAAGCCAGCGCGCAGGAACGCGTCTGGCGCTGCGGCAACGAATACACCAACAACGCCACGCTGGCGCAGCAGCGCGGCTGCAAGATCATGGAAGGCGGCAACGTCACCGTCGTGCAGGGCACCCGGCCGGTAGCGTCCGCCGCATCCTCGAGCGGCGCATCCGCCGCACGATCGCCGGCGGGCAGCCCGCGCGTCGAGAGCGCCGACCAGCGCGCGCGCGACGGCGAAGCGCGTTCGGTGCTCGAATCCGAGCTCAGGAAGGCGCAGGATCGCCAGGCGCAGCTTCTCAAGGACTACAACAACGGCGAGCCCGAAAAGCAGGGCAGCGAGTCCAAGAACTACCAGAAGTACCTGGATCGCGTGGCCGAAATGAAGGCCGAGATCGACCGCAACCAAAGCGACATCGACGGCATCCAGCGCGAAATCGGCCGGCTGCCTGCTGCGGCCAATCGTTGATGGCTTTTGGAAAGCCGGCGGGCCCCGGCAAACGCTTCCAGGCCTTCGATCTGCTCTCCACACTGATCGCGGTGGTTCGCACCGATGGGTCGGTCCTGTTTGCCAACGCGGGCCTCGAGGACGCACTCGGCACATCGCGCCGGACGCTCGAAGGCTCGCAATTCGGGGCCTGTTTCCATGAGCCCCAAGTGCTTCGCACCGCCATCGAAGGCGCAAGCAGCAACGACTTCGCGACGCTTCGCTACGAGGCGATGCTGCGCCGGGTCAATCACGAGCTGATGCCGGTGCAGGTCACGATCGCGCAGAGCGGCAAGGCCGGCGAACTCATCATCGAGATGTCGCCGCTCGAGCAGCAGGTGCGCCAGGACCGCGAGGAGCGCCTGCTCGACCAGGCGCAGGCCAACAAGGAACTCATCCGCAATCTCGCGCACGAGATCAAGAACCCGCTCGGCGGCATCCGCGGCGCCGCGCAATTGCTGCAGATGGAGGTCGAGTCGCGCGACCTCGTCGAATACACGCAGGTCATCATTCATGAGGCCGACCGCCTGCAGACGCTGGTCGACCGCCTGCTTGCGCCGCACCGTCGGCCGCACGTGGTGGGCGACGTCAACATTCACGAAGTGTGCGAGCGCGTTCGCTCGGTGATCCTCGCGGAGTTTCCGCGCGACCTGCATATCGAGCGCGACTTCGACGTGTCGATTCCCGAGTTTCGCGGCGACCGCGAGCAGCTCATCCAGGCGACGCTCAACATCGTTCACAACGCGGCGCAGGCACTCGCAGAACGACGTGCCGCGGGCGATGCGCAGATCACGCTCAAGACGCGTGTTGCGCGTCAGGTCATATTCAACAAGCAGTGGTATCGACTGGCACTGGAATTGCATGTCATCGACAATGGACCGGGCGTGCCGGACACGATCAAGGACCGCATCTTCTATCCGCTCGTATCGGGAAGAGAAGGCGGGACGGGACTGGGATTGACGCTTGCGCAAACCTTTGTGCAGCAGCATCACGGCGTGATCGAGTGCGACAGCGTCCCGGGCCGGACCGATTTCAAAATATTGATACCGCTGCCCTAGCAGCCACGCAACAAGGAGCTGCATGAAGCCGATCTGGATAGTGGATGACGATCAATCAATCCGCTTCGTGCTGGAAAAAGCGCTGCTGCGCGAAGACCTGCCGACCCGTAGCTTCACCAACACGCGCGAGGTTCTTGCCGCACTCGAAGCGGCAGCCGACGACGAACTGCAGGGCCCCCAGGTCCTGGTGAGCGACATCCGCATGCCGGGTGGTTCCGGCCTCGATCTGCTCGACAAGATCAAGGCCAAGCACCCGGGACTGCCGGTCATCATCATGACCGCGTTCTCCGACCTCGACAGCGCCGTCTCGGCGTTTCAGGGCGGTGCCTTTGAATACCTTCCGAAACCGTTCGACCTGCCGCGTGCGGTGGAACTGATCCGCCGCGCCGTCGACGAAAGCCAGCGCGAGGAAGTGGCCGAGGAACGCATGGCCGCCACGCCCGAGATGCTCGGCCAGGCGCCTGCGATGCAGGACGTGTTCCGCGCCATCGGCCGGCTGTCGCAAAGCAACGTCACGGTGCTGATCACCGGCGAGTCGGGCTCGGGCAAGGAACTCGTGGCGCGCGCACTGCACAAGCATTCGCCACGCGCCAATGGGCCTTTCGTCGCGATCAACACCGCTGCCATTCCGAAGGACTTGCTCGAGAGCGAGCTCTTCGGCCATGAGCGCGGTGCATTCACCGGCGCGCAGACCATGCGCCGCGGCCGCTTCGAGCAGGCCGAAGGCGGTACGCTGTTCCTCGATGAAATCGGCGACATGCCGTTCGACCTGCAGACGCGCCTGCTGCGCGTGCTGAGCGACGGGCATTTCTATCGCGTCGGTGGCCACAACTCGGTCAAGGCCAACGTCCGCGTGATCGCGGCGACCCACCAGGACCTGGAGCTGCGCGTCAAGCAAGGTGGCTTCCGCGAGGATCTTTTCCACCGGCTCAACGTGATCCGCCTGCGCCTGCCCGCGTTGCGCGAACGCAGCGAGGACGTACCCGCGCTCACGCGCCACTTCCTGCAGCAGAGTGCGAAGCAACTCGGTGTCGAGCCAAAGCGCATCTCCGACGCGGCACTGGCACAGCTGGCGGCGTTCAACTTCCCGGGCAACGTGCGCCAACTCGAGAACATCTGCCACTGGCTCACCGTCATGGCGCCGGCTCAGTTGATCGAGGCCAAGGACCTGCCGCCCGAGGTCATGGCGAACTCGTCCGTCGAACTGGCTCTGGCATCGCCCGCGACGTCGACCCCCTCGGTTGCCGAGCACGATTCGGCGACGGCGACGCCGGCTGCGGCTGTCACACCCAGTGCGGCGCCCTCCGTCCCGTCCGCCGCGCCGGCGATCATGGCCAGCGCTTCGGTTTCCACCGCCTCGTGGGAAAGCGGCCTCGAGCTCGAAGCCCAAAGCATGCTGGCCGCCGGCCGGACCGACGTGTGGGACGCGCTCTCGCGACGCTTCGAGTCGCGGCTGATCCTCACGGCGCTTGCGAACACGCGCGGGCGCCGCATCGAGGCCGCGCAGAAGCTCGGCATCGGCCGCAATACGATCACGCGCAAGATCCAGGAACTGGGTCTGGAGTAGCCGGTTTCAGCGGCTGCGCTGGCCCTGCGTCAGCGTATCGAGTTGGAACTGGCCGCTCCTGTCCCACAACCAGGTGTCGACGTAGGTGTGGCCGCCGACCTTGCCGGGGTTGGGCAGGGGCGAAGCGTCCTTGATCAGCTCGGCGATCATCGGCGCCACCTCTGGCGCATGGCTCGGCGTGCGGCTGAAGAAAACGCCAGTCACCTTGCCTGTCGCGTCGATGTCGGTCTCGGTCACGACGACCGCATACACGAGCGGCGGAATCTTGCCCTTGAAGATGCGCTTCGGGTAGGTCTTGTAAATGTGTTGCGCGCCGAGCTTCCGGTAGGCGCGCACCGCGGGCGTCTGGGCGGTAATGGTCCGGCCCGTCGTCTCCTGAACCGGGGTTCCGGGTTCAGCCGCGGCTTCCTTGGCGGCCTCGCTCTTGCGTCCCTCCTGGAGCGCCGAACAGCCGGCAAGACCGATCGCAGCCGCAAGAAGCGCAAGGGTGAGAGCGTGTGTCATGTTGCGAGCTCGAGGATCACCGGCGCGTGGTCACTGGGCTTGTCCCACTTGCGCGGCACGCGGTCAATCACGCAGCCCTTGACGCGCGGCACCAGCGGTTCGCTCACCAGGATGTGATCGATGCGCAGGCCCCGGTTCTTCTGGTAGCCGAGCATGCGGTAGTCCCACCATGAGTAACTCTTTTCGGGTTGCTCGAAGAGGCGGAAGCTGTCGGTGAGCCCGAGTTCGAGCAGATCCTTGAAGTGATTCCGCTCCTCGGTGGTGTGGTGGATCGTCTCCGCAAGGCCCACCGGGTCGAAGCTGTCGCGGTCTTCCGGCGCGATGTTGAAGTCGCCGAGCAGGACGAGGTTCGGGTGCGCCACGAGTTCCTGTCGCAGCCAGTCGCGCAGCGCTTCGAGCCACTTCATCTTGTAGGCGAACTTGTCGGTGCCCGGCGCCTGGCCGTTCACGAAATAGCCGTTGACGACGCGCAATTCGCCCAAGGGCGTGTCGAGGGTCGTACTGATCACGCGCGAATGTTCATCGGTGAAGCCGACGATGTTCTTCACCACGTTGCGCGTCGGTGCAAGGCTCAGGATCGCGACGCCGTTGTAGGTCTTCTGCCCGAACACGGCGGCTTCGTATCCGGCGGACTTCAGCACTTCCAGCGGGAACTTGTCGTCGCTCATCTTGAGCTCTTGCAGGCAGAGCACGTCGACCGGGTTGGCGGTCAGCCAGTCGAGCACATGCTGCAGGCGGGCAGTGAGGGAGTTGACGTTCCAGGTGGCGATTTTCATGGGGCTTGTCTCGGGACCATCGGCCGCGTCTTCCGGCCAAAATTTTCGCGTACTCAGCGGCGTTCGAGCGTAACGAAGCTGTAGGGAATACCGCTTGCGGCGATGTGGGACTCGCGCGCGACTTCGTGCCAGCCGCCGCCGAAGCGCGGGGCGAACGCGTCGCCTTCGTAGTCGCGCGCGATCTCCGTGATGATGGCGCGCTGTGCGATCGGCTCGGCCTCGGCGTAGATCTGCGCGCCGCCGATCACCCAGGCTTCGGGCGATGCATCGCGCTCGCAGATCGACAGTGCCTCCTGCAGGCTGGCCACACGCTCCGCGCCCTCGGCGAGCCAATCCGGCTGTCGGGTGATGACGATGTTGCGCCGGCCCGGCAGCGGACGAAACCGCGGGGGCAGCGAATCCCAGGTCTTGCGCCCCATGATCACGGGCGCCCCGCCGGTCTGCTTCTTGAAGTGCGCCAGATCCTCCGGCAGATGCCAGGGCATCACGCCGTTGAGGCCGATCACGCCGTTGGCGGCGCGCGCGAGTATGAGGTTGATGCGCGTCGACATGGTTCAGACGGCGACCGGTGCCTTGATGGCGTCGTGGTGCTGGTAGTCGACCACTTCGAAGTCCTCGTACTCGTAATCGAAGATCGAAGCCGGCTTGCGCTTGATCTTCAGCGTCGGGTAGGGATAGGGCTTGCGACTGAGTTGCAGCGCCACCTGCTCGGCGTGGTTGCTGTAGATGTGGCAGTCACCGCCGGTCCAGATGAAATCGCCGACGTCGAGATCGCACTGCTGCGCGATCATGTGCGTGAGCAGCGCATAGCTTGCGATGTTGAACGGCACGCCGAGGAAGATGTCCGCGCTGCGCTGGTAGAGCTGGCAACTGAGCTTGCCGCGCTCGCCCGGTGCCTGAGGCGGTGCCACGTAGAACTGGAAGAACGCGTGGCAGGGCATCAGCGCCATCTGGGGCAGCTCCGCCACGTTCCATGCGCTCACGATGATGCGGCGCGAATCGGGGTTGCTGCGCAGCGTGTCGATCACCTGCTGGATCTGGTCGATATGGCCACCGTCCGGCGTTGGCCAGCTGCGCCACTGCACGCCGTACACCGGACCGAGGTCACCGTCTTCGCGTGCCCATTCGTCCCAGATCGTGACACCGCGCTCGCGCAGCCAGTTGTTGTTGCTCGAACCGGTCAGGAACCACAACAGCTCCTGGATGATGGAGCGCAGGTGCACCTTCTTCGTGGTCACCAGCGGGAAGCCTTCGTCGAGATCGAAGCGCATCTGGTAGCCGAACACGCTCTTGGTGCCGGTGCCGGTGCGGTCGCCTTTCTGAACGCCCGTCGTGTCGACATGGCGCATGAAGTCTTCGTATTGCGAGCGGATGGGGCGTGGGGTCATGTCAGTAGGAGCCGAAGAGGGTGTCGAGTGCATCGACGATGCGTTCGCTTTGTGCTTGCAGATTGGCGATCGGTGTTCGCAGTTCGGCAGTGGGAATGGCGGCGAGCGCGGCGGTATCGAGGATCACCTCCGTGCCGTCGACGTCGAACGAGGGATTGAGGTCGCGCATCGGGGGGCCGAAGAGGCGGGCAAGCCGCAGCGGAATCACCACGCGCGTGTCCAATCCGCTGATGTAGTTGTTCTGCAGGTCGATGAGGTACGGCGTGCTCTTGCGCAGCGCCGCGTCCGGATGCCGATAGACGTCGAAGCGTGCCATGCGCGCTCTAGAACGTCCGGTACTTTGCCAGCGGCAGGCCTTCCTTCGCGATACGCGCGTTGTAGGCGGCGATCCCTTCCTGGTTGTCCTCGTTCCATTTCTCCCAATAGCGGCGCTTGACCTCCTGGGCCAGGAGTTGGTCGACCGTCTGCGAGACGTTCATGCCCAAGTCCCGGGCCATCTCGAGCACCTTGCTATTGAGGGTGAGGTTCGTTGCCTTCTTGGGCGCGTTGTCGAAGCGGAGCATGGTGGGAGTGCGATGGATCGGCAATGCGCATAGTTTACGCGCATGTCC
Organism: Variovorax sp. YR216; assembly: GCF_900107745.1. Classification (GTDB taxonomy): domain Bacteria; phylum Pseudomonadota; class Gammaproteobacteria; order Burkholderiales; family Burkholderiaceae_C; genus Variovorax. The sequence goes on along the minus strand of NZ_FNRO01000004.1, from coordinate 102,584 downwards.
TATGTGTTGCGAATCACCCGACCCGGATTCAGGATGTTCTGCGGATCGAGTCCGCGCTTGATGGCACGCATCATCGCCAGCGCGACCGGCGACTTGTGCTTCTCGAGCTTCTCGACCTTCAGCGAGCCGACCCCGTGCTCGGCCGAGAACGAGCCTTCGAATTTCTCGACCTCGTCGTAGACCAGCGTGTTGATGCGGTCTTCGTATTCGCGCAGAAAGGCGCCGTTGTCGCCGCCGGCCGGCGCCTGCACGTTGTAGTGCAGGTTGCCGTCGCCCAGGTGCCCGAAGTTGACCAGCCGCACGCCGGGGATCTCGCGCTGCAGCAGCCCATCGGTCTCGGCCACGAAGGAGGGGATGCGTGACACCGCGATCGAGATGTCGTGCTTGATGTTGAGGCCTTCCTCGGCCTGCGCGAGCGGAATGCTCTCGCGCACATGCCACAGCTGGTGCGCCTGAGTGAGGTTCTCGGCGACGACCGCATCGGTCACGCAGCCGGCCTCGAAGGCAGTTTCGAGCAATGCCTCAAAGCGGGCGCGGGCGTGGTCCTCCGATTCGTTGTCGGAGTTCTCGAGCAGCACGCAGTAAGGCACCGCTTCGTCGTCGATGAAGGGCACGCGCAGCGCGGGGAAGTGCTTGGCCACGAGGCTGAGCGCGAATTGGCCCATGACCTCGAAGCCGGTGAGCCCCGCGCCCAGGCGCTTGTGCGCGAGACCGAGCAGCGTCACCGCGTGGTCCAGCGACGGCACCGCCGCCCAGGCCGTGAGCTGTGCAGCCGGCAGCGGATAGAGCTTCAGCGTTGCGGCGGTGATGATGCCGAGCGTGCCTTCGCTGCCGACGAACAGGTCGCGCAGGTCGTAGCCGGTGTTGTCCTTGCGCAGGCCGCTGGTGCCTTCCCAGATCTCGCCCTGCGGCGTGACCACTTCGAGGCCGAGGCACAGGTCGCGCGCGTTGCCGTAGCGCACCACCTGCGTGCCGCCGGCATTGGTCGCGAGGTTGCCGCCGATGGTGCAGCTGCCTTCGGCCGCGAGGCTCAGGGGGAAGAGGAAGCCCGCGTTGCGCGCCGCTTCCTGCAGCGCCTGCAGCACGCAGCCCGCCTCGACCGTCACGGTCAGGTTGGCCGCATCGATGCCGCGGATCGCGTTCATGCGCTGCAGGCTCAGTAGAACCTGCGTGCCGCTGTCGTCGGGAATCGAGCCGACCGCGAGGCCGGTATTGCCGCCCTGCGGAACGATGGTGGTGCCTGCTTCCGCGCAGGCCTTGACCACGTCGGCCACCTGCTGCGTGTTGCCGGGCCGGACAACTGCGAGCGCCTTGCCGCGCGACCGCTTGCGCCAGTCCTGCTCCCAGGCGGTGAGGTCGCCGTCGGTGAGGACGTTCGCTGCGCCCACGATGCCGCGCAGTCTTTCGATCAGGACGCTCATTGCGTCGCTCCTTCCAGTCTTCGTGCCCGGTCGGCGTTGCGCAGCCGCAGTCGCACATGCCAGGCGCAGGCAATGAAAAGCGCCAGGCACAGGACCACCTGGATCAGCGCCAATACCTGGCTCACGCCGTTGGTGTCGCTCCAGGCGCGCACCACGCCCTCGGTGAAATAGAGCCAGACCAGCAGGCTGACCCAGCGGTAGGTGTACATGCGGTTCTTCAGCAGCCCCGCGAGCGGCACCACCAGCGGCAGCACCTTGAGCGCGAGCCACGAGCCGCCCGGCCTGAGCGGCGCCAGCCAGAGCTCCCAGGCGAGCCCGAGCACGATCAGTCCGGCGAGGCTGCCGACGGCCAGCCAGCGGCTGGCGGAAACGGAGGCAGGGGGCAATGGGTTGGTCACGAGAAAAATGGGTGAGCTTCGGCGAAGCAACCCGCAGTGCGCTGAGCCTTGGGGATGAGCCGATCCGGCATGATACCGGTCATGAATCGCCGTCAGCTCTGGAGGGACCTTTCGCATTTCCCATGGGGGAATACGGCGGTGGTGCTCCGCGAGCGGTTCCGTGAGGATCGCCTCGGCCTCACCGCCAGCAGCCTGACTTTCACCACCACCATCGCGATGGTGCCGTTCTTCACGGTGGCGCTGGCGCTGTTCACCGTGTTCCCGATCTTCTCGAAGATGCAGGGGCGGCTGCAGCGCTGGCTGATCGAAAGCCTGATCCCCGACAACATCGCGCGCCAGGTGCTCGGCTACCTCAACCAGTTCGCGAACAAGGCCAGCGGGCTGGGCGTGGCCGGCCTGGTCGTGCTGCTGGTCACGGCGGTGGCGCTGATCCTGACCATGGACAAGACGCTGAACAACATCTGGCGCGTGCGCTCGCCCAGGCCGTTCCCGCAGCGGGTGCTGGTCTACTGGGCCGCGATCACGCTCGGCCCGCTGGTGCTGGCCCTGAGCCTGAGCACCACCGCCTCCTTCCTCGCGGCCTCGCGCGAAGTGTTCGGCGGCGCCATCGTCAAGCTGCTGCTCGACAGCTTCGAGTTCGTGCTGCTGGCCGGCGGCATGGCGTGCCTCTATCACTATGTGCCCAACACGCACGTCAAGTGGTCGCATGCCTGGACCGGCGGGTTCTTCGTCGCAGCGGCGATCGAGATTTCCAAGCGGGTGCTCGGCTACTACCTGAGCCTGGTGCCGACCTATTCGGTGATGTACGGCGCGTTCGCGACGGTGCCGATCCTGCTGATCTGGACCTACGTGGCGTGGCTGATCGTGCTGTTCGGCGCGGTGATCGCGGCCTATCTGCCCAGCCTGCTGACCGGCGTGGCGCGACGGGGTGGTGCGGCGGGCTGGCCGCTGCAACTGGCGGTCGAGGTGCTGCAACATCTTTCGGCGGCGAAGACGACGGCGGCCAAGGGGCTCGGCGCTGCCGCGCTGGTGGCGCACATGCGGGTGGATGCCCTGCAGCTCGCGCCGGTGCTTGAAACCCTGGTCGCGATCGACTGGATTGCGCCGATCGCCGAGGAGCCCGACAACGAGGACCCGCGCTACGTGCTGCTCGCGGACCCGGCCACCACCCCGCTCGAACCGCTGCTGAAGGAACTGCTCATGCCGCAGGCGCCGCCGCTGGAGAACCTCTGGCGCAAAGGCCCTTTGGATACGCTGCTGCTGCAGGACCTGCTGGTCTATCGATAATGGCGACGGATTTCCATCCCATCCTCTTCATCGACCGGGCCTGGCCTTGACCGACTTCTCCACCTCTGCAGCTCCTGTTCCGGCCGACGATCCGCTGTGGGTCGTCTGCCTGTGCGCCGAATGGTGCGGCGCGTGCCGCGAGTACCGGCCGCTCTTCGAGCAGGTGGCGCGGTCGCATCCTCAGTTCCGGTTTGCCTGGGTGGACATCGAGGACCACGCCGATCTCGCCGACGATTTCGACGTCGAGACCTTCCCGACGATGCTGATCGCCAACGGCGACGGCACGCGTTTCCTCGGACCGCTGCTGCCGCACGCCGAGACGCTTTCGCGGATGCTGACGGCGTTGCAGCCTGCGCAGGCTTCGACGCCTGAAGTGCGGACGCTGCTCGTGGCGCTTCAGCGAGAGCCCGAGACCTTCACGGTCGCCTGAGGTGGGGCGCTGATGAGGATCATTCTCTTCGGCGCAACCGGGATGGTGGGACAGGGCGTTCTGCGCGAATGCCTCGTCGACGGCGACGTGACCCGGGTGCTCTGCGTGGGACGCAGGCCGAGCGGTGAGCAGCATCCCAAGCTGCATGAGCTGGTGGTTCCCGATCTCTACGACTATTCGGCGGTCCTGGGCCAGCTCAGGGACTACGACGCCTGCTTCTTCTGCCTCGGCGTGTCGTCCGTCGGCATGAAGGAGGACGACTATCGCCGCGTCACCTACGACCTCACGCTGGCAGCCGGACGCACCCTGGCACGGCTCAATCCGCAGATGACCTTCATCTACGTCTCGGGCGCCGGCAGCGACAGCACCGAGCGCGGCTCGGTGATGTGGGCGCGCGTCAAGGGTGCGACCGAAAACGCGCTGATGCGGCTTCCCTTCAAGGCGGCGTACATGTTCCGGCCCGGCTTCATCGAGCCGATGCATGGTGTGCGGTCGAAGACGGCCCTTTATCAGGCGGCCTATGTGATCGCCAGGCCGATCTTCGGTCTGCTCCAGCGTTGGGCGCCCGATCGGGTCACGACCAGCGTGAAGGTCGGCCGCGCGATGCTCATGGCCGCCAAGCGCGGCGCACCGACGCCGCTGGTCGAGGTGCCTGACATCAACAGGCTGGGCGGCTGATTCAGCTCTTCAGGAACGCGCCGAGCGCGAAGAGCACCTCGTCCGGTGCCTCGGTCATCAGCGCATGTCCGGCGTTGACCGTGACGACCTTCGCGTTGGCCGCCTTCGAAGCCAGCGTGCGCGCCGCGCGCGGCGGCGTCATCTGGTCGGCCGCACCCAGGAGGAACAGCGTCGGGCACTGCACCTTCGCCATCGCGGCTTCGCCGCTCGCGTAGTCGTTGCACGCCTTGAAGCCGATGTGGAAGACGTTGGCATGCGGGTTGCTCGCGAGCACGCGGCGCATGAGCGCGCGCGAGCCGCCATAGAGCCAGGTGCCCGGCCCGAGCGAAGAGGGTGGTGGCGCCAGCAGCGAATGCGAGAAGGTGTTGACCATCGCGATGGCGCGCTGCGGATCATTGAGCGCGCCGTCGAGCAGCGCTGGCGACACCGTCATCGGATAGGCGGTGCCGACCAGCGCGAGATGCGTTACGCGCTCCGGCGATCGGGCGGCGGTCTCCAGCGCGATCAGCGAGCCGAAGCTGTGGCCGACCAGCGCCGCCTTTGCCACGCCGGCTGCGTCGAGCAGCGCGACGATGAACGCCGCCGCTTCTTCGACGGTCGCGGGCGGCGGGCCTTCGCTCTTGCAGTGGCCGGGCAGATCCACCGCGAGCACGTTCCAGCCGTGGTTGGCGAACCATCGGCTCTGCAGGATCCACACGCTGTGGTCGTTCAGCACGCCATGGATGAAGACGACGGTGGGCTTGGCCGCATCGAGCTGCTTGCCACCGGTGTAGCAGTAGGTGCTGTGGCCGTTGACGACGAGTTGCATCAGGCACCTGCCTTTTCCGCAGCCTTCAGCGCGCGCTTGAGATCGTCGATGAGGTCGGCCGGATCTTCGAGCCCGATCGACAGCCGGATCGTGCCCTGCGAAATACCGGCGCCTGCCAACGCTTCATCGCTCATGCGGAAGTGTGTCGTGCTTGCCGGATGAATCACCAGGCTGCGGCAGTCGCCGACGTTCGCCAGGTGGCTGAACAGCCGCAGCGCCTCGATGAACTTCTTGCCCTGCTCGCGGTTGCCCTTGAGGTCGAAGCTGAAGACCGAGCCCGCGCCCTTCGCACCGTGCTTCAGCAGCCTGTTCGCAAGCGCATGGCTCGGGTGCGATTCGAGCAGCGGATGCCCGACGTGCGCCACGAATGGATGGCTGGCGAGGAACTCGACCACCTTCTGCGTGTTGTCGATGTGCCGCTCCATGCGCAGCGGCAGCGTCTCGATGCCTTGCAGGATCAGCCACGCGGTGTGCGGACTCATCGATGCGCCGAAATCCCGCAGCCCCTCGCGCCGTGCGCGCAGCAGGAAGGCGCCGACGGTGCTTTCCTCGCTGAAGACCATGTTGTGGAAGCCGTCGTAGGCCTCGGTCAGCTCCGCGAACTTGCCCGAAAGCTCCCAGTCGAAGTTGCCCGAATCGACCACGATGCCGCCGATGACGGTGCCGTGGCCGGAGAGGAACTTGGTGGCCGAGTGATAGACCAGATCGGCGCCCCAGTCGAAGGGCTTGACGAGGTAGGGCGAGGTCAGCGTCGAATCCACCAGCAGCGGCACCCGGGCCGCATGCGCAATTTCGCTCACCGCCGGGATGTCGAGCACGTCGAGGCCCGGGTTGCCCACCGTTTCGCCGAACAGCAGCTTGGTATTGGGCCGGATCGCGGCGCGCCAGCCGTCGAGGTCACCCGGCTTGACGAAGGTGGTCTCGATGCCGAATCGCCGCATCGTGTAGTGCAGCAGGTTCTGCGAACCGCCGTAGAGCGCGGTGCTCGCGACGATGTGCGAGCCCGCGCCCATCAGCGTCGCGATCGACAGGTGCAGCGCGGCCTGCCCGCTCGCGGTGGCGATCGCGCCGATGCCGCCTTCGAGCGCCGACACGCGCTGCTCCAGCACCGCGTTGGTCGGGTTGCTGATGCGCGAATACACATGCCCCGCGCGCTCGAGGTTGAAGAGCGCCGCCGCGTGGTCGCTCGACTCGAAAACGAAGGACGTGGTCAGGTGGATCGGCACCGCGCGCGCGCCGGTGGCGGGGTCGGGCGCCGCGCCGGCGTGCAGGGCCAGCGTGTCGAAGCCGGGGTCGGAATAACCGGGCATGAGGACCTTTCGGGAGAGGTTTTCTGCAAAGGCCCGTTACGTGCGCAATCCCTGCGATGCCGGCGTGGCCTGTGGATGGGTGGCCATTGTGGGCTATATTCAAATTGGCACGCCGCCAACCAAGAGAGGAGCAACACGATGAAGGTCAGCGACATCCTGCGAGTCAAGGGAAACACGCTGTTTACGATCACCCCCGATCAACCCCTGGCCGAAGCGGTCGGAACCATGGCCGACAACGACATCGGCTCGCTCGTCGTGATGGAGCACGGTGACCTGGTCGGCATGCTGACCTTCCGCGAAGTGATCCTTGCCATCGTCGCCAATGGTGGTCAGGTCGGTGGCACCCTGGTGCGCAAGGCCATGGACGACCATCCGGTGACCTGCACGCTCGAGACCGATCTCGACGAGATCCGCCGCATCATGCTGGAGCGCCATGCGCGCTACATGCCCGTGATGGACAAGCGCATGCTGATGGGCGTGATCAGCTTCTACGACGTCGCGAAGGCGGTGGTCGACAGCCAGAACTTCGAGAACAAGATGCTCAAGGCCTACATTCGCGACTGGCCAGAAGAGCAGTAACCCCCCAGGCTTGCTCACTTCGTGTAGCCGCCACCCCCCTGCCGGGGGCAATACCGGTGGCCCGGCGCAGCCGGTTCCACGGTGTTCCACCAACGGGCCTCGCTTTGCGGGGCCCTTGTTTTTTTCGGGGGCTACTCCTTGATGTTCGCGGACTGGACGATTTTCTGGTTGCGGGCGTATTCGGCGCGCACGAACTGGCCCAGTTCTTCCGCCGAGCCGCTGCCGGGGAGGGCGCCCTGTTCCTGGAGCTTGGCGCGGATCTCGGGGTCCTTGAGGACGGCGTTGAGTTCCTGGTTGAGCCGGGTGACGATCGCCGGCGGCGTCGCGGCCGGGGCGAAGATGCCGGTCCAGCTCACCATCGAATAGCCCTTGAGGCCGGGCATCTCGTTGAAGGTCGGGGTGTCCGGCAAGGCCTCGAGGCGCTTCTCGCTCGTCACGCCGAGAGGCCTGAGGCGGTTGGCGCCCACATGCGGAATGGCGCTGGTGCTGACCAGCATCGCGAGGTCGACCTGATTGCCGATCACGTCGGTGGCGATCTGCGCGCCGCCGCGGTAGGGCACGTGGGTCACGTAGATGCCGGTGCGCTCCTTCAGCAATTCCATCGCGAGATGGAGCACCGTGCCCACGCCGGAGGTCGCGTAGTTGTACTTGCCGGGCGAGGCCTTCGCGAGCTTGACGAAGTCGGCGAAGGTCTTGACCGGCAGTCCCGGGCGCGCGACCAGCACCATCGGCGCGGTGTTCAGCATGCCGACGGGCGCGAGGTCCTTGAGCGGGTCGAACTTGAAGGCGCCCGGATTGATGAGCCGGCCGATCGCGATGGCGCTGTCCGGTCCGGCGACCAGCGTGTAGCCGTCCGGCGCGGCGTTGACCGCCTTGGCGACGCCGATCGCGCCGCCCGCGCCGGAGACGTTCTCGATGACGATCGTCTGCTTCAGCCGCTCGCCGAGCTTGGTCGCCACCAGGCGCGCGTTGAAGTCGATGCTGCCGCCGGCCGAGTAGGGAACGATCAGCGTGATCGGCTTCGCGGACGGCCATGCGGCCTGCGCCAGCGCTGCGCCGGGCAGCGCGGCGACCAGCATCGAGGCGAGGAGAAGGGGCTTGCGGATGAGCTTGTTCATGGCGTGGGAGAGGTCAGGTCTTGCGGGAGGCGTGCGCGCAGCGCGTCGAATTCGCCGGTCCATTGCGTGCGCCACTGGCGGCGAAGCGAATCGTCGATCCAGGCGCCGTCGAGCCCGTTGAGCATGAAGCCGCGCAGGTCGTCGAGGCCGAAGCCGAAGTCCCGCACCATCATGTGCCACGCCTGCGTGGGCGTGACCTTGTGCAGGGTCGGGTCGTCGGTGTTCGGGTGGATGCGAAGGCCGAGGCCGGGCATGCGGCGGATCGGATGGTCGAGCGCCCAGCGCTCCGGCGGCAGCGTGCGCAGGTAGTAGGAGTTGGTCGGCACCACGGTGAAGATCACGCCGCGCTTGGCGCATTCGCGCGCGAAGTCGGGCTGGTCGACCACCGTGTAGCCATGGTCGATGCGGTCGACCTGGAGCAGGTCGAGCGCGGTGCGCACGTTGGTCCATGGCATGCCGAATTCGCCGGCGTGCGCGGTCGTCTTGAGGCCGGCGCGGCGCGCTTCGGCGTACGCCTGCTGGAAGAGCTCGGGCGGTCGGTCGTTCTCGCGGTAGTCGATGCCGATGCCGATCACCTCGTCGCACCGGTTGCCGATGACCCAGCGCACCATCTCGACGGCGGCCTCCGGGCTGGCCTCGCGGTCGATCGCGGCGATCAGGCGGCCGGTGATGCCATGCGCCCGCTCCGCATCGTGGATCGCGCGCACGATCGCGTCCTGCGCCTGTCGGTAGTCGATGCCGGATTCGTGCACCGTGCCGGTCGGGTTCCAGAAGAACTCGGCGTAGCGCACGTTGTGGCCCGCGGCGTCTTCCAGGTATTCGAACGTCAGCCGGTGCAGGTCGTCGGCGCTGCGCACGAGTTCCGCATCGAGCGCCCGCAGCACGCGAAGCACGCCGACGGGCTTCTCGCCGCGCGTGTAGAAGGCTTCGATCTCGTCGTCGGGCAGCGGCTGGCCGGCGCGCCGGTTGAGGTCGATGAAGGTGTCCTTCCGCACGGTGCCGAACAGATGGCAGTGCAGTTCGACCTTCGGAATCGCATGGAGGAAGGATTCCAGAGGCGATGCCGGCGTGGCTGCGGGTTGTGTCATGGCGCGCAGTCTAGGGACGCCGCTGCGATAAGGAAAATTTTGAATTTCTATAATTTGATTCAGCCAAATGATGGCGAACCGGCCCCGATCCCATGGCGAATCCGCAGCTTTCCTCCCCCTTGCGCGCACTCACGCTGCGCCAGTTGCGGTTCTTTTCGGTGCTGGTGGAAGAGGGCCAGTTCGGCCGCGCCGCGAAGCGGCTTTCCATCACGCAACCCGCGCTCAGCAATGCGATCAAGCAGATGGAGAAGCTGCTCGGCGCCGAGCTGCTGACGCGGTCCACCCACCGTCTCGAACTCACGCCACTGGGCGCCGAGGTGCTCGCGCGCACCGATTTCCTGGTCAACACCTTCGACGTGGCGTTGCGCGATATCGAGCAGACGGTCCAGCGCGGGCGCGCTTTCGTACGCATCGGCGTGATCCCATCCGCGAGCGGCCGGGTCGCGGCGGCGGTCGGCGACTTTCTGCAGGGTGATGCGGCGCGTCAGGTGGAATTCGCCTGGCGCGATGCGCCGTCGAACACCTTGCTGGCCGAGGTGCGCAGCGGGCAGCTCGACATGGCGGTGGCCGCCATCACGGAGCCGCCCGGCGGCCTCGTCTGCGTGGACCTGTTCCGCGATCCGCTGGTGCTGGTGGTGCGGCGCGACCACGCGCTCGCGCAGGCGGGCGAAGCGGACTGGGAAGCCATCGGCGGCGAGCGGCTCGTGCTGTTCGAAAGCGGCAGCATGCCCGCGCTCGGCGATCCGGCGCGTGCCCAGTTCGCGCAAGGCGCGGAACCGTATCGCGTGAGCTATTCCGAGACGCTCTACGCGCTGGTGCGCGGCGGCCTCGCGCTGGGCCTGATGCCGAAGCTCTACACCTCCTCGCTGCGCGACGACGAACTGGTGGTGCTGCCGCTTCGCAAGCCCCACATCGAGCGGCGGGTGGTGCTGGTGCATCTCCCGGGGCCGATGCGCAATGTGATGGCACAGGCCCTGATTGCGCACCTGCGGCAAAGCCTGCCGTCGCCCGCCGACGGCATTGCGCCCCGGCGCTTCCGTCCGCCGCGCAAGCGCGGTGCGTGAGCCGCCGGGCCGCCCCAAGGCGAATACCGCAGCGCTGCTGCGCGGAGGTTACCCAATGAACTCAGTGCAGCTCGGTCGCGGTGTGGATGGTTTCGCGCACGCGCGGATAGATCTGCGCGTTCCACTTGCTGCCGCTGAATACGCCGTAGTGACCGACGCCGGCCTGCAGGTGATGTGTCTTGAGATAGGGCCGCACGCCGGTGCAGAGGTCCTGCGCCGCCACCGTCTGCCCGACCGAGCAGATGTCGTCACGCTCGCCTTCGACGGTCAGCAGCGCGGTGCGTCGGATGGCGGCGGGGTTGACCGCCCGCTCGCCGACGGTGAGCTTGCCGCGCGGCAGGTCGTAGGTCTGGAACACGCGCTCGACCGTTTCCAGATAGAACTCGGCCGGCAGGTCGTTGACCGCGAGGTATTCGTCGTAGAAGGTGCGGATCGTGTCGGCCTGCTCGATCTCACCGTCCACCAGGTGCCGGTAGAGCTTGGCGAACTGCTGCTTGTGGCGGTCCGGGTTCATGCTCATGAAGGCGCTGAGCTGCAGGAAGCCCGGGTACACCCGCCGCATCATGCCGGCATGCGGCCACGGCACATGGCTGATCAGGTTGCGCTCGAACCAGCCGATGGACCGGTCGTTCGCCAGCTTGTTCACGGTGGTCGGGTTGACCCGGCAATCGACCGGGCCGGCCATGAGCGTGAGGCTTCTCGGCGCCGCCGGGTTGTCGTCCTCGCCCATCAGTGCAGTGGCGGCCAGCGCCGCGACGCAGGGCTGGCAGACCGCCACCATGTGCACGCCGGGGCCGATCGCTTCGAGGAAATCGATGATCCGCAGCGTGTAGTCGTCCAGCCCGAAGCCGCCGTGCCAGAGCGGCACATCGCGCGCGTTGTGCCAATCGGTCACATACACGTCGTGGTCGCGCAAGAGGGTGCGCACGGTTTCGCGCAGCAGCGTCGCGAAATGGCCCGAGAGTGGTGCAGCCAGCAGCACCGGCGGATGCACCGCATTGGACTCTTTCCGGAAATGCAGCAGCGTGCCGAAGGGCGTGACCAAGGCGGCTTCTTCATGCACCGCGACTTCCTCGTCGTCGACCATCACGCTGTCGATGCCGTAGGGTGGCCGGGTGTGCGTGAGCCGCATGCGCGAGTAGACCTCCATGGCCGAGGCGAAGCGGCGGGTCAGACTGCGGTCTGCCTTGTCGTGCCACAGCGCCTTGCCGAGGTACTGCGCCGCGAGCCGTGTCGGCGAGAGCAGGTCGGCGTGGGTTTGATAGGCGCGATAAAGCATGCACGGGTCGCAGGCAAGTTGCGGGCCAGTCGTTCGCGGTCCGCGCATGGCGCACCTTTCTGGCACAGGCCTTGCACGACTGAATCGCCGATCCGGCGGACCAGGAGCGATGCATGGCCAAACCCGTTCTCACCATCAGCAGCAAGAACTACGGCGCGTGGTCGTTGCGTGGCTGGCTGATGTGCAAGCTCGCGGGCCTGGAGTTCACCGAGAAGGTGATCCCGCCGGACGACCCCGCGATGAAGGCCGAGATGCTGCTGCTGTCGGCCTCGATGCTGGTGCCGTCGCTGCAGCACGGCGGCATCAAGGTCTGGGACACGCTTGCGATCGGCGAATACCTCAACGAGATCAAGCCCAAGGCCGGGCTGCTGCCCGCCGACGCCAAGGCGCGCGCGCACTGCCGGGCGATCTGCGGCGAGATGCATTCGGGCTTCTCATCGATGCGCGGCTCGCTGCCGATGAACGTCAAGGCGCGCTTTCCCGGCTTCAAGATCTGGTCGCGTGCGCAAACGGACATCGACCGCATCGTCGCGATCTGGCGCGAATGCCTGTCGACCTACGGCGGGCCGTTCCTCTTCGGCGAAACGCCTTGCCTGGCGGACGCGATGTACGCGCCGGTGGTCACGCGCTTCGTCACCTACGACGTGTCGCTGGACAAGGCCTGCACCGCGTACTGCAAGCGCATCCTCGAACTGTCCGCGATGCAGGAATGGATCAAGGCCGCGAAGGCGGAGCCGGACGAGATCGACGAACTCGACGCCGAGTTCTGAGCTAGGTCAGCCTGGCTTGCGGAACATCCGGAGGTCGAGCGTGGATTCGTTGCCGAGCCACATCGCATGCGCGGTGTGGTCGAGGTAGTCGTCGCCCGTCACACCGTGCACGAAGACGTCGAGGCCGTGGCGGTTCGCATCGAGCCATTCAATGACCTCGTCGAATTCGGCTGCGTCGAAGGCGATCTGGCAGCTCCAGTGCGGATGCGGGCCGACCAGCTTCTCGTGTACCCGGCCGACCACCACCAGCAGGTTGTGACCCGCATCCTCCGCGAGCTGCCGCGCCTGCGCGACGGTGTCGGGGCCGAAGTAGATATGGGCGTGGTACTGCGGGTAGAGGTTTTCGGGGCGGCGCGGCATCGCTGTCTTTCTGATGGATGGGGAGCTTAGCGCGCGGCACACGTGAAGCCATGTCCACGAGAAACAAGTGGTTGCTGCTCGGCCGGCACGATGGTGGAATACTGTAAATTCATCCAGTATTCTGAGCGATCGCCATGCCCGATGCTTTCATCCCCCTTCACGCGCTCAAGGGCCGCGGCGCGGCTACGCGGCTGGCGCATCGCTTCGAGCGCGACACCCGCAGCGCCTTCGACGACGGCTGGGGCACGCTCGAAGACGGTGCCGCCGAAGCCGACGAACTTCCCCCGCTCGCCACCGAGGTCCGTTTCGAGGATGCCAAGTCGGTGCTCAGTCACAACGACTCGCCGGACATCACGTTCGACACGTCCCTCAACCCGTACCGTGGCTGCGAGCACGTTATGCGACACTCGTTTTGTTCACAACCTAGGTGGCAGAGATGGGACAGTTCATTTCTATGTCTCCAAACGAACTCAGTGAGGGTCGCGCGGTGGACCTGTTCGATACCCTTCTCGAAGACCTCGCTCCCCCAGTTCATGCCACTGACTCCGGTCTGATTGAGCCGCCCAGTTGGGTCGTGAGGAGAAGTCTGACTTCGTTCTCATCGAAGTTTGTACTTCTTCCTGATAATTTCCCTATCGTTCTCGATGAAAAAACCGGCTTCATTTGCGAGCCGGTTTTTTTATTTATTTTCGAAGAATACTTCAGTCCGGCCAAAATAAATTTCTTCAACACCTGCTGGGCATATGCGGATGACTTAAAGGAGTGGATGCGCTTCTTAGAGGAGTTTCATATTCCGTGGCATAGGGCCCTAAAGCATCATTTAGATACGTTTTGCTCAACTATGAGAGCGACGCCCGCTCCGTCGACGGGGGAGCCCTATTCAACCAACACGATAAACCGGCGTAGGATTGCAATTATTCTCTTCTACGAATGGGCGCGAGTAGAGTTTGGCAGTTTCGGCGGGGGAGTTAGGCGCGACTGCCTCATGCATAAAGAGTGTCATCCGAAGCGCAAGCTAGAGAAACTCAGCACCGAGAAAAGCCATGTCTCGGTCATATTTCCACACCAAGCGCGCCCCTTGGTTAAGGCGCTTGGCAAGCGACCCTCGGAGTTGGCCGCGCTTTATAGCTCTGTGCCAGCCTTCGAAAGGAAAGCGCCAATCGTCCATCTCGAGTCCTCAAGAGATAGGCTCGCGGTAGAGATTGCGCTGAAAACAGGACTCAGGCTTTTCGAGGTTACTGGGCTGACTCTATCCAATTTCAACCCGTTCAAAAAGCAAACCATTCTTCAAACCGAGTTGTATCAGGTGGGGAATATTCTGAGAAAAGGTGGGCGGAAGAGAAGTGTAGATTTTCCTGGCGCTCTAATTACTGAAATATTAACCTACATCGATGGGGAGCGCTCATGCATTTGTCGATGGACAGGGTCTAAGACTGACCGACTAATACTGAATCCAATGCGTTCGGGATTTGCGAGAGGTAAGCCGGTCTCTCGTCGGACCATCGAACGTCGTTTCAGTTCGGCTTGTATGGAAAGCGGGCTGACCAAGATAATTCAACGGGTCCGAATTGAAGAGAGTGGCGGCGTTTCAACACCCGACGACGTAAAGGTTCCTCTTTTTGTATTTCATGACCTGCGCCACACCTACACGGTTTGGACTTACTTCGCGAGAAGGAAGTCAGATAAGGCTCCTTGGGTGTATTTGCAAAAGCAGCTTGACCATGCTCATCTAAGTACCACGACCAACATTTATCTAGACTCTCTTCCCCAGTTTGAGCAAATCGCCAGTGACAAATACATGGCGACGCTACATGGCAAGACGTAAATTATCCCGTTTTGCGCTACTCAGTGAAGACCAGCGCAAACTTATTTCCTCTGAACCCGGCAGCGTTGTTATCGGCAAGGGGTTGTTATCGTTCGTTGGGCCGGCTGGCAATCTCTCATACTACCAAGAAGCCTATGGGGAATTGGAGAGTTTGCTTAAAGACTGGAGAACCAAAGACTATTGGCTTACCGCCTTCCAGCTATATGCAAACTCTCCTGACCTCGTGGCGCCTTCGGCTTATGGTAGCGCGGTTTCGGATTTTAAATGTGGTTTTTGGAAATTTGTTGCGCATAAGCATGATGAAAGCTTTGCACTTCAAGATTTAAGTCAAGAGTACATCGACTCCTTCGAGACGTGGCTTGAAGAGGACGAGAGCAAGATTGCGAATAACAGAAATTATCTGCAGGGCGCCAAGAGAAGTCCTAATACGAACAGGCGCTACTATGCGTTTGCCCGCCGCCTAGTCGGTGAAATGTATTTTCAAGCCAATCCTGACGGGAGCATGCCATCCCCCGCGATTTTTCGGAATCGCGCCTTTGTTGACGCCCACCGGGCGACAACTCCAACACGTGTCTTGAGCGATGTCGAATGGGAAGCGCTGCACCAAACTGCAAGAAGGGTTGCTTTAGCGATTAAACAGAAAGTAGAGCAAGACTGGGTGATACTTGAAGGGGCGCCAATTCAGGCAAACAATCAGGTCAAAAATAGAAGTAAGTACAAAGACCGCGCGTGTGTGCTCTGGGAGTTGCGCAAGCTATACCCAAATCATCTCATACCATCCCGGCAGGAAATAAGAAGTGTCGATAAACTGTTGGACGGTTCGATAACGCACGTCCATGGATATCGCGACGTGGTGATATCTTTCGCACCCTCGGTCGAAACAATTTTTCCTTTCATGCTGTTGTTGGCTATTTACTCGCAGCCCAACACCGGCCCATTGACGGGCCTCAAATCTGAAAATATCACGAACGTGTCAGTCCTAGGGGCTGACAGGATTATTTTTGAGTTTTTAGACGAAGAACTCAACAGCGACAGCATTCGAGGCGATACCAATGACTTCGAGTTGGAGGGGCGCGGAGACGCGACTACTGGTCAGGGGTCGGAGCGCGTGGCTTTTGAATGGGAAAAGCCTCGAATCCATTCTAGCTATGTTAGGAGTTTCGCCGTCGACACGGTAGACCCTCTCTCCCCTTCGGAAATCTGGAAGTTCGTAGAAAAGTGGACTAGAGGAATCAGGCCATTGGCTGGGCCGCACTCCGGTTATCTGTTCATATTTGCAGGAAATACGCGGAAAGTTAGGGCCTTCTTGAATGCCGCCGGGATTGGCGTCGACGATATCTGTTGGCGCCACGCATTCAAGATGTTTTGTAGGGAAAATGGATTAGCGCGCACCAACATTTCCGAGGTCCGGATGACCGGACTCAACAAAGTTAGTGAGGTCACTGGAGGAGACTTGGTCAGTGTGCGGGAGGCCGCAGGCCATCGTCGCGGTTCTTCCACGGTGACACTTCACTACGAGGGTGACGGCGCCAGGCTTCAGAAGAACGAGCGACTTGGTGAAGTTGCTGGAACGATGGAGCGCTGGGCGACTACACGCGGACGAAGCCACGTCAGAGGCGCTCCGGATGACACGGATTTGGGAGCAGCAACTCCTGGCTGGCACTGCTTGGACCCTTTTGACTCGCCGCTCCAAGGCGAGAGAAAAGGACGCCTTTGCCAAGGGTTTGGTCGGTGTCCAGATTGCCCACTAGCAACGCTTGATATTACCTCACCATACTCCTTTGCCCGAGCTTTTCAGCTTTTGCGGGAAACCGAGCTAGCGCAAGAGTATTTGCCTGTAAAACGTTGGCTCGCTGTGTACCGACCTGTGCAAATGAAGTTGCGAGCGAAATGGTTGCCGTCTTTCAGCATTGAAGTTGTTGAAGCGGCCAAATCTTTGAATTTAGGTCCAATCGGGAGACTTGAATGAACACATCAAAAACGGGTGGCCCGTTCGCAACGCCGCACGCCGGCGAGTCAACAAATCTGGCTTCTGCCAGACGCGACCCGATGTTTAAAGTTTCTGCCATCTCTCTTTGGAAGGACCACCAATGGTTCCTGGCGTCATCAGTGCCGGGCAGCCCCACCATCAGTATCAATTTCGAGTTCGAGCTCCACGATGGTTCCAAGAGTACAGAGTCCAAATACTCTATCCTCCTGGAGTCATGCAAAGAGGTGACCTGGGGAATGATAACCGTGGATAGCTGGTGGGGGGCACGCCTTAAGCCTTCCAGCGTTTCGAGCGTCAGTGTCGGTATCCGCGAGCTTTTTAAATGGATGGTGTTTAATGAATTACAGGATTTTTCGCAATTAAATGATGTAGTTCAGGGCGAGTACCTGCGTGACTTGCCTCTCCTGATTGTGAACAGAACAGCATTTTATGAATTTGACTTTTCCAAAGGGCTGACGGATTTTCTGAGTGACGAGTCTTTACCGAACCCCGATATTGAGCTGCTCGCTTGGAGCGAAGTAGGCGACGAAGGCGACGATGAAGATGAAGATAGCGAAGGAGTTGTTCCAGATGGCATAGAACACTCTACGCCAGTAATGGGATGCGGCAAGCCCGAAGAAGTGTCGAAAAAGGGCTTGAGTTATAGCCAAGCATCTCTTCGAGTCAATGTCATTTACTACATATTCGCGCAAGGAGCCTCGCTCGCTGCTCACGGCTTGCCAACGATGCCTGCGGAGGCCTTTTCGGGCGCTTCGGCGGCGGAGGTGACGAAGCAACTAGCCAAGCATGTTGTCAACAGGACTCCCCCATTACCGGATGAAGTGGCATTGCCGTTGCTAGAAGAGGCGATTGTCTGGATAGATGAGAAGAGTCATGACGTCCTCAGGCTTCAAGGCCTTTATCTCAGTGAATTTGATTTTGCTCGCACAATGGGACCTAGGCAGCAGTGGCAGTACCTGAACGACGTACTTCACTCTTTTGAGTTTTCCGTTTTGGATGGGGGCACCGAACCGTGGCACGGAAAAATAGAGGCGAGGGAGGTTGTCCGCCCTGAGTTTGACTACGAAGCCACGCTATCTCCCACACAAATCCTCAGAGAGTTGGTGCTGACTGTGCGTGATGCAGCGCTCACAATTTTGTTGTACTTAGTTGGTCTAAGAGCTAGTGAGGTGTGTTCTCCGAAAATCGCAGAGACGAGTGATAGTTTGATTCCTGGTTGCGTGTCGATGCGTTTAAACAAGGCCGGCACAATGGAGCTCTATTTTTTGCACGGACTTCTTTCTAAGGGTGTTGACACGCCGCGAGCAGAGCAATGGCTTATCGGGAGTTGTCCTTGTGGTTCAAAAATATTGCCGATAACGGTTCGTGCTATTAAAGTTGTTGAATCGCTTTTTAAGCCTTGGCGAGAGCTTTCGGGGTTGAATCAGTTGTTTTTGAATTTTTCGCAGCCCAAGTCATTGCCACAGTCGGTGTCCAGCGTTGTGCCGATTTCGAGGAATGCGGTAGGTGTGGGGTTGAAGCGATTTGTTTATTCTCGGGTGGACCTAAGTCATTTGCCGGATACAAACGAGCGTGCCGAAGACTTGTGGAAATATAGAGACAGCAGAGGTTGGTGCATCAGGGCTGGCCAAGGGCGAAAGACTTTTGCGGCTTATATATTAGAATCTCGCACTTCGTTGCTTCCTTCGGTCCAGCACCATTTCAAACATTTCAACGATTCGGTAACCGAATCCGCATATTTTCCAGCCGTGTTCAGACTTCGCCAAGAAGCCGAGTCTGTTCGTGCAGCTGAAACGGTGAATTGGTTTTCAATGGCGCTCGACGGGGTTCCGATTTACGGTGGAATGGCGGGGCCTATATCGGAGTGGTTTGACTCATTGGGCTTGAAAGAGCTGAATAAGGGTGAACGCGAAGAAGTTCTCTCGAACATGGTTCGACTGCACGACCTTCGCATTTTCTTTTCGGACCATGGGAATTGCTTGATTAAAGCTCGGCCTTTGGCTTCAAAGTGTCAGCAGCTCAGCGACACTGAGTCTTGGGCCGCCGTTGCACCAAACTTTGAGGTCCGCACTCCAAGCATGTGTGCTGGCTGCCCATGCTTCGTTTGGGACCCCAGTCATCTCCCGTTTTGGATTGCTCGAGGCGAGGAGCTCGGCAGGGCTGTAGCTTCGGCTGACAAAGGGAACCTAGGGGAGTTCCGCGTTCTGTCCGAACGACTTGACCGAACCACTCAGATTATTCGATTAACACAAAAAGGAAAGCGAAATGTCCAGTAGTGAATTGCCCCCCGAATGGGTGAACGACCCTGCGCTGTCGGAGTTCGAAAATTCCCTCTGGGCGGCGCTGAGGCGACTGGAACGAGGAACGCCGACGAACGCAGACCTAGTCGTTGCCGCCTCCGAGGGGCGGTTGCGAATCTCAATCACTACAGTTGCCGCAGAGGCAGGCTGTTCGCGCACGCCGATAGGCACGGAGGGGTGCGACTACCCGAACGTTCGAAAAGCCATCCTAGAGCGCAAGAAGGTTACGGGAAGCTCGTTGCGACAGGAGATTGCTCGCTTGCGAGCACGAGTGGCTGAGTTGGAAACGCGACTGGCAGCGCGTGACTCGACCAGCGGAGAACTGATTTTGCGAATGCGAGCACTGTCGAAGGGGAGAACACCTTCCGGTGCGCCCCTGGCAAAACGAGATGTCAAATCGCGGCGAAACGCGCTTCGCGTTGTCGAGGGGACCAGCGATTCTCTAGAGTCCTGAGGTTTTCAGGGCTGGGCGTTCCCTCACGAGCGGCCGGAAAGGGAGATAACGGCTCGTTCGAGACTACTGGAAATCCCTAGATGAAGTGGCAAGTCTTCCTAGGAGGGGCGTCATGTCCGCCAACTTGTGAGCAATCAGGTTCTTGACGTCACCTTCCCGCTGCCACATCCCGTAAACGGCAAGAAGGCGCGCCCGCAACACCTCTGGCCGCTGTTGCTCTCGAAGTGATTTCCACACGATGACCTGCACGTTCCCAGTCTCGTCTTCCAGGCTGATGAAGACAGTTCCCTTTGCCGTCTCGGGTTGCTGCCGCACGGTCACGATGCCGGCGTAGCGGACCATTTGCCCGTCCGGCACGGTTTCGAGGTCTTCCGCCCTGAGCAGTTGCCTGCGGGTGAGGGCGGGCCGAAGTAGCGCCAGTGGGTGGCTGCGCAAGGTCAGTCCCACCGTGTCATAGTCGTGGACGACCTCTTCTCCCTCTAGGGCCGCAGGTAACTCAAGGAAATCCTCGTCAATTGAAGCGTCGTTCAAAAGCTTCGGCGGGCGCCGCAGCGCTGATGCTTGCCAGACCTGCTGCCGCCGGTGGCCCGATAGGCTCCTGAGCGCATCAGCTCCCGCGAGCAGCTGCATTTCGTGCTGTTCCAACTCGGCCCGGCGAGCCAGTTCCTCCGGGTCGTCAAACGGTGAGCGGTCCCTTGCGGCCAGTATTCGAAGCACCGACGCTTCCTTGAGGCCCTTGATGAGACGCAGTCCCAAGCGCACTGCGGGCTGCTTTGGAAGGTCTTCCAGCGTGCAATCCCAATCGCTACTCATCACGTCAACAGGGCGGACTTCTACGTGGTGTCGCTGCGCGTCCTGAACTAGCTGCGATGGCGAGTAGAACCCGAGCGGCTGCGAATTCAGCATTGCAGCCAAGAACTCCGCAGGATGGTGACACTTGAGCCAGCTCGAGGCATACACGAGCAGCGCAAAGCTCGCCGCGTGTGATTCGGGGAAGCCGTACTCGCTGAAGCCCTTGATTTGCTCGAAGATTTGCTCGGCAAAGCTGCGCTCGTAGCCGCGCGATGTCATGCCGTCGACAATCTTGTCGTAGTAGTGCTGCAGGCCGCCTTTGCGCTTCCAGGCTGCCATTGAGCGACGCAAGTGGTCGGCTTCGCCGGCCGAGAATCCCGCGGCCAACATGGCAACCTGCATCACCTGCTCCTGGAAGATGGGCACGCCCAAGGTGCGGCCCAGCGCTTCCCGAAGTGCCTCGCTCGGGAAGACCACGGGCTCTTTGCCTTGCCGACGGTTCAGATAAGGATGGACCATCTGCCCTTGAATCGGGCCGGGCCGAACGATGGCGACCTCGATGACAAGGTCGTAGAAGCATCTCGGCTTCAGGCGCGGCAGCATCGACATCTGAGCGCGACTCTCAATCTGAAAGACGCCCACGGTGTCGGCCCTGGAAATCATCTCGTAGGTCTGCGGGTCCTCCGCCGGAATGTCCTGCATCTCAAAGGCATGACCCTTGCGCATGCCGACGAACTCGAGCGACCGCCGGATGGCCGAGAGCATCCCCAGCGCCAGGACGTCCACCTTGAGCAAGCCGAGCGCGTCGAGGTCGTCCTTGTCCCATTCGCAAATGGTGCGGCCTTCCATGGCCGCGTTCTCCACCGGCACGATGCGTGTCAAGGGTCCCTTCGTAAGAACGAAGCCGCCCGGGTGCTGGGACATGTGCCGAGGCATGCCAATGAGCTGGCCCGTCAGCATCAAGAGCTGCTGTACCGCGAGGTCCTCGGGATTCAGGCCGGCTTCGGCTACTCGCTGCTGCATCGCATCCGTGCCATCCCACCATGCCAGGTTGGAGCTCAAGGCGTCGAGCTGGTCAACCTCGAAGCCAAGCGCCTTGCCGACATCCCGAAAGGCCGATTTGGCCCGATACGACGTGACCACTGCCGTGAGGGCGGCACGGTCGCGGCCGTACTTTGTGTAGAGGTACTGAATGACCTCCTCGCGCCGCTGGTGCTCGAAGTCGACATCGATGTCGGGCGGCTCGTTTCGTTCGCGGCTGATGAAGCGCTCGAAGAGCACGGACATCCGGGCCGGGTCGACCTCCGTCACTCCGATGCAATAGCAAACCACGCTGTTCGCTGCGCTGCCGCGGCCCTGGCAGAGAATCTGCTGGGACTGCGCGAAGCGCACGATGTCCGCCACCGTGAGGAAGTAGTGCTCATAGCCGAGCTCTCGAATGAGGTCGAGTTCATGCTCAATCTGCGTCTGGACCTTCGCGGGCATTCCTTCCGGCCAACGGCGCCCGGCACCGTCGTACGTGAGCTGACGCAAATAGCTCGTGGGCGTGTGTCCGACGGGCACGACTTCGCTCGGGTACTGGTAGCGCAGCTCTTCCAACGAGAACTCACAACGTGCCGCCACGTGCAGTGTTTCGGCCAGAAGGTCTGGAGGAAAGCGTTGCGAGAGCTGAAGGCGGCTGCGTAGGTGCTGCTCGGTGTTGGCCTCAAGGTCCACGCCGCACTCTGTCAATGGTCGCCCGACCCTCGTGGCCGCCATGACGTCGTGCAACGGTTTGCGAGAGCGCACGTGCATGCGGACGTCTCCTGACGCGACGAGCGGAATCGCGGTCAGTTCGCTGACCTGGCGCATGCGATGGAGCCACATCTCGTCGTCCAGTACGCGGTACATCTCGACGCCGAGCCAACACCTTCCCGTGAAGTTCGCGAGCAGCCATCTCGCAATGGTCGCAAGCTGAGCGTCCGTCGCTTCTCGGTCCGGTGATGCGAGGACCACGCAGTCCGTCATGGTCTGGGGGTCGATGGCGTCGATGGCGACGTGGTACGTGCCCTTCGGTGCGTTGCGGCGCAGGTGCGTGATGAACTCGCAGAGGTTGCCGTACCCATTGAGATTGCAGGCGAGGACGACCAATGTAAACGGCTCGTCGCAGGTGACGAGGAACTGGCTACCGAACAGGACCTTGAGTCCATGCTCTTTGCCCGCAACGTGTGCGCGCACCACGCCCGCCATCGTGCACTCGTCGGTGACGGCCAGGGCGGTGTAGCCCAGCGCCTTGGCTCGTTCGACCAGTTCCTCTGGCCAACTTGCTCCCTTGAGGAACGAGTAGTTGGTGAGGCACCGCAGTTCGGCATATTCAGGAATGCCTGCGCGTGGGTCACTGCTCATGCAAATGACCCATGCAGGTACCAGGCTGTCGCATCTCTGGCCAATCTCTCCTGGAACACCCACAAGACGCCTGCATGGGTGCTGAGTGCCACGTAGTAGTCGCGCACAACGTTGCGCGTTTCCTGCTGTTCCTCGACCTTCACGCGGTGCCACCAGCCGCCTTCGACACGGTGCGGCCCGGACAACAACTGCAGCGTGCCCTGGTACATGGGTCTGTTGCCGTCCATCGCCAACCGAAGCGGCTGCGGCAACGCGAAAGTGGGCTGCGGGAAGCGGCTTCGTCGCGGTCGCTTCTTGGGCAGCGGTGTCGGAGCGGACTGCCAGTGCTGCATCCATTCCATGCGATGGTCCTCTGACAGGACCGGACGCAGGACCTTCTGAGGCCCCAGCCGCGCGGCGACGCGTTCCAGCACCAATGTCATCGATTCGCCTTGACGCGTTGCGTCCGGGAGGAACGAGGCGCTCGTCTCTTCGAGCGGATGCACGTCGAGCGCTTCAAGCTCAAGGTCCCCGGCGGGCGCTGCGAGCTCGACCTTGGCCAAGTTCTCTGCCAGCAAGCGGCACAGGTGCTCGAGGTTACGCATCGGCTCAGCAGTTCTAATGGTCACCTCTCCGCCTTCGCCGGCCTCCCGAGGTCGCATGGTGTCGTGCATCCAGCGCAGGACGAAAGCGGTCGTTCCGGAATTGCGTGCAGCCAGCCAGCCGCAAAGCTGTACGAGTAGGCGACGCGCGCCAAACAGAATGGCGGGAGCCGATTCCACGCGCGCCATCAGCTCGAGGCGAGCCTTGAACGTCTCCGGGACCTGAACCCAGGAATGAGCTTCTGGTCGAAGGCCGTAGGCCTGGTCGAGGGCGTGAAGCAACTGCTTGTCGAAGCGCCGACTGATGCCACCGCGCGGAAGTGCACGCACATCTCCCAAGGTACGGCAGCCAAGCTGATTGAGAACGGTGACATGAGGGCGCACCGCGGATAGAGTCCCCATCGGTAGGGCATCGAGCAAAGCGGTCAAGGACCCTCGAACCCCGTTCTCCTTGCCCGCTCGTGCAAACGCGAGGGCTGCGAGGCTCGTGGGCGCCCAAGCGGTCTGGGAAACGCCTAGTTCGCTCGCTCCCTGGATGACGCGGTCGCGCAGGACGCGCTTGCCCCCGAAGAGCCGCGTGCTTGCCTCGACTTCGATGACAACTGCGTCCTCGACGACGGCCGTTCGCGGTGTGAACTGCAACGCCCATATCGAGACACCTCGCAGTTGGTCATCAGGCGGCGGCGTGTTGTCGGGGCCTGGTGGCAACAGCAGGGCTGCCCACAACATTGGGGGCCTCTTGAATCAAACGGCTGGGACGACGCAGCCGGGGGGTCAGCACGGAGGCCAAACCGCCAGGAATGGAAGGGAGCAAGATGGGATGCTCGTGCGAGGGTCCTCGGCGCTTCAGGATGTTCACCTTCAGTTCCCAGTCGAGCCCGACTGATGCCAGAACTCGCAACGGGGCTGCAGACGATTCATGCCGAGCGACGTCCGGTCGGCAAATGAAAACCAGACCTTCGCAGTTCTGAGCGCAAACCTGAAGGCGGCGAAGTTGCTCTGAACGGGCCTTCGGCAGCCACGCAATGATGGCACCCGCGGCGTTCGATTTGATGAGCTGTTCGGCAGTCCACAGGCGCTCTGCAGGTAGGTCGGCTTGAATCCAAATGAACTTCCCCTCGTCGAGGCCGACGTGCTGAAGGCCAGGGAGGTGAGGATGTCGCGGCGGACCGATGACGACGACTTGGCCACCGCCTTCGACGACTGGCTTCAACGCAGGGGCAAGCAGCCGCCATTCGAGAACGGCGGGCTGGGCAGTCAGCACTTCCGAGAGCGACTGGCGCGGCCAGCCACCGCCTGGAAGCTCCGCATCTAGCTCTGGCCATCCCGTCAGCGCAGTTGGCGCTGTCCGGAGACCAAGCTCGTTCCCGTGCCAAACGGCCTCGGCAACCCGAGGGGGCAGCAAAAGGCCGCGCGGAAGCTCGGCTGTGTGGTCATTGGCGGCACTCGAGGTGTCGCGAGCAAGAACGGCGGACATGGAGTTAAAATACTGTACAGGCATACAGTATCACCGTCGCGACCATCTGTCAGTAGGAATTCGTGCTCGCAGCAAGGCTAGCGGGAATCACATGCAAGAGGAGTTATTCGCCGAAGCCGACTTGGCCTGTCCGATTGAGGGCTTGGAATATCAGCCGGACTTCCTGAGCCCGGAGGAGGAGGGGTACTTGCTGGGTATCGTCCGCTCGCTGCCGCTTTGCGCAGCGCAGTACAAGCAGTACCTGGCGCGGCGCCGGGTAGCAAGCTTCGGCGGGTCCTTTGACTACGACACAAACATGCTTCGCCCGGGCAAACCCCTGGACGAACGGCTAGTTCCACTGCGCGACCGTGTCGCCGGCTGGCTGGGCGTGCGGCACGACGAACTCGTGCACGCGCTTGTAGCCGAGTACGTACCAGGAACGCCCCTTGGTTGGCATCGCGACGTACCGAACTTTGAAGTCATTGCGGGGGTCTCATTGGGCAACAACGCTGTGTTGCGCTTCAGGCCGTATCCTCCGGATGACGTCGCGAAGCGCGCGGTACTTGAGATGGATGTTGCTCCGCGGTCTGTCTACAAGATGGCGGGCCAAGCACGATGGGCTTGGCAGCATAGCGTGTCACCCGTGAAGGCGATGAGATGGTCGATAACTTTTCGCACGCGAAGGTAACCCGATGCGCGACGATTGCGTGCGCCCCAACTGGAGACGGCTCCCTTCGTTGGTTGCAGAGAGGATGCGAGACCTGTAGACTTTCCAGTCGGAGCCGTTCGCCGGCTCGCTCGCCCACACTTGCGAAGCCGGGCTCGGCAGCGACATCTTCATTCCCTTTGGACTTGTTTCCAACTGGCCATCTGGTATCTCGGCGTGTGGGCGCGCATGGTGCCTGATGGTCTTGGAGCAAGGCCATGGACAAGACTTTTTCAAGCGCTCGAATTGAGCAATTGAGACGCGATGCGCAGAAGCTGAAGAAGCAGCGCTCCCTTTCGATGCATGAGGCACTCGATGCGGTCGCTCAGCGTGTTGGATATCCGGGATGGTCTCGGTTGGTTGCGGCAGGAAGCACGCGTTCAGAAGAGGCTTTCACGGCGCGAATCGGCACCTGCTTTAGTTCGTCTCCGCGCCCCCTGACGCCAACCGCGGGGTTGCTGTATTGCAGCCAATGCAAGATGTTCGAGCCAGAGGGCCATTTTCTCGAAAACATCTTTCATATGCCGATGGACGAGCCACTGTTGCTAGCCTTTGTCGAGCATCTTAGGCTGCTGTCGGCGGAGCCCAGAGACGTGCACACGAGGGAGCAAGCAATGGCGGCACTTGCGCGACTCCACGCGGCATTGGAGACCCTAGGTGCTTCTGAAGAGCAGAAATGAAGAGGTCGAATCGGCAAAGCCGAGTTGATGCCGAGAAGGCTTCGGAGGGTGAAGCCGCATTTGGCATTGAGGCGGGCGCCAAGAGCTTGGTGGTCGACAACGGACCAAACGCGCGAGCGTCATCGTCGCAACCTGATGACTTCTATAAACGCGGTGACGCCGCTTGGGCCGAGTACCTCCGCACAGGGGTTTCGTTCTCGGTCGACAGGGTCTTTGACCGTATGCAAGGTCGCCTTGATGCCAAGCGGCGAGAGCTTATTGCGCGAATAACAGGCAGTGGCAGGTTGTCGGCCTGACGCTTTCTTTCGCGCTCGGTCCCTCCTCAGGTCTCGC
Source organism: Variovorax sp. YR216 (assembly GCF_900107745.1). Lineage (GTDB taxonomy): Bacteria > Pseudomonadota > Gammaproteobacteria > Burkholderiales > Burkholderiaceae_C > Variovorax. The sequence goes on along the minus strand of NZ_FNRO01000004.1, from coordinate 76,492 downwards.
GGTTCCCGCTCAAATCCATTTCCCGTCGCTGCACAGCGAGATGAACTGGACCGCCTCGGGCGCTGGCTGCACACCGGTCAAGCCCCTCGTTCTGAGGGTCGCATCCGCGGCTCCAGTGTATGGGTCGCGTGCTCTCCTGCTTGGAGAAGATGGAGCGTGTGTATGCAAAACGGAATGCGCAGGCCGGCCTCGTACCTTTCCCATTGAAGTGGCGGAATGCCAACCTTCCTCGCGGCATCTTTGACGGATTGACCGCGGGCCAGCCGGGCACCTCGAATGTCTTCTGAGGTGACGTCGTAGCCGCGTGGTCTTGGCCACAAGTCAGGTGGACGGTCATTCTTCCTGGCGAGCTTGACGCGGACATCATCCCAATCCGTGAAAACACTGACCCGCTCGCCGACATCGCCTTCGCTGCGTGCGCACAGTCCGAGTGTCGGATGTCCGTCGGCCCCATAGGCGTCAATGCTCTGCTCAATGGTCTTGCGTGCCGCTTGAACATCGGGATTGACAAGCTCTCGCAGCGCGATGTGAACTTCTCCGATGCGGCGGACATACTCACGGCTCGTGATTCTCAGGTCGATGACTTCCGGAAGGTCGTCTAAGTATTTCCTCTTGAACTTCCTGTTCGCGAACAACTCCTCCCGCTTTGCGGTCACTCGGAGGCTTTCCACCCAATCGTTGGCGTCGTCGTTCAGCTCATTGCCGTTGAAGCTGGTTGCCGGAAAGGAATGGTGCTGTGTGTGGTTCCTTAATGCCTCCATGAAGCGATACTCAAGCGACCCGTCGTACTGCTTCGAGAGCATCGCCTTGGCCGCATCTTCGAAGCTTGGCGCAAGCGCTATAGGTTTGAAGTCTTGAACTACTTGGTCGATGTAGCTTCGTGCCGCCGTCAGGATGTTCGCAAGATGCCGATTGGATTCTTGTAGAACTCTAGCGACCGTTGGGTAGTCCCAACTTCTCTCGATAGTTGACCGAAGACCAATTTCAGTGAACGCCATCTCCATCGAGATGAAGCTGGCGACGAGTAGCTCGTACCGCTGCTCGAAGTCCAGTGCTTCGGAGAGCGTGCTTCTCGCTTGCTTCAACGCTAAAAACTCGTCCTCGGTAATTGGAACGCTCTTCCTGGGGCCAAGAATCGCTTGCTCCAGACAGTACGTAGTTGCCATCAATCTTCCAAGTTAGATGTCGCACAGGTTGTGCCCGCCCTATTCAGCATACCTGTTGGTGAAACGCTGCCGATTGAGGGAAAGATGCGAGATTGCTTCCTGCCGTACGTCAGCGGCTGCTACGACCGGCAAGGCCAGACGTCGACATTTGGAGCTCCGACCCTCGCCGACCTAGTACCAACTGGCGCACCGGCCCCTACGTACCATTGGTCCGACCTTAGGCCTGTCAGCCGTGGCCGCGTCGAAGCCGCCTACCGGTCGCTGCACAATTTCTCCTGTCCAAATTGGACGAGCACTCCAGCCCGCCTGAGAAAGGCGGCTGCCGCCTCCAAGTTCATTTGCAGCTCCGCGGCGACCCTACGCATGCAATCCAGCTCTGAGAGTCGGGTATCCGTAGAGGTCAGTTCTGCGTGAAGGTGTTGGAGCCTTTCGTCAGATGCGCGGATGCCAGATGCTTCAGCCGCTTCCAGGAAGCGCTTCTGCGACGGCTGATTTTTGGCCCAGAACAGCAGCGGTGGTTCGCTCGGAATGAACGCCCGAAGGGCGTCGCGTCTTATGTTGAAGCGCTGCCGAACCTTCCGAGCCAAGTACCCTCTGCGCTCAAGCGAGGTGAAGAAATCCCAGATGGCGATGCGAACTAGCTTTGCCGACGTGGGCTCGAGTCCATAGCGCCGGATTAGCCAATCTGCAGCAAATTCGACCTCGACGTCTGTCGGTCCCTTGGGGGTACTACCGATAATGTGTCGTCGAAACAGGTCGCCTTGCCAGATTCGGTGGGGCGCGCCGATTGCGGACGAGCCACGCACGTCTACGTCCAATTCAGGCGGCCATTCACGAGGGAAGCCAAGCTTGGATGACACAAACGCCAATTTGCGTTCGTTGGAGCTCTCGCGGAGTCTCCTGTCTGCCTGCCGCGCTCTCCGCCACCTTTCCGTCTCGCGCTCCTGCAAGGCTTGCATCCTCCGTTGGTCCTCCTTGAACCGCTCGGCCTCGGCCAAGCGACGTCGTGCCTGAGCCTCGGTTTCCTCGTGTGCAAGTCGCGCGTCCTCCTCAGCTCGCTCGGCCCGAAGCAGCTCGAGGGTTTCGGCTTCGCCCTCATGGAAAATCCAACGCTTGCACTCAAGGTTCTCCAGAATCAGTTCCCGAAGAGGTCCTTCCGTGATATCCCGTGAAACAGAAGACAAGTCGATTTCGATGGCGGGAATACCAAGGTCACTGAGCTTCTGACGCTTAGCGTCATCGCAGAGGTGCGTGACAGCCACTTCTACGATGAGCGGTGCCTGTCCTGGGAGCACAACGTCGGGGCGAAAACCTCCCAGCCACTTCTCGACTTCTCCAGGCCCTACCCACGTTCGAGTTTCTGCGTCCCGCAGCGTGACGCTGCGTCCAAACGGCGACACCTGACACACCATGGCGGGCGTTCTAAGATGCCGCGCCTCCACCAAGATTTGCTTGGCAAAGAGGTGCACCGCCGTCTCGAATCCTGTCTTGCAGTCCGAGCCTGCTCGATGCGCGAAGTGCCATATTCGCTGCTTGCCTTGTTTTAGGGTCACCGGCTTTTGGCAAGCGGCACAGAAGAACGGACCAGGGGCGCCTTCGACGAGTCCGGTCGCAGCTACGAGGTAGTCTCCAGCGGTTACGGCAAAGGGAATTTTCACGGCTCGAACTCGAGTTCGCTCAGCATGATGAGGCGACGATTATTGAGCGACTCCGTCGACCTCCGGTATCGGGCAGGAACGGACATTGCAGCCTTTCTCTCCAAAGCAGCCCTGAGACACGGCTGTCCCCAATTGGCGCTGAACGCACCTCGGGGCTCTGTTACCCGAATACTGGATAGCCAGTATCCTTCGCAGGCATTATTCAGATAACCCCCCTCTGACTAGCATTGTCTCCAACGCAACGCGTACACCAAGTGCGCAGACTCGAAGGAGACAAGCAATGAGCAAGCCCAAGGTCATCGTCACCGTCGCACCCACCGGCGGCATGGCGAGCAAGAAACAGAATCCTCATCTGCCGACCCAGCCCGACGAAATCGCGGCTGACGTCTACGACTGCTACAACGAGGGTGCTTCCGTGGTCGCTTTGCATGCTCGCAGGGCCAGCGACGACGAGGCAACGTGCGACCCCAAGGTCTACGGTCGGATGAACGAGCTGATTCGCGCGAAGTGCGACATCGTTCTGAACAACTCCACCGGCGGGGGCATCAACGGCGACATGATTCACCAGCTCAACAACGGGCTGTGGGAAATCAACTTCGACGAGCGCGTCAAGGGAATGGAAGCGCCCGGCGTCGAGATGTGCACACTGGACGCGCAGACCATCTGCGCAAGCTTTGGCGGCAAGGAAATCCTGGTGCCGACAACGCCAAAGCGTACGCGCCAGCTCGCTGAAATGATGAAGGCTCGGGGCATCAAGCCCGAGTGGGAGGTCTTCAGCCTTGAGGACATCATCCAGGACGTCGGCCGCGCAATTGCGGAAGGTCTCGACGAGCCGCCGTACTTCATCAACATCGTTCTTGGCGTGACTGCCTTCCAGGGAGCGCTGCCATACACGCCGCGCATCCTGCAGATGATGGTCGACCATCTGCCCAAGGACTCGGTCTTCAACGTCAGTGCCATCGGTCAGGCGCAAATGCCGGCGACCACGCAGTCGCTGCTGCTCGGCGGCCATGTCCGCGTCGGCCTCGAAGACAACCTGTACTACGCCCAAGGCGAACACGCGACCAACGTCGCACTCGTCAAGCGAATGGTCCGAATCGTTCGCGAGCTGGGCTTCGAGCCCGCGACGCCCGCGGAGGCCCGCGAAATCATGGGCCTCCGTCCGCTGCGCTGAGCGCGGTTCCCTCCCCCAATAGCAACTGTCTGAGTACCGGCGCGTCGCGCCGGCTTGGTGTCCCTATGCCCAAAGAAACCTATCTTCGCCCGGAAGAAATCAGGACCGTCGCCGTCATCGGAACCGGCTCGGTTGGCGCGAGCTGGGCCGCGCTGTTCCTGGCGCACGATATTGCCGTGGTCGCGCATGACCCAAGTCCGAATGCTGAAGCCGTTGCACGGTCGTTCATTGCCGATGCGTGGCCTGCACTAGTGGAGCTTGGAGTCGCGAACGCTCCGGTGCCGCCGCTTCAGAAATTGAGCTTTGTTGATTCGCCCGCGGCCGCAGCTCGCGTGGCAGACCTCGTGCAGGAAAACATCCCCGAGAAGCCAGAGCTCAAGGCGAAAGTGCTGGCGGAAATCGATGCCGCATCTCCGCCCGACAAAATCATTCTGTCCAGCACCGGAGGCATCCCGCCGTCTCAACTGCAAGCGTCCTGTGAGCACCCCGAGCGCTTCGTAGTCGTCCATCCGTTCAATCCGTCGCACCTGATTCCGCTTGTCGAAGTCGTGGGTGGGCGGGAGACGGCCCCCGAGGTCGTCGAGTGGGCCATTGACTTCTCGCGTTACGTTGGCAAGCAGCCGATTCGCCTGAATGTCGAGGCAAGCGGTCACATGACCAACCGCCTCCAGTTCGCTCTAGTGCGGGAGGCCGTCCATTGCTTTCTGGAGGGCATCGCGAGTGCCAAAGACATCGACGCTGCGGTCAAGTATGGCCTGGGTCCTCGCTGGACGCTGATGGGCAGCCTGCTGACGCTGCATCTTGCCGGCGGTCCTGGCGGCATGAAGGGAATTCTGGACCACGCAGGCAAGGCCATCGAGGAGTGGTGGACCCCCCTTGGCCAACCGAAGCTCACTGCTGAAGTGAAAGCGCGCCTGGTGGCCGCGGGCAACGAAGTCTCCGACGGTCAGCCCATTTCGGATTGGGTCGGGTGGCGTGACCAGCAACTCGTTGACGTAGTGAGGCTGCAAGCAGCAGCTGAGAAGAACGAGCCTCGGCGCTCTTGAAAGGAATCCCCGTGTCCCAAGAATCATTCACCTGGCCTGTCGCGCTGCCGGCGTGCATCAAAGTCGAGCTGCGCAACGCCATCGCCCTGGTTGCACTCAACCGACCAGAGAAGCGCAACTCCCTGAGCGACGAGCTTGTGCTCGGCCTTCAGACCCTCTTTAGCACCATCCCCTCCGAAGTGCGCGGCATCGTCCTGCACGGCGCCGGCGACAACTTCTGTGCTGGTCTCGACCTCAATGAACTGAAGGAAGCCAGCACACAAGAGAGCTTTGACACTGCGGCCATTGGTCAGCGCCTGAACGACACGATTCAGTTCTGCAAGGTTCCCGTCATCTCGGTACTTCACGGTGCAGTCATCGGTGGCGGTTTGGAGCTTGCTGCCGCAACGCACATTCGCGTCGCCGAGCGCACCGCGTTCTATGCACTTCCGGAAGGTACCCGAGGCATCTTCCTTGGGTCCGGTGGGTCGGTGCGCCTCCCCCGCATGTTCGGCGCATCGACCGTCATCGACATGATGCTTTCCGGTCGCGTGTACGAGGCGGAAGAGGGCCACACACTGCTCCGCTTCTCGCAGTATCTGACCGAGCCTGGAGAAGGTCTGGAGAAGGCCATCGCCGTCGCGGAGAAGATTGCCAAGAACGCTCCTCTCGCGAACTTCGCAGTCATCCAGGCCATTCCTCGCATCGTCGAGCAAGACCCCCAGTCCGGCCTCTTCACGGAAATGCTGATGGTCACCCTTGCGCAGAATGACGACGAGGCCAAGCGTCGGCTGCGCGACTTCCTCGAGCGCAAGGCTGGGAAGGTGGTACGAGGATGACCACCCTGGCCGCCGCACGAACGCTGGGCGACGTGCTGCGCGGAAACGCGCAGTCGCTTGCTAACAAGACTGCGTTCGAGACCGTGGACGGACGTACTGTCACGTTCTACGACTTCAACGCTCGCGTGAACCAACTGTGTGCTGCGGTCGCCGCGCAGGGCGTTGGCAAGGGCAGCCGCGTCGCCATCCTTTCCAAGAATCGACCTGAGTACCTCGAGGTCTACGGCCTTGCCAAAGCAGGCGTCATCGTCGTGCCGCTGAACTGGCGCCTCGCACCGAAGGAAGTCGCCAAGCTCATCAACCACAGCGCGCCTGAGGTGCTCATCGTGGATGAGACGCACCTTCCAGTGGTCGACCAAATTCAGGCGCAACTCCCTTCTGTGAAGAAGTTCGTTGCGCTGGGAAATGCGCCCACCGGGTGGACTGAATACGAAGCTCTCCTCGCGACCGGTGAGGCGGTAGAGACGACCGTGACCGTTCTGCCTGAGGACGTCCTCTGCCTGATTTACACCAGTGGCACCACCGGTGAGCCCAAAGGCGTCGCAATCACGCATGCCGGTGCGCTCGGGAACTGCAGGACTGCCGCGACCGAGATGCTCGAACTCGTTCCGCAAGACCACACGCTCGCGGTCATGCCGCTCTTCCACGCCGGCGGCATGTGGTACCACCTCTTCCCGAGTTTCGCCACCGGCTGCACGACGCTGCTTCTCTCTGAGTTCGAACCCGGGACGTTGCTGCGCGAGATGGAGGCGCGTCACATCACGAACGTGCATCTGGTCCCGACCATGATTGGCGCGCTCCTCGCCCATCCCGCTGCCAGCACGACAGACCTGAGTCGGGTGCGTCTGCTTTTTTACGCAGCGTCCTCGATGCCGGCCGACCTGCTGCGCCGCGCGATGCTGGCGTTTCCCCGGTGCGGCTTCGCACAAGGCTACGGCTCGACCGAAGCGGGAGTCGTGACCGTGCTTGGTCCGGAGGCCCATCGCAGAGCGCAGGAGCCTGAAGGCGAGCACCTGCTTGCCTCGTGTGGCCGTCCGTTCACCGGTCACGAGATTCGCCTGGTCGATGACGTCTCAGGCGAGGTTGCTCCCGGCGGTGTCGGGGAAATCGAAGTACGCAGCGCCGATTTGATGAAGGGCTACTGGCTGAACGACGAGGCCACCAAGAAGGTCCTCAACGACGGTTGGCTCAAAACGGGGGACCTCGGGTACTTCGACAACGAGGGCTTCCTCTACATCATCGACCGGAAGAACGACATGGTGGTCACCGGTGGGGAGAACGTCTTCCCCACCGAGGTCGAGGGATATCTGTTCCGTGACCCGGACGTGCTCGAGGCAGCCGTGTTCGGCGTTCCCGACCCGCAGTGGGTGGAGCGCGTCGTCGCCGCAGTCGTACTGCGCCCGGGCGCCGTAGTGACTGCGGAAGAACTGATTGGTCGCCTGCGCAGCCAGTTGGCTGCTTACAAGTGCCCAAAGACCATCCATTTCATGCCCGCGCTTCCCAAGAGCGCTGTGGGCAAGGTGCTGCGCAAAGAGTTGCGCCAGCAATGGCAGCAGTGAGGGTTCAGAGATGACCGACCTTGATTCCGATGTCCAAGAGTTTCGAAGCTACGTCGCACGCTGGGTGGACGAGCGCCTGATTCCCCAAGCTGAAGCCCTGGACCACGCTGGAGAATTTCCGTTCGAACTCTTCCGCGAGCTTGGAGAGCTCGGCTACTTCGGCGCAATGTATCCGGAGAGCGTCGGCGGCAGCGGCATGAAAAGCCCGTACACCGCCGTCACCGTTCTGTGCGAAGAACTTGCACGAGGTTCGATGGGCTTCGCCGCCGGCGTTTGCATGCAGGCATCGACTGCGACCCACACGCTCTTCCATTGGGGCAGCCCCAAACTCCATGAGCTCTACCTGGCGCCAGCGCTGCGTGGCGAGAAGATTGGCGCGTTTGCCATCACCGAACCGAACGCGGGTTCGGATGCTGCGTCACTGCGCACAAAGGCGACCAAGGTCGACGGTGGCTGGCTGCTGAACGGCACCAAGATTTTCACGACGAACGGGACGGTGGCGGACTTCATCACGGTGGTTGCCAGCCAGCAACCTGGGTCAGGCGCGAAGGCTTTGGACCTCTTCGTCGTCGACACCAAGACGAAGGGCTTCTCCGTTGGTCGCAAGCTCGACAAGTTCTCGATTCACTGCTCCGACACCGCCGAGCTCGTGCTGCAGGATGTGTTCGTACCGGATGACCACCGCCTCGCCGCCGGAGAGGAGGGCGGTAGTTTCAAGAACGCATACAAGTCGCTGACCATCGACCGCATCTTTACCGCGGCGTTGGCTCTCGGAACCGGTCGCGCGGCATACGACGCGGCGCTGCAATACGCGAAGGAGCGTTCGCAGTTCGGGCAGCCCATCGGAAAGTTCCAAGCGGTGCAGTTCAAGCTCGTGGACATGTACGCCAAGCTCGAACAGGCTCGGCTGTACACGTATCACGCGGCGGCGTTGGCCGATGCGGACAAGCCCATCACGACCGAGGCTGCAATCGCAAAGATTGTCGCGGGCGACGGCTGCAACGAGGTTTGCCAGAAGGCGCTCTCCATATTCGGCGGCTACGGGCTCATGAACGAGTACCCGGTCCAGCGCTTCCTCCGCGATTCCTACTTTCCCATGGTTGGTGGTGGAACGAGCGACGTCATGCGTCTGCTCGTCGCACGCCAGCTTGGCTTCTGACACCTCGCGCGTCCTGCGCAGCCTGTTTTACAACCAAAGGAGACTTCGAAATGTTCAAACGACTGTTGTTGGCCACCGCGATTCTGGCCACGTGCGCACTTCCCGCCGTCGCGCAGGTCAAGGTCGGCGTCATCACCGGTGCGACAGGCCCCGGCGCTTCCCTGGGCATCCCCTACAAGAACACCTTCACCGTCCTGCCGAAGACGCTCGGCGGCCAGCCGGTCCAATACATCATCCTGGACGACGCGACCGACCCGACGAATGCGGTGAAGCTTGCCCGCAAGCTGGTGGTTGAAGACAAGGTCGACCTGCTCATCGGTTCCAGCAGCGTGCCTGCCGCCACTGCTATCACCGACGTCGCCGCTGAACTGAAGACGCCGCAGATTGCGCTCTCTCCCGTGGGCGCCGCGGCCGCCAAGAATCCGTGGGTCTACTCGATTCCTCAGCCTGCGTCACTGATGATGGGCGCCGTCGCTGAAGACATGAAGGCGCGCAAGGTGAAGCGGGTGGCCTATATCGGCTTCAACGATTCATGGGGCGACCTGGTGCTGAGCGGTCTCAAGGCAAACGCCGAAGCCGCGGGCATCACCATCGTCGCGGACGAGCGCTACGCGCGCCTCGACACCAGCGTGGCAGGGCAGGTCCTGAAGGTGGTCGCGAGCAATCCGGATGCTGTCGTCGTCGGCGGTTCCGGTACGCCCGGCGCATTGCCGCAGATGACGTTGGTCGAGCGCGGCTACAAGGGACCGGTCTATCACAACCACGGCATCATCAACAAGGACTTCCTGCGTGTCGGCGGCAAGGCCTTGGAAGGTGCAATGGCGCCCACCGGTCCTGTGATGGTTGCGGAGCAGCTGCCTGACAGCAATCCCGTCAAGAAGACCTCGCTCGAGTTCACCAAGCTCTACGAAGGCGCCTTCGGTGCGGGCACGCGCAATGCGTTCTCCGCCTATTCGTATGACGCCTACCTGCTCGCGGACAAGGCTGTGCAGGAGGCGATGAAGAAGGCTAAGCCTGGCACTCCCGAGTTCCGCCAAGCGTTGCGTGACGCGCTGGAGCAGACCAAGGAAGTCGTCGGCACGCACGGCGTCTACAACATGTCGGCCACCGACCATGCAGGCGTCGACAGCCGCGCACGCGTGCTGGTGCGCGTCGAGAACGGCGATTGGAAGCTCGTCAAAAGCAAGGCCGATTGATTCGGCAGTTGCTCCCCACCTCAGTACTTTCTAAGGAGACAGCCATGGGAAAGATGATGCGTGCAGCACGCCTGCACAAGATTGGTGAACCATTCCAGGTCGACACTATCCCCGTGCCGGAGGTGCGTCCCACCGACGTCCTCGTGGAAGTGAAGGCCGCGGGCGTTGTTCCGAACCTGCGCAACGTCGTCACGAGCTATCCGAAGTGGTTCCCGTTCCTTCCGCTTCCTGCTCTTCCCGCCATCTACGGGCTCGACGCCGCCGGTGTCGTGTCGCAAGTTGGCAGCCAAGTCCGCTCCGGTATCAAGGAAGGCGACCGCGTCTACATCAACCCTGGGCTGTCGTGCGGTGGGTGCATTGCTTGCCGTCGTGGCGACCACGTGAACTGCACCGCGTACACGTTCCAGGGCTACTTCGGCTTCGGTGAAGGTTCGCAGAAGCTGTTCGAAGACTATCCGTACGGTGGCTTCGGTCAGTTCCTGACGGCACCGGTTGCGAACCTCGTGAAGCTGCCCGACAGCATCAGCTTCGAACAAGGCGCACGCTTCGGCTACCTGGGTACGTCGTACTCCGCTCTGAAGAAGGCACAGTTCTGCCCGGGGCAGACGGTCCTCATCGACGGTGCAACCGGCACGCTCGGGCTGGGCGCCGTCATCCTTGCCTTGGCGATGGGCGCCGCGAAGATTTTCGGTACCGGCCGCAACAAGGTCCTGCTCGAGAAGCTTCGTGCGCTGGACCCGTCGCGCATCGTGCCCATCTCGCTCGGCGAGAAACCCACGGCCGAAGTCGTGATGGCAGCTACGGAAGGTTATGGCGTCGATGTGCTCATCGAAACGCTTGGCCCGAACGCGCCGGTCAGCAACGTTATCGATTCGTTCAACGCGCTGCGCAGGGGGGGCAAGGCCATCAACATCGGCGGCGTCGCGGACCCTATCCCGCTCGAGCCCTTCCCGCTGATGTGCCTGCAGAAGTCGTACATCGGCTCGCTCTGGTTCACGACTGCCGAGGGCCAGGACATGGCGGACATGGCTGCATCCGGCACGCTGAACCTTGGCGTGTTCGAGCACGAGCGATTCAAGCTCGACCAGGTCAACGAAGCCCTGGACGCCGTCGAGCAGCGCACTGGCGGCTTCACCAACGTCGTAATCATGCATTGAGGTCGGCGGCCGCTCGCCGGCCGCTCTCAGGTTCACGAAAGCAAAAGGAGACAACCATGCAAGTGCGAACCATCGTGACCGGCCACACGCCCGAGGGCAAGTCGGTCTTCGTGTCTGACGCGCCGGCTGAGCGCAGTACCGCGTTCCAATCTGTTCCCGGCTTCGAAACGACCATGGTCTGGGAGACGCTTCCCGGTGCCACTGTCCCCGCATCTGAAAAGAATCCTGCCCCGCTTGCCAAGTCGTGGGTTCCGAATGCGGGGGGAACCAACCTTATGTTCATCACCTTCCCTCCGGACTCGGTGATGGGCAGTCCTTCGTTCGACCCGGCTGCGGCCGGCGCGGAGTACATGAAGGTGCTTCCGGGACTTGCAGAAAAGTTCGAGATGGAGCATCCGGGCATGCACACCTGCGACACCGTGGACTACGGCGTTCTGCTCGACGGCGAAATCCATCTCGAACTGGATGACGGTGCTACCAAGAAGCTTGCCCCGCGGGACGTTGTCATCCAGAACGGCACGCGTCACGCGTGGCGCAACAAGAGCGACAAGCCGGCAACGATGCTGTTCGTCCTAGTCGGTGCGTCGCGAGGCACTGCAGACTCAACCAGGCGCTGGCCCTAGTGGGTTCGCGGCGACAGCGCCATGTTGTTGAACGACACGCGACCTGCCGCCGCCTTTCAAAGAACAAATCATCATGGACTTCAGCATTGCAGCCTTCCTGGTGCAAGACGGTCTTATCTCGGGCGCCGTCTACGCCTTACTGGGCGTCGCCATCGTTCTTGTCTTCTCTGTCACGCGCGTCATTTTTGTCCCGCAGGGCGAGTTTGTCGCGTACTCCGCCCTGACGATGGCGGCTCTTCAAGCAGGGAAGACGCCGGGCACGCTTTGGTTGCTGCTGATGGCTTCCGCGGTCGCCTGCATCATGGAGCTCTGGGGCAGCTTCCGTGCGGGCGACAAGGCCCGTGCCATTCGCGGGCTTCTTGTCTACGGCGCCGCCCCCGCCGCACTGGCCGCAGTCATGCTGTGGGCCCTGCCGCCCCAGCTGCCGATGTTGGTCCAGGCCTTGATTGCGCTGCTGCTGGTCGTCCCCCTCGGGCCCTTGGTCTACCGAATCGTCTATCAGCCGGTCGCGCACGGCTCGGTGCTGGTCTTGCTCATCATCTCAGTGGCGTTGCACTTGGCGCTGACCTCGTTCGGTCTGCTCGTGTTCGGCGCCGAGGGCTCAAGAACGCCCACATTCAGTGACGAGCGTTGGCAGGTCGGCCCACTATCCATCACTGGCCAGTCCATATGGGTCATCGGTGCAAGCGTCGTTGCCATCGCGCTGCTCGCTTGGTTCTTCACCTATACGTTCCGCGGCAAGGCGCTGAAGGCGACGTCCGTGAATCGGGTTGGGGCCGAGTTGATGGCAATCAGCCCGACCGGTGCTGGCTCATTGGCGTTCACGCTTGCGGCCGCAATCGGCGGTCTGTCGGGGCTCCTCATCGGCCCCATCAACACCATGTTCTACGACACGGGCTTCATGATTGGCCTCAAAGGATTCGTGGCGGCCATCGTCGGAGGTCTGGTCAGCTACCCGCTCGCCGCGCTCGGAGCGCTGCTGGTCGGGTTGCTCGAGAGCTTTTCATCGTTCTGGGCAAGTTCGTACAAGGAAGTCGCGGTGTTCACGCTCATCCTGCCGGTGCTGCTGTGGCGCTCGCTGCGTACCCACCACGTTGAGGAGGATGAAGAATGAGCCCCGGACGCATCGGCGTTGCAGTTTTCGTTGCCCTCGTGGTTCTGGGACCGCTCTTCCTGCCGGAAGGGCTCATCACGATGCTCAACTACACAGGCCTCTACGGCCTGGTTGCCGTCGGCTTGGCCTTGGTCACGGGGATTGGTGGCATGACCTCGTTTGGTCAGGCGGCATTCGTGGGCATCGGCGCGTATGCGACGGCCTACCTTTCGACGGCCGCCGGATGGTCTCCCTGGGCTGCTCTGGCGGTGGGGATTGCCGTGACGTGTCTGACCGCTCTGCTTTTGGGTGCGTTGACCCTGCGCCTGGCCGGGCACTATCTCCCGCTCAGCACCATCGCGTGGGGGCTGAGCCTCTACTTTCTGGCTGGGAACATGGAGTTCCTCGGCGGGCACAGCGGCATCAGCAACGTTCCGGTCGTCCAGTTCGCCGGCTTCGCTTTCGACAACCCTCGCAAGTTTTCGTATCTCATCTGGGCGTTCGTGCTGCTCGCAATCTGGCTACTGCGCAACCTGCTGGCATCCCGAGAGGGCCGCGCCATCCGCTGCTTGAAGGGCGGCAAGGTCATGGCAGAGTCCATGGGCGTGAACATCCCGCGCAGCAAAATCATCGTGTTCGTGATTTCAGCGCTGCTCGCCGCCGTCTCCGGCTGGCTCTATGCGCACCTGCAGCGCTTCGTCAACCCCACACCGTTCGGGCTGAACTACGGCATCGAGTACCTGTTCATGGCCGTCATCGGCGGCGCCGGTTACGTGTGGGGCGCATTGCTTGGCGCCGGCATCATCACGGTGATTCGGGAATGGCTGACTGATGTGCTGCCCGGCCTTCTTGGCCAGAGCGGCAGCTTCGAGGTCATCTTCCTGGCGATTCTCACCATCGTCTTGCTGCAGCGCGCGCCAGACGGCCTCTGGCCGTTCATCGCGGGCCGGTTCTCGGCCAAGGAAGGGACCAAACGGTCTCGCGGGCAGGTGGAGGCCCAGGCTTCGCCGTTGGCGAAGCGGTCGGCGGCGGCTTCGGGGACGCTCCTGCTGGAAGTGAAGGAGGCAACGAAGCGCTTCGGCGGCCTGGTCGCCGTCGGTGGGGTGAGCCTCGAGGTCAAGGCAGGTGAAATCCTCGCGCTTCTGGGCCCCAATGGTGCCGGCAAAAGCACCATGTTTAACCTCATCTCGGGAGTTTTGCCGTCGACGTCAGGTTCGGTTTCCTTCCTGGGAAAACCGATTGACGGGCTGCGCGCGCATCACATCGCGAAGCTGGGCATGAGCCGGACGTTTCAGCACGTCAAGCTGCTGCCCAACCTTTCGGTTCTGGAGAACGTGGCCATCGGCGGTCACCTTCGGGGCAATGCCGGCATCGGACGGTCTGCCCTGCATCTCGAACGGGCCGAAGAAGCGAGCTTGCTGGCCGAAGCATCGCGGCAACTCGACCGCGTCGGCCTTGGCCAACTCAAGCATGTGGCTGCCGGCGGGCTGTCGTTGGGTGACCAGCGGATTCTTGAGATTGCCCGAGCCCTGTGTGCCGACCCCTCGTTGCTTCTCTTGGACGAACCTGCAGCGGGCCTGCGGCTGAAGGAGAAAGAGGCACTCGCAGCACTGTTGAAGAAACTTCGCGCAGAAGGCATGGGCGTGCTGCTCGTCGAGCACGACATGGACTTCGTGATGGGCTTGGTGGACCGAATCGTGGTGATGGAATTCGGTCAGAAGATTGCCGAGGGCCTGCCTCATGAGATTCAACAGAATCCGGCGGTGCTCGAGGCCTACCTGGGAAGCGTGGAATGAGCTCGGTGGCACTCGAAGTCAAGGACCTGTCCGTTGCGTATGGCAAGGTCGAGGCGCTGCACGGCGCGAATCTCAAGGTCGGCGCCGGACAGATTGTCTCGGTCATCGGCCCGAACGGGGCGGGTAAGACCACCATGCTCTCCGCCATCATTGGGCAGCTGGGCTCCAAGGGGAGCGTGGTCTTTCAAGGCAAGAGCCTCAATGGGACGAAAGTTGAGCGGCGGGTCGCCGGGGGGCTGAGCCTGGTGCCTGAGAAGCGCGAGCTCTTCTCGACGATGACCGTGGAAGACAACCTGTTGATGGGAGCGTATGCGCGCCACAACCGGGGCGAACGGGACCACCGGCAGACCATGGAAGAAGTTTTCCAAAGGTTCCCTCGTCTCAAGGAGCGGCGACAGCAGTTGGCCGGCACGTTGTCGGGCGGCGAACGGGCCATGTTGGTCCTTGGACGCGCGCTAATGGGCAAGCCTCAGGTCCTGCTTCTCGATGAGCCGAGCCTCGGGTTGGCTCCGCTCATCGTCAAGGACATCTTCCACATCATCTCGGACCTGCGCGAGTCCGGAGTTGCGGTCTTGCTGGTTGAGCAGAACGCACGTGCGGCCCTGCAAATCAGCGACTACGGCTACGTGCTGGAGACCGGCGCCGTCGTGCTCGAAGGGCCCAGCCGGAATCTTGCTGACGACCCGCGAGTCGCGGAGACTTATCTGGGCGGGGCAAAGCGTCCGCATTGATGCCGACTCGGAATGGTGTGCGCGACGCCGTAGCCTCGCTTCCTGCGATTGCACGAGCAGTACTTCACGCAACCCTCGGGCGGCGGCCTGGTCGGGACGCGGAAGAGCATGCTAGTATCACCGCGCCCTGGCGGTAGGCGGCCTCATCGCTGTCTGCTCCTCTCCTTCTTGCCACTGAGTGGCCTCCTATGGGCGTCCTACGACAACTTGGAGTAATCCATGTTTCTCGCTGGCGCCATATTGGTTAGCTGAATGTTCGCGCGCTCCATGCGCTGGGCCGGCCGGGGTTTTGAGAAGGAGAACGTTAAGATGAAGAAGAAGTCTCGTTTTAACGAACGCCTGGTTTGCGAATGCCTGATGTTTGGAACGGCCCTGCTGCAGTTCCTGACGGCAATCGTGAACGCGTTCGTCAACTATCTACCCCTGTCATGGCTGCAAAGTGGGAACATCGTTTCGAGCGGAAGCCGGGGCGATGGGTCTTTGTTCCTTCGGACGAGGCCCGGGCTATAGGCGAGAACATTAGGGCTCTAATCGCCGGTCTATGGCAGGCGCCTGAATACTACTTTCACCTTCGAGCTGGTGGTCACGTGGCCGCCCTGCGAGAGCACCAAGCTAGCTCATTCTTCTTCAAGGTTGACATCTCAGACTTCTTCGGGTCGGTGAGCCGCTCACGTTTGAGTCGGGTGCTCAAGGCGTACTTCTCACATCAAGAGGCGCTTCGCTTCGCGACGGAAAGCACCGTCCGTGACCCTGCGAATCCGGGCCGAACAATGATTCCGTATGGCTTTGTTCAGTCGCCATTGCTTGCCTCGCTTGTGTTGCAGACCAGCAGGCTCGGCTTGCTGCTCGATAGACTAAGCAAAGAGGAGGACCTTGTCGTCACCGTGTACGTGGATGACATAGTCGTTTCCGGTCATGACAAAGAACGGTTGGAGCGCATCCTTGAGGACCTGAGGATTGTTGCTAGGCGGTCCCGTTTTGAGCTTCGTGACGAAAAGCAACAAGGGCCTGCGTCATCTATCGAAGTTTTCAACATCGAATTGTCGGCAGGTACCGAACTCGCGGTTTCGGCTGCGCGCCTAGCCGAGTTCAGCGAGGCCCTTCTTACGGCGACGAGCGCCAACCAAGCCGCGGGCATCAGCAACTACGTCCGTGGCATCAATGCCGCTCAAGCAGCCGACCTTTGAGCCACGGCCATGCATCTACATGAAGAAGCGGAACTGATAGGGGGTTGTCCCAAGCCGCTCCATCCGCTTCACCACACGCGAGAGGACTTTCGCGTACTCTAATGTGACTGGAAGAGGGTTGTACAACGCGTCGTTGTTCCAGTCCATCTTGCTTAGCGCAAGAATGGCCCAAGCGGTCTCGTCCCAGTTTCCGTGGCCTGCGTGGCGAACGAGGCGAATTGGCCTCGGGGTTCCTCTGCCCCCTTGAAAATATGGACGGTTGCCAATATTGCTGACGGCGCCATGGGTCCACAGCAGGGCGTCGTAGTGGCCAAGACCCAGGAGGGTTCCACGGGGGACCGGGTAAGCGGCGGCTTGGGCGTTCCCTGATTTCTCGTGAAAGGCGCCGCGCCAGCCGACGTCTTCTACCACTTGGACGAGGTCGACCGATTCACAGAGATGGAAGGCCTCCATGCACCCGTCCACCTCGTCTGGTTTGAACTCGGTCGTCTTGTGGACCATAACTCGCCTCGGGACGCGGCCCGCATGGCGCCGGCGGTACAGGTCCATCGCCCGAGTCATTACCCTGAACATCTCGGTTCGCGAGAGAAATGGGTTCTCTCGCTGGACCTCGAACTCGTTGGTGTCATAGGCGATGAACTCGACGCCAGCACCATCAGCGTCGAAGACTTGGCTGCAGCAGGTAACAAATCGCGGTTTGCCAGACACCATCGGGCGAAGAGAGTACGAAAGACCGATGTATGCGGTCTCGGGTTCCGTGTGGGCAAGCTTCCATGGCACGCCTCCGGCCTTCGCGTAGAGCGCCAGGCCGATGCGCCACATCACGCTTGCGCGGTCTGAATACGAGAGGCCGCTTCCTTGACGGACGATTTGAACGGGCATGCTGGCCCCAGCAGTAAGGGCCTTGATGTGGTCATGTAAGTCGAAGTCTTCATCGGTGCCACCGGTAAAGCCGCGCTGCCATCTGTCAGGCAGGTAGATAAAGAGCACATCAAACAGATTGCGCTTGCTGTCCAACTGTTGAAGCGCTCTCGTGATTGCCATTGCGAGGGCGATGTGGGGGGCTCCGCTGACATCCACTTCTTGCTCTAGTTGGGACTCGAGCTCCAGATGGCAACCTTGTCCCGCGGCTGTCATTCGCACGTTGAAAACACGTTGGAAGCCAGGCCATGCAGGCAGATACTCCTTGCGCTCAGTCGGCTCATATGCCGAGTTGAGCTCTTTCAAGAAGCTGTACAGGTACTGGGACTCTCCCGCGGGCGCTAGTGTGGCTATCCTGATGGGGTCGGGTACAAGCAGACCTTTCGAGTACGGACCAAACTGGAGCAAACCCTTGAGAGGGTGAATGTGAACATCGCTGCGGCGGGACGGGTGAAACGACAGCTTGGGCTCACTGAGGAACACGTGGTTGAACAGCTGACTTTGGCTCATGCGGCAGCTCTCCGGCTGTAGGCATTTCGCTGGCCGAATCGAAACGAGGCATCGACTCCGGTGGTTGCTCCAAGCGCGTAGATTTCCTCTCCGTCGCCGAAAATGTAGTCAGACCAAAAACCAATCAAGGCGTCAAGTTTTTGGTTGTAGCGATTGAAAGTTCGCCTGCGGCCAAAGTCAGCCGCCGCCGCTTTGTTCTCCAGGGTGATGTTCAGAAAAACAGGGCTTGGCTCAAGCAGCAGCCAAAGTGCATCTGCAGCCCATTCGAATCGAACAGCGCAACCTTCTCTCCATTCCAAGTCTGGAAAACCTGGCACCGACCCGCCCAATCCCGGAACCAAGCTCTTCAAGGGCTGGAGACGTGGGATGTCGACTGCGATTGGGTAGAGGAGGTCAGCCGTGCGCTTGCGAATTCGGTTGAGGCCTCTATCGCGACATAGGGCTCTTCCGACGGCCTCTCGAAGTAGTCCTCTTTCCGACGAGTCGTAGCGGAGTCGTCGCAGCTCAATGGTTGCGAGGTCGAATTCCGTGATGTTGAACGGTTCGAATGCCTTGCGGATGTCCGCGTCGTTGCCGAACGCAAGTACGCCTGACCTTGTTCGAGTCGTCAGCACGTCAACGCCCGCGAGTTCCACTGCATCTCGCGCTTCAGCAAATCCTCCCACTGCGCATACCACCCGTCGGCACACAGTCGGAGTTTGAGTGACCCTTAAAGCGTTAATGCGCAGGACTGGCCAGTGAGACTTGCCGACGATGGCCGGTGCAGGCGACCTAGGCTCGCGCTGCTTGCCGAAGCTATCGAGTGACTTCATGTCCAAGTCTGCAACCATTCTGGCGAGGTCCCGGAGTCCTTCGTCAAAGCTCTGGACTCGAACAAGGCCGGTTTCGATACCATTGGCATCCGCCCGCGCGAGGAGCGCCGATACGCGCTGATAGGGTTCGCCGTCGCCGCGGTGAAGCCAGAAAAGACCTGCGGGAAACGCTCCGGGTAGTGCAACTGCCTCTTCCAGGGTGTCCATCACCGAATCATCTCTACCGCTGTAGCCGCAAACGACTAGCCCCGAAGTTCTGCAGCTGTCTACCAACACAGCTCGAAGCTCCTTGTCTTGATGGCGCAATTCGTCCGGTGTGTTCTTCAGTCGACGCCATCTGAAGTCGCCGTGAAGCTTGACCTCAATCGGCCATCGGCCGTCGACCATTGCCTGCCGTGCGATGGCCGGTCCAATGCCAAACGCGAGCGAAGTGAGAGCTCCGGTTCCGTCGAAGACTTTCGCGCACGCGTCGGCGATAAGAGGGTCGAAGTTCGTTGTCCACACGACGCGCGTATGCCCAGACTTCATTAGCGAAGCCAATGCCATGTGGCCATACGAAGGTTTGGCCCCCGACAGCTTCGCATCGAGATAGGTCCGTCGGTCTGCCTCGGCCGGAAAAACGGCCTCGAACAGGGCAGAGTACTCGTCTGGTGCCCCTTCGGCAGGCAGGCTGTTTGAAGAGTCTATGTGGGCCTGCAGATGCTGGCGCACCCCTGGCGCCGAAAGGTCCGCGACCATCTCCGGTGAGGCGCGACGCTGGCTCACAAACAGCTTCTGCTTGAACTCCCAAATCATGTCGCCAGCAGTGGGAATGCCAGCTGCCGCGGAAGCTCCTGCACCCAAGAACCACATGAGATTCCCGTGTCGCATTGAGAAGCGTCTCGAAAAGTCGTCGAGCTGAATCTCGAACGGCAGCGTTGCGCCCGCCGCAAACTGGTCTCCTACTTCTTGCATATCCCTCCGGGTCCGCATTGGCGTCGGTTGTACACATCAGTTTACAAAACTGCCGCTCGCAACGAGAGGGGCGACCAGCGCGCCTTCAGTCGGGCGCCTGGACCGAGGAATCTCACTCAGGGAAAGTCCCTAACAGTACAACATTGACCGGTTATAGTTGTAGTACATACACTGCGCCACCGTCATCGATGAGGCGTTGCGCAGCGCACTGTCCACTGACGGCTTCAACCCTCCTTGTGAGGGCTGCATCTCAACTAGGGACAAGGCATGGGATATTTCATCGGGACTGATGTAGGCGGCACCTTCACCGACCTTTGGGTTGCCGAACGTGGCGGCCGGGCGCGTGTGTTCAAGTCGCCGACAACCGGCGACGTCATGACGGGCGTCATCAACGCCGTTCATCTGGCCGCGGAGCACTTCGGCAAGGACTTCAGCGCTTTCTGCTCGAGCATCGAACGCTTCGGTCATGGCACCACCGTCGGGCTGAACGCGCTCCTCACCGGCAACGGAGCCAAGACGCTGGTGCTCACCACCGCCGGCTTTGGCGACACGCTGGAAATTGGGCGCATGCGCCGACAGACCGCTGGCCTGTCGGAGCTCGAGGTCGGCGACTGGATGCTTCACGACCGCCATGGACCGCTCGTGTCGCGTGACCGCGTCGTCGAAATCGTGGAACGAATCGATGCCAACGGGCAGGTCCTCCTGGCACTCGACGAAGCCGCTGCTCGCGAGACGCTTCAGCCTTGGGCATCCCGCGGAGTCGAAGCTGTCGCTATCTGCACCCTTTGGGCCACCACGAACCCCGTTCACGAGCAGCGGCTGGAGAAGCTGGTGCGCGAACTCTTCCCGTCCGCGTTCGTCACGCTGTCGCACCAGATTTCCCCGGTGGTCGGCGAGTACGCCCGAATGGCTACCACCGTTGCCAACGCAATGCTCGGGCCGATTGCCGGCCGGTATCTGAGCAAGTTGGAGTCGACGCTCCGTGAAGCAGGTATGCGTGTGCCAGTGCTCATGATGACCAGCGCGGGTGGTGTGCTCCCGACGCGCGTCCTCGATGACCGGCCCGCAGTGGCCATCTTCTCCGGACCTGCGGCTGGGGTGATGGGCTCCATCGCTGTCGGCAAGCAGCGCGGAGAAAGCAACATCCTGAGCGTTGACATTGGCGGCACCAGCTTCGACGTCGGTGCCATCGTTCAAGGCAGTCCGATGATGCGCCAGTCGATTGACCTTGCGGGAGCTGACATCAGCGTGCCGTCCATTGACGTTGCATCCATCGGCGCAGGGGGCGGAAGCATCGCTTCCGCCGAGTTTGGTGACATGGCTGTCGGCCCGCAGAGCGCCGGGGCCAATCCCGGTCCTGCCTGCTACGGCCGTGGGGGCAAGCGTCCGACCTCGACCGACGCGGACCTGGCGCTCGGCGTCCTGGACCCGGACTACTTCATTGGTGGCCGCATGCGCCTCAACAAGGACCTCGCGGAGACGGCGATTCGCGAGCATGTCGCCGAACCCCTCGGTCTTTCCGTGCGTGCGGCAGCCTGGGGCATCCGTGAGGTGCTCGACAACAAGATGGCAGACCTTCTGCGCAGGGTCACCATCGAGCGCGGTCACGACCCTCGCGACTTCGTCCTTTACGCGAACGGCGGCGCCGGCCCATCCCATGCCTGGGTACTGGCTCGAGAACTGGGGCTCGACAAGTTCGTGGTGCCCGCGGCTGCGACGGCCCAATCCGCCTTCGGAACTGCCAACAGCGCGCTGGGCTTCACTGTGACCAAACCGTTCTACCTGCGTTTGACCGGTCGCACAGAGCCGACCCCGGCTTCATTGGACGCGCTAGGCAACACCCTCTATGGGGCGGTCGCTGACGCCCGGGCAGCTCTGGCGCAGGCGGACGCGAGCGACCTTGAGTGCGGGGTGAGCATTGCCATTCGATACCGCGGCCAGGCGCACCACCTGGACGTGCCCCTGCGGGACCTCGACCCCAACGGCGGCTTTGCGCTCAAGGACTATCGCGGCGCCATCGAGAGCTTCGAGCAGTCCTACGAGGCCTTGTTCGGTCGCGGCGCCGGCTCTCGTGATGCCGGCTTCGAACTCCTCTCGATTCGCGTCATAGGCCGCGGTTTGCTGCCAGTGCCCGACATGGTCGGAGAGGGCGAGCCCATGGAGGAAGTCGGCAAGCGGGAAGTCGTGTTCGACGACCCGGAGCAACCGGTGCTCACCACCATCTACCGCACGACCTGGCCGAAGCCCGGTCAGGTCATCAATGGTCCGTGCATCGTCGAGTACCCGGGTCAGAGCGTGGTTGTGCCTCCTGGTGCGGTGGCAGAAGCAGACCCTCGCGGTCATCTGGAAGTCCGTTTCAACGCCGCACCGGTGTGAGGTCCCCTATGAGCAAAGAGAACACTGTGAAATCCGAGCCGTCGACGCTGAACCCCATCACGTACGAAGTCATCCGCAACCGCATGATTGCGATGACGGAGGACATGCGCGTCGCGCTTCAAAGCGCCTCGGGGTCTCCCACGGTGACTGAGGCGTCCGACTTCTTCACCGGCATCTACCTGCCAGACGGTGCCTTCGCATCGATGGGCTTCCAGGTCACATACCAGGCGCCCGTGGTCGGCTCGCTGATTCGTCACATCACCTCCCGTCCGTACTTCGACGTGAAGGACGGTGACATGTACCTGGGCAATGACCCGTACGTCGGAGCCCTCCATCAAAACGACGTGCAGCTGGCTGGCCCCATCTTCGTGGACGGCGAGCTGATTGCCTGGGCCGGCGTGGAGGCTCACGAAACGGACGTCGGCGGCATGGACTTCGCCAGTTGGTCCCCCAAGGCGAAGTCGGTGTACCAGGAGGGTATGCGGATTCCTTGCGTCAAGCTCGTCGATGGCGGCGAAGTACGGGAGGACGTTCTCGAGATGGTTCTAACGGCGTCCCGCCTGCCGGCACAGCTCGGTTTGGACATTCGCGCATTCATCGCAACCATCAACGTGGCGCGCGAACGCACGGCGGCCTTGGTTCGCAGGTACGGGGCAGCCACCATCAAGGAAGTCATGCGCCGCATGATTTCCGCGTCGGAGACCCGGCTGAAGGCCCGGTTGATGGAGCTGCCGGATGGCGAGTTCCGCGCCGCCGACTTCCTCGAGCACGACGGCCATGAGAACCGGCTGTACAAGGTCGATGTGAAGCTGACGAAGAAGGCTGACCGGCTGGTCTTCGACTTCGGCGGTTCTTCGGAGCAGGCCCCAGGGTTCATCAACTGCACGCGCGCCGGTCTCCATGGTGGGGTCGCGGGTGGTCTCTTCCCCACGCTCGCATACGACATCCCTTGGAACGAAGGCTTGCTCAACTGCTGCGAAATCGTTGCGCCTGAAGGGCTGGTGTGCACCGCGAAGTTCCCCGCGCCTGTCGGGTCGGCCACGGTCGAGACCATCTGGGTCGTGTCGAACGCTGTGAACGCGGTCCTCAACAAGCTTCTGGGCTGCGCCGAGAAGTACAGCCGTCGAGCGCAAGGCGTGAACTCCGGCACGATGGCCACCTTCAACCTGGGCGGGAAAAACCAGTTCGGCGAAGTGTTCGGCCTCCATTTGATGGACCCGCTGGCCGGTGGCTCTGGAGCGTTCGCTACCAAGGACGGTGTGTGTGCCGGTGGCCCCAACAACGCGCCAATGCCCTCGATTGCAGACGTCGAGCGCAATGAGCAGGTCGCGCCGTTGTTCTACCTGCATCGCCGGCTTGCGACGGACACCGGAGGTGCAGGCGAATACCGAGGTGGCCGCTCGGTCGAGTTGGGCCTGACCCTCGGCGGCATCGAAAGCGCCGACGCGCTCATCATGACTCACGGGGCCGAAGTTCCAAACTCCGCGGGCCTGGGTGGTGGTCTTCCTGGTTCGACCGTCCTCCAGCGCTTCGGACGGGGTGCGGTCAAGAACGGCGTAGCAACCGGCTCCGGCGTATGGGAAGACTTCGGGCCCAAGCCCGGTCACATCCCGATGACCAACAAGGACGTGTTCGAAGTTCGTTGGCAAGGCGGCGGGGGATTCGGCGACCCGCTTATGCGGGATGCGGAAGCGGTCGCCGCCGACGTGCGACGCGGTGTGGTGTCGCAGGCTGCCGCCAAGCAGGTCTATGGGGTGGCACTTGCGGATGACGGGATGGCCGATGCGGCGACGACGGAATCGCTCAGGCGAGGCATTCGGGCAGAACGCATCGGACGGCAACCGAAGGCTGCCGATGTCCAGGAGGTCCGGCAGCTGCTTCGTCCGCTCTCGGCTGCTCTGTCGGTCGAGATAGTCGACGGGCAGGTGAAAGTGGTCTCGCGTGCGGGACACGTCTTGAGCGAAGGGGACACCCGTTGGCGGCAGGGGGCGGATTCCAAGCGGTACGACGCCGCGCCGGCGGAGTGGGGCATCACCCTGCATGAGAATCTGGCTTTGACCGCATGGCACTGCCCGCTCAGTGGCGACCTGCTTGCGGTTGATGTTCACGAGCGGGACCGTCCCCCTCAAGACGATGTGGTCCTAGATTTGACTGCACTGGACGTTCCCGCAGCCTAGTCCTTAGCCTGCCTGGAGCCATCCGTTCATGTCACTTCGTCACGCCATCCTGGGATTCCTTAGCACGACGCCCGCGTCTGGGTACACGCTCGGCCGAAAGTTCGCCGACGGTGCCGGCGCGATGTGGGAAGCGTTGCCAAGCCAAATCTACCCCGAGCTCAAACGACTCGATGAACTCGGGTGGATTGAGGGTGACGTCGACGAGAGCGACCAGCTCAAGCGTCGCGTCTACAAGCTCACGAAGGCTGGCCGTGCCGCGCTACAGGAATGGGTGGAAAGTGACGACGCGGAGCACCCACCGGAGAGGGACGCGGAACTGGTCCGGTTCCTGTTTCTCGACCGGTCGGACTTCTCGTTCATCAGGCGGCATGCAACTCGCCACCGGGAGCACTACGCAAAGCGCCTCGCGCACTGGAGCTCAGAGCGTGATGCCATCGCGGATGGGACGCACGAGAGGAACGTCGACCGCCTCGCCAAGGAACCAGCCGAGAAGCACGGCTTCATCACTGGCATGAAGTGGTTCGCGTTCGAGGGTCTGGTGAAAAGGGCTCAGATGGAAATCGATTGGGCCGATGACGTGCTCGCCTGGCTCGACAGCCTCAACGACAGCAAGCTGAACAGCCCGCTTCCCAAGGGCGCTCGAACCTCCGGCCGGCGCCCCAAAGAAGCCTCGAAGGAACCCTCGGCAGCAAAGGCGGCGAGGGCGAGATAGCGCGCGCTGGCATGCCGGTTCTCATGCAGCGCGATTGAAAACTGAACCGAATTTAGGAGACAACGTGAAACTCTCAAGGATGTTGGATACCGCCAAGGCGGGAGTCCTGGCAATTGCAGCAACGGCGCTCGCGCAGCCGGCGCTGGCGGACGTGAAGGTCGGGTTCTCGGGCGTGATGTCCGGACCCGTTGGCATTCTTGGGCAGGAGCAATACGACGGGTTCATGTTGGGCGTCGAGTTGCTGCAGGGCAAGCTTGGCGGCCAGACCGCAACCGTCTTGAAGGAGGACGACCAGGTGCGACCCGAGGTCGGCGCCCAGATTACGCGCAAGTACCTTGAGAAGGACAAGGTCGACGTGCTCGTCGGATTGGGCTTCACGAACGTCTTGATGGCGTCTCTCCCGCTTATCGCGGAGTCCGGCGTACCCGCGCTCGCGACCAACGCAGGGCCGTCCGCGGTCGCAGGAGCGAGCTGCAAGCCGAACCTCTTCACGCTCGCTTGGCAGAGCGATGGTCCGGCGGAGGGCATGGGCTCTTACATGACGTCCAAGGGCGTCAAGAAGGTGGTGCTGCTTGCACCGAACTACCAGGCCGGCCGGGACATGCTCAACGGCTTCAAGCGCTTCTTCAAGGGCGCCGTCGTCGACGAGATTTACACGCAAATCAACCAGCCGGACTACTCGGCTGAGATTGCTCAGGTACAGGCGGCCAACCCAGATGCCGTGTTCTTCTTCTATTCGGGGGGCATGGGCGTCAACTTCATCAAGCAGATGAACCAGGCAGGCCTTGGTGGCGGGAAGCTCCCGCTGTACTCGGTCTTCACCGTGGACGCTACAACCCTTCCAGCGCTCAAGGACCAGGCGGTTGGCGTGTACTCGAGCGCACTCTGGGACGCCGGTTTGGACAACCCGGCTTCGAAACAGTTCGTGGCCGCCTTCGAGAAGAAGTATCGGCGCACGCCAAGTCTGTACGCGGCCACGGGCTTCGATGCAGCCAATCTGCTTGACGCTGCCATCAAGCAGGCCGGCGGGAAGGCAAACGACAAGGCCGCCCTGGCGGCGGCCATCAAATCTGCTGCCAAGACTTTCCCGACGGTGCGTGGCAGCTTCGCGTTCAACAACAACAACATGCCCATCCAGAACTTCTACGTGTTCCAGGCGGCGAAGTCGGGTGACGGCGTGCAGATGAAGCAGGTCGCGACTGCGCTGTCTGCGCACAAGGACAGCTACGCGAAGGACTGCAAACTGCCCAGCTAGCGCCTGTTCGAAACGTCGGCGAGGCCCGCGATGAGTTCTACCCTCCTGCTTTCCCTGCTGCTCAACGGCTTGCAGTACGGCGTGCTGCTGTTCCTGCTCGCCGCGGGCTTGACGCTCGTGTTCGGCATCATGAGCTTCGTGAACCTGGCGCATGGTGCCCTGTACATGATGGGTGCCTACGCCGCAGCCGTAGTGCTGAATGCGACGGGGTCATTCACCCTGGCCGTGCTGGCGGCCGTCGCGGCGTGCCTCGCTATCGGTGCCGCGCTTGAGTACCTCGCGGTGTCTCGGCTCTATCGGCGAGACCATCTCGACCATGTCCTGGCGACTTTCGGCATGGTGATGTTCTTCAATGAACTCGCCCGAATGATATGGGGCAGCCAACCGTACTTCGTGTCGCTGCCCGCCAGCCTCGAGGGCACATTCGAACTGTTTGGGTTCAAGTACCCCGTCTACCGACTGGTCATCATCGGTGCCGGCGTCGCGGTGGCTTTGGGGTCGTACTGGCTCATCCAGCGCACGCGTCTGGGCACACTGATTCGAGCCGGCTCGGTGAATCCTGCGCTGGTCGGTGCGCTTGGCGTGAACATTCGCGCGCTCAACGCGCTCCTCTTCGCCATCGGTGCGGGCCTTGCTGGACTGGCCGGGGCGTTCGCAGGTCCGATGCTGTCGGTTCAGTCCGGGATGGGTGACGGCGTGCTGGTGACGGTCCTTGTTGTCATTGTCATTGGTGGTATCGGGTCTGTGAGTGGCGCGTTCGTTGCCGCGCTCATCGTGGGCCTCGTCGACACCATGGGGCGGGCACTTCTCCCAATGCTCCTGCGCGAGTTCCTGGACCGCCAGGTTGCCAACGCCGCAGGACCCGCGCTTGCGTCCATGAGCATCTACGTCCTGATGGCCGTCGTGCTCGCCCTCCGGCCGCAGGGCCTCTTCCGACCATACAAGGTGTGACGTCGATGTCGGCCAGTTCCTTCCAGGCACGCTCTTTTGTGCCAACAACCGCGGCCTCGCGCCGGTCCGTGCCGGCACTCGGCTTCTCGCGTGGCGTTCCAGCGTTGGTTTGGGCTGCCCTGGTAGCGCTTCCAGTTTGGGCCCTCGCAAGCGGGGAGCCGTACTACGTGACTGTTGTGGCGCGCATCCTGATATATGCGATTGCGGCAAGCGCGTTGCACTTCGCGCTGGGCCTTGGTGGCCTGGTTAGCCTGGGCCATGCCCTTTTCGTGGGCATCGGCGCGTACTCGGTTGCTCTTCCAGCCTTCTACGGGGAGTCGAGCGGATGGCTCCATCTGGCGATTGCGCTCGGCGCCTGTTCGCTCGTCGCTGCCGTCACCGGTGCCATCAGCCTGAGGACAAGCGGTCTAGGCTTCCTCATGATTACCCTCGCGTTCGCGCAGATGGGGTACTTCCTCTTTGTCAGTCTGAAGCAGTACGGCGGCGACGATGGCCTGGCAATCCCGGTTCACAGCCAGTTCGCTGGTTGGGGGTTGGATGGCTCGGCGAAGGTGTACGTCGTGGCGCTGGTGCTCCTCGCGCTGCTGACATATTGGATGGCCCGCCTGAAGCGCGCGCCCTTCGGGATGGTGTTGTTGGCCGCAGAGCAGAACTCGCGGCGTGTCCTCGCTTCCGGCCTCACGGTTCTGCACTATCGCCTCGCCGTCTACGTGCTGTCGGGGGCCGTCTGCGGAATCGCCGGAGTCCTTCTCGCGAACCTGAGCGCCTATGCGTCGCCGGCCACCTTCACGCTCCAGGTTTCCGGCGACCTGCTCGTGATGCTGGTCATCGGAGGCGTCGGGTTCACCTCTGGACCGTTGCTCGGTGCCTTGAGCTACATGGTCCTCGAGGAACTGCTAAAGGGGACCACGGACCACTGGATGGTCATCCTTGGGCCAGCAATCGTTTTGGTCGCCTTGCTCGGCCGGGGTGGACTCTGCGGATGGCTTGAGCGGCTGGATGCTCGGCGCGCTGCTGCAGCCTTGAAGGCGAGGTCGCAATGAGTACGTCAGAAACGTCATCAGCACTTTTGCAAGTTGATGGCCTGGTGCGCAACTTCGGGGCGCTACGGGTGACGGACAGTGTCTCGCTGCGAGTCGCGGACAGGGAACTGCACGCCATCATCGGCCCGAACGGTGCAGGGAAAACCACTCTCGTCAACCAAATCAGCGGTGAACTGTCGCCACATGCTGGGCGTATCGTATTCAACGGTGTCGACGTGACGACCCTGAAGGTTCAGCAGCGAGCGCGTGCTGGGCTACTCCGCTCGTTCCAGATTACGTCTGTCTTCGAGCGGTTCACCGTGCTGGAGAACGCGGCGCTCGCCGCATTGGGCACGCGGGAACACGGCTTTCGGTTCTGGCAGCCGCTCATGAAGCGCCGTGACCTGGTGGAAGCCGCTGAGCAGGCGTTGACCGCAACTGGACTTGAAGCGAAGGCCGATACGCCTGTCGAAGCCATCGGGTATGGAGAGCGCAGGCAACTCGAATTGGCCATGGCACTCGCATCCAAACCGAAGTTCCTCCTGCTCGACGAACCAATGGCCGGGATGAGCCCGCAGGAATCTGCGGTGGTGGTGGAACTGCTGAAAAGCCTGAAGCAGAGGTACGGCATCTTGCTCATCGAACATGACATGGACGCGGTGTTTGCGCTTGCCGACACGATTTCAGTGTTGGTGAACGGTCGAATCCTCTTGCAGGGGCCGCCGAGCGAGATACGTGACCACCCGGAAGTCCGCGCGGTCTACCTGGGAGAGGAAGGCGTCGATTCCGAGGAGGGCGTCCTATGACAACGCTCCTCAGTGCCCGTGGCCTACGGGCGTCATATGGCGCCGCCCAGGTGCTCTTCGATGTCTCACTGGATGTTGGCGCTGGCGAAGTAGTGACGCTACTTGGGCGCAATGGGATGGGGCGCTCGACGACGGTGAAGTGTGTATTCGGTCTGCTGCGCCCCGGCGGTGGCGAGATTCATGTCGGCGGCCAACGTTGCGATGGGTGGACATCCCATCGGATTGCCCGGCTCGGGCTGGGCCTTGTTCCAGAGGGAAGACAAATCTTTCCCAACCTCACCGTCCAGGAAAACCTTACTGCAACCGCTAGGCGCGCGTCGAGTCCGAGCAGCCAGGCCGAACCGTGGGGACTGAAGCGCATCTACGAGCTTTTCCCTCGCTTGGAAGAGCGGCGGAGCAACCTCGGAAATCAGCTGTCGGGTGGCGAGCAACAGATGCTGGCCATCGGGAGAGCGTTGATGACAAACCCGCGCGTGCTCGTGCTTGATGAGGCCACCGAAGGGTTATC
The DNA here is from genome assembly GCF_900107745.1 of Variovorax sp. YR216. Lineage (GTDB taxonomy): Bacteria > Pseudomonadota > Gammaproteobacteria > Burkholderiales > Burkholderiaceae_C > Variovorax. The sequence goes on along the minus strand of NZ_FNRO01000004.1, from coordinate 47,125 downwards.
GCCTTTGGTGCGCGGGGAGATTTGGAAGGCGCTGGCGAATCTGCGACGGGACGGTCTGGCGATGGTTGTGATTGACAAGAACATCCGGGCGCTTCTCGAACTTGCGGACCGACACTACGTCCTGGAGAAGGGGCGGGTGGTCTGGAGCGGGAGTTCGCGCGACCTACGTGCCAGTCCTGAGACCGTTGGTAGGTATCTCGGCGTGTAAGTAGGGTACCGCCCCCACTCGCAGAACTCGCCCGGTGCGGCCTATGAAGGTGCGGTTCGGGTCTTGCGAAGTAAAACGCAATGCCGGCATTCGGGCCAGAAGCGGAAGTACATGCACCGACACAATCCAGAGCCGAAAGCGGTCACTCAGCCGGGCGTCACCGGAGCCAGCGCTACTTCGCAGCCGCTTCCAATTCCGGCTCTCGGTAGTGCTCGAACGTGCGCTTCACAAGTGCGCGTAGCCAACTCACTGCTGGGTCGTTGTGAAATCTAGGATGCCAGTGCTGGCTCAACGCGAACTGCGGCAACTCTAGAGGCGGCTTCAGAATCCGCAGCGTGCCGTATTTTGAGAACGCACTTGCGAGTTCCATCGGGACGGTCGCAATGAGGTCCGGATGCCGCTCAAGGAGCAGCGGCACGACAAGAAAATGCGGTGTCGTCAGAAATACGTTGCGCTCCAGACCCTGCTCTTCGACTAGCTTGTCATACGCGGTGCCAGGCTTGCCTTCAAGGGAGACCACCACTTGGGGCATTAGCTGAAACTGCTCCATCGTCAAGCTGTCGCCAATCGACGTGTTGCTAGCACTGACGATGGTGACGAAGGTGTTGAGGAAGAGACGCTGGCGATACAGGCCTTCTGGGGCGGAACGGATTGAACCCAGCGCCAGGTCGACCTCGCCGGAGGCAAGCAGCCCTTCAATCTGCTCAATTGGAACCTGCACCGTCCGCACCGTGCAGTGCGGCGCTTCCTGCCGTAGCTTGGTCAGCAGCGGCGGAAGAAACACCAACTCCCCGGCATCAGTCATTGCGAACACGAAGGCTCTGCGGGAGCGTTCCGGATGGAAACCTGCCTCAGCTAAGACCTGCTGGCGGACGGTGGCCATGATGTCCATGACGGGCTGACGCAACAACTCTGCCTTGCGCGTCGCCACCATGCCCTGTGATGACTTCACGAACAGCGAGTCGTCGAAGAAGGTCCGCAGACGGCTGAGCGAGTGACTGACCGCGCTTTGCGTCATGCCAAGTGAGTCGGCTGCGCGTGTGACGCTTTGCTCACGCAGCAAGGCGTCTAGGACCCCCAGAAGGTTGAGGTCCAGTTGCTTCAGGTTTGAATCGATGGAGGCCATAGGGGTAGCGTGCCGCGCCGCAGCATGAATCGCGCTCATTCTAGGCATGAGCGTCATGGCGTTGTCTCATTTGCCCGCCCCTCGTATCGTCTGCCCCGCTACGTGGAAGCAGACCAAATGAGACAAGTGCACGCCAGGAGCTGGCCGCAGAAAGGCCAGACATGAGATTCGCCGAGATGCCCGAAGTGGGGCCGGCCGGATTGGACTATCAGGCCTTGGAATTCGACTTTGAGCGGGCCCCAGACCAAGGCGCCGCGACCCCGGCGCGCAAGCCCGTAGTAGTGGTTGGGGCGGGGCCGGTCGGGTTGAGCCTTGCCATCGACCTAGCACAGCGCGAAGTGCCCGTCGTTCTGCTCGACAACGACTTCAGGCTCTCAACTGGCTCGCGCGCCATCTGCTTTTCCAAGCGCACCCTTGAAATCTTCGACCGCTTGGGATGCGGCGACCGGATGGTCAAAAAGGGCGTGTCGTGGAAACTCGGCCGCGTTTTCTTTGGCGAGGAGCAGATTTACCAGTTCGACCTCTTGCCAGAGGACGGCCACGAGCGGCCCGCATTTATCAACCTGCAGCAGTACTACGTCGAAGGCTATCTGGCGGAGCGCGCTGCGCAACTGCCCCTCATCGACGTTCGCTGGCACAACCGGGTCTTCAACGTCGAGCAGAAGGAAGGCCACGTTCTCGTCACCATCGATACGCCGGAGGGGCCCTACCAACTGGCCGCCGACTACCTGGTTGCTTGCGACGGCTCGCGCTCTGCAGTGCGCCAACTGATTGGCCAAGAGAGCAAAGGACGCGTTTTCCGTGACCGCTTCCTCATCGCGGACGTGAAGATGAAGCTGGAACAGCCCGCCGAGCGCTGGTTCTGGTTCGACCCTCCCTTTCACCGCAATCAAAGCGTGCTGCTTCATATGCAGCCAGACGGCGTTTGGCGCATCGACTTCCAGCTCGGATGGGATGCTGACCCGGACGAAGAGAAGAAGCCCGAGAACATCATTCCTCGCGTCAAGCAAATGCTCGCGCACACCTCGATGAAGGACGCCGAATTCGAGCTGGAGTGGGCGAGCGTCTACACATTCGCGTGCTTGCGCATGGACAAATTCAGGCACGGGCGCATCTTCTTCGCAGGCGATTCAGCACACGGTGTTTCGCCCTTTGGGGCGCGTGGTGCCAACTCCGGGGTGCAGGATGCCGAGAACCTGGCCTGGAAGCTTGCTGCGGTGGTCCAAGCCCGAGCTCCGGACACGTTGTTGGACAGCTATGCAGTCGAGCGTGAATACGCCGCCGACGAGAACATTCTCAACTCGACCCGTGCGACCGACTTCATCACGCCTAAGAGCGAAGTCAGTCGGCTCTTTCGCGACGCGGTCCTGAACCTGGCAAAAAGGCACCCCTTTGCCCGCACATTGGTCAACAGCGGACGCCTATCGGTCCCAGCGACGCTCAGAGAGTCGTCCCTTAACACGCCGGTCTTGGGCGGTGACTTCCAGCGCATGGTCCCCGGTGCGCCGGCGACGGATGCCCCGGTGCGGCTCCCTGATGGCACCTCTTCCTGGCTGCTCCGGCAGCTTGGTGCTGACTTCACCGCACTGGTGCTGGCGGACGGCGGCGAGTCCAAGCAATTGGCGGGCTTCTTTGACGCTGCGGGTACGACCGGTCCCGTGAAGGTGCTCACCGTCGCGAACGCTCCTGGTATCGACGCCGACCTGGTCGACGCAGCTGGCCTGGTGGCAAAGCGCTATGAGATGAAGCTCGGTTCAGTTGTGCTTCTGCGTCCAGACCAACACGTTTGTGCGCGAGGCGAGCTCGCGGACCCGTCCTGGCTACCGGCCGCCCTGCAACGAGCGCTCGCTGCGCACTGAGAACCAGATGGCGCTCATCACTACCCCCAACCTCTCTGCTCCCGACGAGTTCTACGAGGCGCTGATAGAGGCGCATCAAGACCTGTCCCTCGCGCAAAGCCAGGCCCTGAACGCAAGGCTGGTTCTTCTGCTTTCAAACCATATCGGCTCAGTCGACGTCCTGCGTGAGGCGCTTCACGAGGCGCGCGGCTAGCTCCACTGCATTCAATTTACCACGGAGACAAGATGATTCGGACACAGATTTCACGACGCAATGTGCTGCGAGCCGGGGTGCTTGCAGCAGCGCTGCCCAGCTTGGCATTTGCTCAGGACAGCCGCCCCATCGAATGGGTTGTCGGCTACGCCGCCGGCGGGGGCTCAGATGTCGTGGCCCGCACTGTTGCGGACGCCATGAGCAAATCGATGAGCCAGCCCATCGTCATCAACAACAAGCCGGGCGCTGCGACCAACATTGCCGCCGGCTATGTCTCGAACTCCAAGGACTACGGGCACGTCATGTTGTCCGCCGACTTCGCAACGCTGGCTGTCAATCCTTGGCTCTTCGCGAAGCTGCCCTATGACCCGGTGAAGGATTTTCAGCCAGTGGGAATGCTCGCCCGATTCCCCATGCTGCTGGTGATTAGCCCGACTGTGCCTGCGAAGAATCTGACCGAGTTCCTCGCATGGGCTAAGACCAATGGTCCAGTGACCTACGCGTCTGCGGGTGTTGGTAGCCCGCACCATCTGGCAGCAGAACTCTTCCGGGAGCGCACCGGCCTCAGCCTGCAACACGCACCGTACCGCGGCGCGGCTCCTGCTGTTCAAGACCTGCTTGGCGGTCAGATTCCGTTCGGCTTCATCGATACCGCCAGCGTGCAGCAATACATCGCGAGCGGAAAGCTTCGTGCCATCGGAGTCGCGAGCCCTGCGCGCTTGGCCACGATGCCCGACGTCCCGACCATCAGCGAGCAGGGCGTCAAGGACTTCACTGCCTTTGCCTGGCAGGGTCTCGTGGTTCCAACTGGCACCTCGCCCGAGGTCATCTCGAAGTTGAGCAAGGCGCTTCAGGAGGCGCTGAACTCCTCGCAAGTCAAGGCGCGTTTCCAAACCCTCGCACTTGAGGGCATGCCAGGAACGCCGCAACAAATGACCGCCTACGTGGACGCGGAACGCGAGCGGTGGGGCAAGGTTATCAAGGCGAACTCCATCCGCCTTGATTGAGCGACTGAACGCACGAACACAACAACCATAGGAGACAACGTGATGAATATTCCTGTTCACAACCCTTCGGAAAGCGCTTCGCAGCGACCCCGGAAAACTGTCGGGCTCTGGGCACTGGCCGCGCTGTGCGCGGTCACGTTGGCCGCTTGTGGGGGCGGTGGCAATAGTCCGCCAGCGAGCACTGCAAGCAACCCGACCACTCCAACGACGACTACCCCGACAACCCCGACGAACCCGTTGCCGTCGATTGACGCCATGAAGGCGACCTGTGCCGCGATGGTCGGAAAGACGTACGCCTCGGCAACTGTGACTGCGGCCAATCGAATTGAAGCCGATTCCACCCTTGGCACGTCCGGCATGTGCCAGGTGCTCGCGACTCGCGCCCCTTACCTCGATATCGAGGTCGTTGTCCCCGACAACTGGAGCGGACGCTACTGGCAACAAGGCGGTGGAGGATTTGACGGGCGTATTCCATCAGCCATCACCAAGAACAGCTCAGGGGCAGTCACAGCAGTCACAAGCGCTGTCACGGCTCAAGCTGCTGTCTACGCGGCGTCAAACGGCGGCAACCGCTCTAACGTTGCAGGCCAGGCCGCGCCGGCCGTCTTCTTCGACGGCACGGATGCTGGAAAGCAGTCCATGACGGACTACGCGTACGCCTCACTCGGCACGACGCTGTACTTCGCCAAAGGGGTGATTCAGGAGTTCTTCAAGCAAGATTCGAAGTATCGGTACTTCGTTGGATGCTCGAACGGAGGTCGCAACGCTGCGATTGCAGTTCAACGTTGGCCTGAAGAATTCGATGGGGCCGTGTCCGGATGCTACGGTTTCAGCATGCCAGGACAGACGGTCGCGTGGACCAGCATGGCAGGTCTCGCCGGAACCCCTGCAATGCCGAGCAGTGCGCAGTGGTCCGCTGTTTACAAGGCAGCAGTAGCGTCGTGTGACGCGGCCGACAATGTGACCGACGGAGTGATTGCGAACTACTCGAAGTGCACGTTTGACCCGGCCACTCAAGTTTGCGGCCAGCCTTTGGCAAGCACTGACCCCGCGCTCTGCTTGACTACGGCTCAGCTTCCTACGGTGCAGAAACTCTTCGGGGGAACGTGGACCGATGCGTTGGGCAACACGATTTACTCTGGCTATGGGTGGGCTAGTACGAACCCCGCCTCATTCGGTGGGCTCGGCGGTGGGTACGTCGCCATGGCAACGGGTGATGCGTCGTGGCTGACTGCAGCGAAGCAGGCGACGTTTGACGTCAATGTGGACTACGGCCCAGTCGCAGCCGGGCTTCAGGCCGTCGGTGCAGATGTCGACAAGATTGCCATCGCAAAGTACATCGCAAGCGGCAAGAAGTTCCTCACCTATCACGACGGGGCTGACGGCTTGCTGTCGATTAACGAGCACACCCGCAACCTGAACACGGTCTACTCCATCGCGAAGGGCATGGGGCTGGCTGACCCGTCTACTTCGAGCCGGTACTTTATCGTTCCTGGCACGGGTCACGGCGGCTCGCAGGCCCTGACCCAGGTCAGATGGGACGATGCCATCGTGAAGTGGGTGGAGGCCGGCACGGCGCCCACGCAACTCACCTTCAACGGCAAGATGAGCACTGGCGCTGCGAAGTCCATTCCGGTATGCCAATACCCGCAGTATCCGCGCTACGTCTCAGGCGGCGATGTGAACAGCGCTGCTAGTTATAGCTGCACGGCTCCGTAACGGCCAGGCACGGCGGTTCGCCTTGAGGTGGACCGCTCGCTTTGTGCAAATCGTTGCGTGAGTGCAGTGCGGCGTGCGAGGCGTGCAATCGAAAGAAAAGGCGTAGGCATGCCATACGCGCGGTGCGCGAAGTGGACTGGGACGGTGCCGCCTACGCGGACGACCGGCCGAGTCGGCGCGAGATTTCCGCCGCGCACTCGAGAAGCGGTCGTGCGACGGACCCATCCCAGTCGCCGTCGAAGGTCGCCGAAGGCCCCATAACCAGAATGCCGAGGACGATGTTGCCCGCCGGGTCAAAGACGGGGGCGCAAAGGGCGTCAATCCCGGGGATTGGATGACCCTGGGCACGGGAAAGCCCGTGCTTCCTGGTTTCAGCCAGTTGCGCTTCGAACTTCTCAGGGTCGAAAGTCTGGTCTTCAGCGTTGCTTTGGGGGGCTCCCTCAGTTCGGATGAGGCGCTCGATGACTTTGGGCGGCATGTACGCTGAGAACAGCCGACCGGTTGCCGTATTCGTCAACGACATCACCGTGCCCTGCCGCAAGTTGACGTGCAGGGGCTGAATCGGCTCTTCCAGGCGGACGATGGTCGGGCCAAGGTTTCCCCAGACGGCGACCGCAACGCTCTTGCCGGTTTGCTTCGCAAGCTCCTCAACGACCTTCGAGGCTTCCCGGACCGGGCCAATTTGGCGCAGTTTCGTGAGCCCAAGTTGCAGCGCAAGAGGCCCAAGCTCGTACTGGCCAGCGGGGGTCTGGGTCACAAAGCCAACCTTCATGAAGCTGACCATGTAGGGGTGGGATTTGCCGACGGTCATTGCCGCGGCTGTCGCCAAGTCCTTCAAGGCCATTGGCCTGACGTGGCGAGCCAGCTCGAGAAGCAGTGCACTTCCGATTTCCACTGACTGAATTCCACGTCTACTTTTTTCCATGTCGTTGTGCCCAAAGCCTCGAATGATGATAGCCAACCGCCTGTTGGAAGCCTCGCGGGTGTTCCTCAGGCGGCACTGGCTCCAACCAGCTGGGTAGGGAATGCTCTAAATCAAAGGAATTCGATAATGTGAGACGATGCGTCTTAATCGAATACCTCCACTGAGCGCTCGCGTTTGGAGCGGCGTCAGTGCCGGACAAAGGAGCGAAATGCGAGCTACAGCGAAGGTCTGCGCATGGAAAGCGCTAGTGGGGTACATCTCTGTCGCGCTCACCGCTTGTGGGGGTGGAGGAGGAGGGTCGCCATTCACGCCAATGGATGTCACCTCTAGCGGCGTTTCCACGACGGAAACTCCGAAGGCGGAAGACCCGATGAAGGCACCGGAGGCGCCGCCGGAGGACCAGGATTCGGCGACGACTGCGGACAGGTTCGCGAACAGCGCAGCAGCTGCTTCACTAATAGAAGAGAACAAGAACGTTGCCGGAGCCAAATCCAAGGCTGCTGTCCAACGCGAGCCCCAGCCGGAGTCGCCCAGGACGCTTGCAGTAGCTCCGAGCGCGAAGAGCCAAGAAAAGTAGGGCGCAGCGACCGGGCAATCAGGCCTGGCTGTTTCCGTCCCTGCCAAGGCGCCTGGTGATTTCCTGCGCGCATCGGCGAAGCGGTCGCGCAATCTCGCCGTCCCACTCGGTGTCGAAAGTCGCTGATGGCCCCATCACCAAGACGCCAAGGACCAAATGTCCCTCATAGTCGAACACTGGGGCGCAAATGGCATCGATACCCGGGATGGGATGGCCGCGTGTTCTCGACAAGCCGTGCTGGCGTATCTCGGCGAGTGCTTCCTGCAGTGTCTCGCCAGGGAACTTGTTCCCAAGGTCAGTTCCATAGCTCTGACGCGCCAGTTCGAGGTTTAACAGGCGCTCGACAACCATGGGCGGCATGTAGGCCGCAAAGAGGCGTCCCGTCGCGGTGTTGTCGAGTGACATGACGGTACCGGTTCGCAGGTTCACGTGCAGCGGCTGGATGGGTTCTTCAAGCCGAACCACCGTCGGTCCCAAGTTCCCCCACACCGCAATGGCAACGCTTTGCCCAGTCTCCTCCGCGAGGGCCTCTATCAGCTTGGAGGCCTCCTTGACCGGGTCCAGACGCTGCAATCGCGTGAGCCCCAGCTGCAAAGCGAGTGGACCAAGCTCGTAGAGGCCGGAGTCGTTCTGCGACACAAAGCCCACCTTGAGAAAGCTCACCATGTAGGGATGAGCCTTGCCCGCAGTCATCCCGGCCAGCCTGGCCAGGTCCTTGAGAGCAACAGGCCGCCCGACACGCGCGAGTTGGAGCAGCAGCTCACTCCCAATTTCGACGGATTGGATGCCGCGGCGATTCTTTTCCGCTGAAGCTTGTCCTGGGAGTTCTGAAGTTGCCATGTAGTAGTGCGTGGGTCTTGCAGGCTGCGCGAATTATGGTGCGGGCAACCTGGATGCCGCCTTGGCGACCTCCCTAGGGTGCTTGAGCGCAAACGGCGGCAAGAGCCGCCGTTTGCCTATGGGGTCACCTGGACCCTTCCATCAATCCTCGCCGTCGTCGTCCAGTTCTTGGCAGGGGCCGCGACCCTCGAGGTCGTTGTCGCCCTTCCAATAGGGAAGACTGGTGGTGCTTTCGGGGCTGAAGCAGCCAGCCTTGAGCAACGGAAGGTTCAGAGACGAGCGGTTGTGCGGCCCGTAGTACAGCGACACAGCACTTCCCGTCAGCGAGGCCAGTTGTGGCATCGTCGGGTAGCAGGGGTCGGTCCCAAGCACCGGAGAGCACTGGCTGCCGGCCGGTGCAGGGCTGTAGGCACCGTTTGAGCCTTGCGAGGGCGTCTGCGTGGTTACGGTCAGACGCAGCTTTCCACCGGCAGGTATCGCGACGAACCTGGGAGAAATCAGGAAGTCGTACTTGTTAACCGACCCCGCGGGCAAATACCTGTCCGTGTCGTAAGCGCCGTAGGGCTTGACCGGCACGCCCTTCTTGTCCACCCAGGAGCGTGATGGGATGTTGGTCGCAAGACTTCCTAGCACCGCCCCTGAGGAAATGGGCGTGACCGTCCCTTGAGCGTCCACCAGAGAGACCGAAGCAATGAGTTCGAGGTTCTTCGTGGTGGACGACGCGTAGAAGGACGCGCTCATCGGGCCTGCGAGAGTCGCCCCCTTCTTGATGACAGGGCCATCGAACTGAAGCGTGCTGCCAGGCCCGGGCTGAGCCCAATTTATCGTTTGCTTGTCGGCCGAGCCAGCAATGTGCCGCGTCATGCGGCCATTCGAGTTCAGGAAGTACTGCTTGTAGGACGTCGAGACCGGATAGGCGGATGTGCTTATCCAGTTGTTCGACAGTAGCTCGTGAACGTGAAGCGGCTGGCTCGTATCGCTCATCCGAGTGCGTTTGTCCTTCAGCCACGTGTCGAACCATTCGAGCGTGATGTTGTCAGCGATGTGCTGGCCCCTGGTCTGCTCTTCGAACTGGCAATGGCCGCCCTGGCTGATAAGGACCTGATATCGACCGGTTGCCTTCTGGTTCGGCGACATCGGACCGAAGACGGGCCTGTTGCTGTACGCGTTCTGAAGGTAGGCGTACATCGACAACGAGCTTTCCGCATAGATGTCTTGGTGGGTGCTCCAGATGAGAGCAGGGAGGCCAAGTTCAACAATCTTCTTGGCGTAGTTCCCCGGGGTTCGCAGTTGCCAGAAGTCCAGGTCGTAGGCTTTGGGGCCGCCTGCGTAGATGTCGTTCACGACTGCTTGGCCGTAGGCGGTAGCGCCGTGGTTGTTGCCCACCGCACCACCAAAAAACAGCGGGAACTGCGCCGTCTGGGTCGGAATGCCGCCGGCGAAGTAGGTCTCGCGATAGAACTCGGCGCCGAAGCAAACCGGAGCGAGCGCCTTGATGGGCGAGTTCTTTCCCGCTGCTGCCGCGGTGTAAATCTGGTTGAGGCCAGCCCAAGAGCCGCCCTGCAGGCCGACCTTTCCGTTTGAGTTTTGGAGCTTGGTCGCCGCCCACTGAGCCAACTCTGCACCGTCCTTGGCGTCGCGCTCGCTGAAGAAGCTGAAATCGCCGCCCGAGTTTCTCGTTCCTCGCACCGAAGCAGTCACGAACAGGTAGCCGCGCTGTACGTAGTAGTCGCCGGCGGTCGACGGGTTGCCCAGATAGGGCGTCTGGGTCAATAGGACGGGGAAAGGACCAGGCACCCGAGCGCCGGTCGTCAAGTCGGTCGGATACGAGACGTCGACCATGAGAACGGCGCCGTCGCTCATCGTGACGGGGATGCTGGTGTCGAGTTTTGTGCCGTAGAGCGCTGGGCCCGGAGTCCAGACACCGCCTGGATAGGGCGTCAAGGCTTGCTCTTGGCAGCCATTGTTTCCGCCCCTCTTGTCGCTGTCGTCGCAATGGGCGAACGCTGGGGCCGTCGCGCATGCCGCGATAACGACAAGGGCCCCAGCCATGAGCCCGCTGCATCGACGAGTAGTGGGGAGTTGGGGGGAGGCGAATCCCGCCTCCGACGATGTGCGCTGCGCGCTGTTATCGCTGGTTTTCATCTCGAGTGTCTCCTTGCTTCGAGGTCCGACCTACCTAGATTGCCGCTTCGCTGCGGCCCCTTTGCATCTGACATAGTCAGATGACTATGCTGAAAACAAGTAATCAGACCAAATCGCAATGACTCGAAATAGTCGGGTCTACCCGTAGCGTTGCAAGCAGACGTAACCGTTCCCGTGGCCAAGGCGGGTTCGGGCTGGGGAGAGAGCGAGGTGCGCCGGGACCGACCTACGCCTCAGAGCGCGTCAGTCCGCGAGGAAGTGAGGGCAAAAATCCCTCCAGTCGCGAACGATGGCCAGATTTGGCCAGGTGCGATTTATCTGCGCGTGCTTCGCGCGGAAGGCGATTGAGCGCCGATGCGCTTCGAGATGGCAATGCCGGCCTCTTTCACGGCCGTAGCCTGAGCGCCGTCCCAGTTGGTATCAAAGGACCGCGACCGGCCCATCAGGGTGATTCCCAGCACGATGTTGCCGGAGTAGTCAAAGACGGGGGCCGCGAACGAGCAGACGCCCGGGGTCGGGTTGTTTACCGAACGGGAGAGGCCATGGGTACGAACTTCGTTGAGCATGCTCTGTAGCTCGTCCTTGTCCACTGGCTTGGCAATGTCTGGCCCGAGTCGACGTTCGTCCTCCAGCAGCGATTCCTCGATGAGCTTTGGCGGCAAATATGCCGCGAACAATCGTCCCGTAGCGGTACCGGCCAGAGACATGACGGTCCCGGTTCGAATATTCGTGTGAAGCGGATAAATCGCATCGAACAGGAACACGATGGTCGGCCCCTGGTTGCCCCACACGGACATCGCGACGCTGTGGCCAGTTTGACGAGCCAGTTCCTCCGCGAAGGGCGTGCCCTCGCGGACAGGATTGAGCATGCGAAGGGTCACCAAGCCCAACTGCATGGCGGTCGGCCCAAGCCAGTAATAGCCCGTCAGCGACTCCTGAGTCACCAATCCCAGCTTTGCAAAGCTCACCAGGTAGGGATGGGCTTTGCCTGGCGCCATGTCGGCAGCCTTAGCCAGCTCTCTGAGTGGCATTGGCCGGCCGTGGGCGCCGAGGGCGAGAAGCAGTTGGCCGCCGGCTTCGATGGACTGAATGCCTCGTCGCTCCTTCTCGGCCCCCATCTCGCCGACTTCGCCTTCCAACGCGTCCATGATGATTTGCCCCCGGGCTCTATCGATGTAATTTGCCTTAGCCGAAAAATTAAACCACATCAGATGCGTTGATGCCGAACTAATTTGCTGCGCGACGTCCATTGTCAATCAAATGCCGGCAGGCGGGTGCGGCGGCCAACCGTCGGAGCCTGCAAAGCCCAGAATTTCAGTGCGAAAGGGCACCCAGCCGTTTGGAGATGGCGACGCCGCAGGCCCTGACAGCCTTGGCCTGAGCGCCGTCCCAATTGGGGTCGAAAGAGCGGGTGCCCCCCATCAGGGTCACTGCAAGCACCATATTTTCGGAATAGTCAAAGACCGGGGCAGAGAAGGCGCAAACACCAGGAGTCGGATTGTCGAGTGCGCGAGAAACGCCGTGCTTTCGCACGTCGCTCAGCATTTCTTGCAAGTTGGCTGCAGCAACGGGTCTCGCTATGTCGGGCCCGAGTCGCGCCTCGTCATTGAGCAGGGATTCCTCGATGAGTTGGGCCGGAAGGTAGCTCGCGAACAGGCGCCCTGTTGCGGTGCCGGCCACGGACATCACCATGCCCGAGCGGATGTTGGTGTGCAGTGGGTACGCCGCGTCAAATAGGACGACAGCAGTGGGGCCCTGATTGCCCCACACCGCCAGAGCCACGCTATGACCAGATTCCCGGGACAAGTGCTCAGCGAATGGAGTCGCTTCTCGAACCGGATTGACGGTCCGAAGTGAGACCAGTCCGAGCTGCATCGCGGTCGGCCCTAGCCAGTAGTACCCCGTCGCGACTTCCCGTGTGACCAGTCCGAGCTTGGCGAAGCTGACCAGGTAGGGGTGCGCCTTGCCTGGAGGCATTTCCGCCGCGCGTGCGAGTTCGCTGAGCGCCATCGGGCGTCCGTGTGCGCCCAGAGCAAGGAGCAAATGGCCCCCCGCTTCGATGGACTGAATCCCTCGGCGCTCCTTGTCGTGGCCTGAGTCGCCGCCTTCACCGTCGAGCTCTCCCATGGCTGTCTCCTTTCATTCGATTCTATCGATACCATCCGATTAGGGTATACCATTAGCGTATAGAAAACGCGTTAGCGTGATACTAACGCCATCGGACCGGCAAACGCGGTCCCCACCCTCAAGGAGTGAAGCTCATGAGCAAGCAGGAAACCCAATACGACGTTTTGGTGGTTGGCACCGGGGCGTCTGGGATGTCAGCGGCAGTCACCGCCGCGTACGAGGGCCTGAAGGTCCTGGTCGTCGACAAGGCTTCCCTTTACGGCGGCACCACCGCGCGCTCTGGCGGCTGGCTGTGGATTCCCAACACCAAGTTGGCCAAGGCGCAGGGCATCAACGAACCAGCCGGCGCCGCGCGCACATATCTCCAGCACGAGGCCACTACCCATTTCGACCCGGCTCGTGTCGACGCTTTCCTCGAAAACGGCCCCAAGGCCATCGACTTCTTCACCGAGAAAACCTGCGTGCAGTTCGAAATGCCACCGGTGTTTCCTGACTATCACGCGGAAGCCCCCGGCGGCCAGCCCGGCGGCCGCTCCATGGTCACGGCGCCCTTCGACGCCCGTGAGCTCGGCAACCAGGTGAAAAAGCTGGCTCCGCCCGTTCCCGAACTGACGGTGTTCGGGATGATGCTGGGCTCCGGCAAGGAACTGTGGCACTTCTTGCGTGCGTTCAAGTCACTCGAATCCTTCTGGTACGTCACGAAGCGCTTTGGCTTTCACCTGCTGGACGTTCTGCGCCATGGCCGTGGGATGACGCTTACCAATGGCAACGCGCTGGCCGGTCGCTTGGCAAAGGCGGGCATGGACCTCAACGTTTCGGTCTGGCTGAACTCCCCGGTCAAGAGCCTCATCGTTGAGAACGACGTCGTCGTCGGCGCGAACGTCGTGCGCGACGGCACGCCCCAAGAAATCCGTGTTCGCAAGGGTGTCGTGCTGGCCTGCGGTGGCTTCCCCTATGACATCGAGCGTCGCAAGCAACTGTTCCCCCACGCGCCAACTGGTCACGAGCACTACACACCGTCCCCGTCGCTGAACACCGGTGACGGCTTGCGCCTGGGCGAATCCGTCGGCGGCTGGGTCGACCCGACTATCCCGAACGCCGCCGCTTGGTGCCCGACGTCGGTGACCAAGCGTAAGGACGGTTCGCAGGGCGTCATGCCGCACTTCATCGACCGAGCCAAGCCCGGCGTCATCGCAGTCACCGCCCGCGGCCGCCGCTTCACCAACGAAGCCTTGTCGTACCACGACTTCATTCAAGACCTGGTGAAGGCCTCCGCAGGTCTTCCCGATGTGTCCTGCTGGGAAATCTGCGACCACAAGCACCTACGTGAATACGGCATGGGCGCAGTAGCTCCGTTCCCGCTTCCCATTGGCAAGCACCTGCGCAGCGGTTACCTCAAGCGCGGGAACACCCTGCAGGAACTGGCCAAGGCCATCGGCGTGCCGTACGCGGCTCTGCAAGAGGAAGTCGAGCAGTTCAATCGAGACGCTAAGTCCGGCAAGGACTCCAAATTCGACAAGGGCAGCACTGCCTACAACCGCTTCCAAGGCGACTCCCTGGTCAAGCCGAACCCCTGCATGGCGCCCATCGAGACGGGGCCCTTCTATGCCATCAAGGTCGTGGTCGGCGAAATCGGTACGTTCGCCGGCCTCGCGACCGACGCGAACTGCCAGGTGCTGACGAAAGACCGTCGCCCAATCCCCGGCCTGTACGCTGTCGGCAACGACGCTGCCAGCATCATGGGTGGCAACTACCCGGGTGCCGGCATCACCCTGGGCCCGGCGCTCACCTTCGGCTACGTCGTGGGTCAAACCCTCGCCAAGCAGCCCGACCTCACGACGTTCACCGTCGACCAGCAACTCCGTCAGCGCGAGCGCGTCCACGCCGCTTGATTCGCCCGTCTGCAAGCAAGGAAAGCAAAATGGAAATCACTGAACTGATGGCGCCGCAGGTTCTAAGCGGCCGCCTGGCACTGGTCACCGGCGCTGGTCAAGGAAACGGCAAGGCCATCGCCAAGGGCCTCGCCAAGGCCGGTGCGACGGTCATCGTTACCGACCTCAATGAGGCGAACGCGAAGTCGGCCGCTGCTGAAATCAATGAAGCCGGCGGCAAGGCCTACGCATACAAGCTCGACGTGACCTCCCGCGACGCGTGTGACGCCCTGGCCCTCACGACTGCCAGCGATGTCGGCAACATCGACATCCTCATCAACAACGCCGGCATCATCATTCGCGAAGGTCTGGATAGCCCGAAGGTTGCGTCGAATCTCCAACGCACCCTCGACGTCAACGTCATGGGCACCTTCCATCCCACCCACGCTTGGTTGAGCGCGCTGAAGGAAACCAAGGGCGTCATCATCAACGTTGGCTCCATCGCTTCGACCACCGGCATTCCCAACGTGGTCGGCTATTCGCCGTCCAAGGGCGCCGTGAAGATGCTTACCCAGGCCCTGGCGGTCGAGCTAGCCAAGGACGGCATCCGGGTCAACGCCATTGCACCGGGCGTCATTGAAACGCCGATGACCTCCTATACCCGCGAGGCGCCGGAGCGCCTGGACAAATTCATGCTGCGAACGCCCATGGCGCGCGTCGGACAGCCTGAAGAACTCGTCGGCCCCGTCGTGTTCCTCGCTTCGAGCATGGCCACCTATGTCACGGGCGTCACGCTGCCCATCGACGGCGGCTTCCTGGCCTCCTAACAAGAACAAGTTTTCCCTAGTCCGCAACCCCGAACTCAAAGAGTTCAACAACATCTCAACTGGAGACAGCCATGAGTATTCCTTCGTTCTTCAAGTGCGCCATCCTGACCGCGAGTCTGGTGGCTGCGGCGGCAGCGAGCGCGCAAGACATCAAGGTCGGCTACAACGGCGACCTGTCTGCTTCGCCCTCGGCGCAAAGCGGCCAGGCGGCAGTGCTGGGCATGGAGGCTGCCATCGCCGACATCAATGCGAGCGGTGGTCTGCTCGGCAAGAAGCTCGAACTTGTGACTCGAGATGACACCTCAGCGCCGCCGAAGTCCATCCAGAACATGAGTGAACTCATCGACAGCGAGAAGGTCTCGGCAGTCTTCGGTCCGACCAACTCTGGCAATGCTATGGCCTGGAAGCACATCGCCAACCAGAAAAGGATTCCTGTCATCGGTAACGTGGGTTCGGGCACCGACATCACCAAGCCCATGAGCCCGGGCGCTGACAACTACATGTTCCGCGTCTCGATGGTGGACCGTGAGCAGGTCGCAGCCCTGATGGCTTACGTCAAGAAGAACTCTGACAAGTCCAAGGTCGTGGGCCTCATGGCCGAGACCACCGGATATGGTCAGGGTGGTCTGAAGGACATGGAAGAAATCGCCAAGCAGCAGGACATCAAGATTGCAGCCATCGAGAAGTTCGGTGTGGGCGACACCGACATGACCTCGCAGCTGAGCAAGATGAAGGCCGCCAACGTGGACACGCTCGTGGTCTGGGCGCAGGGCACCCCTATCGCCCAGCTGGTGCGCAGCATGGAGAAGATTAACTACTTCCCCGTGGTGCTGACCTCGTGGGCTGCGGACAACATCACTTTCTACGACGCTGCAGGCAAGACGCTGGCTGAGAAGCCTATCTTCATGCGCACTGTGAGCGAGACCCGCACCCCGGCCCAACAGAAGCTGTTCGACCGCATTGGCTCCAAGCTGAAGGCACCGGGCTCGTTCTCCTTCGCACTGCATGGCTACGACTCCATCCTGCTGTATGCAGCTGCGGTCAAGCAAGCCAATAGCACTGACGGCAACGCTGTCCGCCTGGCGCTCGAAGACCTGAAGACCCCTGTTCAGGGCGTTCTGAAGACCTACGACAAGCCCTTCAGCAAGACCAACCACGAAGCGCTGACCGCCAAGGACCTGGTGTGGATTCGCTGGAAGGACGGCAAGCTGCTGCCCTACACCGACCCCATCGTCGGTTCCCTGTCGACAGCTGACTTCAAGCAATAACGCACGTTGCGTAAGCGGGGCTGCACGTGGCAGCTCCCGCAATCTTCTCGGAGGCAATCATGGTAGAGGCGCTCTTACAAGCGATTCTCAGCGGCTTGGCCGTGGGCGGAGCCTACGCGCTGGTAGCACTGGGCTTCAGCATCACATTCACGACGACCAAGACTTTGAACTTCTCGCACGGGGAGTTCGTGTCGGCGGGTGCATTCATTGGCATGAGCGCTCTCTTCCTGGTTCTTGGTCTCCCGGTCAGTTCAACCACTTTCGGCACCGCCATGCCCGGTGCCGGCGCGCAACTCCTTGCTTTGGCCGCTGCGTTGGCCATCATGGGTGCGCTCGGCTGGGTCTTGTACCTGGTGGGCGTGCGCCCCTTCGCCGGCCGTCCTGGCATGGCATGGGTGATGAGCACGCTGGGCTTCGGCGTCATCCTGCAAAGCATCGGCCTGGCCATCTGGGGTCCGAAGCCTGTGGTGGTGCCCGGCCCCGTGGGTGACGAAGTCATCCGCATCCTTGGTATTGGGGTTCGTCCGCAGGAACTGCTGACGCTTGGCGTGGCCATCGTCATCATGGTCCTGTTCGACTGGGTAATGAACCGCACCATGGTTGGCAAGGCGATGCGTGCCGTGGCAGCGAACGGAAACGTTGCCAGCCTGATGGGCATCAACACGAACGCCGTGATGATTGGCGCCTTCGTGGTGAGCTCCGCGCTCGCAGGCCTCTCGGGATTCCTGCTGGCACCTATCGCTCAAGCGTCCCTTTTCATGGGACTCACCGTGGGACTAAAGGGCTTCTCCGGCGCAATGATTGGCGGTCTGAGCAATCCCCGCGGCTGCGTTATCGGCGGCTTCGCCCTTGGCGTTCTCGAATCCTTGGTGAACCTGTGGTCGGCGCAATGGCGTGAAGTCGCAGTGTTCGCACTCGTCATCCTGGTCCTGGCCTTCCGGCCGACCGGCCTCTTCGGCAAGCCAATGGTGGAAAAGGTATGAAGCGCGGTCAACACTTCCTGGGCGTAGCGGTTGCCGCTGCGGCCGTCATCGGTGCCACGTCATTCTTCGGCAACGATTACTACCTTCGCATCATCTTCATGATGTGCGTCTACTACATGTGCGCAGCTGGCATGAACGTGCTGGTCGGCTTCGCAGGACAGAAGTCCCTCGGTCAAGCCGGCCTGTTCGCAGCAGGTGCGTACGCGGTGGCACTCCTGACGACCAAGACTGACATCAGTCCTTGGCTAGCCTTGGTCTTGGCCGCCGTCATCTCTGGCGTCTGCGGTGTCCTGATTGCACTGCCGTCTCTGCGCGTCAAAGGCCCGTATCTCGCCATGGTGACGCTGGCATTCGGCATCGTCGTCGAAAAGCTGGTCGGCGAGTGGACCGAGGTGTTCGGTGGTGCACAAGGCATCTACGGCATCCGCCCCATCACCTGGAACGGACAGCCTCTCACTACCCAGCAGTGGGTCTGGTTCGGCGTGGTGCTTTGCGCTCTGACCCATCTGCTGCTGCGCAACCTGCTGCACGGACGTTTCGGTCGTGCTTTGCTCTCGCTGCAGGCTGACGAAATTGCTTCCTCGTCGGTGGGTGTTCGCGTCTATCGCGCCAAAGTGATTGCGTTCGTGGTTGCCGCGGTGACTTGCGGCATCGCCGGTGCTCTGGTCGCTCAGCAAAACCAGTACATCAACTCGGACTTCATCACCTTCCACCTGTCCATCTTCATCCTGTTGCTTGTCCTCTTCGGTGGAGCGGGCTCGATGTATGGCCCCCTGGTTGGCACCATCATCCTGACCAGCATCGACGCGGCGCTGGCTCGCTGGCCGTCGGCACAGCACTTCCTCTACGGCTTCCTGCTCCTCTTCGCGCTCTATGTGATGCCTGGCGGGGTGATGGGCGTGCTGAACTCAATGTTCAAGCGCAAGGACAAGGTCGAGCCCTTGAAGGCGGCGACCCAGCCGAAGACTACGCGCATCGGTCCGGATGCGTCAGGCGACCTGCTCGAAGTTGAAGGCGTGACCAAGGCGTACGGCGGCGTCAAGCCGGCTCAGAACGTGTCGTTTCGCCTGAAGCGCGGCCACATCCACGCGCTGATTGGCCCCAACGGCGCAGGCAAGAGCACGATGATTAACATGCTCACGGGTGTGGTGAAGCCGACTTCTGGCTCCATCAGGTTCCTGGGCGAAGAGATTTCGGACACGCCGGCGCACCAGATTTGCCGCATGGGCATGGGCCGCACGTTCCAGAACCTGCGACTGTTCTCTGACCTCTCGGTCCTGGACAACGTCATGCTCGGACGCCACACCCGAATGAGCAACGGGTTCTTGGCTTCGCTGACGGCACTGCCGGGCGCGACAAAGCAGGAAGTCATTACCCGCGAACGCGCGCTCCAACTGCTCGAACTGGTGGACCTGGCGCATCTGGCTCATCAGCCAGCCGGCAGCCTTCCGTATGGTCTTCAGCGCCGCGCCGAATTGGCACGTGCCTTGGCCACAGAACCTCAGCTTCTCCTTCTGGACGAACCCGCTGCTGGCCTCAACCCGCAAGAGACCGCCGAGCTCGGTCAACTCCTGCTGCGAATCGGCAAGTGCGGCGTGAGCATTCTGATGGTGGAGCACCACATGGACCTGGTCATGTCCGTCTCCGACCACGTCATCGTGTTGGACTACGGCATCAAGATTGCCGAGGGCAAACCTTCCGATGTGCAAGGTAACCCGCGCGTGGTCGAGGCCTACCTTGGTGTCGATGACGAAACAGAGCCTGCCGAGGCGCTCGTAGCTGCTTGAGGACTAAGCCATGTTGAAACTCGATAACGTCAAGGTGTCCTACGGCGCCATTGAGGCAGTCAAGGGCGTGAGCCTCGAAGTTCGCAAGGGCGAGGTGGTGACCATCATCGGCGCCAACGGCGCTGGCAAGAGCACGCTGCTCAAGAGCATCGTCGGTCTGGAACCTGTCAAGGCAGGCACGATTTCCGTCGACGGTAAGGACTGCACCTACGTTGCGCCCCACAAGCGTGTCGGACTGGGTGTCGCGATGTCGCCGGAAGGACGCGGCGTGTTCGCCGACCAGACAGTTCGTGAGAACCTCATGCTGGGTGCCTACTCGCGCAAGAGCGACTCGCGCGCCACCGAAGAGGCCATCGAGCGCGAGTTCAAGCGCTTCCCGCGACTCAAGGAGCGTCAGCACCAGCTGTCCGGAACGCTTTCCGGCGGCGAACAGCAGATGTTGGCCATCGCCCGTGCGCTGATGAGCGAGCCGCGACTTCTCTTGCTCGATGAGCCCTCGCTGGGCCTGGCTCCTCTCATCATCAAAGAGGTTTTTGAAGCGATTCGACAACTGCGTCATTCGGGCTTGACCATTCTTCTGGTGGAGCAGATGGCCAAGCAGGCGCTGGGCGTCGCCGACAGGGCGTACGTACTGGAGACAGGGCTGATAACCCTCGAAGGCTCTGGAAAAGAGCTTCTCAACGACCCGAAGGTCAAGGCTGCCTACCTCGGCGCCCACTGACCATTCCCCATCCCACTCGTTCAATTAAGGAGGTCCCCATGACCCAGACCAAGAAGTTCGCCAGCCAGGCCGACCTGGAAGAAAAGAAAGTCACTTTCAGCCAGATTTCCGAGCACGCCTGGGCGTACACCGCCGAAGGCGACCCGAACACCGGCATCATCATTGGCGACGACGCCGTGTTGGTGGCCGACACCCAGGCCACTCCCGCGATGGCCGCCGACGTCATCCGTCGCATCCGCGAAGTGACCGATAAGCCCATCAAGTACGTCGTGCTCACGCACTACCACGCCGTTCGCGTGCTTGGTGCCAGCGCCTACAAGCCTCAGCAAATTATCTCGAGCCAAGACACGTACGACCTCATCGTCGAGCGCGGTGAGCAGGACAAGGCCAGCGAAATTGGCCGCTTCCCGCGCCTGTTCTCCAACGTCGAGACGGTGCCCCCCGGCATGACTTGGCCGACTATGACCTTTACGGGCAAGATGACCCTGTGGCTCGGCAAGCTCGAAGTTCAACTGCTGCAGGTTGGTCGTGGCCATACCAAGGGCGACACCATCGTCTGGCTGCCAGGTGAAGGCGCGCTGTTGTCGGGTGACTTGGTCGAGTTCGGTGCCACGCCCTATGCCGGTGATGCCTATTTCAAGGACTGGCCGCAGACGCTCAACAACCTCGCTGCTCTCAAGCCAAAGGCTCTGGTTCCCGGCCGCGGCGCCGCGCTCACCACGCCCGAAGACGTCGAGAAGGGCCTGACCGAGACGCGCGACTTCATCGCCGACGTCTACTCGAACGTGCAGAAAGGCGTGGCTGCTGGCAAGGACCTGAACGCTGTCTACAAGGACACCTTTGCGGCGCTCAAGCCCAAGTATGGCCACTGGGTCATCTTCGACCACTGCATGCCGTTCGACGTGACGCGTTGCTACGACGAGGCGACTCAATACGCTGACCCGCGCATCTGGACCGCAGAGCGCGACATCGAGATGTGGAAGACGCTGGAGGGCTAAAGCTCTCCTCCAGTCCACAAGCATCTGTTCTTTCGGCTCGCGCTGACCTTCAAGTTGGCGCGAATGGGTCGGCTCGTCCCTACATCCGAGGGATTGGCCGTCCGCAAACCTGTAAAGGAGTAAAGCGTGAACGACCGTCTGAACTCGGAGCGTCGCTATCAGAGCGGCTTCGGCAATGAATACGCCACCGAGGCCGTGCCCGGCGCCCTGCCTCAAGGGCGCAATAGCCCGCAGAGGGCGCCTTTCGACCTGTACCCCGAGCTCATCTCGGGCACAGCCTTCACGGCCCCCAGGCATGAGAACCGCCGCACATGGATGTACCGGCGTCAGCCTTCGGTGGTGGCCGGTCGGTACGAGGCGTACAGCCAGCCGTTGTGGACGACAGGCGGCAGCCGGGAAACGCAGCTTCCACCCGAGCCGATGCGTTGGCACCCGATTCCCTTCGAGAAGGGAGCCGAGGTTGACTTCGTAGACGGTATGCGAACGCTGGCGGCCAACGGCGATGCGGATGCGCAATCGGGCGTTGGCTCGCTTGTGTACTTGGCAACGAGGTCCATGGACAAGCGCGCGTTCGTGAATGCAGATGGCGAGTTGCTCGTCGTGCCCCAACAGGGGCGTCTGGTCATCACGACTGAATTGGGCATTCTTGATGTCAAGCCCGGCGAAATTGCCGTATTGCCTCGCGGGGTGGCATTCAAGGTCGCTGTACCAGACGGCCCGTCGCGCGGATACGTGTGCGAGAACTACGGCGCGCAGTTCCGACTGCCGGAGCTCGGCCCCATCGGCTCGAATGGGCTTGCAAATGCCCGCGACTTCCTCGCTCCGGTCGCCGCTTTCGAAGATGAAAACGTGCCTTATGAGCTGGTGAAGAAGTTCGGCGGTCGCTTCTGGCGCGCGCCAACCAAGGGCACGCCGTTCAATGTTGTCGCGTGGCACGGCAACCTGGCGCCGGTCAAGTACGACACGGTCAACTTCATGACCATCGGGTCCATCAGCTTCGACCACCCGGACCCGTCCATCTTTACCGTGCTGACTTCGCCCAGCGACACGCCTGGCACGGCCAACTGCGACTTCGTCATCTTCCCGCCGCGCTGGTTGGTGATGGAGGACACCTTCCGCCCGCCTTGGTATCACCGCAACCTCATGAGTGAGTTCATGGGCTTGGTCTACGGCGAATACGACGCGAAACCGGGCGGATTCAAACCGGGCGGTGCGAGCCTGCACAACGCCATGGTGCCCCACGGCCCTGACGAAGAGGCCTTCGAGAAGGCCTCGAGCGTCGACCTGAAGCCGCAGAAGCTGGACAACACACTGGCCTTCATGTTCGAGAGCCGCTACCGCTTCATTCCAACTCCCTTTGCCCTCATCAAGGCCCCGCTGGATGAGGACTACGCCAACTGCTGGGCGGGACTCAAGGACCAGTTCAAGCCTGCCTGACGGAGGAATTGAGACCATGTACGACATCGACGCCACCCACGACCCGAAGCTTAAGAGCTGGGTCACGTCTGCCAACGAGGCAGGCTGCGACTTTCCCATCCAAAATTTGCCGTTCGGACGCTTCAAGAGAGGCGGCATCGAAGGCGGTTGGAAAATCGGTGTGGCCATCGGCGACAAGGTTCTGGACCTGCGCGCCGTTGGCCTGATTGATACCGACGACATGAACGTCGTCATGGCGGCAACGCCAGAGGCCAGGCAGGCGCTGCGCCGCAAGATTTCCGAAGGCCTGCGCGAAGGTAGCGCTCAACGTCCCGCGTGGACGCGCGCTTTGGTCCCCCAGGATGAATGCGAATACACGGTTCCGTGCCGCGTAGGCGACTACACCGACTTCTACACGAGCGTCCACCACGCGACGACTGTCGGCAAGCAGTTCCGTCCGGACAACCCACTGCTGCCGAACTACAAGTGGGTGCCCATCGGCTATCACGGTCGCGCGTCATCCATCGGGGTGAGCGGCGGTTCGTTCAAGCGGCCGCGCGGCCAAACGAAGGCTCCCGATGCACAGGTGCCGACCTTCGGCCCCTCCAAACGCCTGGACTATGAATTGGAACTGGGCTGGTTCATCGGCGCCGGCAACGAACAAGGGGAGCCCATCGAGATTGGCAATGCTGAAGCCCATCTCTTCGGTGTGACCCTGTTCAACGACTGGTCTGCACGGGATATTCAAGGCTGGGAATACCAGCCACTGGGCCCGTTCCTGTCCAAGAACTTCGCAAGCACGTTGTCGCCCTGGATGGTGACCATGGAGGCGCTGGCACCTTTCCGTGCGCCATTCGAGCGCCCGGCGGAGGACCCGCAGCCTCTTGCGTACCTGGACAGCGAAGCGAATCGTGCAAAGGGTGCGTTCTCCATCACGCTGGAAGTCTTGTTGCAAACCGCCAAGATGCGGGAAGCGGGTGAAGCTCCGGTGCGTCTATCAGCAACGAACACCACACGCGCGGCCTACTGGACACCTGCGCAACTGGTCGCCCACCACACAGTCAACGGCTGCAACCTGCAGCCCGGCGACCTCCTGGGCTCTGGAACCCTGTCCGGGCCGGCCGAGAGCGAAGCGGGTTCGATGATGGAGCTGACCGTCAGTGGCAAGAACCCGGTCAAGCTGCCTAACGGCGAGGTGCGCAGCTTCCTCGAGGACGGCGACACGCTTACCTTGCGGGGATGGTGCGCAGCCGACGGGGCAGTGCGTATCGGCCTCGGCGAGTGCTCGGGAACAGTGGTGGCACCATGAAACGGCCCGTCCCGCTCGAGCAGGCAGTTGCGATGGTCCCAGACGGGGCGGTAGTGATGGTGGGCGGGTTCATGGGCGTCGGCAGTCCGATGCGGCTGATAGACGAACTGGTCCGCCAGCGCAGGAAGGACCTGACGCTGATAAGCAACGACACGGCCAGGCCCGGCGTGGGCGTGGGGCGGCTCATCGATGCCGGCCTTGTGACCAAGGTGATTGCCAGCCACATCGGGACCAACGAGGTGACGCAGCAATACATGCTCGATGGGCGCATCAGCGTGGAACTCGTGCCCCAGGGGACTCTGGCAGAGCGCATCCGCGCCGGCGGCTTCGGCCTGGGCGGCGTCCTCACGCCCACCGGCGTCGGCACTGCGGTGGCTGACGGCAAGCAGACCTTGGAGGTCGAAGGCCGCGCGTACCTTGTCGAGACGGCGCTGAAGGCGGACTTCTCGTTCATTGCTGCCAAGCGAGCCGACTACTACGGCAACCTCGAATACACGCTGACAGCCCGCAACTTCAATCCGTTGATGGCGATGGCTGCGAAGACGACGATTGCCGATTCGGAAAGCATCGTTCCTGTCGGAATGATTAGCCCTGACACAGTGGTCACTCCTGGCGTGCTGGTCCACGTCCTTGTTGGAAAGGAGCGTGCCTCATGAACGGACGCGAAGTAATCGCCAGGCGGGTCGCTGCGGAGCTCAAGGACGGCGACCGGGTGAATCTGGGTATCGGCCTACCCACGCTGGTTGCGAAATATCTCCCGACGTCGCTGCACGTTTTCTTTCACTCCGAGAACGGCATCATGGGCATGAGCCCGCTGCCTGGAGAAGGCTTTGAAGACGTGAACCTCATCGATGCCGGTGGGCGGCCAGTTGGCGCTCTGCCTGGTGCCTGCGCCTTCGATTCCGCTTTCTCCTTTGGGCTCATAAGAGGCGGGCATCTGGACGTCACTGTGCTCGGGGGCCTGGAGGTCGATGAGGAGGGGCGCCTGGCCAACTGGATGGTGCCCGGCGAGAAGATTCCCGGGATGGGCGGCGCGATGGACTTGGTCACGGGCGCACGTCGCGTCATCGTGGCCATGACCCATCGCTCGCGCAACGGTTCGAAGCTTGTTCCCCGCTGCACGCTGCCGCTGACGTCAATTCGCAGAGTCGACCTGGTCGTCACCGAACTCGCGGTCATCCGGCCGACTGAAGCTGGTCTGGTGCTTGAGGAGACCGCGCCCGGCGTAGCCGTTCAGGAAGTCATCGATGCAACCGACGCAGCTCTAACTCTTGGTGCGGCACTGCGGTGAAAGGGCAGGACCGCGGCGCAGGAGAAGACATGCAGAAGTCTGAAGTTGTCTCCTTGAATGATTGGTCAGCAAAGCTCTGGCTCGTAGGGTGCTGTGCTTTCACGAGCATGGCCTCTATGCGAATCTGCGACGCCATGCTTCCGGCGCTGGCACAGGAGTTCGCCGCGACGGCTGGTCAGGCGGCAAGGGCCATCTCCGCATTCGCGCTTGCATATGGGGTGCTCCAGCTGTTCTACGGGCCCCTGGGCGACCGCTTTGGCAAGGTCAAGGTCATTGGTCTGGCCACTTTGGCATGCACCGTCGGTAGCGCCTTGGCTGCGGCGTCACCTAACCTGGAATGGCTGGTCGCAAGCCGCGCACTCTCAGGTGCCGCCGCAGCCGGAATCATTCCACTCACCATGGCTTGGATTGGTGACAGCGTGGCCTACGAAGACCGACAGGCCGTGCTCGCTCAGCTGCTGGGTGCAACCGTCTTCGGGATGATTACTGGCCAGTGGGCGGGAGGCCTCTTGGCCGATGCCTTCGGCTGGCGCTCCGCATTTGTAGGACTTGCCGCCATCTTCGCGGTCAGCGGCGCGCTGCTGGTTAGTCGCGTCATTTTCGACCCGCGGGTGAAGCAATGCGCCCCGATGGGACTACTCAATGGCATCAAGTCGGTCGTGGGTTCGCGCTGGCCGAGAGTCGTTCTGTTGGTCACGGCGATTGAGGGTGCACTGGCGTTCAGCGCGTTGGCGTTCATCCCAAGTGACCTTCATCTGCGCTTCGGCCTGTCGATGCCGACAGCGGGCGGCGTGGTGGCGCTCTACGGAATCGGCGGTCTGTCGTACAGCCGCACCGCGCGGCGGATGCTGCGGCGGTGGGGTGAAACAGGCCTTGCTCGCATAGGCGGCATCGCCACGGCGGCGGCATTCGGAACGATGGCACTCGCGCCGAGCTGGTACTTCGTGCCACCGGCTTGCTTCCTGGCCGGCTTCGGGTTTTACGCGTTGCACAACACCCTGCAGACCAATGCGACGCAGATGGCGCCGTGGGCTCGCGGCACGGCGGTGTCACTCTTTGCCTGCAGCCTATTTCTGGGGCAGTCGATTGGCGTTCTGGGCGCAGCCTGGTTGGTTGACCAGTACACGGCTCCCGCCGTGTACTCGGTATCGGCCATTGGGCTTCTGCTGCTCGGACTCTCCTTTGCAGTGCTTGTCAAACGGAGAGGTCGTCCATGAGCGTCGAAACGTCGAACACCGCAGGCCGGCAGGCGCTTGCGGTCCAGATGACCCTCATCGCTGCAATGGCGATTTGGGGGCTGAACGTCGCCGTTGTGAAGCAACTCACCCACAGCTTCGACACGTCGATGCTTGCTGCGCTGCGGATGGTTGTGGCCCTTGCCGTGCTGTCTGCAATCTTGCTTTGGAAGCGTTGCGTTGTCCGAGACATGAGCTGGAAGCAGGTTCGCACGCTGCTCGTCTGCGGTGTCCTCATGGTCTATCTGAACCAACTGCTGTTTGCAGAAGGGCTGCAGCGCTCTACCGCCACCAACGGTGCCCTCATCATGGCGCTGAGCCCTCTGGTGTCAGCGGTCCTTGCTGCGTTCATGTTCCGGGAGAGCTTGTCAGTGCAGCGGATGCTGGGCGTGGCCCTGGGATTCGGCGGCGTTGCGGCCGTTGTCCTGAGTCACCCTGGGGCCGGGCTTTCCCGCGCAAGCACCGGTGACCTAATGTTGGTTGCGGGTGTCGTGAGCTTCGCCGCCGGCGGGGCGCTTGTGCAGCGCCTGGCGAAGTGCTTGCACCCTCTGACCATCAGCTGGGCCATCTACTTGGTCGGCACCTCGATGCTGGTTGTGCAGGCCGCCGTCGGAAGCCCATCTCTGGACTTGGAAGTGCTCTTTCCTGGCTGGTGGCAATGGGCACTCATTCTGTTCTCCGGCGTCATGGCCACTGCTCTAAGCAACCTGCTTTGGAACAGAGCCATTGCCAGCATTGGGGTGGCCCGCACGGCGGTCTTCCTGTACTGGGTTCCCGTCTTCGGCGTTCTCTTCGCCGCCATCCTGCTGGACGAGCGTCTCACCGCGTGGCACTTGGCAGGTTTCGTTGCCGTGATGGCCGGCACCTACCTCGGCACTCGGCAGCAGCCCGCTACTCCTTCGTCTTCTACCTGAGCTTCTCGGATTCCATCATGACAACTCCTGACCCGCTGCTCTTCCAGCCTCTAAAGCTTCGCGACCTGGAACTGAAGAACCGCATTGTCATTTCGCCGATGTGCCAGCACGCCGCTGAAGCCGGGCGGGCGACGCCTTGGCATATGGTTCATCTCGGCAAGTTTGCACTGGGCGGGGCGGCCCTCATCCTCACGGAAAGCACCGCCGTCGACCCCCGCGGGCGTATTGGGACGGCGGACTTGGGCCTCTGGGACGACAGCCAAATCGAGCCGCTGAAGTCCGTGGTCGACTTCGTGCATGCCAATGATGGCGCAATTGGGGTTCAGCTGGCTCACGCCGGCCGAAAGTCGGGCAGCCAGCCACTGTGGGAAGGTGGTGCGGCACTGACCGACGAAGTGATGCAAAGCGACGCAGAGCCTTGGCAACGGTTGGGCCCGAGCGCGCTGGCAGCCGGTCCCGGTTGGTCGGCCCCCCGCGCGATGAATGCTCAAGAAATCGAGGAGGTCATCCAGCGCTTCGTGGATGCAACCGTGCGGGCAGACAAGGCAGGCTTTGACGTGGTGGAACTTCACTTCGGGCACGGGTACCTGGTGGCCAGCTTCCTGTCGCCGAACTCGAACCACCGAAAAGATGAATGGGGCGGTGACCTGAATGGCCGGATGAGGCTGGCACTCGAGGTCGCATCTCGGGTCCGCGACGCCTGGCCTGCCGGCAAACCGCTCTTCGCCCGTCTCTCGGCGGTCGACGGAAGCGTCGATGGCTGGAGCCTGGACGACTCCGTGGTCCTCGCTCGCGAGCTTGCTCAGCTAGGCGTCGACGTCATCGACTGCTCCTCCGGAGGTCTGACCGAGGAAACGCGGGCTCTCCCCGTGCCTCGGGGTTTGGGCTTTCAGGTGCCGTTCTCGGAACGCATCCGCCACGACGCCAATGTTCCAACCCAGGCGGTCGGAATGATTGTCGACGCTAGCCAAGCGGAAGCGGTGCTCCAAGAAGGCAAGGCGGACCTCATCGCTCTTGGGCGCGAAGCATTGTTCGACCCGTACTGGGCTCACCACGCGGCGACGACGCTTGGAGTGGACCCGAAATATCAACGCTGGCCGGTGCGACACGGTGTCTGGCTGGCCAAGCGAGCGCCTGGACTGGCACGAGCTCGCGCACAAGCAGCTGAGCAGCTGGTCTCTCCCTCCAATTGAAAGGACACATCATGACTGTACGTATGGGCTTGATTCGCAAGAAGGCCGACTGGACGTTCGACGACTTCAACGCCTATTGGCGCGAGAACCATGGTGCGCTTGCCCGCCAAGCACCCAATCTGCGCGAGTATTGGCAAAACCCAGTGGTTGATAGGCTGCAGCGGGGCATTGAATTCGCGAGGGGGCCGTGGAAGTTCGATGGCTTCTCGCAGCTTTCGTTCGACGACCCCAAGCAGTCGAATCATGCGTTCAACGACAGCGGCATGGCCGCAGCCCTCATCAAGGACGAGCTGCACTTCATCGGCGAGCTGCACATCGTCACCTCCGAGCAATCGGTTGTCATCCCGGTACCGCCGAAGGAAGAGCGCGCGAAGCTTTTGAAGCGCATGTCGGTCCTCAAGCGACTGCCGACGATAAGCGAGGAAGACTTCCGTAGTGAGTGGAAGCGCCACGGCGACTTCGTCCGCAGGATGTCGGGTGTCGCCGGGTATCGCCAGAACGTCATCGTTGCCCGCGAGCGTGTGAAGGGCACCCCGTGCAGCTACGACGAGCTTCCTATCGATGGAATCGTCGAGATGTGGTTCAAGGACGCGGCGACGCTTGAGGCCGCGTTCGGCTCGGATGCGGGCAAGGAGACGATGGCTCACGCGAAAACCTTCTTGTCCGAAATCACGGCCTTCGTCGTGGCAGAGCGGCAGATTCTGTAAGTCGACCAGGACGTTGAAATGATGAAGCGGATGACCCTTCTTGCGAAGAAGGAGGGCTCGGCAACGAGTGACTTCAGGGCCTACTGGGCCGGCCCTCACGCACAGCTTGCGCTGGGTATGGAAGGCATCGCTAAGTACAACCACAACCGAGTGGACAAGGTGCTGTGGGCAAGCGGTGGGAGGCCCGTCTTCAATGTGGATGGTGTCGTGGAGCTTTACTTCGAGGACGCCGAAGCCATGCGTCTGGCGCAGGGCTCCGATGTTGGCAAGAAGTTCATCCCCGCGGACGAGCCAGTCTTCCTGAAAGGCTGGACCCTGTGCGTGGTCGACACCCAAGGCGACGACCCCGGCGAGGCCCTGGTGAAGGTGCTCATTCTTTTTCACGCCCAGGCTGATGCGCGCGAGGCCCTCTGGGTAGACCTGCAGCGCGCTGCGGATGCCATAGGGGTCCAAGTCGCCTTGAATTGGACAGCGTCGACGGCTAAGCGAGAGCGCTTGTGGGCCGAACCTTCCCCTCCCACTGGGTTTGTTGCCGCCTGGTTTCAGAGCGTTGCTAAGGCGCACGAGGCGTTCGAGCCTTCGTCTACGCTGCGCGACGTCGTGGAGAAGCACACCAGCGACGGTGCTGCCTATCTCATCGACCAACTACGCATCAAGTAGCGGCCGGCGTGCCTGAACGCACGCCGTCCATTTTGATTTCAACCGGCGGTCGCGCAAGCGGGAGAGCCGACCCGCGAGCGGCTGCCGTGCTCGTCCCCTTCGGCACTTGGAGACAAAAATGCGCAAGTTCATCAACGCTGCAACTGTCGCCTGCGGCCTCGCCGTCGCAACGGGGGCAGTTGCCCAACCCTCAGACTCCATGAGTTCAAACACCCCCTTCGTCAGCGAGGGCGTCGCCCGTGAGACGTTGGCCCGACCACCGCACTCAAAGACCATTGCCAGCACGAGCCAGCCACTCATCGCGATGACCGGCTTCCTGGCGCGCGCCGACTCGACCCCGCTCTCCCAGCGCGGTCGCGACCCTAACAATCTAGTGGGTCGAGATGGCAAGCCTATTGATGACCCTGCGGCAAATCCAAGCGCGATTGCCCTTGAAAGCGACCCGAACATCAGCTTCGAGAAATGGGGCGAGTATTGGCGAAAGGTCCATGGGGTGCGGTTCACATTCGCGGACGAACCTTCTGACAAGACCCTCGACGTTCTTGCACGCTACGACCAGATTCACCGCATACCGGCGGGCCCGACGATGGCGAACTCGCCTCCGTACTTGGCTCCCGCGGATGCGCAAGGCAAGCTATACCCTGGCGTTATCGGCCATATCCCGGAATACAAGCGCCCTCGCTGGGACGGGATTGCCTACCTGAATTTCCACAGCGCCGACAACATCGGAACGCTCTTTGGGGACAAGTTCAAGAACAAGATTCTTCCCGAGGACCAGGCGCTGTTCCGCCAAGTAGCGCCGGTTCTGTCGCGGCAGTTCATCCGAATTGCCAGCAAGGACAGCCGGGACCCCATCGTGCTCGTCTACACACACACCAGACGTCCGGACCTCACGCGCGACCAGTTCCAGAAGGACTGGTTGGGCCGTCACCTCAATGTCGTGATGGCGCAACCTTCGACAAAGACGCTCGTCTCCCGCTACGTCCAGCTGCAAAACATCGGCGGCAGAGAGCCCGGTCAACCCTTCTACGCAGAGGCGACTTCAGCAATTGACGGCATCACCCTGATGTATTTCCGCAGCATGAACGACGCCGAGGACTATGTGATGTCCGATGGCTTCAAAGCGATGAGCGCAGACCTTGAGCGCATTGCCGACAAGACGAGGTCGGACTACTGGACAGCGCTCGACTACGTTGTGGTCAACCGAATCGGGAAGGAGAAGGTCAGCCAGGGTTCGTCCAAGTAGCGCTGCAGCCCACCGTGGGCCTTCCGTCCAGTCCAAATACCGGATTCAGCAACTCTTTAAGCCCCAGGGCCGGCGATTGCCCGTCGGCCACCTCACATGAAACTGTACGGATACTTTCGCAGCGGCACTTCGCACCGCTTGCGCATCGCCCTCAATCTTAAGGGGCTGTCATATGAGCAGGTCGCAATCGACCTGCGCAATGAAAAACATCTTTTTGAGAGCTATCGAGCCATCAACCCGCAGCAGCTGGTGCCAGCGCTTGACGTCGGAGATGGCGACATACTGACTCAGTCGCCTGCCATCATCGAGTGGCTCGAGGAGCTGTATCCGCAGCCGTCGTTGCTGCCAACCAATGCACGCGACCGGGCGCACGTCCGTGCGCTTGCGGCCATCATTGGGTGCGACGTGCATCCGGTCAACAACCGCCGGATTCTCGAGAAGCTTCGCCACGAATTTGGCGCGAACGAAGATGCCATCAACGAGTGGTGCGGAACCTGGATTTCCAGCGGGTTTGACGCCTATGAGGCGCTGGTCGTCGCTCGTACGCCGGTTGGGGCCTTCTCCTTCGGAGATAGGCCTTCGCTGGCCGATGCCCACCTCATCCCACAGATTGAAAGCGCACGTCGATTCAAGGTTGACCTGGAGCGATGGCCGAGGCTGCTTTCGATTGATAAGACTTGTTCGCGGCTTGAAGAGTTCAGGCGAGCTGCTCCATCAGCTCAGCCTGACGCGGTCTAGATGCTGCAACCGAAGCCGCAAACGGACTCGTGCCGACGAGCAATCCAACATGCGGAGAAGGGACGGCGGACGCATGAACGTCCGCTTCAACGCATCGGCGCACTTCCGCTTAGGGCACGCACCAGGCCAATTCTTCGGCTGACGCAAACACTCTTTAGGGGGCGTAGCCAGAAATGAAAAGCTGGACCGAGCTGTCGACGTAGGCTTGTCTCTGGCGCGCCTTCCTTGCGGGCGGCAGCGAGAGCAGCGCGCGCATCTGCTCGTTGCCGCGCACGAGGGCGACGAACTGTTCTGCGGCGAACTCGATGTTCGGAATGTTGAGGGCCCCGCTGCTGGCAAGTCGGGTGAGGGTGCGTTCAACCACATCGAGAATCTGCTGCGGGCCGGAGGCATAGAACGCCGCTGATGCCTGGGGCGACTTCTTGCTGCTCTGGTATAGGGCGTGGATTTGCGCAGCTGCACGAGGGGTGGCGATGCTATCCAGGAACGCCTTTGCGAGGGTTGTCAGTTGCTGCGCCACCGGTAGGCGCTCTAGCTCGTCTTCCGCAATCACCACCGCGTCGACCACGACCTGGTTCACCGACGCGTGAAAGAGCTCCTCCTTCGATGGGAAGTAGGAGTAGATGGTCACGCGACTGGTCCCTGCAGCGCGGGCAATAGCTTCTAGGCTCGCGCCGTCCAGTCCTCGTGCCAGGAACTCATCTCGGGCGGCTGCGAGGATGCCTTCGCGCAGAGCAGGATTTCTCGGGCGACCCCGAGGTTGGGCTGGTTCCATCGTTTTTCGGTCCACTTGAAGGGATATTTACTTTACAGTAAAGTAAATAAATACATCAGATTCAGTTGATTGGAATGGTATGAGCTCCCTTGTTCGCAGTCCGTTAATGCCGCTTACCGGGCTGCGCCTAGGCGCAACTGCGTTGGTCGCGTTCTCGGTTGCCGTGCTGCTCGAAATTCCGCACCCGTACTGGGCTGCGATGCCCGTCTGGGCAATGTCTCAGCCGACCCGAGGGCTGCTTCTTGAGCGTGGCATCTTCCGGCTGCTCGGCACGCTGTTCGGCGCGTTGGTCGGGTTCTCGATTCTTCGCGCACATCTCCCATTCCACTTGGCAGCCGCACTCTTGGCCGCATGGGTTGCACTGATGACGGCTGCCATCCCGATGCTGCGAGGCGCGCATGGGTACGCGCCCCTTCTGGCGGCAATGACGGCGGGCATCGTGGTCGTTCCTGGCCTCTTCGAGCCAGTGAACACGTTGGAGCTTGCGATGTCCCGGGTGGACTGCACGCTCATCGGTCTGGCCGTAGGCTTCCTATTCGGGTTCCTTGCCACCCCCAACTCACCGCTGCACGAACTGAGAACAGCCGTACGAAGGCTGGGAAGCGACACCATTGAGTACGCCGCGGCGCTGCTCGCCGGAGATGCCGAGCGTATCGACGTATACGTCGAGCGCAAGCTGCTAGCGGACCTCGCTGAGGTCCAGGCGAACGCTCAAATCGTGGGCGCGGGTAGGCCGGTTGGCTATCGCCTCGCGAACGACGTGCAGGCCATGGCGTACGCCGCGGTCGAGGTCCTTGCATCCGTGCACGCGTTTCTTGAACGTCTGGACCGAAATGCAGCCGAAGACGCCGCACTCGCTCGCTCAGCCCTCGCCAGCGCAGTGCGGAGCTCGCTGGACGCCGAGCATGGCATGCTTCCCATCGAAGCAGGCGCGCTCGTCGAGCAAGCCGACCCCCGGCTCCACCAGGCCTTGAATGCACTGGCAGTGTCCTGGCACAACCTGGTCCAGGATGGGAAGCGTGCGCGACGAGAGGACGCCGGGCGCACGCCTCGCGGCCCCGCCTACTTGACACCGTTTCGGGACGAATCGGCAGCCGTTGTCGGTGGCCTCTCGGCCGGCGTTGCGACCTTCGCCGCCTGCTACGTCGCCCACGCCTCGAAGGTGGCGCAAGCGGATTTGGTCGCATTGGCGGTCTGCATGGTCTCCGCACTCCTAGGCTCGCACCCAACACCGCGAGTGGTGGGTTCAATCGTTTTCCGAGGAGCCGCCATTGGCGTCGTCGTGGCCGCGGCCTATCGACTTCTGGTTCTACCGCATGTGGACTCGCTCCCGATGCTCATAGCAAGCGTCGCCCCGTTTCTGCTCGTGGGCGGAGTCGCCAGGGCTCATGCGCGAACCGCGGGTCTCGCCTTCGATACGAATCAGCTCTTCCTCATCTCAAGTCATGCCGCGCTGCCGCTCGACCACCTGGGAATGCGTGAGGTGCTCGCAGGTTCAGGTGCTCTTCTGTTCGGGATTGGTCTGACCTGCGTCATCTACGCGCTCCACCGACCAAGCCCGCACCGCCGAACACAGCGGCTGACTCAAAGGGTTTGGCAGACCCTTCGGCGGCTATGCGATGCGCACCATAGCCCCGGCGAGAGAAGCGAGCTGGTCCGGCACATCTTCAATCTGAGCCGTCATGGGCATGCGGCGCGATTGACTGAAACCGGCGGCTCGCCGATGGCTGCGCTCCGACTACTGGACTCAATCGCGCATCTCCGGCGCTTGCGGGAGGGTGACCCCATGAAGACGCCTCAGGTAAGCGAAGCCCTGCGGCATATACGTGACGCAAATGGGAGGTTGGACTCAAAGGCGGATGCTCTCGACGAAATCGCCGACTCATGCCGGGTGGAAGAGGTTTCCGGTGCGGTTCGCGTTGCAGCGTCGGCGCTGCGGGCGTGTCATGCGACGTATGGGGTCGACCCACGCATGACCCTGTGACGGGGAACGGAGGTGCGCCGCGCCTCAGCAGCTACGCCTTGGCTAACGCATTGCCTACCGCCGATGCACCGAACCAATCTTTTGTGGCCAACGCCTGGCTGACGCCCGACATGACAAGGCGTCTTCCTTCACGCACGGCCTGCGAATGCATCCGGGCCGGGTTCTCGCAAAGGGTCCAGGTCATGTAGAGCCCGCGCAATGGGGTCCAAGATACTTCGTTCAGGATGGGGTTCTCGAACAGCGAGCACGCCGGAACAACGGTGAGGCCGACACCCTGCCTTGCCATGTCCAGGCACAACGTCAGCGTGTCAGTCTCCACCGCGAGTCGAAAGGCCATGCCCTTGCGTGCAAGGGAGTGCTCGACCAAGCCACGCAGCACGTTCGGCCGGCCGGGTAGCACCAGCTTGATTCCATCCAGCCTAGATATCGGCGCCGGCTCATCGGAGCTCAGCCCATCGGCAGGGCTGCCCACAAGAATCAGCGGTTCGCGAACGAGCGAGGTCTGCCGGTATCCCGACGCAGGCGAACTATCGAACGGCACGATGCTGAGGTCGAGCAGCCCGGCCAACATGTAGTCGCGGAGTACGTTGCTCACGCCCTCGTAGACCCGCAAGGTAATCCCTGGAAATTCCTTGACCATCTTGGTGGCGAACTCCGAGGTGAACACCCCGTGCCACGAAGGCGGAATGCCGATTGCGAGTTGCCCTGCGGCCTTCTCACCGACCTGCTCCTTCAGGATAGTGAATTGCCTGAGTAGCGGTCGAGCGCGGTCGGACAGTAGCTTCCCCGACTCGGTGAGGTTGACGCCGCCTTGAGTACGGACGAAGAGCTTGGTGCCCATCTCCTCTTCCAGTGCGGCAACGTGCCGAGAAAGCGCAGGTTGCGAAAGGTGGAGGTCGGCGGCCGCACGGTTGATGCTGCCTAGCTCGGCCACCCGCAAAAAGTACTCCAGGAAGCGAACGTCCACGTTTGTCTCCAATGTTTCGTCGGCCTCTGCCGGGCCATGTTGAGAGCGTACGGGCGAAATGTACCGCGACAGAGAGGCGGGTTCACCAAAATGCGGATAACAACTATGTCTGTCAAACATTATTCAAGTAACCCGCAGGTGCCTACGATTGCTCCAAGCCCGCCAATAGTCGGACGGGCAACGGAACCTGGAGACAAGACTGATGGGCAACACCCCCTCCACGCATGCAGTCCGGCAGGCAAACCTGCAGCGACTCCTGAACCCGCGCTCGATAGCCGTCGTCGGCGCATCGGTTGACGCGGCAAAGGCTGGCTCCCAGGCGCTGCTCTCACTGAAATCCTTCCCTGGAACTCTGGTCGCGGTGCACCCGCGCGAGAAGGAGATTCAAGGGGTCACTTGTTATCCGACGTTTGCTGAGCTCCCCGAGCCGGTCGACCTCGCCATCCTGGCGATTCCCGCGCAGCACTGTGTCCAGGCCGCGAAGGATGCGGCGGCGCGCGGTGTCGGCGGTGTGTTCATCATTTCGGGCGGCTTCGGTGAGACCGGCGGGCAGGGTGCGAAGCTCCAGGAGCAACTAGCAGAGGTCTGTCGAAGCACCGGCTTGCGACTGCTTGGTCCCAATACTTCCGGGTTCATCAACACGCATGAGCGCTGTGTCGCGAGTTTCGTCCCGGGTGTCGACCAGCTCAAGAAGGGCTCCGTAGCAGTTGTCGCTCAGTCGGGCGGCGTCAACCTGAGCATCTCCTTCCTGCTCGACCAGCTTGGTAAGGGCATCTCCCTTGCGGTCGGCCTCGGCAATGCCGTGGACGTCAACAGTGCCGACGTCATTGAGATGTTGGGCACGGCAAGCTCGACGAAGGCCATCGCGCTACATCTGGAGGGAGTGCCGAACGGCCGCGCCTTGAATGAGGCGCTGCGCAAGGTGACGCCCTTCAAGCCAGTAGTCGCGCTCGTCGCCGGCCGCGCCGACATCGGCGAGTTTGCTGTTTCCCACACGGGCAACCTCATGGGGTCCCATGCGCGCACGGTCTCGGCGCTCCAGCAGGCCGGCGTGGTAGTTGTGAATTCCACCGAGGAACTCGCCCAGGCCGCCGCAGCACTTGCCGATGGGCGCCTACCTCCCAAGCAGAAGAACGGTATCGGTCTGGTCACCGGTCAGGCCGGCCCTGGCCTTCTCATCGTGGACGGCCTCAAGTGCGCTGATGTGGACGTCCCTCTGCTCTCGCCGGATTCCATCAAGGGCATCGAGGCGCTTCTGCCGCCGATGACCTTCGTCAAGAACCCGGTCGACACCGGACGGCCTAGCCCGACCTTTCCTCAGGTTGTCACCGCGGTCGCGCAGGACCAGAACGTCGATGCCGTGCTCGTGTTCGGGCTCAGCGAGCCGGCGGTGCTGAATCCTGTGGAAGCTCTGAAGCCCGCGAAGGCGGCAACCGGCAAACCGGTCATCTTCGGAAGCCTGGGACTGGCGCATGACCTGCAGGGGCCGTTCGAAGAACTGATGCACGAGGGAATCCCCGCCGTGCGCAGTCCCGAACGGTTGGTCCTCGTCGCGGCGGCCCTTGATGCCGATTCCCGCGCCCAGTGGCGACTTGCAAACAGTGAAGGCGGCTCGCGGACGGCCAACAACGACCAGCCCAGGCTTCAGGGCCCCTTCAACGAGGACACCGCGAAGGCGCTCCTCGCGAAATACGGCGTCTCAAGCCCCGCGCGTCGTCTTTGCATCGGCCGCGCCGAAGCGCTGAAGGCGTTCGAGGAGCTTCGAAAGCCACTAGTCGTCAAGATTGCCGCTGACGACGTCCCGCACAAGACCGAGGTCGGTGGCGTCTTCCTCAACGTGCGCGACCAGGCCGGTATGGAGAAGGCCCTCGCCTCTATCGAGCGCATTCCGACCGAGACCCCTGGCCGCTTCCTCGTCGAGGAGATGGCCGGGGAAGGGGTCGAGCTCATTGTCGGCGCGGTGCGCGACGCGTCCTGGGGGCCATGCGTCGTTATCGGCCTCGGAGGCATCCTGGCCGAAGCGGTATCAGATTCAAGTGTCCGGCTCGCCCCTCTCACCGAGCTGGATGCGCAAGAGATGCTCTCCAGCCTGCGAGGCAAGAAGGTGCTCGACGGCTTCCGTCACCTGCCCAAGTGCGACCGTGCCTCGATTGCCAAGGTGGCCATCGCACTGGGCGACTTGCTGGAAGAGCACCCGGAAATCGCGGAAGTGGAAATCAACCCCTTGCGCGTGCATGCCGATGGCGCGCTGGCCCTGGACGCCCTCGTGGTGCTCAAAGAGACGACCTGAGACAACCTGACATTCGGAGAAAGACAATGAAGATTCGCGTCATTGGCGGTGGTCCCGCTGGACTGTTCTACGCGTACTTGATGAAGCGCGACGACCCTAGCCACGATATCGTGGTCTACGAGCGTGACCCGGAAAACGCCACCTACGGCTGGGGCGTGGTCTTCTCCGACGTCGCGCTGAACTTCGTTCGCGACATCGCGCCTGAGGTGTACGACGCGATGACCCACAACCAGGTCGTTTTTGACGAGATGGCCGTCGTGCATCAGGCCACGCACGTCACGCTCGCGCACAACACGTTCCACCGGATGGCGCGAATCGACTTGCTAAAGGCCCTTCACCAGCAATGCCGCAAAGTCGGTGTTTCCATCGAGTTCGACTCGAAGGTGGAGGATGTTGCTCAACTCGGTGAGTGCGACCTTGTCGTGGCGGCCGACGGAGCAAACAGCGCCATCCGGACCAAGTACAAGGAGTTCTTCGAGCCGGAACTCGACGTACGACCCAACATGCTGGCTTGGTATGGCACGACCCAGTTGTTCCAGGCGCTGTCGCTCATCTTCCGTCAGAACGAAGATGGTCTGGTCATCTCACACACCTACCAGTTCAGCCCGACCCACAGTACG
This sequence comes from Variovorax sp. YR216, assembly GCF_900107745.1. Taxonomy (GTDB): domain Bacteria; phylum Pseudomonadota; class Gammaproteobacteria; order Burkholderiales; family Burkholderiaceae_C; genus Variovorax. The sequence goes on along the minus strand of NZ_FNRO01000004.1, from coordinate 8,599 downwards.
TTCCTGGTGGAAGTCGACCCCGAGACGTTCCGCAAGGCAGGTCTCGACCGCATGTCGGAGGCTGAAAGCCTTGCCTACTGCGAGAAGGTGTTTGCCGATGACCTCAAGGGGCACAAGCTTCTGTCTAACAAGTCGAACTGGTTCCAGTACACCATCGTGAAGAACAAGCGGTGGCACTACAAGAACATCGTGCTCCTGGGCGATGCGCTACGCACTGGCCATCCGTCCGTCGGGTCCGGCACGCGACTCGCACTGCAGGACTCCATCGCCCTGTACGAAGCCTTCAAGATGTGCGGGGCAGACGTCCCCAGCATGCTCGCGAAGTTCGTCGAGATTCGCCAGCCCGGCTCGGACTCGTTGCAGAAGGCTGCTATCAAGAGCACCGAGTGGTACGAGCACCTCGGCCCGAAGCTGCACCTGGACCCTATCTCGTTCGCGTATGACTACGTCACGCGCAGCGGCCGGGTGGACCACGCGGAAGTGCGCAAGCGCGACCCTGAACTCGCCGCGGCGTACGAGAAGCTTCACCCCGAGGTCCTCGAGACGGTTGGAGCCGCGAAATGAGCGCGCTGGGAACGATTGAGGACCTCCCGAAGGAGTACGTCGACGACCTGGTCGCGCAGAACACGCTTCCGCTGTGGCCATCGCTGCGTGCGATGCTGCCGCACGGTATTCCGAGCCGAAAGACTCAGGCCACCGTCTGGCACTACTCGGACCTGCGTCCCAATCTGATGCGCGCCGGCGAGCTCACGCCAATCGAGAAGGCGGAGAGACGCGTCCTGGTTCTGTGCAATCCAGGCCTGGGCCTGGACAACATGAAGGCTACGCCGACCATCTACATCGGCATGCAGCTGATTCTTCCCGGGGAGGTGGCGCCGAACCACAAGCACACGCCCTCCGCGGTGCGGGTTGTTGTTGAAGGCAGTGGCGGGTTCACCGTCGTCGGCGGTGAGAAGTTGCCGATGGAAAAGGGTGACCTCATCCTCACGCCTCCCGGCCTGTGGCACGAGCATGGACATGAAGGCACTGGACCGGTCGTCTGGATGGACGCGCTGGACCTGCCACTGGTCTACGGGATGGAAGCGTCGTTCAGCACCGAAAGCCCCTCCCAGACCATCGACAAGCCCAGCGAATACGGAATCACGCGGCTCGGACTTGGCGGTGTCGTTCCCTACGATTCGCTGGACGCGCCTCGCGTGCCCTATCCGATGTTGCGATTTCCCTGGAAGACGGTGCGTGCGAACCTGAGGGGTCTGGCGGGCGTCACGCCGAAGGGCAAGCCAGTGCAACTTGCTTACGTGAACCCGGAGACCGGCCGGGAGTGCCTCCCGACCCTGGGCTTCTCGGCTATTCAGCTGAGGCCTGGAGAGGAACTCACGCTGCCAAGACGCTCTGCTTCGGCGGTCCTGCACGTCGTCGAGGGATTCGGCAGCGCTCAGATTGACGGTGCGGGCCTCAAGTTCGGGGAATCCGACACGATGGCCGTGCCTACCCATGCGCGGGTCACGCTGGCCAACGGGTCATCCACCAATTCGACCTACCTCTTCGTCGTGGACGACGCTCCACTGCAACGAAAGATGGGCATCTATCAAGTCTTCTCGGAAGACATCAAATGAGCAAATACGTCTTTCCCGCACCAGAAGTTGTCGCAGCGCCAATCAAAGGCGAGGACGGCCTCTTTCCCATCGGTCGCATCTTCTGCGTTGGTCGCAACTACGAGGCGCACGCGAAGGAGATGGGCGTGGTCGTAGACCGTGAGGCACCGTTCTACTTCACCAAGGCCTCATCGACCTACATCCCGAGCGGAGCCAAGGTCGCGTATCCGCCAGGCACGAGCAACTACCACTACGAGATGGAGCTGGTTGCAGCAATCGGCAAGCCTGCCTTCCGTGTCTCCAAGGAAAAGGCACTGGAGTGCGTCTTCGGCTATGCGTGCGGTCTGGACATGACCAGGCGCGACTTGCAGCTGGCAGCGCGCGAGCAGCGACGTCCGTGGGACCTTGGCAAGGACTTCGAAGAGTCAGCCGTGCTGTCGGAAATCGTACCTGCGGACGCAATCGGGCATCCCACCAAAGGTGCCATTGAGCTGCGCGTCAACGGCGAGGTGAAGCAATCCTCGGACCTCTCCCTCCTGATTCATGACGTGGCAGCCGTCATCGCGCATTTGTCGCAGTTCTATCACCTTCAGCCCGGTGACCTCATCTACACGGGAACTCCCGAAGGCGTTGGGCCGGTAGTCGCCGGCGACCGAATCGAAGGGTTGGTGGCCGGCATCGGCTCCGTCGCCCTGACCATTACCCCAGCGGAGTGAACCAGGACTGGCTTGCGCTCGCAAGGGCGCACCTGGTCTGGGTCGAGGAACCCACTATGGATATCGTCATCTCGTCGCCTGAGCATGCTTTCGAGCTCAAGGGTAAGAGCCTTGGCAACAGCCAATGGCTTCGAATCACGCAGGAGGACGTGAACCAGTTCGCGCGTCTCACGGGTGACAGCCAATGGATTCACGTCGACCCGGAGCGGGCGGCAGCCGGTCCTTTCGGCGCGTGCGTTGCGCACGGGCAGTTCACTCTCTCGCTCGCAGGCGGACGGTTCTTTCACGAGTTGGTTCGGACGACTGCAAAGTCTGGCATCAACTACGGACTTGACCGCGTTCGATTCCCTGCACCGGTGCGTGTCGGGCGCCAGGTCAGGGCCGAAGCCCTGGTCCAGGATGCCGGTCGGTTGGGCGAGAGCGGCGTACAGCTGTACGTGCGCATCACCGTGGAGGTTGAAGGCGAAGAGCGACCCGCATGCGTCGCAGATTTCATTGCTCGCTACGAGTTCTGAAGGTTCAGACGATGACGCTTGTTCAAGGCTGCTTGGCTATCGCAATCGGCAACATCGCGCTTCTGGCCTCACTCGGCCGATGGAACGGCGAGCTGCACTGGGCTGTCGCAGCTTTTGCGATGCTGTTCCTCATCGTCTCATGGGTTCTGTACTGGGATGAGGACGTGCACATCGCTGAATGAACGTGCTCAAAAAATAGGAAGACATGGAGCTTTTCAACTTCTTTCGCAGCGGCACTTCGCACCGCCTGCGCATTGCCCTGAATCTCAAAGGGCTTGCATATGACTATCGTGCCATTGACCTGCCACGCGACGAGCACCTCAGTGCGGAATACAAGCGCTTGAATCCTCAAGGGTTGGTCCCCGCGCTGGTTCATGACGGCAAGGTGCTCATTCAGACGCCGGCAATTCTCGAATGGCTTGAGGAACGCCATCCGACTCCTTCGCTCCTGCCCGAGCAGCCAGAGGAAAGAGCACGAGTTCGCGCGCTTGCTTCAATTGTTGGATGCGACATTCATCCATTGAACAACCGACGTGTGCTCGAACTGCTGCGCAAGAAGATGAAATGCGACGAGTCGACGGTGAACGAGTGGTGTGAGACTTGGATTGCAGCCGGCTTCGACGCGCTGGAAGCGCTGCTTCAAACGGACTCAAAGCGCGGCGAATTCTGCTTCGGCGGTACACCGACGCTGGCGGACGTCTACCTGATACCCCAAGTAGAGAGTGCTCGACGCTTCAAGGTGGACATTGGCCGCTGGCCGGCCATCCAGGCCGTTGATGCCGCCTGCTCGCGAATCGAGGCGTTTCGCGCGGCTGCGCCATCTCAGCAGCCGGACGCCCGCTAAGGGCATTCCGCCAGTCCGGTCCCAACGCAGCCGTCGTCTTGCCAGGCTGCGGGGCCTTCCACATGCATGAATCGGTGTTCGCGAAGCTTCGCGGGACGTTCGGTCGTGCAATCTAGCGTCCGGCGAAGCTTTGGTGGCGTTTCCGACAAGGCGTGTTGTGCCTTCGAGCTTCCGCTCGTGACCGGAAGTAATCTGTCACAGGAGAATCTCATCACGCTCCGTTCCTCGGCAGAGTCCGCCTGAAGCCGAGCCATACGGCGGCCTGCAACGGCCGGCGTCGGCACTTCTGCGTCAACTACGTGCAGCTCCCAGCGCTTGGCGGATGAAGTTCAAGTGCCCGACATGCAGACCCACCCCCACCTCACATAGAAGAACGCATCCGGCAGAGTCCAATCTGGAACCAGGCAGGCTGCTCCCACTGCGAATGTCATCGAGCACTACGAGCCGCTCGCCCCTGTACCCGGTGTTGAGCCACGACTCGATTGCCTCAATGCGGGACTCTCCGGGGCGCGCAGGTGCAGACCACAAAGGGTGGAGCGATGCGTCCACCTCCGTCAGGCCCGTTCGACGGAGCAATTCGGCAATGGCGCTTCGGTCCAGCCTTCCTAGCCAACTCGTGGTCAGGACGACGCGGGGCTGATGCTCCGCGAGTACCTCCAGCAGGGCGGTCACCGCAGGCGGGTGCCAAAGCCTCTCGTATAGGTCTTGGGGCGGGCTCGAAGACAAGACGTCCCGCGCACCATAGGGTCCGACGCACAATACGTCGTCGAAATCCAAGAAAAGCAGCGGTTGAGCGTTCGGGCTGGCCCCTTCGAACAGCGGTACGAGGCGGGTTCTTTTCACCTTGCCTGCCCCTGGAAATCGCGAGCGTACCGCCGGATTTCTCGTCTGCGCCTGGCACCTGGGCGGTGCCGTCCGGAGAGCTCTTCGAGCGTTGCGATGAGTTCCGCACGGAGCGTCCGAACAACCATTGGTTTCAACACGACGGACCGCTGCACCGCAGAGACCATGGCGTCAATGGAGTTCGGTGCTAGGCGCAGCAGATTTCTTGCGAAGCTGCGAGGGCTATACCGACGGCGCACCCGAGGTTCGCGGAGGCGTCTTCCCTCCGCGATAGGACTGGAGGTCGCGTGTGGTTCGGCCTTCGACAACTCCTCCAGCAAGGCGGCGTAGTGTTCCCAGCGTCGAGCACTTATGAGGGCGATGTCAGGACGGTCCGGGCGCTTTAAGACGAGTTCGACGTCGTACTCCGAGACGATTTCTGCCAGCTCATCTAAGCGTTCCTGCGTATCCGCGAAGCCGACCTCGAGCCGAAGTGCCTTTGCAAGTATCCCCGGATAGCTCATGCTGCCTTCGGTGCAACCCCAAGCTCTCCGGCGATTCGCCAGAGTAGGTGTAGGGGGTCAACGTCCGACTGAACGGCCTCCCACGTCTTTTCCTCTCGGAGCGAGTGCATCCAATAGTGGACGGACCATTCACCTTCGACTGCGCTGATGCAGATGGCGACCAGTGGCACGTTGGGCGCGATGGCATGCCGTATCTCCACTGAGAAGGCGACACGATTGAAATCAAATCTTTGAGATGTCGGTACGGGAAGCGCACCTGAGCCGAACCGAGCAGCGACAAGCCCCTGCATCATTAGGGCCACGCTTTCGCCGCCCGGCGGAACCGCAACTCGAGCTTGCAATATCTCGCCGCGCTGGTCGTTCATCACGCTGAACTCAATTGGGCGGCTACCGTCAGCACAAGGTACGTCGCACTCGATTCGGTAGCGTTCGTGGACCACCGTTGGAGTCAGGTCTGTGCTTGCAACGATGTACTCGGCAACAAGCGGGAGCACACCTCCCTCGATGCTGTTTGGAGCTGCGGCCCGGCAAGCGTCCGCCGCCCAATCAATGAATGAATGGGCTCGCTCCTCGTCTTCATCAGGAAGGTCTTTGAGGGGCTCAATCTCCTTCGACCTAGCCGGAAGTTCGTCGAACTCTTCCTCAGGCAAATAGACTTCGTCGAGCGAGGTTTGATGGGGATTTGCGGTTGCCTCTTTCTGGCGAGCGAGTCGTTTCTCGAACCCTCTTCTCAGGATGTTTTGCAGCAAGTACGGATTGGCACGGTCCGAAGCTACTGCTGAGCTCGCGGACTGTGCAAGGACGCGCTTCAGGCCGTCGAGCTCGCCTTCCAGTTCGTGGATGCGAGCCCGCATATCTCGCGCCGACTTCAGCAGCTCTGCAACCTGGTACCAGTACGCGTAGCCAACATCCCCGTCGGCCAGGCCCAGCTCGTGCATCGCGCGCAGTGCAACTTCGAGGTCGAGTCCGTCTGCCATAGGTTGAATCGATGAAGGTCTAGCTGCGCCGCCGGGGTCGACGGCACTGGTTTGCGTTGAAAGTCGAACAGGGCAACTGCCGCGTCAGGTCAGGGCGCGGTCGTGCTTTGCCCCTGGCAATGGGTCGAACGCTGCGGCGGCCTGCACCCGCGACTGTCAAATGCGATGACCATATTGTGACGTAAAAGCGGGTGACGTAAAAGCGGGTGACGTAAAGCCGGGTGACGAAAACGTGACTGGCGCGGACACTTTTTAGGTGTCGAGTTCTGCGAAGTCATCTAAATCGAATCCGCTGTCGTTCCGGGAGTTGCTTGCCTTGAACCTGGTGCAGCTGCGCCGTGAGCGGAAATGGAGCCAAGAGGATTTGGCGCATGAGGCGGGAGTGCACCGCACTTTCGTGACACACGTGGAGCGATGCGAGCGCAACATCGCGCTGGACAATCTGGAGAAGCTCGCACGCGCGCTGCAGGTTCCTGCTACTCGACTTTTTCAAGAAGACCTCGAGCAACGGCCTCGGGAGACTGCGGCCAAGCGCGAGAAGCCGACCCCCACGAAGTAGACAGGGCGCCCTCGCATCGCGAGAGCGAGAGCCGCCGAAGGGAATGGTGGTGCGAGGAGCCGTTCCGTGCCGGCGACACACCAGGGTTAGAACAGACTTGGCTCTGGAGGTGGCTGCACGACCTTGCCGCTGTATGTTCGCGGTGCGCGCGGAGGCAGCGGCGATGCTTCGCTCTCCAATGGGCCCATCCACCGACGGAAGAACTTCGAAGCGCCCGTCACAGGACACGTCAGCCACTCGTCGTAGTCGGCAGGGTCGAGGATGACGACCATCCTCTTCTCATCCTCGGGCCTGTGAAATCGCTGCATTACGACGTGTCCAGTCGCATTGACAGTCAACATGGCGAATGAAAATAGCTCTTGGCCGTCCTCTGGATTGCGCCACTTGGTGTAGATGCCGGCGATTCCCATAGGTACGCTGCCCGGCTGGTAGATACGCCATCGGACTGCCTTGCCGGTCTCGTAGCTAGGTTCAAAGATGCTTTCGGCTGGCACGATGCACCTCCAGCCGTTTCTCCATGCATCGCGGAAACTCGGGAGGGTGGCGACAGTTTCGGACCTCGAGTTGTAGGTACGGCGGCCAAAGGCCAGTTCCTTGGCGAAGGAAGGCAGAAGGCCGAACGCGCCATCTTCCACACGTCTGTTGCCCGACCCATCCTCTGCGAGGCGGATGAATGGCGCCAAGCCGGTTGGAAACACCGTTGCGGTGGGCTCATCGCGACCTCGAACGACGCCAAAAAAGCTCAAGAGGCGGTCTGCACGCGAGACGGGTTCGTAGTTTGAGCACATCGGCGGATTCTCAGGCTTTTGGGAATGGAGGCCTCTTTGCAGAAATCGCTGTATTGCTGTATATTTATACAGTATATGGGCGGTAGCTGCAAGCTCCGCCGCTAAGTCTTCCTCACTCATGGATACCGATTCGTCGCACGCAATCCTTCACTTCGTGAAAGGTCGAGGTGTTGGCTCCAACGAGCGCTCGCGATTTGAGGCGTGGAAGCGAGAGCGCGACCTGGAGCATCTTGAGGCGCAGCGCACCGAAGAAGACCCTGACGAGGTACTGCCTTCCAGGGATACCGACGTTCGACTCGTCGATGCTCGCTCCATTCTGAGCTTCAACAACTCGCCTGATGTCGGCTTCGACCAGAGCATCAATCCATACCAAGGTTGTGAACACGGTTGTGTTTACTGCTATGCGAGGCCCACCCACGCCTACCTGGGGTTGTCTCCAGGCCTCGACTTCGAGACTAAGATTTTCGCGAAGAGCAACGCAGCTGGACTTCTCCGAAAGGAGTTGGCTCGCAAAAGCTACAAGCCGAGCCTGATTGCACTAGGTGCGAACACTGACCCCTACCAGCCCATCGAGCGTGAACTCGGCATCACCCGTTCCGTGCTCGAGGTGCTCTCGGACTTCAATGCGCCAGTGAGCATCACCACCAAGTCCGCCCTGGTGGCTCGCGATATCGACATCCTCGCGCCAATGGCACAGAAGGGATTGGCGAGGGTCAACATCTCCCTGGCTACTGTCGACCCCAAGCTTGCTCGCATCCTCGACCCCAGAGCGAATGCGCCGCATCGACGTCTGAGGGCCATGACAGAGTTGTCGGAAGCCGGTGTCCCCGTGTCGGTGTTCGCTTCTCCGATGATTCCTGCCATCAACGACAAGGAGCTGGAGTCAATTCTCGAGGCAGCAGCAGCAGCGGGTGCCACCTCAGCAAGCATGATTGTGCTGAGGCTGCCGCTTGAGGTACGCGACCTCTTCGTCGAATGGCTTCAAGAGCACTTCCCATTGCGAGCAGGGCACACCATGAGCCTGGTGCGACAAATGAGGGGCGGCGCTGACTACGACGCGAGCTTTGGAAGCAGGATGCGCGGAACCGGTCAGTACGCGACCCTCTTGCGCCAACGATTCTCTGTTGCGGTGCGCCGCCTTGGTCTTGGGCGAGTCAGCGGACAAAGGTAAGCGTGCGACCGAGGCCCTCTTGAATGCGACGTACTGTATGAAGACGATCGTGTGATCGTGCTCGCCGAAGGATGGTGTGCACTTCACG
>NZ_FNRO01000030.1 GCF_900107745.1 Variovorax sp. YR216 | reverse complement strand
CTTGCTTGCTGCGATCAGCGAAGCCCTCTACTATAACACGATTTTTTGAAGTTCAGAAAAAATTTTTGAAGATTTTTTCTTTTCTTCCCTCCGCCCAACTCGCTACACCCCGAAGGATCTAACTCGTTGCCGTGTTTGGCGAAGCCCTCAATTATGACAGGTTTTTTTAAATCCCGTCAAGCTCTGGGGTCTTTGCTTCTTCAGCCCCTCTTGCGAGCCGCTGTTTCAGCAGAGCCTGCGATTATGACTTGTTTTTTACGACTTCGTCAACTCGCCGACTCTTTTTTCTCTGCTGATCCGCTTGCGCGTTTTCAGTCGAGCCGCAAAGTATATGCCACTTTTTGCCGCCAGCGGAGCGTCGTCGACGCCAACACGCGGCCCGATCCGATAATCCCGGACACATGGCACTCATCACCCTTCTCGACGCACAACTGGCATTCGGGCACGTCCCACTGCTGGATCACGCAGACTTCTCTCTCATAGAGTCCGAACGCATTGGCCTGATCGGGAGGAACGGCGCAGGCAAGTCGTCGCTCCTCAAGATCCTGGGGGGGTTGGAGAAACCCGACGACGGAGTCCTGCAAGTGCAGCAGGGGGTGCGGATCACCTACGTTGCCCAGGAGCCGTCGCTCGACCTGGACGCGGATGTGTTCACCGCAGCAAGCGCCGGCCTCGCGCACGTCATCGCACTCCGCGAGCAATATCTGTCGGGTGCACCCGGCATCGATCTGGACGCGCTTCAGTCACAGATCGAGGCCTTCGATGCATGGAATTGGGAGCAGCGCGTCGAAGAGACCCTCCACCGCCTGCATCTTGACGGCTCCGCCCGCGTCGGGGCGCTGTCCGGCGGCACCCGCAAGCGGGTGGCGCTGGCTCAGGCGCTCGTTGCCACACCAGACGTTCTCCTTCTCGACGAGCCGACCAACCACCTCGACCTCGACTCCATCGAGTGGCTCGAGCAGTTGCTCATCGACTTCAAGGGCAGCGTGGTGACGATCACGCACGACCGGAGCTTTCTCAATCGCGTCGCGACCCGGATCGTGGAACTGGATCGCGGCAAGCTCACCTCGTACCCCGGCAATTTCGAGCAGTACCTCGTACAGAAGGAGGAGCAACTGGCGCAGGAGGCGATCGTGAATGCGAAAGCCGACAAGCTGCTCGCGCAGGAAGAGATCTGGATACGCAAAGGCGTCGAAGCCCGCCGCACGCGCAGCCAGAGCCGCATCAACCGACTCGTGGAGCTGCGCGCCAACCGCACGGCGCGGCGCGAGGCGCTGGGCAGCGTGAACATGGATGTCTCTTCAGGCCAGGCGAGCGGCAAGATCGTTGCCGAGTTGACCGGTGCGTCCAAATCGTTCGGCGACAAGACGATCGTCCGCAACTTCACGAGCACGATTCTGCGCGGCGACAAGGTGGGCCTCGTCGGACCGAACGGCGCCGGCAAGACGACCTTGCTGAAGTTGATCCTCGGCGAGCTCGAACCCGACGCGGGCACCATCCGCCGCGGAACCAATCTGCAGGTGGCCTATTTCGACCAGATGCGCAACGCGCTCAACCTGGATGCAACGCTCGAGGACTTCATCAGCCCGGGCAGCGAGTGGATCGAGATCGGGACCCAGCGCAAGCACGTCAAGAGTTACCTCGCCGACTTTCTGTTTTCACCCACACGGGCGCATTCGCCGGTGCGCTCCCTGAGCGGCGGCGAGCGCAACCGCCTGCTGCTCGCACGATTGTTCGCGCGGCCGGCCAACGTCCTGGTGCTCGACGAGCCCACCAACGACCTGGACATCGACACGCTCGAACTGCTCGAGGACTTGCTGCAGAACTACGACGGAACGGTCTTCCTGGTCAGCCACGATCGCACCTTCCTCGACAACGTGGTGACGAGCACGATCGCGTACGAGGGCGACGGCCGCTGGCGCGAATACGAAGGCGGTGTCCAGGACTGGCTCACCCAATCCAGGCGTGCCCGCGAGATCGCGGAGCAGCGAACGACCGCTTCCGCGCCGGCGCCAGCGCCAGCCCCTGCCGCTCCAGCACCCGCCTCGCCCCAGCGAAGCAGCCTCAAGCGGAAGCTTGGCTATAAGGAACAGCGCGAACTGGAGATGCTTCCGTCGCGGATCGCCGATCTGGAGGACGAGCAGAAGCAGATCGCGGAGATCCTCGAGAAAGACGGCGGCGCGATCTACGGAACCGACGCCTCCCGCGCCGCCGAACTCGGTGAACGCCACGCCCGGATCGAGGAGGAACTGCTCGCCGCGCTCGAACGCTGGGAAGAACTCGGCTCCGTCGGCCAGGGATAGCGGCGTCTTTGTCTGACGCGCGGCGCGCCAAGGCCGCGCTATACATCCGGCGTCGAGGCTCTTCGAATGCCGCATGAGGTCACTCCACCGATTCACACGACTGCCCGCCGCGATGCGACACCTGATCATGTCGCTTGGCATGATCTTGTGCCTTTCGGCGTGCGCGGAGTTGCCCAAGAACGTGCAGCGCCCTGTTTCCACGGCGCTGGAGGCCCCGGCCGACACGCCTCTGGCCCGGCTGGTGAAGCAGCGTCGCGAAGCGGCGGCAACCCGCTTCGACTCCGGCTTCCTTCTGATCGACGGCCCGTCAGCCGCCTATGGCAGCCGGCTCGCGCTGGCGCAGGGCGCACAGAAGACGCTGGACCTGCAGTACTACACGATCCATGCCGACGCGAGCACCGCGCACCTTCTTCGCGCCGTGCGAGACGCCGCCCGGCGCGGGGTTCGGGTGCGCATCCTGCTGGACGACTTCCACAGCACCGGACGAGACGCGGTCGTGATGTACCTCGCGTTCGAGCCGAACATCGAGATGCGGATGTTCAATCCGCTCGCCGGCGCGAGAACGTCGACGCTGTCGCGGCTCGTCAATTCGATCGACGATGCCTCGCGCATCCAGCAGCGGATGCACAACAAGCTTTTTGTCGCCGACAACGTCCTCGGCGTGACCGGTGGCCGCAACCTTGGCGATGCGTACTTCGGCAACGCCGCCAACGCCAACTTCGTCGATCTCGACGTGCTGGTGGCGGGCCGCGTCGTGCAGGATCTGTCGCGCAGCTTCGATGCGTATTGGAACAACGAGCGCGCCTACCCTGTGGAGTCGCTGGTCACCCGCGAGGAGCTCGAAAAGATCCGCGCCGACGCAAAAGCCGCGACGGAACGCGAACGCGCTGAGCCCCAAGGGACGCAGGCCGAGGAACAGGGCGCGACGCAGGCCGATCCGCGCCGCCCCCGCTGGGACCGGCAGCCAATGGACCTCCGGACCGCTTCGTTCATCTGGGCGCCGGCCGCAGTGATGGCGGACAAGCCGGCCAAGATTCCATCGGATGGATCGAACGCGGCGAGCGGCGAACGCAAGGCACCGGGCGTCGAGATCACCGGCGGCAAGGCGCGTGGGGCCGGCAACGGCAAGGGCACAAGCGGCTCGCTCCAGGTCGCAGTCAGTGCCGCAGCCGACGGCGACACCGTGGTCGAAGGATTGCTGCAGTTGATCGGCCTTGCGCGCAAGGATCTTCTGATCATCTCGCCCTACTTCGTCCCCGGGCCGGACATGAAGCAGGCCTTTGCCGCCGCGCTTGCGCGGGGCGTCCGGATTCGCGTGCTGACCAACTCCCTCGCGTCGAACGACGCGCCGGTCGCGCACGTGGGGTATGCGCGCCATCGCGAAGAGTTGCTGAAGATGGGCGTCGAGCTCTACGAGCTTCGCAGCGAGCAGGCCGGCGTGACCAGCGCCTTCGGCTCGTCGGGCAGCGGCGGGGCGTCGGGCGAGTCCCGCTCGATGCTGCACTCGAAGGGACTGGTCATGGACGGGGAGTGGGTGGTGGTCGGCTCGATGAACCTCGACCTGCGATCGCAGCTCCAGAACACCGAGATCGCGGTGCTGATCCGCAGCAACGAACTCTCGCGCATCGCCACCGAAAAGATGGAGGTCGCGCTACGCGAGGGCTCATGGCACGTCCAAGAAGAAGACGGCCGGCTCGTATGGCATGCGCCGCAGGGCAGCGGGCTGCGGGACGCGGCCACCGAGCCCGACGCGAGCCCCGGCCTGCGGCTGATGCTCAAGCTCTTGGGGCCGCTCGCCCCGGACACGCTGCTCTAGAATCAGAGCTGATCGCGCACGCGCGCGAACACCTTCCAGAACGCCGCATCCTGTCCGGTCGCGAAATTGATCCGCATCAGGGTGGTGGGGGGACGTCGCGCATGGAACAGGGAGCCCGGCGCGATGAGATAACCCTCGTCGAGCATGCGCTGCGTCAGGGCATCCGTATCGACGCCGGTATCGACCCAGCCGAAGAGGCCGGCCGGCTCTGCCGCCAGCGTGCAGCCCGAACTCAACGCCAGCTTGACCGTGCGCCCACGCGCGCCGTCGAGCCGCAAGCGAATGCGCTCGGCATGGCGGCGCAACTGGCCCTGGTCGATGCACCAGGCCAAGGCCCGCTCGAACAGCGAAGGCGTGGTCAGGGTCGCGATCAGCTTGGTTTCGAGAAAGCGCCCCACCAGTTCCGGCGAGGCCGCGAGAAATCCGATGCGCCAGTTGGGCGCGAGGATCTTGGCGAAACCGCTCACATAGACAGTGCGCCGAAGGCCATCGAGCGAAGACAGCCGGGTTGCGTGTTCAGGCGCGAGATGGCTATAGGTGTCGTCCTCGACGATATGGAAGTCGTGCTTGTTCGCCAACTGCAGCACGCGGTGGGCGCTGCCCGGCGACAGGCTGTATCCGGTCGGGTTGTGCAGCACGCTGACGCTCACGAACAGCTTGGGCCGATGACCTTCGCCCGCGTTGCAGTAACGCTCCATCACTTCCAGATCAGGCCCGTCGGCGTTCCGCGGCACCGGCAGGATGCGCATGCCGAGCGCCTCGAGCCGGGCGAATTCGAGCGCCCATCCCGGCTCCTCGACCATCACCGGATCGCCGGGGCGCAACAGGGTGCGGCTGACGATGTCGAGCGCGTGTGTCGCGCCGACCGTGGTCACGATCTGGTCGGGCCCGGCCGGCACGTTGATACCCGCCAGCTTGGTGGAGAGGCTGCGCCGCAAGCCGCTGTCGCCAGCCGGCTCGCCGTACTGCAGCGAGAACTCCTGAAGGGACTTTGCGCCGGTGACGCGCCTCAGCGCGGCGGGCATAAAGGTCGATTCGAGCCAATCAGGCGGGAACACCCCCATGCCGGGCTGCGGCTTGTCGCTGGGCCGGTGGAACATCCCGCGAATCAACGTGCTGGCGTCCGCGGCCACGACCGGTACAGGCGCAGGCTGGCTGACGAAGCTCATGCCCATCGACGCCGCACCGTTCACGGTCGCCGCGTCACGCACATAAAAGCCTTTCTGTCGCCGCGCCTCGACCAGGCCCTGCGCAAGCAGCTGGTCGTAGGCGGCGACCACCGTATGCGGGCTCACCCCCTGCTGGCGCGCGCATTCGCGCACCGAAGGAAGGCGCGCGCCGGGGGCGAGCAAGCGGTTGCGGATTCGTTCGGCGAACCGGTCCGCAAGCTGGCCGGTGAGAGACTGCGAGGACGTTCGTGTCAGCATATGTGCCTGCTTCTGTGTTGATCGGTGAACCAATACAGACCACCCCTTGTTCGACCAACTGTATCGCTACTGTAATGGTCCTCAGTTTAAAGTGTGTCCCATGAACTGGCAAGATTTCACCGCGCTGCTGGTGCTCGCCACGGCGATGAGCTTCTCGCCAGGTCCGAACACGACGCTGTCCACCGCGCTGGCCGCGAACGGCGGACTGCCGCGCGCGATGCGATTCGTGATCGCGGTCCCCGTCGGCTGGACCTTGCTGCTCCTGTTGTGCGCCGCCGGCGTCGGCGCCCTGGTGGTGGCAGCTCCATCGTTGCGCTGGGCGATCAAGGCATTCGGCGTCGGCTACCTGCTGTGGTTGGCCTGGAAACTCAGTCGCAGTGCGTCGCTCGGGCAGGCGGACGGCGCGCGGCTGAACGTCGGATTCAAGCAGGGCGTGCTCCTGCAGTTCCTCAACATCAAGGCCTGGCTGCTCGCGCTGACGCTGGTGGCCGGCTGGATCGCCGGGCAGCCGGATGCGCTGCAGCGTCTTGCGATCGTGGCGCCGGTGATGCTGCTCTATGCATTCGTCAGCAACCTGACATACGCCGTCGCCGGTGCGCTGTTGCGCCACTGGCTTGCACAGGGGCAGAGACTGCTGTGGTTCAACCGCCTTATGGGCGCGGTGCTGGTTCTCACCGCATGGTGGATGCTGAGCGTATGAAAAACCATCGGGACGAAACCCTCGGCATGTGGCTGGGCGTGCTCGGCGTGGCCTTCTTCGCGGTCACGCTGCCGATGACGCGCCTGGCCACCGGGACGCAGGCCGACCCGCAGCTCTCGCCCTGGTTCGTGACGCTGGGGCGCGCGGCACTCGCCGGCGTGCTGTCGACCCTCTTTCTCATCGTCACGCGCGCACCGCGTCCGCAGCCGAGCCACTGGCGGCCGCTGGGCATGGCGGTGCTGGGCAACGCGATCGGCTATCCGCTCTTGCTGGCCTACGCGCTGCGTGTCGTCAGCGCGAGCCATGCGGCGGTCATCACTGCACTCCTCCCGTTGGTCACGGCAGCGTGCGCCGCATGGGTGCTTCACCAGCGCGCGCGACTCGGCTTCTGGCTTTGCGCCATGGCCGGCAGCGCCCTCGTGGTGGTGTTCTCCTTGATTCGTGCATCGGGCCACGGCACGGGCTTCGGTTTCGAATGGGCGGACCTGCTCCTGGTCGGCGCCGTGTTCGCGGCTTCGCTGGGGTACATCTACGGCGCACAGGTCACGCCAGCGCTCGGCGCCGAGCGTGTGATCTGCTGGGTCTGCGTCCTCGCGCTGCCGGTCACGCTGCCGGGCACGATCCTGCTCTGGCCCGAGCAGGCGGTCGCCGCATCCGCCTGGGTCGGGTTCGTCTATGTCGGGGTGTTCTCGATGTGGGTGGGCTTCTTCGCCTGGTATCGCGGTCTGGCGATCGGCGGCGCACTCCGCGTGAGCCAGACGCAACTGCTGCAACCCTTTCTTTCCATCCTCGCCGCGATGCCATTGTTGGGCGAGCCCCTCGATATCGTTACGCTCGGCTTCGCGGCCGCCGTCGTCGCCACCGTGATCGCCGGCAAGCGGCTGTCACAACCCGCCACGCCCACCGCGCTAGCTCCGGCTTCGCGATAGCGATTCACACACCTCAAGGAGTCAAGAAATGCAATGGAAACTCGCCGCACGGGCCGAAAAGATGAATCCTTCGGTGATCCGTGAAATCCTCAAGGTCACCGAACGCCCCGGCATCATCAGCCTGGCCGGTGGCCTGCCTTCACCGAAGACCTTCCCGATCTCGGCGTTCGCGGAAGCCTGCGCCAACGTGCTGCACAAGGACGGCCAGGCCGCGCTGCAGTACGCCGCCAGCGAAGGCTACGGCCCGCTGCGCGAAGCGGTCAGCCAGATGCTCCCCTGGAAGGTGGACCCGGCTCAGGTGCTGATCACGACCGGCTCGCAGCAAGGCCTCGACCTGATCGCCAAGGTGCTGCTCGACCCCGGAAGCCGCGTGTTGGTGGAGACGCCGACTTATCTTGGTGCGCTGCAGGCCTTCTCGCCGATGGAACCCGAACCGGTGAGCGTCGCGAGCGACGACGAAGGCGTGATCGTGGACGACATGGTCGCCAAGTCGAAGGATGCGCGGTTCATCTACCTGCTGCCGAACTTCCAGAATCCGACCGGCCGCACGATGACCGAAGAGCGCCGCGCCGCGGTGTCCGCGGCCGCTGCCAAGGCGGGCCTGCCGATCATCGAAGACAACCCCTACGGAGAACTCTGGTTCGACGAAGCCCCGCCGCTGCCGCTCACCGCGCGCAATCCCGAGGGCTGCATCTACCTCGGTTCGTTCTCGAAGGTGCTGGCTCCGGGCCTGCGGCTCGGCTTCCTCGTGGCGCCGAAGGCGATCTTCCCGAAGCTGCTGCAGGCCAAACAGGCGGCCGACCTGCACACGCCGAGCTTCAACCAGCGGATGGTGTCCGAAGTCATGAAGGACGGCTTCCTCGGCAAGCACGTGCCCACGATTCGCGCGCTCTACAAGCGCCAGCGCGACGTCATGCTGGCTGCGCTCACCCGCGAAATGAATGGCTTGCAGGTCACGTTCAACAAGCCCAACGGCGGCATGTTCCTCTGGCTGCGCCTGCCGCCGGGCGTGGACGCGGTTGCGCTTCTGCCCAAGGCGGTCGAGCGCGGCGTGGCCTTCGTTCCGGGCCTTCCGTTCTACGCCGGAGAGGGCGATGCACGCACGCTGCGGCTGTCCTTCGTGACCGCCAGCGACGAGGAAATCGACACCGCCATTGCCGCACTCGCGGACGCGATCCGCGAACAACTCGCGCACAGCGCCGCAGCCGAGGTGGAGCGGCAGATGGCCGCCAACCCGAACTGAAGCCGCTGCGAAAGACCTGAAATGCTCAACATCTGGGGACGCATCAGCTCCATCAACGTTCGCAAGGTCGTCTGGTGCGCGCAGGAACTCGGCCTCGACTTCCAGCGCACCGAAGCGGGCGGCAAGTTCGGCGTGGTCCAGACGCCCGAGTATCTCGGCATGAATCCGAATGCGCTCGTGCCCGTCATCGATGACGGCGAGGGCGAAGACCGGGTCGTGCTCTGGGAATCGAACGTCATCGTGCGCTACCTCTGCGCCAAACATTCGACGGGCCGGCTCTATCCCGAGCCGCTGGCCGAGCGCTTCGACGCGGAACGCTGGATGGACTGGCAGCAGACGACCCTGAACCCGGTGAGCGGCGGCGCCTTCAGGCAGTGGATCCGCACGCCCGCCGCACAGCGCCACCCCGAGGTGATCGCGCATTCGGTGCACGCCACCGAACCGCTCTTCGCCTTGCTCGATGCCCACCTCGCCACGCGCACCTTCATGCTCGGCGACCGCTTCACGATGGCCGACATCCCGGTCGGCTGCGAAGCGCATCGCTGGTTCGGCCTGCCTCAGACCGAATACACGCGGCCTTCGTGGCCGAACGTCGAGCGCTGGTTTGCCGACCTGCGTGCCCGGGCCGGCGCACGCGGCGTTCTCGACCTCCCTCTGGAATGACTCCGATGAAGACCCGCCCCTTCAAGCAAGTCGACGTTTTCACCTCGACGCCGTATTTCGGCAACCCCCTCGCCGTGGTGCTCGACGGCACTGGGCTCGATGACGCGACGATGCAGCGCTTCGCGTCGTGGACGCACCTTTCCGAAACCACCTTCCTGCTGCCGCCGACCGATCCTTCGGCCGACTACCGCGTGCGCATCTTCACGCCGGGCGGCGAACTGCCTTTTGCCGGACATCCGACGCTGGGCAGTTGCCACGCCTGGTTGCAGGCCGGCGGCAAGCCGAAGGGCGGCAATCTGATCGTGCAGCAGTGCGCAAAGGGCCTGGTGCCGATCCGGCGCGAAGGCGAGCGACTGACCTTCGCCGCCCCAGCGCTGCGGCGCAGCGCCCCCAGCCCGACCCTGCTGGCGAAAGTCGCGGGCGCGCTTGGCATCAAGGCACAGCAGATCGTCACGGCGCAATTGCTCGACAACGGGCCGGTGTGGCTCGGGCTGCTGCTGAACGACGCGGAGACCGTGCTCGCGCTCGAGCCCGATCATCGAGCGCTTGCCGAACTCGGTCAGAAAGTCGGCGTCGCCGGCCTCTATCCGACGGGTGCTTCGTCACAGTTGATCACGCGCTCGAACCGCGAGGCCCGCGCTTTCTCGCGCGCCGAGGAAGAGGTTGAGCCGACCATCGAAGTGCGCGCCTTTGCCGCGGCCATCGGTGTGGAGGAAGACCCGGTCACCGGCAGCTTCAACGCAAGCCTTGCCGAGTGGCTCATCGCCGAGGGCCACATGCCGGACCGCTACGTCGCATCGCAGGGCCAGGTGCTGGGCCGCGACGGACGTGTCCACATCGAGCGCGACGGCGACCGGCAGGTCTGGGTCGGAGGCGATTCGGTCACCTGCATCGACGGACACGTCACGCTCTAGCACCGCCGTGCACGCGCGCGTCGATCATCTGGTGATCGCTGCCCGCAGCCTTGACGAAGGCGTGGGCTGGTGCGAAGCCACGCTGGGCGTGACGCCAGGCCACGGCGGCTCGCACCCGCTGATGGGGACGCACAACCGGCTGATGAAGATCGGAAGCGCCGCATTCCCGCGCGCGTATGTGGAGATCATCGCCATCGATCCCGGCGCGAGGCCCACGCGCGGCGCCGCGAAGCATCGATGGTTCGACCTTGACGATGCCCACCTGCAAGCGGCGCTTGCGCGCAGCGGTCCCCGCCTGGTGCACTTCGTCGCCGAGGTGCCGGATGCGCACGCCGCCGTGCAGGCGCTCGGACAGGCGCGGCTCGATCGCGGCCACGTGATCGAGGCCTCGCGCGATACGCCGGCCGGCCGCCTGTCCTGGCAGATCACGGTGCGCGACGATGGTCAGCGGCTGTTCTACGGGGCGCTGCCCACGCTGATCCAATGGGGCCCGGTTCACCCGAGCGACAGCATGATCGATTCGGGCGTGACGCTGCGCTCGCTGGATCTCGCGCATCCGCGACCTGTGGATCTCGAAGCCGCGCTGCGCGCCATCGGACTTTCAGGTGTGTCGCTCGCCAACGGCGCACCCGATCTCCACGCCGTGCTGGAAACGCCGCGCGGCACCGTCTCGCTCCATTCACGAGGTATCTGACGTGCTGACGCCCACCGAACTCGCTTGGTTCACCCTGGCCGCCCTGGTGCTGGTCCTGACGCCCGGACCCAACATGATCTATTGCGTTTCCCGCACGCTTTGCCAGGGCCGGGCCGCGGGCCTGATTTCGCTCGGCGGCGTCCTGCTGGGCTTCGTCGTGCACCTGATGGCCGCAGCCCTCGGCCTGACCGCGTTGCTGATCGCGGTCCCCCTCGCATTCGACACGATTCGCCTGGCCGGCGCCGCCTATCTGCTCTGGCTAGCCTGGCAGGCGCTCAGGCCCAACGGCACCGCACCGTTCGAAGCCCGCCTGCTGCCACACGACCGGCCGGCCAGGCTGTTCAGCATGGGGTTCCTGACCAACGTCCTGAACCCCAAGGTCGCGATGTTCTATCTGTCGTTCTTCCCGCAGTTCCTGCATCCCGATCGCGGCTCCGTGCTGCTGCAAAGCCTGGCCCTGGGCGCCATCCAGATCCTCGTGAGCGGCGGAATCAACGCGCTGCTGGTTCTCGGCGCGGCGGGCATCACGGCATTCCTCTCGAGGAGCCGCGGCTGGCTGATCGCACAGCGGTACGTGATGGGAAGTATCCTCGCTGCGCTGGCGCTTCGCATCGCCTTGTCGGATCGGAAGTGAAATGACCGAATTGCGGGCGCCGACGCGCTCGCAATCGCCGCTCACTTTGACATTGGTGACATGGTTCACCGAATGCACCATACTGAAACGGCCCTCCGTTGGAGGCGAGGTTTCGACCTATTGGCGGCAAGTAGAATGTGTGCCCCTCGGTTCAGGGGAGCCGCACTGTCCTCAAGAATGGGTTGATTGCATGAACAAGCGTGTCATCGTCGCCGACGACCACCCCATCATCCGGGCTGGCGTCCGCATGGTGCTGGAAAGCGCGATGAACATCTCCATCGTCGCCGAGGCCGATTCACCGGAAGCGCTGCTATCGGCGTTGCGTGAGACGCCCGCGGATCTGCTCATCACCGATTTCTCAATGCCGGGCGGCCAGGAGGCTGATGGACTTGGACTGCTTCAGCGCATCCGCCGCCTGTACCCCGATCTCCCCGTGATCGTCCTGACCATGGTGGGCAATGTCGGCGTGATTGGGGCAATCCTCGGAACCGGCGTGCGCGGCCTGATCGACAAAGCCGCGGGCATGTCCGAAATTTCGCTCGCAATCCAGGCCGTGAACCAGGGGCGGGACTACCTCAGCACCAGTTTCAAGCAGAGCCTTCTGCAAAGCCAGTTCGACGCCGAAAACGGCGTGGCCGCGCGCCTGTCGCCTCGGGAGGTCGAAGTGCTTCGCCTTTTCGCGTCCGGGATGACCGTGTCCGCGATCGCCGATCGCCTGTCACGCAGTGTCAAGACGGTGAGCCGACAGAAGACCGATGCGATGAACAAACTCGGCCTCAAGAGCGATCTGGAGATCTACGCTTTCGCGAGAGAGCACAACCTGATTTCCTGAACTTGCCCGAGCGACGGCGCTCACCCCGGGATTTGCGCGGGCACACCGGCAAACGCCGCTGCCCGCCGCATGACAGACACGAGCTCCGCGCGGGCGTCACGGTAGAGCGCAAGGATCCGCGAATCGGAGTCGCTGTTCTCCACGGCCTCGAAGGCGCGCACTGCCGCATCCTCGTCGAGCTGATGGCAGGCAGAGCGCATGCGATGCGCGAGTTGCCGCAGCGCGGCATGGTCGAAGGCGGCAGCGGCCCGGTCCATCGCCTTCATATCCTCTTCGGTGGCCGTGACGAAGACACCCACCAGTTTGGCGACCTTGGCCTCATCGCCATCGCACAGCTGCATGAGTCGCGCGTAGTGCGGCGAAGAGGCAAGTGCGGTCGCGACAGCGCCTGAGCCGGCCTGCGCCGCGCCCTCCTCGCCGGCGCCGGCGCCGGTCTGCAGCACCTTCGACAGCGCCTCGCGCAGATCCCCGAGTTGCAGCGGTTTGGACAGATAGGCATCCATCCCCAACGCGAGACAGCGCTCCGCTTCACCCAGCAGCGCATTGGCCGTCAGCGCCACGATCGGCAAGCGAAGCCCCCCTCGCACAGCCTCCCGCTCACGCACGCGGCGGGTCAACTCGTAGCCGTCCAACCGCGGCATGTGGCAATCCGTCAGCAGCACGGCGTAGCCGGTGCCGAGCGCCGACGCCGCTTCCAGCATCTCCCAGGCCTGTTGCCCGTCCTCGGCGCAGTCGCTCGCGTAGCCCAGCTTGCGCAGTTGGCGGGTGAGTACCTCGCGGTTGATCGGATGGTCCTCGGCCAGCAACACCCGCTGACCCTGTCCGGACGGGGATACTGGCAGTGCCCTGGCGCTCACGGATTGCTTGCTCGCATCGATAGCCAGCCGGTGCGGCGCCCTACGCCCTGGCATGGAGTCCACGCTGGGCACCCACGGGCGCAGCGGCAAGGTCACGATGAAGCGGCTTCCCACGCCGAGTGCGCTCTCGCAGCGCACGCTGCCCTGCATCAGTTCCACCAGCTGCTTGACGATGGTCAAGCCCAGGCCGGTGCCGCCGTAACGCCGAGTGGTGGCGATGTCGGCTTGGCGGAAGGGCTCGAAGAGCGTCTTTGTGGCTCGCGGGTCGATGCCGATGCCGGTGTCCTGCACGGTGAGCTCGAGCTCGCCCTGCGCAGTGCGCAGCGCCTCCACGCGCACTTCTCCCTGCGGGGTGAACTTGATGGCATTGCCGATCAGGTTGGTGAGCACCTGGCGCAGCCGCACGGCATCGCCCACCACGAACTGCGGGATGGCCGCATCGACGTGGAAGGCCAGCCCGATCGCCTTGCGCGCGGTCTCGGCGGAGAAGGTGGCGCACACGTCTTCCACGAGACCGGACAGCGACAGCGGCCGGCTCTCGATGTCGAGCATGCGCGCCTCGATCTTGGAGAAGTCCAGCACGTCGTTGATGATCGTCAGGAGCGACACCGACGACTCGCGGCAGCGCATGAGCATGGTGCGCTGGTCGTCGTCCAGGGGTGTGTCCAGCACCAGGTCGATCATGCCGAGCACGCCGTTCAGCGGCGTGCGCACCTCGTGGCTCATCATCGCGAGGAAGTGGGCCTTGGCGTCGCCCGCCGAGCGCGCTTCCTCGGCCTTGGTCACCAGGCTCGCCTTGAGCACCTCTTCGTCGGTGATGTCCTTGACGATGCCGATGAAGGAAACGATGGTGCCGGCGGTGCCCGGATCGTTGTGCACGGACAGGCTGCCGCGGACTTCCAGGGTGCGCTCCACGCCATCGGGGGTACGGAGGCGGAACTGCTTCCGGTAAGCCCCGCGGCGCTGACGGTACACCTCCTCCAGCCGCGCGGCCACGCGCTGGCGGTCTTGCGGATGGACGCGCACGAACAACTGCCGGTAGGTGACCGGCTCTTCTTCACTGAAGCCGCAGATCTCGCGAATGCGGCGATCCGCGTTGATGGCAGCGTCGAGAAACGCCGGGTCGTTCAGGCGGGCACGCTTGCCAAGCCGCGCGACCGAGCGCCACACACCCAGACCGCCCAGGCTCAGCGCCAGCTCCAGGTCGGAGCGCGATTGTTCGAGCTCGCGTCGGATCTGCAATTCCGGCGTCACGTCGATCGCTACACCGACAAGCCCCAGAAACCGCCCCCGTGGATCGAAGATGGGTTGCTTGCGCGACTGGAAGTTGCGCACGACACCATCGACCGCAATCTCGTCGTGAAAGGCATGCGCGACGCCCGAGCCCATCAGCTCACGGTCCTGGGCAGCGAAGCGTTTGGAAAGGTCAGGGCCGAAGATGTCCTGGTCACTTCGGCCGATGACACGTTCGGAGTCGATGCGAAAGACGCGCTCGAACTCCGAATTCAAGGCCTTGTAGCGGAACCGGGAGTCCTTGACGAACAAGGCATGAGGAACCGCATCAAGAATGGAATGGAGTGCATCGCTACGGCGCTGCGCCCGCAGCGAACTGGCGAACCGCAGCACGGCCAGCGCAACGATGCCAATGGAGATCAGGGCCGCCCACTGCCAGCTCAGCTCGATCGCCATCGGCCGCCCGAACAGATAGCTCGCGACACCGAGGAGACAGGTCAACAGGGTCGCGAAGATTCCGCCGTCGAGCACGCGTCGCAGAGGGCCAGACGCCGCGCGAGAGCGAAAGCTCCCACCGAAATTCGACGAATGGAAGGGCGACACGGGCGGATTCCAAACCGGAGAGGGCGAAACCCGATCCGGTCCTGGCAGTGATGAAAAACTCAGACCGCGGCGATCGGAGCGGGACGCGGATTTCCGGCAGGCAGTCGCGGCACCGCGACACGAGCGGCGCTCCACGATGACGCGAACCTGGTGGGCGAGTGCCGGCCGCTCAGAAAGATGGAATGCGTGCGCGAGTAACGCTCCCAGGCCGACGTTTCGAAGACCTCCATGGCCCCCCGCACGCCGAGGCCCACCAGCGCCGCCATCGAGTAAACATTCCAGGATCCGTAGTGCAGACGGGCACGGAGGGCCAATCGCGCCAGTACCGCTTCCGCATGGGCCTGCGAGACGTGACCGACGGCGCACGCGAGACGGACGAGGTACGCGAGTTGCTGGATGTCCCATGCCAGCACACTGAGATGGCCGTGGCTGAGGTCGTCGGTCGAGGCAAGGTGCTCGACCGGTGGCCGGGAAGCATGGGCGTTTTCGACCTCCGAACGCTGCTCATCGAGCCAGGCCGCCACAGCCTGGATTTCCGCGCGGGACATTTCCCCCAGCCGCGCCATGCGCTGCTCGATCACCTGAACGCAATCCGCGTGGGCCTCGATGCCCCAGTGTCCGGCCAGCAGCTTCCTGACTTGCCGTTCGGGCAATGCGCTCGCCAACTGGTTGAAGTTGTCTTGCATCAGCACGGCAAAGTTTGCGCTCAGCAAGCATCCGAACAGGAGCTCGGGCGACATGTCCCCGGACGGCGCGAATTCGACCGGCCGCGAGTTCCCGATGCGCGCACCCCACCTCGATCGAAGGAAGGTCAACGACATCAAGCACCACGCCAAGGCGGCGGCAAGCAGAACCAGCATGAGAGTTCCCCGGATTTCTGAAACAAGGAGCGGGCGGCGCAAGCGCCCGGTGAGGTTCGATTCAGACTGGGGCACCCCACGAATCGAGTGAAACTGATCGTAAGAAGAGGTGACTGGCGCACCCATGAGAACCATCTGAAAAGCCCGCACGCGACCGGTCGCGAATGCGGCGCATCGTGAACAAAGTCCGGAAGCGCGGCTCCGCAGAGGTCACCGCGGTGACGCACAAAATCGCTGCCGGTCGGCAGAATCCGCGGCATGGGAACCCTCTATCTCGTCCGTCACGGACAGGCCAGCTTCGGCGCAGCCGACTACGACCAGCTGAGCGACCTGGGCCGCAAGCAGTCGGTGCGTCTGGGCGAGTACTGGCGTGAGCGCGGCATGCGCTTCGACGCCGTGATCACCGGCACCCTGCGGCGTCACCGGCAGACCTGGCAGGGCATCGCCGAAGGCCTCGGCATGTCGCCGGACGATGCCCTCCCCTGGCCGGGTCTGAACGAGTACGACAGCGAAGCCATCATCGCGACCATCCACCCCGGCAAGCTGGAGAAGGCGGATACGCCGGAGATGTACAGGCACCACTTCCGGCTCCTGCGCGATGGACTCAACGCCTGGATGGAGGGACGAACCACCCCCGCGGGGATGCCGAGTTACATCGACTTTCTGGCCGGCGTGACCAGCGCACTGGACCACGTGCGCGCCCGACACCATGGCGCGAAGGTGCTCGTGGTGTCCAGCGGCGGGCCCATCTCCACGGCAGTGGGCCACGTTCTCGGCACCAGTCCGGCGACCACGGTGGAACTCAATCTGCGCATGCGCAATTCGGCCGTCACCGAATTCACGTTTACACCCAAGCGCCACATGCTGGTGACCTACAACACGCTACCCCATCTCGACGCGCCGGCGTACGGGAACTGGATCACCTACTCCTGAGTGCGCAGCGGCGTGCTGCCGGCCCTGAGCCAGTCCAGATAGTCGGCAGAACCCGCCGTGATCGGCACGCGGACGATCTCGGGCGTGTCGTAGCTGTGCCGCTCGCGAATGAAGGCTTCGAGCGCGCCCCAGCGCGCTTCGAGTGTCTTGATGTGCAGCACCCATTCC
The DNA here is from genome assembly GCF_900107745.1 of Variovorax sp. YR216. Lineage (GTDB taxonomy): Bacteria > Pseudomonadota > Gammaproteobacteria > Burkholderiales > Burkholderiaceae_C > Variovorax. The sequence continues at coordinate 41,498 of NZ_FNRO01000030.1, read as the reverse complement.
GGCTCGCGGTGCAGCACGTCCTGCCAGATGTAGAGGCTGCGCACCCGCTGCACCTGGACGCACGCGGCAAGCCGCGCCTCGACGATCGCTTCGGCGAGGGATTCCGCCTCGTCCTCGGTGCCGATGCTCGTCATCACGATGCAAACGCCTGAATCCATGTGCCTCTCCCCGAAATGAATCGCTAGCCCTGCCAGACGCCGTATCCCGCCTCGCGCAGCGCGATGCCGAGTTCGACCTCCATCTCGCGAGCGGCTTCGTAGGGCATCGGGTTGTACATGGCGTAGAGGGCGGGCAGCAGCCTCAGGCCATGGTCGCGCACGAAGGCATTGGCCTGGATGCCGGCCTTGTGCTTGTCGAATCGCACGTCGGGGTCGAGCCCGGTCATTCCGACGTAGACAAAGGGCATGCCGAGCTTGTAGTCGGGGTTGGCCCGCCGGAACCGCGCAGCGTTCCACACGCGGTCGTCGAGTTCGATCACGTAGACGTGATGGTGATGGCGGCTGCGCGTCTTGCGCGTCGGCATGCAGCGGACCGGCGCAATCTCACTTGCGCTTGATCAAGCCGTAGAGGAACAGCAGCACGATCGCACCGAGCACCGAGGCGATGAACCCCGCGCCCTGCCCCGCCGAATACCAGCCCATCGCCTGTCCCGCGTAGGTCGCGATCAGCGAACCCGCGATGCCGATCAGCGTCGTGACGATGAAGCCGGCCGAATCGTCGCCGGGTTTGATTGCGCGAGCCACCAGGCCCGCAACGAAGCCGATCAGAATGGTCCAAACGATGCTCATACGGTGCTCCTGATGGAGGAAGGAAGACGGCGCATGCCGCCGCGGAACGATGCGGTTTTGATGATAGCGGAGCCCCTGTGAATCGCTCCTACACCCGTGCAGCCGCCGCCGCTATATAAAAACAGCATGCTGGAAAAACTCCCGGATGCGATCGGCCACGCATTGCACGAAGTGCGTGCGGGGCTCGACAAGATCGCCTTCAACACCATCGGCCTGCGCCAGGGCATGGCATCGATCCAGATCTCCAGCCTGGCATTCGCCGATCACGCGCCGCTGCCCGCGCGCTACACCGCGGATGGCGAAGGACACTCGCCGCCGCTGCACTGGATCGGCATTCCGCCCGGCGCGGTCTCGCTGGTGCTGCTGGTGGAAGACGCGGACTCGCCCACGCCGCATCCCCTGGTCCATGCGATCGCGGTGGATCTACCCGCCGCCGACGGCGGACTGGCCGACGGCGCGTTGTCGGACGAAGACGATGAAAACGGCGTCCACACGGGCCGCAACTCCTACCTCCGAACCGCCTGGCTGCCACCCGATCCGCCGCCGGGCCACGGCGTGCACCGCTATGCGTTCCAGATCTTCGCGCTCGGTGCGCCGCATGCGTTCTCGGCGAGCCCGGGCCGCGACGAATTGCTCGATGCCTTGAAAGCGCACGCCATCGCGAGCGGCCTGCTGATCGGAACCTGCGAAAGACCCGACGGCTCGATCAAGATCGGCGACACCGTGCCGACCGGCGCAGTGCCGGGCTGATGGCTCAGGGATTGGGCGCGTTGCCGATCATCCCGAGCGGCAGGCGCGAGACTTCGGCAAGCAGCAACGCGAGTTGCTTCGCCGCCGCATCCACCAGCGCGCGGCCTTTCCCGGCCGTGGCTGCCGCGGCGTTGCCCGCGGCGCCGGCGGGGTTGTAGTCCTCCATCGCCCAGCCCAGCTTGGCGCTCTTGCCGTTGCCGAGGATCGCGTAGTCGCGCGCGCGGTCGCGAGAGGTCGAGTCGAAATCGCGGGCGGCCTCCATGGCGACGTCGCCAGGCGCGAGAGCCAGCATCATTGACGTTTCCATGTCGCCCGCATGGACGCCGAAGCGGTGTTCATCCGCGCTGAACTGCGCGCCCGCGTCGCCGAGCGGCAGGTTGAACCAGCTGACGCTGTAGACGATCAGGTCATGCGCCACGCGCAGTTCGCGCGCCACGATGTCCATCGCGCCGACATGCCCGCCGTGCGCGTTGAACAGCACCAGCTTCCGGATGCCCGTGCGCGCCACGCTGGCGCCGATCTCGCTCCAGAGCCGGATCAGCGTCTCGGACGACAGCGTCAGCGTGCCCGGGAAGCGCGCATGCTCGGGGCTGAGCCCGATCTGCTGGGTCGGCAGGAAAAGCACCGGAAGATCGGCCGGCAGCAACGGCAGCGCCGCCGCGATGATGCCGTCCGCCAGCGTCGAATCCACGCCGAGCGGCAGGTGCGGGCCATGCTGCTCGGTCGCGCCGAGCGGCAACACCGCGACGGTCGTCGCCGGGTCGAGCGCTGCAAAGTCGCGCGTGGTGAGTCGGGACCAGAAGCGGCTGGCAGGGGCGTTCATGCGGGCGATCTTAGTGCCCCGGGTTCACTTGCGGGCGACGCGCCACACCGCGTTGCCGACGTCGTCGGCATCTGGATCGCCACGAAATGGCATCCGTTTGTATCGTGCAATCGGTGTCGCCTCCGAGTGTCGGCGACGGGCGCTTTCGGGCGTGGGAGCCACCCGGGCATGACGCGGCCGCTACCATCACGCGATGACCGACGAACTGTTCCGCTCCGACGCGTACCTGCGCGACTGCGAAGCCTCCATCCTCCGCATCGAAGAAGGCGGCATCGTGCTCGACCGCACCGTGTTCTATCCGCAGGGCGGCGGCCAGGCAGGCGACAGCGGCTGGCTGGTGCTGGCCGATGGCCGGGAGATCGCGATCGCCGATACCCGAAAGGCCAAGGACGCCGAAGGCAAGGCAATCCAGGAAATCGTCCATGTCCCCGCCCCCGGCCAGGACGCGCTGCTGGATGCGCTGAAGCCCGGCGACGGCGTGAAGGTGCGCATCGACTGGGAACGCCGGCACCGGCTGATGCGCTTCCACACCGCCACGCACCTCCTGTGCCACCTGGTACCGCAGCCGGTCAACGGATGCTCGATCACGCCCGAGTACGCACGGCTGGACTTCCACATGACCGAGCCGCTCGACAAGGAGGCGCTCACCGCCGGTCTCGCGCGGCTGGTCGCGGCCGGGCATCCGCTCACCGTCGGCGCGATCACCGATGCCGAGCTCGATGCCAATCCCGCCCTCGTGAAGAGCATGAGCGTGCAGCCGCCGCGTGGCACCGGCACCGTCCGCACGATCCGCATCGGCGAGGCGGAGCAGATCGACTTCCAGCCCTGCGGCGGTACGCACGTGGCCAACACAAGCGAGATCGGCGCGGTCATCGTGACCAAGATCGAGAAGAAAAGCGCCAACAGCCGCCGCGTCGTGCTCGGATGGGCGCCGTGAAGCGACCCCGGAACTTCGACCGAAGCGCCCGCTCCGACTGACCGCATGGCCATCCTGATTCGTCGACGCCTCGCGGGCCTCTGGCTCGCCGCCCTCGCCACCGCGGCCTCGCTGCCGGCCGCGGCACAACTCTCCCCGCGCGTCGGTGCGGTCGTGACCACGCCGCATGTGCGCGCCGAGCTCATCGCGCATGCGCCCGACGGCATCTCGCCCGGCACGCCCGCCTGGGTCGGGTTGCAGATCACCCACCAGCCCGAGTGGCACACCTATTGGAAGAACGCCGGCGATTCCGGCCTGCCGACCGAGCTGGCGTGGACGCTCCCGACCGGCGTGTCGACAGGCGACATCGCCTGGCCTGTGCCGCGGAAGATCCCGATCGGCAATCTCGCCAACTACGGCTACGAAGACACGGTGCTGCTGCCGGTGCCGCTCACGGTGGGGCCGGATTTCAAGCCGCCTGTGTCGCTCACCGGCGCGCAGGAACTCGACGTCAGGCTCAAGGCCTCCTGGCTGGTCTGCCGCAAGGAGTGCATTCCCGAAGAGGGCGAGTTCCAGCTCAAGGTGCCGCTGCACGGCTCGACCGCGCTGCACAGGAGCGAATTCGAGGCCGCATGGGCCGCTCAGCCGGTCGCGCTCGACAAGCCCGGCGAAGTCAGGATCGACGGCAACAAGCTCCAGGTCCGCCTCGAAGGCCTGCCGGCGTCGGCGCGCGGGAAGACGCTCGAATTTTTCCCGGAGACCGGCGAAGTCATCCACACCGCCGCGGTCCTCGGCAAGGACTGGACCCAGTCGTGGCAAGGCGACGCCTGGACCGCGACCGTCCCGCTCGCGGAACAGCGCAGCGCCAGCCCGAGCGCGATGCCGGTCGTCGTCGCGTTGGCCGATGCCGACCGGCAACCGGGCCAGCCGATGGCATGGCGGGCCGAGGCACCGGTGAGCGGCACATGGCCCACGACGGCCGCCAAGGCCCAGGTCTCCCCGGCACTGCAAGCCGCGCTCGAAGCCAACGCCACGCTCCCATCGTCCCCGCGCCCGTCGGGCACGCTCGTCGCCGCGCTGCTGGGCGCGCTGATCGGCGGCCTGCTCCTCAACCTCATGCCGTGCGTGTTCCCGGTGCTGGCGATCAAGGTTCTGAACTTCACGCGGCACGCGGAGGATCGCCGCAGGCATCGTCTTGCTGCCATCGCCTACACCGCCGGCGTGATCCTGTCCTGCCTGGCGCTCGGCGGCGCGATGCTGGGGCTCCGCGCCGCCGGCACCCAGCTCGGCTGGGGGTTTCAACTGCAGTCGCCGGCGGTCGTGGCTGCGCTTGCGGCGCTGTTCACGCTGATCGGGCTCAATCTCGCGGGACTTTTCGAGTTCGCCAACGTCGCGCCGAGGTCGCTCGCCGCGGCGCAGGTCCGACACCCGGTGGTCAACGACTTTCTCTCCGGCGTGCTCGCGGTGATGATCGCCTCGCCGTGCACCGCGCCATTCATGGGCGCGTCGCTCGGTTTCGCGATCGGACTGCCGTCGACCGAAGCGCTGCTGATGTTTGCCGCGCTCGGGCTCGGTCTGGCGCTGCCGTATCTGCTGGCGGGCTTCGTTCCGGCCGTCGCGCGCCTGCTGCCGAAGCCGGGCGCCTGGATGCAGACCTTGCGCCGCCTGCTCGCGTTTCCGATGTTCGCCACGGTCGCATGGCTGGTCTGGGTGCTGGGCCAGCAAAGCGGCATCGATGGCGCGGGCGCGCTGCTCGGCCTGCTGGTCTGCCTCGCGGCGGTCGTCTGGGCATTCACCCTGCGCGGCCGCACCCGGATCGTGGTGGCCAGCATCGCGATCGCCGCGACCGCCGCACTCGCAGCGGCCATCGGTGGCAATGTCGTGCGAGTCGCCGAACCGGCTGCCGCCGCTTCGGCGGGCGATCGCTGGCAGCCCTGGTCGGAGGCGAAGGCCGCCGAACTCCGGGCTGCCGGCCGGCCGGTGTTCGTCGACTTCACCGCCGCATGGTGCGTCACCTGCCAGTACAACAAGCGCGCCACGCTGTCCAACCCCGACGTCCTCGCCGATTTCGATGCCCGGAACGTCGCCATGCTGCGCGCGGACTGGACGCGGCGGGACCCGGCCATCACCGCCGCGCTGACCGCGCTCGGACGCAGCGGCGTGCCGGTGTATGTGCTGCACGCGCCGGGCAAGGCGCCGGTGGTCCTGACGGAAATCCTCAGCACCGAGGAGGTGCGCGCGGCGCTCGCCAGGCTGTGAGACCATGAACCGGTACGGGTTGTCACAATCACATGAAGAATCCGTTCTAAGCTGTCGTGGTTGTTGAGTTTTATCGATTGGAGGTCAAGCTGACCATGTCGTCATCGTCATCTGTGGATTCCCGCTCGTATCGCGCCGCACGCCAGGCCAGGGCTGCACTGAGCCGCGCCTCCCGCCGCGCCGTGATGGCCGCCGCAGTCGCCCTCGGTGCCACCTTCCTCATGAATGCACAGGCCTTGGCCGCCCCCGCCGTCGGCCAGCCGGCGCCCGATTTCATCGCCGTGGACACCGCCGGCAAGCAGCATCGCCTTTCTGATTTCGCCGGCAAGTACGTCGTCCTCGAATGGACGAATCCCGGCTGTCCGTTCGTGCGCAAGCACTACGGCAGCGGCAACATGCCGGCGACGCAGAAGGCCGCCACCGACAAGGGCGTGGTCTGGCTCGCCATCAATTCGACCGAGCGCGCCGCCAGCGACTACCTGAAGCCGGCGGCGCTCGACGCCTGGATGAAGGAGCAGTCCGGCGCGCCGACTGCGCTGCTGATGGACGAGGACGGCGTGATCGGGCGCGCCTACGGCGCCCGCACCACGCCGCACATCTTCATCGTCGATCCCAAGGGCACGCTGGTGTATGCCGGCGGCATCGACAGCATCCCCTCGGCCCGGGCCGAGGACATCAAGACCGCCACCAACTACGTGAGCCAGGCGCTCGGCGAAGCCTTCGGCGGCAAGCCCATCAGCGCCGCAGCCACGCGCCCTTACGGCTGCGCGATCAAGTACAAGAGCTGACGCGACACCGGCCAAGAAAAAAGGAGGGTTGCGACAAATCGCAACCCTCCTTTTTCATTCGAGCGGCCATCCGCCCGGGCGATGGCTTACCAGTGGAAGCCGATGCCCGCGCCGACGCCCGCCTTGCCGCGCGTGTTGACCGTGGCGGACAGTTTGGTCACCCAACGACCGTCTTCCGACGCCTTGGAGACGCCCACGGCGACCGCCGATTCGCCGTCCATGTTGCTCACCGCCGCGGAGGCCATTCCCTTGCCCGGAATGATCGACTGCGGCAGGTTGGCCACGGCCATCGCCGAAGCGGCCGCCGCGTTCGAATCGCGGCGCGCGCCCGCCAGTTCCGACTGCACCTGGTTGACCCGCATGTCGGTATAGGCGGTCGACTGCTGCTGCGAATCCTGCAACTGCTGGACGTTGACCGCATCGGTCGGCGCGGTGCCGGCCGCAACGTTGGCAATGGCGCGTTCGTTGCCCGCCGAGCCCACCGACACCGTGTTGGCACGATCGGCCACCGAGCCCTGGCCCAGGGCCACCGCACCGTTTGCCGAGGCCGTCACCTTGGCGCCCTGGCCAATGGCCGTCGCAGAGGCCGCGCTCACCTGCGTGTCGGCACCGACCGCCACCGCATTCGTCGCGGTAGCTGAAGTCACCGAGGCGTTGGCACCCACAGCCACGCTGCCGTCGGCGAACACCTTGGCATTGCCGCCCAGCGCGGTGTCGTTGGGGCCGGCGGCATAGCTGTCGTTGCCGATGGCCGTGCCGTAGCTGCCCAGCGCCGCGGCGTTCTGGCCCACCACCGAGGCGTTGTCACCCGTCGCCTTGGAGTTGTAGCCCACCGCGACACCCGCCGTGTCTCCGGCATCGGCCTTGGTTGCGCTCTTGCCGTTGGCGTTGCCGTCGACGAAAGCCGGAGTCCCTCCACCCACACCGTTGGCCTCGATGTTCGCGACGCGCCCATCGATGCCGTCGATCCGGCTATCAAGCTTGGCTTGCAGCGAAGCGATCTGGCCGCCGTTGACCGCTTCTCGGCTGTCGGTACCGATCCGACCATCGCGCACATTCGCCAGCAAGGTGCCGTCCGTACCGCCACCGAAAGTGATCACACCCCGGCTGGAGCCCGCGTCGTACGCCACCGCGTCCCGCAAGTTGCCACCCGGATCAACGAGACCGCTCGACCTGAGCTGGCGGACGTTGACGGCATCGTTGTCGTCGGTGCCATCGGCAACGTTTTTCAGCCGGACGGTCGCCGAAGCACCTGCGCCACCCAACGTGAGGACGCTGTGACTGGCATCGTCGTACATCACCGCGTTGGCCACCGAACTGCTCACCGTGGTCCTGAGTTGGCCCATGTTGACCGCATCGCTGTCCACAGCACCGTCCGCCACGTTGATGATCTTCTTGCCTGCCACGTTGGCTTCACCGCTCGGACCGTTGAAGGTCACCGCGTTGACCGTGTTGCCGCCGTTGTCCACGAGGCCGATAGACTTCAGCTGCTTCACGTTGACTGCATCGTTGTTGGCGACGCCGTCGGAGACGTTCTTCAGCGTGCGGGTTGCACCGCCCGAGGCGGCGAAGTCCACGGCCGCACCGTCGGTGCCCTTGCCCACCGTGAGGTCGGCGCCTGCTGCCGCTTGCTGCACCAGACCCACCGTACCCCCAACGATCCGGCTGTCGAGGTTGCCCAGCGCCGCATCGACCTTGTCGAAGCCTGCGCCCACGCTGGTGGCCGCACCGCTCGTGCCGTTGATCGCGTTGGACTTGGCCAGGGCGAAGCTCGTCCCGCTCAAGGTGCCGGTGACCGGGTCGAAAGTCGTGCCGCCACCGATGGCCGTCGCCACGGACTGGTTGGCCGTGTTCAGCTGGCTCACGTTGACCGCGTCCGTGTTGGCAGTGCCATTCGCCACGTTGATGATCTTCTGGCCCGCCATGTTGGCTTCGCCGCTGGGCCCGTTGAAGGTCACCGCGTTGACCGTGTTGCCACCGGCATCAACCAGACCCGTCGCCTTCAACTGAGCCACGTTCACCGCGTCGGTGTTGGCCGTGCCGGCCGCCACGTTGATGATCTTCTGGCCCGCCGCATTGGCTTCGCCGCTCGGGCCGTTGAAGGTCACCGCGCTGACCGTGTTGCCGCTGGTATCGACCAGCCCGGTTGCCTTCAGCTGCGCCACGTTGACCGCATCGGTATTGGCCGTACCGGCCGCCACGTTGATGATCTTCTGGCCCGCCACGTTGGCTTCGCCACTCGGGCCGTTGAAGGTCACCGCGTTGACCGTGTTGCCGCCGGTATCGACCAGACCCGTCGCCTTCAGCTGTGCCACGTTCACCGCGTCGGTGTTGTCCGTGCCTGCCGCAACGTTGATGATCTTCTTGCCGGCCACGTTGGCTTCGCCGCTCGGACCGTTGAAGGTCACCGCATTGACGGTGTTGCCGCCGGTATCCACCAGGCCGATCGACTTCAGCTGTGCCACGTTGACCGCGTCGGTGTTGGCCACACCCGCCGTGACGTTCTTCAGCGTGCGGGTCGCACCGCCCACGGTAGCGAAGTCCACAGCCGCACCGTCGGTGCCCTTGCCCACCGTCAGGTCGGCGCCGGCTGCCGCCTGCTGCACCAGGCCCACCGTACCGGCACTGATCCGGCCATCCAGGTTACCCAGCGCCGTATCGACCTTGTCGAAGCCCGCACCCACGTTCGTGGCTGCACCCGTCGTGCCGTTGATCGCATTGGCCTTCGCCAGGGCGAAGCTCGTCCCGCTCAGCGAACCGGAGACCGGGTCGAAGGCGGTGCCGCCACCGATGGCCGTCGCCACGGACTGGTTGGCCGTGCTCAGCTGAGCCACGTTGACCGCGTCCATGGCGGCCGTGCCGGCCGCCACGTTGATGATCTTCTTGCCCGACACGTTGGCTTCACCGCTCGGACCATTGAAGGTCACCGCATTGACGGTGTTGCCACCGTTGTCGACGAGGCCGGTCGCCTTCAGCTGCGCCATGTTGACCGCATCGGTGAGGGCCGTACCGGCCGCCACGTTGATGATCTTCTGACCCGCTGCATTGGCTTCGCCGCTCGGACCGTTGAAGGTCACCGCGCTGACCGTGTTGCCGCCGTTGTCGACGAGACCCGTCGCCTTCAGCTGTGCCACGTTGACCGCGTCGGTATTGGCCACACCCGCCGTCACGTTCTTCAGCGTGCGGGTCGCACCGCCCGAGGCGGCGAAGTCCACGGCCGCACCGTTGGTGCCCTTGCCCACCGTGAGATCGGCGCCTGCTGCCGCCTGTTGCACCAGGCCCACCGTGCCGGCACTGATCCGGCCGTCCAGGTTGCCCAGCGCCGCATCGACGGTGTCGAAGCCCGCCCCCACGTTCGTGGCCGCACCCGTCGTGCCGTTGATCGCATTGGCCTTGGTCAGCGCGAAGCTCGTCCCGTTCAGCGAACCGGTGGCGGGGTCGAAGGCGGTGCCGCCGCCCAGCGCCGTTGCGGTCTTGCTGCCAAGGTTGCCGAGGTTCGTGGCGTTGGTCGTTGCCTTCAGGTCGGTGGCATTCAACTGCTTCACGTTGACTGCATCGTTGTTGGCGACGCCGTCGGAGACGTTCTTCAGCCTGCGGGTCGCCCCGCCCGAGGCGGCGAAGTCCACGGCCGCACCGTTGGTGCCCTTGCCCACCGTGAGATCGGCGCCTGCTGCCGCCTGCTGCAGCAGGCCGACCGTGCCGGCACTGAGTCGGTCCGAGATGCCAGTGACGGAGTCGCTCACGTTGCCCAGCGCCGCATCGACGGTGTCGAAGCCCGCCCCCACGTTCGTGGCCGCACCCGTCGTGCCGTTGATCGCATTGGCCTTGGTCAGGGCGAAGCTCGTCCCGTTCAGCGACCCGGTGGCGGGATCGAAGGCGGTGCCGCCGCCCAGCGCCGTTGCGGTCTTGCTGCCAAGGTTGGCGAGGTTCGTGGTGTTGGTCGCGATGTTGGTCTTGTTGGCCGCGACGTTTGCGTCGGTCGCCTTGATCTGGCTTACGTTGACCGCATCGGTATTCGATGCACCCGCCGCCACATTGGTGACGCGGCGCTCCTTGGCGGTGTCGCCCACGGAGAATTCGGCGTCCGGGGTCGCGCCAGCGATTGCGGCATCGCTTGGGTTGTAGGCTGGAATCGTCAAGTCCGCCTGCGCCTTGGAAAAGGAGCCGATCGCGACACTTTTGTCATTGGTTGCGCTGGAGTACATGCCCAACGACAACGATCTGTCTCCGATGGCTGAAGCGTTGGTGCCGATCGCGATCGAATCATCGCCGGTGGCCTTCGCATTGGAGGTGGTGTTCTGCAACATGTCTTGGTTGGATCCCCACTGGGCGCCCATGGCCGCGCCCAGCGCAATCGAACGTCGACCACTGGCCACGGCCGAACTTCCGATCGCGGTGGCGTCCTCACCCTTGGCTGTGGCGCTGGCGCCGATCGCAGTGGCGCCCCGCATCGTGGCCGCCGAATACGAGCCGATCGCCATCGACTGCAATCCGCTGGAATAGGCCGCCGAGCCCACGGCCATGCTGTTGCGGCCGGCAGCGGTGCTGTAGCTGCCCACCGCCAGCCCGCCAATGCCCGAAACAGTCGAACGCCCGCCGAGCGCGACGCCGCCCGACGCGGTGACCAACGAGTTCTCACCGAGGGCGGCGCCCGCCACGGAAGGCATGCCATTGGTGATGTTCAGGCCCAGACCGTCGGTTCGAGCCGTGCCTTCTTTAGAGGCTTGCAATGTCCATGCGCCCACAGGCGCGGCGGCGGTACCCACCTGGCTGTTGAAACCGATCGCCGTGTTCGCGGCGCCAGCCGTCTGGGCGCTCGCGCCGAACGAGGCGGCGCCATCGAACAGGGCCTTGGAATCGGCGCCGAAGGCCGTCACGTTGTTGCCGGTGGCCGTCGAGGAGTTGCCGACGGAGATGGTGCGGTTGCCGGTTGCGGTGGCACCCTCACCCATGGCCAGCGCGGCTTGTCCGCTGGCCGTGGTGTTGGCACCGATGGCAATGGCCGAGTAGTCGCCCCCGGTGGCACCTTGCGCAGTGGCCTTGACGCCCATGGCGATCGAACCGGGGCCCGTCGCGCTGGCATCCGCCCCCACGCCGTCGAGGATCTTGAGGTTCTCAATGCTGTAGTCCACCGCCTGCGCCGCGCCGCCCAGCGAAAGCAGCACCCCGGCAATCAGGCCCGCCGCGCCGGCGCGCGCCGACGACGACTTCTTGCCCCTGGCCTTGCTCGTCTCCGAAGTCGCTACGAAAGTGCCCGTCTCTTCGCACCAGACAGTCTTGAAAATCCTATTCACAAATCTTCCTTGATATCGATCAACAACCAGCCAAATAGTGGCAAATCAACCCGCTGATTGGAGATTGACTTGCAATGGAAATTTATTCAGCCGTCAGTCTATTGATGACGATATTCGAGGGATATAAGAACAATCTCAAAATCAAATTGCGCACCCGGGTCGCAGGAGAATCGTGACAAATATCACGGCGCATACCTCGCTCGAAACCGCCGCGCCACGCAAGGCTCAGAGCGCAGACCTCAGGAAGGCGAAGCCTGTTTTTGCGCCCACCAATTCGCACTCCAATTTCAATTTACTTCTATTTCAAATCAAGAAATTCAGACCTCCGGGAGAGAAATTCGAGACGCCATGGGATCGACACTTTTTTGCAAATCGCATTGAAAGCAAGGTCGTCCGCTCCTTCCATTGCGCGATGAATTCAATTCATCCAGTTGGTCGGCCCTGTGAATCGGGAGTCGTTCCAGCGCGGGGAATAGCGGGAACGGCCGCCCCGCCTGCGACAATCGCGGGATGCCATTCGCCCCCCTGAAGAACGACACCTTCCTGCGCGCCTGCTGGCGTCAGGCCACCGACCACACGCCCGTCTGGCTGATGCGGCAGGCGGGGCGCTACCTGCCCGAATACGTGGCAACGCGCGCGAAGGCGGGCAGCTTCATGGGGCTGGCCACCAACGTCGACTACGCGACCGAGGTCACGCTTCAGCCGCTCGCGCGCTATCCGCTGGACGCGGCAATCCTTTTCTCCGACATCCTGACCGTGCCGGACGCGATGGGCCTCGGCCTTTCTTTCGAAGCCGGCGAGGGCCCGCGCTTCGCTCGCCCGGTGCGCGACGAAGCGGCGATTTCCGCGCTTGCCGTACCGGACATGGAGCGGCTGCGCTACGTCTTCGACGCCGTCGCCTCGATTCGCAAGGCGCTCGCCGGCCGCGTGCCGCTGATCGGCTTTTCGGGCAGCCCGTGGACGCTCGCCTGCTACATGGTCGAGGGGGCGGGCTCCAGCGACTACCGGCTGGTCAAGACGCTGATGTACAGCCGCCCGGACCTGATGCATCGCCTGCTCGGCGTGAACGCGGACGCCGTCGCCGCCTACCTCAACGCCCAGATCGCGGCAGGCGCGCAGGCGGTGATGGTGTTCGACAGTTGGGGCGGTGTCCTGGCCGATGGCGCGTTCCAGGAATTCAGTCTCGCCTACACCGCACGCGTGCTCGCTCAGTTGCGTCGGGACGGTGCTGACGGCCAACCGGTCCCGCGCATCGTGTTCACCAAGGGCGGCGGGCTCTGGCTGCAGGACATGCGCGCACTCGACTGCGAAGTGCTGGGACTCGACTGGACCGTGAACCTGGCTCGCGCGCGTGCCCTCGTCGGCGAAGGCGACGGCGGCAAGGCGCTGCAGGGGAACATCGATCCGAACGTGTTGTTCGCGCCGCCAGCGCAGATCGAAACGGAAGTTGCAAAGGTGCTGCAAAGCTTCGGCAAGCCGCACACCGACACCCAAACGGACGGCCCGACGCACATCTTCAACCTCGGCCACGGCATCAGCCAGTACACCCCGCCGGAGCACGTCGCCGCACTGGTTGCGGCCGTGCACGCACAGTCGCGCGCCCTTCGTGCATGACCGTATTGTTATGACTTGTAAACACCGAGATCGTCGATCCGGAGTTTGTCAAGGGCGGAAAAGGGTGAGGAGGGACTGACTTATGCACAAAACGGCTGTTGCGGTGCGCAAAACCATCTGAAGCGCGCCAAGCCTCGCTCCTAAAGCGATAGCGCCGCTAAGTCATTGATTTATATAGGTTTTGAACTTTGCTTTTTTTACGGGCATTCCAGCGGGAGCCTTGATTTTCAAGGGCTCGCGGCGCGTCGGACCCCAATATCAACAAAGTTATCCACAGAAACTCTGGATGATGTGCAAAGCACTGTCAAATCAACAACTTAGGCCGTTTTGCTCAAAGTCGCTTTAACAAACGTGTCATACGGAGAACGGCGTTGAGCTGGCAAATCAACGTCGCAGTTCAGACACCGGCGCACAGTGCACTAGGGGATGTCCTTAGCTACAGCAGTGGCGCGCCAGTCACGCCGGGGGCACTGGTGCGGGTTCCGCTGGGACGCCGGGAGGTGCTCGGCGTCGCCTGGGAGGTGAATCGGGAAGACACCGGGCCGGCGACGTTGGAGCTCAAGCCGATCGGCGCCGTCCTCGACGCCCTTGCGCCGCTCGGCGACGCCTGGCGCGATCTGGTTGCCTTTGCGGCGCGCTACTACCAGCGCTCGCTCGGCGAGATTGCGCTGGCGGCCTTGCCACCGCAGCTTCGCGATCTTTCCGCGGTCCAGCTGGCGCGGCGGCTGAAGCGCAAGGGCAGCGGCGGCGCGCCAGGCGGCGTGTCGCCCTCCCCGGTGACGCTCAGCGCCGAGCAGACCGAAGCGCTGTCGCGATTCGAGGCCGAAGCCGGGCCTTTCCTGCTCTTCGGCAGCACCGGCAGCGGCAAGACGGAGGTCTATTTGCGCGCGGTCGCCGCGCTGCTGGAGCGGGAGCCGCAGGCCCAGGCGCTCGTGATGGTGCCGGAGATCAACCTCACGCCCCAGCTCGAAGCCCGCTTCAAGGAGCGTTTCGGCGCGGACTCGGTGGTTTCGCTGCACAGCGGCATGACGAATCCCCAGCGTCTCGCGAGCTGGCTCGCGGCGCACAGCGGCGCAGCGCGGATCGTGCTCGGCACGCGCATGGCGGTGTTTGCGTCGATGCCGTCGCTGCGGCTCATCGTGGTCGATGAGGAACACGACCCCAGCTACAAGCAGCAGGAAGGCGCCCGCTACTCGGCGCGCGATCTGGCCGTCTGGCGCGGCCGGCGCGAAAACGCGAAGGTGATCCTCGGCTCGGCCACCCCCTCGCTCGAAAGCTGGCACCAGAGCCGGCCGGCCGCGGGCGACGATCCCGGCGGGCGCTACGTACGGCTGTCGATGCCCTTGCGGATCGGCACCGGTGCGCTGCCCAGAGTGCGCCTGGTGGACATGAACCTGCAGCCGCCGAAGACGGTACTTTCGGCCGCGCTGCTCGATGCGATCGGGCAGCGCATCGCCCGCGGCGAGCAGAGCATGGTTTTCCTGAACCGTCGCGGCTACGCGCCGGTGCTGGCCTGCGCCGACTGCGGCTGGAAGAGCGAATGCCCGCACTGCAGCGCCTACCGCGTGTTCCACAAGATCGACCGGACACTGCGCTGCCACCACTGCGGCTTCACCGAGCGCGTGCCACGCGCCTGCCCCGGATGCGGCAACCTCGACATCGCCCCCGTGGGCCGCGGCACCGAGCGGCTGGAAGAACATCTGGGCGAGCTGTTCGCCGCGGTCCGGCGCCCGGACGGCAGCGCAGTGCGCATCGCCCGCATTGACGCGGACAGCACCCGCAAGCAGGGCGCGCTCGAATCGCAGCTCGCCGCCGTCCATGCCGGCGAAGTCGATGTGCTCGTGGGCACGCAGATGATCGCCAAGGGGCATGACTTCAGGCGCATCACGCTGGTGGCCGCGATCAATCCCGACGGGGCGCTGTTCTCGGGCGACTTCCGCGCACCCGAGCGGTTGTTCAGCCTGCTCATGCAATCGGCAGGACGCGCGGGCCGCGACGCGGCCTATGTCTCGGCGCAGGGGGCGACGGCGGAAATGTGGATCCAGACCCATCATCCGCAGCATCCGCTCTTCGCCGCGCTGAAGCGGCACGACTACCCCGCGTTCGCGCAAGGCGAACTCGAAGACCGCGCTGCCGCCGGCATGCCGCCCTTCGCCTTCCAGGCGCTGCTGCGCGCCGATGCGCGTACGCAGGAAGTTGCACAGGCATTCCTGGGCGCCGCGAATGCCGCGGCGGATGCGCTGCCGGGCGCCGAACAGGTCACGCGGTACCCGGCGGTGCCGCTGGCGATTCAGCGCGTGGCGAACGTGGAACGGGCGCAGATGCTGCTGGAGAGCGCGTCGCGCGCCGCGCTGCAGCGGGTGCTTGCCGGCTGGCAGCCCTTGCTGCACGAATTGAGGCGCACGCCAGAGGGCAAGGGCGTGATCCGGTGGCTGGTGGACGTGGATCCACACAGCATTTGAGGCGCTGCGCCGCCCGTCAGGCGGCGGCGCTCGCGCTTAGAGCTGGCCGACCGGGTCCTTGCCCATTTCGACGTACTGCAGGCTCGATCGCTTTCTTCGGCTCGCCGTGCTCGGCCATACGAGCAGCAGCGTGCCCAAGAGCCCGGCGCCCAGCGCCGCGCCCGTGCGCAAGGCCCCCATGTGCCACAAGACGGCGGCCATGGTGAGCCAGACCAACCACAAAGCCCCTCGCAACCATGTCGTCATGCCAACTCTCCCGGTTCGAGAAACCACTTTAGCAGTGGTTGTGAAAACCTAAGCATTAACAATATGCAATATTTGGCACTATCGCCCTATTGCGTTGCCCGGCTCGTAGGAAATACTCTGAAACAGTGGTTGACGACGCATCGAAGCGCTGTTCAAGCTACGGAAAAGGATGGATTCATGCCGGATCCGACAAGGGTGGACCAGTGAAATCGCCGTTTGCAGTCTTCTGGGGTGTTTCGCTCGCATTGCTGTGCGCGGCTGCGCCCGCCGCGGAACTGGAGCTGCAAGGCAGCCGGCTCCTGGTCAGCGGCATGCTGGACGGCACCGCCATCAAGGCCTTCGAGGAGCAACTCGCGTCCGGCCACATCCGGACCGTCGTGTTCGAGAACTCGCTCGGGGGCACGCCTGAGGTGGCCAGCGAATTCGCCCAAGCCATCCGGGCCAACGGCGTCAACACCGAGGTCAAGGGGCAGTGTCATGCGGCCTGCGCCTATGCATTCCTGGCCGGCAAGGAGCACCGGTTCGGCCGCGGCTTCCAGGTGAACGGGCTGCTCATTCCGGTCGCGGGGCGGCCGCGCCCCGCCGATCTCGTGAGCCGATGGAACGGGGACGATGGCGTGCGGACCCTGTCGGATTTCATCGCCCCCCCTGCGGAAGTGGCGCCGACGGACACCGCCGCGGCCGCCACACCTGCACAGGCCAGCGCCGCGGTGACCGTCCAGGCCGCAGCGCCCAAGGAGCGTTGGCAGGCCAACCAGGGCGTGCTGTTCGTCTCGACGCCGACGCTGTTCGGCCGCGTCTACAACAGCTTTTACTGTGACGGAACGCAGGGACGCGACATGTCGCGGTGCGAACTGCTCTCCGATGCCGATCCGTACAAGCTCGGCGTCCTGACGCCCTAGCTAGGGCGCCGCATGCAGCCAGCCCGCGACGAGCGGGAAGCTGAAGAAAGCCGCCACGGTGGTCCAGAAGATGATCCGCGCGATGCGCGCGTTGTCAGCCCCGAATCGCTCGGCGAGCATCGATACGTTGCTCGCGCTCGGCAGCGCGGCGATGAGCACGATCGTGACCAGCGTCGACGGCGCCAGTGTCACGCCCAGCGCCATCGCACCGCGCGCGGCGCCGTAGACCAGGAGAGGATGCACCACCAGCTTGATCGCGATCACCGGGAGCACGTCCCGGAGGGGCGCCCGCGGCGGCGGCGCAGATGCGCTCCCCATGGCCTTGGCCACGACCGCGCTCGCCTGGTGCTCCCGCGCCAGCACCGAGGCACGCGCAAGGACCGCGCCGATGGTGAACAGCGCGACCGGCGAGGCGGCCTCCGCGAGCATCGTGATCGTGCGGTCCACCGCGGCCGGCAGGACCAGCCCGGTCGCGGAGGCGAGACCGCCCAGCACGATCGACCACGGCATGGGGTTCTGCGCGATGCCGCGCAGCGCCTGCCGCACCGCCTTGGCGCCACCGTGCTCATCCGCCCCGTCGAGACGCGACAGCGCGATGCACAGCGATGACGTCACGATCATGTCGAATGCGATGGTGATGATCGTCGGCGTCGCCGCTTGCGCGCCGAGGATCGCCACCAGTAGCGGGACACCCATGAAGCCGGTGTTGGGAAAGGCCGCCACCAGCGCCCCGAAGGCCGCGTCGTTCCAGCCGATGCGCCGGTTGCGGCTCAAGGCCACGGCCGCACCCACCACGATCAGCGCACAGAAGCCCCAGATCAGCACGACGCCTGCATCGAGCAACTGGGCGATCGGCGCGCCGGCACCGAACCGGAACAGCATGCACGGCAGCGCGAAGTACAGGACGAAGACATTCAGGCCCGGGATCGCCGCCAGCGGCAGCGCCCCGCCGCGCGCCGCGGCGTAGCCGGCTGCAATCAACGCGAAGAAGGGAACGGTGACAAGAAATATCTGCAGCACGCGGCGATTGTCCCTGCGTAGCGCCGCAGGGCGGGGAGCAGGCGACTAACGCAAAAAGCAGCGCGGGTCTAGCACAAATCAAGGCGCCGTCGACCTCGAGCCGACCCGTATCATTGCCCGCTTTGCGCCTCCCCGTTCCCTCCTTCCATGTCCTCCGGTCTCAATTTCGCGCAGCAAGAAGCGGTCAACTACATGCACGGGCCCTGCCTCGTGCTCGCAGGCGCGGGTTCCGGCAAGACGCGCGTGATCACGCACAAGATCGCGCGGCTGATCCAGGCGGGCCTCGAGCCCAAGCGCATCGCCGCCATCACCTTCACCAACAAGGCCGCCGCCGAAATGCGCGAGCGTGCCAAGGGGCTGATCGGCCGCGATGCGAAGAACGTGGTGGTCTGCACCTTCCACGCGCTCGGCGTGCGCATGATGCGCGAGGACGGCGCGGTGCTCGGCCTCAAGCCGGCCTTCAGCATCCTCGACGCCGATGACGTGGCGAAGATCCTCAAGGACGCCGGTGGCACCAGCGACCTGGCGACCGCACGCATCTGGCAGTGGACAATCAGCAAGTGGAAGAACATGGGCCTGAACGCCGCGCAGGCCGAGGCCCAGGCGGCCGACGACAACGAGCGGATCACCGCACGCATCATGGCGCGCTACGAGGAGCGCCTCGTCGCCTATCAAAGCGTGGATTTCGACGACCTGATCGGCATGCCGCTCAAGTTGCTCAAGGACTTCGACGAAGTGCGCGCCAAGTGGCAGGCTGCACTCGGCCACATCCTGGTCGACGAATACCAGGACACCAACGCCACCCAATACGAAGTGCTCAAGGCGCTGGCGGGTGAACGCGGCCGCTTCACTGCGGTGGGCGACGACGACCAATCGATCTACGGCTGGCGCGGCGCGACGCTCGACAACCTCAAGAAGCTCCCGGTCGACTACCCCAACCTCAAGGTCATCAAGCTCGAGCAGAACTACCGGAGCACGAGCGCGATCCTTCGCGCGGCGAACAACGTGATCGGGCCGAATCCCAAGCTGTTCCCGAAGACGCTGTTCAGCGAGCTCGGCGAGGGGGAGCCGGTGCGCGTCGTCGACGCGGACAACGAGCAGCACGAGGCGGAACGCGCGGTGGCGCGCATCCAGAGCCTGCGCGCCGGCGACGCGAGCTCGCAGGGCCAGCAGTTCCGGGAGTTTCGCGACTTCGCGATCCTCTATCGCGCGAACCACCAGGCCCGGGTGTTCGAGCAGGCGCTGCGCAAGGCGCAGATCCCATACAAGGTCTCCGGCGGACAGAGCTTCTTCGACCGCGCGGAAATCAAGGATCTCTGCGGCTGGTTCCGGCTCTGGGTCAACAACGACGACGACCCGGCCTTCCTGCGCGCGGTGACCACGCCCAAGCGCGGCATCGGACACACCACGCTCGCGAGCCTCGGTACGTTTGCGAGCCAGTACAAGCTCAGCCTGTTCGAGGCGCTGTTCAGCCCCTCGCTGCCCAGCGTGATGCCCAAGCGCGCGCTCGATGGCCTGCATGAATTCGGCCGCTACATCAACGACCTCGAATACCGGGCGCGCCGCACCACGGGCGCCGAGGACTCGCGTGCGTTCCTCGCCGAGTGGCTCAAGGAAATCGAGTACGAGAAGCACCTCTACGACGGCGAGGACAGCGAGCAGGCCGCGGCCAGCCGCTGGACCAACGTGCTCGAGTTCTGCGACTGGATGTCGCAGCGCTGCGGTGGCCAGATCGACGACGCCTCCGGTGCAACGATGGAGAGCGAGCGCAAGAGCCTGCTCGAAGTGGCGCAGACGATCTCGCTGCTCTCCACCATCAGCGAGCGCGAGCAGGAGCAGAACGTGGTCACGCTCTCCACCCTGCATGCCTCCAAGGGCCTGGAGTGGCCGCACGTGATGCTGATCGGCGTGAACGAAGGCCTGCTGCCCTTCAAGCTCGACGACGACAACGGCCGGCAGGAGAAGGTCAGCGAAAGCACGCTGGAACGGCTGCAGGAAGAACGGCGGCTCATGTATGTGGGCATCACGCGCGCGCAGCGCAGCCTGGCGGTGAGCTGGACCAAGCGCCGCAAGCAAGGCCGCGAGATGGTGGCCGCGCAACCAAGCCGCTTCATCGCCGAGATGGCGCTCGACAAGAACACGGTCCGCGAGGACCCGCGCGAAAAGCTCAAGGCCCTGCGCGCCGAGTTCGCCCGGAAGGTCAAGGACAACGCAGCTGCGGCCGCCGCGGCATCGGCGCCATGAGAGGCGCCCTGCTCGCCTGCCTGGCCGCGGCATGCCTGCTCATGGGCGGCAACGCATCGGCGCAAGGCACATCGCCTGCCGCTCCCGCGACCGGCTGCCCGGCGACCGCTTCGGACATGCCGCTCGAAGCGCTCTTCGGCACATGGGAGGCGCGCTTCGAAGGGCTGCCCGGCGTTGCCAAGGTGCAGCTTGCGAAACACCCCGACTACGCCGGCGTGCGCGGCACGATCACGCGCAGCGGGGGCGACGCGCCTTCGAGCACCGCCCAGCTTGCAGGCGATGTCGACGAGGACGGCGATCTGAGCCTCGACGAATCGATGGATGGTCGCTCGATCAGCGGCGTCTGGCTGGGACAACTCCAGGCCGCCTCCTGCGGCAAGGAATTCAAGGGAATCTGGCGCAACGCCGCGGACGAAAGCACGCACCCCTTCGTGCTGACCAAGATCAACGACAACACCGGGAAATGACGATGAAGGTGGATATTCGCATCCTCTCTTTCGTGACGCTCATCGGGGGGCTCGGCGCGACCTCGGTGCAGGCGCAAGCCGTGGACAGGCCGCGCAGCCCGCTCGCCGATGCGCAACTCACCTGGCAGGAGTGCCAGCAGCTGACCGGCAACAAAGAAGCGCGCCTGGCGTGCTTCGACCGCTGGGCCCAGCAGCAGACGCTGCCCGCCGCGGCGGTGCCTCCGGCGCCGGCCGTGCTCGCCGAAACACCGCCGCCAACGCCGGTGGACGCCAGCGTGCCTGCCACACGCATCGTCTCGGTCGCAACCACCGACGGCTGCCGCGACAGGCAATACAGCTCGCTGTCTCGATTCTGGGAACTGGAAGCCGGCACCGACTGCGGCACCTTCGGCTTCCGCGGGTACCGTCCGCTCAACGTGTCCCTCGGCGTGGCGGCACAAGACCCGGAGACCCCGACCTCCCCGGCGCCGGGCCGCAATGGCGTGGATCGGCCTTACCAGGCGCAGGACATGCGCATCGGTCTTTCGCTGCGCACCAAGCTCGCGCAAGGGCTGCTGACCGGCGACGACCCGAACAAGCGCGATGCGCTGTGGTTCGGCTACACGCAGCAGTCGACCTGGCAGGTGTTCAACGGAGAGCTCTCCCGTCCGTTCCGCACCACCGATCACGAGCCGGAGTTCATGTACTCCTACCCGACCGACTACAAGCTGCCCGGCGGCTGGCGGGTGCGCTACACCGGCCTCGGCCTGAACCACCAGTCGAACGGCCAGGACCTGCCGCTGTCGCGGAGCTGGAACCGCATCTACCTGATGGCCGGCGCCGATCTGGACGACCGCTACATCATCACGGGACGCGTCTGGAAGCGCATCTCCGAAGACGGCTCGGTGCACATCGATCCGGCCAAGGACGACAACCCGGACATCGAGGACTACATCGGGCGCGCCGAAGTCAAGGGCATCTGGAACTTCGATCGCAACAACCAGTTCGGCGTCACGGTGCGCAACAACCTGCGCCCGAGCGGCAAGGGCTCGATCCGCCTCGAATGGCTGAAGGCGATCGGCGACCCGGCGCGCAGCAACCTGCGCTTCCACACGCAACTGTTCTACGGCTACGGCGACACGCTGATCGACTACAACAAGAAGCGCACGGTCTTCATGGTGGGCGTGAGCCTGGTGGACTTCTGAGGCCCTACCAGGCCGCCTCGCGCTCGGGCGTCGCCGAGATGCGGTGGATGGAGATGTCCGCGCCGTCGTACTCTTCTTCCTGGGTGAGGCGGATGCCCACGGTGGCCTTGAGCGCGCCGTAGACAGCCACGCCCGCCACGGCCGCCCAGACGACGCCGATCGCGACGCCGATCAACTGGGCGATCAGGCTGACACCGCCGATCCCGCCCAGCGCCTTGCTGCCGAAGATGCCGGCGGCGAGGCCACCCCAGGTGCCGCACAGGCCATGCAGTGGCCACACGCCGAGCACGTCGTCGATCTTCCACTTGTTCTGCGTCAGGGTGAACATCACCACGAAGATCGCGCCAGCCACGCCGCCAACCACCAGCGCGCCCAGGGGATGCATCAGGTCGGAGCCGGCGCAGATGGCGACCAGCCCCGCCAGCGGCCCGTTGTAGACGAAACCCGGATCGTTCTTGCCGAGCGCGAGAGCGACAAGCGTGCCGCCCACCATCGCCATCAGCGAGTTCACTGCGACGAGGCCGGAGATCTTGTCGATCGTCTGCGCGCTCATCACGTTGAAGCCGAACCAACCGACGCACAGCACCCACGCACCCAGCGCGAGGAAGGGAATGTTCGACGGCGGATGCGCGCTCAGCGAGCCATCGCCGCGATAGCGATTGCGGCGCGCGCCGAGGAGCAGCACCGCTGGAAAGGCCAGCCAGCCACCCACGGCGTGCACCACGACCGAACCTGCGAAATCGTGGAACTCGCTGCCGGTGACCGAGGCGATCCACGCCTGGATGCCGAAGGCCTTGTTCCAGGCAATGCCCTCGTAGAACGGGTAAACGAACCCGACGATCACCGCCGTCGCGACGAGCTGCGGCCAGAACTTTGCGCGCTCGGCGATCCCGCCCGAGATGATCGCGGGGATCGCCGCTGCAAACGTCAGCAGGAAGAAGAACCGCACCAGTTCGAAGCCGCTCTTCGCGGACAGGGCTTCCGCGCCGACGAAGAAATGCGTGCCGTAGGCCACCCCGTAGCCGACGAGGAAGTACACGACCGTCGACACCGAGAAGTCGACGAGGATCTTGACCAGTGCATTGACCTGATTCTTCTTTCGGACTGTGCCGAGTTCGAGAAAGGCAAAGCCGGCGTGCATGGCGAAGACCATGATGGCGCCAAGAAGGATGAAGAGCGCGTTCGCGCCCTGAGTTAGTGCGTCCATGGAGAGCTTGCGAAGGGGATTGTCTTGTTGTGGTGCGATTCGCCTGATTTGTGCGAATGCCCGCCTGTCGCAAGCAAAAATGGTGCCGGATTGGCTCGGATATGGTGCCGAGTGATCCACTCCATGGCGCCGTGCACCGAAAACGTCGCTCGGGTTTGGTGCGCCAGAAAGCGAAAACCCCCGAATCCTTTCGGATTCGAGGGTCTGATGATTTGGTGGCCTGGGGCGGAATCGAACCACCGACACGCGGATTTTCAATCCGCTGCTCTACCAACTGAGCTACCGGGCCTTGGTATGAAGCCCTCGATTATACAGTGCTTCGGCGCCCTCTCGAAAGGTCGACGCCAAGTTGCTTCAGTTTTCTGTAAAGGTGGGTGCGCTCGAGCCCCGTCTTTTCGGCGACGCGGGTCATGGAACCGTTCTCCATGGCGAGGTGGAACTCGAAGTAGGCCTTCTCGAAGCCGTCTCGCGCATCCCGCAGTGGACGATCGAGGTCGAAGCTTTGCGTGGATTGCGGGCCGGTCTCCACCGCGACCGCCTGCGGCGCCGATGGCACCAGCGTGCTGTCGCCGACGGTCGTGACCACCGCGGAAAAACTGTTCGCTGGCGGCACCACGCTGGCGGCGGCGCGGCGCGCGCTTTCGCGCGCCAGGCCCTGCTCGACGGCTTTCAGAAGCTTCTGCAGCGTGATCGGCTTTTCGAGGAAGGCGAAGGCGCCGATGCGCGTGGCATCGACGGCGGTGTCGATGGTGGCATGGCCGCTCATCATCACCACGGGCATGCTCAGCAGGCCTGCGGCCGACCACTCCTTCAGCAGCGTCACGCCATCGGTATCGGGCATCCAGATGTCGAGCAGCACGAGGTCGGGGCGGGCCCGCTGTCGCGCGGCTCTGGCCTCGGCTGCGTTCTCGGCGAGTTCGACGTTGTGACCTTCGTCGTTGAGAATTTCAAAGAGCAGGTCTCGGATGCCCAGCTCGTCATCGACCACGAGGATGTTTGCCATGTCTTTGAGGTGTGCGCCGATGTTTGTCTAGTTGGTGATGTGCCCGAAGATCTGATCGATGGATCGCCTGCAGTGTGCTCAGGTCGCGGATGACTTCGAATCTTCTGTGTGAGTAACCGCTCCCTGCGGCCCCCCTGCAAGCGCAAATGATAACGAGACTTGTGCACCAACCACAGCCCCATCGACGACACGGTTCGAAAGTTCGATGCGCGCGCCGTGTTCGTCGGCGATCTTCTTGACGACCGCGAGTCCCAGGCCGGTGCCCTTCGCCTTGGTCGTGACGTAAGGCTCGAAGGCGCGCTTGAGGATGTGCTCTGCGAAGCCGGCGCCGCTGTCCTGCACCGTCAGGCGCACGCGCTGGCCGGATTCGGCGAGACGGGTGCGGATGACGACCTCGCCGGCATGGCCTGTCCGGCCGGCGTTGACCTCCGCCGCATCCTGGGCGTTCTGCAGGAGGTTGTGAATGACCTGCCGGATCTGCTGGGCGTCGGCGCGGATCGGGGGGCAGCGCTCGTCCAGTTCCGGCCGCAGGGCGACCGAGGCGTTTTCCGCCGGGTAGAGATGGAGGATGTCGGTCACGAGCGCATTGATGTCGACAGCCTTCAGGTCGGCCGCCGGCAGCCGTGCGTAGTCGCGGAACTCGTTGACGAGCCGCTTCATGGCATCGACCTGGTCGACGATGGTCTTGACGGACTTGGTCAGTACCGTCTGCTCGGGCGCGGCGACCTTCCCGGAGAGCTTCATCTCGAGCCGCTCGGCCGAGAGCTGGATCGGAGTCAGCGGATTCTTGATCTCGTGCGCGAGCCGACGCGCGACTTCGCCCCAGGCCTGCGCGCGCTGCGCAGAGACGATTTCGGAAATGTCGTCGAACACCAGCAACCGGGTCGCCCCGGGAAGCTCGGCGCCGCGGGCGACGATGTTGATCGTGTCCTCGACCATGGCGTCGCCCGCGGCGTGCAGTTCGAACGCATGCTGCCAATGGTCGAGGCCGTGCTGAAGGCGCTCCACCTCGAAGTCGTCGAACTGCTGCTGCACGCCCTGCGCGAAGTCCGAAAGGCCCGGCACGTCGGACAGGCGCTGGCCTTCGTACGCCGCCAGCGGCGCACGCAAGACGCGCGTGGCGCCCGGGTTGGTCGAGGCGATGACGCCATCCGCATGGAGCACGATCACGCCGGAGGTCAGGTTGTCGAGGATGGTCTGCAGATTGGAACGCGCGGCATCCAGCTCGCCCATGGTCTTTTCGACCGCGCCTCGCGCCTCGGCGAGCTGCTGGGTCATGACGGCGAACGAGCGGGTGAGACCGCCGAGTTCGTCCTTGCCCTGCAGCACGACGGTTGGCCGCAGGTCGCCGCCGGCCACCTGGCGCACGCCGTCGGCCAGTACCAGCAAGGGCCGGGCAAGCTGGTTGCCGAAGAGGACGGCCAGGAGCACCGCGCCGAAGACCGCCAGGAAGAGCGTCAGCGTGAGCGTGCCGATGTACATCCGGCGCAGGCCCTCGCGTGCGAGCGCTCTCTCCTGGTATTCGCGGTTGGCCTCCTGCACCGCCAGCGCGTTGGCGACCACTGCGGGCGGCAGAGGTTGCGTCACCTGCAGGAAGCGGGGCTCGGTGTTGAACTCGAAGCCCTGCCGCTGCACGAGCGCAATCGCGCGGACGCTCGCCGGCGGCGGCGCGGCACCGCCTGGGGCGGGGATTTCGTCGAGGCCCTCGATGTGCGCGATGGCCCTGTCGGCGCGCACCTGCCGCAGTTGCTGCGACGTGGGACGCTCGGGGCTGAGCTGAAAGCGCGAGGCGCCGGCGCCGGCGATGAGCTGGCCGCTGCTCGACCACAACACGACATCGGTGGCGCCCAACTGGTCACGGATCCGCTCCAGCACCAGCCCGGCGCCCGCATCCGACACGTTGGCCAACTGCGCGCCAGACGCCTTGGTCTTGTTCATGAGGTCCTCGGACAGCGAGTCCAGCGTGGCCCGCCCGAGGTTCAGGCCCGCATCGAGCGCGCCTTCCACCTTGACGTCGAACCAGCTTTCGATGGACCGCGCCACGAACTGATAGGACACCACATACACCAGCACGCCCGGCACGACCCCCACCAGCGCAAAGATGGCTGCCAGCTTGACCAGCAGGCGGCTGCCGAACTTTCCCTGGCGCAGCCGGCTGAGCAGCCGGTAGGCAACCCATCCGATCACGAGGACGAGCACCACCGCCACGACCACGTTGATGCCAAGCAGCCGCTCGTAATTGCGCTCGTAGAACGCGCGATTGTTGGTCGCCTGCGCAAGAAGGAACATCAGCACGAGGCCGATGGCAGTGACCATCGCCGCACCGACGCCGATGGCCCATCGGACCGCGCGCGAACGCCGCGCCGCCGGCGACTTGGAGCCGCCGCGCGATGCGATGCTCACTTCGCCTTCTCCAGCGGCAGGCGGGCGCTCTTCTCGATGGAGATGTTCCAGTCGGGCTGGCCCCCGAGGCCACCGATCTGGAACTGGAACGGCCGCGGCAGTTG
The DNA here is from genome assembly GCF_900107745.1 of Variovorax sp. YR216. Classification (GTDB taxonomy): domain Bacteria; phylum Pseudomonadota; class Gammaproteobacteria; order Burkholderiales; family Burkholderiaceae_C; genus Variovorax. The sequence continues at coordinate 15,024 of NZ_FNRO01000030.1, read as the reverse complement.
CGAGGTGTCGAGGCGGAAGCGGAACGTCACCGGATGCTCCTGCGCGTCGCCGATATCGGACAGATCGCCCAGCCGCATCCGCCCAACCCGCCGCACCCCATCGAGGGCGTCGGCGAGGGTGTCGAAGTTCTGGTTCAGCGAAACGCCGAACCCGGCATTGGTGATGGGTACGGGCGACACGTTGAGACGCCACCGCCGGCTGAGCGGCTGGTAGGCGAGTCGCATGTGCCGCACGGCTTGTGCGACTTTAAGGTCAGTCCAATACCAGCGTTCGCGGTAGACCTCGGCCTCGGCGACGAAATAGATGGCGATGCCCTTCTCCAGCACCTCCTCGACCAGCGTCGGCAGTTCGAACTGGACCTGGGCGCTGAGGTAGATCCCGTCGTCTGCCTGCTCGAGCCGCATTTGGGTGACGGATGCGCCATGCGCGTCGGCTTTCACGGCGCCGGGGAACCACGCGAGACACCAGGCGACCACAAGCAGCACGGCCAGTCGGGCCGGGAAGCATCGGTCAGCCCTTCTGTTTTTCCAGCAGGGCGAAGAAGAAACCGTCGTGATCACCCAACGGATTGTCCGGGAGCCCACGCGCGTTTACCCCGATTTGAGGCAGCAAATGACCCGGCGAAGGCAGTAAACGGCCGTCTTTGTTGCGTGCAAAGAACGCCTCGATTTGGTGCACGCCTTCTTCCTTAAACACCGAGCAGGTGCAATACAGCAGGCGGCCGCCCGGACGGACCAGGGGCCAGAGCGCCTGCAGCAGCATGGCTTGCTCGAGCGCCAGCTGTTCGACATCGCTCTCGCGGCGCAGCCATCGCACGTCAGGATGGCGCCGGACGATCCCGGAGGCCGTGCACGGGGCGTCGAGCAAAATGGCGTCGAAGGGCACGCCGTCCCACCATTCGGCCGGCCGGGAGGCATCGGCCACCACCACCTTGGCGCGCATGCCAAGCCTCGCGAGGGTTTCATCGATGCGCCGGCTGCGCGCCGGATCAACCTCGAGCGCGGTGACTTCGATGTCGCCGGGAGCGGCCGTTTCGAGGAGATGCGCCGTCTTGCCACCGGGCGCTGCGCAGGCATCCAGCACGCGAAGCGGTGCGCCGCCAGCGCGAAGACCGGCCATCAGAAGCGGCGCGGCGATCTGCGCCGCGGCGTCCTGCACCGAGCATTCGCCGTCGGCAAACCCAGGGAGCTGCTGCACCGGCCGCGCACGTGCCAACTGAATGCCGCTTTCGCCGACAGGAAAGCCTTGCAGGCCAGCGGCGGTCAACTTGTGGAGATAGCCGTCGACGCTGCCCTTGCGGAGGTTGACGCGAAGGGTCATTGGCGCCTGCGAATTGTTGGCAGTGAGCACACGCTGCCAATCGCGCGGGTGGTCGCGCTTCAGGCGCTCGATCCACCAGCGGGGGTGGTTCCACTGCGCGACCGGCTCACGATCCGTTGTGGCGATCAGCTCTTCGCGGTCCCGGAGGAAGCGCCGCAGGCAGGCATTGATGAAGCTCGCCTGCGCGCGGGTTTCCGGATTGCGCTTGGCCGCTTCGACGGCCTGGTCGACCAGGGTGAACGGCTCGTAGGGCGAGCGCGCCGCGTCCCACGCGAGCGCGAGCGCGGTGCAGAGCAGCGCGTCCGCCGCGGGGGGCGGCGTGCGCTTGGCAAGCTGGCGACGCAGCGCCTCGGCGCGGCCGAGCCAGCGCAGCGCCTGGAAGCCCAGGGCCTGGACGCCCGGCCGCAGCGAAGGCTCCACCGCTTCGAATGCGACGGAGCCCGAAACCCCCGCGCGGATCGAAGCCAGCGCGGCGGCGGTCAAGTGCAGCTGGCGCCACAGAGGCGGCGAAACAGAATTGGGATGGGAAAGGTCTGGCAAATCGGGTCGATGGTAATTGGGTGATGCGTCAGCCACGCAACACTGGGGATCAGCGCAGCGGGGCCGCTGCCTTGAGCTGCATGATCCACGCCACCAGCACCGCCGGAAAGTCGGCGATTGCGGCGTTGTATTGGGTCACGGCGAGATTGAATTGCGCCCGGGCCATCTCCGCGGCCGCCGACGGTTCCGGCCAGGCGATGGGTATCGAGACTTCGGCGCCTTCCCCGTGACCCTCGAGCGACGCGGGCCGCGACAGGGTTCCGTCAGCGTCGAAGCTGACCACCGCATCGGGATGGAGGCGCTGCCAGGCCGCGAGCATGACGTGCATCGCCGTGCTCATCGCCGCCATGCCCGCAGGGTTCAATGGCCTGAGGCGCGTGGCAGCGAGCAGCGTGGAGAGCTGGTTCGCCGCAGCCCGCACCGAAGCGCTTGGCGACTCGAGCGGCGTGGCGGACGGCTCCTCCTCGGCCACACGGGCGAGCACGAAGTCGAGCTGCCGGACCAGCGCCGCGTCGAGCACCGCATACGCCTGCAGCGCGGCCGAGCGCAGGCGCATCAGCCGGTTGTAGGCGCCCACGAACCAGAACAGCGCGATCGCACCGGCAATCCAGTAGGGCAGGGATTCAGGCATGTCCGGCATCTAGTGCGCACCCAATAAAAAGCCCCCGATCCGCGGGCGGAAAGGGGGCAGTTGGGGACCGGTCATGACCGGCGATGCTACTACCGCTTATTCGGTTGCAGCACCTTCGCCAGCGTCGACCGTCACTGTCGCATCATCGGCCGCGGTGGAGCCGGACAGCTCAGCCGCCTCGGCTTCGGCGATGGCGCGGCGCTCGGCCTCGTCCATCGCGTCCTTCGCCTTGCGTGCCTGGTGGTACGCCATGCCGGTGCCTGCGGGGATCAGGCGGCCGACGATGACGTTTTCCTTCAGGCCGCGCAGCTCGTCGCGCTTGCCCATGATCGCGGCTTCGGTCAGCACGCGCGTCGTTTCCTGGAACGATGCGGCGCTGATGAAGCTGTCGGTCGAGAGCGATGCCTTCGTGATACCCAGCAGCAGGTTCGTGTACGTCGCGGGGATCTTGTCAGCGGCGCGCAGGGCGTCGTTGGTGTTGAGCATCTCGCTGCGTTCGACCTGTTCACCGGCGATGTAGCTGGTGTCGCCCGGGTTCTCGACCACGACGCGGCGCAGCATCTGGCGAACGATCACCTCGATGTGCTTGTCGTTGATCTTCACGCCCTGCAAGCGGTACACGTCCTGCACTTCGTCGACGATGTAGCGCGCCAGTTCTTCGGAGCCCAGCAGGCGCAGGATGTCCTGCGGATCGGCCGGGCCGTCGACGATCGACTCGCCCTTGTTCACCACCTGGCCTTCGTGCACCAGGATGTTCTTTTCCTTCGGCACGAGCTCTTCCCAGACCTTGCCTTCCGGGTCGGTGATCTGCAGGCGGACCTTGCCCTTCGTTTCCTTGCCGAACGACACGGTACCGGTCATCTCGGCCAGCATGCCCTTGTCCTTCGGCGAACGGGCTTCGAACAGCTCGGCCACGCGCGGCAGACCGCCGGTGATGTCGCGGGTCTTCTGGCCTTCGACCGGAATCCGCGCCAGCACTTCGCCGGGGCCCACGTCCTGACCGTCACGCACCTGGACCAGTGCGCCGATCGGGAAGCCGATCGTCACGGAGTGGTCGGTGCCGGGGATCTTCACCTCGGCGCCCGAGGCGTCGATCAGCTTCACCTGCGGACGAACGACCTTGGCAGCGCCGCGGCGCTTGGGGTCGATCACGACCAGCGTCGACAGGCCGGTGACTTCGTCCACCTGCTTGGCGACCGTGAGGCCTTCCTCGACGTTCTCGAACTTCGTCTTGCCGGCGAATTCCGTGATGATCGGGCGCGTCAGCGGATCCCAGTTGGCCAGCACGTGGCCCGCCTTGATCTGCTGGTCGGCCTTCACCGTCAGCGTGGCGCCGTACGGCACCTTGTGGCGCTCGCGCTCGCGGCCGTGTTCGTCGTGGATGACGATCTCGCCCGAACGTGCAATCACCACCAGCTCGTTCTTGCTGTTGGTCACGTAGCGCATCGTGGCATTGAAGCCGATCACGCCGTTGGACTTGGCTTCGACGCTCGAGGCCACGGCTGCACGCGATGCCGCACCACCGATGTGGAAGGTACGCATCGTCAGCTGCGTGCCGGGTTCGCCGATCGACTGCGCCGCGATCACGCCGACCGCTTCGCCGTTGTTGACCAGGCCGCCGCGGCCGAGGTCGCGGCCATAGCACTTGGCGCACAGGCCGAAGCGGGTCGAACAGGTCAGCGCGGTGCGGACCTTGACTTCGTCGACGCCTTCGGCTTCGAGGGCTTCGATCGTGTCTTCGTCCAGCATGTCGCCAGCCTTCGCCAGCACGGCACGCGTCTCGGGGTGCAGCACGTCTTCGGCAGCCGTACGACCCAGGATACGTTCGCGCAGCGACTCGATGACTTCACCGCCTTCGACGATCGCGCGCATCACGGCGCCGTCCTGCGTGCCGCAATCCTGCTCGATGACGACCAGATCCTGCGTCACGTCGACCAGACGACGGGTCAGGTAACCCGAGTTCGCGGTCTTCAGCGCGGTATCGGCCAGGCCCTTACGGGCACCGTGGGTGGAGATGAAGTACTCCAGCACGTTCAGGCCTTCGCGGAAGTTCGCGGTGATCGGCGTCTCGATGATCGAGCCGTCCGGCTTGGCCATCAGGCCCCGCATGCCGGCCACCTGGCGGATCTGCGCGGCGGAACCACGAGCACCCGAGTCGGCCATCATGTAGATGGAGTTGAAGGACTCCTGCTCCACTTCCTTGCCGTTGCGGTCGATGACCTTTTCCTTCGACAGCTTGGCCATCATGACCTTCGACACTTCGTCGCCGGCCTTGCCCCAGATATCGACCACCTTGTTGTAGCGCTCGCCGGCGGTCACGAGACCGGAGACGTACTGTTGCTCGATCTCCTTCACTTCCTTGGCCGAGCGGTCGATGATGCCGTGCTTTTCCGAAGGCACGAGCATGTCGTCGATCGCGATCGAGATACCGGCCTTGGTCGCGAGGCGGAAGCCGTTCTGCAGCAGCTTGTCGGCGAACACGACGGTCTCTTTCAGGCCGCACTTGCGGAACGAGACGTTGATGAGCTTGGAGATTTCCTTCTTCTTCAGCGCCTTGTTGATGTTCGAGAACGGCAGGCCCTTCGGCAGGATCTCGGACAGCAGCGCGCGGCCCACGGTCGTGTCCACGAGCGAGGTCGAAGGCGTGAACGCGCCCGTTTCCTTGTCCTTCGTGTACTCGGTGATGCGCACGCTGACCTTGGCTGTGAGCTCGACCACGCCCGCGTCGAGCGCGCGCTGGACTTCGCCGATGTCCGAGAACATCAGGCCTTCGCCCTTGCCGTTGATGCGGTCGCGGGTCGTGTAGTACAGACCCAGCACCACGTCCTGCGACGGCACGATCGACGGTTCGCCGTTGGCCGGGAACAGCACGTTGTTGGAGGCCAGCATCAAGGTGCGGGCTTCCATCTGCGCTTCGACCGACAGCGGCACGTGGACGGCCATCTGGTCACCGTCGAAGTCGGCGTTGAACGCCGCGCAGACGAGCGGATGCAGCTGGATCGCCTTGCCTTCGATCAGGATCGGCTCGAAGGCCTGGATGCCCAGGCGGTGCAGCGTCGGTGCGCGGTTCAGCATCACCGGGTGCTCCTTGATCACTTCTTCAAGGATGTCCCACACCACCGGCGTACCGGATTCGACTTCCTTCTTCGCCGCCTTGATGGTGGTCGCGATGCCCATGGCTTCGAGGCGCGAGAAGATGAAGGGCTTGAACAGCTCGAGCGCCATCAGCTTCGGCAGGCCGCACTGGTGCAGCTTGAGCGTCGGGCCCACCACGATGACCGAACGGCCCGAGTAGTCGACGCGCTTGCCCAGCAGGTTCTGGCGGAAGCGGCCGCTCTTGCCCTTGATCATGTCGGCCAGCGACTTGAGCGCGCGCTTGTTGGCACCCGTCATCGCCTTGCCGCGACGGCCGTTGTCCAGCAGCGAGTCGACCGCTTCCTGGAGCATCCGCTTTTCGTTGCGGGCGATGATTTCCGGCGCCTTCAGTTCGAGCAGGCGGCGCAGGCGGCTGTTGCGGTTGATGACGCGACGGTAGAGGTCGTTCAGGTCGGAGGTCGCGAAGCGGCCGCCGTCCAGCGGCACCAGCGGACGCAGGTCCGGCGGCAGCACGGGCAGCACGTCGAGCACCATCCACTCGGGCTTGATGCCCGACTTGCGGAAGGCTTCTAGCACCTTGAGGCGCTTGGAGTTCTTCTTGACCTTGACTTCGGAGCCGGTCAGGTCGCCGCGGAGCTTTTCGATCTCGGTATCGAGTTCGATGCCCATCAGCAGGTCCTTGATGCCTTCGGCGCCCATCTTGGCGATGAACTCATCGCCGTATTCCTTGCGCTTCGCGTCGTAGTCGTCCTCGGACATGATGCTGAACTTCTTCAGCGGGGTCATGCCGGGGTCGGTCACCACATAGGCTTCGAAGTACAGCACGCGTTCGATGTCGCGCAGCGTCATGTCGAGCACGAGGCCCAGACGCGACGGCAGCGACTTCAGGAACCAGATGTGCGCGCACGGTGCGGCCAGGTCGATGTGACCCATGCGCTCGCGGCGCACCTTGGTCTGCGTGACTTCGACGCCGCACTTCTCGCAGATCACGCCGCGGTGCTTCAGGCGCTTGTACTTGCCGCACAGGCACTCGTAGTCCTTGATCGGGCCGAAGATCTTGGCGCAGAAGAGACCGTCGCGCTCGGGCTTGAACGTGCGGTAGTTGATGGTCTCGGGCTTCTTCACCTCGCCGAAAGACCACGAACGGATCTTCTCGGGCGAAGCCATGCCGATCTTGATGGCATCGAAATGCTCATCCGGGGTGAACTGCTTGAACAGGTCGAGTAGCGATTTCATAAGACTCTTTCCCCTTTTCGATTACGAACGCTCGAGCTCGATGTCGAGACCCAGCGAACGGATTTCCTTGACCAGCACGTTGAACGATTCCGGCATGCCGGCTTCGATCGAATGCTCGCCCTTGACGATGCTTTCGTAGACCTTCGTGCGGCCTTGCACGTCGTCGGACTTCACGGTCAGCATTTCCTGCAGGACGTAGGCGGCGCCGTAGGCTTCGAGCGCCCACACTTCCATTTCCCCGAAACGCTGGCCGCCGAACTGCGCCTTGCCGCCGAGCGGCTGTTGCGTGACCAGCGAGTACGGGCCGGTCGAGCGGGCGTGCATCTTGTCGTCCACCAGGTGATGCAGTTTCAGGAAGTGCATGTAGCCGACGGTGACCGGACGCTCGAAGCGCTCGCCGGTACGGCCGTCGTACAGGTACGCCTGCGTGCGGGTTTCGGTCAGGCCCTTGAGCTTGGCGATGTCGTCCGGATAGGCGAGCTTCAGCATGCCGCGGATTTCCTCTTCCGAGGCACCGTCGAACACCGGCGTCGCGAAAGGCACGCCCTGCGACAGGTTCTGCGCCATTTCGAGCACGTCGGCATCGGAGAGCGCGTTGAGCTCTTCCTTGCGGCCCGAGCCGTTGTAGAGCTCGTCGAAGAACTTGCGCAGTTCCGCGATCTTGGCTTCCGCCTGCAGCAGGTCGCCGATGCGCTGACCGACGCCCTTGGCAGCCCAGCCCAGGTGCACTTCCAGCACCTGACCCACGTTCATCCGCGAAGGCACGCCCAGCGGGTTCAGGCAGATGTCGCACGGCGTGCCGTCGGCCATGTGCGGCATGTCTTCGACCGGAACGATCTTCGACACCACACCCTTGTTGCCGTGACGGCCGGCCATCTTGTCGCCAGGCTGCAGGCGCCGCTTGACGGCCAGGTACACCTTGACCATCTTGAGCACGCCCGCGGGCAGCTCGTCGCCCTGCGTGAGCTTCTTGCGCTTTTCTTCGAACGCGAGGTCGAAGCTGTGGCGCGTCTGCTCCAGCGAGTTCTTGATCGACTCGAGCTGCAAGGCCACATCGTCTTCCGCCGGGCGGATGTCGAACCAGTGGAACTTCTCGATCGACGACAGGTACGCCTTGTCGAGCTTCGTGCCCTTGGCCAGCTTGTTCGGACCGCCGTTGGCGACCTTGCCGGTCAGCAGCTTCTCGATACGGTCGAACGCGTCGGCTTCGACGATGCGCAGCTGGTCGTTCAGGTCGAGGCGGAAGCGCTTCAGTTCATCGTCGATGATCTGTTGGGCGCGCTTGTCGCGCGTGATGCCCTCGCGGGTGAACACCTGCACGTCGATCACGGTGCCTTGCGAGCCCTGGTCCACGCGCAGCGAGGTGTCCTTCACGTCGGAAGCCTTCTCGCCGAAGATCGCGCGCAGCAGCTTCTCTTCCGGCGTCAGCGTGGTCTCGCCCTTCGGCGTGACCTTGCCCACCAGCGTGTCGCCCGGCTGCACTTCGGCGCCGACATAGATGATCCCGGATTCGTCCAGGCGGTTGAGCTGTTGCTCGGCCAGGTTCGGGATGTCGCGCGTGATTTCTTCTGCGCCCAGCTTGGTGTCGCGGGCCATCACCACCAGCTCCTCGATGTGGATCGAGGTGTAGCGGTCTTCGGCAACGACGCGTTCGCTGATCAGGATCGAGTCTTCGAAGTTGTAGCCGTTCCAGGGCATGAAGCCGATCAGCATGTTCTGGCCGAGCGCGAGCTCGCCCAGGTCGGTCGATGCGCCGTCGGCGATCACGTCGCCCTTGGCGATCTTGTCGCCGCGTTTGACGATCGGACGCTGATGGATGTTCGTGTTCTGGTTCGAACGCTGGTACTTGATCAGGTTGTAGATGTCCACACCGACTTCACCGGCAGCCGCTTCCGCGTCGTTCACGCGGACCACGATGCGGGTCGCGTCGACATAGTCGACGACGCCGCCACGGGTCGCGGTCACGACGGTGCCCGAGTCGACCGCGGAAACGCGCTCGATGCCGGTACCGACGAACGGCTTTTCGGGACGCAGCACAGGCACGGCCTGACGCTGCATGTTGGCGCCCATCAACGCGCGGTTCGCATCGTCGTGCTCGAGGAACGGAACCAGCGACGCAGCCACCGACACGATCTGCGCGGGCGACACGTCCATGTACTGGACGCGCTCGGCGCTCACCAGGATCGATTCACCGGTTTCACGAGCAGAGACGAGGTCACCGGTCAGCCGGCCTTCCTTGTCGAGCGCGGCGTTGGCCTGCGCGATCACGTACTTGCCTTCTTCGATGGCCGACAGGTAGTCGATCTCGTTCGTGACCTTGCTGTCCACCACGCGGCGATACGGCGTCTCGATGAAGCCGTATTCGTTGAGGCGGGCATACAGGGCCAGCGAGTTGATCAGGCCGATGTTCGGACCTTCAGGCGTTTCGATCGGGCACACGCGGCCGTAGTGCGTGACGTGCACGTCGCGCACTTCGAAGCCGGCGCGCTCGCGGGTCAGACCGCCCGGGCCGAGGGCCGAGACGCGACGCTTGTGCGTGATCTCGGACAGCGGGTTGGTCTGGTCCATGAACTGCGACAGCTGCGATGCACCGAAGAACTCCTTCAGCGCAGCCGAGATCGGCTTGCTGTTGATCAGGTCGTGCGGCATCAGCGGCTCTTGCTCCGCCTGGCCCAGACGTTCCTTGACGGCCTTTTCGATACGGGCGAGACCGGTGCGGTACTGGTTCTCGGCCAGTTCGCCGACGCAACGCACGCGGCGGTTGCCCAGGTGGTCGATATCGTCGACTTCACCACGGCCGTTGCGCAGGTCGACGAGGATCTTGACCACGGCCAGGATGTCTTCGTTCGTCAGCACCATCGGGCCGGTCGATTCGTCGCGGCCGACCTTGGCGTTGAACTTCATGCGGCCGACGCGCGACAGGTCGTAGGTGTCCGGGTTGTAGAACAGACGCTGGAACAGGGCCTGCACCGCGTCTTCCGTCGGCGGCTCGCCGGGGCGCATCATGCGGTAGATCGCGACGCGCGCGGCGAACTCATCCACGGTTTCGTCGATGCGCAGGGTCTGCGAGATGTACGCCCCCTGATCGAGCTCGTTCGTGTAGATGCACTGCAGCTCTTGCACGCCGGCGGAACGCAGCTTCTTCAGCAGCGTTTCGGTGAGCTCGTCGTTGGCCTTGGCCAGGATCTCGCCCGAGTCCGGATCGACGATGTTGCGAGCGACCACGCGGCCGATCAGGAAGTCTTCCGGCACGCTGATGTGCGTCGTGCCCGACTGCTCGAGTTCGCGCGTATGGCGCGCCGTGACGCGCTTGTCCTTCGCAACGACGACCTTGCCCGACTTGTCGGTGATGTCGAAGCGCGCCACTTCGCCGCGCAGGCGCTCGGAGACGAACTCCATCTGCGCGCCGCTGTCCATGAGGCGGAAGTTGTCGTTCACGAAGAAGTTCGCGAGGATCGACTCGGGGTTCAGGCCGATCGCCTTCAGCAGGATCGTGACCGGCATCTTGCGGCGACGGTCCACGCGGAAGTACAGCATGTCCTTCGGATCGAACTCGAAGTCGAGCCACGAGCCGCGGTAGGGAATCACGCGGGCCGAGAACAACAGCTTGCCCGAGCTGTGCGTCTTGCCCTTGTCGTGCTCGAAGAACACGCCCGGCGAACGGTGGAGCTGCGACACGATGACGCGCTCGGTACCGTTGATGATGAAAGAACCCTTGTCCGTCATGAGCGGCACTTCGCCCATGTAGACCTCTTGCTCCTTCACTTCCTTGACCACCTTCGACTGCGGCGTCGACGATTCACGGTCATAGATGATCAGTTGCACCTTGGCGCGAACGGCCGAAGCGAAGGTCAGGCCCCGGGTTTGGCACTCGCGCACATCGAACGCCGGCTTGGCCAGGTTGTACTCGAGGAACTTCATCTCGACGAAACCGTTGTGCGAGACGATCGGGAACGCTGCGTGGAATGCGGCCTGCAGACCTTCCACGGTCCGCTTCTGCGGCGGGACACCCGCTTGCAGGAACGCGGTGTACGCGTCTTTTTGCATCTGCAGCAGGTAGGGGATTTCGACGACGCTGTCGCGGCTGCCGAAATTCTTTCGGATGCGCTTGCGTTCGGTGTAACTGTACGTGGACGTTTGGGCCATGAGAGCTCCGGTGCTTGAGATCTTCAGCGACTTGTCAGCCGCGCTTTCGCGCCGCTGCTTGGCGGCTGGCCACTACCAGCCGTTGGCGGACAGTGATGCGTTGCACATCACCCGAACCAAGGGGTCTTCTGTAGTCGGGGTCAGAAGACACTCAAAAATCGCTGGGGGAAGGCGACTTTTGAGTGCGCTCTGAAAGCGGCAAAGGCTGGAGGGCCTTTCGGCACACTCCAGCCCTCCAGGGAGACTGAATTACTTCAGTTCCACCTTGGCGCCAGCTTCTTCCAGCTTCTTCTTGGCGGCTTCGGCGTCTGCCTTCGGCAGGCCTTCCTTGACGGCCTTCGGAGCGGCTTCCACCAGGTCCTTGGCTTCCTTGAGGCCCAGGCCGGTGATTTCGCGCACGGCCTTGATCGCCGACACCTTGTTCGCGCCAGCGTCGAGCAGAACGACGTTGAACTCGGTCTTCTCTTCAGCGGCCGGGGCGGCGGCGCCACCGGCAGCAGCCGGAGCAGCCATCGCAGCGGCGCTCACGCCGAACTTCTCTTCGATGGCCTTGACCAGGTCGTTGAGTTCGAGGACCGTCATGCTGTCGAGCGCGGTCAGAAATGCGTCTTTATCGAATGCCATTTTTGTTTCCTAACAATTGGGTTGAATTTTTCAAACGCAAGGCTCAGGCGGCCTGCGCTTCTGCGGCGGGAGCTTCCGCCGGTGCTTCGCCACCACCACGCTTCTCGGCGAGCGCGGCCAGGACACGGGCCGTGCGCGAGATCGGGGATTGCATCAAGCCCAGCAGCTGTGCCAGCAACACTTCCTTGGAAGGAATGTTGGCCAGTTGCTTCACGCCGTCGACGTCCAGGGCCTTGCCACCGAATGCGCCACCGCGAATCACCAACTTGTCGTTGGTCTTCGCGAAATCGGCCACCACCTTCGCGGCAGCCACGGCGTCTTCGGAGAAGCCATAGATCAGCGGACCGGTCATCTGGTCACCGACGACCTCGAATGCGCTTCCAGCGACAGCACGGCGGGCCAGCGTGTTCTTCAACACGCTGAGGCTCACACCCTTGCTGCGCGCTTCGGTGCGCAGTTTGGTCATATCGGCGACCGTGATGCCACGGTATTCCGCCATCACGAGCGTTTGAGCTTTTGCGGCGAGGCTGGTCACTTCATTGATGACCGCTTCTTTCTCACTGCGATTCAGACTCAAGGTCTACTCCTTTTCAATGCGCCCCTCGACCGGAGTCTCGGAACGCGCTTCATGCAGCGACCAACTGTTCGGGAAACGAGTTCCTTTGCAGCGGGATCGCCATCTGCGCTGGCCGCTACACCGAGTGAAGCGATTAAGTACAGGCAATCCTGTACGCCAGCGGTCTTGGATGGCCCGAAGCCGCCTGAAGCAGCTTCGACCCACCACATCGCCCGACGACCTTTTGACGGGTCGCCAGGCAAATTCACATCAGCCCTGGGCGATGGTCTGCGTGTCCACGCGGACACCCACACCCATCGTCGAAGACACCGCAACCTTGCGCAGGTACACACCCTTGCTCGATGCCGGCTTGGCCTTGACCAGCGCTTCGATCAGCGCCGCGAGATTGCCTTGCAGCTTGTCGTTCTCGAACGAACGGCGGCCAATCGTGCCGTGGATGATCCCGGCCTTGTCGACACGGAACTGCACCTGGCCGGCCTTCGCGTTCTTGACCGCGGTGGCGACGTCGGGCGTGACGGTACCGACCTTCGGGTTCGGCATGAGACCGCGCGGACCCAGGATCTGACCCAGGGTACCGACGACGCGCATGGCGTCAGGTGCGGCAATCACGACGTCGAAGGGCATGTCACCGGCCTTCACCTGTGCGGCGAGGTCGTCCATGCCGACGATGTCGGCGCCGGCAGCCTTGGCTTCCTCGGCCTTGGCGCCCTGAGCGAACACGGCGACGCGCTTGGTCTTGCCGGTGCCGTTCGGCATCACGACCGCGCCACGCACCACCTGGTCGGACTTCTTGGCGTCGATGCCGAGTTGCACCGCGACGTCGATCGACTCGTCGAATTTCGCCGTCGCGGCTTCCTTCACGATGCCGAGCGCGTCAGCCAGCGCATAGAGCTTGTTGCTGTCGACCTTGCCTGCGAGGGCCTTTTGCTTCTTGGTGATCTTGGCCATTTACACGCCCTCCACATTCACGCCCATCGAGCGGGCCGAACCGGCGATGGTGCGAACCGCTGCGTCCAGGTCGGCCGCGGTCAGGTCCTTCATCTTGGTCTTGGCGATTTCTTCGAGCTGTGCGCGCGTGATCTTGCCGACCTTGTCGGTGTGCGGACGTGCGGAACCCTTCTCGAGCTTGATCGCCTTCTTGATCAACGTGATCGCCGGCGGCGTCTTGATGATGAAGGTGAAGCTCTTGTCGGCGAACGCGGTGATGACCACCGGCAGCGGCAGACCCGGCTCGACGCCTTGGGTCTGCGCGTTGAACGCCTTGCAGAATTCCATGATGTTCAGACCGCGCTGGCCCAGAGCGGGACCGATTGGCGGTGACGGATTGGCCTTACCAGCTGGCACTTGCAGCTTGATGAAGCCGACGATTTTTTTCGCCATGCTTTTCTCCTTGCGGGTATTGACGCCTTGGCCGTCTCGGCCTCAGCTCCCCGGGGTTGACGACTCTTTCCAACCTGAATTCACGCCGAGTCGGAGGGACGTGAACCGAAAAAAGTTCAAGGCCAGGGCGCCTGGCCTTGTCTTTACTTGCTTATGTCTTTTCGACCTGCGCGAACTCGAGCTCGACCGGCGTGGCGCGACCGAAGATCATGACCGACACGCGAACCTTGTTCTTCTCGTAGTTGACTTCCTCGACGGTGCCGTTGAAGTCGGTGAACGGACCTTCCTTGACGCGCACGAATTCGCCCACGACGAATTCGACCTTGTGGCGCGGCTTCTCGGTACCCTGCTGCATCTGGCTGACGATGTCCTCGACTTCCTTCTGCGAAATCGGGGCGGGGCGATTCTTCGCGCCACCGACGAAGCCCGTCACCTTGTTGGTGTGCTTCACGAGATGCCAACTCTCGTCGTCCATGATCATTTCGACCAGAACGTAACCCGGGAAGAAGCGGCGCTCGGTCGTACGCTTCTGCCCGTTCTTGACCTCGACCACTTCTTCAGTCGGGACGAGGATCCGGCCAAACTTGTCCTGCATCCCGGCGCGCGTGATGCGCTCCGTGATGTTTCGCTCCACGGCCTTTTCCATGCCGGAGTATGCGTGCACTACATACCAGCGGAAGTCAGGATTGGCGGCCGGAGCCAGCACATGCCCACCCTCCGGCGCAACGTCGATGGCGTCGTCAGTCATTACTTTCTCCAGCCCAGAATGAGATCAAAAAACACCCATTCGAGCGTCTTGTCGGTGAGCCAAAGGAAGATCGACATGATCGCCACGAAGGCAAACACGTACGCCGTCATCTGGATCGCCTCTTTGCGAGTCGGCCAGACAACCTTCTTGACTTCACGCCAGGAGTCGCGGCCGAACGCCAACAGCTGACGGCCACTCTCAGAACTCGCAAACACCCCGACGGCGGCAGCAAGCCCCACCAGCAAGGCGCCCCACTGCACCACCGGACCCTGGCGGGTCAGCAGATAGAACGCAGCAATGGCAGCCACGACCAGGACGACAGCCGTCGCCAGCTTGGCCTTGTCAGCACTGGTGCTTACGGTTTCGATTTGAGAAGAAGCCATCTTGGGCACTATTCCTGAAGCCTCTCGGCTTCCATTTCAATGCGTCTTCTGAGACGCCGAAGCCCGTCAGGGCATGACGGGCTTTTTGGGACCACCCTCAGGTGGCAGGGGCAGTAGGAATCGAACCTACAACCTTCGGTTTTGGAGACCGACGCTCTGCCAATTGAGCTATACCCCTCCGCGATTCCTAGATCAGATGTCGAGGATCTTGGCCACGACGCCCGAGCCCACGGTGCGGCCGCCTTCACGGATCGCGAAGCGCAGACCTTCTTCCATGGCGATCGGAGCGATCAGCTTGACCGTGATCGACACGTTGTCGCCGGGCATGACCATTTCCTTGTC
>NZ_FNRO01000028.1 GCF_900107745.1 Variovorax sp. YR216 | reverse complement strand
GAGGCAGGATTGCCTCGCCGCCAACGGTGGCGACAACCGGCTCACGAGGTGTCCATGGGATGCGCGAAGCGCCTACCGCGAGAGCGGTTTCGTTCCTCGCTGCATAACGGAAATTGACAGTTCAATCATCGAGACTCCCCGGAAACGCCTCGAGAACAGACGCTTTCGTGCGCCTAAACGGACGAAAAGCTGCGAAGGAAGGAGTACAGGGTGGGCTCCATCGATGTACGTGGTTTGGTCGTGACTCTCATCCCGTCAACGGACTACTGCTTGAGGATGCGACGTTCATGGCGTCGCTGGACCATTTCTATTGCTTCGCCCGCTTCGCCGGCCTGTGTCTTCTTCTGGTGCTGGCGGCAGGAACCTCTCATTGGCAGCAGAAAAACAGAGCAGCCGACGCCTCAGCTATTCCACCGAGCAGTCCTTGGAATCAGAATCTGAGGGCGTACCGTACTTGCTGGAAGATTCTCCCAGGATCAGCTATCGGATCCCTTTGCAAAGCGGGCCATTAACTTCACTGCGACCTATAGACGCCATCGCTGTTTCGTTCTCCCTCGCACAAAGCTACCAGGCACCACGGCAAGGTCGCCATGAGTGGATCGCTGACCGTCCGCTGGCACGGACTCAATTGCGGGTGATGCGAAGCCCATGCACTGGCCTATTCCGTTCCGCTTCAAGAGCCCCGAGCTTCTCAACCGAGGTTATCTCCTCTTGCCATGATGGGGGATTGCTCCATCGTGAATGATGGCGGCCAACCTCGCCCGCTTCTTGAAAGAATTGCCGCAGCGGGAGCGCGACGATAGGTGCATGTCATACCTCCACAGGCCCAATGATGACGGCACCACTCGACTCGCGCCGCGTCTCACGACGAGAAGAGTCACCCTGACTCTGCGTCAAGCTTTTGACCTCGATGAGTTGCCATCAGCCTATCGCCCAAGCGGGGGAGTCATCGACAGTGCTTCTCTGACCCGCCTCCTCGCGACGCGTTGGGAACAGCCCGTCTCAGTACTGGCGAAATGGATCGTCGCACGGCAGGTCATTCATTTCGGTTATCACGGCCAGCTCATGCTGCCCGTTTTCCAGTTCGATCTTCGGCGCCTCGAGATGCGTAAGGCCGTCGTCGAAACCATCGAGGCTCTGCACCTTCAAAATGCGGACGAGCTTGCGGGATGGTTCGCGAAGCCCAATCGCCTACTCTCGGGACTCTCGCCTGCAGAAGCGATCGCCGAAGATCCTTCGGATGTTCTCGCCGCCGCACGGTCGTTTCGATCCATCAACCATCAGGGAACTTGAATTTTGAAGTGCGACGCATCGACACAGAGCAGAGGTGACTGGGTCGACGATGTATGCCTCATGCCTCCTTTGGGCCGAGCGGTCGCTGCGCGGCCGACTGTGGACCAAAGCAACACGCAGCTGCGCTCCATTCCGATCTCCCGTCGGTACCCCCGAGTGTTCCGTTAAGACGTTCGAAGTTGTCGAACATGTCCATCGCGAAGCCGGTACGTCAAAAGCGCCTCGAAAGCCGACCATTCATCCACGGTGATTCCACCGCAACCCAACCGAACTCAACGGAGAACATCATGGAACGCTTTCAAGACAAGACAGTCCTCGTCACCGGCGGCACGAGCGGCATCGGCCTCGCTGCGGCCAAGGCCTTCATCGCGGAAGGTGCCCGCGTCGTCATCACCGGGCGCGACGCTGCCGCGCTGGACAAGGCGCAAACCGAACTCGGCCCGCGCGCCGTTGCCGTGCGCAACGACGCTGCCGCTTCCGGCGCCGCCAAGGAATTGGCCGCCGCGATCGCAGGCCACGGCCTGAAGCTCGACGCGGCATTCCTCAATGCCGGCGCAGCCAAGTTCGCGGGCCTTGCCGACGTGACCGAGGGCTTCTGGGACGACACCTTCAACACCAACGTGAAGGGCGTCTTCTTCCAGATCCAGGCCATCGCACCGCTGCTTGCACAAGGCGCGTCGATCGTGATCAACGGCTCGATCAACGCCCACATCGGCATGCCCAACACGGCGGTCTACGCCGCGAGCAAGGCAGCAGTCATCTCCCTGGCCAAGACGCTGTCGGCCGAGTTGCTGCCGCAGGGTGCGCGTGTGAACGTGGTGAGCCCGGGGCCTGTGAGCACGCCGCTCTACGGCAAGCTGGGGCTGGATGCAAGCACGCTGGAAGCCACTGCAGCGCAGATCCAGGCGCAAATCCCGCTCGGCCGGTTCGGCACGCCGGAAGAGCTTGCCTCGACCGTGCTGCATCTCTCCGCGTCGGAGTCGGCCTACATCGTCGGCACCGAGATCGTGGTGGACGGCGGCATGAGCCAGCTCTGAGTCGCACCGCGCGAGCGCACTCAGACCGGCGCCGGATTGCGCTCCGAGTACGTACCGCGCTGGTGCCAGTAGGGATAGGCCGGCGTGACGGCGCTGGCCGCATCGACTCTCGACACCTGTTCGGGCGTGAGCGACCAGCCGACAGCCCCGAGGTTGTCGCGAAGCTGCTGTTCGTTGCGCGCGCCGATGATCACGCTCGACACCGTGGGGCGCTGCAACAGCCAGTTGAGCGCGATCTGCGGTACGGACTTTCCGGTCTCCCGCGCGATCTCGTCGAGCACGTCGACGATGCGGAACAGATGGTCTTCAGACACGGGCGGCCCGTCTTCCGCGCTTCCCGGCAGCCGGCTGGTTTCGGGCTTCGGCTGCCCGCGGCGGATCTTGCCGGTCAGTCGGCCCCATCCCAGCGGACTCCAGACCACTGCGCCGACACCCTGGTCCTGTGCCAGCGGCATCAGCTCCCATTCATAGTCGCGACCGACCAGGGAGTAATAGGCCTGATGCGCCACATAGCGCGTCCAGCCGTGGCGCTCCGACGCCGCAAGGGACTTCATGAGGTGCCAGCCCGAGAAGTTCGAGACGCCGATGTAGCGCAACTTGCCCGCGCGCACCAGTTCGTCGAGCGTCGACAGCGTCTCTTCCACGGGAGTGCCTGCATCGAAGCCGTGCAGTTGCAGCAGATCGATGTAATCAGTTCCCAATCGGGCCAGGGCCTTGTCGACACCACGGATCAGGCTGTAGCGCGAAGACCCGATGTCGTTCGGCCCCGCGCCATGGCGGAAGGAGAGCTTGGTGGACAGGAGCAGCGAGTCCCGCTGCCGGCCCTTGATCGCCTCGCCGAGGATGGTTTCGGCGCTGCCGGCCGAATAGACGTCGGCGCTGTCGAACATGTTCACGCCCGATTCAAGGCACACGTCGATCAGCGAGCGGGCCTCTGCAACGTCGGTGTTGCCCCAGGCTGCGAAAAGGCGGCCCTTGCCGCCGAAGGTACCGGTGCCGAAGCTCAGTGCGGGTACGCGAAGGCCAGACTGGCCGAGATAGCGGTATTCCATTCCAAACTCCTTGGGGCTGGTTCTGGCGCCACAGACTATCAGGGTGAGTCGCTTGTGTCGCCGGTGCTGGCATCGCTCAGGACTACCGTCACCAGCGCCGAGGCATCCGCTTCGGCGGCAACATCGTGCAGCTCACCCCCTCGGAGAAACAGGATGTGACCGGCGTCGAGTCTTCGGGCACCGCTCTCCAAGCCGATCAGCAGCACCCCTTCGATGCAATGGACCGTAATTTCACCGGGAACCCTGTGAGGCGGCAGCTTCCTGCCGGCTGGCAGGACCAGCCGCAAGACCTCGAGCTGCCGCGACTTGAAGATTGCCGTCGTCTTGTGATCCGCAAGTGCCGAACGGAGCGGGCGAACATCGCAGGGCTCACCGGCGACTGCATGTGGAAGTGCCATGGCAGGATCCCGCCTACCCTGCGGCTTGCTCTCTGCGACGTCTTGCCAGGGAGATCCTGTATGTCGTCTCCCGCGCAGCAAAGATCTCATCCGGCGGATGGCTGATCCCCTCGGCAAGATTCGCAGGGTTGAAGAAGATCGCGTCGCACGACTCGCTCGGCTCCACTGCGGTGATCTCGATCGTGCCCAGCCGAATCGCTTCGCGAGTGTCTTCATCCGGCCAACGGACCGTGACATCCATCGTCGGATCGCCGGGCCGATCCAGCAGGGCCATCACATGAAACGCAGCCCGCCCCTCCGTGATTCGGCTTTCGAGATCCAGAGGGAGAAAGTCGGCCGGCTTCTGCTTCGCTTCATCGTCGGTAAGCGTGACCTCCGCATCGGCCGGAATCACCTTGAACTTGATAAAGCGGGTCTGTCCCGCGGCGTTCGTCGCCGGAAACGAATGAACTCCCCAATAGTTGGTCCCTGCAAAGCTGCCGGGGAGCGGCCTGGCAGCAACGAAGTTCGCCTGGTTCAGCGTCTCGGGATTGGCGGCGGAGAAAGCCTTGACCTTCTCCGGGTCCGGCGTGCCATCCGCACGCGGAACGCGCGCATTGAGAAACCCGAGCATCTGCTCCAGGGACTTGGCGAAATGCACCGGTGCGTTCTCGGTGAGGATGTCGGTGCTCGTCCCGTCGCCTTCGAGCCGGAAGCTGAAGCCCCGCAGCACAGCCTTGTTGGTGTCCGCGACCGAAGGGTTGCCTCCGCCCACCGAGAAGCGCGCCACGACACGCGCCGATCGGGTGAAGTTCAGGGAGCGGGTGACCTGCCCAGCCTCCGCCGAAGGCGTGTAGGTTCCCCGCACGCAAACACCCTTGGCGAAACTCGCGCGCGCCGCTCTTGGATTGCCCGCGACAGCCTTGAGCGCGTCGACGATCGACGCCGGAGTAGCAACGCCGCGCTCGCCAGCAGGCGGGTCATCGTGAATCGTCGAACTGCCCATTGCGTACCTCCTGAACTGGATGGCACGAGTCTGTCCCGGGATAGACAAAGGATATTGCTCACGACTGCTGCGTTTTGTCGTGACTTGCGCCTTGCAAGTCTGTCGGCAGTCCGTGATCGGATCGATCCAACGCTGCGCCTTTCTCGATAGAAGCTGTGGGCGCGAGGGCCGACCATGGTTGCCGATTCAACTCCCAGGTCCAGGCAACCCATGAAAGCTCCTATTGCTGCGCTACTTTCGGTTCTGATCTGCATGGCCTCCGCATCGGCACCCGCACGATCACCCGATGAATCCCTCGTCGTTGCCAACCACGTCGCGGAGGCCAACGGCGTCAAGCTGCACTACCTCGAAGCGGGCCAGGGGCCTGATACGCCCGTCGTGCTCTTGCATGGCTATGCTGAGACGAGCCACATGTGGCTGCCGCTCATACCGCGCCTTGCCACGACACGCACCGTGATTGCACCCGACTTGCGCGGGGCAGGCGACTCCTCGCAGCCGGATTCGGGCTACGACAAGAAGACTTTGGCGCAGGACATCCATGCGTTGGTGGCTTCGCTCGGCTTCAAGCGCGTCAAGCTCGTGGGCCACGACATCGGTCTGATGGTTGCTTACGCCTATGCGTCGCAGTACCCCGACGAGGTCGAGAGCATTGCACTGATGGATGCCTTCCTGCCCGGGGTGGGCGACTGGCAGAAGGTCTGGCTATTGCGCGACAAATGGCATTTCAACTTCTACGGCGAAACGCCGGAGAAACTCGTGAGGGGTCGTGAACGCATCTATCTCGAACACTTCTGGAACGATTTCGCGGCAGATCCCAAGCATTCGGTCTCCGAGACCGATCGGCGCTACTACACAAGGCAGTACGCGCAACCCGGTGCGATGCGCGCGACCTTCAAGTACTTCCAGGCTTTCGAGCAGGACGCCCAGGACTTCGCCGAGTTCGCGAAGACCCCGTTGCCGATGCCAATGCTGGTGCTCGGCGGCGAGAAAGCTTCCGGCCAATTCCTGATCACGCAGGCACGCCTGGTCGCTACGCACGTCGAAGGGGTCGTCGTACCGGGCTCAGGACACTGGCTGATGGAAGAGGCGCCACAACAGACGATGGATGCGCTGACACGCTTCCTGAACAGCAGCGCCCCGTGAGTGTTCAATCAATCCGATGCGAGGTGACTCATGAACGATCCCGCCGCTTCCACATCCACGGCCCGTGTTTCCTTCATCGTCTACCTGCCGGTGAAGCCCGAGGCGCGAGAGCGCATGCGCGAGATGATGTTCGAGGTGCTCGAGGCCATGTCAGCGGAGCCCGACTTCATCAACACGTGGGCTCACGAGGATCTCGATGACCCCAACCTGATCGTCAACTACGAGACCTGGGCGTGCACGCGCGAGGAGTTCCTGTCGCGCCACCTCGCCAAGCCCTACCGCCAGCCGTTAGAGGCCGCGCTGCCGGAGTTGCTGTCAGGGCCCCGGCGGATCGTCTTCCTCAAACCGCTTCGGGGATTCGCGCCGCAAGGACAAGGATGACGCGCCCTACGACTCGAACTGCATCACGAAGCTCGCCGGGTCGGCCTGCGCGATCAGGATTTCGATTCCTTCATCGACCGGCCGGATGACGAAGCCGTTCGACGAATCGATGCGGCCCGCGGAGCCTCGCGCCACCACCACGCCATCGCAGCTCAGCACCCACCGTCCCCGCGCGGAGAGCCTGCCAATGACCACCCCAGACTCGGACGGCCCCATCGACGAGCGCCGCAATGCAAACCGGAGTTGCCGCGCGTCCGCGTCGAATCGCGCCTGCAGCACATCGATGCCATCGTCGACGCGGACCAGTGCGGGCTGGCTGAAGTGCGCCGCGTCCCAAGGCTCGTTGTAGAGCCGCCAGAGCCCGTCGGGCACGTTGAGTGACGCATAGGCCAGCAGTACGTTGCCGGCCATCGGCTCGACCAGCGTCCGGTTGCCTTCGGCGTCTTCGAGCGTGTCGTTGCGCGGGAAGTAGAGTCCATCGTCCCGCCATGTCGGCTGCATGTACCGGTCCGCATGCGACAGCAGGCCGGCCAGCGTGTCGGCATCGCCCATCTCCGACGCCCAAGTAGCGGCCCAGGCGAAGTCGGAGTCGTCGTTGACGATCTTCTGTCCCATGACCTCGGGTCTCACGGACGACCGGACGGACAGCGCCCCATCGCGTCCGGCCACCAGCCAGTCGCGCATCTGGGCCGGGTAATGCGTGTGCACGAAGTCGCGGTTCCACATGTTCATCAGCGTGCCGCACCACGCGTCCACCCACACCGCCTTGCCCAGATTCGGGCGCACCGTCTTCGTGTCCTGCGACATCATGATGTGGAAGTGCCCGTTGTCCCCCACGTGGCCGAACTGCGCCCAGGCCTGCTGGTAGGCCGCGGTCACCTCGGCCGCAGTCGAGCCGCCGGTGACGAGGTCATGCATGCGAAAGCCGAGGATCGCCGGCTGGTTGCAGATCTGGAAGACGCAATTGGGTTCGCAGGCCACGCCTAGGTAGCCGCTCTCGACCATCTGCCAGTAGATGTGCTCGTTGAGACTGTTCTCGTCGTACTCGAAGCGTCGCTCCCCGCCGCCCCAGAAGTACGACCAGTACTTGAACGTCAGTGCACCAGGCGCGGCATAGCGCGCATCGTCGAACAGGTAGTGATACAGCAACGCCATCGACTGCACGTAGGCGCTGTACATGATGTTGTCGCGGCCGACCGGGTTCCAGTCCTCGGTGTAGTTGTGCGACAGGTGCGCATTGAAGATGCTGCCGCCACGCCCCACGCGCGCCCAGTACATCCAGACTTCTGGCAGCAGCATCTTGTCCATGAGCCGCTCGAACACCGGCCTGAAGGCACCCGGTGCAGCCGGCAAGCGGTGCCGGTGGGCGAGGGCCAGCGCGTAGGCCATGTAGGCGAGCTGGAAACGGTAACCGCCGAAGTCATCCTGCCCGGCGCCGCGGCCCTGCATCAGCGACCAGTCATTCACCGGCTGGCGCGAGAGATTGGCGAAGTGCCTCAGGTGACCGGCCTGCCGGTCGGTGAGCGTTTCGGGAATGGCGAGCGCGTTCATGGTGTCTCCTTCTTCGCGTCACATGCCGAGGTAGGCGGACTGCACCGCCGGGTCGGCCAGCAGCGCGCGGCCGTCACCCGACAGTGTCACGCGACCGGTCTCGATCACATAGCCCCGGTCGGCGATCGAAAGCGCCGCCTGCGCATTCTGCTCGACGAGCAGCGTGGTCATGCCCTGCTCTCGCAGGCGCCGGATCACACCGAAGATCTCCTCGACGATCAGCGGTGCGAGGCCCATCGAGGGCTCGTCCAGCAACAGGAGGCGCGGCCGGCCCATGAGCGCACGCGCCATCGCGAGCATCTGCTGCTGGCCGCCGGAGAGCGTGCCCGCCGCGCGATGGCGGAACTCGCCGAGGATCGGGAACAGCGCATACATCTCCGCGAGATCGCCGCGGATGCCGGCAGTGTCCTGGCGCACGAAGGCTCCGAGGCGCAGGTTGTCTTCCACGCTCATCGGGCCGAACACCTGCCGGCCTTCCGGCACCTGGCAGATGCCCTGGCGAACCCGCCCGGCGGCTGATTGGCGCACGATCTCGCGGCCGTCGAAGCGCAAGGCTCCGCCGGAGACAGGTTGCACGCCGGAAATGCAGCGCAGCAGGCTCGTCTTGCCCGCGCCGTTGGCGCCGACCAGCGCGACGAGCTCGCCCTTGCGCACTTCGAGCTCGATACCGTGCAGCGCCTGGATGCGGCCGTAGTGGCTGGCGAGGCCGCGGACTTCGAGAAGGCTGTTCATGCGGCCGCTCCCAGGTAGGCAGAGATCACATCGGGATGGTTGCGGATCTCTTCGGTCGTTCCCAATGCCAATCGCTGGCCATAGTGGAGCACCAAGATGCGATCCGACGCGCCCATGATGAGCTTCATGTCATGCTCGACAAGCACGACCGTCGTTCCCCTTTCCGCGATGCGGCGGATGAGCAACTCGATCTCTGCGGTCTCCGTGTGGTTCAACCCGGCGGCCGGCTCGTCCATGAGCAGCAGTCGCGGCGATGCCGCGAGCGCACGTGCAATCTCCAGCCGCTTGAGCGCACCGTAGGGCAACTGGCTGGCCTGCGAGCGCGCGTACTGTGCGACACCGGTGAACTCCATGAGATCGAGCGCCCGCTCGCGGCATGCGGCATCCGCTCGTCGCATCGAAGGCAGCCGCAGCATGCCGCCGAGCAGACCCGACGCCAGTGACAGGTGCGCACCGATCACCACGTTGTCGACCGCACTCATGTTCATGCAGACCTGCAGGTTCTGGAACGTCCGACTCAGTCCCTGCACGGCGAGGCGCTCCGGCGTGCAACCTTCGACGCGCTGGCCGAAGAGCTCGATGCTGCCGCTGTCAGGTGCGTAGATCCCTGTCACCAGGTTGATCAGGGTCGTCTTGCCTGCACCGTTGGGGCCGATGATGGCGTGGACCGTGCCGGGATGGACATCGAAGCAGAGGTCCTGGATGGCCTTCACCCCACCGAAGGATTTCGACAGTCCTTTCACGTTGAGCGCGTTCATGCCTGGCTCCCCCGAGCGCCGCAGGCCGAGCCTGATTCCTCGGGGGCCTCGCTCTGCTTGGCCCGCGCCGCGCCGGCAACGCGGCCCGCGAAAGCCGCTTGCAGCGAAGGCACGATGCCAGCGCGCATGAAGATCATGGCCCCGGTCAGGATGACGCCGAGCAGCAGCGTCTCCCACGACTCGAAGGCGTGCAGCAACTGCGGCAGCAGCGTGACGATGCCCGCCCCGACGATGGAGCCGAACACCGATGCCGTTCCGCCGAGGACCACCATCATCACGAACTCCACCGAACGCCCGAGCCCCGCCGCGGCGGGCGTAAGAAAGCCCACATAGTGGGCCATGAGGCTGCCCATCAAGCTCGCAACAACGGCCGACAACACGAACACGCGCGTCTTGAAGCGCGCCGCGTCGATGCCGACGATGCGGGCGGCGACCTCCGAGCCGCGGATGGCCTGCAGCGCGCGACCGGCGGGCGACTGCACCAGGTTGAGTGCGCCCCAGGTCACGATGATCAGCAACACCGCCACCAGCACGTACCACGCAGGCTCGCCCGAAAGAGTGAAGCCGAAAGCCGCAAGTGGCGCGACCGCCATGCCGTCGGAGCCGCCCGTCCAGCGGGTTTCGTTGTTGAAGACGATGGTCGCGATGAGCCCGAGCGAGAGGGTCGCCATCGCCAGGTGGTGTCCCGACAGCCGCAGGATCGGCCGCGCGATCACGAAGGCCAGCGCGCCCGTCGCCGCGGCGCCTGCCACCAATGCCGCGAGCGGCGACCAGTCGAAGTGCGTGGTCAGGATCGCCGAAGCGTAGGCGCCGAATCCGAAGAAGGCCGCATGCCCGAGACTGATCTGGCCCGCGTATCCGAACAGCAGGTTCAATCCGATCACCACGACCGCGTTGATCGCGATGCGGATCGCAAGGTCGTACGCAAAGCTGTCCGGCCCGAACCACGGGAACGCGAGCAGCACGACGGCAAGAACGCCGAGGCCGGCGCGACGGGATTGCAGTGTCATACGCGCTCCGTGACTCTTGCGCCGAAGAGGCCGCGCGGCATGAACATCAGCACCAGCAGGATCAGCACGAATGCAACGGCGTCCTTGTAGGCGGCCGAAACATAGCCGGCCGCCATGGCCTCCATCACTCCCAACGCGAGACCGCCCGCGATGGCGCCCGGCCCGCTGCCGATGCCGCCCAGCGCGGCGGCGGCGAAGCCCTTGAGGCCCAGCACGACGCCGGCGTCGTAGCTCGTGAAGGTGATCGGCGCGGTGATGACACCACCGATGGCACCGAGCGCGCCCGACAGCGCGAACGAGGCCAGCAGCACGCGGTTCGTGCTCACGCCCACCAATTCCGCCGCGAGGCGATTGTGCGAAGTCGCCAGCATCGCCTTGCCGGACACCGTGCGGCCGAAGTACCAGGCGAGCGCCATGACGACCAGCAGCGTGACACCGAACACCCAGAGGCTTTGCGGGACAAGCGTCGCACCGCCCACGCGGATCGGCGCATCACCTGAGAACGCGGCCAGCGTGTGATTGCCCTTGCCGAGCGCGACTTGCACCGCACCGCGAATCACGAGTGCGACGCCCAGCGTGACGATCAGGAGCGTGACCAGCGGCGCGCCACGCGCAGGCCGGATGGCCAGTCGCTCCATGCCCATCCCCGCGACCACCGACACCACGATCGCTAGAGCAATCGCCATCGGCAGGCCGATGCCCGCCTCCGTCAGCGCGGACGCGGTCATTGCGCCGAGCATGATGAATTCGCCCTGCGCGAAGTTCACGATGTGACTGGCGTTGTAGATCAACGCATAGCCCAGGGCCGCGAGTGCGTACATCGCGCCAACGGTCAGGCCGGAGAAAAGGAACTGCAGCAGTTCGGAGGCCATGGGAGCTCCCGGTCTACTTCACGAGCTCGAACCGGCCGTTGCGCACTTCGACGATGCGCAACGATTCCGGCTTCAGCCCATTGTGGTCGGAGCTGGACATGGTGAAGATGCCGTTCAGCCCGACCAGGCCCTTCGTGGCCTCGATCGCATCGCGCACCTTCGCTCGGTCCGTCCCGCCGGCGCGCTGGATCGCGTCGACGGCGATCGCCAGGGCGTCGGCGATGTTGCCGCCGAACGGCGACGCGTCAGCCTTGTAGGCTTCCTTGTAGGTTCGGTAGTAGTCCAGCGACGGCTTCTTCTGCGGATCGCTTCCGGGCAGTGCGTCTGGCACGACGAAGCCCGTGGTCGGCATGCGAACGCCCTCGGTCGCCGGGCCGCCGAGCTTGATGAACTCCCGGTTCACCGCCGCATGCGGCATGTACACCGGCAGCTTCATTCCCATCTGCGCGTAGTTCTTGATCGCCACCGCCGGGCTGGTGCCCGCACCGCAGAAGATCAGCATGGCCTGCGTGTCCTTCAGGTTGCGCAGCCGCGTGAGCTGCGGCGTGATGTCCGTGTCCTTCGCGCCGTAGGTCTCCTCGCCGACCACCGTGATGCCGAACTTACCGGCGGCAGCGTTCACTTCCTTCTTGCCGGATTGCCCGAAGCCGCTGGTTTCCGTCAGCATCGCGATCCGCTGGATACCGCGCTCCTTCATGTCCTGAAGGATGCGCTCCGCCACCATGCGGTCCGAATGCGGGGTCTTGAAGACCCATTTCTTCACGGGATCGACCAGCGACAAGCTACCGCCCGTCGAGACAAAAGGCACGCCCGCACGTTCTGCATAGGGCACCATCGCGAGTGCCGGCGGCGACACGGTGCCACCCAGAAGCACATCGACCTTGTCGGATTCGATGAGCCGCTTCGCGAACGTGTTGGCGTTGTTGGGGTCCGACTGGTCGTCGTACACGGTGAGCGCGATCTTGCGACCCAGCACGCCGCCCTGCTCGTTGAGCTGCTTGACGTGCAATTCGAGAGTCTTTTGCTGGGGATCGCCAATGAAGCCCACCGGCCCTGTAGCGGAAAGCACCGCGCCAATGCGGATCGGCTCCCCTTGTGCATGCGCTCCGGCGGCGGCCAGGCCGGCGGCCGCGAGCGCGGCCGCGCGGATCAATCGACTGAACATGGTTTCGTCTCCTTGGATGTTTCGAATCAGGCGCGCATGCGCATCTGCAACTTAATATGCCCGGGCGGCGAACGCCCTTCGATCAGTGCGGTGAACAAGCCCTCGGCTTCACCGAAAGGCACGGTGTGGACCCAGCGCGTGTCCAGGTCCGGGAGCATCGCGACGGCTTCGCGGAACTCGTCCGGCGTGTAGCCGAACGAGCCCTTGAGGGTGCGCTCGCCGCCAATCAGCGGACCCGCGGGCACCGAAAGATCGGCGCTGTGCAGGCCCACGAGCACTGCAGTACCGCCGGCGCGGGTCTTCATCGCCGCGTCTCGCCGAGTTGCGACGGCGCCCACGGTGTCGTAGACGACGTCGTACACGCCGCCGATGCTCTCCACGGTGCTGTCGGCGCCGAGTTCGCGCGCGAAGGCCAGGCGTTCGTCGGACAGGTCGGCGACCATGATGTTCGCGACGCCGAAGCGCTTGAGAACGAAAAGCATCGACAAGCCGATGGCGCCTGCCCCGATGATCGCGACCGGCCCACGGGGCTCAGGCGCGAGCCGGAAGGCATGCAGCGCAGTCGCGATCGGGTCTGCCATTGCAGCCTGAGCGGCCGTGGTGTCGCCCGCCGGCACGAGGTTGGCTTCGGGCACCGCCACTGATTCCGCGAACCCACCGCCTCGGTGGACACCGATGACTTCGCGGCGTTCGCAAAGATGCGGACGGCCTTCCTCGCAGGCACGGCAGCGTCCGCAAGCGAGCAGCGGATTGACGATGACGCGCTCGCCTGTGTCCTGGCGCAGCCCGACGAACTCGTGGCCGAGCGTGACCGGCGCATTCGCCTTCGGCCGCTCGTCGCGCACGACGCACAGGTCGGTGCCGCAGATGCCCGCCTGCAGGACGGTGACCATCACTTCGCCGGCACGCGGAAGCGGCGAGGCCACGTTCAGTTGACGCACCTTCGCGTCGCCGAGATAGACCAACGCCTTCATGCGGCCGCTCCTGCGCGCCGCGACGCGAGGCTGGGGTAGCGCATCATCGATGCACCGCCGTCGACGTAGAGCGTCTGCCCCGTGACGTACGCGGCATCGTCGCTCGCGAGAAAAGCGACCGCGGCCGCGATGTCCTCTGGCCGCGCGGGCCGACCGGCCGGGATGTTGTCGAGGAACGCATCGCGCGCAGAAGGGTTCGCGAGCAGGCGCGCCACCATCGGCGTGTCAGTGAGGCCCGGTCCGACAGCCGCGACGCGGATGCCGTAGGGTGCGAGCTCGAGCGCCGCGACGCGGCTGAGCATGTCGACCCCTGCCTTGGCCGCGCAGTAGGCCGCAAGGCCTTCCCCGGGCTGCTGCGCATTGGTCGATGCGATGTTGACGATCACGGCTGGGCCGCCCTGCGCAATCATCTGGCGCGCCTGCGCCTGGGATGACACGAAGACGCCGGTCAGGCACACGTCCATCACGCGCTGCCAGGTTTCCATCTGGGTGTCGACCAGCAGGCTGCTGGCGCCGACGCCTGCGGCATTGACCGCGATGTCGAGACGCCCGAAGCGCTCCACGACTTCCGCGACCGCGCGCTGCATGTCCTCCACATTGGCGACGTCGGCCGCCACTGCATAGGCGTCGTCACCGATCGCGGTCGCCGTCGCGTTCGCAGCGGCTGCGTCGCGGTCGAGCGCGACGATCCTCGCGCCTTCTTCGGCGAGGCGCGTGCAGATGGCGTGGCCGATGCCGGAGCCCGCGCCTGTGACGAGTGCAACGCGCCCTTCGAGTCGATTGACGTGGATCATCTCAGGCCTCCAGGTCGTCGGCATAGGGAACGAAGTTGCGGGACGCGTCCTGCTCCGCCATGCGCCCGACGAATCGCTGGGTGATGGGATGCATCACGCCCGGGTCCGTCATCACATTGACGCACGCCGGCTTGTTCGAGGCCAGCGCGCGCTCGATGGCCGCGTCGAGATCCGCCACGTCTTCGACAAACTCGGCGTGGCAGCCGAAGCCTGCCGCAGCCTGGTCGTAGCGTGTGCGGCCGAGCTCGCTCACCATGCGCTTGCCTTCGCCGTACATCAGGTCCTGCCCATGGGCGGACATGCCCCACATCTGGTCGTTGTTGACCACCACCACCACCGGCAAGCCATGCCGCACGAACGTGTCGAACTCGGCGAAATTGAAGCCGAGCGAACCGTCGCCCGTGAAGCAGACCACGCGCCGGCCCGGATTGGCGACCTGCGCGCCGACAGCCAGCGGGAGTCCTTCGCCCATCGAGCCGACATACCCATGTCCCAGCCAGCGGCCGGGCGCATCGCTATGTGCCGTCATGTCGATCCAGGAGTGCGATTCGCCACCATCCAGGCAAACGACGGCGTCGCGCGGGATTGCGTTTGCCACTGCCAGTGCAAGGCGGTACGGATGCACCGCGCCACGCTCGCTCTTGGCAGCAGCGGCGAAATTCTGCTTCGATGCCGAGCCCACCGCGCACAGGCGAGTGGCCCAGTCACGCGTGTCCGGTAGCGGATTGCGCTCGGTGGCCTGCAGCAGCGCGCGCAGGGTTTCACCGCAGTCGGCGATCACGGCGAGGTCGGCTTCGCGGATACGGCCGATGTCGCCGCCCTCGATGTCGACCTGCACGATCTTCGCTTCAGGTGGTAGGAAGGACTTGCGTCGGCCACCGGTGTAGATGCCGAAGCGCGCGCCGAGCACAAGCAGCAGATCGGGCACGAGGCCCTGCCCCCGCGCAGGCGCGAGCGTGGCATAGCCGCGACCCCAGAGCGGGTGATCGGTCGGCAGGATGCCGCGCGACTTGCCGTTGGTAAGCACCGGAATGCCCGAGCGCTCGGCAAACGCGCGCAACTCCTTCGCGCAACCCGAATAGAGCGTGCCACCGCCCGCGAGGATCACCGGCCGTTCCGCGCCTCGCAGCATTTCCACGATCCGGTCCACGGCCTGTGCGTTCGGCGCGGGGCGCGCTGGCGCGACGTCTCCATCCAGATGGCGCACCTCTGCTTCTTCGATGCGGCCGAACATGATGTCGATCGGCACCTCGACGTACACCGGGCCGGGCTTGCCGCTGCCTGCCTTGCGGATCGCCTGCCCGAGCAAGTCCGCGAGGCGGTTGATGTGAGGGACTTGAACGGCCCACTTCGTGATCGCGCGCATCACAGCCATCTGGTCGACGCCGCCATTGACCGGCAGCGCATCGACGTCCTGCAACGCGGGGGCGCCGCCGATGATCAGCATCGGCACGCAATCCGCGAGTGCATTGGCCACGGGCGAGACCACATTCGTGATGCCGCCTCCCGCTGTGACCATCGCCAGCCCGACCCGCCCGCTGCTGCGCGCATAGGCCGATGCCGCGAAGCCCGCCGCTTGCTCGTGCCGCGTGTCGATCACGCGCATGCCCGCATCGCGTGCGGCCTGATAGGCCGCATCCAGATGACCGCCATGCAGCGTGAATGCCGTATCGATTCCGAAGCGCCGCAGCACTTCCACAAGGACCTGACCGCCGTTGAGTTTCGCCAAGAGAATTCTCCAGAGTGAGCCGCAACGGGTGCGGCTCGAGAAAGAAGGACGGCTCGTGTTGAAAGCTATCCGCGTTGGCCGAACTATATTTAAACGCGTTCAATTATCCACTTAGCGTTTACCCTGACCTGCCACTTTCTGGCTGGTGCGGCTAGGCTCGCCGTAGGGTCAGCGCTCGGAGGTCATAAAGCTGGAACGCCTTGTTCCAGGCGCGCCCGGATGCTCCCGGCGATGGTTTCGGCGTTGCGGATCTCGGGGAAATGCGTTTCGTACCGACCACCCGGCCCCATCAAATAACTGAACGCCGTGTGCGGCACGACGTAGCCGTCAGGCGCGGTCGGATCGTCCACTGGCGCCGCAAAGATTCGATAGGACTTCTTCGCGGCCTCGACCTGTTCCGCCGAGCCGGTCAGGCCCACGAAGTCGCCCGGGAACCGCGCGAGAAATCGACGCATCGTGGCGGGGTCGTCCCGCGCAGGATCGACCGTGATGTAGAGCGGCTGAACCCGCGCAGCCAGCGGCCCCAGCAGGGTGAGTACGTGACCGAGCTTGGCGAGTTCGCGTGGACAGACGACTGCGCAGTGGGTGAACCCGAAGAACACCAGCAGATGCCGGTCGCCGTAGCTGCGCTCGCTCACCGCCAGTCCGAAGTGGTCGATCAGCTCGAACGTGCCAGCGATGGGCCCTGGCCGCGCGTCACCCGCGGGTGCCTTGTTGCTGCCGCAGCAGCACGATGGTGTGGGTGGCGTCGACGACCCGGGGGTCGTCGCAGGGGCGTGTTGCATGGTTGCTCCCGAGAGGCTGCCGATTTGCAGATTGCGCGATATTAATTGCACATGTTCAATTACTATTCGGGACTTACCCGCTCCCAACGGTTGGGGCCGTGGGCTGCCCGTCGGCCCGCGCCTATACTTTTTCAATTCCCTCCGCAGTGCGCCTCGCGCCTCACCACGCAACATGTCCTTTCGCCATCCGAAGAACGAGGTCCTCAGCCGCGCACGCACCCCCGAGGACAAGGCAAAGGTCCGCGAGGCCTTCATCGCCGCGGGACGCAAGCTGTTCGCCGAGGAGGAAGACCATTCGCGCATCTCCCTGCGCCGCATCGCCGCCGAAGCCGGCTACGCGCCGGGTGCGATCTACCAGTACTTCGCACACCAGCAGGACCTGTTCGTTCAGATTCGCGCGCACGACATGCACGCGGCAACGCAGGACCTGCGGCATCTCATCGCCCGCACCCGCGATCCCGCCCGGCGCGTCGAGAAGCTGTTCATAGGCGCCGCGGAGTACTGGCTCGGTCACATGGACGAGTTCCTGATGATCTTTCCCGCGGCATCCACGCAGCCCGCGCCGGTGCCCGCGGGCACGCAACCCTTCGGCCAATCGTCCGTGGTGATGGAAAGCCTGGATCTCTACTACGAGACCGTCGAGGGCTTGTGGGCGACGCTTTCATCCCCCCCTATGCCTGCACGACTTGCGGCCGACATGCTGATCGCAGCCGTCCACGGAACGATCGTTTTCCCGTGCATGACGCGCACCATGGAGTGGTCGGACACGCGCCTCATGGTGACAAAGCTCGTGACCACCATCGTCCGCCAATGGACGTCGCACAAGGACTAGCCCTTACCCGGGCATTGCAACTTCCGGCGTCTTCCGGAAGGCGATCGCAAGCCGGTTGTAGGTATTGATGAGCCCCACCGCGAGCGTCAGGTCCACGCGCTCGCGCTCGGTGAAGTACTCCGACATCGCGTCGTAGTCGGCCTGCGGCGCTCCGGTTTCCGATACGCGCGTAAGCGATTCAGCCCACTGCAGCGCGGCACGTTCGCGCGCCGAGAACACCATGTCCGCTTCGTGCCAGGCATTGAGCATCATCAGCTTGACCGGCGGCACGCCCGCTTTCAGCAAGTCACGGGAGTGCGCGGCCACGCAATAGGCACAGCCGTTGATCTGCGACACGCGCAGATAGACCAGGTCGATGAGCTCATGCGGCAGCCCCGACTTGTTCACGTACATGTAGACGCCACCGAGGCTGCGCATACCTTCGGGCGCGATCGATTGGTGATCCAGACGCTGTGTCATCAGGTACTCCTTCAAGGTTGATCGGGAATCTTGAGTGCGTCGCCCGTGTTGGCGACAAATACCACCAGCAACCGCGCCGGTTGCGAGCGGCTTGCGTTCTCGGTGAGTGGATGACGCACGCCGGGCGGCTCGAACCAGTTGTCGCCCGCGTGGTAAACGCGCGGCGCTTCATCGTTGATCTGGCTGCGCAATGCACCCTTCAGCACGTAGGCATAGACGAAGGCTTCTCCATGACGGTGCGGCTTCGCCTTGGCACCCGGCGGAAAGTCGACGATCAGGGTGGTCAACGTCTTGCCCGGCACATTGGGAAGCGCTTGCGAGAACTTGGGCGAGACGGTTTCCTCGACCGCGTCATGCGCGCGGGCGGCAGGCATCGGAAGAGCAAGGACTCCCGTGCACACAAGGGTGATGAAGGGGGCGGGAAGTCGAGGTAGTGGAAGAAGCATGGTGATCTCCTGCAATTGACGTTCGCGGATAGGTCCATCTTGCGGACTCAGTCGCCTATGCGATGGAATGAAGCAGGCGTGATTGGCGCTTGTCTGGCAAAGATTGGCACTGCACGTCGGCGTGATCGGTTTGATCCAAAGCCACGCGATTCATCAAAGAAGCGCGCCGTCGGCTGTCCGACCATCGGGTCCATGGGTTCAGTCTCCTTGCGCCGTGTATCGGATGCGATTCGCCGTCAGCGCACCGCACTGGTTTTCGCCGTGCCCACCTTGTGGTTGACCGCCTGTGCATTGCCCGAACAACTGCCACCGCAAGTTGGCCGGCTTGAGGCGGATGCCATTGGCCTTCGCCCCGAGCTCGCTGCCCCGTCGGTCGATGAGGCATGGTGGCGTGTGTTCCGCGATCCCGAGCTCGACGCATTGGTCGAGAAGGCGCTTGCGGACAGTCCGTCGCTCGAGATCGCCGCCGCACGGTTGCGGCGCGCGTGGGCGGTTGCGGCGCGCATCGACGCCGAAGACCGCCCCCTCGTCGCCGCCCGCTTCGACAGCGTCTACCAGCGCTTTCCGGAGCATGCGCTGTATCCGCCCAGCATCGGCGGCACGCAACAGGCCTTGACGACCGTTCAGCTCGCAATGAGCTGGGAGCTCGACTTCTTCGGGCGCAACCGGTCCGCC
The DNA here is from genome assembly GCF_900107745.1 of Variovorax sp. YR216. Lineage (GTDB taxonomy): Bacteria > Pseudomonadota > Gammaproteobacteria > Burkholderiales > Burkholderiaceae_C > Variovorax. The sequence goes on along the minus strand of NZ_FNRO01000028.1, from coordinate 46,123 downwards.
TTGGCCGCCGCGCTCGGCAACGCTCGCGCAGCGCAGGCGGACGCCGCCATGGCACGGCTGCTTCTGGCGTCCCAGGTCGTACGCAGCTACGTGCAACTGTCAAGGCTGCTGGCGCTGCGCGAGGTGGCCGAGCGCGCACTGTCGCAACGCAACGAAGTCCTCGCGCTCGTGCGCCGGCGCACCGGCGCCGGACTGGACACCGCGGTCGAGCTCCAGCAGGCCGAGGGGGCCATCCCCGAAAGTCACCAATCGATCGAGGCGCTGGACGAACAGATCGCGGCGCGCCGTCATGCACTCGTCGCGCTCACCGCGCAGCCGGTTGGTGCGGCAGATGCGCTCCGCCCGCGCATCGCGCAACTGGCGCCGCAGCCCCTGCCCGCCGATGTGCCGGCCGACCTGCTCGGGCGCCGCGCCGACATCGACGCCGCGCGCCGTCGCGCCGAGGCGGCAGCACGCGAACTCGACGTGGCGCACGCGGACTTCTATCCAAGCGTGAACCTCGTCGCCTTCGCCGGCTACAACGCGTTGGGGCTCGACCGCCTGTTCGAAGGCGGAAGCCGCGCGATGGGCATCGGCCCGGCGATCCGGCTGCCAATCCTCGACGCCGGCCGGCTTCGGGCCAATCAGCGCGCAAAGGCCGCCGACCTCGATGCGGCCATCGCCGCCTACAACGCAGCGTTGCTGGAGGCCGTGCGTGACGCGACGGACCAGATCAGCGCGCTGCAATCCATCGATCGCCAGCAGCAGGACCAGACGCGCGCGCAGGCTTTCGCGGAGCGTGCCTATCGCCTCGCGGTCGCGCGCTACGAGGCGGGACTCAGCTCGTACCTGGTGGTGCTGAGCGCAGAGAACAGCGTGCTCGCGCAACGGCGCGCCGCGGCCGACCTGCAAGCGCGGGCACTCGACAGTCAGGCCGAACTGATGCGCGCGTTGGGCGGTGGATACATCGCGACGGCGGACGACCCGGATGGCCGTCCGCGACATGCCGGAGAGTTTCATCCATGAATGCACCGCTTCCTGCGACAACCCCCCCGCCCCCTCAGGGCCAGCCATCTCGACGCCCTGCTGGCGTCGTGGTCACATCCGTGGCGGTCGCCATCGTGCTGGCCTTCCTTGCTTTTCGGCTGCTGGGTTTCGGAAGCGCCGTGACCACCGACAACGCCTATGTGCAAGGCAACATGATCCAGATCACGCCGCAGGTTGCCGGCACGGTGCTGGCGGTGCTCGCCGACGACACCGACTTCGTGCATGCCGGCCAGCCGCTCGTGCGCCTCGACCCGGCCGACGCACGCCTTGCGCTCGAGCAGGCTGAATCGCAACTGGCGCAGACGGTGCGCGAGGTCCGCACGCTGTATGCCAACAACGAGGTACTTGGCGCGCAAATCGCACTGCGGCAGGCCGAGGTCGGCCGGCTCGAATCCGAGCTCGCACGCGCCCGACTCGATGCTCGGCGCCGCGAAGCGCTGGTGGAGGACGGCGCCGTGGGCCGAGAGGAATTCGAGCATGCCGGCTCGCAGTTGACCTCGGCCCGAAATGCGCTCACCTCGAGCCGTGCGGCGGCTCGGGCGGCCGAGGCCCAGTTGGCGGCCAATCTATCGCTGACCGATCGCACGAGCGTGGAGCGGCATCCCAACGTCTTGCGCGCGGCGGCACGGGTGCGCGAGGCCTATCTGGCGCTTCGGCGCGCGGAGGTGCGCGCGCCGGTCGACGGCTTTGTCGCGCGACGCAGCGTGCAGGTCGGCCAACGGGTGCAGGCGGGGTCCACGCTGATGACGGTGGTGCCGCTGGATGGCATCTGGGTCGATGCCAATTTCAAGGAGGCGCAATTGCGCCACCTCAGGATCGGGCTGGACGCAACGCTGATGTCCGACCTGTACGGCCAGGACGTGCAATACCACGGGACGGTAGCAGGTCTGGGCGCGGGAACAGGATCTGCCTTCGCGCTCCTGCCGGCCCAGAACGCAACGGGCAACTGGATCAAGGTGGTGCAAAGGGTGCCGGTGCGCATCCTGCTCGACCCGCAAGAGGTTGCACAGCATCCGTTGCGTATTGGCCTCTCCGTGGAGGTCTCGGTCGAAACGGCTCGGAGCGATGGCCCCCGCCTGGGCCAGATCCAGCGGCCCGCCGCGGCCGTGACAACCGTGTTCGACGGCCAAGACAGTACTGCCGAGGATGCGGTGCGGCGAATCATCGGCGAGAACCTCGCACGCTGAGAACGCGATGCAACCGACCGCCTCCACGCCCTCGGTCACGCGACGATTCGCGCTGCTCGTGCTGATCGGGGCATTGCCTTTCAGCGACTTCCTGCAGACCGGCGTGTACGCCTTCAACGCCGCGCCGATCATGGGCGACATCGGCGCGAGCCCCGAGGAATACAGCCTTGTCGCCACCTTCTACGCGGTCACCGCGATCGGGATGATCTTCAACCACCGGTGGCTCGTCGAGCGGATGGGATGGCGCTGGTTCATGCGCGTCGCCAGTCTGCTTTTCGCCGTCGGCGCGCTGGTCTGCGCAGCGAGCGAGGGGCTAGGAACCTTCGCGGCGGGGCGCCTCATCACCGCCTTGGCATGTGCCTCGTTCTTCACCGCAGGGCGCGTGTTGGTGAATCTCATCCCGCCATCTCCCCAACGCTTCACCGGCGTCAAGTTTTTCGCGTCTGGCATTGCGTGGGGCGCGGTTTGCGGTCCGCTGTTGGCATCGGTTGCACTGTCGCTGCAGGACTGGCGACTGGCGTTCGTCGCCCAGTTGGTGCCGGCCGTGCTGCTCGCGCTGCTGGGGGAGCTCGCGCTGCCGAACGTGCCACCGCCCGCGCGCTCGCCGTTCGACGTACGCGGCCTCATCACGCTGGCCGGCGGCAGCGCGCTCGTTCTGTTCGCGCTCCAGCGCAGCGTCTTCGACTTCTTCTCGGATCGTCTTCCGCTCTATACCTACGTGACCGTCGGCGTGCCGGCGCTGGTGTTCGCAGTCTGGCTGGTGTTGAAGCGCGAGCTGCCGGCCATCCGCTTGCGAGAGATGTCGCAGCGACGCTATCTCATCGGCCTGGCCGCCTTCGCAGTCTGCTATGCGCTTCTCGGCGCCAACAACACGGCGATACCGGTGCTGCTGCTGCGCGGTCTCAACCTTCCGCTCGAAATCATCGGCCGCTACGTCGCGCTCGGGGCGCTCGGCGGCGTCCTCGTATGGATTCTTCTGTCGCGGCTGGTTCCGCGCCACCCTGGGCCGACGCGCTATTACGTGCTCGGGTTCTCGCTGCTTGCAGCGTGCGGGCTCATGCTGGGTGGTCTGAGCGAGACCGTGGAGCCGCGCCTGCACGTGCTGCCCGCGCTGCTCTGCAACGGTGCGTTCGTGATCGCGGTTCTATCGACCACTGCGGTCCAGACCTTCCGCGACCTGCAGCGCGACGAGACCCTGTTCTCGCACGCCAACCAGGTCAAGAACGTGCTCGCACAGTTCGGCGTGGCAGCGGGCATGTGCATTGCCACGCTCTTCCTGCAGTGGCGCACCACGCTGCACTACGTACGTGTCGGTGAATCCCTCGGCGTCTGGAGCGCAGCGCTGCAGGACACCCTGCGCCTCCTCGCGCAACGCTACGGCGCGGCGCAGGATCCGGAGGCGGCGTTGCGGATGGCGACCGCGACGGTCAATGGCCTGCTCATGCAGGAAGCCACGTTCATGGCATCGCTCGACTACTTCAACGGCATCGCCGCGCTGGCAGGTCTGTGTCTTCTGGCCGTGCTGGCGGAGCGCGCATGGCGCTACGGGCGCCAGCGCCGTTCAGCCGTGGCGTGACTGCCTGAGCTGCAGCGGCGTCTGGCCGACCCGCGCACGAAAGACGCGCACGAAGTGCGACGGGTCGGAGAAGCCGGCGCGTCGCCCGATCTCTCCGGTCGTCAATCGCCGGAAGAGCGGGGATTCGAGCATCCGGACCGCCGCAGCGATGCGTGCCGCCATCACGGCACCACCAAAAGTCTCGCCGGCGGCGCCAAGGCTGCGGTGAAGCGTGCGCACGGAGACCTGCAACTGCACTGCGACGTCCCCGGCAGTCAACGATGGATCCTGGCACCGCTGCGCGATGGCTTCGCGCGCGCGCTCGCAGAGCGCCCTGTCGGCGGGGGTCGGCGATCGCGGTGCAGCAATCTCGTGCGCCGACAAGGCCAGCAACGATCCCAGGTGATCCGTCAGCAATGGGGTCGGAAGCGGCGAGTCGACGACCGTCTCCGGAGAGAGCTGCTGCGCGAATGCGGTCAGTGCCCTCCCCCAGCCTTGCTTGGCGGAAATGGCACGGCCGACGAGAACGCCGGGCGACGGCAGCCACTGCTGCATCCAGGCATCGGTGAAACGGATGTGGACGAACTCGTACGCTTTCGTGATGTCGATGTCGTACGGCAGATCGGAATCGAACAGGACTGCTTCGCCCGGACGCACACGCAGCGTGCCGCGATGACGCGCCGTCCAGTCGGTATCGAGGCTCACGAGCAGATGAAAGGACCGCTCCCCGCTGCGCTCGATGTCGCGACGAACCCGGCGCGCGCTATTGCCCGAGCCGGTTTGCCTCATGACCGAGACGCCACCCAGATCGACCAGGGTCATCGCCGCCGCAAAGGATCGGGGCGACTCGCTGAAGACACTCATCGGCGTCTGCGTGGTGCTCAGCACCTCTGCGTAGTAGTCGAAGCGCGCTGTCGGTGGTACTTCGTCGGTCGTCCATCGGATCGCGCTCGGCGCATGCGCTTGTGCCACGGCTTTTCCAGTTCGGGTGGGGTGAATCACTATACGCCTCGACGACAACCAGACACCAAACAGGGCAAGCGCGTTCAAGGCCTGAAAGCCACTCACGGGTAGCCTTCCCCGGGTCCGCACAACGCCCGCGCCACCCGATGAACAGCACCCTTCTCAGTCTGCTCAGCGCCTTCCTGCTGTCGATCATCGGGTTGTTCGTCTTCATCTGGTCGATGCGCCGGGGGCTGTTGATCGAGAACCCCCGCGGGGCTTCGGTCATCTTCGCGCGTGGCGAAATCGGGAAGATCGACGATCCGGCGCTCGATGGCGATGCACGCGATTCGATGCAGGACAAGGCAAGCGGCGCCGGCCGGTCGGTGCCCGCTCCCGACCCGTCCGAGCTGCGAGACCGGGTGGCGGCCGACACATCCACCGCCTTCCCGGTGTTCATGTTCATGGCCTTCGCATGCCTCTGGCTGCTGGTGGGCTCTTTCGCTGGACTGGTCTCGGCGATCAAGTTGCACGAGCCCGACTGGCTGGTCAGCCAGGCGTGGACAAGCTTCGGCCGGCTCCGCACCGTGCATCTGAACGCAGTGTTCTACGGTTGGTTGACGAATGCAGGGCTTGGCGTGGTCCTGTGGGTGTTGCCGCGCCTGCTGCGCACCCCGCTGGTGGGCGGCATCTGGGCCATGATCGGCGGCGCCCTGCTCAATACCGGCATCGCCGGCGGCATCGGCGCCATCGCCACCGGCTGGAACGACGGCATGGAATACCTGGAGATCCCCTGGCAGATCGGGATCTTCATCTTCGCCGGCCTCGCGCTGGTCATTCTCCCGGTGCTCTTCACGCTGGTGAACCGCAAGGTGGAGCACCTGTACGTCAGTGTCTGGTACATGGTCTCGGCGATGCTGTGGATTGCCCTGCTCTACCTTGTCGCCAAGTTGCCGGGCATCCACACCGGCGTTCAGCAGGCCACCATGAACTGGTGGTACGGACACAACGTGCTGGGACTGTGGTTCACGCCCGTCAGCGTCGGCGCCATCTACTACTTCCTGCCGAAGGTCATCGGCAGGCCCGTGCAGTCGTACAACCTGTCGATCCTCGGCTTCTGGACGCTGGCCTTCTTCTATGGCCAGGTCGGCGGCCACCACCTCATCGGCGGACCGGTGCCGGGATGGCTGACCACGCTGTCGATCGTGCAGAGCCTGATGATGATCATTCCTGTCGTGGCCTTCGCGATCAACATGGCAGGCACCCTCCGCGGCCAGATGCACCTGGCGATCCATTCGCCCACGCTGCGCTTCATGATGTTCGGCGGACTGATGTACGCAGCCTCGTCGCTGCAGGGGTCCTTCGAGGCGCTGCGCAGCGTCAACCAGGTTGCACACTTCACGCACTACACGGTCGGGCACGCGCACCTGGGCGCCTACGGATTCGTCTCCATGGTGATGTTCGGGGCCATCTATTTCATGATGCCCAGGGTGCTGAACTGGGAGTGGCCCTATCCCCGACTCATCATGCTGCACTTCTGGCTGGCGGTGATCGGCATCGGCATCTACTTCATCGGACTGTCGATCGGCGGGTGGCTGCAGGGCAAGGCCATGCTCGATGCGCAGCGTCCGTTCATGGACTCGGTCGTCCTGACCTTGCCCTACCTCAGGTCGCGCTCGATCGGCGGCTCGCTGATGGTGCTCGGCCATCTGGTTTTCATCGGGCATTTCCTCGCGATGGCGCTCCGGTTCGGGCCGGCACGCGTGGGCGCGGCGCTCTTCTGGCAGCAGGGCCAGGTCGAGGCGGCCCGTGGACAGTGAGATCCGACTTGCCGCGGGAGCAACGGTCGCGCTGGCCATCGCCACGGCGGCGCTGGTGGCGATGCCGTACATCGAGGTACGCGACATCCAGCCCGCGCCGGGCCTGAAGCCCTACACGGCCGCCCAGTTGCGCGGACGCGAGGTCTATATCGCCAACGGATGCGTCTACTGCCACACGCAGCAGCCGCGCGATCGCAATCTCGGCCCCGACAGCGCGCGCGGTTGGGGCCGGGCGTCCGTCCCTGCCGATTATGTGTACGACAAGCCCCATCTGCTCGGCAGCATGCGGACTGGGCCCGACCTGTTCAACATCGGCGTGCGCCAGCCCAGTCAGGACTGGCATCTCGGGCATCTCTACCAGCCGCGGGCCTACGTGGCGGATTCGATCATGCCGGCGTTTCCGTATCTGTTCGTCGTCAAGGATGCGGCCGAGGCCGATGAGCATGTCGTCGCCATTCCCGGCGGCTGGCGGCCGCCCGTGGGCAAGGTGGTCGTGGCCACACCCCAGGCGCTCGATCTCGTGAAGTACCTGCAAGCGCTCGATCACAGCTACCCGGTGCTTCCGCCAGAAGCACCGCCACCCAAGCCCTGAGCAGCAGGATGAAACAGCACGCCCAACAACGCGAACAGGCCGACCCGGTGGAACGCACCCGGCCGGTGCCCCTGTTCGTGGCGGCCCTCACGCTGGGCGTGGTGCTCATCGGCGTGGCCTACATCCTTCTGTCCGAGTCCTTCGGTCCTCCGGGGATGGGCGACCGTCGCACCGTGGCCGATCTGCGCGGCGCGATCCCCAAACCCGGCCAACGGGTGGATGGCAAGCAGGTCTTCACCGCCAACTGCGTCGCCTGCCACCAGGCCACGGGGCTGGGCCTGCCCGGTGCATTCCCTCCGCTGGATGGTTCGGAATGGGTGCAGGGGGACGAGCGCATCCTCGCCAACATCCTGCTGCACGGCGTGACCGGCCCCATCACGGTCAATGGCGCGAATTTCGCGGGCGCCATGCCGGCTTTCGATCGGCTCAGCGATGCGGAGCTTGCAGCGGTTGCCAGCTATGTGCGCGCCAGCTGGTCCAACAAGTCGCCGCCGCTGACCGCCGAGATGTTCGAGACGGAGCGCAAGAATGGGTCTCGCACCGCGCCATTCGCCGGTGGGGACGAGCTCAAGTCGCTCGCGGCAAGGACACCTTGAGGGGCGCTCATGACGATCTTCAGGACCGTCTTCGCGAGCGTGATGATCATCGCCACCACATGCGTCGCGGCGCATGGCTTGACGCACGGCTTTCGTGCCTGGACGGCCGAGGACGTGCGCCGGCTGGAGATCGCAACGCACCCGGTGCCGACGCCGGCGGTGCAGGTGGAAGGTCCCGGAGTTGCAGGTGTGTCGCTGCACACGCTGCTGGCCCACGAGACGACACCCACCATCGTCGACTTTGCCTACACCCGTTGCCAGATCGCTTGCGCGGCATTGGGCAGCGTGTTCCAGCAGCTCCAGCGCGCGATCCTCGACGACGATACAGCGGGGTCGCGCGTGCACCTGCTCACCATCAGCTTCGATCCGGCGTACGACGATGCCGAGGTGCTGGGGCGCTACGCCGTGGCGTTGCATGCAGAGCCGCGCGTATGGCGCTTCGTTCGCGCATCGCCCGGTGACGCCACTCAGGAACTGCTGGATCGATTCCGCGTGACCGTCATCGACGACGGCCTGGGTGGGTGGGAACACAATGCCGCGCTCCTCGTGATCGACGGATCGGGTCGGTTGGTGCGGGTGTTCGATTACAGCGAAACCGAGCGCGCATTGCGCTTTGCGCGCTCGCTGTCGTCGCCCGAAAGTGCGACTCCGTGACGCGACATCCAGGCCCTGCGATCGCCGCAGGGGCCAGCCTGCTGGTGCTGCTCGCCCTGCCGCCGATGCGCCACGCGCTGGAGGCCGGGATGCGGCCGCACATGCTTCTCCAGTACCCGCTCGTCATGCTGGCCGGGGCATTGCTCGCGCATGCCGCGCCGAAGGGCCTGCGGCAGCGGCTGGGTGACTGGAACGCGATGGGCCTCAGCGGCCTCGCGATGTTCCTCTGCGTCACGACAGTCCTGATGATTCCCCGCGTCCTCGACCTGGTCCTGGTCGACCTGACGGCGGAGTCGTTCAAGTTCATCGCGTTGCTCCTGGCCGGCGCGTTGCTTCCCGCATCCTGGTCACTCGCGGGCCGCGTGCTGCAGGCTTTCCTTCTCGGCAGCGTGCTGCCGATGGGGGTCGTGGTCGGTGAGGTCCTTCAGGACTCGTCGCAGCGCCTGTGCAGCGCCTACCGCCTGGACGAGCAACAGCGGCTCGGCGAGGACCTGGTCTGGATCGCGGCCACCGTCGCCCTCGTGTGGCTATGGCGCGCCGGCCGCGAACTCATGGTGTCGGATCTTCAGAGGCGATCAGGTCCGGGGCGCATCTACGCTGCGCCCGACGATGGGCGACGCGACGCCCCGGCCGAACCAATCGAGCAGCCATGCGAGGACCAGCGCGACGCATCCCACCGCAAACAGCAATGCGTGCCGCTGACCACTGAGCGCGAACAGGTACGAGTAGGCATACCCGGCCAGCGCCTGGAACAACGCGAACACGGTGGTCGCCCGGCTCCAGGCCGCATCCTGGGCGGCAGGCGCATCGGGCAACTCGTGGTGGACACGGGCAAGCACCAGAGGCACCGCACCCGGCGGGAAGGTGCCGATCAGCACGCTGGCAAGGCCCAGCACGAACTCGTTGCGCGAGACGGTGAGTGCGGCAACCGCGAGTGCCTGCACCAGCAGCACGAGCCTCAGCGCGAGTGACGATCCGAGCCGGTCGGCAAGCGCGCCGTAGGTCATGGGCCCGACGATCGCGCCCAAGCCATAGAGCACCCAGTAGACCGCACCGGCGTGCGCGCCCATGCCGAGGCCACGCGCAACGAAGTCGGACAGGAACACCATCGTCGGCACCACCGCAACGGCCATGAGCGCGTATTCGATGTTGACGAGCAGGAGCGCGCGGCGCTGACCAGCCTTCGGCGAAGACGAAGACACGTGTGCCGCCGCGCGTGGCGCGGCCACGGCCGCCTCGGGCCAGCCCTTCCAGCTCAACGCGGTGAGCAGTGCCGAGAGCAGGCCAAGGCCGATCCAGGTCTCGCGCAAACCCAAGCCCAGCAACAGCGGCACCAGCGTGCCCGAACCCGCGATGCCCAGACCCAGCCCCATGAAGATGGCGCCTGCAGCGAGACCCTTCCGCGCGCCGGGCACATGAGGCAGAACCGTCGAAGCGACCAGCACCATGATCACGCCGCCCGCCACGCCGGACAGGAGCCGCCACCCGAAGAACCACGCTGTCGACAGCGGCACCGCGCACGCCACGAACGCCAGTGCCGCGAGGGCCATCATCAGCCGGAGCGCCCACGCATTGCCGAGGCGGCGCCCGATTGGCCGGCCGGACAGGGCACCGATCAGGTAGCCCGCCAGGTTGGCCGCACCGAGATAGATCACATCGCTGGCCTCGAACCAGTGGGATTCGATCAAGGTCGGGATGAGCGGCGAATACGCAAATCGTGCAAGGCCGATACCGACGAGGCTGGCGCTGAGCCCCGCGAACATCGTGTGCCATGGGATGCCGGCAGGCGCGGCCGGCCGGCTGGATTGGGAGTGATCGTTGGACACGCTATTTCCTATGTTGTGGTCTACATGTTTGACACTGTCGTCAAACTTGACATGTATGTCAAAGACGTGTCCAATTCACCCATGGCAGGAGTAAGGCAATTCGACGAAGACGAGGCACTCGAGCGCGTGCTCGCAGTGTTCTGGCGCAAGGGCTACGGCGCGACGTCCATGCAGGACCTCGCCGAGGCCACGGGCGTGCTGCGCGGCTCGCTCTACAACGCTTATGGCGGCAAGGAGGCGATGTTCCTGGCCGTCTTCGATCGCTACAAGGCGCGCTACCTCGCCGATGCAGCGAAGGCGCTCGACAAGCCGGACATCGAGACGGCGCTGACGGACTTCTTCGCGTTCTCGATCCGGTCGATGACGACAGGCAAGCCGTCGCGCGGCTGTCTCACCACCAAGACCGCAACCGATGAAAGCGCCGACAGCGCCGAGATTCACGCAGCGCTTGGAAGCCTCCTCGACGGCCTCGAGGAACTTTTGCAGCAGCGATTCGCGAGGGACGATGCGCATGGACGTCTGCAGCTCCCACCAGCGCAGGCTGCGCGGCTCGTCGTCACGATGACCCGGGGCATCGTGGTCATGGAACGCATCCATGGCGACGCTGCGAAGCTCCGGGCCACGGCTTCGGCGCTGGTGAAAGTGCTTCTGCACGCACCTTGAATCGCACGGTTCACGGCCCTGCCCCGACCAGCGCGTCCACCGCTTCGAGGATGACGGCCGTGGTCTCCCGCGGCCGCGACAGGAAGAGTGCGTGGCCGGATCGCACGCTGGACCACCGCGCACCCATGCGCATCGCCATGCGGCGCTGCAGGGCCGGCGGGACCAGCCGGTCGCGCTCGGCGACCAGGAACCAGCACGGGCGCACGTGCCACGCGGCGGCCCCGAGTCTTTCCTCGAGGCTATCCGCCTGAATCGGTCGCTGGGCCGCCGCGAGCACCCGGGCGTTGATGATCGGCACGTCCTGCGCGATGCGCGACGGCCAGGTGTCCTGCGGAAACGCCAGCAGCCCACCTGAATCCCTGCGCAGGAAATCGACGTGGGCCGGAGCACCTTCGGCGCGCCGCAAGTCCTCCACGCTTTCGCCGTGGTCGGGCGCGTAGGCAGCCAGGTAGACAAGCGCAACCACCGCCGCCGCGTCGCCCGCCTGGCTGATGACCGCCCCACCCCAGCCATGCCCCACGAGCACGATCGCCCCGCGATGTGCATCGATGGCGCGGTGCACGGCGACCACATCCGCGACCAACGAAGTCAGCGGGGGTTGGACGGCCGAGACCGCCAAGCCGAGTTCCTGCAACCTGGAGATCACATCGCCCCAAGCAGAGCCGTCGGACCAGGCGTCATGCACCAGGACGATGGCCGGCGCGTTCGGGCCGTATTGCGAAGGGACGCGTGGAGTCGTCATGCGATGCGTGGATGTGCCCGGGGCGCCCGGCGATGCCCGCAGCATCCGGCCGGGCCGCGGCGAACTCTTGCATCCAACCGGCGTCAATGTTCCGAATTCGCCTCGGCCTCGATCTGCGGCAGGTTCCCGGCCGAAGCGTTCAGCCCCGTGTACTCGTCGGCCTCCGACGCCCCGGCTCCCTGCCGGCGACGGAGCTGCGCGGGCGTCGCACCGAGGCGCCGGCGCAGCACGCGCGTGAAATGCGAAGCATCGCTGAAGCCGGCGCGTCGACCGATCTCGGCCGCAGTCAGCCGCCGGTACAGCGGCGACTCCAGCATGCGCAACGCGAGGCCGACCCTGGCGTTCATGAGGCTCTCGCCGAAGGTCTCGCCAAAACGGGTGAACACACGATGCAGCGTGCGTGTCGAGAGGTCCAGCGAGCCAGCGACCGCCGCGGCGGTCAGTGCAGGCTCGGCACACCGCTGGACGATCACCTCCTGGATGCGCTGCTGCAATGCGCCGTCCGCACGGGTGGGCCGTTGTGGCGACGCTCGGAATTCACTGGCCAGCAGTGCCAGCAACGCCCCGAGCTGATCCGAGACCATGGACAACGGAAGCGGCGTCTGAACCAGGAAGCGCGGTGTCAATTGCGCGGCAAAGGCAGTCAACGCCCGGCCCCACCCTTCGCTGGCCGCGATCCTGCGACCGACCAGGCTGCCGGGCGAAGGCACCCATTGGCGCATCCAGGCTTCCGACAGCTTGAGGTTGATGAACTCGTAGGTCTGGTCCACATGAATGTCGTGGTTGAAGCGGGAATCCGTGAGCATCGCGTCGCCCGGCGCCATCCGCTCACGGCCTCGGTGTGCGATGCGCCAGGGCGACGACAGGTTGATGATGAGATGAAAGCTGCGGTGTTCATCTCGCCCGAACTCCGGATCCTCGCGATAGCACCGGTGCGCGCTGCCGGCCTGCCGCACGGCAGCGAGCAGACCGAGGTCCGCGATCTGCATGTCGGCCCAGAAGTCCGCAGGGCTGGCGCTCTGCACCGCCATGGGCACCAGCGCAGAGGTCAAGGCGCTTGCGTAGTAGTCGAAGCGATGCCGCTGCGAAACTTCCACGGTCGACCAACGGACAATCTCGAGCGACGGTGCATGAACCACGGCGCGCCCCGCTTCAATGCCCGCGCAACTGCCAGGGCGAGCGTCCGGTGCGCGCGCGCAGCGTGCGCTCCAGGTGTGTTGCGTCGTTGAAGCCCGTGCGTCGCGCAATTTCCTCGATGCTCAAGCGCCTGAAGATCGAAGAGCCGAGCATGCGCAACGCGATGCCCGTGCGCGTGCCGGTCAGCAGTTCGCCAAAGCTCTCGTCGCCCGCCGAGAGCGCGCGGTGCAAGTGCTCGTCCGGAATGCCCAGCGCCTCCGCGACCTGCACGGCGCACAGGCCCGGCTCCATGCACCGCTCGAGAACGCAGGCGTGAATGCGCTCGCGCAAGGCTGCATCGCCCCGGCTGGCCTTCTTGGGAGCGCCACCGAACTCGCTCGCGACCAGCGCGAGAAGGGCGCCGACCTGGTCGGCAAGCAGGCTTTGCGGCAATGGTGAGTCGACAAGGAACTGCGGCGACAACTGCGAAGCGAAGGCAGTCAATGCGCGCCCCCAACTCGAGGTCGCAGGGATCCTCCGACCGACCAGGACCGACGGCTCGCTCACCCATCGCCGCAACCAGTCGCCCGACAGCTTCAGGTGCATGCACTCGTAGCGTCCGGGCATGTGCAACTCATGACCGAAGTTGGAGTCCGCGAGCACGGCGTCACCCGGCGCGAGCCGGATTTCACCGCAGTGCGTCAGGGTCCAGCCCGACATAAGGTTGATGATCAGATGAAAGCTGTGATCGCCACTGCGCGACAGCTCCGTCGCGCGCCGGTACGAGCGGTGGGCACTTCCGATCTGGCGGCTGATCGCCATCGGCCCGAGTTCGGCCAGCGTCATTTCCGCGTGGAAGGCAGTGCGCGACGGTGTCTCGATCTCGACGCCCATGGGCACCAGCGCCGAACTCAACACGTCCGCGAAGTAGTCGAATCGCTGCGAGACAGGCACTTCGCTGGTGGACCAGCTCTGGATGTCGGTGGTGTGGATGGCGTGCATGTCAGTGTTCCTCCCCTTCGGCCCGGGCCGGTGGCGACTCGGTCTTGTCCCCGTTGCGGATCTGGTTGGGCGTGCGGCCAACGCGGGCATGGATCACGCGCGAGAAGTGCGAAGGGTCCGGAAACCCGCTTCGCCTTCCGATCTCGGCCACCGTGAGCCGCCGATGAATGGGCGACTCGAGCATGCGCAAAGCCACCTCGACGCGCGCCGCCATCAGCATGGCGCCGAAGCTCTCTCCAAAGAGCCCCAGGTTGCGATGCAGGGTGCGCACCGAGATGCCCAGCACCTTGGCCACATCCGTCGCGGTGAGCGCGAACTCTGTGCACCGCTGCCGGAGCACTTCGCGGGTGCGGTCGCGCAAACCCTTTTCGGCAACGTCCGGTTGCGGGACGGCGCCCGTTGCCTCGTGCGTGGCCAGCGCGAGCAGCGCTCCCAGGTGGTCGGTGAGCACCTGCGATGGCAGTGGCGATTCGACCGCAAACTGGGGCGTGAGCTGCATCGCGTAGGTCGCCAGTGCCCGCCCCCAGCCCGAGGCCACGGGGATCCGACGTCCGACGATCGCGCCAGGCGAAGGCACCCACTGGCGCAACCAGCCGTCAGGGAGCTTCAAGTGCACGATGTCGTAGTCGCTGTCCGTGCGGAGCATGTGTCCGAACGACGAATCGGTCAGGATGGCGTCGCCAGGGAGCATGCGATTGCGGCCGGCATGCTCGAGCATCCAGGGCGATGTCAGGTTGATGATGAGGTGAAAGCTGCGCTCCAGGCTTCGTTCGATCTCGCGGAGACCACGGTGCGAGGCGTGCGGGCTGCCCGACAGGCGCAGCGCCGCCAGCGGGCCGAGCATCGCCATCGCGACATCGTTGCGGAACGATTCGCGCTGGTCGCTCGAGACCCACATGGGAATGACCGCGGACTCCAGCGTCTGCTGGAAATAGTCGAAACGCTGTCCGGCCGGGACGCTGTCGGTCGACCATCGAAGAATGCCGGTTTGTCGGGCTTCGAGCATGGCAGGTCCTGTCGCATGGATCGACAGAGTGTGCGGGCCTGCTCGCGCGCCGGATGGTCTGGGTGTGCCAGGCCGCGGCGCAGTTCTGGCTCCTGCGTGCCACGCCCGGCCGGCCCTATCGATGCCGATGCCGGAACGCGCGCGGCGTCTCGCCCATGACATCGACGAACACACGGGTGAAGTGACTCTGGTCGGAGAACCCCGCCGCCAGCGCGACATCGGCCAACGGGCGGTCGGACTCCTCGATCATCCGGGCCGCACTGGCGATGCGCCGCGCAATGACATAGCGGTGGGGCGGCAACCCCATGCTCTGCTTGAAGGCCCGCGAGAAATGGCATTCGGAAAGCTGTGCGATGGCGGCAAGGTCCCGCAGTTCGATGCGCTCGGCGAGCCTTTCCTCCACATGCTTTCGTACGCGGCGCAGCGCTCCGGGCGCGAGGCCGCCGCGCGGACGTTGCCGCGGCGGCGACTGGGGCACGGTCGCGCCCGTCAGGCGGTGCACGGTACCAAACAGGTCCTCCTCGCGACAACCGACCGGCAACCAGGCATCGGCACCGCGGGGCAGTTCGATCGGCATCGAAGCTTCGCGTGTGGCAATCAGAACCACGCGCGGCGCCGGTGGCGCAGCCGTGGCGCCTTCTGCCGCCGCGCTGCTGGCGGGCGTAAACGACTCCGCGTCTGCCACGACCAGATCGACCTCGGCCAGCGAAGGCGAACTGTGCCAGGGGCCGCTGGCATCGTCCCAAACCTCGACCCGGCATTGGGGCAATCGCGTCAGCGTGGCCTGAAGGCCCGCCGATACGAGGCAACTGGCGTGCGACACAAGGATCGTCGAGTGCGACTGAGGTTGGGTGGAGGGCTGGTATTGAAGAGTGATCACGGCATCTTCCCGAGGTCGGTACGGGATCAGTGTGGTTCGGGAGCAGGCCGGTAACTGGCGCAAGAGCGCCAGCCGTTTCACATGAAATGGGCTGTACGTGCCATGCGGTTCTGGCCCCGCTCAGGATCGCCGCGATGCGCTTGATCTGGAGGTATCGCGCACCAGCGCCTCGAACTCGGGCCTGAAGTGCTTGAGCATCGCCCTCACCGGCATGGCCGCCGAATCGCCCAGCGCGCAGATCGTCCGCCCCTGGATGTTGTCGGCCAGCGAGTTGAGCAGGTCGAGGTCGGCTGGCTTGCCGCGGCCGGTATGGATCCGGTCGATGATCCGCCACAGCCATCCGGTGCCCTCGCGACAAGGCGTGCACTGTCCACACGACTCGTGCATGTAGAAATACGACAGGCGCTTGAGCGACTCGACCATGCATCGCGTCTCGTCAAGGACGATCACGGCCCCCGAGCCGAGCATGGAGCCGGCCTTGGCCAGGGTGTCGAAGTCCATCGTGAGCTTCATTGCGGCCTCCGCCGGCAAGACGGGCGATGAAGCACCACCGGGGATCACCGCCTTCAGCCGATGGCCCCCGCGCATACCGCCGGCGATGTCGAGCAGGGTCGCGAAGGGCGTACCCATCGGGATCTCGTAGTTGCCCGGCAGTTCAACATCGCCGCTGACCGTGAAAATCTTGGTCCCGCCGCTGTTCGGAATGCCGCATTCCAGGAAGGCCTGGGCGCCGTTCGCGATGATCCCGGGCACTGCGGCATAGGTCTCGGTGTTATTGATCGTGGTCGGCTTGCCGTACAGGCCGAAGCTCGCGGGGAACGGCGGCTTGAACCGAGGCTGACCCTTCTTCCCTTCGAGCGATTCGAGCAGACCCGTCTCCTCGCCACAGATGTAGGCACCGAAGCCGTGCGCAGCATGCAACTGGAAGCTGTGGCCGCTCCCGAGAATGCGCTCGCCGAGGTACCCCGCGGTCCGCGCCTCCTCCAGCGCCTCTTCGAAGCGCTCGTAGGCCTCGAAGATTTCGCCGTGGATGTAGTTGTAGCCCGCGCCGGCACCCATCGCATAGCTTGCGATGACCATGCCCTCCACCACGAGATGCGGGTTGTACAGAAGGATGTCCCGGTCCTTCGCCGTGCCGGGCTCGCCTTCGTCGGAATTGCAGACCAGGTACTTCTGCCCCGGGAACTGGCGCGGCATGAAGCTCCACTTGAGGCCCGTTGGAAATCCCGCACCGCCCCGCCCCCGCAGTGCCGAGGCCTTCACTTCGGCGATGACCTCGTCCGGCGTCATCCCCTCGACCAGCACCTTGCGCAGCGCCCGGTAACCGCCACGCTGCTCGTAGTCGGCCAGCCGCCAATTGCTGCCATTCAGCCCCGCGTAGATCTGCGGCCGGATGTGGCGACCGTGAAAGCACGTTTGTTCACCGGAAGCGCGAAAGCGGCTCAGAACTTGTTCGGGCGTGGTCATGGCGGTGCCGTTCGTTCGAGGTGCGATGTCGAATCTTTGTGCACCCTCGCCCGCGCCCGCTTGAACCGCGTTGCCTTCACTGGTCCGTTCTTGCGCTGCCCGCAACCGCCTGTGCGCGCTTTGTCCCATTCGAAGCAACGACACGCAAGAAGGAAGAGCGACGGCAGCGATAGCGTGCCGAGGAGTCCATTCCAGGAGCCACGCATGTCCGCCCTTCCCCGCACCCTTCCCGGCGCGCCGCCGGATGACCCCGACGCGCAAGAGACACGGGAATGGATGGATTCGCTTTCAGCCGTCATCCATAGCCAGGGCGTCGAACGTGCCCACTTCCTGCTCGAACAACTGCTGGAGCACGCGCGCCAGAACAGCGTCGACATGCCGTTCTCCGCCAATACGGCCTACGTCAACACGATCGAGCCGGACCAGGAGGCGCGTTCACCAGGCAACCTCGAGATCGAGGAGCGGCTGCGCTCCTACATGCGGTGGAATGCCATGGCCATGGTCGTCAAGGCGAATCGGCATCCGACCACTGGCAATGGCGAACTCGGTGGCCACCTCGGTTCGTTCGCGTCCTTCGCCAACATGTTCGGCGAAGGCTTCAATCACTTCTGGCATGCCGAAAGCGGACAGCACGGCGGTGACCTGCTCTACATCCAGGGCCACATCTCCCCGGGGATCTACGCCCGCGCCTACCTGGAAGGCCGACTGACGGAAGAGCAGCTCCTCCACTTCCGCCAGGAGGTCGATGGCCGGGGACTGTCGAGCTATCCGCATCCGAAGCTGATGCCGGGTTTCTGGCAATTTCCCACCGTGTCGATGGGGCTGGGGCCGCTGATGGCCATCTATCAGGCGAAGTTCCTGCGCTATCTCCAGGCACGCGGGATTGCCGACACCGCCAACCGCAAGGTGTGGGTCTTCCTGGGCGATGGCGAGATGGACGAGGTCGAATCCAAGGGCGCGATCGGCCTTGCTGCGCGCGAGCGGCTCGACAACCTGATCTTCGTCGTCAACTGCAATCTGCAGCGGCTGGACGGCCCGGTGCGCGGCAACGGCAAGATCATCCAGGAGCTGGAAGCCGAATTCCGCGGCGCCGGCTGGAACGTCATCAAGCTGATCTGGGGAAGCGACTGGGACCCGCTGCTCGCGCGCGACGAGGACGGCGCGCTGCGCCAGTTGATGATGGACACGATCGATGGCGAGTACCAGTTGCTCAAGGCCAGCGACGGCGCCTTCGTGCGACAGCATTTCTTCGGCCGCGACCCTCGCACGCTGGCCATGGTCGCGCACATGAGCGACGACGAGATCTGGGCCCTGCGGCGTGGCGGTCACGATCCGCGCAAGGTCTACGCCGCCTTTCATGCGGCCGTCTCGCACACGGGCACGCCGACCGTCCTGCTCGTCAAGACCGTCAAGGGCTTCGGGATGGGCAAGATCGGCGAAGGTCGCAACAACGTGCACCAGACCAAGAAGCTGGCCGACGCCGACGTGCGGGCGTTTCGCGATCGCTTCAACATCCCGGTCCCGGACAGCCAGATCGCCGACCTGCCGTTCTTCAAGCCCGCCGACGACACGCCGGAGATGAAGTACCTGCACGAGCGGCGGAAGGCACTGGGCGGCTATCTGCCGCACCGTCGCATGCACTCCGACGAGCGCTTCTCCGTGCCGCCACTGGAGGCCTTCAAGACCGTCACCGAAGCCACGCAGGAGGGACGCGAGATGTCCACGACGCAAGCCTGCACGCGCTTCATCACGCAGCTCCTGCGCGATCCTGCGTTGGGGCCGCGCGTGGTGCCGATCCTGGTGGACGAGGCACGAACCTTCGGCATGGAAGGCCTGTTCAGGCAGATCGGCATCTACAACCGGGCGGGACAGCAGTACACGCCGGTCGACAAGGAACAGTTGAGCTACTACCGCGAGGACGTGCGCGGCCAGATCCTTCATGAAGGCATCACCGAGGCGGGAGGCATGTCGAGCTGGATCGCCGCCGCCACCTCCTACAGCACCAACAACAGGATCATGGTGCCCTTCTATGCCTACTACTCGATGTTCGGATTCCAGCGCATCGGCGACCTGGCCTGGGCGGCGGGCGACATCCAGGCGCGCGGCTTCCTTCTGGGCGGGACGTCCGGTCGCACCACCATCAACGGCGAAGGACTGCAGCATGAGGACGGGCACAGCCACATCCTCGCGGGCACGATTCCGAACTGCGTGAGCTACGACCCCACCTTCGCCTATGAGGTTGGCGTGATCCTTCATCACGGCCTGCAACGCATGGTCGAGCAGCAGGACAACGTCTTCTACTACCTCACCATCCTCAACGAGAACTACGCGATGCCCGCCCTGCCGCTGGGCGTCGAGCAGGAAATCATCAAAGGCATGTACAGGCTGTTGGAAGGGCCGGCAATGGATGGCGCGCCGACCGTGCAACTGCTCGGAAGCGGCGCGATCCTGCGCGAATGCATCGCGGCGCGCGACCTGCTCGCCAACGATTGGGGTGTGAGCGCGGCGGTGTGGAGCTGCCCGAGCTTCAACGAGCTGACGCGCGACGGCCAGGATGTGGAGCGTTGGAACTTTCTCCATCCGGGGGAAGCTCCGCGACGTTGCTTCGTGAATGAGCAACTTGCGTCGAGCTCGGGTCCGGTGGTCGCCTCCACCGACTACATGAAAGCGTACGCAGAGCAGATCCGGCCGTTCGTTCCGCCGGGACGTCGCTATCACGTGCTGGGCACTGACGGGTTCGGCCGCAGCGACTTCCGGGAAAAGCTGCGCCGGCACTTCGAGGTGGACCGCCACTACATCGCTGCGGCGGCGATCCGTGCGCTGGCCGACGATGGCCTGCGGCCACCCGAACAAGCCAGCGAAGCCTTGCGGCGCTACGAGATCGACTCGGAGCGCATCAATCCACGTGTCGCGTGAGCCGAGCCGACTGACCGCTTCGAGCCCTTCGGGTTCAGCACCAGATCGAACTCGAGCGCATAGCCACCGCCGGCTTGGGGCACCCAGTCCCCGAGCAACGACTCGCGCACACCGAAAACCGCATCGGAATCGAGATAGGGGTCGTCGCGGCGAAAGACGTGGGTGACGAGCGTCTCGTAGCCTTCCGCTCGAACCATGAAGTGAAGGTGCGCGGGCCGCCAGGGGTGGCGTGCGGTCGCACGCAGCATGTCACCGACCGGGCCATCGACGGGGATCGGGTAGGCCACCGCGGCAACCGTGCGGAAGTTGAAGCGGCCATCGGGACCGGAAACCAATACGCCGCGGTTCTGAGGCTGCGCGAGCGCCTCGTACTGCACGTCATAGTGGCCCGTCGCATCGGCCTGCCAGACATCGAGCACCGCGCCCGCGATGGGCTCTCCGTCGATGCCACGGACCATGCCGCTCACCTCGCAGAGTTCGCCCTTCGCACCGTTCGCGATGTCCGCTCCGTTCTCATAGTGAGGCGCCCCATCGACGTGGAACGGTCCGAACACCGTGGCCTCGGTGCAGCCCTCGGGCTTGTCGTGGTTCATCGCCACCGTCAGCATCGACAGGCCCAGGGTGTCGCTCAGAAGGATGAACTCCTGGCGATTGCCATCGCACTTCTGGCCCGTGCGCGTGAGGAACTCGATCCCCTGCATCCACTCGTCCTCGGTCAACTCGACCTCGCGCGCGAAGTCGTGCATGTGCTTCACGAGGTGCGTCAGGATCCTCTTCAGTCGCGGGCTCGGCGTGTCGGCGAAGCGTTCGATCACCGCCTCGGTGATGGTGTGCTGGTTCAGGTTTCGCATGAGGGTCTCCTTCGTGGGGGTGGTTGTCGCGCAGCTTCCCTAGGCGTGCACCGATGGCCGAACGCCGTCGTAGGCGTCCTGCAGCAGTTGGCGGATCGCATGCGCCTCGAGGCGTCGCGGGTTGGGATACGGGGTGCGCAGCGCCAGCTCGCAGGCACGGTCAAGGTCCGACTCGCGCAAACCGACGTCCTTGAGAGCAAGCAGGGCCCCTGCGCTCCCGGCAAGGTCGTACACGCACTGCGCAGCGTTCCCGCCGCCCAGCGCGGCCGCGATGCGCGACATCGCCTCGGGCGCAGCCTCGGCGTTGTAGGCGAGCGCATGCGGCAGCACGATGCTGTGCGTCTGCGCGTGCGGCAGGTTGAAGCTGCCGCCCAGCGTGTGGCACAGCTTGTGGTGCAAGGACATGCCCACGCTGCCCAGCACGGTGCCGCAAAGCCAGGCGCCGTAGAGCGCATCGCTGCGCCCTGCCAGTGCCTGCGCCGGGTCCGAGCCGCCGAAGAGCGGCAAGGCCCTGCCCAGCGCTCGAATGCCCTCCTCGGCCATCAAGGCGACGATCGGATTGACATCCCGCGCGTAGAGGCTCTCGGCCGCGTGGGCGATCGCATTCATGCCGCTCGCCACGCTCATCTCCAGCGGCAGCGAGTGCGTGAGCTCGACGTCGTAGATCACGGTGCGCGGGCGCGCGCGCGGGTCGATCCCCGTCCTCTTGACGCCGGCCTCGGTCAGCCCATAGATGCCGGTCATTTCCGAGCCGGAATAAGTGGTCGGCACCG
The DNA here is from genome assembly GCF_900107745.1 of Variovorax sp. YR216. GTDB lineage: Bacteria > Pseudomonadota > Gammaproteobacteria > Burkholderiales > Burkholderiaceae_C > Variovorax. The sequence continues at coordinate 24,509 of NZ_FNRO01000028.1, read as the reverse complement.
CGATCACGGGCAGGCCCGATTCGAGCGCTATCGCCTTGCCCAGGCCGATCGTGGAACCGCCGCCGAATGCGACTGCGCAGTCCGCGCCAAGACGGGCGGCCGCAATGCGCGCTTCGCGTGCAACCTCGATGGGCACATGCATCATCGCGCCCGCGAACACGCTGGCACAGCGCGGGCCCAGCACGTCCGCCACCCGCTGCGCCTCTTCGCGCTGGCCCGGGGTGCAGAGCAAGAGCGCGCGCTTGGCGCCGAGCGCGTCAACCTCGTCGCCGAGCCGTGCGAGCGTGCCGCTTCCGAAGAGCACGCGTTGTGCATGCCCCGTGTAGATGAAGTCTTTCATGCGAAGGTCCGGTCTTGAATGGGAGCGCGGCCGCTGGCACGGCCCACGAAACGCAGGCGCAGCGGGTCGCCGCGCCGGGCCTCGAGATCACGTGCGGCCTCGAAACGCACGGTCTGCCCGGACTGTCCGCCCACGTGCAGCAGCGCCGAGAACCAACCCCCGCCGGGCTGCATCGGCCGCACCTCGCCGACGTAATCGGCTGCGGCCGGAGCGCACATCGTTGCCGGGAGCTCCGCCTCGACGACGCGTGATGCGCCGACACGCGAAAGCGATCGGGTCACGATACCGGTCAGTTCATGCGGGCGCTCCAGCACGGCGCTCGCACCCGCCAGATCGCCCAGGCTGATCAGTCGCCTCGCCTCCGTGGACGAACTGCGTACCGACGCGCCCGAGCTGCCGCCGCCGAGTGCCGGGATGCTGTCGAGCGCCACCGGCGACACCGAGAACCCGAGCCGGATGCCGAGGTCCGCAAGATAGTCGACCGACCCCTGACGGCCCCGGCCGCAGGCGAAGTTCTCACCGACGACAAGCTGTCGCATGCCCAACTGGCGCAGCAGCACCGTGGATACGAACTCGTCTGCCGACTGCCCGGCGCGCGCGGCGTCGAAGCGCAACACCAGCGCGTAGTCCACCGCGCCCGTGGCCGCCAGCAACTGCAGCCGGTCGGCCAGGCTGGAGAGCAGCTTGGGTGCCCCGGCGTCCCCGCGCAGGACTGCACGGGGATGCGGGTCGAACGTGACCAGCGCGGTGGGCAGCCCGGACCATTCGCCGCGTGCGCGGAGGTTTGCAAGCACCTGCCGATGGCCACGGTGCACGCCATCGAACATGCCGATGGTGGCGACACAAGCCTCCGGCCCGCCGCCGGTGGCTTGGTCGATCCCGCCGTCACTGGCGGGTTCGCGTAGGAGCTTCATGGCATCGGGCCCGGAGCGTGCGGCGGTGGCGCGTTCAGATGGCGAGCGTCCCGCTGAGCGAGAGCTGCTCCTGATGGCGCGCGGCGTCCATGGCCTTGGCGTAGTCGGCGGTGGCCTTGTACTCCGTCGCGTCGTCCACCACCGAATCGATGCCGCACACCTGGCGAGCGAGCTTGCCGTAGGTCCCCGAGCCGGAGAACTCGGCGCGTTGCATCGTCAGCATGCGGATGCTCTGCAGCGGCGTGCCGTTGAAGTTCTCGAACACGAAGAGACGATTGCCCCAATCGGTGAGGAACAGGTCGCGGATCACCCGGCCAATCTTCAGGCGATCCTTCGGGCGGCCGACCGGCCCGGTGTTCATCTTCTCGAAGAGCGTGTTGAGCTTGGAGTCTTCCCACTGGTCTTCCGTGGCGAAGAGCAATGCGCTACGCCCCGACAGGTCGACCAGCTCGTAGATCATCTGCGAGAAGTTCTCCAGGTACAGCGCGCGACCGAAGTCGTAGATGAGGATGTTGGGCTTGTAGAGCCCCCCCGGCGTGTGGAATCCAAGCTCCTCGCTTGCAACCACATGTGCAAGCATCGCCTGGTGAAAGCCGATCAGCTTGGCCACGCGCGTCTGCACCGCCGGGATCTTGCTGGTGCCGATGTGTTCCGTGATCAGCACCGCGAGGCCTGCCATGAGTTCGGCGCGCACCATCTGGCGCACCAGCGCGTGGTAGTGCAGCCAGTCGAACACCCGTTGCGGATAGAGCTTCGCGTGCTCGGGGTTGCCGAGATGGAAGACATGCGACCACGGGATGAAGACCTTGTCGAACACGGTCATGCCGTCGAGCTCATCGCCTTGCGAGGCGAGCGGATGCTCGATGCGGTCTTCCTTCACGAGGCTCTCACGGCAAACGACCGACACACCCTTGGTAGCCACAGGCACCGCGGCGAAGATGATCTGGTCGCCCGGAATGCCCGGCCGGAAGAACACCCCGATGTGCACCCAGTCGGCAAACGCCGTGCCCGTGGAGACGGCCTTCACGCCATCGACGACGATGCCCTTCTCGTTTCGCTCGATCACACGCAGGCCGGGCGAACGCGCCTGGGCGTCGGGCGTGGATCGGTCCATCTGCGGGTCGACGAAGTTGGGCGCGCAGTTGTGATCGCGATCACGCACCGATTGCCAGAAATCGACGATGTTGCGTGCCAGCTCCTGGCCCTCGGTGCCGACCGACTGCTTCTGCCATGGCATCGGGTCGTCGGTGTAGGTGGTGAGCACGTAGTTGTTGACGTCCGGCGTACGCGGGAACGAAGCGCCGGCCATTTCGCGCATCACCGTCTCGTGATAGCGGCGCTTGCGCTTAAGGTCTTCCTTGGTGCGGTGTCCGAACCACATCATCGATCGGCGCTCGCCCTTCTCGTCGACGAAAGTCATCACGTCCTGCAGGTCAGGGCGATGGTGCAAGTCGTAGAAGTCAGCGTGGCGCTGCGCATAGTCGCGCGTCTTCGGGTGCGTCGCGACGTTGTCGATCTTCTCGTTCCCGACCCAGACGACGCGGCCGTCATTGAGCGAGTCGAGGTACTGCTGGCCTGTGCGGAGCATGGCAATTTCCTTTGGTGGTGCGTTGGAGAGAGAAAGACCTCGTGCTCTTAGTGAGCGGTTGGCCTCGTAGTTGCATAGCTGCGCCTGCAGTAGACAAGCGGATCGCGGTGCTCTTCTTCATGCGTCTTCGTCGCCAGCACACGGGCGAGGAACACGCTGTGTGTGCCGACTTCCATCGCTTCAACGACACGGCAGTCGAGTGCGATGGTGGCGTCGGCGCTGTAGGGCGCGCCGGTCGCCAGCGTGTGCCAGCGGCCAGAACTGAAACGCTCGGGCATCGACAGCTTGCCCACGCCGGCGAACATGTCCGAGACGCCGCTCTGCTGCGAGCTCAGCCAGTTCACGCACAGCACGTCGTTTTGCTTGATGACGCCGTTCACATAGCTGCGGCGGTTCATGCACACCAGCACCGTGGGCGGTGTGTCGCAGACCGACGCGACCGCCGAGCAGGTCACACCGGCCAGGCCACCGGGGCCATTGGTGGTGACCACGGTGACGGCGGTCACTGCACGGGCTAGTGCATCGCGGAACTCAGACACCGAGATGCCGGGCTCCAGCAGATCGCACAGCGCAGTCGGTAATTTCGACTCGTCTGCCGCTTGCGCGAGAGAGGGTCGTGTTTCGTTGGCGGTCTGTGAGGTCATGTCTGCGCTCCATTTCGTGGGTGGGGAAGGAAGGTGGATGCGTTGTCTCGGTGAAAAAACTTTAAGCGCCGCGTCCCGTAATGAACATGTCTTCCAAGGCATGCGCACTATTCCGCCAGAGGCTTGGCAGGTGCGGCGATCGCGAGTGAGCCGCTCGACTTGCGAGCCGCATGTAGCAGCAGTGCAATGACGACCGTCGCGATTCCGCTTACCCCGTATTGGGAAGGCAGAGTGAGCCCGGCGGCGACGAAGGCAGTACCCATGAGCGCCCCGCAGATCGCGCCTGCGCGACCAAGGCCGATGACCCATCCGAGACCGGTGGAACGGATGTCCGTCGGATAGACCGTCGCGCAGTACGCGCTGAGATTCACCTGGGCGCCCACAATCAGCCCACCGGCTTGTGCGACAGCCGCAAACAGCATCACCCGATGCGATGGCGCGAGTCCTACAGCGGCGATCGCAAAGCCCGCAAGCACGAACGCAGCGGTAAGCGGCCACCAGGACTGCACGCGATCGATGATGCGCGCCAGCAGGAGCGATCCGACGATGCCGCCCAGCGAGAAGGTGGCGGAGATGAGGATCGCGTCACCCAGGCCAATCCCCGTCGCAACCAGCAAGGTTGGCATCCAGGTGATGATGTAGACGATCACCAGTTGCGTGCAGAACGAAGCAGCACCGAGCAACATACTGGTGCGCAACAGGTCACCACTGAAGATTCGCCGGATCGGTCGACCACCACCGGCGGCGCGTTCGACGAGAACGAACCGGTCGGCATCGCCAAAGTGCAGGCCAGGAACGAGTCGCCGCAACGAGCGTGCAATGACATCGGCAGGCGCTTGTCGCGCGACAAGGAACCGCACGGACTCTGGGAGCGCGACCGCCAGCACTACGAGCAGCAACAGCGGCGCGATGCCCCCCATCACGAACACCGCCTCCCAGCCGTATTGCGCGAGCAGGTGCGCGGAGAGTGGACCGCCGATCACACCGCCAAGCGGGAACGCGGCGTACATGACGCTCACCATCGTCGCGCGAGCGCGGCGCGGCGCGAACTCCGACACCATCGCGATCACGTTGGAAAGCGCGCCACCCAGGCCAAGCCCGGTCAGCGCGCGGAGGACGAATAGCGATCCGAATCCTCTCGCCAGCGGCGTTGCGATGGCAAAGAGCGCAAATGTCGCAGTGGCCCAGAGGATCGCCGGTCGCCGCCCGAAGCGATCCGCCACCAGGCCGAAGAGTGCCGCGCCGGCAGCCGCACCCGCATAGTGCGCAGCGAATATCGGTCCGAACGCTTCGCGGGGCAGTCGCCATGCATTCGCGATGACCGGTGCGGCATAGGTGATGGCGAGCGTGTCGAAGCCGTCCAGCAGCGCAACTAACGCGCACAGGGCGACCACGGTGAGAAGCAGCGGGCTCGTGCGAGCTCCATCGATGACTGCGTCGATGTCGATCACGCGCGGACCGACACGATCATTGACGACGTTGTGCATTACTTTGTCCTTGATGGGGTTGAAGGCCCGAGGTGTTCAGGCCGCGGCTAGAACGGCACGCGTGCCTGGAGCCACAGGCGCGTGCCTTCAGGCTTGTTGCGCGCACCGAACTCCTGCTGAAGCTTGGCGACCAACGCCAGGCGGGGCGACAGGTAGTAGGTGACGTAAGGGCCGAGCGCATTGACGCGGCCCCGATTGCCGTTGCCGTTCACGGGGCGGCCGTACTGGTCGTCGTCGGTGGTCTGTCGATACACGTAGCCGTTGATCCCCACCGCGAGTTCCGGCGACACGCGCCATCCGCCGCTGAACTCGATCGTCGCCTCGTCGCCCGACCGGTACGCCGTCGCCTCGTTCCGCTGGTTGGTCGCATAGCGGAACTTCGCGTTGACATCGAAGCCTGTCGCCGGGAACCAGGTGAACGCATAAAAGAGCGCGACCTGCGTGTAGTTGCGCCCTGTGTTCACGCGGTCGGCGACGTCGTAGGTGCCCGTCTTCAGGTGCGAATCGATACCCACCGTCTGGTGGTACACGGGCGAGTGCCAGCCGAGGATCACCGGAGAGAAAGCCATGTCGGTGAGCCCGGTCGCGTTCCCCCCGCGGTCTAACGGTGGGAGGCCGCCGGGCCGGCCCAGCGCCGCATCGAGATCACTTCCAGCTATCGCCTGCACGACACGCGTCTCGACGTTCGCCCCGAGAAAGGTCACGCCCGGCCACACGTACGAGAGCCTCGGCGCGATGGCGTTGACCGTCAGGTCAAAGCGCGTGAGTTGCGGGTTGTCGACGCCCGCGTTGTTCTTCGAATGCGTTGCGTTGTAGTGGGAGTAGTAGATGAACCAATGCGCGCCCTCGGGGAGCATCAAGCCGTTGTAGTTGGTCTCCACGCCCATCGGGTAGGAGTTGCCACCTCCCTCTGTCGCCGATGCCGATAACGCGACGAGTGAGAGCAGAGCCGGGAGTGCCCGGCCTGCAATCCTTCGCCAGGAGATCCGTTGCTCCAGTTCGATGCCTGCACCACCGGTCCACATTTCCGCCATGTCGTTGCTCCTCGTTTGGGAGCCCGGACATTAGGTTTGCGGCGCGACTTTGCACATTGACGCAAAGGCATTCGCAGTATTCCGCTGCGACATGACGCTTCGCGCCCGAATGGCATCGCTCTTGCGTCCCTGCGAATGCAGATTTGCGTCGGCTCGCGATTGGTGCGTTCAGTGTCGACACTGGCACTCGACCCGATTGCGCAAGACCGGCTTCAACTCTACCCTGCCCGCTCGACACTCACTATGGGAATGTAGACATGAGTACCATGCCTCGTGGATATGCAGATGGTCTTGATCTGAACCAGCTTCGGGTGATGGACGTGCTGCTGCGAGAACGCAGCGTGACGCGCAGCTCGATGGTCCTCAACACCACGCAGCCCGCGCTCAGCAAGGCACTGAGCCGTTTACGCTGTTACTTCGACGACCCGTTGTTCGTCCGGGTCGGCCTTCAAATGGAGCCGACCCCGAAAGCACTGGGCATGGCCCCCGCAGTGCGCGCGATCCTTGACGGGGTGCAGTCCCTGCAGGCCGAGCAGGTGCCCTTCGACCCGCGTTTGTCCAACCGGAACTTCAGCTTCCTCGCGGTGGATGCAGCCATCGTGGTGATGCTGCCGCCCATCGTTCGTGCGCTGGAGACCGAGGCGCCGAACGTGCATGTCAGCGCGATGCCCCTGGAGGCCGAACACCTGCATGGCTGGCTCCAGTCGGGCAAGGCTGACCTGGCGATCGGCTCCTATCCATTGCTCACTCAAGGCATACGACGCCAGATGCTCTTCAGCGCCACCTACATGAGCGTGATGCGACGCGGGCACCCTCGCCTTTCGAGAACGCCCTCCGTCGAAGACTTTATCGCGGAGAAGCACGTGCTGGTGGCCGCCGAGCGCACCGGTCATGCGATGCAGATCGCGCAGGAAGCACTGGAGGCCGCCATCCCGCCGCAGAACATCACCATCCGCGTGCCCGGCTTCACCGCGGCAGTGCTTGCAGCCAAGCAGACCGACGCGCTCGTCACCCTGCCTTCACCTCTCGCAGCGGTGCTCGCCCGGGAACTCGATCTTGAACTCGTCAAGCCGCCGGTGCGACTTCCCAAGTTCGAGATCGCCCAGTACTGGCACGAGCGCTATCACCGCGAGCCCGGCAACAAATGGATGCGCTCGATGCTGCACAACCTATTCAACGCGGGCTCGAAGTTCGCCGCGGCCCTTCCTTGAATCGACAAGCGCACCAGCAACACGCGTTCGTCATATCAGACAGCCACGCCCTATCCGCACAGCGGAACCCCATCCGCGAATCGAATTTTGGGCCGCTCCTGTCACCAAACAATGAATGGCGTATCAAAAGGCGCTATAGCTGCCCCGAGCCGCCGGTAAAGGAGTAGTGCTCCGCAGCGCTGGCGGAAGTACAGCGTGTCTCGATCGAACGGTCGTGTACTTGAGGGTGACCCAGTGGAAGAAGCGTTCCTGTCCGTGATGGCGGCCCATGGGCTCGAGACTAAGTCCCTGCAGACCGCGATAGCGGCCCTCGGCGGCGGCGATTGGCTGCCGCCTTCGTCACTGTGGCGGCGGCTTCGAAGCACCGCCGCGACGGCTGCTGTGGGCACGAACCCGAATTTCCACCCTGCCCTCCTGAAGGACGCTTCCCGCTGCACAACGGAATTTTGACAGTTCAATCATTGAACCCGCTCGGAGCGCCCGCCGATCTCACAGCGTGATGCAACGCTGAAAGGCGACGCGCTCAAGGATTCGCGCGTCAATCGCCGAAGTCTTGCTGTGTTTCCCGTCGCGATCCGTCCTCAGCTGCGCTCATTCACGGCGTGCAGAGCGTGGCCTACAGATTCGCGGACACGCATCGCACCTCAGTGGTCACCCCTTCCTGAAGGCCGAGGCAGGTTCCACTTGTAGCGCAGCGATAGGTAGCGCAGCAGGAAGCAAGACATCAGCGCCACCCAAGTCCGTCCGCTCGACACCCATCCGAGGCGCTCGCCAGCCACTTCGATGATCGCGCCGACCAGCGCGGCCGATGCGTAGATCTCGCGCCGGAGGATCACCGGCACCCGATTGAGGAGGACATCGCGCGCGACACCGCCGCCCACGGCGGTGACGACCCCCAGCAGCACCGCCACCTCGGCGTTGTGACCGAAGATCATGGCCTTCTGTGCGCCGGTGACCGCAAACAGCCCCAACCCCAGTGAATCGAACAGGGTTACCGGGTGCGCAAGTCGCGCAACCAGCGGGCCCGCAGCGATCGTCATCCATGCCGCAGCCATTGAAACGGCGAGGTAGCGCCAATCGGTCAGCCCGGTTGGCGGCACAGCGCCGATGCACAGGTCGCGCACCACGCCCCCGCCGCAGGCGACAGCGAAAGCGATGACCATGACACCGAACCAGTCGAGGCTCCGATCCCTGGCCGCGACCGCACCGCTGATTGCAAAGGCGAACGTACCGGCCAGATCGAGAACCGTGAAGAGGCGATGGTCATTCAGGCCGGCAAGGGCCAGTTCGTGGACATTCATGCTGCGGGACACAGCCACGCGCCGGCGGCAGTCAGCATGGCCTGCAGGCCGGTCTCGAGCGTCGGGTGAATCTGAGGCGCGAACTTCGGCGAGTGGTTGCTCGGGATCTTGTTGACGGTCCTTTCCTGCTTGGCCTTCGCGTACGCCTCCGGATTGGTGCCGCCGACAAACCAGAACACGTAAGGCACGCCCCAGGTGCGGCCAAAGATGCTGAAGTCCTCGCTGGCCGAAGCCGGACTGGGCGCCAGCGAGGCGTTCTCCCCGAACTGGTTGCCGAAGGCATGGGCCACCTTTTGCGTGGCGACCAGGTCGTTTTCGGTCAGTGGGTAGCTGTTTATGGTGGTGAATTCGGGTGGACGTTCGGCGCCGGAGGCCTCGCATTCGGCGCAGCAGATGCGGCGGATCGACTTGAGCATGTACTCGCGCGTGTCCTCGCTGAAAGTGCGCATGTTCAGCTTGATGGTGGCGTCGTCGGGGATGATGTTTTCCTTGGTGCCGGCTTGAAGCGAACCGATGGTGAGCACAGCCGGCTCGGTCGGCGCGATCTCGCGTGAGACGATGGTCTGCAGGCGCAGCGTGGTCGCGGCGGCCATGATCACCGGATCGATGGATGTCTGCGGCTGCGAACCGTGCGAGCCGCGCCCGAACAACCTGATCTTGAGGCTGTCTCCCGCCGACAGCGTGACGCCAGGGCGATAGCTCACGGTGCCGGCCGCGCCGACCATCACGTGCTGGCCGAGGATGATGTCGGGCTTCGGGAAGAGGCCATCGCCCCAATCTCGCACCATGGAGGTCGCGCCCTCGGCCGTTTCCTCGCCCGGCTGGAACGCGATCATCAACGTGCCGCTCCATGCGGCGCGATTCGTTGCCAGGACGCGGGCGGCGCCGACCATCCACGTCACGTGCATGTCGTGGCCGCACGAGTGCGCGACCCCGACCTCGATGCCGTCCGGGTCGCGTGCCGTCACGGTGCTCGCGTACGGCAGCCCGGTGTTCTCGGCCATCGGCAGTGCATCCATGTCGGCACGCAGCATCACGGTCGGACCGGCGCCATTCTTCATCAAGCAAACCACGCCGGTCACGCCCACGTTGCGCGTCACCTGGTAGCCAAGAACCTCCATCGCGTCGGCGACGATCTTCGCGGTGCGGACCTCCTGCATGGACAACTCGGGGTTCCGATGAAGGTCTTTGTAAAGCTCCTCCAGTTCGGCCATCAGGGCGGGTTTGGCTGCACCAAGGGCTTGAACGAGGGGGTTCATGACAACTCCAGAGGTGACAGACGAACAGGCAGGAAGCCGGAAAGCGGACGTGGACGTGGACGTGGACGTGGACGTCCGCGCTCGCACAGAGCTTGGAGATTCAGGTCCGCACCTTCGTTCCCTTGGGCACCGTCAGCATGATCGAGACGATTGCCACTACGGGCATCAACACATTGATGCCCAGCGCAACGATGGCCGCATCGCGCACAGCGAGGTTGCCCGAGCTTCACCCACTCTAGGTGCTGCATACCGGGCATTCAGCGATTGCAGTGGGAGCCACTCGACACCCCGCACGTCGCAGGACACAAACGGCTCGCCTGCGCTGCGGCGCCGTGGGAGGCCTCGCGGTGCATCAGCCCGCAGTCGCGCGGCGGACCTGCACGTCGACGGTGCCATCGTTGCAGAAGCCGAGCGCCTCGGCCTGCGGCGTGTGCAGCGGTGGGAAGGTCGCGAAAAAGCGTTGCACCTGCTCCATGATGTCGATCGAACAGTCCGGCAATCTGGCCAATGGTCTGACCCTTTCTTCCAGCGCTCCCACATGAGCGCCTTCTGGCTGTCCGTGTAGTAGGTTCGCGCCCGATACTTCATCTGCAACTTGCTCGAGCCAACACCCAGCGCGACAGATTCACCGTCGGGCACCGTGGAAAAACCAAGAAGTCTGAACCTGCAGTGACTTATTTCAGATCTTCAACATCTGCAGGGAATGGCGCTCCCGCGCCATCGGCTGTCAGACCCGACGGAAACGCATTGGTCTGGAAGTCCAGCCAGGGCGGGTTCTGGGCATACATCTCGACGATGAGCTGCTTGATCGCCACGATGTACCACGAGTCGTCGTTGAGCCGGTGGCTCAGGATGATCGGCGACGTGGCCTTTTCGTCGGCGATCAGCCGGTAGACGAGGTCTGTGCGCAGCCGCGCGGCGGCCGGCACGATGCACAGGCCCACCTCCGCGGCGACCAGTCCCAGCGCGGCATGCAGCTCGCGTACCTCGTGGACTTCGGCCAACTTGACCCCTTGCTCATGCAGCATGCCCAGCACGTCGTCTGCAAAGCTGGGGCGCGGCTCCTTCGGGAACACGATCAGTTTCTGGTGTTCGAGGTCCTTCAGGTTTACTGGTCCCGTCTCGGCCGCCAATGGCCATGCGGGAGGGATGGCCAGGACCAACTTTTCCTCGCGCAACACGGTGCGAGCCACCGAGGTGTCGTTGCTTCGGATGCGGCCGAACCCCAAGTCGATCCGACCGGACTTGAGCTCACCGATCTGCTGGATCGACCCCAGGTCGACCAAGTGGACATCGGTCTCCGGATAGCGCTGGCGAAACATCCGCACCACCATGGGCAGACCGCCATAGAGCGTGGACGGGACGTAGGCGATGGAAATGGATTGCCTGTGATTCCGGCCCGCCTGTCGAGCCGTGTTCTTCATCTGATCGACACGGTGCAACACTTGCAGCGACTGCTCGTAGAACAACCTCCCAGCCTCGGTCAGGCGCACCGGGCGGCTGTTGCGCTGGATGAGCTGGACTTCCAGTTCCTCCTCCAGCAACTGGATCTGGCGGCTCAGTGGCGGCTGCGCAATGTGCATCTGCTCCGCAGCGCGCGTGAAGTTCTTGGTGGTGGCCACCGCCACGAAATATCGGAGTTGACGCAAATCCATAGGGGAAAACCATATCCCATGGGATTGGTTGCTGTCTAAGTCGTTGTTTCTCAATGAAAAACGGTCACATCATACCTAATAGGTATCGTACTAGATGAATTCGGTGTTGGCTGGCAAACGGATGCAAACGTCCAATAGAGCCCATGCAACATACTGCCTGTCAACAAACCACCACCGGCTCCGCCATCATCGAACGTGTCGAGACGATGCTGGTCGATCTGCCGACGATCCGTCCGCACAAGCTTTCGATGGCCGTCATGAACGGCCAAACGCTGATGCTGGTGCGCATCCGCTGTTCAGACGGCACGGTGGGCATCGGCGAGGGCACGACCATCGGCGGCTTGGCCTACGGCGCCGAGTCGCCCGAAGGTATGAAGCTGGCCATCGACACCTACTTCGCGCCCCAACTCGTCGGCGCCGACGCGAATCGCGTGCAGGCCTTGATGGACCGCCTGAACGTCGCGTTCCGCGACAACCGCTTCGCGAAGTGCGCCGTCGAGACCGCGCTGTTCGACGCACTGGGCCACCGCACAGGCCTGCCGGTTTCCGAACTGCTCGGTGGCCGGCTGCGCGACCGGCTGCCCGTGGCTTGGACCCTGGCATCGGGGGATACCGGCCGCGACATCGAAGAAGCGCAGCGCATGCTCGAATTGCGCCGGCACCAGATCTTCAAGCTCAAGATCGGCCGCCGTTCCGTGCGTGAGGACGTGGCGCATGTCGCCGCCATCAAGAAGGCACTGGGCGATGCGGCTTCGGTGCGCGTCGACGTGAACATGGCCTGGAGCGAGCTGGAAGCCCAGCATGGCTTGGCGGGCCTGGTGGACGCTGGCTGTGAACTGGTCGAGCAGCCCGTCGCCGGCGTCGACGCACTGGCGCGCCTCACCGGCAAGTACCCCATCGCGGTCATGGCCGACGAATCCCTTGTCGGACCAGAGAGCGCCTTCGCGCTGGCCTGCGTGGCGGGCGCCAATGTATTCGCCATCAAGACCGAACAGTCCGGCGGCCTGCAGGCTGCCCAGCGCGTGGCGGCCATTGCCGACGCGGCCCGCATCGAGCTGTACGGCGGCACCATGCTGGAGGGCGCGGTCGGCACGATCGCCTCGGCCCATGTGTTCGCCACCTTCCGCGAGCTGCGCTGGGGCACCGAGCTGTTCGGCCCGCTGCTGTTGACCGAAGAGATCCTGGCCCAGCCGCTGGAATACAAAGACTTCCACCTGACCGTGCCGACGCTGCCCGGCCTGGGCATCGCGCTGGACGAAGACCGTGTCCAGCACTTCCGCCGCGACCGCACGCGCACGACCGTCGGCCCGGCCGCGGTGTCGCTGACCTGACGCGCACCCACACACTGATTTCCAACCACCCAACGAAACGGAGACACCCATGAGCGTCGAAATCTTCAAGACCACCGAAGTGCAGGACTTCTTGCGCCTGGCCAGCGGCCTGGACCAGGACGGCGGCAACCCCCGCACCAAGAAGATCGTCCACCGCATCCTGTCCGACCTGTTCAAGGCCATTGAAGATCTGAACGTCACCTCGGACGAGTACTGGGCCGGCATCGCCTACCTGAACCAGCTCGGCGCGCGTGGCGAGGCCGGCCTGCTGTCGCCGGGCCTGGGCCTGGACCGGTACTTCGACATGCGCATGGATGCGGAAGACGCAGCGCTGGGTGTAGAGATCGGCACGCCGCGCACCATCGAAGGGCCGCTGTATGTGGCGGGCGCGCCGGTGGAGCAAGGCTTCGCGCGCCTGGACGACGGCAGCGACAAGGCCGGTCACCCCTTGATCATGCACGGCACGGTCTATGGCGCCAACGGCAAGCCTGTGCCGAACGCCACGGTCGAGGTCTGGCATGCCAACACCAAGGGCTTCTACTCGCACTTCGACCCCACGGGCGAGCAACAGCCGTTCAACATGCGCCGCACCATCGTCACCGACGCACAGGGCCGCTACAAGTTCCAGAGCATCGTGCCGGTGGGCTACGGCTGCCCGCCCGACGGCCCCACGCAGGCCCTGCTGAACCAGCTGGGCCGCCACGGCAACCGCCCGGCGCACATCCACTTCTTCGTGACCGCCGAAGGCCATCGCAAGCTGACCACGCAGATCAACATCGACGGCGACCCGCTGGTGTTCGACGACTTCGCCTACGCCACGCGCGAGGGCCTGGTGCCGCCGCTGGTCGAGCGCACGGACGCGGCCAGCATCCAGGCCAACGGCATGGCCGGACCGTTCGCCGAGATCGTCTTCGACATCCGGCTCAGCGCCCTGGTCCAGGGGCTCGACAACCAGATCGTCGACCGCCCCCGCCTGGCCGCCTGACCGCCTGCGTGCTGCGGCGCAGGCCGCCGCAGCTGTCGCCAACCCGTCATCCCGTTGGTATCGAACCGCGACGCAGGTCGTGGGGGATGACCTCACTCCAAAGAGACTTCACCATGAACACGACCGCAACCACCGACAAGTACGGCGACGTTGAACAGCTGCTGGACAGCGCCTTGCAGGACGACAAGGACGCCGGTGTCTTCCGCTGCCGCCGAGACATCTTCACCGACCCCGCGCTTTTCGAACTGGAGATGAAGCACATCTTCGAGAGCAACTGGGTCTACCTGGCGCACGAGAGCCAGATCCCAGAGATCAACGACTACTTCACCACGACCATCGGCCGCCAGCCCATCGTCATCACGCGCAGCAAGGACGGCAAGCTCAACGCGGTGATCAATGCCTGCGCCCACCGCGGCGCCATGCTGTGCCGCAAGAAGCACGGCAACAAGGGCAGCTTCACCTGCCCGTTCCACGGCTGGACGTTCAACAACGGCGGCAAGCTGCTCAAGGTCAAGGACGAAAAGACCTCCGAGTACCCGGTGCAGTTCAACAAGGAAGGCTCGCACGACCTGAAGAAGGTGGCGCGCTTCGAAAGCTACAAGGGCTTTCTTTTCGGCAGCTTGAACGCCGACGTGCAGTCGCTGGACGACTACCTGGGCGAGACCAAGGTCATCATCGACCAGATCGTCGACCAGGCACCGGACGGGCTGGAAGTGCTGCGGGGCAACTCTTCCTACACCTACGACGGCAACTGGAAGCTGCAGATGGAAAACGGCAGCGACGGCTACCACGTCAGCTCCGTGCACTGGAACTACGCCGCCACCATGGGCCGCCGCGCGGACGGCGGCACCAAGGCCGTGGACGCGGCCGGCTGGAGCAAGAGCGTGGGCGGTGTCTACGGCTTCGAGAACGGCCACATCCTGCTGTGGACCAAGACCATGAACCCGGAGGTGCGCCCGGTCTACAGCCGCCGAGACGAACTCAAGGAGCGCCTGGGCGAGACCAAGGCCGAGTTCATCGTCAGCCAGACGCGCAACCTGTGCCTGTACCCCAACGTGTACCTGATGGACCAGTTCTCCACGCAGATCCGCGTGACGCGCCCGATCAGCGTGGACAAGACGGAAATCACGATCTACTGCTTCGCCCCCAAGGGCGAGAGCGCGGAAGACCGTGCCGTGCGCATCCGCCAGTACGAGGACTTCTTCAACGTGTCCGGCATGGGCACGGCAGACGACCTGGAAGAGTTCCGCTCCTGCCAGACCGGCTATGCCGGCAAGGCCGCGCCCTGGAACGACCTCAGCCGCGGCGCGCCGCTGTGGGTCGAAGGGCCCGACGAGAACGCCAAGAAGATGGGCATGAAGCCCCTGATCAGCGGCGAGCGCAGCGAGGACGAAGGCCTGTTCGTCTGCCAGCACGACTACTGGGCCAAGGCCATGCGCAAGGGTGTAAAGCAAGAGCGCGAAGGAGCACAGGCATGAGCGCGAACCACGACGCCATCTGCGCCTTCCTGTACCGCGAAGTGCGCCACTTGGACGACCGCGAGTTCGAGCAATGGCTCCAGCTCTATGCGCCGGATGCCGAATACTGGATGCCCGCCTGGGACGACGACGACCAGCTCACCGACGACCCGCACAGCCAGATCTCGCTGATCTACTACCCCAGCCGCAATGGGCTGGAAGACCGCGTGTTCCGCATCAAGACCGAGCGCTCCAGCGCCTCCATGCCCGAGACGCGCACCACCCACATGCTGAGCAATGTGGAAGTGCTGGAGGACCGTGGCGACGCGGTGGACATCCGCTACAACTTCCACACGCTGAGCCACCGCTACAAGAAGACCGACCACTACTTCGGCACCATTTTCGCAACGCTGCGCAAGGGCGGCGACGCGGGCTACCTGTTCGCCCGCAAGAAGATCGTGTTGAAAGACGACTACATCAGCCAGGTCGTCGACATCTACCACCTCTGACATGCGGGGAGACGCACGATGAACAACTACCGCATCGCCCTGAACTTCGACGACGGGGTCACCCGCTTCGTCGAATGCGGCGCCAACGAGAAGGTGCTGGACGCGGCCTTCCGCCACCGCATCAACCTGCCGATGGATTGCTCCGACGGCGTGTGCGGCACCTGCAAATGCCGCGCGGAGACGGGCAGCTACGACCTGGGCGACGACTACATCGACGAGGCGCTCACGCAGGACGAGGCAGACGAAGGCCTGGTGCTGACCTGCCAGATGATTCCCAAATCGGACTGCGTGATCTCCGTGCCCGTGCCGTCGACGGCTTGCAAGACCGGTACCGCCCAATTCGCTGCCGCGGTCAGCGAGGTGACGCTGTTCGCTGACGCGGCCTATGAACTGGTGCTGGACATCCCGGCCGAGGCGCCGGTGTTCCTTCCCGGCCAGTACGTGAACATCGACGTGCCGGGCAGTGGGCAGCACCGCTCGTACTCGTTCAGCTCGGCGCCTGGCAACAAGCGCATGACGTTCATGATCAAGCAGGTACCAGGTGGCCTGATGAGCAGTTGGCTTGGCGTTGCCGCCGCTGGCCAGCCGTTGCAGATGACCGGCCCGCTGGGCACCTTCTACCTGCGGGCCGTCACGCGGCCGCTGCTGTTCCTGGCGGGCGGCACAGGGCTGGCACCGTTCCTGTCCATGCTGGAGGTCATCGCGCAGCATGGCACTCAGCAGCCCGTACACCTGATCTACGGCGTGACGCGCGACCAGGACCTGGTGATGGTAGACCGACTCGTCGAGTACGCCCGCCGCATTCCCGGCTTCACTTTCGGCACCTGTGTCGCGGACCCGAAGACCGTGCATGAACACCAGGGCTACGTGACCCAGCACATGCCCGCACAGGCGCTGCACGGCGGCAATGTCGACGTGTACCTGTGCGGCCCGCCGCCGATGGTGGATGCCGTGCAAAAGCACTTCAAGGCAGAGGCCATCACGCCGGCCAGCTTCCACTATGAGAAGTTCACGCCCAACCAGACGGTGACAGCATGAACACCGCTAAACGCTTTGAGGACAAGGTCGTGCTGGTCACCGGCGCGGCCCAGGGCATCGGGCGCGGCGTGGCGCTGCGCATCGCGGCCGAGGGCGGCCGGGTACTCGCCGTGGACCGGTCGGACATCGTGGACGAGGTGGTCACGCAGATCCGCGAGGCCGGCGGCGCGGCCGCTGCGGCGCAGGCCGACCTCGAGACCTTTGCCGGCGCGCAGCATGCCGTGGCGCATTGCCTGGCGCACTTCGGCCGCGTTGACGTGCTGGTCAACAACGTGGGCGGCACGATCTGGGCCAAGCCCTACGAGCACTACGAAGAGCAGCAGATCGAAGCGGAGATCCGCCGCTCGCTGTTCCCCACGCTGTGGTGCTGCCGTGCGGTCTTGCCGCACATGGTGGAGCGCCAGAGTGGCGTGATCGTCAACGTCTCGTCGGTGGCCACCCGGGGGGTGCATCGTGTGCCGTATTCGGCGGCCAAGGGGGGCGTAAACGCGCTGACCGCGTCACTGGCGATGGAGCATACGCGCAACGGCATCCGCATCAACGCCACGGCCCCCGGCGGCACCGACGCGCCGCCACGGCGCGTGCCGCGCAACCAAGCGTTGCCGAGTCAGCCCACCGCCACAGAGACGGCGTGGTACCAGGGCGTCATCGACCAGACCAAGGACTCGAGCCTTATGCACCGCTACGGAACCATCGACGAGCAGGTGGCCCCGATCCTGTTCCTCGCGTCCGACGAATCCTCCTACATCACCGGCTCGGTTCTGGCCGTCGCCGGCGGCGACCTGGGCTGAGCAGGACAACTCCACGGAGACAATCATGAAACACATCGACCTGCACAAGCTGGCGGACGAAGCCAAATTCAACGGCTTCCATCGGGGCGTCCTGCTCTGGTGCGCCCTGATCATCATCTTCGACGGTTACGACCTGGCCGTCGCAGGCATCGCCCTGCCGTCGATCATGAAGGGGATGGGCGTGAGCCCGACCAACGCGGGCTTCATGGTCAGCTCGGCGCTGTTCGGCATGATGTTCGGCGCGATCTTCCTCGGTACGATTGCCGACCGCATCGGCCGCCGGCGCGCGATCGCGATCTGCATCGCGCTGTTCAGCCTGTTCACCGCAGCGGCCGGCCTCACGAGCGACCCGGTCACCTTCAGCGTCACGCGCTTCCTCGCCGGCTTGGGCATTGGAGGTGTGATGCCGAACGTGGTGGCGCAGATGACGGAATACTCGCCGCGCAAGATCCGAAGCACCATGGTCACGCTGATGTTCAGCGGATATGCGGTGGGCGGCATGCTGGCCGCCGTGGTAGGCAAGGGACTGTTAGAGAGCTATGGATGGCAGTCCGTGTTCCTGGCCGCAGGGTTGCCGGTGCTGCTGATTCCGGTGATCCTGACGTTCATGCCCGAGTCCATGCCCTTCCTGATCAAGACGGGGCAGAAGGCCCGGTTGCAGCACATCGCCGCGCAGTTGAGCCCAGGCTACCGGCCGCAGCCGGGCGATTCCTTCGACCTGCCGCAGCAAGACCGCGACACCAGCGCGCCCATCGGCAAGCTGTTCCAGGACGGCAGGGGGTTCAGCACCGTGATGTTTTGGATCGCCTTCTTCATGTGCCTGTTCATGGTCTATGCGCTCAGCTCCTGGCTCACCAAGCTGATGGCCGGTGCCGGCTACACGCTCGGATCGGCGCTGACCTTCGTGCTGGTGCTGAACTTCGGCGGCATGTTCGGGGCCATTGGCGGGGGCTGGCTTGCCGATCGCTTCCACATCAAGTACGTGCTGGTCGGCATGTACCTGCTGGCGGCGGTGTCGATCAGCCTGCTGGGTTACTCGGTGCCCACCTCGGTGCTGTACGCGCTGGTCGGCCTGGCTGGCGCCTCGACCATCGGCACGCAGATCGTGACCTATGCCTACGTGGGCCAGTACTACCCCATGGCCGTGCGCTCCACCGGCATCGGCTGGGCCTCGGGCGTCGGCCGCAGCGGTGCCATCCTGGCGCCCATCGTGATCGGCAGCCTGGTGGCGATGGCCTTGCCGCTGGAGCAGAACTTCCTGGCCATCGCTTTGCCGGCGGTGATCGCGGCGGTCGCGGTGTTCTGCATCCAGCATGGGCGTGCGGGGCAGGCACACGGTGCCGACAGCCCCGTGCCGTCCGGCACCCCAGCGGTCGCCGCGAAGTGATCAGCTGGCGCGCAGCATCCGCCAGGTAGTGAACAAGGTGCAGAAGCTGAGACTTGTCATGGCCATCCTGGGCATGACCGTTTCCTGCGCCGGCCCGGCGCTGGCGCAGGACTCTCCCTGCAAGCCGGTTCGCATAGTCGTGCCGTACTTGGCAGGCCGTCCGGTGGACGCCTTGCCGCAGGACCGGCACGCGCAGGACGAGCGCGTGAAGATTTCCGGCGTGGTGCTGGACTGAGCCGCCATCGTCTCTTGAAGGAGAAATTCTCATGATCAACAAGATTGCCTCGGTCGCCGAGGCCATGGCCGGCATCCAGGACGGTGCCACCGTCCTGATCGGCGGTTTCGGCACGGCCGGCATTCCCAACGAACTCATCGACGGCCTGATCGTGCAGGGTGCGAAGGACCTCACGGTCGTCAACAACAACGCCGGCAATGCCGAAGTGGGGCTCGCCGCGCTGCTGCAGGCGGGTCGCGTGCGCAAGATCATCTGCAGCTTCCCGCGGCAGGCGGACAGCCAGGTGTTCGACGGCCTGTACCGCGCGGGCAAGCTGGAGCTCGAACTCGTGCCTCAGGGCAACCTGGCCGAGCGCATCCGCGCGGCCGGTGCCGGCATCGGCGCGTTCTTCTGCCCCACGGGTTTCGGCACGCAGCTCGCAGGCGACCGCGAGACCCGCGAGATTGATGGCAAGCAGTACGTGCTGGAGTACCCAATCCACGCCGACGTGGCCTTGATCAAGGCCGAGACCGGCGACCGCTGGGGCAACCTGGTCTACCGCAAGGCTGCGCGCAACTTCGGCCCTGTGATGGCAATGGCCGCGCAGCGCACCATCGCCACGGTGCACGACATCGTGGAACTCGGCACGCTGGACCCGGAGACCATCGTCACGCCCGGCATCTTCGTCAACAAGATCGTCCGGATCGACCGCGTCGCCACACAGGCCGGCGGCTTCAAGAAGGCAGCATGAGCATGAACTACCAGCGTCGCACCAAGGACCAGCTCGCCGCACGCGTGGCTCAGGACATCTTCGACGGCGCCGTCGTCAACCTGGGCATCGGCCAGCCGACGCTGGTCGCCAACCATCTGCCGGCCGGCCGCGAGGTAATTCTGCACAGCGAGAACGGCATCCTCGGCATGGGGCCGGCCCCCGCGGCCGGTGCGGAAGACTACGACCTCATCAACGCCGGCAAGCAGCCCGTGACGCTGCTGCCCGGCGGGGCCTTCTTCCACCACGCCGACAGCTTCGCGATGATGCGCGGCGGCCACCTGGACATCTGCGTGCTCGGCGCCTTTCAGGTCTCTGCCACCGGCGACTTGGCCAACTGGAGCACCGGCGAGCGGGGCGCCATCCCGGCCGTGGGCGGTGCCATGGACCTGGCCATCGGTTCCAAGCAGACCTGGGTCATGATGGACTTGCTGACCAAGCAGAACGTGAGCAAGCTGGTCGAGAAGTGCACCTACCCATTGACCGGCCTGGCCTGCGTCAAGCGCGTCTACACCGACCTCGCGACCTTCGCGTGTACGGCGCAGGGCCTGCAGCTGATCGACGCCGTCGAAGGGCTGAGCCGCGAAGCGCTCGAAGGCATCGTGGGTTTGCCCATCGCTGCTGTCGAGTCGTCCACCCGCGCGTGATGGCACCCGACATCCACCTAAAAGAGAGACCCCATGACTGAACCCGTGTTCATCTGCGACGCCGTTCGCACGCCCTTCGGCAAGTACGGCGGCGCCTTGTCTTCCGTCCGTCCCGACGACCTGGGCGCCGTGGTGCTCAAGGCACTGACCGAGCGCAACACCAGCGCGGACTGGAGCGCCATTGACGACGTGATCTTCGGCTGCGCCAACCAGGCCGGCGAAGACAACCGCAACGTGGCGCGTATGTCGCTGCTGCTGGCTGGCCTGCCGCTGGAGGTGCCCGGCACCACCGTCAACCGGCTTTGCGGCTCCGGCATGGACGCCATCGGCATCGCGGCGCGAGCCATCAAGTCCGGCGAGGCCGGCCTGATGATCGCCGGCGGCGTCGAGAGCATGAGCCGTGCGCCCTTTGTCGTGCCCAAGGCGGAATCGGCTTTCTCGCGCGGCAACTCGATCCAGGACACCACGATCGGCTGGCGCTTCGTCAACCCGAAGATGAAGGCGATGCACGGTGTCGACGCCATGCCGGAAACCGCCGAGAACGTGGCCGACGACTTCAAGGTGTCGCGCGAGGACCAGGACAGCTTTGCATGGCGCAGCCAGGCCAAGGCCGCGGCGGCGCAGAAGGCCGGCTACTTTGCCGCCGAGATCGTGCCGGTCGCCGTGCCGCAGCGCAAGGGGGACCCGTTGCTGGTGAGCGAGGACGAACACCCGCGAGAGACCACGCTCGACGCGCTGGCCAGGCTCAAGCCCGTGGTACGGCCTGGCGGCACCGTGACGGCAGGCAACGCCAGCGGCGTCAACGATGGCGCCTGCGCCTTGTTGCTTGCCAGCGAGGGCGCCGCTGTGCGCAATGGGCTCACGCCCAAGGCCCGTGTGGTCGGCATGGCGACTGCCGGTGTCGCGCCGCGCATCATGGGCATCGGCCCTGCGCCGGCCACTCGCAAGGTTCTCGCGCAGACCGACCTGACCCTGGCGCAGATGGACGTGATCGAACTCAACGAGGCCTTCGCTTCGCAAGGGCTGGCCGTGCTGCGGCAACTGGGCATGGCCGATGACGATGTGCGCGTCAATCCCTACGGCGGCGCGATCGCGCTGGGCCACCCACTGGGTGCCAGCGGCGCGCGGCTCGTGACCACCGCCGTCCATCAGTTGCACCGCAACGGCGGCCGCTACGCGCTGTGCACCATGTGCATCGGCGTGGGGCAGGGCATCGCCATGATCGTCGAACGTGTTTGAAAGGTGGACGTCTTGCCGCAACCCAAACCTTCGTCGTCGCTCTCATTGAATACTGCGCGCGGTGCGTTCCGCGTCACGGAGGATGGCGATGCCGCCGCGCCCGCGCTGATCCTGTCCAACTCGCTGGGCACCACGCTGGAGATGTGGGACCAGCAGGTCGCCGCGTTCTCCAAGGACTACCGACTTATCCGCTACGACACACGTGGCCACGGCGGCAGCCCGGTCACACCCGGTCCCTACAGCTTTGCGGACCTGGGGCAGGACGTGCTGGCCGTGCTGGACGCGCTGGACATCAAGCGGGCTGCCTTTTGCGGCATTTCGATGGGCGGCCACACCGGTCTGTGGCTGGGCGTCCACGCGGGCGACCGCTTCGACGCCATCGCAGTCTGCAACAGCGCGGCCAAGATCGGCGCGGCGCAAGGCTGGAACGAGCGGGCCGCGATGGTCCGCGAAGGCGGCGAGGCCGCCATGAGGGCCCTGGCCGAGTCGTCCCCTGGTCGGTGGTTCAGCGCGGATTTCGTGAACACGCAGCCTTCCACTGTGCAACGCGCGCAAAGCTGGATCGCCGGCATCGCGCCGCAAGGCTACGCCGCGTGCTGCGAGGCCCTGGCGACGTCGGACCTGCGCGGCGACCTGGGCCGCATCACCACACCCACGCTGGTGCTGGCGGGCGCATCGGACCCGGTCACGACCGTGGCCGACGCCCAGGCGATGCAGGCGGGAATCGTCGGCGCGCATCTGGCGGTGGTGCCTGCCTCGCATCTGTCCAACCTGGAAGCGCCGCAAGCGTTCGACCAGGCCGTTCTCCAGTTTCTTGCATCCCTGCAGCACGCTTCCTGAACCCGAAAGGACTCCCCATGCTTTATCTCGTCCACATGATCGTCAACATTCCGTCCACCCTCGCGCCAGAGGAAGCGGCCCGCATCAAGGCCGAAGAGAAGGCCTACTCGCAGCAGTTGCAGAGCTCGGGCAAGTGGCCTCATCTCTGGCGCGTGGTGGGCGAGTACGCCAACTACAGCGTGTTCGACGTGGAGAGCAATGACGAGCTGCACGACACGTTGAGCCGGTTGCCGCTCTTTCCGTTCATGAAGATCACGGTCACCGCTCTGGCCAAGCATCCCTCTTCCATCGTCTAAGCCATGACCATGCACCGAAGAGCCCTGGCCCTGCTGGTCGCACTCCTCGCGCTGCCGGGCGCAGCCATGGCGCAGACCGCAGCCAACTGGCCCACCAAGCCCGTAAGGTGGATCGTGCCGTTTCCGCCGGGCGGGGCGATGGATGTCATCGCCCGCACCGTGGGCGACCGGGTTGCACAGGATCTCGGCCAGCCCTTCGTGATCGAGAACCGGCCAGGGGCTGGCGGCAACATCGGCGCCGACTATGTGGCCAAGCAGCCTGCGGACGGCTACACGATCATGATCACCTCAATCGGCATGGCGACCAACAAAGCGCTGTACGCCAAGCTCGGCTACGACCCGGTCAAGGACTTCGCGCCCGTCAGCCTGCTGGCCGTGGTGCCGAACGTGCTCGTGGTGAACGCCGCCCGCAGCAAGGACAAATCGGTCAAGGAGGTCATGGCCCACGCGAGGAGCGAGCCCGGCAAGCTGACCTATGCGTCGGCTGGAAATGGCACGTCCATCCATCTGGCGGGCGAAGTGTTTTCCTCCATGGCAGGCCTGCAACTGCTGCACATCCCGTACAAGGGCAGCGGCCCGGCGGTGACCGACATGCTGGGCGGCCAGGTCGACCTGATGTTCGACAGCATCACCTCAGCGCGGCCGCACATCCAGTCGGGCAAGCTGCGTGCGCTGGGCGTGACCTCGGCCCGGCGCTCTTCCGCGCTGCCCGATGTGCCGACGATTGCAGAGGCAGGCGTGCCCGGCTACGAGGTTTCGCCATGGTTTGGCGTGTTTGCACCAGCTGGCACGCCCGCCGATGTGGTTGCGAAACTCAACAGGGCGCTCATCGCCGCCATGCGGCAGCCTGAGATCCTCAGGAAGCTCGAAGGCGTGGGGGCCGAGCCGATCGGTTCGACGCCGCAGGCGCTGGCCGAGCACCTGAACAAGGAACTGGCGCGATGGGGCTCGCTGATCAAGGAGCGCGACATCCGCCTCGACTGATGTTGCAGCAGCTGCGGGCGTTGCAGGATGTGCTGACTGGGCAGCATGACAGGCTGATGCTCATCAAGCGCCACGTGCGCGACGACGGCGCGCGATCTGCCGGTGAGGGGCGGCGGCGTTGAAACGAAGCGCTGTTTGAACTCGCACATTTTCGGCCGAGCTTGCCTGTGGATGCCCGACCATGCCCGATGTCCCCCGGGTGCGGGTTGCTCGGATCCGACCCGACAATCGCGATGAGTTCAGGGACGTTGATACCGCTGATAGGTTAAAAGCACCAGGCCGCCATCGTTGATCGCATATCTCTGGTGCCTCCAGAGAACAGCGCGATGCGAGATGCCAGTATCGGTTGCCTTTTTCAAGCCGGTTGTCGGGCCTGCATGGATCGCTGCCTGTTGGACAAGTGCTCAGGGCCAGGAGCGTGAGTCCGACGGGCCCATGGCCGGCACCAATGCCGAGGACCTGTCGTTCGCGCTCGGAGGGCGACTGACCGCTCAGGTTTAGGGTTGTCCGATACCTGCCCGTGCGACACGACAGCGCCGAGCGCGACAGCGGCCTGAGGGCAGGTGTTGGACAAGCCTCCATGGAGGAA
>NZ_FNRO01000022.1 GCF_900107745.1 Variovorax sp. YR216 | reverse complement strand
CACGACACCGCGATGATCCTCGGCGCGCTGGGCTGGTCGGCCTACGACGGCAAGGCGGAAGTGGTGACGCCCTACTTCGGCTCCTCGGGCACCGGCCAGATCAACGCGATCTTCCCGGTCACGCCGCAGGATGGCCGCGCCATCCCGAAGGCCCAGGCGTCCAGCGCCGAGGGCTTCCAGGCTGTTTCACGTCTCTGAGGCTTCACCGCGAATCCAATGACTTTCACGACAGAACAGATCGCGCAGCTTGCGCGCGAACTCCACGAGAGCGAGAAGAGCCGGGTGCAGATCGAGCACTTCTCCAAGCGCTTCCCGGGCATGACGATCGAGGACGGTTATGCCGTCTCTCGCGCTTGGGCGCAGATGAAGCTGGCCGAGGGCCGCCAGACCATCGGCCACAAGATCGGACTCACCTCCCGCGCCATGCAGATGGCGAGCCAGATCGACGAGCCCGACTACGGCACGCTGCTCGACGACATGCTGTTCGAGCCGGGCGACATTCCCGTTTCGCGCTTCATCGCGCCCCGTGTCGAGGTCGAGCTCGCCTTCGTGCTCAAGAGGAAGCTGGAGGGAGCGCAGATCTCGACGCAGGATGTGATCGACGCAACCGAGTACGTCACGCCGGCCATCGAGATCATCGACTCGCGCATCGAGCAGTTCGACCGCCACACGAAGGTGATGCGAAAGGTCTTCGACACCATCAGCGACAACGCGGCCAACGCCGGCATCGTCCTTGGCGGTCGCAGGATGCATCCGCGCGAGCTCGACCTGCCCTGGTGCGGCGCGATCCTCCGGCAGAACGGCGCGGTCGAGGAGACCGGCCTCGCAGCCGGCGTACAGGGCGATCCCGCCGTTGGCGTTGCATGGCTCGCGATGAAGCTCGCCCCGTGGGGTGAATGCCTGGAGGCCGGCGAGATCGTGCTCGCCGGCTCGTTCACCCGTCCGGTGGCGGCGAAGAAAGGCGACGTGTTCGACGCGGACTACGGGCAACTCGGCCGCTTCCAGTTTCGCTTTGTCTGAGGAACCCTATCGATGATTCAACTCAAGGACCCTTCCCTCCTGCGCTCCGCGATGTATATCGACGGCGAGTGGTGCAACGCATACAGCGGCCTCACCATCAGCGTGCGCAACCCGGCCACCGGCGATGAAGTCGGCACGGTGCCCAAGGCGGGCGCAGCCGAAACCCAGCGCGCCATCGAGGCCGCCGACCGCGCCTTCAAGCCCTGGCGCGCGACGACGGCCGAGCACCGCGCGCGCATCCTGCGCCGCTGGTTCGACCTGATGAACGAGCACCAGGACGACCTCGCGCTCATCATGACGCTCGAACAGGGCAAGCCACTTGCAGAAGCCAAGGGAGAGATCGCCTACGCCGCCGCCTACGTCGAGTGGTTCGCGGAGGAAGCCCGCCGCAGCTACGGCGACCTGATTCCGTCGCCCTGGTCGGACCGCGACATCGTGGTCAGGAAGGAACCCGTTGGCGTGTGCGCTGCCGTCACGCCGTGGAACTTCCCGGCCGCGATGATCACGCGAAAGGTTGCACCGGCCCTCGCGGCGGGCTGCACGATCATCGTCAAGCCCGCTTCGCAGACGCCGCTGTCAGCGCTCGCGCTGGCAGAACTGGCCTCGCGGGCCGGCGTGCCGGCAGGCGTGCTGAGCGTCGTGACGGGCAGCGCAGGCGAGATCGGTGGCGCGCTGTCGAGCAGCCCGCTCGTTCGCAAGCTCAGCTTCACCGGCTCCACCGAAGTCGGCCGCACGCTGGCTGCGCAATGCGCACCGACGCTCAAGCGCCTGTCGCTCGAACTCGGCGGCAACGCGCCTTTCATCGTCTTCGACGACGCGGACCTCGAAGCGGCGGTCGAAGGCGCGATCGCCTCCAAGTACCGCAACAGCGGCCAGACCTGCGTGTGCGCGAACCGCTTCCTCGTGCAATCGGGCATCTATGACCGCTTCGCGGACATGCTCGCCGCCGCTGTCTCCAGGCTTCGCGTCGGCAATGGCGTCGAAGCCGGCGTGCAACAGGGGCCGCTCATCGATCCACCATCGCTTGCGAAGGTGGAAGAACTCGTGGCAGACGCAGTGCAGTCGGGCGCCAAGGTGGCGATCGGCGGACGGCGCCATGCGCTCGGCGGCACCTTCTACGAACCGACGGTGCTCACGAACGTGCCCCCAGGCGCCCGCGTCGTCAACGAGGAAATCTTCGGCCCGGTCGCGCCGCTGGTCCGCTTCGAGACGGAAGAAGATGCAATCGCGATCGCCAACAGCAGCGAGTTCGGCCTCGCTTCGTATTTCTTCTCGCGCGACCTCGCGCGCGTCTGGCGTGTGGCGGATGCGATCGAGGCCGGCATGGTCGGCGTGAACACCGGCCTGATCAGCACCGCCGTGGCGCCCTTCGGCGGCGTGAAGCAATCGGGCATGGGTCGCGAGGGCTCGAAGTACGGGCTCGACGAATACATGGACACCAAGTACGTCTGCCTCGGCGGACTCAAGCCGTAGTCACCACGAAAGATCACGATGGAACCAGAAGCAAAGATCCGCAAAGACCTCGCCGCCTGCTACCGGTTGTTCGACTGGCTCGGCTGGACGGAATTGATCTTCAACCACATCACGGTGCGCGTGCCCACGCCGGAAGGCGAGAAGCCCGAGTACCTGATCAATCCCTTCGGCCTGCACTATGCCGAAGTCACGCCCGACAACCTCGTGCGCATCGACATCGACGGCGCGCCGCGCGGAGGAAGCACCGGCCAGGTGAATCGCGCGGGCTTCGTCATCCACAGCGCTATCCACGCGGCGCGCGACGATGCGCACTGCATCATGCATGTGCACACCACGGCGGGCTGCGCGGTCGCTTCCAAGGAATCGGGGCTGCGACACGACAACTTCTACAGCGCCATGCTGTACGACGATGTCGCCTACCACGACTACGAAGGCGTGACGACCAATCTCGATGAGCAACCCCGCCTCGTGAAGTCGCTGGGCAAGCGCAACCACCTGATCCTGCGCAACCACGGCCTGCTGGTGGTTGGCCCGGACATCCCGACCACCTTCAACCGGCTGTGGGTCCTGCAGCGCGCCTGCGAGATCCAGTTGGCATCCGATGCCGGCAGCGGGCCGAACCGCGCCATCCCGGAATCGATCCTGCGCACCGTGCCCGAGACCCGCGTCGCAGGCAAAGGCGACGTCCACCGCGTCATCTTCGACACGATGCTCAGGCGCGCCGGCATCACGTTCTGACCGCTCGACCCACTTCCAAAAATCAACGGAGACAACCGTGCCCCCTTCCCTTGCCCGAAAACTCCTGTGTGCGATCGGCCTGGCCACAACGGCCCTCGGCGCGCATGCGCAGGCCTTCCCTTCCAGGCCGGTCACGATCATCGCGCCCTTCGCGGCCGGCGGATCGGCCGACGGCATCGCGCGGGTCGTGGCACGCGAGCTCGGGCAGGTGCTGGGCCAAACGGTCATCGTCGACAACAGGCCCGGCGGCGGCGGTGCGACCGGTCTCATCCTGGTGGCAAACGCCAAGCCGGACGGCTACACCATCGGCATGGGTGCGACGGGCGCGATCGCCATCGGTCCTCACCTGCCCGATGCACCGCCGCTGAATCCGGACAAGCAGCTCCAGCCGCTGGCGAAGCTGGCCGACATCCCACTGGTGCTCGTCTCGGGCGCCAATTCGGGCTACGACAGCCTGCAGTCATTGCTGAAGGCGGCGAAGACGACCGAAGTGCCCACGGGCAACGCGGGCCAGTACACCGCGCATCACCTTTCCGCCGAACTGCTCGCGAGCACCACGAAGACCCGGTTGCCGGCGATTCCCTACCGCGGCAGCGCGCCGGCGGTGACCGATGTCATTGGCGGACAGGTGCCTGTCGCCATGGTGGACCTCACCTCCGTCGCCGGGCATCTGAAGGCGGGCACCGTGAAGGCACTGGGCGTCACGACACTGAACCGTTCGAAGCTTGCACCGGACATCCCGAGCATTGCCGACGCCGTTCCCGGCTACGCAGCGCCAGCCTGGATGGGGATGTTCGCGCCGAAGGGCGTGCAGGCCGACGTCAGCGAGAAGCTCGCCAACGGCATCCAGACCGTGCTGGAGAAGCCCGACGTGCAGGCGCAGATCCTCAATCTCTCGGCGGAGCCGGCTTACCTCGGCCCCAAGCCGTTCGCGACGTTCATCAGCGCGGAGTCCAAGCGCTGGGCGACCGTGATCGCGAGCCTGCCCAAGCAGCCGCAGAAGTAGGCGATGCCAGTGAAGCGCAAATCCGATCACCAAAGGGAATCGCGATTCGAGATATCGGCTAGGCGATTGCGCCGCTTGCCGACAGCATCGCGTTGGTTCAACTCACAGAAATTTCTCATGTCCAACTTCGCTCGGCGCACTCTGCTTGCTTGTGGTCTGTCCCTCGTCGCCCTGGCTGGCGCGTCGCATGCCCAGACGCTTCCGCCGGTGATCAAGCTCGTCGTTCCATACCCGCCGGGCGGGAGCGCCGACACGCTGGCGCGACTGATCGCACAGCCAATGCAGGAACAGCTCAAGACCACCGTGGTCGTCGACAACAGGCCGGGCGCCGGCGGACGCATCGCCGCCTCGCAACTCAAGCGCTCGCCCGCCGACGGCAGCGTGATCCTCATCGCGCCCAATGCGCTGACCACCATCCAGTCGCTCGTGTATGCGGGGCAACTCGACTACAAGGTGACGGAAGACTTCATTCCCTTGTCGCGCCTCGCGAGCTTTCCGATGGGCCTCGCAGTGCCTGCCACGAGCAAGTTCAAGACAGTGCCCGAACTCGTCGCAGGGATGAAGGGCTCGAAGGACGCGAACTACGGGACCTCGGGCGCCGGCGGCCTCGCGCACTTCGCCGGGCTGGAATTCGGCAAGACGACGGGCATCGAGTGGACTCACATCGCTTACAAGGGCGGTGCACCTCTGGTCACCGATCTGATCGGCGGCCATCTGCCGGTGGCGATCGACGCACTCGTCGACCAGATCGAACACCAGCGCGGCGGCAAGATCCGCGTGGTCGGGATCTTCAGCGACAAGCGCTATTCGCTGGCACCTGATATTCCGACGCTTGCCGAGCAGGGCATCAAGATGGCACCGGTCGAAGGCTGGTTCGGCGCATTCCTGCCTGCGAAGACGCCTGCCGCCGTGGTCGACCAGATCGACCAGGCGATGGCGAAGGCCATTGCCAACCCCGAGGTGAAGGAAAAGCTGAACAAGCTGGTTCTTCAGACCGCCTACCTCAACTCGGCCGACTTCACCCGCCTGCAGGCCGCTGAGCTTCAGCAGTGGGCGCCTGTGGTGAGGGACTCGGGCTTCAAGCCCGACTGACACCATCCAGATTGAGGACACCCGTCAGGCGAGCGTAGGAACGCAGCATCGCGACGAGCTGCGCGGCTTCCGGGCTGAGCCGACGGGCGGCCTTCGACACGATGCCGACCTGGTACGCGAGATCTGCCTGCTCGCGCACCGCGATCTCGATCAGGTTGCCCACCGTGAGCGGATGCCGCAGCAACTGCGCGGGCAAGCGTGCGACGCAGTCTGATTCGAGCAGCATCGAAATCGCGCCGAACACGGAATCGGAGACCGCGGCGAATCGGGGCCGGCCCAGCCGATGCTGCAGGAAGAGTTCCTGGATGCTCTCGTCCTGATGCCCGGGCCGCGATGGATCGCCCACGACGATCCAGTGCGAATCCACCAGTTCGCTGACGCTCGTCGCGCCGCTCAAGGGATGCCCGCGACGCGCCATGATGGCCGCGCTGGTCGAGTAAAGCGGCTGGACATTCAGGTCATCCGACACCATGTCCTGCGGGAGCCTCATCACCGCGAAATCCAGCCGGTTGTCGAGCACGGCTGCCACAAGCTCGTTCGACGAGCGCTGCGTCAGGTGGATCGTCGTCTTCGGGTACGCATTGCGGAAATCCTTCAGCACCGAAGGCACGAGCCTGAGCGACGGCTCGACGGAAGCACCCACCTTGACCTGCTTGGGCGCCGGCCGCCGCGCGCGGTTGAGCCACGCCTCGGCCCGATCCGCTTCCTGGAGCACGGCGCGGGCGTAGGAGACGAACTCCTCGCCCGCCGCAGTCAGCGCAATGCCTTGCGAGGTGCGCTCGATCAGCACGATGTCGTGCTCCTCCTCCAGTTTCGCGAGGCTCTTGGTCAGCCCTGCCTGCGAAACGTCGAGCGCGCGCGCTGCGGCTCGGTAGCCGCCGTGGGACACCACGGCCAGAAGATCTCGAAGTTGCTGCAGTCGCATGACGCAATGGTAGGTGTGTTGGTGCCTGATCACCAAAGGTGATCGCGAAGCGCGAGATGCGCTGGCCACGCGTGCCGATCTGAAAGACCATTGGACGATGAATTCACTGATCTCCTATCCCGCGCACGTTGCCGCGCTCAAGCCTTATGTCCCGGGTCTTCCGATTTCCGCGGTCGCCGCCCGCTCGGGCATCGCCCAGGATCGCATCGTCAAGCTCGCCTCGAACGAAAACCCGCTTGGCGCCAGCCCCAAGGCGCTGGATGCGCTGTCGCGCGCGGCCATCGATCTCTCGCGCTATCCGGACAGCGACTGCGCCGCGCTTTCCGACGCGATTGCTGAATTCCATGGTGTCCCGCGTGACTGGATCGTGGTGGGCGCGGGTTCCGAAAGCGTCCTCGGCAACCTAGTCTCCACGCTGCTGCAGCCGGGCCGCTCGACGGTCTACTCGCAGTACTCCTTTCAGGCCTTTGTGAATGCCGCACAGAAGCTCGGTGCGAGTTCGATGGTCGTGCCGTCGCCCGATTTCAGCGTCGACCTGGACGGTCTCGCCGACGCGATCCAGCCGTCGACCGCGCTCGTCTACATCGCCAACCCCGGGAACCCGACCGGTACGGTCGTCGAGCCTGGTGCACTGAAGGCATTCCTGGAGCGCGTGCCCGCGCATGTCGTCGTGCTGCTCGACGAGGCGTACTTCGAATTCATGCCGGCGGCGCTGCGCGGCGATTCGATCGCCTGGGTGCGCGAGCATCCCAATCTCGTGGTCACGCGGACGTTTTCCAAGGCGTATGGCCTTGCGGGATTGCGCATCGGATATGGGATCGCTCAATCGGGCCTCGCGGACGTGATGCGCAGGGTTCGCTCTCCGTTCACGATCTCCGACGCCGCGCAGGTCGCTGCGATCGCGGCGCTCGAGGACGTCGAATTCATCGAACGGACGGTCGCGATGACCAACGAGGGCCGGAAGGCGCTCACTAGCGGCCTGAGTGAGAAGGGCTATCGATGCGTCGAGTCGCACACCAACTTCGTGTTGGCCGCTGTGGACGGCGGGGCCGCGTTCGCCAGCAAGCTGGAGAAGCACGGCCTCATCGTGCGCCCGGTGACGTCCTACGGCCTGGCGGACTGGGTTCGCGTCAGCATCGGCACGCCGGCGGAGATCGACAGGTTTCTCGCCGCGCTGTAAGGCTCAGTCCATCGTCGCGCCGGATGCCTTCACGACCGCGCCCCAGCGCGCGGTTTCCGACTTGATGTAGGCCGCGAGTTGCTGCGGTGGCATCGTTGCAGCCTCGACACCATCGGCGGCCAGCCGCTCCTGGATCTCCGGCTGCTTCATGACCTTCTCGAGGGCGGCCGCGTACTTTGCGATCAGCTCCGGCGGTGTCCCCGCCGGTGCGACGAGGCTTTGCCATGCGACGGCCTGGAAGTCCTTGGTGCCGGGCGCGCCGGATTCGGCAATCGTCGGAACCTCGGGCATGGCGACCTGCCGCTTGGACGACGTGACGCCCAACGCCCGCAGGCGCCCACCGCGCACATGGGCAAGCGCCGGCGGGATGTCGCTGAACATCAACTGGATCTGGCCGCCGAGCAGGTCGGTCATCGCGAGCGCGCTGCCGCGATAGGGAACGTGGGTCAGGTCGGCGCCGGTGGCCGCCTTGAACATCTCGACGGCGAGATGCTGCGGACTGCCGCTGCCGGCCGAGCCGTAGCTGAGCTTGCCCGCCTTGGCCTTCGACAAGGCGATGAGTTCCCCGATCGATTTCGCCGGTACCGACGCATTCACGACGGCGACCAGCGGCACCGAGCCGATCATGCCGATGGGCGCGAAATCCTTGATCGGGTCGTAGCCGAGGCGCTTGTAGAGCCATGGATTGATCGCCAGCGTGGTGCTCGTCGCCACCAGCAGCGTGCGGCCATCGGCCGGCGCGTGTGCGGCATAGGCCGCACCCAGGCCGCTGCCCGCGCCCGGTTTGTTGTCCACGATGATGTTGGTGCCCAGCAGGGGCGCCATCTCCTTGGCCAGGATGCGTCCGAGCAGGTCGGTCGTGCCGCCCGGTGCATAGGGCACCACGAGCGTGATGGGCTTGTCGCCCTGTGCCCATACGTTGGCCGCAGCCGTGGCGGCGGCCGCGGTGCCTGCGAGCCGAATGATCGCTTTGCGTCTGTTCATCGAATGTCTCCGGTGCAGTCCGGCGCTCGGCGCCTGAGTCTGCAGGTTGGTGTTCAGAGGGAATGTCTTTGATTAGAGTTCAAGGGTGTACGTTTGAGAAATGAATCCTTGCATGGCGATTCATAAGCAACCCTTATCCTCCCTCCCCTCCGTCCGACAGCTTCGCGCCTTCGTGGCCGTCTATCACACCGGAAGCGTTTCTGCCGCCGCGCAGGAGCTCTCCCTCACGCAACCCGCGGTCACCATGCTGCTGCGCGAGCTGGAGACCAAGCTCGGCGTCAGCCTGTTCGATCGCCACACCCGGGCGATCCATCGCACGGATGCCGCGACACGCGCGATCGGGTATGCGCAGAGGGCCCTCGCGGAAATGGAAGGCCTGTCGACGTCGATGAGCGAACTGGCCGGCCTGCACGCCGGCAGAGTTCGCGTGGTGGCCACTGCAGCGGTCGCGCAGGCCATGCTGCCGCCGGCGATGCGCAAGTTTTTGGACAAGCACCCCGGCGTGAGCCTCGAGATCGAGGAGGTCGGGCCAGCCGAATTCGTCGGCGCGATCGAAGCCAACCAGGCGGACTTCGGCGTCGGCACGCTCGAGGGCGCCGAACCCGGTCTGCGCGAGGAGGTTCTGATCCGCGAGACTCTGGTGGCGGCGGCCCTCCCCTCGCCCGCGTTCCCCGGCGGTGTCCCGATGACATGGAAGCAGCTGAGCGCGCTTCCCTTGGTGACCGTGCGTTCGGGCTACGGCATCCGGGGCCGCATCGAGGCCGCCGCGCGGGACGCCGGGGTCGAGCTCAAGGTCGCGCATGAGGTCTCCCTGCTCGCGACCGCCGTCGCGCTGGCCGCGAACGGCCTCGGCGTGGTCGTGGTGCCGCCATCGATCGTGGCGCACGAGATCAAGCTGGTGACGCAGCGGCTCATCCGGCCGACCATCGAACGGGTGATCGGTGTGCATTTCCGGCGAGAGCGATCGCTTTCGCCAGCGGCCGACGCATTCCTTCAGGTGCTCAAGCAGCTCGCTGCCGCGGGCTAACGAACTCCACGGATGGCACGTTCGTAGTACGCCGGGTCCAGGTACCTTTCAGCCGCGGGCGGCCTGCCGCCCCACTGCCCTTCCATTTCGGCACGCAGCGCCAGCACCGTCTGCAGGCCCTGCACATCGACCCTGGCGTCTGGCGCAAGGCCAAACCCGGGCGTCATCAGCATGGCATACGTTTGCTGCGATACCGCGGGATCGAGATTGAAGTTCTTGGCGAGCGCCGCCGTGACCGCATCCTTGTGCGCCGGGTCCATCACCCAGCGCACGGATTCGATGTAGGCGGTGATATAGCGCTCCACCAATTCAGGATGCGCCTTGGCCCATTCGCGCATGGCAAAGCCGCTGGTGGCCTGATAGGGCCCGATGAAATTGCGCGCCTCGCCCATGGACTTCAGGCCCTGCTGCTTGACGTTGATGGAGAACGGCGCGTTGAGCATGCCGGCCGCCAGCCGGGGATCGCCGATCATCGCCTGAGCTCGCTGCATCGTGCCTCCGGCAAGTTGCACCTTGTAGTCGCGACCTTCGACGAGGCCGTTGATCTTGAGGATCTTCTTTGCAACCAATGCATAAGCGGTGTGGGGTGCATCCACGGCGAGCACCTTGCCGCGGATGTCCGAAAAGCTGGCGATGTCACTGCGCACCATGAACTCGACCAGGCCGTAGTCGCCACCCATGATGATCACGGCGTTCCGGCCCTCGGCCTCGACCATGGCGATGGCGTTGTCGGCGGTGGCATGCACGATGTCGAACGTGCCGTTTGCCAGGCCGTTGCGCAGCGAATCGGAGTCCGGCGTGGCCTTGATGTCGAGGGTCAGGCCCTGTTTGGCGAACAGGCCCTGCTCGACGCCCATGATGAGCGGGATGTTCACCGCGCCCGGAAACACGCTGAGGCGCAAGGTGGCGGGCTCCGGCGGTGCCGGCGTCGGCGCCGCACAAGCACTGATGACGATGCTGACAGCCGCTGCAGCGAGCCTTCCGAGAATGGTCCCCATGGATGAGCTTCCTGTGGTCATTCTGGAATCTACTTCGTACCCAGCGCCGGCAGGACTTCCTTCACTTCCTGCTTGCCGTTGCGCACTTCGGTCATGAAGCTCTCGCGGTCCAGGTCGCCGTTGGCATCGAAGGACACGTCCATCAGCACGCCCGGGTTCTGCGCCGCCTTGATCGACAGGCCGTGCAGAGTCTGCGCGATCGCCTTGGGGTCCACCTTGCCGGCTTTCTCCACCGCCGCCTTGAAGATGAACACGGCCGTGTATCCCTTCACGCCGTTGTGGTCCGGGATGAACTTGTATTCGCGCTCGAAGCGCTCGCGGAACGCGCGCACGGCAGGGATGGGCGCATCGGTCGTCAGCCCCACATGCGCCACCGCGCCGTTGGCTGCTTCGCCGGCCAGCTCGATCACCTTCTGGCTGGTGAGCACCGTCTCGCCAACGATCGGCTTGGCAACGCCCTGCTTGCGAAGTTCGCGCAGCGCGCGCGCTGATTCCTCTTCGTTGGAATACACGAACACCACATCCGCATTGCTCTGCTTGGCCTTGAGCACAGGCGCCGAGAAGTCGAGCTGGTTCTGCTCGGTGGAGATGTCCGCCACCACTTTCACGCCCAGGGGCTCGAGCGCCTTCATCAGCGCCTCGCGTCCGCCCTTGCCGAAGTCGTTGTTGACGTAGATGAGGGCGAGGCTCCTGGCATTGAGCGTGTTGGCGATGTAGCGCGCCACCTTGGGCATCGCGGTGTCCTGCGTGAAGCTGGTGCGGAAGATGTACGGGTTGCCCTGCTTGGTGATGGCGGCGGCTTCTCCGCCCGTGAAGTTGGGAATCTCCGCGCGCCGGGTCTCGGCCATGCTGACCAGGATCGAGCCGGAGAACACGGGCCCGAAGACCGCCACCACGCCGTCATCCACCACCTTCGTCGCCAGGCCCTTGGCAACGCCCGGGTTGCTTTGCGTGTCGGCCACGGTGGTCTGCAGCTGGCGGCCCAGGATGCCGCCGGATGCATTGATCTCCTTCACGGCCATCTCCATGCCGTTCTTAAAGTTGGTGCCGGAGGTGGCGCCCGCGCCGGACAGCTCCACGATGGCCGCGATCTTGATCGGCTGGGCCTGCGCGCCGGCAGCCGTGGTCAAGGTCAGGCCGGCGGCGGCCAGCAGAAGGCGCAGGTACTTGTGCATGGGTGTCTCCTGGTTGTTGTCATGCAAGGGTCAGGGCCGGGGTCGCGCGTCACTTCGGATAGAGCATCGAGCGCACGCCGTCGAGATTCGATTGCAGGCTTTGGCTGATGATGTCGAAGCCGAAGAAGCGCAGGTATTCGGGAATCTGCTGTACCAGCATCTCGAACCCGGCCTCGGCGCGCAGCCCGCGGGCACGGCACGCGCGCAGCAGAGGCGTGGGTTCGCGCGTCATGAGGATGTCGAGCACCGCAGCGTCCGCGTCCACCCGCGCCGGGTCGAAAGGCAGTGCATCGTCCGGCTTGAGGCCCAGCGATGTGCAGTTGACGACAAGGTCGAAGCCGGCCGGGTCGGCGCTGCCGGCCACGACCGCTGCGCCGCCCGCCAAAGGCTGCAGGCGCTCCACCAGGCTCTGCGCACGCTCGGGCGAGCGGTTGTGGATGGCCAGCGTCGCGGGCGCCCGCTGCGCAACGGCGGCGGCCACCGCTTGCCCGCCGCCGCCGGCGCCCACCACCAGCACGCGCCGCCCCTTCACGTCGATGCCGAAATGGTCGAGGCCCTTGACGAAGCCGATGCCGTCGAAAAGCGCCGCCTCCAGCCGCCCGTCCGGATGCCGCTTCACCGCATTGACCGCGCCGGCAATCGCCGCGACAGGGTCGGTGGGCTTGAGGATGTCCGCCAGGGCGGGCTTGTGCGGAATGGTGGCCCAGAAGCCGCCGACGTTCTCGGCGCTCATGCCGTGCGCGAGAAAGCCCGGGAGCGCCGCGGCCGGCAGCTTGAGCGGCACCAGCACGGCGTCGACGCCGTGCTGCTGGAAGAGCTGGTTGTAGACCTCCGGAGCGCGCACTTGCGCCACGGGATCGCCAAGGATGTAGAAGACACGCGTCGAACCGGTGATGGGCATGATTTCTCCGATCAAGGGCCGCGCTCTTATCCGGATGAAAAGGCGACCGGCCTCAGGGCGCGAATTTTGGGGTCGGATGGATCCTGCGCAGGGCCTCCTGATAGTCATCCGGGAGGTTCCATTTGCGAGCGCCTTCGACGATGAGCCCCAGGTAGTGCGCGCTCGGCGCATGTTCTACACGCGACTTGTCGAAAACCTCATAGGTGATTGCCTCAAGAGAGCCGCCATCGGGGGTCGAAACCCGCACCTGGGTTCGCACGTAGGCGGGCGGACTCAAGTGCGCGCCCTCGTGCCGATCGAGCGCGGCCAGATCCTCCGCGCTCATTTCGAACAGCGCGCCCCACACGGATTCCCCGGGCGCCACGACGATGTCCGCGACGCCGCACCTGCGCTTTGGCGAGTATCGGGTGAAGGCCAACTGGTAGCCGGGCAACTCGGCAACGCAGATGAATCGTTGGGACGGACAACGTGCGCTGATCTGGTCATGCGACATGTTGGACCCATAGGCGAAATAGCTAGGCATGTTGCGCTTCCTATCGGTTATGCAGCCTGCGCGGCCGCCCCGCGTCGCGTACCGGCCCGCCGTAGCATCTGCGCGAACGCCTCGGCCGCCGGGGACAAGGCCAGCCCACGCCGCTGGTAGACGAAGAACTCCCGGTTCAGCGCCGGCGCACGCAATGCGATGAAGCGGATGCCGAAATTGCCCGCGAACCCGCGCGCATAGTCGGGCACCGTCGCCACGCCCATGCCGGTGCCGACCAACGCCAGCGCGGTCGTCAGGTACCCGACCTCGGTCGCGGTCTGCATCGAGAGCGACGCGTCGTGCTCATGCAGCCGCTGCTCCACATAGCGGCTGAAGTCGCCCGAATACACCACCCAGCGCTCGTTGCGCAACTCTTGCCATGACACGGTCTGGCGCTCGGCCAGCGGATGCGACGCGGCGCACACCAGCCGCATCGGCACGTTCATCAGAAAGCTGCGCGTGACGTCATCGCCGGTCGGGCGCTCGGGGCCGATGCCAAGCTCCGCATCGCCGCGCCGCACGCTGCCCACGATGTCGTCGGCCGTGGCGTCCACCAGGCGCAGGCCGACGGTCGGGTGGGCCTTCTCGAACCGGCCCACGACGCCGGCCACCCAGGTGCAGGCCATCAGCTGCGGCGCCACCACGCGCAGCATGCCGCTGCGCAGGGTCCTCAGGTCGCTCGCGCCTTCCTCGAGTTGCCGCAGGTCGTCGAGCATGCGCCGCGCGAGCGGCAGCAACTGGCGACCGGCCTCGGTCAGCGTGATGGCGTTGCGCGTGCGGTCGAACAGCTTCAGGCCCATGGTGTCCTCGAGCTGCTGCACGAGCATGCTGACGGCCGACTGCGTCAGGTTGAGCTGGCGCGCGGCGATCGTGAAGCTGGCGGTGCGCGCGACGACCGAGAACGCACGCATCTGGCGAAGGGTGATGCTCATGGGCGCACCATTGTCGCGCGCAACCGGCGGCTGAATCAATAAATCTGATGCCGGCATCAAATGAATTCGTTTGCTTGATGCGGTGGCGACCAAGACAATGCGTCCCCTATGCACATCGCCGTCATCGGTACTGGCATCGTTGGCACCTGCACCGCCGCCTGGCTGCAGCGCGACGGTCACCAGATCACGTTCATCGATCCCCGCGAGCCGGGCGAGGCCTGTTCGTTCGGCAACGCCGGCTCCCTGTCGCCCAGTGCCTGCCTGCCGGTGGGGATGCCGGGCATGTGGAAGCGCGTGCCCGACTGGCTTCTGGATCCGCTGGGCCCGCTCACCGTTCGCTGGCGCTATGCGCCTGCGGTGGTGCCATGGCTGCTGGCCATGCTCCGCCATTCGTCGCGCGAAGAGGTGACGCGGATCGCCACGGCGCTGCGCCGGCTGCTCGAGCCCATCTTCGACTGCTACACGCCGTTGCTGCAGGCGGCCCAGGCGCAGCATCTGGTGCGCCGCACCGGCTGCCTCTACGTCTATTCGTCGCGCGAAAAGGCGTCGCAATGGGCGTGGGGCATGAACCTGCGCCGCTCGCTGGGGGTGCAGATGGTCGATGTCGGGCAGGAGGAACTGGAGTCGCTCGAGCCCGACCTCAAGGGGCGATTCCGCTTCGGCATCCTCGCGCCGGAAAACGGCTCCACGCTCGATCCCTCCGCGCTCGTGAAGACGCTGCACGCGCATTGCATGGCGCAGGGCGCCCGCTTCGTTCGCGAGAGCGCGACCGGCTTCGAGCGCCAGGGCCGGCAGGTCACCGCCGTGCGCACCGGCGACGGCGCGTGCACGCCGGTGGACGGCGTGGTGGTGGCGGCCGGCGCCTGGTCGGCCCGGCTGGCGGCGCAGCTGGGCTCGCGCGTCCCGCTCGAAACGCAACGCGGGTACCACGTGACAGTGCACAGCTCCAATCTGAAGCTGCGCCACACGGTGATGGCGGTCGAGAACAACCTGATGGTCAATCCGATGGCGATGGGCCTGCGGCTGGCCGGCACCGTGGAGTTCGCCGGCCTCAAGGCACCGCCGCGCTTCGAACGCGCACAGGCCCTGCTGCGACTGGGCCAGCAGCTCTTCCCGCACCTCGACACGCGCGAGACCACGCAATGGATGGGCCACCGGCCCTGCATGCCCGACAGCCTCCCGGTGATCGGCCGCGCGCGGAATACGGAGAACGCATGGCTGGCCTTCGGGCATGGCCACATGGGCATGTGCATGGGTGCGAGCACGGGTCGCGAGGTGGCGCATCTCGTGGCGGGCCGGCCGACGCAGGTGGACCTCGCGCCCTTCAGCCCCGATCGTTTCTGACCACCATGCACGACATCGCCCTCATCTGCACGCAAGGCTTCGCCGACGTGCTGACGCTGGCGCGGCAGAACCGCGCCGATCCGTACGCCCTGCACGTGCCGGCTTCGACCTGGCCAGAGCGGCTGCCGCCCGCGTGGCGCATCGAGGCACGCGGGCGCATCGACGCTGCGGGCGTCGAGGTCGAGGCGTTGGACATCGGCGGCGTGCTGGCTGCGCTGTCTGCGCTGCCGCATCCGCCGAAGGCGGTGGCCATCAGCCTGCTGTTCGCGCATCGGAACCCGCTGCACGAACAGACGCTGGCGCGGCGCATCCGCGAGCGCTGGCCCGGCTTGCGGATCGCGTGCTCGCACGAAGTCCTGCCGCAGGAAGGCGAATACGAGCGCACGCTGGCGACCGTCGAGGCACTGGGACTGCGAGTCCCCGCGCCGGACATCGCCGATGCACCCACCCAAGCCGACCCGCTTCCGCAGCAGCTCGAGCAACTGGCCGACCGCATGCAGCAGTGCCTGGTCGCGCAGGCCGTCTCCAGTGTCGTGCGCGAGGCGATGGATTGCGCCGCCGCGATCTTCCTGCCCGATGGCCGGTTGGTCGCGCAGGCGCGAACGCTGCCACTGCTCCTGGGCAGCCTGTCGCCCGCGGTCACCGGCCTGCTGCGGGCGTTTCCTGCCAGCACCATGGTCGATGGCGATGGCTATCTCCTGAACGACCCGTGGCACGGCGGCACGCACCTGCCGGATCTGACGCTGGTGCGGCCCGTCTGCGTGGGCGGTATGGTGGTCGCGCTGGTCGCCTGTGTCCTGCACCATCAGGACGTCGGCGGCATCACGCCGGGCTCGGTGCCGACCGACGCGACGAGCATCCAGCAGGAGGGGCTGCGCATTCCGCCCATTCCGCTGTATCGCGCAGGTGTGCTCGACGCGCCCCTGATGCGCCTGCTGCGCGCCAACAGCCGCATGCCCGACAACCTGGAAGGCGACCTGGCCGCGCAATGGGCATCGCTCGCGCAGGGTGCCACCGAGCTGGCCGCGCTGTGGCAGTCCGAGCATGACGTGGCCGGACGCTGCGTCGCCGCGTTGGCGGCATCCGAGGCCGCCGCCCGCGCGGCCCTCGCCGCCGCGCCCGACGGCGACTACGCCTTCGAAGACGCGCTGGATGGCGATGGCCTCGGCGCCGCGCCGGTGCGGGTGTCGGTCTGCATCCGCAAGCGCGGCGATCGCGCGGAACTGGACCTGACCGGCTGCGACGACCAGACACGGGGCCCGGTCAATGCCTCGCGTGGAGCCGTGCAGGCGGCGGTTGCCTACTTCGCGCGCATGCTGGCGCCACGAGCGGCGTGCAACGACGGCAGCCTCGCGCCGCTGACGCTGCATACGCGGCATGGCAGCATCGTGGACCCCGCCTTTCCGGCCGCCGTGAACGCACGCACCAACCTCGTCAAGCTGCTAGCCAATGCCTTGCTGGGTGCCTGGTCGCGCGCGCTGCCCGAGCAGATGCCCGCACCGAACGCGGGCGAGACGGTGGTGCTCTCGCTGGGCGGCACCCGCATGGACGGCCGGCCCTGGCTGCTGACCGAGATCATCGCGTCGGCCGCCGGCGGCGCGCCCTGGGGGCCCGGGGGTTCGGGCGTGTCGACGGATGTGGGCAATGCGCGCAACACGCCCGCGGAATCCATCGAGGCCCAGGCGCCGCTGCGCATGGAGCGCGTGGCCGTGCGTGTCGGCTCGGGCGGCGCCGGCCGTCACCGTGGCGGCGATGGCGTGGTACGCATCTACCGGCTTCTGCATGGCAGCGGCACTATTTCCTATCGCGGCGAGCGCCATGGGGTCGTGCCCCAGGGCGCGGCAGGCGGCCTCCCGGGCAGCCCTGCCGCCGCACGCATCGAACGGGCCGACGGCCGCGTCGAGACACTGCCCGCGAAAGCGCGCGCGCAGTGGCACGCCGGCGACCGGCTCGTGATCGAGACCGCGGGTGGCGGCGGCTGGGGACAGCCCGCGGCCACGCAGACATCCGCATGACGTCGCGCAGTGCGCGTATCACGGCCAGCCCGGCACATCCAGTGCATGGCGGCGATGTTCCTCCCATCTTTTCCTGGAGTTCCCCATGAAGTCCCTGTTGTCCCGGCGCCAGTCGCTGCGCCGCCTCGCCGCCGGCGCCACGTCCGTCATGGCCATGCCCCTGCTTGCTCCGCTGGCCGCGCGGGCCCAGGGCGCCAAGACCGTCCGCATCGTGGTGTCGTTTCCGCCCGGGGGCAGCACCGACCTGCTGGCGCGCCGCATCGGCGAGAAGCTCGCCGCCGCGTGGAACCAGCCCGTGATCGTAGAGAACCGCGCGGGCGCAGGTGGCACGGTCGGCGCGGACTTCGTCGCCAAATCCGCGCCCGACGGCACGACGCTCCTGATGGGCGTGACCGGCAGCAACGCGATTGCGCAGGCGCTGTATCCCAAGCTGCCGTATGACGTGATCAAGGATTTCTCGCCGGTCTCCATGGTCGTCAGTGCGCCGCTCGTGGTCACAGTGAACCCGACGGTGAAGGCCAGCACGCTGGCCGAATTCGTCGCGCTCGCCAAAGCAAAGCCCGGCGCGATCAGCTATGGATCGGCGGGCAACGGCACCTCCATGCACCTGACCGGCGAGATGTTCAAGCAGGCCACGAAGACCTCGATGGTGCACATCCCCTACCGCGGGAGCGCCGGCATGCTGACGGACCTGATGGGCGGCCAG
Source organism: Variovorax sp. YR216 (assembly GCF_900107745.1). GTDB lineage: Bacteria > Pseudomonadota > Gammaproteobacteria > Burkholderiales > Burkholderiaceae_C > Variovorax. The sequence continues at coordinate 72,574 of NZ_FNRO01000022.1, read as the reverse complement.
ATCGATGCGACCTTCGGCGACCTGCTGGTGGTCATGCCGCAACTGGAGGCCGGCAAGCTGCGGCCGCTGGCCGTCACGTCCAGGCAGCGACATCCCCTGCTGCCCCATGTGCCGACCGTGGCCGAGAGCGGCTACCCCGGCTTCGAGGCGCTCTCCTGGCAGGGCCTGTTCGCGCCCGCAGCCACGCCGCCGGAGCTGGTCGAGAAGATCAGCTCCGACGTCAACAAGGCCATCAAGGCGCCGGACATCCAGGACTACTTCGCATCGCGCGGTTTCCTCGTCGAAGGCACGACGCCGGCCGCGTTCCGGCGCTTCCTCGACGCAGAGGTGAAGAAGTGGTCGGCGATCGTGAAGAGCTCCGGCGCCAAGGCGGACTGATGGGCGCTGTGCAACCCCCCATCGAACGGATCGGCGCCGTGGTGCGAAGCGGCCGGCGCCAGCCGATCTCGGCCGCCGTGGCGTGGGACCGGCTGGTGTTCGTCTCGGGCCAGGTGCCCATGGTCGCGGGCCGACCGAGCCACGCGGACATCGCCGGCCAGACGCACGCCACGCTGGATGGCATCGCCGCGATCCTCGCCGACGCGGGCTGCACGCTGGCCGACGTGGTGAAGACCACCGTGTGGCTCACCGACGCATCGGACTACGCGGGCTTCAATGCGGCCTACGCCGAGCGCTTTCCGCCGGACAGCGCTCCGGCACGATCGACCGTGATTGCCGGGCTGATCGCGCCGGTGAAGGTGGAAATCGAAGCGGTGGCGGTTCGCCCGGCCGCCTGATCAACCGCCGAGTTCCTCCACCCGCAGCGTCGTCACCGCGCCCGCCGCCACGGAATGCGCCTGCAGCATGCGCGCCGCCAGATCGAGCGTTCCCTGCGCGAGCGGCGCCGTCAGCACCAGGACCTGGGCACCGATGCCGGGCCGCTCGGTCGCCAGCGCCACCTGCCGCACCGGCAGCTCCTGCACGGCCAGCCAGGCCGCCACCGTTTCGACATCCGCCGCGGATCGCACGGGCACCCGCATGTAGTGCGGCGTGACGACGGCGGCGCCGGGCAGCACCGGCAAGGTGTTCATCGCGTGCGCCTGGAATCCCAGGTGCGGTACGCGTTGCGCCGCGTGCGTGCCATCGAGGCGCGCCACGTCCACGAGATCGGCGATCACCGCCGAGGCGGTCTGCTCGGAGCCGGCGCCGGCCCCGTAGTACATCGTCAGCCCCGCGGCGTCGCTCTTGACCATCACCGCGTTCATCGATCCGTTCACGTTGGCCATCAGGTGCCCGGCGGGCACCAGCGCGGGCTGCACGCGCAGCTCGACCCCCTCTTCCTTCCGGCGGGCCACACCCAGGAGCTTGATGCGAAAGCCCAGCTCTTCGGCGCAGGCCACATCCACCCCCTGCAGCTCGGTGATGCCCGTCACCTGCGCATCGGCAAAGCGCAAGGGCATGCCGAAGGCATTCGCGGCCAGCAGCGTGAGCTTGTGCGCGGCGTCGATGCCCTCGATGTCGAAGGTCGGGTCAGCCTCCGCATAGCCGAGAGCCTGGGCCTGCGCGAGCGCGGCGGCGAAGTCCAGGCCTTCGTCACGCATCTTGCTCAGGATGAAGTTGGTCGTGCCGTTGATGATGCCGGCCACCCACTCGATGCGGTTGGCCGCGAGGCCTTCGCGCAGCGCCTTGATGATGGGGATGCTCACCGCCACCGCGCCTTCGTAGGCCACGGCCACACCGTGATGCCGTGCCGCAGCGAAGATTTCCGCGCCGTGCACCGCGAGCAGCGCCTTGTTGGCCGTGACCACGTGCTTGCCGTGGGCGATCGCGGCCAGCACCCAGTCGCGCGCCGGTCCGGTGCCCCCTGCCACCTCCACCACCACATCGACGTCGGGGTGCGTGGCCACGCGCAGTGGATCGTCCGTCAGCGCGATGCCCTCCCCCACGATGCCGGCGGCCCGCGCAAGGTTGCGGGCGGACACGATCACCATCTCGATCGACCGGCCCGCCCGGCCCGCGATGTCGGCCTGGTTGCGGGCGAGCACGCGGAACGTGCCTGCGCCCACGGTGCCGATGCCGATCATGCCCACGCGCAGGGGACGGGTGAAAGCGTGGCTGCTGTGCAGCGGTTCGAGGGACTGGACGGGATCGCGATACATGGACTTCTCCGGACATGAACGAAAAAACCCAGCTGCCAGAGCTGGGTTTCATTCATTCGGGGAGAAGAGAGACACCAGGTGGCTGCCGGAACGGCCACCTGCGCGTGCTCAGGTGGCCGCGGTGGTAATGGTGGTAATCATTGGTGCATCCATTGCCCGCACTGCCCGCGCGAAGGCGGACGGCATCATGCGGCCCATGGGGGCGGCGCTGATGGCGGTTTGAAGCGGATGACACGACATGGTGCAGCAGTGTACAGGAGAGCTCGGTTATTTTTTATAACCATAATCGACGCCACAACCTCAAGGAGACAACCACCATGCCGCCCACCATCGATCTGCCCTCTTCCGCCCGGAACCCTTCGCGTCGACGCATTCTGTTCGCGGGTATGGCCGCAGCCGCTGGCGCCACGGCAGCGCGCGCGGCGGATGCGCCCGCGCCTGCACTTCCTGAAACGGCCACCACCGGCACCATCCCGATGACCGTGCCGAGGACGGAGTTCGTCTACGAGTCGGTCGTCGATCTCGCACCCACGGTGCAGCTGGGCATGTCGCCATTTGGCGAACGCCGCATGGTCCCGATCACCGGCGGGACCTTCGAGGGACCAGGCCTGCGCGGCATCGTGGTGCCCGGCGGCGCGGACAGGCAGCTGGTGCGCCGCGACGGCTCGGTCGCGCTCGATGCGATCTACGAGCTGCAGACGGACGATGGCGTGGTCATTTCCGTGCGCAACCGCGTGCTCTCGCGTCGACCCAAGGATGCGCCGGCGTACGTCTTCTCGAACATCGAACTGACCGCGCCCGAAGGCCGCTATGGGTGGCTGAACGACTTCGTCTATGTCGGCACCCTCAACAGCCTGCGCCCGCAACGCGCGGCGGTGGTCATCCGGGCCTTCCGGGTTCTCTAGAGCTGCGCGGCGAGCAGCCGCGCGACATGGATGGCCTCGCGCTGCGCGCCGTCGGCGATCTGGTGGCGGCAGCTCGTGCCGTCGGCCACGACGATGGCCTCGGGGTTCTTGCGCACCGCGGGCAGCAGGCTGGCTTCCGCCATCTGCATCGAGACCTCGTAGTGAGACGCCTCGTAGCCGAAGCTGCCTGCCATGCCGCAACAGGAGCTCTCAATCAGTTCCGGCCTGGCGCCGGGGATCAGCTTCAGGACATCGAGGATCGGACTGACCGCGCCGAACGCCTTCTGGTGGCAGTGGCCGTGCAGCAGGATCGGCTTGTCGACCGCCTTGAGCGCCAACTGGAAGCGGCCGGCCTTCGCCTCGCGCGCGATGAACTCCTCGAACAACAGCGCCTGGCCGGCAACCGTTTGCGCCTTTGCGCCGAATCCCATGACCAGCGTCTCGTCGCGCAGCGTCAGCAGGCATGAAGGCTCGAGCCCCACGACGGCGATGCCCGCCTCGGCCAGCGGCAGCAGCGCGTCGATAAGAGCGCCCGCCTTGGCCTTGGCCTCGTCCACCATGCCACTGGCGAGGTAGGTGCGGCCGCAGCAATGGTGGCCGCCATCCTTCTGCACCGTGTACAGCACGTAGCCCGCTGCCTTGAGCACGCGCGCGGCCGCCAGCGCGTTCTCGCTCTCGAAGTGGCCGTTGAAGGTGTCGACGAAGAGGACCGCCACCTTGCGCCCTTCTCGCGCCGCTGTGATCGCCTCTTCGCGGCTCGCGAACATCGAGGCATCGCCGGCGCGCCAGAAGGTGTCGCTGCGCCACTCGGGCAGCGAGCGCTTCGCCGAAAGCCCCAGCATCTTCTCCCCGAGCCAGCGCGCACCCGGCACCGTGTTGCGCAGATTGAGCAGCCACGGCACACGGCTGGCCGCATGCGCATAGTCGGGCAGCCGGGCAATCAGCTTGTCCTTGATCGTGTGCCCGTGCTTCTTCTTGTAGTGCGACAGGAACTCGATCTTCATCTTCGCCATGTCGACGCCCGTCGGGCAGTCGCGCTTGCAGCCCTTGCAGCCGACGCACAGGTCCATCGTCTCGTGCATGGCCTCGCTCGTGAAAGCGTCGGGGCCGAGTTGACCCGAGATCGCAAGGCGCAGCGTGTTGGCGCGGCCCCGCGTCAGGTGCTGTTCGTCGCGCGTCACGCGGTAGCTCGGGCACATGGTGCCGGCGTCGAACTTGCGGCAGTGGCCGTTGTTGTTGCACATCTCCACGGCCTTGGCGAAGCCGCCGGTGATGTCGCCACCGGTGCCCGGCGCCGTGGTCACTTCCGTCACCGGGTCGGCCTGCACGTTCCACGCGGACCAGTCGAGCACGGGCGTGAGCGGAATGCGCCTGTACGGCCTGGTTGCGGTCTCGGGCGCGAAGCGGAACAGGCTGCTGTCGTCCATCTTCGGCGGATCGATGATCTTGCCGGGATTGAAGAGGTTGATCGGGTCGAGCTTCTGCTTGATGGAGCGGAAGGCTTCGTTGAGCGCCGGCCCGAACTGCCACTCGATCCATTCGCCGCGGCACAGGCCGTCGCCATGCTCGCCGCTGAAGGCGCCCTTGTACTTGCGCACCAGCGCGCTCGCCTCCTCGGCAATCGCCCGCATCTTGGCAGCGCCGTCGGTGCGCATGTCCAGGATCGGCCGCACATGCAGCGTGCCCACCGACGCATGCGCGTACCAGGTGCCGCGGCTGCCGTGCCTGGCGAACACTTCGGTAAGGCCGTCGGTGTATTCCGCCAGATGCGCGAGCGGCACCGCACAGTCCTCGATGAAGCTCACCGGCTTGCCGTCGCCCTTGAGGCTCATCATGATGTTGAGGCCCGCCTTGCGCACTTCCCAGAGGTTCTTCTGCGGTGCGTCGCCCTGCATCTCGACCACGCTGCCCGGCAGGCCGAGTTCGCCCATCAGGTCGACGAGATCCTTCAGCTTCGGCAGCAACGATGCCTTGTCGCTGCCCGAGAACTCGACCAGCAGGATCGCTGCAGGCCGGCCGATCAGCGCGGTCTCGACGGTGGGCTTGAATGCCGGATTGGCGAGGCTCAGCTCGATCATCGTGCGGTCGACCAGCTCCACCGCGGTGGGGCCGAGCTTCACGATGTGCTGCGCCGAATCCATGGCCGCATGGAAGGTCGGGAAATTGACGATGCCCAGCACCTTCGCGCGTGGCAGTTCGGAGAGCTTGAGCGTCAGGCTGCGGGTGTAGGCCAGCGTGCCTTCCGCGCCGATCAGCAGGTGCGCGAGGTTCACGCTGCCATCCGCCGTGTACGGCTTCTCGCTCTGGTTGTCGAAGATGTCGAGGTTGTAGCCCGCGACGCGGCGCAGCACCTTGGGCCAGTTCGCCTGGATCTGGCTGTGGTGCTGCATCACCAGGTTCCGCACGTGCAGCGCGATGTCGCTCGCCCGCGCGCCGAGATTCGACACCGGTCCGAAGTCGACCAGTTCGCCGTCGGACAGCCACGCGCTTGCGCCGGCCACGTTGTGCACCATGTTGCCGTACGCGATGGAGCGCGAGCCGCATGAGTTGTTGCCCGCCATGCCGCCGAGCGTGGCCTGCGCGCTGGTGGACACATCGACCGGATACCAGAGCCCGTGCGACTTGAGCTGCGCATTGAGGTGATCGAGCACGATGCCCGGCTCGACCGTGACCGTGCGGCGTTCGAGGTCCATGTCCAGCACGCGCCGGAAGTGCTTGCTGTTGTCGATGACCAGCGCCGCGCCCGTGGTCTGGCCGCACTGGCTGGTGCCGCCGCCGCGCGCCAGCACCGGCACCTTGAGGTCGCGCGCCACGTCGATGGCGGTCGCGATGTCGCGCTCGGTCTTCGGCACCAGGACGCCGACCGGCATGATCTGGTAGATCGACGCGTCGGTCGCATAGCGGCCCCGCGACGCGTCGTCGAACAGCACCTCGCCCTGCGTCTCGGCCGAAAGGCGCCTCGCCAGCGCCTCGCAGGTTTCGTTGGGTGGCAGGACGGTACCGGCTGGCTGGAGATGGCTCGCGGGCTCGATGCGCATGGGATGAGGCTTCAGGTCTTGGTCGCGTTGGACCGTGGATAGATTTCGCCGGCGCGCAGGAGCTCCAGCACGGTGTCGCGCTTGCGGTTCAGGTGCTCGATCAGCACCTGGCGCATCGCGATGGGGTCGCGGGCATCGAGGGCTTCGATCATCCGTGCGTGCTCGGCGACCGCGTCGGCCCACTTGGCTTCGTTCTGGTTGGTACGAAAGCGCAGCGACTGCACGCGCGCATTGACGGAGCGGTAAGTGCTCGTCAGCACCGGGTTCCTGGCCGCGTCGTTGATCGCGGCGTGGATGCGCGCGTTGATGCGGTAGTAGCCGGAGAGGTCTCGCCGCGAGAAGCACGCCAGCATCTCGTAGTGCAAGGCACGCAGTTCGGCCAACTCTTCGTCGGTGATGCGCTGCGCCGCCAGTTCGCCGGACATGGCTTCGAGCGTCGCCAGCAGCTCGAAGGTGTTGAGCACGTCGGCCTCGGTCAGCTTGACGGCCACCGCGCCGCGGTTGGGCAGCAGGTCGACGAGGCCTTCGGCTGCCAGCAGCTTGATGGCTTCGCGCAGCGGCGTGCGCGAGACGCGCAACTGCTCGCACAACTCGCGCTCGTTGAGCTTGGCGCCGGGCGCGATCTGGCCTTCGATGAGCATCGTGCGCAGCCGCGACGCCACCTGGTCATGCAGCGCGAGACGCGAGATTTCGATCACTTCCGCCATGGGTTCAATTCCTTCGGTTGTATTTTGAATGCAAATTTTCGATGCCTCAATCCTTACGCCTAGTGGATAACCAGCATGCGTTTTTGTGTTTTGAATGCAAAACTGCCCCGCGAAAGGACGGCCACATGCTTCAACTCGACTCCCATCCCACCGGCAGGCACTTCCTGCAGATCCCCGGCCCGAGCCCGGTGCCCGACCGCATCCTGCGCGCGATGAGCCTGCCCACCATCGACCATCGCGGGCCCGAGTTCGGCGCGCTCGGCCGACGGGTGCTGGGGGGCATCCGGCAGATCTTCAAGACGCAGCATCCCGTCATCATTTACCCGGCCTCCGGCACCGGCGCCTGGGAGGCCGCGCTGTCGAACACGCTAAGCCCCGGCGATCACGTGCTGATGTACGAGACCGGCCACTTCGCATCGCTCTGGAACAAGATGGCGACCCGGCTGGGCATCTCCACCGAGTTCCTCGCGTACGGCGGCACGGACGAACATCTGCCGCAGGCACCCGGCTGGCGCCGCGGCGTGCAGGCGGACCTGATCGAAGCGCGACTGCGCAAAGACACGGAAAAGAAGATCAAGGCCGTGTGCGTGGTGCACAACGAGACTTCGACCGGCGTCACCTCCGACATCGCCTCGGTGCGCCGCGCCATCGATGCGGCGGGCCATCCCGCGCTGCTCATGGTCGACAGCATCTCCGGCCTCGCGAGCGCCGACTTCCGCCATGACGAATGGGGCGTGGACGTCACCATCAGCGGCTCGCAGAAAGGCCTGATGCTGCCGCCGGGCATCAGCTTCAACGCCATCTCGCCGCGCGCCCTCGAAGCGATGAAGAGCGCCAAGCTGCCCCGCTCGTTCTGGGCCTGGGACGAGATCGTCGAGATGAACAAGGACGGCTACTGGCCGTACACGCCCAACACCAACCTGCTCTACGGCCTCTCGGAGGCGCTGGACATGATCCTCGGCGAGGGCCTGGACAACGTCTTCGCGCGCCACCAGCGCTGGGCTGCCGGCGTGCGCGCCGCGGTGAATGCATGGGGCCTGCCGATCCAGTGCGCCGACCCGGCCGTGTACTCGCCGGTGCTCACCGGCGTGATCACGCCCGAGGGCGTCGATGCAGATGCGGTGCGCCGTCTCATCCACCAGCGGTTCGACCTGTCGCTGGGCACGGGCCTCGGCAAGCTCAAGGGTCGCATGTTCCGCATGGGCCATCTCGGCGACAGCAACGACCTGACGCTCGTCGCCATGGTCGCGGGTGTCGAGATGGGGCTGAAGCTCTCCGGCGTGAAGCTCGCCGGCAGCGGCGTGCAGGCCACGATGGACTACTTCGCCGGCCATGCCGCGCCGGCCGCCCTGCAGAAGGCGGCCTGAGCGCGAACGCGTTCATTCAAGAAAAACGGAGACACCATGCAACGACGTTCCTTCATCCAGGCCGCAGGCGCGGCGGTGGCCACGCTCGGCGTGCCCGGCGTGTTCGCGCAGGACTGGCCCTCCGGCCCCGTGCGCATCGTCGTCGGCTTTCCGCCGGGCGGCGGCACCGATGCGCTGGCCCGCGTGGTCGCGCAGAAGCTGTCCGTGATGTGGAACCAGACGGTCATCGTCGAGAACAAGGGCGGCGTGGCCGGCGTGCTCGCGGCCGAGTACGTGGCGACGCAGCCGAGCGACGGCAGCACGCTGCTGATGGCGCACATCAACAGCCACGCGCTCGCGCCGAGCCTGCAGCCCAAGCTGCGCTACAGCGTGGAGCGCGACTTCGTGCCGATCGTGCTGGTCGGCGTGACGCCCAACCTGCTGATCGCGAGCCCCACCCAGAAGGCGGTGACCGTCAAGGACATCGTCTCCCTGTGCGCCGCGGAGCCCGGCAAGGTGAGCTTCGGCTCGGCCGGCTCCGGCTCTGCGCAGCACCTGGCCCTGGAGATGTTCAAGCTGCAGGCGAAGGTCGATGCGATGCATGTGCCCTACAAGGGCAGCGGACCCTTGCTGACCGACCTGATGGGCAGCCAGATCCAGTACAGCTTCGAGACGATGACGGCAGCCACGCCGCACGTGAAGAGCGGCAAGGTGATCGGCGTGGCCCAGACGCGGACCAAGCGCGCCAAGGGCCATCCGAGCATCCCGACCATGCAGGAACAAGGCTTCGACGGCTTCGAAGCCACCACCTGGTACGGGCTCGCCGGCCCGGGCAAGCTGCCGACTGCCATCGCCGACAAGATCAACCGCGACGTCAACACCGTGCTGGCCATGCCCGACGTGCAGGAGCGGCTGGACACCTACGGCGCCGAAGACGGCGGCGGCTCGCGCGACAAGTTTGCCAAGTTCATCTCGAGCGAGATCGACAAGTGGGCGCGCGTCGTCAAGGACGGCAAGGTGAAGGTGGACGCATGACGGACCTCGCGGCATCCCTCGCATCGGCGTGGCGCGAGCACCGTGCCCTGGATCCTTCAGCGTGGACGGGCGCCGTCACCGATGCAGCGAAAGCCTATGCCGTGCAGGACCGCGTGGCGCAGGCGATGGGCTGGTTCGGTTCGGCCGTGCCCGGCCATTGGAAATCGGGCGGTCCTTCGCGCGACGCGGTGCTGACACACGCGCCCTTGCCGCCCGCCGGTGTGCGCGCCAGCCCTGCGAACTACGGCGACATGCACTTCAATGCGCCGGGCATCGAATCAGAAATCGCACTGCGTCTCGGCGAGGACGTGACGCCTGAACGCGCGGCGACGCTCACGCCCGAGCACGCCACGGCCTTGATCGACGCGATGACCGTCTCGATCGAGATCGTCGATTCGCGCTGGAAAGACCCCGCGCAGGCAACCGCCCTGCTCAAGCTCGCGGACCAGCAATCGCACGGCGCACTGGTGCTGGGCGCCTGGGTGCCCTATGCCGCGCGTGACTGGACGACCCAGGTGTGCGAGACGCGCATCGGCGCCCGCGGACCCGATCTGCGCCGTGGCACCCATCCGATGTACGACCCCGCGTGGCTGCTGCCGGTCTGGCTGCGGCACGTGACGCGCGACGGCAGGGCCGTGCCGGCCGGCACCGTGGTCACCACGGGCTCGTGGGTGGGCGTGCTGCCCGCGCAGAAGGGCGACACCGTGATGGTCGAGTTCCCGGGCATCGGGCGGGCCGAAGCGCGGCTCTGAACGCTGAACAAAGCCCCGCGGCTATTGTTCAGCGGTTCAGCGCTGCCCTTGGTTCTTCCCTACTGCGCCTTGCCCTTCGCGATCATGCTGTCGACCCATTTCATCGCTTCCTGCACGTCGTAGTTGCCTGCGTGCCCCTGGTCCCAGGCCAGCGCGTAGTCGATGTCCTGGACCTTGGGGTCGGCCTTCAACGCGCGGCTGAGGTTGTACGCGACGGTAAAGGACGTATCGCGGTCGCGCGCACCAACACGAATGCGCCAGTGCGGCGTGATGCCATCGTTCTTGCCGACATAGGCCAGTGCATTGATCAACTTGTACTGGTTGAGCACGAACGACCGCTGCGGGTTGCCGGCCCAGGTGTAGCCGGTGTTTCCGAGGCCAACCCCGGCTTGCGCGTCGGCACCGTTGGCGCCGTCGTTGTGATTCCAGCCGTACTCGGTGAAGTTGGAATAGACCTGGCTGGGGGTGCCGAACAGGTCGGACTCGCCACCGGTGTAGTTCACGGTGCCGGCGCCGTCATCGGTCACGGTTCCCGCTGCGGCTGCGCTCTGGCCTCGCTGGTCAAAAGCCGGCACGGCCTTGAGCCGCGCCTGCGTCGCAACGAACTTCAGGTAATTGCGCATGTTGAAGGTCGTGACCGTACCGCTGGCATCCGCACCGATGTAGTCGTTCAGATAGTGGACCGATCCGCTCCCGCCCCCGACGCCGTTGCCCGCGTGGTCGCCGTAGGCTCCGTAGGCGACGAACGACTTGCCATCCTTGATCTGCTTTTCGGCCGCCTTCTTGATTTCGGCCTGGATGGCGGCCAGCATGTTGTCGGTCGTCAGCTGCGTGCCATCGTCATTCTTCAGCCCGAGGCTGGCCTGGTAAGCCACGAACCTGTTCATCAGTTCAGCGCTCCCGTCGCGATCGGGGTTGGAGGCCCTGACGAGCACCGTGCCGTCCGCGGCCTTGATCGTGCCGGCTTTCTGGGCCGCCTCGACCAGCGAGCGCGAGTCCAGGACATTGAACATCCACTCGTAAGCCAGGTCGGCGCTGCCCATGTCCTGGATCGGGCAGTAGGCCACGACGGCGAAGACGTCGTCCTTGATCGAACTCTTGCCGTCCTTGTCGATACCGGCAGCGCCGATGGCCTTCAGGTAGGGGAAATAGTCTTCGTTGTTGCCGGTGGCGCCGAGCTGGGTGCTTTGAGCGCCACCACCGCTGGTGCCGTTCACCACGATACGGCTGGCGTCGCCCGGCATGGTGGCATCGTTCAGACGCAGAAAGCGCACGGCCGCCTTGGCGTCGACGATGGCGGCCGGGGCCTTGCCCTGGTAGACGCCGTCGTCGTAGACGCCCGCCGGGGCGGTCGCACCGCGGCTGCGCGAGGCCATGTTGATGTACACGAAGCCACGGCTCAGCGCGGCGCCGACCTTGTCCGTGTCGCTGTTGCTCACATAGGCGCGTCCGGCCACGACATCGGCGCCGGCATAGTTGGCGCTGGTGATCGGTGTCGCGGGATCCCAGCCGCCCTTGCCCCCTTGATAGCTGGCAAACCAGCCGCCGTTGTTGACGTTGAAGAAGATGGGGTTGTCCTGCCGGGCCGCATCCGCTTCACGCACGAAGATGTTCAGGTTCTGATAACCGCACACCTGGTTGTCGGCCGCAAAGGGTGCCCCGAGGGCAGGCTGCTGAGGCGCCAGTTTCATCGGCGTGCCGACGTAGCACACCTCTCTGTACCAACGCACGGGCGTGTCGACACCGTCGAGCTTGACGGTGATCGTCGTGTACGGGGCTTTCGAAGCGTCGAAAGCGAGCTTGCTGTCATAGACGCCTGGCCCGGCGGCGGCCGGCGAAGGGGTCGAGGTGGTGCTCGTGGATGAAGTGGTGCCTGAGCCCGCCAAGGCAGCCAGGCCCGCGGAGTTGCCCGAACCGCCCCCGCAGGCGGCCAGCGATATCAGAAGACTGGCACCCAGCGCGGTGCGTGTCAGTCGCCCCGGGACGGCGGGCGAGGTGGTGAATTTCATGGTTTGTCTCCTTCGTGGGTTGGGAATCTTTTTTTGAGAGGCAGGCACCCTTGCTGGCCGCCAAGATCAGGGGCCAGGCAAGGCGAATCGGTTGGAAGAAGGCGGGCTCTCGAGAGCGCCGCGTCACACGGCTGCGGCTTCCCTGCCCCGGACGGCGTCACGCCGACGCGTGCTGAGGATTGCCACGGCCGCGAACGCCGCAGGCACGGCCAGCATGCCGAGGATGCTGCCGAAGCCCAGGCCCATGCCGAGCAACGCGCCGCCGAATGCGGAACCCAGGATGCTGCCGAAGCGCCCCATGCCCAGCATCCAGCTCACGCCGGTGGCGCGCGCGGCGGTGGGGTAGCAGCCCGGCGCAAAGGCATTCAGCCCGGTCTGTGCGCCGCTCATGAAGAAGCCCGTGCTGAAGACCAGCAGCGTCAGCGCAGGCGACAAAGCCCCGATGGCGCCGACCAGCAACACGCACAGTGCCCCTGCGAAATAGGCACCGGCGATCACTCGCGCCGGCTGCGTGCGGTCCATGCACCAGCCGACGATCACCGCGCCGATGGTGCCGCCGATCTGGAACATCGCGGTCACATTGGCCGCCGTCGCGATCGACAGCCCGGCATCCTTCATCAGCGTGGGCAGCCAGCCGGTGAGCAGGTAGATCACCAGCAGGCCCATGAAATAGGTGACCCACAAGGCGATGGTCAGCGCGCTGAATCCGGGCGAGAACAGCACGCCGACGGACGTGCGACCGGCCACCTGCGGCTCCTGCGAGAAGAAGCGGGTACCGGGCTCGAACCGCACTCCGCACACCCGGCCCAACGTCGCTGCAATGCGCTCGGCGGGCCGCCCCTTCACCGCCATCAGGCGAGCCGACTCGGGCAGCAGACAGACCAGCAACGGCACCAGCACCAACGGCAGCACGCCGCCGAAAACGAGGACGGAACGCCAGCCATGCATCGGGATCAACGCACCGGCGACAAATCCGATCAACGCCGACCCCAGGTTGAAGCCGGTGAACATGATGGTGATCATCAGCGCCCGCTTGCCGGACGGGGCGTATTCGGACAGCAGCGTCGTCGTGTTGGGCATGGCCGCACCGAGGCCGATGCCGGTCAGCAGCCGCAGCGCCGCCATCTCGGTTGGCGAACGCGAGAAAGCCGTTGCGATGGTCAGCACGCCGAACAGCAGCACGGATGCGATCAGCACCAGCTTGCGTCCGACGCGGTCCGATGAAGGACCGGCCACCAGCGCGCCGATCACGAGTCCGATGGGCGCGGCACTCATCACCAATCCGAAGGCAGGTCGCGAGAGGCCCCACTCCTGAAGGATCGGAGGCGCGACGAATCCCATGATCGCCACGTCCATCCCGTCCGCTGCCACCACCAGGAAGCACAGGATGACGAGAAGCCACTGGTAGGCGGAAGGAGGCCTGTCGTCGATGAATGCCTTGACGTCGATTGCCGCGGGTACTGACATGCGTTTGTCTCCATTGTTTGTTGTGAATCTCTGGATCGATCAGGCCGCAGCGGGTGTGACCGCAGGCGAGTCCCACTGCAGCGCGCCAGCGTCCTTGCCCGCCACCGAATAGAGCGCGCCCGGCGCGTTGCGGGTCTGCTGGAAGTCCTCCAGCGATTGCCCGCGCATGGCGGCGTAGATGTGCAGGTTGGACATGCCGACCACCGCGCCCAGCTTCTCGAGCATGAAGAAGATGGCCCCGTACTGGATCAGCCCGCGCCAGTCGCGTCGCCGGATCAGGTCACGCTCGATCGGCGTGAGTTGCGAGCGCTCGAACTCCGCTTCCTGGTCGGCCAGGAAGCGCGCCCGGAACCCGGGTACTACCAGTTGGTGCAGGAAGCGGTTGATGCGATAGCCCCTCACGCTGCGTTCGATGGTGAAGGGGTAGCTGCCCTGCAGCCGCTCGGCGCCGGCCAACTGGGCCGAAACCTTCTCGGCGCGGCGTCGCTGTTCCGACGGTGCCGGCGGCGCCGACTGGTTCTCGTAGATCGCAGTCGCGATGCCCGTCATCGAAGGCAGGTAGTAGCTGCGATGCGTGCACTTCACCTGCGCCGACAAGGCGCCGCGCATGATCAGCCACATGATGACCTCAGCACCTTCGATGCCACCCAGCTCGGCGTACTCGGCGTGGGTCATGTCGGCCAGTTGTTCCGGGTCCTGCTCGATCAGGTCGAGGAAGCGCTGGTCCCATTCGGTGTTGTTGAAGCCGGCGCGTTCGCCGTGCACCTGGTGCGAAAGGCCGCCGGTCGCGACGATGGCCACACGCAGGTCTTCCGGATAGCTCTCGATGGCACGGCGCAACGCCTGGCCCAGGCGATAGCACCGGCGCGCGGTGGGAATCGGGAACTGCAGCACGCCGACCTGCAGCGGCACCAGCCTCACTGGCCATCCGGACTCGCTGCGCGGACACAGGATCGACAGCGGCGAGAAGCAGCCATGGTCCAGCGCCTTGTCCTGGAAGAAGGACATGTCGAACTCGTCCGCCATCAGCGAACGGCCCAGGTGCTCGGCGAAGGCCGGGTCGCCCTGGATCGCCGGCAGATCGCGCGCACCCGCGCCCTCGTCGGCCACCGCCCATTGCTCGCCGACACCGAGCGTGAAGGCCGAGTAGTGGTCGAAGAAGAAGGAGGTGACGTGGTCGTTGTAGACGAACAGCAGCACGTCGGGCTTGCGCTCGTCGATCCAGTCGCGCAGCGGCTGGAAGGATTCGAAGATCGGCGCCCACACCGGGTCGCTGGCCTTGTCGCGATCGACGGCGAAACCGATGGTGGGCGTGTGGGATGCGGCAATGCCCCCGACGAGTACGGCCAAGTGAGTCTCCTGTGATGTGCAGATGGGCCATGGCCCTGTAGATCCCGCGCGGTTATCACATGCGGTGACAGCGGCGGGCCATCGAATGCAGATTGCACCGAATGGCGAGAGCAAGTCTAGAAATGAGGCCCTGCCCGAGGAAGATGTCAGGATCGCGTCCGTGATAACCGGCGGATATCATGGTTTCCATGAAGCTCAGTCATCTGCGTGCCTTCACGGCCGCCCTCGAAGAAGGCAGCCTGCGTGCTGCCGCAAAGCGGCTCGGTCTCTCCCAACCCGCCCTGAGCAAGATGATGCGGGAGCTGGAGCGCGAGCTGTCGGCCACCCTGCTGGTGCGTTCACGCGGCGGCGTCACGGGCACCACCGCCGGCATGGTGCTGTACGAAAGGGCACGCGCCGCCGACCGCGAGTTGAGCCAGGCTGCCGATCAGATCCGCCAGCTCGGCGGCGGCATGACCGGCACGCTCACCATCGGCGCCGTCCCGCTGGCGGTGATGCTGCTGGTGCCGGAGACGCTGCGCACCTTTGGCCGGGAGTTCCCGCAGATCCAGCTGCGCGTGATCGAGGAGCTCTACATCGCGCAACTGGCACCGTTGCGCAAGGGCGAGGTGGACATCGCGCTCGGCCCGCTACCCGAGGGGATTCCGCCAGGGGAGTTCACGGTGGAGCCTCTCATGCCCATCTCCATGGTCGTCGTCGTGCGCCGCGGCAATCCCCTGGCCCGGGCCCGGCATCTGGCCGAGCTGGCCGAGGCGCGCTGGGTCTATACCGGCGCGTCGGCCGAGTCGGGCTATGCGCGGGTGCTGTTCGAGCGCAACGGCCTCGCGCCGCCACCGGCCGGCGCACTGGTCAACTCCACGCTCGGACTGCTGTCGATCATCGCCAGCGGCAACATCGTCGGGCTGCTTCCACAGCAGATCGCCGCCCACCCGTTCGCGCAGCAGCATCTCGAGACGGTGCAGATCGCCGAAGGTCCGCTGCAACTGAGCCTGGGCGCGCTGGCGCGCAGCGGCTCGGCCCTCAAGCCCAGCGTGCGTCACTTCCTCACGCATTTGCATCGCGCGGCACATCACCTGAACGTGCAGAGGTGACTGCGCGGCATCGGGCCGAACCGCCACCTAACGGCGTCGTCTCAGCGCAGCGTCAACGCGAACTCGTCGAGCTGCGTGATGCAGGTGTTCCAGCCTTCGTAGAAGCCCATCTGGTCATGCCGGTCGCGCGTCGCCTTGTCGGGGTGCATCACCGTGGCCACATAGCGGGTGCCTTCGGCCTCGTCGGCCATGGTGATGACGGCCGAGAAGGCCATCCACGGCGTGGCCGGACGCCATCCGCCGGTGAGCATCGAGGTGAAGGCGATGCGCGATTCGGGCACCACTTCGAGGAAGCAGCCGGGGTTGTCGCTGGTGCCGCCGTCCGGCCCCTGCATGAAGGTGTGGAAGTTCCCGCCGGGGCGCATGTCGAAGGCGCGGACCTCCGTGGTCCAGGGCCGTGGGCACCACCATTCCTTCAGCAGTCGCGGATCGGACCACGCCTGCCACAGGGCTTTGCGCGGCGCGCGGACGATGCGCGAGATGACGAGGTCCTGCTCACTGGCGGCGTTTGCGTTTTCCTTGGGCATGGGTGTTCTCCTGATGAAGTTTCTCTACGAAGGCGACCATCCGATCGGTGCGCGCTTCCCATGTCGCACGCTCCTCGGCCAGCCAGCGCTCCGCATCGTTCAACGACGCGGGAACGAGCTCGCAAGTGCGCACGCGGCCGACCTTGTCCGAACGGATGACGCCGCTTCGCTCCAGCACCGACAGGTGCTTCATGAACGAAGGCAGCGCCATGTCGAACGGCGCGGCAAGCACCGAGACCGTTTCCGGCCCGCGGCCCAGCATGCTCACGATGTCCCGGCGCGTCGGATCGGCCAGGGCATAGAAGATGTCCGTGAGAGCCGGGGCATCGACACATTGGTTAGCCATTTGGCTAAGTATAAGAACGACCCGGTTGTCCTGCAAGGCCCACCGTGGTACGCGCGAATAGAGTGTCGAAACGCGAAATAGAGTGTCAAATTCTGGGCCGCACCTTCGAGCGAACCGGAAGATTGAGTGTCGAACGACGCTCTGGTTGCCACGAAGCGCGATGGCAACCTGGCAGCGGAGAGGTGCTCCGCAGCGAAGGCGGTCTTCCAGATAGGCGGCTGCGTGGTGCAAGCGAGTTGTTCACTCGGTACCGCGCGAACATGTCCATGTCCATGTTCGTGGTGCGGTCGACCCCCCGTTTTCGATGGTCTTGGCCAAAGAGGTAGCCCCGACGACCGCGAGACACACTCGACCGGGTGGGTCTCCGTACGGACCGCAGGCCCGAAGCGTC
Organism: Variovorax sp. YR216; assembly: GCF_900107745.1. Lineage (GTDB taxonomy): Bacteria > Pseudomonadota > Gammaproteobacteria > Burkholderiales > Burkholderiaceae_C > Variovorax. Next base: position 55,472 of record NZ_FNRO01000022.1, on the reverse strand, counting down.
ACTCTCGCCGAGACCCCAAGTTGCCCGGTGACCACCACCCCCTCATATGAGACCGGCATAGGACCCACCGTCGAGCTGCAGGTTCTGCCCCGAGATGAATCCTGCCTGCGCGCTGCACAGGAACGCGCACGCCGCAGCGAACTCTTCCGGCCGTCCGAAGCGCTTGGCCGAGATCGTGTCGGCAATCTGCCGGCGAGCCTCTTCGAAGGAGCATCCCTGCTCTTTCATCACCCGCTCGGCCATGTAACGCTGGCGATCGGTGTCGATCCGCTCGGGAAGAAGATTGTTGATCGTGACGTTGTGCCGGGCGACGTCATGTGAGACGGCCTTGCTCAAGGCAACAAGCCCTGCGCGCGCCGCGGTCGACAGGCCCATGACGGGAACAGGCGCCTTCACCATGGCCGAGGTGACATTCACGATGCGGCCGAACTTGCGTTGCACCATTCCCGGCAGCACTGAACGAAGCACCAGAACGGGCGCCAGCAGGTTCGCCTCCAGCGCGGCAAGCCAGGCGGCGTGGTCCCACTGGTCGATGCTTCCGGGCGGGGGGCCGCCATTGTTGGTGACCAGGATGTCCGGATTGGGACACGCCGAGACGAGCCGGTCGCGGCCGGCGGCCGTGTTCAGGTCGGCCGCGACCGCATGCACCTCGGCACGCGTGGCCGCCACGATCTCCTCCGCGGCCGCGGCGAGGCGGGGTTCGTTACGGCCGTTGATCCAGACTTCGCATCCTTCCGAAGCCAGCGCGGTCGCGCAGGCCTTGCCCAGTCCTTGAGAGGAGGCCATGACGAGGGCGCGACGGCCTTTGATACCGAGGTCCATGGTGATTGCTTTCCGGATGGTTCAACTGCCCGTGAACCGGGGCTTTCGCTTCTCCTGGAACGCGGCGCGCCCCTCGGCGAAATCGAGACTTCCGGCGGTGAGGGCCTCTCGCTGCCGGATGGCCTCCACGTCCATGCGCCCGATCGCGATCTCGTCGAGCGAGCGCTTGGTGGACTGCAGTGCCAGCGGTGCGAGGTTGGAGATCTCGTCGACCAGGCGCGCCACGGCGCCATCGAAGGCTTGCACTTCGGCCACTTCTTCCAGGCAGCCCATGCGCAGGAGCATCTCTGCCGTGAAGGGCCTTGCCGTGAGAAACGCACGCTTGGCGCCCGAAATCCCCATGCGCGCCACATAGCGCTGCAGGCCGCTTGGGTAGTAGTGCAGCCCAAGGGCTGTGGCGGGCATGCGGAACTCGATGCCGGACAGCCCCACGCAAAGATCGCAGGCCAGCACGAGGTCGGTGGCACCTCCGTAGACGCTGCCATTGAGCGCGCACACCGTCACGGGCCGCAGCGCCGCCAGCGCATCGGCCACGCGCTCGAAAGGGATGGATGCGTCCAGGCCGGCTTCGCTGTCGAAGCCGCCGATGTGGTAGCCCGCGCAGAACACCGGCCGGGGCTGCCCCTGCGTGTTGGCCGTGAGCTTCACCACGCGAATGCTGGCGTCGGTATCGACGCGCTCGAAGTGCCGCAACAGCGCGCGAAGGTCAGCATCCTCCAGCCGGTTCCGGTGCACCGGACGGTTGAAGGTGATGGTCGCGACGCCGTCCCGCAGCGACAGTTGGGGTTCGGACGGAACGATCGATTCCAAGGAAGTCATGCCAGTGCCGTTCATTGCCAGCCGTAGACGGCGAGCGTGCTCTCCCCGGCCTCCAGCCGGCGCAGGATCGCAGCCTCGTCGGCTTCGCGCTTCCGCCCCGCGGCGACCACCTCGGCGGCACGCGCCCGCGGAATGACGACGACGCCGTCGAAGTCGCCCACCACCAGATCGCCCGGATGAACGATGACATCGCCCATGGTGACCGGGTGATTGATCCAGCCCGTGGCGCCGAAGTCCTTGCCGGTCCCGCGAATGCAGAGGCCGCGCGCGAAGACCGGAAAGCCGATCTCGCCCAGGAGCACACCGTCGCGCACGCAGCCGTCGATGACGAGGCCCGACAGCCCGCGCACCTTTGCCATGGTGGTCATGATCTCGCCCCAGTAGCCATGCTCGTGCACGCCGCCCGTGAAGACTACGAGCACGTCGCCGGGCTGCGCGACATCGAGCGCGCGGTGAAGCCAGAGGTTGTCGCCGCCCGGCGAATGCACGGTGAGCGCGGAGCCCGCGAAGCGGAAGTGCGGCACCACCGGCCGGATGGCCGAAGGCAGCGCGCCTATCTTCTTGCCCGCTTCGTGCAGCGTCGCCGTCGGCAGGCTGGCCGCGGCCGCCGCAAGCTCGGGATCCAGGCGCTGGAAGTCCAGGCGGGTGGTGAGGGCCGGGTCGTGCTTCTTCATGCGAGTCATGCGCCTTGGCGGGTCTGGAGCTGGTGGTACTTGAACTGCCTGCGCGCTTCGTCGAGGCGCATGCCGCCGCGTACCGCTTCGCGGATGCGTTGCTCCGCCGCTTCGATGGTCTCCGCCGTTTCGAGCACCTTCTCCTCATGGGCCTTCGGGATGACGATGACGCCATCCGCATCGCCCACGACGATGTCGCCGGGCGCGACGCGCGCATCGCCGATGTTCACCGGCACGCCGGTCGCCTCGACCTGCACGCGGTCCTTGCCGGTGCGCATCCAGTGGTCCTTGCTGAACACTGCGTAGCCGAGTTCGCGGCAGAGGTAGGTGTCGCGGCACACACCGTCGATCACGGTGCCCGCGATGCCGCGGCGGTGCGCGATCTCGGTGAGGATGTCGCCCCAGACGGTCGCGTTGTCACGGCCGCCGTTGTCGAGCACGATGACGCTCCCCGGCGGCACGTCGTCGATGTAGTCGCCCACCGTGCCCGCCGGATTGCCCGCGGGGCCGTAGAGCAGCGTCCATGCGCGGCCGGCCATCCGAAAGCCGTTGTCGCGCGGCTTGATCCGGTAGCACTGGCCGGCGATGCCGAGCTTGTCCAGCGCATCGCTGAGGGTGGCGGTGTCGAATCGCGCGGCGCGCGCGACGTTGGGGTCGGTGTGGTCGGTCTTGGCATCCATGGTGTTCATTGCTCCAGCATGTGTTCGTAGTTGCCGCCCATGACCTCGCCGATGGGCGTCCCGCCGAGGATCGCCTTGGCCATGGCGGCCTCCTTGGCGACGATCGTCTCGGCTGCGTCGAGCACCCGCTCGATGTGGGCCGCGGCGATGAAGATCACCGCGCTGCGATCGGCCAGCACGTAGTCGCCGGGCCAGACTGCCACTTCGGCTTCGGCCGTGGCGCCGATGGTCACCGGCACCTGCACGCCGAGTTCGACAACACGACCCCGCGCGGTGCGCGAGGTGAGGCTGCGGCTGAAGACGGGGAATTCATACGCCATGGCCTCATCGACGTCACGCAGAGGCCCATCGGCCACGACGCCGGCTACGCCACGCACCTTCGCGCCCACCGTGAGCAGGCCGCCCCAGCAACCGGCCTCGATGCCCGAGCGCTGTTCGACGACGATCACATCGTCGGGCCCCGACTGTTCGATGGCCGTGCAGCCCAGGTGTCGAGGTGGACCCGGCGGTGGCTTACCGGGACCGACCTTCATGGTCACGGCACGACCGGCGATGCGCCCCACGCCGCTGCGCTGCGTCAGGCCCGTGACCACGCCCGGCAGCGCGAGCTTGTCGAGGGCATCGGAAACCGCGCAGGCATCAAGCCGGCGCAGACGTTGTACGTTGAGATCGCTCATGAGTCGGCAGGGAGTAAGGTTCAGGGAAGCGTTTTCCACGCCGCGAAGGCCAGGCCGGTGCCGGTCAACGCGGCGGTGCGATAGCCGGGCACGTACTCGATCCACTCCAGGTCGAGGTCGCGTGCCATCTCGCCGACCACCAGCCAGTTGCGAATCTCGGAGCTTCCGGCCTGCAACTGCTTCGGATCCAGCGACGCGAGCGTGGCGCTGTCCTTGTTGCGGATCGCGCCGATGATCTTGTGGTCCAGTTCCTCGTCGACCACGAAGTGGCTCAGGCCGCCGGAGGCGATCACGCCGACGCGGATGTCCTGCGGCCATTCGGCGATCAGCTCGCGCAGCGCCTTGCCGAGTGCCACACAGCGGCGCGGCGTCGGCTGGTTCGGCGGGTCGAAGGTGTTGAGAATCACCGGGATCACCGGCAGTTCGTATTCCTGGAGCAGGCGTCGGTGGATGAACTGGAAGGCATGGCCTTCGAACTGGCCGCGCTCGAGCCCATCCATGGCGGCAATGTCGAAATCGCGATCGCAGAGCTGCCGGATCAGCCACTCGGCAAGATCGCTCTTCACCGGGTATTCGCGATCGGCTTCGGGCTCGTGCCGCCACATGCGCGCGGACTTCACCCAGTTGTCGCCGGGCGCGGCGGGCTCCCGCGCGGTATTGCGGATGGTGGGGCCAAAGTAGATGGCGAAGGCGGGGTTGTTGGTGGTGCGAAAGAGTTCAGTCTGGTCGTCGCCCACGATCAACAGGACATCGAGGCGCGCCTCGCGGATGCGGCGGCCGAGCTCGTCCATCGCGGCCTGCGAGGCGTCGAAGCGTTCGCCCATCTTCTCGGGCGTGACCATCGCCTCCGAATCCGGCGGCGCGGCGGCAAGGAGCGCTTCGTAGTCGGTCTTGGCGCCGCGCTTGTCGTAGTAGTGCGGATTCTTCGTGTCGATGACACGAAAGCCGTGCTGCCAGTCCTCGCGTTGCGAGACCAGCATGATGCTGTGGGATGAGCCGAAGGCGGCTGCGAGTTGGGCCATGGGTCTTCTCTTCAGATTTGCCGAAAGGCGTTAGACGACGAAGCGGGCGCGCAATTGCGCGATCCGTTCGGCACCGTAGCCGAGATCGCCCAGGATCGCATCGGTCTGGTCACCCTGGTTCGGCGCGGGTGTCATGGGGCCCTCGCTGCGTGGATGGCGCGAGAACTGCATCGGCAGGCCCACCACCGCGATATCGCCCAGCTCGGGGTGCCGCATCGGGCGCGCCATGTGCAGGTGCTTGACCTGCGGGTCGTCGAACATACGGTCCACGGTGTGGATCGGCCCGCACGGCACGCCGGCCTTGAGCAGACGCTCGGTCCATTCCGCAGTGGTGCGCGTCCTGAACACTTCGCCAACGGCGGCGTTGACGCGCGCGCGGTTCTGCACCCGCTCTGGATCGGAGCCGAAGCCCGGCTCCTCCAGCAAGTGCGGCACTTCGAGCGCTTCGCACAGGCGCCGCCACATGGTCTGGCCGATGGCCGCGAGGTTGAGGTGGCCGTCGCGGGTCTGAAACACGCCGGTGGGCACCGTGAGCGGGTGCTCGTTGCCGGTGGACTTGGGCACCTTCCGGTCGATGAGCCACTGCGCGGCCTGGAAGTCGAGCATCGCGATCTGCGCCTCGAGCAGCGAGGTCTGCACCCATTGCCCTTCGCCTGTCGCATCGCGTTCCAGCAGCGCCGCCATGATCGCCTGCGCGCAGAAGTGTCCCGCGCACAGGTCCGCGATCGGGATGCCCACACGCATCGGACCGTCTTCGGGCTTGCCGGTCACGCTCATCAGCCCGCCCATGCCTTGCGCGATGGAATCGAAACCGGGCCAGTTCGCATAAGGCCCTTCCTGGCCGAAGCCCGAGATGCTCGCGTAGACCAGGCGGGGGTTGATGGCGCGCAGCTCGTCCGGGCCGATGCCGAGGCGGTACTTCACGTCAGGCCGGTAGTTCTCGATGAAGACATCGGCCTGCGCGACGAGCCGGTGCAGGATCTCGCGCCCCTCGGGCGCCTTCATGTTGAGCGTCAGGCTCTCCTTGTTGCGATGCAGGTTCTCGTAGTCGGCACGGTTGTGGTCGCGCCCGCCGATCATGTCGTCGCCGCCGGGCGCCCCGGGCGGGATCTCGAGCTTGATGACGCGCGCGCCGAGATCGGCGAAGGTGCGGATCGCGGTCGGGCCGGCGCGCACGCGCGTGGCATCAAGGATGGTGAAGCGCGACAGCGGGCCTTTGCGCGCCGTGTCCGTGGTGGGCTTCAGGGCGTTGGGCATGCGGCTCTCCATCACGCAGGCGTGAACATGGGCACGGCGTGGCCGCCGTCGCTCGGCTTGAAGACGACCCGCACCGGCTGGCCGATCGAGACCGCTGCTGGATCGCAGTCCACCAGGTTGGTCATCAGCGTGACGCCTTCGTCCAGCGTGACGAAGGCCAGCGTGTACGCAGTGTCGCCCTTGCCCATGGTGCTGAACGAATACACGGTACCGGTGCCCGCGGCCTGCAGCCATTCGGTGTCGGCGCTCAGGCAATGCGGACAGATGTCGCGCGGGTAGTGGTGCACTTCGCCGCAAGCCCCGCACTTCTTGACGAGCAGGCGGCCTTCGTCGGCGGCGGTCCAGTAAGGCAGCGATTCAGGCAGCACGCGCGGCGCGGGAATACGGCGCGTGGTCGCAGTGGAGGGCGCAGAGGGACTCATGGTCTTCAGACTCTTTCCAAAATCAGGGTGCCGGCGGTATGACGCGAGGCCAGCGCGCCGCCGATGCCGTTCGCGAGCGCGAGGCTGCAGTTGGGCACCTGCACCGCGGGATGGGCCTCGCCGCGCAACTGGCGCACCGCCTCGATGATCTTGGTGATGCCGCCGCGATTGGCCGGGTGGTTGTTGCACAGGCCGCCGCCATCGGTGTTGAAGGGCAGCTTGCCGACGCCGGAGATCAGGTTGCCGTCGGCCACAAAGCGGCCCCCCTCGCCTTTCTTGCAGAAGCCGAGGTCTTCGAGCTGCATCAGCACGGTGATGGTGAAGCTGTCGTAGAGCGATGCGTACTGGACGTCGGCCGGCGTGACTCCCGCTTCGGCGAAGGCCAGCGGGCCCGACCACGCGGCCGCCGAATAGGTGAGGTCGAGCTTGCCGCCCATGCCGTGCTTGGGCGCCTCGCCGGTGCCGCGCACCTTGACCAGCGGGCGCTTGAGCTCGCGCGCGATCTCCGGGCGAGCGACGATGATCGCGCCGCCACCATCGCTCATCACGCAGCAGTCGAGCCGGTGTAGCGGGTCGCTCACCATGGGCGAATTCACCACGTCGTCGACGGTCACCACTTCGCGCAGCATCGCGTTCGGGTTGTGCTGCGCGTGGTGCGATGCGGCCACCTTGATCCAGGCAAGCTGCTCACTGGTGGTGCCGAACTCGTGCATGTGGCGCTTGGCCACGGCGGCGTAGAGGTTCTGCGTGGCTGGGCCGTAAGGCAGCTCGAACGCGAGCTCCGGCGCATCCGGATCTGGCGGCTTCAACGCAAGCGGCGCCTTCACGCCGTTGCTCTTCGCCGCGGCCTGCGCGGCCGCCATCTGCGCGCGCGGACGACCGGCCAGCGTGATGAGCGCGACGTTGCAGCGCCCGGCCGCGATGGCTTCGGCCGCATGCGCCACATGCAAGATGGGCGCCGAGCCGCCGCACTCGGTCGAATCGACATGGCGCAGCTTGAGGCCGAGGTACTCGGCGATCGTGGTGGTACCCAGGCCGGGCGCGTCGCCCGCGCAGAAGTAACCGTCGATGTCGTGCTTCGACAGGCCGGCGTCTTCCAGCGCGCCCTTGGCCACGTCGGCGTGCAAGCGCACCACCGAGAGGTCATCGGCCTTGCGCGTGGGGTGTTCGTAGGCGCCGACGATGTAGGCGGATCCGTTGAGGCTCATCTTCTGGCTCTTGCTCTCGGTGGGTTACTGATCCGGTGTGAAGCCGGAGGCTTTGATGACAGGGCCCCAGTACGCCAGTTCCTTGCGCTGCAGCTTGTCCATCTCGTCCGCCGGGTGGAAATCCGGGTTCAGGGTCGCCTTGTTCATGAGGATGTCGCGCACCTCGGGCAAGTCCAGCACTTGCTTCAACGCGTTCTGCATGCGGTCGAGCTGGCCTGGCGGCGTCTTCGCGGGCGCCCACATGCCGGTCCATGCGTCGCCGGCGTCGATGTCGATGCCCTGCTCCTTGAAGGTCGGCACGTCCGGCAGGAGCGGCGAGCGCTTCGCACCAAAGACCGCAACGACGCGCACCTTGCCCGTGCCCTGGTGCGGCACGATGTCGCCGGCCGTCATCACACCGGCCGCTACCTGCCCGCCAAGCAGGTCCGTGACCAGCGGGCCGTTGCCTCGATAGGGAACCGCCTGCAGGTTCACGCCGATCGCCTTGCCCAGTTGCAGGCCGCTGAAATGGGTCTGCCCACCGGCCCCCGCCGTGCCGAAGCTCGCCTGCTGCGGATGCGCCTTGACCCAGGCCGCGAAGTCCTTGGCGGTCTTGACGCCGGTGTCCTGGCCGACGGCCAGTGCGAGCGGATAGGACACCATCACCGCCACCGGCGCGAAGTCCTTCAGCATGTCGTACCTCAGCACCGAGGGCGGGTACAGCAGCGCCTGGAACACCGGCGTCGCGTTGGGCGCGATCATGTACGTGAGGCCGTCCGGTGCGGCAGTCTTGAGCGCCTGCGCGGCCAGCCGCCCACCGGCGCCGGGCTTGTTGTCGATGATGACGGGCTGCTTGAGCACCACCGACAACTTTTCGGCCAGCACGCGGGCCACCGTGTCGGTCGAGCCGCCTGGCGGAAATCCCACGAGGATCTTGACCGGCTGATCGGATTGCGCGGCGGCCGTCATCGAGACGCCCAGCATCGCGGCGAGCAGCGCCGCATTGAAAGTCTTGCGATTCACCTTGCTTGTCTCCTTTGTTGATCTCGAAGGGATGCGCCGCTCAGTCGCGGGCCGCCGACACGCGTCTCAGATGCCATGCGGCATCGCCAAAGAGCTGGCCGATGACCATCAGCCGCTTGGCGTAGTGGCCGACCCGGCATTCGTCCGTCATGCCCATGGCGCCGTGCATCTGGATGGCCGCGAGCGCGATCTGGCGACCTTGCTGGCTCGCAAGCACCTTGGCGGCCGACACAAGTCGACGGCGCTTCGCGGTGTCGCCGCCATCGACCGCCATCGCGGCGGCACAGGCCATGGACTTGAGTTGCTCCAGCCCGATCGCCATGTCGGCCACGCGATGCTGGAGCACCTGGAACTTCGCCAGCGGCGCACCGAACTGCTTGCGTGTGCGCAGGTGCTCGGCGGTGTGTGCGAGCAGCGCTTCGACCGCCCCTGCGGCTTCGGCGCACAGGGCCGCGATGGCCGCATCGAGCGCCACGTCGATCGCAGCGTCGGCCGCACCGCGCGCGCCGAGCATGCGATCTGCACTGACCACCACCCGGTCGAAGCGCACATGGGCCGCACGGCGCCCATCGAGCGTGTCGAAGCCCTGCACATGCACGCCGGGTGCGCGGGCGTCGACCGCGAATACCGTGGACCCGCCGTCCTCGCCGCAGCGCGCCGCCACGAGCAGCAGATCCGCCGTGTCGCCATGCAACACCAAGGTCTTGCGGCCCTCCAGCACATAGCCCTCCGGCGTTTCGGTGGCACGGGTGCGAACGCGTTGCCAGTCGTAGCGCATGCCCTCTTCGTAGAGCGCCACCGCCGCCTGGATGCGGCTCTGGGCCATCGCGGGCAGCCATTGCCGCTGCTGCGCTTCGGATGCCAGCCGCCGCAGCAACTCGCCCGCCATGACCGTGCTCGCCACGAACGCACCGCCGCCCAGTGCGCGGCCGAGTTCCTGCGCGACCAGCATCACCTCGATGGCGCCCTGCGCCGTGCCGCCCATATCGGCATCGAAAGGCAGGCCCAGCAAGCCAAGCTCAGCCATGGCGCGCCAGCGCTGGGCCGATTTCGCAAGCGTCTCGGCGTTGCCACGGTGCTCGGCGGGATATTCGCCGTCGCAGAATCGGCGCACCGCATCGCGCAGCGCCAGGTGATCGTCGTTGAGGGAAAAGTCCATCGTCGTCCTCGTCATGCCTCAGAACGCTTCCAGCGCGGCGCGCGCGATCAGATTGCGCTGGACTTCATTGGTGCCGCCGTAGATCGTGACCTTGCGCGAATCCAGGCAGTTGGCCGCGAGCGCGACCATCGATTCGTCGGTCGCGGCTTGGTCGAGCTGTTCGAGGAACTGCACCTCCGGCGAGAACGGCACCGCCTCGGGCCCGGCGATGTCGACCAGCGTTTCGTAGATGGCCTGCCGCAGCTCGGTGCCGCGCACCTTGAGCATCGATGCCTCCACCGCTGGGACCGGGCTCTGCTGATTGGCGCTCAGCAGCCGCAGCGCGGTGAATTCGAGGGCCATCAGCTCGACCTCGAACTGCACGAGCCGCGACTGCATCACCGCATCGCCGTCCAGCCCCTGCTGCGTCGCGAGGCGGCGCGCGCGAGCGAGTTGCTGCTTGCACGAGCCGATGCCGGCGATGCCGGTGCGCTCGTGGCCCAGGAGGTACTTGCCGCAGGACCAGCCCTTGTTCAGTTCACCGACCAGGTTCTCGACCGGGACGCGCACGTTATCGAGGTAGCACTCATTGAGGTCCTCGCCGCCCTCGAGCATGCGGATGGGCCGCACCGTGATGCCGGGCGTTGCCATGTCGATCAGCAGGAACGAGATGCCCTCCTGCGGCTTCGCGGCTCCGGGGTCTGTCCTGACGAGTGCGAACATCATCGAGCACCACTGCGCGTACGAGGTCCAGACCTTGTGGCCGTTGACCACGAAGTGCTTGCCGTCGGCTTCGAGCACGGCGGTGGTCCGCACCGCGGCGAGGTCGGAGCCCGCGCCGGGCTCGGAGAATCCCTGGGCCCACCAGGTGTTGCTCTGGCGGATGTCGGGCAGGTACTTGCGCTTCTGCTCATCGGTGCCAAAGGCGTGCAGCACCGGGCCGAGCATCTGGATGCCGCTGGCGATGATGCGCGGCGCGCCGCCGAGCAGCGTCTCCTCGTCGAAGATGTAGCGCTGCACATGGTTCCAGCCGGGTCCGCCGTGCTCGACCGGCCACGCCGGCGTCAACCAGCCGCGTGCTTCGAGGATGCGGAACCAGGTGATGTAGTCGGCGCGTTCCAGGCGCAGGCCGAGCTCGACCTTGCGGCGGATATCCGCCGGCAGATGCGTCCTGACGAATTCGCGCACCTCCAGGCGGAAGGCTTCGTCGGCGGAAGAGAACTGCAGCTTCATGCGCGCGACCTCAGGCAGTGGCGACCACCAGCGCATCGAGCGCCAGCACGGACGGCGTCGCGCCGGCCGGATAGGCGACGAGCGGGTTGATGTCGATCTCGGTGATCTGCGGGTTGGCGCGCATCTGCTCGCCGACCTGCGCGACCACACGGGCGATCGCTTTCAGGTCCACCCCGGCCTCGCCACGCGTGCCGCGCAGCACCGCCACAGCCTTCAGGCGACCGAGCTCCACCAAGATGTCTTCTTCCGCCATGTCGGCCGGAATCAGCCGCACGTCCTTCAGTGCCTCGATCCAGATCCCGCCGAGCCCCACCAGCACGACAGGGCCCCATTCGGGATCGCGCTTCGCGCCCACCACCAGTTCGAGTCCGCGTGGGCCCGTAGCTTCGACCAGCGCGCCGTCGAGCTGCAATTCCGGACGGTGACGGCCGACGTTGTCGTGAAGCCGCCGCCAGCCTTCCCGCAGCGAGGCCTCGTCGGCCAGGCCGACCAGCACGCCGCCGACGTCGCTCTTGTGGGGTAGCTCGCTGGCCTGCGCCTTGAGCACCACCGGATAGCCGATGTCCGTGGCGATGCGCACCGCCTCGTCGGCGCTGCGCGCCAGCGCGCCCCGCGGCACTGTCAGGCCGGCGCGGGCGAGCCAGGCCTTGCCCTGGTATTCGGGAAAGATACCGTTCGCGGGTACTGCGGCCGGAAGCGGCAGCGCACGAGGCTGGGCTTGCGCGGCACGAGCAGCACGCTGCAGCGCCTCGCCATAAGCGGCAACACGGCGCAATGCACGCAGCGCACGATCGGCCGAGCGAAACAGCGGCACGCCGCTCGCGCGGATGGCCTCGGTAAAGAACGGCTCGATCGGACTCGCATCGCCCGTCAGCACCAGCACCGCGGGCTTGCGCGCCTTCGCGATGGCGGGAACGATGTGCTCGGCCTTGTCCTTCTGCGCCACCACCGGGCCTACCGGGATCGCCAGCACGATGCTGCCGATGCGCGCGTCGTCCAGCATGGTCAAGAGCAACTCGCCGATCAGGCCCGGCTGGCGCACGCCGATGGTGGTGTAGTCCAGCGGGTTCTCCGCCACCGCGTACGCGGGCAGCATGGCGCGGAGCTTGTCGACGGTGGTGTCCTCCAGTTCCGGCAGATCCAGGCCGAGGTCGTCCGCGAAATCGAGTGCGAGGTTCTTCATGGCACCGGAGCCGGTCATGAAGGCCGCACCGCCCACCGGCGGCTGCGGATAGCGCAGCAGGATGGCGGTGGTGTCCAGCAGTTCGTCGAGCGACTCGACCACCACCACGGCCTCGCGACGCAGCAACGCGGTGGCGGTCGCGTGATCGCCGGCCAGTGCGCCGGTGTGCGATTGCGCGGCCTCGCGCGCACGGTCGCTGCGCCCCGGCATCAGCAACACCACCGGCTTGCCCTTGGCGCGCGCTTCGGCGGCCAGTTGCAGGAAGAGGCGCGGACGGCGGATCTGTTCCGCGTACACGGTGATGACGCGGGTCTGTGCATCGCCAAGGTAGTGCGCCACCACGTCTTCGGCGCTCACCGATACCTCGTTGCCCGTCGAAAACACCGATGTCACGGGTACACCGTTGCCCAGGAATGCATCGCGCAAGGTCGCGGCCATGAAGCCGCTTTGCGCCACCACGCCGACGCCGGCGCGCTGTTCGCGCTCGCGTGCCGCCAGCGGCTCGAAGGTGACGGGCACGCCGGCCGCCAGGTTGGTGAACCCCATGCAGTTCGGACCGACGAGCAAGATGCCGGCCGCTCGCGCGGCGCTCGCCAGCGCCTCCTGCTTCGCCTGCCCCTCTTCCCCGGCCTCGGCGTACCCCGATGCGAACAGCACCGCCGCGTGGCAGCCGCGCGCGGCGAGGGCCTCCACGGCTTCCAGCACACCGGCTTCGGGTATGGCGAGCACCGCCAGGTCGATGCCCTCGGGCAGTTCGTCGACCGACTTCACGCAGGCGCGCCCGTTGATTTCCACGCTGCCACGGCTCACGAGGTGCAGCGCGCCGTCGTAGCCAAAGCGCTCCAGATTGCCTTGGACGAAACCACCGAAGGAACGCGAGTCGGCCGAGGCGCCAACGATGGCGATGGAGCGCGGCGTCATCACGCGCTGTAGATTGAGGTGGTTGGCATTCATGTTGGCGATTCTGGCATACATAAAATGCTTGTCAACATACCAATAAATAAACTTCTCAGAACTGATCAAGCTTTTCTGACTAAGACAGGCGCTCAAAATCACTAGGGGAATCCCCAGAGAATCCCGTCCATCCAAGTGAAGGACGGCGTTAGCCAGATCGTCCATCCAGCGTTGTCATTGGCATTCATAGAAATATCTATTGCATACCAGTTCATATGAGTGGTATGTTCCAGCTCATGGATACCGATCACGACCCCTCCCTCCTTTCCGACGAAGACACTTCCGGCGACGAATCACGTCGACGCGGTGGCCGCGCGAACGAGATCCGCACGGCGCTGCAGGAGGAAATCGAGAGCGGCAGCCTTCCGCCGGGCGCGCCGCTCGACGAGCGCGCATTGGCCGCGCGCTTCCAGGTGTCACGCACACCGGTGCGTGAGGCCTTGCAGCAACTCGCCGCGCGCGACCTCGTGCGCATCGCGCCGCGCCAGGGCGTGACCGTGGCGCGCCTGTCCATCAACCAGGTGCGGGCAATCATGGAAAGCATCGGCGAGCTGGAAGCCCTGGCCGCCAAGCTCGCGGCGCGCCGCGTGGACGATCCCTTGCGCAAGACGCTGGACGAGGCCGTCCAACGCTGTCAGGACGCGGCCGTGCAAGGCGGCGCCGCCGAATACGCGATCGCCAACACCTTCTTCCATGAAACCGTGTACGACGGCGCGCGCAATCCCTACCTGGCCGAACTCATTCGCAACGCGCGCCGGCAGATCCAGCGCTATCGCTTGAAGGACTTCCAGACCAAGGCGCAGATCAGCAAGTCGCTGCAGGACCACCTGCGCGTGGCCCGGGCCATCCAGGAAGGCGACGAAGCACTCGCGGCCCAGGCCATGCTGCTGCACGTGCCCTCGGGCTCCACCGGCTTCTCCGAATTCCTGGCCCGCATGCCGATGAGCTTCTTCGAGAGCGACAGCGCGGATCACTGACCCGCCAACGCTCCTCCTTCGCCACTTCGCAGGACACCCGCATGACTTCTTCCGGTCGCTCCATCGACTTGCCCGGCGCTTCGCACAACGCGCCGATCCCCGCCGGGGCGCGCGTCGGCAACATCCTTTGCTCTTCAGCCATCGCCGGCAAGGACCCCGTCACGGGGCAACTGCCCGAAGACATGGCGAGGCAAGTCCGCCATGCCTTCGCCAACCTGCGCGCGCTGCTCGAAGCGGGCGGCGCCACGCTGTCCGACGTGGTCAAGCTCTGCGTCACCATCCGCGACAACGCGGTGCGCGACGCGATCAACGCCGAATGGCTGACCGCATTTCCCGATCCGCACGACCGCCCGGCACGCCACATCACAGTCGTTCCGCTGCAGCACGGCATGTGGCTGCAGCTCGAAGTGATGGCCGTCATCCGATAAACCCGAAAGCCACTGGAAAGCGCTTCTTTCATGATCATCGATTCCCACGCCCACATCGTCATGCCGCCCGAAAGCTTCCGCTTCATGGCGGAGCTGGTTGGCGGCCGCGCCAATCCCAATACGCTGCCCAAGATCCCGGACGCCTCCGTGCGCAAGGTGGCCGAGGAGCTGGTGAAGAGCATGGACAACGTGGGCACCGACATCCAGTTCATCTCCCCGCGCCCCTACCTGCAGATGCACTCCGTCAAGCCCGGCCGCGTGACGGAGCTGTGGACCACGCATTGCAACGATCTCATCGCGCGCTTCGTCGAGATGTTCCCCGACCGCTTCCGTGGCGTCGCCGGCCTGCCGCAATACATGGACGAGGCTCTCGAACTGCGTGCCATCCCCGAGCTGCGCCGCTGCGTGACGCAACTCGGGTTCGTCGGCTGCCTGATCAACCCCGACCCGACCGAAGGGTTGGGCGATCCGCCAGGGCTGGGCGACCCCTTCTGGCATCCGCTGTACAAGGCGATGACCGAGCTCGATGTTCCCGGGCTGATCCACTCCGCCGGAAGCTGCAGCGCGCGCGAGTCGTACACGCTGAAGTTCATCAACGAGGAAAGCATCGCGGTCGTCTCGCTGCTCGGCGCGAAGACCTTCGACACTTTTCCCGATCTCAAGATCGTGGTGGCCCATGGCGGCGGCGCGATCCCCTACCAGATGGGGCGCTTTCGCTCGTGGAACGTGCGCAAGGGCGAGAAGGAAACCTTCGACGAGCAACTGCGCAAGCTCTACTTCGACACCTGCAACTACAGCAAGGAAGCCATCGAACTGCTGCTGAAGGTGGCGGGCACCGACAACGTGCTCTTCGGCACCGAGAAGCCCGGCACCGGTAGTTCGCGCGACCCCATCAGCGGACGCGACTACGACGACATGAAACCCGTCATCGAAAGCATCGAATGGCTCACGGACAAGCAGCGCACCGACATCTTCGAGTGCAACTGCCGCCGCGTCTATCCGCGGGCCTTCCGCAAGGACGAGGACTGCCGCTGACCGCGCGCACGCGCAAGCCTGAACAACATCTGGAGACCCTCTCATGCCAATGAGCAAGGAAGACAACGAGCTGCTGACGCGCGTCGAAAACGGCGCCCCCATGGGGGAGATGATCCGCCAGCACTACTGGCTGCCCGCCGTGCCCTCGATCAAGCTCGAAGCCGACGGCGCGCCCATACGCATCCGCCTGCTGGGCAAGAACTACGTGGCGTTCCGCGCCACCGATGGTTCGGTCGGCGTGCTCGACGAGCAGTGCCCGCACCGCAAGGCGTCGCTCGCGCTGGCGCGCAACGAGGACAACGGCCTGCGCTGCATCTATCACGGCTGGAAGTTCAACGTCAAAGGCGAAGTCGTCGAAGCCCCCAACCACACGGGCGACCAGGCGCAGTTCTGCAAGCATGTGCGGGTGAACCGCTACAGCGCTGCGGATCGCGGCGGCATCGTCTGGGTCTGGCTGGGTAAAGGCGACACGCCGCCGCCCTTCCCCGACCTGCCCTTCATCGACCTGCCGGCGAGCCAGCGCTCGGTGACCAGCGCCGAGGTGCCGACCAATTGGGTGCAGGGTGTGGAAGCATCGATGGATTCGTCGCACGTCGGCGTGCTGCACGAATCCACCACGCAGATCACCGCTGGCGGTGGCAACGAACGCATGCTGATGACCAAGGCGCTCGCACCCAAGCTCGAGTTCGAGGAACGCCCCTACGGCTACCGCTATGCCGCGTTGCGCACGCTGCCAGATGGCAAAGTCTACGCACGGGTCAACAACTTCGTGATGCCGTGGTACGGGATCATCTGCCCGCCCGACGCCAACGGACCCACCACCGTGTTCTTCTCGACACCGGTGGACGACGTGACACATCGCGCGTGGTTCGTGCACTTCAATCCGAACCGGCCGCTCGGCATGACGGTGATGTCGGCCTCGCCGGACGTGTGGAACTTTCCCCCGCTGCCCCCCGGCGGGCCCAATGAGAACTGGGGACAGAACCGGGACCTCATGAAGCGTGGCCACAAGACGGGCTTTCCGCAGCACCTGGGCACCGAGGACTTCGCGATGTTCCTCAGCCAAGGCCCCATCGTCGACCGCACCGACGAGCAGTTGTGCTCCGCGGACGGCGCTGTGCTACGCGTTCGCCAGATGCTGCTGAAGGCGGCGCGCGAGTTCATGGAGGGCAAGCAGCCGACGATGGCGCATCACCCGGAACTCGACTATCAAAAGATCCGTTCGGTCGGAGGGGTCATCTCCAGCCCGAGCGACTGGCGCGCCCTCGCCGACGCCTAGCGCCAAAGCCATTCGACGCCACGCAGGGCGCAGAAGACGCCCGCGGCCTCGAGCTCGAAAGCTCAACCATTCGGAGACAACGATGAAACTCAGCCGTCGCGACCTTCTGACGTATGGCGCGGCCATGCTTGCCGTGCCTCGGGCCATTCATGCGCAGAGCAAGCCGGTGATCCGCATCGTCGTGGGCTTTCCGCCCGGCGGTGCCACCGACGCGATCATCCGCGCGGTCGCCGACCGCTTGCCTGCGCTGCTCGGACAGCCGGTGATCATCGATAACAAGCCCGGCGTGGGCGGGCGCATCGCCGCCGACGCGGTGCTTGCGGCTCCGGCGGATGGGCTCACCTACATGGTGGCCCCGAATGCGACGCCCACCTTCCAGATGCTGGTGTTCGCCCACGAACTGCGCTGGAACATCCTGAAGGACTTCGCGCCCGTGGCAACGCTCGCGTCGTATCCGCTGGGCATGGGCGTTGCGCTCAACACCGGTGCGACGAACGTGCGCGAGTTCATCGAGTGGGTGCGCCGCAATCCCGGCAAGGCCAGCTTCGGCGCCCCTGGACTGGGTGGGCAGAACGCCTTCCTCGGCGTGCAGCTCGCGAAGACGGCGGGCATCGATCTGCCGGTGACACCCTACAAGGGCACGCCGCCCATGGTGACCGACCTCGTCGGCGGGCACCTGTCCTCGGCCATCAGCCTGATCGACAGCATGATGCCGCACCACCGCTCCGGCCGCATCCGCGTGATCGGCATCTTCACCAAGGAACGATCGCCGCTCATCCCCGAGATTCCGACCTTCGCCGAACAAGGCGTCGACGTGACTTCGGGCGAAGGATGGACCGGCATGTGGGCACGCGCCGGCACACCTGCAGCGGAAGTCCAGCGCATGCAGAAGGCCCTGCAGCTGGCGCTTCAATCATCGGAAGTCAAGGAGTTGCTCACGCAACGGCTGTGGGTGCAGCCGGACTTCCGACCGGGCGCCGAGATGGATGCGCTGCAGCGCGCCGAGCTCGCGCACTGGGCACCCATCATCAAGGAATCCGGCTTCAAGCCGGAATGAGCGGAAGGACGTTCGTCTCATGCTGACTGCAGAAAAGAACCGCCAGCTCACCGAAGTCGGACCAGGCACGCCGATGGGCGAGGTGCTGCGCCGCCACTGGCACCCCATTGCCGGCATCGACGATCTCGACCGCGAGCCGGTCAAGCCGGTGCGCCTGATGGGCGAAGACCTTGTGCTGTTCAAGGACCTCGGCGGCCGGTACGGGCTGGTGGACCGGCACTGCGCGCACCGACGCGCCGACCTCTCCTACGGCTACGTCGAGCAGGATGGCATTCGCTGCAACTACCACGGCTGGCAGTTCGATGCGCAGGGCACATGCGTAGCGCAACCGTTCGAGGAGCACGTGGATCCTTACGCGCGCATGCGTTGCAAAGTGCGCCTGAAGGCCTACGAAGTGCGGCCCATGGCCGGCCTGTTGTGGGCCTACATGGGACCGCTGCCTGCGCCGCATTTGCCCGACTGGGAACCCTTCCACTGGTCCAATGGCTTCGTGCAAGCGGTGTTCTCCGAAGTGCCCTGCAACTGGTTGCAGACACAGGAAAACTCCATCGACCCGGTGCACTTCGAATGGATGCACGCCAACTGGAGCCGCCGCCTTCGCGGCGCGCCCGCCGGGGACGAGAGCGGCTATGCGCCCGCGCATGTGCAACTGGCGTTCGAGGATTTCGAGCACGGCCTGATCTACAAGCGCATCACCGAGGACACCGATGCGAACCATCCGCTCTGGACCATCGGCCGCGTCTGCCTCTGGCCCAACGGCTTCTTCCTCGGCGACCACTTCGAATGGCGCGTGCCCATCGATGACGGGAACACGCTCAACGTCACCTGGTCGTTCATCCGCGTGCCGCACGAGTCCGAGCCCTTCGTGCAGAAGACCATTCCCACCTGGTACAGCCCCATTCGCGAGCCCGACACCGGACGCTGGATCACGAGCCACATCATCAACCAGGACATCGTCGCGTGGGTCGGTCAGGGCCGGGTCGCGGACCGAACGCGAGAAAACCTCGGCGCAAGCGACCGCGGTATCGCGATGCTGCGGCGCCAGCTCTTCGAGGACATCGAAGCAGTGCAGTCGGGCCGCGACCCGAAGGGCGTGCTGCGCTCAACATCGAACCAACCGCTGTTACTACCCAGCGATTCGCGCGACTTCTTCCTGACAGGACTGCCGCTGGCGGAGTACCGGCGCCATCCAAAGTGGAACCGTCTGCTCACCCACTTCATCTTTCACGCAGGGCAGCCCGAGTGGGTCCAGCACGAGCATGCCACCGCGATGGGCGTCGAGATCGAGCCGATGACCGCCCTCGATCTCTGATCCTTGTCGCATCCAGGAGACCCCTCATGAGCACCCAGGAAACACTGATGCAGGTCCGCGTGCGGGCTGTGACCTATGAAGCCGATGGAATCCTCGGGTTCGAACTCGTACCGATGCCCCCGCTAAAGGAACTGCCTGCCTTCACGGCGGGTGCGCACATCGACCTGCATCTACCCAATGGCCTGCTGCGCAGCTACTCGCTGCTCAACGCACCCAGCGAGCGCCACCGCTACCTCATCGGCGTCAACAAGGATGCCAAGAGCCGGGGCGGTTCGCGGTACATGCACGAAGTGCTGCGCTCCGGCGAGACCCTCACCATCGGTGCGCCGCGCAACAACTTCCCGCTCGATGAAACATCCCCGATGAACGTCTTCATCGCGGGCGGCATCGGCATCACACCGATGATGAGCATGATCGCGCGCAGCCAGGCGCTGGGCACGCCGTGGCGGCTTCACTATGCGGCGCGCACGCGCCGCAACGCGGCCTTTCTCGACGTACTGCAGGGCTTTCACAACCAGCCCAATGCCGAACTGCGCTTGAACTTCGATCAGGAAGCCGGAGGCCAGATGCTCGACCTCTCGGCGATCGTGCAGTCACTCCCCGCCGGCGCGCACGTCTACTGCTGCGGCCCGCTGCCCATGCTGGCTGCGTATGAACAGGCAACCGCCGGGCTGCCTCCCGATCGCGTGCACATGGAGTACTTCGCGGCGAAGGAAGCCGCCGCGACGGACGGCGGCTTCATCGTCGAACTGGCGCGTTCCGGCAAACAGCTGGAAGTCCGCGCGGGTCAGACCATCCTCGACAGTCTTCTCGCCATCGGCATCGAGCCGCCCTTCTCCTGCCAAGAGGGGATCTGCGGCACCTGCGAAGTCCGGGTGCTCGAAGGCACCCCCGACCACCGCGACCTGGTCCTCAGCAATGCCGAGAAGGCCGCCAACGACCGAATGATGATCTGTTGCTCGGGCTGCAAGACGGCGAAGCTGGTTCTGGACCTCTGATTCGACGCACCACCACCTCAACCAAGACCACCCATGAGCGAACCACTCATCACCTACGAGCTCGACGGCAACGTCGCGCTGATCGGCCTGAACCGCCCGGACAAGCGCAACGCGATCAACGACCCGCTGATCGACGAACTGCGGGTCGCCGTGTTGCGCGCGCACGAAGAAGCCGATGTCGCTGTCCTCTTCGGCCACGGCAGCAACTTCTGCGCGGGCCTCGACCTGGCCGAAGCGCTGGCACGCGCCACGGGCCAGATCAAGCCGCTGCGCAAGCGCCGCCGCCACAACTGGCACGAAGTGTTCGATCTGATCGCGCGCGGTCCCATCCCGTTCGTGGCCGCTCTGCATGGCGCCGTCGTCGGCGGCGGACTCGAACTCGCGATGGCCACCCATTTGCGCGTGTGCGACGAATCGGCGCTCTTCGGATTGCCGGAAGGCCAGCGCGGCATCTTCGTTGGCGGCGGCGGCACAGTGCGCATCCAGCGCGTCGTCGGCACCACGGTGATGATGGACATGATGCTCACGGGTCGGTTGCTCTCGCCTTCGGAAGGGCTGCAGGAGCACGTCGTCCGGTATGTCACGCCGCCCGGCGAGGCGCTTGGAAAAGCCAGGGAACTGGCCGCACGCGTCGCGAAGAACAGCGTCGAGACCAACTGGATGATCATCAACGTGCTGCCGCGTGTGCAGGACCTGTCGCACGACGACGGCTTGTTCATGGAGCAGCTCAACTCGGCCCGCGCACGTCCGCCCGAAGCCGAGCAGCGCCTGCGCGAATTCGTGGACGGCAAGGCGCGGAAGATCCAGGACAACCAAGGCTGACCTCATGAGTACCACCGACCTCTTCGCCGTCAGCGAGACCGAGCGCGAGCGCGCCGCCCTGCACGCCAAATCCGCAGCCACCGAAGCAGGCCGGGTCCCCGACATTCCCGAGGGAACTGCGCTGCGGCCTGTTCACCGTGTGGCCGTGATCGGCGCCGGCACGATGGGCGGAGGCATCGCGATGTCGCTGGCCAACATCGGCATTCCCGTCACCCTGATCGATGCGAACCCGCAGGGGCTGGAGCGCGGGCTCCAGCGCGTACGGGACAACTACGACGGCAGCGTCTCGCGCGGAAAGCTCGAGGCCGCGGAACGCGACCGGCGGCTGGCGCTCATCACCGGCTCGCTGCAGATGGCCGACGTGAAGGACGCCGACCTCGTGATCGAGGCAGTGTTCGAGGACATCGGCCTCAAGCAGGACATCTTCCGGCAGCTCGACCGGCTGGCGAAACCGGGCGCCATTCTGGCCACCAACACCTCGGGCCTCGACGTCGACGAGATCGCCTCGGTCACTTCACGTCCGCAGGACGTGGTCGGCGCCCATTTCTTCAGCCCCGCACACGTGATGAAGCTGCTCGAGGTGGTTCGAGCCGCAGTCACCGCGCCCGACGTCATCGCCACCCTGATGGACTTGGGCCGCCGCATGGGCAAGATCGCCGTGCTTGCGCGCATCTACCCGGGCTTCATCGGCAATGCACTGTTCCGCAACTACACGCGCGAGGCGCACTTCCTGGTGGAAGACGGCGCGCTGCCGCACGAGGTCGATGCCGCACTCAAGAAGTTCGGCTATGCGATGGGCATCTTCGCAGTGCACGACATGGCCGGCAACGACGTCGGCTACCAGACGCGGAAGGCGCAAATGGCTACGCGGCCCAACGACAGGCGGTGGAACGACCTGATCCTCAAGCTGTGCGACCAAGGGCGCCTCGGGCAGAAGAGCGGAAAGGGGTGGTATCGCTACGAGGAAGGCGACCGCACGCCCAAACGCGACCCCGAGCTCGAGCAGTTCGTCATAGAGGAATCCGGCCGCATGGGCATCCAGCGTCAGCAGATAAGCGAACACGAAATCGTCAAGCGCTGCCTCTACGGAATGATCAACGAGGGCGCCAAACTGCTCGAACAGCGCGTCGCGCTCCGACCCAGCGACATCGACATTGTCTATCTCACGGGCTACGGCTTCCCTGCGCATCATGGCGGACCCATGTATCTCGCCGATCGCATCGGCCTTGCGAGTGTGCTGGCCGACATCCAGCGCTACAACGCGCGCGACGGTTTCTGGTGGAGACCCGCGCCGCTGCTGGAGCGGCTCGTTGAGGAAAACAGGCGCTTCGCAGATCTCTGAGCGGACTTCCAGCCGCTGGGCAAGACACCTACTAGAGCGTGCGCCGCGACCGTGGCGTCGGCGAGAAAGCGCTAAATAGACCACCCTCAAGCATCGCGCGGCGGTAAATGCGGCCGCTACAAGCGCGCGTGAACGCCGGGGGAATTCGCGCACTCTCACTCTATTTCTCACGCAGGCTGCACAAGTTTGGCGACCATCGGTCGTTTCGATACTCTGACGTCACCTCAGGGCGAGCACTGAATCAGGCTTCCACGTTAGGGAACGCGGCTCCACCAACTTCGGTACTCTGTTTCGCGCCGCCACCGTGTGGTGCGCGCGAATAGAGTGTCAAATTCTGGGCCGCTACTACCCCCGTGTGACCCGGTGTTCCAGGCGAGCTTTGGACGTGCTGTCTTAGGGTGTCGGTGACGTTCCCCAGCGTCAACTGCATCTCAGGCGAAACTGGTGGTCTCGAATTCGTTGGCGTTGCTCCCTGATGCGGTCTTGCTGGAAAGCGGTCAGAGGTTGCCGAGGCAACTGCTATGGCAACCAGAGGCCACAGCGCCCGCCTGGTCGACCGCGGGGCGGCGAAGCACATCTTCCCAGGTCGTCGCGCGGGATTCGTTCAACCATGCGGCATTGAACTTTCGATCTTGCATGGGCAACCACTGTGCTTGATGACCGCGGTGCCGCAGCCCATCGACTTTACGTAGCCTCAATCAGGTGTGAAGTATTCCGCAGCACGTCAGGAAGCCGGCACTCCCGAACATCGGGCGAGGCTGGTCGACTAGCATGTCAGCATGAACCCATTGCAGTTCGAACTCGATCGCCTGTACGGACTGGGTGCGAACCCCGCGGACTGCGCTGCCCCAGCGGCCGCCCAAGGCGTTCGAGCCTTGGTGCTGGAGCTGAGGCCACCCGCGGGGTGGGCCCAGCTTTCCTCGGTCTGGACGGGCGTCCAAGTGGACCTCGGCTTTCCTCCCCCGGCCATCGCGGTCTCAGGCGTCGACGCACTGCAGCTGTGGTTCTCCCTTGCATCGCCGACTTCGCCGCGTGCTGGCGAGCTTTTCCTGCAGGGCCTGCGTGCGCGGTATCTGCCGGACGTGGGATCGACCCACGTACGTCTGATCGCCGACGCGGCGCAACTCCCGTCCGTGCCGCCCTTGGAGACCAGCCCCGATCGCTGGTCGGCGTTCGTCGCTCCTGACCTGGCTTCGGTGTTTGCCGATACGCCGTGGCTGGACCTTCCTCCCAACGCCGAAGGCCAGGCATCGCTTCTGCACGCGCTCGAGCCCATCCGGCAAGTGGCCCTCGAAGCCGCGTTAAGCCAACTTGGCGTCGTAGAGGAAGTGCCAGCTGACTTGAAGCTGTCCGGCTTGCCCGAAGTGCCCAGCCCCGAACAGGGGGGCGCCGACGCGGAGCGCTTCCTGAGACGCGTCATGAACGACGAATCGGTGCCTATGGCTTTGCGGATAGAAGCCGCAAAGGGCTTGCTTGGCCATGCCAAGCGCTCGTAGGCGGATCGCCGGAAGCATCAGACAGATCCTTGGATAGAACTGCGATCTCGACGTCGGCTCGGTCGGCTTGTTGCTCCGCAGGCGCTCTGCGGACGTTGCAGCGCCCCGCTTCGTTGTCACCGCCAGAAGTCGCGTGGGGCCCTCTGCAGACTTCCAACTAGCCGATCTTGCGGCCGCAAAGCCGTCGTTCAGGCAGAGGCCATGGCCCGAACGAATGGCTGTCATTCGATCACCCGGGTGACGCGCATCAATATAGATTGAGGCATCGTCATGCCGAGCGCTCTGGCAGTCTTGCGGTTGACGACAAGTTCGAATACCGCCGGCAGCTCAATCGCCATGTCGCTAGGCCGTTCACCCTTGAGAACCTTGTCGACGTAGGTAGCAGCGCGCAGACCCAAGGCGTCGAGATCGGCGCCATAGCTCAGTAGGAATCCGGCGTTGGCAAGCAGTGTCAACTCGCTGATCGATGGCAGTCGATATGTGACAGCGAGCTCTGCCAATTTCGTCCGGTGGGCAACGATGGTATTGGTGGCAATGGCGTAGAGTCCTTGCGCGCGACTCGATGCTGCATGCTTGAATGCCCGCTCGAAGTCGTCTGGTCCTCTGACCTCCAACATAATCAATTGGAGCCCGAGCGCGCGCGCGCCGGCCTCCACACTAGGATCGTTGAGTTCCGCCGGCGCCAGCAAGACGGCCACTCGTTCCAGCTCCGGCACGGCGGTCTTAAGGATTTCGAGTTGCTTCGCTGCAAGTTCGAGGAAAGTCACCTGAACTCCAGTGACGTTGCCGCCGGGTCGGGCGAGTGACTGCGCCCAGCCTTCTCGGACTGGATCACTCCCGCTGATCGCCACGATTGGTATCGTGCTAGTCGCCTTGCGTGCGAATTGCAAAGGTACCGGCCCGGCGGCAAGAATCACGTCAACCTTCGACTGGACGAGTTCGGCGACCAACGTCGCCAGCAGGTCGGGCCGCCCGTCAGCGTAGCGATAGTCGAGCACGATGTTGCGGCCATCCATATAGCCGAGATCGCGCATGCCCCGGCGGAACCCGGCGATAGGATCCGGGTCCCCTCCCGACGGCGGAGAGCGGAAAGACAGCACGCCGATCCGCGGCATGGCTACTGCGGCAGGCTGCGCACGGAAAGCCGAAGCGCGGCTGGCTATGTGCGCCATAGCGAGCGAGACGACGATGCGACGGTTCACGAACATCTGCGGCCTTCCAACGGCCGCTGTGCTTGGCATGACAGCCTACGCTTCGGACGACCACGGTAGGGAAGAGTGTCTCACGCCCAAAGCCAGCCGCGGAAAAATGGAACAACACTGGCCATCTTCTCGCGGCGCCGCGGCCCAACTCACGAGCGGCGCGCCTGGCGCGGGCGTCGGCTCGAAGTCACCGCCTAGGAGGCTGGGCGGCAGAAGCCGGTTTCGTGTCCTCGCCCGAAGGGCGAGGCGCGTTCATGAGCGATGGCCGCGAACTACTTGCCCTACGACCCGCAGCACATGCTGCTGCTGCCCGGAGCGATGCAGGACTGGTTGCCCGAAGGGCATCTGGCGCACTTCATCAGCGACGCGGTGGACTTGCTGGACTTGGGTGCCTTTCATGCCCGCTACGACAAGGACGGTCCGCGCAACCAGTCATTCCACCCGGCCATGATGGTCAAGGTGCTGATCTACGGCTACGCCACGGGCTACCAGCACGCCCAGCGCACCCGTTCGGCACTTGACGCCTTCAAGGAAGGGCAAGGCGTGTGCCGTGACTATGCGCACCTGGCGATCACCCTATGCCGCTGCCTCTGCACAACGGCATGCCTGCGGCGGTTCATTCCTCAAGCCAACAACTTCTTGTCAAAGAAGTTCTTGAGTTTTCCCAACGCGCTGTACAACGCAACTCGTTCGTCCGGATCCAGCAAGGCTAGGATCTCGGCTTGTGCGGCCTTCGCCCGGGGGAGAACCTTGACGTAGAGCCGCCGGCCCTTCGGTGTGATCTTGCAGACCAGGCGTTTGCCATGTTCCGGATCCGCATCGACCTGCGCCAGTCCGCGTTCGGCCAGCGTCTGCAACGATCGGCTGACGAGGGCCTTGTCGGACATGGAGAGCTTCACCAATTCACTAAACGGAATCGGCGCGTAGTCCGCCAGCGCCGCCAGCGCGCGCCATTGCGGCGCGTTGAGGTCAAAGTCCGCGAGGGTAGCTCGCCGTCACTTCCCGTTGCATGGCGCCCGCCAGGCGCACGAACAGGAAGGTGGGAAAGTCTTGCAGCGACAGTCGGACTTCGAGCCGGTCTCGCTGCTGGTGGCCGGCAACGTCGGCCTGGTGGCCGCAGGTAACGCACCCTACAGCAACCTGAAGGAATTGGTGGACTATGCCAAGAGAAGCGGCAAGCCCCTGACCTACGGCACGCCCGGCCTGGGTACCAGCGCCCACCTGTACGGCGAGGCCCTGCGCAAGCAGGCCGGCATCGACATGACCCACGTTCCCTACAAGGGTGGCGAACTGGGTGCGGTGAACGACATCATGGGCGGCGTGCTGGACCTCACGCTGATCTCGCAAGGCAATGCCAAGACGCAGTCCGCGGGCGGCCGGCTGAAGGTGCTGGCCATGTCGGGTACCGAACGCACGAAGGCGCTCCCCAATGTGCCGACATTCGAGGAACAGGGCTACAAGCACTTCGGTCTGGCTGGCTGGATCGCCGCATACGTGCCGGCTTCTACACCCAAGCCTGTGATTGCCAAGATCGCCGCGACTTTCCGCGAGACGCTGCAAGAGCCCGCCATCGCCTCGAAACTAGATAGCTTGGGGTACGACGTGATCGGCGGCACGCCGGAGGAACTGCGCACGTTTTACCAGCGGGAGTACGGGCGCTTTGCCGAGTTGGTGAAAAACGCAGGGATCGTGCCGGAATAGGCTGGTCTGCCGCGAACACCGTCAGCCGGCGGCCGACGGCCGGCGCCCTGAGAAGATGCGACGATGTCTTTGCGCAGTGCCTTCAATGGGAAACCTTGGCCTGGTTGGCGAGAAGTCAATTCGTCTGCGTCTAGCCTGGGGGCGGGATCGCACGCAGAACGTCCCTGAAAACGCCAAACTGCAGTTTGAACGCTTGCGGGCTGTAGTCTTGGTAGTAACCTGCCGTCACCGCGACAACGAGATTGCGCTCGGGGACGATGCGAATTGACTGACCGCCTCGTCCCAGCGCGCCAATCCAGTTAACCACACCCGCGTTGGTTCGGGCGCGACCGAGCCACCAGAGATAGCCATAAAGCTGGTCGTCCGTCGCCTTGATCTTTGGCATCGTCGAGGTCTCGATCCAGTCTCTGGAAACGATTTGGCGGTCGTTCCAGCGACCGCCCGCGAGGACGAGCTGGCCGATCTTCGCCATGTCGCGCGGCCGCAAGCGCAATCCGCCTCCGGCATCCGTATCCCCTCTGACTCGGCGCCACTGCACGTCTGTGATGCCCAGGGGCTCGAACAGCACTTCTCGTGCAAATGCGTCGAGGGGGCGTCCGGTCGCCTTGCGGACGATGGCGGACACAAGGGCCAGCGCGCCGGTGTTGTAGAAGAAGGCTTGGCCCGGCGGCCCAGTCGACGTCAGGCCGAGAACGTAGCGAATCGGATCGCCCGCCCTGTACATGCGCGACTCGTCGTTGTTCTCACCAGTGGCTGGCGTTGCCTCCACCCACTCCAGCCCCAGTGTCATGGTGAGCGCATGCACCAGTTGGAGGCGATCCTTCTCAGGCGAACGCAAGTCCGCGCACTCGGGGAAGAAATTGAAGATCGGTTCGTTGACGCTACGGATAAGTCCCCGATCGATTGCGATCCCGACGGCAAGCGACGCAACGCTTTTCGAAACCGACTTCACTGCGTGCAGGGTGTCGGCATTGAAGACGACATTCTTCACCCGACTGCCAAAAAACAGGCCGGGTACCTCGTCAGGACCGCTGAAGTACCGCTCGAAGACTACGTTGCCACTACGAGCGACCAGCACGGAATGTATGTTCGATGAGGTCGCGAGTTGATCGGCCATCCTACAAAGCGCCCCAACATCAATGAGCTTGTCATCATTGCTGTTTGATAGCGCCCACCAATCGTCTCGCGCACTTGGGAGACCGCAACCATCGGACGGCTCCGCGAACGCGGGCAACCCATGGAGCGATGCCAGCGCCGCCCCGCCAACAAGTGAAGAGAACTGGCGACGTCTCATATTCCGTCCTTTGGCCCAGGTGAAGCCGACGCGGGCAGCGTAGGGTCACTAGCGACACGTGGTCTGCCGGAGCAACGAAGGACCGCTACTGGCCGCATTGTGGCGTATTGCTGCCGGCCATGATTCGGCATGGCCGGATCAGCAACGATCCGAACTTGCATGCACAACTGGCCGCGGTCAGTCCAGCCACCATCGACCGGGTTCTTGCACCGCTGCGCCTGGCGGCCAGCAAGGGCCGACGCCGTGCTGCCGGGCAGAGTTCGGCGGTACGGATAGTCCGCACCGCGGCTGCGGCGGCGCGAGACGGTGTCGAGAGAGGTCCGGGTCCACTGCCCATGCGCGTTTTGGCAAATGCAAGAATAAATCTTCAATTTGCACGAAGTGCGTAGAATGACCGCCATGATTCCTCGTGACGTCGCGCCGCTCGCCGCCGAATTGGCGCGCCAGTATCCGGTCCTGACACTGACCGGACCGCGCCAAAGTGGCAAGACGACTCTGTGCCGCAGCCTCTTTCCCGACAAGCCCTATGTCACGCTGGAAGATCCGGACACGCGGCGTTTCGCCGATGAAGATCCGCGCGGCTTCCTGAAGGGAATCGAAGGCGGTGCCATCATCGACGAGATCCAACGTGCGCCGCAGATCCCCTCTTACCTTCAGGCGATGGTCGACGCCGATCCGGCCCCGGGGCGCTTCATCCTGACGGGCAGCCAGCAGTTCGAACTCATGTCCCAAGTGAGTCAGTCGTTGGCCGGCCGAACTGCTGTGTTGCGACTGCTGCCGTTTTCCCTCGCCGAGGTCGCCCGGCTGCATCCGGTGCCGCCACTGGCGCAAACACTGCTCACCGGCTTTTACCCGCGCATTCACGACCGAGGCCTCGACCCCTCTCAGGCGCTCGGCGACTATTTCGCGACATACGTGGAGCGTGACCTGCGCCAACTCGCCGCCGTTCATGACCTGCAGCGATTCGAACGCTTCGTGCGACTGTGTGCCGGGCGTGTCGGTCAGCTCGTGAACCTCTCGAGCCTGGGCAATGATGCCGGCGTTTCGCACGCTACCGCCCGCGCGTGGCTCGACCTGCTCCAGACGAGCTACATCGTGCACGTGCTGCCTCCCTGGTTCACCAACACGTCGAAGCGGCTGGTGAAAAGCCCCAAGATGTACTTTTACGACGTAGGGCTGGCCTGCTGGCTGCTGGGCTTGCGCAGCGCCGATCAGGTGGCGCGCGACCCGCTCTTCGGCAGCTTGTTCGAGAACCTGGTGATCATGGAAGCCCTCAAGACCCGATTCAACCAGGGCGAGTCGGGTGAGATGTACTTCTTCCGCGATGCGACAGGCAACGAAGTCGATCTGCTGATTCCCTCAGGACGCAAGCTCCGTGCCGTGGAGATCAAGGCTGGCGCCACAGTCAACACCGACTACTTTCGCGGCCTTCGCAGTTTCTCTGGCGCCTTCCCTGATGCGCTGGAAGGCGGTAGCGTCGTCTATGGTGGCGACGTTGACCAGGCACGAAGCGACTGGCCGGTGATCGGCTGGCAACGACTGCAGCATCCGCCGGCGCGGTGATGCGGCGGCCTTGGAGCATGTAGCCCAGCCCCAGCGCGGCTCTGCGGCGCGTGGGAAGCCGCTCCAGCAATTGCCACTGGTCGCTCGCGATTGCTTGTCAGGCTGAGACGTCCCGTACCGTGTCAAACTGCTGGGGAAATACGATATCCCCAGAATGGAGCGCATGACAGACTTCGCCGGGCTGCATCCCTCGGACCCTCGCGGCGCGGCCCAGGAGCGTGCCGTCTACATCCAATCGACCGACAGACAGCTCAATCCTCCCGATGTATCCAGCGCCGCGCCAGCGAGCCGATTCGGTGCAGCCGCCGGCCTTTTCGATCAACTCGACCTCCGGCCGCTGGAACTGCGGATGCGCCGCCGGCCATGGTGGCGGTTTTGGTAGTCAGCGAGCCTTCGCTGAAGCCCGAAGGTATCGCTCCATGAGCGGTCAACAAACCCGGCCTCATCGCCCGGGTTGGATACCCGAGGTCAACACTGCGCGCTGCACAGGTTGCGGATGGTGTGTTGCCGCATGCGATCTCCATCTGCTCAGCCTTGAAGTCGTGAAGTGGCGCAAGACCTCAGTGCTGCACGAGCCGGGTCGCTGCACAGGTTGCAGCGATTGCGCTGTCACATGCCCGTTTCGCGTGATCAGGATGCGGAGGGTGGATTGAAGGTGTTCACGGGCGGCCCCCGAGGCTGCGAACACTACAGCCACTCGCGCGGCCAATGCCGGCATCGTCTTGATGCGGTGGACTTCGCGCATCGCGTGCTGGCGCGCTAAGCCGATTCGATCCGACGCTGGTGACCGATAAGCGCGGTGAGCTGCACGGTGAACGTCGCGTTCGGCCGACGCCGTGGTCTGCCTCTGATCCGCGCCACGCCGTCATGTCCCATGCTGACGCGCTTTGCATACCGCGCCATTCATCCGATCTTTTTATACTTTTTTTACGCGACTACGCTCATATTCCGTGGGGCCGATTTGAGGTGTTCGCAATGATTGACCAGTCAGGAAGAGTTCAGCGATGAGCGAAAGCATCGTGAACAAGCCTAGCGAGATTGAGGCGTGCAGCGATGAATAGATCTCGCCCTTCCCTTGCTGCGCTCAGTCTGGGTGCCATCGGTGTGGTGTATGGCGACATCGGAACATCGCCGCTCTACGCATTCAAGGAGGTGTTCGCCAGCGGGCGCGTGCCAGTCACCCACGACAACATTCTCGGCATCCTGTCGCTGTTCTTCTGGACGCTGACGGTCGTCGTCTCGGTCAAGTATGTCGGCCTGATCATGCGCGCGGACAACCACGGCGAAGGGGGCCTGATGGCGCTGCTCGCGCTGGCGTCCCACTCGGTCCGCGACCGGCCGCGGGTTCGGCAGGTGCTGATGGTCTGCGGCATCTTCGGGCTCGCCCTGTTCTTCGGCGATGGGGTGATCACGCCAGCCATCTCGGTGCTTTCAGCCGTGGAAGGCCTGGAGATCGTGACGCCGGCGGCAAAGCCTTATGTGCTGCCGATCTCGTTTGCCGTGCTGATCGCGTTGTTCCTCGTCCAAAAGCATGGCACCGCGCAGATCGGGCGCTACTTCGGCCCGATCATGGTGCTCTGGTTTCTGGCCATCGCGCTGTGTGGCCTCATGCCCGTGCTGCGCAATCCATCCGTGCTGTGGGCGCTGTCTCCCCACCACGCCCTGCGATTCGGACTTGCAAACCTGCCGCTCGCATTCGTGCTGCTGGGCGCGGTCTTCCTGTGCGTCACCGGTGCCGAGGCTCTCTACGCGGACATGGGGCACTTCGGCAAGGCGCCGATCCAGTGGGCCTGGTTCGGGCTGGTGATGCCAGCGCTGGTGCTGAACTACTTTGGCCAGGGGGCCTTGGTACTGGCCGATCCGAAGGCCATCGAGAACCCATTCTTCCTCATGACCCCGACCTGGGCGTTGATCGGGATGGTCGGTCTTGCCACCGCCGCCACAGTCATCGCCTCGCAGGCGCTGATCTCGGGTGCGTTCTCGGCCACCAAGCAGACCATCCAGCTCGGCTATCTGCCGCGCATGACGATCCTGCACACGTCGGAGCATGACAAGGGGCAGATCTACGTGCCTGCGGTGAATCTGGCGCTGCTGGTCGGGGTGACCCTGGCGGTGGGGATGTTCCATTCCTCGTCGGCGCTCGCGGCGGCCTATGGCATCTCGGTCAGCCTGGTGATGGTGATCACTACCGCCATGACGTTTTTCGTGATCCGCTATGGCTGGGGTTATCCATTGCCGCTGTGCATCGCAGCCACCGGATTCTTCATGGTGGTGGACACCGTCTTCTTCGCATCGAATCTGCTCAAGATCGCCGAAGGCGGCTGGTTCCCGCTGCTGATGGCCGCCGCGCTGTTCGTCATTCTTGCGACCTGGAGCGATGGCCAGGCCATTCTTGCCGGCAAGCGAAGTGCCGAGGCGCTGGAACTGAAGCCTTTCCTCGAGAACGTCACCAGCGATCCGCCCACGCGCGTTCCGGGCACCGCGGTATTCCTCACGGCGCAACCGGACATCGTCCCCAATGCAATGCTGCACAACCTGAAGCACAACAAGGTCCTGCACGAACGCAACCTGTTCGTGACCGTGCACACACACGAGATCCCGGTGCTGCCGCCCGACCAGCGGGGGGAGATGACCCCGATCTGCCAGGACTGCTGGCGCGTGGTGCTGGACTTCGGCTTCATGCAAAGCCCCGACGTGCCCCAGGCGCTCGCTGATGTCATGCGCGGCAGCCTTCCGTTCGACCCCATGACTACGAGCTATTTCCTTTCTCGCGAAATCGTCGTGCCGACCGTGGGTGACGGCATGGCCGACTGGCGCGAGAAGATCTTTGCCACCATGCATCGCAGCGCAAGCGCTGCCGCCGAGTACCTCTACCTGCCCAACAATTCGGTCGTCGAACTCGGGTCGAAGGTCGAGATCTGAATCCTGGCGCACGGCGTATTTAGGGCGAATGCCACCGTTTGACTAGGCTCTTCTCGCGGCCCTTACGAGCGAAGCCACATCCACTTTGCCGAGAAAGTCCATGCATTCAGTCGTCGTTGCGGCGCTTCTTGCCAGCCGAAGTGCCGAATGTAGAAGCGTTTCATGACCGAGGTGAGGCCGGCGTAGCCGGCCAGGATGGCAACCAGCCAGGGGAAGAACGCCGGCGGCAAGGGCTGCAGCTTGAAGTACTCGGCCAGTGGTCCCATCGGAAGGAAGATGCCGATCGCCATGATCACCACGGTCGTCGCCAACAAGGCCGGCGCGGCGCGGCTCTCGATGAAGGGCAGCCGTGGCGTGCGGATCATATGCACGATCAGCGTCTGCGTGAGCAGGCCCACCACGAACCAACCCGACTGGAAGAGCGTTTGCTGCTCAGGCGTCTTCGCACCGAAGACCCACCACATCACGGCAAAGGTGCCGATGTCGAAGACCGAGCTGATCGGGCCGAAGAACATCATGAAGCGGCCGATGTCGCCGGGATTCCAGCGCAACGGCTTGTCCACCAGTTCCTTGTCGACGTTGTCGAACGGAATGGCGATCTGGGAGACGTCGTACAGCAGGTTCTGCACGAGCAGTTGCAGCGGCAGCATCGGCAGGAATGGCAGGAAGGCGCTGGCCACGAGCACCGAGAACACGTTGCCGAAATTGGAGCTGGCCGTCATGCGGATGTACTTGAGCATGTTGCAGAAGGTCTTGCGGCCTTCGATCACGCCTTCCTCCAGCACCATCAGGCTCTTTTCGAGCAGGATGATGTCGGCAGCCTCCTTGGCGATGTCCACCGCGGAATCGACGGAGATGCCGATGTCCGCCGCGCGCAGCGCCGGTGCGTCGTTGATCCCGTCGCCCATGAATCCGACGACATGGCCGTTGGCGCGCAGCGCCCGGACCAGGCGCTCCTTGTGCAGCGGCGTGAGCTTGGCAAACACCTGATGCGATTCCGCCGCATGCGCCAGTGCCCGGTCACTCATGTGCTCGATCTGTGGTCCGAGCAGCACGTCGTCCGAGGACAGGCCCACCTGGCCGCACACGCGCGCGGTGACCAGTTCGTTGTCGCCAGTCAGCACCTTGACCTGCACGCCGTTGTCCGCGAGCGCCTTCAGCGCGGGCGCCGCCGATTCCTTGGGCGGGTCGAGAAAGGCGACATAGCCGACCAGCGTGAGCCCCGCTTCGTCGGTGAGCGAGTAGGCGGTCTGGGTGGAGGGCATCTCCCTCATCGCCACCGCCACGACGCGCAGTCCGTCTTCGTTGAACTCTCGGGTGACTTCCTGGACGCGTGCGAGCATGTCCCCGTCGAGCGGCACGTCGCGCGGGCCCTGGCCGTTCTCGAGCCGCACACGGCTGCACACCGCCAGCATTTCCTCGACCGCGCCCTTGCAGATCAGTTCGTGGTGGTCATCGCGTTCCGACACCACGACGGACATTCGCCGGCGCTCGAAATCAAAGGGAATCTCGTCGACCTTGCGGTAGTCCTGCTCCAGCTTCAGCTCCGTCTTCAGTTCGACGTGCTCGAGCACCGCCCGGTCGAGCAGGTTCTTCAGCCCAGTCTGGTAGTAGCTGTTGAGGAAGGCGAACTTCAGCACCTCGTCCGAGGGGTGGCCGAACACATCCGTGTGGCGCTCCAGGGCGATCTTGTCCTGCGTGAGCGTGCCGGTCTTGTCGGTGCACAGCACGTCCATCGCGCCGAAGTTCTGGATGGCATCCAGCCGCTTGACGATCACCTTCTTGCGCGAGAGCAGCACTGCGCCCTTGGCGAGGGTCGAAGTCACGATCATCGGCAGCATCTCGGGCGTCAGCCCCACGGCGACCGCGAGTGCAAACAGGAAGGACTCCGTCCAGTCGCCCTTGGTGAAGCCGTTGACGAGCAGCACGATCGGCACCATGACGAGGGCGAAGCGGATCAGCAGCCAGCTCACGCTGTTGACGCCCGCCTGGAAGGCGGTGGGCGCGCGGTCGGTGGCGGTGACGCGCGTGGCGAGCGTGCCGAAGTAGGTCCGGTTGCCGGTGGCGACCACCAGCGCGAGGGCGGAGCCCGAGACGACGTTGGTCCCCATGAAGACGAGGTTGCCGGCTTCCAGGATCGAACTGAACGGGCCGCGTGCGTCGGCGAACTTCTCGACCGGCAGCGATTCCCCCGTCATCGCGGCCTGCGCGACGAACAGGTCCTTGGTCGACATCAGCCGGCAGTCCGCAGGGATCATGTCCCCCGCAGACAGCAGCACGTGGTCGCCGGGCACCAGGTCCCGGATCGGCACTTCGGCGCGCGCCGGCGGCCGCCGCGTGTGGAGGTGAGCCCCGAAGTACTTCTCTGCCACCTCGGCGGCTTCGGTCCCGACATCGCGCCGGATCACGGTCGCGGTGTTTGTCACCATCGCCTTCAGACGCTCGGCCGCGCGATTGGACCGGCCCTCCTGGACGAACCGGATCAATGTGCTGAGCACCACCATCGTGCCGATCACGATCGTGGCCTTGAGGTCCTCGGTCAGGAAGGACACCCCCGCAAGCACGGTCAACAGCAGATTGAACGGGTTCTTGTAGCAATGCCACAGGTGCACCCACCAGGCCAGCGGCTTTTCGTGCTGGACCTCGTTGGGGCCGGAGCGGACCAGCCGCTCGGCGGCCTCGGGCGCGCTCAGTCCATCTTCGTGCGAGGACACCCGGACCAGCGCACCCGGCAGGTCGTCGATGGCGGCCTTCAGCATGTCGCGGGCGACGTGCTCGGGCGCCGCCTGGGCCGCGCCGTGCCCGCCCACTGTTTCGAGCAGCGCCCGGCGTGCGAAGAGCTGGGTGGCGTGGCGGCGCGAGAGAAATCCGCCGAACCAGTTCTTGAGGATGTTGTCGATGAAATTCATGCCCGCACTCCCGTTCCCGGTTGGACGCAGAGGCGGTCTTCGCGCAGCGCGGAGGGCAGATGCCGCAGCACGGCGGATCGTCGCACCGGGGGCAGCAGGGACAGCGCGTCAGCCACGACGCGCGGCGACCAGGCTGCGAGTGCCGATGCGAAGGGAACCAGGCCGTGGTGATCCAGGAGTTCGCGAACGGCGGCGGGGCGGCGCTCGGCAAGTGCCGAGCGCAGGCAGGTGGAAAGATGCTTTTGATTCATGAGAAGCCTCGCGTGAGTTGCACCCGGCGCCAGGCTCCTCGGCGAGTCACGCGATGTGAGGCCTCCAGAGTGCTGCCGGGTCGATGGTTTTGGGAGCAGAGTCGGTTGCGCCGAAGCGCGGACTAGGGCCGGGGTCCATGCAATCTCCAGGTTGTGTGATGAAGCCGCGATGCTCAACGAGGTTGCGACCTTGCCGCTTGCTGAGCTAGAACGACGGCACGAATACGGCGGCTGGACCAAAGGCCCCAAGTCGTCGCCAACTCAGTCAATTCGCGCGCCGCGGGCGCCTCCTGAGACGTAGCTTGCGCGGCTCCAGGCAATGTTGTGGAACGAGAAGCCTGTTTGACAGGCTCCCGCATGCTCGAGGGATACATCATCGAACTCTCCTTCAGGTAAGGGAGTCCCGCCGGAACACAGTGCAGGCATTTTCCCGAACGGCGAACCGGTGCAGGGCCGGTGCGACGAAAGGGGCAAGAGGGGCGACCGAAAACGGCGCTGATAGGTCTCGCTGCTTCAGCGAGCTTTGCGGCTGCGGCGCACTTGGCTCGCAGCGCAGGAGGCGCGTTACGAGAACAGGTGCACCGCGCCGATCAGGGCGCGATTCTTGTCGCTATGACTAGGGGCACTGTCCACGCAGCGGGCTCCGAAATTGAGATGCCGCGATTGTCGCAGCGCAGCAAGCGTTGCGTCAACCAAAAGCCTGCCTGTGAATGAGGCCCGTCCCGAGCCGCGTTGGCGCCGATGCCCAGACTCGCGAACAGGGCCGGTTGTCCGAGCGCGGAGTCCCAGAAGAAGCCGCGCTGCGCCGGGATGGCGTCGCGGTAGGCCCGCACGGATGGCCACGCTCACCACCGACTCGTGGCCGCCGCTGCATCACTCTTGCGTTTGTTGGAAGGCGGCGGCCGATTCACGCTCGAGACGGCGTCAGACCGGGCCGATGCCGTACTTGCGCAGCCGCTGGGCGATCGCCGAATGCGACGCACCGAGGCGTTCGGCGAGCTTGCGTGTCGACGGGAACTGCGGATAGAGCTGCTGCAGCAGTGACTTCTCGCAGGCCGCGACGGCTTCCTCCAACGTGCCCACGTGCTCGGCCGACAGCTGGTCGGGGCCGGCCGCGGCGCCGGCGAGTTCAAGGTCGTCGACGTCGATGACGGCGGAATCGCTCATCGTCGCGGCGCGAAAGATCACGTTTTGCAGCTGGCGAACATTGCCGACCCATGGGTTCGCGAGCAGTGCAGCACGCGCTGCTTGCGACAGGCGCGCCCTCTGCCGGCCGGTCTGCGCACAGGCGCGCACGAGAAAGAACTCGGCGAGCGGCACGATGTCGTGCGTGCGTTCGCGCAGCGGTGGCACCTGGAGCTGCAGCACGTCGAGGCGGAACAGCAGGTCCTGCCGGAACGCGCCGACCGTGACCATCTGCTCGAGCGCACGATGGGTGGCACTGACGACGCGCACGTCGGCCTTCAGCTCGCGATCGCCGCCGACGCGCCGGAAGCTGCCGTCGTTCAGGAAACGAAGCAGCTTGGCCTGCAGGTACGGCGACAACTCGCCGACCTCGTCGAGGAACACCGTGCCGCCGTCGGCCAGCTCGAGCAATCCCGGCTTGCCACCGCGCAGTGCCCCCGTGAAGGCGCCGGGTGCGTACCCGAACAGTTCGCTCTCGGCCAGGTTCTCGGGCAGCGCCGCGCAATTCAGCGTGAAGAACGGTTGCGCGCGCCGCCGGCTGCCGGCATGGCAGGCATGCGCGACGAGTTCCTTGCCGGTGCCCGTCTCGCCGCGGATCAGCAGCGGTGCATCGACCTGCGCCATGCGCGCGGCGCGCTGCTTGAGTTGCCGCATCGGCGCCGAATCGCCGAGGATCGACTCGAAGCCCCCGGCGTTGTAGTTCTGAAGCGCGCTCAAGCGTTCGCCGATGCGGTGCGGCGCGTGCAGCGTGAGCACCGCACCGGCGACGCCGCCCCCTGGCTCGTGCAGCGCGACACCCTCGCACAGAAAGGACTCGCCGCCGATCTGGACCTCGCGCGCCGGTTGTCGATCGCCGCGGCCGATCAGCGCCTCCACCAGTTCTGCGTCGCCGACCAGGGCCAGCAGTGACGCGCCGATCAGCTGCGCCTCGGGCAACCGGCTGGCGGCGACCGCGGCCGCGTTGGCCACGACCACCGCGCCGTCGGCATCGACCGCGAGCACCGGGTCTTCCTGGGACGCGAGCAGTGCATCGAGATACAGGCGCCTTCGCGCACCAGGCAGCATCCCGAGCACGTCGACCGACTGCACGCCGGCCAACTGCAGCAGCTCGCTGCGCAGTTGGTCGAGCCCGGCCCCGTCGAGTGTCGGTGCCTCGATGTAGACATGGGGTGGCTCGACCTCGACCGCCGACACGTTGAGCGAGCGCCGGGCCAGCGTGGCCAGGATTTCCTGTGCGATGCCGACCCGGTCGGCGATGCTGACATCGATGCGCATGCGAGGATGTATTGATTTATGGACAGTGTATTGAATTCATTACGATGTGTCTAAGCCATTGTTCTTGAAGGACTTTCTTGCTTGTACATCGAATATTTCCAGCACAGGATGTATTGAAATCAGTACAAACAATATCTACAAATTCGCAGATCGCGCCATAAGTTATTGATTTCATTGAAGTTCTTGACCTTGGCACGGTGTCTGCAATAGCGGACTCATCCCGCGCCACGGCGCGCTTACTGCAGGGAATGGAGTCGACATGCGTGTGATGGTGCTGGGCAGCGGTGTGATCGGAACTTCGGTGGCGTATTACCTCGCCCGTTCCGGCCATGAAGTGACGGTGATTGACCGGCAGTCCGGTCCGGCACTGGAAACCAGTTACGCCAACGCCGGCGAAGTCTCGCCCGGCTATTCGGCGCCATGGGCCGGCCCCGGGGTGCCGCTGAAAGCGCTCAAATGGCTGCTGATGCAGCACCGCCCGCTGGTGATCCAGCCGGCGCTCGATCCCGCAATGTGGCGGTGGTGCCTGAAGATGCTGGCCAACTGTACCGAGAAGGCCTATCGCGTCAACAAGAGCCGCATGGTGCGGCTGGCCGAGTACAGCCGGGACTGCCTGCGCGAACTGCGTGCCGAGACCGGCATCCGCTACGACGAGCGCAGCCAGGGCACGCTTCAACTGTTCCGGACTCACAAGCAGCTCGAAGGCGCCGCCAAGGACATCGAGATCCTGAAGCAGTCGGGCGTGCCGTTCGAGCTGCTCGACCGGGAGGGCTTCGTCAAGGTCGAGCCGGGCCTCGAGGCGACGAAGCACAAGTTTGTCGGCGCGTTGCGCCTGCCCGGCGACGAGACCGGCGACTGCTTCAAGTTCACGCAGGAGCTGGCGCGGATGACCCAGGCGCTGGGCGCGCGATTCCTCTTCGACGTCGGCATCCGGGGCCTGGAGCGCAACGGCGACCGCATCGCCGGCGTGTGCACCGACACCGGCCTGCTGTCGGCCGACCACTACGTGCTCGCGCTCGGCAGCCACTCGACGGCCATGCTCGCGCCGCTGGGCATCCACATCCCAGTCTACCCGGTCAAGGGCTTCTCGATCACGCTGCCGATCTCCGACCCGTCGATGGCACCCGAGTCGACCATCATGGACGAGACGCACAAGGTCGCGGTGACGCGCCTGGGTGACCGCATCCGCGTCGGCGGCACCGCGCAGTTGTCGGGCTTCGACCTGAGCCTGTCCGACGCTCGCCGGCGCACGCTCGAGCACGTCGTGACGGACCTGTTCCCGCGCGGCGGTGACGTCTCGCGCGCCGAGTTCTGGACCGGCCTGCGGCCGATGACGCCAGACGGCACGCCGATCGTCGGCGGCACGCCCTTTCACAACCTGTCGCTGTCCACCGGCCACGGCACGCTCGGCTGGACGATGGCCGCGGGCACCGGCCGGTTGATGGCCGACCTCCTCTCGGACCGCGCGCCCGAGATCGACCTAGACGGACTGACGCTGGCGCGCTATGGCCGCCGGCGCGGCGCCCCCACCGCCTTCTCGATGCAGGGAGCACGAACCGAGGCGATCGCCCAGCGCGCCTGAGCAGAGGGCTGCGCCCCCAATTCCGGCCGGCCGCCGAGCGGGGCCGGCGCAAATCCACGGCACCGGTCCATCCGCCGTACCGGAGCCGCTTCTTCGTCCATCGACAACGGCGACCACCATGAGCGTTCGCACAAAAAGGAGACAACACTTATGTCAAGCATGACGACGGGGCGCGCCAGCCAGCGCACACCCGAACCCCAGGGGCTGCAGCGCGGCCTGAAGGACCGGCACATCCAGATGATCGCCCTCGGCGGCGCGATCGGCGTCGGCCTCTTCCTGGGCGCCGGCCGGGCGATCAGCCTGGCCGGCCCGAGCCTGATCCTCAGCTACGCGATCGGCGGTATCGCGGTCTTCTTCATCATGCGGGCGCTCGGCGAACTGCTGACCTACCGGCCCGTCGCCGGCTCGTTCGCGTCGTATGCCGAGGAATTCGTCGGCCCCTTCGCGGGCTTCGTGACCGGCTGGTCCTACTGGTTCATGTGGGTCACGATCGGCATGGCCGAGATCACGGCCGTCTCGATCTACGTGCACTACTGGCTCCCCGACTTGCCACGCTGGCTGCCGGCGCTAGTGACGCTGACGGTGCTTTACCTCAGCAACCGCATCGCGGTCAGCGTGTTCGGCGAACTCGAATTCTGGTTCGCGCTGGTCAAGGTGGTGATGATCCTGGCGATGATCGGCATCGGCATCGCGGTGCTCGCCTTCGGCATCACACCACTCGGCGCCACGGCAAGTCTCACCAACCTCTGGAGCGGCCAGGGCTTCATGCCATTCGGATTTCTCGGCGTCGCGATGACGCTGCAGATCGTGATGTTCGCGTTCCAGGGCGTCGAGCTGATCGGTGTCACCGCAGGCGAGGCGGAGAACCCCGAACGCGTGCTGCCGCATGCGACCAACAGCGTTGTATGGCGCATCCTGCTCTTCTACATCGGCGCCCTCGTCGTGATGATGGCGCTGGTGCCCTGGAGCGAACTCAAGCCCGGCGTCAGCCCCTTCGTGTTCCTGTTCGAGCGCATCGGCATTCCGGGTGCCGCCAGCCTCGTCAACTTCGTCGTCATCACGGCCGCCGCATCGTCGTGCAACAGCGGCATCTTCAGCACCGGCCGCATGCTGTACACGCTGGCGCAGTACCGCCAGGCGCCGCGCGCCTTCGGCCGTGTCAACAAAGGCCATGTGCCGTCCACCGCGATCACCTTCTCGGCCGCGCTGATGGGCATCGGCGTCGTGCTGAACTACTTCGTACCCGAACATGCCTTCGTCTGGGTGACCAGCATCTCGCTCGTCAGCGCGCTCTGGACCTGGTCGATCATCATGGTGGCGCACCTGGGTTACCGCAAGGCCGTGGCGGCGGGCCGGGCCAGGGCGGTGGCGTTCCGCATGCCCTGCGCGCCAGTGGCCAACTGGTTGGTCGTCGCGTTCATGCTGGTCGTGTCGG
The DNA here is from genome assembly GCF_900107745.1 of Variovorax sp. YR216. Classification (GTDB taxonomy): domain Bacteria; phylum Pseudomonadota; class Gammaproteobacteria; order Burkholderiales; family Burkholderiaceae_C; genus Variovorax. The sequence goes on along the minus strand of NZ_FNRO01000022.1, from coordinate 14,316 downwards.
GCCTCCTGGCCTTCGACCCTGAGACGCGGGTCGCCCTATATGTCGCGCCGATCTGGTTCGCGCTGCTGGGCATCGGATACCGCATCTCCCGTGCCCGCGGCACGCTTCAGAGCGTGGCGCCCGTCGCCGTGCCGGAGGGGGCGTGAGCCCCCGCTCGGCCGCTCCGCAGGGGGCTCGCACCGCAGTGCGGAGCGCGGAGGTTGCTCCAGTGAGCCGGCGCCCCGATACCGCCAGCGCGGTGTTGACGATCGACCTCGCGGCGATCGTCAGCAACTGGCGGCTGCTGAAGGCGCGCGTCGGCCGCGCCGATTGCGCGGCGGTCGTCAAGGCCGACGCCTACGGGCTCGGCGCAGCCCGCGTCGGGCCGGCGCTCGCCGCCGCCGGATGCCGGCACTTCTTCGTGGCCCACCTGGAGGAGGCCGTCGCGCTGAAGCGCCACCTTCCGGCCGACGCGTCGGTCTTCGTCCTGCACGGACCGACGCCCGGCAGCGAAGCCGAGTTCGTTGCCCATGGTGTGCTGCCGGTGCTGAACAGCCGGCCCCAGATCGACGCGTGGCGCCGGCTGGCGCACGTACTGGATCGGGCGCTCGCGGCGATCGTGCAGGTCGACAGCGGCATGGCGCGACTCGGCCTCGATGCGCATGAACTGCGCGCCGTCGCGGCCGATCGGCAGTCGCTGCTCGGCGTACGCGTCGCGTACGTCATGAGCCACCTGGCCTGCGCCGAGAACCAGGGCCATTCGGCCAACGCAGCGCAGCGCGAGCGCTTCATCGCAGCGCGACGGATGCTGCCCATGGCACCCGCGACCCTCGCGAACTCATCGGGCATCTTTCTCGGACCGGACCACCACTTCGACCTGGTGCGGCCGGGCGCCGCACTGTACGGCGTCGCGCCGGTCACTGGCGCGCCGAACCCGATGCGCCCGGTGGTCCGGCTCGAGGGCCGTGTGATCCAGACGCGCGAGATCGCGGCCGGCACCCCGGTCGGCTACGGCCATGCGTGGCAATGCGGCCGGCCGGCGCGCATCGCAACGGTGTCGGTCGGCTACGCCGACGGCTGGCTGCGCGGCATGGGCAACCGAGCCTCGGCATGGTTCGGCGGGACCGAACTGCCGCTGGTCGGGCGGGTCTCCATGGACACGATCACGCTCGACGCCAGTGCCTTGCCCGAGCACGCACTGGTACCCGGCAGCATGGTCGAACTGATCGGCGAACGCCAGGGTGTGGACGCAGTCGCCGCGCGCTGCGACACGATCGGCTACGAGATCCTCACGAGCCTGGGCGGCCGATACGCGCGGTCCTACGTCGATTGATGCGGGCAATCCGATGCCACGCGGCGATCTGGTGCGCGGTCAGTGCGCTGACTGACACAACAGCAGGCCGCCCGAGGAAGTGCCGCACCTCCGGCCCGCCCCCGATCACGCGTCGCCGGACAGTGAGACGCCAGCCACTGAAGCCCAGGCTGCCCAGAATCCGCCAGACCTGCGTCTGGCTGCTGCGTGATGACTTCGCCCGTTGGTATCCGGGTTTCCCGGCGCATGACCCCACCAGTTGAGCCGCTCTCCGGTGGATGCGTCACTTTTTGCACCGAAATCAAATCGACCCCGACTTGAGATCACGCCTTTGGTGGACCCCAAGATTTGTTGTCGCGGGGCAACTGGCCGTCTGGGTCGTGTACAGATACGCCGCAACCTTCGTCGGGAATTGATGAGAGTCAATGTCGGGCCATGTCTGGACCTCCCGGCCACCGACCGTAGGTCTCATATGGCGGCGGCCGTCGGCACCTCTCCCGGGCAGCACGTGCTAGGAAGTTCCTCTGGCGGCCCGAGCGTTCATGGCGAAGCCCAGAATGATGAGGGCGGCGACCCCAAGCTGCGCGCCCAGAGACTGCGCGGACGGGAAGATGCCCAGGATATCGATGCGCGGCGTGTTGATGGCGAGTGCACCAATCCATCCTGCCTCTTGGAGCGCGGCGACGCCCTTGCCGGTCAGCACGACCGCCAGCACAGCGACCAGCATGGAACTCCAAGAGAAGAACTTGCCAATAGGAAGGCGAGCGCTGAATTTCAGGAGCGCGAACGCCACTGCAACGAGTACCACCAGGCCGGCTGCCAAACCGCCCAGCACGGCCGCGTGGTTACCTTGCTCCCAAAGCGCCGCATAGAAGAGGATGGTCTCGAAAACTTCCCGGTACACCGCGATGAAGGAAAGGCTGAACATGAAGAAAGCCGACTTGCGATTGAGCGCCGCTGACAGCTTCTCGTGGATGTAATGCTGCCATTTGCCTGCCATGCTCTTTTGATGCATCCACATGCCAACGCTCAGGAGCACGGCCGCCGCGAAAAGCGACGACAGGCCTTCGGTGACTTCACGGCTCGCGCCGCTCACGTTGACGATGTACGTCGCGACGGCCCAGGTAACAGCGCCAAGAGCCAATGCTCCCACCCAGCCCGCATGCACGTACTGCAGCATGTCGGGTCGCTCCGCCTTGCGAAGAAACGCCACCATTGCCACCACGACCAGGAGCGCCTCAAGGCCTTCGCGTAGAAGAATCGTGAAGCTTCCCAAGAACGCGGCAGTGGAGTCGTCGGCGGCCGTCGACAAGACGCTGTCCGCCTCCTTGAACAAGGCGTCAATCCGCAGCGTTTGCGCTTTGACGTCCTGCGAGGATGCCCTGCTCGCAAGAAGCGAGCGAAATTGGCTCATTGCAGTTTCAATGCGGCCAAGCAAGGCCTTGTCGCGCGTGGCGAGCGTGGGTTCGAGCGGCTCCACACCATCCAGGTATGCCGAGAGCGCCAGGTCCGCTGCGCGCTTGAAATCATTCTTGTCGTACGCCTCTTCGCTCTGAGCGAGCCGCTGGCGGGCAATGTCGAAGGTCAGGGGACGCTTCTGAACAACGGCCTCAGGATGCGCATGAAGATAGGCCATCGCGACAGCGGCAGGCCCAGGCCCAACCTCCTTCGCGAGGTCGGCCTCAGTCGTCCGGGCCAAACCATCCAGGTTCGTGAGCTGTGCCCGTACGGCTGCGTTGTCCTTCCAGGCCGTTTCGCCGGCCGCGACATCTTCTTGCTTGTGAGCGAACTGCCCAATGTAGAAGGCCAGGGCCCAGCGGTCCGCCTCGGGAAGGGAGGCAAAGCTCACCATGGGCGTGCCCTCGATGCCTTGGCTGATGACCTGGTACAGGGCGAAAACGCTGCGCTCACGGGCGCGAGCTTGGTCGGTGAAGGCGACCGGCCGCGGCTCCAGACGAACCCCGAGCGGTCCGTCTCCATTGCCGGTGGCACCATGACACGCCGCACATTGGGCTTGGTAGATAGCGGCTGCGGCAGCCACGTTCGGCGGAGCGCTCGGTGAGGATGAGACCGGATAGACGGCGAGAAGGTGATTGCCCAAGGACTTGGCGAGCATTGCAACCCGCGCTGGGTCTTCCCGTGCATCGATAGCAGCCGCAAGGGCTCCCGCTTCCGTGACCAAGGCAGGCTGTTCAGGATGAGGGTCTAGAGCAGCAAGCTTCGTTTGGCTGGCCTTTGCAAACTCGCGCATCTCCGCGAACTCGGAAGCGTTGAGCACAGCACCGTCCTTGACCGCTCCGCGATAGTCCACGGCCAAGTAGTCAAGGATTTGCCAGATGCGTCGGACATCAGATTCGGCGGCGCTCGCGACTGTCGCAAGCAGGAGCAGCGCGGCACATACGGCAGCTCGAGGGAGCAGTTGTGAGAAGCCGAGCATCACCAATCACAATGCAAATAGCAATGATTCTAGTTGCGAGTTTCGGTCATGGGGCCTGCCGAGTCGGCTGAAGGGCTACTCACATTCGCTGGGTGACCCTCCAGCGGCTAGAGGGTTTCGAATTCTGAAATGTGCGTCCCACGGGCGCCTCAGGCGTGCGCCTTTGACATGTCGTCTCGGAGCGGGCGGATCTCCCCCCGTAGTCTGCCTCAAGGATTCAAGCGCGCCGCGCATGAACGGCGTGCTCTACCGACTCGGAAATCACCGGCTGGTCGAAGTCCCCGGCGGGCTCCGTGTGGTGGCGCTCATCGGAGGCGAGCAATGGAAGTGCAAACACGAATCTCTCGCGAAGCCAGACATTCGCATGACCATTTACAATCAGCGCTCCCTTGGGGAGTAGCCGGCTTCCGCTCTTGGAAGCGCCCGCGTCAACATACTCGGCATCTTGCATGCTGTGGCGCTGGCAACCGTTTACGCGGTTGGCGAGACCATCGGCATGTCTCCGCGACGACGGTCGGGTAGCGGTGACGTGCCGTTGCGCTCTCGCCCGACCCGTTGAACGAACCCCTCATGAATTTCGCTTCTACTGCGTTGCTGGCCTTGGCCATGTCGACCGATGCATTTGCCGCGGCCGTTGGCAAGGGCACGGCGCTTCAGAAACCCCGCTGGTCCGAAGCGCTTCGCACCGGCGCCATCTTCGGTGTCATCGAAGCAATTACCCCCGTTGTCGGTTGGGCGCTCGGCTTTGCCGCAGCCGACTACGTCAAGACGTGGGACCACTGGATTGCCTTCACCTTGCTTTTCGTGCTCGGTGGTCGAATGATTTGGGCTGCAGCGCTGAAGCCTGAGGAGGCCGAAGTCGAAAAGCCTCGTCGTCATAGCTTCTGGCTGCTGGCGGTCACCGGCTTTGCGACCAGCATCGATGCGATGGCTGTCGGCGTTGGGCTTGCCTTTTTGAATGTGAACATCCTGCCTGTGGCAGCCGCGATTGGATTCACCACATTCGCCATGGTCGCAATCGGCGTCATGGTCGGGCGAGTGCTCGGAAGCGTCGTCGGTCGCTGGGCTGAAGGTATGGGCGGCATCCTGCTCATTGGCATCGGCACGGCCATTCTCTACGAACACCTCACGGCGGCCCTTGTATAGAGCCCACTGCGCTGCGAGTTCAACTGCGAGGCTGCGGCGAACTTCCGCTGTTGGCTGCGAGCACCAGTTCGCGGACGTCCCTGGTAGCTGACCTTCGGCGTCGTCGCTCGGTCAGCCAAAGACTGCTACCGGCGATACTCATGCGCACCGGCATGGGCTGACCCATCGTCATCCGTGTTCGGGGCGACGGGATGAGGAGCGTCAGTCTCAGTCGTCGCGGCGGTCCCAATCCCGATGCTCGTGATGCCGATGGCGATAGCCGCCCCTGTATTCTGGTCCGTAGTAGACCGGTGGAGGTCCGTAGTACGCAGGTGCGGGGCGGTAATACACCGGCGGCGGTGGACCGTAGTACACGCGAGGGGGCGGTTCGTAGTAGACCGGCGGAGGTGCCGTGTAGACGGGTGCCGGTGCTTCGTAATACAGCGGCGCGCCGATGCCGATGGACCAATTTACCTCGGCGTTGGCCGAAGCAGCAGCCAAGAACGAGCCGGCGACCAAGGCAGCAGTCGCAGCCCATTTGAATGCAGAACGATTGAGGCTCACAGTTGCCTTTCCAAGAGGTGGCGAGATGCCGTTCTTTCAATCAACGCCTCACATGCCAGGGGGTGCACCTGTCTGACGCCCTGTAACAAGTGCAGGTCTACAAGAACCCGACCTGCGGCTGCTGTTCCAGATGAGGCGCATCGGTGTTCTGCTGGCCTCTTCGGCCATCGGCGGGACCGCGGCGCACGCCCAGTCAACCGGCGGCTCTGACTTTTCACCCCAGAGAAGTTGGAAGCTCGGCGTGCCCTCGCCAATGGTGCTGCCCAGGGGGATGGTGGAGAGGGTCGACAAGGAACGCAGTCAAGGTACGCTTCGATGCCGAAATGGTGAAAGGCGACCGTCACCTACATCGAGCTCGCGCGCTGGGGATTTGAAGACTCGCGCTCAGCGGCCCCTCACTCGGCGCGCCACGAGCAGCCAAGCCAATGCCCACGCAGCACCAAAAGCCCAGCCTCCCAGGACATCGGTCGCCCAGTGAACACCGAGGGCGACGCGGCTCACGCCGACGAGCGCCGTCATGAGTGCCGCGGTCGCCAGGATATAGAGGCGCTCTGGCATTGGGCCGCGCGAACTCGCAACGAGTGCGCCGAGCGTCAGGAACACGATGGCCGAATTGCTCGCGTGACCACTTGGAAAACTCAGGCCTGGAGCCACAAGTTCAGCGAATTCAGGGGCGGGACGCAAACGACCGAATACCGTCTTGAAGATGCTGACGGAAGTCGAGCCCGTGATAACGGCGGCTGCGACCAGAAAGGCCGCGGTCCTGTCAGAAACCAGCATCAGGTAGCCGATGCAGATGACCGTGAAGAGCGTCAAAACAGTCGTGCTGCCCAAACCGCTCAGGTCCCGCATGACACTGGCCACCCACGGATGGCCTGCCCGCAAAGCTTGCGCGCCATGCAAGAAGTACAAGTCGAAGCTGCGGGTGTCGCCTTCGACGACCTCGCCTCCGAGCTTGGCGAACGCGAAGGCGAGTAGGACCGCCACAAGCCCCGCCAGCAGCGGCTTGAGCAAGGACCGATATCCGTCACGGGGCGAACGAGCGGCCGGCGCGACGTCGTGGCTGCGTGCAGGTTTCATTCAGCCCTCCAGCTTGCTCGCGCGCAATCGCAGGGAGTTGGCGATGACGCTCACCGAAGACACCTCCATTGCGGCTGCGGCCACGACCGGCGAGAGCAGGATTTCGAAGAACGGACAAAGCGCGCCCGCTGCAACCGGGACGCCGAGCATGTTGTGGCCGAAGGCGAGGTTCAGGCGGATGTTGCGCATCGTCGCCTGCGACAATTGGCGCGCCTTGACGATTCCCATGAGGTCGCCGTCCAGCAGCGTTGCGCCCGGACTTTCCATTGCGGCGTCGGCTCCGGTGCTCGACTGTCGAGCGCCTATGCGATTTCGTTCCACACTTGCTCTTTCATGGCTGCGCCCAGAGTTAGAGGTGTCGGGCAAGGTCGGTTTGGCCAAACCCTTGCCATTGGACAGAACACTCGCTCTGGCCTGACTGTAGCCGTCGCCCCGGGGCCTCAAAAAGGCCCCCTCGGCACCGGAGGGCCGCTGTTGGCCGCGTGCGGTGTCAACATGCCGGCGCGTGTTTCGTCGCAGAAGCGCTCAGCGGCAGATGGAACACGTGCAGCTCTCTCCGTCGGCCAGATGAGTTCTCAATCAGGGCGATAGAACTGCATTGCGCTGCCATTGTGTCTTGGCTGCCTCGTCGGCTTCTGCGGCACTTCCATGCGCGACGGTGAGATGTGGAACGACGCCCTGATGTTCGCCTGCATTCGGCTGAGAGGCAGGGGAGGCTTCGGCCATCGCTCGCGTCATCGCGACGAACGGCGCCGAAGGTTCAGGCACCAGGTAGGTTGTCGTCGGGAATCTGCCAACCGAGCGTAGCTCGAACGAAAAGGCTTCACGCGACCTAAGACACCTTCAAGAATCGACTGCGCACTATTGCCTGACCTATCCGTACCTCCGAGGGCCGTACCACCGGAGACTCAAGGCGCCACTCAGGGCGTTCGCTTGGCAATTTCGTTTCCAAGATAGCCACCACCCAGGGCCCCGGCGATGGTCGCCAGGGTCTTGCCATTGCCGTTGCCGACCTGGTTCCCCAGCAACCCTCCGACCACTGCGCCGACGCCGATGCCGACGGGGCTGTATTGCGTCGCCGGCGCAGACTGCGGGGCTGCTGGCGGGACCTGCGAATATGCGGGCTGCGTTGTCGGCGGCTGCTGCGGATATGTGGATGCCTGGGCGTACGACGGGGAGACCGATGGCGGTTGTGCGTGCGTGGTCGGATAGTGACGTACGACCGTTCTGTGCACGGCGTTTTCGCTGTGGTCTTGCGGAGCCACCACAACCGGGGGCGTGACCTGCTGTGCGGATGCGGGTGGCGGCGCAACCACCGGCGCCTGCGCGGCAACCGGTGCCGCGGGCGTCGCGGAGGCATGCACGTTCGGCAGGACGCCGGTCAAAGCGGCAGCGCCTAGCAGGCTCACAAGGATGACGGAGATGGCCGCGCCTGCCATCAAAGGGTGAATGCGATTTGCGGGTTGTGTCATTTCTATTTTGAGGCACCTGGTGGTCTGCGGGGTTGCCGACCTGCCGCTTACAACGCGCGGCGCAATCTGCCGGGTGACGCGGACGACAACCCAGATGTAACGAAGTCCGAGGCGTGTCAAGTCTGTCGCCGAGACCCGACATCGCAGGTGAAGGTCTACAACACCTCAGCCAACCACCGCCCTGCCCCGCTTGCAGCTAAAACCGAGTGTGCTGCAAGTCAGACCGAGCGGTTGGTCAGCGCCCGCAAGCGGCGCTTCGTACGCCGCCTGCTCGCCAGAATGCCTCAGACGTCGATCTGCTCTGCAATTTCCAGGGCGTCGTCTACCTCAATTCCGAGGTATCTGACGGTGCTTTCCAACTTGCTGTGGCCCAGCAGAATCTGGACCGCCCGTAGATTCTTCGTCTTCTTGTAGATGAGCGACGCTTTGGAGCGCCGCATGGAGTGCGTCCCGTACTCCACAGTATCCAATCCGATGTCCTCCACCCACCCGTGGAGGATCCTGGCGTACTGACGTGTGCCGAGATGTGCCGCCCCCGTGACCCGACTTGGGAAGAGGAAGTCGTCGGAGCGTAGATGCTTGCGCTGAATCCAGGCTTCGACGCTTTCACGAGTCGTCTGCGTGATCTCGAACCGCACGGGACGCTGCGTCTTGCTCTGCGTGACCATAGCGCGACTTGAAACCCGGTCACCGTGGCAGATGTCCCGGACTCGCAGTCCTACCAGGTTGCATCCCCGCAGCCTGCTATCGAATCCCAGATTGAACAGCGCTAGGTCGCGCACACGCTTGCTCATTTGCAGATGAGTTCGAATGGCCCAGATCTCCTTAGCTTTCAACGGGGCCTTCTGCCCAACCAGCCTTCCCTTGTTCCACGGGCAATGGATTGAAGTGACGTGCGCTTCCATGATGCGCTCCTTCCTTGGCGGACGGCGTTGGCCGTCCCTCCGTCATGGCCGCGGCCACCCACGGCTGCACGTTGGAGCCTTGACTATCCTCAATCGTAGAACGCGGGAGCGCGCGCCTGTGCGCCTGTGCGGCATGGCAGCGTTGGCCGTCGTTCGACAAGCGGGCCTGAATCTCGGCAACCGGCCAATAACACCCCGTCGACCTCTTGCGCTCGGCCTCGGCCGTCTATGGACCGAGCCGTCCTGTCGCCCCTAAAGTTTCAGCGCTTTGTGCCGATACACCGGGCGTATGGCGTATGTCGCCAACGCTCCAGAGATGTTCGCGGACACGAAGCGCCGGTCGTCGTTCTCGGAGGGGTGCGACCTGACAACACCGGGCAATACCCGAAGACTTGATAGAAATGAAGCACTTTCGACGTTTGACATCGCTCGCGATCCTTTCCGCCATGCTGCTGTCCGGTTGCGGGGGAGGTGGCGGTACATGGACGCCAAGCACGACGAGCACCCAGAGCACGCAAAGCACGCCTACGCCGAGCACACCGACGCCCGATGCGACCTACTCTGTCGGCGGCACGGTCACCGGGTTGCACGGCCTGAGCCTGATTCTCAAGAATGGCGGCGATAGCGTCACGTTGACTGGGGATGGCTCATTCAGTTTCCCGACGCAAGCGGCAGCAGGAGATACCTATGCCGTCACAACCCAAGACCCGTACTGGACGTCGTGTGCCTTGACCAATGGCAGTGGCACCGTATCGGCCAATGTCACGGTGAGCGTGACTTGTTCCGCGATCACGAACGTCACAGCCACTACCAGCTTCAGCTACACACCAACAAGCCCAATTGCGGTGGATAGCAATGGCAATGTCTTGGTGGTCGATAACTCTGCCAAGGCCGTGGTGAGATTTCCTCCCGGCAGCACCACTGGGACGCAAGTCATCAGTGGGTTGACTGATCCGCACGCAACCGCAGTGGATGCCAGCGGCAATATCTATGTGGCGGATGACAGTAACGTGGTGAAATTTCCTTCTGGAAGTGCCACAGGGACCCAAATCATCACCACACCGGTTGCCCTTACCGGCATTGCAGTCGATAGCGGGGGCAATGTTTTTGTGACGGATAACAATATGGGCACCGTCATGAAATTCCCATCCGGCAGTGCCACAGGGACACAAATAGGCAGTGGATTTGGGCACCCTTGGGGAACGGCAGTGGATAGTAACGGCAACGTGTATGCAACAAATAGCTTCAATGTGATAAGAATCGCTCCGAATGGCACCATCACGACATTTGGGCTTATCAACGCTATGGGCGTCGCAGTCGATGCGAGCGGCAATGTTTTTGTGGCGGACATAACCAATACCGTGAAGAAAATCGCTCCGGATGGCACCATTTCCCAATTGGGAAGTTTCGGAGCCTCTAGTGCTGTTGCCGTCGGCGCCAACGGAAATGTCTACGTGATGGATGGCGCGAATCACGTTGTGGTGAAACTGGTACCTGCTCCTTAGAACGTGTTTACGATCTTCTAAACGGCAAGGCCAAGAAGGCGACAATCTTGAGGAGGTTGTGTTGTCGCTTCGCGCCACTGGAGGCCTCAGGATTCGCCTGGTCGAGGAAACGCGCGCATCAACCGAGCGATCGGCTTGAGTCGGCCGCAAGCAGATGTTCACCGAGACGCTCCAATCAGATGCAGAGAATGGCTAACCACGTCAGTTCGGAGACCAAATCTGGTCAGCCCTGTCCCTGCTGCCACCACCTTACCTTTTCGGAGCGGGGAGGCTTCGAGATATGCCCTGTCTGTTTCTGGGAAGACGATGGGCAAGATGAGGAGGATGCCGCTGTTGTTCGAGGAGGCCCCAACGGCAACATGAGCCTGTCACAGTGGCGGGCGAACTACCGAGCCCTTGGGGCCAGTGACCTTCGGGCCCGCCAGCATGTACGGCGCCCATATGCGCACGAGTTGCCCTGACGGCGCGCGGCCACTACCAGACATTCGCGTTCATCTCAGAATCGCGGCGTCAATCCGATTTCTTAGGCACTCCCGAGGTCTATTGAAGCCGACCTCAGGGAAGACGGCCTCCGAGTTGAGGGCTCGCGGGTCGGACAGACCGACGGGTAAAATCTGCTCAAGAGAGGAACTTTTTCTCTCGTTTTAAATGCTTGAAAATATTGAAAAAAAGATTGTTGACTGGGGCCTTTTCTTCGTTGGTGCTTTGCCTCATATCTTTATGCCACGCCTCAGATATTTCCCACGCTGAAGCGCTGCGAGTAACGTCCTCAGCCGTTCAGCCCGTGATGGAGAAGAATCAAATTCCAGGCATGGCTGTCGGACTGGTTTTCCAAGGCCAAACCTACGTTTTTAACTACGGAATGGCATCCACTAAAGGTCAGCACCGTGTCACCGATGCCACGATTTTCGAGATTGGCTCTGTCAGCAAAACCTTTACCGCCACCCTGGCCACCTACGCAGAGACTCGTGGACAGCTGCAGCTTTCCGACACGGTGGCGAGCTACCTGCCCGAACTCGCAGACACGGACTTCGGACGGCTGCAGCTCTACCATCTCGGTACGCACACCAGCGGCGGACTGCCCTTGCAAGTACCGGACGAAGTCCGGAACGAGGCGCAACTACTGAGCTACTTTCGGGCTTGGAAGCCGCCATACAAGAATGGCGCGGTGCGCACCTATGCCAACCCGAGCATCGGCGCCCTGGGCATGATTACGGCGAAGAGCATGAGCCAGGATTTCAGCGCCGCCATGAGCCATGAAATCTTCCAGCCCCTTGGCATGAAGAGCACCTACCTCAGCGTCCCTCCCGAGAAGATGAGCAGCTACGCGTTTGGCTACACGAAAGACAAAGCGCCCGTGCGAGTGAATCCGGGCATGCTTTCAAATGAGGCATACGGTGTAAAGACCACCGCCCGAGACCTCACCCGGTTTCTGAAGGCGAATATGGGCATGCTCCAACTTGGCAGCCCGCTGCAGACTGCCCTGGACAACACCCGCAAAGGCTACTTCAAGGTCGGCGATATGACGCAAGACCTGATTTGGGAGGAGTACGCTCTGCCCGTCGATTTGCAAGCCCTGCAAAAAGGCAACTCCAGCGCGTTGATTTACAACCCCACCCCCGTCGTTCCCCAGGTTCCGCCTGCGGCCCCGAGGCCTAATGTCTGGGTGAACAAAACCGGCTCAACCAACGGTTTTGGTGCTTACGTCGCTTTCGTGCCCGCCAAGCGCTTTGGCATCGTCGTGCTGGCCAACAAAAATTACCCGAACGAGGAGCGCGTGGAGATTGCCCACAGAATCTTCGAGGCGCTATCTCGCTAGGAGACATCGGCTACAAGGTCTCTTCCTGTCACCCTTCGGAAACGGCTGCTATCCGCCGAGTTGAATGGCGACTTCGGGCCCTGAACCGCCTTCCGGGCGATCAAGCCGAAGGTCCGAGTTCAGTCTTGACGCGACTTTCAGCATTCGTGGGTTTACCCACGCGGAGCCCAGGTCGTTGTCCGGCAGGATCGTTCGACGTTGGCATCGATGCTCACGCGTCCTATGCTCCGCTTTGGCTGACGGTGGTCGAGCCTCCTTACCAGTCGTCCCCACCGCTCGAATCGCTGCCGCCGCTGTCCCAGGAAGACGAGTCCGAGATCCCAAAGTCGTTGCCGCCCATATTCGGGTCCAGGTCGGGTCCCAGGTCGTTGGCAAACGCGGGTGAATGGCCGCGGCGGTCATCGCTGTCATCCCGACCGGCGCTCCGGAAGCCGTCGCTGATCTCGTCGCGATGAGAAAAGTGGCGCACCGCTTCTTCCACGGCCATCGCACCGAGGCCCATCGCGGCGCCCGTCGCCAAGGCGCCGCCGATGCCCATGCCGCCGGCCGGCGCGGGTTGCGGCGGCATCGGTTGCGCATTGCCGTATCCGCCTGCATACCCACCACCGTAGGACGGTGCAATGGGGCCGCCACTGTTCCAGGCCGGGGCCGCCGACATGTTGCGACGCATCAGATGGCGCAACAGGAAGGCGCCCGCGCCCATGAACACCAAGAGAAGCAGCACCTTCGGGAGGATGCTCGGTGCCGTCGAAGCGGGCGCCGCTTGGCTGTAATCGAACGCCCGGCTCGAAGGCCTCTGCACGGCAGGCTCCTCCAACGAACGCATCAGGCCCGCAACCGCTTCGGGCTTCGCGAACGAGAGGTCGGGCGCCAATTCCCGGGCCCTGTCGAGCTCGCTCACGGCAGCGGACCGCTTTCCTTCCTTGGCCAGCAGTTCGGCATGAACGAAGTGCGCCTTGGCGCTGGATGGGTGATCCTGGAGCACCTTCGCGATCATCGCGTCAGCGTCGGACAGCCTGCCCGCGCTTGCGGCTTCGTAGATCTGGTGGATGGAAGGATCGCCGGCGCCCTGGCTGTGGGCAGCGCTCGATTCGGCATCTGCGAACGCAAGTGTCGGGGCGGCCAGCGCGAACGTCAGCGCGAGTGCGGTGGCAAGTGACTTTGACATCAAGAATTCCCTTCTGGAAGTTGCTCCGCGGGCTCGCTCGACATCATTCGGTCGCGAGCGGGGCCCATGGACCGTCCCGCGCAGTCTCCGCGCCGATCCTTAGGCGACGCTGAATAGGAGGCCCAGACCAGAAATCGTCGATGCCTGCGTCATTGCCAATGCATGTCAGGCCGGTCCGCTGCCTCGCGGAGCCACGATCCGTGCGCCCCACCGCGGCGGCGTCGAGTACGTCGCCCTCGGTCCGACGTCTCAGAGCAAGAACACATCCCACTCCTGCAGGTGGATCGCACCGTCCACCACCTCAAAGCCGATCAGCTCGAGCCCGTCCGCGCTGAGCATCACGTCACCGATTCTCACGTCGTACAGCACCGGCCCGACCATCACGGATTCATCCGGATAGCCTTGCCGCGGCTCGCACAGCACTCGCAAACAGCGGATCTCCCGATCCTGCACCTTGCGACGCTCGCCCACCAGCGCGGCCGACCAGCGCCGGCCACTGGGCCGAACCAGCACTGGAGCATGGACTTCGTACACGACCAGATGCTCGATGACCGGGCATTCCGTGTGCTCACGGTGATCGATCAGTGGAGCCGCGAGAGTGTGTCTCTAGAGGCCAACTTCCGGCTCACGGGGCGATGCGTTGGGAAGGCCCTCGACCAGGCTGCCATCGAGCGTGGGTGGCCCAAGGCGATTACGGTGGACAACGGCACGGAGTTCACCTCCAAGGCGCTCCATGAATGGGCGTGGAGCACCAGTTCGAAATTCTGTGCGTTATGGCCCGCTTGCGAGCAAAACTCGCCCGAGCGCCCAGTCCAGATAGGCGACCGCGATTTACTCTTTGAGCCAACGCAATCGCGCAAAAAGCAAAAAGCCCAGCCTTGTGGGGCTGGGCTTTTTGGGGCTGTAAGAGCCTGACGATGACCTACTTTCACACGGGAACCCGCACTATC
>NZ_FNRO01000027.1 GCF_900107745.1 Variovorax sp. YR216 | reverse complement strand
CGCTGGCATGACCTGATGGATGTGAACGCCGGGCGCATCGCCGATGGCGAAGTGACCATCGAGGAGGTGGGCTGGGAGCTGTTTCGCCTCATGCTCGACGTGGCCAGCGGCACGAAGAAGACATGGGCCGAGCAGTGGAAGCTGCACAACGCGCTCGTGCTGTTCAATCCGGCGCCAGTGACTTGAAGCCTCAAACTTGGGCAGGTCGAGAGATGTCGTCATACAACCAGAGACGACAGGGATGGCAAGTCTCGCGCATTCGCTTAGATCTACGGAGAACCCCTGATATTCATCCCCCAATTGCGGCCAGAGAATCACCCTTGTTGTACGACAACGTATGACTTGGGTGCCAATGTGCGCCTCATCGATCAAATCCAGACGGGACCTTCATATGCGAGTGCGAATGAGTGGGTTCGGCCGTGCCTCCCTGCTGTCGGGCATTGCCGTTTTGTTCGGGATGGCCACGGCCCATGCGGCAACCTATGTCTACGTAGCGAACGCTGACAGCCAGGAGATTTCGGTCCTCGAGCTCGACCGTGCGCAAGGTCAGCTCAAGCCGGTGGAAACTGTCGGAGTCGCCGGCACCGTCATGCCGATGGCGGTGAGCCCGGACAAGCGCTTCCTGTATGCGGCGCTGCGTTCGCAGCCCTTCCGCGTCACAAGCTTCGCGATCGACAGCGCGAGCGGTCGTTTGCGCAAGCTCGGCGAAGCGCCCCTGGCTGACAGCATGGCCAACATCGATGTGGACGCCACTGGCCGCTGGCTATTTGCAGCTTCCTATCCCGGCCACAAGATCACGGTCAATTCCATCGGCAAGGATGGCGCGGTTGGGGCGGTGCAGCAACTGATCCCGACTGCGCCCAACGCGCACGCCATCCATGCCGACGCGACGAACCGCTTCGTCCTCGCGACCAGTCTGGGCGGCGACAACCTCTCGATCTGGCGCTTCGATGCAGAAAAGGGGCTACTGGCGCCGAACGATCCCGCGCTGGTTTCAACCGCCCCGAAATCCGGTGCCCGTCATTTCGTCTGGGACAAGTCGCAGCGCTACCTCTATCTGGTGAACGAAGTCGATGCTTCGCTGTACGTCTTCGCGTGGGACGGCGCGCGTGGCACGCTCCGAGAGTTGCAGCGAACGACCACCTTGCCCGCGGGCTTCACCGGAAAGCCATGGGCAGCGGACATGCACCTGACGCCCGACGGAAAGTACCTGTACGCCTCCGAGCGCACATCGAGCACGCTCTCCGCCTTCCGGGTCGACTCCGCCACGGGTCTGCTGCAGCCCCTGGGCCAAACTCCGACGGAAAAAACGCCGCGAGGCTTCGCGATCGATTCGACTGGCCGCTATCTGATGGTGGCCGGACAGGACTCCCATAGCGTGTCCGTGCATCCGATCGACCCGGCAAACGGTGCCCTGGGCGCACCAAAGAGCATGCCCGTCGGCAAGAATCCCAATTGGATCGAGATCATCGATCTGCCTTGAGCGGGGCATTCACTCCGGGTCTGCACGGAATTGGCGGCGCGTGCCCACAAGGCCTGACGAGTGCGTGGAGGATCATCTTCGCCCGGGCGGTTCGAAGACTGAGTTCGGCCCGCTTGACTAGTTAGAGGCTGAGGTCGGAGAACTGCGTCGCGAGGCGCTGTCGCTCAGTGTGTCGCTGCAGACTCCGGTCCCTTGCGCCTACGACGACTGCTGCCAACGCCTTGGCGCGTCGACGCCGCGCCATCAGCATCCACAACCCGAACAGAGCAATGGCGCAAGCCAATGCGACAAGAACCGGAATCAGCCAGGCTTCCGTCAGTACGGGGTAGTTCGGCGTTGCTGCGCCAGCCGTGACGCTGAAGAAGAGCAGGACACTCGCGGTGGATGCGGCTGAAATTCTGATGGTCATGGCGGGTCTCTGGTGGGCCGAAGTTGATGCGAGCCGATTCTGCTACACGAAGTAACACCTTCGTTTCCAGGATTTGCCATCAAGAATGTGCTTTTGTCACATTCGTTAAAAAGTTCACGAGGCAACTCGGTGTCGGGCGCTGATGCAGAGACGACGCCACGCGACCAAGGGTGGTCGCCGTGGGGACCGATGGCGTCACCCTTGGTGCAGCACGAAAACGAGGGCGGTCTGGGTCTGGTGAACCGTCTCGTGCTGACCGCCCTCTGCCTCGGTCACCAGCATGGTGCCGCGACAACTGTCCGAGCCGCAGTGGCAGGGGTAGTCGGATGCCCGCGCGTCGTCGTCGGCCGTGAGGTTGTAGTCGATGAAGAGCTCCTCGCCAGGCTCTATCGGGACGAGGGTCACGAACTTCACGATGAGTTCGCCCGCCTCGTCATACTCCTCGATCGCCTCGCAGTTCGGATCGCACGCGTGATTGAAGTGGCGCGTGGCATTGCCGCCCTTGGCACCATCGATCATCTCGTCGTTCGTGAGCGAAAAGAGATAGGTGAGCTGGTTGTCCCAATCCAGGGCAGCCACCTCCGCGGGGCTGTAGCGCCGCCCCTCATAAAGTCCGAGCACGGCACCGGTAGGGAGCGAGCAGGTCGCAAAGGCACCAAGCCCATGGACGCCGCTCGCCCCGACGCGCACGAAAGGCGTTGAGGAACGCTTGAGGGTCTTGAGGGAACGCCTGGACATCGAACCTTTCCCGGGGGGCCGACGATTCTATGTTGCGGTGCGCAAACCTAGCGAAACGAACATGACCTCGAAACGGTTCCTCGGCAAGAACCATCTCGTCTGTGCGCCGAGGTGTTCGTGAGCGAGACTCTCGACCTTTTCGCCACCGGCATTGGCCCCGTGGAGATCATCCGCGTCAAGGCGTAGAGCCGCCGCGCAGGTCACGTCGTACCTCGCCGCAGATTCACCTCGATACAAGTCGCGGCACCGGAACGCGCCATCGCGACGTAGAGTCGGCACCGGGTATTCCGGTGCGCCTCTCACGTAGGCAATCGCAGCCTCTCGAAGGCAAACGCAGCACGAACGGGAGACCCAGCCCGGCGGCAGGTTCGCCGCCGGGCTCTTCGGCTGGCGCATGTTCGGCGCCCACGACCGCAGACCCGATCAGCTCAGTCATCAAACCCGGCCCCGCGCGAAAAGCCGCACGAGCCATCGCGATTCGAACATGGCGTGGGCGGCCGCAGGCCGCGTGGGCTGCGCCGGACAAAATCCGCCGTCCAGCCATGCACCCGATGCAGGTCTGCGAACTCGCAGCCGTCTCCCGCGGGGAAGCGTTCCTGCTGCAAGGCGGAGATTGCGCGGAGAGTTTCGATGAACTGGGGCAGGTGCCCGTCGAATCGGACGGAGACCAATTCTGCACGGCCACCTTGCTAGACCAGCCGTCGTCTTCAGACCATCCCGTTCACAGGAATCGCCGCCCCATGAATCGCCCGTGCCGCGTCCGAGGCCAGGAAGGCGATCACGTCGGCCAATGCGGCGGGTGCAACCCATGAAGACGGGTCCGCGTCAGGCATCGCGCTGCGGTTGTCGGGCGTGTCGATGATGGATGGCAGGACGCAGTTCACCCGGACGCCTTTGTCCTTGAGCTCGGCCGACATCGATTCGGTCAGGCGGATGAGCGCACTCTTCGAGGCGCTGTAGGCACCCATCCGGGCCGCGCCACGACCCGCGGCGCCCGCACCCACGGTGACGATTCCTCCGCCGCCGCGCCGCAACAGGATCGGCACCGTGGCCGCCGCGACGTTGATGAACGAGCGGGCATTCAGGTCCATGAGAAAGTCCCACGTTCCTTCGGTCGTTTCATGCACGGCCTCGCCCATGCGGAAGCCCCCGGCGATGTGACACACGGTTGTGATCTCGCCGAACTGGTCGCACGCGCGAGCGATGGCCTGCGACACCTTCTGACGGTCGAGCAGATCCACCTCCAGGAATAGCACGCGGTCCGAATTGCCCGAGATCGAATCGGCCGGAGGCGTCTGGCGGTCCAGCAGGATCAATCGAGCACCCTGCGCGTGGAAGGCCTTTGCCACGGCTCGCCCGAGGTGACCCGTGGCGCCTGTGATCGCGACCGTCTGAGTAGCGCCGGTCATGCACGCGTCTCCGAGCGCTTGGCCGCGTGGTATCGACCAGTTCCCCGCGTCACCACCGCGTCGGTGGAAAGCACCGTCCCCGCCTCGTTTTCAGGCGCATCCGCCAAGCGTTCGTAGAGCGGAGCGAAGTCGATCCGGGCCAGTTCCAGCAGTTCGTCCAGATGGCCCAGCACGAAGTAGGTCTCCTGGAAATCATCGATGCGGTAGCGCGTCTGCATCACCCGCTCGAGCTTGAAGCGGACGCGGTTGGGCGAATCGTCTTCGACGGCGAAGCGGGTCTCGCTCGCAGACGAGGCAATGCCAGCGCCATAGATCCTCAGGCCGTCGGGTTGCTGGACCAGCCCGAACTCCACCGTGTACCAATAGACCCGCGCCAGCTTCTCCAGGACACCTAGCCGCTTGGCGCGCAGGCCGCCTTCGCCGTAGGCCTGGATGTAGTCTGCGATCACCGGATTCATCAGCATCGGCACATGGCCGAAGACGTCGTGGAAGACGTCGGGTTCTTCCAGGTAATCCAGCTCATGCGGCTTGCGGATGAAATGGCCCGCGGGAAAACGACGATTGGCCAGATGCTCGAAGAACACATCGTCGGGCACCAGGCCCGGCACAGCGACCACTTCCCACCCTGTGCGCTTCCTCAAGACCTTGGACAGCTGCTCGAAGTCGGGAATCTGCTCGGGCCCGATCGGCAAGTCCCTCATCCCGCGGATGAATTCGTCGCACGCGCGTCCCGGCAACAGCTTCGACTGCCGCTCGAACAACGTGCGCCACACGGCGTGCTCTTCGCTCGTGTAGTTCGACCAGCCCTGGTCGATCGTCCAGTCGGGCCGCGCGGGCGCGTGGCTCTCCCCTGCCGCCAGACCGTGCTTGGCGGTTTCCTTGAGTTGCTGCAGCATGGTGTACTCCTAAGCCTGAGCGCCTGGCTTGGTCGCAAAGATTCGATTCATCAAGCGGGCCATCTCGATGTCCTTGGCCGAGATGCCATCGACGTCATGCGTGGTCAGCGTCACCGACACACGGTTGTAGACGTTGAACCACTCCGGGTGGTGGTTCATCCGTTCGGCATGCAGGGCCATCTGCGTCATGAAGCCGAAAGCTTGATTGAAGTCCTCGAACCGGAACTCCTTCGAGAGCGTGCCGCCCCGAACGGCTGCGTGCGTCCAGCCATCGAGCATCGACAACTGCGCCGCGAGCTCCCCGGCACCGAGCTTCATGCAGGCTCCTTGGTCGCCGCCTTGTCCGAGGCCGCCAGCACGCCGCGGTTGATCTGGTCGCGCTCGAGCGATTCGAACAGCGCCTTGAAGTTGCCCTCGCCGAATCCCTCGCGATAGTCGCCCTTGCGCTCGATGAACTCGAAGAACACCGGGCCCAGCATGGGCTCCGAGAAGATCTGCAGCAAGAGGCGGGGCTTGCCGCCCTCGGTCGTGCCGTCCAGCAGGATGCCGCGCGCCTGCAGCTCGCCCAACGGCTGGCCGTGGCCGGGAAGACGCTTCTCCAGGTTGTCGTAGTAGATGTCGTTGGGCGCCGTGAGCAGCGGGATGCCGGCCATCTGCAGCTGGTCGATCGAGTCGAGCAGGTTGTCGGTCAAGAGCGCGATGTGCTGGATGCCCTCGCCGTTGAACTGCATGAGGAACTCCTCAATCTGGCCACCGCCTTGCTTGGCCTCCTCGTTCAGCGGGATCCGGATCAACCCGTCGGGCGCCGTCATGGCCTTGGAGGTCAGTCCCGTGTACTCGCCGCTGATGTCGAAGTAGCGGATCTCGCGGAAGTTGAACAGCTTGCTGTAGAAGTCGGCCCAGTAGGCCATGCGGCCGCGGTAGACGTTGTGCGTGAGGTGGTCGACGACCTGGAAGCCATGGCCCTTCGGGTGACGGTCCACGCCCGGCAGGAACTCGAAGTCGATGTCATAGATGGACTTGCCGTCTTCAAAGCGGTCGATCAAATAGAGCGGTGCGCCGCCAATGCCCTTGATCGCCGGCAGGCGAAGCTCCATCGGTCCGGTGGGAATGTCGATGGGTTGGGCGCCCAGTTCGAGCGCCCTCTTATAGGCTTTGTGTGCATCACGCACACGGAAAGCCAGCCCACTCGCCGAAGGGCCGTGCTCCGCAGAGAAGTAAGCCGCCTGACCCGGTTCGTTGTTGATGATGAAGTTGATACCGCCCTGGCGATACAACAGCACGTTCTTGGAGCGGTGCCTGGCGACCAGCGTGAAACCCAGCTTCTCGAACAGGGGCTCCAGCACGCCGGGGGTGGGCGAAGCGAACTCCACGAACTCGAAGCCGCACAGGCCCATGGGATTGTCGAACAGGTCGGTCATACATCGTCTCCAGAAATGAGCAGCCGTTGGCTCGGGATGGAGAGACTGTAGACATTTCCCGGTGCATTTATCGTGCAATTTAGCGGCGCCCAACGGTCAAATGCGCATGAATCATGCGAAGATGGCCTCATGGAAGAATCCATCGAGCTTGATTCTCTTGATCGGCGCATACTGGCCGTCCTGCAGACGCAGGGACGGATTTCCTTCGATGAGCTCGGCGGCCAAGTGGGCTTGTCGGCCTCCTCAGCGCTTCGGCGTGTGAGGCGGATGGAAGAATCGGGTGTCATCGCCGGCTATGCCGCGCTGGTTCGTGCGCGCCGCGTGGGGCTCAACCTGACCGCCTACATCAACGTAAGGCTGGAAAAGCACAGCGGGCGCAGCAAGAGAACGCCCATGGATGACTTCGCTGCCGAAGTCGCAACATGGCCCGAAGTGGTGGAATGTGTCTCTCTCACCGGTGACATGGACTTCCTGCTCAAGGTGGTGGTCGCCGACATGGACCACTACACCCGCTTCGTCATGGATACGCTCCTGAAACATCCGAGCGTGCAGGACTGCCGCTCGAGCTTCGTCATGCGTCCCCTCAAATCAGGGGTCTCGATGGTTTAGCGGCTGAAGGCCGGCAGCGGCGAATCGCGCCACGGGTGGCCAAACGCTCCTTCCGCGCCCTCGCCGGTGCCCCGAGGCCGCAGAAGAACTTGCAGCCGGTATCAAGACGGCCGACACTGAAAGGAGCGCTGTCGAACCGTCGTGAGGTCTTCGAATGGCAGACATCAGCTCGTGGCTCCAAGGCCTCGGCCTTGGGATGTATTGCGGAGACTTTGTCAGCAACGACATCGACTTGACGGTCGTGCCGGACCTGACCGATCAGGACCTGGAAAAGCTGGGGCTGTCGCTCGGCCACCGGCGCAAGCTCCTCGCCGCAGCCTCCAGGCTGCGGCAAACCGCCACCATGCCTGCAGGCCCCGTTGCGCCTGCTCCGACCGCCAAGCAGGTCGAACGCCGCCAGGTCACCGTCGTGTTTACGGACCTGGTGGGCTCGACCGAGATCGCCAGTCAACTCGACCCCGAGGACCTCGACCAGTTGCTGGGCAGGTATCGCGATACCTGCGCCCGTGTGATCGAGAGTTTCGACGGCCACATCGCCCAATTCCTGGGGGACGGCGTACTGGCTTACTTCGGCTATCCGCATGCCCAGGAACAGGCAACTGAGCGCGCGATCCGATCGGCACTCGATATGGTGATGGCGGTCGCTCGTCTGCAGCGCCCCGATGGCCAGGCGCTTCAGGCCCGCGTCGGCGTCGCCACCGGCCTGGTCGTCGGGCACGCGGCCGGTGACACTCGCGAACAGACAGTGGTCGGCGACACGCCGAATCTGGCAGCCCGTCTGCAGGCGCTTGCCGCACCCGGTAGCGTGCTGGTGAGTCCGATGACGCGGCAACTCAGTGGCGATTTCTTCGAGTACGTGTCCGCCGGTGAACACGCGTTGAAGGGCTTTGACAAGCCTGTCCCGGTCTGGAAGGTGGTGCGCGAACGCAGCGTCGAGAGTCGGTTCGCCGCGTCGCGCGGCAGGCTTGCCGGGCCGATCGTTGCGCGCGAGCGGGAACAGGCCTTTCTTCTCGATTCATGGCAACGTGCGGTTCAGGGCAGCGGCCACCTCGTGATGCTCGGCGGCGATGCCGGAATGGGCAAGTCGCGGTTGATCGAGGCGCTCGCCGAGCGAGTACGCGGTACGCCTCATCGGCTGTTGCGCTGCCAATGCTCTCCCTATCACCGCAACAGCGCGCTGTACCCGCTGACCCAGTTGCTGCGGCATGAAGCTGCGATTCAGCCCGAGCGCGCGACTGAAGAGAATCTGGGCAAGCTCGAAGCCCTGCTGCCGCGCATCGGCAGGACGTCGCGCCGGGACCTCCTGTTGATCGCAGAGTTGCTCGAACTTCCAACACCCGACCGCCTGTCGCCGATGGAGATGACCACCGCGCAGCGCAACCTGGAAATACTCGCCATCCTCGAAGACTTCGTGCTGGCCACACCTGACGAAGCGCCGGTGCTCCTGCTGTTGGAGGACGCGCACTGGAGCGATCCCACGACGCAAATCCTGGTGGAACGGCTGCTGTCGCGCATCGGATCATGCAGGGTGCTGGCCCTTGTCAGCCACCGGCCCGAATTCCGCAAGCCCTGGGGCGAGCACATGAACGCCACTGCAATCTTGTGCAAGCCGCTGGGGTACGACCAAAGTGCTGCGGTGGCCCGCCGCGCCGCGGGCACCTGGCCGATCGACGAGGCGCTGGTCCGGCAGATCGTGGAGCGCAGCGACGGGGTACCGCTGTATGTCGAAGAACTGACCAAGGCGGTGATCGACATGCAGGCTGCGCACGCCGTTGTCGTGCCTTCGACGCTGCAGGACTCCCTGATGTCCCGGCTGGATCGTCTGGGCGAAGCCGAGGACATTGCGCTGGTGGCCTCCGTGATCGGGCGCAATTTCTCCTACCCGCTCCTGGCCGCCATTGCCGGCGTGCAGGAGGCTACGCTGCGCGAGGGCCTGGACCGGTTGCTCGGCGCAGGCCTCGTATTCGCCACCGAGGACCCGCAACAGGGTGGCTACAGCTTCAACCATTCGCTGGTGCAGGAGGCGGCGTACCAAAGCCTGTCGCGCAGCCGTCGCCAGGCCTTGCACCTGAAAATTGCCGAACTGCTGGCATCGCAGTTGGACACCTCGGCCGTCAGCGCGCCTGAGATGGTTGCCTATCATTTCGACCGCGCGGCGCAGCCAGAGCGATCGTGCACGTATTGGCTGCTCGCCGCAGAAAAGTCGGGGCGGCGCTCGGCCCATGCCGAGACGATCGCCAACTTGAACGCCGCGCTCGCGCAAGCAGAGCAGATCACCGACGCCGCGACCCGTGCGCGCTGCACGATCGAAGCGAAGCTCAAGCTGGGCGCGACCTTCAACATCCAGGCCGGGCCACTGAGCCATGACATGGCCGCGGTGCTGGCGCAGGCCTATGCGCTGGCCAAGCAGGCCAACTCCGAACGGCAACTATTCCAGGCGACATGGGGGCTGTACATCACCAAGGCCAACTCGCGCCAGTTCGACGATATGCGCATGCTGGGCGAGGAACTGTTGGAGATCGGCCGCAAGCTGGGCGACGACGACCTGCAGATGGAAAGCCTGCATCACCGCTGGGGCATCTGCTACTTCACGGGCCAGACCGGGAAGATGCTGGAGGTGACGCGCGAAGGCATTCTGCGCTACGACCCGCAGCGCCATCACGACCTTTCCCAGGTGTATGCCGGCCATGATCCGGGTGTCTGCGCACATTGCTGCACCGCCATGGGGCTGGGCCTCGCGGGTTTGGCGCGGGATGCCAGCGCCAGCCTCGACGCCGCGCTCGCGCTCGCGGAGTCGGTGCAACACCCGTTCAGCCTGGCATTCGCCCTCGGCAACGGCAGCGTCGCCATGCAACTGGCCGGCGACATCGATGCCTGTCAGAACATGGCTGAGCGCGAGATGCAGGTGGCAAGGAAATACGACTTGCCGCTGCAGCACGGGCTCGGGCAGTTCATGTTCGGCCTGGCGCGCGTACGGCAGGGGGACATCGCCGGCGGACTGGTCATGATGGAAGCGACCTACGACACGGCAGTCAGGCACAGCTTCCTCGGCGTGTATCCGCATCTGTGCATGGTCGAAGCGCTGACGCGGGCCGGTCGCGGCAAGGAGGCGTTGGCACTCGTCACGCGCATCTTCGACACGCTGATTTCACCGGAAGTGGGCATCCATGTTTCGGAGCTGTGGCGGATGCGTGCAGAGCTTGCGCTGGCGGACTCGGCGGTGAACGCGGCGCTCGCCGAGGGTTGGCTGCGTACCGCCGTGCGCATCGCCTCGGAGCAGGGTGCGACGGTCTACAAGACAAGAGCGGAGTCTACGCTGGCGCAGTTGATCGACTATAGGCCCATCAAGGCATCCGGTTCCAAACTGCGGTGAGCCAAGGGCCGCCGCCGCTTCTTCTTCCACGTGTAGTAGGTCGCTTCGGACACGCCGATCTGGCGGCACACATCGGACACTGGAGCGCGCGTCCGTTGTCCGGCAAGATGGCAGCAGCCCGAGGAGAACTTCGTGACTGCCTACCTCATCGCTCAGACCGAAATCCGCGACCACGAGACCTACGACCGGTACAAGGGGCAGGTCCTACCCATCATCCAGAAGTTCGGCGGCCGTTTCATAGTGCGTGGTGGCAGCCTCGAAGTACTGGAGGGCGACTGGACGCCCGGCAGATTGGTGGTGATTGAATTCCCTTCCATGGAGCACATCCGTGACTGGTTCGCTTCGCCCGAGTACGCGCCACTGCTGGCCATGCGCCAACAAGCAGCCACCGACTACCTGGTAGCGGTCGAGGGCTGCTGAGCCACGGTGAGATGGGCTTTGCGCCTGCGCCGGCGCAGATGCCCGCGCGTGGACCTGTAACCGGTCGATGCCCACGGCTTCAGCTGTATCGTGAGCCATGACGATTCGTGATCCGCACTGGGACCATGCTTGCTACGGCGCGTCAGAAACATGGATCGGCGCGCACGCGACGCGCAGGAGTATCCTTTCCGAGTCTGCGGCATGGTCGTAGGCACACGGGCCGATCCTCACAAGGAGATAGCGCCATGACAGTACACGACCTGAGCATCAAACTGCCCATCGAGCCGCCCGGGCCCGGACCGTGGAAACAGGACAGCGTGCACTTCCCTCGGCCAATGACGCGCTACTTCCAGGAGATGCACCCAGGCCCGTTCCGCGCCGGCACGCAAGCCTTTGCGCGCTACTACGGCATGCTCATCGACGGCCTGCAGATGGCCTACGTGCAGGGCTTCGGCTACAACCAGGTGGTACCGGCACCGGAATCCGAGCTGCCCGAACGCTTTCAGCGCGCCGAGCAGGTCTATGCGCAAAAGCTCTGGCGCGAGCAGCTGCGAGAATGGGACGACCAGTGCAAGCCCGCGGCAATCGCGATGCACCGCGAGCTGCAGCTTGTCGACGCGGATGCGCTGTCCGACGCCGAGCTGGTGGCCTATCTGCGGCGCTGCCGCGACCATCACGCGGCGATGATCACGCAGCACATGCGCTTTACCGGTGGCGCGGTGCTGCCAGTCGGCGACTTCCTTGCCCATGCGGGCGCCTGGACCGAGTTGCCACCGTCGGAGTTGCTGGGCCTGATGCGCGGTTCGGCCGAGGTCTCGTCCGGCGGATCCGACGAGATGGCGCGCCTGAAGGGCGCCTTCGCCACGGACGCGGCGGCACGCACGCTGCTGGCCAGCGACGCCGACCCGGCGCAACTGCTCGAACGTCTGCGCACGCTCGGCGGCGATGCCGGCGCGGCGGTGCGCGGCTATCTCGACCTGGTCGGTCACCGACTGATCGACGGCTTCGACATCGCCGAGCCCACGGCACTGGAGCTGCCTGACGCCCTGCTCCGCTCTCTTCGTATCGCGTTGTCGGGCGAGGCCGCGGTCGCGTCGGACCTCGACGTGCGCGTCGCCGAGGTGCGTGCCCACGTGCCCGTGGCGCACCAGGCGCAGTTCGATGAATTGCTGGGCGAGGCCCGCTTGATGTACCGGCTGCGCGACGAGCGCGGTATCTACAGCGACATCTGGGCCTCTGGCCTGATGCGGCGCGCGGCGCTGGCGGCCGGCCGGCGCGTGTCGGCGCGCGGCCGCATCGCCACCCCACTGCACATGCTGGACGCCGGCATCGACGAGATGTGCGCACTGGTTGCCGCCAGTGGTGGCCCCATGGCCGAGGAGCTGGCACAGCGCGCCGCCTATCGCGCGGCGCACACCGCCAAGGACGTGCCGCCGCTGCTCGGCCCGCCGCCCCCGCCGCCGCCGGACCTGGCGGCGCTGCCGCCGCCTGTGGCTCGCCTCATGCGCGCGACCTTCATCGCGCTGGGCCATTTGTTCGGCAGCTCCGAGGCCACCAACGAAGACCGGATGCTCTACGGGCTGGCCGCCAGCAAGGGGGTCTATGAAGGCCCGGCGCGGCGCGTCTCGGGCCCGTCGGAATTCGGCCGCATCCAGCAGGGCGACGTGCTCGTCACCGAATCGACGACCGAGGCCTTCAACATCCTGCTGCCGCTGCTGGGCGGCATCGTCACCGACAATGGTGGCTTGCTGTCGCATGCGGCGATCGTCGCGCGCGAATACGGTATACCCGGCGTGGTCGGCACGCGCGAGGCCACCGAACGCATCAGCGACGGCATGCGCCTGCGCGTCGACGGGGATGCCGGCGAGGTCACGGTGCTTGGGTGAAACAGCAAGTCGTCCCTTTTGCGAAGGCGCGCGACGCTGCGCTCTTCGGCTCCAAGGCGGTGGGCCTCGGCAATGCCGTGCATCACGGCCTGGCGGTGCCGCCAGGGGTGGCGCTGTCGGGCGACTTGGTCGAGGCCGTCGCCGGCGGCGACGAGAAGGCCATCGAGAGGCTCGCAGCGGCAATTGCCGAGCTGCCGGCGCCGTTCGCCGTGCGCTCCTCGGCCGTCGATGAAGACGGCGCCGCAGCCAGCTTTGCGGGCCAGCACCTGACGGTGCTCAATGTGCACACGCCCGCCGATGTGCCCGGCGCAGTGCGCGAGGTGTGGTGGTCGGCCAATTCGGATTCGGCCATCACCTACCGCCAGAAGGTGGGGCTGTTCACCAGGCCGAGTGTCGGCGTGGTGGTGCAGACGCTGCTCAGTCCCGATGTGGCCGGTGTCATGTTCACCGAACACCCGGTCACCGGCGCTGACGAGCGTCTGATCGAGGCCAGCTGGGGCCTGGGCGAAGCGGTGGTTGCCGGCCTGGTGGTGCCCGACCACTTCCGCCTCGATCGCGCCGGCGTGGTGCTGGAACGCAAGCCCGGACGCAAGCGGATCGCCGTGCGCTCGCTGCCCAACGGCGGGACCTTCGAAGAACAGGTGCCGGCGGCGCAGGTGACGCAGTTGTGCCTGGACGATGCGCAGCTGGCGTCGCTCGCCGGCCTGGCGCTGCAGTGCGAGAAGGCCTACGGCCCGCGCCGCGACATCGAATGGGCGATGCAGGAAGGCACGTTGTACCTGCTGCAATGCCGCGCCGTGACCACCGGCCAGTCGCGCAGTGAGGCCACATTGCCCAGCCCTCCGCCGCGCGACCCGGTGGGCGCTCTGCAGCGTGTGCGCTTCTTCGTCGACCTGGACCGGCGCCAGACCGAGCAGATTGCGCGGCTGCTGAAGCAGCGCCATTTCGCCCAGGGCGAGACCGTCATCCGCGAAGGTTCGGGCGCGGCTGCGTTCTTCATCATCGAATCGGGCGAGGCCGCGGTGTCGAGCAAGGGCGTGTCGATCAACACGCTGGGCCCGGGCGACCATTTCGGCGAGATCGCGTTGATCGACGGCGGGCCGCGCTCGGCCACCGTCGTCGCCACCACCCAATTGGTGTGCTACGGCCTGACCTTCTGGGAGTTCCGCCCGCTGATCGAACGCAACGGTGCCATCGCCTGGAAGCTCTTGCAGGCGCTGGCGAAGAGGCTGCGCGTGGCCGAACAGGACTGAGCCCAGGCAGGTGCGCGCTCAGCGCGCTGTCGCCCGCTTCAGCGGGCAGCTCTGGTGAGCTACGTTGCTGGCGTAGTTCGGGCTGGAGGCGTGCTCGATTGCCTCGCCGTGGCTCGCCTGGTCGGTGAGGGTTGCACCATCTTCCACTTCTGCGGTGTCGAGCCTAGACTTGCGTCGGGCGCTCTGCGCGCCCTCGATCAGCATCATGACCCTCGGGCCTCGTGATCGCCTTGGCATCGTTCGAGTGCCCAGCTTTATATGACGACAATCGTATACGTGGGCGAAGACAGGGCGATGCCGGTCGCCGATCCCACCATGACCATCCTCGACGTGTCGATCGCGCACAAAATCCCGCACGTTCGGGCATGCGGCGGACACGGGCGCTGCACGACTTGCCGCGTCCGCATCTGTGACGGGATTCAGAACGTCTCGGCGCGCACGCCGCGCGAGGTCGAGGTGGCCAGCGCGCTTCGCTGGGATGGGTTCACGCGCCTGGCGTGTCAGACGAGCGTCAGCGGGGACGTGAGCCTCGAACGGCTGATCAGGACCCACTCGGACGTGTCGTGCCTGCAGGTGGAAGAAGCGTCGGTCGCGCCGTCGCAGGAGCGAACGCTCGCCATCCTGTTCAGCGACATCCGCGACTTCACGCCCTTGGTCGAAGCGCACCTCGCCTTCGACGTGGTGCATATCCTCAATCGTTTCTTCAAGGCGGTCGGCGACGCGATTCTGATCAACAACGGTGTCATCTATCAGTATGTCGGCGACCAGATCGTTGGGCTGTTCGGTGTTGGCGGCGATCCGCCCGAGAAGAGTTGTCTCGACACGATTCGAGCCGGCTTGGGCATGCTCGCAGCGCTGAACGATCTCAATGCGGAGTTGTCCGACGAATTCGGAACGACGCTCGAGATCGGCGTCGGAGCGCATTTTGGCCCTCTCATCGTTGGCATGATGGGGCATCCGGATCACCGGCAGTTCACGGTAGTCGGTGATGCGATAAACATCGCCAGCCGCATCCAGGATGCGAACAAAACGCTTGGTACGAGATTCCTGATGTCGGAGGTTCTGTTCAATCAAGTTCCGCAGGCGCCCGTGAAGGTGCGCAAAGCACAAGCCGTATTGAAGGGTAGGCGCGGCGCGTTCCAACTCGTGGAAGCCATCGGCTTTGACGCGCCGGACTCCGTCTTGCTGGTCCAGTCGACGATCGGCGTTCTCCTGCAACATCAGAAGCGCTTTACGCAGGATCTTTATCGACGTTTGTTCGCGCTGGCTCCTGCGGCGGAAGGACTTTTCCGTGGCGACATGGACAGCCAGGGCCAGATGCTCTCTCACATGATGCAATTTCTCGTGCACGCGATGAGCCGCCCCGAGATCATGGCGCTCGGCCTGCGAGATCTCGGACGGCGACATGATGGCTACGGTGTCGCGGCCGAGTACTACCCGGCCTTTCGGCAAGCGTTTCTCGAGTCGGCACGTGGGATTCTCGATGAGAGGTACACGGCGCAGGTCGAGAAGGCCTGGGCGGAAACGATCGACATGATCATCGAATCGATGAGAGGGCCGGTAGCGGCATGGCACTCTGAATAACGGCAGGCAGGCAACGAGCTTGCGCGCTGTTACATCGGTTGAACAGGCCTATTCCTTGAGCTACTTCAAGGATTGGGTGGCAAGCCATGGCTCGAAGCCGGCGTCGACCTCAGGTCTCGGGCCTTGATCGCAATCAAGGCCTCGCGGCCCAGCCATCCCAGAATGTCGTGCAACGCCTGCCTCCGCGAGACGCTTCAGGCGGTCGGCGAGGATGTTGGACGGTGTGTCACGGTTGCCTTGTTGTTTGCTCCCATGTGATACATCGACGTTCACAAAGCTTTGATAGAGGTCAAAACGCCCTGCTGTCCGTCCGCCTATATTGCGACGGTACGCGATGCGGCCCGGTCAACACGCCAGTCGCTGCTCAGCCCCCGAGCCGGAATCGCCCTCCGCGGGTCGTCGACAGCATCCCGTTGTGAGGGGAGCGGCACGCGTGACCCGAAGGGAGTGCCTTCATGAATGAATTGCGCAACCGAGTCGTCCAGGTGAGCGGCTTCGGCGGTCCCGAAGCGCTCGAGGTGGTGGACGCCCCCCTGCCAGTGCCGGGCAGGGGTGAGGTGCGGGTCCGCGTGCTCGCCTCTGGGCTCGAGTACACCGATGTCCTGATTCGGCGTCATCTCTACCCGCAGACGTCGCAACGCCGGCCGCCGTTCGCGCTGGGTTATGACTTTGTCGGTGAAATTGACTTGGTCGGCGCAGCGGTGAATGACTTCCGGGTTGGCGATCGGGTCGCCGACATGACGGTTGTCGGCTCGAACGCGGCCTATCGCACGATCCGGGCCGACCGCCTCACCCGCGTGCCGGCGGGCGTCGACGCTTCGGAGGCAGCAGCGCTGATCCTGAGTTGGACGACGGCGTACCAGTTGCTTCACCGCGCGGCCCACGTGCGAAGGGGTCAGCGGGTCCTCGTGCATGGCGCCGCCGGCGCGGTCGGCCAGGCATTGCTCGTCCTCGGGCAACTCGCCGGCGTGGAGCTGTGGGGCGCTGCGCATGGTCGGCATGCACCGCTCATCCGCGAACTCGGCGCCACGCCGATCGACTACCAGGGCGAAGACTTCACGCGCGTCGTGCCTGGAGGGTTCGATGTCGTCTTCGACGGCATCGGCGAGGACAGTTATCGCCGATCCTTCTCGGCTGTCGGCCGCGGCGGCCTGCTGTGCGCCTATGGGTACTCGGCAGGCGTGCAGGCGCAGCGCCGCATGATCACCATGCTGATGTGGATCGCGCGCCTGTACTTGTGGAGGTGGCGGCCGGGCGGTAGGCGCGCCGCCTTCTTCTCGATCAACCTGCTGCGCGCCCTCCATCCCGCTTGGTTCCGCGAGGACCTCGAGCAGCTCTTCGGCTTGCTGGCCCGCGGGGCCATCCGGCCCCGCGTAGCGGGCCGCATCACCTTCGACGAGGTGTCCGAGGCACATCGCCGACTGGAAGCCGGCGGTCTCGAGGGCAAGCTGGTCCTTTGCCCGTGAAGATCGGCATCCGCTGCCGCCGCTGATGGGCCGGCAGGTCCCACGTGCGACTCAGTTCGCTCAGGACCAGACGTTCGTAGCTGGTTCGCAACGCACTACCACGTGAGCGCGTGCGCACTGACTGAGGTGCCAATCACAATAGGCCGGCGAAGAAGATTCCAATGACGTCAGCCGCGCTACCAATTCGTACGGCACGCACAAGTATTGCCTCGCACATCTCACGCCTGAATTTCTCCGGTGCCGCAGCACGTAGCCGGAATCGGGGCGCCATCGACCTCCTCCCACGAAGCAACCTCAATGTATCAACCGCTGAAACTAGCTTTCCTCTCGACGATTCTGGTCCTCACGGGCTGCGCGGCGAACGTGCAGCGCCAAGGCGGCACCGAGCAGAAGTTCGCTCTCTCGCCTGCAGCAGCCAAGCGAGTGACGCTAGACGTCCGGGCGAGCAAGGAACTGGCGGCCTCGAAGGACTGGGAACAGTTCCGCAACGAATGGCGAGTCGGCATGACCGAGGCCACCGCGGCTGCGGGCATGACGCGGGCCCCCACCGACACAGCCGTTGCATCGGCGACCGAGCCCTCGACATTGGTCACGGTCAACATTAACGACTATCGATACATCACGCGCGGTGCCCGTGTCGCTGCCGGCATCATGACGGGCAACGCCTACATCGATGCCGATGTTTCATTTTCCGAACTCCCGGGTGCAACGCCCATGGGCACGCGAAAGTACGCGACGACGTCGTCGGCCATGCAGGGCGTATTTGCGCCCATGACGGAGAACCAGATTCGTAGCATCTCCGACGAAATCGTGAAGGACATTGCTCGACGCTAGGAACGGGTACACACGGTTCTCGTGTGCTTCCGTTCGCATGCCGACCAAGCGGCTGCTTCCCAAAATCATCCCTGGAAGCTCATCATCGAATACCGTTGACCGACCGGATTGGCGGACCGAGGTCGGCCTTCAGCGGACCGTCGAAGTTGACCTGCAAATTGCCTCAGGAGCCAACGTGTTTTCCCATGCCTTCGTCAGCGTCAGCGATTTCGAGCCGGCATGTTCGACGTCTACTTCCTTGCAGTATCAAAATGCGCGTGAACCCTTTATTGCTCATCATCGCGCTGGCGCTGACACTCCCCGCCATCGCCCAGCCCGCGGGCCGCACGGACAGCACTGAATGCAAAGCCGAAGAAGCAGCCATCGAGCGGGACATGGAACTCGCCCGCTCCAAAGGCCAAATGCTGCGTCGCCAACAACTTGCAGAGACATTGGCCGCGCTGCAAGCCCGCTGTGACATCCTCCCCCCGGAGCAGAGCCGCGCGGCGAACATCAACAGGTTGGAGCACGAGATACAGGACCTGCGCAAGGCCCTCGACCATGCGGAGGAGCAACTACGCAGTTTGAAGAGTGGCGGCTCCTGACGGTTGGCCTTGCGCCGGTCCGAAGCACGCAGGCCGTGGTGGAGTACGCCAAAGCGCGGCGTGACGGTCTATGAACGGGTCGCGACCAGCATCGGCATTCTTGTCTCCGTGTGTTATGGATGCGCGGCCGCGTGATGCCCATGGCGCCAGGTGCCCGGCGAGCTTGCTCAACTCGTCAGCGCCGGGCGCGCGGAGGTCACCGGCCGGTGTCGTCGCCGCTACTCGACGAACAGCAGCGCCGGGGTTTCGATGAATGCGCGCATCGCCTGTACGAACCGCGCGGCATCCATGCCGTCGACGACCCGGTGGTCGAACGAGGACGACAGATTCATCATCCGGCGCGACACGATGGCGCCGCCGCGCAACACCGGACGGTCCACGATCCGGTTGACCGCGACGATGGCCACCTCGGGCCGGTTGATCACCGGGGTCGACGCAATGCCACCGAGCGCGCCGAGGCTGCTGAGGGTGATCGTCGAGCCACTCAGTTCCGCGCGCGTCGCCCGGCCTGCCCTCGCAGCGTCGACCAGGCGCGCCATTTCGGCGGCCACGGCCCACAGATCGCGCGCCTCGACGTGCCGGACCACCGGCACGACCAGCCCGTTCGGCGTCTGCGTCGCGACGCCGATGTGCACTGCGCCGTGACGTGTGACGACGCCAGCTTCATCGTCGAAGCGGGCATTGATCTGCGGGAACTCGCGCACCGCGAGCACCGTCGCCCGCATCAGCAGAGGCAGCAGGGTCAGGCGCCCGCGCTCTGAGGTCCACTTCGCGTTGAGCGCCGATCGGAGGGCCTCGAGCTCGGTGACGTCGACCTCCTCGACGTAGCTGAAATGTGGGATGCGCCGCTTGGATTCCTGCATCTGCAACGCGATGCGACGGCGCAGGCCGATGACGGGGATGGCCTGCTCGTCGTCGCGTTCGGCGTTCGCTGCGCCGGGCGCACGGTCCGCCGGGCGGCCGCCATGCGCGGCGAAGTGGGCGTCGAGATCGGCGTGCACGATGCGGCCGGCGGTTCCGCTCGGCACGACGTCCTTCAGATCCACGCCGAGCTCCCAGGCCCGCCGGCGCACCGCCGGCGAGGCAATCGGACGATCCTCCGCGGCCCGCGTGGACGACGGCGCCGGTCGCGCCGACGCTGTCGCCGGCGCGTTCGGCACTGCCACGCGCTCCACGGGCGGGGGTGGCGAGGCCGCGCGCGTGGGCGCGGGCGCCCCCGCATCGTCACGCGAGCGCTCGATACGGATCAGTTCGGAGCCGACGGCCAGGATCTGTCCGACCTCTCCACCAAGCGCGATCACGCGGCCGGCGACCGGCGAAGGGATCTCGACATTGGCCTTGTCGGTCATCACGTCGGCCAGCCCCTGGTCCTCGACGACCGCATCGCCCGGCTCGACGTGCCAGGCCACGAGCTCGACTTCGGCGATGCCTTCGCCCACGTCGGGCACCTTGATCACATGGATGCTGCCGGACATGTCAGGTCTCCATCGCTCGCCGGAAAGCCGCAGCCACGCGCGCCGGCCCGGGGAAATAGGCCCATTCGAGCGCATGCGGATACGGGGTGTCCCAGCCGGTCACGCGTTCGACGGGCGCTTCCAGGTGATAGAAGCAATGCTCCTGCACCAGCGCCACGAGTTCGGCACCGAAGCCGCTGGTGCGCGTCGCTTCGTGCACGACGACACAGCGACCCGTCTTCTTCACCGAGGCGATGATCGCCGGCAGGTCCAGCGGCCAGATGCTGCGCAGATCGATGATCTCGGCATCGACGCCGCTCTCGGCCGCCGCCGCTTCGCAGACGAACACCATCGTCCCGTAGGCCAGCACCGTCAGGTCGGCGCCGGTTCGGAACACCTTGGACGTGTCGAGTGGCACCGTGTAGTGCCCTTCGGGCACCTCGCCCAATGCGTGCTGCGACCAGGGCACCAGCGGTCGATCGTGATGGCCGTCGAACGGCCCGTTGTACAGCCGCTTGGGTTCCAGAAAGATGACCGGGTCGTCGTTCTCGATCGACGCGATCAGCAGGCCCTTGGCATCGTAGGGATTGCTCGGCATCACGGTGCGCAGGCCGCAGACATGCGTGAACAGCGCCTCCGGGCTCTGGCTGTGCGTCTGCCCGCCGTAGATGCCGCCGCCGCAGGGCATGCGGATCGTGATGGGCGCTGAGAAGTCGCCGGCCGAGCGGTAGCGCAGCCGCGCCGCCTCCGAAACGATCTGGTCCGAGGCCGGATAGAAGTAGTCCGCGAACTGCACCTCGACCACCGGACGCAGGCCATAGGCGGCCATGCCGATCGCCGAGCCGACGATGCCGCCCTCGGAGATCGGCGCATCGAAGACGCGCGAGCGCCCGTATTTCGCCTGCAGCCCTTCGGTGCAACGGAACACGCCGCCGAAGTAGCCGACGTCCTGCCCATAGATCACGACGTTCGGGTCGCGCTCGAGCATCACGTCCATCGCCGAGCGCAGGGCCTGAACCATCGTCATGCGGGCCATGTCAGTCGTCCACCGCCCTATCGCGCGGCTTGCGTCCTCGCCTGCCGCATCTGCTCATGCAGGTGCGGCGGCATGTCCTTGTAGACGTCCTCGAACATCGACTCGAGCGGCGGGACATGGCCGTCGATCAGCGTGCCGCCGTAGGCCTCGGCCTCCTTCATCGCGGCCGCGACTTCGGCCTCGAGTTGCTCCTGCGCGCGCCGATGCTCTTCGTCGGACCAGGCGCCCAGGCGCACCAGATGCTGCTTCAGCCGTGCGACCGGATCGCCCAGCGGGAAATGCTGCCAGTCGTCGGCAGGTCGATAGCGCGAGGGGTCGTCGGAGGTCGAGTGCGCGCCGGCCCGATAGGTGACCCACTCGATCAGCGTCGGCCCCAGGTTGCTGCGCGCCCGCTCGGCCGCCCAGCGCGACGCGGCGAGCACCGCAAGGAAATCATTGCCATCGACACGCAGCGACGCGATGCCGCAGCCGACGCCGCGTGCCGCGAAGGTCGTTGCCTCTCCACCGGCGATCGCCTGGAAGGTCGAGATCGCCCACTGGTTGTTGACCACGTTGAGGATCACCGGCGCGCGATACACATGCGCGAAGGTGAGCGCTGTATGAAAGTCTGATTCGGCCGTGGCACCGTCGCCGATCCACGCCGAAGCGATCTTCGTGTCGCCCTTGATCGCCGAGGCCATGGCCCATCCGACCGCCTGGATGAACTGCGTGGCCAGGTTGCCGCTGATCGAGAAGAAGCCGGCGCGCTTGTACGAGTACATCACCGGCAGCTGGCGTCCCCGCATCGGATCGCGTCCGTTGCTCATCAACTGACAGATGAGCTCCACCATTTGGATGTCCTCGCGCGCCAGCAGCAAGCCCTGCTGGCGATAGGTCGGGAAGCACATGTCGCCCTGCTGGATGGCGAACGCATGCGCAGTCGCGATCGCCTCCTCGCCGAGGCACTGGATGTAGAAGGAGATCTTCTTCTGCCGCTGCGCAATCAGCATCTTGGCGTCGAAGGCGCGCGTCTTCATCATCGCGCGCAGCCCGCGCTTCAGAAGCGGCACATCGGGCTGCGGTGCCCACGGGCCCACAGCGCGGCCTTCGTCGTCGAGCACGCGCACCAACGTGAAGGCCAGGTCCGCGGTGTCGGCCGGTGTCGCGTCGACCGCGGGCTTGCGCACCGCGCCGGCAGGCGACAGGTGCAGATAGGAGAAGTCGGTCTCGTGACCCGGGCGCCCGGTCGGCTCGGGAACGTACAAGCGAAGAGATTCCGGCGAAGTCATCCTTGTTGTCTCACTGGCGGGGCTGGCTGGAAGTATGCGCTCCAAAGCGCCGCTGGGGAACGTGCGGGCCGAGGAGCCCGACGCTCGCGTGCGCACCCTGGTCATCCGAGGCAGACGGTCAACGCTTCGTGTGCTCCGACGACGGGTGACGCGACAGCACCCTGTGCCGGGCCTTCCGGCAGTTGTTCACGCTTTCGGAGCCCCTGCATGCGTGGGCGCGAATATTCCGGGGCGCACCACCGTACTGCACTACGAGGCTCAGAGGCCTCGACCACGGCACAGGTGGTGCCGCTCACCCCAGGAGATCATCATGCGTACATCCAAGCTCGCCCGCGCCACTGGCACGCTGTTCCTTCTCGCCGCACTCGGTGCAGCCGCCCATGCCGACGGCGACCTGACACGCGCGCAGGTCAAGGCCGATCTGGCCGAGGCAATGCGAACGGGCAACATGCTCGCCGCGGGCGAAAGCGGCATGACGCTGCGGGAGCTGAACCCGCAGCGCTACCCCGCTCCAGTCGTGGCAGAGGGCAAGACACGCGCTCAGGTCCAGGCGGAACTGGCCGACGCCATCCGGACGGGCGACATCATGGCCAATGACGAGAGCGGGCTGAAGGCCAACGAGGAGAACCCGCAGCGCTACCCTGCGCGCGTCATCGCGGCGGGCAAGACGCGCGCACAGGTCCGGGCCGAGTTGGCCGAAGCGATCCGGACAGGCGACATGCTCGCGAGCGACGAAAGCGGCATGAAGCTCAACGAGGAGCACCCGCAGCGCTACGCCAGGGCGCGGGCGACGACGGCCGCCGAGGCAGCCACGGCCTCGAACGTTGCCACGCAGTGAAGCATCTGCACGGGTTGGCTCGCGATGGTCGCGGCCGCCCGGATCGTCCGAACCGGAGCGCCGGCGTGCCAGTAGTGCCGGCGTTGCCGCACAATTCGCGCGCAAGCACATGCCTGGTTTCAGACGTCTTCGCACCCTGCGACCGGCCGGAGCGCGTTCCGTTCGGCTGGCGAGCGGGCTCGTGCTGTTCGTCTATATCGGGACGCACCTGCTGAATCATTCGCTCGGCAATGCCTCCTTGGCATGGCTCGAACGAGGCCTGCTGGTGCAGAAGTTCATCTGGCAGGGATGGCCCGGCACGATCCTGCTGTACAGCGCACTGGCGATCCATTTCTGCCTCGGCCTGTGGGCGCTGTATGAGCGCCGTTCGCTGCACTGGACGCCAGGCGAAGTCGCCCAGCTCACGCTGGGCTTGTGCATACCGCCGCTGCTGGCCAACCATCTCGTCAACACGCGCATCGCCTTTGCCGCGTTCGGCCTGGACAAGGGCTATGCCCAGTTGCTGTACTCGTTGTGGATTGCCCAGCCGTCGTTCGGCAGGGTGCAGCTGATGCTGCTCGTGGTGGCCTGGGTGCACGGGTGCTACGGCATCTGGTTCTGGTTGCGATTGAAGCCATGGTTCGGCGCATGGCGCAGTGTGTTGGCGAGCCTCGCAGTGCTCGTGCCGGTGCTGGCCTTGCTGGGCTACCTGCAAGGCGGCCGGGAGGTGATGGCGCTGGCGCAAGACCCGGGCTGGCGCGCCCATGCGCTCGCGCAGACAGTCATCGGGACGGCAGCGCAAGATCGCTGGCTCGTCGACTTGCGCAATGACTTCCTTCTCTTCGACGGTGGCGCGCTGTTGCTCGTGCTTTCGGCGCGAGGTGCGCGCTCGCTGTGGGAGCGCAAGAGAGGCCGAGTCTGCGTGCGCTATCCGGATGGGCGCGAGGTACACGTGCCCCTGGGGTTCTCGGTGCTGGAGGCAAGCAGGATGGCCCG
Organism: Variovorax sp. YR216; assembly: GCF_900107745.1. Taxonomy (GTDB): domain Bacteria; phylum Pseudomonadota; class Gammaproteobacteria; order Burkholderiales; family Burkholderiaceae_C; genus Variovorax. Next base: position 42,623 of record NZ_FNRO01000027.1, on the reverse strand, counting down.
CATTCCCCACGCAAGCGCCTGCGGCGGCCGTGCCCGGTGCTCGTTGTGCCGGGTGCGTGTGGTCGGCGACGCGAAGCTGCCGGCGCCGCGAGAGGCGGAACGACGCGTGCTGGCACGACTCGACGCGGACCCACGCTTCGTGCGTCTCGCATGCCAGCTGCGTCCGAAGGCGGATCTTTCGGTTTGGCCACTCGTGCCGACGTCGACCAACGTGAACTTCGAGCCGGGTCGGCGATGGGGCGTCATGCCGAAGGAGCGATTCGCTGCGTTCATGTTCGTGGACATGCGTGACTCCACGCGGCTCGCAGCAGAGCAATTGCCGTTCGACAGCCTGTTCATCGTCAGTCGCTTCCTGGCTGCGACCTGCGCTGCGATCGTGCGGGAAGGCGGGTTGCCGAACCAGTTCCTGGGCGACGGGGTCCTCGCCATATTCGGCCTGGATACCGAGCCCGCCATCGCATGCCGCCAGGCGCTCGACGCGGTGCCGCGGATCGCCACGAACATCGCGGCGCTGAACGATGCGATCGAACCCCAGTTGCGCCAGCCCATCCGCTTCGGCATCGGCGTGCATTGTGGCCGCGCCGTCATGGGCGAGATCGGCTTTCGCGAGCACGTGACATTCACCGCCTTGGGGGATCCATTGAACGTGGCCGCCAGGCTTCAGCAGTTGACCCGCGACGTCGGCTGCGAGGCCATCGTCTCGGATGCGGTGTTCCGGCACGCCGGGATCTCGGCCGGCCTACTGGCGCCGCTCGATGCCCACCTGCGCGGTCGTGACGAGGCGGTACGTGTCCGCGTCGTGCCGGATGCGCGGCTGATGCCTCGCTCGGAGGGCTAATGCGCAATAGCACCTTCGCGCGGCGCGACGCTTCGAACTCGCGCTGGAGTTTTCGCTGCAGGCGTGCCAGCTATGGGCGCTCTCAACGAACCGGGCTGTCTGGCTTGGTGTCACCAGACATCGAAGCCCGGACAGCCGCCGAAGCGCTCCCGATGAAAGGGATGGCCTGATTCGCCTGCACGAGCAATGACACCACCGTCGCGCGCAGAGGTTCGAGCTTCGCGTCGGAGAGGACGTTCTTCTTGCGGATCGTGTCCTTGAAGATGCTGATGAACACAACGACAGATTGCGGCTCGGCGTCTGTCAGATCAATCAAGACCATGTGAGTGTTCCCGGGTGTCGCATTTCCTGAGGCTGAGATCTCCACGATCTCGTTCACCGGAAGACGAGTTGCGACGAGGAATGGGCCCAGGCCGGCGAGTTTGCCTTCGAGCTCAGTGCGACCTTGGAGCAGATCGGCGAAAGTCGTCCGATAGACGCCCGCCAACTGAAAGTCATACGACGCATCCTGTGCCATCCCGACTTTCGACGGAACGAGGAACAGGTTCGCATTCACAACCGTCGGATCAAAGACGCCCCCCTGATCCATGGCACGCACCTCCTTTACGAGGGCCTTCAGATTGGCCCGGGCCTTGATCACCCGCTCGTCAGAGCCCCTGTACTCGTCCTGGCGGCCGACGTCACCCGCAAGCACGTAGGTATAGACCGCTGGGCGCACCCCACTCCAGGGTGCGGATGGCTGGACAGAGATGTTCCGCCATAGTTCGCTGGAGATCCTCGCCGCCTGTCCAGCGGAAGCAGGGGCATGGGAGCCACCGGCTCCAGGATAGGGCGATGGTCTCGGTAAACGAGGGACTCCCGGGGTGACGATGATGGCGCCAGGAGAGCGCCCGCCAATATCGCCGGGACCCGCACCAGGCGACGGTGAAGGGGCCACGGCCGAGGGCTGGTCACTCTTTCCATCTGCGCCAGCGACGGGAGGGGGAGGAGAAGGTATCGCGTGCGCTTCCGTGCGCGCACAGAAACAATGGCCACCCGACATGCATACTCTTTGCTCTCCGGGAGCGCACTGCTGCGCGAGGGCCGCCGCGCTTGCCAGATAAGCAAGCGCGCTTGCCACAAGCCAGAGACGGCGAGTCATGGCGAGTCCCCTTTCTTGCCGATTCGCCCTTTCGTCAAGAACCCTCCCAAGGCGCCGCCCGCGATCGCCACAACGCCGATCAGGTTTGTGAAAGCGCGTGGATCTACCTCGGGCGCAAACCAGCGAATGAAGAAATAGGCGGCCAGTCCGCAGAGCACCGCCGAAAGTGAGAATGACGCGAGGGCTTTCATCGCACCTCCTCAAGACTTCGCCTACTTCATTTTGGGACGAGTAGTTGCCCGCCGATTCATCAATTGGTTGTACGCCTTTAGGCATACGGTGCTGAGGCTCTCCTGGAGCGGCTCGGAGCCATGGAACCCCGCGCGAACAGGAAGCCTCCGCAGAGTAGATGCAGGCTCGGCCGGTCAGCGCCCGCAAGCGGCGCATCGTACGCCGCCTGCTCGCCAGAATGCCTCAGACGTCGATCTGCTCTGCAATGTCCAGGGCGTCATCTACCTCAATTCCGAGGTACCTGACGGTGCTTTCCAACTTGCTGTGAACCAGCAGAATCTGGACGGTTTTGTCGCGTCAAGTCGGTCGAGGCGGACGAAGTCCGGCACCTTCGGGTCAACGGACGGCGAGACTGTAGAAGAAGTCGGCATCCGAAAATGCCAGGCCACCGGGGCAGCGCAGCTGCCCCTTCTTGACCATGTGCATGGTCTCGATGCCGGCGATCAGCCGAGCAGCACAGACAAAGGACTTGAATCCCATCATCGGTCGGGTTCGCCGCTTGATGCTTCGATGGTCCTGCTCAACAAGATTGTTCAAATACTTGGACTGCCGAAGTTCGATGGTGACGCCGCTATCGGCGATCAGACCGCGCACGGCGGCGCTTCCGGCCGGTCAGCGGCACCAGGATGACGACGGAAGTTCGCTGCGTTCCGCTTCAATCATTGAATTTCATCGCACCAGACCTTGAATCCGTCCAGCTCGTTGGGGCCGAAGGTGTTGGACAAGGCCACGTCGCTGGCGTCGCGCCCCTGCGCAATCAGCACCCGGCCGATGCGCGGCACGTTGTTGCGCGCATCGAAGGTGTACCAGCGGTCACCCAGAAAAGCCTCGAACCAAGCGGCAAAGTCCATCGTGCCGTACGGCGGCAGGGTCCCAATATCGCCGAGGTAGCCGGTGCAATAACGGGCCGGAATGTTCAGGCAGCGGCATAGGGTGATCGCCAGGTGCGCATAGTCACGGCAAACGCCTTGCCCTTCCTTGAACGCTTCAAAGGCCGAACGCGTGCGCCGGGCGTGCTGGTAGCCGAACTCGATGTGCTGGTGCACGAAATCGCAGACCGCCTGCACGCGGCCCCAGCCGGTCTGTCCGGCCCCAAAGCGCTGCCAAGCGAAATCGGACAGCAGGTCGGTTTCGCAGTAGCGGCTGCCCAGCAGGTAGACCAAGGTGGACTCGGGCAGGTACTCCACCGGCGTCTGCGGCGCCGAGGGCACGACGACGTCCAGGGCGCCGCTGTCGTGGATCACGGCATCGGTATTCAATACAAAGCGGCCCGCGGGTGCGACCAGGCGTGTGCACCAGTTGCCAAACAGATCGCGGTACGCAGTGATGGGCACGGCCGGCTTCGTGAGCAGATAGTCCGGGCGCAGGAGATCCGAGGCGCGCGAGTAATGAATGCTGAGGGTCAGAATCATCGGCGTCGCGCGGGGAAACTGATAGGCGATCTCAAAACCGAGCTGGATATTCATCAGCCCATGATGCGCCTTAATTCGTACTTCCGCAGTGAATGCTCGGGTCGGTTCACAAACTGTCCTCGCCCCTGGTCCTGCAGATCAGCTCTACGGTCGCCGTGTGCAATAGGTGCGCGGTTTCCGGCAACTTGGCAACAAGGATTGTGGCCAGGCTAGGCATCCGTGGCCGGCACATCTCCCTGAAGCTGGCCGTCGTAGATATCGTATTGCTCCGACGGTTGCTCGTGCAGTGGCAGATTGTCCTTGTGGTTGAGCTGGTGCGCCGTCCGTTCGGTCAAGGTATCTGGATCTGGAGTACGCACAACATCGAAATGGGGCCCATACTGATTGCAAGTCGTCCCTAGCACTCTGACACCGCTTCCGACCTCCCGCCCGACCCTTGGGCAATCCAGAGGGCAATGGAGCAAACGTCATGTCAGAGCGCCTTCCTCCTGCCCCGCCGGCATCAAACCGGATGCTGGGTCACGAGAAGATCGTAGCCTGCCGCCGCTGGTTCATCCGAGTGCTGTTGTGCGTCGTGGCGATTCCCACCCTTTCCGATGATCCAGTACACGCGCAGCGCGTGTACCTGAGCAAGACGGAGATCGAGCAGACCCTGATTGGCAAGGCCATGATCTCGAGCAATCTTGCAACCGGAATGATCTCGCGGTGGGAATTCCATCCGGACGGCCGCGTAGATTTCGTCAACAGGAGCGGGCCCGGCAGCGCGTCCGGCAAGTGGATCGTCAATGCCGACGGATTGATGTGCGTCACGATGGTTTTGCGAACGCGTTGCCGCTACTGGTTCAGGAAGGACGGCACCATCGCGAATGCAGATGCCAAGGGACCGGATTCCCCGACGCGGGCTGAAATACGTCTTGAATAGCCAAACGAGTCAGCTATCAGGTCGGGGCGGAACATCCTACGTGCATGGCGACTCGCACTATCACCGCATCGACAAGCCGTTGCTCGATGCGTGGGACGTCGTCTGGAAAACTTCACCCGTGTCGAGACTTTCGGAAACAACCACCAGGCGAACGGCACCAACGACGTGAACCGACTGAAGGTGACAGTCGACACGCGCAGCCGCGAGGTGTTGTCCTACCAGGCGCAAATCGTTTCGGCAAATCGGTCGCGGTGCCGGCAGCGGGGTTAGCCTGTTCGTCGTGGGCCGGGGTCTACTTCTTGGGGGCCCCTGAAATCTGTGAAAGCATCGCCGAGCGGCAGACTTCCAGAATCTCATCAGCAAGTGGCGAATCGTCCGGGCAGGCGCGGGACAACATGATTGCGCCCACGGCATGTGCAATGCTGTCGATCCGCCGGGCGCGTGCCCTCTTCCGCCCGGCCGTATCCAAGCCCTCGCCTTCGCGGCCCAGGGCCGCCAGCAAGCTCTCGAGTCCCGCCGCAAAAGCCGCCTTGACTGGCTCCTCCTGACGCGCCGCGTCGCCGCAGAGCGCAGCCATCGTGCATCCATCGCCCGGACTGTCACGGTGCTCCCTGGACAGGTACTGCTGCACGTAGCCGACCATATCGGCACCCTCGGTCTTGGCCACCGTCTGTGCCACGCCGCATGCTGCCGCCTCGGCCATCAGGTCGGCCTTGGAGCCGAAGTGCTTGTAGAAGCCGCCGTGAGTGAAGCCTGCAGCCGCCATCAGGTCCGCAATGCCGACCCCGTCGTAACCGCGCTCACGAAAGAGCGTCGACGCCGTTTCGACGATGTGCGTTCGGTTGGCTTGCGCCTGCGCCTTGGTGACCTTCATACCCCGGAAGACTGTCTGTTTGGTGCCTGTGCTAGAGGTGCCACTATACATTGATGTCGATCATCATCAAAGCCCTTGACATCAATGATGATGACCATCATCATTAAGGCGGTCGCTTCAAGAGCGCCTTGCGCGTGCGACTCCGCCGACGGACTGGTGCCCCAATGCACCTGCCTCGATCGACCGCCCTCACCTCCAAATCATCGACACCACATGACTGACATGACGCTCTTCGAACCCTACGCCCTCGGCCCCCTGACGCTTCCCAATCGCATCGTCATGGCCCCTTTGACCCGCAACCGCGCAGGCTCGGGCCTGGTGCCCGGGGAACTGGCCGCGGCCTACTATGCGCAGCGCACGTCAGCTGGCCTGCTCATCACCGAGGCCACTCAGGTCTCGGCTCAGGCTCAGGGCTACCAGGACACGCCCGGCCTGTATACGCAGGCGCAGATCGCGGGCTGGCGCAAGGTCACTGACGCCGTCCACGCCAAGGGCGGCCGGATCTTCGTGCAGCTCTGGCATGTCGGCCGCGTCTCGCATGTGGACCTGCAGCCCGAGGGCGCCGCGCCGGTCGCGCCCTCTGCCATCCGCGCCGCGACCAAGACCTTCGTCAACAACGGTTTTTCGACTGTCTCCGAGCCGCGCGCTCTTGAGCTTGATGAGTTGCCAGGCATCGTGAACGATTTCCGCCAGGCCGCGGCCAACGCCATCGCCGCCGGTTTTGACGGCGTGGAGATCCACGGCGCCAACGGCTACCTGCTGGAGCAGTTCATCAAGGATGGCGCCAACCAGCGCAGCGATGCCTACGGCGGATCGGTCGAGAACCGCGCGCGCCTGCTGCTCGAAGTCGCTGCCGCCGTGGCGCAGGAGATCGGCGCCGAACGCATCGGGGTGAGGATCTCGCCGGTGTCGCCGGCCAACGGCATTTCTTGCAGCGATCCGCAGCCTCAGTACAACTACATCGCCGAGCGACTCAACGCGCTGGGCATCGTCTACCTGCACGTCGTCGAAGGCGCCACCGGTGGACCGCGCGACGTGGCGCCGTTCGACTTCGACGCGCTGCGCACCCGCTTCGAGGGCACTTACCTCGCCAACAACGGCTACGACCTTGACCTCGCCACCGCTCGGCTCAACATGGGCAAGGCGGATCTGTTCGCCTTCGGCCGGGCGTTCATTGGCAATCCCGATCTGGTCGAGCGCCTGAAGACCGGTGCCCCGCTGGCGCAGTTCAATCCGGCCACGCTCTATGGCGGCGGGGCCCAAGGCTACACCGACTATCCGACGTTGGCCGAAGCCGCAACCGAGTAGTAGCGCTGCAGCCTTCATCCCCCTTCTTTTTCGGAGAACATCCTCATGACGCCCCTTCCCATCGTCCTCATCACCGGCGCATCTTCCGGTATTGGTGCCACCTACGCCGAGCGATTTGCGCGGCGCGGCCACGACCTCGTGCTGGTGGCGCGGGACAAGGCTAGACTGGACGCGCTCGCAGTGCGCTTGCGCGAAGAGAGCAAGGTCGCCATCGACGTTCTGCAGGCCGACCTCACCCTCCCGGCCGATCTGGCCGCCGTGGAGGCCCGCCTTCGCGACGACGCGAGGATCGGCATCCTCATCAACAACGCCGGCATGGCTCAGCAAGGTCGGTTCGTCGATCAGACCGCCGACAGCATCGATCGCCTGGTGATGCTCAACACCACCGCGCTCACACGCCTTGCGGCCGCCATTGCTCCGCGCCTTGCGCAGGCCGGCGAAGGCGCGATCGTCAACATCGGATCGGTCGTCGGCTTCGCGCCGGAATTCGGCATGTCGATCTACGGAGCGACCAAGGCCTTCGTGCTGTTTCTGTCGCAGGGCCTGAACGTCGAGTTGGCGCCCAAGGGCGTCTACGTACAGGCGGTACTTCCGGCGACCACGCGCACCGAGATCTGGGAGCGGGCCGGCATCGACCTCAACGCCTTGCCCGAGGTGATGGAAGTGGGCGAACTCGTCGATGCGGCGCTGGTCGGATTCGACCGCCGCGAGTTGGTCACGATTCCGCCGCTGCACGAAGCCGCGCGGTGGGACGCGCTGGATGCCGCCCGCCAGGCATTGCTTGCAGGCCTGCGACAAGCGCACGCCGCGCAGCGCTATCAGCCGACGGCCTGAGGTGCCGCGCATCCACGAGGAACATCCATCAACACATGAAAGCCTTCATCATCGATCGCTACGGCAAGAAGGAGACCGGACGGATTGCGGACATGCCGGCGCCCGAAATGCGAGAGGACGACGTTCTGGTCCGGATCCATGCAGCGAGCGTCAATGCCTTGGATTCGAAGATCAGGAGCGGCGAGTTCAAGCTGATCCTTCCCTATCGGCTGCCGCTCATCCTGGGCAACGACGTTGCCGGGACCGTGGTGCGGGTCGGCCCGCGGGTTAGCCGCTTCAAGCCTGGTGACGAGGTCTACGGTCGCCCGGATCAAGATCGCATCGGAGGGTTCGCCGACTTCATCGCGGTCAGAGAGGCATCGCTTGCGCTCAAGCCGGCGAACCTCTCCATGGAGGAAGCCGCGTCCGTCCCTCTGGTTGCGCTGACCGCCTGGCAGGCGCTGGTGGAGACCGCGAAGCTGAAGAAGGGACAGAAAGTGCTGATCCATGCCGGCTCCGGCGGCGTGGGCACCATCGCGATCCAGCTGGCCAAGCATCTCGGCGCCAATGTCACCACGACCACCAGTACCGGCAATGTCGAGTGGGTCAAGGCCCTGGGCGCAGACACCGTGATCGACTACAAGGAGCAGGACTTCGCAGCCGCGCCGCGCGACTACGACGTGGTGCTGAACAGTCTTGGCGGCGACGTGCTGAAGCGATCCTTGCAGGTGCTCAAGCCAGGCGGGCAGCTCATCTCCATCTCCGGTCCCCCTACCCCTGAGTTCGCCGACCAACAGGGACTTTCGTGGCCCTTGAAGCAGGTGCTGCGACTGTTGAGCCAAGGCATCAGGAAGCGAGCCAAGCGGCTTGGCCTTACCTACACGTTTGTGTTCATGCGAGCGGATGGGGAACAGCTGCGAAAGATCACCTCGCTGATCGAGTCAGGGAGTATCAACCCGGTCGTGGACCGAGTGTTTCCTTTCGACGCGACCGCAGATGCCTTGGCCTATCTCGATCGGGGACGCGCGAAGGGAAAGGTTGTCGTAAAGATCGGTTGAGACTGCAAGGGACAGCCGACCAGCAGCCCGCGGCGAGCGGTCGGCGATGCCACTGCGCGCCTGTGCCCGCCCCCGCTCCACGGCAGCAGTTCCCAGGGGCACGACTCAGCGCCTGAACACTCCCAATCCGAGTCGCACCCCGCGGCGGCGGCCTCCCGCTTCCGACAGATTGCGCTTTCGCCGCGGTGCCCTCCCCTGCCGGATCTGTTGACGTCCCGGCCGTGCTGGCGCTGCTTGCGCAGGCCGCCAGATGAGACAGAGAATCCCCTCATGGACTCCACACAGGTGAAGAGCCTTGTTTCTCAGATCTTGAGGGAGCAAGGGCTTTCAGGGGCGCTCGCATTTTTGAACGACGCAGTGCCACTGCGCTACACCGCGATCCACCGTTACGCCGGGCGCCTGGTGAAGAGCGTTTGCTTTCATGACGCTTTGGGCAAACGTCGACCGTCATTCTTGTCGGTACTCCCTCTGGACAGGAGCCTGGCGCAATTCGTCAAGCCCGGAAGTCCTTTCCGCACGGATGATTCATCGAAGGACCCGCGGCTCCTTGGCCATGCCTACGAACATGTGATCTTCTCCTACCATGGAACCGCCCTGTTGTCGCCAAGTGGCCAGCCGTGGGGCGTGCTATGCCATTTCGATCTCCAGGCAGGCTCTGTCTCCGATCGCGCGTTCGAGGATCTGGAGACAGTGGCGCCCATCGTTGCGTCTTTTGCTATCGATCCTCATCAGCGATTCATTGAGCCCGGTTACCCGCCAGATCCAACCGCGGACCAGGCGCTTTGAAACATAGGCGCGCGATCGGCACGCTCTCGTCCGTAATCACGCTAAGGCTGCAATGGGCACGAACCCGCAGTTCCGCCCTCCCCTACTGAAAGACGGTTTGCGCTGCACTACGGTATTCGGCGTTCGGCCGGAAGATCCAGGCGGCCAAGCTGGATGACGTTGTCGGGTCGCGGATCGCTTTCACGTCGCCGGCCTAGCTAGACCCTAGGCGGGACTGCCGTGGAGGTATGTGCCGCCAACCTCGGGCACCCTCCTGTCAGGGCAGGCGAGTGAAGACCGGCACGCCGGCGTCGCGAAGGCACTGGGCGGTCACGCTGCCAGTGACGACACGCTGGAAGCCAGTCCGGCCGTGCGTCGTCATCGCCAGCATCGCGTCACCGAGCCCGCGAACGAAATGCGGAATCACCTTCTTCGGGTCGCCGTGCAACACTTCCCAGCCGACCTCCACGCCGTAGCGTTCGGCGATGTCGCGGGCGCGCTCGTTGACATAGCCCGATTCCTGGACATCGCCCGACAGGACGATAGGATCCTGCTGCATCGACGGCTCGATCGCCGAGACGACGATCAACCTGGCGCCGAGCCACTTTGCCAAGGCCGCCGCCTGGGGCACGATGGCCTCGGAAGCATCGCTGCCGTCGAGCGGCAGGACAACGCGGCCGACCTTCGACAGGGCGGCCGGGCTCGTCGGGTCGGGCCGAAAGACGACCAGCGGCCCACCCAGGCCACGCAGCACTTCAAGCGCGACGCTGCCGAGGATCGCCTGCATCGCACCGCCGCGGGCGTGCGTGCAAATCGCCAGCAGCGTGGCCGGCACCTGTTGCGCTTCTTCGCGGATCGCCGCTGCGACCCCCGCGCTGGCGCTCGTGCAGACTGCCTTCGCGCCGGCGCCCGCCGCGAGCCTCTCGACATAGAGCCTCGCCGCCTCGTAGTCCTCGGCATTCCCGACGACGCGCAGGAGGGCAAGTTCGGCGCCGGTGGCCTTGGCGAGCGCGGCCGCCGGGCCGATCAATTGCTCGGAAAACGTGGAGCCATCAACGGGGACCAGGATTCGCGTGTACATAGTCGGCACTTCCGGGTTAGGGGATCTTGGATGGGGATCCTGCTGGCGAAAATCATAGGCCGGATTCGGGATTGGGGGCCAGAGGCCAATACCCGGGTCGCCCTTGAAAGCGGCCATTCGGCGCCCATGTCGACCACCAGCGCGGTGGGTGCGCTGGCCTGCCCTGCCCTTCGGCTGCTCTCGCTGCTCAACGAGCGCCCGCGCAACCCGTCCAACGGAATCCCCGTCGGGCGCGGAGTCGCCTGTTGAGCATCTCTCATTGGGTCGGAGGAACCCCACCGCTGGGTCACAGTTCGAGGCAAGGTGCGGGCGGCGACAATGCCCGCATGACCAAAGGTAAGCGCATCTCGGCAGACATCGGTGGAGACGCACTGCACTCGATTCGGGAATTGGGTGCGGCGGCCAGGCAGGCCCGGACGACGGCCGGGGAAGGGCAGGCCGCAGCGGCCGCGCGTTTGGGCGTGCATATCCAAACCATCGGGCGCATCGAAGCGGGGGAGCCCGGCGTTGCTGTCGGGCACGTGCTGGGTCTGCTCGCGCTCTACGGCATCGGTGTGAGACTGCAGCTGCCGGAGGACCGTTGAGCCATGGGCTTGCTAACGACCGAGCCCACCACCATCGTTCTTCGCACGCTTGCGAACGGCGTTCGGCTTCTCGCCATTCCCATGCCCCACGTGCAGAGCGCCAGTGTGGGGGTGTTCCTGCGCGTTGGTGCACGCGATGAAACCCCGGCCACGAACGGCATCGGCCATGTCCTTGAGCACATGGCGTTCAAGGGGACAGCCACCCGTTCCGTGCAGGCCATCAACCTGGACGCAGAGCGGCTGGGCGCGGACGTCAACGCGTTCACCAGCAAGGACACCACCGGCTACTTCATGACCGGCCTGGGCCGGCACGCGGAGCATCTGCTGCGCATGACGGCTGACATCGTCCTGAACAGCACGTTTCCTGAAGACGAACTTCAGCGGGAGCTCGAGGTCATCCGCCAGGAAGCCATCGAGTACGAGGAGGACCCGGAGGATACGTCCGGCGAACTGCTCGACCGCGCCGTCTGGGGCGACGACCCGATGGGCATGCCGGTGATCGGCACCGTCGGGAACATTGAAAGCTTTACCCGGCAGGATCTGGTGCGGCACGTCCAGTCCCACCACGTCGCGGAAAACACCATCGCCGCGGCGGCCGGGAATTTCGATGTCGAGGCCTGGCTGGCGCTCGCCGGGGAACTCTTCTCCGCGATGCCCTCGGCCCAGTTGCCTGGGCCGCTGCCGCCGAAGCCCGCGAAGTACATGGGTCTGGCCGTGGCCCGGCGCTTTCCGCAGGTGTCTCAAGTCTTCCTGAACATCGCCTACCCACTGACGCCAGTCCGGCACGATGAAATCTCGCAGCAGCGTTGGCGCCTTGCGGCGTCGCTGGCCGCCAACCTGTTTGGAGGCGGGATGTCCGCGCCCCTGGTCGACAGAGTCCGCGAGCAGCTCGGCTTGGCCTACACGGCGCATTCCACGATGGACAGCGGGGACGTCTGGGCCAACTTCGTAATTCATGCGGTCACGACCCCGGACAAGCTCGACGCGCTGGTGACGTCGACGGCCGGCTTGCTGCGTGAGCAGGCCACGAACATCGATCCGGTGCACCTGGAGCGGGCGAAGAACCAACTGATCGTGTCGCGTGTGCGTGCCGGAGAACGGACCTACGCGGCGATGGAGCAGGCCGTCGAGGAACTCTTTGCCAGCGCAACCGTGACGCCACTTGCTGGTGCGATTGCGGCGATCCAGGACATCTGTGCAGCAGAGGTGCAGGCTGTCTTCGAGCGAATGCTGGCCAACCCTCCGGCGCTGGCGATTGCCGGCAAGGGCGCTAGCGCGCGAACCGCGCGGCGTTTGGCAGCGCGCCTCGCTGCCGGTGGCTGCTGACGGATCGGCCGTGGTCATCTAAACCGCGCAGCGATAGCCCGCCGCGAAGCTTGTGGAGGAGGCAGACGCGCGACGGGAGCACGGCGAATGTCGTCATCAGTCAGGCTTGGACGCCTCACCGTGGAGGGGGTCCGTCGGAGCGTTGCCTTGCACCGCCTGGCGCTGAAACGGTTGCCGGCGCGCCGCGTACGGGTCCACCGATCGGTGTGTCGTCGAAAGCGACCGCCGAAATGTCGTCAAGGCGTGCCACGACATCACCTCCCTCCGTTCGCAGTCGAACAAACTGGCCATCAACGAAGGAGACGATGCCTCTGGGCAAGGGCGATCCCGCCGCGCGCATCGTGATGGAGACCTGGCCCCCTTGAATCTGCGCGTCGGCCAACATAGGGCCCCAACCACCCGGCACCTGCACGGGCTCCATCGTGAGCTTGGCGCCGGTCGCGTCGGGTGCGATCTTTCGAACGCGCTTCTTGAACGCCTTCTTCATCGTGTTCTGAATGGTAGTCAGGCCTTCGGCGATCTTCGGTGCCTCGGAGATCGCCTTGAGCGTGCCATAGGCAAAGGGAACCGTGATCGACAAGGCCTGCAGCGCCTCGATGTACCAGGAGCCGGCGTGGGATTCGAGGATCGTCAGTTTGCCTCGGACAACCACATCGAGGTCCATGTCCATGATCATCGCGTCCATCGCCTCCTCGGAGGCCTCGATCAACGCGACGTTCAGCATGGGCCCGTGCTGTTCCACGGGGCCGGAAACGACGACAACCACCTTCGCTATGGGTCGGTAGGTCTCAGACGCGCCAAATGCTTCTTCCATGGCAGGCCTCCTCATATAGCCGCCGCGGGAGACGGCCGTCCATCCATCCATCATGCTATGCCGATCGCATTCGGCGCGATAGCCCTTTCCGATCCGTTAGATTCGCTCACGTTGTGCGTGAGGCGTTTGGAAACCAGGAGCGAGGATGCAAGCTGTATCGCTCCATGTTCCGCGGATTCTTCCGAAGAGGGTGCCGTGCAATAGAGGACGATCTCGCTGCGCTTAAGGCAAGCCGTGAGATCGACGACCTGTTAAACGCGTCGCCCGGCTGTGGACAAGCCTTTGACAAATCGCTTCGGACTTCTCGGCCCTCCATGGATCCCTGCGTAGCCGGGCCAGCACGCGCAGCACCCTGACAGACTATGCGAGTTGGCAGCACCGCCAAATTGATCTGGATCAACGCAGCGCAATCGCTCGCGGCACGCCCTAACCCACGGCGGCGGTAACACGGTCTCGGTGATCGGCACGGACGTCCGGGCTTGGGTTCGACGGGCACAGTTCCACCCTTGCGACGCGCCGCTCGAAGAGCGCCAGGAAGTGCGCTGTTAAGTGACAGCGTCCGAATACTGTGCTCATCGAGTTCACCCCATAGCCGAGACCCCGAGCGTCGATGCGCTCGCAGAGATCTCAAGGCGGACATGCGCATTGCTCCTTCGGGCGATGTCAGGCGGTCGGCCACCGGCCGCAGTGCACTAACGAGAACGTGAGCTCTCGGAGCCGTCCTCAGCGAATGCCGAAGTCGTTGCTAGACCGCTCGATGCGGAAGAGCTCGGAGAAGTCTGCAATGGGCACGAAGCCGCAGTCCGCCCCGCCCTCTTGAAAGACTGCACTCGCTGCATCGCGGCCGTCCGACCAAGCCGCGTTGACTGTGATGCGGATCAGGGAACGGCTCTTCTGTTCAACTGCAATTGTGATGGGGCGTTGCGTACTCCAGCCGACGGATGGGCCAACGGCCCAAGGCCTTGGCAGAACGCTCTTCACCTACTCGCGACGGATGCCGCCGGTTGCGACCTGTTCAGCAAGGCGTACCTGCTCTGCTCTCAATGACTGTCGGCCTGCGTGATGAAGGAGTCGGCAAAGAAGGCGTTTGCCGGTAGCTTGCAGCGGGTGCTGTACTCGGCGCGCGCCGCATTGATGACGACGGGCGCGCCGCAGGCATAGACCTGGTGCCCGCTGAGGTCGGGGTAGTCCTGCATGACGGCCCGGTGGACGAAGCCCGTGCGGCCGGTCCATAGGTCCTCGGCCAGTGCGTCGGAGATCACGGGGACGTAGCGCAGCTGCGGCATGTCCGCGAGCCGCTCGCGCACCCAGCCGTCTAGGTACAGGTCCGCGAGGCGGCGGCCTCCCCAGTACAGGGTGGCCTGCCGTCGGATGCCCTGTCGCTGCATGTGTTCGATCAAGGCCTTGATCGGCGCGAGGCCGGTGCCCGAGGCCAACAGGATGAGCGGCTTGTCGGAATCCTCGCGCAGGTAGAAGCTGCCGAACGGCCCCTCCACGCGCAGGATGTCCTTTTCCTTCATTGCGCCGAAGACGTGGTCCGTGAACCGGCCGCCCGGCATGTGTCGGATGTGCAGCTCCAGTTCGGCGCCATCGTGGGGGGCGTTGGCCATCGAATAGCTGCGCCGGAAACCGTCGCGCAGGATGATGTCGATGTACTGGCCCGCGCGGTAGCGCAGCGGGTCGTTGGCCGGCAGCCGGATCTTCATCAGCGTGACGTCGCTCGCCTTGCGCTCCAGTGCAATCACGCGCGCGGCCATCTTGCGGACGGGGAAGGCGCCCTCGTCGGTGATGTGCGGCGACTCCAGCACCACGTCGGTGGCGGGCACTGCACAGCACGGCAGGATCAGTCCGTCCGCTTCCTCCTGTGCCGACAGGGCCTGGCTCTGGTGCGGGCCATGGTTGACGGCGCCCTCGAGCATGCGGCACTTGCAGGAGCCGCAGGCGCCGTCCCTACAGCCGTAGGGCATCCCGACGCCTTGACGAATCGCGGCGGCCAAAATGGCTTCACCGCCCTGTGCCCCAAAGGTGCGGCCGCTGGGCTGAGCAGTAATCCGGAACGGTCCGGCAGCCATGCTCAGTCAGTCCCCAGGTTGCTTGCGCGGCGCGCGCTTCTTGCCGTCCTGCGGCGGGTATGTCAGCCCCACGCCCCGCAGCACCAGCTTGAGGATCTCCGCGCAGATGAGCTCGCGGTCAAGCGCCTGCTCCGCCGCGCGCCCGGTGAAGAAGCGCACCTGCATCTCGTAGTCGGCGTAGTGCTGGGTCAGCGCCCAGATGTGGAACAGCAGGTGCAGCGGCTCCACCGGTGAGATACGGCCTTTGTCCACCCAGCGGCCGATGACCCTTTCGGCCTCGCGCACCGGGCCGCGCCCGTTCTCCCAGATGCCGCGAATGGCCTGGCCGCCGCTCATGATCTCGCTGGTGAACAGGCGCGAGACGTGCGGGTACTCCAGCGTGAAGTCCAGCTTGCGCCGAACCACGCGCTCTAGCACCGCCGCCGGGTCGTCGCGATCGTCCTCGGCACTCAGGCCGATGTGGCCCCAATGCTGGACGGTCTGGCGCAGGATGTTCTCGTAGAGGGCTTCCTTGCTCTCGATGTAGTAGTGCAGTTGCTGCTTGGAGAGCCCCGCGCGCTCGGCGATTTGCTGCGTGGATGTTCCACGCAGGCCATACAGCGAGAACTGCTCGAGCGCGGCGATGTAGATCCTGTCCATCGTCTCGGCCCGGCGCGTGGCCGAGTCCGTCGAGCGGCGGTCCTGCGGTGCGGGTGCGGGCGGCGCCGTCAGCACTACTTCACCAGCTTGGCGCGAAGGTCCAGCCCCACGCCCTTGTTGACGAAGCGCTCGGTGCCCAGGGAGTCCACATCCACGGCCCCGGCTGCGAACACGCCGGCCTTGACCATCTCGGCATTGAAGCGCCGCAGGCGTTCGACCGACAGGGCGCCCAGGCCCTTGGTCAGCGCGTCGCCCGAGTCGATCAAGCCGCGCTTCATCGCCATGCCCACTTCCGCGTCCATCTTGGCGTCGGTCATGTCGGGGTTGTCTTTCTTGATCAGTTCATAGGCGGCCTTGCGGTCGCCGTACATGAAGTTGTACCAGCCGATTGCCGATGCGTCGATGAACTTCTGGATCACCTCTGGCTGCTTGTCGATCATGTCGCGGCGTGCCTCGACCATGTTCGCATACGCCTCGTATCCCAGGTCGGCGAGCAGGAAGACGTCAGTCTTGACGCCTTGCATCTCGAGGTACAGCGGCTCGGCAGTCACGTAGGCCTGCTGCACGGACGCCTTGTCCGCCAGGAACGGGGACATGGAATAGTTGTACTGCTTGAACTGCGCGTCGCTGAAGCCGCGGCTGGCGGTCAGCCACTTCCAGAAGCCGAACTGGCTGGCCTTGGCGACGAACACGGTCTTGGCCTTCGAGAGTTCGGCGAAGTCCTTGTACTGGCCGGCATGCGCCATCAGCGAGGTGGCGTCCTTCTGCATGAAGGCGGCGACCACCGTGGTCGGCATCTTGGTCGCGTTGGCTTCCATGGCCGAGATCAGGCTCTGCGACATCAGCAGGTCGACCTTGCCCACCATGAGCAGGGGGCGCGCATTCACCTGGGGGCCGCCCTGCATGATCTCCACGTCCAGGCCGTAGCGCTTGTAGGTGCCGTCCGCAATGGCCTGATAGAAGCCGCCGTGGCTGCCCTGGGCCTTCCAGTTCGTGGCAAACACCAGCTTCTGCTGGGCGTGCGCCAGGCCGGAGGTCATCAGTGCTGCGGCGAGGCAGACGCCGACGGTCTTGGCAATGCTTTTGAGCATGATGTGAGTTCCTCGTAGGTTGTGAACGGACCCCGTCACTGGAGCGACAGGATCTTTCCGGGGTTCATGAGATTCAACGGATCGACACTGCGCTTGAAGCGCAGTTCCTCGGCGCCCATCTCCTTGCGGCCGCCTTTTTCCAATGTGTTGACGTGCGCGTTCATCACGTGGCAGCCGTCCTGCACGAGTTCGGCCATCACCTCGTCCAGGCGTTCCTCGTCCAGGAATTGCAGCGCCACCAGGCCCGAGATCCGGGGCTTTCCGGCCAAGCGTGCGAACTCGTGGTGCATCAGCATCTCGTCGCCGTAGCGATCCATCTGCACGGCCACCAACTCGGGCGCTCGCTCGGGCGGCACAACCATTTGCAGGTAGGTCCAGGATCGGTCCACCTTCAGTGCGCGCAGGGTCGTGTGGTTGTAGGCGCACTCGTGTACCGGCGGCAGGCCGCTGGCCGTGTGGTCCTGCGGCGTCATGCACATGCCAAGCCGGCCGCCGTGCACCGAAACGAGGGCGGCGAAGCGGTCCTGGTCTTTCGGGTTGACCATGCTGAACATCGCGTCTGCGCTACCGTCGAAACGGTAGCCAAAGTCCGCGTAGTAGGGCGCGAAGCGGCGGTCGACGGCGCTCAGCAGGAACACGTCGATGCCGGCCTCCAGCACCGCGCCGCCGAAGCGCATCACGTCCACGTAGCTCGGGAACAGGGCAATGCACTGCAGCCAGTCCACCGCCGGCACCAGGGCCAGGTCGAGCTCGATGATGATGCCGTTGGTTCCCCAGGCATGGTGCACGAGCTCGATGTCCGGGCCGGTGAGCGTCAGGGTGCGCGGGCTTTCTTCCAGCGTGACCACGCGCAGAGAACGCATGGTGCCCGATTCGCGAAGGATGCCGTGGCGAACCGCGCCAATGCCGGCCGATCCGCCGGCGATGAAGCCGCCAACCGTCGCAATGCTCATGGTCGAGGGGTAGATCATCAACTGCTGGCCGGTGGTCCGCACGGCGTCGAGCACTGCCTCGAGGTACGCGCCGGCCTGCACGCGCACCGCACCGGGCTCGATCTGGACGATCCGGTTCAGATGCGTCATGTCCAGCACCACGCCGCCGCGAAGCGGCACCGCCTGGCCATAGTTGCCCGTGCCGCCGCCGCGGATAGTCAGGTGCAGCCGGTGACGTGCCGCCGCGCCCGCGACGCGCACGACTTCTTCCTCAGTGGCCGGCAGTACGACGATGTCGGCGCGGCAGCCCTTCAGCAGCTCTTCCAGCACCGGGCTGTACCAGTAGTAGTCACGCGCACGCGCCCGAAGCTCGTCGTCCGCCGTGAGGCAGGCAACGCCTTCGATGTCGCGCTGAAAGTCTTCCAGCGCCTGCCGGCGGCTTGCCGCTTCCACGCCCGAGGGGTCTGTCGCCATGTTCATTGTTCTCTTTTCAGTTCACTCTCGTGCCAATGGCCCAGCACCTTGCGCGACACCCAGGCGGTCGCCAGGAAAATGAGGACACCGCACAAGGACACGAGCAGCAGCGCGGCGAACATAAGCGGCACGTCGCTGCGAAAGCTGGCCTCGAAGATGCGGGACGCCAGCCCGGTCTCCTTGCCCGCGGCGCCGGCCACGAATTCGGAGACCACCGCGCCGATCAATGCCAGGCCGCCCGAGACCCGCACGCCCGACATGAAGTAGGGCAGCGCCGAGGGCATCAGCAGATGGCGAAAGCGCTGCCACGGGCTGGCCCTGTACAGCGCGAACATATCGCGCAGGTTGTGGTCGGCGCTGCGCAGTCCGATGACCGTGTTGGACAGGATGGGAAAGAACGCGACGATCCATGCGCAGATCAACAGCGCGACCGTGGTGCTGTCCACGTAGATCATGATCAGCGGCGCGATCGCGATGATCGGCGTCACCTGCAGGATGACCGCATAGGGAAACAGGCTGACCTCGACGTAGCGCGACAGCGCGAAGAGCGTTCCCAGTCCGACGCCGCCCACGATCGCAAGTGCCAAGGCCCATAAGGTGAGCTTGGCCGTGAAAATCAACGAGGGCTGCAGCGACGCCCATTGGGTCCAGAGCGTCTCCAGCACGCGCGAAGGCGCGGGCAGCAGGTAGGGCGGAATATTGTTGAGCCGCACGAACAGCTCCCAGCTTCCCAGCGCGAAAACGAGCACCGCTAGCGGCGCGCAGATGCTGATCCATCGTTCGCGCCGCGCGCGATTGCGCGCCGCGTCGTTGGCCACTGCGGGCATCGGCAGGTTATCAATGGTCGACGTCTGCATGCGACAGGGTCTCCTTCAGGGACTGCGTCACGCGGACGCATTGATCGGTGTAGACCGACGTCGTACGGAACGCTTCCGCGCGTTGCTGCGGGCCGTCGATCGGGATGTCCTCGATCACGCGGCCGGGCCGCGCGGCCATCACGACCACGCGCGTCGAGAGGTACACCGCCTCCCAGACGTTGTGGGTCACGAAGACCACCGTCAGCCCGAGATCGCTCCACAGCTTGCGTACGTCGTCGTTGAGCTTGGCGCGGGTCATTTCGTCGAGCGCGGCGAAGGGCTCGTCCATCAGCAGAAGGCGCGGGCGCGTCACCATCGCGCGGGCGATCGAGACCCGCATCTTCATGCCGCCAGACAACTCGCGCGGGTACACATCGGCGAAGCGCGACAAGCCCACCAAGGCCAGGGCCGCCTTCACATCGTCCGTGGCGCGTGCCCGAGACAGGCCGGCCAGGCGCTGTGGCAAATAGACGTTCTCGAAGACCGTCGCCCAGGGCATCAGGGTGGGTTCCTGGAACACGAAGCTGATGTCACGCGCGTGCGCCTCGGCGCCCGTCTTGTCGCCGGGCCACCGGATGGCGCCCGAGGACGGCTGCAGCAGGCTCGCCATCATGCGAAGCGCCGTACTCTTTCCGCAGCCGGAAGGCCCAAGCAGACTGACAAAGTCGCCGCGGGCGATGGACAGGGACATTTCGCGCAGCGCAACCGTGCCGTTGCTGTAGCGCTTGTCAACGCGGTCGAGTTGAATCAGCGCTGCCGCGTTGTCCTTCATCTGGTGGGCATCTGGCACGGGGTTTCCTCAGCCGACGACGGGCAACTGGTCCAGCCACGCGGGGCTGGTGGCATCCAGGTCGCGCAGCATTTCGATGAAGTGCTGCGCCACGTGGGCGATCACCGCCTCGCCCTTCTCGGCCGTTGCCATGCTCGCATCGCCGCACGCGCCTTCCGGGTTCAGGTCCTGGATCTGCCAGCCGAGCTTGGCGCGGGCGTTGATCGACAGGTGCCGCGTTTCGGATACGAGCGTTTCGGCACTCGAGCGGAAGTTGCGGGCCTTGTCCATGTCGACCAGGTCGGGCCGCAGTGCCAGCACCACCGAGGTCTCCTTGTCCCCGCCGTGAATGCCGTGCTGGGTTTCCGCCGCGCTGAACATGCCCGCGGGCGTGCCGAACGAATAGGTGTTGGTGGCTACCACCAGCATGTTGTGCTTGACGCGCAGGTCGCGCGCAACGATGTCGCCCACCATGCCCTGGCCGCCGTGGCTGTTGAAGATGACCATCTTGCGCACGCCGGCGGCGGCCACGCAATCGCCAATCTCCATCCACAGGCGCACAAGGGTCTCGAGCGACAGCGTGAGTGTTCCCGGGTAGCGCGCGTGTTCGTTGCTCTTGCCGATGCGCTGCGTCGGCAGGAACACCGCGGGCACGTCGGAGGGCAGGTCGGAGACCACGCGATCGACGATGCCTTCGATGATCGTCGTGTCGACGGACAGCGGAAGGTGAGGCCCGTGCTGTTCGATGGCGGACACGGGGAGAACGGCGATCATTCGGCTCCGGTCCTGTGCGGCAAGTTCCGAAGAGGTGAAGTCGGACCAATAGCGTTTCATGGCTTCTTTCGGGTTCCGATGACGTCGTCCAAATGAACTGTCCAATCGGTCAAAAACATGGGCGATTGTCGGAATCCCTGCGCGCTTTTTCAATCGAGGGCTAACCCGCAGGGAAAGAAAGGACGGGGCAGGCTTGAGCTTCAGGCGCCGGCAGGCGACGGGCGCGCCTGCACCATGCACATCAGCGCGTACAGGGATTCCAGGCTGGGCGCGGACACGCCGTGCTCACGGGCCGATCGGACCACGTTGCCAAGAATCGGTTCGACCTCGAGTTCGCGTCCAGCCTCGAAGTCCGCGGCCATGCTGGTCTTGTACGCGGGCATCGCTGCGGTGCTGCGCAGGGTGTCCTCGATGACGGATTCGGCAATGGGATAGCCGTTGGCCGCCGCCACCGCGGCCGCCTCCTGCATGACGCGCCGCACGAACTCTCTGCCTTGGGGCGGCGCGAGGATGGTGCGCGTGTCCATGGCGCCGCCGAGCACGGAGATCGGATTGAAGGCGACGTTCCAGAGATTCTTGAGCCACCGCGACGCCGTGATGTCGGCCTGCACGTCACACGGCACGCCGACTGCCGCGAACAATTGTGCAAGGCGTTCGACGGCGGCGGAGGTGCCCGCAGGATAGCAGCCCATCGCCAGCCTGCCGAGGGCGTGGTGGCGGACCTCTGCGGGGCCCGCCCGGGTCGCGGCGACGAAGGCGAGCACGCTGACCAGTTCGTTCTGTGGGAACGCGGCGGCGATGTCTTCCTCGATGCCGATGCCGTTGCCGACCAGAACAATTGCCGTTCGAGGGCCGATGGCCGAGCGGATCAAGGCGCACCGGTCCACGCCGCGCACGGCCTTGAGCGCGACCCACAGATAGTCCGGTGGATCCGCGACTTTGCCGGCCTGCCCGGGACTGTCCAAAACCCGAGCCGGGCGGAACACGCCGTCTCCCCATTGTGTGCTGTAGATCCGTATCCCCTGCTCGCGAACGGTGTTGCGGTCGGACCTGCTGACCACCGACACCTCGGCGCCGGAGCGCGCCAGCATCGCGCCGTAGAGGGATCCGATCGCGCCGGTACCGAGGACGAGAACGCGGGGAGGTCTGTCTCGCTCTGCCATGAGGGCATGTCTCCAAGAATAAGCGCGATCAATGTACGACTGGTTTGACCAATCGTCAAACAATCATCCGAGCGACTTGGAAGTACCCCACCAGGATCGTTGTCTCGTTGTCTCGTTGTCTCGTTGTCTCGTACCTGGGACATCGTGATTGGCGGGCATGGCCCCGATCTGGAGCGCCTGGACGCAGCGTTGTCCCTGGTGGCCGAGCATTTCCGGATCGACCCGCAGCGCCTTGCATTTGCGGGCTTCTCCGACGGCGGCAGCTACGCGCTGTCGCTGGGCCTGACCAACGGCGACGTGGCAAGCCGCGTGATTGGAATGTCGGCAGGTTTCATGAACGCGTTCACTCAGACGGAAACACCGCGAGTTTTTCTCGCACACGGCGCAGTGACAGCCAGTTGCCCATCGAGGCCAGCGCCCACACGAATGCGCGCCGAAGCGCCCTAGCGGCGTTGGAGTTGTGGGCACGAAGGCGTCAAGCAAGAGGAACTCCCCGTCTGAGAAGGCCTCTGCGAAGGTGCTGCCCGCAGGAAAACCGGATCTGAAGAAGGAGCCCACCAGGAAGGCCGCCTCCAGCAAGGTCGCGGCACCGGCGAAGGGTCCCGGCCAACAAGAAGTCCCCGGCAAAAAAGGCGCCTGCCAAGAAGTGAGCACTTCGATGGAATTAGGCCTCGGGCCTAGCATCGTTTACGACTCTATTAGCCTGTTTACGACCTTATTGGCTCGTTTACGACTGTATTGGTCTTGAACAACTTCGGTGCGCCCCAGACCAGACAGACAGATCACGAATCACGTTTAGGATCAGAGGCTCTGTAACAAGGAGTTTCAATCGTGATCCTGAGGTTCCCATCGACCGCTTGCGCCATTGCGGCCGCGGCATCTGTCCTGATTGCGGGCTGCGCCACGCAGTCCAAGAAGGCCGAATCCGAACCAGTGACCGCCGCTGCGGCGCCTGCTGCCGTTCCCGCGCCGGCGCCAGTGGCCGCACCGGTCAAGCCCGAAGCAACGAAGGTCGTGCGCAAGGGACCGCAGCCGCTCACCTACGACGACGTGAAGAAGACAGCGCGCAGCGCAGGCAGCCATGCCGCGGCTTCGAAGCGGCTCGTCGGCAAGACGGTGGAGCTCGAGCTCGCGAAGAACAACGAAGGCGGTCGTGTGCCCGCCAACGCCTATGCAGTGCCGGGATCGGACGACACGTATTTCTTCTGCCGCAATGCGCCGGCAGGATTCACCGGCGGCGAAGTGACCGGGAAGATCGTGAAGTACGCCTACCGCTCCGACGCAGACTTCATCGCGGTCGACCTCGATCGCTGCGTGCCGAACGCAACGCAAGCCAGCGCACCCGCGGCCGCGCCAGCTCCCGCACCCGCCCCGGCGCCCGTTGCAGCGGCCCCCGCCCCGGCACCGGCGGCAGCCAAGGGCGGCGCCAAGCCCGGCATGGACGCGCAGGGCAATGTGATCGACTCGTCGAAGATCGAAGCCGGCAGCGGCCGGACCGTGAAGGGCATCAACGACTTCGAAGGCGAGATCACCGGGAATCCGGCGAAGAACTCGAAGTTCACGCAGCTGCAGATCGGGATGTCGGTGCGCCAGGCAACCGACATCGCTGGTCCGCCGACCGACCAGGGCGCCTACATGACGGGCAAGGCGTGGATTCCGTTCTACTTCGGCAGCGACCGCCACCGCTTCGAGATGACCTACAAGGGCCAGGGCCGCCTGATCTTCGCCGGCGGCGGCATGGGCGACTTCTCGAGCGGCAATCTCATCTGGATCATTCACAACCCGAACGAGAGCGGCTATCGTTGACAGTCATGCCACAGCGCATGAGGCCCTGACGGAGGGAAATGCATGACCAGTGCCCAGACCGATCGCGCAACATTTGCTGGCGTTCTCGCGCAACTCGTGCGAAACCGCTGCGCTTCGGGCGCCGATCGAACGTCGCGCACGGGTCTGCAGGCCACCATTCCGGTCAGTGAGCGTCCAGCGGTTCGCCGCGGCATCGAGGGGCTGATCGATGCCGGCGTGCTCGCGGTACACGGCGAGGACATCGGGTTCACGGCCGATGGCTGGCAGTTCCTGGCCTATGCCCAGAAGACGCAAGGCCAGAAGGCGGTGGTCGAACGCCATCACGCCGACCCTGCCGCCCTGGAGCGCGTTCTCGGGAAGATCGAGCAGGACGAGCGATTCGAGCCCTACCGTGACCTCGACGAGGTCCGCACCCTTCCTGCGCGTCTCGAGAACTACCGATCGCTGCGCCACGACAAGCGGATGCCGATGGGCTGGCTCGTCGTCACCACCGTGCTCGTGATCGTCGCAGCCGTGGTGACGCTTTTCATCAGGCGCTGAGCGCATGACTCACGCCATGATGTGCACCCCACCATCCACATAGACCGTCCCGCCGCTGATGCGGCGCGCGTAAGGTGTGGCGAGGTAGGCGCAGGCGAAGCCGACGTCCATGATGTCGACCAGCTCGCCGACCGGCGCCTTCTGCGCCGCCTCGGTGAGCAGGAGGTCGAAGTCCTTCAGCCCCGAAGCCGCGCGGGTCTTCAGCGGCCCCGGCGACATCGCGTGCACGCGGATGCCTTTCCCGCCCAGCTCGTAGGCCAGGTAGCGGCATGAAGCCTCGAGGGCGGCCTTCACCGGGCCCATGACGTTGTAGTTCGGCACCACGCGATTGGCACCGTAGTAGCTCATCGCGATCATCGTGCCACCATCGCGCATCAAGGGCGCGGCAAGCCTGGCCATGCGGATGAAGGAGTGGCACGAGACATCCATCGCCTTGGCGAAGCCGTCCGCCGAGCAGGACAGCAGGCCACCCTGCAGGTCATCCTTGGGCGCCCAGGCGATCGAGTGCACGAGGATGTCCAGCTTGCCCCATGTGCGCTCGACTTGCGAGAACACGGCTTCGAGCTGTCCGGGCTCGCTCACGTCCAGCGGCATCAGCAAGGATGCATCGAGCTGCTTCGCGAGCGGCTCGACGTAGCCTCGCGCCTTCTCGTTGAGATAGGTGAGCGCGAGATCCGCGCCGAGCTCGTGAAACGCGCTCGCGCAGCCATAGGCGATCGAGTGCTCGTTGGCAACCCCGACCACCAGGGCCTTGGCATCCTTGAGGACGGGGTGCGGCGTGCCGTAGGTCATTTGCGCGCTCCCCGTGCGGTCTTGGCCGCGGCTCGGGCCGGCGCGGCCGCCTTCACGACCTTGGCGGTCTTCGCGGGCTTGGCCGTGCTCGTCGATGTCTGGGTGCGCGCTCTCTTCCGCGCGGCGACAGCGAGCATCGGCTGTTGCCGCATGCCAGGGGTCGGCAGCGCTTCGCGGATGCGCTCGTAGGTCGCCTCCTGTGTCGGCGTCGCGCGGATCGCCGACACCCGCGGATCGGCGAGCAGCCGGTCGAGCAGGGTCACGAAGCGCTCACGATCTTCCGCCGATTTCAAGAGGCCCGGCAGCGTCGCCAACGCATGCTCCGGCTCGTAGCGGCAGATGAGTTCCTGCCGGCCGCGTATGGCGTGCCACTCCTGCGCGCTCAGCGGCGGGAGCAGATCCGCGTACTCGCGTGCGAGCTGGCTCTTGAGCTCGACGCGCGCCAGCGGCAGCGGCTCGCCCTTGCGCGCGAGCAGGCACGCGGCGCGCGCCAGCGCCTCGGCGTAGCCGCCCTGCCCGATCGCAGCGAGGGCCTCTTTCACCACCGGCTGTTCGCGCGGCGCGATCGGCTCCTCGCCGGCCTTGGCGGTGTGCTTGCGCAGACCCGGATGCAGGGCCGGGAACAGAATGCCGAAGGTCTGGAAGAACATCGCCTCGCTCGCCGCGTCGCGCATGTCGCGGTAGTAGTCGAGCGACGCGCTGATCCAGGTCGAGGCCACGCGCTCGGCCTGCTTGAACGGCGAGCCTTCGGGCGCGGGCTGGCGCGCGCCCCGCACCGCTTCCGCCATGGGTCCAACCCATGCGAACCAGGGATTGCGGTCCGACGGAATCGATTGCTCCAGCCGCATCGGATTCAACCGGCGGCCGATCTCGGCCGTGGTCTCGTTGGACATCGCCTGCACCAGCGGCTGCACGAAGAGCTCATAGGCCTTCTGGTTGAACTCGGACATCTCGGCCACGGCCTCGAACGGTTCCTCGTCCTTGCGCTCGAAGCGGTTGAAGTGCGCCACGATGTCCTCGAGCTCCTTCTCGACGAAGCTCACCTCGTAGCGGATCTTTCCGTTGCCATCGCCGACCTCTTCGATGTGCATGCCATAGAGCCCCGGCGGCAGCGCCTCGATGGACTCCAGCACCTCGACGATCTGCGCATGCTCCTTCGTCGCGACCTTGCCCGAGACGAAGATGCCCAGGTGCCCCACGTCCTTGTGCAGCAGGCCGATGATGACCTGCCCGCGCGCCTTGATCTCGTCGGTGGAGCCGTAGACATCGGCCACCCAGTTGAACGCCTGCTCCGGCGGCGTGATGTTGTCGCCCATCGATGCGAACAGGACGATCGGCGAGCGGATCTCGCGCAGGTCGAACGACTTGCCATTGCTGCCCATCGTGCCTGACCACAGCTTGTTGCCGACGAACAGGTTCTGGACGATCCAGTCGATCTCCTTGCGGTTCATCAGGTAGAAGCCGCCCCACCAGCGCTCGAATTCGAGAAAGCGCGGCGGCTCGGTGTCGATCTTGGCGTAGAGGTTGTAGTACTTGTCCCAGAGCGCGTTGGCCGGGTTGAGGTTCGCGAAGTTCGACACGAGGTGTGCGCCGTCGAACACGCCATTGCCCAGGTCCGCGCTGAGCGATGAGAGCCAGCTGCCGCCGAGCAGGCCGCCCGAATAGCGCATCGGGTTCTCCGCCTCGCCCTCGTTCCATGCGCCGCCCCAGTAGGACATCGGCGCGCCATTGATGACGATCGGGCCGGTGTCGTCGGGGTCCGACGACGCCAGCATCATCGCGGCCCAGCCGCCCTGGCAGTTGCCCACGATGGCGGGCTTGAGGCTGTCCGGATGCAGCTCGCGCACCTTGCGAACGAAGATCTGCTCCGCGGTGCACACGTCGGGCAGCGTCTGCCCCGGCTGGGGATCGGGAAAGAAGATCACGAAGTACACCGGATGCCCCGCGCGCAGCGCGACGCCGACCTGCGAGTCGTCCTTGAAGCCGCCGATGCCCGGGCCGTGGCCTGCGCGCGGATCGATGATCACGTAGGGCCGCTTCTTCGGATCGACCGTCACGCCCTTGGGCGGCACGATGCGCACCAGCGCATAGTTGACCGGCCGCGCGAAGCCACGCGCATCGAGCACCATCTCGCACTCGAAATGCAGGAGCGGCGGCCGGCCCGCCTCCTCGTGCTCGTGGTAGTTGTTGCCACGCTGGCGCAGCGTGTCCAGGAACAGAACCGACCGCTGCGACGAATCGATCACGTACTTCGCCCAGTCGTTCCAGAACGACCACGTCGGCAGACTCGCGCTCTTCGCATCGGCCGGCCACGCCTGGCCGGCCTGTTCCACGCGATCCTTGAAGCGCTTCTGCGCCACCTGCGTGCGATGCTGGTACAGCCGCGCGAGCCGGGCGGCGCGCTCGGCGGACTGGGTCAGTCCCTTTTGGACGGGCATGTCGGTTCCTTTCATTGGGATTCGGGAGCGGCCGGAGCCGCGAGATCCATTTCGATGTGCGTCACGCCGCCATCGCGTCGCTTGCGCATCGGAAGCCCGCAGCGGTTGAACACTGCGAGCATCGGGGCGTTGTCGGCAAGCACGTCGGCCTCGAAGCGCACGATGCGGTGCCTGCGCGCGATCTCGATCATGGTTTCGAGCAGGCGCGTCGCCAGGCCGTTGCAGTGGTAGTCCTCTTCGACCGTGAAGGCCACCTCGGCGGCCCGCGCGCCGTCGGGCGCATCGAAGACCACGTAGGTGCTGCTGCCGATGACGATCTCGTCGTCGCCCTCCCCGAGGGTCACCGCGAGCCCGGCGAGGTGCTCGAAGTCGATGTCCTTCAGGCGATCGAGCGTCTTCTCGGGCAGCGCCTTCACATGCGTGAAGTAGCGGGTGTAGATCGATTCCGGCTCCAGCGCCGCGAAGGCCGCGACGATGCGGCCCCGGTCATCGGGGCGCATCGGCCGGATGAGTGCGGGCGTGCCGTCGCGCAGCGCGATCCGGCGGCGGAACTGCATGTCGTCGCTGCTTTCGCCCATGGCGCTTTCTCCAGCCGGTGTTGAACGGTGACCGCTTCGATGCGCGGGCAACCTGCGAAGTGCAGGTTCAGTGGTGCTCCATCCGCTTCTGCAGCCGCTCGCGGATGGTGTCGATCAGCGCCTGTGCCTCGACCGGGCCGAGCACGTCATAGGCCTTTTCGCGCACCATGAAGGCCATCATCAGCGTCTCGCGCAGCTTCTTGAAGGCGAGCGGGTTCTGGTGCCCGCAGACCGAGTCGTTGTTCTTCAGCACGGCCTCGATGACGCCGGGGTCCATCATCTTCACCTGGCAGATCGATGCTTCCCGCATGATCTGCGACAGGACGTCGTCGATCTGGTGAGTCCAGACGCTTTCTCTGGGTGTATCGGTCATATGAGCCCCATTGGTGAAAGTGATGGTCGTTGAGTCTAGTCGCGAGATTCATGCCTGACCATGAAAAGCGTATGAATCCGGAGCCTCTCAATCCCTGCCCTCGACCACGCGCCGGGTGTGGCGCGCGATCATCAGTTCCTCGTTCGTCGGGATGACCCATGCCGCCGTCCTGCTGCCGGCCGTGCTGATGCGCGGGCCGCCGCCGGCGTTGGCCTGCTTGTCGAGTTCGATGCCCAGCCAGGCCGCGTCGCGGCACACGCGCTCGCGGATCGCGGCGCTGTTCTCGCCGATGCCGGCGGTGAACACCAGCGCATCCAGTCCGCCCATCGCCGCGGCGAGCGAGCCCAGTTCGCGGCGGATGCGATAGACGAAGACATCCACCGCCGTCTTCGCGCGCGGGTCATTCGATTCGAGGAGATTGCGCATGTCGCTGGAGATGCCCGACATGCCCAGCAGGCCCGACTGGCTGTAGAGCAGCTTCTCGATCGCGCGCGCATCCATCTTGCGCTCGTCCATCAGGTAGAGCAGCACGCCCGGGTCCAGCGAACCCGAGCGCGTGCCCATCGGCAGGCCCTCGACCGCGGTGAAGCCCATGGTGTTCGCGACGCTGCGGCCGCCGTCGATCGCGCACATGCTCACGCCGTTGCCCAGGTGGCAGACCACCACCTTGCCCGCCGCCGCCGCCGGATCGTGGGCGGGCAGCGCGGCGCTCACGTACTCGTACGAAAGCCCGTGGAAGCCGTAGCGGCGCACGCCGGCATCGTGCAGTTCCGAAGGAATCGCGAAGCGGCGCGCCACGTCCTCGTTGGTCGCATGAAAGGCGGTGTCGAAGCACGCGACCTGTGGCAGATCGGGCTGGTGCTCGAGCAGCAGCCGGATCGGCGCGAGGTTGTGCGGCTGGTGCAGCGGCGCGAGCGGCACCAGCTTGTCGAGCGATGCCAGCAATTCGGGCGTGACGCGCTCGGGGTGGACGTGATGCATCCCGCCGTGCACCACCCGATGGCCGACCGCGTGCAGGTCGTAGTTTGATCCTTCTGCGCGCAGGAACGCAGCGAGATGCGCGACCGCACCCTGGTGCCCCAAGGCGGTGCCTTCGCCCCATCGCTTCTCGCCGACCACGCGGCCCTCGCCGTCGCGCGCGATGAAATGGGGCGCGGTGTGCAGCCCTTCGACCTGGCCGCGCAGCACCGGTGCCAGCCCGTCATGCTGCTCGACGAAGAAGAGGAACTTGATGCTGGAAGAGCCGGCGTTGAGGACCAGGATGCCCGGCTGCTTCATGCGACCACTTTCGGCGGCTGTTCGCGTCGTGCGCGTGCGACCAGACTGGCTACGGCGCACGAGGCGAGCCGCGCGATCAGCGAGTCTGCGCGGCTCGTGAGGATGATCGGCACGCGCGCCCCCAGCACGATACCCGCCGCATCTGCACCGGCCATGAACGTCAGGCTCTTGGCGAGCATGTTGCCCGCTTCGAGGTCGGGCACGATGAGGATGTCCGCTTGTCCCGCCACCGGCGAGGCGATCTTCTTGATCTTCGCCGCGTTGAGGTCGATGGCGTTGTCCAGCGCGAGCGGCCCGTCGAGGATGCCGCCGGTGATCTGCCCACGATCGGCCATCTTGCACAGCGCGCCGGCCTCGACCGTGGTGGGCACGTTGGGGTTCACCGTCTCCATCGCCGAGAGGATCGCCACCTTGGGTGCACCATTTCCGAGCGCATGGGCCAGGTCGATCGCGTTCTGGATGATGTGGACCTTGTCCTGCAGCGTCGGAAAGATGTTGACCGCCGCGTCGGTGATGATGAGCGGCTGATGCAGCGCCGGCACGTCCATGACGAAACAGTGACTGACGCGCCGCCCGGTCCGCAGGCCCGTCTCACGCTTGACCACCGCGGCCATCAGCTCGTCGGTGTGCAGGCTGCCCTTCATGAGCGCCTCCACCTTGCCTTCGCGCGCGAGGCGCACCGCCGCTTCGGCCGAAGCTTCGCTGTGCGGCGTGTCGACGATCGAGAGGCCGGAGATGTCCAGGTCGCAATCGGCGGCCACCGCCCGGATGCGCTGCTCCGGCCCGACCAGGATCGGGGCGATCAGGTTTTCTTCCGCCGCCTCCAGCGCGCCCCTGAGCGAGCTCTCGTCGCAGGGGTGCACCACCGCGCACGGAATCGGATCGAACGCCCGGCAGGCTGCAATCAGGCGTTGGTACTTCTCATGCTTGTTCTCCATCGGGAGAGTCCTCCAGCGCATCAGGAGGAGACATCGTGTGTCGCGAAGACGCTGATGTCAACGCAACTTCCGTGACGATGATCAAATTGACACGGGGTTGGCATGCCGCGGCCGCGACGCCGTGTAAGCGCTTGTTGCCGCGCCGCAGCCTCAGCTCAGATCGGCCTTCTCGAGCCCGTATGCCTTGTCCGCCGATCCGGGCGGGGTCTTGAACGCGGCGTTGGCGCGGTTCCAGGCGTTGATCGCCATGACCAGGAACGTGAGGTCCGACAGTTCCTTCTCGGAGAACTGTGTGCGCGCACTTTCGAAGAGTTCGTCGGACACGCCGTGCGGCGGCAGATGGGTGAGCGCCTCTGTCCAGGCCAGCGCGGCGCGTTCCTTCGCGCTGAAGAGCGGGGACTCGTGCCAGATCGCCACATGGTGGAGTCGCAGCTCGCGCTCGCCGTGGATCTTCGCCTCCTTCACATGCATGTCGAGGCAGAAGCCGCAACCATTCATCTGCGAGGCCCGGATGTTGACGAGGTCGTGGATGGCGCGGTCGATCCCGCTTTCCTTCAGCGCGTTGCTGAACTCGACGAACTTCTTGAACAGCTCGGGCGAACGCTGGATGTAGTTGATGCGTTGGGTCATGGTTTCTCCGGGTTTGAGGCGCACACCGTGTGCGCCATATCCGGAAGACGTTCGACCCCGTGCGGTTGTGACACGCGCCGCGCAATCAATACCCGAGCATCGCCGCAAGCCGCGCCAGCTTGTCCGGATTGCGCTGCACATGGATGCGCACGATGCGCTGCCCGTCCGTCTCGTACGACTGCGCCGATTCGAGCGCGCCATCGATGAAGCGCAGCAGGCCCCACTGCCCGTTGAGGTTCGCGATTTCGACGCGCTGCGCCGCACCGTGGCGGCGCGCGCTCGCAAAGTACAGCTGCGCGATGCGCTGGCTGCCCACCAGCGGCTTGCCGAAGCTCGGCACCTTGCCACCGCCGTCGCCGATCAGCTCGGCCCGTTCGGACAGCATCGACTTGAGCGCCGCAAGGTTGCCGTCGGTGATCGCCGCCGCGAAGTCGCCGAGGAGCCGTCGGTGCGCGTCGGGCGAGACCTCGAAGCGCGGGCGCTCCTCGCGCAACTGCGCCTTCGCACGATGCACGAGCTGCCGGCAGGCGGCTTCGCTCTTTCCGATCATCTCGGACACCTGCGGATAGTCGGCATCGAACACCTCCCGCAGCAGGAAGGCGGCGCGCGCCTCCGGCGACAGGCGCTCCAGCAGCATCAGGAAGGCGGTGGAAACCTCGTCGGCCCGCTCCAGCATCTGGTCGGGGGTCGGCGGCGAATCGGTCAGGATCGGTTCGGGCAGCCAGATCCCGACGTAGTGCTCGCGGCGCACCTTGGCGCTGCGAAGCCGGTCGATCGACAGGCGCGTGGCGATCGTGACCAGCCAGGCCTCGGCGCTGTCCAGCGTCGCCGGGTCGGTCTCGTGCCAGCGCAGCCAGACGTCCTGGACCACCTCCTCGGCCTCGGCCATCGAGCCGAGCATGCGGTAGGCGATGCCCTCCAGGCGGGGGCGGAGCTGGTCGAAAGTGCGGGTTGAATCGTCCATATCTCGCGTAGACGTTCGGGGCCGGCGGTTTGTGACATCCGGGCGGGGCGGCGATCTTGCCACGCCGATTCCGTACGCCGCTAGACTCCACGCCGTATGCGCCGCCGGCGCGTACACCACCCTACCGCAGGAGCCCGACGCCCCATGGCAGAGTCCCGGTCCCGGCCATCGTCGCGACTTGCCGCTCGCGCAGGAGCCGCACCGCGCCTGCCGCTGGAACGCCTCGTCGACAGCGGGATCCGCCTGAACGCCCTCGGCAGCGAGCGCGAACTGCCGGCCGTCCTGGTCCGCGAGGCGGCGGCGTTGCTGGGGGCGCAGCGCGTCATGCTCGTACTGGACTCGGGTGGCAGCCTTCGCATCGCCGGGTCGAAGCTGCCGCGCGGCGAGAAGGCCGCGGAACTGCTCCGCGCGATCGGACCCTGGCTGGCCGAAGCCCGCCACAACCGCTCGGCCCGTCTGCGCCATGGTCCGGAAGGCGCGAAGCCCGCGGCGCAGCGCTCGTGCCTCATCGCCCCGCTGATCGCCCCATCGATCGCGCCAGGCGACGTGGCCGGCTTTCTCTACGCCGACGTCGAAGGCCCGCGGGGCCGCTTCGAGCGCGCGCACCAGGATGTGCTTGCGGCACTCGCGGCCCAGGCGGCGGGCGCGCTGGCCGGCATCCGCACCCGCGAGCGCCTCGAAAACGCGCTGGCCGCGCGCACCGCCGAGCTTGCGCAGAACGCGGGCGCGCTCACGCTGATCGACAGCATCCAGGAAGGCATCGCAGCGCGGCTGGAGTTTTCCGCCATCGTCCAGATGGTCGGCGACAAGCTGCGCGAGGTCTTCGACTCCGGCGACGTCACCATCCTGTGGTGGGACGACAAGACCAACCTCGTGCAGGCCCTCTACCGCTACGAGCACCACCGGCCCCTGCCGCTGCCGCCGGCCCGCCCGCTGAAGCCTGGCGAGCCGCTGGAGCGCATCCTGCTGCGCCGCGAGGTGGGTGTCCTGAACACACGCGAGGAGCAGACCCGCATCGGGCTCGCCCCGCACCCAGGCACCGACTGGGCGCTTTCGCTCGCCGCAGTGCCGATCCTCGGGCGAGACCGCGTCCTGGGGGCGCTCGGTCTGCAGAATCACGAGCGCGAATACGCCTTCGGCCGCGAGCAGATCCAGCTGCTGGAAACCGTGGCCGCGACCATGGGCGTGGCGCTGGAGAACGCCCGGCTGTTCGACGAAACGCAGGAGGCGCTCGCGCGGCAGACCGCCACCTCGGAGGTGCTGAAGGTGATCAGCGGCTCGCCGACCGACGTGCAGCCTGTGCTCGACACCGTCGCAGAGCGCGCCGGGTTGCTGTGCCGCGCCGAAGGCAGCCGGGTGTGGCTGGCCGCGGGCGACTGCCTGCGCGCCATGACCCGCTACGGGCCCGCCTACGGAGGCGACGGCGCGGGCCTGGAACTGCCGATACGCCCCACCTCGATCGCCGGACGAGCCTTCGTCGAGCGGCGCTGCGTGCATGTCGAGGATGTCGTTCCGCTGATCGACGCCGAGTATCCGGATGTCCGCGAGCTTCAGGCGCGCAACGGCTTTCGCACGGTGCTGGCGGTGCCCATGCTGCGCGACGGCCGGGGCATGGGCGTGATCTCGCTCCTGCGCAACGAAGTGCGGCCCTTTTCTGCGGCCGAAATCTCGCTGGTGCAGACCTTCGCCGACCAGGCGGTGATCGCGATCGAGAACGCGCGCCTCTTCAACGAGACGCGCGAGGCGTTGGAACAGCAGACCGCGACCACCGATGTGCTTCAGGTCATCAGCGGCTCGATGGCGGATGCCCAGCCGGTCTTCGACAAGATCCTCGAGAGCTGCCAACGCCTGTTCTCCAGCGCGCAGATGGGCATCGCGCTGATCGGCTACGACGGCCTGGTCCATCTTGGAGCGCATCGCGGTTCCGCGCGCGAGGTGCTGGAGAGGCACTATCCACGCGCTCCGGAACACGCACCCGAGGGCAGCAAAGTCATGGCCGAAGGCGAGGTGATGCACATCCCGGACGTGATGGCCGAGCCGCACCTGCCGCAGTTCATGCGCGAAATCGCGGGAAGGGTCGGCAGCTACGCGATCATGATCGCGCCGCTGATGTGGGAAGGCCGCTCCATCGGTTCGATCCACGTCACGCGCCAGCCCGTCGGCCCGTTCGCGGACAAGGAGATCAAGCTCCTGAAGACCTTCGCGGACCAGGCGGTGGTCGCGATCCAGAACGCCGCACTGTTCAAGCAGGCGCAGGAGGCGCGCGCCGCCGCCGAGGCCGCGAACGAGGCCAAGAGCGCCTTCCTCGCGACCATGAGCCACGAGATCCGCACGCCGATGAACGCGGTGATCGGCATGAGCGGGCTGCTGCTCGACACGCAGCTCGATGCAGAGCAGCAGGACTACGTCTCGACGATCCGCGAATCCGGCGATGCGCTGCTGACCATCATCAACGACATCCTCGACTACTCGAAGATCGAGGCGGGCCGGATGGACATCGAGTCGCATCCCTTCGATCTGCGGGACTGCGTGGAGACCGCGCTCGATCTCGTGAGCGCGCGCGCCACTGAAAAGAACCTCGACACCGCCTATGTGTTCGAAGGCGATGTGCCCGATGCGGTCAGCGGTGATCTCGCGCGATTGCGGCAGGTGTTGCTCAACCTGCTGAGCAATTCGGTGAAGTTCACGGAACGGGGTGAAGTGGTGGTGTCCGTCAGCGCCGAAAACCTGCCCAATCGCGCGGTGCGCCTCACCTTCGCGGTACGCGACACCGGCATCGGGTTGTCGGAGCAAGGCAAGAGCCGGCTCTTCCAGTCCTTCTCGCAGGCCGATTCGAGCACCACCCGCAAGTACGGCGGCACCGGGCTGGGCCTCGCGATCAGCAAGCGGCTGGCCGAGCTCATGGGTGGCACCATGTGGGTCGAAAGCGCCGGGCCGGGCACCGGCTCGACCTTCTTCTTCACCATCGAGGCGCCGATCGCGGGCGCACAGCCGAGCCGCCGCCGCGACTTCGTCGGCGTTCAGCCCGAGATGGCCGGCAAACGGCTCCTCATCGTCGACGACAACGCGACCAACCGCCGCGTGCTGTCGCTGCAGACGGCCAAGTGGGGCATGGATTCGCGCGCGACCGCATCGCCGCTCGAAGCGCTGCAATGGCTCGACGCGGGCGAGCGCTTCGACGTCGCGATCGTCGACATGCACATGCCGGAGATGGATGGACTCACGCTCGCGCAGCGCATCCGTGCAGGGCATGCCGCGCTGCCACTGGTCCTCTTCAGTTCCGTGGGCCGGCGCGAGACGGGCGATGGCGAATCGGTGTTCAGCGCCTACCTCTCGAAGCCGATCCACCAGTCGCAGCTTTTCGACACGCTCGCCGGCCTGCTGGTGCGCGACCCCTCGGCCCGGCCTGCCCCCACCGCAGCGCCGAAGCCGCAGATCGACCCCTCGATGGGTGCGCGGCATCCGCTGCGCATCCTTCTCGCGGAGGACAACGCGGTCAACCAGAAGCTCGCGCTGCGCCTGCTGCAGCAGATGGGCTATCGCGCCGATCTCGCTTCCAACGGGATCGAGGCGGTGGAATCGGTGCAGCGGCAGGCCTACGATGTGGTGCTGATGGATGTACAGATGCCGGAGCTCGACGGGCTCGATGCCGCGCGCCAGATCTGCACGATGCTCAAGGCGCCTGCGCGCCCGCGCATCGTCGCGATGACCGCGAACGCGATGCAGGGCGACCGAGAGATGTGCATGGCCGCGGGCATGGACGACTACCTCACCAAGCCGATCCGGGTCGACCGGCTTGTGGAGGCCCTGAATAGCGTGCCCGCCAGAAAGGACCGTTGAAATGAGCGAACCGATCATCGACCCCGCGACCTTTGCAGAACTGCAAGAGACTGCGGGCGCCGATTTCGTCAATGAACTGGTGCAGACCTTCATGGAAGAAGCGCCGGCGATGCTGCAGGAGCTTCGCGAGGCGCTCGCGGGCGGCAATGCCGACGACTACCGCCGGGCGGCACATTCGCTGAAATCGAACAGCCTGACGTTCGGCGCGCGCACGCTCGGCGCGATGGCGCGGGAGCAGGAACTCGGCGGCATGCCCGCGGACCGCTCGCCCGCGCCATTGGAAGCACTGGCACAGGAATACGCGCGCGTCGCCGCGGCGCTCACGGAGCTTTGTCATGGGTGAACCCCGCCATGCGCCCGCCCGCCTGCTGGTGACGGACGACAACAAGGTCAATCGCCTGCTGATGACACGCAGCCTTGAACTGCAGGGCCACACCGTCGAATGCGCCGAGAACGGACGGGTGGCGCTCGAATTCCTGCGCCGCGCCCCCTTCGACCTGATGCTGCTCGACATGGAAATGCCCGAGATGAACGGCTTCCAGGTGCTGGAGCAGCTCAGCGACGACCCCAAGCTGCGCGACCTGCCGGTGATCGTCACGTCCTCGCTCGAAGGCGTGTCGAACATTGCGCGCTGCATCGAACTGGGCGCCGAGGACTACCTGCACAAGCCCGTCAATCCGGTGCTGCTCAAGGCGCGCATCGATTCGAGCCTCGAGAAGAAGCGGCTGCGCGATCAGCAGAAGGAAATGGTGCGGCGCTTCGCAACCTCCGAAGTCGCGCAGGACCTGCAGCAGTCCGGCTTCGCGCTCGGCGGCCGGCGGGTGCATGCGACGGTGATGTTCTGCGACATCCGCGGCTTCACCGCGCTGGTCGAATCACAACCGCCGGAAGAGACGATCGAGCTGCTCAACACCTACTACACGCTGATGTTCGATGCCATCAACGGCCATGGCGGCGTGGTGAACCAGATGATCGGCGACGGGCTGATGGCGATCTTCGGCGCGCCGCTGCCGCTCCCGGACCACAGCGCGGCTGCCGTGTACGCGGCGCTCGACATGATGGAGATGATCGAGTTGCTGAACGTGGAGCGCGTTGCCGCGAAGAAGACCGCGCTGCGCATCGGCGTGGGCATTGCCACCGGCGAAGTGGTCGCCGGCTACACCGGCACGCATCAGCGGGCCACCTACACCTGCATCGGCGACACGGTGAACCTCGCGGCGCGGCTGGAGGAGCACACGAAGCTCGCCAAGCGCTGGATCCTGATCGACCCCGCGACGTGCGCCGAGATCGAGGGCCGCATCGAGGTCGAGGCGCTCGGCCCGGCGCAGTTCAGGGGAAAGTCGGCGCCGGTCGAAGTGCACGCGGTCGCCGGGCCGGCGCCCACTTAGGCGCTGCCCACGACCCTGTCGATCCACGCGAGGAGCACGGCGACGACTTCCTCGCGGTTGGTCTCGTTCAGCGTCTCGTGGCGCGCGCCGCCAAAGACGTGGGCCGACACGTCGCGCAGGCCGGCCTCGCGATAGCGTCGCACGAGCGGATAGAACCACTCGCCCTTGTGGCTCACCGGATCCTGGTCGCCGATGAACAGATAGAGCGGCAGCTCGGGACGAATGTGCTCACGCATGACGGCCGGCGTGAGATCGGTGACGTTCGCGAACATCGAGCCCATGCCCTCGGGCGTGACAGTGAAGCCGCACAGCGGGTCGTCGACATAGGCATCGACCTGCGCCGGGTCGCGGCTCAGCCAGTCGAAAGGCGTCCGCACTTCGGGCAGCGCGGCGTTCATGTCTTCAAGACGGAAGCCGGATTGCAGTGCCGCGCCCAGCAGGTCCAGCGCAGCAGTGCCGGAGAGCACGGCGCCGGCCAGCATCTCGCTGTACTTCAGGAGGTAGTACTGCGTCGCGAACGATCCCATGCTGTGCCCCAACAGGATCAACGGCAGGCCCGGATGCCTGCCGCGCGCATGGCGGCTCAGCACGGCCATGTCGTCGACCAGGCCCGCGAAACCGCGCGTGCCGAAATCGCCCAGCTCTCCGCGTGACTGCGCCAGCCTGCCGTGGCCGCGATGCTCGTTGGCATACACCGCGCAGCCGGCCCGCGTCAGCGCGTCGGCCAGCGGCCTGTACCGAAGCGAATGCTCGCCCATGCCATGCGCGATCTGCACGACGGCGCGCTCACGCGATGGGTCCGTCCCTTGCCAACAGTGAGCCTCGATCGGCTGTGCGTCGCTTGCGGTAAGTTGGAAGTGGGTTTCCGTGCTTTCCATCTGTCGTCATCTCCCGTTTGTGAAGACGAGAGCCTACCGCTTGCAGATGCCGAGCACCATCTCCTGTTCGGTACAGGGACGCGTCCTGGGTGGTGGGCTGGAGGTGTACGACGGCGCGGCGGCCTGGCTTGCGATGCAGGTGCGCAGCCGCTTCTCCATCGGCCCGTAGTAGCGCCAGCCCTGCCGCAGCGGCGGCAGTTCGAGGCGCACCTGCTTCCACTTCGGATGGCCGTTGGCCTGCAGCTTGTCGAAGTTCGTGCACAGCGAATCGGCGAACCGCACCAGATTGCCGACCGTCGACTGCAGCCCGTAGTCGTAGGTGACGAGGTAGGCCTTCACCGTCAGCGTCGGCACGTCCTCGGTGAGCCAGCTGGGGTAGCTCGAGGTGCGGATCGTCGCGGGGAAGTAGGTCTTCATCGCGCGGGCCGATTCCACGGCCTTCTCATCGAGCTTGAGAATCTTGATGTACTTGCGCGCCTCGGGCTTCATGTCGGAGAACAACTTCGCGGGCTGCCCGGCGACGATGATCGCGACATCGATGCTCTTCTCGACGGTGAGCTGCGCGAGCGCCTCCTCGTTGGTGAGGTACTGCGCGCTGGCAGCGGGAATAGCCTCGTCGAACATCATCTGGTAGAGCGTGCGCGAGGTCAGTGCGGTGCCGCTGCCGATGGGGCCGACGCCGATCTTCTTGTTCCTGATCTCGTGGATGTAGTCGAGTGGCGAATCGGCGCGCGCGACGAAATAGATCTCCTCGTCATAGAGCGGCATGATCAGCCGCAGCGGCCGGATGATGTTGCCCGCATCGGGATTGCCGGTCTTCGCCTCGTCGAGGAAGGCCTGATACACGTCGGACTGCACCAGCGCAAGCTTCACGCCGGGCTCGAAGCGCATGCGCGAGATGTTCTCGGCCGAACCCTTGGACTCCAGCACCTCGAGCTCGATGCCCGCCGGCTCGGCAACGTACTTGGCAAGGTCCCGGCCGATCTGGATGTAGGTGCCGGCCTTCGACGCGGTGACGATCTTGTACTGCGCCCTGGGTTGCGCGCCGGCAAACGGCAGAAGGGCAATCAGGATCAGCCCGGTCAGTATGGATCTGAGTGGCATGTCGGCTCCTTCGGGGTTGATGATCGATTGCGCTGCAACGGCGCCTCACGGCGCCTTGCGTGCCTCCGTCGAACACAGCGACAGCGCGGCGAGCGCTTCATTGCATTGCGCGTCCTTCGCCTGCGCGGGCGCACTGCGCCTGGCCGCGGCCGGCGCCGCGGATGGCGGTGTCGTGGCGACCGGCGTCGCCGGCGCGGGAACCTGTGCTGGCGTCGTCGCGCCCGCCGTCGGCGGTTCGCGGGGCTCCGGCACGCCGAGTGCCTGCGACGCCCTCTTCGCGGCATCGCGAAGCTGCTCGCGCCGGGTTTCCTGCTCCTGCAGGCGCCGGTCGAGTTCCTCGCGCAGGGGCTGCAGGGTCGGGTTGTCCGAATAGTCGGCGTCGAGCGAGTCGAGCGTGCGTTCGGCAGCGCTCAGGTCGCCGCGGCCGAGGGCCGCGCGCACCTGCGCGATGTCTGACTGAAAGGCGCGGGCCTTGCCGGGCTCGGTGCGCTTGTCGAAGTAGAAGTAGTCGAGCGCGAGCGTGAGCGCGAACAGCACCATCGCCGCCACGAGGCTGACGGCCAGTCCGCCGATCCACCGCATCGGGCGTGAACGCGCGGGCTCCTCCTTCTGCCATAAGGTGTCGGGGGCGGTGTAGGCAGGCCGGCCGGCGCGCAGGGCGATCGGCGCCGCAGGGGCCGCGACGACGGCGCGTCCCGCCGCCGCCTTCTGCCGCGTGCGCCTGGGCATGATCAGCGTCTGGTCGTCGTCCAGCGGCGGCAGCGTGTCGGGGCTCTCGAACTCCGAGAGGGCATGCAGGCCGTCCACCTCCTCGGTGGGCGCGCCCTGGTCATAGCTGCAGAAGGGGCAGATCCTCTCCTGCGGATGCAGCAACGCCGCACAGTGCTTGCAGGGCACCGAAAACGCGGGCGGGTCCGAATGGGCCGAAGTCGACATGGCTCCCCACGACGGCTGGTGATACCCGGCAGGCGCGCGCACTTCCTGTGCGGTCGGCCATGCCGTGGATGGATCAAACCATGGCGAGCCGCACCGACTTGTTTCAAGTTGAAAGCGCGCCCGCGGCACACCTCCTCCATGCACCAAAGTGCCATAGACCACCTCCGGACGATCCAGTACGTTGAGCTTGCGGACTCCCCGCCAAAGCCCCGAAAGGAACGCGCTCCATGGTCGGCCGCTTCGCCGCACGCTGCAGAAATGCCCTCGTTCTGTTGCTTGCTGCCGGCACCCTGTCCCAGCCGGCGCGTGCCTTCATGGAAGGCTTCATCGACCAGCAGGACGGCCACCTCGACATCTCGGACTGGATGATCGAGCGCAAGGGCTTCCTGCCGGTGCCGATCGTCATCACCGAGCCAGCGGTCGGCTACGGCGGCGGCGTGGCGCTGCTGTTCGTGCGCA
This sequence comes from Variovorax sp. YR216, assembly GCF_900107745.1. GTDB lineage: Bacteria > Pseudomonadota > Gammaproteobacteria > Burkholderiales > Burkholderiaceae_C > Variovorax. Next base: position 1,743 of record NZ_FNRO01000027.1, on the reverse strand, counting down.
ATTCACTCGGCGAGAGCGCCGAGCGCGCCAAGGAGACCGGGCACATGACGCCACCGGACATCTTCGTGGTCGGCGGGGCCGCAACCGAGAACGGCACCAAGGCCGCCTTCGCCGGCGGCATGATGACCTTCCTGGATGACCGCTGGCGCTGGCGCGGCGGCGTGGGGCGCGCGGACGTCAACCTGGCCTTCTACGGCATCGGCGGCAGCGGGCTCGGTGGCGGCGCGAACAGCATCAACTATTCGCTCGACGGCTGGATGTCGCTGCAGCAGGTGCTCCGGCGCATCGGCGAGAGCGACAACTGGCTCGGCGCGCGCTGGATCTTCCTCGATCTCAACAGCAAGCTCGATCTCAGCCAGGACCCGCGCTCGGGCCTCTCGCCGGATCAGACCACACGCCGATCCTCCGGGCTCGGGCTCACGCTGGAGCACGACTCGCGCGACAACATCTTCACGCCTTCGAAGGGCTGGACCGGCGCGATCGACGCGACCTTCTACGACCCCGACTGGGGCAGCAACACGCGCTTCCAGAGTTACCGCGCGCACGTGTTCGCCTACCTGCCGCTCGACAGGAGCCTGGTGCTCGCCGGCCGGCTCGACGGCCGCAGCGTGAGCGGCCGGGTGCCCTTCTACATGCTGCCCTTCATCGACATGCGCGGCATTCCTGCCGCGCGCTACCAGGACGACCACACCGCAGTGGTGGAGACCGAACTGCGCTGGTCGTTCACGCCGCGCTGGGCGGCGGTCGGCTTCATGGGCGCCGGGCGCGCGTGGGGCAAGTCGACGGACTTCAGCGACGCGACGACCGCAGTGAGCCGGGGCGTGGGCTTGCGCTACCTGATCGCCAGACGGCTCGGCCTGTGGGTCGGGATGGACTACGCCAAGGGTCCGGAAAGCGGCACCTGGTACATCCAGGTCGGCAACGCGTGGCGCTGATTGAGCGCGCGCTCCGCACTGTAGGGAATCTTTGAAGTTTTCAGTTAGTCAACCTTTAGTTCAGTAAAAGTTCAGTAGAAGGCCTCACCTTCACCTACTTTTCAGTGAGCACGACCGGCGCGCCAGCGCCCTTGTCCGCTTCCCCCAAGCAGCCGCGCGCCGCAACGTCGGTGCTCGGATGAAAGCGCAGCCGCCCAGTTAACCCATGCTGGATTCCACCACCTCGCTGCAGGAAGCCCTCCACTGAGGAAGTGCCAGTGCGGCACCCGGAATGGCCGGAAAGCGGCGACATGCAGTCGTCCGCGCTCAAAGAGGGGGAGAACCGCAATCGCTGCAGAACGGCATTCCCCGGTCTGCCGTTCGACAGCAATTCCGGGCCCAACTCAGTCCATCGACCTCGACTGCTCTCCGGCGGGTCACCGGCGCAAAGCGGATCTCGTCTCAGATCCGGCCATCAGCCCCGCCTTTCTGCGCAGAGCGGACGTCTCGATCACGCAGCCGAGAACTTGCCAGGCTTAGAAGGCATCGAGCGCCAGCGCGGTCACGCTGTCCGCGCCATCGACGATGCTGTCGCGCAGGCCGGGGGCCTTGTTCAGGATGTGCTCGGCGTAGAAGCGCGCCGTCGCGATCTTGGCCTTCATGAAAGGCACGTCGGTGCCCGCCTTCACGAGGTCTTCGGCCACCAGCAGCGAGCGTGCAAGCTGCCAGCCCGACACCAGATTGCCCGCCAGCATCAGGTAGGGCACGCTGCCCGCGAACACCGCGTTGGGCGACGCCTTGGTCTGTCCGGCGACGAAGCCGACCACAT
>NZ_FNRO01000047.1 GCF_900107745.1 Variovorax sp. YR216 | reverse complement strand
TCGGCGCGGTCGTCGGCATCTACAGCCTGGCAACGGGCGCCATCACCATCTGACAGGAGACATACATGGCCAAATCCAGTGCGGCGAGTGCGGCGAGCGACACGAAGACCCCAGCCCTCGGCGTTCACTCCGAAGTCGGGCAGCTGCGCAAGGTCATGGTGTGCGCGCCCGGCCGTGCGCATCAGCGACTGACCCCGAGCAATTGCGACGAGCTGCTCTTCGACGACGTGCTGTGGGTGGAGAACGCCAAGCGCGATCACTTCGACTTCGTCACCAAGATGCGCGACCGCGGCGTGGAAGTCCTGGAGATGCACAACCTGCTGGCCGAGACGGTCGCGGTTCCCGAGGGCAAGAAGTGGATCCTCGACAACCAGGTGGTGCCCAACCAGGTGGGCCTGGGCTTCATCGACGAACTGCGCAGCTACCTCGAAGGCCTGAGCAACCGCGAGCTGGCCGAGACGCTGATCGGCGGCCTCTCCACCCATGACTTTCCCGAGGCCCATGGCGGCGAGGCGCTCAAGGTCGCCAAGGAAGCCGCCGGCGGCACCGAGTACCTGCTGCCGCCGCTGCCCAACACGCTCTACACCCGCGACACCACCTGCTGGATCTATGGCGGCGTGACGCTCAACCCGCTCTACTGGCCCGCGCGGCACGAGGAAACCATCCTCACCACCTCGATCTACAAGTTCCATCCCGACTTCGCCGGCAAGGTCAACGTGTGGTGGGGCGATCCGACGCAGGACCACGGCCTGGCCACGCTGGAGGGCGGCGACGTGATGCCGATCGGAAAGGGCGTCGTGCTCATCGGCATGAGCGAGCGCACCTCGCGGCAGGCGATCAGCCAGCTGGCCGCCACGCTCTTCAAGAAGGGCGCGGCGAAGCGCGTGATCGTCGCGGCGATGCCCAAGATCCGTGCGGCGATGCACCTGGACACGGTCTTCACCTTCGCCGATCGCGACTGCGTCCTGCTTGCGCCGGACTTCATGAACAAGACCAGCACCTTCTCGTACTACCCCAGCGAGCACGCGAGCGGGGTCGAGCTACGCAACGAGAAGAAGCCCTTCGTCGACGTGGTGACCGAGGCGCTGGGCCTCAAGAAGATGCGCGTCGTGGAAGCCGGCGGAAGCGACTACCAGCGCGAGCGCACCCAGTGGGACAGCGGCGCGAACCTGGTGTGCGCGTCGCCGGGCGTGGTTTATGCGTATGACCGCAACACGTACACGAACACGCTGCTGCGCAAGCA
>NZ_FNRO01000026.1 GCF_900107745.1 Variovorax sp. YR216 | reverse complement strand
ATGTCGATGCCGCGCGTGACTTCGCCCTGCGCATCGGTGAAGACCTTGCCGTGCTCGGCGGTGATCAGGTGCGCGAGCTCGTCGCGGTGCTTGTTGAGCAGCTCGAGGAACTTGAACATCACGCGCGCCCGGCGGATCGGCGGCGTGTCGGCCCAGGCGGGAAACGCGGCTTGCGCGGCAGCCACGGCGGCATTCACCTGGTCGGCTGCAGCGAGGCCGGTACGGCCGGTGATCGCACCGGTCGCGGGATTGAAAACGTCCTGCGTGCGGCCGGAGCTATTGGCCACGACGCGGCCCTGGATGTAGTGGTCGATGGCGGCGATGGTGTTCTTCATGAGTGGAATTCTCGAGATCGGTCGAATGAAAGTCGGATGGGGTCAGCGCTGCTCGTTCAGCGCTTCTCCCAGGGCATTGACCAGCGCATCGATCTGCGATCGGGTGCTGACGAAGGGCGGCGCGAGCTGGATCGTGTCCCCGCCGAAGCGCACGTAGAAGCCCTTCTCCCAGCAGCGCATCGCGATCTCGAACGGCCGCCGTGCGGGTTCGCCCGGCAGGGGGTCGATCGTCAGGCCAGCCGCGAGACCGAAGTTGCGGATATCCCGCACGTGCTTCGAACCCCTGAGCTGATGCACCGCGGACTCGAAGTACGGCGCCAGCTCGCGCACCCGCGCCGGCATCTGTTCCTTCTCGAGGACGTCAAGCGTCGCGAGCCCCGCCGCACAGGCCACCGGGTGCGCGGAATAGGTGTAGCCGTGCGGAAACTCGATCGCGTAGTCGTCGCCGCCCGCGGCCATGAAGGTGTCGTGGATCTCCTTGCTCGCCACGATGCCGCCCATCGGGATCACGCCGTTGGTCACCTGCTTGGCGAAGTTGAGGATGTCCGGCGTCACGCCGAAGGCCTCCGCGCCGGACCACGCGCCGGCGCGTCCGAAGCCGGTGATGACCTCGTCGAAGATCAGGAGGATGTTGTTCTGCGTGCAGATCTCGCGCAGGCGCTTGAGGTAGCCCACCGGCGGGATCACCACGCCCGCCGAGCCCGAGAAGGGCTCGACGATCACGGCCGCGATGTTCGAGGCGTCGTGCAGCGCGATCAGGTCCAGCAGGCGGTCGGCCAGCGCCTCGCCGCCCTCGGCCGGCATGCCCTTCGCGAAGGTGCCCGGCGCCGGCTGCGTGTGGGGCAGGTGGTCGGCTTCGACGCCCTGCCCGAAGGTCTTGCGATTGCCGGCGATGCCGCCCACCGAGATGCCGCCGAAGTTCACGCCGTGGTAGCCCTTCTCGCGGCCGATCAGTCGCGTCTTGCCGGCCTGGCCCTTGGCGCGCCAGTAGGCACGGGCCAGCTTGAGCGAGGTGTCGGCCGCTTCCGAACCCGAGCCGACGAAGAACACATGATCGAGCCCCACGGGCATCTTCGAGACGATCTGCTCGGCCAGCCGGAAGGCCAGGGGATGGCCGAACTGGAACGGCGGCGCATAGTCCATCTCGGCCACCTGATGGCTCACCGCCTGCACGATCTCCGCGCGCCGATGCCCCAGGCCACAGGTCCAGAGTCCCGACAGGCCATCGAACACACGGCGGCCGCGTGCGTCGCGGTAGTAGCAGCCGTCGGCTTCGACGAGAAGCCGCGGATCCTTCTTGAACTGCCGATTGCCGGTGAAGGGCATCCAGTAGGCATTGAGCTGCTGCTCGCTGACGACGTTGCGCGGGAGGTCGCTGAGGTCCATGGGTTTGCTCGGGGGAAAAGATGGAGCGGCAAATTCTGGAGAGCCCTTCGGTTTCAGTAAACTGCCTTCATTGCCAGTTCACGTTCAAAGAACTGAAACTTATTCATGGTCAAGAAAGCGCTCCTGGGGCAGGTCAGCGACATCGACATCCGGCTCCTGCGCATCTTCAAGACGGTCGTGGCGTGCGGGGGTCTCGCCGCTGCCGAACTCGAACTCAACATCGGCCGTTCGACCATCAGCCGGCACATCAAGGAGCTCGAGGAGCGGCTCGGGCTCGTGCTGTGCCGCCGGGGCCGCGCCGGCTTTGCGCTGACGCCGGACGGCCAGCGGATCCACGAATCGGCCCTGCAGCTGCTGGGCGCGATGGAGTCATTCCGCAGCGGGGTGCACGACATGCATGCCGAACTGGTCGGCACGCTATCGGTCGGTCTGTTCGACAAGACCTCGACCAATCCAGAGGCGCGCATCAGCGAGGCGATCCGGCACTTCCGCAGACAGGCGCCGGACGTGTTGATCGACGCCTCGGTGGGCACGCTGCAGGACATCGAATCCGGCGTGATCGACGGCCGGCTCCACGTCGGCATCGTGCCCGATCACCGGCGCTCCGACAGCCTCGAATACGTCGACCTCTTCGGCGAGTCGATGTACCTCTACTGCGGACGACAACACCCGCTGTACGGCGCATCCGCCGAGCTGCCTGCGGAGGACCTCCGGGAGTACGACTACGCGGGCCTGGCCTTCCACTCGCCGAACATGGAGGCGACGCATCGCTTCCACCTGCAGCGCAAGGCCGTCGCGAGCGATCAGGAGGCGATCGTCTCGCTGATCCTGTCGGGGTGCTACCTCGGCTTCCTTCCGGACCACTACGCCGAGGGTTTCGAGAACGCGGGGCTGATCCGGCGCATTGCGTATCCGGCATGCATGTACGAGGTTCGGTTCGTCGCGATCTCGCGGCGCTCGTCCTCCGCCTCGCGGTTGGCCGCCACCTTCCTGGAAGCCCTGCAGGTCTCCCACCAGGAGCTGTGAGCTTCAGGCCGCCGTGACGTGCACGCCGGGACGGCGGCCGTCGTTCCAGCGCCCGCCCAGTGCACGCTCGATCTGCGCCGCGAGCTGCAGCAGCAGGCCGTCGTTCGCCTGCTTCGCCTGCGCGTGGATGCCGAAGGGCAGCCCGTTTTCCTGCTGCGCCATCGGCAGCGAGATCGCGGGGATGCCGCACAGGTTCGACAGCGGGGTGTAGGCGAAGAACTTCCAGAGGTTTTCGAACCAGTCCAGCACGTCGGGGTTGTCGCTGGTGGTGAGGTACTCGGTGGTTCCGACGCGCGGCGTGGGCAGCGCGGTGATCGGCGTGAGGATGATGTCCCAGTCCTCGAAGAAGGCGCCGAAGGCGCGGGCGGTGCTGTTGAACACTGCCTGCATCTGGTAGCGCTCGGCGTACGAGAGGTCCTTGCCCGCCTCCCAGATGCGGATGTTGATCGGCTCGATCAGCTCGGCCGGCGGCCGTTCGAGGCCGCGCGAGGCCAAGAGGCCGTTGATGACCTGGGCGAAGTTGCTGATGTAGCAGGTGGTCTGCGCACGGAAGGCCGCGCGCAGGTCGGCCTGCGGCAGCGCCCACGCCACACGGTGGCCCAGCCCTTCGAGGAAGCGGCCGGCCTTCTCGAGCTCGGCGGCGATGTGCGGCGTGGCGCGGTAGTCGCCCCATTCGTGCGAGAGCGCGATGCGCAGCGGCCGCGGGTCCTTGCGGATCAGCTCGCCGTAGGGCTCGGGCGCCGTCCAGTAGGGCATGAACTCGCCCGGCGCGCCGCCGCGGCAGGCATCGACGAAGGCCGCGGTGTCGCGCACCGTGCGGCTGTGGCAGCCTTGTATGGACACGTAGCCGGTGATGTCGGACAGCTTGGGCCCGATCGAGAACACGCCGCGCGAGGGCTTGAGGCCGATGTTGCCGTTGAAGCCGGCCGGGATGCGGATCGAGCCGCCGCCATCGGTGGCATGCGACATGGGCACCACGCCGGCCGCCACCATGGCCGCCGTTCCGGCGGAAGACCCGCAGGTGGTGTAGTCGGTATTCCACGGGTTGCGGGTGACGTAGAGGGCCGGGTTCTCGGCCGAGCTGCAGACGCCGAACTCCGGTGTGGTGGTGCGGCCCATCAGGTTCAGGCCCGCGCGGCGCATCTGCTGCGTGAGCCACGCGTCCTCGGTGGGACGATTGCCGCGCATGAAGAGCGAGCCCTGCTCCTGCAGCCGGCCCTTGAGCGTGGGGCCCAGGTCCTTCATCAGGAAGGGCACGCCCGCGAAGGGGCCTTGTGGGTTCAGCCCGTCCTTGAGGGGGTCGGCCACCACGTCCTCGAACACTTCGACCACGGCGCTGAGCGCCGGATTGGTCATCTCGATGCCGGCCGCCGCCTGGCGTGCCAGTTCGGCGCTGCTCACCTCGCCCTTGCGCACTCTCTCGGCCAGGCCCAGCGCATCGTGCGCGGCCCATTCGTCCCAACTCATTGCCAAAGTCATCTGATGTCCTTGTGTTTCAGTGGGAGCAGTCTGCCGCGACCTGCTCCGGCATGTCAGGACTCGTTCGCCCTCCAAGAAGATGAGTACAGCCGGGCCGCGTTCGCGGGGTCTGGGCCATCAGCGGCATCTACGACCTGGCGCCGCTGCGCGACACCACGCTCAACGATCGCCTGCGGTTGGATGCCGAGACCGCCCGGGAGATGTCGCCCATCCATCGCGTGCAAGACGTCGGTGTCTCTTCGACGCATGGTGGGCCGCGGTCGAGACCGGCGCACGCCGCGCGCCCGAACCGTCTTCTGCGGAACGATCTCTCGTCCGGCTGGCTAGGCGGTGAGGCGGCCTTCGCCCGCGCCGTTGACCTCGTCGGGCTTGGGGTGCAGGAGCGTCGCGAGGAAGCAGGCGCCCGCGCTGACCACCCAGAAGGCGAAGAAGGCGGCGGCGTACACCGCCTGACGCGACCCGCCGAGCGCATCGTTCGCCCACTGCAGCTCCATCGGGTCCACGAACGCGAACACCAGCAGTTCGAGCATGCAGGCGGCCAGGAAGGCCGGCCAGATGATCCGGAGCACTCGGTGAGCCAACATCGCCATCTCCTCTCCCGCGCGGCGGGTCAGTTGTCGTTCTGCGCATTGAACTCACTCCGGCCGGCCTTGTCGCTTCGGGTTTTTACCGTTCCGTCACCTCCGCCGGCAGCACCGATGCTGCGGCCAAGGCCCGCAGCGCCGGGATCTCATGGCTGCTGGGACACCCCGAACCATCCGACACGGGGCCCCTGAGGCGCCTCCTCCAATCCGGCGGCGACCAGGATCAGGGTCGCGATGAAGGTCGCGGCAATGAATATGAACGCCTTCATTGCAGCGCCATCCGCATGGCTGCGCCGACGTGGAGAAGATTCTTCATGGTGCCCTCCGGGCGAATGTCTGGATTCGCCAATGTTCGCCACCCGTGAGCAGGTTGACTTGCGCCAGATCAAGTCTCTGACGATGCTGGGCCGCGCTGGTTGCAGCGTGCAGGGTCCTGATGGGTGCAGACTACAGCGTATGGACAAGCACTACCTGGCACCGTTGCTCGCGCCGCAATCGATCGTGGTTTTCGCCAGTCCCGCCGGAAAAGCCGCGCCGGGCAGCCCGTCCCAGGCCCTGCGCAAAGCACTGACCGCCACCCGGTTTTCCGGCACGCTGCATTTCCTCGACATCGATACATCCGGCACGCTGGCCGACCTGGCGCAGACCCGGGCCGATCTCGCGATCATCGCGCTGCCTGCCGCCGAAATCGAGGCCGCCCTCGAAGTCGCCGGCCGCATTCGCTGCCGCGCGGCGCTGGTCATCTCGGCGGGCGTGGGCGCGGAACAGGCCGCCTCGCTGCGCCGGATCGCGCGGCGCGACGGCATCCAGCTGCTCGGGCCCAATTCGGCCGGCTTCCAGCGGCCTTCACTGCAGCTCGACGCCAGCGTTGCCGGCCCCCTCGCCAAGCAAGGACCGCTGGCGCTGGCCGCCCAGTCGGGCGCCCTGACCGCGTCGATGCTCGACTGGGCGCGACAGAACGAGGTCGGCTTCTCCAGCGTGGTTTCGCTGGGGCCGCACACCTGCGTCGACATCGCCCAGGTGCTCGATTTCTTCGCGGACGATGCCGCCAGCCACAGCATCATCGTCCACCTCGAAGGCATCTCGAATGCGCGCCACTTCATGAGTGCACTTCGCTCGGCTTCCCACGCCAAGCCGGTGATCGTGCTGAAGGCCGGCCGCAAGCCTGCCGGCAACGAGGCAGCCCATACGCACAGCGCGTCGATCGTCGGCAGCGACGAAGTGTTCGATGCCGCGCTGCGGCGGGCCGGCGCCGTCCGGGTGCGGTCCTTCGTCGAACTCTTCTCGGCGGCCAAGTGCCTGGCTTCGCGTTACCGGCCGGTCGGCCGGCGCCTGGCGATCGTCTCCAACGGCGGCGGCCCCGGCGTGCTCGCGGCGGACTGGGTCAACGAAATCGGCCTGCAGCTGGGCAAGCTGTCGGCGGCTTCGCGGCTGCGGCTCCAGCCCAAGCTCCCCGCGAATGCCTCCCTTGCCGATGTGATCGATCTGTCCGAGGAAGCGCAGCCGGCGGATTTCCGCGCAGCGATCGACGCAGCCTCGGAAGACCCGGAGATCGCAGGCGTGCTGGTGATCTTCTCGCCGAAAACAGGATGCGAGCCGGTGGCTGTTGCACAGGCGCTGGCCGCGCTCCCCCGTCCGATGAGCAAGCCCCTGCTGGCCTGCTGGATGGGCGACGCGTCCGTGTCGGCCGGCAGGACGGTGCTGGCACAGGCAGGCATCCCGAGCTTCCGGACACCCGAGGCAGCCGTCGGCGCCTTCGGCAACATCGCGACCTTCTACCGCAACCAGCAACTGCTGCAGCAGACGCCGCCACCGCTCTCGGCCCTGGCCAAGCCCGACGTCGAAGGCGCGCGGCTGCTGATCGAGAGCGTGCTGTCGGAGCGCCGCCAGGTCCTGACCGAGATGGAATCGAAGGCGCTGCTGTCCTCCTTTCACATTCCGATCACGCGCACGCTGCTCGCGCGCAGTGCCAACGAGGCGATGATGATCGCGACCCAGCTCGGGTTCCCCGTCGCCCTCAAGATCGATTCGCCGGACGTCGCCCACAAGTCGGACGTCGACGGCGTGGCGCTCAATGTCATGAATGCGGCGGGTGCGCGCGACACCTACCTGAGCATCGTGGAACGGGTGTCGCAGCTCGATCCCGGCGCGCGCATCAATGGGGTGACGGTCCAACCCATGGTGCGCGCCAGGCGCGGCCGCGAGGTCCATGTCGGGGTGGTGACGGACGATCCCTTCGGTCCCGTCATCGTCTTCGGCGCTGGCGGCACCATGATCGAGCTGATGGACGACCGCGCGATGGAATTGCCGCCGCTGAACCAGTTCCTGGCACGCAGCCTGATCGAGCGCTCCCGCGTGGCCGAGACGCTGGACGCATGGCGAGGCGCGGGTGCGGCCGACGTGGAGGCTCTCGAACATGTGCTGCTGCGCGTGTCCGAGATGGTCTGCGAGCTGCCCGAGCTGCGCGAGATGGACATCAATCCCATCATCGTGGATGAGTCGGGCTGTGTCGCCGTCGATGCCCGGGTCGTGATCGGCCGCGCTCGGTCGCCCATCGGCGGCGTAGGGACCGACTACCAGCACCTGGCGATCCTGCCTTACCCGTCGCGCTACCGCCGGGAATGGCCGCTGCGCGACGGAACGAGCTGCACGGTGCGCCCCGTGCATCCGGACGATGCGCAGATGCTTCAGGCCATGGTGCAGAAGCTCTCGCCGGAGAGCCGCTGGTTCCGCTTCGTCTCCCGCTTCCATGAGCTTCCGCCTGCGATGCTCTCGCGCTTCACGCTCATCGACTACGACCGGGAGATGGCGCTGGTCGCCGTCGTGCGGGAACGCGCTGCGTCACCGGAGGGTTCCGCGGCCGACAAGGAACGGATCGTTGCCGTCTCGCGCTACTTCAGCAACCCCGACCGGTCCACCTGCGAGTTCTCGCTGGTGGTGGCGGACGACTACAAGGGCCAAGGCCTCGGTTCACGCCTGCTCGAAAGCATCATCGAGGTGGCGCGGGACAAGGGATTGGCAGAGATTCAGGGCCTTGTCCTGTCGGAGAACGCCGAGATGCTCAAGCTCGTGCGCCGGCTGGGCTTCACGGTCAAGCCTTTCCCCGATGACCCCGAATTCAGATTGGTCACGCACGCCTTGTGAGCGCGTCACCGCTGCCGTTGATCGGTGGCCTCGCCCCTTGGAGCTGAATCCTTAGAGAAGCTGCGCATCGATCGCCTCCCGCGACCATTCGGGCGCAACCATCTGGATGAAGTCGAACGCGAACTTCTTCAGCAGGTGATCCCGTCTCAGGCTGATCATCGCGCTGGACGAAGGAAACAGATGGTCGACTGCCAAGGCGCGCAGGTCCTTGTCCAGCGCAGCGTTGAACGCCATCTTCTGAAGCACCGCAACGCCCACCCCGGCGGCGACGTAGGCCTTGATGATGCTGGCGTCCATGGCCCGCATCACGATCCAGGGCGTGATCCCGCGCCTGCGGAATTCGCCCTGGACCACCGACCCCGATGTGAAGGTGGAGTCATAGGTGATGAGGGGCCATCGCGCGATCTGCTCCATCGTCAGCTTCCCCTGCTTGCTCATTTTCAAGAGGGGGTGGCGTGGCGGCACGATGAGACACCGGTCGATGTCATAGGCCTTCACCGAGACAACGCCCTTGGGCATCGATTCCGGCAGGGTGCACAGGCCGATGTCGATCGTTCCCGCCGTCAGGCCCGTCAGGATCTGGGACGGCGGGCCCACGGTGAACTCGAGCTTCACCTGCGGATACAAGGCAAGGAATCGGCGTGTGACGTCGATCAGCGAATAGCGCGCATGGATGTGCGTTGTCCCCACGCGCAAGGTGCCTTCGCTGTCGGCGGGCAGGTCCTGCTTCAGGCGCCGGAGAGCCTGCGCATCCTGCAGGACCCGCGCACATAGCGAGAGCGCTTCCTTGCCGGGCTCGGTCAGTGCCGTCAGGCGGTTGCCGGACCGCACGAAGAGCTCGACGCCGATCTCCTTTTCGAGCGCACGAATCATCTTGCTGACGCCAGGCTGCGTCGTGTGCAGCGATTCGGCCGCGCGCGACACGCTGAAGCCGCTGTCGACCACCTGGCGCACGCATTGGAGTTGCTGGAAGGTGATCGGCAATGCTTCTCCAGTATTCCTTCAAGGCAATGAAGGCGGCCTAAATATTCATTTTACACAATGGTCTTCGACGCCAAGAATCTCGGTCATCAAGGCATTCCTCCCATGAAAAACGCGCAACCAACAGCCGAGCCCCATGACGTGAACGCGAATTTCCGCGGCGGCGGGCGCTCGGTCGAGTACCTCGACCAGATCAACAAGGCTTCCATCGTCGCGCTGGCCGAGGCGGGCATCGTTTCTGAGGACGTCGCGAGCCGTATCGCGGCGGGCATCCTCGCGCTGATCCGGTCCGAGCGGGCCGGTCCGCGGCAGTGGTCCGCCGACTACCTCGACTACGAACCGAAGCTGTTGGCCATCGTGGGCGCCGATGCCTCGCGACTGCATTGCGGCCGCAGCCGGCAGGACATCTCGGCAACCATCGCGCGCATGAATCTGCGAGGCGGCTTGATCGACGAATGCGATGCCCTCGTCCGCGTCCGACAGGCCCTGCTCTCTCTTGCCGAACAGCACACACGCACCGTCGTGCCGGCGTACACGCACGGCGTGCAGGCCCAACCCACGACCCTCGCCCACTACCTGCTGGGCATGAATGGCGCGCTGACCCGCAGCGCGTCCCGCCTGCAGGCGGCGTACGCGCACGTCAACCAAGGGCCGCTCGGTTCCGCGGCGCTGGCGACATCGAGCTTCGCGCTCGAACGCGACCGCCTCGCTTCGCTGCTGGGGTTCGATGGCCTGGTCGAGAACGCCTACGACGCGAACCATTTCGCGCCCGTCGACACCGCCCTGGAGGTGGCAGCAGCACTCGGCATCGCGGCCGTGCAGATCGGACAGTTCGCGCAGGATCTTCATGCGCAGTACGCGGCGCCGGCACCGTGGATGACCCTGCAGCGAGGCGAACTCGTGGGGGTCAGCAGCATCATGCCGCAGAAGCGCAATCCGGCCGCGCTGGAACAACTGCGCGTGCAGAGCAGCATGCTTCTGGGCGATATGCAGGCCGTATCGCTTCTGGCGCACAACGTGCGCAGCGGCATGTTCGACTACCGGGCCTACGACCCGGTGCCGAGCGCACGCGCGCTGGCGCTCTTCGAGCTCCTGCGCAAGGTCCTTGGCGGCCTCGTCGTCGACAAGGAACGCGCGCTCGCCGAAGTCCAAGCGGACTATTCGACCGCGACGGAGATCGCCGATGCATTGCTGCAGCGCGCGGATGTCCCGTTTCGTATCGGCCATCACTTCGCATCGGCACTGACAGACTACGGCCGCTCGCGCCACCTCGGCCTGCGCGAGATTCCCTACGCCGAAGCCGCGCGCATCTACGAGACCGCAGCCTCGCAGGCCTTTCCACTGGACGCGCAAGCCTTCGCCGAAGTCACGAGCCCCGAGTACATGGTCTTCGGCCGCAAGGGGAAGGGTGGCCCGCAGATCGCAGAGGTGGAGCGGATGCTTGCCCGGCAGCGCGAAGAACTCGCCGTCGATCTTGCATGGACGCAATCGCGCCGCGCCCACCTGGCGCTCGCCGAGACGCAACTCGATTCCGCCGTCGCGGCGATCGCGGATCGCGCATCGGCTTCATCCACAACCACCGCCTCGAACCCGGAGACAACATCATGAAGAGACTTCTGTCGCTGCTCGCGACGCTGGCCGTTTCGCTGTCGGCCATGGCCGCGCCCTACCCGGACAAACCGGTGCGCATCGTCGTGCCCTACTCGCCCGGCGGCGGTGGCGATGTGGTGGGCCGCCCGCTGTCGCAGGAACTGGGCAAGCAACTCGGCGGCTCGTTCTACATCGACAACCGCGGCGGCGCAGGCGGCAACATCGGCATGGAGTACGTGGCTCAGTCGCCGGCCGATGGGTACTCGGTGGTGCTCGCCCTCACCTCGCAGCTCGCCATCAACCAGGCCCTGTATCCGAAGCTGCGCTACGACGCGCTCACGGACTTCGTGCCGGTCACGCTGTTGGGGTCGGCCCCGTATTTCCTCGCAGTCAACGCATCGCTACCGGTGAAGAACCTGGCCGAGTTCATCAAGCTTGCGAAGTCGAAGCCCGGCGGCATGTCCTATGCGTCAACAGGCAACGGCAGCGGCCTGCACCTGTCGATGGAACTGCTCAAGTCGATGGCCGGGATCGATCTGGTTCACGTGCCCTACAAGGGCGGCGGCGCGGCGCTGACCGACCTGCTTTCAGGCAACGTGCAAGCGATGTTCGTGAGCTATGGGACCGGCAGCGCGCAGATCAAGGCAGGCAAGATCAGGGTTCTCGCCGTGTCGTCGAGCCAGCGCTCGCCGGCGTTGCCGGATGTCCCGACGATCGCGGAAGCCGGCGTGCCGGGCTACGAGTCCGGCGTCTGGTATGCGCTGCTTGCCCCGCACGGCACGCCGCCGGAGATCGTCAAGCGCCTGCACGACGGCTCGGTGGCCGCGCTTCAATCCAAGGAGCTGCGCGAGCGCTTCGCGTCGGATGGCGTCAAGCCGATCGGCTCGACACCCGAGGAGCTCACGAAGTACATCCTGTCCGAACGCGTCAAGTGGGCTGAAGTCGTGAAGCGATCTGGAGCGACGGTCGAATGAAAATTCACGTCGCTTGGTGGGTCCGACGACAGCGAAACGACCCTGCGTCAGGGTTTGACGAACTTGAGTACAAATTCGTCCTTTGGTTGCGGCGGATCCGGCGTGTTGCGGTCGCGTGGGTCTGAGGGATTGCGCAAGAAGTTGCCTTCGGCAACCTGCTTGAAACCAGCCTGCTCGACTTCCGCGCGCAGGAATGCTTCCTCGATGCGATGAAGCGTTCCTGATTCGGAGATGCCGGTGCCTGGGCGCCCCGAATGGTCTGCGATCACATACATTCCGCCTGGCTTCAGCGCCGCGAACACCGCACGGTTCACCGCCGCGCGGTCGACCCCCATGTGGCCGAAGTCGTGGTAATTGAACATGAGCGTGACGAGGTCGAGGCAGTTCGACGCGCAATCCGGTGGTGCCGGGTCCTCGAAGGGACGCACGATGGCGACGATGTTTCCCGCGTTCGGATTCTTTGCGCGTTCCGCCAGCGCGACCGGCGATGGTCGTGGTCCGCCGCTGGGGGCAGGAGTGGCACCCGTCGCCATCGGCATTGCTGCACCTTCGGGCTGCGCCGGCCTGCTCGCCGGCGGGCGCGGTGGGCTTTGGCCGTAGACGCGGCCGGCTGGGCCGACGGCGCGCGCGATCAACTCGGTCGTGTAGCCCCCGGCGGCGCTCAAGTCGAGGGCCGTCATTCCCGGACGTACGCCGATGAACGTCAACATCTCCTGCGGCTTGCGCCGCCTGTCGTTGACGCGGTCGGCGTCGCTGCGATCCGGGCTCGCCACGATTTCGGCGATGCGAGCGGATGACAGCGCACTCGGGTCTGGTGCAGGCGGTGGCGAGGCCATGCACGCGGCGATCGCTACGGCCACACTGGCCGCGCCGGCCATGCGGGCCACGCATTGAAGGGTGGAAAGAATTGGGCAGAGGGGCATGTCGAGGTGGACGATGCCACGTGGATCACGATTCGTCGAGCGCAATGCGCGCCGCCGTCCTGCGCAACCCGCGTTGCTTCAACGCGCCTCGACGGCCCTCACGCTCATGCCCTGGCGCGGCAGTAGCAGCGCCAGCGCCAGGATCACCCCGCTCATCGCCAGCATGACCACGAAGGTCAGGTGCAGCGACGAGCCAACAGCCAGACGCAAGCCCGCTTCGCCGATGCCGGAAACAGCGGTGCCCTGCAGCAGGTCACGCAACTGTTCCTCTGGCACCGAGATGCCGCCGTTGTGGCGGACCAGTCCGAAGTTGAAGACGGCGCCGAAAAAGGTGGCACCGAGCGCGCTGCCGAGGTTTCGGGAGAAGATGTTGGAGGCGGTGGCGCTACCGCGCTGCGCCATGGCGACCGACTCCTGAATCAGGATCAGCGAGCACAGGCTCAGCAAGCCCATTCCGAGGCCCATGAGGAAAGAGCCGATGCCGGCGGACGTTGGCGAGCCGTCCGAATGCAGGAGCGCGAAAACCGCGGCGCCGGCCGGCACCAGCATCGATCCGATCAGCATGAGCCGCCTGAGGCCTACGCGCATGAAACTGCGCGACGCGATGGTGGCACCGATCGGCCAACCGAGCATCACCATCGTGAGCGCCAGGCCGGCGACCACTGGCGACTGCCCCAGCACCACCTGCACGTACATCGGCAGGAAGCTGGTGACGCCGATCAGCGCCATGCCGGTCAGCAGCGCCGAGCCGTTGACGGTGGCGATGATGCGTCGGCTCCAGAGCTCGAACGACACCATCGGGTCGGCTACGCGGCGCTCCTGAAAAATGAACAGCACCGCGACGATGACGAAGACGCCAGCCCAGCTCCAGGCTTCCGTGGTGTGGCCGAGGCCGCTTTCCGTCAGGCAGATCATCAGCGAGGCGATGCCGGCAGTGAACAGCAGGGCGCCGGGCAGGTCTATGGAGGCTCGTCGCGTCACTGGCGCTTCGCGCAAGTAAAGCCAGAAGCCGCCGGCGGCGGCCAGCCCGATCGGCACGTTCATCCAGAAGATCCAGCTCCACGATAGCCGGGTGACGATCAGCGCTCCGAGCATCGGCCCGAGCACCGCCGAGACTGCCCACACGCTCGCCAGGTAGCCCTGCACTTTGCCGCGCTCCTGCACTGGATAGAGATCACCGACGATGGTTAACGAGACCGGCTGGATCGCGCCGGCACCGATGCCCTGGATCAGCCGGAACGCGATCATTGCCGGCATCGACCAGGCGAACCCGGCCGCAAGGGAACCGATCAGAAAAATTGCGATGCCGACGAGAATCACGGGCCTGCGGCCGTAGATGTCCGACAGCTTGCCGAAGACGACCGTCATCGCTGTCTGCGCCAGCAGGAACGAGGCGAAGACCCAGCTATAGAGGCTCAGGCCGCCGAGCTGCGAGGCGATCTGCGGCATCACGGTGGCGACGATCGTCGCCTCGATCGCAACCATGGCCATCGAGGCCATGACGGCAAGGATGACCATCGGCCGGTTGGTGGTTCTGGGAGTGCTGGAGATGGCAGACATCGGTGCAAGGCGCAGGACTTGAGGCCGCGCGCCGGAAGAAGCCGCAAGGGCTCGCGGAAGACATCCGATGCTAGCGATCCCGGCGCATTCCTGCCGGGCGCGGGCCAATCGCGCGCATCCGGAGCGCCAGCGCACCAAACCCGGCGTCGCGCACTTGAACCATGCGCTCCACTTTGGACCATTTGGTCCATCTTCATTGACGCAGATCGCATAACTCCTTGATTTTCAAACAGTCAATGCGCTGGCACGGAGCAGGCCGCGCGCAGCCTCGGCGCCTCGCCCTGGCGCGCCTTCGTGCGCGTGACGCTGCCGCTGATCAAGCCGGGCATCATCACCGGCGCGCTGTTCGCCTTCGTGATCTCCTTCGACCTGTTCAACATGTCGCTGCTGCTCAAGGGCATCGGAATGACCACGTTGCCGCTGCAGCTCTTCGACTATCTGCGCTGGGACTTCGACCCGACGGCGGCCGCGGTGTCCACGGTCAGCATCCTGCTCACGCTCGCGGTTGTGGTGTGGGTCGACCGCACCGTCGGCTTGCGCTCGCTGCGCCTCGGCTGATCCGCCTCGCGCGGACCAACGCGCGGGCGGCGGTCAGCGCCATCAGCGCAGATGAGCGCCGGGCATGTCGCGCTCGGAGGTGACGAGGTCGTAGTCGCGAAATCCGCGTTCAGATGCCCTGACGGGCGCGATGCGGGTCAGCCACCGTGGCGCTGATCTCCTCGACCACGACATCGCGGGAGAATCAACCCCCTTTTCTCTGTTTGGCGAGAAGCGTTGACCTTCCCATGGGGGCAAGGTCTAGGATCCGCTCACCGGGCTGAAGAGTTCGGCTTTTTTTGAATTTGTTCGCTGTGAAGTCCCTTCGCGTCTGGCTCCTGGTCCTGCTGGCATTCGCGCTCCCGATGCGGGGTGCAATGGCTGCGGCCATGCTCTGCGCGGCCGAATCGGGACAACTTCACGCGCCAGTTGTCTCTGCCGGCCTTCACGACCATGCCGACTCCGGCAGCCAGAGCGCGTTTCACTCCCACGCGGAGCACGACCACGCCTCCAGCCACGCGCACGATGTCAGCGACAAATGCAGCGCCTGCGCTTCCTGC
Organism: Variovorax sp. YR216; assembly: GCF_900107745.1. Lineage (GTDB taxonomy): Bacteria > Pseudomonadota > Gammaproteobacteria > Burkholderiales > Burkholderiaceae_C > Variovorax. The sequence goes on along the minus strand of NZ_FNRO01000026.1, from coordinate 59,923 downwards.
TGCTCCGCAACTGCGCCGATTGCCGCAACCTTCACGCTGCCTCAGGCCCCGCCGGCGGCAGCACGATTCCCTTCCCACCCTGTGCCGGCCGCTGAATTCCTTTCGGACGGCCAGGAGCGTCCACCCCGAAGCATCTGACCCATTGAGGCCTCCCCGTGAGGCCTGATGGCGCTCGTGCACACGCATGGGCATCGGCCGACGAGTGTCGGCGATTCAGATTGCTTCGGAAGTGAAGAACAAAACCTTCTGGCTGGCCACAGCCACATCCGCGCTCCTGGCAGGCTGCGCTTCGTTTTCAGAGGACGGCGGCTTCGACAAGGTCTCCGATCTCACGAAGGAACGGACCGGTCAAGCCGTCGCCATGCAGCGCACGGACAGCGACCGCCGCGCCGCCCAGGACCGGGTCGCAGAACGCCTCAGGCAACCGCTCACGGCCGATGCTGCTGTCGAAATCGCACTGCTGAACAACCGGGGGCTGCAAGCGAAGTTCGGCGAGATGGGTATCAGCGAGGCTGACTTCGTCCGCGCCGGCCGGCTTCCCAATCCGGTATTCAGTTTCGGCCGCCTCTCGGGCGGGGGCGACGTCGAAATCGACCGGGCCGTGCTGTTCAACGTGCTCGGACTTCTCACGATGCCGGTCGCCTCGGAGCTCGGCCAGCGGCGGTTCGAGCAGGCTCAATACCAGGCGGCATCGGACGCCGTGGGTCTGTCCGCCGACGTGCGCCGCGCGTACTTCGATGCGGTCTCGGCGCAGGAACTGGTCAAGTACTACAAGCAGGTCAAGGAAACCGCCGACGTATCGAACGAGCTCGCGAAGCGCATGCTGCAGGCCGGCAATTTCAGCAAGCTCACGCAGATGCGCGAGCAGGCGTTCCATGCCGACGCAACCGCGCAGCTCGCACGCGCACAGCATCAGGCGACGGCGGACAGGGAGCGGCTGACCCGGCTTCTCGGGCTATCCGGCGAGCAGGTGGGCTTCCGTCTCCCCGAGCGTTTGCCAGATCTTCCCAAACAGCCCACCGAACCCGGCGATGCAGAGCGCATCGCCCTGGAAAAGCGTCTGGACGTACTCATGGCAAGGCGCAATACCGAAGCAACGGCCAGGTCGCTCGGCCTGACCAAGGCGACGCGATTCGTGAACGTGCTCGAGGTCGGCTATCAGAACAAGAGCGAGACCGGCCGCCCCCGGTCGAACGGCTACGAAATCGAGCTCGAGTTGCCGCTCTTCGATTTCGGTTCCACACGTGCAGCCCGCGCGGAAGCGACCTACATGCAGGCGGTTCATCGCACCGCCGAAGTGGCCGTGAACGCGCGGTCGGAAGTGCGCGAGTCGTACTCGGCCTACATGACGGCCTACGAGTTGGCCAGGCACTACCGCGACGAGGTGGTTCCGCTTCGCAAGCGCATCTCCGAAGAGAACCTGCTTCGGTACAACGGCATGCTGATCGGCGTGTTCGAGCTCCTGGCAGACGCCCGGGAACAGGTCGCGGGCGTCACGGGATACGTGCAGGCGCTGCGCGACTTCTGGGTCGCCGACACCAACCTGCAGACCGCGCTCACCGGCGGCTCGCCGGGCGCTTCGCCCCTTTCCCGACCGTCGGCCAGTGAAAGCAGCTCGCTTTCCGCGGGCCACTGAGGAGGACCCAGACCATGTCCAATCGTCGCCATTTCTTCAGGGCCGCAGGTGCCGTTGCGCTGGGTGCCACGGCAGTCAGCCGCGTCAGTGCCGCGGCCCTGCCGGAAGCAGCCGTCCAATCGGCCGCGTCTACGCTGCCGCCTCCGCCGCCGCCCAGCGGGCGGCCGTTCAATCCTGTCGTGACGCTCAACGGGTGGTCGCTTCCCTGGCGCATGCGCAACGGCGTCAAGGAGTTCCATCTGGTCTGCGAGCCGGTGGTCCGCGAGTTCGCGCCCGGCATGAAGGTCAACATGTGGGGCTTCAACGGCTCGAGTCCCGGCCCGACCATCGAGGCGGTCGAAGGGGACCGCGTGCGCATCTTCGTGACCAACAAGCTGCCCGAACCCACAGCCATTCACTGGCATGGCGTGCTCGTGCCCTCCGGGATGGACGGCGTGTCCGGCCTGACGCAGCCGCCGATTCCCGTCGGCAAGACCTTCGTCTACGAGTTCACCCTCCTGCGGTCGGGGTCGCACTTCTATCACACGCATCTGGACGAGCAACTGCAGCTCGCCCTGGGCATGTACGGCTGCCTGGTCGTGCATCCGAAGGACCCGGACTCCATGAAGGTCGACCGCGACTTCATGTTCATGCTGGCTTCCTACGACGTGGAGCCCGGGGCCATGACGCCCAAGGTGAGCACGATGACGGAATTCAACATGTGGACCTGGAACAACCGGGTGTTCCCGGGCATCGACCCGCTGGTGGCTCGCACCGGCGACCGGGTTCGCATCCGCGTCGGCAACCTGACGATGACGAACCATCCCATTCACATGCACGGTCCTCACTTCGAGGTGACGGGCACGGATGGTGGCTGGGTTCCCAAGGCGGCGCGCTGGCCGGAGGTGACGACGGACATCGGCGTCGGGCAGCTTCGGGCCTTCGAGTTCGACGCGATTGCCGGCGACTGGGCCATCCATTGCCACAAGTCGCACCACACCATGAACGCCATGGGGCATGACGTGCCGACGATGGTGGGCGTCGACCAGAAGGGCCTGGCCGAGCGCATCACGAAACTCGTTCCGGACTACATGGTCATGGGTGACAAGGGCATGCACGACATGGCCGACATGGAGATGCCGCTTCCGGACAACACCTTGCCGATGATGACGGGCTCGGGGCCGTTCGGTCCCGTCGCCATGGGCGGCATGTTCAGCGTCGTCAAGGTCCGGGACAACGTTCGGCCCGGGGACTACAAGGACCCAGGCAAGTACAGGCACCCGCCCGGCACCGTCGCCCACGAGTGGCGGGGCGAAGTCCCCAGCCCGATGCGCTCCAAGGTCGACACCCCGGCCGCAAGCAACCTCCAGGTCCGCCGCCCGAACGGGCATGAGGGCCATTGATTTCCCATTGATCGCGACAAACCATGAAAACCAACATCATCAGATCTGTCTTGTCGGCAACCGCGCTTGGCGTCCTGTCGGCAAGCGCAATGGCTCACGGCGACGAGGAACATGCCAAGGCGCATGTGTTCGACCCATCGAAGGTGGAAGCCACTGCCTTCGGCCAGGAGGGCAATCCGAAAAAGGTCTCCCGCATCATCCATGTCGGCATGAGCGACAACATGCGGTTCAGCCCGGCGTCCATCTCGGTCAAGCGGGGCGAGACCGTGAAGCTCTTGGTCCGCAACGACGGCCGGATCCTGCACGAGATGGTGCTCGGCACGAAGGAGGCACTGAGGGAGCATGCCGAGCTGATGAAGAAGTTCCCCGAGATGGAACACGCGGACCCGAACATGGCGCACGTGAAGCCTGGGAAGTCGGGTGAAATCGTCTGGCAGTTCACGAAGGCCGGCGAGTTCGAGTTCGCGTGCCTGCAGCCTGGGCACTTCGAGGCGGGCATGGTTGGCAAGGTGGAGGTGAAATGAAACGCAGAGGACTGGCCACACGCATGAAGCTGAATCAAACCCTGTTCGCGCTCGCCCTCGCGGGTGCGTCCCTGGCTCACGCGCAGTCGAGCGAGCCCGTCGACCACGCCGCTCACCACACGCAGTCCGCTGCCAGTGAGCAGGCACGGTGGTCCGAAGGCGAAGTGCGCAAAGTCAACCGCGAGGCGGGAAAGCTCACGCTCCGGCATGGACCGCTGGAAAACCTGGACATGCCTGCCATGACGATGGTGTTCACCGTGGCAGACCCGAAGCTTCTGGATGGACTGAACGAAGGTGACAAGGTGCGATTTGCGGCCGACAGGAAGGACGGGAAGTTCGTGGTGACGGCCATCGAACGGGTCAGTTCCGCACCGTGATTCCGACAGTTGCCGATCGAGAAGCTGCCCTCGCGCACCATCGCACCGTCTGGTTCGCCTATGCCCCGTTGATCGCTGCAATGACCTTCTCGTAGAGCGCCAGCATTTCCTCCCGAGGCGCCTGCAGCTGCGTCATTCGACGTGCCACGGTGCCCTCGATGAGCACCGCGATGGCCTCGCACCGAGCGGCGGCCTGCGCTTCCGTGAGGTCGGGAAAGCGCCGCATCATCTTTCGCCGGGCTTCCAGCTGGCTACGCTGGTCCGCCTGTCGCACCATCTGAGCGATCTCGGGGTTGCGCGTGGCCTCGGCGCTGATCTCGAACATCAGGATCGCGTCTTCCCGATGCCTCGCATCCCACTCCACCGCGCGCGAGGACAGGCGCTCGGGTGTCGCGGGGCTGTCGGGATGGCTCGCCATGCGGGCGATGCGCCGCTCCACGATGTCGTTGACGATCGCCAGGACGATGGCGTCCTTGCTGGGAAAGTAGCGATAGATCTGGCCGACGCTCATCCCGGCAACCCGGGCCACTTCGGACATGGGCGTGGCATGAAAGCCCTGGCGCAGGGCGCATTCGCGCGCGGCCTCGACGATCTGGGCGCGACGGATGGCGTCCCGCTCCTCTCGGGATGGGCGACGGCTAGGGGTCGATCGGGCGTTCACGAGAACTTTACCTTTCAGACATGGGGTAAACCCTATACCAATTGAGAATGAACGTTCACTGTCTCATTCTAGTTCGCACGGAGGATTCCATGAACCGCCCCGTTATCGCGCTCCTCGCGTCCGCCATGGTGCTGGCCGCCTGCGGAAAGTCGCCGGCGCCACCCGGTGCTTCCACCACCGAGGTGGGCATCGTCACGCTGCACGCGCAGGCCGTTCCCCTCCAGCAGGAACTCGCGGGCCGCACTACCGCCGCGCTGTCGGCGGATGTCAGGCCCCAGGTGGGCGGCATCATCAAGTCGCGCAAGTTCACCGAAGGCGCGCGGGTCCAGTCCGGCGATGTCCTGTACGAGATCGACCCGGCCAGCTACCAGGCCACGGCCGATCAGGCCCGGGCTGCCTGGACCAGCGCCAAAGCAGCTGTCGAGGCGGCCCGCCTGAAGAGCGAGCGCTACAAGGAACTGCTGACCATCCAGGGCGTCTCGAAACAGGACGCGGAGGATGCGCGTGTCGCCTACGAGCAGGCGCTGGCCAACGTCGAGCAGACCCGCGCCGCCTACGAAAGCGCCCGGATCAACCTGGACTACACGAAGGTCCGGGCGCCCATTTCCGGACGTATTGGCACCTCCAGCGTCACCGCCGGCGCGCTGGTGACGGCCGGCCAGACCACGGCATTGGCCACCATCCGCGCGCTGGATCCGATGTACGTCGACCTAACCCAATCCAGCGCGTCGCTGCTGCGACTGCGCCGCGCGCTGGCAGGCAGCGCCGTGCAGGCCGGCAGCACGACGGCCAAGCTCAAGCTGGAGGACGGCACGGACTACGTCCATGCGGGCACGCTGCAGTTTTCCGAGGTGGCCGTGGATGAGGCGACCGGCTCGGTCACCCTGCGGGCGCAGTTTCCCAACCCCGAGGGCACGCTGCTGCCGGGCATGTACGTCCGCGCCGTGCTCGACCAGGCGGTGGATCCGAAGGCGATCCTCGCGCCGCAGCAGGGCATCACACGCGACCCCAAGGGCAATGCCACCGCCATGGTGGTGGATGCCCAGGGGCAGGTCGAGGTGCGCCAGGTCACGGCCGAGCGCGCCGTTGGCGACAAATGGCTCGTCACCCAGGGCCTGGCAGATGGTGACCGGCTGATCGTCGAAGGCACCAGCAAGGTCAGGAGCGGCGCACGGGTCAAGACGGTCGAGGTGACCGCACCGCCCGCCAACCCATCCGACACGACGGTGGCCAAGGGTGCCGCCACGACGCAGGAGCGCTGACATGGTGGCCCGCTTCTTCGTCAACCGGCCCATCTTCGCGTGGGTCATCGCCATCGTCATCATGCTGGCGGGCGCGCTGTCCATCACGACGCTGCCGATCGCCCAGTATCCCGACGTCGCGCCGCCCACGGTCCGCATCTCGGCCACCTACACCGGCGCCAACGCGCAGACGGTCGAGAACAGCGTGACGCAGGTCATCGAGCAGCAGCTCACCGGCCTCGACGGCATGCTGTACTTTTCATCCACCAGCAGTTCGGCCGGCACGGCGACGATCAACGTCACCTTCAAGCAGGGCACCAACCCCGACACCGCCCAGGTGCAGGTGCAGAACAAGGTGCAGCAGGCCCTCACCCGCATGCCGTCGTCGGTGCAGGCACAGGGTGTCACCGTCACCAAGTCGCAGACCGACTTCCTGATGATCGTGGCGCTCTACGACAAGACCGACAAGGCCAGCGCGAGCGACATCGCGGACTACATGGTCAGCAACATCCAGGAACCGCTGGCGCGCCTGGAGGGCGTGGGCAACGTTCAGGTGTTCGGCTCGCAGTACGCCATGCGGATCTGGCTGGATCCGCAGAAGCTCGCTTCCTACAGCCTGATGCCCTCCGACGTGCAGTCGGCCATCGAGGCGCAGAACACACAGGTGACGGCCGGCAAGATCGGCGCGCTGCCCTCCTCCGCCACCCAGCAGCTCAACGCGACGGTGACCGCGCAATCGATGCTGCAGACGCCCCAGCAGTTCCGCGACGTCATCGTCAAGCACGACAGCGCCGGCGCCGCCGTGCGGCTGTCGGACGTGGCGCGGGTGGAACTGGGCAGCGAATCCTATGACAGCGTCACGCGCCTGAACGGCCATCCTGCATCGGGCATTGCGATCCAACAGGCGCCGGGCGGCAACGCGCTGGCCACCGCCGAGCGCATCTACGCCAAGATCGACGAGTTGCGCCCCACCCTGCCCGATGGCTACGCGGTGGCCTACCCCAAGGACAGCACCAAGTTCATCAAGATCTCCATCGAAGAAGTCGTCAAGACGCTGATAGAGGCGATCGCGCTGGTGGTGGTGGTGATGTTCGTGTTCCTGCAGAACTGGCGCGCGACGCTCATCCCGGCCATTGCCGTGCCCGTGGTGCTGCTGGGCACGTTCGGCGTGCTCTCGGTCTTCGGGTACTCGATCAACACGCTCACCATGCTGGGCATGGTGCTGTCCATCGGCCTGCTGGTGGACGACGCGATCGTGGTAGTGGAAAACGTCGAGCGCGTCATGGCCGAGGAAAAGCTGTCCCCGAGGGAGGCGACCATCAAGTCCATGGGCGAGATCACGGGCGCGCTGGTGGGCATCGCCACGGTGCTGTCGGCCGTGTTCCTCCCGATGGCCTTCTTCAGCGGCTCGACCGGCGTGATCTACCGCCAGTTCTCCATCACCATCGTTTCGTCGATGGCACTGTCGGTGCTGGTCGCGCTCATCCTGACGCCGGCGCTGTGCGCCACGCTGCTCAGGCAGCATGACCACGACGGGCCGCGCGGCGGCCTTGCCGGCCGCTTCAACCGCGCGCTGGACCGGCTGCTCGGCCGCTACGAGGGCCGCGTCGCCCGCATCCTCAAGGCGCCGCTGCGCTGGATGGGGGTCTATGCACTGATCGTGGCAGCGCTGGCCGTGATGTTCATGCGCCTGCCCACCGGCTTCCTGCCCAGCGAGGACCAGGGCCAGGTGATGGTGCAGTACACGCTGCCCGTGGGCGCCACGATGAACCGCACGCTCAAGACCAGCCAGGAGATCGAAAAGCACTTTCTCGACGAGGAAAAGGACAACACGTCGGTGATCTTCACCGTGGGCGGCTTCAACTTCAGCGGCAACGGCCAGAACGCCGGCATGGCTTTCGTGGAGCTCAAGGACTGGGACCAGCGCCCGGGCCGCGCCAACACGGCCGATGCCATCGCCGGACGCGCCACGCGCGCCCTGTCGTCCGACCGCGATGCGCAGATCTTCACGCTCAATCCACCCGCGGTCTCGGGCCTGGGGCAGTCGAACGGATTCGACTTCCAGCTGCTGGCCAATGCGGGCACGTCGCGCGCGCAGCTCAAGGAGATGCGCAACCAACTGCTCGGCAAGGCAGCGCAGAGCACACAGCTCGCGGCAGTGCGCCCCAACGGCCTCGAGGACACGCCGCAGCTGGCCATCGACGTCGACACGGCCAAGGCCTCCGCGCTCGGCCTGGCGACCAGCGACATCAACAACACGCTCAGCGCCGCGTGGGGCGGGATCTACGTGGACGACTTCGTGGACCGCGCCCGCGTCAAGAAGGTCTACATGCAAGGCGATGCGTCCTTCCGCTCGAGCCCCGAAGACCTGGGCGACTGGCGCGTGCGCGGCAGCACGGGCAGCATGACGCCCTTCTCCGCCTTCGCCACTTCGCGATGGACCTACGGCCCCGAGAGCCTGTCGCGCTACAACGGACTGGCCTCCTACGAGATCATGGGTTCGGCGGCCAACGGGGTGAGTTCAGGCACCGCGATGGACAAGGTGGAGCAGCTCGCCGGCGCCTTGCCGCAAGGCAGCAGCCACGCCTGGACCGGCCTGTCGTACCAGGAGCGGCTGTCCAGCGGACAGAACGCCAAGCTCTATGCGATCTCCATCCTGGTCGTGTTCCTGTGCCTGGCAGCCTTGTACGAGAGCTGGTCCGTTCCCATCTCCGTGCTGCTGGTCATTCCGCTGGGCATCATCGGCGCGGTGATGGCTGCCTCGGTGCGCGGCCTGGAGAACGATGTCTACTTCCAGGTGGCCCTGCTCACCACGATCGGCCTGTCGGCCAAGAACGCCATCCTGATCGTGGAGTTCGCGGAAGCCGCGTACCTGCGCGGCCAGGGTCTGGTGGCCGCCGCCCTCGAAGGCGCGCGCCTGCGCCTGCGCCCCATCCTGATGACCTCGCTGGCCTTCGTGGCGGGCGTGATGCCGCTGGCCGTCTCGACGGGCGCCGGCGCCAACAGCCGGGTGTCCATCGGCACCGGCATCGTGGGCGGCACGGTCACGGCGACCCTGCTGGCCATCTTCTTCGTGCCGCTTTTCTTCGTGCTCGTGCGGCGACTGTTCGCCGGGCACGCGGCGCGCAACGATGCCTCGCCCGCGAACGCCAATGCGTCGACCGAAGGAGCCTGAACGATGCGCAAGACTTTGACATCTCTCGCCGCCGCGCTGGCATCCGCACTCGTGCTGAGCGGTTGCGCTTCCCTGGCGCCCGATTACCAGCAGCCGGCCTCCCCGGTGCCCGCACAGTGGCCCTCCGGCGAAGCCTATGCGGGCGACAGCGCCAACCGCGCGACCGATGCAGCGAAGACTGCCGCCGACATTCCCTGGCGCCAGTTCATCCTGGAGCCGCGCCTGCAGAAGGTGATCGAACAGGCCCTGGACGGCAGCCGCGACTTGCGCAAGGCGCTGGCCAGCGTGGAGTCGGCGCGCGCGCAGTATGGCGAGCAGCGTGCCGCCCTGTTCCCGACGGTCTCCGCGGGCGTCAGCGGCAACCGCTCCCGAAGCCTCACCAGTGATTCCACCCGCAACAACAACAGCTCGGCCATCGGCCAGAGCTACACAGCCAGCGCGTCCGTCAGCTCGTACGAGCTGGATCTGTTCGGCAAGGTGCGAAGCCTTTCCGACGCCGCACTCGAAAGCTACCTGTCGAGCGCGGAGGCCGCCCGGGCGACCCGCATCACGCTGATCGGCGACACCACCAATGCCTGGATCCTCCTGGCTGCCGACCGGAGCCGTCTCGCCACGGCCCGCGAGACACTGCGGAGCGCCGAGCAGTCGATGGGCGTCACGCGCAAGCGGCTGGAACTGGGCGTTGCAGCGCGCTCCGACCTGAGCGACGCCGAGACGATCTACCAGCAGGCACGCGCCGACGTGGCCAGCTACACCGCCGCCGTCGCCCAGGACCGCAATGCACTGGAACTGTTGGCCGGCGGGCCGGTGGCGGACGATTTGCTGCCCGACGGGCTGCCCGCAGAAGGCCAGTCTGCGGGTTGGCTGGCCGACGTGCCTGCGGGCCTGTCTTCATCGGTGTTGCTCAGCAGGCCCGACGTGCAGGAGGCCGAGCACCAGCTCAAGGCGGCCAATGCCAACATCGGGGCTGCCCGCGCGGCCTTCTTTCCCTCGGTGTCGCTCACCGGCTCCGGCGGCATCGCCAGCGCCGCGCTGGCGACGCTGTTCAGCGGCGGCACGAGCGTGTGGGCCTTCGCCCCGTCCATCTCGCTGCCGATCTTCGACGGCGGGGCCAACCGTGCCGGACTCGACTACGCCAAGTCCCAGAAGAACGTCTATGTCGCGGCCTACGAGCTGACGATCCAGACCGCCTTCAAGGAGGTGGCCGACGCGCTGGCCACCCGCGGCACGATCGGCGAGCAGCTGTCGGCTCAACAGGACCTGGTGCGCGCCTCGCAGGAAAGCTACACCTTGGCCGAAGCCAGATACACCCGTGGCGTAGACACCTATCTGGCAGCGCTGGTAGCGCAGCGTACGCTCTACAGCGCCCAGCAGACGCTGCTCACCACGCGCCTGAACACGCTTCAAAGCGGTGTGACTCTGTACCGTGTCCTTGGCGGCGGCCGGGTCAGCATGCCCGGCTAAGCGATCGGAGTACCGGCAACCCTGGCTGGAAACCGCTCGACCAGCCAGTCGATGAACACCCGCAAGCGATGCGTCACATGCCGGTTATGGGGATAGACGACATGAAAAGGATAAGGTGACGGCCGCCACTTCTGCAGGATCTCGACGAGCGCCCCATCGCGCAGGGCCGGTCCGGCTGCATAGGAGAAGGTCTGGATGATCCCCAGCCCCGCCATGCCGGCGGCCAGGTGCGCGTTGCTCTCGTTGACGCCGAATCTGTGCTCGACCTTGATCTCCGATTTCTCGCCCCGGTGTTGGAAGCGAAACGGAATGGCCCTGCCGGTCAGGGCCGAGACGTAGCTGATCAGCCGGTGTCCATTCTTCAACTCGTCGGGATAGGCCGGGACACCATACTGCTTCAGGTAGCCGGGTGTGGCACAGGTGACCATCGCGGCCTCGCCAATGGCGCGCGCCACGAGGGATGAACTGTCGAGCGGACCGCCACGGATGACGCAATCCACGTTGCCGCTGATCAGATCCACTGCGCGGTCGGACACCCCGAGGTCGATCCGGATGTCAGGGTAGCGTGCCACGAACTCCGGCAGCAGTGGAATCAGCACGTCGCGGGCGGTCGATCCCCCCACGTCGATGCGCAGGTGTCCTCGTGGCTTGCCGCGGGCTACGTTGAACGAGCTGTCGATGTCGTCCAGGTCCTGAAGGATTCGCGTCGCCTTGGCGTAGTAGTCCTGACCTTCGCGCGTGACGGTGACCTTGCGCGTGGTCCGCTGCAGCAGCCGCGCGCCCAGATGGGCTTCCAGCTCCTGCACGAGCTTGCTCACGGTTGCATTGGGCATGTCCAGCGAATCCGCTGCCCGGGTAAAGCTGCCTGCTTCGACGACGCGGGCGAAGGCGCGTATGGCCTGCAGTTGATCCATCTGTTCCGCTCCTCCCTCGATTGACCCGTCAATTATCCATGGGTATGGATAGTCATTCCATTATTTTCCATTTTTCTCCTGATGGCCGGTGCCTACATTCACCCCATGCGTTCACTGCGCCGCGCAGCAAGCAAGCAAGCAAGCGATGAACTCCGTGGACGCAGGCCATCCACCCCTTCTTCACGAAATGGAATACGTCATGAGCAAGCAACTGAATGGAAAAATCGCACTGGTCACCGGTGGCAGCAGCGGCATCGGCCTGGCAGCCGCCCGGGAACTGGTTGAGCAGGGGGCGCGCGTCTTCATCACGGGGCGCCGGCAGGCCGAACTCGATGCAGCGGTCGCTCGCTGGGCCCTGCCGCGACGGGAATCCGTGCCGATGCCTCGGTACTGTCCGACCTCGATACGGTCTACGCCCGGATCGCCATGAACGCCGGCAAGCTGGACATCCTCTTTGCCAACGCCGGGGGCGGGGACATGATGCCGCTGGGCGCGATCACCGAAGAGCATTTCGACCGCATCTTCGGCACCAACGTACGCGGCGTGCTGTTCACCGTGCAGAAGGCGCTTCCACTACTCAGCAACGGGGGTTCGGTCATCCTGACTTCGTCGACCACCTCGATCCAGGGCACGGCCAACTTCAGTGTCTACAGCGCCAGCAAGGCCGCGGTCCGCAATTTCGCCCGCTCGTGGGCGCTGGACCTCAAGGACCGCGGCATCCGGGTCAACGCGGTCAGCCCCGGCCCGATCCGCACGCCCGGACTCGGCGGCCTGGTCCCTGACGAGGCACGCCAAGGGCTCTTCGACGCGCTGGCCTCCCAAGTGCCTCTTGGTCGCCTGGGCGAACCCGAGGAGATCGGGAAGGCAGTGGCCTTCCTCGCCTCCGACGCAGCCAGCTTCGTCAACGGCATCGAGTTGTTTGTCGACGGAGGGATGGCTCAGGTCTGAGGGCAAGGGCGGCGCGGAGATCGCCCTCGGCAGCCTGAATCAGCGCAAGCCGACGGTCGACGCGCTGCAGGCCTTGCCGGAGATCCCTTTGGCGAGCCATGGTGAAGTGATGGCATTCCTCTTGACGTGCATCAATCCGCCGGAGGGTCTGGTTCCTAACATGGACAGATCAGACGTGAGGAATGGCCATGACCACCGAGCCCGGACTGCCACCCAGTGTGGTGGCGTTGATCCCGATGCGGAACTTCGTGCTGTTTCCGCACGCGCTGACCGCGATCAGCGTCGGGCGTGATCCTTCGATTGCCGCACTCCGATACGCGCTCGAGAACCAGATTCCCGTGGGCATCGTGCTGCAGAAGGACGCGGAGGAGGAAACGCCTGCCTTCGATTCGCTGCACGCCATCGGGACCCTCGCCACGATCGTCCACCACGTCGAACCCGAGCAGGGGCAGCACCATGCCGTATGTCAGGGCATGCATCGATTCCGCCTGGTCGAGGCCTGCGGCGGCTACCCTTTCCTGGCGGCAAAGATCGCCGAGATCGAACAGGACGCGGACACTTCTCCCCAGGCCGAAGCGCTGGAACTTCAATTGCGCGAGCGCGCCATCGAACTGCTTTCGTTGCTCCCCAGCGTGCCTTCGGAACTCGTGCAGGCGCTGCAAACCACGCGCGGCCCTTCGGCACTCTCGGACATCGTGGCCGGCGTGATCGATGTCGAGGTGAACGAGAAGCAGGAACTGCTGGAAATGGTCGCGACGGTGCCGCGGGTCGAGAAGCTGCTCAAGCTGCTCTCGCATCGTCTGGAAGTGGTGCGCCTGTCCCGCGAAATCGGAGAACGCACCAAGGAACAGATCAACGACACGCAGCGCAAATTCCTGCTGCGCCAGCAGATGGAGACCATCCGCCACGAACTCGGCGAGGACGATGCGAACGCGGAAGAACTCCGGCGCATCGACGAAGCCATCGCCAAGGCCGGCATGCCGGCCGATGCCGAGTCACATGCGCGCAAGGAACTCCAGCGACTCCGCTCCATGTCGGACGCGAGCAGCGAGTACGCCATGCTGCGCACCTACCTGGAGTGGATGGTGGAACTGCCATGGAAGAGCCTGGGCATGCCGCCAATCGATCTTGCCGCAGCGCGTGCAACGCTGGAGGCCGATCACTTCGGACTCGAGTTTGTCAAGAAGCGGGTCCTGGAGTTCCTCGCCGTGCGCAAACTCAACCCCGAGGGGCGAGCTCCCATTCTCTGCTTCGTGGGACCGCCCGGGGTCGGCAAGACATCGCTGGGCCAGAGCATCGCGAGGGCCATCCAGCGGCCCTTCGTTCGGGTGTCGCTTGGTGGCGTGCACGACGAGGCGGAGATTCGCGGGCACCGACGCACCTATATCGGCGCCCTGCCGGGCAACATCCTTCAGGGCCTTCGCCGAGCGGGATCGCGCGACGCGGTGATGATGCTCGACGAAGTCGACAAGCTCAGTGCGAGCGCGCATGGCGACCCCTCGGCCGCGCTGCTCGAGGTGCTGGACCCTGAGCAGAACGGCACCTTCCGCGACAACTACCTCGGCATCCCGTTCGACCTGAGCCGGGTGGTCTTCATTGCCACCGCGAACGTGATCGACAACGTTCCCGCGCCGGTGCAAGACCGGATGGAGGTGATCGAACTGCCTGGCTATTCGCAGGAGGAAAAGCTCAACATCGCGCGACGCTACCTTGTGCCCCGGCAACGCGAGGCCAACGGGCTGAAGGAAGATCAGTGCGCCCTGACCGAAGCGGCCATCGCCGACATGATTGCGAACCGCACGCGCGAGGCGGGCGTGCGTCAACTGGAGCGCGAGATCGGCCGCGTGATGCGACACGCGGCGATGCGGGTGGCGGAAGGCACGACGCCGTCGGTCGAAGTCGATGCAGCCGACCTGGACGCCGTGCTCGGCCCTGCACGCTTCGAGCACGAGGCTGCGCTTCGCCGCAGCATCACCGGCGTTGCCACGGGCCTCGCATGGACACCGGTGGGCGGCGACATCCTCTTCATCGAAGCCGCGCGCATGCAGGGCGATGGCAAGCTACACCTGACCGGGCAACTGGGCGATGTCATGAAGGAAAGCGCGCAGGCTGCGTTCACCCTGGTCAAGACCCGCGCGCAATCGTTGGGGATTCGGCCGGAGGTGTTTGACGTGAGCGACGTGCACCTCCACATCCCGGCCGGCGCGGTACCCAAGGATGGCCCCAGCGCGGGCGTGGCCATGTTCATCGCGCTGGCATCGCTGTTCTCGGACAGAACGGTGCGGCACGACGTCGCCATGACCGGCGAGATCAGTCTTCGTGGCCTGGTGCTGCCCGTCGGGGGAATCAAGGAAAAAGTGCTTGCGGCGCAGCGCGCGGGACTTTCGGCCGTGCTGCTGCCCGCCCGCAATCTCAGAGACCTCTCGGACGTGCCCGGGACCGTACGCGCGTCCCTGCGCTTCGTTGCCCTTGAAACGGTCGACGACGCAATCGCGGGTGCGCTCAATCCGGAACCTTCGCCCGGCACCTAGCAGACAGAGGGTGATGCCATGCCTTCAACCAACTTCGAGCACCTTCGCAACGCCATGGTCGATGAACAGATCGCGGGGCGTGGCGTGCGCGCCGCCGCGGTCCTGGACGCGATGCGCACCGTGCCTCGCGAGGACTTCCTGCCGGAGTCCCTGCGCGAATTTGCCTACGAGGACGCGGCGCTGAAAATCGACGCGCATTCGTCCCTTCCCCAGCCGTACCTCCTCTCGATCATGGCCGAGGCGCTCGCGATCGATGGACAGGCCCGGGTGCTCGAGATCGGCTCGGGCACGGGCTACGCAACAGCGGTGTTGGCGCGGCTGGCGTCCAAGGTCTACAGCGTCGAGCCGGATGGTGCCACCGCAGCAAAGGCCGCGGGTCTCTTGCGGCGTCTCCATTGTCCCCACGTCCACGTCGTGCATGGCGATGCCAACCGGGGCCTTCCGGAGCACGGCCCCTACGATGCGATCCTGGTGCATCCTGATGGCGCCGACATCGTCGCTGCACTGAAGCCGCAGCTCGCGGTGGGCGGGCGCATGGTGGTGTCGGTGGGCAAGGACCCGGCTGTGCGGGAGTTGGTCCGCCTGACGCGTATCGGCCCCGAAGAATTCGCAGTCGAGGACATCGCCGACATCCGGGTCTCGCCGCTCGATGTCGACGGTATCCGCGTCCGTTCGCGCCGCGATACGCGCCAGACGCCAGACGCGACGTTGTCGCAGGGCATCGCTCGCGCTTGCGAGCGCCTCGCAAGCATCGACGACGCAGATCTCGAACCACTGCTGGCCCGCATCGGCGATGCACGCGTCGTACTGCTCGGCGAGGCAACGCACGGCACCTCCGAGTTCTACCGGATGCGCGAGCGCATCTCGCGCGCGCTCATCGAACGCAAGAAGTTTCGCTTCGTTGCTATCGAGGGGGACTGGCCGGACACGGCGCGGATCGACCGCTACGTGCGCCATGGCCGCCATCGCCCGTCGAAATGGACCGCCTTCGCACGCTTTCCGACCTGGATGTGGCGCAATCATGAGGTTCGCGCGTTCGTCGAATGGCTGCGCGGACACAACGCCGGCCTTGAAGAGCGCGACAAGGTGGCCTTCCATGGCCTGGATCTCTACAGCCTCTACAACTCCATCCATGCGGTGGTGGGCTACCTGGAGGATGTGGACCCGCCGACTGCCGGCATTGCCCGCCGGCGCTATGGCTGCCTCACGCCGTGGCAGTCCGATCCGGCGAGCTATGGCTACGCGGCCCTCAACGCGAAGTACCACAGCTGTGAACACGAAGTGGTGACCATGCTTGGCGAGCTGCTTCACAAACAGCAGCACTATGCCGAGCGGGACGGCGAGCGCTTTCTCGACGCGGTCCAGAACGCCCGCCTGGTCGCCAACGCCGAGCGCTACTACCGCACCATGTACTACGGATCGCGCGCGTCCTGGAATTTGCGGGACAGCCACATGTTCGACACGCTGAAACTGCTGCTCGCCCATCACGGGCCGGGCAGCAAGGCCATCGTGTGGGCGCACAACTCGCACATTGGCGATGCCCGGGCCACGGAAATGTCGCACCGCGGGGAGCACAACATGGGTCAGCTCTGCCGCGTCGAGTTCGGCCGCGACGCCTGTCTCGTCGGTTTTGGCACGTACGGTGGCACCGTCGCCGCAGCGACCGAATGGGACGGTCCGATGGAGATCAAGACGGTCCAGCCTTCGCTCCCGGGCAGCTACGAAAAGCTGCTTCACGACACCCACGTCCCGAATTTCATACTGCCGCTGCGCAGCCCCACCCCCGTCGAGGTGCTCGAGGGTCTGTCGACGGCGCGGCTCGAACGCGCAATCGGCGTGCTCTACCGTCCCGCGACGGAATTGCAGAGCCACTATTTCCAGGCAGTTCTGTCACGCCAGTTCGACGAATACATCTGGTTTGACCAGACCCGCGCCGTGACGCCGCTGCCGACTGAAGCCATCGAAGGCGTTCCGGAGACCTACCCCTTCGGACTTTGACGTGGGCGCACCATGACAGAACCGATCTCGATGACCATCGGCCCTCACCGTCTCGAAGGTGAGCTCTACTTGCCGAAGCCGCTGCGCGGCGTCGTCGTGTTCGCGCATGGCAGCGGCAGCAGCAGACGGAGCCGCCGCAACCTTCATGTGGCACGCGCGCTTCAAAACGGCGGACTGGGCACGCTACTGTTCGACCTTCTCACACCCGAGGAGGCAGAAATCCGAACCAACGTGTTCGACATTCCGCTCCTGTCGCAGCGAGTGCTGCTGGCGCTGGACGCCCTGGCTGCGATTCCCGCGGCGCGGCAGCCCATTGGGCTGTTCGGCGCGAGCACCGGGGCTGCGGCGGCGTTGGTTGCCGCGGCCCTCCGGCCAGAGGCGGTACAAGCCGTGGTCTCCCGCGGAGGACGTCCGGACCTCGCCATGGATCACCTCGGCATGGTCCGCGCGGCGACGCTCCTGATCGTGGGCAGCGAGGATCGCGAGGTCCTTGCGATGAATCAGACGGCACTGCGCGAGATTCGCTGCGTGAAGCGCCTGGAAGTCGTGCCACGTGCAACCCATCTCTTCGAAGAGGCAGGTGCGCTGGAAACAGTGGCTGGTCTGGCCCGCGCGTGGTTCGTCGAACATCTTCGCGTCGCTCCTGAACGCGACGCGACCGCCTGAACTCGCGCTTGGGCCTGACCCAACGCATTGCCTGTAGCGGCACCTGACGGCTCGCTGCTTTCCGATTGCCAAAGCAATCTGGAGCCCCCGACAATGGGCGCCCACCGGATCCATTCGATTGAAGAACGCCCATGGCGATCCCAATCCCGCTCACAAGCGGCTCGGGATGACGAGGAGGTTTATGTCTACCCTGACCGACTTCACCGCAGTCCTTTCCAGTTGGGACGCACAACGATCCGATGAGGTGGCAATCACCTTCTGCGGGTCGCAGTGGACGTGGGCCGAACTCGCCGCGCGTGTCCGACGCAATGCAGCAGCCCAACGGGCGGCAGGGCTGCGCCCTGGCGATCGGATCGCCGTGCTCGACTTCAACCATCCATCGTGTCTGGAGCTGACGCTGGCCTGCGCCCAAGTCGGCACCGCCAATGCCGTGGTCAACTTCCGGCTTGCACCACCCGAGATGGTCTACGTGATCAACGACGCGCAGGCTCGTCTTCTTTTCGTCGGACCGGAGTTCGCGGGCGCTATCGAACAGATCCGCGATCAGCTGCCGACGGTCGAGCGAGTGATCCGCATCGGCGGGCCGGAAGACGAATACGAAGCATGGCTTGCCGCACAAGAGCCGGATGCCAAGGCCCGGCCTGCCCACCCGGATGACTGCTTCGTGCAGCTGTACACCTCTGGAACGACCGGCTTTCCGAAGGGGGCGATGCTCACCCATCGTGGAATGCTCGCGCATGCGCGCAATGTCGCGGTCGACCAGGACATGGGCCCCGACGCAAGGGTCCAGGTGGCGATGCCGCTGTATCACGTCGGCGGCACCAGCTACGCGCTGGTAGCGATCAGCCAGGGGGCCCGGATCGCGATGCTGCGGCTGCCCGATCCGGCGGCGGTGCTGGAGATGCTCGAAGCAGAGAAGATCACTCACACCTTCCTGGTGCCCGCGCTGATGGCCATGATCAACAAGGTGCCCGGTGCGGCCGACCGGGACTACTCGGCTTTGAAGACGCTGTCCTATGGGGCCTCGCCGATGCCGCTACCGGTGATGCGTGCATCCCTCGCGCTTTTCCCCGGCGTGATGCAGCAGGTCTATGGAATGACCGAGGAATGCGGCGTGGTCAGCGTGCTCGGGGCGGCGGACCACGCCGATCCATCGGTGGCCCACCGGCTGGTATCGGCGGGCAAGCCGATCCACGGCGTCGAAATCAAGATCTGCGAGCCCGGCACCGGCGAGCCCGTTCCGACCGGCGCGCCCGGGGAAATCTGGGTCCGAAGCGAACAACGCATGGGTGGCTATTGGGGAAAGCCGGAAGCCACTGCGGCCGTGTTCACGGCGGACGGCTGGCTGCGCTCCGGGGACGGCGGCCACATGGACGCCGACGGCTACCTCTACGTCACCGATCGCATCAAGGACATGATCATCAGCGGTGGCGAGAACATCTATCCCGCCGAGATCGAACGAGTGCTCGCCGAGCATCCGTCCATCGATGACGTCGCCGTGATTGGCGTGCCGGACGAGAAATGGGGCGAGGTGCCCAAGGCGGTGGTCGTCGCGACACCTGGAACCGCCATCGACGTCGATCAAGTCCTTGCGTACTGCCGCGAGCGGCTGGCGTCATTCAAGTGCCCGAAGTCCATCGATGTCGTTGCCGCGCTGCCCCGGAACCCGACTGGAAAGATTCTGAAGAAGGATTTGCGCAAACCCTATTGGACGGGACGAGAGCGCCAGATTGTTTAAGCCGTCCATGTTGGTCCGGCTATTGGCCGGCGATGCGCAGGCCCAGCATCAGCACTGCGGCGGCCGCGCAAACAACCGTCGTGAACTGCCAGAAGCGCACGGGGTCCCGCTCGATCAGCGGCGGCGCCCTGCGACGCAGGAACTCCTGCCCCGGCGTGCGCAAGTCGCAGACGAACTCGGACACCGCCTGCTGCCGCTTCGCCGGATCAGGGTACAGCGCCTTTTGCAACACCGCATCGAGCCACTCGGGCAAGTCGGGGCGCAGGTGCCGCACTGGCACGTATCGAAGCCGAAGGGCATCGGCGCGGGTTCGGACCCTCGGGACATGCAGGCCATAGGGCAACTGCGCGGTGAGCATCCGGTAGGTGATGACCGCCAGCGAGAACAGGTCCGACCGCGCGCTGCCGCCGTGCCCGGCGAAGTACTCGGGCGCGGTGTACTGCAATGTCCCTTCTATGGCGATCGCGCGATTCCCGCTCGCAGCGTCGGCGAGGCCCGCCACATGGGTCGTCGCGAGGTCGATGATCTTGACAGTGCCGCTGCGGTCGATCATCACGTTCTCGGGCCGAAGGTCCTGGTGCAGCATTTCCCTGCCGTGCAGTGCCTGCAGGCCGCTGGCCAGCTGCTCGACGATGCCGCGCACGCTGTCCAGCGTGGGGCGGGGGTGGTCGATCATCCATTGCGCCAGCGTATGGCCGTCGATGAACTCCATGGCGACGTACAGGTGATTGCGCGGCCGCTCGATCGCGCTGGCCTTGAGCACGTGAATGCTGTCAACGCGACGCGCGACCCACTCTTCGAGAACGAAGCGGTCCAGGTAGTCCGGGTTCTCGCGCAGGTCGACCGACGGGAGCTTCAGCACCACCTGCTGGCCGGTCGCTTCATCGACCGCGAGGTGCACATGGCTCCGGGAGCTCACGTGCAGTTCGCGCACCAGCTTGAAGCCCTCGAAGCTCGCGCGATGCGGCAAGGGCGGCGCGATCGCGAGGCCCTCGCGCTGAAACTGGAGTTGCGCCGCATCCGCCGTCGGGAGCTCGTCGATGCGCAGAAGCTGCACCGTGCTGTCGTCCTCGCCGCCTTTCGTGCGGGCCAGCGCCGCGAGCATGCGCGCAGCTTCGTCCAGGTTGTCGCCGCACTGCGCAAGTGCGTCGTGCACCGCCGGCGCATCGATGTGCGCATACGCACCGTCGGTGGCCAGGAGGTAGACCTCGCCGGCTTCCGCCTGCCAGCAGCGGTAGTCGATCTCGACATTGGGCGCGGCGCCCAGTGCGCGGCCAAGATACGACTCCACCGAGGACACGTGCACGCGATGGTCCTCGGTGAGCTGCTCCAACGCGTGCGGGTGGAGGCGATGGATACGCGTGTCGCCCACATGCAGCATGTGCAGGTCGCGGCCCTTGAGGATCAGCGCGCTGAAGGTGCAGACGTAGCCGCTGTCCTTGTCGAAGCGTGCATGGCTGCGCATGTTCTGTGCGTGCAGCCACGAGTTGGTGGCGTTCAGCACCCGCTGCGCCGACCGGCGCAACGACCATGCCTCGGAGGTCGCGTAGTAATCGTCGAGGAATCCGCGCACCGCCGCTGCGCTGGCGATCTGGCTCACGCGGCTGGAGCCGATGCCGTCCGCCAGCGCAACCGCGATGCCCTTCGAGGCGCGCAGCGATCCCTCCGGCAGCATCGCGCCGTGGAAGTCCTGGTTGACCGGACCGGCTCCGGCCAGCGAGTGCTGGCCGAGCGTGACGCGCAGCGTCTTGCGCAAACCGCGCTCAGCTCACGACGCGCTTGGGCGCCGTCTTGTAGTGCGTCGCGTACAGCGTCGCACCGACGAAGGTCAGGCCGCCGACCAGGTTGCCGAGCACGGTCGGGATCTCGTTCCAGATCAGGTAGTCCATCAGCGTGAACTTGCCGCCCAGCAGCAGGCCGCTGGGGAACAGGAACATGTTGACGATGGAGTGCTCGAAGCCCATGTAGAAGAAGACCATCACCGGCATCCACATGCCGATGGCCTTGCCGGACACCGTGGTGGACATCATCGCGGCGACCACGCCGCTCGACACCATCCAGTTGCACATCACGCCGCGGATGAACAGCGTCAGCATGCCCGCAGCACCGTGCGCGGCATAACCCAGCGTGCGGCCCTCGCCGATGTGGCCGATCTTCACGCCGATCTCGTTGGGGGCCTGGCTGAAGCCGAAGGTGAAGATGATCGCCATGAACACCGCCACCGTCAGCGCGCCGGCGAAGTTGCCGGCAAACACCAGGCCCCAGTTGCGAAAGCAGCCGCGCCATGTCGCGCCGGGGCGCTTGTCGAGCACGGCCAGCGGCACCAGCGTGAAGACGCCGGTCAAGAGGTCGAATCCCATCAGGTAAAGCATGATGAAGCCGACCGGAAACAGCATCGCGCCGACCAGCGCATTGCCCGTGTTCACGGTCACGGTCACCGCGAAAGCCGCAGACAGCGCCAGGATGGCACCGGCCATGTAAGAGCGGATCAGCGTGTCGCGCGTGGACATCAGCAGCTTGGATTCGCCGGCATCGACCATCTTGGTCACGAATTCGGCAGGGGCGAGATAGGCCATGGGATTCCTTGAGGACGTGAAGAGGGAATGAAGGTCCGAGTGGTGGGTGAATCAGGCGAGCGCGACCAGCACGCGGCCTTCCTGCAGGCGCACCTCATGGGCCCGAACCGAGTGCTCGGGCGCCTCGATGCATTCGCCGCTGCGCAGGTCGAAGTGGTTCTTGTAGAGAGGCGACGCGACGACGATGCGCTCGCCGATGCTGCCCACCAGCCCGCGCGAGAGCACGCTGGCGCCCGCCTTGGGGTCGACGTTGTCGATGGCGTAGAAGTCCTGCTGCTGGCCGACGCGGAAGATCGCGACGTGTACGCCGTCAACGAGGGCGCACACGCCGGTGTCGGGGAGGATGTCGCCGGCGGCGCACACGGCGGTCCATTGGGTTTCAGTGGCGGTGGTCATGTGATGTCCTCGGGGTGATTCAGGCGACGGCGCGTTCCTCTGCGCGGGCGGGCCGGATCTGGCCACGCTCCTGCACGAAGACGATGTGCTCGTCCGGCTTCTCGCTGTTGACGAAGGAGCGGAAGCGCTGGCGGGTGACCGGGTCGTTCACTGCGGTCTTCCATTCGCACTGGTAGGTGTCAACCACGTGCTGCATCTGCGCTTCGAGCTCGGCGCCGAGGCCCAGCGTGTCCTGGATCAGCACGCCCTTGAGGTAGTCGAGGCCGCCCTCGAGGTTCTCGCGCCAGGTGCTGGTGCGCTGCAGCCGGTCGGCGGTGCGCACGTAGAACATCAGGAAGCGGTCGATCAGCCGGATGAGGCCCGCCTTGTCGAGATCGGACGCGATCAGTTCCGCGTGGCGCGGCTTCATGCCACCGTTGCCGCAGACGTAGAGGTTCCAGCCCTTGTCGGTGGCGATGATCCCGACGTCCTTGCCCTGCGCCTCGGCGCACTCGCGGGTGCAGCCCGAGACGCCGAACTTGATCTTGTGCGGCGCACGCAGGCCCTTGTAGCGGTTCTCCAGCTCGACCGCGAGGCCGACGCTGTCGTCCACGCCGTAGCGGCACCAGGTCGACCCGACGCAGCTCTTTACCGTGCGCAGCGACTTGCCGTAGGCATGGCCGGATTCGAAGCCGGCGGCGATCAGTTCCTCCCAGATCAGCGGCAGCTGCTCCACGCGCGCGCCGAACAGGTCCACGCGCTGGCCGCCGGTGATCTTGGTGTAGAGGCCGTACTTCCTCGCCACCTGGCCGACCGCGATCAGGCCTTCCGGCGTGACCTCGCCGCCGGGCATGCGCGGCACGACGGAATAGGTGCCGTCCTTCTGGATGTTGCCGAGGAAATAGTCGTTGCTGTCCTGCAGTCCGGCGAGGTCCTTCTTGAGCACGAACTCGTTCCAGCACGACGCAAAGATGCTCGCGGCCGTGGGCTTGCAGATGTCGCAGCCCAATCCCCTGCCGTGCTTCGCCAGGAGGTCGTCGAAGCTGCGGATCTCGCCCACGCGCACCAGGTGGTACAGCTCCTGGCGCGAATAGGGGAAGTGCTCGCACAGATGGTTGTTGACCGCCAGGCCGCGCCTGGCCATCTCCGCCTTCATGACCTGTCCGACCAGCGGCAAACAGCCGCCGCAGGTGGCGCCGGCCTTGGTGCAGGCCTTGAGCTCCGCGGTGGTGCATGCACCTTCGCCGACCGCTGCGCAGATCTGGCCCTTGGTGACGCTGTTGCACGAGCAGATCTGGGCGCTGTCGGGCAGCGAGTCGACGCCGAGTCCGGGCTTGGCCTTGCCGTCGCTCGACGGCAGGATCAGGAATTCCGGATCGGCCGGGAGCTGGATGCCGTTCAGCGCCATCTGCAGCAGCGTGCCGTATTCGGCCGCGTCGCCGACCAGCACCGCGCCGAGCAGCTCCTTGCCGTCTTCGCTGACCACGATCTTCTTGTAGATGTTCCTGTGCTCGTTGACGTACTGGTAGGCGCGGGACTTCGGCGTCCTGCCGTGCGCGTCGCCGATGCTCGCCACATCCACGCCCATCAGCTTGAGCTTGGTGCTCATGTCGGCGCCGGTGAATGCGGCGTCGTCCTGGCCGGCGATGTGCCGGGCGGCCACGCGGGCCATGTCGTAGCCCGGGGCGACGAGGCCGAAGGTCTGATCGTTCCACGACGCGCATTCGCCGATCGCGTACACATCGCGGTCGCTGGTGCGGCAGTGGCTGTCGATCGCGACGCCGCCGCGCGGGCCGACCGCCAGCACGCATTGGCGCGCGAGCTCGTCGCGCGGGCGGATGCCAGCGGAGAAGACGATCATGTCCGTCTCCAGATGCGTGCCGTCGGCAAAGACCATGCGATGCCGCGCGGTCGCGCCGTCGACGATCTCGACCGTGTTGCGGCCGGTGTGCACGTGCACGCCGAGTTCCTCGATGCTGTTGCGCAGCGCGCGGCCACCGCCCTCGTCGACCTGCACCGCCATCAGGCGCGGAGCGAACTCGACGACATGGGTTTCGAGGCCCAGGTCGCGCAAGGCCTTCGCGCATTCGAGACCCAGCAGGCCGCCGCCCACGACCACGCCGCTCTTCGACCGTGCGCCGCAGACCTTCATCGCTTCGAGGTCCTCGATGGTGCGGTAGACGAAGCAGTTCGGCCGGTCACGGCCGGGCACCGGCGGCACGAAGGGGCTGGAGCCGGTCGCCAGCACCAGCTTGTCGTAGGCGATGACCTCGCCGTCGGCGGTGGTGACGGTGTTGTTGCGCCGTTCGACCGCCACTGCGCGTGCAGCAAGGCGCAGCGTGAAGCCGGTGCGCTCGAAGAAGCCGGACTCGACGAGCGTGAGATCTTCGGCCGTCTTGCCAGAGAAGAACTCGGACAGGTGAACCCGGTCGTAGGCCGGGCGAGGCTCCTCGCACAGCACGGTGACTTGCGCCCCGGGGAGGCCAAGCTCTTCAAGCTGCTCCAGAAACTTGTGGCCCACCATGCCGTGGCCAATCACTGCGATTTTCATGTCGGATTCCTGCACGCGGCCGCCCACGCGACGGGATGTGGACCACAGGAATGAGGCCCCCGGCGCGAACGGATGCGAATTGGGTTGGAACAGGCGAACGGGTGGCGTCGTTACCGGTCGTTCGCTCGACTCACGCCGTCATTGGCGGAGGGACTGCAAAAGTCCGCGGCCGCGTGGCGGCGGGACAGTGCAGGCTGTGGAGCAACAACCGTGCCCGGCCCTGATGGGCCGATTTTTCGGGGTTCGGCGGGGGTTCGGCCCCCCTGAAGGGGCCGGCGGCGTCTCGCAGCGCGCTGTTCTGGCGCACGCGTTGCCGGTTTGGTGCGCCGTCGCCTGGGGGAATGCGGGCGGCGCGCACGAGCACCGGGTCCGTATCGCCGGAGAAAATGGGCGCGATCGATACTGACGGCGAAAGGAATGGAATGTCGGCCGACACCTGGTGGAGGAACGGAATCGTCTATCAGATCTACCCGCGTTCGTTCCAGGACAGCAACGGCGATGGCATCGGCGACCTCGATGGAATCCGCGCGCGGCTCGACTATCTCGTCTCGCTCGGCATCGACGCCGTGTGGATCTCGCCGATCTATCCCTCGCCGATGGTGGACTTCGGCTACGACATTGCCGATTTTTGCGACATCGATCCACGCTTCGGCACACTGGACAGCTTCGATGCCTTGGTAGGCGATGCCCATGCACGGGGGCTCAAGGTCATCCTGGACTTCGTACCGAACCACACGTCCGACCAGCATGCGTGGTTCGTGCAGAGCCGTAGCGCACGCACCGACCCGCGGCGCGACTGGTACCTGTGGCGCGACCCGGCGCGGGGCGGAGGTCCGCCCAACAACTGGATCAGCAACTTCGGCGGCCCGGCCTGGACCTTCGATCCGACCACGGGTCAGTATTACGCTCATTCGTTCCTGAAGGAGCAGCCCGACCTCAACTGGCGCAACCCCGAAGTGCGGGCCGCGATGTACGAGGTGCTGCGCTTCTGGCTTCGGCGTGGTGTCGACGGTTTCCGCGTCGACGTGCTCTCTCAAATCATCAAGGACGCCCAGTTCCGCGACAACCCGCCGAACCCGGACTTCATCGACGGCCAGGACCCGTTTCACCGCTGGTTGATGCTCTACAACACGGACCTGCCGGAGGTGCAACAGATCGTGGCCGAGATGCGGCGTGTGGTCGATGCGTTCAGCGATGCGCGCTCGTCACGCGTGCTGATCGGCGAGCTCTACCTGCCGCTCCCGCGCCTCGTCGCCTACTACGGCCTCAATGCCGAAGGCGTGCTCGAAGGGGTGCAGTTGCCCTTCAACTTCCAGCTCATCGAAACCGAGTGGCAGGCCGCGCGCATCGACCGGCTGGTGCGCGACTACGAAGCCGCCTTGCCTCCGGATGCCGCGCCGAACTGGGTGCTGGGAAACCACGACAAGTCCCGCATCGCGAGCCGCGTCGGGCCGCAGATGGCGCGGCTTGCGGCCATGCTGCTGCTGACGCTGCGCGGCACGCCGACGCTCTACTATGGCGACGAGATCGGCATGACGGACGTCCCCGTCCCGGTCGATGAAGTGCAGGACCCGTTCGAGAAGAACAAGCCCGGAATGGGCCTTGGTCGTGACCCGGTGCGGACACCGATGCCGTGGAGCACCGCACCCCACGCCGGCTTCACGACCGGCGCTGCGTGGTTGCGCCTGGCGGACGATTGGCGCACGCGCAACGTGGACGAACAGTCGCACGACGCGGGGTCGATGCTGGCACTCTACCGGCGCCTCATCGCATTGCGCCGCGCACAGCCTGCGCTGAACGGGGGGAACTACGAAGCGCTCGAAGCCGACGGCGAGGTGCTCGCCTATGCGCGCAACGTCGAAGGGCAACGACTGGTCGTGCTCTTGAACTTCGGCGCCACCCCGGCGCCGATATCGCCGGCGCTGATGCCGCGCCAGCCCGTCTTGCTGGCATCGACCGATCCTGCACGCGGCGAATTCATCGAAGGGCCGCTGATGCTGGCATCTTGCGAAGGCGTCGTCGTCGGCACCGTCACCGACAAATCACCCCCTCAAGCCTTGCCGGTCGGAATCTCGACGTAGCTGTGCGAATGCCAGCGCACGCGCAAGGGCCATCTTGCGTCGGCAATGGTTTCCGAGTTCACGTCCTTGCCGCTGCCGTAGTTGATCTGCCGGTCGGGGCGCCTGTTGATGGCGATCAGCAGCACGATGCGGCTGCCCGCCGCAAGCCTGCAGGCGGTCACGCGCTCGGCCGTGAAGGCAAGCGTCTGGCGCTCGCCGGCCCGAAGAAGCCGGCGACGCGCGCGATGGCCGGCGTAGCTGGCGCGGAAGTCGTAGGGCTCGAACAGCAATTGGTACTCGCCGCTCTCCATCTGCTCGTACATCGAGATGTTGAAGTCCACGTCCTGCCGCGAGGGCGTGATGTCGAACACGCCGCGCAGGCTGCCGTCGATCTCGGTGTCCGCAGGCAGCGGATCGCTGACGAAGCGGATGCCGTTGCGCGATGGAAGCTCCGTCACGCGCAGTGCATTCGACCACGGCATGCGCACGTCGCGTCGATCGGCAAGATCGACCGACAGGCGCACGGTGCGATTGCCTTCGGACGGGGTCGACGACAGGCGATGCGGGTCGGCGCCCTCGCCGGTGTCGAGGTACAGGCGCAGCGGGGTGCGCTCCGGTGAGTTCAACGTGGTCACATGGCGCCACTGGTCCGCGCCCATCAGTTGGTAGTTGACGCGATCCGACAGGAGGGAAGGCTTGTTCGCGCTCTTCAGGATGTGGTCGAGCCATTGCAAGCGCAGCTCCGGCAGGTCGACGCGTGCGACAGGGTCCAACTCGTAGCCACGCAGCGTTGCCGCCGTGCCGAGCCGGATCGAGGTCGCGTCGTAGGGGCCGAGCAGCAGCGTCGTGTCGGCCTGCGGCCGGTGGCGGCGATGCTCCTGGTGGAAGTACAGCGCGCCGGCGTCGGCGCCGTAGTAGCCCGCGAAGCTGAGCACCGGGATGTCGATTCGCGCGAACTGCTCGGGCGACGGCAGGAACTTCTGCCAGAAGCGATCGTGGCTCGGGTGCGTCAGCCAGGTCCGGATCAGCCTGCTGCGCTTGCCGAGCAGGACGCGATCGATGTCCCAGTAAGGGCGATCGCCGCGATACCAGCGCGCGTCGAGTGCCTGCCATATCGCGTCCGGCTCGGCGTCGGCATCGAAGTCGGCCCGCAGGGGTTCGAGGGTCGCTTGCTCCTGCGCCCAGCGCACCATGGCGTTGCGGAAGATCTGCCCGGCCATCGGGAAGTCGATGCCCGGCGCCATTGGCGCGATCGTGGCGATGGCCTTGAGTGCCGCCGGCCGCCTGCGGGCGGCCGCCCAGGCGGCGTAGCCGGAGTAGCCGTCGCCAACCATCGCGACGCGGCCGTCGCTCCACGGCTGCTGGACGATCCAGTCGATGACGGCCACGGCGTCTTCGCCGTCGCGAACGAACGGCCACACGGCGCCCTTGCCGTCGGGGGTGCGTCCGCGCACGTACGCCGTGATGCCGACGTAGCCTTTGATCGCGCTGCGGTGCGCGTCGTCCTCGGCGGGATCGAGCGTGAATCGCAGCAGCGTCGGCAGGGCACCTTCCGCGCGGCCGGGACGGACCAGGTTGGCATGGATGACGCCCGCACGCACGGGAATCCGGATGTCGCCCTCCGCCAGGTAGCGGCTGCGGTTTTCCGCCGCGAACAGTTCGGGCAGCAGCGCACTGTAGTTGCGGCGCGAATCGAACGAAAGCCAGGTGCGCACGAGCGCCAGGGCGTCGGCCTGCGGGAGGCTGCCCTTCGCGCGCCAGCGATCGAACGCCTGGCGCAGCGGCTCTCTGTACACGGCCAGCGGGATCTCGAGCCGCGCCATGATGGCCTGGGCCTGCGCATTGTCGAGCGGCAACACCAGCTCCTGAAACGCACGCGCGTAGGCGTCGGCGAAGTCGAGACGCTCGTCCGCTTCGAGCAGGCGCGCACGCGCATAGATGCCATCGAGGATCGCGCGCTGGGTCAGGTCGTCGAACGGCTTGCCCTGGCGCCGGCTGCGAAGGGACTTGCTGCTGTCGAAGGCCGCACGGTACGCGCCGCTGACGATCTGGAGCGCGGTCACGTTGGCCAGGAAGCCGTCGGTGTCTGCCTCCTGGTAGACCGGCAGGATGCGCTCCGCCAGATCCCGCATCAGGTCCGCGGCAGTGGCATCGTCAGGATCGCGCGGTGGCCGGAAGCCGAAATCCTGCGCCCAGGCCCACGTGGGCAGCGCAAGAATCAGCCGGATGAGGGCGCGACGCACGGCGCGACGGGGGGTGGACCCTGGGTCTCTCATGGTCGGTGCTCCTCGGGCACTTCGTGCGGCGCCTTGATCAAATGCACCACCTGCGTGAACAGCCGGTCGTGCGCCTCTCCGGCTGAGCCGATGTGGACGATGCCGGTGTGCGTGAGCTTGCCGAGCACGTCGATGATCAGTTCGAGCGTGTCGTCGTCGAACGCTCCGAACGCGTCGTCCATGACCAGCCAGGGCGGTGCCTGCAGCACCACGCGGGCGAAGCCCAGCCGCAGCTGCTCGTCCATGCTGAGCTCGCGCTCCCAGCGGCCCGTCTTGTCCAGCAATGGCTCCAGCCGCTGGAGGTCCACGCTCGCCAGCGCGGCCACCATCGCTTCTCTCGGATAGCTCGACGGCTCCATCCCATACGACAGCACTTCGGCCAACGTGCCGCGCGGGAGGTAGGGCGTGCCGCGCGGCATGTAGTGGATCGTCTCGCCGCGGGGCCGGCGCACGATGCCGGAGCCCCAGGGCCAGAGGCCCGCGAGCGCCCGGAACAGCAAGGTCTTCTCGGTACCCGGCGTGCCGAGGATCAGCAGGCGCTGGCCGGGGTGAACGACGAGATCGGGGGCATCCAGCCGATCGTGTCCGGTCCAGGCGCGGACCTCGAGCGCTTCGATCGCGAGGGTTCCGGCTTCGCTCTCCTCGTAGGCGATGCGGCTGCCGCCCGCCTGGGCCTCCAGGTCGGACGCCAGCATCTGGCGCAGGTCGGAGACACGAAGCAGCGTGGCGCGCCAGTCGGCAATGATGCTGAAGTTGTCGACGAACCAGCGCAGCGACGACTGCGCCTGCGTGAAGGCGGCGGCGGCCATCATCAAGCCGCCGAACGACACCTTTCCCGAGAAGTAGAGGGGCGCGGCCACCAGCGTCGGCGCGATGATGGTGACCCAGCCGAAGCCGGCGGTGACCCAGGTGAGGTTGGTCAGCCCGAGCACCACGCGCGATTGGGCGCGCAGGACGTCGCCGAAGTGCAGCGCGACGCGACGCTTCTCGTCGGCCTCGCCACCGGCCAGGGAGATGCCGTCGAGATGCTCGTTGATGCGCGTCAGCGAGAAGCGCAATTCGCCTTCGCGCGCATAGCGCTCGGCGTTGCGCAGGATCAGGCCGTTGCCGACCCAGTAGGTCAACAGCGAACCGACGATCGCATAGACGATCGCCGCCCACAGCATGAAGCCAGGCAAGACATGGTCCTGCCCGTCGTAGAAGATGCTGAAGTCCTTGGAGAGCACCCACAGCACGCTCGCGAAGCTGCCGAACAGCATTGCCGCCTGCAGCAGACCCACGCCGAGCGCGACCGACAGATCGCACAGTTTCAGCGTGTCTTCGTGCATGCGCTGATCCGGGTGGGCGCCCATCGGGCCGCCGGCCTGGAGCCAGAACGCCCGGCGCGGGTGAAGCCACAGCCCCACGAGGTCGTTGACGACGGCCTCGCGCAACCTCATCTGCAAGGTTTCGCCCAACCACCGCTGTGCGACGTTCAGGACCAGCAGCACACCCGCAATCATCGCGAAGACGCCGACCTGCACGATGAAGTCGCTCAGGTCGCGACGCGAGATCGCGTCGTAGAACGGCTTGTTCCAGCTGTTGAGCTCGATCTGCGCATACGCCGTCATCGCGACGACCACGACGATCCCACCCACGAGCACAGCCAGCTTGCTGGCGACTGGCGATGCTCCCACGGCGCCAAGCAACTGGCGGACCTGATGGAAGACACCGGTCTTCACGACCGGCTCGTCACGGTTCGGCGACGTAGCGCTCATCCCCGCTGCGGCGCTCGACAGGCGGCGGCCGCGATGCGGCGCGCCGTGACACACGAAATGAACGCGGCGTGGCTCCAGGCCAGTTGCTTCGCCGAAGTCTGCGCGCCATTGCGCTGATCGAACTGCTCCGACAGATCACCGCTGGCGGGCGTGTACGCGTGCACGGTCGCGAGGTAGGCGTCGCCGCGCGCGAGCCAATGAGATGCATCGCCGCCCAGCGCTGCGGCGCGGAAGCAGAATTCAGCGGCGCCGAGCGTGGAGAAGTAGTAGGCGCCGCCCGAGTAGTACACGTCGCCAGCGTACCGGCCCATCGCCGGGCCACGGCCTGCGGCACGGCCGTGGTTGATCGGATAAGCCGCATCGAACAGTGCCTCGAGTCGCGCCAGCGTGGCCTGCATGCGTGGATCGGCCGGGCCGTGCACGGCCTCTGTGCCGAGGCTATGGATCGCCGAGAGGATCACCGCGATGTCCAGCGCCTTCGGGCTGGGCTGGTCGTCCGGCAGCCTGCGTGAACGGTAGTAGCCGTGCGTCGCGTGGGGAGCGTCTATCCGTTCATCCACCCAGTAGTCGTCGAGCAGATTCAGCACGGCCCGCGACGCTTCCTGGCAGCGCTGCGCCTGCGCCGTCTCGCCCAGGCCCTGCAGCCATGCCACGCCCTCGGCCAGCGCAGCCGCCGACACGCGCAGCGTGTAGTAGTGATGGCCGCTTTCCTCCTCCCAGATGTCGAACGAGGGCTCGCGCCAGTGACGCAGCGTGAAGTCGAGATCGAAGCGGATCAGTGCATTGACCTCCGCCGACAGGGCCGCGTCGAGGTGCCCGCCGGCCGCCCAGCGCATGAGCGCCAGCGCGCGCAGTGGCGGCCCATCGTGTTGGGGTCGAGCCCATCGCAAGATGTCAAGCGTGCCGTCGGGGTTCACCCGCGTCTCGGCGACGACGGCATCGCCGTGGACGCTTGCGAGTTCACGGTCCTCGCGCAGGTACTGCAGGAGATCGGGGGCCACGCGTGCTCCGCGGTCAGGTATCGCGGCGATCGCGCGGCCGTCGAGCCGGTTCAGGTCTAGGCTGAAGCGGATGAAGTCGCGCAGATGCTGCAGGGCTTCATCGCCGACGAGCCCGTCGATGTAGAGCAGGCGCAACGCATCGATGACGACGGCAGAGTCGCGAAACCAATGAAAGAAGTAGTCCGGCTCCGGGTCGTAGTTGCCCAGCACGGGTGAGGCGACGACGGCGCCGACTATCGGCCGCACAGTCTGGCCGAACCCCGCGCGATGCTTGACGATCGACACCGGCGAGATGCTGGACAGCATGGCGCTCGCCGAATGGGCGAGCTGTCTTTCGAGCCAGGACTCGAACGCCGGGTCTTGCGGGCTTGTCACGCTGAAGGTCACGGTGCGGGCGACCCGAGATGCGGGCTTTCGAAGTCCAAGGCACGCAGCCCGGCCCGCACTTCAGGCACGCTCATGAACAGCTTCCACAGAAGACCTGTCCGATGGTTCTCCATCATCACGACGATCGGGCCCTGGTCGATGGCGAGGAAGGTCTCCGCGAACCAGCCGCGCTGCTCGCAGAACGCGTCGACGAAACCGTAGTCCCTCCACAGTCGCGTGCCATGCACGGTGAGGAAATGCCGCAGCACCTGCATCACTTCGGCGGGGGCATACGCCAGGCTTGCGAGCGCGCCCGTCGGCGAGATGGTGCCGTTGTCGGTGTTCGGATCGTGGGCCAGGTAGCCGTCCGGGTCGTCGCTGGCGGTCAGGCCCCAGCACGATTCGCCGTAGCCCTTGAAGCCCTTCGGATTGGCGATGCAGTGTGCGCGGTTGACCCGCACGTGTTGGCAATTGAGATCCCAGTAGTCTGCGTAGCGGTCCTTCAGGCCGTGCGGGTCGAGGCCGCAGAACGAGTAGTGCGAAAAGAAGAGCGGGCCGCCGTACGGCGCACCCAACGGCAGTTCGACCCCGTAGTACGAGCGGCCGTTGATGAAGTCCGGCCCCGACGCGTAGCCGCGGTGGTAGACCCGCGCATCGATCGCATGGCGCGGCGAGGCCGCGGCCATCAGGTAGGTGATGAGGCACTCGTTCCAACCGTGCACTTCATGGTTCATCGCAAAGCCGTGGTTGGGGCTCCAGTGCCAATACAGCACGTCCCGCCCGCCCTGGGTGAACCAGTTCCATTCGACTTCGTGCCACAGCGTGTCGATATCGCTCCGCAGTCGGCGCTCCGCAGCCGTGTCCTCGCTGAAGTACTGGCGCAGGCACAGCAGGCCCATCATGAGGAACGAAGTCTCGACCAGATCGCCCGCATCGTCCTTGGGGCTCATCGGGATCGTCTCGCCGCTGGCGCCGTCCATGAAGTGCGGGAATGCGCCGTGGTAGCGTTTGGCACGGAACAGCGCATCGAGCATGCGCCTCAGGCGCTCCAGGGCTGCGTCTCGCGTGACCCAGCCGCGCTCGACCGCGACGATCAAGGCCATGACGCCGAAGCCCGTGCCACCGATCGCGACCCTTTCGTCGGCCCTGTCTTCGCCTGTGAGGCCGACGAGCGTGCGGCGGTCGAGCGCCAGGCCGCTCGCTGCATCCGCACCGTCCCAGAAATAGCGAAAGGTCTGGCGCTGCACGGCCTCGATGAGGGCCTCATCGGGCAGGGCCGCCAAGGTCTTCGGGTTTCGGTCATCCTTTAGCACGAACGCCTCCTGTCCTCGTTGACGGGTGTGTCACGTTTGGTTTCATCGAGTCATCGGCGCCACGCGGCCGATGGCCCCCCGCAGCATGCCATCATCAGGCCCCCCTGGGTTCTGCTTCGAAATCTCCAATGAGTCGCATCGACAACCTCATGGCCCGGATGACGCTTGCCGAGAAACTGGGCCAGCTGACGATGACTGCCTCCAGCTACACGGTCACCGGGCCGGTGATCGCCGGGGACAGCACGCAATCGATCATCGACGGCACGATCGGCAATCTGCTCAACATGGTGGGCGCCGGACCTGTGCACGAGATGCAGCGTCTGGCTGTCGAGAAGTCACGGCTTCGCATTCCGCTGCTGATCGGCCTGGACATCATCCATGGTCATCGCACGCTCTTCCCGATCCCGCTCGCGGAGGCAGGCGTATTCGACGAGAACCTCTGGGAGCGCACGGCGCGCGAGGCCGCGCGCGAGGGCACGGCCGATGGGCTGGCGATGACTTTCGCGCCGATGCTCGACGTATCGCGTGATCCCCGCTGGGGCCGCACCGCGGAAGGTCCGGGCGAAGACTCCTGGCTCAACGCACGCATCGCGCAGGCCAAGGTGCGTGGTTTCCAGGGCAACGATCTGTCGTCGCCCGAAGCGATGGCCGCCTGTGCGAAGCATTTCGTCGCGTATGGCGGGGTCACGGCGGGGCGGGAATATGCCGCGGTGGACATCTCCGAGCGCAACTTGCGCGAGGTGTACCTGCCGGGCTTTGCGGCGGCCGTCCACGCCGGCGTCGCGACCTTGATGCCCGCCTTCACCGATCTCAACGGCGTGCCGATGACAGCGCACATCCCCTTGCTGCGGGACTGGCTGCGCGGCGAGATGGGTTTCGACGGCGTCATCGTCAGCGACTACAACGCGATCGCGGAATTGATCAAGCACGGGGTCGCCGCCGATCTCGTCGATGCCGCGGTGCTGGCGCTGAAGGCCGGCGTCGACATCGACATGATGGCCGACGCATATCGCAAGGGTCTGCCGATCGCGCTCGAGCAGGGCCGGGTGACGATCGAGGAAATTGACGCATCCGTGCGGCGCGTGTTGCGGCTCAAAGAGCAACTAGGCCTTTTCGACGACCCCTACCGCCGTGGCGCCACACCGGAGCCCGCGGCAGTCGTCGCCCGGCGGCACGCGCTGGCACGCGACGTCGCGCGCAGGGCCGTCGTCATGCTGAAGAACGAGCGGGACACGCTGCCCTTGTCCGCCGCGGCGAAGGCGCTGTGTGTGATCGGCCCGCTGGCCGACGCAAGCACGGAGATGAAAGGTCCGTGGTGGGGTGCCGGCGAACACGAGCCGGCCATCAGCGTGCTGGCCGGCCTGCGCGCCGCGCTACCGCAGACCGACATACGCCACGCACCTGGCGTAGCCATCGAGAGCGACGACGAAAGCGGCATCGAGGCTGCTGCCCGGCTGTGCGACGGCGCGGATGCGGTCCTGCTGTGCCTGGGCGAGCGTGCCACGATGAGCGGCGAGGCGGCGAGCCGCGCCACGCCCGCGCTTCCCGGCAGGCAGCAGGCGCTGGCCGAAGCGGTGATGGCGCGTGCACACGCGCTCGGCATTCCTGTCGTCGCGATATTGTTTTCAGGCCGCCCGCTCGTCGTTCCCTGGCTGTCCGAACACGCCGATGCGCTGCTGGCTGCGTGGTTCCTCGGTGTCGAAGCCGGCCACGCGATCGCAGACGTGGTCACTGGCCAGGTATCGCCTGTCGGTCGCACGCCGATGAGCTGGCCGCGCGCTGTCGGGCAAGTGCCGATCTTCTATGGCCAGCGCCCCAGCGGCCGACCGATGAATCCCGCCGACTACTTCACGAGCAAGTACCAGGACGTCGACAACACGCCGCTGTATGCCTTCGGTCACGGCTTGACCTACGGGCGGTTCAGCTACGACGACCTGCAGGTCGCGCCGCCGCGCGTGCGCGAACAAGACACGCTGAAGATCAGTGTCAGCCTGCGCAATGTCGGAGCGCGCGAGGCCGAGGAGACTGTCTTCCTGTTCGTTCGCGCCAAGGTGAGTCGTGTCACCCGGCCGCTGCTGGAACTCAAGGGCTACGCGAAGCTGCGATTGAAGCCCGGCGAAGCCGGCTCGGTGGATCTGGAGCTGCGGGCGGCCGAGCTGCGCTTGCTCGGGCCGGACCTGCAGCCCCTGTTCGAGACGGGCGAGGTCGAGATCCTCGTCGGGCCGAGTGCCGAGCAAACAGGGTTGCTGCGCCAGACCATCGAGTTGTGTTGAACCGGCACGCCGCGTTCAGCTACTGTTCCGGCTCAAAATATGCGCAAACGCTCACCAAGGCAGCGCCCGGCTTCCCGCGGGCCCTTTCAGCCCGCTGCGAACCTAGAAATCCCAAACGCAGCCGCCCAGAGCCCAGACGGAGGTTTCGCCCGAGGAAATAATTGCCTGAACAGGGCGTTGCGCGTCTGCTGGGGAATGTTTGAAATCCGCAAGCGACATGGCTGCTCCAAGGTCCCAAAGTTGGGTGACCGCTGATAGGCATCCCTTCGCTCTGGTCGGTGCCCTTCGCGATCCTGCCGCGGTGCCGAGAGAACGGCAGCTCACCGCAATCAAGCGGTCCCATCACGTCGCAAGCCTTTCCGTCCGCTATCGCGGCGGAGCCGAAAGTTTTCTTGGCATAGGACCTCGCCCCATGTAGGAGACAGCAGCGCGCTGCTTGTTTCGGGCAGTCTTTTGCGCAGGCACTGCGCGAAGCTTCTGAATCCGACGTCGCCGCCTTGCCTAGAGGCAGTGGGTCTGGGGCGGCCGGCGCCGATCCTCGAGTTTCCGATGGACACGGCCCGCACCATCACGGATTTGATCTTTGCTGGAACGCTGGTGCGCTATCCGGACATCCGGGTGATCGTTCCGCACGCCGGCGGGGCATTGACCGCGGTGGCAGAACGAATCGCTGGATTTTCCACGCTGCCATTTCTTCAGAAGCGCCCGCAGGGTGGGCAGGAAGAGGTCAACAAGGTGCTGGCGTCGCTCTACTACGACCTGGCGGGCTCGGCGAGCGATGGCGCCATCGAGCGCCTGCGGCGCCTCACCTCGCTCACTCATGTCCTGTTCGGCTGCGACTTCCCATTCACGCCTGCTTCCGGAATCGATGCCAACGTCGATGGCTTTGAGAAGCTTCGCGGGCTGACTGCGGCCGAGCACGAGGGTATTGCAAGCGGGAACGCGCGCCAGTTGTTTCCGCGGTTGGCGTCGAAGTAGCGCAGATGGCGCCTCGAGCGCGTAGAGGGCGCCCGCAACGGCGCGTACTAGCCTTGACCGCGGAGCACTTCGCCAATGCGCCGAGTTGCGTGCTGGAGGACGGCTCTGGCGGCGGGCGACCAGCGGCCCATGTCGAAGAAGCCACGAACCATGCCCGGACCGCGGATGTGCTCTGACCAACTTCCAGCCGCGTGCAGTGCATCGGCGTAGGCTGCGCCGGCGTCGCGCAACGGATCGAACTCGGCCGTCACCACCACGGCAGGCGGGAGGTTCGCCAAGCTCCTGGTCTGCAGCGGCGCCAGCCGGGGGTCCATGGTGCCCCGCTGTGCCCGGCTTACTGTGAGGTTGGGCGCAAGCACTAACGGAGGCATCAACGCGCCGCCGCCAGTTTGCGGATGCCTGCGTGCAGCCGCCGAAGCGCCATTTGGTGTGCGACGCGTTGCGGGCGTTTTCCCTGCAGCGAAGAACCGATGCGGTCAGCCTGATGCCGTAGCGCTCAACGCCTTGGGACACGGAAGGGTGACTCACGCATCACAGTTTCCACGGACCGCGCGTGTGTCAGCGTGGTACGTGTGCATCCAGGAAGCGCTGCACCACCTGGTTGAACTCCTCGGCGTGCTCGAAGTACGCCGAATGGCCCGAATCCTTGAATGTGTAGATCTCGCTTCCCGGGATCAGACTGCCGACATGGAAGTGGCTCTCCGGATTCAGGAAATCATCGTGCGCACCGCCAGCCACCAGCGTGGGCACGGCGTAGCCCTTGAAGTCAGCCGGGTGCAGCTTGATGCAGTCGTCCATCATGGTGGTGGAGTTGAAGGGGGGGTTTAGCGATTTGATCTGCGAGTACAGGAAGATCAGATCCGGCCGCGCCTTGAGCGTGGCGCGGTTCCAGCCCACGCCGGCTCCGCGCGAGAAGTCCGGCCCCAGGAAGATGCCGTTGGCACGCTGGATCACTTTCCAGTTATCAGGTGAATACGCGGGCGTGGGCGAGCCGTTGATGAACATGCACGACACGCGCTCAGGTGTGCGCACTGCGATGGGCAGGCCCGCCCAGGCGCCCAGCGACTGGCAGACGAAGGCGGCGCGGTCGATGCGCTCGGCATCGAGAATCGCGCGGATGTCGTCCGGAAAATGACTGGGATGCGCCTTGTCCGGCGGGCAGGGCGAGTTCTTGAAGCCGCGCAGGTCGACGGTGATGCACTTGTACCGGTCGCGGAAGTAGGGCACTTGCTGGTAGAAGGCCATGGAGTTGCCGCCACCGCCGTGGATGAAGACGATCGGATGGCCTTCGCCATGGACTTCGTAGTAGAGCTGTGCGCCGTCGCGCTGGATGGTGGGCATGGTTGTTCCAGTGAAGTGATGGAGAGCGGTGGGAAGAAAAAGCGATCGATGGCTATTGCGGCTGCAGCCCAAGTTCGCGCAAAAGAGCCGGGATGACCTGCGCCTCCTTGTCGATGTCTTGCCGGAATTCGGCAGCCGAGTTGCCGACCGGATCGAAGCTGATGCTGGTTAGGTACTTGCCGAATTCATCGCCGTGCACTGCCTTGCGCACCGAGTCGCCGACGCGGCGCTGGATGGCTTCGTCCGTGCCGGCAGGGGCCAGCAGGCCCACCCACAGGCAGTTGGTGAACACGAAGGAAGAGAAGCCGGCCTCCGGGAAGGTCTGCACGCCGGGCAGCGACGCCGGGCGCTTCGTGCCCACGGTGGCTAGCGCCTTGATGCGGCCTTCGGCTATGAGCGGCGCCGCCACGAAGGGCGCGAGGAAGGTGGTGTCGATCGAATCGCCCAGCAGGTCCTGCAGCGCGGGTGGCGAGCCGCGATAGGGCACCTCGCGGAACTGCACGCCGGCCTGGCGAGCAGCCGACTCCATGATCTGCACCGGCGTCGTGCCGGGACCCCAGGATCCATAGCTCAGCGGGGTGCCGGTCTTGGCCAGCGCGACAAGCTCCGAAAAGTTGTTGGCCTTCAACCCCGGGCGGGCCACAAGCATCGGGCCGATGCCCACCGCCACTTTGGTGATGGGGCTGAATGCGGTTGCCGGCTTGTAGGGCAGCGACTTGATCATGACGGTGGCGGACACCAGCGGGTCGGCGAGCGTGAACAGGAAGGTGTAGCCGTCGGCGGGGGATCGCGCTGCTTCGGCGGCGCCGATGCTGCCCATGGCGCCCGGGCGGTTGTCGATGACCACGGTGGCGCCCAGGTCGCGTGCCACGGCGTCACCCAACTTGCGGGCGATGGTGTCCACCGGGGAGCCCGCTGGCGCCGGCACCACGAAGCGCACAGGCTTGGACGGGTAGGGGGCGGCGGCTCGTACCGGGGCTGTCAAGCCCAGCGGCACGAGCGATGCGGAGGCGGCAATCAGTTGGCGGCGGGTCAGCATGGTGTTCCTTGCGGGGCTGCGGATTTGCATGAATGCTAGGCACGGGGACCGTTCTCCGGAAGAATCAAAAATTGCTTCGTGAACACCGCAAGAGATCACTCAACCCCATGAACATGCATCAATTCCGGGCCTTCGTCGCCGTCGTCGACCAAGGCAGCATCCGGGCCGCGGCCAGGTATCTGCACTTGTCGCAGTCGGCCATCACCAAAGCGGTGCAAGGGCTGGAAGAAGAGACCGGGGCCGCACTGCTGATCCGGCGTTCGCGCGGCGTCGAGCTGACCGAGGCTGGACAGCTTCTGGTGACACGTGCCCGGTTGATCACGCGCCAAGCCGAACTCGCACGCGAAGAGCTTCGACAGGCCGGCGGCGACGACAGCGGTACGCTGCGCGTGGGCATCAATCCCTTCATCTCGCTGACCTCGCTGGGAGGCGCCTTCCACTGGTTCCGCCAGCGCTTTCAGCGAGTGCATGTGGAGTTCAGCGACGGACTCATCGTGCGCGTGCTGCCACGCCTGCGCGATGGCACGCTCGATCTGGCGGTCGTGGCGGCCGACGCGGGCGAGCTGCAGAGCGAGGAATTCCACGTGCAGCGGCTGCGCCGTATTCCTCAAATGGTGGTGGTGCGCAGCGGCCACCCCTTGCTGGCATCCCCCAACGCCCAGGGGCTGGTCGAGCACGAATGGATCTTCACCCGCCCGCTGGACGAGGAGCGCAGCAAGAGGTTGGCCGCGATGTTTGCGCGCGCCGGGGTGCAAGCGCCGAAGCGCCACCTGGTGTGCGATGCACTCCAGGCGTTTTCGCTTCAGCGCAGGACCGACGCGGTGAGCTTGATGCCGCAGCCCCTACTAGGCAATCCCGAGACGCGCGACATCGTTCCCATCAAGGGCACTGGACTGGAGCCATTCGACTTGGAACTGGCCATCCTCAGCCGAGGCGACGTGCCGTTGACACCTGCAGCCGAGTACTTCGCGCATTGCGTGGTGGAGACTATCGCAAGCGGCTTGGCCGCGGCCTCAGCATGAGCAGGTGGACGCCGCGTCTCGGACGAGGACGCTCAATCCACCGAGACTTGGACGCGCTTGTGCACTGAGTCAACAGCGCCCCCGTCCGCCTGACGAGTCCTGGAGATTGCGCTCCCGGCGCGGCGAGGCATTGACGGCAATCGCCATTCATGTCCGCCTTGGGCACGAAGCCGCAGTCCGCCCCGCCCTCTTGAAAGACTGCACTCACTGCGAGGCCGCCATCGGCTCGAAGCGGATGGCGCCGCAACCGATGACGCCGACACGGATCGACGTGTGGTTCGCGCTCAGAGGTCCAGCACCAACTCGGGCGTCAGCGACCCACCGCAGCACGCCATGAGGAGTTCGTTGCGCGCTCGTCGAGCAGCACCATGTCGTGGTGCACGCTGCCCTTGCTGGCTTGTTCCATGCAGGCATTCGGCCGCCTTGGCCGCAGCGCGGCTACGATTCACCTAAAAGTCGTGCAGCCATCGTTGAAACTTCGCTCAACCATCGGTACAGCAGCGCAGGAGATGCGTGCGGTGCACCGAAAAGAGAACAGAATGCTCCCGCGGCGCCAATGGCCGAGGGTTCATGCCGACGAGGTGGAGGGGTGAGTAATCCAGCAGCGAATCCGGCTCCGGCCGAACACGAGTCGTCCGGGAATCCGTCCGATGGCGAACGCGTGGTGTCGTTCGCGGGATTCGTGTTCGAGCCCGCAAGGCAGGAACTCCGCAAGGCCGATGTCGTCGTTCCGCTGTCGCCCAAGTCCCTTGCGCTTCTCCGCTATTTCCTCTCGCATGAAGGTCGCGTCCTTGGCAAGGATGAGTTGATCCGGGCGCTCTGGGGCGCAGTGGTCGTCACCGACGACTCCCTCGTCCAATGCGTCAAGGATCTACGGACCGCATTGGGTGACAGGGACCAGCAGATCATCAAGACCCTGCCGCGGCGCGGGTACATGTTCGACACGCGAGTCACGGTCCTGCCACCGCCATCCGCCGACGAAGACGCACGCACTCCACCCCGCGCTGTCCGACGGCGATGGTGGGGGTGGCCGGCCGCCGGCGTCCTGACGCTTGCCACTCTCGCCGCGACCGGTGCCTGGTATCGACGCGAGGAACCCTCTGTGAACATTGACCAGGAGATCATCAACAGGCGGGCGATTGCCGTGCTCGCCTTCAACGACAAGCGTGGCAGGGCTGCGGGGTCGACACTGGGCGACGACTTGGCGGATACGATCGGCACCCATCTGGTGCGGACGGGCACGCGGGTGATCGGACGCGCGGCCACCGTCCACCAGGACTCGGCAACTCCCGAGTTTGAGCATATCGGCCGCGATCAGGGTGTCCGGTTCGTCATAGGCGGGCGGGTGACGCGCGACGGCGATTCGATCCGGGTGGATACCTATCTGACGGAGATCGCCTCGGGAGCCGTCTACCTTTTGCAGGACGCCACATTCAAAAGCGACGACGAGGCCGAGCGCTCATCGTATGGCCTGGATGTGGCAAATGCCCTCCGAGCGCGGTACTACGAGATCGAAACTGAACGGGCAAGGCTCCCTGGGCACGAAAGGGACCCGGTGGACGCCATTGCGCTCGGCCTGCGCGACCTGGATCAAGGGAGCACCAAGGGAGATTTCGAGCGGGCTCGCCAACGGTTCGAGTTCGCGGCAAGCATCGATCCGAACTCGGTCGAAGCATCCATTTGGGTGGGGGCGGCGCACCTCCTGGAGTTCTATTCCCTCCAGAGCGAATCGCCCCGCGAAGAACTGGACATCACCGAGAAGGTGGTCCGGCGGGCGCTGGACCTCGCGCCGGACAATCCGCAGAACCTCACGTCGTGGGCTGAAATGCTGATGCTGCGAGGCCGGCCGGACGAAGCCCTGTGGGTGTGGAAAAAGTCTCTCGACATCAGCCCCGACTACCAGAATGGGCACCTTCGCCTGGCGAACGCGCTGATCAGGCAGGGTCGCTTCGCCGAGGCACAGCAGCACATCGACAAAGTCACCGACCTGCGCCCCTACCAGACACGGCGCCAACAACTACTCAACCAGAGCCTGGCCGATGCGGCGTTTGCGCAAGGGCGCGACGACGAAGCCTATGAAATCCTGATGAAGTGGTCGGCGGAGTTTCCGAACAACGGAAAGCCCTACCTCATGCTCGCCGCCATCGATGCGCTGCACGGCAGGGATGCCGCCGCCACCGCCAACATGGCCAAACACCGTCAGATGCTGCCCTTGAGCAACATCGCCTACGTCGTTCTCACTTACCCGTCCAGCGACCCTTCCTTTCTCGCTCAGCGTGCGAGGCTGGTTGAGGGCCTTCGAAAGGCGGGACTTCCGGAGAGCGGCAAATGAAGAGCTTGCACGCAATCGCATCCACCATCGCAACGGTTGGCGCGGCGCTTGTCGCGGTCCTTGCACATGCACAACCACAACTGCCGGGGGCGCCCCCCCAAGTACTCTTTCGCGACAGATTTGAAACACCGAAAGGCGGCGAGGCGGTGACCTTCCGATCTCTGAAAGCGGGCGCGATGGATCTCAAGATACCGGCGATGCTCTTCAAGCCCGCCGGCGCGCCTTTGGGCGCCGTGGTTATCGTCAATTCGCCGAGCGGATGGAGTGACGCGCGGGAGGGGCACTATGGCCGATCGCTGAGTTCGGCCGGATATGCAGCCTTGGCCATAGACACCTATGGACCGCGCGGCATTCAGAGCACCCAGGCCGACAACACCCAACTCAGCACCTCCGCGCAAATGAGAGACGCCTTCGCTGCGCGGAGATACCTGATCTCGATCGGCTACCCGGCCGACAAGTTGGCCATCATGGGGACGGGTCGTGGAGGAACGATCGCGCTCCTTGCTGCAGACCGAACGTTTCTTCAAGATGAAGAGGAGCGCTTCGCCCTGGCGATGGCCATCAGCGCAGGATGCCTCTTTCACCCGCGCGAACCTCGGGCGGGCACAAAGATATTCATGGCCCTTGCCGAAAATGACGACATCACAGGCGTCAAGCCATGTGAAAGGTTGGCGAACGAGTACGCTGCCGCAGGCGGCCAGGTTGTCGTCAAGATTTATAGGGGTGCATCGAACGGCTTCGATGGACACCCGTTGTTGAATCGTGTGATTCGCGACCCGGTCATGGAAACCTTCGTGAACTGCTACGTGCCCGTCGAGCCTGACGGGCGATCGACCTACAACGGCAAGACCTTCGCGGAAAACGACTCGGGCGCGCTGATCATGGAGATGCGCAAGTCCTGCATCCAGCATGGTGGATCGGGGTGGACCAATCCCACCCGCAAGGCCAACGTCACGCTCGACCTGATCGAGTTCCTGGACGCCAACTTTCGCAAGTAGCAGCCGCGACGGCTCGATTCGTCGAATCATCGTCATCGATCGGCCAAAACTCGTCGCCTGATCGGCGCACGAACGTGGCGCATCGCGCCAGCACACATACCTTGTGCGGGTCGGCAACCAGGCGCTCCTGCATGGTCCGATGTCTTGACCCAGCAAAGGCCATCGCCATGAAAACACTGCCCTACCTTGTCGGATCTGCCATCCTCGCGCTCGCCAGCAGCGGCCTGCATGCGCAGAACGCGCCCACCGGAAGAAGCGCCGCAGACGTGCAAGCCGAGGCCATCGCGGCGGCCCATGCCCCGGACCAGAACGGCGCGGCCGGAACACGTGGATTCGGTCCGTTCACCTCGACCGCCGATCCTGAAAAGGTGCGCCGGGAAGCCGTCGAGACGGCCAATGCGCCCGACCAGAACGGCGCCACTGGCACGCGCGGCTTCGGCGACTTCAAGGGGACCGCAGACCCGGCAGCCGTGGCTGCAGGGGCGAGGGAAACCGCATCGGCGCCCGACCAGAACGTGGCGAGCGGATCCAAGTTCAACAGCAAGGTGCCGCCTTCGACCCTTCCCAACCCCGCCTCGGCAAGCCTTGGCAAATAACGGCGAACGCACATCAACCCGTTTACGTGGAGATGTACATGAGAAAAACATGGACTGGTGCCGCATTGGCAATCAGCGCAATAGCCTGGTCCGCGCCGGGCCTGGCAGACGATGGACGCGATGGTCCGCAGCAATGCAGCCTGCGAACCTTGGATGGTTCGTACGTGCTGGCGGCCAGCGGTTTCGCGATCCCGGTGGGTGGCGGGGCTGTGCCTA
Organism: Variovorax sp. YR216; assembly: GCF_900107745.1. Classification (GTDB taxonomy): domain Bacteria; phylum Pseudomonadota; class Gammaproteobacteria; order Burkholderiales; family Burkholderiaceae_C; genus Variovorax. The sequence goes on along the minus strand of NZ_FNRO01000026.1, from coordinate 15,598 downwards.
GGGCCATCATCGAGCAGATCGACTTCAATGGCGAGGGCTCAGCGAGCTCGCCGAATTCAATCATCAGCGCGAACGGCGCCATCGTGAGGAGCGTCGGCACGACCGCCGCGAGCTACACGCTCGACCGAGACTGCACGGGTTTGATCACGTTTGCGAACGGACCGACTCACGGCATCTACATGGCGCCGAACGGCGACAAGGGATGGACCATCATGACGGCTCCCTTGCCCAATACGCCCCCCAACGTACTTCAGGGCACGTTGACGCGGGTCTGGCCGCAGAAGGGCCACGACGAGCGGCACTGAAATTGCCGCCACGCATGCAGAGGACGCATCATGAACACGTTTTCCTGGCGGATGGCCGTGGTCATGATCCGTCTGACTGCGCTGGCCTTGATGCCTTTCGTCCAGAACTGCAGTGCAGTGGATGGCGACCCGCAGGCATTGTTGCTTCACGGACCCTCAACTTTCCTCAAGGCGCACAGCAACGCGCGGTAAATCTAAGTTGACCGAAGTCGCCAACCGCGGTGGCCCGAAGAAGCGAACGTTGGTGGCAAGTCGCTGGAAGATCTCCTGGCGTCCTGAGCGATGCGAGCCCGCGGGTGCGTGCCGCCCTGGCCTGGGCCGAGGCGGTGGTCCGTGTTGCGCAAACTGGCCCGCGCGGCAAACACGGGAGCAATAAGATGGTGAAGAATCAGAGATCTCCGGAGATCCGGAAGGTCCGCAACGGGCACGATCCCGACGGATGAGATGCTTTCGTCCAGTGACTGCTCTGAGGCACAGAGCGGGTATAGGGCTCGCTCCATAACGCCTGTTCGTTCCCGCTTGTGAGGGAGGCGAGTACGCCACCCGACTCATGAGCGCGAGCTCTACGAACCCTCTTATCGTCATTAGACCAACCTGCAACCTGCTGAGGCAAGTGCTCTCTTCTTGCCCCGTGTTTGCGCATTTATTTACCTAGAACAGCTACTAGTGTGCTCGCGCTGCGCGGCACCGCAACTTGACAAGAAATTCCAATATCATGGAAGATGTCTCCATGATGATGGAATCAGATCCGATCACACCTGACGCCGACGCAGGCGTCAACGAGCGCATCGCGCGCCGCGTGCGCGAGCTCCGCACCGCGCGCGGCTACTCGCTGGACGTGCTGGCCACGCGCAGCGGCGTCAGCCGGTCGATGATCTCGCTGATCGAGCGATCCGCCGCCAGCCCCACGGCGGTCGTGCTCGACAAGCTGGCGACCGGCCTCGGCGTTCCGCTCGCGGGCCTCTTCGGCGGCGGGCGCGAGGACGCGCCTGTGGAGCGGCTGGTGCGCCGTGCGCAGCAGCCGATCTGGCGCGATCCGGAATCCGGCTACATGCGGCGCAATATCTCGCCGCCGGGATGGCCCTCGCCGCTGCATCTGGTCGAGGTGGACTTCCCTCCGGGCGCGCGCGTCGCCTACGAGATCGGGTCGAGGGAGAACGTCGTCCACCAGCAGATCTGGATCCTCAAGGGCCGCATCGACCTGACACTCGGCGAGCAGCTCCACGAACTGCGCGAAGGCGACTGCCTCGCGATGCGGCTGGACCAGCCGCTGATCTACAGCAACCCCACGCGGCAATCGGCGCGCTACATCGTGGCCCTCTGCACCGAAGCTGCGCACCCACCAGGAGCCTGAATGAACACCGCCGAATCAAAGGACGAAGTCCGCCTGATCGAATGCACCGAGGCCGAGCATGCACAGGTCATTCTCGAGATCCTCAATGACGCCATCGTCAACTCGACCGCCCTCTACGACTACGTGCCCCGGCCGCGCGAAGCCATGGCGACCTGGTTCGCCGCCAAGCGCGCGGGCGGCTTTCCGGTCGTGGGCGCGGTCGACGCGTCGGGCAGCCTGCTGGGCTTCGCGAGCTGGGGGACGTTTCGTTCCTTTCCGGCCTACAAGTACACGGTCGAGCACAGTGTCTACGTGCATCGCGACCATCGCGGCCGCGGCCTTGGCGAACGGTTGCTGCGCGAGCTGATCCGGCGTGCGCGCGAGGCGCAGCTTCACGTTCTCGTGGGCTGCATCGACGCGGCCAATGCGGGCAGCATCGGCCTGCACACGCGCCTGGGCTTCGTCCATTCGGGCACGATGCCGCAGGTGGGCTTCAAGTTCGGCCGCTGGCTGGATGCGGCGTTCTATCAGCTCAACCTGGAAACCCCGCTGGAACCACGGGACGGTTGAGGCGGCCGCTGCCGCGGTTGCTTTCAGTGACGAGCGATACCGCGGTGCCCGACGATGGGTCGCGGTCCGGCGGTATGGTGGTCGGGATGTTCATCCAGCCCGAGGTCATCGCCACGCTCAGGCGCCGCATCGCCCAGGACGGCTGGGCCATGGCGGGCGTCGGCACGGGCCGCGCGGCCGTGACCTTCGTCTACACGGTCGGCCTGCAAAAGAGCTTCGCGCATCCGGACCTGATCATGTTCGGCGTCGCACCGGCGCAGGCCGAGGTCGTGATGGATGTGATCGCGCAGCGCGTGAAAGCGGGCGAGCCGGCGCACGAAGGCGTGATGATCGTCGGCGCTGCGGCGGTGCCTCTGATGCCCCGCCGGGCGGATGCGGATCGGGTCAGGCTGCTCGTCCCGGCCCAGCTCGCGCGCGGCCGGTACAGCTACCTGCAGGTCGTCTGGCCTGATGGAAAGGGGCGGTTTCCATGGGAAGCCCGGTTCGACAAGAGGAGGCTTCGCTCGCAGTCGTTCCTTTTCGACGTCGTCGATGACGACGACCCGCCGACGTCCAATGCTCCAAAACCCTGATTGATTTAATTATTGATGTGAATACGATGCAATGAATCAAATCCACATCAGACATGTCCGCAGCGCCCACCATTGCCGACATCGCTCGCACCGCCGGGGTGGGCACGGCCACGGTGGACCGGGTGCTCAATCGCCGCCCGGGGGTGAACGCCGAGACGGTCCAGCGGGTGTTGCAAGCGGTCGAGGAACTGGGCGCACCCCAGCAGCAGCCCGGCCGCCCGCGCAAGAGCGCCAACGCACGCTTTGCCTTCGTGCTGCCGGCCGAGGAAACGCCCTTCTTCGAACTGGTCGAGCGGCAGATCGCCCAATCTGCAAGCGACTTCCGCCACGCGCACATCACCGAGATCACCCACCGCATCGACACATCGGACCCGGCGCGCTTTGCCGAGCAATTGGCTGAAGCGGGTGATTGCGAAGGCATCGCGCTGCTTGCACCCGACCTGCCCCCCATCAAGCGCGCGGTGAACGAACTGGTGCGCGCCGGCGTGCATGTGGTCACCCTCTTCTCGGACGTGGCCGGCTCCATGCGCGAGACCTACATCGGTGCTGACAATCGCGCCGCCGGCCGCACCGCAGGTCTGCTGCTCGGACGCATGGCCGGCCAGGAAAAGGGTCGTGACGTGCTCCTGCTTTCCTCACAGGCGACGCGACTGTCTTCCGAGATCGAGCGGCGCATCGGATTCGCCCAGGTGCTGGAGGAACGCTTTCCCGAACTGACGATGCTGCGCACCAGCGACCTGCCGCCCGACGAGGACGGCGCCTGCGAGGCACTGCTGCAGGTGCTGCGCGACGAAGTCGAGCCGGCACGCGTGGCGGGGATCTACAACGTGGGCGCCGGCAGCGCGGGCGTTGCACGCGCGCTCGCGCAGGCAGGCCTCACGGCCTGCACAGGCGTGGTGGCGCACGACTTCACCGATGCCCATGCCTCGCTGCTGGGGACCAACAGCCTCTCCTACGTCCTGCACCAGGACATTCATTACTGCGTATCGACAGCGGCGCGCGTGCTGCGCGCCCTTTGCGAGAACGTGCGCGGCGCACTCAACGTGGTGCAGCCGCGCATCGAGATCCTGACGGCCGAGAACCTTCACTGAGGAACGAAGTCGCGGCTGCCCGGTAAGTGCCCCGAACCCGAACCTTTTGGAGACCTCCATGAATCTGCTCTCGAAAAAGATGTTGCCGGGGATGGTTGCCCTGGCCGCCGTTGCCGCCCTGGGCCTCGCAAGCACTTCGGTGCGCGCGCAGGACAAGACCATCACGTTGTGCTGGGCCGCCTGGGATCCCGCCAACGCGCTGGTGGAGCTGTCGAAGGACTTCACCGCAAAGACCGGCGTGAAGATGAAGTTCGAATTCGTGCCGTGGACCAACTTCGCGGACCGCATGCTCAACGAGCTCAACTCCAAGGGCAAGCTGTGCGACCTGATCATCGGCGACAGCCAGTGGATCGGCGGCGCGGCCGAGCAGGGCCACTACGTCAAGCTCAACGACTTCTTCGCGAAGGAGGGCATCAAGATGACCGACTTCGCGCCCGCCACCGTGGTGGGCTATGCGGAGTGGCCGAAGAACACCCCGAACTACTGGGCGCTGCCCGCGATGGCCGATGCCGTGGGCTGGACCTACCGCAAGGACTGGTTCGCCAGGCCTGAGCTGCAGGCGGAATTCAAGAAGCTGCACAACCGCGACCTGGCGCCGCCCAAGACCTGGGCCGAGTTCAAGCAGGTCTCGGAGTTCTTCCAGGGCAAGACGATCGACGGCAAGAAGGTCTACGGCGCCTACATCTTCACCGAGCGCGGATCCGAAGGCATCACCATGGGCGTGACCAACGTGCTCTATCCCATGGGCTTCAAGTACGAAGATCCGAAGAAGCCGTATGCGATGGACGGCTTCGTCAACTCGCCCGATGCGGTGCGCGGGCTGGAGTTCTACAAGGCGCTCTACAAGGGCAGCACGCCACCGGGGCTGACCAACGCCTACATGAGCGAGGGGCTGGACGCCTTCAAGTCCGGCCAGGTGGCCATGATGATGAACTGGTTCGCCTTCTTCCCCGGCCTGTACAAGGACCCGAACGTGGGCGGCGACAAGATCGGCTTCTTCACCAACCCGTCGGACAAGACCCGTGGCGTGCAGCTCGGCGGACAAGGGATCTCGGTGGTGTCGTACTCGGCCAACCGCAACGAGTCCCTGCAGTACATCAAGTGGTTCGCGAGCCCCGAGGTGCAGAAGAAGTGGCAGGCCATCGGCGGATCGTCGGCGGCCAAGGCGGTGCTGGACGACCCGGCCTATCCCCAAAGCTCGCCCTTCGCCCAGGCCTTCCTCGACTCCATGGGCATGGTGGTGGACTTCTGGGCCGAGCCCTCGTATGCGCAGCTGCTGCTCGCCATGCAGAAGCGCGTGCATGACTACGTCGTGGCCGACAAGGGCACCGCCAAGGAAGCGCTGGATGCCCTGGTGGTCGACTGGCGCAAGGTCTTCAAGGACGACGGCAAGGCCGCCAAGTAAGCGAGCAGGCCGTGAGCGCCCTCCGCCCACCGATGATGAAAGGCCCGCCCGCGCTCGCCACCCGCGCGGCGCAAGCCACGCCGCCAGGCGTGGCGCGGCGACTGCGCGGGCTGTCGGACAAGGCGCTCGCCTGGCTCTTCGTGGGCCCCACGATCGTGCTGCTGCTGGCCATCAACATCTTTCCGTTGATCTGGACGATCAAGCTGTCGTTCACCAACTACCGGGCCAACCGGCCCAACGCCAGCGTGGTCGACGTGGGGCTGGACAACTACGTCTCCGTGCTCACCGACCCGGACATCTGGGTCGCCATGCAGGCCACTGCGCACTTCCTGTTCTGGACGATTGCCCTGCAGACGCTGATCGGCTTCACGATGGCCTACCTGATCGACCGCAAGTTCCGCGGCCACGGCTTCTGGACCACGGTGATCCTCATCCCGATGATGCTGTCGCCGGCAGTGGTCGGCAACTTCTGGGCCTTTCTCTATCAGCCGCAGACGGGGCTGTTCAACTACGCGGTGGCCTTCCTCACTGGCGTGCCGCCCTCCTCCTTCGAGATGATCGGCTCGGTGAAGCTCGCACCGTGGGCAATCATCATCGTCGACACCTGGATGTGGACGCCCTACGTGATGCTGATCTGCCTCGCGGGCCTCAGATCCATTCCAGACTACATCTACGAGGCCGCCGAGGTCGATCGCGCCTCGCCCTGGCGGCAGTTCTGGTCGATCACGCTGCCGATGGTGCTGCCCTTCATCATGCTGGCGGTGCTGTTTCGCGGCATCGAGAACTTCAAGATGTTCGACATGGTCAACCTGCTCACCTCGGGCGGGCCGGGCTCGGCCACCGAGCTGGCATCGATCACGCTCAAGCGCGAAGCCTTCGAGAAATGGCGCACCGGCTATTCGTCGGCCTTCGCCATCATCCTCTTCGTGGCGGTGTTCGGCCTGGCCAACATCTACGTGAAGGCGCTCAACCACGTGAAGAACCGTTGAGACGAGGAGCCCGACATGACAAGCCAAGGCATCAGCACGGCGCATTCGGTGGTCGAGCCCGGCAGCGGCACCCGCCTGTTCGCAGGCACCGTGGTCGTGCTTTACGCGCTGCTGACGATGATCCCGCTGGTATGGATCATCCTCACCGGGTTCAAGACGCCACCGGACTCGATCAGCTATCCGCCCAAGATCCTGTTCACGCCCTCGCCGCAGGGCTACTGCAACCTCTTCACCACCCGCTCGCGCCAGACGCCCGAGTACATCGCAGCCCTGCCGCCCGCCACCGAGACCTGCGACAAGGTCGCGCGCGCGGACAACATGGTGATCGCCGGCCCGTCGAACTACGTGCCGCGCTTCATCAACTCGTTGATCATCGCGTTCGGCTCGACCGTTCTCTCGGTGGGCTTCGGCGTGATGGCGGCCTATGCCTTCTCCCGCTTCAAGGTGCCGCTGAAGGACGACCTGCTGTTCTTCATCCTGTCCACGCGGATGATGCCGCCCATCGCGGTGGCCATTCCCATCTACCTCATGTACCGCGAGCTGGGACTGTCGGACACGCGCCTTGGCATGATCCTGCTGTACAGCGCGGTGAACGTGTCGCTGGCGGTGTGGCTGCTCAAGGGCTTCATCGACGAGATCCCGCGCGAATACGAAGAGGCCGCCATGGTCGACGGCTACACGCGCCTGCAGGCCTTTCGCAAGGTGGTGCTGCCGCAGGCCACCACCGGCATCGTGGCCACGTCCATCTTCTGCCTGATCTTCGCGTGGAACGAGTACGCCTTCGCCGTGCTGCTCACCTCCGGCGCGGCCCAGACGGCGCCGCCTTTCATCCCGATCATCATCGGCGAGGGCGGACAGGACTGGCCGGCCGTGGCTGCCGGCACCACGCTGTTCCTCATTCCCATCCTGGTCTTCACCGTGCTGCTGCGCAAGCACCTGCTACGGGGCATCACCTTCGGAGCGGTACGCAAATGAACACGTCCCCATCCCCCACGGGCACGGCCCCCGCGCCCCGCCGCTGGCCTCGCTGGCTCAGGCGCGGGCCCATGGAGATGGTGGCCTGCGTGGTGATCGCCGCGGGCCTGTTCATGATGCTGCAGCCGCTGGCCATGGTGCTGTTCACCTGGTCGTTCCTCACGACGCTAGCGGGCACGGCGCTATTCATGATCGTGTCGAAGTTTCCGGAGTAGCTCATGACCCCCAACTTCGCTTCGCTCCTGCCCCCCGAGGGGGCGCAGCCCGCCCTTGGGGCGGCCCGGCGGGAGGACTGACATGTCCGAGATCCGTGTCCATCACTTGCACAAGGCCTTCGCGGACTTCACCGCCGTCAAGGACTCCAGCTTCGCAGTGCGCGACGGGGAGTTCTTCTGCCTGCTGGGCCCGTCGGGCTGCGGCAAGACCACCACGCTGCGCATGATCGCCGGACTGGAGCTCCCGACCTCGGGCCAGATCTTCCTGGCCGACGAAGACGTGAGCTTCAAGCGGGCCTCGGAACGCGACATTGCCTTCGTCTTCCAGATGTTCGCGCTCTACCCGCACATGAACGTGCGCCGCAACATCGCGTTCCCGCTGGTATCGCAAGGCATGGGCAGGGCCGAGATCGCCCGCCAGGTCGAATCGGCGGCGCAGACGCTGCGCATCAGCCACCTGCTGGACAAGCCGGTGTCGCAACTCTCCAGCGGCGACCGCCAGCGCGTGGCGCTGGGGCGCGCCATCGTGCGCCAGCCCAAGGCCTTCCTGATGGACGAGCCGCTGGGCGCTCTGGACGCGGAGTTTCGCGAACTGATGTGCCGCGAGCTGCGCGCCCTGCACGACCGCCTGGGCGCCACCACCGTGTATGTGACGCACGACCAGATGGAGGCCATGGCCATGGCCGACGTGATCGCCGTCATGAACGAAGGCACGGTCGAGCAATTGGGTCCGCCGCGCGAGGTGTACGAATGTCCCGCGAGCGTCTTCGTCGCTGATTTCATCGGTGCGCCAGCCATGAACTTCCTGCCTTTCGAGGCCGCCCTGGCGCGTGGCGAGGAGGCGATCCGGATCGGACCCGCGCGCCTGGGCGTGCCGCAGATTCGCGAAGACGTCTCGACGCGCCTGCTGCTGGCGGGCGTGCGACCCGAGAACGTGCGCCTTGCCGATGATTCGGCCCTGAGGGCCGAAGTGCTGGGCACCGAGTACCAGGGCTCGTGCACCGTGGTGACGCTGGCCACCGCCCAGGGCGCGTCCCTGCGTGCCGAGGTCGATGCAGCGACCCCTCCGCGGCGCGGAGACCACGTGGGCCTCGCATTCGATGCGCGGGCGGTCTCGCTCTTCGACGCGGCCAGCGGCCGAGCGCTTCGCACCGCGCGAGACGATGCGCTGCACGCCGTGCGGCGCCCGGGAGGCCGGCATGGCTGAACTTCGACTCACCGGCGTCAGCAAGCGCTTCGGCGCCGTCCAGGCAGTGGCCGACCTGCAGCTTCATGTGTCCAGCGGCGAGTTCTTCGTCTTGCTGGGACCGAGCGGCGCGGGCAAGACCACGACCCTGCGTCTGGTCGCGGGTCTGGAACGGCCCGATGCCGGCCACGTGCATATCGCCGGTCAGGACGTCAGCACGACGGCACCGGCCCTGCGGGATGTGGCCTTCGTGTTCCAGCAGTACTCGCTCTATCCGCATCTGAGCGTCTACGACAACCTGGCATTTCCCTTGCGCTCGCCGCTGCGCCCCACGCCGGAGGCACAGATCCGCGCGAAGGTGACGGAGGTCGCGCGGCTGCTGCGCATCGAAGACAAGCTCGGGAACCCGGCCACGCGCCTGTCGGGCGGGCAGATGCAGCGCGTGGCCATCGGCCGGGCGCTGGTGCGCGACCCGCAGCTGTACTTGATGGACGAGCCCCTGTCCTCGCTCGACGCCAGGCTGCGCAACGACCTGCGGCTGGAGCTCAAGCGCATCCAGCAGGATCTGGGCGCCACCATGCTGTACGTGACACACGACCAGGTCGAGGCGATGACCATGGCCTCCCGCATCGGCGTGCTCGAAGGCGGGCAGCTGGTGCAGGTGGGCACGCCGCGCCAGATCTACGAGAACCCCAGCACCAGCCAGGTCGCGGCGCGACTGGGCTCGCCGCGGATCAATCTGTTCGCCCGTGCGCTGGTACCCGCCGTGGCTGCGCCGAGCGAAGCGGTGACGGTGGGCGTTCGGGCGGAGCACATGCGCATCCACCAGCACTCGGACAACGATGCGCACCGCGCCGCCCGTGTGCGCCGCATCGAACGCCTGAGCGACCGCCATCTCGTGCACGTGGCGCCGGTGGGCAGCGACCAGGAGTGGATCGTCTCCGCCCGCGCCGGCGACAGCTTCGAGCCCGATGACGCGGTGCGCGTCGAGCTGCTGCAACCGCTCTGGTTCGACGCCGGCGGCCGGCGCGTCGGCGCCAGCGCCTGACCCCAACACCCGGGAGATTCACTTGAAGCCCAACACCAACGACCTGATCCACCGCGCCACCCAGACGCTGATCGACCATGTGGACGAGCTCACTGCGCTCGACCAGGCCATCGGCGACGGCGACCATGGGCTGAACATGCGACGCGGCGCGCTCGCCATCCAGGGCAAGCAGGGCGAACTGGCCGGCCAGTCGCTGAACGAGGCGCTGCGCACGATGGGCATGACCTGCATGTCGACCATCGGCGGCTCCTCGGGGCCGGTGTTCGGCACCTTGCTGGTCACCCTCGGCAAGCAACTGCCCGATCCGCCGAACGCAGCGGGCCTGGCCCAGGCGCTCGATGCGGCGATCCAGGCGCTCACCCGCCTTGGCAAGGCACAGGTCGGCCAGAAGACATTGCTGGATGTGCTCGACCCGGTGCAAAGGCTTCTGGCCAAAGGCGGCGAGGGACTCGTCAAGCGCGTGCGCACCTGTGCTTTTGACGCTGCCGACGCCACCGCGGCGCTGGATGCCACCAGGGGCCGCGCGTCCTTCCTCGGCGACCGGGCGCTGGGCCACGTGGACCCGGGTTCGCGTTCCACTGCATTGATCATCGGCGCGATCTGTGAAAGCCTCGATGCTCCCGCGAGCGCGCAACCCTCTTCGCTTCCCGCCTGAATGAAGGCCACTCTTGCCGAAGGCCCAGCACCATGAAGAAGCTCATCAATGACGTCGAGAACATGCTGTCCGAATCGCTGGACGGCTTTGCGGCAGCGCACGCCGACATCGTGACATTGGGTGAGGCCGCCCAGTTCGTGCGCCGCCGCACGCCCAAGCCCGGCAAGGTGGCGTTGATCTCCGGCGGAGGCTCGGGACACGAACCGCTGCACACCGGCTTCGTGGGCCATGGAATGCTCGATGCGGCCTGCCCCGGCCAGATCTTCACCTCGCCGACGCCGGACCAGATGCTGGCAGCGGCGCAATCGGTGGAGACCGGCGCGGGCGTGCTGTTCATCGTCAAGAACTACTCCGGCGACATGATGAACTTCCAGATGGCCGCGGAGATGGTCGATTGCGACAACGAGACCGTGGTGGTCAATGACGACGTGGCGGTGGAAAACTCCACCTACACCACCGGCCGTCGGGGCGTGGCTGGCACCCTGGTGGTGGAAAAGATCGTCGGTGCCGCCGCCGAACGCGGCGATCCGCTACGCAAGCTCAAGCAACTGGGCGACGCGGTGAACAAGGCGACCGCCTCGATGGGCGTCGCGCTCACCTCGTGCACCGTGCCGGCCGCGGGCAAGCCTACCTTCCAGATTGGCGCGGACGAGATGGAGATGGGCGTGGGCATCCACGGCGAGCCGGGCCGGCGCCGCATCAAGCTGGCCAGCGCCGACGACATCGCGCAGGAACTGACCGGCTCCATCCTCAAGGATCTGTCCCTCAAGGCCGGGCAGCAGGTGCTGCTGCTGGTCAACGGCTTCGGCGGCACGCCCCTGCTGGAGCTCTACCTCATGGTCAACGCGGTGCACAAGGTGCTGGCCGGCCATCAGGTGAAGGTGGCCCGGCACCTCACCGGCTCCTACGTCACATCGCTGGAAATGGCGGGCTGCTCGGTGACGGTGAGTGCGCTCGACGACGCGCAGTTCGCGCTGTGGGATGCGCCCGTCCATACCGCGGCGTTGCGGTGGGGCATGTAAGGGCCGCGGGAGCGCGAAATCTTCGCTCTGCAAGAAAAAAGCCGCGGGCATTGCTGCACGCGGCTGAAACCTATCCAACGGGACAGGAGGAGACAAGGGGTGAACAGGCGGCGGCGTCAGCGGCCGAAGAGCCCCGAGGCAGTGTGACCGGCCATTTCTTCCATCGCGCCAGCGTACATCGCGCCATTGGCGATGACCAGGACGAGAAGTGCGAGTGAGGTCAGTGCGGTCATGGGGAGCTCCTGTTCGATGGATTGAATCATAGGGTAAACCCTAATCCCCCGAAATGGAGTCGGGTTCCTATCCCGAACCCACACGTTCCCCCGGGCGAAGCCCGCAAGTCCCGGCCCCGAACCGCCCCCCCGGACCGAGGCTCATGCGATCGCGCTGACTGGCAGCGCCCCCGCACCGTTGCCGAGCCGCGACTCAGCAGCCCTCGTCCGTGAAAGGTTTGAAACCACCGGTACCCGGGCCCCCTGGAGGCGCGAACATTCGGTTGCGTAAGCGCCAACTACCAGTCACGGGGGCCACTAATTTGGCTTCCCCGGGGGCATGGGCTCTGGCTCTCGTCAACTCTGACAGGTGAGGCTTCCATGATCGATCGACGCGTCTTCGCGGCTTGCTGCCTGCTCGCCGTTCCCACCGCGGCCTGCCTTGCGCAGTCCTATACCTCGGACCAGTACTTCGACAACCGCTGGTACATCACGCCCTTCGGCACGTACATCAATGCGGACAGCAACCGCCATGCCGACAACGGATGGGGCGGAGGGCTCGCCATCGGCAAGCCCATCAGCCCCAGTTGGAACATCGAACTGCGCACCCAGTACGAGGAGCTGGATGGCAAGTCCAATGGCCCGTTCAGCGGGGACAAGTTCAAGATCTGGAGCGGCTCGCTCGACGCGCAGTGGTTCTTCATGGGCCGCCAGGGATTCCGCCTCTGGCAGTCGAACAGCATTCAGCCCTATCTCGTAGGCGGCATCGGCGCCATCGATGACAAAGTCGACGGGTTGTTCATCAACCAAAGCAAGACGGGTTTCATGGCGAATGCCGGCGCCGGCATCGTCTGGCCGTTTTCCACCTGGGGCCGCCTGGTGGGCGACATACGCTACCGCTATGACGACAACACCAGCTCCAGGGCTCTGGTCAACCAGGGCCACGCGCACGACTGGCTGTTCACGGTGGGTCTGCAGATCCCCTTCGGGCCTCCTCCGGTGGTCGCGCAGGCGGCCGCACCGTCGCCGCCTCCGTCGATGCAACCGCCACCACCACCGCCGCCCCCGCCGGTGCGCAAGTTCGAACTCGCATCCACCGGCACGTTCTTCTTCGACAAGGCGCAGCTGACACCCAGCGGCCGCGATCGGGTCGACGCACTGGTCGAGGAACTCAAGACCACGAACGTCAAGCCAAGCTCGATCGTCGTGGTCGGCTACACCGACCCGCTCGGCCCCGCCGATCACAACCAGCGCCTGTCCGTGGCGCGGGCGAATGCGGTGCGTGACGAGATGGTGAGAGTGGGCGTGCCGCCCAACGTGATCCAGACCGAAGGGCGCGGCGCGACGAACTTCAAGGTCACCGAAGCCGACTGCAAGGCGCAGGGAAAGGCCAAGAATCGCACTGCCCTCATCGCCTGCCTGGAGCCGAACCGGCGCGTCGAGATCAACGTGACGGGTCAGCAGGTGCAGTGACGGGCACTAGCGCGGGTCGGGACGGGCCTCGGCCGCGTAGGCCTTGCGCTGGCGCTCGCGGCTGTTGACGAGATGGATGCGCATCGCGGCGCGCGCGGCCTCCGGGTCGCGCCGCTCGATCGCGGCATAGATGTCCTGGTGCTCCTGGTTCACCTTCTGGAGATGCTCGGTACGTCGCTCGATGTCGAGCCACGATGAAGCGACCCGGGTCCGCGGAATGACGGCCAGCCCGAGCTGGCCCATCAGCTCGCCGTAGTAGCGGTTGCCGGCCGCCTGCGAAATGGCCATGTGGAAGCGGAAGTCCGGCGCGACGGTGTCGCCGACGGTCGTCAGGTGGCGCCCGAAATCCTCGAGCGCATTGCGCATCTCGTGTAACTGCTCGTCGGTGCGCCGCATGGCAGCAAGGCCTGCGGCATCGGACTCGAGGCTTGCGCGCAATTCGAGCACGTCAAGCATGTCGGCGAACCCGTCCAGCGAAGGCGACTCGACCTGGAACCGGCTCTGCGGGGCGGATTCCAGCGCGAAGGTCCCGATGCCGTGCAGGGTCTGGACCAGCCCGGCCGCGCCCAGCCGGGACAGCGCCTCCCGGACCACGCCGCGGCTGACGCCGAAGGCCTGCATGATTTCCGATTCGGTGGGGAGCCGCTCGCCGGGCTTGATGGCCCCGCTGCGCAGCTTGCCGGTGAACGTGGCAACCAGCTCGTGGGCCAGGCCCCTGCCGTTTCGGCCGACGCGGGGCATCGGGGCGGATGCCGCGGGCCGCGCCTCTGCGCGCTGTTCGGGCGGGGAGTGTGGGATGTCCGACATCTTCACATGATAGATCGCCGGAATCGGTCCGAGTGAGCGGGGCAGCAGCCCCGGCAGACACATTCCTCAACACTTGTCATCGGACATCCAATGATGAAATGTCGCATTCAGGGCCAAGCTGCACGCTATTCATCCGGGTAATCCCTATTTTTGGCACGCATTCGATCGTAGATAGTTCACCCTGTTGTCGGACAACCTACAACTGACACGCAAAAGGGATCGACCAGCGCCTGCCAACTTGATCGGACACGGGGACAGCACAGGTCAGACATCTCGACCCACGTACTTGGAGATAACGCGACATGAAGATCAAAGGCATCCGCTGGTGGATGGTCGGCCTGGTCACCGCCGGCCTGATCGTGAACTACCTCGCCCGCAACACGCTGTCGGTGGCCGCGCCGACCCTGATGAAGGAACTCGACATCACGACCGAGCAGTACGCCTGGATCGTGGTGTCCTGGCAGCTCTGCTATGCGTTCATGCAGCCGGTCGCCGGTTATCTGCTCGACACGATCGGCACCAAGATCGGCTTCTTCGCCTTCGCGCTGGCCTGGTCGGTGGCCTGCGCCGCCGCGGCGTGGTCGACGGGCTGGCAAAGCCTCGCGTTCTTCCGCGGCCTGCTCGGCCTGACCGAAGCCGCCGGGATTCCGGCCGGCGTCAAGGCCACGTCCGAATGGTTCCCGGCCAAGGAACGCTCGGTCGCCATCGGATGGTTCAACATCGGCTCGTCCATCGGCGCGCTGCTCGCGCCGCCGCTGGTGGTGTGGGCGCTGCTGCACGGGCAGTGGCAATGGGCTTTCGTGATCGTCGGTGTGCTGGGGATCGTCTGGAGCGTGATCTGGATGGCGCTGTACCGCCATCCGCGGGACCAGAAGCTGCTGTCCGATGCCGAGCGCGACCACATCGTCTCGGGCCAGGAAGCCAGGCACAGCGACGCGGGCGCAACCAAGCGCCGCTGGACCGAGATCATCCGGAGCCGCAACTTCTGGGCGATCGGCCTGCCCCGCATCCTCTCGGAGCCGGCCTGGCAGACCTTCAATGCGTGGATCCCTCTCTACATGATGACCGAGCGGCACATGAACCTGAAGGAGATCGCGATGTTCGCCTGGATGCCCTTCCTGGCCGCGGACATCGGCTGCGTCCTCGGCGGCTACCTGAGCCCGTTCTTCCACAAGTACTGCAAGGTGTCGCTGTTCACCTCGCGCAAGATGGTCTTCGTCTTCGGTGCGCTTTGCATGATCGGCCCGGCCAGCGTCGGTTTCGTGGCGAGCCCCTACATGGCGATCGCGCTCCTGTGCGTCGGCGGCTTCGCGCACCAGACGCTGTCGGGCGCGCTGTACTCGCTCACCTCCGACATGTTCGGCAAGAACGAAGTGGCGACTGCGACGGGCATGGGCGGCATGGCCGGCTACCTGGGCGCGGCCGCCTTCACCGCGCTGTTCGGCGTGCTGGTCACGCAGGTCGGCTACAGCCCCTTGTTCGTCGTCCTGGCCGTGCTGGACCTCGTGGCCGCCGGTGTCGTGTGGGTGCTGGCCACCAGCGGGGACAGGGCGCCTGCGCGCAAGCTGCAGCCGCCGATGGTGCCCGCCACCGCGAAGTGACGCGATGGACATCCGCCTCGAAGCGGTGGCAAGGCCACCCCTGCACATCACCATGCACGAGCGCGACAACGTCGCGATCGTGGCCAACGACGGCGGCCTGCCCGCGGGCACCGTCTTTCCCTCGGGCCTGACCCTGCGC
>NZ_FNRO01000024.1 GCF_900107745.1 Variovorax sp. YR216 | reverse complement strand
AGCGCTCGACAGCATCGAGGTCAACGACCGTCTCGCCCAGATCAAGCTATGAGCCGCTGACGGCCCGTCAAGAGGGCCTTGGTCGCCCGCTTACGATTGAAGTAGCGCCTATCGTCCACAGAGTATTCATACCTCCACTCGGGACACCACAGGCGGCCGTTTTTGCCATCCGACCACGTAATCTGCACTGAGCGCACTATGCCGTCCGTTCGCGGCCAGCTTTTCTGCGCACGCTCGAGGAGGACCCCTTTCGCGCCGTAGACGAGAAGAAGAGCGCCAAACGCGGAGGTCACGAGCGCGAGAATCAGTTGCCTCTTGGCGACCATCATCGTGCGCAACCGAGAGATGCGGAAGGCATCGAATCGACCGAGCATTCCCCTGCTGAAATATGCATGCTTACGAGATTCACTCCAGACGTCTGCTATTGACTGGCTGGCTGGCGCCCTCAACCGACCGAAGGCACTTAGGCCTATCGCTGCCGCATAGAGGAACGCCGCTACGAAGAATCTCCAGCCTCTTTTCATCATGCTTTCTTGCAAAGCCGTGCCTGCACCTTTGAAACTGGGCGACCGTATCGAAGGTCCGGTACTGGCCGAACATATTCATCGGGGCGGCCCGCCAATCATCGAATCAGACCTACCTACGTTGACGCTCAATTCCAAGCCAGGTGGATTCGGTTGTCGGGGGCTTCACCGGCCATCACCGGACTTGCACCATGCCCCTTACGCCACCGATTCCCCGATGAGCCAGTTCCGACTGTAGCCGTGTGATCACGGCCCCAATCCTTGGTCGGCGCCATTCTGGAAGCTGCGCCAAAAGAAAACGGGCCGCAGAGCGGCCCGTTTGTGTGGATTCTTCGGACGAAGAGGCTGACTGAGCTATCAGCTCGCGGACGCTCCCGTCTCGGCGGTCTCCGGCACGGCGGATGTCACAACAGGCGCTGCAGCCTTCGTGGTCGTGCGCGGGCTGCGGGTCTTGGCAGCAGGCTTCGGCTTGACGGCCTTGGAGGCGGCCTTCTCGGGGGCCTTCGCAGCAACCTTGGGAGCCTTCGCAGCATTGGGGGCGGCAGCTACCTTCTTTGCCGGCGGAGCCTTCTTCGAAGGAACACTCTTCTTTGTCGCGGCTTTCTTCACGGCCTTTTCGGCCTTTGCTTCAGGGACTGCGGCTTCAGCCTTCTTGGCGCGACTCGACGTCTTCACCGGGGTCGGAACTGCGCGGACCTTCCGGGCCGATTTCTTCGCCACCGGCGCGACCGGCGCGACCGGCGCCGCGGCTTCCTTGGCTGGAGGTGCTGCGACGACGCCAGATTGATCAATGAGGAGCTTGTCACGGTTGCGAACCGTGGCAATCCAACTCGGAGCCTTGCCGAAGCCCGTCCAGGTCTTGCCTGTCTTCGGGTCGCGGTACTTGGGAATGCCTGCGCCCTTGCGCGCTGCCTTGCCGCCGCCGAGAGCCTTGCCGGCGGCTGTCTTCAGCGCCTCGGCCCCACGGCCAAAGAGCTGTTCGACCGTCAGGCCAAACGAGGCAATCGATTCCCTGATTTGCGCAACCACCTTGGTCGTTTCGGTCGCACGCAGCGCGGCAGCCTCTTTTTCAAGTTTTGCGATGGTGGCTTTGAGTTGCGCGTAGGACTTGGTCATTGAGTCTGGAACCTTTGAAGTGGATGAGGTCGTCGCCTGGCACCGAGAGAGGAACGCCAAGAGCGATACGCCAGACGAACACGCCGATGGTGGAGCCGAAGAGCAGGAAAGGAGCCTGCGCATCTGAATCCATTTAGGCAAGGTCTGGTTGTGGTCGATTATTGCAGGACCACAGGCCGGCGCACGCGCGTCCATCACGGGGATGCCATCTGCCTGAAGGCTCGAACGGATGAAGGAGTGCCTATCTCGAGGAAATCGACGAGTGGCCGAACTGCGTCGTCGCAGCCTGTCTGGTGGGGCAAGCGTACGTCACGTGCGGGGTTGCGCACCGCGACTCCGCGTTCGCGCTCAGGACGCGCATTTCCGATCTGACGTTGACTTGCGGTTTGTTTTCTCTGACTCGCTGAGAGCAATCGGAGATGAGATGAATGCAAGCTTGGGCGTGGTCTGAGCTGCCTGTTGGTTGCTCGCAGCAAACTTGCTCCATCTGGAGGATCTATCCGAAGCGTCCGATTTGCCCTGACTTCCTTTGAATAGGCTTCCTTCCCTCGGCGGGCGCCCTGAGAACTCGACGAGTGGTGGGTAAGCCGCGCTCCTGCTCCCTTTGCTGCTGAATGGAGAGCGCCGTCGTCTTGTCACACATCCTCGAGATTGCATTCGGCAGTTTGTCAATCGAGTCCGTGTAGATGCGGGCCTCGTGTTTGGCGCGACTGACTGCAACGTAGTAGAGGTTCATCGACGTTGTCCGGCTGACCGTGTCGAGCGACATGAGGGTTCGGTCAGTAGTGAGGCCTTGCGCGCTGTGAACGGTGGTCGCATACGCATGCTCGATGTGCAGCGGTTGGGTGCCGAGCAGTTCAATCGACTTGCTCGGATCGCTTTCCTTGCGCTTGATCGCTTCGAGCCTCAGCAAGGGGCCGATGACAGCGGTCACACGCATGCGATCCCCATTGCGCACCCCAAGCGTCTTGTCCTGGCGGTTGATCCGGACGACGTCGCCGACGGCGAACTCGGCGCGCTCGGGCCAGTAGACGCTCAGTCGCTGGGTCTTGCGAGGATTGAGCTGCATAGTCGTACCATCCGGACGCTCAAGGGTCAGATGGACTCCCGTGACCTCCTTCACCACATAGCGTTCGCTGAACTTCAGGCCGGCCTGCGCATAGTTCCTCTCTGGCTGGATCACCATGCCGCGCTTGTAGTTTGCGGCCCAGGCACGCTGGGCCTTAGTCATGTCCAACCGGATCAGGGTGTCGACCTCCCGGCCCTTGCCGGCCAGGTCGAGCCCTTCCCGAACCATCTGATTGATCTCCCTTCGGGCCTTGTTGGTCCCCGCCACCATCAGGGTTCGATCGCGCTCGGTCTTGCTGAGCGCTACGAAGTCACTCGCCATTGATTGATGACGCGCAGTCGGCTCCGCGACTTCCTCAAGGTGGCTGATGTGCTTGAGCGACTCGCGCACCTGTCCATCGGCGGCGTATTTCACCGCCTTCTTGAGCGTGTCGTTCAGCTGTCGCAGTATCTCGTCGATCCGGGCGGTCTTCATGCCCGCCTGCTGCAGTTGCGAGAACGGCTTGCCGAACTCGATGGGCTCCGTCTGCTTGGTGTCCCCGAGGAGCACCATCCGGGCTCCGGCCTTTTCCACCACTCGCATCAGCTGGGCCATCTGGCGCGCGCCGACGACGCCTGCCTCATCGAGGATGACGAGGGATCTGTCATCGATTGGTTTGTGTTTGGCGCGAAGGAAACTCTCGAGCGTATTGGCATCGAGGCCATCGCCTTTGAGGGCATCGACCTGATTCCCGTAGGGCGCCAGCGCGATCGTGCGCATGCCGCCGCCCGACTTCTCGATGAGCTTGACGGCCTCGGTCACCGCGTAGCTCTTGCCGACCCCTGCATCGCCCTGGATTCCGACAAACCGGTCCGTCGTTCCAAGCATCAATTTCACCGCCTCGCGCTGTCCTTCGTTCAAGGTGGTCTCGGCCAGCGCGGCGGCGAGCGCATCGGCGGCGATGATCGGCTCAATTTTCCCTCGTCCTGCACGGTCAATGGCCAAGATGGCTCTCTCGAGCTTGAGTGCTTTTGTCGTGGTGTGTCGGGTGCCCGCCGCCACGAGCGATCGGCGCTGGATGGCCTGCTGTACATAGGTCTTCGCTTCGCCCGGGCTCCAACCTTTCAGGTTCTGCAGGAACAGGGCCCACGCCGTTGCCGTGATCGCGGGACTGTCAGGGCGGCCCACCAGGGTGTAGGTCGTCGTCGAAGGAATCAGCGCGCCGGTGGAGACCAGTCGCTTGATCTCAGCCCGGATCTCGTCGGGCCTTGCCATACCGACGGCTCGTTGCATCGCGATCGTGGTGAGCTCGCTCTCGGTTGCAACCGCTTCACGTTCGCCCAAATGCCTGATCGCGTACTGGACACACACCTGGGCGATCGAAACTCCCGGCTGCAGCTTCGAGAGTAGCTCCGCATCGGCGCTGTAGGCGCGGTCCTTGATCTGGCTGCGCGCGCCGAAGTCGATGCCGAGCTCCCGGCTCTTGGTGACCCAGTATTCCTTGATGATCGCGCGATCGCGCTCGTCTTTTCCCTTTCGGGTGGCGAGCGAGATGATCTGCTTTTCGAGCGTCGTGGCCGTGGCCCGCGTCTTCCCGTCGTTGGCTAACGCTTCCTCGATGATCCGGCTACGCTCCGAGAAGGCCTCGATCTGCTCGCGCGAGATGTGATCCAGCTCGAAGCGGCCGGTGTGATCCGTCATCCGGATCTCGTACCCCAGCTGCTTCAGGTTGATCGCAAGCTCGGCGTGGTAGTGCGCCTCGATCTCGATCCGGTGCGCAAAGATCCGCTCGTTCGACAGCGCGCGCCAGGCGCCGTCGGCGCGCTGCGTCATGTTGAGGATGACCGCATGCGTGTGCAACTGCGGATCCTTGGCTCGGCTCATTTCGTGGCGGAACCTTCCGATCACCAGATTGCCTGTGTCCTCGCGCACGCTTTTGCCCTTGACCTTCCTGCGTGCGGACGCCAGCCTCTCGGCATGGGCCAAGGCGCTCGCCACTGCGCGGTCGTGAGCGTCGCTAACCTCCTTGTCGCCGGCGATCAGCGCCTGCATCGAGACGGACTTTGGCGCGGAAAAGGTCAGGTCCAGTCCCATTCGCTTCTTCTTGTCGACCGGGTCAAACGTCGCCTGGATCCGGTCGCCATTGGGCAGCTGCCCATCCAGAAGCCGAGATAGCTGCTTCTGCTCGATGGGGCCGATCAGGCCCAGCCGCTCGGCGCCGGCGCCTTGCCAGAGGCCGGGGTTCTCCTTGGCGTAGTAGTCGTCCGCCGAGGAGAAGTAGTGGGCCGCCGCGTACTGGTTGTCGCCGCGAATCGGAGTGATGCCAAGCATCGCGGTCCTAGCTGACGATCTCAATCGGTGTGGCGCGATGTGGATCGGGCACGTAGGGCAGGGTGATCTCGCCGATCGTGAAATCCTCCGCGATCATCCCGAACCCCAGCAGCATCGTGTCGGCAAGGACGTCGCGCGTACAGGCGCACCATTGCTCGTCGCGTCCACGTAACAGTGATTCCTGAACGATCAAGGCGCCGAGTGCCTCTCTCGGCTCTTGGCTTGGCTGAACAGTGAGAGAGGCGGTAGGTCAACATTGATTCCCATCGGATCAGTCTTTTCGCAGGGCCCCGGTAGGTCAATCAGATCCCTCTGAAAAACGTCACGAATTGGGATTAGAGCGACGAGACGGTGGTGTGCCGTGTCGTCCGGTATTCACACGGACCTGGATGTTTTTAACGATCTTGGTCGATCCAAACTTGCGGTCGAGTCACCGAACGACTTCCGCCGCGCGCAACAGAAGTCCCTGGGGAACTGTGAGACCCAGTGCCTCCGCCGTCCTCAAATTGATGACGAGGAAGTACTCGTTGGGTTGTTCCACCGGCAGATTGCCGGGCTTCGCTCCACGTAGGACCTTCGCAACGTATTGCGCGGCCAGCCTGAAGTTCGCGTCGTCATCGGCTCCATACGAGATCAGCCCGCCTGCATGGACCACTGAGCCGAACTCGTACATTGCGGGGATCCGGTGCTCTGCCGCGTAGTCGATGACACGTCGCCGGTTCAGATTGGTCAGTGCATCCGTGACCATCATGAGCGCATCAGGTCGCTCGCGGTTCATCGCGCCCAGCGCGTCGTCGAAATCGTCCGGCTCACGAACCCCCAACGGCTCGATCTCGATGTGCAAGAGCTCCGCGGCCCGCCTGATTTCCTCGTACCTCAAGGTCATCGCGTAATTGGCCGCGTTCCACAGCACCGCCACCCGCCTTGCGGATGGAACCAGGTCTTTCAGCAACTCCAGGCGCTTGGCACTGAGCGTGCCCGCTGGATCATTGACTCCGGTCAGGTTGCCGCCCGGATGCGCAAGACTGGGCACCAATCCCGCTTCCACGGCATCGCCGGCGCTGAGGAACACGACGGGAACCGTGGAGGTCGCCCTGCTAATCTCCTTCGCGGCAGCCCACCCGACCGCGACGACCACATCGACTTTGTTTCCGATCAGATCGTTCGCAGCCGCGGTCAGCCGCTCGTTGCGAAGCTCGGCCCAACGTCCCTCGAAGCTAATGTTCTTGCCTTCGACATAGCCGAGCGCTCGAAGCTCCTCGCGGAGGGGACTCGCCGGCGCGCGGTCCGGCGGCGGAAACCCCCCCGAGAGATAGCCGATGCGCCACGTCCTGCCAGGCGTCTGGGCCGAGACGGCGAGCGGGCATGCCAGTGGCACCATGCCTGCTGCAAGCACCAGACGTCGGCGTGCGATCATTCGGTCCCCCTGGTCGGCACAGATGGAGGAACGCAGGGACTGCGTGGTTGGCTTGGCGATCTTACTCCCAGGCCTGCCGAGATCGGCGCTGATTCCCGCCGGTGCTTCGGCCTCGCGAATGATCGAGTACAACGGGGACGCCCCCCGGCAGGCGGCCAGCGGCCGCAGAGACTTCACTATGCAGGCCCATGCTCCCCAGCGCCGTGGCGGTCAGGCCTTGCTGTCGGTTGGCCAGTGCCCTGAGCAAGCGCTGCGCAGCATGAACCTGCTGCAAGCACATCCATGAGGCATTTCGCAGCGTCCCCTGTGTTCGCTCGCTCGGCGGGAGCAAGCGGGGTTAGAGCATCGAGATGCTGCGGAATGGACATACGAGCTTCCATTCGGCGCGCCCGGCATGGTGCTGCTTGCCACGCTTGCCTAGGCAGCGAGCTCAATTGCCCTTGTTTCAAGCAGATCGATCAGGACGCGCTCAACACGACTTCCACCGATGGAAACGCGTTGATCCGCAGATATCGGCTTCAATGTATCGGCTGCTTCAGCGTACTGCCCTCTGGCAAACTGACTGACAGCATCAACCAGCCTGATCGAGAGCCTCGTCTGGTCGCTGGGCTCCTTGGCTGTGATAGTCGCCTTGCTTTCCTCAAGCGCAGCAATATCGCCTGCCGATACCTGAATCCCGGCAAGATGCAGTGCGATAAACGGATGTGACAGCGTGGACTTGAAGCGCCCGGACAGGGCGGAAACTGAGGCTGAAATTGGACGCGTTGCCCCGGTGCGAAGGTATTCACGCAACAAGAATCCGCCGCAATCGGCCAGCGTCAGCACCGGACCGCAGCGAGTGGTCTCTGGTGCAGAGTAACGCTCATAGCGCTGCCATGCCTGCTCGGTCAATCCCAACTGCCACTCTGCCAATGCCAGGTGCCACTGCACATGACCATACATAGCACCGCCCTCCGCCGACGCGCGGTGCGCGTCTAGCCAGTCACCCAGCAATTCCAATGATTGCCGAGGTTCACCCTGGTCGTGTAGCACATGCGCATAGCTATGGATAACGTAGGGAGACTGTGGGCGCTGTTGCAGTGCTCGCTCGACAAGTGCACGACCTCGGCTCTGATCGCCGGCCTCACTGGCTGCGAACCCCATTCTTGCAAGCCAGGCCCAATCGTTATGCAAACTGGGATCGACCGATTCCATGATATTGAGAACGCGTTCAAGCTTACGTGCACCGCCATAGAAGATCAGATAGCCACAGAGTTGCGAGACGACTAGCAGGTCGCTAGGGTTGGCGGCGATGTAGGCCTCGGTCGCTGAAAGGTTGGCGTAGGGGTCTTCAAGAAGGCCAAAGAGCGCGGAGATATGCGCGCGCTCCCAAGGCAGCGCAGCCCGTGCGGCCAGTAGCGCACGCTCTTTGAAGGACTCTGCGTCAGCAGCGTTGGCGTCTTTGGCAAGCATGTGGCGCGCAGCCAGCGCCAGGGCGAGGTTGCTGTCCAGCGCCAAAGCTTGATCGAGGGCTTCCGCGGCGCCCGGCTGAGAACCGAGGATGCGATCAACAGCGAGCTGATACCGTTGTGCAGCTTCTGGACGGTCAGTCGAGAGATGCCGACCGATACGTGCATCAATCATATTGGCTCCTCGAGTTGCAAATTGCTGATGCGAAGCCCTCCGATGCAATTTCAGTGTATTCCAACCCATGCGTCGTTGGGTCACCGTCGGGATGGGCAAGAGCGCCGTGACGCTACTGTTCCACCTGCGCCGTTTTCGCCCGGGTGATTCGACTCCAAGGCCTTGGGTGTGAACATGGGTTCCGGATGGCTCGGCGTGTGACTCAATTCGAGGTGTCAGGCGCGGCGTCAGCGAACAGGTCTGCTGTGCGGTCTGCATGATCGGATCGGCGCGCCCGGCGTTTGGGTGCCTTCGAGGAAGTCGTTGCCGTTGAAACTTCCGACGCCGGGGATGGCTGTTGCACGGGCTTGGCGGTCTGCGCGGTGATCTCGATGGCCGTTGCCCGCTGCGGGTAGGCCACCAGTTGCCGGCTTCCGCCCCCGCCGCGGCCGACGGTGTTCGTGATCTGGATTCGCTCGACGTGTTGCTTGCCCAGGATTTCGCTGGCCTTGTCGGCATTGAATGCGTTGGACGCACCGAAGATCAGGTAGTTGCGGAAGCATGCGAGCAGGGTCTTGGCCGAGTCCTTGCCGTAGGTCTCGTCCAGTTGCGCCCAGTCCTGGATGCTGCCGACGATGCGCAAACCGTGCTTGCGACCCTTGGTGGCCGCCGGCACGAAGGATTCGAGCTTGCCCAGCGACTCCAACTCGTCGAGGAAGAGCCAGAGGCGCGTGTCGGTCATCGGCTCGTGGCTGAGCGCCGTGGCGCCGACGATCGGCCGTTCAAGCTTGCTCGCCTCTAAGTCCGCTTTCGCTGCGCAACGGCAGCCGCAGCTGGCAGGCAGGGTAGGCGGACAGCTTGCGGCCCTTCAGGAGCCCGGTCGGTCGCGATGGCAGACCGCCGCAACTGGCTGCCGCGAGGAAACGGCGCGCGATCTCCACCAGGCGCGCGTTCAAGCACAGGTGTCAGACTGGCGCCGATGGGGATGGGCGACGCGTCGTGGGCCTCCGTTCAAACGTCCGCGAAGTTGGAGTTGCGGGCAAGCCAAAGATGACTGACAGTAGCCTTCACTCGAACTCGCTGACGAGCAGCGCGGGGACCCGCTGCTTCAGCAGTTCGAGCAGACGCTGGGATACCGGCGAAAGATAGCCACCGCTGCGGGAGCTCACTCCCAGTTCGCGTCGAAGCACTAGGAGCGAAGGCTGCACTTCGCGTAGCCGTGCGCGCCTTTCGGACGCAATCGTGTGGCGCGACACAAAGCTGAGGAGGTCGGTGCCCGCGATCAACTGCGGCAGCAGTGGGATGGAGTTTGCTTCGATCTGAACGGTGGGCGGCGGGAGACCGTGAGCCGCGAAGGCGGCCTCGAGCCATTGGCGGCTCGGGGCTTCAGGTTTTGGTAGCACCCATGGATAGTCAAGCAGCATTTCGAGGCTGATGCGCCGTGTCTTGAAGATAGGGTGGGCTGTGCGGCCGGCAACCACGACTTCCTCCATTGCCAAGGGATGCCGTATGAGCAACTCGTCCTTCTCCGGCGGAAGCAGGCCGACGACCAGGTCGAGTTGCTTTTGCCTCAAGTGCTCCAGCAGATCGAAGCTGGCCCCTACCTCGATGCTGACCTGCGCCTTCGGCGCCTGCGACAGCAGCACGTGGCACACCTGCGGCAGCAGCGCACCGACGCTGACCGTCCCGCTGCCGATCCGCACCAGTCCCGCGACACCCTGGGAGAAATCGGCGACGTGGCGCAGCGCCTCGTCCGCCGAGACGCGCAGCCGCCTCGCTTCCTCCAGCAACACCTGGCCCACGGGCGTGAGTCGTACGCCGCGGCCGGCTTTCTCGAACAGCGGGCCGCCCACGGTTTGCTCGAGACGGCGGATGGCCTTGGTCAACGCTGGCTGGCTGCGGGCGATGGTCTCCGCGGCACGCCCCAAATTCTCGGTCTGCGCCGCGGCTTCGAAGTAGCGTAGGTCGCGCAGATTAAGTTCCATTCAAAACTTTCAGTGATCGGTTGCTGAATATTAGCGAATAGACGGTTAAGGGTTACGGGACGACCATTCGCTCCCATGAATGCGCCTACGACCCCGTCGCTTGCGGCCAACCCCGGCGGCATGCTGGCGATCTGGCACGACGTGGCGCCCGGCCAAAGTGCCACGGTGCGCGAGTGGTACGGCCGGGAGCATCACTTCGAGCGCCTCGCGATCCCGGGCTTCATGGAGGCACGCCGCTTTGATCGGGTTGCCGGCACTGGCGCCGAGATCTTCGGCGCCTACCGCGTGACCGCACCCGAGGTGTTGAACAGCGCTGCCTATCGCGCCCGCGTCGATGCGCCCAGCGCGTGGACACGCGAGTCGATGCGCCACTTCCGCAACATGTCACGCACGGTTTGCGTCATCACAGGCCGCGCGGGGCAGGCCCAAGGCGGATTCCTGGCGGCGCTGGCCTCGCCGCGCGGCGAATTGGTCGACGCGCCCGCGACCTGCGATCAGCTATTGAGTCCGCCCGGCGTGCTGCAGGTCACTGCTTTGGCCGCTGAACGCAAGGCGCCCGCGGCGTCCAGCACCGAACAGGGGCTGCGCAACGGGCCGGACGCGCAGATCGCCTGGGCGCTTCTGTTCGACACCGACAGCCTCGAGGCGGGCGAACGAGTCCTTGAGGCGGCCCAGTCGCTCACCGGCTGCCGCCAACCTGTCCAGGCTGCCGTCTACAGACTCTGCTTCGCCGCCCGAAACCCCTCTTGAGGTCTAAACATTGGAACACCTTCGCATCATCACCAAGAACCATACCAACCCTGCGTACGGCGGCGCGCTGGTTGGTGCGCGCACGGTGGCACAACGCATGGGTTGCACCCTGGACCATCGTGCGCCGGAGATGGCCGACAGCCCTGAGCAGCAGTCCGCTTTGATCGATCAGGCCATCATCGATCGACCGGACGCGATTATTCTGCTGCCTGCGCACGCCAGCGCAATCAACGATGCCATCGCGCGCGTCAACGCTGCGAACATCCCTCTCGTGCTGTTCGTAAGCGAGCCGACTGCGGGGAGATGGGTAGGCTTCATCGGGTCCGACGACACACGCATGGCCACCACGCTCGCGCACACCGTGCTGCCTCGACTGCGCCCGGATGCCAAGGTGGCCATCATCGAAGGCCACCCAGACTCCATCACAACACCACAGCGCCGCAGGGGGTTCGAACAAGCACTTGCGCAGTACACAGACATGCAGTTGGTCGACGTGGTGTCGGGCTACTACCAGCACGCGCCTGGCCGCGAGGCGGCGCTGACGTTGTTGTGGCGGCATGCACGACTCGATGCGATCCTGACCGCCAACGACCTGATGGCGATGGGCGCGCTGGAGGCCTTCGTGCAAACCGGACGCAGGGTGCCTATGGTGAGCATCAATGGCACGCCCGATGCCGTCGCTGCCGTCCGGGCAGGTAGCCTGGCCGCCACCGCCTCCTTCAACACCCACCGCTTCGGCTGCCTGGCCGTCGAGATGGCTCTACGCCACCTGCGCGGCGAGCGCGTAGCGCGCCGCATCGATCTGGCGCCCGACATCATCGATGCTGGCAACGCGGCCGAGTGGGACAGACCGTACGAACAGCGCGTCTGCCCAGACTGGGACCAAGTGGTCGCGAGTGATGCCGCATCGCAGATCGCCTGAAACCCCCTTTTCCTTTCCACTCACACATCTCAGGAGACTCATTCCATGCGTTTGAAAGACAAGGTTGCGTTCATTACTGGAGGCGGTGCTGGCATCGGTGCTGCTGCCGCTGTCCGCTTCGCCAGCGAAGGTGCGGCAGTGGTTGTGGCCGAGATCGATCAAGCTCGCGGCGCCGACCTGGCGGAGTCCATTCGCGCCCATGGTGGCAAGGCCAAGTTCGTCCGTTGCGACGTGACAGACGAGGCATCCGTCGAGCAGGCGGTGGCCGAAGGCACTGCGGCTTTCGGCGGCCATCTCGACATCCTGTACAACAACGCGGGCGGATCCACCCCGCACGACGATATGGTGACGGTTGTCGACATGGATGAGTTCTGGCGATGCATCAAGCTGGAGCTGCTAGGCACCTTTCTCTCAAGCCGCTTCGGGATCCGTGCCATGCAGAAAGCCGGTCGCGGGGGCTCGGTCATCAATACGGCTTCTTACAACGCCACCATCGGCACCTCCGGGCGCGACTGCTATACCGCCGCCAAGGGAGCGGTGATTGCGCTGACCCGCTCCATGGCCGTGGAGTACGCTCCCGACGGCATCCGCGTCAACTGCATTGCCCCGGGCGTCGTGATCAGCCCGCGCATGACCAAGTTCCAGCAGGACTTCCCCAACCATCGCATTTTCGACAAGAAGAATCGCCACCACCGGCCGGAGGTCCCCTCACACCTGCTGGGACCGATCGAGATCGAGGACTTGACCCACATGGCCTTGTTCCTGGCCTCCGACGAATCAAAGCGAATCACGGGCCGAATCGAGCTGGTGGACAGTGGCGCCACCGCGTCTTGATCGTCGCCACAAGTCCAAAAGGAGACAACATGCATAAGACCGTCCTTGGCGCGCGCCGCCTTTTTCTGGCCGCTGGCCTCGCGCTGTGCGTCCCTGCCTTTGCGCAGGGGGCAGCCACCTTCCCGAACAAGCCGATCCGCATGATCGTGCCCTTTACGCCCGGCGGCGGCTCGGACGCGGCCGCGCGCTTCTTTGGCGAAAAGCTGTCGGCCGCGCTCGGTCAACCGGTTCTGGTGGACAACCGTCCGGGCGGCAACAGCGGATCAATCGGCACAACATTCGTGAAGAGCCAGCCGGCGGATGGCTACACGTTGCTTCTGGGCAGTACTGCGCCGCTGGTCACCAATGTGGTGATGGTGAAGGATCTTCCCTACGACGCTGCCAAGGATTTCAAGCCGGTGGCGGGCCTGACCAAGAACATGACCGCCATCGTGGTCCCTCCCGGCTCGCCTTACAGGACGCTGGCCGAGCTGGTGGCTGCGTCAAAGAAGTCCGCCTTGAACGCGGGCACCGCCTCCGAAGGCTTCCACCTGGCGGCCGACTGGTTCGCCAGTTCCGCCGGCTTCAAGTACACGCACGTGCCCTACAAGGGCCTCACGCAGGTATTAACCGACGTTGCCGGCGGCTATCTGGATTGGGCCATCGTCGACCTGGCGGGCGCGACGCCGCTGCTGCAGGGCCATCGCATCCGCGCCCTGGCCGTCACGGACGAAGCCCGGCATCCGTTCTTTTCGAGGGTTCCGACAGTGAAGGAGAGCGGCTATCCGGAGTTCGTGTACAACACTTGGACCTCCATCCACGTGCGTTCCGACACACCCGACGACATCACGGGCAAGCTGGCAGAAGCCACGATGAAGATTGTGGCGTCGGACGCCGCCCGCGCGTACGCCCAGAAGGCAGGCACACAACTGTTGCCGCTCGGGTCGGAGGAATTCGCGAAGTACCAGAGAGAGGAAGTCGAGCGCTTCCAGAAGGTGGCGGAATCTTCCGGCATCAAGCCTGAGTGAGGCCGCAGATGACAGACTCTTTCCTCGCCAATGTCGCCGAGATCGACTGGCTCCAATATCCCGGGCACTTCGGTGGTGCGCTGTCGAAGCCCTTGGTCACACCGCATACCTGCGGATCGCGCCGCATCGATCACCGCATCTCCTGCTACCAGCCGATGGCGCATGTGGCCGAACACGTGCACAAGGTGCAGGAACAGGTCTATCACGTGCTCGAAGGCGAAGGCCTTCTCACGCTCGATGACGAGCGTCGCGTGATGCGGCGTCACGACTATGTGTTCGTGCCGCCCGGTGTGCGACACAGCTTCACCAACACGGGGATCGGTCCTCTCGTGTTCCTCGTGGTCACCACGCCGGTCGAAGACGGCGAGGCTCCGCTGTGAGCGCGAGCGCATCCGCGAGCCACGTCGGCGCCGCGAAGCAGGTGGGTCTGCGCCAGGGCCGGCTGTTCATCGATGGCCGATGGGTCGAGGGCGAGCACACCGCGGTCGTGCTCGACAAGTACCGCATGCAGCCATGGGGCGAAGCGCATCTGCCTTCGCGGTCGCAGGTCGGCGAAAGCATCGCCGCCGCGCAGGCCGCGTTCAAGCGCAACACGCTCGACGCCAACGAGCGCGGCGCGATCCTCGACCGCGCGGCCGTCTTGCTGGAGCAGCGCGGCGAAGAGCTCATCGCGATCCTCCAGGCCGAGGCCGGCTTCACGCGGCATGACGCCGCGGGCGAGCTGCGGCGTTGCGTGATCACCTTCCGTCTCTCGGCCGAGGAAGCACGCCGCTTCAGCGGCGAACTGGTGCCCATGGAAGGCGCGCCGGGCCAGACGGGCCGCATCGGCTTCACCTTGCGCGTGCCGCTGGGCGTGATATGCGCGATCACCCCTTTCAATGCGCCGCTCAACACCGTCGCGCACAAGGTCGCGCCCGCACTCGCGGCAGGCAATGCGGTGGTGCTCAAGCCCTCTCTGCACACGCCGATGACCTCTTGCGTGATGGCCGAGGTCCTCGAGGCGGCCGGGCTTCCGGCGGGGCTGATGTCCGTCCTGCATGGCGGGGCGGAGGTCGCGCAATGGCTGCTCGACGAGCCTGAAGTTCGCTTCTACGCCTTCACCGGCAGCACCGAGGCGGGCCGGGCGATCCAGCACCGCGCCGGACTTCGCCGCACGCAGATGGAACTGGGCTCGATCGCCCATTGCGTGCTCTGCGACGACGCGGATCTCGACACCGCGCTGCCGAAGATCGTCAATGCCGCGTACCGCAAGGCGGGCCAGGTCTGCACCTCGGTGCAGGTGCTGCTGGTGCATTCGGCCGTGCTGCCCGAGGTCGAGCGCCGCCTCGCCGCGATGGTGGCTGCACTGCCCTACGGCGATCCGCAGGCGCCCGGCACGGTTGTCGGGCCGGTGATCAGCGAGGCATCGGCACAGCGCATCGAGCGCTGGGTCGACGACGCGATGCGCATCGGCGCACGCAGGCTCGCGGGCGGCGAGCGCCGCGGCGCGGTGGTGCCGCCGACGCTGCTCGCAAACGTCGACGCCACCACGCCGCTCGGCTGCCAGGAGGTGTTCGGCCCCGTCATGTGCATCGCGCCCTTCGACCGTCTCGACGAGGCGATCGATCGCGTCAACGCCACACCCTACGGGCTTGCCACCGGCGTCTTCACCAACCGTCTCGACGACGCGCTGCGCGCGGCACGAAGGCTCGAGGTCGGCGGCGTGCACATCAACGAGACCTCCAGCTCGCGCGTGGACCTCATGCCTTACGGCGGCACCAAGGACAGCGGCTTCGGCCGCGAAGGCCCGCACCACGCGATCCGCGAGATGAGCGAAGAGCGCATGGTCACGCTGCTGCCCTGATCCGCCCCATCCACGAACAGACACATCGAGAAAGAAAGAGACACGCCCATGGCAAGAATGAAGGGTGGCGAGCTGATCGCCGAATACCTCGTCAAGCAGAAAGTGCCCTACGTGTTCGGCATCTGCGGACACGGCAACGTCGGCATCCTGGATGCTCTGCACCAGGTGCGCGACCAGGTGAAGATGGTGTCGCCGCGCCACGAACAATGCGCCGGCCATATGGCCGACGCCTACTTCCGCGTGAAGCACGAGCCGGTCGCGACGCTGACCTCCACCGGCCCCGGCTCGGCGAACATGGTGATGTCGCTCGCGACGGCGCTGTCGGACTCGTCGGCCTTCCTCGCGATCACCGCCAACGTTCCGACCTCGCAGGCCAACCGCGCGCCCTTCCAGGAGCTGTACGCACACAACCAGGCGGACTTCGCGCAGGTGCTGCGTCCGGTGGTCAAGCGCACCTTCCAGCCGACGCGCGTGGACATGCTGCCGCTGGCGCTGCGCCAATCCTTCGACACCATGGTCACGGGGCGGCCCGGTCCGGTGAACATTGACATTCCGTACAACGTGTTCCAGGAGGAGGCCGAGGTCGAGGTGCCGCCGGTCTCGCATCGTCACGGCGGCCATCGGCCCGGCGCGAGCGACGCCGACGTCGCCGCCGCGCTGGAGCTGCTGGCCGCGTCGAGGAAGCCCGTGTTCTTCATCGGCCACGGCGCGACGCTGGCCGAGGCGGGGCCGGAGATCACGGCGCTGTCGCAACGGCTCGGCATCCCCGTGATCACCTCGCCGAACGGCATGGGTTGCGTGCCGGCGGACGATCCGCTGACGCTCGGCTTTATCGGCCGCAACGGTGCCTATCCCGCGAACCAGGCCGGCCGGCATGCGGACCTCGTGCTGTGCATCGGCACGCGCTTCGACGACCGCTCGTCGTCGAGCTGGCATCCGGGCTATTCGTGGAACTTCCCGTCCACGAAGCTGCTGCACGTCGACATCGATCCGCTGGAACTGGGCCGCAACTACCCGCCGACGCTCGGCGTGATCGCCGATGCCAAGGTGTTTGCGACGCAACTGCTGGCCGCGCTCGACCACCGGCGCGACGTCGAGGCATCGCGCTTCGGCGCATGGCGCGGCCAGGTCGGCGAATGGCAGGCCGAATGGGAAGCCTTCGTGCGTCCGAACTTCAGCGCCATCACGACGCCGATCCGCCCCGAGTACGTGGTCGACGCGCTGCAGGACGTGCTGCCCGACGACGTGATCCTCTCGCTCGACTCCGGCGTGCACCACAACTGGTTCATGCAGTTCTGGAAGCCGAAGCGCACGCAGAGCATGCTCAACAGCTGGGGCTACTCGTCGATGGGCTTCGGCGTCTGCGGCGTGCTGGGTGCGCAGCTCGCGGCGCCCGACCGGCCCTGCGTCGCAGTGGTCGGCGACGGCGGCTTCATGATGGCGCCCTACGTCGTCGCGACGGCGGTCGAGTACGAGTTGCCGTGCGTCTGGATCGTGTGGAACAACTTCGCATGGGGCGCAATCCGCGACTTGCAGTACGGCCTGTTCGAGGGGCGTGAACTCGGCACGGCCTTCTACAAGGGCAAGCAAGGCCCCGGCGGCGAACGCTACAACCCCGATTTCGCGGCCTGGGCGCGCGCCTGCGGCGCCGACGGCGTCACCGTCACGCGCAGCGAGGACCTGCGCGGCGCGGTCGAGCAGGCGGTGCGCAATCGTCGGCCCTGCGTGATCGACGTGCACGTCGATTCCGAAGTCCGACCGCCCTCCACCGGTACCTGGCAACTGCCGCCGATTCCCTACAAGGAACCGGTGTTCGGCAAGCCATGGTTGGTCTGAGATTGTGGCAAGTGGACGCCCTGACGTTCGGTGTGCAGAATGCCTGCGGGCCGATGGCGAGCGCATCGTGGGTCGCCTGCTCGACATGGTCCGCGGACGGGCGTGAGCCGATGGACGTGGCCTTCGCGTACCCAGCAAAGGAATGTCTGCAGAGCCCTAACCTGCCGCTCATGGGTCGTCGACGGCCTCTCCGGTACCGACTTCACGGTTGACACTATCGACCTCGGGGCTCTGAGAGATGCGAGCATGGAAGGCCGCAGCGGCCGACGGATTTCACGGAAATGATCGACAGGGGTCGAGATGCCGGTGGACGGGGGCGCTCGATCTGAAGAACCGCTTCAAACGCTGGTACGCTGCCGCACATGCATCATCCGTTCGCTGAACATATCGACTTGGCCGTTGAAGAACAGCGCGCGGGCTTCAGCAAGCTCAGTCTGGTTGTAGGGACACGCCACCTCAATCCGCATGGCGTCGTGCATGGTGCGATTGCCTATGCCATGGCCGACACTGGCATGGGCGCTGCGCTCTACCCGACGCTTTCGACTGAGCAGATCTGCGCAACCATCGAGGTCAAGATCAACTACTTCAAGCCGATCGTCAGCGGCCGTCTTGTCTGTGTGACCGAGCTCGTCAATCGGGGAAAGGCGGTGGCGAACTTGACCTCCAAGATTTACGTCGATGACAAGCTGGTAGCGCTGGCCAACGGAAACTACGCAATATTCACCCCCGGAAAGTCGGGCGTCTAGCTAGATGCGAAGGCCTTCACGAGGGAGAAACGGCGTTGCGTGGCTTGTCTCCTTCGCAGGATTTTTATGCGGCCTTGCGCAGGAAGCCTTGCTGGCGGCCTGGCGCGTTGGGTGCAAAACCGTTGGCGGCCAGTGTTTCTTCCACGGTGTCGTAGAACACGCCGATGCGACAGATATCACGCGCCTGCTTCGCCGTGGCGATCGGACGACCCAGTTCGCCCGAGATGCGCACCAATTGCTCGATCTGCTTGGCGGTGCCGATCTTCGCGGTGCGCGTCTGGTTCCACAGGTTGTCTTCGGTGCCGGTGCGCACATGCAGGCCCGCGGCGATGCCCCACATGTTCACGGGGAGCGTGTTGAGCACAGAACTCTCGGCCGTGAGCACCGCGCCGTCGGGTACGCCGCGCACGAAGTTGGCCAGCGTGTAGAGGTTGGGCGAATCAATGCCACCGCCGATCGCCACCCAGTTCAGCACCAACGGGCCCTTGTAGATGCCCCGGCGAATGAGACGCTCCACGGACTCGAAGCTGTTCTGGTTGTAGCACTGGAACTCGCTCTGGATGCCTGCGGCAGTGAGGCGCCGGATGTGTTCTTCGGCCCAGCCAGGTTGGGCGGGCACGGTCATTTCCTTGTAGGCATTGAAGACCACCGGGTCTTCCAGTGAGCTGCCTTGCACGTCGCGGTAGTCGAACTGCTCCAGGAAGTTCATCTGCGAGGTATTGATGGTCACGGTCACCTGGTCGGGCTTGGGATCGAGCTCGGCAAGCATGTGGCGCGTGTCGTCGCTGAGCCACTTGGCAGCTGCGCCTTCGGTCTCCGGCGCGAAGCTGATGGAGCCGCCCACCTGGATGATCATGTCCGGCACCCGGGCGCGCACGCCGGCGATCAGTTCGTTGAACTTGGACAGGCGCTTGCTGCCCTTGCCGTCGAGTTCGCGCACGTGCAGGTGCAGCACTGTGGCACCGGCGTTGTAGCAGTCGACCGCCATCTGGATCTGTTCTTCCATCGTCACCGCGATTTCGCCAGGGAAATCCGAGGGCACGTAGGAAGGCGCATAGGGCGCGGCGGTGATGATCAGCGGTTGCATGTTCTCGGGGAACAGGTGGCCATCGTCGCTGCCGAACTTGGTCTCTGCGGTAATGGCTCACGTGACCTTGAACAACGGCATCCAGATGCCCATCCTCGGCTTTGGCGTCTTTCAGATTGCTGACGCGAAGGAATGCGAGCGCAGTGTCATCAGCGCGCTCGAGGCCGGCTATCGACACATCGACACAGCGGCGTCTTACATGAACGAAGAGGCAGTCGGCCTGGGCCTGCGCGCGAGCGGGGTCGTTCGCGAAGAAATCTTCGTGACGTCCAAGCTGTGGGTGCAGGACGCGGGCTACGAAAAGACGCGCCTTGCCATCGACAAGTCGCTTCGCAAGCTGCAGCTGGACTACCTCGACCTCTACCTCATCCACCAACCGTACAGCGACGTGCACGGTTCATGGCGAGCGATGCAAGAGGCCTACAAGGCCGGCAAGCTCAG
This sequence comes from Variovorax sp. YR216, assembly GCF_900107745.1. Taxonomy (GTDB): domain Bacteria; phylum Pseudomonadota; class Gammaproteobacteria; order Burkholderiales; family Burkholderiaceae_C; genus Variovorax. The sequence continues at coordinate 59,480 of NZ_FNRO01000024.1, read as the reverse complement.
AGCCATCGGCCTGAGCAACTTCCAGCCCGACCGGTTCATGGACATCAAGGCCTTCAACGAGGTGCCGCCCGCGGTCAACCAGATTGAAATCAATCCCTTCCACCAGCAAGATGAGGCCGTGGCGTTCATGCGGGAGAACGGTGTGCAAGCCGAAGCGTGGGCGCCGTTTGCGGAAGGGAGGAACAACCTCTTCACGAACCCGGAGCTGGTGGCCATCGGCAGCAAGTATGGGAAGTCGGTTGGGCAAGTCGTCCTGCGCTGGTTGGTTCAGCGTGGCGTTGTCGCTCTCGCGAAGTCTGTCCGCAAGGAGCGCATGGAAGAGAACCTGAACGTCTTCGACTTCCAACTGGACGACGGCGACATAGCTCGCATTGCGAAGCTGGACACAGCAGCCAGCAGCTTTTTCTCGCATCGGGACCCGGCCATCGTCAAGTGGATGGCCGAGCGCAAGCTCAATGTCTGAACGTGAGACGCATGGGCCGGCCTTGCCGGTGTCCTACAGCTCGCCCCACTGTCCTGCCATACGTCTCGAAACTAGAGGCCGTTTGATGGGCGGCTGAACGCAGCCAATAACCGGCTCGAATGACCGCTCCGGAGAATTCTGTACAGCCGGTTCGGGCCCAACCGGGCGGCTCGTGTGACATGCAGAATGCGGCCAACACCGGCCCTTCGGAGACTGGCGGCCCCTACTCCAGACAGCGGCGTCGACATCCTCGCAGCGAGGCTGGATGGGGCCAGCCAGACCGACTCAGCCATGGAATAGAGGTTTTCAGCCAAATTCCAATCGGAGTAGAGATTTTGTAGAAGAATGGCTAGGATGTAGAGAAAATCTCAGATTTGTAGAGCTTTTCTCAGCCCAACAATGGCCACCCGGCTCGGCTACAACGCCCTCATCGCCCGCTTCAACCTGGCGGTGCCCCCGCCTCACCAGACCTTTTGGCTGAGCGAGCGCTCAGCGGAAACTCGCGCGCAGGCCGCCGACGGCACGGAACGCATCGACTTGCCCCGCGGTCGCGCCTCTGCCGAGCAGTCCACCGTAGAGCAGCTCACCTTCGCCCTTAAGCGCGAGCACCTGAACCTTACGGTGCTGGGTGCCCTCTTCGAGCACCCGCAGGTGCTGACGGACATCCAGGAATGGCTCACCAGCCGGCCCACCTCCGGCTACGCCCGCCAAGCGGGCTACCTTGCGCACTGGTTGGCCGGCGCGACCTTCGACTACCGGGCGCCTGCCGGGGCCCCGCGGGTCCGGCTGCTGGACGCTGACAAATACCTGGTTGGCCCGGAGACGTCCAGCCCGCAGTTCGCCGTGGTCAACAACCTGCTCGGCACACGCGAGTTCAGCCCGCTCGTGCGCAAGACCGAGCCTCTGCAGGCGCTGCTGGCCGAAGACCTGCGTGGCAGGGTGGCCCGGGCAATGCATGCCATCGAGCCGGAGATGCTCAGCCGAGCGGTGGACTACCTGTACCTGTCGGAAACCCGCTCGACCTACGGCATCGAAGATGAGGTGCCCGATAACAATCGCGCCGCCAAGTTCCGACATCTGCTCGAGGTGGCCGGTGAGCCCGGCGAACTCAGCGAAGAGCAACTATGCGAGTGGCAGAACCTCATCGTGACGCCGCCGAGCGCCGAATACAGCTATCGAACTTCCCAGAATTGGCTATCGCGGCCGGGGCGGCTGCGCAACATCGCCGACTTCGTCCCGCCACCGGCCGAACTGGTGGGTCCCATGATGCAAGCCGTCGCCCGCGTGGCGGCATGCGCCAGCGAAGGTGTTCTGGACCCTGTGGTGGCTGCGACTTGCGCCGCTTTCGGCCTGGTCTTCGTGCACCCGTTCTTCGACGGCAACGGCCGGCTCCACCGCTTCCTGCTCCACCACGTGCTGCGCCAGTCCGGGTTCACGCCGGCGGGGCTGGTTCTGCCTATTTCGGCCCGCATGCTCAAGCAGTTGGACCGCTACTCGAACCTGCTGAAGGCGTATTCGCGGCCGCGCACGGCCCTGCTGAACTACCGCCTGGACAGCGACAGCGCCACCATCCACGTGACCTCGCCCCAGCCCCTGTGGCTCTACGCCTACTTCGACGCGACGGAGCTTTGCGAATTCGTGCTCCAGTGCTGCAAGCTTTGCGTGGAGGAAGACCTAGCCGCTGAGGTGGAGTATTTGCGCAGCCATGACCAGGCGGTGCGTGAACTGGAAACTTGGCTGGATATGCGTCAGGCGAAGCTGAACTCTCTCATCGACATCATCGTGCAGGGACACGGCTCACTTTCCCGTCGAAAGCGCAACTTCGTCGAGGAACTCACGGACGAGCAGGTGCAACGCATCGAGGAGGTCGTCGCCCGCAATTTTGCCGAGTACATCGACAAGCGCGTGTAGACGTTTTCGCGGGCGGGTCGCTGGAAATGGCAGTTTTCGTAGTTTCGTAGACCGTTTTGCCACCGGTAGACCTTCGCGTAGAAAAATCTCCCGGGCCGGGCGCCATGCGATGAGCGCAGCCAGCCGCATGTGAAGCCGCGCATCGGCCGAGGCCTGCAGGTTCGCGTCGGAGCGAATTTCTCTGTAGCAGGATACGGCCAGACGTTCGGCTCTCGGTCAGAATTCGGCGGGAGTTCTCGCGTTGGAGCGGCGGGAGCGAGACGCAAGTTCATCTTTGGCATGCCGAAGGAGAAGTCATGGCAACAAGCATTGCTTACGTGCGGCTGTTCGCTGACGCCGCAGGTGCTTCCCATATTGAGCGAGACCTTCACATTCGGCTCGAACCAACCAACTTCGTCCCCCCGGCACCGTCCATCCATGTGTCTGCGCTTCTGCCCGCGACTGCATGTGCGTTCCTCAGCGTCCCCATCGCGTACTTTGGCGACTGGCATCCCAGTCCCAAGTGTCAGTGGCTCTTCTTCCTGTCGGGACAAATGGAGTTCGAGGTGTCCGACGGCGCACGCTTCCTGGGCGTTCCAGGCTCGACGGTCTTGCTCGAAGATGTGGTCGGCCAAGGGCATCGAAGCCGGGTCGTCGGTGACGAGGCTGCCATCATGGCTGCCGTTCAGTTTCAGGTCGACCGCCCCGCCGAGCCAGTCGGCGGCTGACGGCCCAAAAGCCGACGCAAAGCGTCGGGGTCCGGTGCCTGGCCGGACGACAGGTTCATACGAGGCTCAGGCCTTATAGGCAACGGCCTCGATTTCCACCTTGCTGCCGGCCACGTTCTTCGCCTGTAGGGTCGAGCGTGCCGGCCTGTGACCATGGAAGAATTCGCCATAGACGCGATTGAATTCCTCGAAGTCGCTGACGTCTTCGAGCCAGACGTTCGTCTTCACGACATCCTCCATCGAGCAACCCGCGAGCGCAAGCGCATGAGCAACGTTCCTCAACGTCTGGCGCGCGTGTGCCTCAATGCCGCCCGCGATGATGCGGCCGTCTTCATCTCTTGCCACCTGACCGGATACGAAGATGAAGCCTCCGGCCTTTGTTGCCATCGAACGGGGCAGGTTGCGCGTAGCCTGATTGGTCTCTGAAAAGCATTCAATCATTTCGGTACCCCCAAGAAGAACACCCTGGGCCCTTGCGACCCACGATGGTCGGGTGGGACCGCTCTCAGAAAGACCGCAGGCGCTACGCCTTTTACACCTCCCACCTTCGACAGTCATCCGTTTCATCCACTTCCTGCGAGCATCGCGAGATGCCTTCAACTAGGGCGCGCATCCGCTTGAGGCACTTCTCGCCGACTGACCGGGCGACTACAGTCGGGACGAGTTTCAATGAGTCGAAGGAATTCTAAACTTGCCACTCGGCAGCGCGTAAAGCGCAGTCGTCCACGACGCCTTCAATCATGTCGCCAAGAAGTCGGGGGCTACCGCTTTAGGCCTTCGCGCCATCTTGCGGCGAAGTGTCGACGACTGAATAGAAGCCGCGCGCGTGACGAAGGGGCGGACGTCGAACTGCATTGACGCCAACTAGGGTCTCGACGAAGGCTCTTCGAAGCTTGGCCCCGATTTTCCAGTTGTAGATTTAAGCTGCGCGTTAGCGAGATCTCCAAGACTCCTGATAGCCCCTTCCAAGCGCGGGTCGCCGAGATACCCGTAGTTAATGCGCAGATGCCGGGTGTATCGGCGGTCGGCTGAAAACAAATGGCCGGGCGCTACGCCTATGCCGAGCCGAAGAGCGTCCTTGTGCAGTGCGAGCGTGTCGACACCTTCTGGCAGCGCGAGCCACAGGAAATAGCCGCCCTCGGGGCGCGTGACCCGCGTTCCAGTCGGAAAGTATCGATCGATAAGCCGCAAGCAGGCAGCCTGCTGGCGGCTGAACGAATGCCGCAGGGCGCGCAAGTGACGATCGAAACTCTTGTGTTGCAGGTACTCCTGCAACGCCAGTTGCGAAGGAAGTGCCGTCGCCAGCGAACTCATCAACTTGTTCCGCCCCAAAGTGGCTGCGAAGCGACCGCCCGCTACCCAACCGATGCGATATCCGGGTGCCAGGGATTTCGAGAAAGAACTGCAGTGCAGCACCCAGCCAGCCCGGTCCCAAGCCTTGGCCGGTGGCGGTCTCCGAGGCCCATGCGCGAGCTCGCCGTACACGTCGTCTTCGATCAACGGTATGGCGCGAGTGGCGAGCATGCTGACCAGTTGCTCCTTGGCTGCGTCGCTCATGGTGCAGCCCATTGGGTTCTGGAAGGTCGGCATGAACCAGCAGGCCTTCACCGGATGCTGGTCGATCACGCGAGCAAGAGAGCCGAGATCCACGCCTGTTCGCGGGTGGGTCTCAACCTCGACCGCGCGAAGACCGCGCCGCTCCAGTGCCTGCAACGCAGCATAAAAGGTTGGCGTTTCGATCGCCACGACGTCGCCTGGCTGCGTCACCGATTCGAGCGCAAGATTGAGTGCTTCCATCGCCCCGCTGGTGATGACCAGTTCTGACGCAGGAACATCCATCCCGACGCTGCCGTAACGGAGGGAGATCTGATGGCGTAAAAGGGCGTTTCCTGGTGACAAATCCTCGACGGTCTGCCAGGGATCCATCCGCTTGAGCGCTCGCGTCAGGCCGGCGGCAAGTTGCTCGAAGGGAAACAGCTCTGGCGACGGAAAAGCCGAGCCGAGCGGGACCATGTCGCGCTCGCGAGCCTGTGCAAGGACCTGAAAGACTAGCGACGAGACGTCGACCGACATGGACCGGAGGACAGGCTCGCTGGCGGCGAGTTCGTTGGCCGGCACTTCCGCGCGCGCTCGGACGAAGTATCCCGACCGCTGCCGCGCTTCGACAAGCCCTTGCGCCTCCAGCAGGTAGTAAGCAGAGAACACTGTGGACGCACTGATGCCCATCTGCGACTTCAGTTCGCGCACGGAAGGAAGGCGATCGTTCGCCTTTAGGCTACCCGCGCGAATGCGCTGAGCGATGTTGTCGGCAAGCTTCTCGTAGCGGTTCATGGGCATCTCCCTCTGATACGGTCGTCCTGGACCACTCCCAAGATTTTCGTATCAGATGTCGGCGTGCCCCGGAGCGACCACCGGCCTCCTTGCATCTGATACGAAAATTTTCAGGTGATCTGGTTCTGTACGTATCAGCCTGGAAGATGAACACTCGACAGCACGATGAGAGTGCTTCGGTGGTGCCGGCGGACTGCTCCGCCTTCCGACCGATGTCTTGCGTGCATTTCGACGCGCCTTGCGGACGCCCATTCAGCTCACCGCAACCGTTTCGTTAGATTGTTTTTCCGTTTCTTTATCGGTCTATTGAGCTACTTGCCGCAATGGGGCATTTCGCCGCCTGTCACCATTAATATCCTCTAAATCATGAATTCAATCCCTATCTCTTTTGTTATTTTCAAGGTTCTCGTGCTCAGCGTGGGCATGTATTTGGCCGTCAAGTGGCATTACGATCGGGGACAGAAGGAAAAGAATCAAAAGACAGCTGCAGTGGTACTGACATCTATTAAGGTGGGCGCGGCGTTCGTCGCTTCTGCGTTCCTCATGCTGTTCCTCACCTTTGAATTTTGCAATTGGATGGGTCTGGACCTGGCCATGCGGTGATTGGAAGTTTTCGGTCGATAGCCCGGATACAGTGCGACTAGCGGCACGAACCTCTCCACGACGGCGCGGTATTTGGCTGGCATGCCGACGTGCGAGGCACAAGCTCGCCGACGGTAAAGTTCTCGCCCAGAATTCATGTCAAGTGATCTCCCGACTGCATCGTCTCTGCTCTGCGTCAAATGAAGGACGCGGACAGCCGGGAGTGAAACCGAGGCGCATGTTCGAATGACGCTTGGGAAGTTACTGCGAAAGCGTGCGCTCTGCGTCAAGTCCGCGTGAGAGCGGCTCTGGGCACCATAACAACGCGGTAGACGAAGGGCTGGTTTTGGCCGACTGTAGCCTGTTGAGGTCCTGCGCCGCTGGTAATCACGCCAACGCGACCTAGAATTCCTTCGAACGCACAACCACCCGTTTGGGGGATGTTGTCGCCCCTTTACCGGCAACGCTGCTCGGAGGGTCATGCCGTGTCAACAGCGCATCGATTCAGCTCAGTTGGCCCTTGGGTCGCCTCGGTAATGTTTTCCATTGCCACGACACTGTTGCCCATAACGGCCCATGCCCAACCGACGGAAAACGTCAAGCAAGCCATGTCTCTGTTGAAGGAAAGGACGGCCAAATTGGGCGCGCCTGCCATCAAGGGCGAAGACGCCGTCGCTGGGAAATCTGTGCCAGCGTTGTATTTTGGGGCCACGAAAATGAATAACTACTTTGTCGTGGTTGACGAGGTCAAGCAAGCCATGGGGGGAACTGCGACGTTGTTCGTCAAGAGTGGCGATGACTTCGTCCGTGTAGCGACAAACGTTCAGAAGGATGACGGAACGCGGGCTATTGGTACGGTACTTGACCCAAAGGGGAAGGCGATAGCGGCCATTCACAGCGGTGCCGCCTACTATGGTGAGGCAGATATTCTTGGAAAGACTTACGTGACGGGCTACGAACCGATTCGAGATTCTGGCGGGAGCGTCATTGGCGTTTACTACGTCGGGTATCTAAAGGGGCAGTGAGCAGCGTCACCGAGTGTCGGCTTCTGGCCGACGGCGGCTGGTCACCTTAGGGCGCCAAGCGCGCTTCATGCCAAAGCGCCTCGATAAGAGCCGAAGAGGCAGTATCTCCATCGACCACCAGTGACCGCGTCATCGCGTCTATGAGTTCTGCGCCGCTCGCGCCGCCGGCCTGGAGCATGGAGGTGCCTCTTTAAGGCGGCCAATTTGCGGCCGTCGTAATGGGCTCGGGCGTTCTGATGTGCCGACTGTCGGTAGTGCGTCCCGACGGCGACGGGACAGTTGCACGGGCGGACCTCGCCGAAAAGGCACGCTCCTGGATACACGACTACCTCAAGAGGTCCGCAGGCAGCTAATCGCATGGTCCTCCGCCATTGGCAGGCGTCGCTGGCTCGATTCGCTCAGTATCGGCTCACCCATAGAGCCGATACTTTGTTCGGCACGCATTCTCCACCGCATGTATGACATCCCCTATTGGGTGGTCTGGTCGAGCGAAATCGCCGAGACTAGACTTCTCGCCCCCTTTTACTTCCTTGAGGAGTTCACCATGGGCGCACCGACTGACACCGTGATGATTGGATTCGCGGCCTTCCAGAGGGGGGACATACCCGCCGTCCTCGAGCTGTTTCATGACGATGTCGAGTGGAGCTACCTCGCGGGCCCAGCCACCGGTACGCCGTATGGCGGCACGTGGAAAGGCAAGCAGCAGGTCACCGAATTCTTCAACAAGCTCGCGGAGGCCGACGACATTCTGGAATTCGAACCCCAGGAATTCCTCGAAGGCTCGGAGCACATCACGGTGCTCGGTCGCACCAAGGCCAAGGCGCGGTCGAGCGGAAAACTTTACGAGACCCGATGGGTTCAGGTCTTTGTCTGGCGTGGCGAAAAGATTGCGCGCTACATCGGTTCGTCCGATACGGCGGCAAGACTGTAGCCTCAACAAACAGACGCGAAGTAACGTCGGCATTCACGGCCTGGACCGACACGTCAGGGGTCTCGCAAACGTCATCTAGGGCGAATTCCGCGATGCCCGCGATCGCGTCGTCGCGACCGCTGGCCCGGTGTCGGTGATCGTCGCCGTGCCTGCGTGAAGCTCTTCCTATCAGGCCGGGCAAGCCGTCCGGCCTGGCCTTCCGCCGTCCTCCATTTGGGCGTTGACGCCTTGCGTTGAGAGACTATTGTTCTTGGGCGGCTCACCAGGAAGGAGGTCGCCATGTCCCCGGGCAATGTCAATCTCCTGAGCGCCGGCATGGCTGTCACCGGCGCGCTCATCACCATCGTCGCAGTCTGGCTGGGATTTCGCATGTGGGATCGCACCGGCCGGAGGTCGTTTCACATGCCGGCCACCAAGCCAAAGGAAGTCCAGCCCATCAACCTGAAGGACCCCATCCTTGCGCAGATTGTGCAGAAGGGATTCGAGCTCCAGACCGCCGGCCAGGACCGTGAGGCAATCCGCTACTTCGAGAAAGCGATCGCACTGGGCGGCGACGCGACCGAGACACTGCAGATCCTGGTTTTCACCGCGGACAGCTACTACCGGCTTGGCGAATACGCACAGGCGCAAGCCAAGGGAATTTACGCCCTCGAGATAGCTCAGGTTGCCGGGGCGAAGCCTGAGGCTGCTTCAGCCCACTGCATCTTGGGCGAGGCCGCAGTCAAGCTGGGCGAGTGGGAGGCTGCAGTCGAGCATTTCAATGAGGGAGCCGACCATTTCTCGCAAGCAGGAAATGAGAAGGCGGCGCGCAGGGCGCTCGATCGCCTGACAGAGCTCCTGGGGCAGGGTGCTGATCCGGAGAGCGCAGAGTTCTATCGCCATCTGGCCTCAGAGATTCGAAGCGGTGAATCCCTGAACTCCCGCGAGCGAGCGCAGACGCAGGTCAGTGTCCAGTGATCGGCTGGAGGACAAAGTGCCGGATGTGGTGTCCGACGGGGTTTCGATCCACTACGAGGCCAAGGATCGCCCGTGCTTCTCCTGGCGGGACTTGCTGGAGTAGGCACCTCCTGGGGCCCGCAGATTGATCTACGATCCATCACTGAGACCCCTTACGCAGCGCAACGATCATTTCCTCCATCGCGCGCGCGGACGCCTACTACCGACGTCAGTTCGCCATGCGGCGACGCATGCTGGCCGACTCCGGCCTGCGCGCATCGACTGAGGCCAACGCACTGTTCCTCTTCGATCCGAGATTCCAGCGCGAGCATCCTGAGCGGGTAGAGGCATGGGTGAACGCTGCGGCGGCCGTTGCGTTTGAGCCTGAGATTGGCCTTGCCAGGATCGACATGATCGTTGGGCACGACGCATTCGATGACCTGCCATCGATCAACACACCGACGCTGGTGTTGGTCGGTGCGCACGACTTCTGTGCTCCGTCATACTTCTCCGCGGAGCTCGCGGCGCGGATTCCGGGCGCCGAGTTCGCCATCCTGGACGGTGGTCATTTCATCTTCCTGGAGAAGCCCGAACTGCTGCACGACACCGTCGAGGCGTTCATCGCCAGGCATGAACAACAGCGTTGATTGAACCTTCGGATGCCGTTGTGCGGCGTGTCCGGACGAAATGCTTGCGCCGTTGCGGAAGTTGCGGATCCGCTTGATGTCGGTGAGCTGCCGTGCTCTTAGCGCTTCGGGGGATCGCGGCATCGACCACAACTAAGGGATGGCCCCGTGAGGTGACTGCCTGCGGGCGGCCATCTCATTGGCGTATGACTTCATCTGCAAGCGATGCCATCCGCTTTGGGACCGTCAGTCCCCGAGCTGGCGGCGATGACGCTGGAGCCCGTGCCGCGCAGGTGCACCGGATAGATCTCGGCTACGTAGGGAATGAGCATGGCGATCACACCGTTGGCGCTGAGCAGAGGGCAGTGGCCGTCACCACCGTTTGAGCCAAGCCGCCTGCTACGGCTGGCGAAGCCCGCCGTAGCAGGTCAGGTCAGCGAAAGCTTGGCAGCATCACCGAGAGATTGCCGTGAATGCCGGTTTGTCACCGACGACGCTAATGTGTCCCTTGCACGGCGCGGTGTCCTCTACTCGCAGCACGTCTCCCGGCCCGAAACGCCGAGTTTCGCCATCCGTGACGGTTATCGCCATGGTGCCTTGGAGGTAGACCACGAACTGCGCAGAGGGCGCAGGATGGAACGTGCGCCCTTGAAGATCCTGAACGCCCCACGCCCGATCGAAGCCGGCGAATGCTATTCGCGAGGCCGGATTCGCCTTAGTGAAGAACGGAGGGGCGGGCGGCGCGACATCGACCTTACCCAAGTCGGTCGTCACCGTCTCAAAGTGTGACTCGTTGTCTTGCGAGCAAAACAAGCGGGTATATGTGAACCGCGATGGATCCTGCGATTGCTGCACAGGTGGTCTTCCCGATGTCGTGCCGCACGCACCGAGCAAGACACAGACGATGCTTCCAGAAGCGACCTTCCAACTCATTGTTCCCCTCCTTGGTTTGATGCCTAGGTCAACCGGCGCGGCCGGGTTCTCGAGCTACGCCACATAATGTGACGCCTTTAGGGCGCTTGCGCCACGCGTTCGCGACGCATCTTCTGCAGGCCGGATACGACATCCGAGCGGTGCAAGATCTGCTGGGCCACGCCAACGTCCCCACCACGATGATCTACACGCGTGGTTTGAAGGTCGACGGAGGTGGCCGGCGCGCAGCCCTCTGGATTTGATGACCCCCCTAAGCAGGGTGCAAGAGGTCAACGGGGCGCCACAAAGCCGCCTTTCGAGAATGCCCGGAACTGGCCGAACTTTGCCACACGACCCCTGCTGAGCAATTCGCTCTGGGTGGCCTTGCCCTTACCGAATGACCTTATCAGCGCGCCGCAACAATGCCGGCGGGATTGCAATCCCGCGCGATTTGGCGGCCTCCAGATTCAAGACGAGCTCAAACTTGGTTGGCTGCTCGACCGGAAGGTCGTTGGGCCGCGCGCCGCGCAAGATCTTGTCCACGTACGTCGCGGCGCCGCGATAGAGCTCGTCCACGTCCGGGCCATAGGATACGAGCCCACCCGCTTCTACCATCAGCCGTGTCTCATACATGTCGGGCAGATGCATGCGCCTCGCGGCATCGACGATTACTCCGCGATGCTCGTAGGTCAGCGAGCTCACCTGTACGATCAGCGCCTGCGGACGGGTGCGCGCCATTGCTTCAAGGGCGGTCGTAACGTCACCCGAATCTCCGATGCTCACGTGGGATATTTCGAAGCCCAGTTGCCGACCGGCTGCCACTGTTTGGGCGACAAGTTGCTCGCTGGGTGAGCCTGAACCCTGCGCAGCGCCCCATGTGAGCACTGCCACCCTTGCGGCGCTAGGCACGATTTCGCGCAGGAGTTGAATGCGTTTTGCTGCCAGGTCGTTGGTGAGGAAGGAAAAGCCGGTGAGGTTGCCGCCCGGATGGGCAAGACTCGTGATCAGACCCGTGCTCACCGGATCGGCGGCTGCAGCCATGACGATTGGGATCGTCGAGGTGGCCTTTTTCGCCGCTTGTACAGCAGGCGTCACGGCCGTCACGATCACATCGACGTTGAGGCGAACGAGTTCATCGGCCTGTTGCTCCAGCTGAGCCAGGTCGTTGTCCGCCCAGCGGTACTCCACGATGATGTTGCGGTCGACCTCGTAGCCCAGTTCGCGCAATCGCTGGATAAAGGCTTCGTCGGAGGAGTTCGGACCAGAACGCAGGTTAAGGTAGCCGATCCTGAAGACCTTCTTCGGCAGCTGTGCAAGGCCCAGCGTTGGTGCGACGACCGCAGCAGCCGCCGCCGCCGCGCAAATGAACCTCCTGCGACTGCAGGCGACAACGCTATCTTGAATTCGTTCGCGGGCCATCGGTTGCTGACACACAGCCGCTATTATCAAGGCGAGCCAAGCGACCGAACCGCGGAGCGGGTGATATTCGCTGCCGCGACCAACCCCATCAGTGCTCGCTGCACTCCCGAACCAAATCGTCGTACGCGCCGCGTGCATCCGCTATCCCGAGAATTCTGAGGCGCAGCCAACCGGCTGCCGTTGGCCGGGACGGGTCACGCTTCTTCGAGTTCAACGTCTTGTCCTACCTGAAGCCTCGGCAAGTCGTTGGCAGTGGCGAGCACGAGCGTGAACACCGTCATGTCCGGCTTCCCATCTTCGGTCAGCGTTCGAGGTTGGGAGGTAAGGCTTGACGAGCACAGCACCCCACCCAGGCGGGACCTCTCGGAGATGGCGAAGTCACCCGGTTCGAGCTGTCGAGCAAAGAGCGACACAGGTATGTAACGGACGTCCGATAGCTGGCTTCGATAAATGAAGCGTCGAATGCCGTTCTGCAGCGAGTGCAGTCCTTAAAGAGGGCGGGGCGGACCGCGGCTTCGTGCCCCGACCCGACATTCGAAGCCTCGGCCAGCCAACCCTGACGCAGCCGCTCGAGATGTTTGGTCCACGAGCGAGGCGATCCGCCACAATGTCCGCATGCAAGCCCCGGACCTGCACAGTCGCCTTCTGGCCATCCTTGCCGCGGACGCCGCAGGCTACTCACGCCTGATGTCGCTGGACGAGCGCGGCACCGTCGCGGCGCTTGACGCCGCGCGCGCGATATTCCGCCAGCATGTCGCCTTGCATGGCGGACGCGTGATCGATACGGCCGGCGACTCGGTGCTGGCGGTGTTCGACAGCGCCGCGGGCGCCGTGACGGCGGCACTCGCGGTGCAGCGACACCTGGCGGGGCTCGCGACCGGCTTACCCGAAGACCGTTGCATGCACTTTCGCATCGGCGTGCACCTGGGCGACGTGATCGAGAAGGCCGACGGTACGGTGTACGGCGATGGAGTGAACATCGCGGCGCGGCTGCAGGGACTTGCCGAACCGGGCGGTATCACACTTTCGGACTCGATCCTTCGCGCGGTCAAGGGCAAGGTGGCGGCCAGCTTCGAGGACCAGGGCGAGCAGACGGTCAAGAACATCGCCGATCCCGTCCGCGCATACCGGGCCCGCGCTCCAGGCGACCCACCGACCCTGTCCGCCTCGCCTTCGGCCGCAGAGATTTCGCTGACTGTCGGCGACATCGCCTTGCGCCTGCCCGACAAGCCGTCGATTGCCGTGCTGCCCTTCACCAACATGAGTGGCGACCTGGAACAGGGATACTTCGCCGATGGCATCAGCGAGGACATCATTACGGAGATCTCCCGCATCCCGGCGCTGTTCGTCATTGCACGCAATTCGACTTTTACCTACAAGGGGAAGGCCGCCAAGATCCAGGAAATCTGCCGCGACCTCGGTGTTCGCTACGTCCTGGAAGGCAGCGTCCGCAAGTCGGGGCAGCGGATGAGGGTGACCGCGCAGCTGATCGACGGCGACACGGGCGGCCATATCTGGGCTGAACGCTACGATCGCGAGCTTGCCGACATTTTCGCCGTGCAGGACGACATCACCGAACAGATCGTCCGTGCCCTCGAAATCAGGCTCGCGGAGACCACGGGCACGGCGACCTCGCGCCTGGAAACCGAGAATCCGGAAGCCTACGATTGGGTCTTGCGCGGGCGCGAGCAGTATCGTCTGTTCACGAAGGAAGGCAACGCCGCAGCGCGGCTGCACTACGACAAGGCGATCGAACTCGACCCGGCCTACGCGCAAGCGCATGCGGGACTTGCCCTGACCTTCCTACACGATTGGTTCTCCGGTTCATCGGGAGCGCTGGAGCGGGCCTTCGAAGTGGCGCAGTTGGCCAAGAGCCTCGATCCGAGGCTGCCATTGGTCTACGAAGCACTGGCCAGCGTCCTGCTCTTCAGGAGGCAACACGACGAAGCACTCGAGGCCGTCAGACGATGGATCGAGATCGAGCCGAACAATGCCGAGGCCTACGCCACCCTCGCCGGCACTCTGCATTTCGCTGGCCAGCCCGAGCGGGTCGCTGAGTTGATCGAAAAGGCAAAGCGCCTCAATCCGTTCCATCCCTTCTATTACACGCTCTACATCGGCCAAGCCTGTTTCTTGATGGGTCGTTTCAAGGAGGCCGTGCAGTTCATCAAGCGAAGCATCGCCCATCATCCCGAATCGCTACCCTCGCATTTCTTTCTCGCCGCGTGCCACGGCCAGCTAGGTGAGGACGCCCTTGCGCACGAGGCCTTGGCGGAGGTCTGGCGCATCAGTCCCGGATTCTCAATGGCATCGGTGCGGGCCATCGCAGCCTACAGGCGTGCAGCCGATCTGGACTTGCTGACCGAAGGCCTGCGCAAGGCAGGGCTGCCAGAAGAAGCGCCGAGGGCGTGATGACTCTGCTCGCGCATCTGACCAATGCGAACTGGGTGATCTAGTACTCAGGCACAGCACGCACGCAGCGATTTGGAGCTGGGCCGTTGTTGGAAGCTCGCGTATTGGCAGCATTGGCCAAGTCCCACCTACATCAGGCCGCCCACAAGAAGCCGTTCGTCAAAGTCGGCAATTGGCCGAACTGTGCCACACGACCGGCGATGCTCCAGCTGTGCCATTACTGGCTGTCCAGCATGTCGCAAAGCGGTCGCTCAAGCGACGAACCAACAACGACTCGATAGGCCTCGCTCGCGTGCTCAGGCGAGCCGAGCTTCGAGGATTGAGATGGGGGCCTTGGTCGCGATCACCCGCTCCAGGCGTAGCCCGGCAAGCGACAGCAATTCTGCATACTGGCTTTCGGTCCGCTCAAGTCCACCAGGCACGGCCAGCATCGTCACATCGATCGCCTTGATCAGGGCAGGATCGTTCCCAGCGGGAATGATCGTCTCGGCAAGGAGAATTCGGCCGTTGCTCGCCATGGCCTTTCGGCAGTTTCGCAGGATGGCGGCGGCGCGCTCATCGTCCCAATCATGGATGACTTTTTTCAGGACGAGCGTATCGGCCGGGGGCACGCTCTCAAAGAAGTTGCCCGCGACAAGCTCGCTGCGGGGCAATGGGCCTCCCGCTGCGGTTCGCGCGGCAGCGATACCCGAGGGCAAATCGAACAGAACGCCGTGGAGGTGGGCGTTGCGGGCCAGGATCGCCGAAAGGAGTTGCCCGTGTCCTCCTCCGACGTCGACAACGCAGCGGGATGCGCTGAAATCGTACGCGTCCGCCACGGCTTCGTTACTGCCTTGACTCAAGGCGATCATCCCGCGCTGGAAGAGTGCGGCCTGCTCGGGATGGGCCCCGAGCCACTCGAACCTCGGGGCGCCGAAGACCTGGTCGAAGGCGGGCTTGCCTGTCTGAACAGAATAGGAAAGCTGCGCGAAGGCTTGAAAGGCTTCGCCGTTGATCATCCGTATGAAATCACGCGGGCTGGACTGCAGATCGGACCGAAGCGCCGCACTCAGTTCCGTCTGAACGAAGCGTCGGTGCGATACCTCGCGAAACACGCCTTCGCTGGCAAGCAGGCGCATGACGCGATAGAGCGCGTCGGCATTCGTTCGGGTAGCCTCGGCCAATTCGTCGGCCGAGCGTTCGCCCCCGGCAAGAAGATCCGCGATGCTCAGCTCGGCAACAACGCGAAGGGACTGCGAAAGCGCGAACCCGAAACCCATGCTCAGGATTTGTTGGGACGGTGTGCTCATCTCGGTCTCCTCAGGGCTGGCTGGTCTTGGCCGACGTGGCAGCTGAGGCCATTGTGCGCCGCGTCGCGGTGACGCGGCCACGCTCGCGGCGAGGAAAACGAAAAAGACCGGAAGCCTTAGAACCCGCCGCCAGGAAGCGAACTCCTTCGAAGGTCAGGTCTGGGCTGCCAATTTCCGAGGCGGCGTTGAATGACGAGTACTGCACGGCGGGTCGATACGGCATTGCTGGGCATCGCTTGATCATCCTCCATTTCGTCTTCCCGCGGCCGGCTAGGCATAAACCTGAACGCTCCTCTGGAAGTGATCCATTTAGCGCAGACTTCGCGTTCCCGTCGTCGGCCTAGGTCGGCAGCGCAGCGCAAAGCGTCATTCCGGAGGGCAGGGCGGAACTGCGGCTTCGTGCCGCCCTTTGCAGTCTTACCTGGTTTTGGGGTGCCGACGCGTTGCGTGGCCATGACGGTCGGTCAAGCTTTGGAAATCGCTTGATATTTCGCGGCATAGCGGCGCGACTGCGTTGCACAACCCCAGGAATTAGATGCTCGTATGGATCGCAGCCGTAAAGCTGCGGGTTGTCAAAGGCTCTTCAATCCGCCCATGCACAGGTACTTCACCACCACGTAGTCGTCGATGCCATATGACGAACCTTCGCGGCCCAGGCCCGACTGCTTCACGCCACCAAAAGGTGCCACCTCATTGGAGATGAGGCCGGTGTTGATGCCGACCATCCCATACTCCAGCGCCTCGGCCACACGCCAGATGCGAGCGATGTCGCGGCTGTAGAAATAGCTGGCCAGGCCGAACTCGGTGTCGTTGGCCATCTGCACCACTTCGGCGTCGGTGCGGAAGCGGAACAGCGGCGCAAGCGGGCCGAAGGTTTCCTCGCGGGCCACCAGCATGTCGGTGCTGGCGTTGGCCACCACAGTGGGCTCGAAGAAGGTCTGGCCGAGTGGGTGGCGCTTGCCGCCGGTCAACACTTTGCCTCCCTTGGCGAGGGCGTCGGCGATGTGCGACTCGACCTTGTCCACCGCAGCTTCGTCGATCAGCGGGCCCTGTTCGACGCCGGGCTCGGTGCCCGCGCCCACCTTCAGCGCCTGCACGGCCTTGACGAGCTTGGCGGCGAAAGCGTCGTACACGCCGTCCTGCACATAGAGGCGGTTGGCGCAGACGCAGGTCTGGCCGGCGTTGCGGTACTTGGAGGCAATGGCGCCGGTCACGGCTTCGTCCAGGTCGGCGTCGTCGAACACGATGAAGGGCGCGTTGCCGCCAAGTTCGAGCGACAGCTTCTTGATGCTCGATGCGCTCTGCGCCATCAGCAGGCGGCCGACCTCGGTGGAGCCGGTGAAGCTGAGTTTGCGCACGATCGGGTTGGCGGTCAGTTCGCCGCCGATGGCGCGTGCATCGCCCGTCAACACGCTGAACACGCCGGCCGGCACACCGGCCTCTTCGGCCAGCACCGCCAGCGCGAGCGCGGAAAACGGCGTGCTTTCGGCAGGCTTGAGCACCATGGTGCAGCCGGCGGCCAATGCGGGTCCGGCCTTGCGGGTGATCATCGCGGCCGGGAAGTTCCAGGGTGTGATGGCGGCGCAGACGCCGATCGGCTCCTTCAGAACCAGCAGTCGCTTGTCGCTCGCCGGCGACTGCAGCGTGTCGCCGTTGACACGTTTGCCCTCTTCGGCGAACCACTCGATGAACGACGCAGCGTAGGCGATTTCGCCCCTGGCTTCGGCCAGCGGCTTGCCCTGTTCGGCCGTCATGATGGCAGCCAGGTCTTCAGCGTTGGCCAGCATCAGGTCATTCCACCGGCGCAGGATGGCGCTGCGCTCCTTGGCCGTCTTGCGCCGCCAGCCAGCCCAGGCGGCCTGCGCGGCCAGGATCGCGCGGCGGGTTTCGGCCGCGCCCATATCGGGCACATGCCCGAGCACGTCGCCGGTAGCGGGGTTCGTCACGGCGAAGTTGGAGCCGCTGTCTGCATCGCACCAGCGGCCGTCCAGGTAGGCCCGTTGGCGGAAGAGTTCGGGCTTGCGGAGTTTCAACATACAAATCCTTCAATCAAGTTGGGAGGCGCAGGCTTCCAGCGAACACCGCGGAGTCGGCGTTGCCGGCTCCCCCGAGCAAAGGGGGTGGCCCAGCGACAAGCAGTGCGCAAGCCTGGGGGCGAGCATCACCCTCCGCGTCTGGCGGCACGACCGCGCAGCCATTCGAGAGCGAGCAGGAGCGAGGTAGAGAACAGGATCAGGATCGTCGCCAGTGCGGCAATCGTCGGGCTGATGTTCTCCCGGATCCCGGTGAACATCTGGCGCGGCAGCGTCACCTGCTCGGCGCCGGCCAGGAACAGCGTGACCACCACTTCGTCGAACGAGGTGGCGAATGCGAACAGCGCGCCGGAGATGACGCCCGGCGCGATCAGCGGCAGGGTGATGCGGAAGAAGGTGGCAAGCCGCCCCGCGCCCAGGCTCAGGCTGGCACGCACCAGGTTGTGGTTGAAGCCCTGCAGGGTGGCCAGCACGGTGGTGACGACGAACGGCGCACCGAGTGCCGCATGGGCCAGGATCAGTGCGGTGTAGCTGTCCGAAAGGCCCAGCGGCGCGAAAAACAGATACATGCCCACGCCGACCACGATCACCGGCACCACCATCGGAGAGATCAGCACGGCCATCAGCAGGCCCTTGCCGCTGAACTCGGCCTTGCTGAGGCCAGTGGCTGCCAAGGTGCCGAGCACCGTGGCGATCAGGGTTGCGGCCGGTGCCACGATGAAGCTGTTCTTGGCCGCGCGCATCCACTCCTCAGCTTCGAACAGGTTCTGGTACCAGCGCATCGAGAAGCCGGTGATCGGGTAGGCGAGAAAGCTGCTGTCGCTGAAGGACAGGGGCACGATGGCCAGGATCGGCAGCACCAGGTACAGCAGCACCAGAGCGCACAGGCCGCGCAGTGCGTAGTACCAGACCCGTTCGACCAGCGAGGTGTAGGGCGGGAAGGTGGGGAGCAGCGTTCGCATCGGGTTCACCTCACATTGGCGTGGGCATTGGTCTTGGAGATGCGCTGGTAGACCGCGTACAGCACCAGTGTGGCCACCAGCAGCAGGGCGCCGAGCGCGCAGGCCATGCCCCAGTTGACGGCCTGGTTGGTGAAGTAGGCGATGTAGTAGCTCACCATCTGGTCGCCCGGCCCGCCGAGCAGCGCGGGCGTGATGTAGTAGCCGATGGCGGTGATGAACACCAGCAGCACGCCGGCGGCGATGCCGGCATAGGTCTGCGGCACGTAAACACGCCAGAACGCGGCGAACGGGTGGCTGCCCAGCGAGATGGCCGCGCGCTGGTAGGTTGGCGGAATGGACTTCATCACGCTGTACAGCGGCAGGATCATGAATGGCAGCAGGATGTGCACCATGGAAATGGTCACGCCGGTGCGGTTGAACAGCAATGCCAGCGGCGCGTTCGTGATGCCCAGCGCCATCAACCCGGTGTTGACCAGGCCCGACTGCTGCAACAGCACCACCCAGGCGGCGATGCGCACCAGCACCGACGTCCAGAACGGGATCAGCACGCAGATCATCACCAGGTTGGCCTGGCGCGCCGGCAAGGTGGAAGCCCAATAGGCCAGCGGAAACGCGATCAGCAGCGCCAGGCCGGTGGTCAGCGCGCCGATCCACAGCGTGCGGCCGAAGATGTCGAGGAAGATGGCGCCCTCGGGCGGAGCCTTGTGGATATTGCCGAAGTTGTCCTGTTGCAGGTCGAGTGACGCCAGCAGGAAGAAGGGCGTGGTGCGGCTGCTGTTTTTGGCGATGGCCTGCCAGTAGGGCAACTCGCCCCAGCGCGGGTCGATGGCGATCAGGGCTTCCCTGGCGTGTGCCGCATCACCGTCGACCGGCAGGGCGCGCGCAGTCTTGGCGACCAGCGATCGGTAGCCGCTGATCTCGTTATTGAGCCGGCGGGCGAGTTCGCCCGCGCTGTTGCCTTGGCGGGCAGTGGCCAGGTCGGTGGCCAAGGCGCTGAAGGCGGCATCGGGCGGAAGAGCCCGGCGGTCCCACTTGGCGAGCACGGCCACTGTGTGCGGCAGCGCGTTCGGAATTTCGGGGCTGGACACGGCGCGCTTCAGCAGCGCGGCGATGGGCACGGCGAACACCACCAGCAGAAACAGCGCGAGCGGGGCGATCAGCGCGAGCGCCGATGCCCTCTTGCGCATCTCGGCGCGGCGCAGCTCCTGCTTGAGCTGCCGCTGGCTGGCGGCGGTCGCTGTCGTGGAGGTGGGTTCGTCGATCATGGTCGAGGCGGACGCGGCACCGCCCAGCGGCGATGGCGGCAGGGCGATGACGGCGCTCATCTTGGCAGTCTTGACAAGTGACCGGCTTACTTGGCAGCCCAAGCGGCGAAGCGCTGCTGCAGCTCTTCACCGTGGTCGGTCCAGAAGGTGCCGTCGAACAGCACTGCGTTCTTGCTGTTGGCTGGCGCGTTGGGCATGTCGGCCAGGGTCTTGGCGTCGAGCAGCTTGATGGCGGACTGGTTTACCGGGCCGTACGCGATGTTCTTCGCATAGGCGGCCTGCTGCGCCGGCGCCACGCTGAAGGCGATGTAGTCGAGGGCCAGGTCCTTGTTGGGGGATCCTTTGGGGATCGCCCAGTAGTCGAGGTCATAGATGCCGCCGTCCCACACCACGTTCAGCGCCTTGCCTTCGCGGCGTGCGGCGTCGATGCGGCCGTTGTAGGCGGTGCTCATCACCACGTCGCCAGCCACCAGGAACTGCGGCGGCTGGGCACCGGCTTCCCACCACTGGATGTAGGGCTTGATTTCGTCCAGCTTCTTGAAGGCGCGGTCCACGCCTTCCTTGGTGGCCAGCACCTTGTACACGTCCTTCGCGGGCACGCCGTCGGCCATCAAGGCGAATTCGAGGTTGTACAGCGCGGTCTTGCGCATGCTGCGCTTGCCGGGGATCTTCTTCACGTCCCAGAAGTCCTTCCAGCCGGTAGGCGCGGTCTTGAGCTTGTCGCTGTCGTAGGCCAGCACGGTGGACCAGACGAAGATGCCGATGCCGCATTCCTGAGGGGCTCCGGGGATGAAGCTGCTCTTCGCGCCGATCTTGCTGTAGTCGAGCTTCTCGTACAGGCCTTCGTCGCAGCCGCGCGCCAGGTCGCCGGTTTCCACTTCGACCAGGTCCCAGGTCACCCGCTTGGCTTCGACCATGGCTTTCACCTTGGCCTGTTCGCCGTTGTACTCAACACCGACGATCTTGTTGCCGGTCTGTTTCTCGAAGGGCTGGCTGAATGCCACTTTCTGGGCATTGCCGTTGGCGCCGCCGAAGTTGACGACGGTCAGGTCCTTGGCACTGACCGAGCCACAGGTCAGCAGCACGGCAGCCGCGGCGGAGTAGAGGGTGAAGCGTTGCATGGTGATTGCCTTTCAGTTTTGGCGGGGGGCGGCGGGAAGAAGACTCAGGAAAAGATGCGCAGGTGTGCGGGTTCGAATGCGAGGGCGACCGGCTGCCCCGGCGCGAGACTCGCCAGCGCCGGCGTGTCGAGTGGCACCTTGACGAAGCATTGCGGCTGGTCGGCGAAGTCGCACTGCAGGCGTACGTGGTCGCCGAAATAGATGATGCCGGCGGCCCTGCCGCGCAGGATGTTGCCGGCCGCCGCTGTGTCGGCTGTGTCCACCAGCCGCATGCGTTCGGGGCGGATGCTGGCGGTGGCCGCCTGGCCCGGCGTCGCTTCGCCGATGCGCATGCCGCGCAGCACGTCGCCGCCGGGCAGGTTCAGCGTGCAGCGGTCGCCGTCGCGCTGGCCGATCTGGCCTTGCAGGCGGTTGCTGTCGCCGATAAAGCTGGCCACGAAGGCGTTGCCTGGGGTTTCATACAAGGCGCCGACGGGATCGATCTGCTGGATGATGCCCTGGTCGAACACGGCCACGCGGTCCGACATGGTGAGTGCCTCACCCTGGTCGTGCGTGACGTAGACGAAAGTCACGCCCAGCTGGCGGTGCAGCGCCTTGAGTTCGAGTTGCATGTGCTCGCGCAGCTGCTTGTCGAGCGCGCCGAGCGGTTCGTCCATCAGCACCAGCTTCGGCTTGAACACCAGCGCGCGGGCAAGGGCGATGCGCTGCTGCTGTCCGCCCGACAGTTGTGCCGGGAAACGTTCGCCGAAGGCTTCCATGCGCACCATCTGCAAGGCTTCGTGCACCTGGCGCCGGCGCGCCTCGCCGCCGATGCCGCGTACCTGCAGAGGGTAGCCCACGTTCTGGGCGACCGTCATGTGCGGGAACAGCGCGTAGTTCTGGAACACCATGCCGATGTTGCGCTTGTGCGGCGGCACGCGGTTGAGCAGCTTGCCGTCGAGCCGGATCTCGCCGCTGGTGGGGAATTCGAACCCGGCCAGCATCATCAGGCAGGTGGTCTTGCCCGAGCCCGAAGGGCCGAGCAGGGTGAGGAATTCACCACGGTAGATGTCCAGGTCGAGCTGTTTGACGACCAGGTTTTCTCCATCGTAGGTCTTCCTCACGCCGCGAAAGCTGACGAGGACGTCGTTGTCGCTGGGGTTGTCGTTGCGCATGATGATGGTCCCCCGGGTTGGCTTCAGACTTGGCGCAGCGCGCGTTCCAGGATGTTCAGCGCCTCGTCGAAGGTGGTGTCGGCGATGGTCAGCGGAAACAGGAAACGGATCACATTGCCATAGGTGCCGCAGCTCAGCAACAGCAGGCCATGGGCCAGCGCGTGTGACTGCACCTTGCGCAGGAATTCGACGTCGGGCTCGCCGGTGGTGGGGTGGCTGAACTCCACCGCCACCATGGCGCCGGGGCCGCGCACGTCGGTGATCTGCGGCACTTCCTTGCGGATGCGGTTGAGCAGGGCTTTGAGCTTTTCGCCAAGGCCTTGCGCGCGCTCGGCCAGTCGTTCCTCGGCGATCGTGTCGAGCACGGCATGCGCCGCGGCCACCGCCAGCGGGTTGCCCGCATAGGTGCCGCCCAGGCCACCTGGCTGCGCCGCGTCCATCAGCTCGGCGCGGCCGCACACCGCCGACAGCGGCATGCCGCCGGCCAGGCTCTTGGCCAGCGTCATCAGGTCGGGCAGCACGTCGAAGTGCTCCATGGCGAACAGCTTGCCTGTGCGGGCGAAACCGGTCTGCACCTCGTCGGCGATCAGCAGGATGCCGTTCTGGTCGCACACCGCGCGCAGGGCGCGCATGAATTCGGGCGGCACCATGTAGAAGCCCCCTTCGCCCTGCACCGGCTCGATGATGATGGCCGCCACGCGGGTGGCGTCTATGTCGGCCTTGAACAGCTGCTGCAGGGCCTTCAGTGCCGCATCCACCGTCACGCCGTGCAGCGCGTTTGGGAAGGGCACGTGGTAGATGTCGCCGGGGAAGGGGCCGAAGCCGACCTTGTACGGTGCGACCTTGCCGGTCAGCGCCATGCCAAGCATGGTGCGGCCATGGAAGCCGCCGCCGAAGGCGATCACCCCGGGACGGCCGGTGGCGGCACGGGCGATCTTGACGGCGTTTTCCACCGCCTCGGCGCCGGTCGTGAAGAACGCGGTCTTCTTGGCATGGGTGCCAGGCGTGATGCTATTGATGCGCTCGGCCAGTTCTACGTACGAGGCGTAGGGCACGACCTGGTAGGCGGTGTGGGTGAAACGGTCGAGTTGCGAACGGATCGCGGCGAGCACTTTCGGGTGGCGGTGACCGGTGTTGAGCACGGCGATACCGGCGCCGAAGTCGATGTAGCGGCGGCCTTCCACGTCCCACAGCTCGGCGTTCTCGGCGCGGTCGGCGTAGAAGTTGCACATCACGCCCACGCCGCGCGGGGTGGCGGCGTCTTTGCGTTGTTGCAGTGTCTGGTTGTTCATTGGGTGGTCCTCGGTTCGGCTGGCATCAGTTGAAGCGTGGCTGGAGTGTCGAGACTTTCGGTCCTATACTGAAGAGCCATTTCGTGCGTTCTCATGGAACCACTTTCTAGGGGTAAGCATGGACTCCATCCTGTCCGATTGGTTGCTGGAACATCTGGACACCGCTGCCGAGGAGCCGGCCTACCGCCAGTTGTTCCGCCTGCTTCAGCAGGCCATCCTCTCCGGGCGGCTGGCCGCCGGTGCCAAGTTGCCGTCCTCGCGCACATTGGGTGCCGATCTCTCGATTGCGCGCAACACCGTGATCCAGGTCTACGAGCAACTGCTGGCCGAGGGTTACGTCGAAACCCAAAGCGGCAGCGGCACCTACGTGGCCGACACTTCGCCCGACCGCGTGGACGAAGGCCCGGGCGGCGCGCCGCGCCGTGCCGTGCGCGACCGCCACCAGCTGTCGGCGCGCGGCAAGCGCACCATCGAACTCAGCGGCGTCTCCAAACAGCAGTGGGGTGCCTTCATGCCCGGCGTGCCGGACGTGACCGAGTTCCCGTTCAAGATATGGAACCGCCTGCAAACCCGCATCTGGCGCGACCCTAAGCCCGAGCTCTTGACTTATGCGCCCGGTGGCGGCTACCGGCCGCTGCGCCGCGCCCTGGCCGACTATCTGCGCGTGGCCCGCTCGGCCAACTGCCAGCCCGAGCAGATCGTCATCACCACGGGCATCCACCAGTCGGTGGACCTGGCGGTGCGCCTGCTCTGTGACGTGGGCGATCAGGTGTGGATCGAGGAGCCGTGCTACTGGGGGCTGCGTGGCATCCTATTGTCGTCCGGACTGAAGCTGACGCCGATCCCGGTCGACGCCGAGGGCATGAACCCCGACGCGAAACACTTGGCGAGCCCGCCGCGGCTGATCATCTGTACGCCTTCGCACCAGTACCCGCTGGGCATGGTGATGAGCCTGGCGCGGCGGCGCATGCTGCTGGAGTACGCGCGCCAGCACAACTGCTGGATCATCGAGGACGACTACGACAGCGAATTCCGCTTCGGCATCCGGCCGCTGGCCTCGTTGCAGGGGCTGGACAACAACGGTCAGGTGATCTACCTGAGTAGTTTCAGCAAGACCCTGTTTCCCGGCATGCGCGTTGGTTACATGGCCGTGCCGGCGCCGCTCGCCGACCTGTTCGCGCTCGGCTTGGCCGAGCTCTACCGCGAAGGCCAGCTGATGCAGCAGGCGGTGCTGGCGGAGTTCATCAACGAGGGTTACCTCACCTCGCATATCCGGCGCATGCGCGGCCTGTACGGCGAGCGGCGCAGTCTGCTGATCGCCGCCGTGGAGCGCCGCTTCGACAAGGTCTTGCCGGTGATGGGTGACGAGGCTGGCCTGCATCTGGTACTGGGCCTGCCGCAGCTGCGAGACGACTGGGCGGTGTGCCGCAAGGCCATGGAACGCGGCATCATCGCCCGGCCGCTGAGCGCCTACTACAGCACGGCCAAGGCCGCACAGGCTGGGCTGCTGCTCGGCTACGGCTGTGTGCCGAGCGAGAAGATCGGGCCGGCATTCGAGATCCTTGCCGACGTAGTGGAAGAGATCAGTGGCGCGGCGCACGAGCCGCGCCGCAAGGCGGCATGAATTTGAGAGCAGCCATTGCGAGCACCGATGACAGCGGCATCGCCGGCTTCAGTACGCGGCTTTCCAATGCCGTCCTCAGGCACTCCTCGTTTCCACGCGCGCGGCGCAGGCGGGGGTTGATGAGAAGTAAGCGCATGATCAGTCGATCGAGCTCGTCATCGCAATGTTCACTTTGGGCGCGGGTCTCGCGAAGAGTCGGCTAAGGATCTGCATGTCAGGCTTCACGGGGAAAAGATGCCGCTGTTGCTTCGCGTTGGCGCCATCATGCGGCGCACGACCGTCCGGCATCTGATGCTCATCAACGAAGGAGCGGGTCACGGCGGGATTGCTTGTCGACCTTCACTGTCGCCCGCAAAACGATCGGGCTGTGCAATCAGCGGCAGGCGATCAGCACCCCCGCGATCAAGCCGGCGAGTGCCACGCCAGCGATGGCAGGGTAGGGGTTCCGGTGCATAGAGCCGTCAGCTGTCTGTATGGCCCTGCGCGCCCTGCGCATCGTGCCGCCACGCATTCCGTTCAGACCTTCGGCGAAGCCGTGCAGCACATTGCCTCACTTGTCCGCCCAGTGCCGTTGTGCAGCGCAAAGCGTCATTCCGGAGGGCAGGGCGGAACTGCGGGTACGTGCCCGTTGCAGTCTTACGTGGCACCTGTGGCTCCCGAGCCCGGCGCATTGCCTCAAGAACTTGCGACTCGAGCGAAATGTCCACTTTTTGTGAAATTACTGGCTTCAAACAGTCCGTGCACCGACGGGCTGCCTGGGTAAACCCGTGTAATTCTTTCTTACACAAGACGTAATCTGTTACTTCCGAATGTGAATTCATCACATTTGCCTTGTGGGGGACTCCGAGATGGAGAGTGCCTGATGCTTGTTCAGAAGCCGGACGGAAAAAACGAAGTCGATGCGAGTCTCGCTGCCGATGCGCAGATGGTGGCGAGCATGCGGCTCGTGCTCTCCATTGCTGCACTGTCGGCGATTCTTGTCGATCCCACTGGGTTGAGAGGAATTGCGGGATTAACTTGGCTCCCTTTTTTCGGGTACATCCTGTACAGCCTGATTGTCTTCGTCTGTTCGCGGCTGAACTCGCCGTTCTCTCACAGCAAATCGGTTCACTGGCTGGATCTCTGCTGGTATGCGTTGATCGTCCTCTCCACGGAGGGAATCCACAGCTTCTTCTTCCTGTTCTTCTTCTTCGCCATCCTCACCTCTTCCCTTCGGTGGGGCCTCGAAGAAGGCGCGCGCGTGACCCTTGCCTCGGTTGCATTGTTCGCGGCCTGCGGCGTGGGATCGACGACCGAGAAGGATCTGCCCCGCGTATTGCTGCGAGCCACATTTCTGCTGGCGCTGGGCTACATCAGCGTCCACTGGGGTGGGTCGAAAGTCGAACTGAAGCGGCGTCTTGCGCTTCTTGGCGATGTCAGCCGCTTGTCGAATCCGCGGTTTGGAGTTGATCAAACCATAACCAGTGTCCTGGAAAAGGTTCTAACTTTCTTCAGGGGAAGCTGCTGCATCCTAGTCACGCGGGAGAAGGAGTCCGGCTCCTGTTTTGTGCGCACGATCAGAGTGGGCGAATCAAGGAATTCGGTCAATGCCCAACAGATCGGCGCGGATGCGGCTGCTCCTCTCATTTCGCTTCCGCAGAACCGCATCGTCGCCTACTGCCGTCCCCTCTGGCCGGCCATCTCGGCGTTTGCCGGGACCGCCGCGTACGACAGCGCCCAAGGCAAGTGGAGCCAACTCGACGGGCCGGCAAGCGACAACCTCGCCGAGCTACTGGATGCTCGTTCGTTCATCTGTGTACCGGCATCGCTGAGAAGAAGCGACGGCAGGCTCTATGTGTTCTCCAGCCAGAGGACGTTCAGGAAGGCCGAGGCGCTCTTCCTCGATCATGTCGCTGCCCAGGCGTTTCCGGTGATAGAAAACATCGAGTTGCTGGACAGAATGGCCTCGGACGCAGCTTCGCAGGAGAGACGAAAGCTCGCTCTCGACCTTCACGACACTGCCATTCAACCCTACATCGGATTGAACATGGGCTTGAGTGCCCTGCGTAAAAAGGCAGCCGCCGACAACCCACTGGTCGAAGATATCAACAAGCTTGGCGAAATGGCCGCAAAAGTGATTTGCGATTTGCGCCGTTACGCCGGAATGGTCAGGGACGGCGCGTGCAAGACCGAGCACTCCTTGATCGTCGTCTTGCGGCAGCAGGTAGCACAGATCAGGGACTTCTACGGGATCGATGTCGCGGTCTGCGTCGAAGGCGAACTCAATGTGTGCGACCGTCTGACTGCAGAGGTCTTGCAGATCGTGCGCGAGGGCCTGAGCAACATCTGCAAGCACACGCTAGCGCGCCGCGGATCGGTCAAGCTGGAATGTGCTGACGGCCTAATCAGAGTACGGATCGAGAACGATGCGGACGGAACCCAATCGGTGGATTTTCAGCCAAGGTCGATCACGGAACGCGCAGCCGCGCTGGGTGGAAGAGCGCACGTCCGACCTGGGACAGACGGGGCCACCGCCGTGTGCATCGAAATACCTGTGTAGGAGGGAACCATGCAACCATCGGAAAGACCCATTGGCGTGATGCTTGTCGATGATCACCAGACGATGCTGTGGGGATTGTCCAGATTGATCGATGGAGAAAGCCCGCGAATGCACGTGGTCGGCACAGCCAGGAACTGCGAAGAGGCTCTCGAACAGGCCGGCCAGATCAGGCCCGACGTCATCCTGCTCGACCTTGACCTGAACGGGAGGAGCGCGTTGGACATCCTGCCCGGCTTGATGTCCAACTCGGAGTCGCGAGTGCTGATACTGACGGGCGAGCGCCAGCAGAAAACCCTGGACCTGGCGGTGCTCGGCGGTGCACGCGGCGTCTTGCGCAAGGACGCCTCCGCGGAACACGTGTTGCAAGCCGTCGAGCGTGCGCACAATGGCGAGCTGTGCCTGGACAACGAAACGATGGCACGAGTGTTTTCGGAGTTCGTCGACGCAAAGCGGCCGCACAAGATCGATCCCGAGGTGGCGAAGCAGGCGACGCTGACAGCCAAGGAGAGGAAGATCATCCATGCCGTGGTCGATGGCTGCGGCGCCTCGAACAAGGCGCTGGCTGGGCGACTCTTCATCACGGAGCACACATTGCGCAACCACCTGACTTCAATCTATCAGAAGCTCGACGTGGCGAATCGACTCGAGCTGTACGTGTATGCGGTGAAGTACCAGTTGGGCGAGCCGATGTGCTGAAGTCATCTTGTGCCGATGCCGCTCGGCATCGGCATCGGCATCGGCAACATCGTGCCTAGCGCAAGCCACCACCAAGCATCGGCATCAGCGTGCGTACCACCTGGATCGCGGCTGGACCGATGACCACCATGATGATCGACGGGAACACGCACACCACCAGCGGAAACAGCATCTTCGTCGGCACCTTCGCGGCCATTTCCTCGGCACGCGTTTGGCGCTTGTGCCGCAGGTCGTCCGAGAACACCCGCAGCGATTCGCCGATGCTCGTGCCGAACTTGTCTGCCTGCGTCAGCATCGTGGCGAAGGTTCCAATCTCCTCGACCCCGGTGCGCAGTGCAAGATTGCGTAATGCCTTGTCGCGAGCGCTGCCGGCGCGCATCTCGAGATTGGTCCAGTGCAGTTCCTGTGCCAATGCTTCGCTCTTGAGGCGGATCTCGTCAGTCACCTTGGTCAGCGCCGCATCGAGGCCCAGGCCGGCCTCCACGCAGACCAGCATCAGGTCGGCTGCGTCCGGGAAATTCTCGAAGATCTCGCGTTTGCGCCCCCTGGCGCATAGCCAGAGGAAGGCATTCGGCAAATAGCAGGCGAAAAGCGCGGCAATGAGCAGGCAGAGTATGAGCGTCATCCCTTCCGCCTGCTTGAACCCGCGCAGCAGGATGAAGGTCACGCTGCCAAACAGTAGGGGCAGCACGGATTTGATGCCGAAATAGATCAGGCTCGCATCACGGTGCCGTATGCCGGCCCGGAGGAACTTGAGGCGGAGCGGCGACGCTTCCTCATCGCCGGTGGGCGAAGAAAGCTGCGCGAACGGCCCTACGAGTTTGACGACAGTCTCGGTCCACTGCGACTTTTCGGACGGGGCGAACGCCTTCAGCCGCTGTTCGGCCCGGGTCGGCGCCCACCACAGGTAAACGCCCGTAAACCCCAGCGTGACGGCGAGGAAGACCAGTGCGGAAAGAACAAGCATGGAAAGTCTCCTAGACGCGAATGCGCACGATCCGGGTGAGAATGAGCGCGCCGATAAACATCAGCGTGAGCATGTACTTGATGATCGCGTGGCCAATCGGATCGGTCCAGAAAGGCTGCATGAACTTCGGATTGCCCCAGTTCATGAGTGCCGCCAGCAGGAAGGGCATCAGGCCGAGGACCCATGCCGAGAGTCGCGCATCGGCAGAAAGCACGCGCACCTTGGCCAGCAGCTTCAATCGCTCGCGAATCAGGCGGCTTAAGTTGCCGAGCACTTCTGTCAGGTTGCCGCCCGACTCGCGCTGGATCAGGACCGCCACGACGAAATAGCGCAGATCCGTGAGAGGAACTCGCTTGGTCAAGTTGGCCAGGGCCTGCTGGAGCGACACGCCGAAGTTGACCTCGTCATGCACGATGCGGAATTCCGACGCGATCGGCTCCGCCATTTCCTCGCCGATCATTTGCAAGCCGGAGGAAAAGGCATGGCCGGCGCGCAGCGAGCGTGTCATGAGGTCGAGCGCCTCCGGCAACTGCTGCTCCAGGCGCTTCAGACGCTTGCCGCGCCGATAGGTCAGGTAAACGAAGGGGGCAAGCGCGAGCGTTCCGCCCCCCATCAGACCAAATGCTTCCGACTGATGCCCGATCACCATGACCGTCATGCATCCGCCGACGCCCAGTGCCAGGCACCCGAGGAGCAGCTTCGAAACCGTCCAGTTCAGCCCGGATTGGAGAATGAGCCGGTCCAGTTCCCTTGCGCGCGGGATGCGGAGCAACCAGCGCTCCAGCGCCGGCGCCTCGCTGAGCATGCGTTCCTTGAGGATCTTTGCCTGCGGCGTCTTGTCGCGCGAGCCCGAGAGCGCCTGCAGCCGTTTCTCGAGCTGAAGTGCTTCGGGGCTCTTGTATGACTTCCACAGCAGGTAGAGGCCTTCGAAGAGCAGCAGCATGGCGACGAACACCAGCACCACCACCGTGAGCAGGGAGTTGCCCGCGAAGTCTTGCATGATCGTGTCTCCTCACTGGTAGCGCTTGCCCGGGTCGAACATCGCGTCGGGCAAAGGCGCGCCGAAGGCGCGCAGCCGGTCGGCGAATTTGGGGCGCACGCCGGTCGCGTGGAAGTAACCTTCCACCTGCCCTTCAGGCCCAACGCCTGTCTGGCGGTAGGCGAAGATCTCCTGCATGGTGATGACCTCGCCTTCCATGCCGGTGATCTCCTGGATGCTCGTGATCTTGCGCTTGCCGTCCGTCATGCGCAGCGCCTGGATGACCACCGTGATCGCCGAGGCGATCTGCTGGCGCGCCGCGCGGTGGGGCAGGTTGAGGTTGGCCATGCCGATCATGTTCTCGAGGCGCGAGAGCGCGTCGCGCGGATTGTTGGCATGGATCGTGGTCAGCGAGCCTTCATGGCCCGTGTTCATGGCCTGCAGCATGTCCACCGCCTCGGCGCCGCGCACCTCGCCGATCACGATGCGGTCGGGCCGCATGCGAAGGGCGTTGCGCACCAACGCGCGCTGCGTGATCTCGCCGCGGCCCTCGATATTGGCAGGCCGGGTCTCCAGGCGAACGACGTGCGGCTGTTGCATCTGCAGTTCGGCCGCGTCCTCGATGGTCACCACGCGTTCGGCTTCCGGGATATAGCCTGAGAGGATGTTCAGCAGCGTGGTCTTGCCGGCGCCGGTGCCGCCCGAGATGATCATGTTGACCTTGGATTTGCTGAGCGCCTCGAGCATCTCGGCCATCTGCGGCGTCAGGCTCTTCAGGTCCTCGACCAGGTTCTGCATCTTCAACGGCTTGTGCGCGAAGCGGCGGATCGACATCATTGCCCCATCGAGCGCAATGGGCGGAATCACTGCGTTCACGCGCGAGCCGTCGGGCAGGCGCGCATCGACCATGGGACTCGACTCGTCGATGCGTCGACCGATGCGCGAGACGATCTTGTCGATGATGCGAAGCAGGTGCTTTTCGTCGGTGAAGGCGATCGGGGTCATCTCCAGGCGCCCGCGCCGCTCGACGTAGATCTGGTCGAAGCGGTTCACGAGGATGTCCGACACCGTCGGGTCCGCCATCAGCACCTCGATCGGGCCGAAGCCCAGCATTTCGTGCTGGATATCGCGGATCAGCGTGCGGCGTTCGAGGTCGTTGACCGCCGCCTGGTCTTCCAGCACCAGGCGCCCGACCATCGTCGCGATCTCTTGACGCAGGGCCTCGGGAGCCAGCGTGTCGAGCGTGGCCAGGTCGAACTTCTCGAGCAGCTTGAGATGCAGTCGGCTCTTCAGCGCCTTGTAGGCGTCTGAAGTTCCGGCGTTGGCTGCTTCGTCGGAGGCGACTTGCAGGATGGGCCGTACGGCGGACTCGGTCGCCACCACATTGAGCTTTTCACGTAGGGACATGGAGATGCCTTTCGAGGATCAGGCCCGGCCGAACAGCCGGTTGAAGAGACTTGGACTGACTTCCTGGCGCGGGGACAGGGCATAGACCAGCTCGCCCAAGTTGCGGACCACCGGGCTGGAGCGCGAGAGTTGCGCCAGCGGAATGCCGCGATTGATGGCCGCGGCCACTTCCTTCGGCGCATCGGCGATCAGGCGATGCGCGGCGCCGCCGAGCGAGCGGCGCACTTCCTGCGCGCCGATCTCTCCACTCTTGTCGAAGCGGTTGACCAGCGGTTCGATCTTGTCCTGCGCATAGCCGAGCGACTTGAAGACATTGAGCAGCTTGCGAGCATTGCGAAGGCCGGGGAGGCCAGCTTGCAGCACGGGATAGATCCGGTGCGCGCGGTCGAGCGCGCGGATCGACAGGGTGTCCAGCGCGCGCGACATGTCGAGCAGCACGAAGTCGTAGGTCAGTCCCGCGAGGTGGAGGATTGCGTCGATGTGCTCGGGCTGCACTTCCATGGCCATGGAGGGGTCTTCCGGGGCCGCCAGCAGGCCAAAGCTCGGCGTGACCTTGACGGCGCTCGCCACGAGGAAGGAGGCATCGAGACGGCTGAACTCCCGCGCCACGTCGGCGATGGTCGACTTGGGTTTTTCATCGCTCACGAAAGACAGCGCGTCGCCGAACTGCAGGTTGAGGTCCACGAGCAGCACCGAATGGTGCTCGGCGAGCTGCCAGGCCAGGTTGGTCGCGAGAAAGGTGGCGCCGCTGCCGCCCTTGCACGGCATGAAGGCCAGCACCTTGCCGCTTGCATGACTGTTCGAGCCGGCGAGCTTGGCTGCCACACGCTCGACCACGGCTTCGAGCGCGGCGGCACTGGCTGGCGAGGGGAGCACTTCGCGTACGCCGGCGCGCATTGAGTTGAGCAGGAACTCGGGGGTGTGCGTCGCGCAGAGCAGGACGATCGCAGTCTTCGGATGATGCGTCGTCACGTGCTCGACCAGCACCAGCTCGTTGGCATCGCAGCACATGCCGTCGACCAGCAGCAGGTCAGGCTGCTCCTGCTCCACGACAGCCCGCATACGGCTCTTGCCGCCGTCGAAAGTCAACACGGTGTGACCTCGAGCACTCAGAACCGGAGACATGTTGTCGAGGTGCGCCCGATTGGGCGAGATGATGACAATTTTCATTTCGTGAATCCAATCTTCTTTACGAGCAGATGGCGGGGCTGTTGGGATCCTGGCGCATGACTTCCCTGGGCAGGAAGGTCGAGAAAGTCGGCATCGGAATGGGCGCGAGCGCGGCCGCACCGGCAATCGGCGAGATCCATTGATAGTTGAGTCCCGTGATGGTCACGGTGACCCCTTCGCAGGTTGCGGCGTTGCAGCCTGCCGGAGTCCATGCCGTGTTGATGGTGGTAATTTGCGGCAGCAGGGCCTGCATCCTGGCCAACACCTGTGCCTGGTTGCCGGTGTCGTCGCACACGACCGCGTAGCGGGCGCCTGCCCTTGTCGCTTCGTTGGCCGCGCCCCAGGTAAAGAGCATGCGGGCGAAATCCGTGATCCCCAGCAGGAGCATGAGGAACACGATGAGGCCGAGTGCGAATTCGACCGTTGTGGCTCCGGACTGTCGATGCATCATGTGGCGGCTCTCATGGTTGCGGTGATGTCGCTGAAGACGATGTCACCGTTGGCATTGGCAAAGACGATGCCGAACACGCCTGCGAACAGCGAATGAAAGGTGAAATTGGTGACCCGGACCGTCACAGTGTTCACCACCGGGTTCGAGCCCGAGGTTTGCCAGGTGCAGCAGCTTGCCGCCGGCACATTCGCGAGTGTCAGCCCGCGGACGAGCGGCGTGCCGGTCCCCGCGGGATTGCCATACACGATGAGGTTTTGCGCTTCATTGATCTTCGTGCCCGGCGTCTGGAAAGACAGGTACCGCACGGCATCGCGGGTCGACTTGGTCACGGCGTTGTATTCGTAGAACGCACGGCCGAATTCGGTCGTGGTGAAGGTCAGCAGCAGGAGCAGGGGCATGATCAGGGCCAGTTCCACCAGCGCCACACCGCGTTGTTTGTATCTCATCGCATCACCTCACGAGGACGGGCACCAGGGGGCCGGCCGCTCCGCCCGGCAATCCGCTGGTCGTGCATGGACTCGTCGTCGCAGAGGCATTGCCCCTGAACTCGAGCTGGACGTTCGTCATGGGAATCGAGAGCGGCTGCAGCATGAACATGCACGCCCAGTCGACTACCTTGTTGGCAGCGTTGACAACAGGAACCGTGACGATCCTTCGGCTGCGTCCATACTGCTTATGGCCGCCGGTCGTGTTGCCCGGTGCCGCGAGCGTCTGAAAGCTGTTCAAGGTCAGGCCGGTGATCGACTCGCAACTGCCGGCGCCCCTGACCTTGGTTCCGGTATCTGCGCAGGAAGCGTATGCCTGACGCTTGGTCAGGAAGTTCTGCGCGGTCGGGGACGGCGCCCCGGGCGCAGGCCCATCAAAGGCGCTTTGCTGGGCTGGCCAGTTGGTCGCGGTGTAGGCATAGCCGGTGTAGTCCGGATTGCCCACCGTCGAGGCAGGGTCGCCGGTGTTCTTGTAGATCCCGAAACGGTAGTTCCATGCGTCGGCCACGGAGGTCTGCACGCCGGGTGTGCCCAAGGTGTCGCCCAGCTTGGTGCCGCAGTGACCGTTCAACTCGGCTTCCGTTTCGGAGGCACTGTTCGATCCGTCGAGATTGGCCCAGCCAATCTCACCGCCGGCTGCGGCATTCTGGGCGTTGATCAGAGTGACCCATTCGCCGACCGTGAACCCATAGTTTGGAGCGGTGCCTCCAGGCTTGGGTTTGATTGCGATCGGCACCGGGCAGGCGGTCTGCGCACTGGCGCGCGTGGCGACGGCCATGGCCCCAACACTGCCTGTCGACGGGTAGGCAGTGGCGTCGCCGGTGAATGCCCCAATCATTTTCAAGAGCCACATGTTGACGTTGGACTGCGTGTGCTGGCACTGCGCATATCGGGCTACCGCCGGGACCGTGGTCGGCGCATAAGCCGAATCCCTGAACGTGATGCTCGCGTCGACGAGCTGGCCTTGGCCGTCCCAGGCAGTCGATTGCATGTTGACGCGGTTCAAGTTTCCCGATGTCTTGCCGGCGCTTCGGGCACGATCCAGTGCCGTTGCCTGTCCGTCGAGTTCCTGGGCTGCCGCAAGCGCGCAACTATCCAGTGCCGTTTGCAACTCTGTCTGGACAACGAACAGATGTCCAAAATCAAGGGCGATGCCCATGAAGCCGAGCAGGAACAAAAGAAACAGCGCAGCTGTGACAATGAATGCGCCCCGCTGTCGTTGAAAGCTGGCGAGCTTTGGCATAGGGTGGACGCTCGTTAATGGGTATTGCAGAAGGCGTCGGTCAGGTGCAGACGCCCGTCAGGCACGCCAGGAATCGCGCGATGAAGCCAGCAAAGTTGGCTCCGTTGATCAGAGGCTGCAAGGCCAGTACAAGCGCGATAGAAATCATTGCGATGATCAGCGCGTACTCGACGACGTGCGCGCCTTCCTCTTGTCGAATCAAACGTGCCAGCATTTCTCTCTCCTTGTTGAAGACCACAACTGGGACCGACGTCCAAGATGCGCGACTGGCAGCGCTCGTGCATTGGCGCTGCCGTCGCACAGCGCATCAGACGCAGGAACCAGGAGTGGTACTGGTCAGGCAGGTCGTCACTCGCGCGATGAACGTGGCAAACGGGTTGTTTGCGCCGCCAGCGATGGCCGAAAGCGCAATGACCAAGGCGATCGAGACGACTGCGATGATCAGCGCGTACTCGACGACCTGTGCGCCGTCTTCTTCGATTGCCAGGCCACGGAGGAATCTGCCAATGGCGTTCATATATTCACTTGCAGGAACCAGCAGTGGTATTGGTCAGGCAGGTCGTCACTCGCGCGATGAACGTGGAGAACGGGTTGCCGTTGCCGCCGGCGATGGCCGAAAGCGCAATGACCAAGGCGATCGACACGACCGCGATGATCAGCGCGTACTCGACGACCTGTGCGCCGTCTTCTTCGATTGCCAGGTTCCGGAAGAATTTGCTAATGGACTTCATATGTTCACCTATGAAAAATGACTAAAGAGAGAAGGAAAGAATCAAATTGCGTGTTCTGTCTTCGATAGGCCGGACTCCTTTCAGACGAGGTTCGTTTGATTGATAGGTGCGCGATAACTAGCGGGCGCCGCCACCCCCGATGGCGCCACCGATGTTGATGACATTCACCGCCGGGGGCGGCTCCTTGAAGCTCTCGTGATAGCGAATGAGCGTGTCATGCGCCGCTTGGCCATCGAGGCCCAGCGCCATGTCCGGGTTCTTCTTCCCGGCGTCCGGATCTATGGTTTGCATCCGCTTGGCATCGCGGACGGCGTCGCCGAAGCGCGCGTCGTAGTTGGGCGTGACGTGCTGGCAACCCGCTGTCAGCACGGCGGCCAGCAAGGCCAGGATTGGGGTCTTCATGGTCTGCACTCCTTATTGCTGCTGGAATTGCGGCGGCGGCGCGTCGGCCGGCGGCGTGGCGCTCTCGACTGCCCCGTTCAGGTAGATCTCGGCGCGAGTCGGCACGACGTGGTTGTCGGTGGGCAGGCGCGGTGCTTCGGGCAAGGGCTTGACCAGGCGCGGCGTGATCACGAAGAGCAGTTCGGTCTGGTCGGTCTGGAACTCCGTGCTGCGTGCCAGCGCGCCCATCACCGGAATCTCGCCGAGCCCGGGGAACCGCTTGATGGTCTCGGTCATGTTGTTCTTGATGAGGCCCGCGATCACGAAGCTCTGGCCGTCGTTGAGCTGCACGGTGGTGTCTGCGCGACGCACTGTCATCGAGGGCAGCACCGCGGTGACGTTGTTGACCGTGGTGAACGGTGAGCCAGTCTGAGAGAGATCGGACACTTCAGAGACCATCTTGAGATTGATCCGGCCGCCGCTCAGCACCGTAGGCATGAACTTCACACCGATACCGAATTCCTTCTCCTCGAGCGTGATCGTGGGGGCCAGAGTTCCGGTAGCGCTCTGCGATACCGGAATGAAGATCTTTCCGCCCGAGAGAAAGCTGGCCTGCTGTCCGCTGATCGCCATCACGTTGGGCTCGGCCAGCACGCGGACGATGCCGTCGTCCTTCTGGCCGTCCATCTGGAGTTGCACCCGCCCCATGCGAAGCGCTTCGATCAGCCCCGCGCCACCGCTCAGGAAGTTCGACAGCAGCGTGTAGGTGTTCATGCCGCCGCTGTAGCTCTTGGTGTAGGCCAGACTGGCGCCGAGCTTGTCCAGCAGGGTCTTGCTGACCTCGGCGATCTTCACCTCGAGCATCACCTGCTGCGGCGACGCGGTGCGCAGCATATTCACGACCTTCTTGGCGTCACCGTAGGAGGCCGCAAGGGTCATGACCTCGTCGAGCTTGCCCGCGTCGCTGACCTCGCCACTGAGCACCAGCGAGTTCTCGGCCGCGCGCACCTTGATGCGGTTCTCGCCAGGCATCAGTTCCGCGAGTTTGGCCTGCAGGGTGCCTGGGTCGACGGTGACGATGATGTCCTTGATGAAGCACACGCCTTCGGCGTTCTGCATGATCACGTTCATCGAGCCCGCACGTTTGCCGCGGAAGAAGAGGTCGGTGGGGCTCAGCAGCATGACCTCCATGTCGGCCACGCCGTCCTGCGTGTTCGCCTGCATCGCCATCGAAGACGGGGCGCCCGTCGGCATACCGGGCATGGGCGCATAGCCGTTGGCCGGCATGGCCGTGGGGCGCGGCGACGGCGGCTGACCGCTCACGAGGATCCGGGTCACGCGAGATCTGAGCGGAATAACTGTCGACTTGCCGAGTGTCACCGTGGCTGGCGTGTCGACCTCGACGCGCGAGCAGCGCTTGTGGTCGGAGAACTGCGCCGAGGTCATCGCGGGCGCGGTTGCGGATGCGGCCACTGCCGCGCTCTGCACGGGCATCGTCTGCCCGATTGCCCCGGGTCCGGTCATCAGCAGTGCGGAGGCGGCGAAAGCAATGGCCGTCTTGCTGGGTCTAATACGCATGGTCACGAGCAAGGCTCCTTCGGGTGATGAGTTCAGAAGCAGTTCAGCGAGCGGCTCGCGTTCTGCACGACTTCGACGCATTGCGTGGGCGGTTGCACTATCGGCCGTGGGCGGGGCGCGGCAGGCCGGGACTCGGCCACGACCTTCACCCCGGCGGTAGCGGGTGCAACCACTTCCTTGATGCCGAACAGCTGGTTCTTGGTGATGCCATTGGTGGCCACGGTCTCGCCGTCGATCTGGTTGCGCAGTACCAGGGACAGGGTGCCGACGCTGCGTGCGAGATCGAGCTTCTCGGAATCCTCCAGGCTCAGCTCCAGCGTCACGGCGCTCACTACCTTGGGCTTGGTGTCGTCACGCCCTGCCTCCTGTGCAACAGCCAGCACGAGCACGCGCTCAAGCACGGTCTTGCTGATCGGCTTTGCGTCCTCGCCCTTGCCCTTGTCCTGCTGCGCGTGCACGACCACGTCCACGTAGTTGCCCGGCAGGGCGAATCCCGCGACACCGACCACGTCGTTGACGCGCACGGTCATCGCGCGCTTGCCAGGTGCGATGACGGCCGAAAGGCCGCCCTGGGTGCCCTTGGGCGCAAGCTTGCCCTCGAGCACGGCCTCGCCTCGTAGGACGCCCACTTTGGCCACCCGGTCCTGCAGATCCTTGATCTCCGCGAACGTGCCGGGCGGCAGCGAGCCGCTCGGCCAGTCCACGACCGAAAGCATCTGCGGATTGATTCGGCTGCCGAGTTCGATGTCGATATTCGCGACCACTACCTTGTTGGACGCAATACTCCCTTGGCGGGCCACCCATCCGGCCGCATAAACTGCGGCCGCCACGCCCGCCAATAGCGCCAAAACCAGAAGACCCAGTGCCTTGATATTTCTCATTGCGCGCCCCATTAATTAATAAATGTCTCGACCATTGACTCGATTCATGCGAGGCCAAATTGCTGGCCGAGCACATACCCCGCCGTGCCGATGCTGATGCAGATGCCGAAAGGGAGCTTTCCAACCGATTGATGCGCATCGAGATGAGCTTCCGGCCTGACACCTGACATGCCCAAAGCGGACATTTCGTACACCACGTCTTTGGCGTTCTGCAGCAAGCGGAGCAGCTTTCGCTTGTGAAGCGCAAATCCAATGGCCGCTATTCCGCCAACGATGAATGCGAAAAGGATGGCCTGAAAAGTTTCATAAACGCCGAGAAATGCGCCGACCATGGCCATGAGCTTCACGTCGCCCGCCCCCATGACACGCAGCGCGTAGAGAGGCAGCATGATGGCGAAGCCCAGGAGGAGTCCTCCAAGCGCCACCGAGAAGGCGGTCAATGGCGAAACGGCAGCGGCTGTTATGTAGACCAAGGCAAATGCAGCGCCGCCAACCGTCAGCCAATTCGGAATTCTGTAGCTCCGGTAGTCGCTGACGGAGGCGATCGCGAGCAGCGCGAAGAGGACCACGATGCGCGGATCCGTCGCCAGCATGCCGAGCAGTTCTAGCGCGGCCTGAAGTTCTTGTGTATTCACAATATCCCGTTCATTAACAATTTATAAAATCCGACGCAATGCGAGCGACAGAAGCATGCACAGGACCAGAATGAGAGAGCCGACGAGCGCGTATTCCATTAGTGAAGCGCCAGCTTCTTCTCTCAATAAGCCAGCGAGCGCGTACTGCAGAGGATCGACAAATCGCATTCAGTTCACCCAATTCTTTTCATATTGGAATTTGTCGCGATTGCCGGTTTGGCATGCGCGTTGGACTTAATGTAGGAGTGAGAAAAAGCCAGGACATGAGCGGTGCGTCCTGAATCCGGCATGACAGATCGCTTTTTTTTGTCCCGGGAGAATCAGGACAAAATGACTACCTAAGTACTCTTTGCGCGGCTGCAGGCGTAGGCGGACGCGCAACGACGCGGCGCCCGGGCGCTCGGAGCCGGCGCGACCAGCCTGGGCCCAGGGGACAAGAACGACATCACCTGCGTGTCGCCTCTGGCGCGCAAGGGCTGCGGGTGCCCAGTGCCGACGGGACGGAGAGATAGACCTATGGCCCGTTTCTGTCGTCGTCCAGGACATGGGGTGTTTCACCACCGGCTACACGCGCGACGCGGCGGCGGCACCACTTCGTGCTCGATCCCGGCGTGCAGCTCATCGGCAAGCCCTTCACGGTG
Organism: Variovorax sp. YR216; assembly: GCF_900107745.1. Taxonomy (GTDB): domain Bacteria; phylum Pseudomonadota; class Gammaproteobacteria; order Burkholderiales; family Burkholderiaceae_C; genus Variovorax. The sequence continues at coordinate 19,701 of NZ_FNRO01000024.1, read as the reverse complement.
GAGGAAGTGGTCACGCGGATGCGCGAGTGCTGGATACGCCAACCCCGGCGCGCGGCGGCCTCTTCCAGGCCTGGCAATGCTCAGGATGAGCCCGATAACGGCGAGTAATCATTTAGTGCCACTTTTTCACATTGCGTGAGAGTTCGACCAAGCGACGCTTGCGATTTTTCAGAAACATTAGTTCACACTTGCATCACTTTTAAACAAGGAGTGAGGCATGAGTCGATCAATACACGGGCGCTCGATCAACTTGCTGGCCGCGGCCTGGCTGTGCGTCTTGGTGGTCGCTGGCTGTGGCGGGGGCGGCGGCGGGACCGGCGCGACGGGCGCGCTTGCCGCGACCGGTGCAACCGGCGCTGTAAGCGCGGCCGGCGCGACCGGCGCTTTGAGCGCGCCCGGCGAGACCACCGGCGCTGTGAGCGCGACCGGCGAGACCGGCACTATGAGCGCGACCAGAAGCGCGAGCGACAGCGGGTCCGGGACCGGCAACGTCGCCCCGGTCGCCGCGGTGAGCACGTCAAGCGGCGCCCAAGCCCCCGTGAACCTCGCCGTGACCTTCGACGGAACGGGCAGTGCGGATGCCGATGGCGATGCCTTGAGCTTCCGTTGGACCCTGGCATCGCGCCCTGCGGGCAGCGCCGCGGCACTCGACGCCAGCGCAGGCCCCACGGTGAACCTCACACCCGACGTGCCCGGCGACTTCGTCGTAACCCTTGTGGTCAACGACGGCAAGGTCGACAGCAGTGCGACCTCGGCCACTTTGCATGCCGTCAATGTCGCGCCCGTGGCCAACGCCGGGTTCGACCGCTCCCTGCAAATCGGCGAAACCGGAGTGCTCGACGGCTCGGCCAGCTCCGACCTCAACGGCGACGCCCTGACCTATAAGTGGTCGGTCATCGCGGGGCCGAGCGGAAGCCAGCTGATCGGTGACACTCAGGCTTTGGCGCAGTTCGTGCCCAGCGTTGCGGGCGTCTACACCTTGGGCCTGGTGGTCAATGACGGTGCGTTGGACAGCGCGCAGGCCACCGTGCGGTTGACGGCGGTGGCGATCGGCTTGAATCGCGCGCCAACGGCTGATGCGGGCATTGACCAGAACGTGCCCCTGGGCACGGTCGTCACGTTGGATGGCAGTGCGAGCTCGGATCCCGATGGCAACTCCATCACTTACGCGTGGACGCTGGATTCCAAGCCAGCGAACAGCACGGCGGCCATCGTCGACGCCACGTCGCCGCGTCCTTCGCTGACACCTGACCAGGCCGGGACATACATTGCATCGCTCGTGGTCACCGATAGCTCGAGTGCGACGAGCGTCGCCGACCAGGTGGTCGTTACCGTGAACCCGTTGAACAAGAACAATGCCCCCGTTGCGGTGGCTGGCCCCGCTCAGAACGTGCTGGTCGGCGCAACTGTCGAACTCGACGGCAGCGGCAGCTCGGATGCCGACGGTGACCTTCTTTCCTACAGCTGGAGCATCACGTCGAAGCCGGCGGGCAGCGCGGCTCAGCTCTCCTTCATCGATGCCTACGATCCTGCGCCGACCTTCATGGCCGATATGCCGGGGGTCTACGTGATCGGGCTCGTCGTCGGCGATGGCAAGACCTACTCGACGCAGGCATCGGTGACGGTCACCGCAGCGCCGGGTAACGTGGCGCCGGTGGCCAACGCGGGCGATGACGTGTCGACGGTTGTGCTCAACACGGTAAGTCTCAGCGGCGCGCTGAGCAGCGATGCGAATGCCGGCGACACACTGACCTATGCGTGGACTCTCGTCAGCAGCCCGACCGGCAGCGCTGCCGTCCCGGGCAATACGAGCAACGTGACCGCCACGTTGACGCCCGACGTGCCGGGCATCTATGTCGTCCAACTCGTCGTGACTGACAACCATGGGCTCTGGAGTGCCCCCGACAACGTCGTCGTGACCGCCGGCGCCGCGGGCGTCAACCTGGCACCTGTCGCGAAGGCCGGACCACGTCAGCGCAGCGCAATCGGGCAGACCGTCACGTTGAATGGCTCGAAGAGCTACGACCCGAACGGAACCTCGATCACGTACGCGTGGAAGTTCAAATCGAAGCCGAAGAAGAGCACGGCCACGCTGATTGGTTCCACGACCGTCGCGCCGACCTTCGTCCCCGACGTCCGTGGGAACTACGTGGTGCAACTCGTCGTCAGCGATGGGCAGCTCACGAGCGTGGCCAGCTCCGTGATGATCCAGGTCAGGCGCTAGCCTGGATCTTCCGAGGGTCCGCGCGGGGCGGGCCCTCTCCCTGATAAGCCACCGGGGGAGGAGCCCTGTGCAATCGCGGTTCTTCGGCATGTCCCGATGCTTCCACCGGGCTGGCTGACTACCTAGCGCATCAGGTGGAGGATGCCGGCAAAATCCAGCATGCTGGCGGCGTCCATGACCCCGGTCCGGCGGAGCCCCATCTCAGTCGTTGCTGCGCGAGGCGTCCACAGATCTGCAGCGAGCAGTCCCCAGCACCGCTGCTCAACCGGCGAAAGCCGGCCTTCACTTCGAGTCTTGGCATTCCAGTGAATTTATCTGCCGTGAGATGGCTTTGCAGCGAATGCCAACGTCGAGGTTAGGACCGCTTGGTGCTTGAAGCCAGCCGCTGCAAGTTGCAGGAGCTACGACGGCAGTGGGTTGCGGATTCAACCGGTCGATGCAACACACTGAAGACTGCCGTTGGCAGAAGGAGTGTTGCTTCAGGCAGCAGTGGCAGGTGGAAGAAGCAGACATGCGCCCTTTTACGCGTTGCTGAGGCAGGCAATGTGGGCCAGCGCGCGAGCAGGCACTTTCACGGACGAAGACCTGGACTGGTACCAAGCGGGATGGAGAGCGCGCGGGTCTCAACGCGTACCGGCTACCAATGACGAAGGCCTTCCAGCGATCGCGCTTGGAAGGCGTTGCGATGCGGGCACCTCTCTAGAAGGCTTGACCGAATCTGCCCGCATATGCCGCGCCACATGCATGGCAAGGCCATCTATGTCTCCGGTGACCGCCTGGTGGAGCGGACCAGCAACATCCCCTACTACTCGGTGCTCGTCGAGGCCGATCCGGCTTCCCTGTCGGAGGCCCGAGAGCTCAAGCTCCTGGCAGGCATGCCCGCGGAGGTCTACGTCACGGGAGAGACGCCGACTGCGCTTCAGTATTTCCTGGAACCAATCCTTCAGGTCCTGCGCAGCTCAATGCGGGAGCGTTGATCTTTTCGCGCGAAGCACAAGTGTTATGTCATGCCTGCCGTTGCACGAAGGCGGGCATTCATCCTCCACAAGTCAGGACATAACGCTCATGAATGTGTTTGCTTGCATGCCTACATTGGATCCCAAGCAAGACCCGGCACTCGAATCGACGAGGCCCGGCCTGTCGGTGAAAGAGAGCAATTTCGGAGATACCTATGCAGTTTTTCGTCTTTCTTGCCAGCTTGCTTGCGACCGCGGCATTGGTCGTTGCGTTTGACTGGCCCGTGCTGCTTGCAGGCTTTGCCCTTGCATTCGGTACATTTCTTTTCTCCACTGCCGACACCGAAGCCGGGGAGTCGTCGCGCATTAAGCCTCAGTCACCACCCGATGGCGCAGTGCCAATCTTGCATGAGTCAAACCACTGAACGAACGATCCTTGCCTGGGAGGCCACTGAAATCTTCGCTGCGCGCCTACAACTGGACCTGCGAGGCAAGTCCGGATGCCGGGCAGGCCATCACGTTTCAGATGTCGATGGGCAGGGCGATCAGCAGCCGCGACGGCGCGATCTGGTCGTTTCATGTGAGTCCTTGAGCGCGTCCGTGTTAGAACGGACCGTATCATCAATAGACCAACCAAACCCCGCTTCGGCGGGCTTTGCTTTTTTGGCGACTCCGTTAGTGAAAAAAAGATGCAAGGACCGCCTGAACGTCATGATCACGCTTGCTTGCATGCGGACCCGGACGTTCTTCGTCGATAGCTTTAACCGATAAGCATGAGACTACTTGTCTATGGTGAGCATCGCTACGATGACTAAGCATTCATCGTCAGCGTGCTTGACCGCGTTCATGCGCGCCGGCCCGTTACGTTCCTGATCGAAGGCGCAGCGGCAGCGCGACACGCTGAAGGAGCAGATGGCACCGGCGAAGAAGTGAGTTTTTCGCGTCGACGTTGCGGCGTGCATGGGATGCTCGAATGCCATCCTATAGCGACGGCAGTGGCAACACGTGGGGCGGTTGGGGCAAGCGGCCGAACTGGCTGCGGGAGGCCCTTGGTGCAGGCAAGCGTCTTGAAGCCTTTCAAGTTCGGAGCGGCAGGGGGTCTGCCAAGAAGGCCTTCGGGCTCAAGCTGTCTTTTTTCTGAGGACGGGGTGGGCGAATCTCATCGAGGCTGTGGGCATGTTTCGACAAGCCAACGGGCAAGCCAAATACATGCATGCAGACCGTTTTGACGTCAACGAAGCGAACTTGCAATCCGCGCCGGTTCCATACATGCACTGAAATCAAGTCAACCTCGGCAAGCGCTGCTTCCCGCGCGCTCCTGCTGATCTCCGAAGTCTCCCCGCACGCACGGATTCGACTCGTTCTCCTTGTTGCTGCGCACGGTTCGATCCGAGTTTGCTTCGCGACACATCATCGAAAGCAAACGCTCAATGGCCGAACTCGCCGATCTGCTCGGGATTCTCCACCCCCAGGGCCTTCCTTCCTGGTTCAGGAGAATGCTTGGAATGACCGTGTCGACATGGATGCAGCGCCAGCCCGGCGCACAGGTCAATAGGCAGACTTCAGGGGACTTGACCAGCAGAATGCTGCCAGGAGCGATCCCTCGAGCTTGGGCTCGGCACGTTGAAAGCTATGCCCACTTCTGCGTTCATCATTGAGGTGCCTTCGGCCGAAGGGCTCGTCGGCGACTTGCGCGAACGTTTCGATTCGACAGCACAGCTCGGTGTGCCCGCGCACATCACCGTCTTGTATCCATTCATGGACCCGGCGCTGGTGACTCCCTCGGTACTGGACCGGGCTCGGGAGGCGCTCGACAGGGTCACATCGTTCGAGTACTCGTTCGAAGGTGTCGGGCGGTTTCAAGCCACAGCGTATTTGGCCCCCTTTCCCTTGGAACCCTTCATCGCGATGACGGCTTCCCTTGTTCAGTCCTTCCCGGATTTCCCTCCATACGGCGGTGAGCATGCCGGGTCAATTCCACACCTCACAGTGGCACACGGAGATGTCATCCATGCGGAGGCCGCGGCAGCCGAACTCGAGAACCGGCTTCGACGGCACGGTCCCATGGAAGCGCATTGTTCGTCGATCGTCCTGATTGAGAACTCAACGGGTCGCTGGGAGAGGATGCATAGGTTTCAACTATCTTTGGCGGCAGCTTGAGCTGGGCAGTGCGAAGAATGCGGCCTGGCGCGGCCTGAAAACACTTCTTAGTCAGGATGAGGTTGCAAATCTTCTATCGGCACTACAGATTCGCCACGATGCGAGTGACAGCAGGGGCATCGCAGGACTCTTCGGTCTGAGTGCTTTTGCTCTCCCGTTGGTAGGCTCTAGCTTTTCAACTTGAGTCGTTCGACGTTGCCAACGCGCCACTCGCGCAGTTCGAGCGATGAAAATTTGAAACAAAAGGTGCCGTGCGCCAACCGGAGAGTGACGCACTCGGCTTTCGCAATTGACATAGTTTCTCGGACACCTGATCCGATCCAGATGGACGCGGGACTGATTTGAGAACAAAGGTCTCACATCCCGTCCGTGCAACAAGGTCAGGTGCCATTGCGTATACGCCGATTTTTCCGCTTGCCCATTTATCTTTCGGCTTATTGGCTTCGATCGAAGCGCTCACCAACACTGGCCCTCTAACTACTCCTTGAGGAGGCTTTGATGTTCGATCGACGCACCTTCGCGGCCTGCTGCGTGCTCGCCGTCCCGTATGTCGCCTGCTACGCGCAGTCCACCTACTCATCGGACCAATACTTCGATGACCGCTGGTACATCACGCCGTTTGGCACCTACATCAATGCGGACAGCAACCGCCATGTCGACAACGGATGGGGCGGAGGCCTCGCCATCGGCAAGCCCATCAGCCCCAGTTGGAACATCGAACTGCGCACCCAGTACGAGCAGCTGGATGGCAAGTCCAATGGACCCTTCAGTGGGGACAAGCTCAAGATCTGGAGCGGCTCGCTCGACGCGCAGTGGTTCTTCATGGGCCGCCAGGGATTCCGCCTCTGGCAGTCGAACAGCATTCAGCCCTATCTCGTGGGCGGCATCGGCGCCATCGATGACAAGGTCGACGGGTTGCTTATCAACAAAAGCAAGACGGGTTTCATGGCCAATGCCGGCGCCGGCATCGTCTGGCCGTTCTCCACCTGGGGCCGCCTGGTGGGCGACATCCGCTACCGCTACGACGACAACTCCACGTCCAGTGCGCTGGTCAACCAGGGCCACGCGCACGACTGGCTGTTCACGGTGGGCCTGCAGATCCCATTCGGTCCGCCTCCGGTCGTCGCGCAAGCCCGCCCGGCGGCGCCTCCGGCGGCCATGCCCCCGCCGCCGCCCCCGCCGCCTCAGGCGAAGCGGGACTTTGAACTCAAGGCAGACGGCACTTTCGCGTTCGCCAAGTCGGATTTGACGCCGGCCGGCCGCAGCCGCATCGACAGTACGCTCCAGGAGCTCAAATCCTCGGGCATCCGGCTGCGCGGGATCTCCATCGTCGGGCATACCGATCCCATAGGCAGCCTGGCTTTCAACCAGCGTCTGTCCGTGGCACGAGCGAATTCAGTGCGCGACTACTTAGTGGCCCAAGGTGTGCCGGCCAACATCATCCAGACCGAAGGTCGCGGCCCGAGCGAACTCAAGATCACCGAAGCCGAGTGCAAGGCACAAGGCAAGGCGAAGAACCACACCGCGCTCATTGCCTGCTTCGAGCCGAACCGGCGTGTGGAAATCCACGCCACGGGCGAGCAGCCGAACTAGGCTGCGCGAACGGCCTGCAAAGGCAAAGGATCAGTCAAACGCACGGGACTCTAGAGTCCCGTCGACTTGCTCCGCTGGCGATCACACGACCCTCACTTGATCGTTAGCCATGCCGGCCTTCGACCGCACGAACGAGCTGGACGATGGACCTGAATCCCAGTTTCTCCATGACCCGCGAACGATGGTGCTTGAGGGTTCGCTCGGCCAACCCGAGACTCTCACATATCGCTACCGTTGAAGCTCCATGGACAAGCATCTCGTACACCTCCAGCTCTCTTGGCGAAAGGCTCGCACGCCGAAGCTCGAAATCTTCCTGCAAAACGCGCGATTCGACCCTCAGCTTGTGGTCGGCAACGGCCTTGTCGACGGCCGACAGAAGTGCCTGCTCATTGAATGGCTTGCAGAAGAAGTCCGCCGCACCTTGTTTCATGGCGCGCACCACTTCACGTGCAGTGGTGCTGGAGGTCACGAGGATCACGGGCAGATCCGACTTCGATGTGAGCAATGCGTGCAATTCGAGCCCCTCTGCACCGAGGCTCTCAACACCGAGCACGATGCAGCCAGGAGGTGAACCTGGTTGTCGAAGGACCAACTCCTCGATCAACCCGAAAGTGACGACTCGATAGCCCTTGGATTCCAGCGCCTGTCTCAGGTCCGAGAACAGTCGAAAAGCTCCCTCTGCTTCGACGAGACGCACGACCGGCGCAACGGAAGTGATGTCGCTCTGATTGAGATCAAGCATGTTTTCTCCTCGCTCCTTCTCCTGTCCACCTGCTGCGATGCTGCCCGGGAAAACGGTCGACGGCAACAAGGGGTACAACACAACGGTCGGCGCCTTCCATGTGAATGGCAGGCGCACAAGTTGACGCGACTGGGGGCAGTCGCCTATTGTTCGAACGGCTCTTCGAGCGGAATGGAGTATGCGATGTCTCAGCGTGTGTCGTATGGATCGTGCGGATACTGGCTCAGGACTTCTCGGGTCGCTGCAGCAGTCAGTCTTCTCTTTGTGACGGGAACCGCGTTCGCAACCGATCAGGCGCAGCAGCGGCAGCAGGGTAGAGCCGTGAACCAGGCCGCGAAGCACGAGGCACGCTCGGCCAAGATCGACTGCAGGGCGGAAAACCAGCAGAGCAACGCCCAGTGTCGCCAGGACAAGCGCCAGACCAAGCAAGATGGCCGACAGGCCAAGCGCGAAATCAAGTACTGAACGGGCAGGACGAGCGCTGCTTCTTGCGTTCTCGCGTCATGGGAAACCTGGCGCCAGGTCGCGAGCGTTCAGCTGGTGCGGGATCCTCGTAAACCCTGTGGTCCGCTGGGGCGCGCGATATTGCCCGAAAGTGCAATTTTCAATTCCACATTGGCTGTCAACAATGAGCCCATGCTGGCTGCACGACTCCAAAGATGCTTCCGATAGCACATGGGTTGAATTCCGATCATGCGGCGTATTGACGTGCTGGAGTTGCGCGAGGGGCTGCCCCGAGGCGCACGCCAATTGACACGTGGCGCCACACTGACCGGCTACGAGATCCTTGCTCGGTCGGTGGGCCTCGACCCATCACGCATGCTCCAGACGGCCGACCTGCCACTCCAGGTTCTTGCCGACCCGGACACATTGGTCGGCATGGATTCGGTGGCCGCATTGCTTGAGGAGTCTGCGCGCCAGTCGAATCAGGAGGCTTTCGGTTTGCTGCTTGCCGAAACGCAGCGATTGAGCAATCTCGGCGTTCTCGCCACAGTCGTGCGCGAGGAGCCGACGTTGCGCGCCGCACTGGAGGCGTTGGGTCGGTACATGTGCTTGCAGAACGCAGGCCTGCGCTTGACTCTCGACCCTATGGGCGAGTTCACGATGGCTTTTCTCGAACTGGAGCTTGGCAGGCCCGAGTGCGCTCGCCAGGCGATCGAAATGTCAGCGGCCATCGTGCTTCGCACCCTTAGAGCGCTCGCACCCCAGGGCTTCAATCCAGTCAGTATTTGCTTCCGCCATGGGCCGCCGCACAGTTTGGAAATCCACAAGCGCGTGCTCGGCCCGGCGATCGACTTTGCGCACCCGTTCAACGCGATCGTGTGTCGCAGTCGGGAGCTTGGTACGCAGATCGCATCGGCCGATCCGGAAGTCGGAGCTGCGCTCAAACGCCGGCTCGACATGCAGCTCACCGTGTCGCGCAATGAGCCGCTCGAACGTGTGCGGCATGCCATCCGGATGTTGCTTCCGTCCGGGGATTGCTCCGTCGATCGCGTCGCGGAGCAACTCGGTACACACCGACGGACGTTGAACCGGCAGCTGGCAGCTACGGGCGATAGTGTGTCGATGGTCATTGACGACGTGCGTGCAGAGTTGGCGGAGACCTATCTCACCGGCGGTATGCGAACCCTTTATCAGGTTGGACACCTGCTTGGTTTCGCTTCCGGTGCCGCTTTCTCGCGCTGGTTCCGCGATCGTTTTGGCATGACAGCTTCGCAGTGGATGGCGAGACGGGAGGCATCCGCCTCCACCATCGCGTTGGTTGCTTGAGGACTGTTGAATGAAATTCTCTCTTGATGCTCCCTCGGCCCCGCTACCCAGCGCACTGGCGATCTCAGTGCTTCTGGCCGGGTGCGTGTATCCCTATCCCGCACCGGTGACGGTTCAGCAACCAGCCACCGTGGTCACGACAACGACCACCACCACATCGCCATCAGGCACGACCAGCAGTCCCGCACCTGTATCGACGGCGCCGGCAGCGGATGGCACCTTCAGCCAGGCCCAGATCGACCAGCTGATGGCGCCCATCGCGCTTTATCCCGACTCGTTGCTGTCACAGGTCTTGATGGCCTCCACCTATCCGGCAGACGTCGCTGACGCTGCCAAGTGGTCGAAGGCCAATCCGCAGCAATCGGGCGACGCCGCCGTGCGTGCCGTCGAGAATCAGCCTTGGGACCCGAGCGTGAAATCGCTCGTGGCTTTTCCCCAGGTGATCCAGGCCATGGGCGACAAGCCCGACTGGGTGCAGAACCTCGGGGACGCGTTTCTGGCTTCTTCCAAGAGTGTCCTGGACTCCGCGCAGCGCCTGCGCGCCAAGGCCCGCGAGACCGGAAGTCTCAAGACGACCGAACAACAGGTCGTGACCGTGGAGCAGCAAGCCATCACCATCGCGCCGGCTAATCCCCAGGTGGTCTACGTACCGACCTACAACCCGGCGGTGGTGTACGGCACCTGGCCCTATCCCGCCTACCCGCCGTACTACTGGTATCCGCCATCGATGTACTACCCCGGTTATTACCCGGGCTACTACGCGGGCGCGGCGCTGGCCTTTGGCATCGGGGTGGCCGCAGTGGGCGCCCTCTGGGGCAACGCCAATTGGGGCGGCGGCGACATCAACATCAACACCAACCGCTACAACAGCATCAATTCCAACCGCCAGATTCGCGCCGACCAGAATCGCTTCGAGCACAACGCGCAGAACCGGCGCGGCGTGCCCTATCGCGACAGCCGCAGCCAGCAGCAGTACGGCCGCAATCTGCCCGGCGCGGAGAATCGCGGCGACTTCCGAGGCCGGGATGCCCAGCGCCAGCAGGCGCAGAGCAACCTGCAGCAGCGCGGCATGGATCCCGGTGCAGGACGAGAACAACTGCGCAACGACCCAGGCGCACGTCAGCGCGCCGAGGCTGCCGCAAGGGGAGACAGAGGCAGCTTCGGCGGTGCCGGTCGCGACAGCGCCTTCAGCGGCGTCGGCAATGCCGGGCAGGCGCGCCAGCAGATGGACCGCGGCGGTGCCAGCCGCCAGTCCATGCAGCGGCCATCGGGCGGGTACAGCGGCGGAGGCTATAGCGGGGGTGGCCGCTCCGGTGGCAGCTTTGGGGGCGGAGGCTATAGCGGAGGCGGCCGTGGTGGCGGTGGCTTCTCCGGAGGCGGCCGCGGTGGCGGTGGCGGACGTGGCGGCGGACGTCGATAGGTCCCGAACAAGAGAGGCGTTGACCATGAGTATTCCAACCTGTCGAACCCATGTCTGGTTCCCCCCCGTTGCCGGCCTGGTCGGGGCGCTGCTCATCCCGCTCGTCGCCAGTGCGCAGCAGCCTTTCTCCAGTGCCGAAGCGGCCGCGCAGGCATTTCGCGATGCCATTGCAAACAATGATGCAAAGGCGCTCGAGAGGGTGCTTGGCCGGGATTGGAAGCGTTTTATCCCACGTGACGACATCGGTCAGGACGAATTGCAGACCTTCCTTGCCGCCTGGGACAAGAAGCACGGCGTGGTATCGAACGGACAAGGCAAGGCCGCTCTGTCCGTCGGAGATGTCGGATGGACCCTGCCAATCCCGCTCGTGCTTAGAAGCGGGTACTGGCATTTCGACCCACGCGCCGGCGAAGACGAGATGCAGACGCGGCGCATCGGACGCAATGAACTGTCCGCCATGCAGGCCGTGCTGGCCTACTTTGACGCGCAAAAGGAATATGCCCAACGTGACCGGGACGGCGATGGTGTTCTCTCCTACGCGCAAAAGCTCGCCAGTACGCCGGGCCGGCGTGATGGCCTGTATTGGCCGGCGGATGCGCAAGGCGAAAGCCCGCTCGGACCACGCTTCAGTTCCGTGAAACCCGGTGAGGGCTACCATGGCTACCACTACAAGATCCTGACGGCTCAGGGCAAGGACGCGCCAGGGGGCGCCTACGACTACATCATCGGAAACCGCATGCGCGCGGGTTTCGCCTTGGTGGCCTGGCCCATCCACTATGGGGACACGGGTGTGACCAGCTTCATGATCAGCCACGATGGCGCGCTCTATCAGAAGGATCTGGGGCCGCAGAGCGCGACGATCGCGGGTCAGATGAAGGTCTTCAACCCGGATTCGTCCTGGAGCAAGGTCGAGGCGCCTTGAACATCAGGCCAGGTTGACAGGGGACGCTCTTGAAGTTGATGGCGAGTGCAATTTTTCTCTGCGTCTTGGCCGGCTGCGCAAGCACTCAACCTCGGAGCTATTCGGTGTGTTCAACTCAACCCGGCACTTACGCGTGCCAGATAGAGCAATACCAAAGGGCGGGCTTCTGACGAAACAGGCATTCGAGGTGCCGATGGATAGTAAAGATCATCGGATCGTGTCAATATTCGGCCGCCTCATACAAGGGGAAGAGGGGCAGAGGGGCATGCGAGCCTGACGCCCATATGCTGAGGTCTCATGACTCGTTGAAAAGGAGAACGCTGTGAAACGTCGCAAGATGCTCATCGTCAGTACTGCCCTGACCGCATTGTTGGCCACCGGCGCATACGCGCAGGACAAGGCCAAGCACCAGGCCGAGGTGAAGGCGAAGGCCATGCATGCACTTCAGGACTTCTACAAGGCCGACCCCAAGATCAAAGACGCGGTCAGCAAGGCACCCGGTTACGCCGTGTTCACGACCTACGGTTTGAGCTTCGGCCTTGGCGGGGCTGGAGGGAAGGGCATAGCGCACGACAGCAAGGCCAAGAAGGACACGTACATGAGCATCGCGCAGGCGAGCGCGGGCCTGCAGGTCGGGGCCTCCGATACCCGCTATCTGTTCATCTTCAAGGACGCCAAGGCAATGGCCGACTTCGTCGACAACGGCTGGGATGCCTCTGTCGGCGCGGGTGCGGGCGCAGGCACCGGCAAGGACGAAGCGAATGTCAAGGCGGGCGCCATCGCTTTTACGGGCGGCAATGCATATGTGCTGACCAAGGCCGGCCTTCAGGCGGGAGTCGCGCTCGGAGGCTCAAAGGTCTGGAAGGACAAGGACCTGAACTAGGGGGCGCGCTCAGTCGCGTCGTCTGGGTGAGGCCTGCCTCTTTCCTGAATCGCTGTCCAAAGTCTTGAGCCCTCCACCTCGCTTCGCGTGTGCCCTGTTCGTCTCGGCATCGTGTGCAATGGCTCTCGGCGCATGGAAACCAGCCTCAGCGCAGGATAGGTCGCAACCTCCTCAAGACGACACGGTGGGGCAGCAGTCATCGCGGCAAGGTTCCTCGCCCAAGACCACCCGACGGTTCCGCGATCCTGAAGATGGTCAATTCGATCTCACCGATTTTCTCGAGCATCCCTTCGGCTTCCTGCCAGTGCCCATCATCGTGACCGAGCCAGCGGTGGGCTACGGTGCAGGTCTTGCGGGGATGTTCCTTCGACCGCGTCGGGAAGAAGGCGCCGAAGGCTGGGCACGGCCCAACATTTCTGGCCTCGGTGCCTTCGCGACTGAGAATGGGACGCAGGGCGCATTTGCGGGCGATGCCAGTCGATGGATGGATGGTCGTTTGCGCACCCTGGTTGGAGCCGCGACCGGGAAGGTCAACCTCGACTTCTACGGCGTGGGCTCCGGGCTTTCCTCGGTCGACCAGAAAGTGAGCTACTCGCTGGAGTTTTCAGGCGCAGTCGCACAGCTCAACTGGCAGTTGGCTCCCAAGTCGCCATGGGCGCTGGGAATGCGCTATGTGTTTGCCGAAGTCGATTCGACGCTGCGTAACGAACCGCTGTTGCCGAATGCACCCGGGCGCATCCAGGTCCGGGTCTCCGCGCCAACGGCCATCCTCGAGTTCGATACACGCGACAACATCTTCACGCCCACGCGTGGCGTCTATGCCGAGACCTCCTACTTGGCCGCCAGAGAGGCCCTGGGCTCGAGCGACGACTTCGAGCGTTTCCAGCAGGTTGCGATGGGATGGCTGCCGTTGTCCAGGGACACCATACTCGGCGCCAGAGGCAACTACGCATGGTCGTCCAAAGGGACGCCATTCTTCCTGCGGCCTTTCATTCAACTTCGCGGCGTGCCTGCGATGCGCTACCAAGGCGAGCAGATGGCGTCAGTCGAATTCGAGGCGCGCCTTCGCTTGGAAGGTCGTTGGAGCGGCGTCGCGTTCGGCGGGTACGGGGCGACCCGAACGGAGCGCGAAAACACCACATCGACAAAGGACGTCACCAGCGGAGGATTTGGTATTCGCTACAACATCTCGCGAAAGTTTGGTCTGGACGTCGGTGTCGATGTGGCCCGAAGTCCCGGCACGACGGCAGTGTATCTCGTGGTTGGCAACAGTTGGTTCAGGCCTTGAGTTGCCGGGCAGAACGGAGGCGCGGACTATCGGGCATCGAACCGGCTGGCCCAACGTGTCCCATTGATACCCTCTGACGCTTTGAGGAACAAGGGACGCGCGCTGGCCCGCAAAGGCATCCCGAATTCGGGGATGGACGCGTAACACCGGGACAGCGCCGTTCAAGCCGGTGCAACATGGAGGTGCGCGATGCATCCTACAGCACGAGCGGGACGGTGGTCTTCTGGTCGGTCATGTCCGGCCTATCGGGATTCGCATCGGCGCAGGACGGAGAGCCTGCGCCGATGTTTAACCCGGGCGACACCTGGACCTATGACAAGCTCACGTGCGCGAGCCCGATGAGGAAGTCAATAGGGCGGATTGACCACGACGTACTGGGATCCCTGCGGCTGATACCACTGGCTGCCGCACTGCTGATAGACCATGCCACCGTAGTTGACGGGGACGCAGCTCGGCGGCACGGTGTTGACGATCGAGCCTACCACCGCCGAAGTGACTGCGACGGCACCCGCCACCGCCATCGCGCCCGCGACCGGGTGGTAGTCGTTGTCCCAGCCGTTGCCGCAGCAGTTGTTGCCGCTCACGTTTACGTTGACGTTGCGGCTCGCGTTGACGTTGGTGTTGCGACTGGCATTGACGTTGGTGTTCCGGCTGTTGACGTTGTTCACGCTGGTGCTGCGCACATCGTTCGTCCGCGCGTCGGCCCGGGCGCTGTTGGCCTGCACGGCCTGCCGGCCTCCGCCGCCTGCTGCATTGGCGCGCGCACCGGCGCCTGCCGCCTGCGCGCGGCCGCCGCCCCCGCGCTCACCCAGGGCGTGCGCCGCAGGAGTCCACGCGAATCCGGCCAGGAGCAGGGCGGCCAATGGAACCGCCAACCTCTCGCTGAATGTGTTCGTCATCATGTTCACCTACTTGGCCTTCACGGGGATGAGTTCGATCCTGGTGGCCCCCTTGGGCGGAACGAACCGAAATGTCGATTCGTTGAAGGCGGGCTTCAGGTTCCAGTCGATCACGCTCACGGATTGCGGTCTCGCCTCGTCGCCGAGGTTGGTGATCACGACCTTGCGTGGCAAGGGCTGGGCGCCGGTGGCGATCCAGATCTGCCAGTCGAAACCGTTCTGGCGGAAGGCGTAATGGTCGCACAGCGTGCCCGCGACGAAGTCCTGACCGGCGTTCATCGCCGACTCGATCGCGTCGACCGGTGCTGCGGGCGTGCCCCACGTGAACAGGTCGGACATGGGGATCTGGACGGCGTACCGCTCCTCGAGCTTGTCGATGAGCGCGCTGACGGGCTCCGAGAACTCGACCGTCGAGTAGTACTTCTGAGCGGGCGAATAGAGGGTGACCGTCTTCCCGTCATAGACGAGCTCGCGCTCCGAGCGGGCGCTCCACATCCGGGCGCGCAGCTTGTTGGGGCGCTGTGCGTCCACCTTTGCCGATGCCATGTGCATCAGCTTCTGGCCGTCCTTGAGGACACGCTCGCCCGTCAGCGAGGTCGTTGTCTGGAAACGATCCAGCGTCTGAAGATAGGCCCCCATGTCCTTGAGCGCCTGGATCGAAGCCGGGTCGATGGGGTTCGGTGCCGACGGCGCCGTGCCCGCCGGTGCAGCCTGCTGGGCGCCAACGACCGATGCCACCAGCGAAAGGGCCAGCGCGGCCGCAGCACGTGGTCCGAGTTTCATCTGAAATTCCTCCAATGAGCGGATGGATTCAAGCCCGGCGTCCCCTGTTTTCGCCGGAGAACAACTCTTTCAATTGAGATCTGCGACGCCAAGGATTTGCCGAACGTCCCGATCCGACACGTCAATCCATCGAGAGCACCACTCCCTCGGTGTAGATCGCATGGACCTGGTCGCCCACCTCCAGTTCGACCTCGTACTCCGTCCCGCGCAGCGTAATCATGTGCTTCTTCTTGTCAACCGTAAACACGGCGGCGGTGACTTCAACCTGCATCCCGGCTCCGCCGCCCGGCTTCTCGCCCGCGGAGGCCCTGCTGCCATGCTTGGCCCCGGTCCTGGTGCGAATATCCTGCCCAATTTCGATGAAACCTGCGCGGTCCGTGAACGAAGCTAACGATGCTTTGCTACGTCCAGCAGGCTAGGAGGTCAAAGCTGGCGCCGCAAGGCCTCAAAGAACAGTTCGGACTGCAGTCGCTCGCCCAGCGTCTGCTCGCAGACGCGCGCGACCAGTTCGGGATCGGCGCGGCGCAGCGGCCGGCCTGTGGATTGCGCGAGCACCTGGGCCATGCACGCGCGCTCCAGGTAGTAGAGGTCGTCGTAGGCGTAGTCGATGCGCTCACCGCAAACCACTACGCCATGGTTGGCGAGGAAGGCCACATCGGCTCCCTGCATGGCGCGCGCGATGCGCTCGCCCTCGGCGTTGTCCAGCGCCAGGCCGTTGTACTCGGCGTCCAACGCCACGCGGCCATGAAAGCGCATGGCGTTCTGCGACAGGCAGCTGTCCAGCATGCCGTCCTCAGTCAACGTCAGTGCGGTCGAGTAGGGCATGTGGGTGTGTAGCACCACGGCCTTGCCGCACAGGCGGTGGATGGCTGCGTGGATGAACATGGCCGTGGGCTCCACAGAGTGGCGGCCCGCCAGGCGCTCGCCATGTACGTCCACCATGACGACGTCGTCGGCCTGCACCTCCGACCAAAGCAGGCCGCGCGGGTTGAGCAGGAAGCGGCCGCTGCCATCGGGCAGTTCCACGCTGAAGTGGTTGCAGACGCCTTCGGCCAAGCCATGGTGGGAGGCGGCGCGAAGGGCCAGCGCCAAGTCCTCGCGCAGCCTGGTGACCGAGGGGCTTTTGAAGTCGTCAGCATGCATCGTGAGGCTCCTCAATGGTTCAAGTCCTGCACGGCCGATGAGGCCGCGCCGCGGTGGCATTGTGCAGCCAACGCGCTGGCCGGCCGGCTCACTCGTTCATGGCGACAGCGCCGTGTCCCAGGAACTGACGAAGCCGGTCGGATTTTGATGTCGTCGTAAGACTGCTTCGGTGGGCATTTCATCGTTTAATTGCCAACGCCGATCACGACCGGCTCTACCATCGCGAAGGTGATAGCGCCAACAAGTGCTGCGTCGATGGCGTTTTCCGCAGCGGGTGAAGGCAGCGGTGGGCGCGGCGTGAACCGTCGGCGCAGGTCAGTCGCCGCTCGTCTCCAACCCTCGGAAACATGAGGGTTCCATCTCCAGATGGTTTGATCAGTCAAGTCGCATTGCAGGTCGTTTTCGAGACTGTGAGCGGCCCTTCATCCTGTCTCCCGTCTTCATGCGCATGCGCTTCAGACGACAGCGGGTATCGCGTGAGGTCGATTGCTTGAAGGTCTCAGCTCCCAGCGCGTCCAAGACCGCAGCCGTGACCTCGGCAAGTGCATCGCCTTTCAACTGTTTTGCAATTGGCCGTGGAGCACCTCTACGCCGCGCGCCGAGAACGACCGATGGCGTTCTTACACCACTGGTCGCTTTCGCTGCGAACGACTCCCGCCTTGGCTCAGTTGTCGTGTCAAGTCTTCGCTTGCTATTGAAACGAGAACGGAGCGGAAGCTCGCCAGCGTCGCCCGCCCTCGAGCTAGTGGAACAATTCGGTGTAGGACAGAATTCCGCGTCCGATGCCGCCCGCAGCGAGAACCCCGCCGTCTGGCAGCAACGTTGCGGTGTGTTGCTCGCGCAGTTGCTCGAGACTCCCGACCTGTGACCAGCTTTGAGCTGCAGGGGCGTACAACTCGGTCACGAACAAGTCGCTGCCATCGGTACCACCAGCTACCAGCACCCGACCACTGGTCAAGAGCGTGGCGGTATGGAAGTCGCGAGCCTGTCGCAGGCTGCCGGTCTTCGACCATGTACTCGATGCCGGATCGTAGAGCTCGGCGGTCGCGAGCGCGTGCGTGCCATCGAATCCTCCAACTGCGAGCACCCTGCCGTCGGCCAGTTGTACGGCGGCATAGGCGTTGCGTGCGTCGCTCATGTTGCCGGTCGCCGACCAGGTTCCCGTCGCGGGGTCATAGAGCTCCGCCGAGGCCAGCGCGCTCCCGCCCCGATCTTCTCCACCAGCCACCAGGACCCTGCCATCTGGAAGCAGGGTGGCGGTGTGCTGCTTGCGCGGCTGGCCAAGGCTACCCGTCGGCGACCAGGTCCCCGTGACGGGATCGTAGAGTTCGGCAGAAGACAGTGCACCAAGACTGCCGCCCTGGCCCTCGCCGCCCGCTACCAGCACGCGGCCATCGCGTAGCAGCGTGGCCGTTTGACTGTCGCGCTGCTGACCTAGGCTTCCAGTCTGCGACCAGCTACCCGCGACCGGGTCATACAGTTCCGCCGAAGAAAGCGCATTGCCTCCACCTGTGCCGAATCCTCCGGCCACGAGAACCCGACCGTCCGGCAGCAGTGTGGCGGAGTGCGCTTGCCTGCTGCGCGCGAGGTTGCCCGTCCGTGTCCAACTGTTCGCGGATGGGTCGTACAACTCGGCGGAGGACAGCGCCTGCTTTCTGTTTCCTGCTGCCACCAGGACGCGTCCATCGCGCAACAGCGTGGCTGTATGCCGGAAGCGCCCGTGATTCATGGCATCGGCGGGCAGCCATCCGCCGACCTGAGCCGGGGTCACTGTGATAGTGATCTGCGCGGTGACGCTGCCGGCGCTGTTGCTGGCGGTCACGAAGAACGTCGTCTGGGCCAGCTCAGTAGTGGGCGTACCGCTGATGACCCCTGACTGCGTGTTCAGGCTCAATCCTGCCGGCAGCGCGGGGGAGATTGAGAACTGGGTGATCTCGCCCCCAGAGTAGGCGGGCTCGTTGTACGCGATGGGCACGCCGATGATGTATTCGGGCAGGTGATCCACATAGACGAGGCCGACCGGTGGCACGGCCACTGCGGCTACTTTGATGGTCAGCATTGCCTGGACGCTGTCCACGCTGTTGGTGCCGGTCACCGTGTAGACCGCCGCTGCGGTCACTGCCGTAGGGACGCCGGTAATGACGCCTGTCTGCGGGTCGATGGCGAGGCCAGCTGGCAGTACAGGTGAAACGCTGTATTGCGTGATCTCGCCACCCGTGCTGATGGGCGTGTTGGGCGTGATGGGGGCGTTGGCCGGATAGACGATCGACCGATCCAGATAGTCCAGGCCGTCGGGAGCGATGGGCGCATCCTTGACCTCGATCTCGACCCGCGTCGTGGTGCTGCCCGCGGCGTTGCTCGCGGTGACGGTGTACACCGTCGCATGGCTGACCCCTGTCGGGGTGCCGCTGATCGTGCAGTTCTGGGGATCGAGGTTCAGGCCAGAAGGCAGTGGCGGAGACACGGAGCACCGGGTGATGGCGCCCCCGCTGTTGCTCACGGTGTCCGGGACGACCGGAACGCCCACGGCATAGATCGGCGATTCGTCGCGCTCGACCAGGCCGGCTGGAGGCGTCGGACTGCCGCTGACAATGTCATTGCTGCCCCCGCCGCTGCATCCCGTCAGGGTGGTCGCCAGAGGCACAAGCACAGTTGCAAGCCAGTGCAGCTTCGCCATTTCGGACTCCCGCCGAATAGTTGACGCGATTATTCCATCATGGACTTCAAACCCTTCCCTCGGAGGACAAGTCTCAGTGGCCAATCGTGGGCCGGCATGCTGAGACGGCACACGGCCCTCAAGCAGACATGAAGTACGAGCCGTCTCGCCGGAGGCGGGCGTACGTTCGGGTTCTAATGCGAGCCATGAGTACGACCTACCGCATGCCCGGGGCAGTTTTGACCGAGCGCGAGCACTCGGT
>NZ_FNRO01000002.1 GCF_900107745.1 Variovorax sp. YR216 | reverse complement strand
CCAACCAGTGGCCGTTCACCTTCGACGTGCAAGCCTCGCAGAAGCCGACGGTGGTCAAGACGGTGTCGCTGGGCGCGCGTCCGACCGCGGTGAAGGCCACGGTCTCCGAGCGTTTTGCCTCACGGGCCTGGATCGCAACGCAGGACGGCACGCTGCACATCTACAGCCTGGACGGCTTCGCGCCGGGCGACGGCTGGAACATGACTGCCAATCCGCCGGCAAGCAACATCGCCGAAGTGGGCACCGTGACCGGTATCGGCCGCAACCCGACGTCGCTTGCGACTTCCAAGGGCGAACCGACCAACACCACCTTCGACGCGAGCAACCAGCAGGTCATCGTGGCCTCCCGTGGCGACAACAAGATCAACTGGGTGCGCTTCGCCTCGAACGGCAACAGCGGCAGCATCGTTCGGACGATCCAGCACAGCGAGATGAAGGACCTGATCGCGGTGGAGGATTCGGACAACTTCTCCAACGAGGGCTACGTGCTGAGCGCGCTCGACTACACGGGCAAGGCGGTGCGCAACTACCGCTACGGCCAGGTGACTTTCCATGACGGCGGACTCTGCCCGTGGCCCACCGGCTGCGCGATCAACGCGATCAACGGTGCCGCGGCCGAATACGGCGGTGCGATGGCGCTGCCCGGCAAGCCCTTCCAGATGAACTCGGCGAACGTGCCCTGAGCCCCGCTTCGTTCTTCTGACTGACCGAACAGCCCGCCCCGTGCGGGCTGTTTTTTTTGCCTGCCACGGGCCGGGCGCGGATACTCGAGACGTCACAGATTGTTGGACCTGTCCACCAAGCGCCGGTCCGCAACGTTTCAACCTGAATGGGCAAGTTCGCCCCAATCGGAGAATTTCAGTGAGCTTTCCTGGCTCTGCGATCGCCAGACTGGCGTTTGCCGCGGTTGTTGCCGCAACCGCCCTCTCGCCCGCCGTCTCGGCCTACGCGGAAGTGAATGTTTCGGTCGGCGTCGGCGGCCCGGTGTACTACGAGCCTGCGCCCGCCTATGTGGCCCCGCCACCGGCCTACTACCAGCCCGCGCCGCCGGCTTACTACCAGCCGCCTCCCCCGGTCTACTATCCGGCCCCTCCCGCCTACTACCAGCCGGCGCCGCCCGCCTACTATGCCCCGGCCCCCGGCTACTACGGCGCGCCGGCCTCCCGCCCGCGCCTGAGCGACATGCAGCAACGCGCGCTCAACAACTGCGTGCTTCTGGCGCCGAGCGAACAACGCAGGTGCCGCGCGACCGTGATGTCGACCGTCCGCTGAACGGCGCCTCAGTCGGCGGAAAAACTTAAACAAAAGTTTTCGTTTTTACTAGAATGTTTCACTCCTGGGACAAAGGAGCGAAACATGAGAGTGCTTGCATCGGCCCTGGTCGGGATCGCGCTTTTCGTTGGCTGCCTTGGCGTGTGGTGGTTCTACTTTCCGGTGTGGAAGGTCGAGACCAGCGTGCGGAAGCAGCTCCCTGATGGATTCGCGACCTTCTCGGGCGTCAAGTACAACCGTTCCACCGGTGCCGGCTGCGGCTACGTCAACGTGGGAAACCGCCCCGGGCTGCCACGTGGCGCCACGCACTTCGTCCTGCTTCCGGACGGCAGCCTGAAGTTCGACCCGGACGACCGCGTCACAGGCACGACGCTCCAGCAACTCGAGGCGCTGCGCAAGCACACGGACTACCTCGCGTTGGTGTACGCCCGTTGCGCATGAGGTGAGTTCACCCCCAGCCTCGCCCACTTCGTGTGGCTCGGACACCGCCTCTCCGCGGGATTTCTGGCTTTGGGGGCGGTTACTCGTACTGTTTGCCGGTGCGCATGAGGTCCGGCGTGCCGATGACTTCGTTGAGGGCATCGAAGTCCAGCATCTGCGAGCGCCAGGGCTGCGTGGTGCGATGCGCGTGCAGGCTCGCGTAGTAGCCCTGCAGCGTGTGCACCACCGCCCGCGCGGTGCCGCCTGGGAAGATCGCGATGCGGAAGCCGTGCGCCTGCAAGGCATCCGCGTCCTGGATCGGCGTCTTGCCGCCTTCGACCATGTTGGCCAGCAGCGGAACGCGATGCGCGAAACGGCGGCAGGCTGCGTCCATCTGCTCGGGCGAACGCAGCGCCTCGATGAAGAGGGCATCCACCCCCGATTCGAGATAGGCCTCCGCGCGATCGAGCGCGGCGTCGAGCCCCTCGACCGCGACCGCGTCGGTGCGCGCGAGGATCAGCGTGTTGCTGGAGGCGCGCGCATCCAGCGCCGCCTTGAGCTTGCCGACCATCTCGCGCGCGGGCACCACCGCCTTGCCGTCGAGATGGCCGCAGCGCTTCGGGAAGGTCTGGTCCTCGATCTGCACCATCGCCGCGCCGGCCCTCTCGAAGCCGCGCACGGTGCGCTGGGTGTTGAGGGCGTTGCCGAAGCCGGTGTCGGCATCGACGATCACCGGCAGGTTCACCCGCTCGGTGATGCGCGCGAGCGTGTCGGCAACTTCGGTGAAGGTGGTGAGGCCGATGTCCGATCGGCCCAGCCGCGTGTAGGCGATCGATGCGCCGGAAAGGTAGAGCGCCTCGAACCCCGCCTGCTCGGCGACGAGCGCGCTCAGCGCGTCGTAGACGCCGGGCGCGAGAACGATGTCTTTCGACGCAAGGCGCGTCTTGAACGTGTTGTCGGTCATTTCATCACTCCCTTGAAGTCACGAGCGCCGCAGCCGTCCGTGCCGCGATGTAGCCACCGGCTACCGCGCTCAGCAATCCGTTGCCGGAGAGATAGCCCCACACCGCATCACCCGAAACGCCGCCGGCCGCGCCGCCCGCGGCAAGCAGGTTCGCGAAGGGCTTGCCGTCCGCATCCAGCACGCGCATGTCATCGCCGGTGTCGAGCCCGCCCTGCGTGTGGAACAGTGCGCCGGTCACCTTCACCGCGAAATACGGCGCTTCGAGGCCGCGCGAGAACACGCGGCCGTCGGGCTGCGGTTGCTTCTCGTGCAAGGCAGACAGCGTGCGCGCAAGCACTGCCTCATCGCAGCCGATGCAGGCCGCCAGATCGGCGAGCGCTTCGCAGCGTCGCAAGGCACCGGCAGCCTCCGCATCGCAGAAGTCGGGGAAACCTCGCGCCAGTTCGAGCAATGGCGCGTCGAACACATTCCACGCGATGCCGCCCGGCTGCGCGAGCACATGCACCGCGGCTTCGGAATAGCCCAGGGTCTCGTCGTGAAAGCGCCGGCCTTCGCGATTGACCTGCACGCCGCCTTCCATCATCACCGCCCACGACATCAGCGCGCCCTGCGGCGTCACCCACGAGCCGTGCCCCTGGTAGCCGCCGAGATCGCGCAGCCGCGCGCCGAGCGTTTCGCCCCAGAGGATTGCGCTGCCGTCGTTGCCGACATGGCCGCCGAAGGTGGCCTCGGCCATCTCGGGCAGAAGCTCGCGCACCATCGAGGCATTGCCGCCGAAGCCGTTGCAGGCCAGCAGCAGCACATCGCAGCCCAGTGTCTCGCGCTGCCCGTCCGGCCGCTGGTACTCGATGCCGATCACGCGATCGTCCCCATTCACCACGAGCGTATCGACCACTGCCTGCGTCAGCACGGGGACGCCAGCCGCTTCGGCCGCCGACTGCAGCCGCGCCATCAACGCGGCACCGGTCTTCTGCGGCAACGCGTGCATCCGGTGCACGCTGTGGCCGGGATAGAGAAAGCCGTCGAGCAGGATCCACTCGAGGCCATGGCGCGCCTGAAGCGCATCCAGCGCCGGACCGACCGCTTTCGAATAGGCATCGACCCGCACCGGCGACGCGCGCCCATGCGCCTTCGCCTGGATGTCGGCCGCAAAGCGCTCTGGGCTGTCGCCGGTCACGCCGTGCTCGCGCTGCACGCGCGTGCCAGGCGCGGGGATGAATCCCGAAGACAGCGCCGTCGATCCGCTCGGCGCCGCATCACGTTCGAGCACGACGCACTCGACGCCCGCATCGGCCAGCATCAGCGCGGCGGTGAGTCCGCAGGCGCCGCCGCCGATGATCGCGACCGGCACCTGCGCCTCCGCGTCGATCGATGAAGCACGCCGGATGCGGCGCGCAGATCCGTCCGCCATCATCACCCCAGCGACCGAATGAAGGCCGCGCAGTCCGTGACCTCGGCCACGTTGCGCATGTCGGCCAGCGACGTCTGGTGCCGCTCTTCGCCGAAGGCTGCGCAGCCGTCGGACAACACCAGCGTTCGGTAGTCACGCATGTGCGCATCGCGCACCGTGCTGGCCACGCCGCCGTTGGTCACGATGCCGCACACCGCGACAGACTCGATGCCAGCGCGGCGCAGGACCCAGTCCAGCTGCGTGTTGAAGAAGGCCGAATACGCGACCTTGCACACCGAGACATCGACCAGCCCCGCGAGCGCATCGACATTCGCCTGCCCCCAGCTTCCGGGTGCGAAATCGCCCTTCTGCAGGTATGGCCGCAGGGCCTTGAGATGCGGCGAGACCATCGGCTCGCCCGAGGCATCGGGCCACAGCGTGAACTGGCTCGCGACCACCATCCCGCCCTTTGCCTTGAGCGATCGCGCGACTTCCGCTACGCGCGCAGGCAGCAGCAGCGCGGGCGGATTGCTGTCGCCGCCGCGCGCATACGCGCCCTTCGGATCGAGGAAATCGTTCTGCAGATCGATGATGACCAGCGCGGCCTTCGCGCCGACGAGGGGTGCGCCCGCGCTCATGACGGTCTTACCAACAGGTTGCCGTGCGCATCGACCTCGGCGTGGAAGCCGGGTTCGAGCCATACGGTGGTATCGGGCTGTTCGAGAATCGCCGGCCCGTCGATGCGCGTGCCCACCGGCAATTCGAGCCGCGCATAGCGCACAGCGTCGTGCCACTTGCCTTCGTGGAACACACGCTGCGTGCCGAGCGGCGCAACGCTGCCGGCCCCTTCGGGCGCGAGCACAGCCAGATCGAACTTGGGCCGCACCCCGATGCGCGCGTAGCGCAGGTTCATCACACGGATCGGGATGCCGTCAAGCACGCGCCCGAAGGCCGTGGCGTAGGCCGCCTCGAAAGCCACACGGATCGAATCGACCGTCAATGGCTTGCTACGCGCGTCCGTCAGTTCGACCGGCAAGGTGTGCGTCTGCCCCGCGTAGAGCATGTCGAGCGCGATCACCTCGCGCACTGCCTCGAAGCGCACGCCGGCCGAATCGAGGCGGCGCTGGCACGCGGCGGCCAGTTCGTCGATGCGCCGCTGCAAGTCGGCCACGTCCACTTCGGTGAGCGGGCGGTTGATGGTCTGCACCGCGTCATGCCGCATGTCCGCGATCACGCAGCCCAGCGCCGAGGTGACGCCCGGATAGCGGGGCACGATGCCCGTGCCGACGCCGACCTCGCGCATCATCGCGCACACATGCAGCGCGCCGCCGCCGCCGAAAGGCATGTAGGCGAAGCGGCGCGGATCGTGGCCGCGCTCGATCGACACCAACCGGATTGCGCCCGCCATTCGCGCGTTCGCGACAGTGAGAATCGCCTCCGCCGCCGCATGCACATCGAGCCCGAGTGGCCTTGCCACATGCTCTTCGATGGCTTGTCGCGACTTCTCCGCATCCAGCGCCGCAAGCAGCCCGCCGCCGAGCGGCCGGTCCGCGGCGATGCGGCCCAGCAACACGTTGGCATCGGTCACCGTCGGCCGCATGTTGCCGCGCCCATAGCACGCCGGACCGGGGATGCTGCCCGCCGATTCGGGGCCGACCTGGAGCATGCCGCTCGCATCCACCGACGCGATGGAGCCGCCGCCCGCGCCGATCGTCTCGATCTGGATCATCGGCGAGCGGATCACCATGCCGAACTCGATCGCGGTCTGCGCCGCGAGCGCCGCTTCGCCATCGGCCACCAGCGACACATCGAAGGAGGTGCCGCCCATGTCGCCGGTGATCGCGTTCGGGTAGCCCGCGGCGCGCGCGATGGCCGCGCAGGCGATCACGCCCGCTGCCGGACCAGACAGCGCAGTGCGCACCGGCAAATCGCTCGCGGTCTGCCGCGACATCACGCCGCCGTTGCTCTGCACCACCAGCAGTTCTCCACCGAAGCCCTGCCCGCGCAGGTCGGATTCGAGGCGCGACAGATAACCACCGACCACCGGCTGCAACGAGGCATTGAGCGTCGCGGTCGAGCAGCGCTCGAACTCGCGAATCTCCGGCAGCACTTCGCTCGCAGACGTGACGTGTGCGTTGGTCCAGATCTCGCGCACCGCGGCAACCGCCCGCCGCTCGTTCTCCGGATTGGCGTAGGTGTTGATGAAGAACACGCAGACCGCCTCGCAGCCCGCGTCGAGCAGCGCACGCGCCTCGGCGCGCACCTGGTCGAGGTCGACCGGTGTGTGCAAGGTGCCGTCGGCCAGCACGCGCTCGTCGACTTCGCGCCGCAGATCGCGCGGGACCACCGGCGTGAAGCTGCCGCGCAGGCCCCAGGTTTGCGGGCGATCGCGCCGGCGCATCTCCAGCACATCGCGAAAGCCGCGCGTGGTGATGATGCCGGTGCGTGCCACCTTGCGTTCGAGCAACGCATTGGTGCCGACCGTGGTGCCGTGCACGATGGTCGCGATCGCCGCGGCCGAATCGGCCACGCGCGCCACGCCGTTCATGAAGCCGCGCGCCTCTTCGCCGCGCGTGGAAGGCACCTTGACGATGCGCGCGGTGCCGCTCGCCTCGTCGAGCACGAAGAGGTCGGTGAAGGTGCCGCCGACGTCCACGCCGACGACGAGAGATGGTTGTTTCGAAGTCATTCGGATGCTTTCCTGCCTGCAGCGGCGCCGGTGGTCACGTAACCCATTTCCCGGTCGCGCTCGCGCTGTTCGGGCTGTCGCTCCGCGGCGCTCCCCCACCCGCCGCCGCCGGGGGTTTCGAGGCGCACGCGCTCGCCGCGCACGAGGCGGATGCCGCGCATCTTCGAGACCATCGGGGGCACATGCCAGGTGCCCTCGTTCTGGTAGCGGAAGACGTTGAGCGCGCCCGGGCCGCCGCCCGCGATGCCCTTGGGCGGCGAGGTGCCGCGTTCGCCGAAGACGAACACCTCGGCGTCCTTCTCCAGCAGTTCGATCTCGTAGACCGCGCCCAGACCGCCGCGATACTGGCCTTCGCCGCCGGAATCCGCGCGCAGCGACCATTCGGTGAAGCGCACCGGATAGGCCGCTTCGAGGATCTCCAGGGGCGGGATCGTCGCAGTGGAGATCGGCGCATTGCCGTGCGACAGTCCGTCGCCGCCCGAGTGCGCGCCATGGCCGCCACCGAAGAAGCTGAACATCACCCAGCGCTGGCCTTCGCGGCCCGCGTCGCTGCGCAGGCCGGCGATCGACAGCGCATTGATGGTGCCGTAGGCCTGCGCCACCGCGCGTTTCGGATCGGCCTTCGCCGCGGCGCTGAAGATCACGTCGATCATCCGCAGGATGGTTTCGGTGTAGCCGCCCACCGGCCTCGGCCGTTCGGCGCTGATGACGAGCCGGTCAGGCAGCACGAAGTCGACCGCATCGAGCACGCCCGCGTTCGCCGGCACGTCGGGAAAGAGGTGCTTGAGCGCCACATAGCAGGCCGCGATCGCAGTCGCGCGCGAAATATTCACCGGCCCCGCGCATTGCGGCGAGGTGCGCGAGAAGTCGAGCAGCAGGCGGTCGCCCGAGACCGTCATGTCCAGTGCGATCGTCAGCGGTTCGGGGGTGATGCCGTCGTTGTCCAGCACGTCCTCGAAGCTGTAGCGTCCATCCGGCAGCGAGGCGATGTGCGAGCGCATCAGCCGCAGCGCCCGGCTGCGCAGTTCGCCGAGCGCCTGCAGCACGAGGTCGTCGCCGTATTCGTCGAGCAGGCCGTGGAGCCGCTTCGCGCCGAGCTCCAGCGCGGCGAGCTGGCCATTGAGATCGCCCCAGAGGCTGTCGGGCAGGCGCGTGTTGGCCTGCAGGATCGCGAGCACGTCGCGGTCGAGCACCCCGCCCTGCACGATGCGCACCGGCGGGATCTGCACCGCCTCCTGCCAGCACTCGGTGGCCGCCGGGTTGTAGTTGCCGGGCACCGCGCCACCGACGTCGTGCCAGTGCGCCGCCGAAGCCATGTGGCAGTAGAGCTGGCCGTTGCGGAAGAAGGGCCGCACCAGCTTGAAGTCGTTCGCGTGCGTGCCGCCGTCGTAGGCGTCGTTGCTGATCCAGATGTCGCCGTCCTGCATGCCGCCGCGTGATTCGGCCACCTTCGCGGTCGCGCGCACGGCGAAGGCCATCGCGCCGACGAACACCGGCAGGCCGGACTTGCCCTGCACCAGCGTGTCGCCGGTGGCGGCGTCGTAAAGCCCGTGGCAGGCGTCGTGCGCCTCGGCAATGATGGGGTTGAACGCGCTGCGATAGAGCGTCGCGTCCATTTCGTCGGCCACCTGTTCGAGCCGGCCGCGAAGCACGGCCAGCGTGACAGGGTCGATCGCTGGGATGTGGGAGGGATCAGGCATGACTTGCTTTCTTGCCAGCGCGCTGGCGTAGCTGGTTCAACAGTCCGCCGGCGCGGACCATGTCCATCAGGAACGAAGGCACCGGCTCGCATGCGAGGCGCGTGCCGTCCGGCGCAATCACCGCGGGCGTTGCGGCGTCAATTTCAATGCGGACACCTTCGCCCAGCATCTCGGCCTGCGGGCAGGTCAACAGGAGCAGGCCGAGGTTGAACGCATTGCGGAAGAAGAGCCCGCTGTAGGCCGGTGCGATCACGGCAGCCACGCCGAGCTTCACGAGCACGGCGGCCGCCTGCTCGCGCGACGAGCCGATGCCGAAGTTCGGACCGGCCACGATCACGTCGCCCGGGCGCACATCGCGCGCGAACTCGGGGCGGATGGCTTCGAGGCAGTGCTGGGCGATGGTGTCGATGCCGTGCTTCATCGCGTGGCCCGGCGCGAGCGCGTCGGTGTCGATGTCGGCGCCGAGACGCCAGACGCGGTGGAGGTTCGGCGCGTTCATTGAGGAACCTCCGTGCTCCGCACTGCGGTGCGAGCGCCTTCGGGCGGCCGCGCGGCGCTCATGCGAGCACCTCCCGCGGATCGGCGACGCTGCCGCGCAATGCCGCGGCGGCAACGGTATAGGGCGAGCCCAGATACACCTGCGCGGTCGGCGAACCCATGCGCCCCTTGAAGTTGCGCGCGGTGGTGGAAATGACGGTCACGTCATCGCCCATTGGATCCCCGTATCCGGAGCATGCGCCGCACGCGGTCGGGAACAGCTCCGCGCCCGCATCGGTCAGCGCCTGCAGCACGCCCTCCTCTTGCGCCAGCTTCTGGTCGCGAACGCTGGCCGGCGCCACCATCAGCCGCACCCCCTTTGCAACCTTGCGTCCCCGCAGCACCTGCGCAGCCGCGCGAAGGTCGTCGAGCTTCGCGCCGGTGCATGCGCCGATGTAGGCGATGTCGATCGGCATGCCCAAAAAACGGCTCACACCGTGCGAATTGGCTGGGCTGTGCGGCGCGGCAATGTGCGGTTCCAGCGTGCTGGCGTTGAAGCGATGACGTGTGAACTCGGCATCCTCGTCGGTGAACCAGGGCCGGGTGTCGACGTGCGGTACGCCCGCCCCGGCAAGGAAAGCGGCGGTGGTCGCATCGGGCGCAATCAGGCCCACCTGTGCGCCGAGCTCGGCACTCATGTTCGACAAGGTCATGCGCTCCTGCATCGACAGTGCGGTCACTGCCGGTCCGCAGAACTCCACCGCCTGGTAGCGACCGCCGTTCATGCCGAAGCGGCCGATCATGTGCAGCATCATGTCCTTGGCGGTCACGCCCTTCGGCAAAACGCCGTCCCACCACATCTGGATGGTCTCTGGCACACGCAGCCAGATCTCGCCGGTGACCACCACGCCGAGCATCTCGGTGCTGCCCACGCCGAACATGTACGCGCCGAACGCCCCGCCGGTCGGCGAATGCGAATCGCCGCCCACGCACATCATCCCGGGGCGGATGTGCCCGTGCTGCGGCACCACCACATGGCAGATGCCCTGGCTGTCGTAGACGTGCGGCAACTGCTGGTCGCGCGCCCACTCGCGCGCGATGCGAACGATGCGGCGCGAATCTTCGTCGCGTTCGGGCACGTAGTGATCCATCACGAGCACGACGCGTGAGCGGTCCCAGATCCCGGCACCGAGTTCTTCCAGCATCGGCTTGAGCCGGCGTGGGCCGGACGAGTCGTGGAACATCGCCAGATCGACCGCGGAGGTGACGATCTCGCCGACGGCCACGCTTTCGCGGCCGCTCGCGCGGGCGATCAGCTTCTGCGCCAGCGTCTGGGCGGAGGCGATGGTGTTCATATAGCCCCCTTGCTCGGTACTAGCGTGTCCTCGCGGCCCCCCGAGGGGGCACGAGCTTGCTTGGGGCGGCCCGGCGCGGCGCTCATTCCGGCTTGGCTCCGGAGAACTTCACGACCTTGGCCCAGCGATTGATCTCGCTCTGCACGAAGGGCGCGAACTGCTCGGGTGAATTACCGACCGGGATTGCGCCTTCGCTTTCGAGGCGCTTGTGCATCTCTGGCGTGGCAATCGCCTTGCGCGCCGCATCGCTGATCTTGCGCGCCATGTCGGGCTGCATGCGCCCCGGTCCGAAGAGGCCGAACCACGCGCTGGATTCGTAGCCCGGCAGCACCTCGGCAATCGCCATCACGTCCGGGAACTGCGGCAGCCGCTTGGCCGTGGTCACGCCCAGGGCCTTGAGCTTGCCGGCCTGGATGTGGGCCTGCGCGTTGCCCACCGCCGCGAACATCAGCTGCACCTGGCCGGCGAGCACGTCCTGCACCGCGGGTGCGGTGCCCTTGTACGGGATGTTCACGATGTCCACACCCGACTGCATCTTGAATGCCTCGCCCGCCATGTGCAGCGACGAGCCGACCGAGCCGATCGCGAAGTTGAGCTGGCCCGGCTTGGCCTTCGCGAGCGCGATGAGTTCCCGCGCGTTGTTGGCCGGCAGCGAGGGATGCGCGACGAGGATCGAAGGCGAAGTCGCCACCAGCGTGAGGGGCGTGAAATCCTTGACCGGATCGAAGGGCAGCGACGGATAGAGCGTCGCATTGATCGCGTGGCTGGTGAAGCTCATCAGCAAGGTGTTGCCGTCCGGCGGTGCCTTCGCGACGAGTTCGGCCGCGATGTTGCCGCCCGCGCCCGGGCGGTTTTCCACGATCACGGTCCTGCCGAGCGCAGGGCCCATGCTGGCGGCGAGCGTTCGCGCCAGCGTGTCGGTGGAGCCCCCTGCGGGCGCACCTACGAGGATGCGCACGGGCACGCCACCCATCTGCGCACGGGCGCCCGCGGCCAGCGCGAGCGCGGCGGATGAGATAAGAATGTCTCGACGTTTCACGTTTGTCTCCTGTTCGATGAATGGCGCGCGGGGCCGGCGATGCGATAGGCGAATCAAAGGCCCAGGTACGCGCGGCGGAGTTCGTCGCTGCCCAGCAGTTCCTGCGGCAGCCCCGAGAAGCGCACGCTTCCGTTCTCCAGCACATAGGCCCGGTCGGCAATCTCCAGCGACTGGCCGACGTTCTGCTCGACCAGCAGCACCGCGAGGCCGTCGTCCCGAAGCTGGCGGATGAGCGAGAACATTTCCTCGACGAGCAGCGGCGACAGCCCCAGCGAAGGCTCGTCGAGGATCAGCAGCACCGGCTCCGCCATCAGGCCGCGACCGATGGCGAGCATCTGCTGTTCGCCGCCGCTCATGGTGCCGGCCGGCTGGCCGGTGCGTTCCTTCAGGCGCGGGAAGATGCCGAACACCTTGTCGAGATTGCTGGCGCGGCGCTCACGCGCGCGAGTGAAGGAACCGAGTTCGAGGTTCTCGAGCACGCTGAGGTTCGGGAACACCTTGCGGCCTTCCGGCACCTGGATGAGCCCGGCCTTCACCACCTCGCGGTAGTGCGCGCCGCTCAGGTCCTTGCCGTCGAATTGAACCGAGCCGCTCCAGGCGGGGCAAAGGCCGCACACCATCTTGTTCAGCGTCGATTTGCCGGCGCCGTTGCTGCCGAGCAGCGCGACCATCTCGCCCGCATTCACGCGCAGGTCCACACCGCGCAGCACTTCCACGCGGCCATAGCCGCCGCGCAGGTTCCGGATGTCGAGCAACGTCGTCATGCCGCAGCCTCCTGCGGCGCATTCGCCGCGGCCTTGCGCAGCCGCGCCGCGGTGCCATGGCCGAGGTAGGCCTCGACCACCTTGTCGTTCGAGGTGACCTGTGCCGGGCTGCCCTCGGCGATCAACTGGCCTTGCGCCAGCACCCAGACATGCTCGGCGAGGTTCATCACCGCCTGCATCACGTGTTCGATCATCAGCACGGTCACACCGCCGTCGGCGATGCCGCGCACCACCGGCATCATCTCGGCGATCTCCTGCGGGTTGAGTCCGGCCAGCACTTCGTCGAGCAGCAGCAGACGCGGCTGCGTTGCCAATGCACGCGCGAGTTCGAGGCGCTTGCGTCCGGCCACCGTGAGGTCCGAGGCCGGCTTGTCGAGTTGCGGTGCGAGGCCCACGCGCGCCGCGACATCCTCGGCGCGCCGCAAGGCTTCGCCGCGGCCGCGCACATGCAGGTGCGCACCGACCGCGATGTTCTCGCGCACCGTCTGCGCCGCGAAGGGCTTCACGATCTGGAAGGTGCGCGTCATGCCCAGCAGCGCATTGCGATGCGGCTCTCGCCCGGTGATGTCCTGCCCGGCGAAGCGCACGGTGCCGGTGTCCGGCTTGAGAAAGCCCGACATCAGCGCGAACAGCGTGGTCTTGCCCGCGCCGTTCGGACCGATCAGCGCGCTCAGGCTGCCTTCGCGCACCGAGAGGCTCACGTTCTGCACCGCTCTCAGCCCGCCGAAGGAGCGCGAGATGCCGTCGAGCACGAGGAGAGGCTCAGCCATGACGGCCTCCCTTCCCCGCCCAGAGCTGCCGCACCGACAGCCCGATGCCAGCGATGCCGCGCGGCAGGAAGATCACGATCAGTACCAGCACCACGCCGTAGATCACCATGTTGATGCCCGGCAGCTCGCCGAACAGGTTGCGCGTGAAGTCCGACAGCACATGCAGCGCGGCAGCACCGAGCACCGGCCCCCACAGCGTGCCCATGCCGCCGACGATGGCCGCGACCAGCGCCTCCACCGACGTGCCCGAGCCGTAGGCGATGCCCGGATCGATGTACTGGAACACCTGCACGTAGAACGCCCCCGCCGCGCCCATGAAGGCGCCCGAGATGGCGATCGCCGCGAGCTTGATGCGGAACGGATCCACGCCGACCGCGCGCGCCGCGTCCTCGTTGTCGCGCACCGCCTGCAGGTAGGCACCGAACCGGCCGTTGCGCAGCCACCAGGTGACCAGCAGCGCCGCCGTCACGAAGGCCAGCACGACCCACAGGTAGCCCGCGCGCGAGGAAAACTGCAGGTTGGCCGCCGACTCGCGCAGCGGCACCATCAGCCCCACCCCGCCGCCCGTGAACGGCACCGAGAGCGCGACGATCCGGAACACCTCCGCAAAGGCCAGCGTTACCAGCGCAAAGTACGAACCCTTGAGCCCGTAGCGGAAAGTCGGCGCGCCGACGAAGAGCCCGACGAACGCACTGCCCGCGACCGCCATCGGCAGCGCCGCCCACGCGTTGATGCCGCCCTGGAGCTGCGCGATCGCCTGGATGTAGGCGCCCGTGCCGAAGAACAGCGCATGCCCGAAGGAGAACTGGCCGCCGAAGCCGCCGAGGATGTTCCAGGCCTGCGCGATCAGCGTCGCGTAGAGCGCCATCATCACGAAGTTGAGCGCCACGCCTGACGACGTCACGAGCGGCAGGCAGGCCACCGCCACCGCGAAGACCGCGATGCCGACCAGATGCCGCAGGCCGGCGTTCGATACGTTGGAAGCACTCATGCCCGCGCTCCAAACATGCCCTCGGGCCGGAACAGCACCACGCCGATGAAGATTGCGAAGATGCCGATCTGCCCGAGCGACTCGCCCAGGAAGAGTCCGCCGAGCGACTCCACCACCCCCACGAGGAAGCCGCCGATCAGCGCGCCCACGAAGCTGCCCATGCCGCCGAGCACCACGATCGTGAAGGCCACGAGCACGAAGCCGCCGCCCACCTGCGGGTTCACGTAATAGGCCGGCAAGAGAAAGCAGGCCGCGGCGCCGAGGCAGGCCAGGCCGATGCCGAAGCTCATCGCGTAGACATGGTCGACGTCGATGCCCATGAGCTTGGCGCCCTCCTTCTCCTTGGCGACGGCGCGGATCGCGCGGCCGAGGTCGGTGCGGCCCATGATCCAGAACAGCACCGCCGACACCACCAGCGCGCCGGCGAAAGCCACGAGTTTGGGCACCGCGATCATCGCGGGGCCGATGGCCACCGTGGCGAGCGAATAGGCGGTGTCGATGTTGCGCGTGTCGGACTTGAAGAACAGCAGCGCGAGGTTCTCCATCACGATCGCGATGCCGAGCGTCGCGAGCAGGATGTTCTCGTCCTTGCCGTGCCCCGCGCGATTGATGACGATGCGCTGCAGGCCGTAGCCCAGCGCGAACATGCCGGGCACCACGATCGGCAGCGCGAGGTACGGATCGATGCCGAGCCGTTCCTTGAGGAAGTACACCGCATACAGCGCCAGCATCAGGCAGGCGCCGTGCGCGAAGTTGATGATGTGCAGGACGCCGTAGATCAGCGTGAGCCCCAGCGCGATCAGTGCATAGACCGCGCCGGTCGTCAGTCCGTTCAGGACCGACGGGAAGAGAATGCCGAAATCGAACATCCTGCTTCCGGCCTCAGGCTGCGCGCAGGGGGAACACGGGTTCCACCTCGCGGTAGTCGCGCGGGATGATGACCTTGATGTCGTTCTTCACGACCTGCGTCATGAGCGGCTGCGCGCCTTCGTTCTGCCCATTGACGAACTTCGTCGGGCCGTACGGCATGATGTGATTGGAGAAGGTGCTCTTCTCCAGCGCATCGATGATCGCGGCGCGCTCGCTCGACTTGGCGCGCTCCAGTGCATCGGCCAGCAGCATCATCGCCGTGTAGGTCATGAAGACCTCGTAGCTGAAGAACTGGCCCTTGGCCTCGACCCGCTTGCGCAGCTCCTGCGAGCGCTTGTCCTTCGGGTTGAACCAGTGGTTGCAGTCGATGATGCCGTTGGCCGCATCCGGAAACTCCTTGACGAACTTGTAGCTCGACGCCGCACCGCCCAGCACCGAGAAGATCGCCTTCGGCTGCACCTTCTGCTGCTGCATGGTGCGCACCAGCAATGCGTATTCGTTGTAGTAGTTGGCCGGGATCACGATGTCCGGATTGACGGACTTCATGCGCAGCACGATGTTGTTGAAGTCGCGCGTGGGGTTCGCGTGCTTCACCACTTCCTTGACCTCAAAGCCGTAGCCCGGCAGCTCGCGCGACAGCAGTTGCGCGGTGCCGGTGCCGAAGAGCGACTCCTCGTGGATGATCATCACGGTCTTGGCCGGGCTGCCCGCCGCCTTGTTGAGCACCAGCAGGTTCGCCATCGCGACTTCGGTCGACTTCTTGTAGCCGGGGCCGAAGCGGAAGGTGTTCTTCAAGCCGCGTTCGACGATCTGGTCGGCCACGCCGACATCCACGACGTGCGGCAGGTTGTACTTGGCCGCCGCCTGCGTGGTAGCCAGGCAGATCGCCGAAGCGAAGGCGCCGACGATGGCCGACACGCCCGCCTCGTTCATCTTCTCGACCTCGGCCGCGCCGGCCTGCGGCTGCGACTGCGCATCGCCGAGCAGGGCCTCGATCTTGGCGCCGCCCAGCGACTTGATGCCGCCCGCCGCGTTGATGTCGTCGATCGCCATCTGGCCGCCGAGCCGGCACTGCTGCCCCGAATAGGCCAGCGCCCCGGTCACGGGATGCAGCACCCCGACCCGAATCGGCTTGGGCTGCGCGCCCCCGATGAGCGGAAAGGCGAGCGACGTGCCGAGGGCGGCGGTCTGCGACAGGAAGCGACGGCGGTTTTCCATGGGGACTCCTCGTTGGTAGATCGTGATGACTCAGGTGAATTGCGCGGAAAGCTCTTTGCTGACCCACACCTTGGCGTCGATGCCGCCCACGCGGGACAACTGCATCTCGTAGGTGTAGCGGTCGGGCCGGTACAGGCCGTGCAGCCATTGCACCGGCCTTTCGTCGATGTCGTAGACCAGGCGCCGCACGGCCAGCAGCGCCGA
Source organism: Variovorax sp. YR216 (assembly GCF_900107745.1). Taxonomy (GTDB): domain Bacteria; phylum Pseudomonadota; class Gammaproteobacteria; order Burkholderiales; family Burkholderiaceae_C; genus Variovorax. The sequence continues at coordinate 986,030 of NZ_FNRO01000002.1, read as the reverse complement.
GCCGACGGAGACATCGAGGTGCTGCGCCAGCGCTGCGTCGGCGAGCTTGGCGGTGATGGTCTGGTGCGCGCGGCCGACCTGCACGCCGGCCTCTTCGAGCAGCACGAGGATCGGCTTGCGCGCGAGTTCGCGGCGGCCAAAGCGGCGCGCGACCTCGGCGGGCACGTAGGTGGTGATGTGCGACAGCGGCCCCTCGCGCGTGGAACGCACGCGCACCGCCTTCTGCACCGCGTCCCCGGGCTTGAGCTGCAGCGCGGCGGCCACGCTGGCCGACGCGGTGACCGTCTGCACGTCGATCACCTTGACCGAGGTGCGCAGGCCCATGCTGACGAGGTTTTCGAGCAGGCCGCCGAGGTTGGCGCGCTGCACGCCGTGCCCGACCGGCTCGATGGCCGCAGGCGGCCTGCCGATCGGTCGCGTGCCGCGGCCCGGCTCGCGCGAGATCAGGCCTTCGGCCGCCATCTTCTCCAGCGCGCGGCGCACCGTGACGCGCGCGACGCCGAACTCTTCCATCAACGCGAACTCGCCGGGGAGCCCGCCTTCGAAGCGGCCTTCGGCCAACTGCTCGCACAGCAACAGATAAATCTGGTGGTACTTGGGCAGCGGCATCTGGGACATGGGGGCCGATGGTTGCGCCGTTCTCTTGTCCCGTCAATAGGACATTTACGGCCGATATGTACGCCCCATCTCAGGGAAAACGCGCCCTCTTCCGGGGCGCGGCGGGCTGCCGGTTACCTGAGCGGGAAGCGCTTGAGCATGCTGCGCCCGAGCGAGGTGATCTCGGAAACGATCGCCGCGGGCTGCTCGAAGCCATCGAGCGTGCGCACCGGTTTCGGGATAGATGCCTTGATGTGGCCGGCCAGGCTCAACACCCGGACAGCGTCGACATGCTCGCCGCCCGAGACCGCAATGGGCAACTGCTGGGCCGCGAGACGATGGAGAAGATACATTGCCACGCCCGAAGTATGCCCGTCTGCAGAGTGGGAACCTGCTTAAATCGAGCCATTGACACCCACCCAGTCGCCCATGCAAATCCAGGAAGCCGTCGCCAGCCGCCACTCCATCCGTGCATTCCTGCCGACGCCGGTCGATCCGGAGACCATCCGCAAAGTCCTCACGCTGGCCGCGCGTGCGCCGTCCGGGGGCAATCTCCAGCCCTGGCACATCGACGTGGTGACCGGCGACGCCCTCGCCGAATTGCGTGCACAGATGCGCCGCCACCTCATGGAAGGCCGCGAGCCGGAGCCCACCGACTACGACATCTATCCGCCCAACCTGCGCGCGCCCTGGCGCGACCGGCGTTTTCAGGTCGGCGAGGCGATGTACGCGCGCCTGGGCATCCCGCGGGAGGACAAGGCCGCGCGCCGCCGCTGGTTCGCGAACAACTTCGACTTCTTCGGCGCGCCGATGGCGCTCTTCTGCTCGGTCGACCGCTCGATGGGACCGCCGCAGTGGTCCGACCTCGGCATGTACCTGCAGACCGTGATGCTGCTGCTGCGCGGCGAAGGCCTCGACAGCTGCGCGCAGGAATGCTGGGCGATCTACCCGGTGACGATCGGCAAGGCGATCGAGCTGCCGCCGGAGCGCATGCTGTTCTGCGGCATGGCGATCGGGCACCGCAACCCGGACCATCCGGTGAACGCCCTTGTGAGCGAACGCGCTCCCGCGGAAGAATGGCTGCGCTTCAGGGGCGCCTGAGGAGCCTCCTCAGCGCTGTGGTTCGCTGAAGCGCGGCGCGCGGCGCTCGATGTTCGCGCGCACGGCCTCGGCCTGGTTGGGACTGCCGATCAGCACCTTCTGCTCGACCGATTCGGCCAGCAGCAGGTCGGCCGCGCTGTGGCCCATGGCGGCATTGAGCAGGCGCTTGCCGGCACGGATCGCGTCGGGGCTCTTCTGCGCAATCTCGCGCGCCATCGCCAGCGCCTCGGCCAGCGGATCGGCAGCCACCCGCGTCGCGAGGCCCAGCGCGACGGCCTCCTCGCCGGAAAAGATGCGGCCGGTGTAGGTCAGCTCGCGCACCACGTCATTGCGCGCCAGTTCGCGCATGAACACCATGCCGGCCATGTCGGGCACCAGGCCCCACTTGATTTCCATCACGGACATCTTCGTGTCCGCCGCGACCAACCGCACGTCCGCGCCGAGCGCCACCTGCAACCCGCCACCGAAGGCCACCCCATGCACCGCGGCGATCACCGGCACCGGCACCTCGCGCCAGACCATCGCGACGTATTGCGCCGCGTTGGAAATGCCGTGCGTGCGCTCGATCAGGTCGCTGCCGGCCGAACCTTCGCCCACGATGCCGGCGCCGCTGTCCTGCATGCGCTGGAAAGACTGCATGTCCAGCCCCGCGCAGAAGGCCTTGCCGCGCCCGGCCAGCACCACGGCGCGCACGCTGGTGTCGTCCCGCAGCCGGGTGCCGGCGTCGATGAGCGCGTCGAACATCGCGGGGTCGAGCGCGTTCATCTTGTCGGCGCGGGCCAGGTGGAGTTCGACCACGCCGTCGGCGTGGCGGATGGATTCGATGCGGTCGTTCATGCGGGTGTCTCCTTGCTGCGCCGAGTATCGGCGCCGGGCGATGATCGCGCTGTCGCCCACCCAACAGGGGCGGTATCGTCCGCACCCTGAGACCATCGACCCCAAGGAGGAGAGACAAATGCCCATCCGCATCGTTCGACTCGGCAGCGACCGCGCGCCCGGCGAAGGCCTACGCATCGGCACCGTGCGCCGCCCGCCGCGCGGCGTGCCCAAGAGCGAGTTCGCGTCGCAGAACTGGTACGACGTGTGGTACCCCAACCTCGCGCCGTCGATCGAGACGATGAAGATGGCGCAGGCCGCCCAGGCTTCCGGCAACGCATCGGAATGGAACGCCTTCGGGCGCAAGTTCAAGAGCGAGATGGGCGAGCCCGACGCAAGCCGCAGCCTCGACCTGCTCGCCGCGCTGTCGCACCAGACCTCGCTGTCGGTCGGCTGCTATTGCGAGGACGAGGCGCGCTGCCATCGCTCGTTCCTGCGCGCGCTCCTGGCCGAGCGTGGGGCGGACATCGTTTCCGAGCCGACATGACCGATGAACAGCGCGGGAACGGGTGCAGGCCCGCTGGTGCGCCTGAAGCGCGCTCAGTGCATCGCCCGGGCAATCCGCTGCGCGGCGTTGCGCAGCTTGTCGAGCTGCTGCAGGGCATCGGGCAAAGGCATGCGCACCGCCGGCGCCTGCAAGGCCACGGCACATCGCACCGGGCCCTGCGGATCGTCGCGCACCGGGACGGCCACGCACACCAGGCCGTCGATGAACTCCTCCGCGTCGACCGAATGGCCGTTCTGGCGGATGCGTTCGAGTTCGGCGTCCAGCGCTTCGCGCGATGACAGCGTGTGCGCGGTGTGGCGCTCGTATTGCAGGCCGTCGAGCAGCCGGTCACGCTGCGCACGCGGAAGATAGGCCAGGAACAGCTTGCCGCTGGCCGAGCAATGCAGCGGCACGCGCGAACCGGGGCGCAGTTCGAGCCGCAGCGGAAAGGCCGTCTCGACGCGATCGAGATAGATCACTTCCGCACCCGACAGCACCGTGAGGTTGCAGGTCTCGCCCACGTCCGCCACCAGCTGGCGCAGCACCGCGTGGCGCACACCGGTCGCGGTGCTGCCACGCAGGACGGTTTCGGCGAAACGCATCAGCCGCGGGGTGATCGCATAGCGCCGGCCGTCGCTGCCGCGCGCCAGCAATCCGCCGTGCTCCAGTTGCTGGAGCATCCGGTGGACCGACGGCTTGGGCTGGCCGCTCAGGCGAACCACATCGGACAGGCTTTGAGGCTCGCCCTCGGCGGCTACCAGTTCGAGCAACTGGAGCAGGCGCAGGCCGGGCGTGGCGGCCTGCTCGGGGTCATCGACGCTGGCGGGGTCGGGAAAATCCATTAGAAATCTCGGAAAACGAGACGAAATTAAGAATATTTTCGAGATTTTGCCGCAGTTTCGATAAGCTTCACACCTAAACAAACGATTCCATGAATTTTACGATCGACAACCTCGTGATCACCGGCGCGTGCGGCGGCCTGGGCGGCGCGCTGGCGCGGCAGATGCTCGCTCGCGGCGCCAAGGTGGCACTGGTCGGCCTGAACATCGAGGTGCTGGAGGCGCTGGCCGCCGCGGCGCCCGGCCGTTGCGCGATCTACACGCCGGACGTGAGCGACAGCGCCGCCATGCAGGCGACGGCGCAGGACTGGATGAGCCGCTTCGGCGTGCCCGATGCCGTGATCGCCAATGCCGGCGTGGCCGGCGGCTTCGACACGGCCGAGGCTTCCGACCTCACGGTGTTCCGGCGCATCCTCGAGATCAACCTGCTTGGCGTGGCCACCACGTTCCAGCCCTTCGTCGCGCGGATGCGCTCGCGCGATCGCGGCACGCTGGTCGGCATCGCGAGCCTGGCGGGCCGGCGCGGCCTTCCGGGCAACGGCGCGTACTGCGCAAGCAAGGGCGGCCTGATCCGCTACCTGCAAAGCCTGCGCGCCGAGCTGCGCCCGACCGGCCTGCGCGTGTGCACCGTCAACCCCGGCTACCTGCGCACCGCGCTCACCGCCGGCAATCGCTTCGCGATGCCTGGGCTGATGGCGCCGGAGGAAGCGGCCTCGGCCATCCTGCGCGCCATCTCGCGCGGCACCGAAGAGCTCGTGCTGCCGCGCCGCCTGGGCTGGATGGCGTCCGCACTCGACCTGCTTCCCGAGCGGTGGCATGACGCCCTGCTGCTGCGCCAGCCGCGCAAGCCGCGTGCTGGCGAGCCGGGCTCGACGGCCATCCCCGGCCTGCCGTCGCCAGCCGACCCCGAATCCCGCGCGCGCTGAACGCGCCGAAATCCCATCCTGAAGTTCTTCTTTCGTGAGTCATCCTGTGTCCGCACTCGTGCCCACCCACCAGCAAATCGCCCTGATCGGGGCCGGCCCCTCGGGACTTGCCGGCGCGCGCAACCTGCAGAAGCTCGGCATTCCGTTCCAGGGCTTCGAGGCCCATGACGACGTGGGCGGCCTCTGGAACATCGACAACCCACGCAGCACGGTCTACCAGTCGGCGCACCTGATCTCGTCCAAGCGCACCACCGAGTTCTCGGAATTCCCGATGGCCGACAGCGTGGCCGACTACCCGAGCCACTCCGAGCTGCGCCGCTACTTCAGCGACTTCGCGGACCACTTCGACCTGCGGCAGCACTTCCGCTTCGGCGTGCGCGTGATCCGCGTCGAGCCGGTGACAGAAAGCGCATCGACGCTCTGGCGTGTGAGCATCGACGCCGGTTGTGGTCGCGTCGAGACCGCCGAATACAAGGGCGTGATCATTGCCAATGGCACGCTGTCCGAGCCGAGCATGCCGCGCTTCGAAGGCCGCTTCAACGGCCAGCTGCTGCACACCTCTTCCTACAAGCACGCGAGCCTCTTCCAGGACAAGCGCGTGCTGGTGGTCGGCGCGGGCAACAGCGGCTGCGACATCGCGGTCGATGCGGTGCACTACGCCAGGAGCGTCGATATCTCGGTGCGGCGCGGCTACTACTTCGTGCCCAAGTACATCTTCGGCAAGCCGGCCGACACGCTCGGCGGCAAGCGTCCTTTGCCGGCGTGGATCAAGCAGCGGCTCGACGCGAAGGTGCTGCAGTGGTTCACCGGCGATCCGGTGCGCTTCGGGTTTCCGAAGCCGGACTACCGCATGTACGAATCGCACCCGGTGGTCAATTCGCTGGTGCTGCATCACATCGGCCACGGCGACATCTCGGTGCGCGCCGACATCGCGCGGCTCGACGGCGACACGGTGCACTTCAAGGACGGCAGCGCGCGCGACTACGACCTGATACTCTGCGCGACCGGCTACAAGCTGCACTACCCCTTCATCGACCGCACCTGGCTCAACTGGGAAGGCATGGCGCCGAAGCTGTACCTGAACATCTTCGCGCCGGGCTTCGACAACCTCGCGGTGCTCGGCATGATCGAGGCGAGCGGCATCGGCTGGCAGGGGCGCTACGAGCAGGCCGAACTGGTCGCGCGCTACTTCAAGGCCCAGTCCGAAGGGCGTCCGCAGGCCGCTGTGCTCAAGGAGGCCAAGGCAGGGCCGACCCCAGATCTCTCCGGTGGCTACAAGTACCTGAAGCTGGAGCGCATGTCCTACTACGTGCACAAGGACACCTACCGGCGCGCTGTGCGGGACGCCTCGGCCGCGCTGGCCTGAGCCTCAACCGACGTTCGAGAGAAGACCCATGATCCCAGTCGACGAGGTACGCCTGAACTTCAACCCGGCGTCGCTGGTGCTGCTCAACGCGGTGCTCGGCTTCCTGATGTTCGGCATCGCGCTGGACACGCGCGTGTCGGACTTCAAGCGCGTGATGCGCATGCCGGTTGCCATCACGGTGGGCGTGGCGGCGCAGTTCATCGTGCTGCCGGCGGTGACCTTCGCGCTGACGCTCTTGCTGAAGCCGGCGCCGAGCATCGCGCTGGGCATGATCCTGGTCGCCTGCTGCCCGCCAGGCAACGTGTCGAACATCCTCACGCACCGCGCCGGCGGCAACGTGGCGCTCTCTGTGTCGATGACGGCGTTGTCCAACCTCATCACCATCTTCGTGATGCCGCTGAACTTCGCGTTCTGGGGCGGCATCCACCCGACGGCCGCGCCGCTGCTGAAGACCATCGCGCTCGACCCGGCCGAGATGGTGATGCACATCATCGCGATCATCGGCGCGCCCTTCGTGGTCGGCATCGCCGTCGCGCACTATCTGCCGAAGCTCACCGACCGCATCAAGAAGCCCGCGCGCATCCTGAGCTTCGTCTGCCTGATCGGCTTCATCCTCGCGGCGATCGCGGGCAACTGGCGTTACTTCCTCGACTATGTCGGGCTCGTACTACTGGCCGTGATCTTGCACGACGCGCTCGCCTTCATCACCGGCTACGCCTGCGCCACCGCGACCGGCCTTGCCGAGTACGACCGCCGCGCCGTGAGCTTCGAGGTGGGCATCCGCAACGCCGGCCTCGGGCTGGTGCTGATCTTCAGTTTCTTCGGCGGCCTCGGCGGAATGGCGGTGGTCGCCGGCGTGTGGGGTTTCTGGGACATCATCGCGGGCCTCGCGCTCGCCGCCTGGTGGGCGCGTCGTCCACTCTCCGTATCGGCCGTGCGCTCGGCTTGAATCCGAATTCTCTTTCGAGTCCTTTCCATGGAAGTCTCCAAGTCCACCGCGGCGCGCCGCGTGCTCGTCACCGGCGCCGACGGTTTTCTCGGCCGCACGGTGGTCGCAGCGCTCTCCCGCCTGCCTGACATCCAGCATGTGGTCGCGCTCGATGTGCGCGAAGTGCCGGCCGAACGGCGACTGCCGGGTGTCGTCTACGCGGTGCAGGACGTGCGCACACCACAGATCGGCCACACGCTCGGCGAACACGCCATCGACACCGTGGTGCACCTCGCCTCGATCGTCACGCCCGGACGCGGCAGCACGCGGCAGTTCGAGTACTCGGTCGACGTGCTGGGCACGCGCAACGTGCTCGAAGCCTGCATCGCCAAAGGCGTCGGCCACATCGTGGTGTCGTCCAGCGGCGCGGCCTACGGCTATCACGCCGACAACCCCGCGTGGATCGACGAGGGCGACGCGCTGCGCGGCAACCAGGCCTTCGCCTACTCGCATCACAAGCGGCTGGTGGAAGAGATGCTCGCGGCCTACCGCGTATCGCATCCGGCACTGCGGCAGACGGTGCTGCGCATCGGCACGATCCTCGGCGAGAACGTGCACAACCAGATCACGGCGCTCTTCGAGAAGCCGCGCATCCTCGCGATCCGGGGCAGCGACAGTCCCTTCGTCTTCATCTGGGACGAGGACGTGACCGCCTGTGTGATCCACGCGATCACCACCGGGCGTGCCGGCTGCTTCAACGTCGCGGGCGACGGCGCGCTCACCCTGCCGCAGATCGCCTCCATCCTGCACAAGCCGGTGCTGGTGCTGCCCGCGACCCTGCTCAAGATGGCACTCACGCTCGGCTCGCACCTGGGCCTGACGCGCTACGGGCCCGAGCAGCTCGACTTCCTGCGCTACCGGCCGGTGCTGTCGAACAAGCGGTTGAAGGATGAATTCGGCTATGTGCCGCGCAAGACGAGCCTCGAAGCCTTCCTCGCCTTCAAGGCGGCACGCGACGCGCGCGAGCAGCCGCAACCCGCGCAGGCGAGCGCGTGAGCACACAGGCAGGCCTCAGTCGCGCGGACCTCGGCCGCGCCCTGGCGGTGGTGGTGATCTGGGGCCTGAACTTCGTCGTGATGAAGCTCGGGCTGCGTGACCTGAGCCCGATGCTGCTGGGCGCGCTGCGCTTTTCCGCCGCATCGCTGCCGTTGCTGTTCTTCGTGCGCAAGCCCGCGTTGCCGTGGCGCTACCTGCTGGCCTATGGACTCGCGCAGGGACTCGGCCAGTTCGGCTTTCTCTTCCTCGGCCTGAAGCTCGGAATGACCGCAGGCATGGCCTCGGTGGTGATGCAGACGCAGGCCTTCTTCACGCTGATGCTCGCTGCGCCGCTGCTTGGCGAACATGCGCTGCGCAGACAGTGGATCGGCATCGCCGTGGCGCTGGCGGGCCTCGTGCTGATCGCAACCGCGCACGGCGAAGGGCCAGGGCAGATGACGCTCATCGGCTTCATCCTCACGCTATCGGCCGCCTTCATGTGGGCCAGCTCGAACATCGTGGTGCGCTTCGCGACACGGGCCGCCGCGGACTACGACCCGTTCGGCTTCATCGTGTGGAGCAGCCTCGTGCCGATCGTGCCTTTCGCCATCTTCGCAGTGCTGATGGAAGGTCCATCGACCGTGATGCACCAGCTCGCGAACCTCGACCTCGGCGCGCTGCTTTCGGTGCTGTATCTCGCCTGGTTCGCGACGCTGCTCGCCTACTCGATGTGGACACGCCTCCTGCAGCGCCACCCGGCCGGCCGCGTAGTGCCGTTCTCGCTGCTGGTTCCGGTGGTCGGCCTGGCAGCGGCAGCCTTGTGCTTCGGCGAACGCCCGAGCCCCGCGCAGTGGCTCGGCACTGCGGCCGTGCTGCTTGGGTTGATGATCAATCAGGGCTTCGGCGCGCGCACCCTGGCCTTGTTGCGAGACCCGAAGCGCGCCTGATCAACGCTGCGCCTTGTCCTTCTGGTTCTGCGCCTCGATGCGTTCGCGCGCAGCGAGCCAGTCGGCATCGCTCCACTGACGCAGCTCGTAGAAGTTGCCGCCCGTGGCCAGCGCACCGCCGCCGTCCATCATGATGCTCTGGCCATTGAGCCAGTCGCACTGGCCGCGTGCCATGAGGAAGGTGGCGAGGTTCTGCAGCTCGCTCATCTCGCCCGTGCGTGCCATCGGGTTCAATGCCTTGCTGCGCGCGCCGGGCTCTTCGCCGGGGTTCAGCCGCTTGCTCATGCCTTCGGTCGGGATCTCGCCCGGCCCGACCGCATTGAGGCGGATGCCGTAGCGCGCCCACTCGATCGCCAGCGACTTGGTCATCACCTCGATGCCGGCCTTGCTCATGGCCGAGGGCACGACATACGGACCGCCGTTGTCGACCCAGGTGACGATGATGCTCATCACGCTGCGGTACGGATCGCCCTGCTTCCACTTGCCGGCCTTCGTCTCGGCGATCCAGCGCTTGCCCACCGCCTGCGTGACGTAGAACGTGCCGTGGAAGACGATGTTCGCGATCGCATCGAAAGCCCGCGGCGAGAGCGCCTCGGTCGGCGAGACGAAGTTGCCCGCCGCGTTGTTGATGAGCCCCGTCAGTCCGCCGCCTTGCCAGAGGGCCTCGACCATCTCATCCACCACCTGCGCATTGCGGATGTCCACGCCGAAGGTGTCGATGCGCCGCCCCGGAAACTGCGTGCGCCACGCGCTGGCGGTTTCCTCCAGCACGCTCTGGCGCCGGCCGCAGATCGCGACGTCGGCGCCCAGGCTCAGGAAGCGCTCGGACATCGCACGGCCGAGGCCGGTGCCGCCGCCGGTCACGAGGATGCGCTGGCCGGCCATGAGATCGGATTGGTACATGCGTGTCTCCTTCTGTTCGTTGATCGAAAGGCTGTGCAGCGCGCATCGTAGATCGGCCGGCGCGAACCGGTAAGCTCCCGGGCAGCTTTTGAACCGGGATCCGACCATGTCCTCTTCCACCGCCGAAGTCTTCGCGCCGCTGGCCGGCGTCCGCGTGCTGAGCCTCGCGCTCAACCTGCCCGGCCCCGCCGCGCTGATGCGCTGCCGCGCCATGGGCGCGACCTGCCTCAAGCTCGAGCCGCCTTCGGGCGATCCGATGGGCCACTACAACCGCGCGGCCTACGCGGCGCTGCACGAGGGCGTGACCGTCGAAGTCGCCGATCTCAAGACCGAAGCCGGCCAGCAGCAACTGCATCGCGCGCTCGAATCGACCGATGTGCTGCTGACGTCGTTCCGGCCTTCGGCGCTCTCGAAACTGGGACTGGATTGGGCCAGGCTGCAGGCGCGGCACCCGAAGCTGTCGCAGGTCGCGATCGTCGGCGCGCCCGGCGACCGCGCGGAAGAGCCCGGGCACGACCTCACCTACCTCGCCGAAAGCGGGCTCGTCACCGGCACGGACTTGCCGCCCACGCTCTACGCCGACATGGGCGGTGCGCTGCTCGCGAGCGAAGCGGTGCTGAAGGCCCGGCTGCACCAGGTGGCGTCGTCCGGCGCCGGCATCTACCTCGAAGTCGCACTCAATGCCGCCGCCGACTGGCTGGCGCTGCCGCGTACCTGGGGGCTCACGGCGCCGGGCGGCGCCGTGGGTGGCGCGCACGCCGGCTATCGCATCTACCCGTGCGCCGATGGCCGCGTGGCCGTGGCCGCGCTCGAACCGCATTTCGCCGCCCGCTTGTGCGAGGCGGCAGGAACGGCATCCAAGGACATGGTTTCGGCCGAGACGCATGAGGCGATCGCGCGCTGGATCGCGGCGCGCACCCGCGCTGAACTGGACGCCATGGCGCGCGAGCGCGACGTGCCGCTGCTCACGCTGGCGGGCTGAGCCGTCAAAGGCCCTTCACGAACTCCACCATCCGTTTGCGCTCGGCAGCATCGGGCAGGCGACCCCGCATTGCGCCGAGGTTGTCCGCCATGTGCGCCGGATCGGACGTGCCCGGAATCACCGCCGTCACGCGCTCGTCGCCCAGCAGGTACTTCAGGAAGAACTGCGCCCAGCTCTCGGCGAAGGCCGTCGACCAGTCGGGCAGCGACTTGCCGCGCACCGCGCGGAACAGCCGGCCGCGGCCGAAAGGCAGCGCCGTCAGCACGCCGGCACGGACCTCGGCGGCCAGCGGCAGGATGCGTTCCTCGACCTCGCGGTTGTCGAGCGAGTAGTCGATCTGCACGAAATCCGGCTTCTCGCGCCGCAGCACCGACTCGACCGCAGCGTAGGCGCGCTCGGAGGTCGACGTGATGCCGACGTAGCGGCACACGCCCTGCGTCTTCCATGTCTTGAATTGCGCCAGCGACTGCGCCGGGTCGCGCACGTTGTGAAGCTGCAGCAGATCGATGCGGCGCGTTGCGAGCCGGGTCAGGGATCGCTCGAGCTCCGCGGGGTCGGGCGACTCGAGCTTGGTGGCGACGAAGAACTTGTCGCGCGATGCGGCGGCAGGCATCGCGTGGCCCAGCACCAGTTCAGCGTCACCGTAGGTCGAAGCGGTGTCGACCAGCCTGCCGCCGTTGTCGAGCAGGGTGCGCAGGATCTGCGCCGCGGTCTCGCGGATCTTCGAATCGTCGTTGTTGAACACGATGGCCGTGCCCAGGCCGACCGCGGGAATGCGCTCGCCGCTCGACGGAATGGCGCGCGTGATGAGCGCAGTCTCCTTGCCCTGCCCCCAGCCGGCAAGCGGCCACAGCGCCGCGGACGCGAGAGCGGAAAAACTCCGCCTTGTCATCGAGGTCATGACGGTTCTCCCAATCGAGTCGATGCACGGGCCGGCGCGCTGCCGACGGACTGCGATGCGCGGCGCTCGTGCGTGCGGCCCAATGCGCCCGACAGCACCAGCCACGCCGCCGCCACCGGCAGCGCGACGAGCGCAATCGCACCGATCTTGAGCCCCGCCGCGTGCAGTGCGTCGTAGACCCAGCCGTAGAGCGCATCGGAGCCGCGGTAGACCACCACGTCGATCAGGTTCTTGGCCTTGTACTTGTCCTCGCGGTCCACGACCGTGAAGAACACCTGCCGCGCTGGGTTCGCGATTGCAAAGTTCATCCAGCGTTGCACCACTTGGAACACGAGCACCACCGCCAGCCCCGGCGACCACGCGATCGCCAGGAAGCCGACGATGTAGACCGCCGGCAATGCAGCCGCCGAGACGCCTGTTCCGAAGCGCTGCAGGAAACGTCCGGTGGCAAAGACCTGCGTCGCGAGCGTGAGCAGTCCGACCGCGAGATCGATGCTGGCGAAGATGCGCGTCTGCTCGCCCGCGCCCTTGATCGTCGCCGACACCACGTTGGCCTGCATGAAGTACAGCATCGTCGCGCCGAACGACAGCAGGCTGACCCACGCCCCCACGCCGAGCAGGTACGGCGAGCGGAACATCCCCGAGATGCCCGCGAACGCGCTGCCGCCCACGCGCGCCGGCGCGCGCGGTCCGTCCTGCCGCACGCCCACGCTTCTTTCGAGCCGGTGGGCGCAGAACACCGCGATTTCCAGGAACACGATCGCCGCGATCAGCAGGTTGTGCGGCCCGAGCGGCACCGCGAGCACGATGGTGATCGTCGGCCCCAGCAGCGCACCCGCCGTACCGCCGGCGCCGATGAAGCCGAAGAGCCGCGTGGCCTGCTCGCTCGTGAAGAGGTCCGCCATGAAGGACCAGAACACCGCCACCGCGAACAGATTGAAGACGCTCACCCAGACGAAGAACACCCGCGCCACGACCACCGGCGCGGTGCCCAGTGCGAGCAGCACCCAGAACACCGCGAGGTTGAGGACGAAGAAGTGATAGACGATGGGGATGAAGCGCGCGCGCGGCAGCCTCGCGACCAGCGCGCCGTAGAGCGGCTGCACCGCCAGCAGCGTCATGAAGGTCGCGGTGAAGAGCCAGGGCAGCGCTCGCGTGCCACCCGCGATGCCCATCTGGTCGCGCAGCGGCCGCAGCACGTAGTAGCCCGCGAGCAGCGCGAAGAAATAGCCGAAGGACCACAACGCAGCCGCCAGCTCCTGCGGCGTGGCCGGAACCACCCGCCGCAGCCAGGGCTCGCGCGGTGTCATGGCGCGAGCGACAGCTTCTGCCTGAGTTCAGCCGCACTCACCGACTGGCCGTAGCCCGGCCCGCCGCGCTGGAACTTGCGCGCATCGGCCAGCTTGCCGACCACCACCGGATCGAAACCGGCATCGGTGACCAGCGCTGCGGCGACCTTCACCGCTTCCGGGTCGTCACCGGCGATCGGGATCGCAAGCCTTGGCGGCGGCCGGTTGGCCTCTCGCGCGAAGATCGCATAGGACATGGTGTTGAACGCACGCACCAGCCGCGCGCCGCCCAGGTACTTCTGCGACACCACGCCGATGCCTTCCTGCTCCACCTCGTCGGCCACGGTGGTGCCGTCGCGCCCCGCCACGGCATTGCAGGCATCGAGCAGGATCTTGCCCTTGAGCGCACCGCCGTAGTCCTTGCCGATCTGCGGCAGCGCGCCATAGGGCACCGCGATGAACAGCGCTTCGCCGAAAGCGATCGCCTCGGCCACCGTGCCTGCCTTCGCGAGCGGACCGAGGCCCGCGACGAGGTCCTTGAGTTCATCCGGGTGGCGCGATGACAGCATCACCGGATGACCGGCCTTCACCCACAGCCCGCCGATGGTGCCGCCCATCCGGCCTGCGCCGATGATGCCGATGCGCATGCCGGATGTTGTCTGCGCTGCCGCGCTGCGCGGTGCGAGCGCCACCAGCAGCGCACAGCCACCTGCGATCAGCACCCCCCGGCGGAGGGGGTCGGGACGTGAATGTCGGAGCATCGGAACCTCCTTGGGTCCAGCGAACCGGCATCATCTTCCCGCGCACATGCGGCTGCAAGCGGCTCCCGTGTAAAGCCAATCAGAGCTTGATGCCGGCGCTCTTGACGGTGGGCGCGAGCACGTCGACCTGCTCCTTGACGATGGTCTCGAAGCGCGCGGTGCTCTCGGGCTTGGCGACGATGCCGAGGTCGATCAGCTTCTTCTGCACATCGGGCATCGCCAGCACCTCGTTGCACGCGCTGTTGAGCTTCGCGACCAGGTCGGGCGGCAGCTTGGCCGGGCCGGAAAGGCCGAAGAAGTTTTCCAGCACCAGCTTGGGCTGGCCGAGCTCGACGATGGTCGGCACGTCGGGCATCAACGGCGAGCGCGTGGTGCTGGTCACCGCCAGCGGCGTGAGCTGGCCGCCCTTGAAGTACGGCACGTAGGCCGTGATGACGTCGATGCCGACCGGGATCACGTTGGCGATCAGGTCCGTCGTCATCGGCGCTCCGCCGCGGTAGGGCACGTGCACGAGATTCGCGCCGGTGATCTTCCTGATGAGTTCACCGTGGACATGACCGATCGATCCCGGGCCGCCCGAGCCGAAATCCAGTCGACCGTCCTTGCGGGCGCGGGTTTCGATATCGGCAAAGTGCGTGATGCCCGAGGGCTTGCTCGCCATGATCACCAGCGGCGCGGAGCCGAGGGATGCGATCGGCGTGAAGGCAGTCACCGGGTCGTAGGGTTGCTTGTCGAGCAGGAAGGGACCGAGCGCGATCGGCGTGGTGTTCGACAGCATCAAGGTGTAGCCGTCGGCCGGCGCGCTCGCGACCTGCATGCCGCCGATGGTGCCGCCCGCGCCGGGCTTGTTGTCGACCACCACCGGCTGCCCGAGCTTCTTGCCAAGCTGCTCGGCCATGATGCGCGCGAGGATGTCGCTGGAGCCGCCGGGCGGGAAGGTGACGATGATCTTGATCGGCCTGTCCGGCCACTGCGCGAAGGCCGGCAGCGCGAAAGCGGCCGCGCCGGCCGCCAGAAGCTGGAGCGCGCCGCGGCGCGTGGGACGTTGGATGGTGTTCATGCCATCACCCAGCAATTCCAATGCCCGCTCGACCATGGCACGCCAATCGCTTGCGTCATGGCAGGAACACGGCTGGGCTTGCTTGCGAAGCCATCGGCGATCGGCGCCGGTGCGTCGCGGCACCAAGGCTGTGCGACGAACGCCATGCCACGCCCCAATGCCGCCGCCGATGTCGAACTGCTGCGCGTCTTCAGCACGCTGATGGACGAACGCAGCCTCGCGCGGACCGCCACCCGGCTGGGACGGTCGCGGGACGCGGTCGACACCGCGCTTCGGCACTTGCGCCGGATCTTCGGCGACCCGCTGCTCCTGAAGGACGGCGCGCGCATGGCGCCGACAGAGCGTGCACTGGCGCTGGAGGCCTCGCTGCGCCCGGCGTTCGCCCCGACGGAACAGCAGTCGCCAACGGCGTCGAGGCCACGCGCACGCTGGCGGGCCTGACCGCCACGGCGCAGACACTGTCGGGAAAGAGGACTTTTGTATCAAAATCCCGTCTCTTTCCCGGCCATCCCATGCCCGAAGTCCCCCCACTCCATCCGCTGCTGAGTCCCGAGCACATCGCGCTGATCAACAAGGGCGTATCCACCATCGTGGCTTCGCGCGACGCGGCATTGCGGCCGAGCGTGATGCGTGCGGTCGGCGCGCGAATCTCGGCGGACGGCACGCGGATCACCGTCTTCGTCTCGCGGGGACAGTCGCGCCAGCTCCTGCAGGACATCGCCGCCACGGGCCACGTCGCGGTGGTCTTCAGCCAGCCGCTGAGCCATCGCACGGTGCAGGTCAAGGCGACCGAAGCCGAGCTTCGTCCTGCGCAGGAAGACGACCTGCTCGTGCTGCGCCGCTACCTGGCGTCGATGGAAGAGGAAGTCGCCGCCGTCGGCTTCGATGCGCGCTTCGTCCGCGCGATGCTCGCCTTCCGGCTCGACGAAGTGGTGGCGATCAGCTTCACGCCCACCGAAGCCTTCGACCAGACCCCAGGCCCCAAGGCCGGCACCGCCCTTCCGGCCACCTGAAGCAGCCAGCGCGATGAGCACCTGCACACCATCACTGAACGACATCCGCGCCTGCTTCGAAGGCGCGATCCCGGCCATGATGGCGACCTGCGCCGAGGACGGCACACCCAACGTCGCCCTGATTTCGCAGGTGCACTACATGGACGAGCGCCATGTCGCTCTGTCGTACCAGTTCTTCAACAAGACCCGGGCGAACATCCTCGCCAATCCCTACGCGAGCGTGCTGCTGATGGATCCCGTCAACGCAGGCTTCTACCGCCTGCGGCTGCGCTACCTCCGGACCGAGTCCGGTGGCGCGTTGTTCGAGCGCATGAAGGCGCAACTCGCAGGCATCGCCTCGCACTCAGGCATGGCGGGCGTGTTCCGGCTGCTCGGCTCCGACGTGTACGAGGTTGAAGCTGTCGAGAGCGTCGAAGGCGAACGGCTCACCCCGACCACGCATCCCAGGCCCAGCCTGCTCGCCGGCGTGCGCCGGGCCACCGAGCGCATGGCCGGGTGCTGCGCCACCGACGAGTTGCTGCAGACGGTGCTCGCCGCGCTCAACGACCACCTCGGTGTGCGCCATGCGATGGTGCTGATGCTGGACACGGCCACGCAGCGCCTCTACACGGTGGCGAGTTGCGGCTACGCCACCTCCGGCATCGGCTCGGAGATCGAGATGGGACACGGCGTGATCGGCGTCGCCGCGCGCGAGCGCACGCCGGTGCGGATCAGCCACATGACGAACGCCGCGAGCTACAGCCACGCCGTGCGCAGCAGCCTGCGCGCGACCGAGCCGGGCATTGCGCTCGACACCGAGATTCCGTTTCCCGGCCTGGCGGAGCCGCACAGCCAGCTCGCCGCGCCGATCGTTTCGGGCGGGCGGCTGCTCGGCGCGCTGTTCGTCGAGAGCCCGACGGAACTGCGCTTCGGTTTCGAGGACGAGGACGCGCTGGTCGCGGTCGCAAGCCATCTCGGCGCCGCGCTGGAACTGCTGCGCGCGGCCGACGAGCCCGCTGCCGCCTGGGAACCCGCACCGCCCGCCGCGCCGTCGGCCAGCGGTGCGCCGCTGCCGGTGCGCCATTACCTCGCGAACAACAGCGTGTTCATCGCCGACAGCTACCTGATCAAGGGCGTTGCCGGCGCGATCCTCGGCAAGCTGCTGCGCGAGTATTCGCAGCAGGGCCGAACCGAGTTCACCAACCGCGAGCTGCGGCTCGATCCGTCCATCCGGCTGCCCGACCTGGCGGACAACCTCGAGGCGCGGCTGGTGCTGCTGCAGCGGCGGCTCGCCGAAAACAGCCCGCACCTGCGCATCGAGAAGACCGGCCGCGGCCGCTTCAGGCTGCACGTGGAACGACCGGTCACGCTCACCGAAATCGCAGGCTGAACGCCTACCACTGCGCCGACAGGCCAAGGCTGGCGGCGAGCTTGGCCCATTCGCGTTCGCTCAGGTGCGGGCGCACCACGTCGAGCGCCGCCGCGAAGGCCGGTGCCGGCGCATGGTCGCGCATGTCGCCGAGCATCGCGGTGCGCTCGGCCGGGTTCATGAAAGGCACCATCCAGCGCATCACGAACATCATTTCCTCCGGCGGAATCGAGGCGACCAGCGCACCGTGGAGCTCCATGAGTTCCGCATCGGTGAAGCGCGCCCAGAGTACCGCGTTGTGCGCCGTCTCTTCCACGTGCATGTGCTCGAAGTTGTGCGCGATGAAAACCGACAGCGCCCGGTACAGCGCGAGCGTGCGTTCGCCCCGCACTGCGGGGTCGCACTGCAGCAGCGCGGTCGTCTGATTGGCGAGCGCATCGATCGCCTCGACGTGTTCCTGGTGCTCGTGCGCGATGCGCCCGCTGGAGCCCGCCGCGCGCGATTCCATCGCGGCATGAATGAAGTCGTTCTCGTGCTTCAGGTGTGCGCGGCAGAACTCGAGCAGTTCGAGCACGCGCTGCGTGGTCTGTGCGAGCTCGAGCCCGTCGTCGTGGTCCATGCGGCCCAGGGCCAGGAGGTTGTCGGCCATCAGCGCGCGCAGGGCCTTGTGGATGCCGGCATACATGTCAACACGGGGCGCAGCGGCGGCGGCGACTTGGCGCATTTCGCGCGGATCGATGTTCATGGGAGTCCTTGTCTTCCGGTTCAGCGGCGGGCGCACCGTGCGCTCTCCTGCTGGGAAGAAAGTCTAGGAATGAGGTCTCTCGCGCGCCGCTAAGAATTGCTTAACGAACCCCTCAGCAAACCTTAAATAACGGTCTAGGCTAATTGGCCAGAACCTTTGGGAGCACTGCCCCTGATGTCGAGGAATGTCTCCAAATCACATCAGTTGTTCTAGGACATCGTACAACTTAGCAGGTAAGAAAAGGCACGCAAATCGTCGAGGTGCAGGGGTTTTCACTATGAAATCAACCCCATTGACAGACGAAATCCGCTCTGATGAAATCCGTCCTGTTGTACGACAACTGTTGACGAATTTCAAAAGTACACACATGAGACAAGCCCTCCCGCCCCCAACCCGCCGCCCCAGCGCCGCACCGCCCCGACGCTGATCCACACCTCCGGACCCGCTTCCGGCGCGCTGCGATGTCGCTGCGCGCCGCGATGAGTCACGCCCGTTCGCCGCCTTCACGGCTGCGGCGGCGGCAGGCCACCCCCCCCGCTTTTCGACAACAACCACCGCAAGAGGACCTCCGATGAAGACGTCTACCCGCCCCCCCCATTCCGCACGCTGGCCCCTGCCGCTCGCGGCCCCTCTCGCGACGCTGGTCGCTGCTGCTTCGCTCTCCGCCTGCGGCGGCGGAAGCAGCAGCGGCAACGCCGCGCTGCTGGCCACTTCGGGTTCGTCCAGCACGCAGACGCCGGTCACCGCGCCGGCGACGTCCTCGGATTCCTCGGTCGCCCAGAAGAACGCCTTCCAGGTGGGCACCACCACCTTCGATCCGGCCCTGCCGCCCGAGCCCACGCTGCCGACCGACGCCCAGGTCTGCGCAACGCTCGAGGCCAGCAACAACCTCGTGCGGCGCCCGGACGGCGCGCTGCCGCCCGAAGCAGACCCCTCGATCGCCGGCGTCGGCAAGGCTGTCAGCGCGGCCACCGCCAACCCGGACCAGGCGCGCATCCAGGCGGCGCTCGATGCTTGCGGCGCAGCGGTCAACGCGGAGGTCGGCGCGGCCATCCTGGCAGCAGACGCCTCGGCAACCGCCGACCAGAAGGCCGCCGCACTGCCCAACATCAACATCGCGGGCGCCAGCGGCGAAGAGCTGGCCAAGCCGCAGTACAAGCCGAGCAAGTTCGCTGTGCGCCTGACGGTCAACAGCAGCGGCCCCGGCAACGGCTTCATCTCGGGCCCGCTCACGCTGCCCTCGGGCGTGACGCTGTGGATCGACAAGGGCGCCACGCTCTATGCCACGCGCGACGTGATGGCCTACCTGAACGGGGCGGGCAAGTATTGCGGCAATACGGCGGTGAGCGCGACGCAGGCCGGCAGCTCGGGCAACTGCAAGGCGCTCATCAATGGCGACTACCTGGTCAACTCGGCCGTGGTCGGCGAAGGGAGCATCGACAGCCGCGCCTACGCGGAGATCGTCACCACAAATGCGCTCTATCCGATCATGAAGGTCGACCTGAGCTGCTCCAACACCTACGCAGCCTACGCGGCCACGCCCAGCGCCCAGGCCCCCGACGGCACCGCGTGCGACAACGGCGGCACGTTCGTCGACTCCAAGTCCTCGGTGCGCAACATGACCTGGTGGGACCTCGCCTACCTCGGCAACATGGTCCAGAACGGCACCACCGGCTCGGGCTCGCAGTCGAACTTCCGGATGATGGTGTTCAACTACGCCAAGAACCTGACGCTCTACAAGATCACGCTCAACAACAGCGCCAACTTCCACGTGGTGCCCAGCGGCGTCGACGGCCTGACGGTGTGGAACGTCAAGGTGCAGACGCCGACGCTGGCGGCCTTCGCCAACCCGGCGGGCAACGGCAATCCGCTCTACACCGGCGAGACCTTCAACGCCGACAACGTGAAAAACACCGATGCGTTCGACCCCGGCTCCGCGTCCAGCGCCAAGTCCAATGCGCTCACGACCGGCAGCACGACGACCTCGTCGGCCAAGATGTCCTTCGACGGCTACCTGAAGAACTTCGTCTTTGCCTACAACTACGTCAGCACGGGCGATGACGACATTGCGCTCAAGGGCAGCAACAACCCCAACGCAGTCGGCTTCGGCATCGACGGCAACCGCGGCAAGCGCGGCGACCGGGCCCATGGCATCGTGATCGCGCACAACCACATCTACTGGGGCCACGGCATCTCGGTGGGCAGCGAAACCAACGCCGGCGTGACGAACGTCGAGGTCTACGACAACTCCTTCCTCAATTCGGAAGAAGGCCTGCGCATCAAGTCCGACTACGCACGCGGCGGCGAGGTGAGCAACATCAACTACCGCAACATCTGCATCAAGAATGCGCAGAACGCCTTGCTCTTCACCCCCTACTACAGCACCAAGGCGCTGTCGGGCGGCGTTCCGAAGGTGCCGAACTTCCACGACATCACGCTCGGCAACGTGCGCATCCTGGGCGAGTCCAAGGTCAAGCTGCAGGGCTTCGCGGCGAACACGGGCGGCTACTTCACGCCGACCGCCGCCTACCCGACGGGCTACCTGCCGGCCTACCCGCTGGTCGTGTCGATGACGCAGGTGGCCGCGGACGATCCGTCGCTGATCTCGCTGATTTCCTCCGACGCGAACATCACGCTCGACACGGTGAACCTGCCGATCCAGGCCTCGACCGCCAACCGCATCGTGGTGAACGGCCAGGCCAGCCTGAAGGTGGACGTCGACAAGGTGCTCGACTGCAGCCAGGCCTTCGTGGACTTCCCTTCCATCGGCGCGTCGAACCCGTTCGGCACGCACTGGGTCAGCCAGTGATCCTGCAGCGCTAGGCAAGCCCGCCTAGACGCCTGCCGGCGCTTGCCCCGCGCGCCCGCCCGTACTACGCTGAGTGTGCGGGCGGGCGTCTCCCGTCCGGGGAGCAGCGCCATGTATGAACGCATCCTCGTTGCCACCGACGGCTCCGAGCTGTCGGACCTGGCGGTCAACAGCGCCATCGATCTGGCGCTCCTGACGCAGGCGGAACTCATCGCCGTGAAGGTGGTGCACCACTATCCCGCCAGCTACTTCGAAGGCTCGATCATGCTGAGCCAGTCCGAGGTCTCGCACCTGCGCGAGCAGGCCGACTCCGAGGCGCAGCGCGTGGTCGATGCCGTCAAGGACAAGGCCGAAGGCCGCGGCGTGAAAAGCGCCCGCGCGATCGTGATGCAGGCGGAGCTCATCTCCGAGGCCATCATCGAAGCCGCGCGCGTGCATCACTGCGACCTCATCGTAATGGCCTCGCACGGCCGGCGCGGCATCAAGCGCCTGCTGATGGGGAGCGAAACCCTGCACGTGCTGACGCACTCGCACACGCCGGTGCTGGTGCTGCGCTGAAGCGCTCGATGCTGCACGCCGCGGCGACGCGGCGCTTTCCCGCCAGGCAGCGGGGTGTGCCCGGCTTTGATCGGGCGACGCTCCCTCCTGTTGATGACGTGGATGCGCTGCAGTGGTTCTATCCTGATTCGACAGCCACTTAAGGAGGATCCATGAGAGCCTTCCTGATTGCGATCCTGGTCTGCGCCTCATTGTTCGGCGCAGATGCCGATGCCAGAGCGAAGGGGCATCCACCCGCATCCGTTGCCGGCAAGTTCGACTACTACCTGTTGACGCTGTCCTGGTCGCCTTCGTATTGCGAGGGCCATCCGCAAGACATGCAGCAGTGCGGGACCCAACGGTCCGGATTCGTCCTCCATGGACTCTGGCCACAGTACCGGGCAGGAGGATTTCCCGAGAATTGCCCGACGCGCAACCGCCTCGACGGCGGCGCCCAAAGCGTTGGCGCGAACGTCTTCCCCAGCAGCAAGCTCATCGCCCACGAATGGGATCGACATGGCACCTGCAGCGGGCTGACGGCGAAAGGCTACTTCGAGCTCGCGGACCAGGCGCACCAGTCCATCGTGATCCCGGACCAGTTCCAGCCGGGCGATGGCGTGGCCATCCTCACGAGCACCCAGATTGCACAGGCCTTCCGCGATGCGAACGCGCGGCTCTCCGATCAATCAATGGCCGTCATCTGCAGCGGGCCGGAACTGACGGAGATCCGCGTGTGCCTGACCAAGACACTCGAGCCCACGGCATGCGGGGCGGATGTGCACAGCGTCTGCCGCAGCAGCCCGGTCAGGGCTTCGGGCGCGGCGGCGAGGTAGCCTTCCCGGTGAATTGCGCCCGTCGCGTCAGCGCGCGGCCGCGGCGTCGCGCTGGCGGTCCTCGCGCTTGACCGCGAGGTAGGTCGCGAGATCGACCTCGTGCAGTTGGGTCGGGTACTGCTCGACCGACTGGAACCACGCGTTCAGGCGCTTGTCGGCGCGCTCGGGTGCAGGCGCCGCGAAACCGTTGAGATAGGCATCCAGCGCGATGAAGTAGCGCATGGCATTGCGCTCCATCAGGCCGCGCAGTCCCTTGATGAACTCGGGCTTGCCCTCGGACGTCTTGCCCACCACCGCGAAGCCGACCTTGTCGCTGCCGAAGGTCGCGAGGTAGGCCATGGTGGCGAGCCGCGCGACCATGTTGTGGTCGTAGGCGTAGGCAAAATGCAGGAAGGTCTGGTGCTCGCCGAGCGGAACGGCTTCGAGCATCACGCGGTACTGGCTGGTGCCCATCGGGCCCTCTTCGGCGTAAAGCTCCACCTGCAGGTAGTCGCGCGCCGCATGGACGATGCGGTGCACGAAGGTGAGCTCGAAGGCCTGCTCGATGGGCTTGTCGTAGCGCGGCACCACGCTCAGCGTGAGCTTTTCGCCTTCGGGCGAACGCATCGCGCGGCAGCGCCGGTTGTTGATGTGCAGTACCAGCATGTCGCACCACTGGGACGAGCGCTCGAGCGCGCGGCGCACCTCGTCGATGGGGTGATCGACCACCGCGTAGATGTCGCCCTGCAGGCCGCCGTCGGTCTCCGCCGAGTCGATGACCACCGGCCGCTTGAGCGGGCTGCTGGCGAGCTGATCGGCGTACTTGCGGTGAAGATCGCGCATCGCCTGCGCGGAGCCCGCCTCGAGCCTGGCATGCGCATCGAGCGAACTCAGGGCCGCCATGCCGAGGAAGAGCCAGAAACCGAAACGGACGAAGAACGCGGCCAGCGGTTTTTGCATGGGCGACACCATACACGGCTACGCTGCCGCGGTCTGCCGGCCAACCGCCCGCGTGCGGCGGCTACCGGCCCTTGCGGATCGGCTTGGCCGGCGTCGCCTTCGGGCGCCCCGCCCCGGTCTCGCGAGGCGGCAGGCCGGTGTGCTGCGTGAGGATGCGGCCCTTCACGGGCTTGACGGTCTTGAGTGCGACCGCCGTCGGCGTCGAGTTCTTGCGACGTGCGCTCTGGTAGCTGCCGTCGGTCAGCGGCTGCCAGGTCGGGATCAGGTGATGCTTGCCGTTGCCGATGAGGTCGGCGCGGCCCATGGCCTTGAGCGCCTCGCGCAGCAGCGGCCAGTTGTTGGCGTCGTGATAGCGCAGGAACGCCTTGTGCAGCCGGCGCCGCTTTTCGCCGCGCACGATGTCCACCGTCTCGCTGTCGCGCGTGATCTTGCGCAGCGGGTTCTTGTTGGTGTGGTACATCGCCGTCGCGGTGGCCATCGGCGAGGGGTAGAAAGTCTGCACCTGGTCGGCGCGGAAGCCGTTCCGCTTGAGCCAGAGCGCGAGGTTCATCATGTCCTCGTCGCTGGTGCCCGGATGCGCCGCGATGAAGTACGGGATGAGGTACTGCTTCTTGCCGGCCTCGGCCGAGTACTTCTCGAACATCTGCTTGAACTTGTCGTAGCTGCCGATGCCCGGCTTCATCATCTTGGTGAGCGGGCCCTGCTCGGTGTGCTCGGGCGCGATCTTGAGATAGCCGCCGACGTGGTGCTGCACCAGTTCCTTGACGTACTCGGGCGACTGCACCGCGAGGTCGTAGCGAAGGCCCGAGCCGATCAGGATCTTCTTGATGCCCTTGAGCGCGCGCGCCCGGCGGTAGATCTTGATGAGCGGATCGTGGTTGGTGTTGAGGTTCTGGCAGATGCCCGGATACACGCAGCTCGGCTTGCGGCAGGCGGCCTCGATCTCGGGCGACTTGCAGCCGATGCGGTACATGTTGGCGGTCGGCCCGCCGAGGTCGGAGATGGTGCCGGTGAAGCCCTTCACGCTGTCGCGGATGGCCTCGACCTCCTTGATGATCGAATCTTCGGAGCGGCTCTGGATGATCCGGCCCTCGTGCTCGGTGATCGAGCAGAAGGTGCAGCCGCCGAAGCAGCCGCGCATGATGTTCACGCTGAAGCGGATCATCTCCCACGCCGGGATCTTGGTCGCGCCGTCGTGGCTGCCGTGCTCGTCGGCGTAGCGCGGATGCGGGCTGCGCGCATACGGGAGGTCGAAGACGTGGTCCATCTCGGCCGTGGTCAGCGGGATCGGCGGCGGGTTGATCCAGACGTCGCGTGCGGTCGTGCCTTCGCCGTGGGCCTGCACCAGGGCGCGGGCATTGCCGGGGTTGGTCTCCAGATGCAGCACGCGGTTGGCGTGGGCATAGAGCACCGCATCGGCGCGCACCTGCTCGTAGGAAGGCAATCTGATCACCGAGCGGTCGCGCGGCGGCACCTTGACCTTGCCTTTGCCCTGCAGCGCCGGGTTGGGCACGAACTGGATCGGCTTGATCGCCGCATTCGCGACGCTCGCCGATCCGGCTGCTTCCGCCGCCTCGGCAACGGCTTGCGCTTCTTCTTCGCGGGCGCAGCTCGCACCGTTGGCCTTGGCCTGCTCCGAGACCATCAGGTAGGGGTTGATGTGCGCCTCGACCCGGCCCGGTTCGTCGACGGTCGTGGAGTCGATCTCGAACCAGCCTTCGGGCGTCTCGCGCCGCACGAAAGCGGTGCCGCGCACATCGGTGATCTGGTGTACCGGTTCGCGCGCCGCGAGGCGATGGGCGATCTCGACGATCGCGCGCTCGGCATTGCCGTAGAGCAGCAGGTCGCACTTCGAATCGACCACGATCGAGCGGCGCACCTTGTCCTGCCAGTAATCGTAGTGGGCGATGCGGCGCAGCGACCCTTCGATGCCGCCGAGCACGATCGGCACGTCGCTCCAGGCCTCCTTGCAGCGCTGCGAGTAGACGATCGCCGCGCGGTCGGGGCGGTGACCGCCGACATCGCCGGGCGTGTACGCATCGTCGCTGCGGATCTTCCGGTCGGCGGTGTAGCGGTTGATCATCGAATCCATGTTCCCGGCGGTCACGCCGAAGAACAGGTTCGGCTTGCCCAGCGCCTTGAACGGCTCGGCGCTCTGCCAGTCGGGCTGCGCGATGATGCCGACGCGAAAACCCTGCGCCTCGAGCATGCGGCCGATCACCGCCATGCCGAAGCTCGCGTGATCGACGTAGGCGTCGCCGGTGACGACGATGATGTCGCAGCTGTCCCAGCCGAGCGCGTCCATCTCGGCGCGCGAGGTCGGCAGGAACTTGGCCGTGCCGAAGCGGGCCGCCCAGTACTTGCGGTAGCTGGTCAGCGGCTTGGCGGCGCGCGTGAAGAAGGAGACGTCGACGGGGGCGTTCATCGGGGGTGGGGTCGGCCGGAGGGGCCTCGTGGGCAACCCTCGATTTTAGGGTTTTCCATTGGAACTGTCGCCCTAAAGGCGATTCCCGCACGCGCGACCCGGATCCTTGATTAATTGCTTTTGTCAATCAATCACTTGACAATGGCAAGCATGGACGCCGTCACCACTCCCCTTTCGGACACCGTGGACACCTCGGCCGTCAAGGCCGTCCGCCAATTCAACCGCTTCTATACGCGCTGCATCGGCGTGCTCGACCCCTACCTGGGCAGCGACATGTCGCTCACCGACGTACGCGTGCTGTACGAGCTGGCGCACCGCGAATCGCCGGTCGCCAGCGAGATCGGCAAGGACCTGCATCTGGATGGCGGCTACCTGAGCCGCATCCTCCGGCGCTTCGAGGCGCAGGGCTGGCTGGTGCGCGAACCGAGCCCGCGCGACGCGCGGCAAAGCCTGCTGCGATTGACCGAGGCCGGTCACGCCGCCTTCGCGCCACTGCAGCAGAAGTCGCGCGATGAGGCCGCCGCCCTGCTCTCGCCGCTTTCGACGGCGCAGCGCGCGCAACTGATCGGCGCGATGGGCACGGTGCGGCAGTTGCTCGATCCGGCCACTGCACCGCCTGCCAAACCGCAGACTGCCGTTCTGCGCGACCCGGCGCCCGGCGATATTGGATGGGTGGTGCAACAGCACGGCGAGATCTACGCCCGCGAATACGGCTGGAACAGCGACTTCGAGGCGCTGGTGGCCGACATCGCCGGCCAGTTCCTGCGCAAGTTCCAGCCCGCCTGGGAGCGCTGCTGGATCGCCGAGCTCGACGGCGAGCGCGTCGGCGCGGTCTTCGTGGTGCGCAAGTCGGCAACCACCGCGCAGCTGCGCATGCTGATCCTCACCCCACAGGCACGCGGACTCGGGCTGGGCGGCCGGCTCACCGACGAATGCCTCTCCTTCGCGCGAAGCAAGGGCTACAGGAAGATGGTGCTGTGGACCAACAGCTGCCTCACCGCCGCACGTGCGATCTACGCGACGCGCGGGTTCAAGCTGGTGAAGTCGGAGCCCTACGAGGGCTTCGGCCAGCAGCTCGTCGGCGAGACCTGGGAACTGAAGCTCTGAGCCTCGCAGCGCATCAGCGCGGATTGCGCCGCGCAACCCAATAGGTCGCGCCCTGCGAGCCATAGCGCTCGGCATGCGGCGTGCCTGTCGGCACCATGAAGGTGTCGCCCGGCAGCAGGTGGCGCGTATTGCCTCCGCAGCTCAGCCACATCTCGCCCTGGGTGACCAGCGCGTTGGCGTCGAAGGGGTGCGTGTGCTCGTCGAGCACCGTCATCGGCGCCCACTCGCGGATCAATGCTTCGTCGAACCCGAGCGCTTTCGCCGAAGCCTCGAAATCCTCGAAGGTCCTGGCGGAAGCCGGAAAGCCTTTCTTCAGGTCGTCGTTGCTCATGGGGAACTCCTTGACCATGTCCGCGCAAGCCAAGCGCGAAGCCCCACGGTTCTACCCCCGCGAGCGCTTTCCCGCCACCACGAAACCTCAATCGGCGGTGATCTTGCGATCGCGCACGATGCTGCCCCACTTCGCATCCTCCTTGCGCATGAAGGCGGCCAGTTCAGCGCGCGTGGTCGGTTGCGGCGTCAGGCCGTGCTTGTTCAGCGCGTCCTTGACGCCGGGATCGTTGAGCACCTTCACGATCTCCACGTTCCAGCGGTCGAGGATCGGCGTCGGGGTCTTGCCGGGCGCGACGAAGGCGTACCAGTTGAGCGCCTCGAAGCCCGGGTAGCCCGATTCGGCCACGGTCGGGATGTCCGGCATGTAGGCCGGCCGCGTCAGCCCTGTGGTGGCGAGCGGGATCAGCCGGCCGGCCTCCACCTGCGGCAGCGCCGTGGGCGGGGCTGAAAAGTACGAGGCCACGCGTTCGCCGATCAGGTCCTGCATGGCCGGCGCCCCACCCTTGTAAGGCACATGGACCATGTCGATGCCCGCGCGCTGATTGAAGAGTTCGCCGGCCAGGTGCGAAGCCGAGCCAGCGCCGGTCGACGCGAAATCCACGCTGCCGGGCTTCTTCTTCGCGAGCGCGACGAATTCGCCCAGCGTCTTCACCCCGAGCGCCTTGTGCACCACCAGCACGTTGGGGAAGTTCACGCCGCCCGAGACCGGCGCCAAGTCCTTGAAGGGGTCGTAGCGCACCTTCATCACATGCGGCGCGATGGTCAGCGGCCCGATCGAGCCGAACAGCAGCATCGTTCCGTCAGTAGGCCCGCCCGTCACGAACTGATGGGCGATGTTGCCGCCAGCGCCGGCCTTGTTGTCGATGATCACGGTCTGGCCGATGTTCTCGCCGAGCTTCTTCGCGATCAGCCGGGCTGCTGCGTCGGCCGCGCCACCAGGCGCAAAGCCGACCACCATCGTGACCGGCTTGGCCGGCGGAAAGTCATTCGCCCGGGCCGGGCCGGCCAGCAGCAGCGCGCTGGCGAAAAGCGCCCCTGCGAGAAGCAGTGGTCGTTCGTTCATCGTCTCTCCTTGGTCTTGTTGAAGATCAGTCAATCGGCGCCGAGGCCGACCGGATTCGGCAGCCGCTTCTCGACCGCGTGGCGCAGCAGCGCCGCGGTACGGAAGATGCCGTGGGCAAACTTGCCGTAGGGCAGCGTGGCGAAGAGCGCCATCACCGCACCCAAGTGCAGGCACAGCAGCAGCGCGAGCGCCGGTGTGCCACGCCCGAGCCACAGCGCCAGCCCGCTCGCGCTGGTGAGGAACAGCAAGGCGATGAAGCCCAGGTCCATCGGTTTCTGCGCGGCGTCGCCCTGCAATGGATGACGGCGACGGTTGAGCCGCCAGAGTCCCGCCGTGCCGACCATCAGGCTCACGCCGCCCGCCACGCCGAGCAGCTTGGGCAGGCTCGGCAAGTCGTAGGGCGCATGCCATCCCAGAACGTAGTGATAGAGCGTCGCGACACAGGTCGCCGCGAAGCACAGCAGGAAGCCGTAGAACGTGAAGTGGTGGAAGCGCCGGCGCCGCAGCGTGTAGGCATCGTCCTCGTCGTGGCAGCCCTGGCCGTGGCCGCCGTCGAGGTACTTCAGGCGCAGCACCGCATCGGCGGCTTCGGCCGCGGCCGGCGCATTCAGCGGCGCGCCGCTGGTCGCGGGCTTCAACTCGCGCCAGAAGCGCGTCACGCCCATGCCGAGCGCGAACACGACGAACACGAACACTGGTCCGAACAGACTCACCAGCAGGTTGTGCGGAAAGAGCCGGTAGAAGTTGCCCTGCAAGCCTCCACCCCACAGCGAGCCGTTGAGCGCGACGGCCAGCATCAGGAACAGCGCCAGCCCCACGGCGAGCGCGAGCGAAAGCGTGAGCCCGTTGCGCTGGTACAGCCGCCCAAGCGCCGGCGGCCAGGCGTAGTCCGCATAGGTCTGGCCGCGCACTTCGGCCATCGCACGCGGCACGTTCACCGCGAACTCGTGCGGCGGCGCGTACTGGCAGGCGTGCAGGCAGGCGCCGCAGTTGTGGCAGAGGTTGGCGAGGAAGTGGATGTCCGCGCGACCGAACTCCAGCCGACGCGTCATGGCCGGGAAGACCGCGCAGAAGCCCTCGCAATAGCGGCAGGCATTGCAGATCTGCATCTGGCGGCCGACCTCGGTTTCGCGCTCGCTCAGGATCGGGATGACGGTGCGACCACCGTTGCTCGCGAGCGATGCAGCCTCGCGCGTCAGGGCATCAAGCGACCGCATGCGCTGCCTCCTTGACGGCCTCTGCGGCATTGGCCGCCTGTGTCCCCGCGATTCGGCCGAAGGCGGTGCCGATGGCCATCCCGACGCCCGCGGTGTAGCCCTTGCCAAGCACGTTGCCGGCCATCATCTCGCCGGCCACGAAAAGGTTCGGGCTCGGCCGGCCGCCGAAGTGCACAGCCGACTTTTCGTTCACCCGCAGGCCGAGATAGGTGAACGTCACGCCGGGCCGCAACGGATAGCCGTAGAACGGCGGCGTATCGATCGGCCGCGCCCAATGCGTCTTCGCAGGCGTCAGCCCTTCGGTGTGGCAGTCGTCGAGCGCGGTGTGGTCGAAGGTCCCGACACGGCAGGCCGCGTTGTATGAATCGATGGTTTCGACGAAGGCCGCTTCGGGCAGGCCCAGCTTGCGTGCGAGTTCCGGCAGGCTGTCCGCCACGGTGCCCGGAAACACCGGCGGCATGAAGCGCCCGATGGCCTTGCGGTCGATGATCGAATAGCCGATCTGCCCCGGCTGCTGCGCGACCAGCCGGCCCCAGATTGCGTAACGCTTGGGCCAGAAGTCCTCGCCCTCGTCGTAGAACCGCTTCGCCTCGCGGTTGACCACCACGCCGAGCGACACGCAGTCGATGCGGGTGCAGATGCCGCCGTCGTACAGCGGCGCACGCGCGTCGATCGCGACCATGTGCGCCTGCGTCGGGTCGCCGATCGAATCCGCGCCGGCCTCGATCAAGGCCTTGAGCAGCACGCCTTCGTTGAAGCGGGTGCCGCGGATCAGGAAGTTCTCCGCGGGGCGTTCGCCGCGCTCGTTCACGCCCCAGGCTTCGCTGAGCCATTCGCGGTTGGATTCGAAGCCGCCGGCGGCCAGCACGCAACTGCGCGCCTCGATGCGCTCGCCCTTCGCTGTCAGCGCGGCGACGAAACGGTCGCCGTCGAGTTCGACCGAGACGATCGGTGTGTCGTACCGGATCTGTACGCCCAGCTTCTCGGCGCTGCGGAAATAGGCGTTGACCAGCGCCTTGCCGCCCCCCATGAAGAAGGCATTGGTGCGCGCCACATGCAGCGCGCCCGACAGCGGCGGCTGGAAGTGCACGCCATGGCTGCGCATCCAGTCGCGGCAAGACGACGAAGCGCGGATCGCGATGCGCGCGAGACGCTCGTCAGTGAGCCCGCCGGTGACCTTCAGCAGATCCTGCCAGTACTCTTCCTCGGGGTAGGCGTCGACCAGCACGTCCTGCGTCGCGTCGTGCATGCAGCGCAGGTTGCGGGTGTGCTGGGAATTGCCGCCGCGCCATTCGCGCGGCGAGGCCTCGACCAGCAGGACGCTGGCGCCCGCCTCGCGCGCCATCAGCGCCGCGCACAGCGCCGCGTTGCCGCCGCCGACGACCAGGACATCGATCATTCAGTTGTCTCCTCGTGAGGAGCACAACTCTAGGGACGCACCCCCTCGGGCGAAAGAACGCCCGAGGCAAGGGGTCTTCAGTTTTCGTGAAGGGTCGCCCCGGCCCATCGGCCTTCGCGCACGAGGGAGCGCGCCACGTCGGCCATCACCACGCGAGCGGCCAGCGCGGCCGGCGAGAGTTCATCGTCCGAGAGGCTTGCGAGCACGTTGCGGCGGCCCACCTGCGCATCGGCGATGCGGACCTGGACCAACGCTTCGTCCGCCAGCCGCGCGGTCGCGGCGCCGGGCTGGATGGTGGCACCGTGACCGGCTCGCACCGCATCCATCAGCAACGCGAGGCCGTCGATCTCGGCCACCACGCGCGGCTCGATCCGCACTCGCGCGAACGCGGCGGTCAACGTCGCGCGCAGGCCGTGCGATCCGCTGGGCATGATCAGCGGCAGCGCACCCAGCTGCGCCAGCCGCACCTGGCGGCCGGACGGCAGGCCGGGCAAGTCCCTGCGGCCGATGACGAAGAGCTTTTCGTCCAGCAGGGGCAGCAGGCTCCAGCGCCGCGCCACATCGGTCTGGAACAGCACCGCGAGATCGAGCTGGCGGGCATTGAGCATCCCCGCCAGATGTCCCGACAGTGCTTCGACCAGATGCAGCCGGACTTCCGGATAGCGTTCGCGCATCGCCTGCATCAGCGGCACGCCGAGGACCGAGGACGTGGTCGGCGGCAGCCCGATGCTGACGTGGCCCGACAGCCGCGCCTGCTGCGCGGCGCGCACCGCTTCGTCGGCATGCCGCAGCGTGAGGTGCGCCTGCTGGAGAAACGCGATGCCCGCGTCGGTCGGCGTGACGCCGGTCGAGCTGCGCTGCAGGAGTCGCGTGGAGAGCTCGCCTTCGAGGCGGCTGATCTGCTGGCTCAGCGCCGAGGTCGCGAGGCCCAGGTCCAGCGCCGCGCGGCCCATGCTGCGCAGTTCGCAGACCTTCACGAAGTAGCGCAGCTGTCGAAGTTCCATGGCGTCTTGAGCGGGCCGATCACCGTGTATCTACCGGGTGGCGTTCACTGCATGAACCAGCCGTGGCTCACCACCAGCGACTGGCCGGTGAGCGCGTTGGTCGGGAAGGCCGCGAACAGCAGCGCGACGCGCGCCACGTCGTCGGTGGTGGTGAATTCGCCATCCACCGTCTCCTTGAGCATCACGTTCTTGACCACCTGCTCCTCGGTGATGCCGAGGGTCTTCGCCTGCTCGGGGATCTGCTTTTCCACCAGCGGGGTGCGCACGAATCCGGGGCAGATGACGTTGGCGCGCACGCCGTGCTTCGCGCCTTCCTTGGCCACCGTCTTCGCGAGGCCGATCAGCCCGTGCTTGGCGGTGACGTACGGCGCCTTGAGCAGCGAGGCTTCCTTCGAATGCACCGAGCCCATGTAGATCACGCTGCCCCCGCGGCCCTGCGCGTACATGTGCTTGAGGCAGGCCTTCGTGGTGAGGAAGGCACCATCGAGATGGATCGCCAGCATCTTCTTCCAGTCCGCGAAGCTGAATTCCTCGACGGGATGCACGATCTGGATGCCGGCGTTGCTCACCAGGATGTCGATGCCGCCGAAAGCCTTCACCGCATCGGCGACCGACGCGTCGACCTGTTCCTCGCTGGTGACGTCGACGCCCACGCCGATCGCCTGCGCGCCGGTGGACTCGAGTTCGGCCGCGGTCGCGTCGGCCGCCTCCTTGTTCAGGTCGGCGATGACGATCTTCGCGCCTTCCTGCGCGAACAGGACGGCGATTTCCTTGCCGATACCGCTGGCCGAGCCGGTGATGAAAGCGACCTTGTCCTTGAGTTGCATGGCGAATCCTCTGGGTGACGGGGGTTGAAACAGGGGCGTGCAATCCGCATGCCCGCAGTGCCAGCGTGACGCCGGCGGCTTAAACGAACCTGATCTGCATGCCGCCCCGGCCCTACTCGGCGGCGGGAATCTCGGGCAGCTTCAGCGGCCGGCGCACGCGCCGTGCGTTCGGCTCGGTCAGGTCGAAGGTGGTGACGCCGTTGGTCTGCGAGGCGCTCACCAGCCAGTCCGGGTGATCCAGCGTGTTGCGGATGTCGCGCAGGCCCGCGTCCCAGTGCTCGTCGACCGAGGCGCGCGAGAACTCGTAGTCCTTGGATTCGAGCTCGTAAGGCTTGTCTCGGTAGATCAGGTGCACGATCTCGATCGGCTTGTGCGAGAGCGCCGCGCACAGCGAGATCACGCTCGGGTCCTTGCGAAGTGTCGGGGGCAACTTGTCCAGCAGGTCCACGAGGGCTTGCTCCAGGTTCATGTTCGAGGCCATTGCATCGGTGTTCATGCGGGTGCGGCTCGAATACGTGATGTCCTTCTGCCGCTCCATGGTCTCGCCGATCGTGCGGGGCATCCCGCCGCGCGCGCTGAAGAGATCGACCTGCAGCACCATCAACGGCTCGCTGCGCGGATGTGCGTCGAGCACGTACTGCAGCGGGGTGTTGGAGACGATGCCACCGTCCCAGTAGTCCTCGCCGTCGATGTGCACCGGTGCGAAGCCCGGCGGCAGCGCGCCGCTGGCCATGATGTGCTCGGGGCCGATGCGCTGGGTCCGGTTGTCGAAATAGATGGAGTTGCCGGTGCGCACGTTGACCGCGCCGACGCTGAACCGCACACCGTCATGGTTGATGCGGTCGAAGTCAACCAGCCGCTCCAGCGTCGATTTGAGCGGCGCGGTGTCGTAGTAGCTCAGCAGGGGCGCCGCACCGCCGAGCAGCAGCGACGGCGAACGACGCGGCTCGAAGAAGCCCGGCACCCCGAGCACAGCGGCAGACGTCGCACTCCACTGGTTGAACGAGGAACGGTCGATCGCCCACCACGCCGGCATGCGCTGCGCCGGGCCGGACGAGACCAGGTCCCAGAACTCGCGCAGCCGCTGCACGCGCATCTCGGGCGCATTGCCGGCGATCAGCGCGGCGTTGATCGCCCCGATCGATACGCCGGCCACCCAGTCGAGGGTCTTGTGTCGCTCGAAGACGCCCGCATAGACCCCGGCCTGGTACGCGCCAAGCGCGCCGCCGCCCTGAAGGACCAGCGCCTTCTTGACGGTGGCGAAGTCGAAGCTGGATCCGGGACGGACGGAGGCGGCGGTGGATGCGGAGGAAGAGGATTTTTTCTTCGTGGCCATGGCGCCATTGGACACCAGAGCGGCCGCGCTCCGCCTCCGAGGCGCTACATCTTCGGCAGCATCTGGCCGCGGATCTCGCCGCCCGGGTTCGCGGCGGTGTGGACATTGGCGTACCACCGGCCGGCCATCAGGTCGGCGGCCTGCGCGGGGGTCAGTGTCGCGGTGCCCTCGATCGGGCTCGAGGCATTGGTGAACGGCACCACCACGGACGCATTCGCGCCGGCCGGGGCCGGGCCGTGGAAGTGCGCGGCGGTGGCCGGACCGCTCAGGCCGTCGTAGGTGATCTTGTACTTCAGGACGTTCGTCTCCTTGTTCAGCGTCGCCTCGGCCATACCGCTGCCGCGCGTCATGTTGGGAGGCACTTCGCTGGCCGCGTTCATGGCGCCGCTGAAGGCCACTGTGTTGGATCTGGACATCATTCCGCAACCCACGAGGGCGGCGGTCGCGATGCCGGTCACCACGAGCATGCGAAGGGGGAAGCCATGGCGTCTTGTCATATGCGATCTCCTTGGTTGGCAAACAGCCAGCCTAGGGGGAATCGCGGCCGCACGCTGTCGGCCATTGACTCGAATTCGATGCCGCAATGGCATCATCCGTGCCCCATGAAAGCCCTCCCGACCGCCCACGATGTCGTCCGTTTCTGGCAGGAAGCGGGCCCTTCCCGCTGGTTCGACAAGAACGACGCCTTCGACGCCGAATTCAAGTCACGCTTCGAGGACGCGCACCATGCGGCAGCAACTGGCGCACTCGATGCATGGGCCGCCGATGCAGAAGGCGCGCTCGCGCTGATAGTGCTGCTCGACCAGTTCCCGCGCAATGCATGGCGCGGCAGCGGGCACATGTTCGCGACCGACGGCAAGGCGCTGGCGATCGCGCGCGCGGCGATCGACGCCGGGCACGACCGGCGGGTCGATCCGCCCCTCCGGCCGTTCTTCTACCTGCCCTTCATGCATTCCGAGTCGTTGGCCGAGCAGGAGCGTTCGGTCGCGCTCAACGCCGAACTCGACGCCAACACACAGCGCTTCGCGGTGCTGCATCGCGACCTCATCGCCCGCTTCGGCCGCTTTCCGCATCGCAACAGGATGCTCGGGCGGAGCACGACGCCCGAGGAGCAGGCCTACCTCGACGGCGGCGGCTTCGCGGGCTGAACGGCGGCGTCCGTGCCGTCTGCCCCGTCCGAACGCATCGGCGACAGATGGGCGCTCGGGCGCGGACGGCCCTTGAGCGATCCGTACTCGTGCGCATAGACCCAGGTGAACTCCACGCCGAGCAGGAAGATCTGCGCCGAGTAGTACACCCATACCAGCACCACCACCAGCGACCCGGCCGCGCCGTAGCCCGACGCCACGCCGGTCTTGCCGATGTACAGGCCGATCAGGTACTTGCCGATGACGAAGAGCACCGCAGTGACCGCGGCGCCGATCCACACGTCGCGCCATTGCACGCTCACGCGCGGCATGATCTTGAAGATCATCGCGAAGCCCACGGTCACGATCGCGAAGCCGAAGGCGGAATTCACGTTCTGCGCGACGTGCGCCCAGCCGCCGAAGTACGGCGCCCACCACTCGCCGAGCGCGGCGAGCGCCGCATTGACGATGAGCGAGACGATCAGCAGGAAGCCGATGCCCATGATCATGCTGAACGACAGCAGCCGCGTGCGCACGAGGTTCAGCAGACCGTTGGTGTCGTCGCGGGCGGGCGCGCGCCAGATCCGGTCAAAGGCGTCCTGCAGCTCGCCGAAGACGGTCGTCGCGCCGACGATCAACAGCCCGATGCCGGCCACCGTCGCGACGACGCCCTGCGCCGGCCGGTTGAGATGCTCCAGCATCACCTGCACCGCACGCGCACCGTCGGCCCCCATGAGGCCGGAGATCTGCTCCATGATCTCGCCGCGCGCCTCGTCGCGGCCGAACACCAGCCCGACCACCGAGATCACGATCAGGATCAGCGGGGCCAGCGAAAACACCGTGTAGTAGGCCAGCGCCGCCCCCATGCTCGGGGCGTAGTCCGCCCGCCAGGACTCGAAGGACTGCTTGCAGAGGTCGAATAGCGCGCGCAGGGCTTTCATGCGCGCAGTGTCGCAGCGTTTGGAGGCCAGCGCGCCGCGAAACCGCCGAGCATAATCGCCGGCGATGCACCAGGCCCTCCACCCTGCGGAACCGGCGAGCGACCGGCCGCGTCCCCAGTCCGTTCGCGACCTCTTCCTGTCCTTCACCTGGCTGGCCCTGCAGGGCTTCGGCGGCGTGCTGGCCGTCGTGCAGCGCGAGATGGTCGAGAAGAAGCGCTGGCTCACCCCCGACGAATTCCTCGAGGACTGGGCCGTGGCACAGGTGCTGCCGGGGCCGAACGTTGTGAACCTCGCGCTGATGATCGGCGACCGCCACTTCGGCCTTCGCGGCGCGATCGCCGCGGTCGCGGGAATGCTGACGGTGCCCCTGGGTGTGATCCTCGTGCTCGCGGTGCTCTACGCCCACTACGCCGGCAATCCGCAGGTGGCGGGCGCGCTGCGCGGCATGGGCGCGGTGGCCGGCGGGCTGATCGCCGCGACCGGGATCAAGCTGATCCCGGCGCTGCGAAGACATCCTCTGGGTTTCACAGTGTGCCTCGGCATCGTGGTGCTGGTGTTCGCGGCCATCGCGCTGGTGCGCGTGCCGCTCGGCTGGGTCCTGATCGTCGTGGGCGGGGTGGCGTGCGTGTGGACGTGGTGGAGGCTGGAACCATGAGCCTCCGTCCCGCCGCTCCGAAGGAGGCTTGCACCGCAGTGCGACGCACGGAGGTGCTCCTGTGACGATCACGATGCACTGGCACGACTGGCTGGCGCTCTTCGCGCAGTACATGCTGCTCTCGCTGCTCTCGATCAGCGGCGCGATCACCACGGTGCCCGACATGCACCGCTACCTGGTCGCGCAGCACGGCTGGCTCACGGATGCGCAGTTCAGTTCGTCGGTGGCGATCGCGCAGGCGGCCCCCGGGCCGAACGTGCTGTTCGTCGCGTTGATGGGATGGAATGTCGGGCTCAACGCTGGCGGCGGCATCGGCGCCGGCCCGCACGCGTGGCTGACGGGCCTGCTCGGGCTCACGGCAACGATGGTCGGCATCATGTTGCCGAGCACCACCCTCACCTACTTCGCGACGCGCTGGGGCCACCGCAATCGCACCAGGCGCGGCGTGCGGGCCTTCAAGCAGGGCATGGCGCCCGTGGTGGTGGGCCTGCTGGTCGCGACTGGCTGGGTGCTCGCATCCGGCAACCATTCGGGCGACACGCCCGCCTGGCACCTGTGGCTGCTCACTGGCGCCGCCGCCTTGATCGTGTGGCGCACCCGCACCCATCTCCTGTGGCTTCTCGGCGCCGGGGCCCTGCTCGGCGCCGTGGGCTTTGTCTGAACCTCCACCAAGGAATCGATCCATGCAACTGCGCACTCTCGGCCGCTCCGGCCTGCAGGTTTCCCCGCTCGCTTTCGGCGGCAACGTGTTCGGCTGGACCGCCGACGAGGCCATGTCCTTCCGCCTCCTCGATGCCTGGCTGGACGCGGGCTTCAACTTCGTGGACACCGCCGATGTGTATTCGCGCTGGGTGCCCGGCCACACCGGCGGCGAGTCCGAGACCCTTATCGGCAAATGGCTCCAGCAGACCGGCAAGCGCAACCGCGTGGTGCTCGCAACCAAGGTCGGCAAGCCGATGGGTGAAGGCAAGCAGGGGCTCTCGCCGGCCTACATCCGTGAGGCGGTGGACGCTTCGCTGCGCCGGCTGAAGTGCGATCACAT
Organism: Variovorax sp. YR216; assembly: GCF_900107745.1. Lineage (GTDB taxonomy): Bacteria > Pseudomonadota > Gammaproteobacteria > Burkholderiales > Burkholderiaceae_C > Variovorax. The sequence goes on along the minus strand of NZ_FNRO01000002.1, from coordinate 948,332 downwards.
CGATCTCTACCAGTCGCACGACGACGATCCGGACACGCCGCTGGCGGAAACCGCCGCCACATTCGCGGAGTTGATCAAGGCTGGCAAGGTGCGCGCGATCGGTGCATCGAACTTCACCGCGGCGCGCCTGGCCGAGGCGCTCGACGTCGCCGAGAAGGCGGGACTGCCCCGCTACGAGAGCCTCCAGCCGCTCTACAACCTCTACGACCGTGCGGTGTTCGAAAAGGAGCTGGAGCCGCTGTGCCTGGCGCGCGGCGTCGGCGTGATCAACTTCTACGCGCTGGCGGCAGGCTTCCTCACCGGCAAGTACCGCACCGAGGCCGACGCGGCCAAGAGCGCGCGCGGCGCCAGCACGACGAAGAAGTACCTCAACCCGCGCGGGCTGCGCATCCTCGATGCGCTCGACCAGGCCGCCAAGGCGACCGGTGCGAAGCCGGGCCAGATCGCGCTGGCCTGGCAGATCGCGCGGCCCTCGGTCACCGCCCCGATCGCCAGCGCCACCTCGATCGAACAACTGGGCGAGCTGGCTGCGGCGGTGCAGTTGAAGCTCGATGCCGACGTCATCGCGATGCTCGACCAGGCCAGCGCGGAGGAATGAAGGGATGACCAGCACCGATCCGCTCGCCCCGCCCTCCCTCGACCACTTCGCCGACCTGGAAGTCGACGTCGGCAAGCCCCAGGTGCTCAGCCAGGGCGCGCGCGGCATGCGCCGGCTGGTGCCGATCACCGGCGGCCAGGCGCGCGGCAACGGCTGGACGGCCCGCGTGCTGCCGGGCGGCACCGATTTCCAGCTCATCGTGAGCGACACGCTGTCCGAGCTCGATGCGCGCTACGGCCTGGAGACCGATGCCGGGGACCTGATCTACGTGCAGAACCATGCGGTGCGCGCGGCGCCCGCCGATGTGATGGCGAAGCTGCTGCGCGGCGAGCCGGTCGATCCGGCGCAGGTCTATTTCCGCTGCAACCCGCGCTTCGAGACGTCGTCGAAGGCGCTGGCCTGGATCAACGATCGCATGTTCGTCGGCGTCGGCGTGCGGCATCCGGCGCAGGTGGTGATGCGCTTCTTCGCGCTTCTGTAGCCAAGCCCGGTTACGCGACGAATCGGTAGAAGCGCTGCGGGTTGTGAACCAGCAGCTGCTCGCGCAGCGCGGCGTCGGGCGCGATCTGCGCCAGCGCATCCACCAGCGTGGCGTCGTCCGGCACATGGTCGTGCAGGGGATGCGGCCAGTCCGTGCCCCAGAAGCAGCGCTCCGGAAAGTCCTGCAGCAGACGGTGCGCGATGGCGATGCCGTCCCGGTAGCCGTTGCGCCCCGCGTCGTGGGTGATGCGGTCGATGCCGCTGAGCTTGACGCGGAACAACGGGTTCTTCATGAGCGCGTGCAGAGCGATGAAGTCGGGTTGCGCCAGCCCCTGCGCCGCGTCCACCCGCGCCATGTGGTCGACGACGACCGGCACCGCGCTCTTCGCCAGCGGCGAGGCCAGCTCACGGACCAGTCCGCGTTCGAAATGCACCTGGAGGTGCATGCCGAGCGGCTCGAGCCGCCGCGTGAAGGCGACGACGCGCTCCACGTCGAAGGCCGGGTTGGGCGCCTTCGCGAAGTTGAAGCGCACGCCGCGAAAGCCGGCACCCGCGAGGCGTTCGAGCTCGTCGTCGCTCACACCGAGCGGCAGCAGCGCCACACCCAGGTAGTTGCCACCGCCTGCGGCGATGGCGTCTTCGACCACGCGGTTGTCCAGCCCATGGCAGAGCGATTGGACGATGACGCAGCGCTCGATGCCCAGTTTGCGATGCAGGGCAAAAAGCGCTTCCTTCGGCGCATCCCCGGGTGTGAAGCCGCGGTCTTGCGCAAAGGGAAAGCGTGCCGCCGGCCCGAACACATGCACGTGCGCATCGCAGGCGCCCGCCGGCAGGCGCCATCGCGGCGCGGAGGGGTTCGGGTCGTAGGTCAGTGCGGGCTGCATGGGCGAAGCCGCCTCAGGCGATCCGCTGGCGCATGGCCTCGTAGAGGCACACGCCGCTTGCGACCGACACGTTGAGGCTCTCGACCGCGCCCGCCATCGGGATGCTCACCAGTTCGTCGCAGGTCTTGCGGGTGAGCTGGCGCATGCCCTCGCCTTCAGCCCCCAGCACGAGCGCGAGCGGGCGCTTGAGGTCGCACTGGTAGAGCGTGCCAGGCGCATCGTCGCTGGTGCCGACGCACCAGATGTTGCGCTCCTTGAGCTCATTGAGCGTGCGGGCGAGGTTGGTGACCATGAAGTACGGCATCGTCTCTGCCGCGCCGCTGGCGACCTTGGCGACCGTGGCGTTGATGCCGGCCGCATGGTCCTTGGGCGCGATGACCGCATGCGCGCCGGCCCCATCGGCCACGCGCAGGCAGGCACCGAGGTTGTGGGGATCGGTCACGCCGTCGAGCACCAGCAGCAGCGGCATCGTGCCGGCGGCTTCGAGGCCTTCAAGCAGTTCGTCGAGCGAATGCGTCTGGGCAATGGGCTCCACGCGCGCCGCCACGCCCTGATGGCCATGGCTGCCGGCGAGCTTGGCCAGGCGCACGCCGTCGGCCTCGATCAGCCGGACCCCGGCCTCCTGCGCACGCGCGATGAACTGCCGCATGCGCGCATCGCGCCGGCTGGCATCGAAGAGCACTTCGATCACGGATTTCGGCGCGGTCTTGATGCGCACGCCCACGGCGTGGAAGCCGAAGATCACTTTGGGGGAAGACATCCGGTGGATTATCACAAACACCCCCCATGCCGCTTCGCGGCTCCCCCCTCTCTCGCCTTCGGCGGGAGGGGGGCAATCCCAGCGGCCCGGCGGAGCCGGTTCCGCGGGATTCCTGGCCTGGCCCGCGCCAGATTCATGCGTTCAGACGCTGCTGCGCTCCTCGGCGGCGACGCGGCCGGCCTCGATGGTGATCCGGCGGTCGCAGCGGGCCGCGATGCTGCGGTCGTGCGTGACGAGCACGAGTGTGGTGCCGAGTTCGCGGTTGAGGTCGAACATGAGCTCCATCACCTGCTCGCCGGTCGCGAAGTCGAGGCTGCCGGTGGGTTCGTCCGCCAGCAGGAGCTGCGGCTGCACCACGAAGGCACGCGCAAGCGCCACCCGCTGTTGCTCGCCCCCCGACAGCACCTTCGGGTAGTGACCGAGGCGCTGGCCGAGGCCGACGCGCTCGAGCATTTCGGTCGCGGTCTTCCGGGCATCCTTGCGGTCGGCCAGTTCGAGTGGCAGCATCACGTTTTCGAGCGCGCTCAGGTTGCCGAGCAGCTGGAAACTCTGGAAAACGAAGCCGACCTTCTGGGCGCGCAGGGCCGCACGTTCGTCTTCGTCGATGGCGAACAGGTCTTCCCCGGCGAGCTTCACGGTACCTCGGGTGGGCGTGTCCAGCCCTGCGACGATCGACAGCAAGGTGCTCTTTCCCGATCCCGATGCGCCGACGATGGCGGCGGTTTCCCTCGCGCCGAGCGTGAAGTCGATGTCGCGCAGGATGTCCAGCGTTCCGGTGGAATCCGTGACGGACTTGAAGACATGCTCGACGGCAACGATGACGTCGGATGCGCCATCGGTTTGGATTGAGGACATTGAAAGGTTTCGCGTTGTGAATCGACGTCACTTTATCTTGAGCGGCTCAGGCGCATGGTTTTCGATTTCCGCCATGGCGGCCACGGGTAAGCCGCCGGTGATCCTGGTGCTCGGCGACTCGCTTTCGGCCGAATACGGGCTCCGGCGCGGCGACGGCTGGGTGCCGCTGCTCGAGAAGCGCCTCGCGGAACAAAAGATTCCGGCAACGGTGGTCAACGCCAGCATCAGCGGCGACACCACCGCCGGCGGTCGTTCCCGGCTGCCCGGGCTGCTGTCGCAGCACCAGCCGACGCACGTGGTGCTCGAGCTGGGCGCCAACGACGCGCTGCGCGGCCTGTCGCTCACGAGCACCGAGGACAACCTGCTTCAGATGGCCAAGTCCGCGCAGGCCGCGGGCGCGCAGGTGCTGATCGTCGGCATCCAGGTGCCGCCCAACTATGGCAGCGACTACACGCGGCGCTTCGAGGCGATCTTCCCCAAGGTGGCCGGCACGGCAAAGACCTCGGTGGTGCCGTTTCTCTTGAAGGGAGTGGCGGACGGACCCGACGCGGCGATGCTCTTCCAGACCGATCGCATCCACCCGACCGCAGCAGCGCAGCCGCGCATGCTGGACAACGTCTGGCCACCGCTGCGCAAGATGCTGCCCAAGTGAGTCGCCAAGAAACAAAGCCGCCGCGGCCCGGGGACCGCGGCGGCTTTATTTCTGGTCGAAACCGGCCGACTCAGCCGTTCTTGGTGGGAAGCACGGGAATGGTCGGCGGATCGTGTTCGAGCGAGGCCACATCTGTCTCCGGATCGCCCGGCGCCAGCCCGTCGCTGCTGGGCGAGAGCTTGCGCTGGGCCTTCTCCCGAGCCTTGTCTTCCTTCTTCTTCTTCTTCGCCAGTTCCCTTTGACGCTTCTCGTAGCCATAGTTGGGTGTTGCCACAGCCTCTCCTTCAAGGTCCGGCAGTCACGGTAACTGCGCTTCGTCGGACTGTACGCGATAACAGCCCGCCTTCAGAGCACCGCAAGGGCCTGTTCGAGATCGGCGCGAAGGTCGTCGACGTCTTCCAGGCCGATCGAGAAACGCACCAGCGTGCCCTTGTGCGGCCAGTGCGCGACGCCCGGGTCGCGCATGAGACCGATGTCGTAAGGCACGACCAGGCTGATCGGTCCGCCCCACGAGTAGCCGAGCTTGAAAAGCGACAGGCTGTCGCAAAAGCGGTCGACCTGTTCGGTGCCGTAGCGCGAATCGAAAACCACCGAGAAGAGTCCGGCGGCCAGATCGGTCGTGCCGCAGAGCCGCAGCCAGTTGGCATGTCCGGGCGAGCTTTCCAGCGCAGGGTGGAGCACCTGCGCGATCTCCGCGCGGTCCTCCAGCCAAAGGGCCAGTTCGCGTGCGCTGCGGTCATGCGCCGCGTAGCGCAGGGCGATGCTGGGGAGCGAACGCAGCACCGTCTCGACATCCCCCACGCCGATGCCGTAGCCCATGCGCATGTGCGTGAGCTTGATTGCGCGATGCAGGCGTTCGTCGCGCGTCGTCACGCTGCCCATCAGCACGTCGCCGCCACCACTGGGGTACTTGGTGAGCGCCTGGATCGAGATGTCGACGCCCTGCCCGCTTCCGTTGAAGTCGAACGGCGCGAAGGCCAGGCCCGCACCCCAGGTGTTGTCGAGCGCGACGATGACGCCCCGGGTGCGGCAGACCTTGGCCAGCGCGGGCAGATCCGGAAACTCCATGGTGACCGACCCTGCCGCCTCGACCCAGACCAGCTTGGTGCGCTCCGAGAACTTGGCCGCGAGATCCGCGGGATTCATCGCGTCGTACAGCTTGTGCGTGATGCCGAAGTTGGCAAGCTCGCCGTTGGCCAATGCCTTGTTCGGTCCGTAGGCGTTGTCGGGGATCAGGACCTCGTCGCCGGTCTTCAGCAGCGCGAACGAGACCAGCGCGATGGCGGCAAGACCGCTGGGCACCAGCAGGCACTCGGTGCCTCCCTCCAGCGTGGCGAGCCGCTCCTCGAGCGTGAACGTGGTCGGCGTGCCGTGGAGGCCGTAGGTGTATCCCGCCTTGGTTTTCCAGTCCCGCGCGCGCATCGCGGCGACATCCGCGAAGAACACGGTCGACGCCTTGTATACGCCCACTTGGGGCGAGCCGAATTTCGCGGGAGGCACATAGGGATGGTGGATCAGGTCGGTGATGGGCTTTGGCATGTTTGCAATGTAGCCCACCCCCGTTGCTTGCCCACTTCGTGTGGCCGCCTCCCCCCTCAAGGGGGCGCCGCCCTGCGGCCCGGCGAAGCCGGTTCCGCGGCGGCCCACGAACAGGCGCGCTGCGCGCTGCCGATTCGGAAGGCGCGTGGGCTTCGGCGAGCAATGCGAGGCCCGTTCTGGAAATACCGCGGAACCGGCTTGGCCGGGCCGCCGGTATTGCCCCCGGAAGGGGGTGTCCGAGCCACACGAAGTGGGCGAGGCTGGGGGCGAACCCCTACACCGACCACTTCTCCAGGAGCTTCTCGGCGCCGAGGGAATCGTAGCCTTCGAAAGGTTGATGGATCCAGGGATTCGTCGACAGGAACTCGACCGAATAGTCGGGCGTGAAGGTCGACAGCGCCTTGGTCCAGAGCACCGCACTGCGCAGCTCGGTGATCGGCTTGTAGCTGCTCTTGAGCATCTCGACCACCGCGTGCAGCGTGTGGCCCGAATCCGCGAGGTCATCGACCAGCAGCACCTTGCCCGCGATCTCGCCCTTGGGCGTGGTGATGTAGCGCGCGATGTCGAGGTGCCCCTGCACCGTGCCGGCGTCCGCCCGGTAAGAACTGGTCGACATGATCGCGAGGGGCTTGTCGAAGATGCGCGAGAGCACATCGCCCGGCCGCATGCCGCCGCGCGCCAGGCAGAGGATGGTGTCGAACTGCCAGCCTGACTGGTACACCTTGATCGCGAGTTTCTCGATCAGGTTGTGGTACTCGTCGTAGCTAACGTAGAGATGCTTGCCGTCTTCGGTCAACATGAAAGTTCGTCTCCTGCGGGTGGGTCAGTCTGCGAGATAGGGATGGCGCATCATGATCGTGTGATCACGGTCAGGGCTGGTGGAGACCATGTGGATCGGCACGCCAGTTACCTGCTCGATGCGCTGCAGATAGAGCCGCGCGGCGATCGGCAGCTTGTCGTACTGCGTGACACCCACGGTGCTTTCGGTCCAGCCTTCGAGCGTCTCGTAGACCGGGGTGCAGCGCTCGATCTCGTCCGCGCCCATGGGCAGGATGTCGGTGTATTCGCCGTCGAGCATGTAGCCCGTGCACAGCTGCAATTCCTCGAGGCCGTCCAGCACGTCGAGCTTGGTGATGCACAGGCCGCTCAGGCCGTTGACCTGGGCCGAGCGCTTGAGCAGCGCCGCATCGAACCAGCCGCAACGGCGGCTGCGGCCGGTGGTCACGCCCTTCTCGGCGCCGACGGTGCTCAGGTGATAACCCACGGTGCCCGGCTTGTCCCATTCGAGTTCGGTCGGGAACGGACCGCCGCCGACACGCGTGCAGTACGCCTTGGTAATACCGAGCACGTAGTGCAGCATGCCCGGGCCGACGCCCGATCCGGCTGCGGCATTGCCGGCCACGCAGTTGCTCGACGTGACGTACGGATAGGTGCCATGGTCGACGTCGAGCAGCGTTCCCTGCGCGCCTTCGAACAGCAGGTTCGCGCCGTCGCGATGCGCGTCATTGAGTTCGCGCGACACGTCGGCCATCATCGGCTTGAGCAATTCGGCGTGGCGCATGGCCTCGTCGTAGACGGCATCGAACTCGATCGGGGCCGAACCCAGCACTTGCGTGAGCACGTGGTTGTGCAGTTCGAGCAGGATCTTGAGCTTGCTCGCGAAACGCTCGGGATGCTTCAGGTCCTGCACCCGCAGCGCGCGGCGCGCGATCTTGTCCTCGTAGGCCGGGCCGATGCCGCGGCCGGTGGTACCGATCTTCTCGATGCCGCCCTTTTCGCGGTACGCCTCACGCGCGATGTCGAGCGCCGCATGGAAAGGCAGGATCAACGGGCAAGCCTCGCTGATGCGAAGGCGCGAGCGCACCTCGACGCCGGCCTTCTCGAGGCCCTCGATCTCCTCGAACAGCTTGGCCGCCGAGAGCACCACACCGTTGCCGATGTAGCACTTGACGCCCGGACGCATGATGCCGCTCGGGATCAGATGCAGAGCGGTCTTCACACCATTGATGACCAGCGTGTGGCCCGCGTTGTGGCCTCCCTGGAATCGCACGACGCCCTGCGCGCTTTCGGTCAGCCAGTCGACCAACTTGCCCTTGCCCTCGTCGCCCCATTGGGTGCCGACGACGACCACGTTTCTTCCGGTGGTTACGCTCATGATGTTTCGCTTCAGAGGATTCAGATGGCTTGCACGCGCCATTGGCCGTTGTGCTCGACGAGCTCGCGGTCGCAATGGAATTCGTCGATTTCGCTGTCGTGGCCGGGCAGCACGCACACGACGGTTTCACCTTGGCCGCGCAGTGCGGCGATGGTCTTGTTCAGGGCCTCCGCATCGCTCCAGGGCGCACGGATCGCGGCGCGCAGCGGCTGGGCAGGCAGGACGCCCACCAGCTCGCGCACGTCGAGGCTGAAGCCGACTGCCGGGCGGTTGCGGCCGAACACGGCGCCGACCTCGTCGTAGCGCCCTCCACGTACCAGCGCGTCGCTGGCGCCGCTGGTGTAGATGCCGAAGCGCATGCCGCTGTAGTAGGCGTAGCCGCGGAGATCGGCGAGGTCGAAGCTGACCTTAGCGCCGTCGATCCGGCCCGCGAGCTGGCGGAGATCGGACAGCGCCGCCCGCACGCCGGCGATGTCGGGCAGAACCTTGGCGGCCTCGTCGAGCACGGCGACGTCGCCGTACAGCTGAACGAGCGCACGCAGGCCTTCGCGCGACTGCGCAGGGAAGTCGGCGGTGAGTTCCCGAAGGCCGCTGGCGTCCTTGGCGGCCAGCGCGGCATGGACCAGGGCGATCGCCGCGGCGTCGACGGGCACGCCGGCGAACAGCGAGCGCACGATGCGTGCGTCAGCCATGTCGACGATCACCGGGGCCTGCGCACGGCCGCTGATGCCCGCAGCATTCAGGCAGTCGAGCGCGAGACGAAGGATCTCGGTGTCGGCTTCGAGGCCGGCATGGCCGTAGATCTCGGCGCCGAATTGGAGTGGCTCGCGGGTTGCGTGCGGACGATCAGGCCGCGTGTGAAGAACAGGACCGCAATAGCAAAGCCGGGTGACGCCGGCCCGGTTGAGAAGATGGGCATCGATGCGCGCGACCTGCGGCGTGGTGTCGGCCCGCAGGCCCATGCTGCGACCGGACAGCTGGTCCACCAACTTGAAAGTCTGGAGATCGAGCGCCTCGCCGGTGCCCGAAAGCAGAGACTCGAGATGTTCCAGGAGCGGCGGCATCACCAGCTCGTAGCCGAAGGCACGGGCGGTATCGAGCAGCTGGCGTCGAAGTTCTTCGATGTGGCGCGCCTCGGAGGGCAGCACATCGGCAATGTGATCCGGAAGGACCCAGGCGGACATGGGGATCGGGGGCGTGGTTAAACCGGGATTCTACCGGCACCCAGTCAGGCCAGGATCCAGAGCAGGAACAGCCCCAGGAGAATGCTGCAAAGGCCGAAGAACCGAAGCTGCCCATCCCGAAGCTGCATGAGCTGCCCGAAGCCCTTGCGCCATCCGCCGGGCGAGAAGAACGGCAGCAGTCCTTCGATCACCAGCACCAGCGCGATGGCATTCCAGAACGTATCGGAGTCCATGACCGACTTCAGGCCGAAGCCACCCCGAGCCCCGGCTCAGCGCCGCGGCGCGTTCGAGGTGGAACCGGAGCTCTGCATCGAGCGGAAGAAGTCGGACGACGGATCCAGGATCATCACGTCGCTCTTCTTGTTGAAGCTCTGCTTGTAGGCATCCAGGCTTCTGTAGAACAGCGCGAACTGCGGATCACGCCCGAACGCATCGGCGTACAGGCTCGCGGCGCGGGCATCGCCCTCGCCCTTGATCTTCTGCGCATCGCGATAGGCGTTGGCGACGATCACTTCGCGCTGGCGGTCGGCATCGGCACGGATCTTTTCGCCTTCGGCGACACCGGTCGAACGCAGCTCGTTCGCCACGCGCTTGCGCTCGGCCTCCATGCGGCGGTAGACGGACTCGGTGATGGCTTCAACGTAGTCGACGCGGGTGATGCGGACGTCGATGATGTCCACGCCCCAGGGCTTCGCGCCCTTCACCACGTCCAGCACCTCGCGCTGGACGTCCGACATCAACTGCTCGCGGCGCACCGAGATCAGGTCGCGCACGGTGCGCTTGTTGATGTTTTCCTGGAAGGCATTGCGCACCACCCGGTTGAGCTGCACCGCACCCGCGTTCTCGTCGAGGCCGACGTTGCGGATGTATTCCGACGGATTGGTGATGCGCCAGCGCACGTACCAGTCGATCACCACGCGCTGCTTTTCGGCCGTCAGCATGGGCTCGGGATCGAGGCTCGACAGCGTCAGGAGGCGCTTGTCGATATACGACACGTTCTGGAACGGCGGCGGAAGCTTGAAGTTCAAGCCCGGCTCGGTGATGACTTCCTTGATCTGGCCCAGGGCGTAGACCACGCCGAACTGGCGCTGGTCGACCACGAATAGCGTCGAGCTTGCCAGCGCCAGCAGGACGAGGATCGAGGAAACGATGAATCCGATTCTGTTCATGGGGTCAGTCCTCAGCGCACGTCGCGGTCACGTGAGCGGCCATCGCGCGCCCGGGAGTCAGCCGGCGCGACCGGAATGACAGACGACTGCGGTGGCGCGGTCCCGGCCACGTTGGGGCTCGCGGCATCGGACGGCGTGGCGGCATTGTTCTGGGCGGACAGCTGCATCAGCTTGTCGAGCGGAAGATAGAGCAGGTTCGAGTTCTGCTTCGAATCGACCATCACCTTGGTGGTGCTGCTGTAGACCTGCTGCATCGCGTCGGTGTACATGCGGTCGCGCGTGACCTGCGGCGCCTTCTGGTATTCGGCCAGCACCGAGCTGAAGCGCTGCGCGTCACCCTGCGCCTGCGCGACGATCCGGGCCTTGTAGGCTTCCGACTCTTCCTTGAGGCGGGAGCCCGTACCGGTGGCTCGCGGCACGACGTCGTTGGCATAGGCCTGGGCCTCGTTCTTGGTCCGCTCGCGCTCCTGGCCCGCCTTCAGCACGTCGTCGAACGCGGCCTGCACCTGCTCGGGCGGACGAACACCGCCCTGCTGGAGATTGATGCCGACGATCTCCACGCCAACCTTGTAGCGATCGAGGATCGTCTGCATCAGGTTGCGCACGCGCGGGGCGATCTGGTCGCGCTCGTCCGCCAATGCCGCATCCATGCGCATCTTGCCGACCACTTCGCGTACCGCGGTTTCGGCAACCTGCACCACCGCATCGGCGGGCGCCTTGCTCTCGTAGAGGAAGGCGCGCGCGTCATTCAGCCGGTACTGGACGGCAAACTTGATCTCGACGATGTTCTCGTCCTCGGTCAGCATGGCCGACTCGCGCAGGCCCGTGGAGCGCACGATGGTGTCGCGCCCGACGTCCGCGGATCGGATCTGCGTGGTCACGACGACCTCGTGGCGCTGGATCGGATACGGCAGGCGCCAGTTAAAGCCGGCGCCGACGGTCGACTTGTATCGGCCGAACTGCGTGATGACCGCCTGCTGGCCTTCGTTGACGATGAAGAAGCCGGTCCCGAGCCAGATCAGCACGGCCACCGCCGCCACGAGGCCGATCCCGAAGCCCGCGTTCTTCATGTCGGGCTTGAGGCCGCCGCCGTTGCCACCGTTCGGGCGATCGCCGCCGCCGCGGCCACCGAACAGGCCGCCGAGCTTGCGGTTGAAATCGCGCCAGAGTTCGTCGAGATCCGGCGGGCCCTGATTGGGGCCCTGTCCGCGCGGACGATTGTTGTTGCCAGAAGGCGGCGGCGCCGGAGGTTCGCCATCAGGCCGATTCGCGGCGGGACGGTCGCCGTTGGACGAGGAATCGTCGCCACGGCCCCACCGGCCGTCGTTCAGATTGAACATGCCGTGAAACCGTTTCCACACTGGCTTTGCATTCATTCGGTTGGTGTTCTTGAGTCAGTGAAGCTGATTGTGCCCAATTCAACTGGCGGCATCGTGCAATTCGGCGCCAGCTCTTGGGGTCATGCCGTCCTCAGGCACCGGGCGGGCGCGCAATGACAGTTCGGCGCGCAATGCCGGCAGCCCCTCGCCCGTTCGGGCGCTGAGGAAGATCCGGGGCACCTGCACGCCGTCGACGTTGATCTCGTCGCACAACTGCAGCGGATGCCGGTTCGCTTCGATGGCATCGAGCTTGTTGAACACCAGGAGCTGGGGCACGGTGTCGGCGCCGATGTCCTTTAGCACAGCCTGCACTTCGGCCATCTGCTCCGGGAAATGGGGATTGGAGGCATCGACCACGTGGAGCAGCAGGTCGGCATCGACCGCTTCCTGTAGCGTCGCCTTGAAGGCATCGATCAGGCCGTGCGGCAACTCCCGGATGAAGCCGACGGTGTCGGACAGCGACACCTTGCGGCTCGCGTCGCCCAGGTACAGGTGGCGCGTGGTCGTGTCCAGCGTGGCAAACAATTGATCGGCCGCATAGGCGCGCGCCTTGACCAGCGCGTTGAACAGCGACGACTTCCCTGCGTTCGTGTACCCGACCAGCGAGATGTTGAAGGTGTCGCGCCGTTCACGCTGCCGGCGCTGGGTGCCACGCTGGCGCTGCACCTTCGAGAGGCGTTCTCGCGTGCGCTTGATGGCCTCGCCGATCATGCGGCGGTCGAGTTCGATCTGCGTCTCGCCAGGACCACCGCGCGTGCCGATGCCCCCGCGCTGGCGTTCGAGGTGGGACCACCGGCGCACGAGCCGCGTGCTCAGGTATTGCAGCCGCGCCAGCTCAACCTGCAGCTTGCCCTCGTGAGAGCGCGCACGCTGCGCGAAGATCTCGAGGATGAGGAAGGTGCGGTCGTAGACCGCGACGCCGAGCTGCCGTTCCAGATTGCGTTGCTGGGCCGGGCTCAGCGCCTGGTCGAAGATGACCTCGCTGGCGCGGTACAGCTCGGCAAGTTCGCGGATTTCATCTGCCTTGCCGCTGCCCACGAACAGCGCGGCATCGGGCGCCTTGCGCTTGCAGACGAGACGTGCAACCGGCTCGAGTCCGGCCGTTTGCGCGAGCAGGCCCAGTTCCTCGAGTTCGCTGTCGAAATGGGGCAGCCCAAAGTCCACGCCGACGAGAACGACGGCGCCATCTTTCCGGGGGATTGGCTCAGACAATCGGAATCAAATGGAAAAAGCGCGGTGGGTGGTCCACCGCGCTTCGTGCCTGCTCAGGCTGCTGCGTCGTCGCTCTCGGTGACCGAGAAGTTGACGGCCCGCCCGGGCACGATGGTGGAGATGGCATGCTTGTAGACCATCTGGGTCACCGTATTGCGAAGCAACACGACGTACTGGTCGAAAGACTCAATCTGACCCTGCAGCTTGATGCCGTTGACCAGGTAGATCGAAACCGGCACGTGCTCTCGGCGCAGCGTGTTCAGAAATGGGTCTTGTAGAAGTTGCCCTTTATTGCTCACGATATTCTCCGTGTTCAAGAGTTGTTGTTGAGCCGGTCACCTTAACACAGCGATTCCGCGCCGCAGCAAAAAAGCGCAAAAGGCCTTCGAAAAAAAGGCGTCTCTTGCTCGGCACTCAGCCACTCAGGCGTCCTTGTCAGCAAACGGATTGTGCGAGGTCTTGAGCTCGATCCGCAAGGGTGTGCCGATGAGATCGAATTCCTTGCGGAAGCGCGCTTCGAGAAAGCGCTTGTAGGCGTCCGTCACGTGCTCAAGCGAGTTGCCGTGGATCACGATGACCGGCGGGTTCATGCCGCCCTGGTGCGCATAGCGCATCTTCGGCCGGAACATCCCCGACTTCTTGGGGGCCTGGAACTGCACGGCTTCGTGCAGCAGCCGCGTCAGCACCGGCGTCGACATCTTTCGCGTCGCGGATTTGTGTGCCTGCACGATCGATTGCCAAAGCGGACCCAGCCCCTGTCGCTTGGCCGCCGAGATGAAATGCAGCGCAGCAAATTTCAGGAACGGCAAGCGGATCTCGATCTGACGCTGTATCTGCTCCCGCTGGTAGCTGTCCACCGCATCCCACTTGTTGATCGCGATCACCACCGCGCGACCACTTTCGAGGATGTAGCCTGCGATGTGAGCATCCTGATCGGTCACGCCCTGCGTTGCATCGAGCAGCAGCAGGACGACATTCGCAGTCTCGATGGCCTGAAGCGTCTTGACCACCGAGAACTTCTCGATGGCCTCGAACACCCGGCCCTTGCGGCGCAGGCCGGCTGTATCGATGAGCTCGAAGCGCTGACCATTGCGTTCGAAAGGCACCATGATCGCGTCGCGCGTGGTGCCGGGCATGTCGAAGGCAACCAGTCGCTCCTCGCCGAGCCAGGTATTGATCAGGGTCGATTTGCCGACGTTCGGGCGACCGGCCACCGCCAACTTGACCGGCTTGTTGGCCTCTTCTTCCTCATCCTCGTCGTCTTCCGGAAGATTGAGCGGCTCGAGCGCAAGCTCGACCAGGCCGCGGATGCCCTGCCCGTGCGCCGCCGAAATGCCATGCACCTCGCCGAACCCGAGCTCGTAGAAGTCGACGAGCTTCGCGCTGTCTTGCATCCCCTCGGCCTTGTTGGCGACGAGCAGACACGGCTTGCCGAGGCGGCGCAGTTCGTTGGCGATGTCATGGTCCTGGGCCGAAAGGCCTTCACGTGCATCGACCACGAAGATGACGACATCCGCCTCGGCGACCGCCTGCCGCGTCTGCTTGGCCATCTCCTTGAAGATGCCACTGCCGGCATCGGGCTCGAAGCCGCCGGTGTCGATCACGATGAACTCGTGCCTGCCCAGTCGGCCATTGCCGTAGTGACGGTCGCGCGTGAGTCCGGCGAAGTCCGCGACGATGGCGTCGCGCGTTTGGGTCAGGCGGTTGAACAGCGTCGACTTGCCGACGTTCGGACGCCCGACCAGTGCGATGACCGGCTTCATTGAAGGCGCCCTCTCATCAGATTATTCTGGCCGGTAGCCGAACACGCCGCCGTTGCGGGTGACGACCACGACCGTATTGCCGGAAATCACCGGCGTTGCAGCGATGGGCGAACCATCCGGAGTGACGCGGTTCAGCGCCGCGCCATCATCACGCGAAAGGAAATGCAGCTGGCCGGTCGCGTCGCCGATGACCAGCGAGCGCCCCACCGCGAGCGGCGCGGTGAGGATGTGGTACTTGAGCAGATCCGTCTGCTGCCATGCGCGCTCGCCATCCGCGCGGCGCCAGGCCACGACCGTGCCGTTGTCCTCCGTGCCGTACACGAAGCGATCGTCACCGCCGACGCCGTCCGCGCCCGCCGCCGGCTTGGTCCAGACGAGTGCACCGCGAGCGGTGTCCACACAGCCCACGGAGGCGGAATAGGCCCTCGCGCAGACGCTGTCGCCCACGCGGCTTGCGGTGCCGGTCAGGTCGACCAGACGCTCGACATCGTTCGTGCCCCGCGGCGCGGCGATCGGCGCTTCCCAGCGGCTCGTGCCGTTGGCCGGATTGATGCCGACCAGTCGACCGCCAACGCCGGCGACCAGGGTGTCGCCCACGGCAAGCAACACGCCTGGCTTCTTGAGCACCAGGTTCTCTGCATTGCGCTGCTGCGACCACAAGCGGCGCCCGCTCTGGCCATCCCATGCGCTCGTGGTGCGATCGGCAGTCTGGACGAAGACGCGGCGGCCCGCCACCAGCGGCTGCGTGAAGGCCTGGGCGCTCAGGCGCTGCTTCCAGAGCACCTTGCCGCCTTGCAGCGCGACCAGTTCGTTGCTGGCGGTGATCACCGCCACCAGCGTGCCGTCGCTGCCGACGCCCGCCACCAGCGGAGCGCCCGCATTCCCGCGCCAGACTTCCTGGCCCGCGCGCGAATCGATCACGACGACGGTGCCATCGCTCGAAGCCACGGCGACGTTGTCGCCGCTGACATTGGTCGACAGCGGGAAACTGACCGCGGGAATTCGCAGGGTCCAGGCTTGCCGGACGCCCATGACAGCCACATTGGCGGGCAGTTCGACCGGCTTCGGACGCGCCGTCCCGGAGCAGGCCGCCAGCGCAGCAATCAGGACCACGGCGGACCCTGTGCGCAGAACGCGCGCCGAAGGCAGATAACGCTTGAAATTCATGGTGTGTTCTTGGCGGGGGATGCGGCACCGGTCTGCGACGTCAGGCTCTTCGGATCGACGCCAACGGCGTTGAGCTTGATCTCCACGAGACGGCGATATTCCGTGCGTGTGTCGAAGGCAGACCAGGCCTTCTGAAATTCGGCCTTGGCCTCTTCGCGCTTGCCCTGCGCGAGGTAGATGTCGCCCTTGCGGTCGGCCACCAGCGCTTCGAATTCCTTGGGGACGTCGCCCGAAAGCTGCTTGAGCGCTTCGTCGTAGGACTTGGCATCCAGCAATTCGCCGGCAAGCCGCAGCTTCGCGACCATCTTGTAGCCCGGATCGACCGCGTTCTCGGCCACCCACGCAAGCGCCGCGCGGGAGCCTTCGGCATTGCCCTTGTCATAGAGCGACCTGGCCGCGAGCAAGCCAGCCTGCTGCGCATAGGCGGTGCCGGCGAACTTCGCCTTCATATCGGCCAGCGCGCGCTCGATGCGAGCCGTGTCGCCGGCCTGTGCGCTGCGCTCGACTTCGTCATAGAGCGCCGATGCCTGCGCCGCCTTGTTGCGCTGGAAGTACTGCCAACCGTTCCACGCCACGAAGGCGCCGGCCACGAGAAGCACGACCCAGGTGATCAGGGTGCCGTACGTATTCCAGAAATGCTTGAGCTGGTCGAGCTGTTCCTGTTCTTCGAGATCGAGATGGGTGGCCATGCGCTATCAATTGTTGGGAGCCGAGGATTGTAGGGTGGCAGCCCATGCGGTCACGTCGGCCAGCGGGCGGGCCGTCTGGGCGCCTGTGCCGTCGCGCAGCGCCTTCACCATGACTTCCCCGCGAGAGAGTTCGTCCGTCCCGAAGATCAGGGCGTAGTTCGCGCCGCTGGCGTCGGCCTTCTTGAACTGCGACTTGAAACTTCCGAGACCGTCGACGGTGGCCGCATGCATCTGCGCGCGCACGCCGGCTTCGCGCAGTTGCTGCAAGGTACGCAGAGCGATGGGCATCGCAGCCGCGTCCGGCACGACGGCGTAGACATCGGGCACTGGAGCCGGGATGGCGGCGCCCTGCTCTTTCACCAGCTCGAGGATCCGCTCGACGCCGATGGCCCAGCCCACGGCCGGGGCAGGCTTGCCGCCGATCTGCGCGATCAGATCGTCATAGCGGCCGCCGGCGCAGACCGTTCCTTGCGAGCCCAGCCGATCCGTCACGAACTCGAACACGCTGAGGTTGTAGTAGTCGAGCCCGCGGACCAGGCGAGGATTGATCGTGTAGGCGATGCCGTTGGCGTCCAGGATGGCCTTCAGCCCATTGAAGTGAGCCAGCGATTCGGCGCCGAGGAAGTCCATCAGCCTGGGCGCGGACTCCACGATCTCCTTCATGGCCGGATTCTTGGTGTCGAGAATCCGCAGCGGATTGCTGTGCAGCCGGCGCTTCGCGTCTTCGTCGAGCTGGTCGGCGTGGCGCTCGAAATGGGCAATCAGTTGCGCCCGGTGCTGCGCGCGCTCGGCCGGCTGGCCCAGGCTGTTCAGTTCGAGACGAACATCCGTCAGGCCGATCGCTTTCCAGAGCGCATGGGCCAGCAGGATCAATTCGGCATCGACATCGGGGCCGGCGAAGCCCAGGGCTTCCGCGCCGATCTGGTGAAACTGGCGGAAACGCCCCCGCTGCGGCTTCTCGCGCCGGAACATCGGGCCGATGTACCAGAGGCGCTTGCCGCCGTCGTAGAGCATGTTGTGCTCGACCACCGCGCGCACGAGGCCCGCCGTATTCTCCGGCCGAAGCGTCAGGTGGTCGTTGTCGCCGTACTTGTCCGAGCGGTCGTGGAAGGAATACATCTCCTTCTCGACGATGTCGGTCACCTCGCCGATCCCGCGCACGAACAGCGCCGTGTGTTCGAGGATCGGCGTGCGGACGTTGCGATAGGCAAAGCGCGCCATCACCTCGCGCACGGTGGCTTCGAGCCATTCCCAGCGCGCCGACTCGGGCGGCAATATGTCGTTCATGCCTTTGACGGCATTGAGTTTTTCAGCCATGGATGCAGTACTCAGACAGCTTGTGCGGCATGCTCGCCGCCGAAGCGTTTTTCAACGTAGTTCTCGACCAGCTTGTGGAACTCGCGCGCGATGTCGTCGCCGCGCAGCGTGAGAGCCTTTTCGCCGTCGATGAAGACCGGCGCCGCGGGCGCTTCGCCGGTGCCGGGAAGACTGATGCCGATGTCGGCGTGCTTGCTTTCACCCGGGCCATTGACGATGCAGCCCATGACGGCGACCTTCATCGTCTCCACGCCCGGGTATTGGGTGCGCCAGACCGGCATCTGCATGCGCAGGTAGTCGTCGATCTGCTTGGCGAGTTCCTGGAAGGTCGTGCTGGTGGTGCGACCGCATCCGGGGCAGGCCGTCACGCTCGGCACGAACACGCGCAAGCCGAGCGCCTGCAGGATCTCGTTGGCGATGACGACTTCCTGCGTGCGGGACTCGCCGGGCTGCGGCGTCAGCGAAACGCGGATCGTGTCGCCGATGCCTTCCTGCAGCAGGATCGACAGCGCAGTCGCGGAAGCCACCGTGCCCTTCGTGCCCATGCCGGCCTCGGTCAGGCCGAGATGCAGGGCGTAGTCGCAGCGCTTGGCGAGTTCCCGGTAGACGGAGATCAGGTCCTGCACGCCGCTCACCTTGCAGCTCAGGATGATCTGGTTGCCATCCATGCCCATCGACTCGGCGAGCTTCGCGGACTCGATCGCGGACGTGATCAGGGCCTCGTACATCACCTGCTTGGCATCCCAGGGCGCGGCACGCCGGCTGTTGATGTCCATCAGGCTCGCCAGCAGCTCCTGGTCGAGGCTGCCCCAGTTCACGCCGATGCGCACCGGCTTGTTCCACCGCATGGCGGCGTCGATCATCTGGCCGAACTGACGGTCGCGCTTGTCGCCCTTGCCCACGTTGCCGGGATTGATGCGGTACTTGCTCAGCGCTTCGGCGCAGGCCGGGTACTCGGTGAGCAGCCGATGGCCGTTGTAATGGAAATCGCCGACCAGCGGAACGTCCACGCCCATGCGATCGAGTTGCTCGCGGATGTACGGCACCTGCGCCGCCGCCTCGGGCGTATTGACGGTGATGCGGACCAGTTCCGATCCGGCGATCGCCAGCTCCTTGACCTGGATCGCGGTGCCGATCGCATCGACGGTATCGGTGTTGGTCATCGACTGGACGCGCACCGGCGCATCGCCGCCGATCGTGACGGTTCGGGCCCCCCACGTCACGCTGGCCTGGCGGGACCGCCGCGCCTTCGGGGCGGCGGCTTCGATCGGCAGGCAACCCAAATTGCTGGCGCTATCGGTCATGATGTCCTGCTCAAGGTTTGACTTCGAACCGTGCCACGCCCCCGGAGCGCGCGAGCGGCGCGAGGTCGAAGGGCTTGCCCCGGACCTGCACCTGCACGCCCGCCGCGCGGCCGACGACCACCGACAGTGGAAGCGTGCCGGTCAGACCCACGGTTTCACCGGCCTTGACGGTGCGATGCAGCAATTGCTTGCCGCCGGGCTCGCTCACGGAAATCCAGGTGTCATCGCGTGCGACGAAGACGATCAGGTCATTGCTGGGGACAGGCGCGGCCGCCGCCGGCGCGGGCTCCACGGGTGCCGCCTCCGCAGGCGGCTCGACTGGAGGAGCCGGTGAAACGGCTTCGGTCACCGCGGCCGGCGCCGGACTCGCCGGCTTCGACGGGGCGGCAGGCTGCTCATCGGAGGCGGTGTGCTGCACCAGATGAGAGACCGATTCGCTCACGCGATCGAAGAGCGACTGCGGCAGCCAGAACAGCACTGCAGCGCCGATCAACAACAGGATGACGACGATTACCAGCGGGCGCGACGGCAGCGCGCTCGCGCCGCCCGAGCGCGGCGAAGCAGAACGCAGGCTCTTGCTCATGGTGCGATCGGCTTCCGCCAGAGCCGGACGCTGGGCGCCAGGCAACTTGGCGAGCACCGGCGCCGGATCGATCCGGAGCGCCCGGCACACGCTCGCTGCGAGCGCGCGGGCGAACACCGGATCGGGCAGCGCGTCGATGTCGTCGGCCTCCAGGGCCGCGAGCTTCTGTGGCGTCACCTTGAGCGCGGCGGCCACCACGTCGATGTGCAGGCCATGCGCCTCTCTTGCTTCGCGCAGCATGTCGCCGGCGGTCATGTTCGTGCTGTCGCCACCAACCAGGGGCACCGCTGCCGATGCCCCGAATTCACTTGCCCGCTCAATCATTGAAATTTCCGCGCTCGAAAGCCAGCGCCTCACGCGACTGGGGGAAGCGGCGCTGCAACTGGGCTCCCAGTTGCGAAGCCGCCTCACGGTTGTTGAGTTGGCGCTCGATCTTGATACCCAGCCACAGCGTTTCGGCGCTGGCCGATGGGCTGTTGTTGATGCGTCGGATGTAGAACTGGGCGCGCGTCCATTCTTCGCGCTGCACGAGGATCGAAGCGAGGTTGTAGCCGATCACCGGATTGCCCGCGTCGATCTCGTAGGCCTGCGTGAGGCTGCGTTCCGCCTCCGCGCGCTGGCCGGCCTTGAGCTGACAGACACCTTGCGTCATGAGCGTCTTGGCGCGGTCCGTGTAGTTGGGGACGGACAGCGCCGCCGAGAACTGCTGCTGGGCATCGGCAAAACGATTCTGCTGGCAGAGAAGCCAACCGTAGTTGTGGAGCGCGTTGGGCTCGCGTGGATTCAGGGCGAGCGCACGGCGAAAGCTGTCCTCGGCGCCGGCGGGATCGTCGAGACGCATGTAGACGACGCCGCGCAGGATGTAGGCATCCGGGAAGGTCGGATCGGCGGCAAGGGCCTGCTTGATCTCGTCCAGCGCAACCGTGGGCTGCCCTTGCTGGAAATAGCCGATGGCCAGTTCCACACGCAGCTTCGCGCGCTTGCGGGCGTTGGTTTCATCCGACTCGGTCACGATGGCAGAGGCATTGGTGCCGTTCGAGGGGATCGGCGTACTGCCGTCCTTGGTCGCACAAGACGCCAGCAGGAACGCCGCTGCAACCGCGAAAAGCGTTCGCATCGCGGTCTCGCGTGCGGCAGGAAAAGCCTTGCTCATCGGATCATTGCTCCTCGGCTGTGGATTTGGCGGCCCCCGCCAGGGCCGGATGCAAAACAATGGTTCGCCGCTGCGCCATGCGCTCGGCCGCATGGGTGCGATCCTTGACGTCGCCGGCCAATTGGCCGCAGGCGGCGTCGATGTCATCGCCGCGCGTCTTTCGCACGGTCGTCACGATCCCCGCCTCGCTCAGGACCTTGGCGAAGGCGAGCACCCGGGGCTGCGGCGACCTCAGCAGGCCGGACGCCGGGAATGGATTGAAAGGGATCAGGTTGAACTTGCAGGAGACGCCCGTCGAACGCACCAGATCGAGCAACTGGCGCGCATGCTCCGGCTGATCGTTCACCCCATCGAGCATGCAGTATTCGAACGTGATGAAGTCACGTGGCGCGTGCTCGAGGTAGCGCTTGCAGGCTGCCAGCAGTTCGGTGATCGGGTATTTGCGGTTGAGCGGCACGAGGTCGCTGCGCAGCGCATCGTTCGGCGCGTGGAGCGACACCGCGAGCGCGACCGGGCAATCCGCGCCCAGGCGATCCATCATGGGAACGACGCCCGACGTCGAAACCGTCACGCGACGGCGCGACAGCCCGTAGGCGTTGTCGTCGAGCATGGTGCGCAGCGCCGGCACCAGCGCGGCGTAGTTCTGCAGCGGCTCGCCCATGCCCATCATCACGACGTTCGAGATGACCCGCTCGTCGCGTTGGAGGTGCTTGCGGAGGAAATGCTCGGCAAACCACAACTGCGCGACGATCTCGCCCGTCGTGAGGTTGCGGCTGAAGCCCTGGTGGCCCGTGGAACAGAACCGGCAGCCGACCGCACAGCCGGCCTGCGAGGAAACGCACAAGGTGCCGCGGTCGTCCTCGGGAATGAACACGGCCTCGACCGCATTGCCGTCCCCGACATCGAACAACCACTTGATCGTGCCGTCGGAGGATTCATGCTGCGTCACCACCGGCAGCGCCTCGACGCGCGCGGTGGTAGCGAGCTTCTCGCGAAGCGACTTCGCGAGATCGGTCATCCGGGAGAAGTCGCTCTCGCCGCGCTGGTGGATCCAGCGGAAGAGTTGCGTTGCGCGGAAGCGCTTTTCGCCCAGCCGTTCGCAAAACGCGGCCAATCCCTCCAGATCGAAGTCGAGCAGGTTGGCCGTGGTCATTGCGTCGGGAGCCTGGTCCTCAGCGTGCGTAGACGTTGAGGCCGGCGAAGAAGAAAGCGACTTCGACGCGGGCGGTTTCGGGAGCGTCCGAGCCGTGCACTGCGTTGGCGTCGATGCTGTCTGCGAAGTCGGCGCGGATGGTGCCGGCGGCGGCCTTCTTGGGGTCGGTGGCGCCCATCAGGTCGCGGTTCTTGGCGATGGCGTCTTCACCTTCGAGCACTTGCACGAAGACGGGGCCCGAGATCATGAACTCGACGAGGTCCTTGAAGAAGGGGCGCTCCTTGTGAACGGCGTAGAACTGTTCTGCTTCGGCGCGCGAGAGCTGCACCAGCTTGGCAGCCACGATCTTCAGGCCGGCGGCCTCGAAGCGGGAGACGATCTTGCCGATGACGTTCTTGGCGACTGCGTCGGGCTTGATGATGGAGAGGGTGCGTTCGATAGCCATTGAAGTGCTTTCCTGAGTACTTGGATGTGAATGGGGTTCCATCAGGGCCGCAACGCGGGATTGCGACCCTTGACAAAGCTTTTGATTTTAACCGGCGCGGCAGCGTCGACCCGCAAGAGTGCGGGTGAAACATGGCCGCCGGTTGCGGGTATCAGCGACCGCGGCGGCGGCCTCCACCGCCGCCCTGCCCGCCGAAACCACCGCCGGAAGAGCCGCCGCCGCGGCGGCCGCCCTGGCGCTGTTCCTTGCGCTGGCGCGAGAAGCTGTCGGCGCCGATGTAGCCCAGCGAGGTCTTCATCGGATCAGGCTGGTTGGCACCGCCCGGCTGGCGATCCTCGCCCTGCCGGTTCCGGCCCTGGCCCTGGCCCTGGCCCTGACCCTGACCCTGGCCACCACGACCGCGGCGCCCTTGCCCTTGCGGCGGTCCTTTTCCGCCGCCGCGCTCGCTCCGGGCTCCCGGACCGTGCGCCAACGGATTCGGGATCTGCGCATCGCGCTCGCCCTGGGAGTCATTGCCGTTGCCATTGCGGTTCCCGCGTCGCTTGCGGCCGCGGCCGTTTCGGCCGCCGCCACCCTCCTGCGCCTTGCCGCCCGGACCGGCGCGTCCGGCCCGCTCGAGAGGAGCCCCGGCCGCCTGGAGCAGCGCGCGAATGTCCCGCTCGTCGAGTTCCAGCCACGCGCCACGCTTGAGGCCGCGCGGAAGCACCATCGCGCCGTAGCGGATGCGGATGAGGCGACTCACCGCATGGCCGACCGACTCGAACAGCCGGCGCACCTCGCGATTGCGGCCCTCGGAAATGGTGACGCGATACCAGCAGTTGGAGCCTTCGCCGCCGCCGTCCTCGATCGTTCCGAATTGCGCCATGCCATCGTCGAGGCGCACCCCTTCGAGCAGACGCTGCTTTTCCTCGTTGCTGAGCGCGCCAAGGACCCGCACGGCGTATTCACGCTCCAGGCCGAAGCGGGGATGCATGAGCCGGTTGGCGAGTTCGCCGGAACTCGTGAAAAGGAGCAGCCCTTCGGTATTCAGATCCAGTCGCCCGACCGACTGCCACTTGCCCTGCTGGAGCCTCGGAAGCTTCCGGAAGACGGTGGGACGGTTCTGCGGATCGTCGTGCGTGACGACCTCGCCGACCGGCTTGTGATAGGCGATGACGCGGGCCGGCGGCGGCGCGATGCGGAAGCGGATCGGCTTGCCGTTCAGCTTGACCTGGTCGCCGTACTGGATGCGCTGGCCGATATGCGCCGGCTCGTTGTTGACCGAGATCCGGCCCTGGAGGATGAGTTGCTCCATTTCCAGCCGGGAGCCCAGCCCCGCCTGGGCCAGGACCTTGTGCAACTTCGGCGAATCGGCCTCCGGCAGCAACACGCGCTTGAGCGGCGGCACCTCGGGACTTTCTTCGTCGGCGTCGAACTGGCCCGAAATGACGTCGGCAAAACGAATCGGCTCCGGAGGCGGTGCATTCCGCTGCTCGCGCTCCGCGGCACGGCGGGCGCGGTCGAGATCGTCTTCGTCGTCGTCCGGATCTTCGTCTTCGTCTTCGTCCTGGCGCTCATCCTCGTCGTCGGCTTGCGCCAATACCGGGGCATCGACGACGGGTGCGGCTACGGGTTCGGAGGGCTTGCTTTCTTCCGAAGGCGTCTCGACAGGGACCACTGCCTCAGCGGACCCGGCAGGCTGAGCCGTGGCTTCGGCTTCGGCATCGACGTCGACCTTCCGTCGGCGCGGACGACGCTTGCGGGGTGCCTCGGTCGTGCCGTCTTCTGCCTGGGCAACGGCTTTGGCTTCGGAAGGCTCCTGCGCAACATCCCCGCGTTCTTCTGAAGCGGGGTCGGTCGGCAGCGTTGCCGCATCGTGGGGATCGTTGGAGCTCATGATCGGGTTCCGGAAGTGACAGCGGTGGTGTCGGCCTCTTCGGGCGCGGCGTCGGCATCGACAGGGGTGAACGAAGGCTCGACCGGCGAAGCATCCTGCGGGTCGGCGGTGAGAAAAGCGGCGCCGGAATCGCGCTCGGCGGTCGCGGGCTCCTCCCGCCCGGACGCGGCCGCCGAGGGCGCTTCTGCGACAGCCTCAGGTGCAGCGGAAGGCAAGGGCTCGTCGGCCGGCTCGTCGATCGGCAGGGCCGACTGGTCTGCGCCCGCGGCCTGGTCCAACGCGTTGATCAGCGCACCCTGCTGCGCCGGCGATTCGATCACCGGCAACTGGTCGAGCGAGGCGAGACCGAGGTCGTCCAGGAACTGACGGGTGGTGGCGTAAAGCGCGGGCCGGCCGACCGTCTCGCGGTGGCCGATGACCTCGATCCAGCTGCGATCCTCAAGCTGCTTGAGGATCTGCGAATTGATGGTGACGCCCCGGATGTCTTCCATGTCGCCACGGGTGACCGGCTGGCGGTACGCGATGATCGCCAGCGTTTCGAGCGCGGCGCGCGTGTAGCGCGGCGGCTTCTCGGGGTGCATGCGGTCGAGGTGGTCGCGCATTTCGGGCCGGCTCTGGAAACGCCAGCCGCTCCCCACGCTCACGAGTTCGAGGCCGCGTTGCGACCAGTCATCCTGCAACTCGTTCAACAGCGACTTGATCGTGTCCGCACCCAGTTCGTCGTCGAACAGCACGCGCAGTTCGCGCACCGGCAACGGCTGTGTCGAACAGATCAAGGCGGTTTCGAGAATGCGCTTGGCATCCGCCGTATTCATGGTTCGCGTTATCCGGGAAAAGGCGCCACGAGGACGCTTGTTCAGATGGATGGAAGAAGGCGCTGCGGGCACGCGGCATACGCAACGCGAAGCCGACATCGGGTCGCCGGCGCGGCCCCCTTGGGACCGTCAGGCGCGATTGTAATCCAGCCCCCAGAGGGACATCCCCTGCACGATGTCAGCCGGCGGCGACGATTGGAATTGCATGTCCCGGCCCGTCACCGGATGCACGAAACCAAGCCGGAAGGCATGCAGCGCCTGCCGCGTCAGTCCCGCGGCTTCGGCACCGCCATACAGGGCGTCACCGACCAGCGGATGGCCGATCGAAGCCATGTGCACGCGGATCTGATGGGTGCGTCCGGTTTCGAGTGTGCAGCGCACCGCACAGCCGAGGTCATTGCTGTCCAGCGCCTCGATCAAGGTTCGCGCCGGCTTTCCGGGGTGGCGCTCCAGGTCGACCACCGCCATGCGGAGGCGATTGCGAGGATCTCGTCCGATCGGGCTGTCCACATGCCGGATATCGGCGCCCTGCCACGCCCGGTGCGCCATCGCGATGTACTGGCGCTTGACTTCGCGGGCCGCGATCAGCGCCACCAGGGCATCCATCGCCGCCCGGCTCCGGGCGACCACCATCAGGCCGCTCGTGTCGCGATCGAGGCGATGCACGATGCCGGCGCGAGGAAGCAGTGCCGCGCGCGGATCGAGCGCCAGCAACCCGTTGAGCAAGGTGCCGCTCCAGTTGCCCGGCGCCGGGTGCACCACGAGTCCGGCCGGCTTGTCGATGACGCGCAGATGCTCGTCCTCGTGCACGACCTCGATCGGCATCGCCTCCGGCCGGAAAGCCTGGCTCTGCGGCGTCGGCCGAAGCTCGATGCGCCCGGATTCGCCGGCATGCACCGTTACCGAGGGCTTGGTGACCGGGCGACCCTGCACCTCCACCATGCCGGCGTCGATGAGTTGCTGGAGATAGCTGCGGGAGAACTCGGGGACGAGCGCCGCAAGCGCCCTGTCCAGACGCTGGGCGTGCTGGCTTTCGCCGATCAGGAAAGTGCGGATCTCGCTGGCATCGGACAGTTCGGCCGCCTCGTCGTGGTCCACCGCGTCCGGGGGGGGCCCCGAGGGGCCGGTCGATATAATTGAGGGCACCTGTTTCACGAAAGCCTTACTTGATGTTTCGCGCCAAATTATCGGTTGTCCCTGGCTGGCTGGCCCTCTGTGCGGCGGCATGGCTGGTGGCCGGCTGCTCGACGACCGAAGCCGACAAGACCGCGAACTGGAGCCCCAACCGCATCTATTCCGAAGCCAAGGACGAAGTCGATTCGGGCGCCTACGACAAGGCCGTCCCGCTCTACGAGAAGCTCGAAGGTCGCGCCGCCGGCACGCCGCTGGCCCAGCAAGCCCAGCTCGACAAGGCTTATGCGCAGTACAAGGCGGGCGACAAGCCGGCCGCCGTCGCCACGCTCGATCGCTTCATGAAGCTGCATCCCGCCAGTCCGGCGATCGACTATGCGCTCTACCTGAAGGGCGTGATCAACTTCAACGACGATCTCGGCCTTTTCGCGTTCATGACGCGCCAGGATCTTTCGGAACGCGACCAGAAAGCCGCAAAGGAATCCTTCGAGTCCTTCAAGGAACTGGTGACCCGCTTCCCCGATTCGCGCTACACGCCGGATGCCCGGCAGCGCATGAACTACATCGTCAACTCGCTTGCGCAGTATGAAGTGCACGTGGCGCGCTACTACTACGAGCGCGGCGCGTACCTCGCGGCCGTGAATCGCGCCCAGCTCGCGCTCGCCGACTACCGTGAAGTGCCGGCGCTCGAAGAGGCGCTCTACATCATGTACGCGTCCTACGACAAGCTCGGCATGACCGATCTGCGCGACGACGCCAAGCGTGTGCTGACGCAGAACTACCCCAATAGCGAGTACCTTTCGCGCGGCTTCCGTGCGAAGGACGATCCGTGGTGGAAGCTCTGGTGATCAGGCTCACCCCCAGCCTCGCGCACTTCGTGTCGCTCTGACACCCCCTTCCAGGGGCAATCCCGGCGGCCCGGCAGAGCCGGTTCCGCGGGATTCCTGGGCTCGGCTGCGTCGGTTTCTTAGTTCTTGAGCGCCGCCAGCGCATCCTCGAAGCCAGCCTCGTCCTCGATGCGCCGCATCGGCGGCAGCGCGGCGAGCAAGCGGCGGCCGTAGCCCATCGCGACGAGGCGGGTGTCGCAGATCACGAGCACGCCCGTATCCGTTTCACGCCGGATCAACCGCCCGGCACCCTGCTTGAGCGCTACCGCCGCCTCGGGCAGCGAGTAGTCGCTGAACGCGCTGCGGCCTTGCGATTCGAGGCGCTGGGAGCGCGCCTCCACCAGCGGATCATTCGGTGGCGGAAACGGAAGCTTGTCGATCACCACCAGTTGCAGTGCGTCGCCGGGCGCATCGAAGCCTTCCCAGAAGGACGCGGATGCGACAAGTACACAACCGGCACGCCCTTGCGCGGCCCCCTCGCGAAATCGATCCATCAGCGTGCGCTTGGGCAATTCGCCCTGCACCAGCACCTCCGGGCGATCCGCGGGCTCCAGCGTCTCGAAGTCCTGTCGAATCGCATCACCGACCGTGCGCAAGGCGCGCAGGGTCGTCGTCAGCACCAGCGTGCGGCCGCCCAATTGGCGGGCGCCGTGCGCGGCCAGCTTTGCCACGTGGTGTCCGTGCGATGGATCACTGGGCTTGGGAAATCTGCGCGGCACGTAGAGCGCAGCCTGGCGCGCATAGTCGAAGGGGCTCTTGACGCGCAGCACTTCCGCGTCTTCGAGCCCGCAGGGTTCGGTGAACCACTTCAGCGCCGGGTCGTCGCCCAGCGTAGCCGAGGTGAAGACCCATGCATGGCCGTCATCGTCCGCCTTGGCCGGATCGGATTTGAGAACGCGGGTGCGGACTGCCTCGGCAATGTCGAGCGGCGATTCGACCAGTCGCAGATGCGAGCCCACGTCCACCCAGCGGACCGATCCGGACGGGCAAGCCTCCGCGAACCGGGACGCGCGCTCGGAAAGCTGCAGCGCCCGCTCATGGAGCCGCACGAAATCCGGCGAAAGCTCGCTCACCGTGTCGAGGCCCCGCCCTGCTTCGGCGAACGCCTGCCCCAGCGCCTCCAGGGCCCCTTGCCACGCCTGCATCGGAACCCCTTCGGGCGAACCGCCGGACCATCGCAGCTTGGCGCCCGGGTATTGCTTCCCGACCGACAGCCGCAGTTCCCGGGCGGCGCGCTCGACCCCGGCGACCAATTGCTGCCAGTCGACCAGACCTCGCGCATGCTGAAGCCCGGCTGCCAGGAGATCACGCGCGAAATCCAGCGCCTGCCCGCTGCCAAGCTGGACACCGAGGAACTGGACGCCGGTCTCGTTCAACTGATGCGCTTCGTCGAAGACCACGACCCGTACCGTCGGCAGCAATTCCGCCATGCCCGATTCGCGCACCGCCAGATCGGCAAAGAACAGATGGTGGTTGATGACCACCACATCGGCCGCCATCGCCTCGCGCCGCGCGAGGTTGACATGGCAGGGCTTGAACTGCGGGCACTGCGCACCGAGGCAGTTCTCCCGCGTGGAAGTCACCAGCGGGATCACCGGCGATCGCTCGTCGAGGCCCGGGAGTTCGGCGAGATCGCCGGTACGCGTGGCCTTGGCCCATTGCTCGATCTTCGCCAGCGTGCGCAGCGACGCGCGCTCCGGGGACGCATCGTGGCGCGCCTGATCAAGACGGTGCAGGCACAGATAGCTGGCGCGGCCCTTGAGCAAGGCGGTTCGAACCGGCAAGCCGAGCGCGCCGACCAGCCTCGGCAGGTCGCGGCCGAAGAGCTGGTCCTGCAGCGTCTTTGTCGCGGTGGACAGCAGCACGCGCTCGCCGCTCAGCAGCGCAGGTACGAGGTAGGAGAAGGTCTTCCCCACTCCGGTGCCCGCCTCGACGACGAGCACCCCGCCGTCCGCGATGGTGCGCGCGACCGCAACTGCCATCTGCGTCTGCCCCTCGCGTTCGCGGAATTGCTCCGCGGCCTGCGACAGCACTCCATCCTGCGCAAACGCCTCGCGCACTTCCTTCTCGAGGGACATCAGGCGGGCTCTTGGGGGTCAAGCACGCGTTCGAGGCGCGAGATCTCGTCGCGCAACGCAAGGCGCCTCTTTTTCAGGCGGCGCAGCAGAAGCTCGTCGCGCGACACGGCATCTGCCAGACGGTCGATCGAGGCATCGAGGTCGGCATGCTCGATCCGCAACTCGATCAGCTGGCGCGAAAGGGAATGAAGATTGGAGTCCAACGGGCGCAATTCACGAACGGCGCAGGCAGCGGGTCTTTCCCTGCCTGTGTTCACTCGATAATACGTCCTCGTTCCGCTCCGACAAAAACCATGAGAGACCGCGCCACTGGCGCTCCGGCGCCTGCATGACACGAAGCTTTCGACTCGCTGCCGCTACCGGCCTCCACCAGGGGGATCGCCCCTATCAGCAGGACCAGGTCATGGTCACCTCCCATCCGCGCGTGCCGGGCTGCGTGCTCGGGGTCGTTGCCGACGGCATGGGCGGACGCAGCGGCGGGCGCAAGGCCTCCGACCAGGTGCTGATGACCGCCCGCCAGCTCTTCGCCCGCTACAAGCCGGGCCGGGACGAGCCGGTGGGCATCCTCCGGCAGATGCTCGAGGACGCGCACACGGTGATCAAGCTGACGGCCGTGTCTAGCGAGCAGGAGCCTCACAGCACGCTCGCCGCCTTCCTGCTGAATCCGGAAGGCGACTGCGCCTGGGTGCACGCCGGCGATTCACGCATCTATCACTTCCATCGGGGCCGCCTCGTCAAGCGCACCAAGGACCATTCCTATGTCCAGGTCCTGGTGGATCGCGGCGAGATCGACGAAGAGGAAGCCAGCATCCACCCGCAGAGCAACATCCTGCTCGGCTGCCTCGGCATGAAGTCGACCCCGCCACCGGTGGATGTCCATCTGATCCCGAGGCTCCAGGCCGGCGACGTGCTCATGGCCTGCAGCGACGGGCTGTGGCACTACTTCACGCCGGAAGAGATGGGCTCGCTACTGGCCGATCAGCCGCCACGCGCAGCCGTCGAGCTGCTCGTTGCCGAGGCGCGCCGGCGCGCGCGCGGAACCGGCGACAACATCTCGATCGCGGTAATCAAGGTCGAGGATCTGCCACCGGCCGAATGACGCCCGGCTGGGTCGCCCAGGGCGTCAAGGGCTCTTGGGCACCACAGGCGCCGGGGAAGCCGCACCGGGATCGGGCAGCGGCGCCGAACGGGGCTTGTCCCGTTCCCTGTTCTTCTTTTCGAGGTCGGCGCGATGCTCCGCGGCCTTCTTCAGCTTCTCTTCGTATTCGGCGCGCGCCGCAGGCGCCTGGGCTTTTCGCTTCGCAGCGTCGGCCTGCTGTTCGGCATGTTCGCGCTGCTTGTTCTCGAACTGGCGCCGGTTTTCCTCCTCCTGCGTCGCGGCCTGGGCACGGCTGGCCGAGTGATCGGCCGCGCGCTGCTCGCGGTCCTGCTGCGCCTTCAACGATTGCTCTCGCTGGGCATCGGCCTCCTTGGCCTTTTGCGAGGCGTTCTGCTCTTCGAGCTTCTCCATCTCGGCAGCACCCCGGCGCTTGCGCTCGAAATCGTTAATCGCGGCCTGCTGGCGCTTCACGTCGTCGGTGGCCGTGCGGCGGCGCCGGCGGCTTTCCTGGAGACAGTCCTCGACCGCGAACCTCTTGTAGCAGGCCTTCTGCTCGGTCACATAGCGCGCATCGATGGCCTTCTGCTCGTCAGCCAGTCGGGCGCGTTCTGCATCGAGATCCGTGTTGGCGACGGTGGCCGTCGTCTGCGCCCAGAGCGGCAGGGCGGACAGCCCGATGAGGACGGCGGCAAGCGTGGCTTTCATGTCAGGCGGGTATCGACGACGCGGCGTTCCAGCGACAGGAATTCGGCCGATTGCATCTCGTTGAGTCTCGAAACGGTTCGTGGAAATTCGTGGGCGAGCGGCCCCTCGGTATACAACTGCTCGGGCGGCACTTCGGCCGACATGATCAGCTTCACTCGCCGATCGTAGAACACGTCCACCAGCCAGGTGAACCGGCGGGCTTCCGACGCCATGCGGACGGGCATGAACGGCACGTCGGACAACAGGACCGTGTGGAACTGCGTCGCGATCTCCAGGTAGTCGTTCTGCGAGCGCGGTCCGCCGCACAGCGTCTTGAAATCGAACCACACCACGCCGCCGGCCTTGCGCAGCGAATGGATCTCGCGCGCCTCGATGTGGAGCACCGGATTTTCGTCCGCGGACTCGGCGAGCCGCTCGAATGCCTCGCGCATTTCCCTGTCGGCTTCGGCGCCATTGGGCGTGAGGTACAGCCGCACCTGCTCCAGCGTCCGGCGGCGATAGTCGGTGCCGTTGTCCACGTTGACGACTTCGAGGTTGTCGTTCAACAGCTTGATCGCCGGCAGGATGCGATCGCGATGCAATCCGCCCGGATACAGGTCGTCGGGCTTGAAATTGGACGTCGTGACGAACCCGACGCCGTTGTCGAACAGCGCCACCAGCAGGCGGTGCAGGATCATCGCGTCGGTGATGTCCGCGACGTGGAATTCGTCGAAGCAGATCAGCTTGTAGCGCTTGGCGATCCGCCGGCCGAGCTCGTCCAGCGGATTGACCGTGCCTTGCAGCTCGGCCAGTTCCCGGTGCACCTCGCGCATGAACTCGTGGAAATGCAGACGCGTCTTGCGCCGCAGCGGGACCGCGTTGTAGAAGCAGTCCATGAGGAAGCTCTTGCCGCGGCCGACACCCCCGTACATGTACACCCCGCGCGGGATGTCCGGCCGGTTGATCAGCTTCTTGAGCGCATTGGAACGCTGCGCCTTGTACTCGGCCCATTCGCGGGCGCAGCGATCGAGCGCTTCGACGGCACGAAGCTGCGCAGGGTCGCTCTTGAAACCCCGCGCAGCCAGTTCCGCTTCGTAAGCCTGAAGAACGTTCAAGGCTTCAGAAGTTCAGCGTGCGCTTGTCGACCGCAAGCGCCGCTTCCTTGGTCGCCTCGGAGAGCGAAGGATGCGCGTGGCAGATGCGGGCGATGTCCTCGGCGCTGGCCTTGAATTCCATCGCGACGACGGCTTCGGAGATCAGCTCGCTGACCATTGGGCCCACCATGTGCACGCCGAGGATCTCGTCCGTGGCCGCATCGGCCAGGAACTTGACCATGCCGGTCGTGTCGCCCAGCGCACGCGCACGGCCGTTCGCCAGGAACGGGAAGGTGCCCGCCTTGTACGCACGGCCGCTGGCCTTGAGCTGCTGCTCGGTCTGGCCGACCCACGCGATCTCCGGCGAGGTGTAGATCACCCACGGAATCGTGTTGAAGTTGACGTGGCCATGCTGGCCGGCAATGCGCTCGGCCACCGCAACGCCCTCTTCTTCCGCCTTGTGCGCGAGCATCGGGCCGCGCACCACGTCGCCGATCGCCCAGACGTTCGGCAGGCTGGTCTTGCACTCGTCGTCCACCACGATCGCGCCGCGCTCGTCGAGTTGCAGGCCGACCGACTCGGGGTTCAGGCCGATGGTGTTGGGGATGCGGCCGATCGAGACGATCAGCTTGTCCACCTCGAGCTTCTGCGCCTCGCCCTTGGCGTCGGTGTAGGCGATGCTCACGCCGTTCTTGCCGGACTTGACTTCACCGACGTTCACGCCGAGGTTGATCTTCAGGCCCTGCTTGTCGAAGGCCTTCTTGGCTTCCTTGGCGATCTGCTCGTCGACCGCGCCGAGGAAGGTCGGCAGCGCTTCGAGCACCGTGACTTCCGAGCCGAGCCGGCGCCATACGGATCCCATTTCGAGGCCGATCACGCCGGAACCGATCAGCGCCAGCTTCTTCGGCACCGCGCCGACGCGCAGCGCGCCGTCGTTCGAGAGGATGTTCTCCTCGTCGAACGGTGCGCCCGGCAGCGGGCGCGCGTTCGAGCCGGTCGCGACGATGATGTGCTTGCCGGTGATGCTTTCCTCATTGGCGCCAGCGACCTTGATCTCGTAGCCGGCGTCGGAAGCCTTCACGAACGAGCCGCGGCCGTGGAAGAACGCGACCTTGTTCTTCTTGAACAGGTAGACGATGCCGTCGTTGTTCTGCTTCACGACGTTGTCCTTGCGCGCCAGCATCTTGGCCACGTCGATACCGAGGCCTTCGACCTTGATGCCGTGGTCCGCGAAGGCATGGCCGGCATGCTCGAAGTGCTCCGACGATTGCAGCAGCGCCTTCGAGGGAATGCAGCCGATGTTGGTGCAGGTGCCGCCGAGGGCGGGGCCGCCCTTGGCGTTCTTCCACTCGTCGATGCAGGCCACGTTGAAGCCGAGTTGCGCCGCACGGATCGCGGCCACGTAGCCGCCGGGGCCGCCGCCGATGACGACGACGTCGAATTGCTTGTCAGACATCCGGTACTCCTTAGATGTCGAACAGCAGGCGCGCCGGATCTTCGAGCGCTTCCTTCATGGCCACGAGGCCGAGGACGGCTTCGCGGCCGTCGATGATGCGGTGGTCGTAGCTCATCGCCAGGTAGTTCATCGGGCGAACCACGATCTGGCCGTTCTCGACGACAGCGCGGTCCTTGGTCGCATGCACGCCGAGGATGGCCGATTGGGGCGGGTTGATGATCGGGGTCGAGAGCATCGACCCGAACACGCCACCGTTGGAGATCGAGAACGTACCGCCGGTCATTTCTTCGATGCCCAGCTTGCCGTCGCGCGCCTTGGCGCCGTACTCGGCGATCTTCTTCTCGATGTCGGCAAAGCTCATCTGGTCGGCATTGCGCAGGATCGGCACCACGAGGCCGCGCGGCGAGCCGACGGCGATACCGATGTCGAAGTAGCCGTGGTAGACGATGTCGTTGCCGTCCACCGAGGCGTTGAGCACCGGGTACTTCTTGAGGGCGTGCACGGCAGCCTTCACGAAGAAGCTCATGAAGCCGATCTTGACGCCGTGTTCCTTCTCGAACTTCTCCTGGAAGCGCTTGCGCATTTCCATGACCGGGGCCATGTTGACTTCGTTGAAGGTCGTGAGGATCGCGTTGGTCGATTGCGACTGCAGCAGGCGCTCGGCAATGCGGGCGCGCAGACGGCTCATCGGCACGCGCTCTTCCGGACGATCGCCGAGGTCGGGTGCGGTGGCGGGCGCGGCGACTTGCGGCAGCGCGGTCTTCGGTGCGCCGGTCGGGATCGCGACAGGCGCGGCGACCTTGGCGGTCGCACCGCCGGCCACGGCGCTCAGCACGTCGCCCTTGGTGACGCGGCCGTCCTTGCCGGTGCCGGTCACGTCGGAGGTAGCGAGCTTGTTGTCCGCCAGCAGCTTGGCAGCGGCCGGCATCGCGACGTCGGACTTCGACGTACCGCCGGCGGCGGCAGCCGCTGCGGGAGCGGCAGCCGGAGCCGCGGCAGGCGCAGCAGCGGGCGCCGCCGCGCCGGCCTTGCCTTCGGTGTCGATCTTGGCGATGAGCTGATCGGCCACGACGGTCGCGCCGTCGCCGGCGACGATCTCGGCCAGCACGCCGGCGGCGGGCGCCGGCACTTCGAGCACGACCTTGTCGGTCTCGATCTCGATCAGGATTTCATCGACCGCGACCGCTTCACCGGCCTTCTTCTTCCACTGGAGCATGGTGGCTTCGGCCACGGACTCGGACAACTGGGGGACTTTGACTTCAACGATGGACATTTGGTGATTCCGCTTCGTGTTTCTTGTGAGATGGTTCGAGTTCTTCTTACTTGGTCAGCACGAAGCCCTTGAGCTTGCCGAAAGCCCCGTCGACGAGCGCCTTCTGCTGTTCCTGGTGCAGGTGCGAGTAACCCACCGCAGGCGATGCCGAAGCAGCGCGGCCGGAGTAGCCGAGCTTCTGGCCTTCCTGCATGTTCTCGTGGATGTAGTGCTGCACGAAGAACCACGCACCCTGGTTCTGGGGTTCGTCCTGGCACCAGACGACATCGACCAGATTGGGGTATTTCTTCAGTTCTGCGCCGAAGGCCTTGTGCGGGAACGGATAGAGCTGTTCGACGCGGATGATCGCCACGTCGTCGGCGCCCTTCTCTTCGCGCTTCTTGGCCAGGTCGTAGTACACCTTGCCCGAGCAGGCGATGACGCGCTTGACCTTCTCGGCCTTGAGATCCTTGACGTCGGGGATGACGGTCTGGAAGCCACCCTTGGTGAACTCGGACAGCGGCGAGGTCGCGTCCTTGTTACGCAGCAGCGACTTCGGCGTCATGATGATCAGCGGCTTGCGCAGGTTGCGCACCATCTGACGACGCAGCAGGTGGAAGATCTGGCTGGCCGTGGTCGGCTGCACGACCTGCATGTTGGTGTCGGCCGACAGCTGCATGAAGCGCTCCAGGCGCGCCGAGCTGTGCTCCGGACCCTGGCCTTCGTAGCCGTGCGGCAGCATCAGCGTGATGCCGTTGACGCGGCCCCACTTCACTTCGCCCGAGGCGATGAACTGGTCGATCACGACCTGCGCACCGTTGGCGAAGTCGCCGAACTGCGCTTCCCAGATCACGAGCGTGTTGGGGTCGTTCGAGGCGTAGCCGTATTCGAAGGCCAGCACGGCTTCTTCGGACAGGATCGAGTCGATGACGACGAATGGCGCCTGGTTGTCGGCCACGTTCTGCAGCGGCACGTAGGTGCCGACGTCGAACTTCTCGCGGTTCTGGTCGTGCAGAACGGCATGGCGGTGCGTGAAGGTGCCACGGCCGCAGTCTTCGCCCGACAGGCGGACCGGGTAGCCGCTGGCGACCAGCGAGGCGAAGGCCATGTGCTCGCCCATGCCCCAGTCGACGTTGACTTCGCCGCGGCCCATGGCCGCGCGGTCGTCGAGCACCTTCTTGACCAGCGGGTGCACGGTGAAGTTGTCCGGCGACTTGGTGATGCGCTCGGCCAGACGCTTCCACTCGGCGAGCGGGATCGCGGTGTCGCCGGCGTCGGTCCACTTCTTGTTGAGGTACGGGGTCCAGTCGACCGCGTACTTGCTCTTGAAGTTGGTGATGACCGGGTCGAAGGTGTTCTTGCCCGCGTCGAAGGCGGCGCGCTGCGCCTTGACCAGATCGTCGCCGAGCGTGTCGCCGAGACCCTGGGCCGCCAGCTTGTCGGCGTACAGCTTGCGCGTGCCGGGGTGCTGGGCGATCTTCTTGTACATCAGCGGCTGCGTGAGCGCCGGGGTGTCCTGCTCGTTGTGGCCGAGCTTGCGGAAGCAGACGATGTCCACAACCACGTCCTTCTGGAACTCCATGCGGAATTCAAGGGCGAGCTGGGTCGCGAGCACCACGGCTTCGGGATCGTCGCCGTTCACGTGCAGCACCGGCGCCTCGATCATCTTGACGATGTCGCTGCAATACAGCGTCGAGCGGCTGTCGCGCGGATCGCTGGTGGTGAAGCCGATCTGGTTGTTGATGACGATGTGCACCGTGCCGCCGGTGGAATAGCCGCGCGTTTCAGCCAGCGCCAGCGTTTCCATCACGACACCCTGGCCCGCGAAGGCCGCGTCGCCGTGCACGATCACCGGCAGCACCTGCTTGCCGAGCGGGTCGGCGCGGCGATCCATGCGGGCGCGCACCGAACCTTCGACCACCGGATTGACGATTTCGAGGTGCGAGGGGTTGAACGCGAGGCTCAGGTGGACCGGGCCGCCGGGGGTCGAGACGTCCGAGCTGAAGCCCTGGTGGTACTTCACGTCGCCGCTCGGCAGGTCTTCAGGGGCGGTGTGGTCGAACTCGGCGAACAGGTCCGCAGGCAGCTTGCCCAGCGAGTTGACCAGCACGTTCAGGCGGCCGCGGTGGGCCATGCCGATGACGATTTCCTGCACGCCACGGGCGCCGGCCTGATTGATGAGCTCGTCCATCGAGACGATGAAGCTCTCGCCGCCTTCGAGCGAGAAGCGCTTCTGGCCGACGTACTTGGTGTGGAGGAAGCGCTCGAGGCCTTCAGCCGCCGTGAGGCGGTCCAGCACGCGCTTCTTCTGGTCTGCGGTGAGCTTGGGGTTGGTGCGGGCGCTTTCCAGCTTCTGCTGCCACCAGCGCTTCTGCGCCTGGTCGGTCATGTACATGTACTCGGCGCCGATGGTGCCGCAGTAGGTTTCGCGCAGCGCGTTGAGCAGGTCGCGCAGGGACATCGTGTCCTTGCCGAAGAAGGTGTTGCTCGTGTTGAACACCGTCTCGAGGTCGCCGTCGGAGAAGCCGTAGAACGAGGGCTCGAGTTCCGGAATGGCGGGACGCTCGGCGCGCTTGAGCGGGTCGAGGTCGGCCCAGCGGGCGCCGACGTTGCGGTAGGCGGCGATCAGCTGCTGGACGGCGGTGCGCTGGCGGCCGAGTTCGGAATCGGCGCCGCTGGCCTGGACGACCTTGGTCGTGCCCGCCTTGGCGCGCTCGGCGAAGGCGTTGATGACCGGGAGGTGGGGAACGTCCTTGGTGTGGCTGCCGTCGGTGGCAGGCACGTTCTGGAGGGCGTCGAAGTACGCGCGCCAGTTGTCGGGGACGCTGCCGGGGTTGGAGAGGTAGTTTTCGTACATCTCTTCGACATAGGGCGCGTTGCCGCCGAAGAGGTACGTGTTGCCTTGATAGGCGGTGTAGACGGACGGAGCCGACGAAGAATCGCTCATATTGCGCTGACCTTCGCTTCCCTGTGGGAAGCACGAGCTGGTTAAGAAACCTTCCGCGACACGGCTGAACCGGTTGGCGGATGCGACTGTGGCTGGGGAAGGGCCTGAGTACGGACGCGAAGTATATGGGTAAACCCCCAGGCTCGCGCACTGCGTGTCGCTCTCCACCCCCTTGCAGGGGGCAATACCAGCGGCCCGGCGAAGCCGGTTCCGCGGTATTCCTGGCCTGTTCCGCGCGCTTTTCGCGCTGTGGCGTCAGAGCAACTGCTTGATCTGCTGGAGCGTGGTCGGGTCGTCGATCGTGGTCAGGTCGCCGGGGTCACGGTGCTCGCAGACCGCCTGGATCGCCCTCCGGAGCAGCTTGCCGCTGCGGGTCTTGGGCAAGGCCGTCACGAAGCGCACCCGCGCGGGCCGCGCGAGCGCACCGAGGTCGTCGGAGACCCGCTTCATGATTTCGCCTTCCAGCCGCAATGCCAGATCGGCATCGCTCACCGCCCCGGCTTCCTTGGACACCACGAAGGCCAGCGCCACCTGCCCTTTGAGCTGATCGGCGACGCCGACGACCGCGACTTCGGCGACGCTCGCATGACCGGAGATGCTTTCCTCGATCTCGCGCGTGCCGAGCCGGTGACCGGCGACGTTGATCACGTCGTCGGTGCGGCCCAGGATGTAGAAATAGCCGTCCTCGTCCCGGATGCCCCAGTCGAAGGTCGAATAGACCATCTTGCCCGGGATGCTCTTCCAGTAGGTATTGACGAAGCGCGCGTCGTCCCGCCACACCGTCTGCATGAAGCCGGGCGGCGTCGGGCCTTCGATGACGACCACGCCCTTCTCGTTGGCGCCGGTCAATTCCTCACCGGTCGATTCATGAAGGATCTTGACCTTGTAGCCGTACATCGGAATGCCCGGGCTGCCGAACTTGCTCGGCATGCGCTCGACGCCGTTCGCCACCGTCAGGATCGGCCAGCCGGATTCGGTCTGCCAGTAGTTGTCGATGATCGGCACGCCCAGTCCGTCGCTGATCCAGCGTGCGGTCGGCTCGTCCAGCGGCTCGCCGGCGAGGAACAGTGCCCGCAGGCTCGAGAGGTCGTATTTCTTGAGCAGCGCCGGATCCTGCTTCTTGAGCACGCGCACCGCGGTCGGCGCGCTGAACATCACGGTCACCTTGTACTTCTCGACCAGCCGCCACCAGATGCCACCGTCCGGCTGACGGTCGATGCCCTGCGTGGGGAGGCCCTCGTACATGATGGTCGCCATGCCGGCGATCAGCGGGCCGTAGACGATGTAGCTGTGGCCCACCACCCAGCCGATGTCGCTGGTCGAGAAATAGGTCTCGCCCGCCCGGCCGTCGAAGATGTGCTTCATGCTCGCGGCCAGTGCCACCGCATAACCGCCGGTGTCGCGCTGCACGCCCTTGGGCTTGCCGGTCGTGCCGCTCGTGTAGATGGTGTAGCTGATGTCGGTCGCGTCGAGCCAGGTGCACGGCACCTGCGCATTCATGTGCCTGTCGCGCAGACCGGCCGCGAGATGGTCGCGCCCCTCGGTCAGATCCATCGGCGCGAGACCGCGGTCGACCAGCAGCACCGCCGACGGCTTGTGCGCCGACAGGCGGATCGCCTCGTCGAGCAGCGGCTTGTACGCCAGCACCTTGTTGCCGCGCGAGCCGGCGTCGGCGCTGACGATGACCTTCGGCGTCGCATCCTCGATGCGCGATGCCAGCGAACCGCTCGCGAAGCCGCCGAACACCACGCAATGGATCGCGCCGATGCGCGCGCAGGCCAGCATCGCGAACGCCGCCTCCGGGATCATCGGCATGTAGATCAGCACCCGGTCACCCTTCCCCACGCCGAGCTCCATCAGGCTCGCGGCGGTGCGCTGGACTTCGGCATGAAGCTCACGGAACGAATAGGTCTTCTCGACGCCCGTTTCGGTCGACACGAAGATCAGCGCCGGCTGGTCGCCTCGGCTCCCGAGATGCCGGTCGACCGCGTTGTGGCAGAGGTTGGTCGTCCCGCCGGCAAACCAGGTCACGAAAGGTGGCTTGCTCGCATCGAGGATCTGGCCGGGCGGCGTTTTCCAGTCGATGAGCTTCGCCTGCTCGGCCCAGAAGGCTTCCGGCGCGTCGATGGAACGGCGATAGAACTCTGCGTAGCGGTCCATGAGGCTTGTCTCCTTGTTTCAGATCTTCCGAATGCGCAAAAACTGAATTCATAATTATTGGCAGCCTGCTTGCGGGGAACTGACAGACGCCCAACGCGACGACCGAGAACATCTTGCGCCCGGTCTCGTCGGAACGCTCGTCGCCCGGCGACTCAGCCAAGAAAGGCCCAGCCGGCCGCAGCGGCCAGAAGCACCACGATGAGGGGCGACACGCGGGCGTAGACCAGCAGCGCGAACGCCGCAAGCGCCGTGGCGAAGTCCAGCCGCGTGTGAATTGCGCTCGTCCAGACCGGGTCGTACAAGGCGGCGAGCAGGATTCCGACCACGGCGGCATTGATCCCGGCCATCGCCGACTGCACCGCCTCCTTCTGCCGCAGGGCATCCCAGAAAGGCACTGCCCCGACCACGAGCAGGAACGCCGGCACGAAGATCACGACCAGCAGCGTGAGCCCGCCCGTCCAGCCTGACAGCGGCCCGTGCATCACGGCGCCCAGATAAGCCGCAAACGTGAACAAGGGGCCGGGCACCGCCTGCGCCGCGCCGTACCCTGCCAGGAACTGCTCATTCGTGACAACCCCCGCCGGAACGACCGTCGCCTGCAACAAGGGCAGCACCACATGGCCGCCGCCGAACACGAGCGCACCCGCGCGGTAGAAGCCTTCGACGAGCATCCACAGTTGCGACCGGGTCGCCAGGGCGATGAGCGGCAGGCCGACGAGAAGCCCGAAAAAAAGCGTCAACGCGACGACGCCCGCGGTCCGTGACACGCCATAGCGCCGATGGGCAACCGGCTGCTGCGGCGGCAGCTTCAGCATCCGCCAACCGACCAGCCCCGCCACCGCGATGGCGATGACCTGGGACAGCGAGGTCGGAAGCACCAGGACCAGCAGCGCCGCGACGACGGCGATGGCGGTCCGCTCGCGATCCGGGCACAGGTTCCGGGCCATGCCCCAGACCGCTTGCGCCACCACCGCGACGGCCGCGACCTTCAGGCCGTGCACCGCGCCGCTGCCCGCGAGCACACCCCACTGCGCGATGCCGTACGCGAACACGATGAGTGCAAGGGCGGACGGGAGAGTGAAGCCGCACCAGGCCGCCAACGCGCCGAGCCAGCCGGCACGCGTGAGCCCGATCGCCAACCCGACCTGGCTGCTGGCAGGGCCAGGAAGAAACTGGCAAAGCGCCACCAGGTCCGAATAGCTGCGCTCGTCGAGCCAGCCACGGCGCTCCACGATCTCGGACCGGAAGTAGCCCAGGTGCGCAACCGGACCACCGAACGAGGTCAGGCCAAGCTTCAAGAAGGCGAGCAGTACCTCGAAGGCGCTGCCTCGCACGCTCGCAGGGTGTCTGTCGTTTTCGTTCTCAGGGGGCATGTCAGGCATGGGTCGACACGCTATCACGGCACAAGCCCGCGGCGCATTTGATGGCGCAGCCCGGCATCAGGGTTCGTTCAGAATCGAACCCGACATTACGGGGACCGCGCCCAGTTCAACCGGACTTGGGCCCGGCCACCACCCACGGAGAGGAACATGGAATTCAAGAACTCGAGCATCCGCTACAGCAAGCCGCTCATCGGTTTGCACTGGCTGACGCTCGTGCTTCTCGCCGCCGTTTACGCCTGCATGGAGTTGCGGGGATTCGCCCCGAAGGGCAGCGACCTGCGCGCGAACATGAAGACGATGCATTTCCTGATCGGCCTGCACGCCGCGGCGGCCCTGGTCCATCACTATGTCACCCGCGACAACACGCTGGTTCGCATGCTGCCCTGAAGACATCCGATGAAATCCATCCACGCCCGCGCACATTTCGAACGACACCGCACCGAACACATCGGCTGGCTGCGCGCCGCCGTGCTCGGCGCCAATGACGGCATCATTTCCACTGCCAGCCTGGTCGCGGGTGTCGCGGCCGCACAGGCCAGTCACGCCAACATCATGACGACCGCGGTGGCCGGCCTCGTGGCGGGCGCCATGTCCATGGCGGCCGGCGAATTCGTCTCGGTCCATTCGCAGGCAGATACCGAACAGGCCGACCTGGAGCGCGAACGCCACGAACTGGCAACGGACGCCGAGGCAGAGCATCGCGAGCTGACCGCGATCTATATCCGCCGGGGCCTCGAACACGGACTCGCCAGTCAGGTCGCCACTCAGCTGATGGCGCATGACGCGCTCGGTGCGCATGCGCGCGATGAGCTCGGCATGTCGGAGGCGCTCAGTGCGCGCCCGCTGCAAGCGGCGATGGCATCTGCCGCGAGCTTTGCCGCGGGCGCGGCAATGCCGCTCGCCGTTGTTGCGCTGGCACCCGGGCATCTGTTGCTGCAATGGACCATCGCCAGCGCCGTTCTCTTCCTGGCCCTGCTTGGCGCCATCGCCGCCAGCATCGGCGGCACGCCCGTGGCCAAGAGCGTAACGCGCGTGACCCTGTGGGGCACGTTGGCCATGGCGGTGACGGCGGGCGTGGGGATGCTGTTCGGTGGTGTGCCTTGATGCCCCCGCACCGGGCATCGGACGTCGCCGCTACTTCTTCTTGCTGCTCGTCGCCTGCAGCGAGTCGCCCTTGACCGTGACCGCCTGCCCGACCGGTGGCGCGGAAGTCGTCTGAACCGTGCGCATCGAGCCGTCCTGCATCCGCACGCTGACCTCATAGACGGTCTTCGCGTTCTTGTTTTTCTCGACCTTGTTGCCCGCATAGGCGCCGCCCGCCGCGCCGGCGACGGTGGCAACAGTCCGCCCCCTGCCGCTGCCGACCTGATGGCCGATCACGCCCCCCACCACCCCGCCGGCGACGGCGCCGGCGCCCGAGCTGGGCTTCGAGCTCTTGAC
The DNA here is from genome assembly GCF_900107745.1 of Variovorax sp. YR216. GTDB lineage: Bacteria > Pseudomonadota > Gammaproteobacteria > Burkholderiales > Burkholderiaceae_C > Variovorax. The sequence continues at coordinate 905,590 of NZ_FNRO01000002.1, read as the reverse complement.
CTGGCGTACGGATTCGACCTTGCCGCAAACGGAACAGGGCGTGGGCGGCGCAGCGGCGGGCGCCTCTTCGGCGCGTGACACGGGTGGCGCAGCCAGCAGCGCAACGAGCGCGCAGATCGGGAAGGCCAAGGCGCCGCGCGGGCTGGATGAAGTCGATGCCATACGGATCCCCTTTCCATTCCTGGTGCGAAGGCACCGGGCGCACCTGGAATCATCGCCAATGCGCGGTGCCTGTCAACGCAGCGCGACCGCCGAATTTGATCGCGGTCAACCCCGGTGCAGGACCGGCCCGGTCAGTGCGCCTCGACTTTCGCGACCAGGATGTAGCCCGCGCCGCGCACCGACTTGATGATCTGGGGGTTCGCCGGATCTGCTTCCAGCTTGCGGCGCAGACGCCCGATCTGGACGTCGATGGTCCGATCGAAGGGTCCCGCTTCGCGGCCACGGGTCGATTCGAGGAGGAAGTCGCGCGTCAGCACCCGGTTGGGATGGGTTGCCAGCACGCTCAGCAGCTCGAATTCGCCAGTGGTCAGCGAGGTCTCGATGCCGCCGGGATCGAGCAGGCGCCGCGACGCCACGTCCAGCTCCCATTGCGCAAAGCGCAGCACCTGCCCGCTCGACGCGGGCATCGGCGGGGCGACCGGAGGGTTGATCGGCAGCGCCGGTGCCGTGCGCCGCAAGACGGCCTTGATGCGCGCCAGCAACTCGCGCAGGTCGAAAGGCTTGGTGACATAGTCGTCGGCGCCCACCTCCAGGCCCACCACCTTGTCGATCGCGTCGCCGCGACCCGTCACGATGATGAGGCCGCATCGCCAGTGCTCCCGCACGGCGCGCGCAATGGCGAACCCGTCCTCCCCCGGCAGGCCGAGATCGAGCAGCAGCAGCGCCGGCGCGTCGCGAGCCATCAGGGCCATCAGCTCCGGGCCCGAATGCAAGGCGCTCACGCGAAAGCCCTGGGCCGTCAGGTAGACGGTCAGCATCCGGGTGATCTCGGTTTCGTCGTCCAGAACGGCGAGATGGGGGGCTGCGACAGTGTTCACGCGGCCATCGTAGTGGCACCTCTTTCGCTCATCAACCGGGCAGCCCCTACGGCATGACGCATCCCCCCCTCGCCGACATGGCGCGTTCAGCTTCGCTTCAGCCGCGACGCTTGCGCTCCCAGGCAGCCTGGCAGGCGCTGCAGCGCAGCGCCATGGGGTAGGCCATGAGTCGCTCCCGCAGAATGTCTTCGCCGCAATCGATGCAAACGCCGTAGCTTTCCTTCGCCATCCGCATCTGGGCTTCTTCGATTTCCTGCAGCCGCCGTCGATCGATGTCGATCTCGGCGAAGCGCAAGTCCTCGCTGCGCTCTTCTTCCGCGTCCTCGGCGTTGTTGTGGACCTCATGCTCGTACGAGACCCGTTCCGCGATCGCGTCCGTCGGATCGGTGCGCCGGCGCAGTTCGTCGAGCGTGCGCTGTTTCAGCACTTCGAGCTGCCTGCGCAGCTGCTCACGGTCTTCGGATGTCAGTCGTGCCATGGTCAGGTCTCCCGCAAGTCGATCAGGCTTCCACCAGCAGGTGGTTGATCACACGCCCGACACCCGGCGCGGCCATGGCGGCGCCCTGCGCCGCCCGTCGCTCGGCCCACGAATGAACCTTGCCCGACAGGGTGACCACCGCGTTGTCCACCACGATGTCGATGTGCTGCGATTCCCGATGGGCCTGGCGCAGAAGTGCCTGCTCGATGTTCCTCTGGATGTCGGCTGGACTGAACCGCGGGCGAACCGCGATGCGGTTCGTGACACCAACGACACCCACCAGCGACTGCACCGCGGTCTCTGCCGCGTGGCTCTGGTAGGCCCATTCGACTTCGCCCTCGAGCGTGATCCAGCCGTTCTCCACCACGGGACGGATCTTGCCGTCAGGCACCAGCACATGCCATAGAAGTGCGCGCTCGGCCGCGCTCGCGAGATCGGCGTCGGTGCGCTCGTGGCCGGTGGGCATGCTGACGGTCATATCCACCGCGACGGCGCGCACGCCATGCACCCGTTGGACCGCCCGTTCGACCGCGCGCTTCTCCGCGTAGCTCGTGAGCGGTCCCGTGAGTGTGACCACCCCGTCCTTCACGGTCACGCCGATATCGGTCGATCTGATCGCGGGGTCGAAGTCGAGCTCGGCCAGAACATCGCTTCGGATCATTGCATCGGATTTCATGAGACTCCTTTCACATGGGACACGAGGGGCGCGAAGTCCTTCGCTGCGGACCAATGTAGGGACGACGACGGCGCACTGGCTTGTGCTGGATCAAACGCCGGCACGACAGCCACGGCCCAGGGCATCTTCGGGGAGGTTCCCGCGCCTCAATTGACCCAGATCAACAGGCGCTCCTGCCGACGTGCCTAGCATCGAAACCCTCGCCTACCGGCTCGACAAGGAAAGGACGGCCGTGAGCTACAAGACAATCCTGGTCCACGTCGACAACAGCAGCCGCTGCGCCACCCGCATCGCCTTTGCCGGGGCACTGGCAAACGAGCACGGCGCACACCTGGTCGGCTTGCTTCCTACAGGCCTCTACGAAGGGTCGATCCCGGCCGGCATGATCGACACGGGCGCCAGCGACTACATCGCCGAATCGGCCGCCTATCTGAAGCGCCGCGCCGAGAACATCGCCGACGTTTTCCGTACCGGGATGGAGGCCTGGCCATCGGTCTCCTTCGAACTGCGCCAGGTGGACGGCCTGGCGACGGACACCCTGATCGATCATGGGCGGACCAGCGATCTGGTGCTGCTCGGGCAGGAAGGCGGCGCTACCCCGACGGACGCGCCCTCCCATGGCCTCGTGGGCGAGGTGATGCTCGGCCTCGGACGTCCGGTGCTGGTGGTGCCGTACGCCGGCGAGTTCAAGGCGAGCCCGCGCCGCATCGTCGTCGCATGGAACCGCTCGCGCGAAGCGGCGATCGCCCTGCATGCCGCCCTACCGATGCTCAGCCGCGCAGACCAGGTGACGCTGCTGCAGCTCGCCGGGAAGAGCGAGGACGACAGCGCCGGGCCGCTCCTGCAACTGCATCTTTCGGACTGGCTCGAACGGCACGGCGTCTCGGCGACGACCGATCGGCTGGTCTGCGACGTGCCGATGTCCGATGCGTTGCTGTCGCGCATCTGCGACCTGCAAGGCGACTTTCTTGTCATGGGCGGCTACGGTCACTCACGCGTACGCGAACTGGTTCTCGGCGGCATGACACGCGGGATCCTTGAACACATGACCGTGCCAGTCCTCATGGCGCATTGAACATTCCCCAGTGAAGAGGCCCCCAATGAATCAACCTGAATCGCCCGAGGTACGTCGTCAAGACGCCTTCCTGCTTTCCGTCGCCGGGTGGCAACACCTGCTTCAGGATTCGGCAGAGAAGCTCCAGCAAGCACAGCTGCGTGCATGGGGAGCGATGACGCAAACCTACGTCGCCCTCTACCAGGATGCCTGGGACCGCTGGACCGCGCGCTTCGGCGGCGGCGTTCCCCTCGACGGCTGAGTCAGGCGCGGAGGTACATCGACATGACATCCGATGCGATCTATTGCTTCGATCGAGCCAGTGTCCTGTTTTCGATCTATCCCGATGGACTCACCGGTCGCCGGGTGATCGCCGAGATCTCGGAAGACGCGCTGCGCGATCTGTTCGGCGCCACGGGTGGCGGAGACAGCCTCGTCCAGGCCTGCAGGGAACACTTCGGTGTGATCGAACAGACGGCGCTGCATCACCATCGTCGCGACCCGACCCGGCCGGTGGCGCTCGTCACCGATGATTTCTCGGTTTCGGCCGTCGTTTCGGAAGCCTGACCTGACGGCAGACGCCGGCCCCGCTGCGAAGGATCAATGCGCCATCAGGACCGGCAAGGTCATCGACTGGAGAATCGAGCGCGTGGCGCCGCCAACCACCCATTCGCGGGCGCGGCTGTGGCCGTAGCAGCCCATCACCAGCAGGTCCGCACCCACGTCCGCCGCGAGCGACAACAGGCGCTCGCCGATCTCGCTGTCGTCCGCCCCACCCGTTCGCACCGAGGCCTTGACGCCCTGGGCGCGCAGATAGGTCTGCAGGCTGCGCAGTGAAGTTTCGGCCGCCTCGCCATAGCCCACCACGTGCACTGCGCGCGCCCGCGCCAGCCAGGGCAGCGCGGCTGTCACGGCACGCGCGGACTCGCGCGTTTCCTTCCAGGCGATGAGGACGGTTTGCCCCACCTCCTCCACCGTTCCCGCGTAGGGCACGATCAACGCGGGCTTGCCACATTCGACGAGTACGCTGGACACGAAATCCGGCGGCAGGTCGCCCGCATCGGGATCCTCTTCGTTGCGTTGACCGAGCACCAGCAGATCGGCATACAGCGCCCGCCGGGCAAACGCCCAAGGTTCATCGCCGCGTGGTTCTTCCCAATGCAGGCGCGGCGAACCGCCGGCGGCATCGACGAAGTGCGCGAGCGCCTTGTCCCGGCATTCCTTGTCGAGCTCCTTCATGATGCAGACCGCATCAGGCGCCGCGGTCAATGCGAACGGATAGCGCATCAAGGCCGTCAGCGCACAGGGCAGCCCCGTCACTTCCGCTTCGAAGGTGTCGGCCAACGCGCGCGCAAGCCGGATGCGCACCGCGGCGCGTGGAGAACTGTCGAGATGGAGCAGGATGGATTTCGGTGTGTGCATGGCAGTTGCTTTCAAAGCCGCTCGTCGTCCCGCCAGTCTGCGGCCCGGGCGGGTGCGGCGCCTTGATCCAGCGCAAGTCCGTCGGCGTGCTTGCGGACGACCATGAGCCATGCACGCTCCCCGCTTCCGACTTCGCCTCGCGTTCCTCGCGCTGGGCTGCCTGCTCGGCGCCTGTGCATCCGAGAGCACGCGCCCCACAGCCCAGTTCGCCAGCGCGCCCGCCGCGGCGGAATACGCCGTGCCGACCGCACCCGCGTTCTCGTCGCTCGTGGCGAGCCGCCGCACGAGCGTGGTCGACATCAGCACGCTGGCGATCGGGCGCCAGATCCGGGACGCGGCCAGCGAGGATGTCGAACTCGACTTCGAGCCCGAGATGGACTTCTCCGACCCGCTCGCGCGACCGCTGCCGGCCAGCGCCCGCATCAGCCAGATCCGTGACCTGGCCTCCGGCGTGACGTTGAGCAGCGACGGCCTGATCCTCACTGCCGCCCACGTCATCGCCAATGTGGACGAGATCCGCGTGCGGCTGGATGACGGACGCATCTACTTCGCCCGGGTGGTCGGCATCGACCGACCCACGGATGTGGGCTTGCTGAAGATCGACGCGAAGGGCCTCGCGCCGGCGCCCATCGGCGATTCCTCCACGCTCTCGCCCGGCGACTGGGTCGCCGCCATCGGCGCACCCTTCGGCTTTCACGGCAGCGTGACGGCCGGTGTCGTGAGCGCCGTTGATCGATTCATCGGTGCGGCCGGCGTGCCCTACATCCAGACCGATGTCGCCATCAATCCGGGCAGCTCGGGCAGCCCGCTGTTCAACAGCAGGGGCGAAGTCGTCGCCATCAACTCGCTGATCTACAGCGGCAGCGGCGGCTACATGGGACTTTCCTTCTCGGTGCCGATCAACGCCGCGATGAAGGTCGCCACGGAACTCAAGGCGACCGGGCATGTGCGGCGGGCACGCATCGGCGCCGAGTTCCAGGAAGTCACACCGGCGCTGGCGCAGGCCTTCGGGCTGTCCGATGCCGCGGGGGCACTCGTGGTGCGCGTGGACCCACGCGGCCCCGCACAGGCTGCCGGACTGAAACGCGGCGATGTCGTGACCGCACTGGACGGAGTGCCGGTCGCCCGCTTCACGGACCTCCTCCAGCGGATCGCCACGCAGCCTCCCCGCAGCCGCCATCTTCTGGATGTCTGGCGCGAAGGCGGACAGGTTCCGATCCATGTCGTGTTCTCGGAAAGCGTGCCCCGGGAGAGCGTCCTGCGACCGGACAACCTCGACGAATGGGCCGATGGATTGGGCCTCACGCTCGGCGAGTTGCCGGCAACGCAGCGCGCCCAGTTCGGCATCGACGGCGGCCTCATGGTCCGCGACGCCGTGGGCGCCGCGCGCAGCGAGGGCCTTCGCCCGGGGGACGTCGTCGTGGCCCTGAATGACACGCGGCTGGACCATGTCGAGGACTACCGGCGTGCCGCGGCGAAGGTGCTTCCCGGCCGCAACGTCGCGCTGCTGGTGATGCGCGACCGGCGGCTGGTGTATGTCGCGGTGCGTCGTCCGTCCCTTTCGGAAGCGTCGGACTCACCCGCCCTGTCCGCGCCCGCGCGGGGCTGGCGGTGAGGCCGTCCATGGCGCGCGGCGCGTGAGACCGCTGTCCACGATGATGACGTAGCGCCCCGGATCGGCCACCGTCTCGCGGTCCTCCTTCAGGACCCACTGTGCCTGCCCGTCGGCCGCGAGCTGCTCGTACTCGGCGTCCAGCACGCCGTAGTGGTCCAGCAGTGTGTTCAGCGTGGCCGGAATACGGACGCAGCCCTTGGACTGGGCGCTGCCAAGGCGATGCTCCAGCGAATCGGGCTCCGTCGCGTGCATCTGCAGGCGCATCTCGATCGTCGCGCGATCGCCCCAGCCTTTCGGCGCGCGTTGCCAGCCCAGGTCGTACACCCGCATGCCCTTGCGGCCATAGCCGCGGATCCCGTTGCTGTTGAAGGTGCCCTCGGCGCGAAAGTCGGGGTTGGAAGGCGAATGCTCGAACACGCCCGCGGGCGTCTCGAAGTGATCGAAAGTGCCGGGACGTCCAGTGGACACCGGTGATGCGCCGATGAAGCGGTAGTCGCCGAACGCCGAGCGCCAGAACAGCAGCGCCGCCTGCACCTTCGGGTCGCGATCGACCACGAGCAGGTACTGCGCGCCGGACAGGTCCGCCTGCGCGCTGCGCAGTGCCGCCTCGGCAAGTGTCTGGTAGCGCCGCACTTCGCCATCGGGCACGGCGAGTGCGCGATCCACCTGGCTGCGGTAGAGCGCCGCCAGTTCCCGCGGAGACGCCGGCGCCGCACCCACGGCTGCCATCGAGAGAAAAAGGCAGACGGCCCCCGCGAGGGCCAGGACGAACATGTGGCATCTTTTCATGCCGCCATTGTCGAAAGCCGGCTCGGCCCGGCGGTTGAGCCAGATCAATCCTCTCGCGCCTGTGTCGGCCTACATTGATTACAGCGCGGTGCAATGGGCCCGCGCGTCATCAGTCACTTTTCGATCCGAGGAACCACCATGAGCAACCTGAGACTGCTGGACCCGGTGTTCGGCAACGACTTCGAAACGGCGCTGCGACGCTTCTTCTCCCCCACCGTCTTCGAGGGTGAGCCGACGCCGCTGAAGATGCGCATCGACGTGACCGAGAACGACAAGGCCTTCAACGTGAAGGCCGACATCCCCGGCGTGAAGAAGGAGGACATCAGCATCAAGGTCGACGGCCACACCGTCAGCATCGATGCCGAGACGAAGAGCGAGAAGGAAACCCGGGGCGACGGCGACAAGGTGCTTCGCAGCGAGCGCTACTACGGCTCGATCTCGCGCACCTTCAGCTTGGGCCAGGAAGTGGATGACACCAAGGTGCAGGCCAAGTACGCGGATGGCGTTCTGACGCTGGAGCTGCCGAAGAAGGCCCCCGTCGCCGCCTCGAAGATCGTCATCCAGTAGCACCTGTGCCTGCGGAACCGGACGTTCCGATCCCGCCGGGCCAGTTGGCGGAGCGCGCGGCCCTGGTGCACGCGCTCGCGCTGCGCCTGGGCGCGCAGGTGCGCGAGACGCACATCTCGTGGATCCTGCTCACGCCCGAATTTGCGTACAAGGTGAAGAAGCCGGTGCGCTTCGCATTCCTTGACTACACGACCTTGCAAAGGCGGCGGCACTTCTGCCATGAGGAATTGCGCGTGAATCGAAGGACGGCGCCCTCGCTGTACCTGGGCGTCGCACGCATCACGGGCAAGCCGTCGGCACCCGAGATTGACGGCCCAGGTCCGGTGCTCGACTACGCCGTGCACATGCGGCGCTTCGCCGACGGCGCCCTGTTCAGCGAGCGGTTGGCCGCAGGCGTGCTGTCCGCGCGCGAGGTGGATGGCCTTGCAGCCATGCTGGCCGCTGCGCATGCGGCGGCGCCGGTCAGCCGTCGCGCGCCGGCTGCGCAGTCGAGCAAACTCTCCCGTGCGCTGGCTGCGCTCGACGGCGTGCGTCCGGTCCTTTCCGCAGCCAAGTGCGATCAGTTGCGCGAGTGGCTGGAAGCCGGAGCGCGAAAGCTCTGGCCCGAATGGGTCGAGCGACGGCGAAAGGGCCGGATCCGCGAGTGCCATGGCGACCTTCACCTGGACAACATCGTCGATCTCGACGGTCATCCCGCTGCCTTCGATGCCATCGACTTCGAACCGGCGCTTCGATGGATCGATATCGCCGAGGATGCGGCGTTTCCCGTCATGGACTTCGCGGCGCGCGGCCGGCCGGATTTCGCCTGGCGCTTCCTCAATGAGTGGCTCGACGCTACAGGCGAGCACGATGCGGCAGGGGTCCTGCGCTACGCACTCGTCTACCGTGCACTGGTGCGAGCCCAGGTCGAGCACCTGCGCGCGCCCAACGGCCACGCCGTCGCGTCCTACGTGCGCGCGGCGCTCGAATGGTCCCAGCCGGCGCCGCCCTGCCTGGTGATCACGCATGGCCTGCCGGGCTCCGGCAAGACTTTCCAGTCGCAGCGGCTGTTGGAGCAGATCGGGGCGATCCGCGTGCGCTCCGACGTCGAACGCAAGCGGCTGTTCGGATTGGGCGCACTGGAGAGCTCGCGCGCGCGCGGGCTCGACATCTATTCGCGCGACGCGACCACCCGCACCTACGAACGCCTGTTCGCCCTTGCCCGCATCCTTCTTGCGGCCGGCTTCTCCGTGGTCATCGACGCGGCGTTCCTCAAGCGCGGCGAACGCGATGTGGCACGTGAACTCGCACGCACCTGCGGGGCCCGGTTCGAGATCCTGGCGTGCCAGGCGCCGGACGAGATCCTGCAGCAACGGATCGCTGCGCGGACATCCGATGCCTCCGAGGCGGACGCTGCCGTGCTGCGGCAATTGCGCGCCGCGATGGACCCGCTCGGCCCGGACGAGGAAACACGGCGCAGCGCCCGCAGTTGCGCCAGCGCAAGCTGAAGTCTGATCGGATGCAGCATCGTCGAGGTGTCCGTTCACCTGGAGATTCCCGATGTCGACCCTGCCCCTGAATCTCGACTCCGACATGCTCACGCTGCCGGTCCCGCGCCTTCAATCCGCCACAGTCGAAGTCGCACTGCAGCGACGTCGCAGCACACGCAATTTCCTCCCGGATCCCCTGACACTGGATGAAGTGTCTGCCGTGCTGTGGGCCGCGTTCGGTGTGAACCGCCCGGAAACCGGCGGGCGCACCGCGCCCTCGGCTCGCGGATGGCAGGAAATACTCGTGTATGCCGTGATGGCCGAAGGGACCTGGCGCTACGACGCGCAAGCCCACCGACTGGACCTCGTGAAGGCCGCCGACTTGCGGGCAGCCACCGGGTTGCAGGAGTTCGCGGGCACAGCCCCCCTGAATCTGGTGTACGTGGCCGATTTCGAACGCATGCATGACGTGCGAGATGAAGACCGCGTCTTCCTCGCGGGCGTCGACTCGGGCTGCATTGTCGAGAACGTCTATCTCTACTGCGCGACTGCCGGCCTGGGCACGGTCGTCCGCGCGCTGATCGACCGCGGAAGCCTTGCGCAGGCGCTTGGGTTGAAGCCTACGCAGCGTATCGCCCTGGCGCAGAGCATTGGCCGGACCGGACTCATCCAGTGAGTCCCGACCGGAGGTCGGGCGCCTCCGCCGGACTCAATGATCGTTGCGAGCGATGTAGAGGGTCTGTTGCGGTTGTGGCCCCTGCCCTCGAACCGCTTCGCGCGCGACGCCGGAATGCAAGGCGCCTGCGAGGGCCTCGAACTCCTGCGCGATCGCGTCGAGCAGGTCGTCCATCGACACCAGTCCGGCGATGCTTCCGTCGTCGTTGCTGACCAGCAGCCGGCGCACGCCCGCCTTGCGCATCGCCGCAAGCGCCTCCGGCACCGTCGCCGATGCGCGCACGCCGGCGAGTTCGGTGCCGCACAGCGCACCGACCGGCTGCCCGATGGGCGAGCGGCCATCGGCCAACGGGCCGATCACGATGTCGCGGTCGGTGACCATGCCGATCACCCGTCCCGGTTCATAGGGGTCGGTGACGGCAAGCGCGCCGACGTGGTTCTCGCGCATGGCGCGCGCGGCGTCCTGCACGGATGCGTCGGCATTGACGCAGACCAACTCCCGGTGGCAGAGGTTTTGCATGTTCATGGCGAGTGCTCATTGAGATAAAGGTTGCGATATGTCCGCCTCGGTCATCGCGCGACGTGGCAACGGCTGGGCGAGCGAGGCTGACGCCAGTGCGTCGCCGAAGGCGAGGAGGCGTCTGGTGCCGCTGCCGTCCTCGATCTCGCGAGCGAGGAATTCGGCTGTGAGGATCGGGGCGCCCCCAAGCAGGCGCGTGGCTTCCGCCACCGCGTTGGAGGCACCGGCCGAATTCATGGTCGTGATCTGCGCGACGCGCCGCAGGTGCGTGGCGTTCTGCGTGAGAAAGGTGCGCATCGGGCCCGCCATCTGGTAGGCCCAGATCGGGGAGACGATGACCACCGCGTCAAAGTCCGCGGGCTGCGGTCCCTCGTACCGGATGGACGGCCGGCGCTGGAACAGTGAATCGAGCACGCAGCGCAAGCCGCCCGTGAATCCCGCACGCCGACGCGCGTCGCGGATCTCGCCGAGCGGCCAGCCATGGTGCGACGCGAGCAATTGCGCAGCACGGCGACACACGCCGCTGTACGAATAGAAGACGACCAGGGTCTTGTCCATGCTGTGGGCTCCTTTGGAATATTTCCGCGACTGCGCGACTGCGTCAGAACATGTCCGAAGAAGGCACGGCAGGCGACGCCGGCTCCTTCCTGGGCACGTCGGCCACCATGCAGTCGATCGTGAGGATCAGGCCAGCGATCGAGCCGGCGTTCTGCAGCGCAAGGCGCGTCACCTTGGCCGGGTCGATCACGCCCATCGCGAGCATGTCGCCGTATTCGCGGCGGGCCGCGTTGTAGCCGAAGCTCGGCTGTCCGGCTGCATCCACGCGGTCCAGGATGATGGAGGGTTCCTGCGCGGCATTGAGAACGATGCGGCGCATCGGCTCCTCCAGCGCACGGACCACGATCTTCAGCCCCGAGTCCTCGTCGAGCGTCGGCAACGTCACACCCTGCAGTGCCTTGCGCGCACGCAGCAGGGCGACCCCGCCCCCGGGCACGATGCCTTCCTCGATCGCCGCGCGCGTCGCATGCAGGGCGTCCTCCACGCGCAGCTTCCGTTCCTTCAGCTCGGTCTCGGTGGCCGCGCCGACCTTGATCACCGCCACACCGCCCGAAAGCTTGGCGATGCGCTCGTCCAGCTTCTCCCGGTCGTAGTCGCTGGTGAGCTTCTCGCGCTCTTTCTTCAACGTCGCGATGCGGTCGCGGATGGCGGACGCATCGCCGGCGCCGCCCACGATGGTCGTGTTCTCCTTGTCGACAACCACCCGCCTGGCGCGGCCGAGGTGCTCGAGCTGCGCCTTTTCGAGCGTCAGGCCCAATTCGGCGGAGACCACCTGGCCTCCCGTCACCAGCGCGATGTCCTGCAGCATCGCCTTGCGCCGATCGCCGAAGCCCGGCGCCTTGACCGCGCAGGTCTTGAGCACGCCGCGCATGCTGTTGACGACCAGCGTCGCCAACGCATCCGCATCGACCTCCTCGGCGACGACCAGCAAGGGCATTCCGGCCTTCGCTGCCGATTCGAGCAACGGCACGAGCTCCTGCAGCCCGGACAGCTTCTGGTCGTACAGCAGCACCGCGACGTCCTCCAGCACACAGGTCTGTCGCTCCGGGTTGTTGATGAAATAGGCGGAGAGATAGCCGCGGTCGAACTGCAGTCCCTCGACGGTTTCGAGTTCGCTCGTGATGCCGGATCCATCCTCGATGGACACCGCGCCGTCGCGGCCGACCTTGTCCATCGCCTGCGCGACCAGTTCGCCGATCGAGCGGTCGTTGTTGGCCGAGATCGCCGCCACATGCGCGATCTCCTGCGAAGTGGCACAGGGCTGGGCCATCTTCCTGAGCTCGGCCACGATGATCTCGACGGCTTGCTCGATGCCATGCTTCAGCTCCATCGGATTCATGCCGGCTGCCAGGTATTTCAGTCCTTCCTGCACCAGGCTGTGCGCCAGCACGGTGGCCGTGGTGGTGCCGTCGCCCGCCATCTCGCTGGTGCGCGCGGCGACTTCGCGCATCAGTTGCGCGCCCATGTTCTCGAAGCGGTCCTCGAGCTCGATCGATCTCGCGACGACCACGCCCGAATTGACGATCTGGGGCGCGCCGAACTCACGGTCGATCACCACGGTGCGTCCTCGCGGCCCCAACGTCACCTTGACAGCCTCGGCCAGCGTATCGACGCCCCGGCGGATCTTGTCGCGGGCCTCCTCGCGGAACAGCAGCTTCTTGGCAGACATCTTGAGCGACCTCCTGCCCACATCATTGGCCGTCCTGTCCGCGCCGGGCTTGCGCCAGGTCAAGCGAAAGCGCCCCTGCCGTGAAACCGCGCGTTGATCCAACGCAAGCCCGCCGACGACTGCGCTGCCTAAAGTTCCCGGCGTGGGGCGATTTGCCCGCGCACCCAAGGTTCGAAAGGAAAAGCCATGCACGCCAATTCCCATGACCACCCAAGGGAGACCTGAATGCGCACCGCACTCGTCACCGGCGGAACGGCCGGCATCGGAGCAGCCGCCGCGCAGGCGCTGGCGGCGGCCGGCTATCGCGTGGCCGCCAGCTACGGTTCCCACGCAGATGCCGCAAGCCGCTTTTCCGAGCGCACGGGCATTCCCGCCTTCGCATGGAATGTGGCCGACCCCGTCGCGTGCCGCGAGGGCGTTGCGCGCGTGGAAGCCGAACTCGGCCCCGTGGACGTGCTGGTCAACAACGCCGGCATCACCCGCGACGCCATGCTGCACAAGATGTCGGACGCGCACTGGCGCGAAGTGATCGACACCAACCTGGGCGGCTGCTTCAACATGTGCCGCGCGGTGATCGAAGGCATGCGCGAGCGCCGCTACGGACGCATCGTCAACATGGGTTCGGTCAACGGCCTTTCCGGCCAGGCCGGCCAATGCAACTACGCGGCGGCCAAGGCAGGGCTGATCGGCTTCACGAAATCCCTCGCCCTGGAGGGCGCCTCGCGCAACATCACGGTGAACGTGATCGCACCCGGCTATACGGACACCGCGATGGTCGGCGCGGTGCCGCCCGAGGTCCTCGCCGGAATACTCAAGACGGTGCCGGTCGGCCGTCTCGCGACCCCGGCCGAGATCGCGCGTGCGGTGGTGTTTCTCGCGTCGGAAGATGCGGGCTTCATCACCGGCATCACGTTGTCGGTCAACGGCGGCAAGTACATGCCTTGAGATGCCCCTAGGAAGCGGCAGATACCGGTGTCACCGGTGTCACCGGTGTCACCGGTGACGCCGGCGCCGCATACCACTGCCCCTTCGGCACCACCACCGGATGCTCCGGCTGCCCCAGGAAGTGCGGCGACATGATCTGCACGCCGTGCTCGTTGAAGGCATCCTGGATGCTCGCGTGGAGGGCCGACAGGACCGGAATGCGGTCCGCCGGATTCTCGATGCTCGCGAACAGCTCGTACTCCACGTAGAAGTCCGACAGTGCCCGCTGATAGACATAAGGCGCCGGCGTCGCGCGCACGCCGATCGTCCTGCCCGCCGCTTCGATCAGCAGCGCGTGCACCTGGCGCCACGGCGCGTCGTAGCCGATGGTCACCTTGGTGCTCAGCAGCGTGCCAAGCGTGCCCGAGAGCTTGGAGTAGTTGTGGATGGGACTGGCGATGACCACCGAATTGGGGATCGTGATCTCGTCGTTGCGCACGTTGGTGACCTTGGTCGCGAGCGCGGACACCTCGGTCACGACGCCCTGCACGCCGTTGATGTCGACGAAATCGCCCTTGTGCAGCGAGCGCGAGTACACCACGACCATGCCGCTCATGAGTTGCGTCACCAGCCCGGTGGATCCCAGGGTGACCATCAGGCCGAAGAGGACCGAGAGCCCCTTGAACACATCGCTGCTCGCGCCGGGCAGGAACGGATAGGCCACCGCGATGCCGACGCACCAGACGAAGAGCGTGAAGATGCGACGGGTCGCGCCGACGGTCTCTGGATGGAACATCGGCAAACGCAGCCGGCCCTTCTGCAGCGCGTCGAAGAGATAGCCCAGCAAGTCGACGATCACACGGGTGAAAGCCAGGACGAGCAGGACGGTGGCGAGTCCCGGCAGGCTGTCCAGCGCTCCTTCGGCCAGCCAGGAGATCTTGAGTACAAGCCAATCGCCCAGATCGTGCGCAATCGGCGCCGTGGCAACGAAGCTTGCGAGCACGAACTGCGCCCAGGAATAAGTGAGCGCAAGCACGATGAACCATTGGAGCACCTGCAGGATGCCGACCGCGAGCCGCGCGAGGAACTCGCGCCAGTCGACATAGGTAAAGCGGGCCGCCAGGACATCGCGCCTTTTCTCCATGAACGCCACGCTTCGGGCCATGCCTCGATGGGCCACCCAGACCAGCACGCAGAACAGCAAGGTCGCACCGATCGCCCGTGCCAGGCCATGGAGCAGCATCGGCCTGCTGCGCATCTGCCCCCATGCGCCATGGACCTCTTCCATGCGCCCCTGCGTCTGCTTGACGAGCGCGCCGAAATCCTGCTTCGCCTCCGGGTCGACATCGCCCTCCACCACTGAAAACAGCGGGAGGTCGCCGAGCAGGAACTGCACGCCACGCGTATCGCCGGACTGGAACTGCACCGTGTTGATCGGCAAGGCGATGGCCTCGTCCGGAAGCGCCTGCAGTCGCTCGCGAGCGCGCCGCACGCGCGACTGGGGTGTGAAGCCGCCGATTCGCGCCCGCATCGTCACGATGTCGCGATTCAGTATGCGCAGTGTCACGGCGTCGTCCGGCTTCTCCGCGTCTCCGGCCGCCGCGCAGGCAGTACCGGACGCGAACAGCCAGCCGACGAAGAAGGCCATCAGTATCGAAGTGATCCTGCTCATGGTCGGATCGATGCTAGGCGGGCAGACCTGGTTGGCGATTGATCTGGATCAAGCCGCGCCGGCCAGCGGCGCAGTGCAATGAACACGTTCGTCAAGGCGATCCGGTCAAAGGGTCACCGTCTGGCCATAGTCCGGCACGCTGGCCTGCCAGCCGAACCGCTCTTCGATCGCCAGGCGCAGCGCATCGGCAGCGACCGGCTCGCCATGCGTCACGAACACGCGTTTCGGCGCAGGCAGACCGTCCAGCCAAGCCAGCAACTGGCCGCGATCGGCATGCGCCGAGAGCATGTCCAGCCCGACGACTTCGGCACGCACGGGCACGTACGCACCATGGATCTTGATTTCCCTGGCCCCGGCCAGCATCGCCGCGCCGCGGGTCCCGGCGGCCTGATAGCCGGTAAAGAGGATCGTGCTCCTGGGATCCGGCGCATACGCCTTCAGGTGATGCAGCACACGCCCGCCTGTCGCCATCCCGCTCGCCGAGACAATGACCGAGGGAAAGCTCAATCCGTTGAGTCGTTTCGACTCCTCGAGCGTGTTGACGAATTTCACCTCCCGGCCCAACGCGGCGCACTGGCCCGCATCCAGGTGGTGCTGGTCCGAATACCGCCGCAGGATGTGCGTCGCGTCGGTCGCCATCGGACTGTTGAGGTACACCGGCAGATCGGGAATCCGGCGCGCAGCCTTGAGCAGATGGATGCAGTGCAGCAGCGTCTGCGCCCTGCCCACCGCAAAGGCGGGCACCAGGACGATGCCGCCCCTTGCGGCCGTCCGACCGATCACTTCGGCGATGGCCGACAAGGTATCCACCTTGGGATGCACGCGATCGCCGTAGGTGGACTCGATGACCACGTAGTCGGCGGGCTCCGGCCGCTCGGGGGGACGCATCACCAGGTCGTCGTCCCGGCCGAGATCGCCGGAAAAAAGAATGCTGCCCCCCTTCCAGGCGATATGGATGCTCGCGGCGCCCAGAATGTGCCCGGCGCGTCGCAGTCGCCAGGTCCAGCCCGGCCAGGGCGAGTGCACCTTGTCGAAATCCAGGACCTCGAAGCGCCCGAGGGCGGCACGTGCTTCGTCCTGCGTGTACAGGGGCAGCGCGGGCCTGTGGCGGGAGTGGCCGTGGCGATTGGCGTAGTCGGCCTCCTCTTCCTGCAGATAGCCGGAGTCGGGCAGCAGCAACTCGCAGAGATCGCGCGTGGCCCGGCTGGCATAGACCGGGCCTTTGAATCCAAGCTTGATCAGGCGCGGGACGAGGCCGCTGTGATCGAGATGCGCATGCGTCAAGAGAATCGCATCGATCTCCGAGGCCTTGACCGGCAAGGCCTCCCAGTTGCGCAGCCGCAATTGTTTCAGGCCCTGGTAGAGCCCGCAGTCCACGAGGAGCCGCCGGCCCGCGTGCTCCAGCAGGTATTTCGATCCGGTGACGGTATCGGTTCCGCCGAGAAACTGGATGCGCATGGTGACTCCTGTTTGTCGTCGAGCTTGGCACACGGCACCACGCCACGGTTGACCTTCGTCAATCCTTGCGCGACCGATTCGAGCGCCAACGCCCGGCGGACAGCCGATTCGATTGATGCGCATCAAACCTCGCCGGACGCCGGAGCGATGCAATGTTGCGGTAAGCGGATCCCGTCCACAACAGAAGGAGACAGTCATGGACAAGCGTTCATTCTTGGCACTCGGCCTCTCGGGGCTGGTCACTGCCGCATGCTCCACCACCTCCAATCCGGGCGATCAGGCGGCCAAGCGAACCAGCATCGACGCATCGGTCGATTCGGCGCTTTCCTCACTCCACGCCCAGGTGCCGGGCTCGCGCGAGCTGACGGCCAAGGCGAAGGGCGTGCTGGTGTTCCCGTCCGTGATGTCTGCCGGCCTGGGCGTTGGTGGCTCCTACGGACAAGGCGCCCTGCGCGTCGGCGGCCGGTCCGCCGGCTACTACAGCACGACCGGCGCGTCGGTCGGCTTCCTCGCCGGCGCCGATTCGAAAGCCGTCTTCGTGCTCTTCATGACGCAGGGAGCGCTCGACAAGTTCGTCGCGAGCAGCGGATGGACTGCCGGTGCCGATGCGTCGGTCACCATGGCCAAGGCTGGTGCAACCGCCAGCATCGACACGCAGACCGCGCAGCAGCCGGTCATCGGATTCGCATTGAGCAATGGGGGCCTGATGGCCAATCTGAGCCTGGATGGCACCAAGGTCAACAAGATGGCCTTGTGATGCCATGCGACCCAACCGAGGCCGTGCTGGCCTCGTCATTGGTGGCATCGCTCTCCCAGGCACGGATGCGGCGTGAGCTGACGGCGTGACGAACATGAAGACCATGGCCCAAGGTCAAGGTTCGATAGGCGGCACCGCGACGGGAGCAAGGATCAATCCGCAGCGCTTCGTTGTGTTTTTTGTGTCGCGGCGATGTTCCTTGCGAAGCGTTCTGGCCGAGGCATGCCTGACGCATCTCTGCGAAAAGCGCTTCGCCGCATATTCGTGTGGCGATCCGCACCGCCTTGAACGCGAGATCCATCCTGCCGCCGTCCGTGCCCTCGCGAGCGCAAGCATCCCCCTTCGATGCCAGCCGCGCCAGAACTGGAATGATCTGTCCAGCCTGGGCGCACCCAAGGCAGATTTCGTCATTACCCTGGACGAAGACACGCTGGCCAGGCAGCCAAGATGGCCAGGCCAACCCAATTCAGCGCTGTGGGCGCTGTCCGACATCGCGGAGATCTCCGACCCCGAAGCGCTCGCTCATGCGTCGATTCAGACGCTCCATGTCCTTCGGCGCAGGCTGGAGTTGCTGGTCAACCTGCCGCTGCGCAGTCCAGACAGGGCGGCATTCCAAATGGACGTGCGCGACATGGCCTTCATGCTCTAGGTGCACCTCCGCCGGACAGCCGCGCACGCTTGACTCACACGTCGCTCGCGGTTTGCGCGGCGTCAATCCGCGCGATGCCCCGCGTGCTGATACTGGGATTCTTCCGGACACCATCGCAAGGAGCATTCCATGTATCAGAACATCCTCGTTCCCGTCGACGGCAGCGCGACCTCGATGCGGGGTCTCGAGCAGGCCATCGGAGTGGCGCGGCTCACCAACGGCCGGATCCGGCTGCTCCACATCGTCGACGAGCTGTCATTCGCACTCGCGACCGATGCCTATGCGGGCTACGCCGGCGAATGGATGAGCGTGCTGCGCGAGAACGGCACCAAGCTTCTGCAGGAGTGCCTGCAGAAGGTCGAGGCCGCGGACATTTCCGTGGATACCGTGCTGCGCGACAACCTCGACGGCTCGGTGCACGAGCTCGTGACGAAGGAAGCCGCGAACTGGCCCGCCGATCTGATCGTGTTGGGCACCCACGGCCGGCGCGGCGCGAAGCGTGTCTTTCTCGGCAGCAGCGCCGAGAACATCCTGCGGACCTCGCCCGTCCCCGTCCTGCTGGTGCGCGCTCCGGAGGACGCGGCTCCGGACGAAACGAAGTCCGCAGCCGAACGCAAGCGCGTCAGTCTGCCCAGCGGGGCGCTGTCGTTCGAATGAGGACGTTCGCTCCGCGGCAAACATTGATCCACCTCAATGAGCCCGCGGGCGAGCCGGCGCAGGATGACATGGCAATGATGAAGGAGCCATCGCCATGAGTCGCAATGTCGGAACCATCGATCGCGTGTTGCGCATCACGCTCGGACTGGTGCTGATCGCACTGGCCTTCGCAGGCACGGTGGGCCCGTGGGGCTACATCGGCCTCGTGCCGCTGCTGACGGGCCTGGTGGGGCGTTGCCCGGCCTATTCACTGTTCGGCATCCGGACCTGCAGCGCGGGCGACGCTCCAAACCTGACAGGCAGACCATGAAACTCACAGCGCCGCCGTCATCGCGGCCCGCCCGGGGGGCCACTTCCTTCCTGTGGACGGTCGCCGCGACGCTTGCCCTGTTGGGCGCAGCGGTGGTCTGGCTCGTGTTCGACGCCCTGATCGCGCTGGTCACGCGGGATTGAGAAGCAGCCCGTCGACGACCCGCACGATGCGGTCGCACCGCTGCGCCAGCGCCGCGTTGTGGGTGACGAACAGCACGGCCATGCCCTCCTTCCGATTGGCGTCTCGCAGCAGCGCGAACACCGAGTCGGCGGACTGGGTATCGAGATTGCCGGTCGGCTCGTCGGCGAGCAGCAGGCGCGGATTCATCGCCAGCGCGCGCGCCACCGCCACCCGCTGCTGCTGGCCTCCGCTGAGATTGGTCGCCAGGTTGCCGCGCCATTTCGAAAGGCCCACGCTGTCCAGCAGCGCGGTTGCCCGGGCGGCCATGCTCCGGTCGATGAAGCCCGCGCCCCCGATCATCGGCATCATCACGTTCTCCATTGCCGTGAAGCCCGTCAGCAGGTTGTGATACTGGAAGACGAAGCCGATGCTGTGCCCGCGCAGGCGGGTGATCGCATGGTCGTCCAGGCCCACGGTTTCCTCGCCGCAGATGCGCAGCGAACCCGCGGTCGGCCGGTCGAGCAGGCCGATGATGTTCAGCAGCGTGCTCTTGCCCGACCCGGACGGCCCCATGACCGCGCAGAACTCGCCGGGCACCAGATCGAGGTCGATGCCGTGCAGCACCTCGGTCTCGATCGGCAGGCCGACGTTGAAGGCCTTGCGCACGCCGCGCATTCTGACGACCGGCTCAGCCACGGATCGCCACCACCGGATCGAGGCGCGCCGCTCGCAGCGCGGGCGCGAAGGCCGCCGCCAGGCCGGTGAGGGTGGCGAGCAGCATCGCAGCGAGGAACAGGCCCGGCTCGATCTGCACCGGGAAGAAGGGCGTGCCGTCCGGATTGCGCGCATAGCGCTGCCACAGCCACAGCGCCAACAGGGCCATCGCGCAGCCGCCCAGGGAGCCCATGAGGCCCAGCAGGCCGCCCTGCACCAGGAACACCCGCAGCACCTGCCCGCGCGAAATGCCCATCGCGCGCAGGATGCCGATCTCGCGCGACTTCTGCACCACGGACACCACCAGCACACTGGCGATGCCGAACGCCACCGACAGCCCGACGAAGAAGCGGATGGTGGTGTTCGAGGTCTTCTGTGCCTGGACGGCGGTGAAGAACTGTGCGTTGGTCGTGATCCAGCTGTCGGCCTCCACGCCGGTGGCGGCCGTGATATCGCGGGCGATGTCCTCGGCGGCATACACGTCCTGCACGGTCACGTCGATGCTGGAGACGCCGCCGACCAGCCCCAGCAGGCTTTGCGCGGTTCGCAGCGCCACGTAGGTGGTGCGCTGGTTGGCGCCCTTGTTGCCGAGGTCGAACACCCCGGTCACCGTCAGCGTGTTGTCGCTGCCGGCGGCGGTGGACACGCGCACCTTGTCGCCCACGCTGGCGCCAAGGTCGCTGGCGAGGTCGATGCCGATCAGGATGTCGGTGTTCGTCAGGCGCGGCGAGCCATGCACGATCTTGTCGGGAATGGTCACGATGCGGAAGTACACCTGCGGATCGACGCCGATGAGACTGATCGCCCGGCTCGCATTGCCGCGCACCACCAGCGCGGACCCGCTTGCGGATGGCGAGACCAGGACCACGCCCTGCATCGCCTGGATCTGCGCCGCGATCGACTGCCACTGGTCGATCGACTTGATCCGCTGCAGGGGCGGCTGCACGATGGCATCGTCATGCAAGCCACTCTCCTTGCTGCCCCGCTGGAGCACGCGCGCGACTTCCTTCGGCGGCAAGAGCTGGATGTGCGACTGCGCGGTCAGGACCCGGCGGATGAAGTTCGCCTGCAGTGCGACCAGCAGCGCCGACATGAAGACGATCACCGCGACGCCGATCGCGATGCCGACGATGATCAATGCCGTCTGCATGCGTCCCTCTCGCAGAAAGCGCAATGCCACGATCCATTCGAAGGGAAGGCCGCGCTTCATGGCAACGCGAACCCTCACGCGCCGGACTCGACGCGCACACGGGGCCGCAGGCGCGAGCCCTCGGCGATGTCGGGCGTCGACGCCGGCACGACGAGATCGCCGGGCTGTAAGCCCTCGAGCACTTCGCTGAGGCCGCCCGAATGCAGGCCGAGCTTCACGCCCTGGCGCCTGGCGTGGTGCCCGTCGACTTTCAGCACCCAGGGTTGGCCACGATCGGCATCGCGCACCGCATCGCTCGCAAGGAGCACTGCCTGGCTGCGGAAGGCCGTGCGAATCTGCACCGACACGGTCATGTCCTGACGCAGGCTCGCCGGCGGATGCGGCACGGCAAGCTTGACTTCGATCGAGCCGCGCTGAACGTCCACGCCGGGATTGATGTAGACCAGCTCTGCCGCGAAGTGCTGGTCGGCGTAGGCATCGGCCGATGCCACGGCCTGCTGGCCCAACGCGAGCAGCGCCAGGTTCTTCTCGTCGATCTGCACCACGAGCTGCGTCTCGCCGGCCGGCGAAAGCACCATCAGTGTCTTGCCCGGCTGTACCACGTCGCCGGGCTCCACGGAACGATCGATCAACGTGCCGGCCACCGGCGCGGCGATGGTCGTGTAGTTCAGGCGCGAATGCGCGGCTGCGGCAGCCGCATGGGCCTCGGCCAGCGCCGTGGTCGCCACGGCGTAGTCGCTGCCACCGGGCTGCGCACTGGCGAGCTGGCTGCGGGCCGAACGCACCTGCGCCTCGCTGACGTCGAGCGTCTTCTTCAAGTCGTCCAGCGCGGCCTGGCCGATGAAGCCCTGGTCGCGCAGCGCCACGTTTCTGCGCCACTGCGCACGCGCGTTCTCCGCGCCGATCTCGGCCTGCCGGAGGGCCTGCGCGGCCACGGGCGCCTGTACTTCGCGCAGCAGTCTCAGGCGCGCTTCGGCCTGCTGCACGGCCGCGTCTGCCTGGGCCGCGCCCGCAACCCATTCGGCATCGACGAGACGGATGAGCACCTGACCGGCGGCGACCTCCTGGCCCTCCTCCACCGGCACCGCCCTCACCTCGCCGGCGAGCTGCGCGCCGATGTTCACCCGGTGGGGCGCCTCGACATGCCCGCTGGCCACCACCGACTGGACGAAATCGCCGCGGACCACCGGCGTGACCGCGACGCGGGGTCCCCAGAGGACGCGCGGCCCGAACGCGATGGCCGCCGCGATCAGCGCAAGCGCGGCCAGCGCCATCGGTGCACGGCGCCGGAGCATGGCGAAGAAGCCCGGGCGCGGCGCTGGCGGAGGCACGGGCGCAACCGGCGGCGCGGCTGCTCGGGTGACGAGGTCGCCCGGATGAACATCGGAGGACGAGGGATCGAGCTTCATGCGGCGGCACCACATCGAACCGGATTCAGGCACCCCAGCGCCAGTCGAGGACCCGCCACCACACATCCAGCAAAGAAAAGTCCTCGGACTGCGTTCCGTTGTTCGATCGGAGGGGCACGACAAGCTCCTGTGATGCCGGGAAGTTAACGCCCCCGGTCGCCTGTTCCCTTGCGCGTCGTCAAATGCAGTGCCTCGGTATGAGGCGATCGTCGAGCGCCGCCGTGTCGGCGCTCTTGGGCCGCTGCGCATCCGGGACGCCCGTCGCGCTGAGCACGGCGCCGAGCACTGGATTCGGCCGGTAAGTTGCCAGGCCCTTGAGGCCCGACTTCCATGCGCGCATATACAGGCCCTGGAAGTCTTCGTAGCGGTAGTCGGCCGGCACGTTCACGGTCTTGGAGATTCCCGAGTCGATCATCGGGCCCACCGCAGCCACCATTTCCACGTGCGCCTCTGCGCTGATCTCGAGCGCAGTGACGAAAGCGGGCGTCAGCGGCACACCCTCGCCCTTGAGAAGCCGGTAGAGACGCCAGGCGTGATCCTCGACGGGATAGTCGGTGAAGCCGCCGTCCGGCATGCGCCTGCGGCGCCTGTAGGTCCACGCGTACGCGGGCTCGATCCCGTTGCTCGCGTTGTCCGCAAACGCGATGCTGATCGTGCCCGTGGGAGCGATCGACAGGAGGTGCGAGTTTCGAATGCCGGTCGCGGCGATGCGTGCCCTGAGCGTCGCCGGCAATCGCGAAGCGAAGGTCCCGCGGCTCAGGTAGAGGTCGGCGTTGAAAAGCGGGAAGGCGCCGCGCTCGGCCGCGAGGTCCACGGAGGCACCATAGGCCGCGTCGCGCATGACCTGCGCGATGCGCCGGGCCGCGTCCCGCGCAGCAGCCGTGTCATAGCGCAGATTCAGCATCACCAGCGCGTCCCCCAGACCGGTGAAACCCAATCCGATGCGTCGCTTGTCGCGGGCTTCGTCGTGCTGTCTCTTCAGCGGCCAGACCGATACGTCCAGCACGTTGTCGAGCATGCGCACGGCGATCGCGGCGAGGCGCGCAAAGCCATCCTCGTCAAATCGCGCATCCGCTTCGAAAGGCGACCGCACGAAGCGCGTGAGATCGATCGAACCGAGACAGCAGCAACCGTACGGCGGCAGTGGCTGCTCGCCGCAGGGATTCGTGGCTGCGACGGCCTCACAGTAGGAAAGATTGTTGTCGAGGTTGATGCGGTCCAGGAAGAGCACGCCCGGCTCGGCATGATCGTAGGTCGACTGCATGATCTGCGCCCAGAGCCCGCGCGCCTGGATCGTTCGGTAGACCCACAAGCCGTCCTCGCGTTGATGCGCGGCCTCGGCGCGGTAGCGGGGACCGGGTTCGGCACGGTGCACGAGATCGAATGGCGTGTCGTTCTCGACCGCCTTCATGAAGGCATCGGTGAGCCCCACCGACATGTTGAAGTTGGACAGATCGCCCTTGTCCTTGGCATGAACAAAGGCTTCGATATCCGGATGGTCGCACCGGAGCACACCCATCTGCGCGCCTCGCCTTGCCCCCGCCGATTCCACCGTCTCGCAGGAGCGGTCGAAGACTCGCATGTACGACACCGGACCCGATGCGACCGACTGGGTGCCCCGGACCCAGGCGCCAGCCGGGCGGATGCGCGAGAAGTCGTAGCCGACACCGCCGCCGCGGCGCATCGTCTCGGCGGCCTCGGTGAGGGCGACGTAGATGCCGGGATGGCCGTCCTCTTCGGCCGCGATCGAATCGCCCACGGGCTGCACGAAGCAATTGATGAGCGTCGTCGAAAAGGCAGTGCCCGCGGACGACTGGATTCGACCGCCGGGGAGAAAGCCGTCCTCGAGCGCCTGGAGGAAGCGCGCTTCCCAAAGCACGCGACTCGAGGCAGTCTCGGCCTGCGCGAGGGCGTGGGCGACCCGACGCCGGACGTCTGCGGCGCTGCGCTCATCGCCCTTCGCATACTTCTCGAGCAGCACATCCTCGCTGATCTGCTGTGCAGGAAGCATCGGCGCCGGCGGCGCAACATGGCTGGCCTCGGTAGGCATGGCAAGGCGATTCCCGAATCGAGGGGATTCAATGATCCGTCGCAAGCGCCGCGCGAAACTTGATCGAGCGCAAGTGCTGCGCCGCACCAACGGCCAAGAATTCCTCACTCGCCACAGCGGCCGGTGGCGAGCGGATCGTCCATCGAAGCGGCCAAGGAAAGCGCAGCCATGTACCACCGAATCCTCGTCCCCATCGACGGCAGCAAAACTGCGGCGCTAGGCCTGCAGGAGGCCATCCGCCTGGCCGCAGAACAGAAGTCCGGCCTGCATCTTCTCCATGTGATCGACGACTTTCCGATGCTCGTGGAGATGGCGAATGTCGTTGCCTACAACAACGTCATTCACTCCCTGCGCGAGTATGGCGAGAAGCTGCTCTCCGACGCGCGGGCGCTCGCGGCCAAGTCCGGCATCCAGGCCGAGGTGGCCTTGCGCGAGGTGACCGGAGGACGTGTCGCCACCATCGTGCTCGCAGAAGCGAAGGCCGCCGGCTGCGACCTGATCGTGATGGGAACGCACGGCCGCCGGGGCGTCAGCCGCCTGACGCTGGGCAGCGACGCCGAACTGGTGGTGCGCGCCAGTCCGGTTCCGGTCCTGCTGGTGCGGCATCCCGGCGAAGAACCCGCCTAGCCGCGACGTGAGCGACCCGGATCCTACTTCCGCCTGGTGGCTCGAGCCCGCGCCCGCGGCGACGCAAGGGCTGTCCCGGTCGGAGGCGCAGGAGCGGCTGGCGCACCATGGGCCCAACACGCTGGAGTCGAGCCACCAGCGTCCACTCGCACTGCAGTTCCTCGCGCGCTTTCGCAACCCGCTCGTGCTGGTGCTGCTGGCCGCCAGCGCCGTGTCGGCGGCGACCGGCGACGCCGCCAACTTCTTCATCATCATGGCCCTGGTGCTGCTCAGCGTGACGCTGGACTTCGTCCAGGAACACCGGGCCGACCGCGCTGCGCAAAAGCTGCGCGAGTCGGTGGCCTTGCGCGCCACGGTGATTCGCGACGGGCGGCAGCAGGAGCTGCCGGTGTCGGCGCTGGTTCCCGGCGACGTCGTGCTGCTCGCCGCGGGCGAACGGATTCCGGCCGACGGCAGGCTGATCGAGGCGCGCGACTTCTTCGTCAACCAGGCGTTGCTGACCGGGGAGTCCTACCCCGTCGAGAAGCGACCGGGCGAACTCGATCGCGGCGCGACGGAGCTGCAGCAGGCCGCCAACGCGGTGTTCATGGGAAGCTCGGTCGTGTCCGGCAGTGCCCGCGTGCGCATCATGGCGACCGGCGCCGCCACCGCACTCGGCGAGGTGGCCCACAGCATCCAGTCGGAGCCGCCTGCCACAGCGTTCGAGGTCGGCATGCACCGCTTCGCCATGCTGCTCGTGCGCGTGACGCTGTGGATGGTGCTGTTCGTCATGCTGGTCACCTCGTGCTGCACCGGCCGCTGCTCGAATCCTTCCTGTTCGCCGTCGCGCTGGCGGTGGGCCTGACGCCCGAGCTGCTGCCGATGGTGGTGACCGTCACGCTCTCGCGCGGCGCATTGCGCATGGCGCAGCGCCGCGTCATCGTCAAGCGCCTGCCCGCGATCCAGAACCTGGGCGCCATGGATGTGCTGTGCACCGACAAGACGGGCACGCTGACGGAGGCCCGGATCAGCCTCGAGCGCTGCATCGATGCGGACGGACAGGACAGCCAGCGCGTGCTGATGCTGGCCCACCTCAACAGCGTCTTCGAAAGCGGCCTGAAGAGTCCGCTCGACGAAGCCATCCTCGCCCGCGAGATCGACACCGGGGCCTGGACCAAGATCGACGAGGTGCCGTTCGACTTCGAGCGCCGGCGGGTGTCGGTGCTGGTCGATCGCGGCGATGCGCGCTGGCTGGTCGTCAAGGGTGCGCCGGACGACGTCATCGCCGCATGCAGCCACCACGAGATCGACGGCGGCGGCTCGCGCACGCCGCTGGACGCCGCCGCGAAGGAGCGCCTGCAGGCGCAATGCCGCGACCTGGAACGTCAGGGCCTGCGCGTGCTCGGGGTGTCGTGGCGCGAGGTGCCCAGCGATCATTCCCATGCCGACGTGCGCGACGAGACGGACCTGGTGTTCGCCGGGTTCGCGGCGTTCATCGACCCGCCCAAGGCCGGCGCGGGCGAAGCGCTCGCGGCCCTGGCCCGGAGCGGCGTCGCCGTGAAGATCGTCAGCGGCGACAGCGAACTCGTGGTGCAGCACCTGTGCGAGCTCCTCCACATTCCGGTGACCGACGTGCTGACCGGACGCGAGATCGCCGCCATGGACGAGACCGCGCTGCGCGCGCGGGTCGTCAAGACCAATCTCTTCTGCCGCGTGAATCCGGCGCAGAAGAACCGCATCATCCTGGCGCTGAAAGCACGCGGGCGGGTGGTCGGCTACCTGGGCGACGGGATCAACGATGCGCCGCCGCTGCGATCGGCCGACGTCGGACTGACCGTCGACACGGCGGTCGACGTGGCGCGCGAAGTGGCGGACGTGGTCATGCTGGACCACGACCTCGGGGTGCTGCACGACGGCGTGATCGAAGGCCGCCGGACCTTCGGCAACGTGATGAAGTACATCATGATGGGCACGAGCTCCAACTTCGGGAACATGCTGAGCATGGCGGGCGCTGCGCTGTTCCTGCCCTTCCTGCCGCTCTTGCCCACGCAGATCCTGCTCAACAACATCCTCTACGACGTCTCGGAAGCCGCGATCCCGCTCGATCGCGTCGATGCCGCCGACCTGCGCCGCCCCGGGACCCTGGACATGCAGTTCATCCACCGCTACATGTGGCTCTTCGGGCTCATCAGCTCGGCGTTCGATGCGCTGACCTTCTGGGTCCTGCTGGGCATCCTGCATGCCGACGTCACGCTCTTTCGCACCGGCTGGTTCATGGAGTCGCTGATCACCCAGGTGCTCGTGATCTTCGTGATCCGCACCCGCGACCGGCCCTGGCGCAGCAAGCCGGCCGCGATACTGGCGGGCAGTTCGCTGGTGGTCGTGGCCGTTGCGCTGGTGCTTCCATACACGCCGCTCGGGCACCTGGTCCAGCTGGAGCCGCCGCCCGCCGTCTTCTTCGCGTGGCTCGCTGGCATGGTGGCGACCTACCTCGTGCTGGTGGAGATCGCGAAGCGCTACTTCTACCTTCACCTCGCGTCCAGGGGGAGCCATCGACTGCCCGCCCACCGGTCGCGGGCGCGTCCGGCTTGATCCCGTTGTCGTCTTCCGGACGCGCGACTACCATCTTTCACGCACTCAACCCCGCCGGGCGCGGGCCGGCCCATGACCGGACGCTCTATGAACGAAGCCCCAGAGATCGACGAAGGTACGGTTTTCCGCTCGCTTTTCGCAGCCTATCCGGATGCGCTCCTGCTGGTCGATCTGCAGGGCGTCATTCGCCTGGCCAATCCCGCCGCGCTCGCGCTGCTGGGCTATGAAACCGACGAGTTGCTGGGCCAGAACGTCGATGCCCTCGTGCCCGATGCCATCCGCCCCCGCCATGCGGCGTACCGGGACGCCTATGCCGCGCAACCGCGCGCTCGCCCGATGGGAACGCAGATGGACCTGGTCGCCAGGCGGCGCGATGGGCGGGAGGTGATGGTCGAGATCGCCCTCAGCCCGCTGCAGGACCACGGCCTGCCTTACGTCGTGGCGGCCATCCGCAACGTCACGGAATATCCGCGCGTCAAGCAGGCGCTCCTGCGGGCGCGTTACGCAGAGCACCTCGCCAGGTTCGGGCGGCTCGCCGTCGAGGCCCGCGAATCGGAAAGGCTTCTGGCCGAGGTGCCGGCCGTTGCCGCCGACGCGCTGCACGTGGAGATGGCCGAGATCCGGCTGCTCGAGCCGGATGGGCTCAGGGTCCGGGTCGCCGCCGCCATCGGCCCGGATTCGGCGCAAAGGATCGGACAGCGGCTCCCGATCGAGGTGGGCTCTGCGCTCGAGATCGTCCTGACCCAGGGCCGGGCCGCCGTGGCGGGCGACAGCGATGGCCATGGCGGCGTGAAATTCCAGTTGACCCCCAGCGATCGCGAGGCGGGCGTCGTCTGCAAGCTGCTGGTGCCGCTGGCCGACCGGGGCCGGACGATCGGGGCGCTGGCCGTGCGTTCGTGCAACCGCTACGCCTTCGGCGAGGACGAGCTGAACTTCCTCCAGTCGCTGTCGAGCATGCTGGCCACGGTCCTGCAGCGCGCCAGCAGCGAAGACGCGTTGACCCATGCGCAGCGCCTCGAATCGGTCGGCCAACTGACCGGCGGCATCGCGCACGACTTCAACAACCTGCTGACGGTGATCTCGGGCAATCTCCAGATCCTGCGCGACGTGCCCCAGTGCGCTTCGGATCCGCTGGTGCAGCCCCTGGTCGACGCGGCCATCCGTGCGACGCAGCGCGGCGCCGAGCTCACCGCCAAGCTCCTGGCCTTCTCGCGCCGCCAGGTGCTCCAACCCACCGTGGTCGACCTCGGCGTTCTCCTGCGCTCGCTGACGGGCATGCTGCGCAGGACGCTGGACCAGCGCATCGCGATCGAGCTCGACGTTGCCGTCGACCTGCTGTGCACGGCCGATCCCATGCAGCTCGAGTCCGCGCTCCTGAATGTCGCGCTCAATGCGCGCGACGCCATGCCGAACGGGGGGACCCTGAGGTTCAACTGCCATGTGGCCGCGGCGAAACCACCGGAACTCGAGTCCTGGGAGGCGAACAGGGAAGGCTACATCGCCCTCGAGATCTCGGACACCGGTGAAGGCATGCCGGAGGCCGTTCGGGAACGGGCATTCGAACCGTTCTTCACCACGAAGGAAAGTGGACGCGGCACCGGGCTCGGCCTGTCCACCGTGTACGGGTTCGCGCGCCAGTCGAAGGGGGCGGCAACCCTAGACAGTGCGCCGGGCCAAGGCACTACGGTCACCTTGTTCTTGCCACGCGTGGGGCATGGCGATGTCCAGGCCGAAAGACAGGACGCCAGCCCCGCAGCGCATATCCCCAAGGGCTTGAAGGTCCTGCTCGTCGAGGACGATCCGGAAGTCGTCGCGGTCGTCCGGCAGTTCCTGACATCGATGGATCTCGAAGTGCTGCCCTGCGCAAATGGTGAGCAGGCCCTGCAGATACTGGAGAACCAGTCGGTCGACCTGCTGCTGACCGACGTCTTCCTGGGGCCCGGCCTGCGGGGCACCGAAGTCGCGGCCAAAGCCCGGCGCAGACACCCTGGCCTCCCGGTACTCCTGATGTCGGGCTATTCGCGAGAACTGCTCGAAGAGCGAAACGGGTGGGAAGTGCTGGCGAAGCCCTACACCCGCGCCGAACTCGAACGCGCCATTGGCCGGGTGCTGAGCCAGGTGCAGTGAATCGGGGTGGTTGTGCTCGCGCAGGAGCGCGCGAATTTGCGCGGCGTCAAACGCGCTCGGCGCAACCGGCGTAGCGTTCCTCACGTGAGCAACTTTCAAGCTGTGCGATCTGCAGCGGACGCTCCCTTGTCTTCCGCCAGCAAGATCGCCTCACTCATCGCGACCGCTGACAAGCTGCGGCAATCCCCGGGCGCGCCGTTGCGCGGCCGGAATCTCGCGCTGCTTCATGCGCGTGCGGAGGGGGCTTCCAGGAATTCGCCGCTTCAAGGCGCCGCCGAGGAACTCGGCGCGCGGGTGGCCCTGTTGAATTTCGCCCATCCGCCCAGCCCTACCGAAGCCAGCAGCGACGTCGTCGCCCTGGCCCGCATGCTCGGCCGCATGTACGACGGGATCGATTGCCACGATCTGGACGCCGCGGTGCTCCGTTCGATCGAGCTGCATGCCGGCGTCCCCGTCTTCCCGGGCCTGGCACTCGACACCCATCCGGCCCGGGTCATCGCTGACCTGTGGGCACTCTGCGAGCGACAGACGCCAGCCGAGCGACGGATCGTCTTCATCGGAAACGGACGCAGGCCGCGGGCCCGGATGTTCGTGGCGGCGGCCCGCACCATGGGCGTGGCGATCCTCGCGAAATCGCGCGCAGACCCCGGAAGCGAAGGAGCGTCGGCGATCGCGGACGCCTCCCAGCCCAGGCACTGGGTCCTCTGGATCGACGGGACCGCCATCGACCGCGACGCCGTGCAGGAAAACCACCGCCGGATCATGCAGGCCATCCTGGTCCACACCCTGGTCGGCGCCTGACCCCCTTGCCCCGGGCGGCGCGATGCGCCTGTCTTGCGCCAGATCAAGCGCTCCCCGGGGTGCGCTTTCGATACTGCACGCATCGCCCATTCATCCCGAAGGAGCCTCCATGTACCAACGAATCCTGGTCCCCGTCGATGGCAGCCCGGTCTCCAATCGCGGACTCGAAGAGGCCATCCAGCTGGCCAAGCTGGCGCAAGGCCGGCTTCTTCTGGTCCATGTCATCGACGAACTGTCGCTGGCCCTGGCGATGGATGCGCAGTCCGGCCGGGCTGGAAGCTACCTGCAGAGCGTGCGGGACGACGGCGCGCGCGTGCTCGAGGATGCAAAGCGCAGCGTCCAGGCGGCGGGCGTCGAGGTCGAGACCGCGCTGCACGAGCGCTACGGCGCCACCGTGTACCCCGCGGTCATCACCGAGTCCTCGGTCGACGAGATCGTCATCGCCGAAGCCAAGCGTTTGAAGGCGGACCTGATCGTCATCGGCACGCACGGACGCCGCGGCGTGTCGCGGCTCATGATGGGCAGCAGCGCCGAGCGGATCCTCCGGTCCGCGCCGGTGCCGGTGCTGCTCGTGCGGGCATCGGACAAGCCGTAGATCCAACGAATCCGGGACAGGCCATGACCGATCTTCAATCCTTTCTCGTGCACCTGGACGGAACCCGGCGCGCCGAAACGCGCCTGGATCTCGCGCTGCGACTTGCGCTTCCCTGGCGGGCCCGCGTCAGCGCCCTGTTCGCCGTCGAGCGGAGCCATCTCCCCTTGCTGCCCGTGGGGCCCGGCATCCCGCCGTTGCCGCCCGACATCAGGATGGAGGCCGAGCACCGCCGGCATGCGCTGGCGGTCTACGACCAGGCCAGCGTCGTGTCGGGCCAGCCCTGCGAATGGCTGGATTCGGACGGCGCCCCGGTGATCGAGACCTTCACGCAGCGGGCACTCCTTGCCGATCTTCTCTTTCTGGGACAGTGGGATCCGGACGACCCCGCGAGCGCCGACGTGCCCGCCGACTTCGTCGAGTCCGTCGTCATCGGCAGCGGGCGCCCGGCATGGATCGTCCCCCATACAGGCGAGCTGGCCCGCTCGCCGGACGTCGTCCTGCTGGCATGGAAACCCACGCGCGAATGCGCGCGGGCGCTTGCAGCGGCCATTCCCTTCCTGCAGAACGCGAACCACGTCCATCTCGTCGAAGAGGACGGGGACGAGATGCAGCCGCTGCCGGTGAAGGTGCGCGACTACCTCCATCTGTATGGCATCGAGCGCGTGCATGAGCACGCACGGCTCACGTCGGAAGATGCCGGGGAGCAACTCCTGTCGATCGCCTCCGACTGCGACGCCGATCTGCTCGTGATGGGCTGCTATGGACACAGCCGCGCACGCGAACTGCTGCTGGGGGGCGTCACGCGGACCGTTCTGGACTCCATGACGCTCCCCGTGCTCATGGCGCACTGAACACGCGCTGAACGAAGGCGCCCGGGGGCGCTCAGTTCAGGACCTTCAGTTCGTTGACGACGCTCGTGACCCCCACCGCGGACCATGCGGCACCCTGCGCTGCCGAACGCTCCGCCCACGAGTGGACGGTGCCGCGCAGTCTCGCCTCGGATCCGTCGATCGCCACGTCGATGTGCTGCGCGTCCTGCTCGGCCTGGCGGACCAGCGCGTCGCGAATCTTGGCCACCACATTGGCATGCGCGGGCCGCTGCCTGATCTCGATGTCGTTGCTGACGCCGACCACGCCCGTGAGCGACCGCACCGCACGCGCTGCGGCATGGCGCTGGTAGTCCCATTCGACGTCGCCCTTGAGCGTGATCCATCCTTGCTCGACCCGGAGGCTGATGCCCGCCGGCACCTGCGCACTCCATGTCAGCGCATCTTCCGCGGCCGCGGCGATCTCGGAATCGCTTCGCTTGTGGCTCGGCGCGAGCTTGACGTCCAGTTCGACCGCCAGCGCCCTCACGCCCTGCACGCGCTGGATGGCACGTTCCACCAGGAACTTCTCTCCGTAGGTGCCGAGGTGCCCGGTGAGCGTGACCACGCCGTTCTCCACCAAGACCCCGATGTGGGCCGCATTGATCGCCGGGTCCCACTCGAGTTCGCTCTCCACGTCCTTCTTGAGTTGCGCATCCGTCTTCATGATCGACCTTTCAGTGGCGTTGTGCCTGTGGGCATCGTATGAAGCGGCGGCCGCCCCCCGGTTGATTCATCGCAACCCGGAGCGCGGTCGGCTTCACGCGAGTCGATCGAAACTTGATGCGCATCAACAGAGCGTTTGGGGAAGATCAAGGCATGCCGCGCACGGCATCACTAGCATGGTTGCATCGACCCGAGGACTTTCAGCCTCGCAAGGAGCCGTCATGAACCAACCCATCTCATCCCTGATGCAACACCCCGTCACCAGCGTCGGCATGGACGACACCGTGGCGCAGGTGGAGGCCCTGATCGCGGAACTGCACCTGACCTGGGTGCCCGTGCTGGAGCCGTCGAAGCGCGATGTGGCCGGCGTCATCAGCGCCACGGACCTCGTCGCCTTTCACGTGCAAGGCCGCGATGCCGTGGCAACGCGTGCATGGCAGATGTGCAGCTACAAGCCGGTGGTGGTGGATGCCGAGACGCCGATCGCCATGGTTGCCGCCCTGATGGTCGAGCGCGGGATCCATCACGTGGTCGTCACCGACCGCAACGGCATCGCCGGTGTCGTGTCGTCGCTCGACTTCGTGCGCACCTTCCTGCCCGACGAGCGGCGCTGATCGGGGGCACGTCATGCAAATGCCCGCTTTGCGCCTCGCGTCGGCCGTGCTCCTGAACGCGCTGTGCGCAGTCGCCCTGGCGCTGCCGGCCGCATCGCCCGTTCTCGCCCCGGGCGCGCATGTCAGCGGAGGCATCGGCGAGGAAGACCAGCAACGCATGCAACTGAGCCGCACCCTCTACAACCTGCGGCTCACGTTCGCGGAGACCGGCACGGGCGCCTACCTCACGGGCGTCGACGTGCTCATCGAGCCTCTGGGGCCGGGGCGCATGCTCGGCCCCTTCAAGGACAGCGGCCCGCTCCTCTACGTGGTCCTGGCGCCCGGTGCCTACCGGGTGCGTGCGACCTACCGGGGCATCGTTCGCACGATCAACGTGCGGATCGCCAAGGGCACGTCCGCTGCGACCCTCTACTGGCCGATCCTGCCCGATTGAATTGCCTTGCAGCCGCCGTCGCGCCGGGTTGATCCAACGCAAGACGACGCGATCCGAAGCCACCTAGAGTGGGGTCGAAGCGTGTCGCTCCTTCCGTTGGAAACGCTTCAATCTCACTGAACGAAAGGAAAGTCACATGCGATCCGATGCACAACTCAGAGGTGACGTCGAGGCCGAACTTGACTGGGAACCCGCGGTCAACCCCGCGCACATCGGCGTGATCGCCGCAGACGGCATCGTCACCCTGACCGGCCATGTCGCCAGCCACGCGGAGAAGTACGCCGCCGAGGCCGCGGCCCGGCGTGTCAAGGGCGTCAAGGCGCTGGCGGTCGAGATCACCGTCAAGCTGTCCCCCTCCGATACACGGTCCGATGCAGACATCGCCATGGCGGCCGAACGCGGCCTCGAATGGTCGGTGCTCGTGCCGACCGGCAAGATCAAGCCGATGGTCGAGAACGGCTGGGTCACCCTCGACGGCGAAGTCGAGTGGGACTACCAGCGCCGGGCGGCCGAACGCGCGGTGCGCAACCTCATGGGCGTCACCGGGGTCACGAACGCGATCAAGATCATCCCGAAGGTGAAGACGGTCGACATCGAGAAGCGGCTTCACGACGCGCTCTCGCGGCAAGCCAGCCGCGAGGCCGACCACATCCAGGTCACCGTGGTGGGCTCCGAGGTCCACCTGAAGGGCAAGGTCCATTCATGGGCCGAGCTGAATGCGGTGCAGGGCGCGGCCTGGTCGGCGCCCGGCGTGCGGTCGGTGGTCAATGACCTGACCATCGACTGAGCCCCGGCGCCTATTTCGATCCGGTCCCGAAGGCAGGGAAGACCGGGCGCGGCCCGGCCGGGACCGAGTTCGGCTTGCGTTCGCTCTTCTCACGCTCGATGCCGCCGCGCAGGGCACGCGCGAGATGCGCCAGTTCATCGGAGATCGCGGCCATCAGGTCCTCGGCGGCCACGAGCCCGACCACCCTGCCCGCCTCGTCCACCACGAGCAGCCGGCGCACGCCGGCCTTTTCCATGGCGGCCGTGGCTTCCTGCAGGCTGGCGCTGCCGGGCACCGCCGCGAGCGACTTCCTGGCGAGATCGCCCGCGCTCAGGTTGCTGCCCGACTGGCCGCTGCCGACGACATCGAGCGCCAGGTCGCGATCGGTGAGGATGCCCGTGACGCGCGGCGGGTCCTCCGCCGACACGACGACGACCGAGCCGACATGCTCTTGCGACATGCGGGCCGCGACTTGCGGGAGGGAAGCCGTTGCGGGGACGGCAACGACTTCGCGGTGGCACAGACTGGCGATGTTCATGGGATCTCCGTGTGGGGTGTGTCGATGTTTCCACTCTAGGCAACGCGTCCGGATGCGCCATGACGCAGATCAATCGGCATGCACCGGGACAGCATCGTGCGAACACTTGACATGCGTCAACCCGCCGACGTCGCCGGTTCCTAACATGGGCCCACCCAATCACCTTTGGAGCACAGGAGACACCCATGAAGAGCCAATGGATCGTGGTGGCCAACGCCTCGCTTGCCCGCATCTTTCGCCAGGCCCGCCATGGCGGACTGGAACCGGTCGAGGCGCTGACCCATGCGCAAAGCCGCATGCATCCCAGCGAACTCGCCGAGAACGACCAGGGCGGTGGCGAGCGCGACCACCACGACGATCGATTCGAAGCGCGCAACGACATCCGCCGCAAGGAACATGTGCGCTTCGCTCGCGCACTGGCCGATCGACTGGACAAGGGGCTTGCCGCCCATGAGTTCGATTCGCTGACCATCCTGGCCGCGAAGCCCTTCCTCGGCGAACTCAGGCAGCAGTTGAGCGAGGCGGTCAGCGCGCGGATCGGCGTCGCACTGAACAACGATTTCACCGCCCTGACCGCCGCCGATCTTGCGCAGCGCCTCCAGGCCCTGCACGCGACCGGCGGTGTCGAGATGCACGGCGCGAGCTGACGGCACACCGCTCGTCCGCCGGAGGCTGGCCTCGTGGAACCGTCGCAAGCCAGCCTGTCCCCGCTGGCCGGCGGCGGATGGTCGCTCGCCGGCCACTGGACCGTACGCGGACTGGGCGACATGCCGAACGCCCTCGACGCGCACGCCTGCGGCGCCGGCACGGTCGTCCTCGATGGCGCGTCGCTCGCAGCCATCGACAGCACGGGCGTGTGGGTGCTCCAGCGCTGGCTGCGTCGCCACGGCGCGGCGGCCACGCTGCGCAACTGGTCGCCGCGCATGCAGACATTGATGACGCTGGTCGGCGAGCAGCCCGATCGGCCCTTGCCGCAGCCGCCCGCGCGGTCGCCCCTGGAGCGCCTCGGCCGCCATGTCGAAGCGTCGGCGCAGGAAACGCTGGGGCTGCTGCGCTTCATCGGACAGGCCGCCGTGGCCGCGCTGGGTTTGCTGTTGCACCCGCGACGCATCCGCTGGCGCACCGCACTGCGCAACATCCAGATCGACGGCTTCGACGCGCTGCCCATCATCGGGCTGACGTCGTTCCTGCTCGGCGTGGTCGTCGCCTACCAGGGCGCGGACCAGCTCAGGCACTACGGCGCCAACGTGTTCGTGGTCGATCTGGTCGGCTACGCGATGCTGCGCGAGTTCGCGCCGCTCATCAGCGCGATCATCATCGCCGGGCGTTCCGGCTCCGCCTACGCGGCCCAGATCGGCACGATGGTCGTGACCGAGGAGGTCGATGCGATGCGGACCATCGCGATCGATCCGATCGGGCTGCTCGTGCTGCCGAAGGTGCTGGCGCTCGCCATTGCACTGCCACTGCTCACCGTCTTCGCGGACATGACCGGCGTCCTGGGCGGCATGGTGATGGCGCGCGTGCAACTCGACATCGGCTTTCCGGAATTCATCGATCGCTTCGGCCGCGAGATGCAAGGGTCCACGCTGATGGTGGGCGTGGGCAAATCGCTGGTGTTCGCGGTCGTGATCGCGCTGATCGGCTGCTTCCAGGGCTTTCGCACCCGTGGCAGCGCCGACAGCGTCGGCCGGCAGACGACGAAGAGCGTGGTGCAGTCGATCTTCCTGGTGATCGTGGCGGACGCCCTGTTCTCCGTCGCGTTCAACCTGCTGGACCTGTAAGGCCGCGTGTACGCATGGCACTGCCACCCGACACGGTGATCGCGATGAACAAGGTCTGCACGCGCTTCGGCAGCCATGCGGTGCACACCGACCTCGACCTCGAGGTCCGGCGCGGCGAGATCCTCGCGATCGCGGGCGGCAGCGGTTCGGGCAAGTCGGTGCTCATGCGCGAGATGATCCTGCTGCAGCGTCCGACGTCGGGATCGATCCATCTGTTCGGCCACGACATCGCGACGCTCACATTGCGCGAGGCCCATGCGCTTCGCCTGCGGTGGGGCGTCATGTTCCAGCACGGCGGGTTGTTCAGCGCGCTCAATGTGCGCGAGAACATCGGTCTTCCGCTTCGCGAGCACAGCCGGCTCGATCGCGCGCTGATCGACCGCATCGCCGAGTGGAAGCTGTCCCTCACCGGCCTGCCACCCGATGCCGGCCTGAAGCAACCGGGCGAGTTCAGTGGCGGCATGCTCAAGCGCGCTTCGCTCGCGCGCGCGATCGCGCTCGACCCCGAGTTGCTGTTTCTCGACGAACCCACCTCCGGGCTGGACCCCGACAGCGCCGGGGGCGTGAGCGAGCTGATCCTGCGCACCCACGCGCTGTACGGATTGACGATCGTGATCATCACGCACGACCTCGATCTGCTGTGGCAGGCCTGCGACCGCGTGGCGGTCCTCGGCGAAGGGCGGGTGCTGGCCAGCGGCTCGATGGAAGAACTGTCGAGGCACGACCATCCGATCGTGCGCGGCTACTTCGACGGCCCGCGCCAGCGAGCCGCCGCATCGGCGGCGCAGCGCCAACGCGACAAGGAGACGCCATGGACGACAAGGTGAACTACGCACTGGTCGGCGCCTTCGTGGTGCTGCTCGGCGCGGCGCTCGTGGCTGGCGTGCTGTGGCTGGCCGCCGGCGCCCAGGGCGGCAAGCACTACGGCACCTACCAATCGATCATGCGCGAGTCGGTGGCCGGGCTGAACGTGGATGCGCCGGTCAAATACCTTGGCGTCGACGTCGGCAAGGTCAAGGACATCGCGATCGATCCCTCGGATCCGGGCCAGGTCCGCCTGCGCTTCCTGATCGAGCAGGGAACGCCGATCAAGAAGGACACCGAGGCGGTCCTGAAGACCCAGGGGCTCACCGGCATCGCCTATGTCGAACTCAGCGGCGGCACGGCGGATTCGCCGCCGCTTCGCGGCGCCAATGCCGAGGACATTCCAACCATTCCCTCCAAGCCTTCGCTCAGCACCCGGCTCGAAAGCGTGCTCTCGACGGTGCTCGCCAGCGTGGACCGCATGTCCACCAACCTGAACGCGGTCTTCGACGCCGACACGCGGGCGGCGCTGAAGCAGATGCTCGCCGACACCGCGACCCTGACCCGTACGCTGGCGGCGCAGCAGGCCGAGCTCGCCAGCGGGATCGCCGATGCGGCGCGCACCGCCCGCAACACGTCGCGGGCGAGCGAGCATCTCGGGCTCGCGGTCGACCGGATCGCGAAGGCCGCCGACTCGGTCGACAGGATGGCCGACAAGGTCAACGCAGCGAGCGATCGGGTCGGCCGCAGCGTCGAGGCGGCGGCGGGCAGCATCCAGGCGGCCAGTACCGACACCGCTCCCGCGCTGGCGAACCTGCTGAGCGAGATGAACCAGCTCGCGGCATCCTTGCAGCGCCTGAGCGAACAGACGCAGCGCAATCCGAACAGCCTGCTGGTGGGCGCTCCCCCGGGAAAGCCCGGCCCCGGCGAAAGGGCCCAGCCATGACGCGCCGATCCCGCCGCGCCGCCTGCGCCGTGCTGGCCGCCGCCCTGCTCCCGGCCCTGCTGGGCGGATGCGCCAGGGCGCTTCTGCCGGAACCGGTCGCTTCGCCGGCGCTCTTCGCGCTTTCCGGCGAGATCGATGCTCCCGCCGCGACGGCGCCTGCCGCGACCGCGCGCACGTTGATCGTCAACCCGCCACGCGCCGCCCCGGGCTTCGACACCTCGCGCATCGCCTACGTGCGGCGGCCGTACGAGATCGAGTATTTCGCGCACAACCAGTGGGTCGATACGCCGTCGAACATGCTCGCGCCGAAGATGGTGCGCGCCATCGAACGCACGGGCGCATTCCACGCCGTGCTGGCCAGCACCACCTCGGCGATCGGCCAGTTCCGGCTGGAGACCGAGATCGTGCGACTTCAGCAGGACTTCTCGACGACACCGAGCCAGGTGCAACTCACGCTGC
This sequence comes from Variovorax sp. YR216, assembly GCF_900107745.1. GTDB lineage: Bacteria > Pseudomonadota > Gammaproteobacteria > Burkholderiales > Burkholderiaceae_C > Variovorax. The sequence continues at coordinate 866,591 of NZ_FNRO01000002.1, read as the reverse complement.
GCGCAGCGCTCATCGACACCGCGACGCGCAAGGTCGTCGCGAGCCGCGAGTTCGATGCGCGGGTCGATGCGCCCACCGATGATCCCTACGGCGGCGTGATCGCCGCGCAGCAGGCAGCCCGTCAGGTGGTGACCGAACTGGCGTCGTTCTGCGCCGCTTCGGTCCAATGAGCGCCCGAACCCTCATGCGCCCGCCTCGAGGCGGACGACTGGCAGCTGCGTGCGCATGAAGTTGAGCGCGTAGTGCAAGGCCCCCTGGCTCTGGGCGTGCAGGGTCAGCAAGGGCTGGGCGACTTCGACACGGTCTCCCGGCTGCACGTGAAGGACCGCGCCCGCGGAGGGGTCGCGCGGCGCTCCGGCCAGCTTGGCCGCCCGCGCCAACAGTCGCGTGTCGATCGCCGCCACCGCGCCGCTCGCGTGCGCGACGACGACATGCGTGTGGGACGCCTGGGGTGGCACCCGCAGGCCACCTTGCGCTTCGCAGATCGCGATGAACTTCGCGAGCGCCCGCCCGTCGTCGAGGACCTCGCGTGCCATCGCCCGCCCCGCACCATCGGACGCCTTGCCGGCCATCTCCAGGACCCATCCGGCCAGCGTCAACGCGCGCTCTCGCAGATCCTGCGGTGCGTCGGGTGCGCGTTCGAGCACCGCCATGACGTCGATGGCTTCCAATGCGGGGCCGATGCCGCGCCCGACCGGGCGGGTGCCATCCGTCGCCACGGTACGCACCTGCATGCCCAGAGCGGCGCCGACCGTCACGAGGCCTTTCGAAAGGGCCTCCGCGGCGGCGGTGCTCCGGACTTTGGTCAGCGGGCCGACCGGCAGGTCGATCAACACCCGCTGCGAACCCACGGCCGCCTTCTTGGACAGGATCGACGCGATGAGCAGGCCGTGGCTGTCCAGGCAGAGCGGCCGCTCCACGCGGATCAGGATGTCGTCCGCCGGACTGATGCGGGTGTTTCCACCCCAGACGATGCAACCGTGCTCGCGCTCCACCACCCGGCGCATCGCGGGCAGATCGAGGTCCACCGGCGCAAGCACCTCCATGGTGTCGGCGGTTCCGGCCGCGGAAGTGATGGCGCGAGAAGAGGTCTTGGGCATCGTGACGCCGCAGGCCGCGACGATCGGCACCACCAGCAGCGTGGTCCTGTTGCCGGGGAGTCCGCCGATGCAATGCTTGTCCATGACCGGCGTTTCGTCCCACGCGACCCGTTCCCCCACGTCGACCATCGCCCGTGTGAGCGCCACGGTTTCCTCGATGTCGAGCCCGTCGCCCGCGCACAGCGTGATGAGCGACGCAAGATGGATGTCGGCCACACGCCCGTGGCTCACGTCGTCCATCAGCGCGCGCAAGGCTTCGTAAGTGAAGGGACGCCCATGCACCTTGCCGCGCAGATGGGCCACCGAGTCCAGCACCGGTGGATGCCGCACTTCCACGAGGTCGCCGTCCATCGCGCCGAGCGTGGTCCAGGCGACGTCCGACAGCGCGATCTCGTCGCGCGCGAGCCAGTCGCTGCTCACGTGATGCAGGATCGCCAGCAGGTGCCGGCCGTTGTCGATCACTTCCACCTGCGCCTGCGCCTCGAAGCCCTCGGCGCGGCACACGTGGCAGTCGCTGCGCATGTAGACGACAGGCTGCTGGTAGGTGTCGATGCCGGCGCGGCGGACGGGCAGCCGATCGAAGGTCATGACCGCCGTCCCAGCGCCGGTGGCCCCGGCGGGCTCATTCGCCGGCCATGGCGAGCGCGGAGGCGGTCGCGCGCAGCAGGTCGCCAGAGGCGTCCTTCTCGTCCGCCGCACGCACCAGCAGGACCGGCACGGGTGCGACGCGCAGGATGCGTTCCGCGTCGCTGCCGAGCATCAGCCGCTTCGCGCCGCGCCGCCCGTGCGTGCCGAGCACGATCAGGTCGGCGCCCCATTCGTGCGCCTCCGCCGCGACCCCTTCCGACAGCGTGCTCGGGAATGTTTCGCGAAGGCGGGTCTCCGCTTCCACGCCCGCAGACTGCGCCGTGGCCAGGGCGGCATCGAGGACTCGCTTGGCCTCCGTGCGCATGGCCCTCAACGCCTCGTCGCCAAAGGCCGACTCGCTGCCCATCGCGAGTGCGAATGAAAGCTCGTCGACGACGTGGAGCAGCCGCAAGCGCCCCTGGGTCAGCTTCGCGATCCGGATGGCTTCTTCAAGGCCGCCTGTCGATGTCGGGCTGCCGTCGACGGGAACAAGGATTCGCTGGTACATGGCGTCTTCCTCCAGGCTGGATCGGGAGACTCCAGTATTCGCGCCCTGCACGCACGGGATTTGACGCAGCGCAAGCGCTGCGAAGGTGATCCAATCGACGCCGATGGCAACACGAAGCGCAGGCCTGCTCATGTACCGACGCACGCACGGTTCGCTCGAGGTGTTGCTCGTGCATCCGGGCGGACCCTTCTGGGCACGGAAGGACGAGGGCGCGTGGTCGATACCGAAGGGCGAATACGACTGCGCGACGGAAGACGCCCTGGCCGCAGCGAAGCGGGAATTCGCCGAAGAGACCGGGTTTCCTTCGGGCGCCATGCACCGCAGCCTCGGCGAAACCCGGATGCGCAGCGGCAAGCTCGTCGCCGCGTGGGCCTTCGAAGGCGACTGCGACCCGGGAGCACTGGTGTCGAACACCTTCGAACTCGAATGGCCGCCGCACTCAGGCCGGCGCGCGAGCTTTCCCGAGGCCGATCGCGCCGAATGGTTCACCGCCGAGGAAGCCTGCCGCCGCGTACATCCGGCGCAACGGGTGTTCATCGAACGGCTCGACCACCTGCTCGCGCAGGACGCCGGGTCGACGCCAGAAGCGCATTCCTTGCGATAGCGCAAGCGCCTCGGGCGCCGCCGGCATGAAGCTCGCCGTATCGACTTCCGGAGACGGCCATGCGGATGCAGTTCCTGATCGCCCTTGTTGCTCTCACCCTGGGCTCCGCCTGCCCTGGCGCGGGCCTGGACCCGCCGGGCCAGCTCAGCCCGGCTTCGACGCCGTCCCAGAAGGCCAGGGATGCCGCCAGCAAGGCCGCAAAGGAAGCGCAAAGCGCGGCGAAGAAGGCGGCCGATGCGGCGAATGCCGCTGCCGAGCAAGGCAAGGTCAACGCCGGAAAGATTTCCAAGGCGTTGGCTGAAGGCATCCGGCGCGCCGCGCAGAAGGCCGCGGACGCAGCGCGACGCTTCGAGGAAAAGGCCTCGGCATCGTCGGCCATGGCGCTCGATGCCGGCAAAGAGGCTGCGAATTCAGCGTTGGAAGAAAGCAGGAAGGCAACCAAGGCCACCGAGGAGGCGCTGAGACGCGCGGAAGAGGCGGTCCGGATGGCCGCAAAGTCGACCGGGGAAGAGGCCGAAAAGGCAGCCCAGAGCGCGCGGGAAGCCCTCCAGGCCGCAGCCGAAGCGACGCACAAGGCCGCACAAGCCGCCCGCGACGCCGCGGCCCAAGCCATCGAAGCCGCTCGCGCTCCGGGACCTGCGGCGCCACCATCGCCAGCCAAGTAAAGGGCGTGTCGCAGGACGAAGACTTGCGCCAGCGCAAACCTTGGGCGCCGCGGATGCGCGATCGTATCGACATGAATATGGAAGTACGCGACATGAATCTGCCTTTTGCCATCCAGTTCGACGGCGTCGCACGCTCGGACGCGGTCGAGGACTTCGCCCGATCCCGAGTCGAGTATCTCGAGCGGCACTTCGCGGACCTGACGGGCTGCCGGGTGACGATCTCCCGCGAAGCGCGGCATGGGCAGACGGGCGGATTCTTTTCCGCCCGCGTTGCCATGACGTTGCCGGGCCGGGAACTCATCGTCTCGCATGCGCACGAGCACGACGCCTACATCGCCCTGCGGGATGCCTTCGACGCGATCAATCGGAGGCTGGAAGACAGCCAGCAGATCCGCCGCGGCAGGGTCAAGCACCACGCCACGCTCACCCATCGCGACGGCGACGACACGGGCGGTGAGTGAGATCCCGGCCCGATCGCCACGACATCGAGCGAGATAGACATGGAAACGTTCTGGCTGGGGGTGCGCCTGCTGTTGCTGCTCACCGCTGCCAACGGCGCACCGATCCTTTTCAAGGGCATGCTGGGCGAGTACTGGTGCGTCCCGATCGATTTCGGCCGCCCTTTCCTCGACGGCCGGCCGTGGCTCGGCCCCTCGAAGACCTGGCGCGGGCTCGCCGCCGCGGTGATGGCGGCTGCGGTCGTCGCGCCCGTTCTCGGCTTCCCGCCTGACGTGGGCGCCCTGTTCGGCCTCCTGGCCATGACGGGGGACGCGCTTTCGAGTTTCGTCAAGCGCCGTCTGGGCATCGCACCGAGCGGACAGTCCTTCGGCATCGACCAGATTCCCGAATCGCTGCTGCCGCTGCTGGCTTTGCAGCACGCGCTGGCGATCCCCTGGCCGGTGATTGCGGGCGTGACGCTCGCTTTCCTGCTGATGGAAACCCCGGTGGCGTGGCTGTTCCACCGCATGGGCTTGCGCGACCGTCCCTACTGACTGCGGCTGGTCTCGGCGCCATGAAGCACGTGCACCGTGACTTCTGGCGGGCAGTGAAAGCGCGCGTCGATGATCGAGCAGCCGCAGCCCACCGAGGTGAAGCCCTGCATGCGGCCGAAACGCCACGCCCCCCGCGCCACACTGCGCGGTGCGGGGCAATCCGTCAGCACCGGGATCCCGCCGGGCAGGCAGATCTGGCCGCCATGCGTATGCCCGCTCAGCATCAGGTCGAAGCCGTGTGCTGCTGCGATGCGATAGGGCTCCGGCGTGTGCGAAAGAAGGATCGCGCACGCCTCCGGCGGCAGTCCGTCCCGCGCGCGCGCGATGTCGTGCGTGCGGAAGTAATGGGCGTCGTCGATGCCGGCGATGTGCAATTGCGCGCCGCCGCGCTCGAGCGTCGCGCGCTCGTTCATGAGCACGCGAACGCCCAGTTGCTCGAGGCCCTCGACGAGCGCAATGCCGTCGTGATTGCCCAGCACCGCAAACACCGGCTGCGGCAGCAGCGGGACGAGCCGCTCCAGCGCCGCGATCGCCGGTGCGCACGAGCCCTGGATGCCGAAGCGGTAGTCGCCCGTGAGCACGCAGGCATCGCAAGCCAGCCCACGGACCGTGGCCACCAGCGCATCCACGTAGTGGCGTCCCACGTCCAGATGCAGGTCGCTCAGATGCAGCAGCGTGCAGCCCTCGAATGCCTCCGGCAGCCGGCCCAGGTGCACCCGGTTGTGACCGACCCGGATCCGCCGCGCGTTGCTTCGGCCGCGTGCGCGCAGGCCCACGGCGGTGAGGACGCGATGGATCATCCGGCCCGCGGAGGGCAGGTGTTCCGGGTGCAGGAAGTCCTCCACATGCCGGTAGTGATGGCTGTCCTGCTCCCTCTCCATGGCGAGCCGCTGCCTGAGCGCGTCCTCGCCCATCCTGGCCGCCAGGGCGGCCATCCTTCGCGGGGACATCGCACTCAAGTGATCACGACCTCCGGGACCTTCCGATGCTTCAGCAGCGAGAACCCTCGCAGGTTTTCGCCGCGGGGGTGAGCACCATCGGCGCACCGCTGCGCGGCTTGAAGCCGTAGTAGCTCTCGTTGAGGTACTTGGTCACGGCGGCGATGTCGTCGTCGCTCCAGGCGAGGAACCCGATCGACTGCCAACGCGCCACCTGCGCCTGGAGGCTGTCCCAGTCCGTCGCCAGGCGGCGGTCGCGCCAGTGGACCTCCGTCGTGTGGCAGGCCACGCAATGGGTGGTGTAGAGGAGTTCTCCACGCGACTGCGCGGCAGCGGGCGGCCCGCACAGGAGAACCCCCAACAGAACACAGGCGGCTGGCAGTGCAAATGTCATGGCGCGCTCCTTGAAGGCCGCCCAGCATCGCGCAGGCGCGGCTCCGTTCGTTTGACGCAGCGCAATTGCCACAGGCCGTTTACACGGCATTCACGCAGCGTTACGCAGTCGTCTTGGGCATTCAGTGAACTGTTTCACACCGCGCCTACGCTGACAACCATCCAATCAACAGAGGAGCAAGGCGATGACAATCGAATCCGGTCGGCGTGCAGTGGAAGAAATCTCCTTCGGGCAGCGAATTGCCGACACGCTCCATCTGGTGCAGGCAACGCTCCCGGTGCAACGGCGGATGGTGCATGCCGGCGACGCGATCTACCAGGTCGGCCAGGATTTCGGCTCGCTGTACGTGGTGAATTCGGGCCTGGTGAAGATGGTGAACCTGTCCAGCGAAGGCCGCGAACAGGTGGTCGCCCTGCACTTCCGCGGCGACTGGCTGGGCCTGGACGGCATCGCCAGCGGGCATTACGGCTGCGACGCGATTGCCATGGATACGGGCGAAGTCTGGTCGTTCCGCTATGAGGATCTCCTGAACGCCGCCCTGCGCACGCCCGCCCTCCTGAGCGCGCTGCACCAGGCGATGAGCAGGCAGCTCGCCCGCGACCACGAGTCGCTCCAGTCCCTGTGCGCGCTCCCGGCGGACGCACGGGTCGCCGGCTTCCTCCACTACTGGGCAGAGGCGATGGAGAAGCGAGGGCTGCGCACCGACCAGATCTCCCTGCGGATGACGCGTGCCGAGATCGGCAATTACCTGGGCATGACACTCGAGACCGTCAGCCGTGCCCTGTCCCGCATGGCGCGCGGCGATGTCATCCGCTTTCTGGAAAAAGGCCGCCGCGAAATTCACATTCCAAGAGTCGATGCCCTGACGACCTTCATGAGGCAAGTCACGACACCTGTCGATGCGAGGGCATTCCACTAGCCGCCCACTCGACGCTCACGGCAAGACCGCCCAGGCGAGTCGACCGTCCGATGCGGACCGCCGCCTGCTGTGCGGATGCGACCCGCCGCACGATGGACCATCCCAGGCCGCTGCCGCTCTCGCCGCTGCCGAGCACGCGAAAGAAGCGTTCTCCGCACCGCGCGATGTCTTCGTCCTTCATGCCGGGGCCGCTGTCCTCGACCTCGAGTCGCACACGGCCTTGCCGGCACTCGACTTCGATGTGGACCGCCGCCCGCGCCGGGCTGTAGCGGATTGCGTTGTCGACCAGATTGCGCACCAGTACGACGAACAGCATCGGATCGCCACGAACCAGGCATTCGTGCGTCGCGTCGACTTCAATGGTCTGTTGCTTGTGGATGGCTGCCGGTGCAACTTCGGCCACCACGCTGCGCACGAGGGCGCACAGTTCCACCGACTCGCTCGCGAGGTCTGCGCCGGCCTCGAGGCGCGACAGCGTCAGCAACTGCTCGACCAGGTGCGCGGCCCGGTCACAGCCGGCGAGCGTCGCTTCCAGCGCGTGGCACCGCCGGCCATCGTCGGCCTCGGCGAGCGCGACCTGCGCCTGTGCGCGGATGGCGGCGATGGGCGTGCGCAGTTCGTGCGCGGCGTCTGCCGTAAAGCGGCGTTCCGACTCCAGGAGTTCGCCGATGCGGCGGAACAGGCCATTGAGTGCGTCGAGCATCGGCGCCATCTCCGACGGAGCGCCGTCGATCACGACCGGGCTCAACGCCTGCGGCTCGCGTCGCGCGAGCATCTGGCCGAGCCGTCTGAGCGGCAGCGTGCCGCGACGGACCGCCCACCACACCGAGAGCGCAAGAAGAGGCAACGCGACGAATGCCGGCCAGAGCGCGCTTCGCAGGACGGCCCAGAGAATCGAGGATCTCGAATCCAGACGCTCGCCCACATACACCTGCACATCGCGCTCGCTGCCGTGCGCCGCGAAGACGCGCCATGTCGAACCGTCGATCCCGGTCGTGCTGAAGCCCGCGTTGAAGCGCCGTCCGGGAGCGATCATCGGCTGGGAAGGCGCGTTGGCGGAACGCAGCGTGAGGCGGCCTTCATGGAAGACCTGGAAGGCCACCTTGGGCGCGTAGCGATGCAGGACCGGGGCCTCGACGTCCCGGTCCTCCTCGGTCGGCTCGTGCATCTGCTGTGCAACCAGCATCGCGGCTGCCTGCGCCAGATGCCCGTCCAGGAGTTCGTCCAGCTCGTGGCGCACGTCGAGCCAGGTCATCACCGCGGATGCGAGCCACACGCATGTCACCAGGCACAGCACGAGGGACAGAAGACGACCCTGGAGCGAGCGGGGCATCGTCATCAACGACCCGGCTTGTCGCGCACGAGCATGTAGCCCACGCCGCGCACAGTCTGGATGAGCGAGGCGCCGAGCTTGCGACGCAGGTGATGCACATGCACCTCGATCGCATTGCTCTCCACTTCCTGGCCCCAGCTATACAGGCGCTGCTCGAGTTGTTCGCGCGAGAGCACGCGTCCGGCATTCAGCATCAGCGCGTGCAGCAGAGCGAATTCGCGAGCGGGCAGCGCAACCGGCTTGCCCGCAAGATGCACCGTGTGTGCAGCCGGGTTGAGCTCGACATCCTGGGTGCGAAGACATTCCTGCGGCTGGCCGTGAGCGCGGCGAATCAGTGCCCGGAGACGCGCCGCGAGTTCATGCAGGTCGACGGGCTTGACGACGTAGTCGTCGGCACCGACATCGAGCCCGCGAATGCGGTCGGGCACGCCGTCGCGCGCCGTCAAGACCAGGATGGGTATCGCCACGCCGGCCTTGCGCACGGCGGCGAGCACGGGCAGGCCGTCTTTCAACGGCAGGCCGAGGTCCAGGACTGCCGCCGCATACGGCTCTGCGCGCAGTTCGCGTTCGGCCGCCTCGCCGTCCCGCACCCAGTCGACCTGGAAATCGAGCTGGCGCAGCCCCGCGCGAAGGCCGTCGCCGAGCAGGGGGTCATCTTCGGCCAACAGAACACGCATGGCGGGTCAATCGTCGTCCTGAGCCTGGCCGGCCGCTTTGCCGGATACAGCGGCCGGACCGTTGTCGGCGCGCGTCGGCGGACTATTCCACTGGGTCCACCAGAAGCCGAGCACCGCCACCAGCATGAGGATGCCGACACTGCGCCAGGCGCGGCCCACACCGTCCTCGGGGCGGCCCGTCTTGCGGCCGGTGATCATGGCGCCGATCAGGTTGTCGCGATGCAGCCAGCTTCCGAGGAGCACACCGGCGATATGGACGCCGACGACGCCGAGCATGATGTTGGCCGCGGCTTCGTGGAACTCTTCCAGCCACTCGCCTGCGACGTCTTCGTAAGTGGCCCAGCCCGACGCCGTCACCGCAAGCGCGAGTCCGAGCAGCGCAACGATGGCGATGGCGCCTGCGGGGTTGTGCCCTGCATAGTGTCGCGTGCGTCCGCGAAGCATGCTGCGAACGTAGTCCATGACAGCCCGCGGCCCGCGCACGAAGTTCGAGAAACGCGCATGGCGCGTGCCCATGACGCCCCACAGGAGGCGAAAGACAACCAGGCCCGCCATCGTGTACCCCAGCGTCACGTGCACCAGGCGCCACGATTCGCGCTCCGCGGTGAGGTAGGCGCCGGCAAAGCACAGCACGATGAGCCAGTGAAAGACGCGCACCGGCACGTCCCAGACAAGGATCCTGGCAGAACCGGGGCCGGCTCTGTCGCGTTCAGCGGGGGTAGCGGACGTTGCGTTCATTGAAATCTCCTTGATCGGCTTGGGCGTGGCAGGCTGCGCAATTGGCGGCGCTCCTGACGCTGGGCAGCTTCCAGACGGCGGGCGATACCTCGCGGTGCTTCCGGATGAACCAGGCCGAGCGCGTGATGCGGTCGTCCGGTGGCGGCTCGCTCCGCCGCCCGCTGGTGGCGGCATTGGCACTCAGCCAGCCTGCCAGCGCACTCACCGTGCCGGGGTCCAGCGAGGCATCGGTGCCGTAGTGACTGGGCAATGTCGCCAGGATGCGCTGCCAGGAGGCCGCCGGCAGCATGCCTGGCGGGTAGGCGATATGGCAGGCGGCGCACTCCTCGCGGTACTTCGGCAGCAGGGGCACCCGTGCGGCACCGCCTGCCTCGTCGGCCCAGACCTGTGAACCGATGAGCGCGGCAAGCATGCAGGCCCATGTGCCTGCGTGGCGGAAGCGGTCAGCCATGATGGGATTTCCTGGGTGAAGTGTCTGCATCGTCATCGCCTCAGGGCTTGAGCTTGATCAACCAACTCAACACATCGGCCTTCTCCGCGGCGGTGCACTCGCGGCCCACCACGTCATTGCAATTGCGGCGGAACCACTTGTCAGCCTTGGCGGCGTCAGTGAACCGCTCGGGATTGAAAGCCGGGGCGAGAGGGGCAATGGATTTGCCGGTAGCCGCGTGCCGCCCGGGCGCCGTGGGCTCCGCGCCGTGGCACGAGGCGCAACTCCAATCGCGCCCGTGGCGGCTGTTGAACATCAACTGCCCTCGTGCGGGGTCCCCGGCGGCTCCTGCTTCTGCGACGTAGCCGGCGAGCAGGTCTGCGGGGGTGGCGGCACCAGCCGCCGGCGCGACGACGACGGCAGCGATCCAGGCCGCGGCGGCGACGGGCCGATGACGTGCGGGCCAGTGCAATTTCAACAACTTCATGGCAACTCCTTGGATGGCCATCGTGTCGCCGAGGTCTTAGCGTTTCCTTAACGCTGCGTCCTGCAGCCCGGCCGTCTCCGACCGCATCCCCTGCCGCCTGCCGCCCTTTGAGCCAGATCAAGGGCTGTCGTGGCCGAATGCTGAAACATCGGATATGGCCGTCCCATCGTTACAACCTGTCTTTCGTGCCCGCGGCCTGGGCAAGACCTACCGTGCCGGAGACGTCGACGTGATCGCCCTGCGCGACGTGGACCTGGACATCGCGTCCGGCGAGTTCGTCGTGCTGCTCGGGCCGTCGGGCAGCGGCAAGTCGACCTTGCTGAACATCCTCGGCGGCCTGGAAGTGGCCACCACAGGCAGCCTGCGCTACCTGGACCACGACCTGACATCCGCGAACGACGAGGCACTCACCCGCTACCGGCGCGAGCATGTCGGATTCGTCTTCCAGTTCTACAACCTCATCCCCAGCCTGACGGCGCGCGAGAACGTGGCGCTGGTCACCGACATCGCGGCCGACCCCATGCCCATCGACGAAGCGCTCGAACGCGTCGCGCTGTCGGCACGGCGCGACCACTTTCCGTCCCAGCTCTCGGGCGGCGAGCAGCAACGCGTGGCCATCGCGCGTGCCATCGTCAAGCGGCCGCAGGTGCTGCTGTGCGACGAGCCGACCGGCGCGCTGGACTATGCGACCGGCAAGCTGGTGCTCGACGTCATCGCGCGCATCAACCTCGAGCTGGGCACCACTGCGCTGGTGATCACGCACAACGCGGCGATCGCCGGCATGGCCGATCGTGTCATCTACCTGGCGGACGGCAGGGTCCAGCGAATCGAGCGCAACGCGAAGCGCGTGACGTCCGCGGAGCTCGCGTGGTGAGCCGGCCATGAAAGCACTCGACCGCAAGCTGCTGCGCGACCTGCGCGCGATGTGGAGCCAGGCGCTCACGATCGCGCTCGTGGTGGCCAGCGGCGTGGGCGGGTTCCTCACGAGCCTTTCCGCCGTCGATTCGCTGGCCGTGGCGCGCGACACGTTCTACGCCGAGGGCCGGTTCGCGGACGTCTTCGCCACGGTCAAGCGCGCGCCCCTGGCATTGGCCGAACAGCTTCGCACGCTGCCGGGCGTGGCGGACGTGCAGCCAACGATCGAGGAGGTGGTGCGTGTCGACATCGCCGGAAGCAGCGATCCGGTGCTGGGCCAGCTGATCGGCGTGGACCGTCGCCGCCCGCCGCACCTGAACCAGGTCGCGATCGTCCAGGGCGCCGGCCTGTTCGACCAGACCGGCATCGACGAGCCGGTGCGCGACACGATCGATGCGCTGGTGTCGCAGGGCTTTGCCCAGGCGCGCGGCCTGCGCCCGGGCGACTCGGTGGGCGCCCTGGTCAATGGCCGCAAGCGGCGCCTGCGCATCGTCGGCGTCGCCGTGTCGCCGGAGTTCGTCTTCGCCGGGCTCTGGGGCATGCCCGACCAGCGCGGCTTCGGCATCTTCTGGGTCGACCGGGACGCTCTGGCGGCCGCCTACGACATGGACGGCGCCTTCAACACGCTGGCCGTGCGGCTCGCGCCCGAAGGCGCACGCCGCGTCACGGAGGCCGAGGTGATCGACGCGCTTGCGCAGCCGCTCGCGCGCTACGGCGGCGCCTTGCCGCGCGGCCGCATCGACCAGATCTCGCACGCGATGCTGGACAACGAGATCAAGGAGCAGCGCGTACTCGGCACGGTGCTGCCGTCGATCTTCCTGGGCGTGGCCGCCTTCCTGCTCAACGTGGTGATCTCGCGGCTCGTCGCCACGCAGCGCGAGCAGATCGCCGCGCTGAAGGCGCTCGGCTATTCGAACAGGGCGATCGCAGCCCACTACCTCAAGCTGGTGCTGCTGATCGTCTCCCTGGGCATCGGGCTCGGGATCGTGCTTGGCGACTGGTTGGGGGCCGCCTTCGTCGGGCTGTATGCGGAGGTCTTTCACTTCGCGCATTTCGAGCACCGCATGGACCCCACCCTCGTCCTGCTGGCAGGCGGACTGACGCTGGGCGCCGGCGTGCTCGGCACCCTCTCGGCGATCCTCGCCACCGTGCGGCTGACGCCTGCCGAAGCCATGCGGCCGCCGGCACCCGGGCGCTTCCGCCGCACGCTCGCGGAGCGGCTCGGTTTCACCGGCTTGAGCCCCGCGCTGCGGATGATCCTGCGCAACATGGAGCGCAAGCCGCTGCGCACCGGCCTGTCGATCGGCGGTATCGCGGCCGCGCTGGCCATCGTCGTCATGGGCAACTTCTTCCGGGACGCAATCGAAGTGATCGTGGACAGCACCTTCGGCCTGTCGATGCGCAGCGACGTCTCGGTGTGGATGACCGAGCCGGTCGACGGCGCCATCGCGCTGCAGCTCGCGCGCCTGCCCGGCGTGCTGACCCACGAGTCGCTACGCGATGTGCAGGTCACGCTCGTCAACGGGCCGCGGCGCCAGCGCGTGATGGTGCGCGGCGGACCGGTGCACAGCGAGTTGCTGCGCATCATCGATGTCGATGGAATGCAGACGCTGCCGGGCGGCGACGGCATCGTCCTGACCGACCGCCTGGCCGACAAGCTCGGGCTGCGGGTGGGCGATGCGGTGCGCGTCGACGTGCAGGAAGGTCGCCGCAGCCAGCTGACGCTGCGGGTGGAAGCGACCGTGCGCGAAATGATGGGCCTGAATGCCTACATGAATCGCACGGCATTGAACCGTGCGCTCGGCGAGGGCGATGTGGCCACCGGCTTCGTGCTGGCCCTCGAACGCGGCAGCGAGACCCGCTTCCTGCAGGCCACGCAAGGCCTGCCCCGTGCGGCGGGCGCCTTCAGCAAGGCGACGATGCTGCGCAACATGCAGGAGGTGACGGCACGCAACATCCTCATCATGAGCACGGTGCTGACGCTGTTCGCCGTGGTCATCGCCGTGGGCGTGGTCTACAACAACGTCCGCATCGCGCTCGCGGAGCGCGCCTGGGAGCTGGCAAGCCTGCGTGTGCTGGGCTTCACGCGGGCCGAAGTGTCGGGATTGCTGCTGGGCGAGCTGGCGCTCGGCATCGCGGTGGCGTTGCCGCTCGGCATGCTCGGCGGCCTGGGGCTGGTCCACGTCATCGCAGGCCTGCTGAAATCGGACCAGTTCTTCTTCCCGGTCGTCATCTCCGCGCGCACCTATGCGCTGGCGGCGCTGGCGATCCTCGCCGCGGCGGCCGCGAGTGCGCTGGTGGTACGGCGGCGCATCGACCGGCTCGACATGGTCTCCGCCTTGAAGACGCGAGAATGAGCATGACATGAAGCGCAATACCCTGGTCATGACGATCGCCGCGGGCGCGGTGCTGGCCGGCCTGCTGGCCTGGGCGTTCGCGCCGCGTCCCATCGCGGTCGAAGTGGCGACCGCCACCGTCGGGCCCTACGAGCAATCCATCGCGGAGGACGCTCGCACGCGCCTGCGCGACCGCTACGTCATCACTGCGCCGCTGGCCGGACGGCTGACGCGAATCACCTTGCGGGAGGGCGATGCGGTGGCGGCCGGCGACACGGTCGCGACACTGACGCCCGTACTCTCGCCGATGCTCGACGAGCGCACACGTCGAGAGCAGGACACCCGCGTGGAGGTCGCCGAGGCCATCGTCCAGCGCGCGGATGCCAATGTGCAGCGTACCCGCGTCGCACTCGAGTTGGCGCGCTCGGAACTGCGTCGCTCCGAGAAGCTGGCGCGCGACAACTTCATCGCACCGGCCAAGGTGGAGTCCGACCGGCTCCTGGAGCAGGCCGCACAAAAGGACGTCGACGCGGCGCTGCAGGGCCGCCATGCCGCGACGCACGAGTTGGAGACAGCGCGCGCGGCGCTGCTGATGTCGCGAAGTCCTTCGGGCCAGGGGGGCAGCTTTCCGCTGCGCTCGCCGGTGGCGGGACGCGTGCTCAAGGTGGTGCAGCCCAGCGAGACCACCCTGGCGCTCGGGGCTCCCGTGCTGGAGGTCGGCGACATCTCGCAACTGGAGATCGTGACCGAGCTGCTGACCACCGACGCCGTGCAGACGCGAGTGGGCGCGGTGGTGCGCATCGAGCGCTGGGGCTCGCCCGGCACGCTCGAAGGCCGCGTGCGGCGCATCGAGCCTGCCGCGTTCACCAAGGTATCGGCCCTCGGGATCGAGGAGCAACGCGTCAACGTGATCATCGACATCACGAGCCCCCCGTCGTCGTGGCAGGCACTGGGCGACGGATACCGCGTGGGCGTGCGGATCGTGACGGTGGACCGCCCCTCGGCGCTGCGCGTTCCGGTGAGCGCGGTGTTCCCCTTGCCCGACGAAGGCATGGCCGTCTTCGCCGTCACGGAAGGACGGGCACGGCTCGTGCCTGTCGAGATCGGCGGACGCAACGGCGCCGAGGCCTGGGTGCAGGGCGGCATCCAGGCCGGCACCGAAGTGATCGTCTATCCGTCCGCGGCCCTGCGCGACGGCGCGCGCGTGACGAAGCGCAGCGTTCCGCTGGTGCGGCAAGGCTGAGCCGGGCCCTACACTTTGCAGACCAACAACAACCGGAGGATCGTTTCATGAAAATCCTAGTCGCGACCGATGGGTCCAAGAACTCGCTGCGCGCCGTCCAATATGCGGCCAGGCTCGGGCACCTGCTTCGCACCGGGTCGAACAAGATCACGCTGATCAGCGTCCACGACGACGCCGGCCTGCGCCATGCCAAGTCCTTCGTCGGCAAGGCCGAAGTCGCGGACTACCTGCGCGAGCTCAGCGAAAAGGAACTCAAGCCGGCCCGCAAGCTGCTGCAGGCCGACGGCATCGGCTACGACATCGAGATCCGCACCGGTCACGTGGCACAGGAAATCGTAGCCTGCGCCGACAAGGGCAAGTTCGACATGATCGTGCTGGGCTCGAAGGGCCGCAGCGCAGTGGCCGACCTGTTGATCGGCTCCGTGGCGCAACGCGTGCTCGCCACCGCGAAGCAGCCCGTCGTGGTGGTGAAGTGACCGGCCGGCGCGGGGCAGTCCGCCATACGGCCCCATGAGCGAGGCCCCGCCCGCATCGGCGTTTCGGCCGCTGGGCGGCGGCCTGAGCGAGGACGAAGCGGCGCTGCGGCTGCGACGGGACGGCCCGAACGAATTGCCGGTCTCGCGCCCGCGCGGCCTGCTGCGGCTGGCGCTCGAGGTGGCGTCCGAGCCGATGTTCCTTCTGCTGGTGGCATGCGGCGTCATCTACATGGTGCTCGGCGATCCCCAGGAAGCACTGATGCTGCTCGGCTTCGTCTTCGTGGTGATGGGCATCAGCTTTTTCCAGCAGCGACGCAGCGAACGCGCCCTCGATGCCTTGCGCGACCTGTCCAGTCCACAGGCACTGGTTCTTCGCGGACCGACGGCACGCCGGATCGCCGCGCGAGAGCTGGTGGTGGGCGATGTGGTGTTGCTGGCCGAAGGCGACCGCGTCCCCGCCGACATGGATCTCGTCGAGGCGTCCAACCTCGCTGTCGACGAATCGCTGCTGACCGGCGAGTCCATGCCGGTGGCCAAGGAAGCGGCGGCGTCGCATCCGGCGATTGACACCGCAAAGGTTTTCTCCGGCACGCTGGTCACGAGCGGCACCGGGCGCGGCTGCGTGATCGCCACCGGCGAGCACAGCGCGCTGGGACGCATCGGCAAGTCGCTCGCGGGTATCGCGGCCGACTCCACGCCGATCCAGCAGGAGACCCGCCGCGTGGTCAAGCAGGTGGCTGCCGTCGGACTGGCGCTGGCCGGCGTCCTCGCCGTTGCCTACGGGATCACCCGAGGCGACTGGCTGCACGGCGTGCTCGCAGGGCTCACGCTTGCGATGGCCATCCTGCCGGAAGAACTCCCGGTCGTCCTCACGCTCTTCCTGGGCCTGGGCGCTTGGAGGCTGGCACGCGAGAAGGTCCTGGCCCGCAGCATTCCCGCCATCGAGCGGCTCGGCGCCACCACGGTGCTGTGCGTGGACAAGACCGGCACGCTGACCGCCAACAGGATGACCGTGCGGCGAGTGTGGTCAGAAGAGGCGGTCTACGACCGACTGTCGTCGGCGGGTCAGGTCCTGCAGGAAGAACTGCATGGCGTCCTCGAGTACGCCGTGCTTGCCAGCCATCGGCGCGCCTTCGACCCGATGGAGTCAGCCATCGCCTTCGCGGGGCAACAACTGCTCGCCGGCACCGAGCACCTGCACGCCGACTGGACGCTGGTCGACGACTATCCCCTGTCGCCGGAAATGCTCGCCATGTCGCGCGTCTGGCAGTCGCCGGACCAGCGGGAAAGGCTCATCGCGGCCAAGGGTGCCCCGGAAGCCATCGTCGACCTCTGCCACATGGATGCCGATCGGGCCGCGATGGTGGCCGCGCAGGTGCGAGCGATGGCGCAGGACGGCCTGCGCGTGCTGGGCGTGGCGCAGGCCACCTTTGGCGCGGCCGCGTTGCCGGAGCTGCAGCACGACTTCGAGTTCCGGTTTCTCGGACTTGTGGGTCTGGAAGATCCGGTGCGCCCCGATGTGCCCCAGGCCATCGCCGAATGCCGGAAAGCCGGCATCCGCGTCGTGATGATGACCGGCGACCATTCCGCGACCGCCGTCTCGGTCGCGCGGCAAGCCGGCCTGACGACCGATGGCCCCCCCATCACCGGAGCCGAGCTGGCGACACTGTCCGATGAAGCTCTTCAAGCGCGGCTCGCCGAGGCACACATCTTTTCTCGCGTGCAGCCTGACCAGAAGCTGCGACTCGTTCGCGCGTTCGTCGCGCGCGGCGATGTGGTGGCCATGACCGGCGATGGCGTCAACGATGCACCCGCGCTGAAAGCGGCCGACATCGGGGTCGCGATGGGTGCCCGCGGCACCGAGGTGGCGCGAGAGGCAGCCGCGCTGGTCCTCATGAACGACGACTTCGCCTCACTCGTGACCGCGGTGCGCTACGGGCGCCGCGTGTTCGCGAACCTCCGAAAGGCCATCGTCTTCGTGGTGGCCGCGCACGTGCCGATCGTCGGCCTGTCCATCGTCCCGGTGCTGCTGGGCTGGCCGATGCTGCTCATGCCGGTGCACATCCTGTTCCTGCAACTGATCATCGACCCGGCCTGCTCGGTGGTGTTCGAGGCCCAGCCATTGGAAGCCGATGCCATGAAGACCCCGCCGCGCCGCGCGGACCAACGTCTTTTCGACGCGGCCTTGCTGGTCCGTGGTCTCTGGCAAGGCGTCGGCTTGCTCGCGCTGCTGCTGGCGGTCTACGCGGGCGCCCGGCTGCAGGCCCCGCCGAGTGTCGATGGCGACGAAGTGGCGCGGACATTGACCTTCATGGCCCTGGTGCTATCCAACCTGGCACTGATCCAGACCAATCGGTCGTGGTCGCGCGCTCCGCAGCGGGGCAACCGCGAGTCGAACAGACAGTTCGCCTGGATTGTGCTGGGCACGATCGCACTGCTGGGGCTCGTGCTCACCGTTCCTGCGGTCAGCCGCCTGTTCTCGTTCGCGCCGCTCTCACCCGTCCTGCTGGCGGCTGCGCTGGCCGTTTCGGGCATGAGCTTCTTGTGGTTCGAGTGCACCAAGAGGATTCTGCTCAGGCCGGGCGCACCTGGCGGCTCACGCTAGGCCGGTCTCGAAGCGTCCTTGCAAACATTCGTCATCTTTCAGCGGGGTTGGTGAAAACTTTGTCCGCGAAGCTATGTGCGCCATCAGGAGAGAGCCATGACGCACATCAATCCCTATGCGCTGGGGTTGGACAAGAACGCGGCGAATTTCGTCGCACTGTCGCCCCTCAGCTTCATCGAGCGGGCCGCCCACGTCTATCCGGAGCGCACGGCCCTCGTCTACGGCAGCCTGCGCCGAAGCTGGGCCCAGACCTATGAGCGCTGCCGGCGGCTGGCCGGCGCGCTGGCCGCGCGCGGCATCGGCCCCGGCGACACGGTCGCCGTGATGCTGCCCAACACCCCCGCGATGTTCGAGGCGCATTTCGGCGTGCCGATGAGCGGTGCGGTGCTCAACACCCTGAACACGCGACTGGATGCCTCGGCCATCGCATTCATGCTGGAGCACGGCGAAGCCAAGGTGGTGCTGACCGATCGCGAGTTCTCCGGCGTGATGGCGCAGGCCCTGTCCGCGCTGGGCAACCGCCGGCCCCTGGTGATCGAGGTCGAGGACGATCTCGCGCCGCCCGGCCAGCGCCTGGGCGAGATCGACTACGAGAGCTTCCTGGACGAAGGCGACACGGACTACGCCTGGCAGCTGCCGGCCGACGAGTGGGATGCCATCGCGCTCAACTACACCTCCGGCACTACCGGCAATCCGAAGGGCGTGGTCACCCACCATCGGGGCGCCTACCTGAACGCCGCGAGCAACGCCATCGCCTGGAACCTGCCCGACGGCTCGGTCTACCTGTGGACGCTGCCGATGTTCCACTGCAACGGATGGTGCTTTCCATGGGTGATGGCGCTGTCGGCGGGCACCAGCGTGTGCCTGCGCCGCATCGATCCCGTGCAGATCTACGCCCTCATCCGCGAGCACCACGTGACCCGCATGTGCGGCGCGCCGATCGTCTACAGCCTGATGATCAACGCGCCGGCCGAACTGCGCGAGGGGATCGGCCACGCCATCCGCGGACTGGTGGCCGGTGCGGCGCCTCCGGCGGCGGTGATCGAGGGCTGCGAGGCGGCGGGCATCGAGCTCACCCATGTCTACGGACTGACCGAGGTTTACGGCCCGTCGGCCATCTGCGCCAAGCAGCCCGGCTGGGAGTCGCTTCCCGTCGTGGAGCGCGCGCGGCTCAACAGCCGCCAGGGCGTGGCCTACCCCCTGCAGGACGCCGTGACGGTGCTGGATCCGCAGACCATGCAGCCGGTGCCGGCCGACGGCGAGACCATCGGCGAAATCATGTTCCGCGGCAATGCCGTGATGAAGGGCTACCTGAAGAACCCCGGCGCCACCGAGGAAGCCTTCGCCGGCGGCTGGTTCCACACCGGCGACCTGGGCGTGCTGCATCCCGACGGCTACGTGAAGATCACCGACCGCAGCAAGGACGTGATCATCTCGGGCGGCGAGAACATCTCCTCGATCGAAGTCGAGGATGCGCTGCACCACCACCCGGCAGTGCTCAGCGCCGCAGTGGTCGCCCTGCCCGATGCCAAGTGGGGCGAGGTGCCCTGCGCTTTCGTCGAACTCAAGGCGGGTGGCGCGGTGACCGAGACCGACCTGATCGACTTCTGCCGGCCGCTCCTGGCGCGCTTCAAGCTGCCCAAGCGCATCGTCTTCGGCGAGTTGCCCAAGACCTCCACCGGAAAGATCCAGAAGTTCGTGCTGCGCGAGCGCGTGCGCTCGGCCAGCGCCATCGAGTGAAACCAGACAACGAGCACACCATGAGACTGATCCTGTTGGGCGCCCCCGGCGCGGGCAAGGGCACCCAGGCCGCCTTCATCAGCCAGAAGTACGGGGTTCCCCAGATTTCCACGGGCGACATGTTGCGCGCCGCGGTCAAGGCCGAAACGCCGCTGGGGCGCGAGGCCAAGGCCGTCATGGCGGCCGGGGGCCTCGTGAAAGACGACCTGATCATCCATCTCGTCAAGGAACGCATCGCCCAGCCGGACTGCGCACGAGGTTTTCTCCTCGACGGCTTCCCCCGCACGGTGGCGCAGGCCGAAGCCCTGCGCACGGCCGGCGTCCGGATCGACCATCTGCTGGAGATCGAGGTCCCCTTCGCCGAAATCATCGAACGCATGAGCGGACGGCGTTCGCATCCGGGTTCCGGACGCACCTACCACGTGAAGTTCAATCCGCCGAAGGTCGATGGCAAGGACGACATCACCGGCGAAGCGCTGATCCAGCGCGAGGACGACAAGGAAGAAACCGTGCGCAAGCGCCTCGCGGTCTACGACCAGCAGACCCGGCCGCTCGTCCACTACTACACGGACTGGGCCAGCACGGACCCCGGCGCAGCGCCGAAGCACCTGGTCATCGATGGCGTCGGCAGCGTGGCGCAGATCAAGTCCCTGATCTTCGTGGCACTGGGCGATGAAGCCCCGGGCCGGGCGGTGACCGCTCGCCCCGTTGCGGATTGCGCTTGACCTGGGTCAATCGCAACCCACGCGCTTCAGGCGCATACTGGACCTGTACAAACACGCCACAAGGAGTGCCCCATGTTCCAGCAGATCCTCGTCCCCGTCGACGGCAGCCCGACCTCGATGCAGGGCCTCGACCAGGCCATTGCCGTGGCGCGGCTCGCCAATGGCCGCCTGCGCCTGGTCCATGTGGTCGACGAGCTGTCTGCCGCGATGGCGATGGATGCCTATTCCGGCTATGCCGGCGACTGGACGGGCCTGCTGCGCGAGAACGGCGCCAAGCTGCTCGTGGAATGCCGCCAGAAAGTCGAGGCTGCCGGTATCCCCGTCGACAGCGTGCTGCGCGACACCTTCGATGGCGCGGTCCATGAGGTCATCATCAAGGAAGCCGCAAGCTGGCCCGCCGACCTGATCGTGCTGGGCACCCATGGACGCCGCGGCGCCAAGCGCCTCTTCCTCGGCAGCAGCGCCGAGCAGATCCTGCGTTCGGCCTCCGCCCCCGTGCTGCTGGTGCGCGCGCCCGAGCAGCCGGCCGAGGGCGAAGCAGCGACGGCGGCCGAACGCGAGCCGTTCCGCGTGCATCTGCCCAGCGGCGCGCTGGCGCTCGAATGAAATTGGGGCAGTTGGCCTAACTATCGAACCGATCTAGCTTTTCCGGCCTAGGGCTTTGCGAAGAAGATGAACCCGTCGCGCCACTTCCGGCGAAGACGGATTCACTTCAAAGGAACCACCATGTCCACGCAGAACATCTCCTCGGCCGCCCTCCATGTCGTCGGCCAGTACAACGACGCCGGCAAGACGCTCGTCAACGCCTGGCGCGCCGGTGCGCATCGCCTGCTCGGTGGGGCCACGTCCCGCTACGGCAGCTTCCTGGCGAAGCGCGTCGACATCGAGCACGGCCGCGTGGTCGCGCTGATGGACCGCTTCGCCGAGGCCGCCACGAGCGGTATCGAATCCGTCGCCAAGGCCGCCGCGCGTGTCGAAGCACCGCTGAGCACCTCGGTCATCGACGCCATCACCCGCATTCACCAGCCGATCGCCAGCGCGTCGGTGAAGATCGCCGACACTGTCGCCGCCGGCGCGAAGAAGATCGAGAGCCGCGTGGCCGGCACCGCGGAAGCTGAATCGGAGGTGCAAACTCCCAAGGCGAAGCCTGCCGCACGCCGTCGGGCCAGCGCCGGCTCGCGCGCACTCAAGGCCTGATCCCGGTGCGGGAGGGCGCGGTCTCTCTTTCGGAACATCTTTCAGGAGCAGCGCATGGCGACTCGCCGCGATGAAGCCGACAGCGTGAAGAAGAAAGACAAGGCCGCGCCGGCCCGCAAGACCACGGCCGCCAGGAAAACCGCACCGCGCAAGAAGACGGCGGCCACGCCGGCACCTTCCGCGGAGGGAACCGGCAGCGCCAAGGGCCTGCTGCGCGCGGGCCTTCAGGCGCTGGGCAATGTGCGCGACGACGTCGTCAAGCACCAGACCAACGTGATCGAGACGCTGCTCGGCGTCCCGAAGGGCAGCAATGCCGGCGGCCGGAGCGGCGCTGTGCGGGCATTTCCCGCGCTCGACATCGGGCTGCGCAAGTTCGAGGATGTGTTCGACCAGCGCGTGGCCGCCGCCATGCAGCGCCTCGGCCTGCCAGGCGCACAGGAGGTCCATGCGCTGCGCGAACAGGTGCGCCTGCTGCAGGAACGCATCGAGCAGCTGGAGCGCGGCGCCGGCAGCCCTGGCCGCCGCAAGCGCTGAAGCCCGACGGTCCGCACCCCGCGACAGCGCCAGCCGTGGCCAGTCTCAAGACCCGCGAACGCATCCTCCAGGCCAGCCTGGCGCTGTTCAACGCGCAAGGGCTGGCAGCGGTGTCGACGCACCGCATCGCAGCCGAGCTCGGCATCAGCCCCGGCAACCTGCACTACCACTTCAACGCCAAGCAGCTCATCGTCGAGCGCCTGTTCCGCCGCTTCGAGGAACGGCTGGAGCTGCTCAACGCCTCGGCGGCGAACGTGCGCGCGATCGACGATCTCTGGCTGTCTCTGCACCTGCGCTTCGAAGCCATCGATGCGTACCGCTTCGTCTATCGCGACATGGCGTACCTGAGCGGCGAATACCCACCGCTCGGCCAGCGCGCGCAGGCGCTCACCGCGCAGAACCTGCTGGCGGCGAAGGCGCTGTGCGAGGCACTGGTGGCCGCCGGCGTCATCGAAGCCACCGCAGAAGAGGCCCAGATGCTCGCGCTGCAGATCGTGTTCACCACCACCTGCTGGCTCTCTTTCGAACGCCTGGTACCGGGGCGCGACGCGCTGCAACAGGCCGATCCGGGACTTGCGGCGTACTACACCCTCACGCTCGTGTCGCCCTACGTCTCGCGCGAATCGAGGGCCTACCTCGACTTTCTGCGGGGCAAGTACCTCGGGTAGCCGAAGCTACCCGTTCCCTTGACCGGAACCTCCCGGGATCGGCATGATCCCGGGGCAGCGCCCCCCGCTCGGGGGACGGCCTCCAGAGGCAGGAGGGGTCATGATCGATCGTCGTCGACTCGTCTACGGCCTGGCGTGTGCGCTCGGGACGAAAGCGCTGGCCCAGGTTCCGGGGCATACCTATCGCATTGCCTTCTTCGGGTTCACGGCCAAGAACAGCGCCGAGGATGATCGGGTCGTCGCTGCGTTCGTGAACCGGCTGGTGGAACTCGGTTTCGCCCAGGGCCGAAACCTCACCATCGACTGGCGCTACGCGGAAGGCAGGAATGAACGCTACGCCGAGTTCGCAACCGAGATGCGCAACAAGGGTGTCGAGCTGGTCGTGACCGGCAGTGCGACGGCAGCGCAGGCCGTGGTCGATGCCGGCGGCAACATCCCGGTCGTCACGTTCGGAATCAGCGACCCGCTGCGCACCGGTCTCATCGCGAGCTTCGCGCATCCAGGCGGCCAGGTCACCGGGATGTCCAACTTCACTGACGACCTGGTGGCGAAGCGAATCGAACTGTTCAAGATCGCGGTCCCCGCCGTCACCCGGATCGCATTTGCCCGCTGCCCGGAATGCGCGCGGTTGTCGGGCCTGAGCAGCGCGAGCCTCGATGCGGCTTTCGAACGCTACCGGGAAAGCGCGCGAATGCTCGGCGTCACCCTGTTCCTGCTACCGATCAACGCTGCGGACGACTTCCCGGCCGCGGTTGCGTCAATCGAGCGTGAGCAGGCGGACGCCGTGCTCCTGTCGCCCAACCAGATCAACGCGAAGCTGCGGGACGACTGGATCGCATTCGAGGCAGCGCACCGGATTCCCTTGATGGTGGACTACCGAGGCTTCGGATGCCTCCTGTCGTACGGTCCCGACTATGCGGCGATGTTCCGTCGGGTGGCAGAGATTTCCGCGCAGATACTCAATGGGGCCAAGCCCGGCGACCTCCCGCTCGAGCAGCCGACAAAGGTCGAGTTCATCATCAACCTGAAGGTCGCGAAGGCCATGGGCCTGACCATCCCGCGCAGCGCGCTTCTTCGCGCGGACGAGGTCATATCGTGAGTATCCAGTGTCGACTGACCACTACGGCAGGAACCAGCCGACGACGCCGACGATCCAACGCATCGCCATGCGCAGTGCCGCCGCCTCGTCAGTCCGGCGCGCCAGCCGGAAACCTCGCGCAGCGAGCCGCCCGTTCGGCCGGCTCGCCGTGTTGGGCATTGCCTTGCTGCTGGCCGCGTGCGCGTCCACGCCACCATCGCAGGCCACCGTCGTTGCACCCTCCCCTCAGGCGACCACTGCCACGCCCACCTTCTCTTCCCTCGTCGCCGGCCGCAGCGCCAGCATCGTCGACATCAGCACGCTGCGCATCGGGGGCGTGGACGACCGGGCGGTCGAACTGGAGATCGCGCCCGAGATGGACTTCGCCGACCGGCTCGCCTCGCCGCTGCCCGCCAGCGTGCGTCTGGGCCAGACCCGCGACCTCGCCTCGGGCCTGATCCTCACGAGCGACGGCCTGATCCTGACCAGCGCGCACGTGATCGCCGGCGTGGACGAGGCGCAGGTCCGCCTGGACGACGGGCGCCGCTTCCCGGGCCGCGTGCTCGGCGTGGACCGGCGCACCGACGTGGGGCTCATGAAGATCGACGCGAGCGGCCTCTCGCCGGCGGTCATCGGCGATTCGACCGGCCTCGCGCCGGGCGACTGGGTCGCGGCGATCGGCGCGCCCTTCGGTTTTCACGGAAGTGTCACGGCCGGCGTGGTGAGCGCGGTCGACCGCTATGTCGCCGGCGGCGGCGAGGTGCCCTACATCCAGACCGATGTGGCGATCAACCCCGGCAGTTCGGGTAGCCCGCTGTTCAACAGCCGCGGCGAAGTGGTCGGCATCAACTCCATGATCTACAGCGGCAGCGGCGGCTACATGGGCCTGTCCTTCGCGGTGCCGATCAACCTGGCGATGCGGATCGCGGGGCAGCTCAAGTCCGCCGGGCGCGTCCAGCGCGCTCGCATCGGCGCCGACTTCCAGGAAATGACACCCGCGCTGGCGCAGTCCTTCGGCCTGAAGCAGCCGGCAGGCGCCCTCGTGGTCGGCGTGGATGCGAACGGCCCCGCGCGATCCGCCGGGCTGCTTCGCGGCGACGTGGTGACCGGCTTCGACGGCAAGCCGGTCGCGCGCTCCACCGATCTGCAGCAGCGGATCTCGCAGGGCCGGCCGGGCAGCCGCAATGCGATGGAGGTCTGGCGGCGCGGCGCCGCGCACACGCTCTGGGTCGTCTTGTCCGAAGAGCCCGCGCCGCGCGGCATCCTGCGGCCAAGCGTCGCGGGCGAATGGGGCGACGGCCTCGGCCTGAGCCTGGGCGAGCTCTCGTCCAGCCAGCGCCTGCAACTGGGCGTCGACGGCGGTCTCATGGTGCGCGAAGCCTCGGGTGCGGCCCGCAGCGAAGGCATCCGCCCGGGCGACCTCATCGTCGCGGTGAACGACACCCGGCTCGAGCGCATCGAGGACTTCCAGCGCAGCCTCTCGGCCGTCGCGCCGGGCCGCAGCGTCGCGCTGCTGGTCATGCGCGACAGGCGCCTGGCCTACGTGCCGGTGCGCCTGCCGGAGCGCACGCCGAAGCCGGCGAGTTGAACGCCGGCCCAAGCCGCTCTACAGTAAGCCGCTGTCCGACAGCGGGACGAGCGGTCGATACCTGCTCGAACGCAGCGTGGCGTCTTAGAAAGGACGTTCGGCCCTGCCACGGGGCACTCAACGTGGAAAGAACACTTCGTGAGCGCTGCACCCCTTCCCCAGGCTGTCCAGGCATTCCAGGCCTTCGACGACATGGATGCCTACCTTTTTCGCGAAGGCACGCATTCGCGTCTGCATGAAAGGCTGGGCGCCCATCTGGCCGCCGACGGGCAAGGCGCATCGTTCGCGGTGTGGGCGCCGAACGCCACCTCCGTCTCGGTCATCGGCGACTGGAACGACTGGAACGGGCACGTCGACCCGCTGGCGCCGCGCGCCGATTCGACCGGCATCTGGCAGGGCCACTGCCAGCGCGCCCGCCACGGGCAGGCCTACAAGTACCGCATCACCGCCCAAGGCGGCCGCGTGCTGGAGAAGGCCGACCCGCTCGCCTGCTTCGCCGAGCAGCCACCGGCCACCGCATCGCGGATCTGGTCGCTGGACTACACCTGGAGCGACGCCGGCTGGATGCGGCAGCGCGCCGAACGCAACGCCGCCGATGCACCGGTCGCCATCTACGAAGTGCACGTCGGATCCTGGCGCCGCCAGGACGGCCGCCCGATGGGCTGGCGCGATCTCGCGCACGCGATGGGCGACTATGTGGCGTCCATCGGCTTCACGCACATCGAGCTGATGCCGGTGACCGAGCATCCGTTCTATGGGTCGTGGGGTTATCAAACCACGGGCTATTTCGCGCCGACCTCGCGCTACGGCACGCCGCAGGACTTCATGTACTTCGTGGACCACCTGCACCAGCGCGGCATCGGCGTGCTGCTGGACTGGGTGCCCTCGCACTTCCCCACCGATGCGCACGGGCTGGCCTCCTTCGACGGCACGCATCTCTACGAGCATGCGGACCCGCGCCAGGGCTTTCATCCGGAATGGAACTCGGCCATCTTCAACTACGGCCGCAACGAGGTCCGCAGCTTCCTGATGTCCTCGGGCCTCTTCTGGCTCGACCGCTATCACATCGACGGGCTGCGGGTGGATGCGGTCGCGTCGATGCTCTACCTGGACTATGCACGCCAGGGCGGCGGCTGGATTCCCAACCGGCACGGCGGACGCGAGAACCTCGAGGCGATCCAGTTCCTGCAGGACCTCAACCGGGCGACCTACCGCGACCACCCGGACACCTTCACCGTCGCCGAGGAATCGACCGCCTGGCCGCAGGTCTCGCGCCCCACGGACATGGGCGGGCTCGGCTTCGGCATGAAGTGGAACATGGGCTGGATGCACGACACGCTCGCCTACATGCGCGAGGACCCGGTGCACCGGCGTTATCACCACCACCGGCTGACCTTCTCGATGGTGTACGCCTTCAGCGAGAACTTCGTCCTGCCCCTGTCGCATGACGAGGTGGTCTACGGCAAGGGCTCGCTGATCAACAAGATGCCCGGCGACGAATGGCAGCAGTTCGCGAACCTGCGGCTTCTGCTGTCGTACATGTGGGCGCACCCGGGCAAGAAGCTGCTCTTCATGGGCGGCGAATTCGCGCAGCGGCGCGAATGGACGCACGAAGGCGAACTCGAATGGGGCTCGCTCCAGTCCGAAAAGCACCGCGGCGTGCAGCACCTGGTGGGCGAACTCAACCGCCTGCTGCGCGACGAGCCGGCGCTCCACGAGCTCGACTTCTCGTCCGACGGCTTCCTGTGGCTAGAACCCAACGACCACGAGCAGAGCGTTGTCGCCTTCCTGCGACGCTCGCGCTCGGCCGGCGCGCTGCTGGTGGTCTGCAACATGACGCCGGTGCCGCGCCAGAACTACTGCGTGGGCGTTCCGACCGACGGGACCTGGGCCGAGATCCTCAACAGCGATGCGCGCGCGTTCGGCGGCTCGGGCTGGGGCAACCTCGGCGCGGTGCGTGCGTCACCGATGCGCTCGCACGGGCAGCCGCATTCGGTGTGCCTGACGCTGCCGCCCCTGTCCACCCTCTTCCTGAAGGTCGTTGCCGATGATCAGCAAACTCCTGCTGCGTGACGACGCTCCCGTGCCGGTCGACGTGGTCGACGGGCGAAGCCGTGCCGTGGTCGATGCGGTCCTGCCGATCGTGGATGGCGGGCGCTTCGCGGTGAAGCGCACCGTCGGCGAAAGCATGCGCGTGACCGCGCACGTGTTCACCGATGGGCACGA
Source organism: Variovorax sp. YR216 (assembly GCF_900107745.1). GTDB lineage: Bacteria > Pseudomonadota > Gammaproteobacteria > Burkholderiales > Burkholderiaceae_C > Variovorax. Next base: position 838,848 of record NZ_FNRO01000002.1, on the reverse strand, counting down.
CGTGCCGCGCGTGATGCTCCAGTGGTGGAAGGACGGCGACGAACGCAGCCACGAAGTGCCGATGAAGCTGCGCTACAACGACGAGTGGCACGCCGAGTTCACGCCGCCGGTCATCGGCCGCTACCACTACACGGTGGTGGCATGGGTCGATGCTTTCGAATCGTGGCGGCACGAACTGGTGCGCCGCGTCGACGCGGACGACATCCGCATCGCCGCGCGCACCGGCGCGATGGAAATCGCCGCCGCTGCCGAACGCGCCAAGGGTGACGATCGCGACACGCTCGCGCATTGGGCGCGTTCGCTGGAAGAAGGCGCGAACGACGGCGCGATGGACGTCGCCGCGCTGAAGGCGCTCGCGCTCGACGACGACTTCGCCGCACTCGCCTCGCGCCATCCGGACCGTCATCTCGAATCGCGTTTCGCCGCCGAGCTCCCGCTGGTGGTCGATCGCGAACGCGCGCGCTTCAGCACCTGGTACGAGCTCTTTCCCAGATCGGCTTCGTCGACGCCGGGCGCGCACGGCACCTTCCGCGACGTGGAAGAACGCCTGCCGCTGATCGCCTCGATGGGCTTCGACGTGCTGTACATGCCGCCGGTCCACCCCATCGGCCGCGTGCAGCGCAAGGGACGCAACAACACGCTCACGCCCGAGCCCGGCGACGTGGGCAGCCCGTGGGCCATCGGTGCGACGGAAGGCGGCCACAAGGCGCTGCTGCCGGCGCTCGGAACACCCGAGGACTTCCGCCATCTGGTCGCGGCCGCGTCGCGCCTGGGCATCGACATCGCGATGGACATCGCCTTCCAGTGCGCGCCGGACCATCCCTACGTCAAGGAGCACCCGACCTGGTTCCGCTGGCGCCCGGACGGCACGGTGCAATACGCCGAGAACCCGCCGAAGAAATACCAGGACATCTACCCCTTTCATTTCGAAAGTGGTGACTGGGAAGGGCTGTGGAGCGAACTCAAGTCGGTGTTCGACCACTGGATCGGCGAGGGCGTGACCGTCTTCCGCGTCGACAACCCGCACACCAAGTCCTTCGCGTTCTGGGAATGGGTGATCACCGAAGTCAAGCGCGTGCACCCCGAAGCCATCTTCCTCGCCGAGGCTTTCACGCGACCCAAGGTGATGCAGCGGCTCGCCAAGCTGGGCTACACCCAGTCCTACACCTACTTCACCTGGCGCAACAGCAAGGAGGAGCTGACCGAGTACTTCACCGAACTGAACAAGGCACCGGGCAAGGAGTATTTCCGCCCCAACGTCTGGCCCAACACGCCGGACATCCTGCATGCCGCGTTGCAGACCGGCGAGGAGCCGGTGTTCAGGGCGCGCCTGGTGCTCGCCGCCACGCTGGCGGCCAACTACGGCATGTACGGGCCGGCGTTCGAGCTGCTGGAGCACCTTCCGCGCGGGCCGTCGAGCGAGGAGTACCTCGACTCCGAGAAGTACCAGCTGCGCCACTGGGACTGGAGCGCCGACGCGGGTCTGCGTCCCTTCATCACGCGCATCAACCAGATCCGCCGCGCCAACGACGCCCTGCAGTTCGACCACAGCCTGCGCTTCCTCGACATCGACAACGACCATCTCATCGCCTACATCAAGACCTCGCCGGACGAATCCCGCGCGGTGGTCACCGTGGTCAATCTCGATCCGCACCACACGCAGATCGGCTGGCTGCATCTCGACCCGGACCTGATCGGCGTGCCGCGCGAGCGCAGCTTCCAGATGCACGACCTGCTGACCGACCAGCGCTTCGTCTGGCACGGCACGCACCACTACATCGAGCTCGACCCGCATCGCATGCCGGCCCACGTGATGGCGGTCCGGCGGCGCCTGCGCGACGAGCGGGACTTCGACTACTACGCATGAGAGTGCCCCCATGAACGCTCCCTTGCCGGCACTGGTCCTCGAGACCACCGAGATCGACACCACGGGTGATCCGACGTGGTACCGCGATGCCGTGATCTACCAGGTCAACATCAAGGCGTTCATGGACTCCAATGCCGACGGGGTGGGCGACTTCAAGGGACTCACCAGCAAGCTCGACTACGTGAAGGATCTGGGCGTCAACACCATCTGGCTGATGCCCTTCTACCCCTCGCCGCTGCGCGACGACGGCTACGACATCGCCGCCTACGAGGACGTCCATCCGCCCTACGGCACGCTGGACGACTTCCGCGAGATGCTGGGCGAGGCGCACCGCCGCGAGCTGCGCGTGATCATCGAGCTGGTCATCAACCACACCTCGGCCGACCATCCGTGGTTCCAGGCCGCGCGCACTGCGCCGCCCGGTTCGCCAGAACGCGACTTCTACGTGTGGAGCGACACCGACACGCTTTACAGCGGCACGCGCATCATCTTCACCGACACCGAGAAGTCGAACTGGACCTGGGACCCGGTCGCCAAGGCCTACTACTGGCACCGCTTCTTCAGCCACCAGCCCGACCTCAACTTCGACAACCCGCAGGTGCTCGAAGCGGTGTTCCGCACCATGCGTTTCTGGCTCGACATGGGGGTGGACGGCTTCCGGCTCGACGCAATCCCCTACCTCATCGAGCGCGACGGCACCACCAACGAGAACCTGCCCGAAACGCACGAGGTCATCAAGAAGCTGCGCGCCGCGATCGACGCCAACTACAAGAACCGCTTCCTGCTGGCCGAGGCCAACATGTGGCCGGAGGACGTGCGCGGCTACTTCGGCGAAGGCGACGAGTGCCACATGGCTTACCACTTCCCACTGATGCCGCGCATGTACATGGCGATCGCGCAGGAGGACCGCGACCCGATCGTCGAGATCATGCAGCAGACGCCCGACATCCCCGACAACTGCCAGTGGGCCATCTTCCTGCGCAACCACGACGAGCTCACGCTCGAGATGGTGACCAACCGCGAGCGCGACTACATGTACACGACCTACGCGGCGGACGTGCAGGCGCGCATCAACCTCGGCATCCGCCGGCGGCTCGCGCCGCTGATGGACAACGACAAGGACCGCATCAAGCTCATGAACAGCATGCTGCTGTCGATGCCGGGCTCGCCGATCATCTACTACGGCGACGAGATCGGCATGGGCGACAACGTCTTCGTCGGCGACCGCAACGGCGTGCGCACGCCGATGCAGTGGAGCCCGGACCGCAACGGCGGCTTCTCGCGCGCGGATCCGCAGCGCCTGTACCTGCAGCCGATCATGGACGCGATGTACGGCTACGAGGCGGTCAACGTCGAGACGCAATTGCGCGACAAGAGCTCGCTTCTGCACTGGACGCGCCGCATGCTCGCGGTGCGCAAGACCAGCCGCGCATTCGGCCGCGGCCTGCGCACCTTCCTCAAGCCGGGCAACCGCAAGATCCTCGCCTACATCAGCGAGCACGGCGACGACGTGATCCTCTCGGTGTTCAACCTCTCGCGCGCGGCGCAGCCGGTGGAGCTCGACCTCTCGGCCTTCAAGGGTCGCGTCCCGGTGGAGATGCTCGGCCGCACCTCCTTCCCCCCGATCGGCGAGCTGCCCTACCTGCTCACGCTGCCGACGCATGGCTTCTACTGGTTCAAGCTCACCGACGAAGCGCCGATGCCGAGCTGGCACCAGGAAGGCGTCGCCCTGCTCGACCGGCCGGTGCTGGTGCTCTTCGACGGCTGGACCAGCCTCTTCCGCGATCGCGTGGTGCCGTGGCGCATCGGCTTCGCCGACCGGCTGAGCAAGCAGGTCGAGACCGACACGCTGCCGCGCCATATCGAGGCGCAGCGCTGGTACGCGACCAAGGGCGCGACGATCCAGCGAGCGCAGTTCTGGGATCAGGCCGTCTGGCAGATCGGTCGCTTCAGCTGGATGCTGCCGCTGCTCTCGCTCGAAGGCCCGCCCGAGCCTGCGCTCTACTTCATGCCGCTCGCGCTCGCCTGGGAAGACCACGACGAGGACCGGATGAAATCGCTGCAGCCCGCCGCCATCGCCAAGGTGCGCCAGCAGGCCAACGTGGGCGTGATGGCGGATGCCCTCTACGACGAGCCCTTCTGCCGCGAAGTCATCCGCGCGATCGTGACGGACACCACCCTGCAATCCGCCCACGGCCGCCTGCACTTTCGTCCCACGTCGCTGGGCCGCGAATTCCCGGTCAAGGCCATCGACGAGCTGCGCGTGAGCCAGCCCAGCCCGGTCAGCAGCAATACCGTGGTCACGCTCGGCGAGACGCTGTTCCTCAAGGGCTACCGGCATGTCCGGGCCGGTGTCAATCCCGAACTCGAGATGGGCCGCTACCTCGCGGAGGATGCCGGCTTCGTGCACGGCGTACCCGTGGTCGGCGCCCTCGAATACACCGGCAGCGACGGCACCGAGATGACGCTCGGCCTGCTGCAGGCCTACGTGCCCAACCAGGGCGACGGATGGGAATACACGCTCGCCTACCTGGAGCGGGTGCTCGACGAGATGCGAGACATCGACGCCACCGCGCTCGCGGATTCACACGGGGCCTTCATGGCCCTGATGAAGATCCTCGGGCGCCGCACCGCCGAACTGCACAACGCACTCGGGCGGCCCACCGGCAACAGGGCCTTCGCACCCGAACCGCTGGCCGCGCACGACCTGCAGCGCCTGCGCGACTCGGTGCGTGCGGAGGCTGGCGCCACCCTCGCGCAGCTGCGCGAATACATTCGCGCCAACCCACCCGGGTCGGTGGCCGAGGATGCGGAACGCCTGCTGGGCAAGCAGGACGCGATCAACACCTTCATCAGCCATATGGCGATCGAAGGCAAGAGCGGCCTGCGCACGCGCTACCACGGCGACTACCACCTCGGGCAGGTGCTGGTCACCCGAAACGACTTCGTCATCATCGATTTCGAGGGCGAGCCGGCGCGTCCCATCGAGGAGCGGCGCGGCAAGCAGTCACCCTTGCGCGATGTCGCCGGCATGCTGCGCTCCTTCAACTACGCACGCTGGAGCGCGCTGCGCCGCGCGGCGCAGAACGTCGGCGAACTGGCCCGCCTCGACGCCGCCGCACGCGAGTGGGAGGCCGAGACCCGTGACGCCTTTCTCTCGGGCTACGGCGAGGCGCTCGCACCAGGGTTGGGGCCCGTCGATGAACAACTGCTGAGTCTCTTCGAGTTCGAGAAGGCGTTCTACGAGCTGCGCTACGAGCTCGACAACCGCCAGGATTGGGTGCCCGTGCCGCTGCAAGGCATCCTCGCCATGCTGGACCGCAAAAAATGAAGGCCCGCCGCAGCCTCGCCCACTAGGAGAGTTCCATGGAAAGCCTCTCGATGCATCTGGAACCGCTGCGCGCGTTCCTGTTCCAGGTCGGCGCCCTCTTTCCCCGACTGCTCTTCGCGGTGCTCGCGGTGGCGGTCGGATGGCTGCTCGCCAAGGCGGTGCGGTTCGCGGTGGTGCGCGGCCTCCATGCGGTCAACTTCCAGGTGCTCACCGAGCGCTCGGGCCTCGACAACTTCCTGCGGCAGGGTGGCATGGTGTCTGATGCGACCGCCGTCTTCGGCGTGCTCGCGTACTGGATGGTGATCCTCGCCTCGCTGGTGGTGGCGTTCAACGGGCTGGGCCTCGCCTACGTCACGGACCTGCTCGGCCGCGTGATGTGGTTCGTGCCCAACCTCATCGTGGCGCTGCTGGTGCTGGCCTTCGGCTCGTACTTCGCGAAGTTCGTCGGCGACGCGGTGACCACCTACGGACGGAACGCCGGCATGCAGGACTCCCTGCTCCTGGGCAAGGTGGCGCAGTACGCGATCCTTCTCTTCGTGATCCTGATCGCGCTCGACCAGGTCAAGATCGGCGGCGATATCGTGCGCCAGAGCTTCCTCATCATCCTGGCCGGCGTGGTGTTCGCGCTCGCACTGGCCTTCGGGCTCGCGGGCAAGGACTGGGCCGCGCGCCAGATCGAGCAATGGTGGCCGCGCGAGCGGCAATCGCCACCGCGAAGTCCCTTGCGCGAGCCGCCACTTTCGCGCGAGGCGCCCACCCCGCCGAGGCCGCATGTCGCCCCCTGGCCGCATCGCGGCAACGACCACGACAGGCCGCATCCGTGACGAAGCGCGATCACGTCCCCCTGACGGCCATCTGGCCCGGCAGGCCGTATCCGCTCGGCGCCACCTGGGATGGACACGGGGTCAACTTCGCCCTTTTCTCCAGGCATGCGGAGGGGGTCGAGCTGTGCCTCTTCGACGACAAGGGCCGCCACGAGCGCCAGCGCATCCGCCTGCGCGAGCGCACCAACGACGTCTGGCATTGCTACCTGCCCGAGGCACGGCCTGGCATGGCCTACGGCTATCGCGTGCACGGCCGCTACAAGCCCGAGGAAGGTCATCGCTTCAACCCGCACAAGCTGCTGCTGGATCCCTACGCCAAGGACCTGATCGGCGAGCTGCGCTGGAGCGACGCGCTCTACGGCTACTCGGTCGGCAGCAAGCGGCAGGACCTGTCCTTCGACCGGCGCGACAGCGCGGCCTTCATGCCCAAGGGCCGCGTGCTCGAAACCGCATTCACCTGGAGCGACGACCGGCGGCCCGAGGTGCCGTGGCAGGACATGGTCATCTACGAGATGCATGTGCGCGGCTTCAGCAAGCTGCACCCGGACATCCCCGAGCACCTGCGCGGCACTTACGGAGCGCTCGCGACCGGACCCGCGATCGAGCACCTGAAGCGCCTGGGCGTGACCACCATCGAGCTGCTGCCGGTGCACGCCTACCTGAACGACAGGCACCTCGCGGACAAGGGCCTGCAGAACTACTGGGGCTACAACACGCTCGGCTATTTCGCCCCCGAGGTGCGCTACAGCGCGTCGGCCAAGGTGAAGGAATTCAAGACCATGGTGAAGGCCCTGCACGCGGCGGGCTTCGAGGTGATCCTCGACGTGGTCTACAACCACACCTGCGAGGGCAATCACCTGGGCCCGACGCTGTCGATGCGCGGGGTGGACAACGCCTCCTACTACATCGCCAACGCCGCGCAGCCGCGCTACTACGACGACTTCACCGGCTGCGGCAACACGGTCAACCTCGAACATCCGCGCGCGCTGCAGCTCGTGATGGATTCGCTGCGCTACTGGGCCGAGGAAATGCATGTCGACGGCTTCCGCTTCGACCTCGCGTCCGCGCTCGCGCGCGAGGCCGGCAAGGTCGAGAACCTCGGCGGCTTCTTCGATGCGATCCGGCAGGACCCGACCCTCAACCGCGTCAAGCTCATCGCCGAACCCTGGGACCTCGGCCATGGCGGCTACCAGGTCGGCAACTTCCCGCCCGGGTGGGCCGAATGGAACGACCGCTATCGCGACGGCATGCGCGGCTGGTGGAAGGGCGACGAGGGCGTGGCCGGCGAAGTCGCGAAAAGGCTCGCGGGCTCGCAGGATCTCTATGGCTGGTCCGGCAAGGGGCCGCACGCCAGCATCAACTTCGTGACCGCGCACGACGGCTTCACACTGCAGGACCTCGTCTCCTACAACCAGAAGCACAACGAGGCGAATGGCGAGGACAACCGCGACGGGCACGACAACAACCTCTCGTGGAACTGCGGCGCCGAGGGACCGACCGGCGACCCGGCCATCAAAGCGCTGCGCGAACGCCAGAAGCGCAACCTGCTCGCGACGCTGCTGTTGTCGCAGGGCGTGCCGATGCTCCTTGCCGGCGACGAACGCGGCCACAGCCAGCGCGGCAACAACAACGCCTACTGCCAGGACAACGAGCTCACCTGGCTCGACTGGACGCCTTCGCCGGAAGGCGATGCGCTGCAGGCCTTCGTCGCGCAGCTGATTCGCACACGGCGGCAGCACCCGTCCTTCCGTCGCCGCAGCTTTTTTCGCGGCGAGCCGTCCGCCGAAAGCGTCTCCAAGGACGTGGTGTGGCTGCGGCCCGACGGCGAAGAGATGGCGCCGGCAGACTGGGGCCCCCATGTGCGTTGTCTCGGCATGCTGTTCTCGGGCACCGGCCTGATCGACGTCGGCCCGCGCGGCGAGCCACAGCAGGACAACGACTTCCTGCTGTTGCTGAACGCCTATCACGAGCCCCTGCCCTTCGTGCTGCCGACCTCCGGCCACCACTGGACGCGGCTGATCGACACCGCGCACGAGACCGAAGCCTCCGCCGAAGTCGCCGAACGCTCGTGCCTGCTGCAGGACCGCTCGCTGGCGCTGCTGCGCAGAAAGCTGGGCACGCCATGAGCCGCCCGGCCGCTCCGAAGGCGAATACCGAAGCGCTGCTGCGCGGAGGTACCCCAATGAGACACATGCACGCCATGCCTTTCGGCGCCGAGCCCCTGGCAGTCGGACGCGGCGTGCGCTTCAGGCTCTGGGCGCCTGGCGTGCCCACGGTGGTGCTCGAATGGTCGCTGGCCGGATCGTGGTGCGATGCCGCGATGACGCGCCTGCCGGATGGCTGGCATGAATGCGTCGTCGCCGAAGCCGCCGCCGGCGACCGCTATCGCTACCGCTTGCCGGACGGCCTTCGCGTTCCCGACCCGGCATCGCGCAGCAACCCCGACGACGTGCACGGACCGAGCGAGGTCGTCGATCCGCGCGGGTACGCATGGCGCGACGGCGAATGGACAGGCCGCCCGTGGCGGGAAGCCGTGATCTACGAGCTGCACGTCGGCGCCTTCACGCCCGAAGGTACCTTCAAGGCAGCGCAGCGGCGCCTCGCGGATCTCGCGGCGCTCGGCATCACGGCGGTCGAACTGATGCCGCTCGCCGACTTTCCCGGCAAGCGCAACTGGGGCTATGACGGCGTGCTGCCCTTCGCGCCCGATGCGAGCTATGGCACCCCGGCGGAACTGAAGACCTTCGTCGACGCGGCGCACGGGCTGGGCCTGATGGTGCTGATCGACGTGGTCTACAACCACTTCGGCCCCGAAGGCAACTACCTGCACGTCTACTGCCCCGAGTTCTTCAACCCGGCGCGCCAGACGCCATGGGGCGCGGCGATCCATTTCGACGGGCCCGGCTCGCGCACCGTGCGCGACTTCTTCGTGCACAACGCGCTCTACTGGATCGAGGAATACCGCTTCGACGGCCTGCGCATGGATGCCGTGCACGCAATCCAAGACCGCTCCGCCACGCCGATCGTCGAAGAGATCTGCGCTGCGCTGCAGCAGGGGCCGGGACGCCATCGCGACATCCATGTGGTGCTGGAGAACGACCGCAACGAGGCGCACCGGCTCGAACGCGACTGGGACGGCACGCCCATCGCCGCGACCGCGCAGTGGAACGACGACCTGCACCACGCCGCCCACGTGCTGCTGACCGGCGAGACCGACGGCTACTACGCCGACTACGCGCAGCGGCCGCTGGAACAGTTCGGCCTCGCGCTCGCGCAGGGCTTCGTCTACACCGGCCAGCCCTCGCCCTTCCGGGGCGGCGAAGCGCGCGGCGAGCCCTGCGACCACCTGCCGCCGGCCGCCTTCGTCTCCTTCGTGCAGACGCACGACCAGATCGGCAACCGCGCCTTCGGCGAGCGCATCGATGCGCTCACCGACCCGGTCCGCCTGCTGGCGGCGCGCGCCTGCGTACTGCTCTCGCCGCACACGCCGATGCTCTTCATGGGCGAGGAATACGCCGCGCTGACGCCCTTCCAGTACTTCTGCGACTTCGGCCCCGAGCTCGCGACGGCGGTCGCTGCCGGCCGCCGCGAAGAGTTCGGCGCCTTCGCCTCGTTCTCGAAGGACGGAAGGAAGCGCAGCATCCCGGACCCGAACGCGGAAGCGACCTTCCTCGCATCGCGCCTCGACGAGGCCGGGCACAGCACCGGCTGGCACGCCGAGGCGCTGCGCGAAATCAGCGCCCTGCTCGTGCTCCGGCAGATCGAGCTCGTCCCGCGCTTCGGCAACGGGACCTACGTACGGAGCTGGTCCTGCGAGGGCGATGCGCTGCGCATCGTGTGGCAGCTCGACGAAAGGCGCCAGGATGGCCGCCCGTCCGCCAACCTGCACCTGATCGCCAATTTCGGCAGGACGACGAATCGCGTCGCATGGCCGCCGGGCCGCATCGTCCACATGATGCGAGCGAAGGAAGTGGCCGGCGACACCGGGGCGATCCAGTTGCTGCCGGGTGGCGTGTGCGCATCGATCGACGAGGCCTGGCATGAATGAATCCGCCCCCCTGCCGCCGCACGAGGCAGAGGCGCTTCTCGCGCTGTGCCGGCGCCATGGCATCGCGACCGACTACGTGGATGCGTTCGGCCATCGGCACACCGTGTCCCACGAGGCGCTCGCGGCGCTGCTCGCCGACGCGGGCTTCGTCGCGCATGCGGGATCTGCGACGACTTCCGACGGAGATCATCTGCCCTTTGCCGCGACGCAGGCGACCGCCGAGCGGGATGCATGGCGCCATCCGCTGCCACCGGTCCAAGTCGTCGCCTGCGGCACCGAGGGGTTCGCGGTCGATGTCCGCCTGCCCAGCCAGCTCGCGCACTTCAAGTGGCGCGTGGTGGACGAAAGCGGGGCCTTCCATGAAGGCGCGGTCCGGACCAGCCAGCTCGAAACGATCGATCGCGCGGCGTTCGACGACGAGGCCTACACGCACTACCGCCTGCCGCTCGCGCTCGCACTGCCGGAGGGCTATCACCGCCTGAGCCTGGTCGGCTTTCCCGGGGAGACCCTCCTGGTCTGCGCTCCCGCGCACTGCCACCAGCCGGATGCGCTCCATGGCGACGCGCGCGTCTGGGGATTCACGCTCCAGCTCTACGGGCTGCGGTCGCGACGCAACTGGGGCATCGGCGACTTCAGCGATCTCGCGGACTTCGCCGAGCATGCCGCGCGCGAAGGCGCCGATGTGGTGGGCCTCAACCCGCTGCACGCGCTGTTCCCGCACAACCCGCTGCACATGAGCCCGTACAGCCCCTCGTCGCGCGCGCACCTGAACGTGCTCTACATCGACGTCGAGGCGGTACCGGACTTCCGCGATTGCGCACCCGCCCGCCAGCGCGCGCAATCGCCCGCCTTTCAGGCGCGGCTGTCGGCACTGCGTGCCACCCCATTGATCGACCATGCCGGGGTGTCGGCCGCCAAGCACGAGGTGCTGCGCCTGCTGTATGCGCACTTTCGCGCACGCCAGCCGGCCGATCCCGAAGCCGCCGCGTTCGAGCGCTTCCGCGAACAAGGCGGCGAAGCGCTGCACCAGCATGCGCTCTTCGAAGCCCTGCAGGCGCATCTCCATGCGGTCGACGCCGGCGTCTGGGGCTGGCCCGCATGGCCGGCCGAGTTCGGCGATCCCTCTTCGCCCGCCGTAGCCCGCTTCGCCGTCGAGCATGCAGAACAGGTCGGCTACTACGAGTACCTGCAATGGCAAGCCGCGCGGCAGCTCGACGCGGCAGGCGAACGGGCCAAAGCGGCAGGCATGGGCCTCGGTCTCTATCTCGACCTGGCGGTGTCGGTGGATCGTGCGGGTTCGGATGCCTGGCGGCACCGCCGCACCTTCGCGCTCGCCGCGCGCGTCGGCGCGCCGCCCGATGCGTTCAATCCGCAGGGGCAGGACTGGGGCCTTCCGCCCTTGCGGCCGGACCGACTGCGCGCATCGCAGCACCGCATCTTCATCGAGGCGCTGCGCGCCAACATGCGCGGCGCCGGCGCGATCCGCATCGACCACGTGATGATGCTGATGCGCCTCTTCTGGATCCCCGCGCAGGGGACCGCCCGCGACGGCACCTACGTGGGCTATCCGGTCGACGAGCTGTTCGCGATCCTCGCGCTCGAAAGCCGCCGCCACCGCTGCCTCGTGATCGGCGAAGACCTCGGCACCGTGCCCGAGGCGATGCGCGAGACGCTGGGCCGCTACGGTGTGATGTCCTACCGGCTGCTGTATTTCGAACGCGATGGCGCAGGCCGATTCCGCGGGCCGGCGGAATACCCGCGCCAGGCCGTCGCGGCGGTGAGCACGCACGACCTGCCGCCGCTCGCCGGCTGGTGGTCGGCGCACGACCTGAAGGAAAGGCGGGTGCTCGGCCTGATCGACGACGCCACGCTCGAGCGCCTGCGCAACGAACGCCGCCACGACCGGCAGCGACTGGTCGAAGCAGTGCGCACCGACGGCCACGAATCGCTGCACGACACCGGCGACGCCGAGACGCCGCCCGGCGCCGACGATGTGGCGGCCTTGCACGCCTTTCTCGCGCGCGCGCCGTGCAGCCTGATGATGGCGCAGCTCGAAGACGCGCTCGCGCAGGTCGAGCAGCCCAACCTCCCCGGCACGACGGTCGAGCATCCGAACTGGCGCCGCAAGTACGCACAGCCCGTCGAAACGCTGTGGGACGCCGAGACGATGCGCAAGCTCGGCGCTGCGCTGGTGCGCATCCGGCCGCAGCCGGACCGCACGAGGGTGGAGCGCGGCCGCGCACCCGCACGCGTGCCGCGTGCGACCTACCGCCTGCAACTGCATGGCGGCTTCGACTTCGACCAGGCGGCGCGCGTCGTTCCCTACCTTGCGCGCCTGGGCATCAGCCACGTCTATTGCTCGCCGATCCACCGCGCGCGGCCCGGCAGCATGCACGGCTACGACGTGGTGGCGCACGACGAGATCAACCCCGAGCTCGGTGGCATGCCGGCGTTCGAGCGTTTCACGCAGGCCTTGCGAAAGCACCGCATGAGCCAGCTCATCGACCTGGTGCCGAACCACATGGGCGTGCTCGGCACCGACAACCGGTGGTGGATGGACGTGCTCGAACACGGCGTGTCGTCGCGCTATGCGCGGCACTTCGACATCGACTGGCATTCGCCGACACCGGGCCTGCTCGGCAAGGTGCTCGTGCCGGTGCTCGGCGCGCCGTATGGCGAGGTGCTGGAACGCGGCGAGCTGCGTCTCGAATGGAATGCGGCCGAGGGCGCGTTCAGCATCCTCTACCACGACCACCGCTTTCCGCTCGCACCCAGAAGCCATGCCGCCATCGTCGAACGCGCGGTGCAGCTGTGCCAGGAGGACTGCGGCGACCTGTCGCTGCTGAACGGCATCGCCTGGGCATTCCGCGAGCTGCCCAGCGCACCGCCCGCCTCGCGCGACGGATGGGACGAGCGCGAGCGCGACCGCCAGCGCCTGAAAGCGGAACTCGCGACGCTGGCCAGCGGCCGCCCGGCGATCGCGCAAGCCATCGCCGAGGCGGTCGACGCCTTCAACGCACCCCGCCAGAAGGTCGCCCTGCACGCGCTGATCGATGCCCAGTCCTACCGGCTCGCCTACTGGCGCACCGCCGCGGACGAGATCAACTACCGCCGCTTCTTCGACGTGAACGAACTCGCCGCATTGCGCACCGAGCGCGAAGCCGTGTTCGAAGCCACGCATGCGCTCGCGCTCGACCTGGCGGCGCGCGGCTGGGTCGACGGGCTGCGCATCGATCACCCGGACGGGCTGCTCGACCCGGCGCAGTACTTCCAGCGCCTGCAGGACGGCTTCGCGCTGCGCTGCGGCGAGCCCAAGGGCGTGGCCGGCGCGGACGGACGGCCATCGAGACCCCTGTATGTGGTGGCGGAGAAGATCGCCGCGCCGCACGAGGAAGTGCCCGAGACCTGGGCCATCCACGGCACCACCGGCTATCGCTTCGCCAACGTGGCGAACGCGGTGCTGGTGGAGCGCAGGTCGGCGCGGCGGCTCGACAGGATCTGGCGCGCATTCACCGGCTCGCGTGAGCGCTTCGACGAGATCGTCCGGCAGGCCAAGCAGGAGGTGGTGCGCGGGACGCTCGCCTCCGACCTCGAAGTGCTCGCGCTCGCGCTGCTGCGCATCGCCAAGAGCAACTGGCACAGCAGCGACTACACGCTCAATACGCTGCGCGAGATCATCGCGACCGTCGCCGCGAGTCTCTCGGTCTACCGCACCTACAACACCGATGCCTCGACCGCGCAGGACCGCCACTACATCGACCAGGCCGTCGAGAACGCGCGCGAGAAGCTCCAGCTGCCCGAGGATTCGGTCTTCGGCTTCGTGCGCAATGCCCTGCTCGGCCACGCGCCGGACGGTGCCGATGCGACCGTGTCGCGCATGGCGGTGCGATTCGCCCGGCGCTTCCAGCAGTTCAGTGCGCCCGCCGCCGCCAAGGGCATGGAAGACACGGCGTTCTATCGCTACTTTCCGCTCAGTTCTCTCAACGAGGTCGGCGGCGATCCCGACCGCATCGGCATGTCGCTCGCCGAGTTCCACGAAGCCGGCGGCGACCGCCAGCGACGCTGGCCGCACACGATGCTCGCCACGTCCACCCACGACAACAAGCGCTCGGAGGATGTCCGGCTGCGCATCGACGTGCTGTCGGAATGCCCCGGACTCTGGCGTCTGGCGCTGCGCCGCTGGCACGCGATGAACGCCCCGCATCGCGGCGCGGTGTCGGCGATGCACGAATACCTGCTCTACCAGACCCTGCTCGGGACGATGGACCCGGTCGGCCTGGACGCGGGTGTAGGCGCGCACGAGATGTACCTCGACCGGATCGAGCGCTACATGCTGAAGGCCGCGCGCGAAGGCAAGCGCGGCACATCGTGGACGCATCCCGACCCGGCCTACGAGGAGTCGCTCTCGCGCTTCGTCTATGCGGTGCTCGCGTCGCATCCCGGGAATCAGTTCCTTTGCGAGATGCGCCGCGCGGCAAGTGCGCTGGATCGCTACGGGGCGCTCAATGGCCTCAGCCTCGCGCTGCTCAAGTTCTGCTCGCCGGGCGTGCCGGACATCTACCAGGGCTGCGAACTCATCGATCGCAGCCTCGTCGACCCGGACAACCGCCGCGCGGTGGACTACGCGCTGCGAGAAAAGCGGTTGCAGGAATTGCAGTCCCTTGCATCCCGGGATGACCTGGAATCCGCCGTGCGTGCGCTCATCGACACGGCAACCGACGGCCGCGCCAAGCTCTGGCTGATCTGGCGCCTGCTCGCGCTGCGAAACCAGGACGCCGAGTTCTTCCGCGAAGGCAGCTACGAGCCGCTCGAAGTGCGCGGGCCACGCGCGCGGCATCTCGTGGCCTTCATGCGGCGGCATCGCGGACGCGTGCTGGTGGCGCTCGCGGTGCGCTTCTTCGCCACGCTCGATGGGCCCGCCGTGTGGCGCACGAGCGGCACCTGCAGCGGCTGGTCCGGCCAGGCGTGGGAAGGCACCGAACTGCATCTTCCGCCCGGAACCGGCGCGCTCGAATTCGATGATTGCATCGCGGGTATCCGGCATGTCGCGCGCGACGAAAGGCTGCCGGTGGCACAGTTGCTGCGCTCCTTTCCGGGAGCCGCGCTGGTCGGCGGCGAGTCCGCTGGCGCCCGAATGAGTCCGTAGGAAACCACCTACACACGGACGCGACGACTGCCACTCCCACGCACTGCCGGGTGGAGTATTCGAGGTGTTCCATTCAGAGACAGTCATTCATTCGGAGACATCCATGTCAGCAGCAGGTGCCATCTATTGCTTCGACACGGCGACGGTGCGGTTCGCGATATACCCCACGGTCGGCCGCCGTGTCATCGCGGAAATCAGCGAAGACCCCTTGAGGGACTTCTTCGGCGCGGACGGCGGCGGCGAGAGCCTCGTCGAGGCCTATGAGAGGAATGCGCCACTCATCAATGCACGCGCGATCGAGCGCCACTTCATGAGTGGTGGACGTCCGGTGGTTCTGGAGTCGGCGGATTTCGATCTGCCGGTGCACGACGCCTGTTGAGTGCTCTATTGAGAGAGGCGAGTCGTTGGAAGGAAACACTGCGCGGGGCTTGCTGCAAATCAAGACACGCGGCACAGTCGCACGCTGACGTTTTCAGTCACACCGAAAGAGAAAATCAGATGCCAAAAGCCTACTGGGTCAGCGCGTATCGCGCGGTCAACGATTCCGACAAACTTGCCGCGTATGCGAAGCTGGCCGGCCCGGCACTCACTGCCAACGGTGCGCGCTTCCTGGCGCGTGGCGAACCGTCCAAGGTCTACGAACTCGGTCTGATGCAACGCACCGTGCTGATCGAGTTTGACAGCGTTGAACAAGCCATCGCTGCGCATGACAGCCCGGAGTACCAGGCAGCACTGGCTGCGCTGGGCGACGGAGCCGACCGCGAGATTCGCATCATCGAAGGTGTTTGAGCGGTCGCTGTCCGGCTGCTTCGATCCATCGGGCGGGGGCTGGCGCTTGTACAGCTTCACTGCAGTTGCCCGTCGGCCCCGCGCAGCTTTGCAAGTTGGTCGAGCCGAGGCTTCCGGCCTACGCGTCCTTGGCGGCACGCTTGACGGTGGCCAGCAGTGCGCCTGCACCCATGAAGGTGAGCCCCGACAGCCGGTTGAAGGCCTTGGCCCGCCCCTTGACTCGCAACCATGGAGAAAGCCGCGAAGCGAACGCAGCATAGGACATCAACCAGAACAACTCGAAGCAGACGAAGGTGCCGCCAAGGATGGCGAACTGGTACAGCTGAGGCGCGGCCGGATTGATGAACTGCGGGAAGAACGCGGTGAAGAAAAGCAGCGCCTTCGGATTGCTTGCTCCCACCAGAAAGCCCTTCGCATAGAGCGCCTTCCGGCTCGAGCGACCGGCAGTGCCGGCAGGCAGTTCGAAGTTGGAAGTCGTGGAGCGCAGTGTCGTGATGCCGATGTACAGCAGGTAGCCGACGCCAAACCATTTGATGACATGAAAGAGGGTTTCGGACGCGGCGAGGACGGCACCCACCCCGACAGCGGAGCACGCCATGATGCCGACGACGGCGGTGACGCTGCCGATGGCGGAAAAGAACGTGCGCCGGACCCCGTGATTGACTGCGTTGGATACGCACATGAGGACGCTCGGACCGGGTGTGACGGTCAACACGAAGACAGCGACGACATACAGCAGCCAGGTTTGCAAGGACATGAGGATTCCCAACGGGTAGCCGGATATTGTGAGGGGTCCTATTTCTTCGTGACCAGCGACGGCCCTGAATAGGTGTAGGGCGCCACCATGCCCCCTTTGCACAGGGACACGAGATCCTGCGCCATGGCCGGCAGCAGGTTGTTCAGCCCGTAGTTCAGGGTCGTGACGAACTCCGAGTCCGCACCCCACATGTTGGTCTTGTCGCCATGGGCGCGATAGTGCTTTTCCTGAACCACGGCCCCGCTCTTGTCGAGGAACTGGACCTTCAGCGCGACCATGCTGAACAGCTTGATCCCGATCGGCCAGGTGTACGCGCGAGTCAGCGATGTCTCGACCGTCAGCCCGTCACCGACGACGTCACCCGCCTTGACATGGTCGACCGCGAAACCGAACTCTGCCAGTTGAGAAAGACCATCCGACACCCAGCGCCCGGCCTCTCCCGTGAGCAAGGCGCCGCCGAAGCCGGCGCCGATCGTCTCCTTGTTCTGGCGATCGTCCTGTGGTGAAACCACATGGATCGGGCACGTACCGCCCAGCGCCATGGGCGGTGTTTCACGGGCGTTGCGGTCGTAGGTGATGTCCATGGGGGACGTCGGGCCGTTGTCGGGCGCGGCAGTGGCCTGGACCGAGCAGATGGCCGCCGTGATACCGGCGAGGAGCGGCCGCAGCAGTACGTTGCGTTTCATGATGATCATCCTGTTCAACGGTTGGCGGCTGCGACGGCCTTGCTCGTCGTGGGCAGGGAGTACAGCTTCTTGTCGTCCCCCAACACGATCCACCGGTTGACGCCTTCCTTGATGAGCCGCCCCTTGATCTGCGCTTGCTGCCCGCCGGCGTTGAAGGTGTACTCCCGTGACTTCTCCTGTTTGTCGCCCGGCGCCGCGAGGTTGATGTCCATCGACACGAGCTCGATCGTTTCAACGATCGACTCCTTGATTGCAGCGCGGAACTCCGCCGCATCCTGCCTGCCCCAGAGCGCGATCGACTCCTTGCCGCCCGGTCCGACGGGTTGAGATTGGTAGTGAAGGACCCCGCGTTGAATCGGCACGTTGTCGGGTCCGTCCTTCATCCACATGCTGACGACCGCCTCGGTGTCCAGATTGCGGAAGTCCATCGTCAGGAAGTAGCGCGGATAAATCACCAGCAGCGCCTGACCGGGCTCGAGGGTGCTTCGCAGCTGAGCGAGTGTCTGCCGGCCGAGCGCCCGAGGCGTGGTCGTGAACTGAGCGACCTTGATCGGGTACTTCTCGAGCTCCCGGCGGATCGCTTCATTGAACTCCTTGCGATAGTCCACGTCTTCGATCTGCGCATAGAGCGGCCCCATGACCTCCTGGGAGTCCTTGACGCGGGAGTTGGTGACAGAGCTGTCGATCATCGCGCCAATCAATCCACCGCCGGTGGCAACACCGACATTGGACGGCTGCACCGCCACGATCACTTCGTCCTGGACAACGACGACATGCGCTTTGAGTTCGGTGATCTTCGCCCGCTGCTCGGGCGTCAGGCTGACCCGCATTGGCGTGGCGCAGCCGCCCATGACGAGAGTGAGCATCACAAGCACGGCAGTTCGCAGCAGCGTCATCCTTCTTCTTCCAGATTTGAGGTCGGGCGACTCTAGAAGGGGACGTAACAAATTGTCAAAACGGATATAGGTAGTGCTTTCTCCCATGGACGCTAAGGCGTTCGGCCGCCCGCGGTGTGCCCATCGATATACTGCATCCCGTTGCGTCAAACAAAGGCGTGACCGGGATTGGCGTCCCGACTTACCCCGCTGCGATCAAGCCGCAGCATTCCGCAGGGAGTCTGCGGCTTCTTTGTTCGTGCCCCATTTTTTGGCGGCTCGGGCGGGGAGCCGCGAGGCTCGCCGGTTCGCGCAAGCGGGGTACCGGTACGCCAACCCGTTCGAGCTGCCGCCCTCAATTGGCGTTGGGAGCGGTGGTTTTGCAAACCTAACCCGCTTGGAGGCCATTGATGGTCCACCCTACTTGCGCGCACGCGCACCTCCCCAACGATCCCCCCGCCCGCACCGACTCGCCCGACGAGTCGAGGCACGATCCCTTCGAGCTCACGATGCAGGCTCTGCGCGAGATCAAATCAGTGCGGGCGGCCTATCACGTCGTCGCCGGCATCCACGACATTGCCGATGCGGCCGAAGCGCGCGAGCTGATGCGGCTGACCGACGAAGAGTTCCAGCGCCGCGTAGAGCTCGCGATGGCGGCGCTCAAGTCGATGCGCGCGCCATCGCGACCCGGTGCGCCGGGGCACACGCCGTAGCGCCCCGCGCTCAGCGATGCGCAAACGCCGGAGCGCGTTTCTCCAGGAACGCCTTCATGCCCTCGTGCGCATCGTCGCTCGCGAAGCGCGCATGCAGTTGCCGGCGCTCGAATCCGATGCCCTCGGCGAGCGATCCCTCGAAGGCCCGGTTGACGGACTCCTTGATCGCGATCAGTGCCGGCAGCGAGAAGGCGGCGATCTTCGCGGCCAGCGCGAGCGCCTGCGGCATCAGTTCGTCATCTCGCACCACGCGCGAGACCAGGCCGTAGCGGTCGGCTTCCGCCGCGTCGAGCACGCGCGCCGACAGGCACATGTCCATGGCCTTCGCCTTGCCGATCGCGCGCGGCAGACGCTGCGTGCCGCCTGCGCCGGGTAGCATCGCCAGCTTGACCTCGGGCAGCGCGAACCTCGCGCTCTCGGCCGCGATGACGATGTCGCACGAGAGCGCGAGCTCGCAGCCCCCGCCCATCGCGAAGCCCGCGACCGCAGCGATCACCGGCTTGCGGACGCTGCGGATGGTCTCCCAGTTGCGCGTGATGAATTCCGACTTGACCACGTCCATGTAGCCCCAGTCAGCCATGGCCGCGATGTCGGCGCCGGCGGCAAAGGCCTTCTCGCTGCCGGTGATCACGATGGCGCCGATCGCTTCGTCCGCATCGAAAGCGCGCAGAGCATCGCCGAGCGCATCCATCAGCGCGTCGTTGAGTGCGTTCATCTGGCGCGGGCGGTTGAGCGTGATGAGCCCGACGCGGCCGTGCGTCGCGACGAGGACGGGCGCTTCTTCTTCCATGCGGACCTGCGTGTTCATTCGACGACGATCTTTTGTTCGCGGATCAGCGTGCTCAGCCGCTGGCTCTCATCGGCGAGCAGCGCCTTGAATTCGGCGGGGCTCATCGCGGCGGTTTCGGCGCCGAGATCGGCATAACGCGACTTGACCGCCGCCTGCGTCATGGCCTTGCCGAGTTCGCGGTTCAGTCGGGTCACGATCTCCGGCGCGGTGCCGTTGGGCGCCCAGAGGCCGAACCAGATGTCGAGATCCGCTTCCTTGAAGCCGAGCTCGCCGACCGTCGGCACATCCGGGAAGAACGGCGAGCGCTTGGCGCTCACGATGCCCAGCAGCTTGACCTTGCCTGCGCGGATGTGCGGAAACGCGATGCCCGGATCGCAGACGAAATCGGCCTGGCCCGACATCACGTCCTGCAGCGCGGGCGCAGCGCCGCGATACGGGATATGCGTGATGTAGGTGCCCGACGCCACCTTGAACATCTCGCATGCCAGGTGCGGAGGCGTGCCGGTGCCGGCGGATGCGTAGGACATCTTGCCGGGCTGCGACTTCGCGAGCGCGACCAGGTCCCGCGCGTCCTTGACCGCGAGTTGCGGCTTCGACACCAGGTACATCTGCGTGCGGCCGATGGTGCCCACCGGCGTGAGATCGCGCGACGGCAGGATGTTCGACTTGAACAGCGACGGGTTCGCGGTTTCGACCGAGGTCGGCGCGATCAGGAAGGTCTGCCCGTCGGGGGCCGCGCGGATCACCTCGGCGGCGGCGATGTTGCCGCTCGCACCGGGCTTGTTGTCGATGAGGACCGTCTGCCCCAGCGATTCGGTGAGCTGCTGCGCGAGGATGCGGGCCATCACGTCGGTGCTGCCGCCCGGCGCGAAACCCACGACGATGCGCACGGGCCGGGTGGGCCAGGCGCTCTGCGCATGGGCCGCGCCGAGGACGCCGAAGCCGATGGCCAGTGCCGCACAGGTCGCGACAGCACGCTTGAATCGATTGCTCATGTTCCTTGTCTCCGTTCGTTCTTGTGGGGATGGGTTCACGCCAATTCGCCGCGCAGCATCTCGCGCAGCCTGAACTTCTGGATCTTTCCCGACGGCGTCGCAGGCATCGCGTCGCGCACCACGAGGCGTTCGGGGATGTACTGCAGCGCCACCTTCTGCGCCTTGAGAAAGTCGACGATCGACGGCAGGTCGATGCTCTGGCCCGGCCGCGGCACGACCACCGCGCAGGCCCGTTCGCCGAGGCGCTCGTCGGGGTAGGCGACGATGGCCGCCATCTGCACCGCCGGGTGGCGGTACAGCAGCGCTTCGATCTCCACCACCGGCACGTTCTCGCCGCCACGGATGATCACGTCCTTGCTGCGGCCGGTGATGCGCAGGTAGCCGCGCTCGTCGATGCGCGCCATGTCGCCGGTGTCGAACCAGTCGTCCGCATCCGTGCCGTTGAGGTGCGGCCGCTTGAGATAGCCGCCGAAGTTGGAGCACGCGCGCAGCATCAGCTCGCCCGACTCGCCCGGCGGCAGCACGTTGCCGTCCACGTCCACCACCTTGATCTCCACGCCCGGCAGCGGATGGCCGTCGGTGTTGAAGGCGCGTTCGTCATCGTCGCCGAGCTCGATCAGCGTCACGGCGCCGTTCTCGGTCATGCCCCAGGCCGAGACGATCTTGGTGCCGAGCACGCTGCGGGCCTGCTCCACCAGCGGGCCGGGGATCGGCGCGCCCGCGCAGAGGAAGGTTCGCAGCGACGGCACCGCGCCGCCACCTTCGGCCACCGCACGCGTGAGGTCGGTGAGGAACGGCGTCGACGCCATCGTGAAGCTCGCGCCTTCGGACTGGATCAGCGCCACCGCGCGGG
The DNA here is from genome assembly GCF_900107745.1 of Variovorax sp. YR216. Taxonomy (GTDB): domain Bacteria; phylum Pseudomonadota; class Gammaproteobacteria; order Burkholderiales; family Burkholderiaceae_C; genus Variovorax. The sequence continues at coordinate 817,174 of NZ_FNRO01000002.1, read as the reverse complement.
CCGGGTCCCAGATGTCCTGCAGCACCGCGCTCGCCTTGAGCATGATGGGCATCATGAGGCCATACATGAAGCCGGTCTGGTGCGCCATCGGCGAGGCCATGAGCACCACGTCATCGCTGCCCAGGTGCAACCGAGCTGCATACGGAAAGATGTTCGCCATCGTGGTGTTGGCGGTGTGCATCACGCCCTTGGGCTCGCCGGTGGTGCCCGAGGTGTAGATGAGCTGCATCACGTCATCGGGGGCCGGTCGGCTGCGCGAAAGGATGTCCTTCGCATCGGCGGCTTCTTCCCATGCGGGGCCGCTAAGGAGCGCTTCAAAACTGTTGTCGCCGCTGCCGCCGACCACGACCACGTGCTTCAGTTCGGGCAGATCCGGCTGCAGGCCGGCCAGCATGGCTTCGAAATCGAAGCCCCGGAAGCGGTTGGGCACGATCATCACCTTGGCCGCGCCGTGCTTGAGCATGAATGACAGTTCGCGCTCGCGGAAGATGTGCATGATCGGATTCATCACCGCACCGATGCGCGCGCACGCAAGGTAGGTCAGCGTGAACTGCCACCAGTTGGGCAACTGGCAGGCCACCACGTCGCCACGGCGCACACCGAGGCGCGCGAGCCCGACGGCGATGCGATCGGCCATGCGCGCCATCTCGCGGTAGGTGAAGCGCGTGGTTCCGCCCTCCTCCACGCGCAGCGCGGTGAGCGCGACCTTGTCCGGGCAAGCGGCGACGCAGGCATCGAGGTCGTCGTTGATGGTGCGGTCATGCCAGAGGCCCTGCGCGACCATCCGCTTGCGGCGCGGCGGAATGAGTACGGCGTCGAATTCCATGCTTTTGTCTCCTCGTCGTGGTTGGTGTGAAAAGTCGAAGGAAAGGACTCAGGCCGGGACCGCTTCGCGTCCTGCGCGGGTGCGGGCGATGATGGTTTTCATGATCTGCGCGGTGCCGTCGCCGATCTGGAAGCCGAGCACGTCGCGCAGGCGCTGCTCCATCGGCCCGCGGTCGTAGCCGCCGTGGCCGAACATCAGCAGGCACTGGTGGATCACGTCGTAGGCGAGCTTCGGCGCCCACCACTTGCACATCGCGGCCTCGGCGGTGTGGGGTGCGCCCTTGTCCTTGAGCCAGAGCGTCTGCAGGCACAGCAGGCGCGCGGCCTCGACCTGCGTGTCGAAATCGGCGAGCGGATGCGACACGCCCTGGAAGGCCGACAGCGGCTTGCCGAAGGCCTCGCGCTGCGCGACGTACTCCCAGGTCTCTTCGAGCGCCACGCGTGCGACGGCCAGCACCTGCATGCCGATCAGCGCACGCGAGAAGTCGAAGCCCTGCATCACCTGAACGAAGCCCCTGTTCTCATCACCGAGCCGATGATCGATGGGCACGCGCACGTTCTCGAAGAAGAGCGATCCGCGCCCGATGGCACGCTGTCCGTGGCAGTCGAAGCGGTTGCGCGTGATGCCCGGCAGGTCCATCGGCACCAGCAGCGCGGTCACGCCGTGTGCGCCGGATTCGACGGTGCCGGTGCGGCCGAAGACCACCGCCGCATCCGCCTGATCGGCGGCGGAGATGGAGGTCTTCTCGCCGTTGATGACGTAGTCGTCGCCCACACGCTCGACGCGCAGGCGCAGGTTGGCTGCGTCCGATCCGCCGCGCGGCTCGGTGAGCGCGATGGCGAACAGCGCCTCGCCGCGCGTGAGCTTCTCGAGCCACGGCTGCGCCACTTCGGGCCGCGCGTGGTGCGACAGGATCTGCCCGTTGAGCGATGCCAGCAGGTTGATGTAGCTCAGGCTCAGGTCGGCGCGCGCGATCTCTTCATGGATCACACCAGCCGCGAGGCAGCCCATGCCCTGGCCGCCATGCGCTTCGGACAGCTCGGGCGCGATGAAGCCCATCTCGCCCATCTCGCGCATGAGCGCGCGGTCGAGCACGCGCGTCCTGTCGCGCTCAAGAAAGCCCGGCGCCACCCGGCCGCTGGCGAAGCGGCGCGCATGCTCGGCCAGCGCCGCGAGGTCTTCGTCGATGTAGGGATTCATCTCTTTGTCTCCTGGAGTGGCGCGAGCGTCGAGGGTTACTTGGCGTATTTGCGGAATTCGGGCTTGCGCTTGTCCTTCAGGGCGGCCACGCCCTCGCGCGATTCGTCGGTGTCGTAGTAGAGCTTCAGCGCGTACATGCCCATGCCCGCGATGCCGGCCTGGTGCGCCGTGTCCATGTTGAAGCTGCGCTTGGCGATGGCGATCGCGGTCGGGCTGCGCTCGCAGATGGTCTCGGCCCACTCCTGCACGGTTTCGTCGAGCTTCTCGGGCGGCACGCAGATGTTGGCCAGCCCCATCGCGACCGCCTCCTGGCCCGAGTAGCGCTTGTTGAGGTACCAGATCTCGCGCGCCTTCTTCTCGCCGACGACGCGCGCGAGGAAGGCGGTGCCATAGCCCGGATCGACCGAACCCATCTTCGGACCCACCTGGCCGAAGATCGCCTTCTCCGAGCAGATGGTCAGGTCGCAGATGGTGCACAGCACGTTGCCGCCGCCGATCGCGAAGCCCTGCACCCGCGCGATCACCGGCTTGGGCACGTCGCGGATCGCGGTGTGCAGCTCTTCCATCGGCAGGCCGATGGTGCCGCGGCCGTCGTAGTTGCCGTCGTGCGCGGACTGGTCGCCGCCGGTGCAGAAGGCCTTCTCGCCCGCGCCGGCCAGGACGATCGCGCCGATGTCGCGGTCGTAGCCCGCGCGATTGAGCGCGCGGATGATCTCGTCGCAGGTCTGGCCGCGGAAGGCGTTCATCTTCTCGGGCCGGTTGATGGTGATCCACGCCACGTGGTTGCGCACTTCGTAGAGGATGTCTTCGTAGTCCATGGTGTTCTTTCGGTGAAGGTTCAAGGGAGGCCGGTGGTCAGCCGTTCATCGTCAAGCCGCCGGAAACGCTCAGGACTTGACCCGTGACGAAGGCGGCGTCATCGCTGGCGAAGAAGAGAATCGCGCCGGGCAGGTCGTCCGGCTGGCCGATCCGACCGAGCGGAATGGAGCGCGTGAAGGCTTCCATCAGCTTCTCGGGGTTGCCCGCGCCTTCCTTGTAGTCGGCGAAAAGCGCGGTGTCGGTCGGCCCCGGGCAGACCACGTTGACCGTGATGTTGTGGCGTGCATGCTCACGCGCCAGCGTCTTCGAGAACGCCACCAGCCCGCCCTTGCAGGCCGCGTAGACCGCCTCGCCGGATGAGCCCACGCGCGCCGCGTCGGAGGCGATATTGACGACGCGCCCCGCCTTGCGCGCCACCATGCCCGGCAGCACTGCGTGATGCATGTGCAGCGCACCGGTCAGGTTGATGGCGATGAGCTTGTCCCACTGCGCGGGCTCGGTCTTGGTGAAGGGCTTGAACACATCCCAGCCAGCGTTATTGACCAGCACGTCGATCGGGCCGAGCTTCTGCAGCGTGGCTTCCACCGCGGCATCGACGCTCGCGCGGTCGGTGATGTCGCAACGGAAGGCCATCGCCTCGCCGCCTTCCTCGCGGATCTGCGCGGCGACCTTTTCTGCCGCCTCGGGGTTCAGGTCGTAGATCGCGACCTTCGCGCCTTCGCGTGCGAAGCGGCGGCAGGTCGCCCCACCGATTCCGCCGCCGCCACCGGTCACCACCACGGTCTTGCCTTCGAATCTCTGCATGTCGGTTCTCCTTGCGTCTGAATGCTTGCTATCGTCGGAACAGTTCAGCCGTCGGCTGTCTGCATATACGTCAATGTGTTGTCATATTATTGGCAGCACGGTCTGCGCTTTGCAAGTGCTTTTTTGTGAGAATTTCATGAAGCAACCTAGGGAAAACAAGGATGTCGCGCGCATGGAGCTCGCCAATCGCGTGTTCTTTCGGCTGTACCAATGTGCAAATATGTTGCATAAAACTGGCACCAAGGCGGTCGAAGCCCAGGGGCTGACGACGCAGCAATGGGCCGTGCTCGGCGCGCTGTCGCGGGAACAGGCCGAGGGCGGAATGAGCGTCGGCGATCTGGCGCGCTACCTGATGGTCAGCCGGCAGAACCTGTCGGGCCTGCTCAGCCGCATGGAACGCGACGGGCATGTGAGCATCGCGCCGGACGGCCGCGATCGCCGCTCGCGGCTGATCACCATGACCGCGTCAGGGCGACATGTATGGCTGAAGGAAGCGCAGCCGAAGATCCACGACTACTACGAGGAAGCGCTCGCAGGCTTCTCGGTGAACGACATCAGCCACACGCTGCACTACCTGCTCAAGATGCTCGAGAACATGCAACGCGTGGACGAGATGCAGGGCGGCGCGGCGGAGACCGGCGAATAGCCATGCCGCTTTGGAGCAAGCGCGTCAATTGCCCTTTGGTGCAAGCTCGACGAGTCGCGAGACGGTTCCCTTTCCTTCCTTGACAAGCCCATGGCGCTTGCCTTTAATTTGCCCCGTACTGCTCGTCTGCGGCAGGTTGATCCACAACAAGAAGGACGACCACGATGGAAAGCAAGGATGCGCTCGACCCACAGCGCAAGAATGAGGAGCTTCGCAGCTTTCTCTTCCTGACGGCCGTCATGGTTCCCGTGCTGTCCGTCATCGTCGTCGGCGGGTACGGATTCCTTGTCTGGATGTACCAGCTCGTGAGCGGCCCTCCTTCGCACTAACGGTGGTGCGCGGGCGCAATTGACAGGAGCCAGGAGCCTTGTGCCCCTGCCTCTCTAGACCCATGGTCCCGCCAGGAGGAGATCAACAGTGGCAATTGCCAAGCGCCTCATCCCCATCCAGCCCGAACGGCATGCCGAGGAATGGCATATCGCGGGCGTTGTCGTGCACGCCAATCCGGCGAGGCTCGGCGAAGTGCGTGCCGCCATCGAAGCGATGGCAGGCGCGGAGATCCATGCGGGCAACGATGCCGGCAAGCTGGTGGTGACGCTCGAGGCGCCCACCATGCGCGCGATCGCCGCACACCTCGAATGCCTGCATCGGCTGGACGGTGTTCTGTCCGCCGCCCTCGTCTACCAGCACAACGAGGACGCCGATTCCATGGAGGAGGAGATGACCGATGACCACGCGCCGGGACTTCATTAAACGCACCGCGGTCGCCGCCACGGCATCGGTGGCCGGCGTGACGCTGCCGGCTGATGCTGCGAACTTCGTCACCGACGGCGACATGACCAGGCTCAAATGGTCGAAGGCGCCCTGCCGATTCTGCGGCACCGGTTGCGGCGTGACGGTCGCGGTCAAGGACAACAAGGTGGTCGCGACGCAAGGCGATCCGCAGGCCGAAGTGAACAAGGGCCTGAACTGCGTCAAGGGCTACTTCCTCTCGAAGATCATGTACGGCGGCGACCGGCTGACCCAGCCGCTCATGCGCCAGAAGAACGGCAAGTACGACAAGGACGGCGACTTCAAGCCCGTCACCTGGAACCAGGCCTTCGACCTGATGGAGCAGCAGTTCAAGCGCGTGCTCAAGGAGAAGGGGCCGACGGCGGTCGGCATGTTCGGCTCGGGCCAGTGGACGATCTGGGAAGGCTATGCCGCCTCGAAGCTCTACAAGGCCGGCTTCCGCTCCAACAACATCGACCCGAACGCGCGGCACTGCATGGCCTCGGCGGTCACCGGCTTCATGCGCACCTTCGGCGCCGACGAGCCGATGGGCTGCTACGACGACTTCGAAGCCGCCGACGCCTTCGTGCTGTGGGGCTCGAACATGGCGGAGATGCATCCGATCCTGTGGACCCGCGTCACCGACCGCCGCCTGAGCGCGCCGAAGACCAAGGTGGCGGTGCTGTCGACCTTCACCCACCGCTCCTTCGACCTCGCGGACCTGCCGATCATCTTCAAGCCGCAGACCGATCTGGCGATCATGAACTACATCGCCAACTACCTGATCCGCAACAACAAGGTCAACCAGGACTTCGTCAACAAGCACACCGTGTTCAAGCAGGGCGTGACCGACATCGGCTATGGCCTGCGGCCCGAGCACCCGCTGCAGAAGGAAGCCAAGAACGCGGGCGACCCGAACGCGTCGACGCCGATCACCTACGAGGACTTCGCGAAGTTCGTCTCCAAGTACGACGCCGCGTACGTCACCAAGCTCTCGGGCGTGTCGAAAGAGCACCTCGACCGGCTCGCCGAGCTCTATGCGGACCCGAACATCAAGGTGATGTCGCTGTGGACCATGGGCTTCAACCAGCACACGCGGGGCACCTGGGCCAACAACATGGTCTACAACCTGCATCTGCTGACAGGGAAGATCGCGACCCCCGGCAACAGCCCGTTCTCGCTCACCGGCCAGCCATCGGCCTGCGGCACCGCACGCGAGGTCGGCACCTTCTCGCACCGCCTGCCGGCAGACCTGCTCGTGGCCAACCCCAAGCACCGCGAGCACGCCGAAGAGATCTGGAAGCTGCCCGCGGGCACCATCCCCGACAAGCCCGGCTACCACGCGGTGCTGCAGAACCGCATGCTCAAGGACGGCAAGCTCAACGCCTACTGGGTGCAGGTCAACAACAACATGCAGGCCGCGGCCAATCTCCAGCAGGAAGGCTGGCCGGGCTACCGCAACCCCGACAACTTCGTCGTGGTGTCGGATGTCTATCCGACGGTGACCGCGCTGGCGGCCGACCTCATCCTGCCGAGCGCGATGTGGGTCGAGAAGGAAGGCGCCTACGGCAATGCCGAGCGCCGCACGCAGTTCTGGCATCAGCTCGTCGACGCCCCGGGCGAGGCGCGCTCGGACCTCTGGCAGCTCGTGGAGTTCTCCAAGCGCTTCAAGATCGAGGAAGTCTGGCCCGCCGAGCTCATCGAGAAGCAGCCCGAGGTCAAGGGCAAGACGATGTTCGATGTGCTCTTCCGCAACGGGCAGGTCGACAAGTTCCCGCTGAAGGACACCAATCCCGAATACGCCAACGCCGAGGCGAAGGCCTTCGGCTTCTACATCCAGAAGGGGCTGTTCGAGGAATACGCGATGTTCGGCCGCGGCCATGGGCATGACCTCGCGCCCTTCGACATGTACCACGAGGCACGCGGGCTGCGGTGGCCGGTGGTCAACGGCAAGGAAACGCTCTGGCGCTACCGCGAAGGCAGCGACCCCTACGTGAAGGCCGGCACCGGCTTCCAGTTCTACGGCAACCCGGACGGCAAGGCGGTGATCTTCGCGCTGCCCTACGAGCCGCCTGCGGAATCGCCGGACAAGGAATACCCGTTCTGGCTCGCGACCGGCCGCGTGCTCGAACACTGGCATTCGGGTTCGATGACGCGGCGCGTGCCCGAGCTCTATCGTGCGGTGCCGAACGCGGTGTGCTTCATGCATCCCGAGGATGCGAAGAAGCTCGGCCTGCGACGCGGTGTCGAGGTCGAGATCGCCTCGCGGCGCGGCAAGATGCGCACGCGGGTCGAGACACGCGGGCGCAACATGCCGCCGCAGGGGCTGGTGTTCGTGCCCTGGTTCGACGCGAGCCAGCTGATCAACAAGGTCACGCTGGATGCGACCTGCCCGATCTCGTTGCAGACCGACTTCAAGAAGTGCGCGATCAAGATCACGAAAGTCTAGGAGCCCAGCCATGACGAAGCTCAGCCGATCCTGGACCCTCGCGCGCACCGTGTGGGCGATGCTGCTCGTCGCCTTCTCGGCCCTGCTCTTCGCGCCGCCGGCCTTGTCGCAGGGCCTTGTCGATGCGATGCGCGGCCCGACGCCCATCCCCGAACAGACCAAGCCGCCGCCGATCTTCCCGACCGAGAACAAGGACGTCCGGCGCACCCGCAACTTCGCGATGCAGCCGCCGACCATCCCGCACACCATCGAAGGCTACCAGGTCGACAAGGAGTTCAACCGCTGCATGTTCTGCCATGCGCGCACGCGCACGCAGGAGACCGGCGCGATCCCGGTGAGCATCACGCACTACCAGGACCGCAACGGCAACATGCTCGCGGACGTCTCGCCGCGCCGCTACTTCTGCACCCAGTGCCATGTCGCGCAGGCGGATGCGAAGCCGCTCATCGGCAACAACTTCGTCGACGTCGAACAGCTCCTGAAGCGCAAGCCCGGCGTGCTGGGTTCGACCAAGTAGCGCAGGCCCGCCATGTTCAAGCTGATCAAGCGCTACTGGATCACCATCAACCGGCCCAGCGCCTATTTCAGCCTGGGCTTTCTCACGCTGGGCGGCTTCATCGCCGGGGTGATCTTCTGGGGTGCGTTCAACACCGCACTCGAACTGACGAACACCGAGGCCTTCTGCACCGGCTGCCATGAGATGCGCGACAACGTGTATCCCGAGCTGCAGACCACGATCCACTACACCAATCGCAGCGGCGTGCGCGCACGATGCCCCGACTGCCACGTGCCGCACAACTGGACCAGCAAGATCGCCCGCAAGATGCAGGCGTCGAAGGAGGTATGGGGCAAGATCTTCGGCACCATCAGCACGCGCGAGAAGTTCCTCGACCACCGGCTGGTACTGGCCCAGCACGAGTGGGAGCGCATGAAGGCCAATGACTCGCTCGAATGCCGCAACTGCCACGACTACCAGTCGATGGACTTCACGCGCCAGAGCCCCCGCGCACAGGCCATGCACTCGACCTTCCTCGCGGAGGGCGACAAGACCTGCATCGATTGCCACAAGGGCATCGCCCACCGCCTGCCCGATGTGGCCCAGGCAAAGGAACCCTAGCGCGTGCCCGATCGCTTCGACGACCCCGTCATCGAATCCGGCCTCTCGGCCAGCGGGCTCGGTTTCAGCCGCGCCGGGCGGCCTGTTTTCAGTGGCATCGAATTCAGGCTCGGCCCCGGCGAGCTTCTTCAGGTGACCGGTGCCAACGGCAGCGGCAAGACCAGCCTGCTGCGCGTGCTGAGCGGCCTTCTGCCGCCGGCGGAAGGAGAGTTGCGCTGGCGCGACCGGCCGGTGCGGGCCGGCGAATCAGGCTACCTGCAATCACTGGCCTACGTGGGGCACACGGATGGCATCGACCCTGACCTCAGCGCGATCGAGAACCTGCAGTTCGCGATGCGTGTGGCTGGCGAAACGCCCGCCGCCAAGCGCATCGAGGGCGCATTGACCTCGTTCGGCATGACACCATCGATGCACGCGCCGGTGCGCACGCTTTCCCAAGGCCAGCGACGCCGCGTGGCGCTTGCGCGCCTCGCGCTGCTGCCGCGCGCGCTGTGGTTGCTGGACGAACCGCTGACATCGCTCGACGAGCGCGCCGGCGAATGCTTCCATGCGCAGCTCGATGCGCACCTGCGCGCGGGCGGCATCGCGGTCGTCGCCACGCACCAGCCGCTGTCGGTCGATGGCCGCGCGCTGCACCTGGGCGGATAGCGCATGACCAGGCTCTTCGCCGCCATCGTGCTGCACGACGTTTCGCTCGCATGGCGACGGCGCGGCAGCATCCTGTCGTGCCTGCTGTTCTTCGTGATCGCGAGCAGCCTGTTCCCGCTGGCGATCGGGCCCGATCCGCAGCAGTTGCGCGCGCTCGCGCCGGGCATCCTGTGGGTCGCGGCGCTGCTCGCCTCGATGCTCTCGCTGTCGCGCCTCTTCTCGCAGGAGTACGCGGACGGCAGCCTCGACCAGCTCCTGCTCTCCCCGCATCCGCTGGCGCTGCTGGTGCTTGCGAAGATCTGTGCGCACTGGGTCACCAGCGGGCTGCCGCTGATGATGCTCACGCCGCTGCTCGCGCAGCAGTACGGACTGCCGGTGTCTTCGGCCCTGCTGCTGGCGGTCTCGCTGCTGATCGGCACGCCGGTGCTGAGCCTGATCGGCGGTGTCGGCGCGGCGCTCACGCTGGGTCTTCGCGGCGGCGCGGTGCTGCTGTGCATTCTCGTGCTGCCGCTTTGCGTGCCGGTGCTGATCTTCGGTGCGGGTGCGGGCGCGGCGGCCGACGCGGGGCTCGATGTAGCGCCGCAGCTCTCGCTGCTGGGCGCGTGCCTCGCACTGTCCCTTTTCCTTTGTCCGATCGCCACCGCGGCCGGACTGCGCATCGCGATGGAGTGAACACATCGATGAGCCATCTGCTGAATGCATCGCCCCATGCGCCCGAAGCGGCAGGCGCTCCTCGCTGGCGATGGTTCGCCTTTGCCTCACCGCGGCGTTTCGATCCGATCGCGCGGCGGCTCGCGCCGTGGTTCTTCGCGGCTGCACTCGTGTTCGCGCTCGCGGGCCTTTACGTGGGCTTCCTCGTCGCACCGACCGACGCGCAGCAGGGCGAGGTGTACCGCATCATCTTCATCCACGTGCCCGCGGCGTGGATGTCGATGTTCATCTATCTCGTGATGGCGATGTATTCGGCGCTGGCCCTGGTCTTCCACACCCGGCTCTCGTCGACGATGGCCTCCGCGCTCGCGCCCACCGGTGCGATGTTCACCGCGATCGCCCTGTTGACCGGCGCGCTGTGGGGGCAGCCCACGTGGGGCACCTGGTGGGTATGGGACGCGCGGCTCACTTCGGAGCTGCTCCTGCTCTTCCTCTACCTCGGCTACATGGCGCTCGAAGCCGCGATCGACGAACCGCGCCGCGCCGAACGCGCCTGCGCGGTGCTCGCGCTCGTGGGGTCGCTGAACGTGCCGGTCATCTACTTTTCGGTGCGCTGGTGGAACACGCTGCACCAGGGCGCGTCGGTCAGCCTCACTGCCGCGCCGTCAATGGCGATGACGATGCTTGCCGGCATGCTGCTGATGACGCTGGCCTGCTGGATGTATTCGATCGCGGTCGCGCTGGTGCGGGTGCGATGCATCCTGCGAGAGCGCGGCGTGGTTGGCGGTTGATCCAGGGGGGAACGCATGGACTGGTTCTCACAACTTCTATCGGGCGGCCACACGAGCTATGTGGGTGCGGCCTTCGGCATCACGGCGGTGCTGATCGCGGTCGAGCTCGTCGCATTGCGACTGCGCTTCAAGGCAGCAAGGGTCGACCGCCCATGACCGTACGGCAACGCCGTCTCTTCATGCTGATCGCGGCGCTCGCGTGCGCGGGCGTGGCGGTGGCGCTGGTGCTCAATGCCTTCCGGTCGAACCTCGTCTTCTTCTTCAGTCCTTCACAGGTGGCAGCCCATGAAGCACCGGCCGCGCGCACCTTCCGGCTCGGGGGCCTGGTCGAGAAGGGATCGCTCAGGCGCGAGGGCGACGGCCTGACGGTGCGGTTCGTCGTGACAGATACCGCGCACACCGTGCCGGTGGTCTATCACGGGCTTCTGCCGGACCTCTTCCGCGAAGGCAAGGGCGTGGTCGCCAACGGCAGGCTCGGCGGCGACGGCGTCTTCGTCGCCAGGGAGGTGCTCGCAAAGCACGACGAGAACTACATGCCGCCCGAAGCCGCCGATGCGCTGAAGAAGGCCGATCAGGTGCGACGCCAGATGGTCGACGCGAGCGACACCACGCCGGATCCGAAGAAGCCATGAACGCCGAGTTGGGCCACTTCTGCCTCATCGTCGCGCTGCTCGTGGCCGCGGTGCAAGCCGTGTTGCCGCTCGCCGGCGCGGCGACCGGCAGAAGCGGCTGGATGGCCGTGGCCCGCCCCGCCGCGCGCCTGCAGGGCACGCTGGTGCTGGCGGCATTCATCTCGCTCACCTGGGCCTTCGCGGACAACGACTTCAGCGTGCGCTACGTGGCGGCCAACTCCAACAGTGCACTGCCGCTGGCCTACCGCGTCACCGCCGTCTGGGGTTCGCATGAAGGCTCGATGCTCCTGTGGACGCTGATGCTCTCGCTCTGGTCGGTGGCGGTGTCGCTCTTCAGCCGGCGATTGCCGCCTGTGATGGTGGCGCGCGTGCTCGGCGTGATGGGGGCCATCAGCGTCGGCTTCCTGCTTTTCCTGCTGTTCGCGTCGAACCCCTTCCTGCGCCTGCTGCCGCCCGCGATGGAAGGACGCGATCTCAATCCGCTGCTGCAAGACCCGGGCATGGTGCTGCATCCGCCGATGCTCTACATGGGCTATGTGGGCTTTTCAGTGAGCTTCGCGTTCGCGGTCGCGGCCCTGATCTCCGGCCACTTCGATGCCGCATGGGCGCGCTGGGCGCGGCCGTGGACGCTTGCGGCATGGGCTTTTCTCACAACGGGCATCATGCTCGGCAGCGCCTGGGCCTATTACGAACTGGGCTGGGGCGGCTGGTGGTTCTGGGACCCGGTCGAGAACGCCTCCTTCATGCCCTGGCTCGCCGGCACCGCATTGATCCACTCGCTGGCCGTCACCGAGAAGCGCGGCGCGTTCCGGGCCTGGACGGTGCTGCTCGCGATCTTCACCTTCTCGCTGAGCCTGCTCGGCACCTTCCTCGTCCGTTCAGGGGTGCTGACGTCGGTGCATGCCTTCGCTGTCGATCCGCTGCGCGGCACCTTCATCCTGGCATTGCTCGGGCTGGTGACCGGCGGCGCGCTGCTGCTTTTTGCGATGCGCGCGCCCGCGCTCGCAAGGCGCACCGAGTTTGCGGTGGTGTCGCGCGAAGCGCTGCTGCTGGCCAACAACGTGTTGCTCGCGGTGGCCGCCGCGACAGTACTGCTCGGCACGCTGTATCCATTGCTGGTCGACGTGCTGGGCCTCGGCAAGATTTCCGTCGGGCCGGCGTATTTCGAACAGGTCTTCGTGCCGCTGATGGCGCCCGCGGTGCTGCTGATGGGGGCCGCACCGCTGATGCGCTGGCGCAGGAGCGAGCTTGCGGATGTGACCCAGCGGCTGCGCTGGTCCGCCGTCGCGAGTCTTGCGGTCGCGCTCGGCCTTCTGGCGGTGCTGCGCAATGCCTCAGCGCTGACCGGACTGGGTTTGACGCTCGCCTGCTGGGCCGTCGCCAGCGCGATCGCCAGTCTCGGCGACCGCCTGCACCATCAAGGCGGCCGACGGCTCGCCGCACTTCGCCAGTTGCCAGCCGGCTATGTCGGCATGCTGCTGGCCCATGCCGGTGTGGGCGTGTTCATCGCGGGGGTCACGCTGGTCAGCAGCCAGGAGAGCACGCGCGAGTTGCCGATGAAGATCGGCGACACGGTGGAAGTGGCAGGCTATGCCTTCCGCTTCGATGGCGTATCGCCGGCCGTCGGACCCAACTACGAAGCGCTGGTCGGCGCGCTGACCGTGACACGCAACGGCCACCCCGTTGCAACGCTTTCGCCGGAACGGCGCGTCTACCGCAGCCAGCAGATGCCGACGACCGAAGCCGCGATCGACGTCGGGTGGACGCGCGATCTCTACGTCGCCATCGGCGAATCGCTCGGCGAGCACGGATGGGCGGTGCGGCTTTATGTGAAGCCGTTCGTCGGCTGGATCTGGGCCGGCTGCCTGCTGATGGCCCTCGGCGGCCTGCTTGCCGCAAGTGACCGGCGCTACCGGCTGGCAAGACGCGCGAGCGTTGCCGGCGGCGCCGCGCCGGCAGTCCTCGTGCACGGCGAGGCGCAGGTATGACCCGTTTCCTGCTGCCGCTCGGCGTGTTCCTCGCGCTGGCCGTCGCGCTCGCGGCCGGGCTGAGCCGCGACCCGCGCGCGCTCCCGTCGCCGCTGGTCGGCAAGCCCGCGCCAGCCTTCGAGCTGCCGCTGCTCGAGAGCGACGGGCGCAGCCTGCGCAGCAGCGACATGCAAGGCAAGGTGTGGGTGCTCAACGTCTGGGCCTCGTGGTGCACGCCTTGCCAGGCGGAACATCCCTTGCTGGTCGATTTTGCGGCGCGCACCCGAGTGCCGGTCTACGGGCTCAACTACAAGGACCAGCCGGCGGCTGCGCGCGCTTGGCTCCAGCGTCTGGGCAATCCCTATGCCGCGACGATGTCCGATATCGACGGACGCACGGGCATCGACTTCGGCGTCTATGGCGTGCCCGAGACCTTCGTGATCGACCGCGCCGGAAGGGTCCGCTTCCGCCATGCGGGTCCGATGACGCCCGAGGTGCTGGAGCAGACGATCACGCCCCTCTTGCGCGATCTCGAGCACGAGAAGGATGGCCATGCGTAGATGCATCGCGTCCGCCCTGGTGGCCTTCGCTTGCGCAGGCGCGTTCTGCGCACCTGCTGACGAGGAGCAGCTCGACGCGCGCGTGCACGCGTTGTCGCACCAGCTGCGCTGCGTGGTCTGCCAGAACCAGACGCTCGCCGACTCGCAGGCCGAACTCGCCGTGGACCTTCGCAGGCAGATACGCGAACAGATGCGCGCAGGGGCGAGCGACGATGCGGTCAAGGACTTCCTGGTGCAGCGCTACGGCGATTTCGTGCTCTACAAGCCGCCGCTCAAGCCGGCGACCTGGTTGCTCTGGTTCGGACCGCTGCTGTTGCTGGCGTTCGTGGTCGCCGCGATCGTGCGCAACCGGCGGCGCGGTGCCCCGTCGCCTGCCGCGCTGGGCGATGCCGACCGGCAGCGGCTCGATGCGATGCTCGATCGACCTCCGGAGCCACCGCAATGACGCTCTTCTGGCTTATCGCGGCGGCGTTGATCGCGGCCACGATGGCAGGCCTGCTCCCGCCGCTTTTGCGCGCAGGCCGGCCGATGCAAGCCCGGCAATCCGACGCCGCCGATCTCTATCGCGGCCAGCTGGACGACCTCGAAGCCGACGTCCGCGCAGGCATGCTTGCGCCGGAACATCGCCGCGAGGCGCGTGACGAAGTGGGCCGCCGGCTGCTCGACGACGCGGGCTCGCTCGATGTGGCGGCGTCCGCATCCAGTCGCCCTTCTCCACTCCTTGCCGCAGCGCTGCTCGCGCTGCTGCCCAGCGCGGCGATCGTGCTGTACCTGCACCTCGGCAATCCGATCGCACTCTGGCAGGCGTCCGATCCGGGCCATGGGCATGACGCTGCCGGCGCACCCAGCGCCGCGCAGATCGAAGGCATGGTCAACCAGCTCGCCCAGCGCCTGCGCGGCGAACCCGATGATCTCGAAGGATGGGTCATGCTCGCGCGGTCCTACGCCGCGCTGGAGCGTCCCGGCGATGCGGCCATGGCCTATGGCAAGGCCGTGGCGCTTGCGCCGGACGAGGCGGCACTGCGCGCCGACTATGCGGACGTGCTTGCGAGCGTGGATGGAGGCGTGCTCAACGGGCTCGCGTTCGCCCAGATCCAGCGCGCGCTCGCACTGGACCCCAACCAGCCCAAGGCGCTTGCGCTGTCCGCCAGCGCAGCCATGGAGCGGGGCGACACCCAGGAAGCCCTGCGGCAATGGCAACACCTGCATCGGCTGCTGCCGCCGGATTCGCAGACCGCGGCGCGCGTGGCCTCGACCATCGCGCAAATCAGCGCACCGGCCGCGCCCGCCAAGGCGGCACCGCAACAGGTGGGCGCGGAGGCGATCACCGGCCGGGTGACGCTCGCCGGCAATCTCCCGAGAACACCCGCCGCGAACGAGACCGTCTTCATCTACGCACGCGCCGCCGAGGGCCCGCGCATCCCGCTGGCCGTGATGAAAGCCCGCGCCGGCGACCTGCCGCTCGGCTTCGTGCTCGACGACAGCCTCGCCATGCGCGCGGACCATCGCCTCTCGGGCGCAGGCCAGGTCATTGTGGAGGCTCGCATCTCACGAAGCGGCCAGGCGCAGCCCACGGAAGGCGACCTGATCGGCAGTTCGGGGCCGGTGAAGCCCGGTGCGCGCGATCTGGCGATCGTCATCGACGGCGCCCTAGGAACCCGTCCGACACCACTCCCAAGCCCATCCCGCTAGGTTGTGGACGATTCGCCACGCGCCTTTGCGGCTGGCGCGGAACGTGGCATTCTTGCGTCGGGAGTCGCTCCACGCCATCTCCGGAGGTCTGCATGGCAGCTCGTTCACTCGCTTCGTTATCGCTCAGCTTTGGGCTGGTCTCCATTCCGGTCAAGCTCTATTCCGCCACGGAAAGCAGCGCGACGGTCCGCTTCAACCTGCTCGCCAAGGACGGTTCGCGCGTCAAGCAGCAGTACGTTTCGGAGAAGGACCCCTCGATCGTCGTGCCGCGCTCCGAGATGGTGAAGGGCTACGAGTTCGAGAAGGACCGCTATGTGATCTTCACGCCCGACGAGCTCAAGGCCGTCGAGGACAGCGCGACCCACACCATCGAGATCGTTGCGTTCATTCCGGAGCGCGCGGTAGACCCCATCTACTACGACAAGGCCTACTACATCGCCCCCGACAAGCGCGGCGCGAAGCCCTACACCCTGCTGCTCGCGGCCATGCACAAGAGCGGCCAGTGCGCGCTCGCCAAGTGGACCTGGAAAGGCAAGCAATACGTGGTGCAGGTGCGTGCGCACGAGGACGGACTCGTGCTCCAGCAGCTCCTGTATGCGGACGAAGTGCGCTCGATGAAGGAGCTCCAGATCGAACAGGTCTCGCCCTCCGATGCCGAAGTGAAGCTCGCGCTGCAACTCATCGACCAGATCTCGCAGGACAGCTACGACCCGACCCAGTTCGTCGACGAGGAGAAAAAGCGCATCCTCGCGGCCATCGACGCGAAGATTGCTGGCGAGCAGGTGGTCGCGGTCGAGCACCACGAAGAGGCCGCGAGCGGGGGCCAGATCATCGACCTCACCGAAATGCTGAAAGCCAGCCTGGCGAAGTCCGGCGCCGGCAAGCGGCCCGCCCGCGCGCCGGCCGAAGAAGTCGTCACACCGATGGTCGCGAACGAGCGCAAGGGCGCCAAGCGCGCCACCAAGGCCGCTGTCGAGGCGCCGGCCCCTGCCAGGGCGCGATCCAGGAAGTGACGCTCGACCATCCCGAAACGCCGCACACCCTGCGCAGCATCCAGGAGATGCTGGGCCTCTCGCGGAGCGCCATCGCCGGGTTGATCGCCAACGGCTTCGTGAGCCCCAAGCGCGGGCCGCGCAATGCCTACCGCTTTTCGTTCCGCGACGTGGTGCTGCTGCGCACGGCCCACGATCTGCAGCAGGCCGACATCCCCACGCGCAAGATCCTCCGCGCGCTGCAGCGCCTGAAGGCGACGCTGCCGGAAGAGTTGCCGCTGACCGGGCTGCGCATCACCGCGGTGGGCAACTCCATCGCGGTGCACGACCGCGAAAGTCGCTGGGAAGCGGAAACCGGCCAGTTGCTGATGGATTTCGACGTGGCAGCGACGCGCGGCTCGGTCGCCTTCGTGGACCGTCGGCGCGATGCACCGCCGCAGGCAGTGTCCGCCGAGGCGCTTTTCGCACGTGCGGAAGCGCTCGAATCGAACGACGCGAAGGCGGCGGAAGCGACCTACCGCGAGGTGCTCGCGATTGCGCCCGATCACGCGGACGCCTACCTGAACCTCGGCGCCATCCTCTGCGAATCCGACCGGCAGGCCGAAGCGGCCCAGCTCTACGACGACGCGCTGCACCGCCTTCCGGACGTGCCGCTCCTGCACTTCAACCGCGCAGTGGCGCTGGAGGACCTGGGGAGGCTCGACGAGGCGATCCAGTCCTATGAGCGCTGCCTGAAGCTGGACCCGGCCATCGGCGATGCGCACTTCAATGTCGGGCGCCTCTACGACCACCTCGGCCACCGGCGCGAGGCGATCCGGCATTTCAGCGCGTATCGGCGGCTCCAGAAGTAGCCGCCCGCGCGATCAGCGGATCAGCGCCTGCAAGTCCTTGAAGCGCGGATGCTCCGCGGTGCGCACCCATTCGAAGCCGACCATCTCGGTCGTCACGAGTTCGGCGCCCGCGCCAGCCAGCCGGTCGAAGGCCGCATCGCGGTTGCGCTCGGTGCGCGAGCTGCAGGCGTCGGTCACGACCCACACTTCGAATTCGTCTTCCAGCAGATCGAGCGCGGTCTGCAGCAGGCACACATGCGCTTCGCATCCTGCGATCACGATCGTGTTGCGCTCTTCGGCAGCGGGCTGCGGCTTCTGAAGATGCTTGGGCAGGCTGCGCGCATTGCCTTGCGGTGCCTTGGCCGGCGCGCGAAGCCATTCGCCGAGGCCTTCTTCCGCGCCGCTGAAATGCATCTTGGCGAGCGTGCGCTGGCACAGCGCGCGGATGTCGGGAAGGTTCTCGCCGAGCTTGGACGGGTTCTGCTCCGTGCCGAAGACCGGCACGCCCACGAGTTGCGCCAGCTTGCCGAGCCGCACCGCGTTCTTCGCGACGGCGTCGGCCTCGAAGATCGCGGGCATCAGGCGCGCCTGATAGTCGACGAGGACCAGTTGGGATTGCGATGCGTCGAGCAGCATGGGGTGTCTTCTTTCGGAGGTGATGGCGGCGGTGCGCGCCATGGGCGATTCGATGGTCAAATTATCGAACAAGCGCCCGGGCCGACGAGCCCTTGCGCAAGCACCAAGGAAGAGACGATGAACGCCCCGCTCAGCACCGCCGCGCTGATGTCCGGCCAGGACTTCCGCGAATCGCTCCGCCGCTATCGCCCGACCGTGTATGTCGATGGCCGCAAGGTCGACAGCGTGGCCGACGAGCGCGCCTTCCAACCCGGCATCAACGCCATCGCGCTGACCTACGACCACGCCCTGAAAGCGCAGTACGCGCCGATCATGACCGCGGTGCAGCGCACCAGCGGCAAGCAGGTCAACCGCTTCTCGCACATCAACACCAGCTCGGGCGATCTGCTCAACAAGCTGGAAGCGGTGCGCCTCGTATGCCAGGAAACCGGATGCGCCCAGCGCTACCTGACGCACGATGCGCTCAATGCGATCGCGCAGGTCTCGGCCCGAATCGACGACGCGCACGGCACGCGCGAGCACACCGCGCGGTTCACCGAATACCTGCACCGCGTCCAGGACCAGGATCTGACGCTCGGCGTCGCGATGACCGATGCCAAGGGCGACCGCAGCAAGCGGCCGCACGAACAGGCAAACGCCGACAGCTACGTGCACATCGTGGAGCGCAATGCGCTGAACAATGGCGTGCGCGGCATCGTCATCTCGGGCACCAAGGCGATCGTGACCGGGGCGCCCTATGTGCACGAACTGCTGGTGATGCCGTGCCGCAACATGGGACAGGAAGACGCCGACTTCGCGGTCTGCTGTGCGGTGCCGCTCGACGCGCCGGGCCTCACGATCGTCGCGCGCCCGGCGGGCCGGCCGGGCGAGAAGCTCGAGCATGGCGAGGCGCTCTTCAGCCGGAAGTACGGGCAAAGCACCGCCGTGTGCATCTTCGACCGCGTGTTCGTGCCGTGGGACCGCGTCTTCTACGCAGGCGAGTGGGAGCACAGCAGCCATCTCACCTACAGCTACGCGACGCACCACCGGCACAGCTGTATCGGCGCGCGCGCAGGCTTCGGCGATCTGCTGATCGGCGCGGGCGCGCTGATGTGCGAGGCGAACGGCTTCGACCCCGGACGCGAGACGCATCTGCGCGAACAGATGGTGGAGCTCATCACCATCACCGAAAGCTTCTTTGCCTGCGGCGTGGCCGCGAGCGTGTACGCCAAGGCCGACGAACATTGCGATGTGTTCATGCCGGAGCCGGTCTTCAGCAACATCGGCAAGCTGCTGCTCGCGACCAGGATCTACGACATGCACCGCATCGCGCACTATGTGAGCGGCGGACTGATCGTCGCGCTGCCGGGCCCCGACGAGGATCACAACCCGGCAACAGCCGCGCGGCTGGCGGACGTGCTGCGCGCGAACCCGGACGTGCCGTACGAACAGCGCATCGAGACGGCGCGATTCATCGAGGACCTGACCGCCGGCTACCAGGGCGGGTGGTACAGCACGATCAGCCTGCATGGCGGCGGCTCGCCGGCGGCGATGAAGCAGGAGATCTATCGCAACTACCCGGTCGGCTCGAAGGTGGAACTGGTCGAGCGCATCCTGGAGCGGGGGATCTCCGGCGACGGCTCGCCAGCCGCCGCGCCGCATGATCCGAAGCGGCCGATCACGCGCAACCGCCAGCCGGGCAAGTGCTGCGACACCGGTTGCACCACGCCGGGACAGCCGGTCATGGTCGATCTGCCGTTGCCGCACGGCGACGCAGGCCGGAGCCGCTGAGATTCACAGGCCCGGCCAGCGCCTCTTGATCGCGTTGCTGACCGCGGTGAGCGCTGCTGTGCTGATCGCGGGCTGCGCATCGGTGCGGCCTCCGAAGACGCCGATGGACACGTTCCTCCACAGGAGCCCATGCGCGGCGGATGCACGCACGCTGCTCGTGCTGCTGCCCGGCGCCTATTCCGAGCCCGACGAGTTCCTGCGCGAAGGCTTCATCGCCGCAGTCGAAGAACGCGGGTTGGCGGTCGATGTGCTGCGCGCCGACGCCCCGCTGGGCTACTACACCAGCGGAATGGCGATCCTCAAGCGCCTGGGCGAAGACGTGATCGCGCCCGCACGGCGGCAGGGCTACACCTCGATCTGGATCGCCGGCATTTCGGTCGGCGGCCTCGGTGCGCTGGCCTACGCGACCATGAATCCAGGCCAACTGGACGGCCTCGTCGCGCTGTCCCCCTACCTCGGCGAGCGCACCACCAGCCTCGACATCGCGAACGCGGGCGGCCTGGCGCGCTGGCATGCGCCGACCCACGCCCTGCCCGGCGACAACGGCGAACAGCGCATGTGGGCATGGCTCCAGCGCTACGGCACGCAGCCCGATGCGCCGGAACTGCCGCAGCTCTATCTGGGTTTCGGGCGCGACGACCGGTTCGCATTCAGCCACGAGTTGCTGGCCGCCGTGCTGCCGCCCGGCCATGTGTTCCGCACCGATGGCGGGCACGACTGGCCCGAATGGCGGCGGCTCTGGCACGAGGTGCTGCCGGTGCTGGCGCTGCCGCGCTGCTCTTCGCCCTCTGGCTAGGGCAGCAACCGCATCAGCTTGCCGTTGGACTCGTCCGTCAGGATGTAGAGCAGGCCGTCCGGCCCCTGCTTGACGTCGCGGATGCGCGCACGGGCTTCTTCGAGCAGCTTGTGCTCGGCAGCCACCTTGCCGTCCTGGAGCTCGATGCGATCGAGATACCCGAACTTGAGCGAGCCGATGAAAAGATTGCCCTTCCACGCAGCGCCGTAGCGGTCGCTCGTGAGGAATGCCATGCCCGAAGGCGCAATCGACGGCACCCAGTAGTGAAGCGGCTGCTCCATGCCTTCCTTGTGGGTGATTCCCTCGCCGATCTTGCCGCCGCCGTAGTTCTCGCCGTAGGTGATGACCGGCCATCCATAGTTTCGGCCCGGAAGCGGGATGTTGATTTCGTCGCCGCCCTGCGGGCCGTGTTCGTGCATCCACAGCCTGCCGTCCGGCCCGAGGGTCGCGCCCTGGCTGTTGCGATGGCCATAACTCCAGATCTCCGGCAGCGCGCCGGGTTGGCCGACGAAGGGGTTGTCCCTCGGCACCGCACCGTCCTTGGTCACGCGGACGATCTTGCCGAGATGGTTGTCGAGCTTCTGCGCGTCTTCCTTGCGGCTGAAGCGCTCGCCCAGCGTGAGGAACAGCGTGCCATCCGGCATCTCGACGATGCGGCAGCCGAAGTGGTTGCGGCTCACGACTTTCGGCTGCTGGCGGAAGATGATCTTGAGATCGTCGAGCTGGCTGCCGTCTGCCGAGAGCGCCGCCCGCGCGAGCGCGGTGCTGTTGGCCGCGCTGTTGCCCGCATCAGGCTCGGAGAAGCAGAAGTAGATCGTCCGGTTCTTCTCGAAGCCGGAATCGGCGAGCACATCCAGCAAACCGCCCTGCCCGCCGGCCGCGATCGGCGGAAGTCCCTTGACCGGCGCACCGACCTTGCCGTCGGCTGCGACCACGCGCAGCCGGCCAGGTCGCTCGGTGACCAGGAAACGACCGCCGGGCAGGAAAGTCACGCCCCAGGGGTTCTCCAACCCGGACGCAATCACTTCCGGCCGGGGCGCCGCGACGGCGGCGCCGGCCGCCATCGCTGCAAACCAAAGAGTCCATCGTGCCACTGCTTGGCGGTTCATCAACAGGGAGTTCATGCGCATCTTTCGAAGGAGCGGGATTTTCAATCGTTTGGTCATTCCATCCAATTTCAAAGCCTTTTGCATTACATGCCGGTCGACGCTTATGGCGGATAACTGAAACATTTACATTTTTTGATATGAGAGGATCAAAAAAACCCATCAGCAGCAAGAAGTTACGTGCAGAATCGCGACTTCGCTTCAAATTGACACCCCGGGGTGTCATCCATATCCTTACGCGCCATGCGTTTCATCCTACTCACCGCCGGCCTGCTGCTCGCGATCTCGGTTCATGCCGCGCCGCTGCAGCGTCCGGACTTCGGCGATGACACCGCCGCCGAAGCACAGGTCGTCGACAAGACCCTGAAGGGGCAGTTCCAGCAAGTGCGCCAGACCGTCGTCGACCGCACTTCCGACCTCGTGGTCACCACCATGGGTTTCCTGGGCGTTCCCTACCGCCGAGGCGGCAACACGGTTGAGACTGGCTTCGATTGCAGCGGTTTCGTCCGCGCGATGTACAACCAGACCGTCGGCCACCTGCTTCCCCGCCGCGCCGAAGAACAGGCCGCAGCCACCCAGAAGATCGACCGCAGCGAACTCAAGCCCGGCGACCTCGTCTTCTTCAACACGATGCGCCGCGCTTTCAGCCATGTCGGCATCTATGTCGGCGAAGGCAAGTTCATCCACTCGCCCAAGCCCGGTGCGCAGGTTCGCGTGGAAGACATGAGCGGCAGCTACTGGCAGCGGCGCTTCAGCGGCGCACGGCGCGTGATCGCACAGGACGACAACGCCAAGACCTCGGGCGACTGACCCGCACAGCCACCAGCCGCTCCCATGAAAAAACCCGCCGCTGGCGGGTTTTTTTGTTCCAGAAACCCCGCGGAACCGGCTCCGCCGGTCCGCTGGGGTTGCCCCCCGGAGAGGGGGTGTCCGAGCCACACGAAGTGGGCGAGGCTGGGGGTCAGCGCTTCTTGCTCGGCGGCAGGTCCGTGCAGCTTCCATGGGCGACTTCCGCCGCCATGCCAATGCTCTCGCCGAGCGTCGGGTGCGGATGGATCGTCTTGCCGATGTCGACCGCATCCGCGCCCATTTCGATGGCCAGCGCGATCTCGCCGATCATGTCACCCGCATGGGTGCCGACGATGCCGCCGCCGACGATGCGGTGCGTCTCGGCGTCGAACAGCAGCTTCGTGAAGCCTTCGTCGCGCCCGTTGGCGATGGCACGCCCGGAAGCAGTCCACGGGAACAGGCCCTTCTCGACCTTCACGCCCGTCGCCTTGGCCTGGTCTTCGGTGAGGCCGACCCAGGCCACTTCCGGATCGGTGTAGGCCACGCTCGGGATCACGCGTGCGTTGAAGGCCGCGCTCGCGAGTTCGTGGTCGCCCTTCTGCTCGCCGGCGATGACTTCGGCGGCGACATGCGCCTCGTGCACCGCCTTGTGGGCGAGCATCGGCTGGCCGATGATGTCGCCGATCGCGAAGATGTGCGGCACGTTGGTGCGCATCTGCACGTCGACCGGGATGAAGCCGCGGTCGCTCACCGCGACACCGGCCTTCTCGGCGCCGATCTTCTTGCCGTTGGGGCTGCGGCCGACCGCCTGCAGGACGAGGTCGTACACCTGCGGCTCCTTCGGCGCCTGCTCGCCCTCGAAGGTCACGCGGATGCCTTCCTTGGTTGCCTCGGCGCCGACGGTCTTCGTCTTGAGCATGATGTTGTCGAAGCGCGGCGTATTCATCTTCTGCCAGACCTTGACGAGGTCGCGGTCCGCGCCCTGCATGAGGCCGTCCAGCATTTCGACCACGTCCAGGCGCGCACCCAGGGTCGAGTAGACCGAGCCCATTTCGAGGCCGATGATGCCGCCGCCGAGAATCAGCATGCGCTTGGGTTCGATGCCGAGCTGAAGTGCGCCGGTGGAGTCGACGATGCGCGGATCGTCCTTCGGCATGAACGGCAGCTGCACCGCCTGCGAGCCGGCCGCGATGATGCAGTTGCGGAACTTCACCACCTGCGACTTGGCGCCCAGGTCCTTGCCGTCGCCGGTGGTTTCCTGCACCTTGAGGTGGTACGGATCGACGAATTCGCCGATGCCGCGCACGGTGGTGACCTTGCGCATCTTGGCCATGGCGGTCAGGCCGCCGGTGAGCTTGCCGACCACCTTGTTCTTGTGGGCCAGCAGCTTGGCGCGGTCGATCTTGGGATCGCCGTAGCTCACGCCGAGATCGGCGAAGTGCTTGACCTCGTCCATGACCGCGGCGACGTGCAGCAGCGCCTTCGACGGAATGCAGCCGACGTTGAGGCAGACGCCCCCAAGCGTCGCATAACGTTCGACCAGCACGACCTTGAGCCCGAGATCGGCCGCACGGAAAGCAGCCGAGTAGCCGCCGGGGCCGGCGCCGAGCACGAGGACGTCGCATTCGACATCGACACCGCCGGCATAGGTCGACGCGACCGGCGCCGCAACCGGTGCGGCCGGCGCCTTCGCTGCCGGTGCAGCGGCGGGTGCTGCTGGGGCCGCCGCAGGCGCGGGCGCAGCGGCGGCGCCCTCCACTGCATCGAGCGTCAGCACCACCGAGCCTTCGCTCACCTTGTCGCCGACCTTCACGGCCACCGCCTTGACCACGCCCGCATGCGACGACGGAATCTCCATCGACGCCTTGTCCGATTCCACCGTGATGAGGGACTGCTCGACCTTGACCGTGTCGCCCGCCTTGACGAGCACCTCGATCACAGCGACTTCCGAGAAATCGCCGATGTCCGGCACTTTGACTTGTACTTCGCTCATTTGGACACCTTCAGTTTGAGTGAGAGAACGTCGACCGGTCCGGCCGAGTTTCGATCGAATTCACAGGCCGCGGCCACGCCGGCTTCGGCCACATCGCGCGCCGAGCGCGCCTTGTCGTACGCGGCATGCATCGCGCCGAGTGCAAAGCTGCGGCCGGAGCCGATGCTCCAGAACTGCTTGAACTCGAAGACTTCGCGGTAGCTGTAGACGCCGTAGATCCCGCTCGAATTGGCCATCAGCATGGTGAACTGGCTCGACTCGTAGGGCTCGTGCTCGTCTTCCTTGGTCTGCAGATAGAACGAGTCCTTCAGCACCGGATGCAGCCGCGTGAAGGTGTGGAAGATCTCGTCCTTGCTGCCGAAGCGCAGCGAATCCACCGGCTGCCCCGCAAGCGCGTGCTGCAGCACCAGGTAGTGCGCCGCCGCGCCGGCCATCGCGAAGATGGTCTGCCCGGCTGCGTCGTTGACCATGAAGAGCTTCCGGTTCGCCTCGGCGTTGAACGACAGACGCGTGTCGCCGAACGTCACCAGCGAATCGGCAGCCATCACGACCTGACCGCCTTTGCGGACGGCCACGACCGTGGTCATAGGATGATTCGGCGGTAGTCGGCGAGGACCTGCCCCAGGTACGCATTGAACCGGGCAGCCGCGGCGCCGTCGATGACGCGGTGGTCGTACGACAGCGACAGTGGCAAGGTCAGGCGTGGCACGAACTGCTTGCCGTCCCAGACCGGTTTCATCTGGCCCTTGGAGAGACCCAGGATCGCCACTTCGGGCGCGTTGATGATCGGCGTGAAGTGCGTGCCGCCGATGCCGCCGAGCGAGCTGATCGACATGCAGCCGCCCTGCATGTCGGCCGAGCCGAGCTTGCCGTCGCGCGCCTTCTTGGCGAGTTCGCCCATCTCCTGGCTGATCTGGATGATGCCCTTCTTGTCGGCGTCCTTGAGCACCGGCACCACCAGGCCGTTGGGCGTGTCCGCCGCGAAGCCGATGTGGTAGTACTGCTTGTAGACGAGCTGGTCGCCGTCGAGGCTGGTGTTGAACTCGGGGAACTTCTTGAGCGCCGAGACCACCGCCTTGATCACGAAGGCCAGCATCGTCACCTTGACGCCCGACTTCTCGTTTTCCTTGTTGGTGGAGACGCGGAAGGCTTCGAGTTCGGTGATGTCCGCTTCGTCGTTGTTCGTGACGTGCGGGATCATCACCCAATTGCGGTGCAGGTTCGCGCCGCTGAGCTTCTTGATGCGCGAGAGATCCTTGCGCTCGACGGTGCCGAACTTCGTGAAGTCCACCTTCGGCCACGGGATGAGGCCCAGCGCGGCACCGTCTCCGCCGCCGGCCGGTGCCTTAGCGCCCGCGGCCTTGGTGCTGACCGCGCCGCTCATCACGGCACGGGTGAAGTTCTGGACGTCTTCCTGCGTGATGCGGCCCTTGGGTCCGCTGCCCTTCACTTCGTCGAGCGGCACGCCGAGTTCGCGCGCGAACTTGCGCACCGAAGGCGATGCATGCGGCAGCTTGCCGCTGGGTGCGACGGTCGGGTCATGCGGCGCCGGTGCAACTGCGGACGCTGAGGGCGCCGCGGCCGGTGCGGGCGCCGATGCGGTCGCAGCCGCAGGTGCAGCGGCAGCCTGGGCGGGCGCGGGAGCCGGAGCAGCCGCGCCGCCGCCGGAACCCTCGATCACCGCGATCAGGTCACCGATGTTGACCTTGTCGCCGACCTTGACCTTCAGTTCCTTGAGCACGCCGGAAGCCGACGACGGGATCTCCATCGACGCCTTGTCCGACTCGACGGTGATGAGCGACTGCTCTTCCTTGATGGCGTCGCCGGGCTTGACCAGCACCTCGATCACCGCGACGTCCTTGAAGTCGCCGATGTCAGGCACCTTCACGTCGATCGGACCTGCGGCTGCGGCCGGCGCGGGTGCAGCGGCTGCCGGAGCAGGCGCGGGCGCTGCAGTGGCAGGCGCCGCCGCGGCCGGTGCGGCGGCGGCCGCGCCTTCGGCCTCGAGCAGCAGCACCACGGAGCCTTCGCTCACCTTGCTGCCGACCTGGACCTTGAGTTCCTTCACCACGCCGGCCTGGCTCGACGGAATCTCCATCGAGGCCTTGTCCGACTCCACCGTGATCAGCGACTGCTCGGCCTTGACCGTATCGCCGACCTTCACCAGCACTTCGATGACAGCGACTTCATCGAAATCGCCGATGTCCGGCACCTTGACTTCCACTGTAGCCATATCGTGTCTCCCGCCCTAGGGCGCAGTTGATTGTTGGTTGGTCGTTTTATGCGTAGAGCGGGTTGATCTTGTCGACGTTGATGCCGTACTTCTTGATTGCGTCGGCCACCTTCTGTGCGGGGATGGTGCCGTCCTCGGCCAGCGCCTTGAGCGCCGCCACCACGATGAAGTGGCGGTTGATCTCGAAGTGCTCGCGCAGCTTGGCGCGGAAGTCGCTGCGGCCGAAGCCGTCGGTGCCGAGCACCTTGTAGTTGCGGCCCTTCGGGACGAACGGGCGGATCTGCTCGGCGTAGGCCTTCATGTAGTCGGTCGATGCGACCACGGGGCCCGTGCTCGCGGCGAGTTGCTGTGCGACGAAAGGCACGCGCGGCTCGTCGGTCGGATGCAGCAGGTTCCAGCGGTCGGCTTCCTGGCCGTCACGGGTCAGCTCGTTGAAGCTCGGGCAGCTCCAGACCGCTGCGCTCACGCCCCAGTCCTTCTCGAGCAGTTCCTGCGCGAAGATGCTCTCGCGCAAGATCGTGCCGCTGCCGAGCAACTGCACGCTGGGCGACTTGGCCTTGAGCGCCGGAGCCTGCTTGCACAGGTACATGCCCTTGATGATCTGCTCTTCGGTGCCGGGCTGGAGGCCAGGCATCGCGTAGTTCTCGTTGAGCAGCGTGATGTAGTAGTAGACGTTGTCCTGCTTCTCGACCATGCGCTTCAGACCGTGATGCAGGATCACGCCGACTTCGTGCGCGAAGGTCGGGTCGTAGCTGACGCAGTTCGGGATCGTGTTGGCCAGGATGTGGCTGTGGCCGTCCTCGTGCTGCAGGCCTTCGCCGTTCAGCGTGGTTCGGCCCGAAGTGCCGCCGAGCAGGAAGCCGCGCGCCTGCATGTCGCCCGCCGCCCAGGCCAGGTCGCCGATGCGCTGGAAGCCGAACATCGAGTAGTACACGTAGAACGGCACCATGATCCGGTTGTTCGTGCTGTACGACGTTGCCGCCGCGATCCAGCTCGACATGCCGCCGGCTTCATTGATGCCTTCCTGCAGGATCTGGCCGGCCTTGTCTTCCTTGTAGTACATGACCTGGTCCTTGTCGACCGGGGTGTACTGCTGCCCCGCGGGGTTGTAGATGCCCACCTGGCGGAACAGGCCTTCCATGCCGAACGTGCGCGCCTCGTCGACGAGGATCGGCACCACGCGCGGGCCGAGCGCCTGGTCGCGCAGCAGTTGCGTGAGGAAACGGACGTAAGCCTGCGTTGTCGAGATCTCGCGGCCTTCGACGGTCGGCTCCAGCACGGCCTTGAAGGTTTCGAGCGACGGCACGGTGAAGCTCTCGTCCGCCTTGGTGCGGCGATGCGGCAGGTAACCGCCGAGGGCCTTGCGGCGCTCGTGCAGGTACTTCATTTCCGGGGTGTCGTCGGCCGGCTTGTAGAACGGCAGGTCTTCGATCTGGCTGTCCGGGATCGGGATGTTGAAGCGGTCGCGGAAGGCCTTGATGTCCTCGTCGCCAAGCTTCTTGGTCTGGTGGACGGTGTTCTTGCCTTCGCCGATCTTGCCCATGCCGAAGCCCTTGACGGTCTTGATCAGCAGCACCGTCGGCTGGCCCTTGTGGTTCACCGCCGCGTGGAAGGCCGCGTAGACCTTCTGCGGATCGTGGCCGCCGCGGCGCAGCGCCCAGATGTCGTCGTCGCTCAACTTCGAGACCATCTCGAGCGTGCGCGGATCGCGGCCGAAGAAATGCTTGCGCACGTAGGCACCGTCGTTGGCCTTGAACGACTGGTAATCGCCGTCGTTCGTTTCCATCATGATCTTGCGCAGCGCCCCCTCCTTGTCGCGCGCCAGCAGCGGGTCCCAGTTGCTGCCCCACAGCAGCTTGATGACGTTCCAGCCCGAGCCGCGGAATTCGCCTTCGAGTTCCTGGATGATCTTGCCGTTGCCGCGCACCGGGCCGTCCAGGCGCTGCAGGTTGCAGTTGATGACGAAGACCAGGTTGTCGAGGTTCTCGCGCGCCGCCAGGCCGATGGCACCGAGCGATTCGACTTCGTCCATCTCGCCGTCGCCGCAGAACACCCAGACCTTGCGGTTCTCGGTGTTGGCGATGCCGCGTGCGTGCAGGTACTTCAGGAAGCGCGCCTGGTAGATCGCCATCAGCGGTCCCAGGCCCATCGAGACGGTGGGGAACTGCCAGAACTCGGGCATCAGCTTCGGATGCGGGTAGCTCGAGAGGCCCTTGCCGTCGACTTCCTGGCGGAAGTTGAGCAGTTGCTCTTCGGTCAGGCGGCCTTCGAGGTAGGCGCGGGCGTAGATGCCGGGCGAGACGTGGCCCTGGATGTAGAGGCAGTCGCCGCCATGGTTCTCGCTCTCGGCGTGCCAGAAGTGGTTGAAGCCGGCGCCGAACATGGTCGCCAGCGACGCAAAGGACCCGATGTGGCCGCCGAGGTCGCCGCCCTCGGGCGGATGGTGGCGGTTGGCCTTGACGACCATCGCCATCGCGTTCCAGCGCATGTAGGAACGAAGGCGCTCCTCGATTTCGTTGTTGCCTGGAGAACGCTCTTCCTGGTCGGCCTCGATCGTGTTCACGTAGGCCGTGTTGGCCGAGAACGGCTTGTCGATGCTGTTCTGACGGGCATGTTCGAGCAGTTGCTCGAGCAGGAAGTGAGCCCGTTCCGGCCCCTCGCTTTCGATGACTGCCGATAGGGCATCCATCCATTCGCGCGTTTCCTGCGCGTCTTGATCGTTCGCGGCCGAACCGAAGAGGTTCTGAGGATTCGCCGACATGCTTGTCTCCTTTTTGAGGGGTTGTGGCAGTAATTTAGTGCCGGATTGGCGTGCAGCGGGAGTTTCTCACAGAAATTCTGCGATTTCAAATAGTGCGTGCTGATTTCTTATTATGAAATTCACCAATGAAACTTCAGCGTGTTTTTCATGAGTTTCCCCTTCTGCCTGCGTCATTGAATGGACCGGTTGACACCCCGCCCGAAAGGTGATCACCTAAACTCGACTGATGCCCTTTTCCTCCCCGATCGCGGTCGCGCGCAGCGCGGTCCACGCATCGCCGCTTTCATGGTGGCGCCGTTGGTGGCGCCGGCAGACGCCCATGCTTCAGGATGCGGTGGCGATGCTTGCGCCGCTCGCCGCCGTGCTGCTGTTTCTCGCGGCCATCGTGTCGGCCTTCTGGTATCTGCGTGCGGAGGAAATGGAACGGGTCCAGGAATCCGTCAAGCGCGATGTCGAATACGCGCAGCAGCGCGTGCGCATGCGCCTGCTCGAGCGGCAGGAGCAGCTCTCGCGGCTGGCGCGCGACGCATCCAATCGCGAGATCGACGTCGCCGAATTCACGAGCCGCGCCGAATCGCTGGTCAGCCAGTTTCCCGAACTCCAGGCCGTGACATGGATCGACGACCGTCGCCGCGTCAAGGCCAGCTATGCGGCGCCAAGCGTGCATCCCGCCCAGCAGCGGGCGATCAACGAGGTGCTGCGGCCCGGCGACACGGAAAGCAGCTACGCCCTGGCGCGCGAACTCGGGCAACTGGTGTATTCGCAAGCGCTCGCGGGCGGCGATCCCGCGCCGATGCTGCAGCTTCACATTCCGATGTTCGACCAGGGGCTGTTCGCAGGCACGCTGCTCGGCGAATTTTCAGTTGACGGCCTTCTGCGTTATGGCATGCCGGCAGAGGTCTCGGCGCGCTATGCGGTGTCGCTGCTCGACGCGAAGGGCGGCCTGATCGCCGGGAACACCGTCGCCAGCCCGAAGGGCCCGGCCAACCGCCTGCTGCCGTGGGCCGTGCGTACCAACGAATATGAAGTGCCGGTCTCGCCGGTCGGCAATGGGCTGGTGTTGCGCGCGCAGGCCTATCGCACCTCGCAGGGTGTGGTCGGCAACGGGCTCTTCTGGCTTGTCGGCGCGCTCAGTGTGCTCACCAGTTGGATGCTGATCGGCACCTGGCGCCACACGCGGCGCCGTCTGCAGGCGCAGCAGGCGCTGGTGGCCGAGACCAATTTCCGCCGCGCGATGGAGAACTCGATGCTCACCGGCATGCGCGTGCTCGACCTCGAAGGCCGCATCACCTACGTGAACGCCGCCTTTTGCGCGATGACTGGCTGGAGCGAGAACGAGTTGGTCGGCCAGACGCCGCCCTTCCCCTACTGGCTGGAGTCCGACCGTGAGGTGATGAACGAGCGCCTCGAAGAAGAGCTGCACGGCCGCGCCCTGCCCGGCGGTTTCCAGGTGCGTGTGAAGCGCAAGAACGGCAGCGTCTTCAACGCGCGCCTGTACGTCTCGCCGCTGATCGATGCACGCGGACACCAGACCGGCTGGATGACCTCGATGACCGACATCACCGAGCCGACGCGCATCCGCGAGCAGTTGTCGGCCTCCTACGAGCGCTTCACCACGGTGCTGGAAGCGCTGGACGCCTCGGTTTCGGTCGCGCCGCTCGGCAGCGAAGAGCTGGTGTTCGCGAACAAGCTCTACCGCCTCTGGTTCGGCTCCAACACCGTCGGCCACCTGAACATGGTGGCGCAGGCCGGCGTCCCGGCTTCGCATGCCCGCGACGAGGAACTCGACGACGTGGACCCCTTCGCCGGGCTGCCGATCGACCAGCTCACCGCGGCCCAGCCGGCGAACAACGAGATCTTCGTGCCCGAGCTCGGCAAGTGGCTGGAGGTGCGTTCGCGCTACCTGACCTGGGTCGACGGCCGCCTCGCGCAACTCGTGATCGCGACCGACATCACGCCGCGCCGCGATGCAGAGGATCTGGCAGCGGCGCAGGCCGACCGCGCACATGCCGCGAGCCGCTTGATCACGATGGGCGAAATGGCCTCCAGCGTGGCGCACGAACTCAATCAGCCGCTGACCGCCATCTCCAACTACTGCAACGGCATGATGTCGCGGATCAAGGGGAACCAGATCGATTCCGACGCCCTGCTCGCGGCACTCGACAAGACCTCGAAGCAGGCCCAGCGCGCCGGCCAGATCATCCAGCGCATCCGGTCCTTCGTGAAGCGCAGCGAGCCCAACCGTACGCCGGCCGAAGTAGCGCTGATGGTCAGCGAAGCGGTCGAACTGGCGGGCATCGAGTTGCGCCGCCGCAACGTGCGCCTGAACCACTACGTCGCCGCGCGCCTGCCGGTGCTGCGCGTCGACCCGATCCTGATCGAGCAGGTGATGGTCAACCTGCTGAAGAACGCCGCCGAATCCATCGACCTCGCCAACCGCCCGCTGGCGCGCCGCAGCGTGGAGTTGCGGGTGCTGCCGAAGATCATCGACGGCCACAACGCGGTCGAGTTCTCGGTCCAGGACACCGGCATGGGCCTGTCGCCCGAAGTCATGGATCGGCTGTACGAAGCCTTCTTCTCCACCAAGCCCGAAGGCATGGGCATCGGGCTGAACCTCTGCCGCACGATCGTCGAGTCCCACCGGGGTCGAATGCAAGCGGAGAACATCTACAATGGTCCGGATGTGGTCGGATGCCGTTTTTCCTTCTGGATACCGGTGTTAGACGCTATCGATTCCGTAGCAAGCAACGAGGCGAAGGTACCTGCATGAGTTTGATTCCCAAGAAGGGCACTGTGTATGTCGTTGATGACGACGAAGCGGTTCGTGATTCGTTGCAATGGCTGCTCGAAGGCAAGGACTATCGCGTCCGCTGCTTCGACTCGGCCGAGTCGTTCCTCTCCCGCTACGACCCGCGCGAAGTCGCCTGCCTGATCGTCGACATCCGCATGGGCGGCATGTCCGGCATCGAACTGCAGGACCGGCTGATCGAACGCCGCTCTCCCCTGCCCATCGTGGTCATCACCGGCCACGGCGACGTGCCGATGGCGGTCGACAGCATGAAGAAGGGCGCGATGGATTTCATCCAGAAGCCCTTCAACGACGAGGCGCTGGTCGCGCTGGTCGAACGGATGCTCGAACACGCCCGCGGCGCCTTCGCCCAGCATCAGCAATCCGCCAGCCGGGACGCCCTGCTGTCGAAGCTCACCGGCCGCGAGGCGCAGGTCCTGGAACGCATCGTCGCGGGCCGACTCAACAAGCAGATTGCCGACGACCTGGGCATCAGCATCAAGACGGTCG
Source organism: Variovorax sp. YR216 (assembly GCF_900107745.1). Classification (GTDB taxonomy): domain Bacteria; phylum Pseudomonadota; class Gammaproteobacteria; order Burkholderiales; family Burkholderiaceae_C; genus Variovorax. The sequence continues at coordinate 784,397 of NZ_FNRO01000002.1, read as the reverse complement.
AGGCGCACCGCGCCAACATCATGGAAAAGCTCAACGCCAACACCGTGGCCGATCTGCTGAAGATCGCACTCGGCCAGGCGGCACCCGCCAAGGCCTAGCAGCCCGGCTGGCTACCCTCTCGCATCCCACGCCTGCGCAAGCGGGCGTTTTTACTTGGAAGACTGGAAAACGATGACAGCCCAACTGATTGACGGCAACGCGCTGTCCCGAAAAATCCGTGCCGATGTCGCTGGCCGCATCGCGGCGCTCAAGGCGAGCGGCGTCGAGCCCACGCTCGCGATCGTGCTGGTGGGGAACGATCCGGCCAGCCAGGTCTACGTCAAGCACAAGGTCAACGACAGCAGCGAGACCGGCCTCTCCGCCAACCTCGAGCGCTATCCGGCGAGCATGACCGAAGCCGAACTGCTGGACCGCATCCACGCCCTCAACGAAGACCCCACGGTGCACGGCATCCTGGTCCAGTTGCCGCTGCCGCCACACATGGACAGCCACCGCGTCATCGAGGCGATCTCTCCCGCCAAGGACGTGGACGGCTTCCACGTCGCGAGCGCCGGGGCACTCATGGTCGGCCAGCCTGGCTTCTGGCCTTGCACGCCGCACGGCTGCATGAAGATGCTCGAATCGATCGGCTACGACCTGCGCGGCAAGCATGCGGTGGTCATCGGGCGCAGCAACATCGTGGGCAAGCCCATGGCGATGATGCTGCTGGCCAAGAACGCCACGGTCACCATCTGCCACAGCGCCACCAAGGATCTCGGCGCCCTCACGCGGCAGGCCGACGTGGTGGTTGCCGCCGTGGGCAAGCGCAACATCCTGACGGCGGACATGGTCAAGCCCGGTGCGGTCATCATCGACGTCGGCATGAACCGCAAGGAAGATGGCAAGCTCGCGGGCGATGTCGATTTCGACGGCGTCAAGGAAGTCGCGAGCTGGATCACCCCCGTGCCCGGCGGCGTCGGGCCGATGACGCGCGCCATGCTGCTCGCCAACACACTTGAAGCCGCCGAACGCGCCGCAAGATAAGAACCACCCCGTTGCTTGCTCACTGCGTGTAGCCGCCTCCCCCTCCAGGGGCGCCACCGGCGGCCCGGCAAAGCCGGTTCCGCGGTGACTCCCGAATGGCCTTCGCTTCGCTCGACCAGGAATTGACATGACTGATAACCCGCTTCTCGACTTCGCCGATCTGCCGCTGTTCGACCGGATCCGGCCGGCGCACGTCTCGCCGGCGGTCGATGCCCTGCTGGCGGAGGCCGAAGCCGCGCTGCAGGCCGTGACCGCACCGGAGTTCCCGGCGGACTGGCTGGCGATCTCCCGGGTGCTCGACGTGGCGTCCGAGCGCTTCAGCCGCGCATGGGGCGCGGTGGGCCATCTCAATGCGGTTGCCGACACGCCGCAGCTGCGCGCCGCCTACAACGAGGCGATGCCACGCGTGACCGCCTTCTGGACGCGCCTCGGCTCCGACGAGCGCCTCTACGCCAAGTACAAGGCGATCGATCCCGCCACGCTCAATGCAGAGCAGCGCCAGGCGCACCACAACGCGATCCGCAATTTCGTTCTGGGCGGTGCCGAATTGCAGGGCGCCGCCAAGGTTCGCTTCGCAGAGATCCAGGAACGGCAGGCCGAGCTCAGCCAGAAGTTCAGCGAACACGCGCTCGACGCCACCGATGCCTTCGCCTACTACGCGTCGCCCGGGGAACTCGAAGGGCTGCCGGAAGATGTGATCAGCGCCGCACGTACGGCCGCCGAGGCTGAAGGCAAGCAAGGCTACAAGCTCACCTTGAAGATGCCGTCCTACCTGCCGGTGATGCAGTTCGCCAAGAGCAGCGCGCTGCGCGAACAACTCTATCGCGCCTACGTCACCCGCGCGAGCGAACTGGGCGATCCGGCCTTCGACAACACCGAGCTGATCCGCGAGATCCTCGAATTGCGCCAGGAAGAAGCCAAGCTCCTCGGCTACCCGAATTTCGGTGAGCTTTCGATCGTCCCGAAGATGGCTGAATCCGCCGACCAGGTCATCAAGTTCCTGCGCGATCTGGCGGCCAAGGCCAAGCCGTACGGCGAACGCGATCTGGCTGACCTGCGTGTCTTCGCGGCCGACCAGCTCGGAATCACCGATCCGCAGCCCTGGGACTGGAGCTACATCGGCGAGAAGCTCAAGGAAGCGCGCTATGCCTTCAGCGATCAGGAGGTCAAGCAGTATTTCACCGCGCCGAAGGTCATGGCGGGGCTGTTCAAGATCGTCGAGTCATTGTTCGAGGTGTCGATCCGCCGCGACCAGGCGCCGGTCTGGCATCCGAGCGTCGAGTTCTATCGAATCGAACGCAACGGACAGAAGGTCGGTCAGTTCTACCTCGACCCGTCCGCGCGAGCGGCCAAGCGTGGCGGCGCCTGGATGGACGACGTCCGCGCACGGTGGCTGCGCCCCGACAATGGCGCGCTGCAGACGCCGGTCGCACAGCTGGTGTGCAATTTCGCCGAAGGCGTCGACGGCAAGCCGCCACTGCTCACGCATGACGACGTGACCACGCTCTTCCACGAATTCGGGCACGGCCTGCACCACATGCTCACGCAGATCAACGAGCGCGATGTCTCCGGCATCAGCGGCGTGGAGTGGGATGCGGTCGAGCTGCCAAGCCAGTTCATGGAGAACTTCTGCTGGGAGTGGGACGTGCTTGCCCACATGACCTCGCATGTCGACACCGGCGAGCCCCTGCCGCGCGCGCTGTTCGACAAGATGACGGCGGCCAAGAACTTCCAGAGCGGTCTGCAGACGCTGCGGCAGATCGAGTTCTCGCTGTTCGACATGCTGCTCCATACCGCTTACGACGCCACGACCGCCACGACGGGCGACGTGATGGCGCTGCTCGGCAAGGTGCGCCAGGAAGTGGCGGTCATGCCGTCGCCGGCGTTCAGCCGCACGCCCCATACGTTCAGCCACATCTTCTCTGGCGGCTATGCGGCCGGCTACTACAGCTACAAATGGGCCGAGGTGCTGAGCGCCGACGCCTACGCGGCCTTCGAGGAGACCGCCGGCGCCAACGGTGAGCCGAGCATCGAGACGGGCCGCAAATACCGGCAGGCCATTCTCGAAGCGGGCGGCAGCCGCACCGCGATGGAATCGTTCAAGGCCTTCCGCGGCCGCGAACCACGGATCGACGCGCTGCTGCGCCACCAGGGGATGGCGGAACCGCAGCCGGCCTGAGGCAGGCGTTGGGCGCAGCCTGAGATACTCGGCGTCATCCGATTCCGGGAGACCTCGATGAAACACCGCTCCGCCATCGCCAGCCTTGCCTTGCTGCTGGTCGCCACCTCGTCCTTCGCCCAGGCGGTCTACCGCCAGGTCGACAAGGACGGGCGCGTCACCTTCTCCGACCAGCCCCCGACGGCGTCTTCGCAGCCCGCCACGCCGCGCGCGGGCAACACCGTCAGTTCAGCCGCAGGCCTGCCCTACGAGTTGCGGCAGGTGGCCCAGCGCTATCCAGTCACGCTCTACACCGGGGACGAGTGCGGCCCCTGCGCGGCCGCGCGTTCGCTGCTGATCACGCGCGGCGTGCCTTTCAGCGAACGCACGGTCAAGAGCAACGAGGACATCGCCGCCCTGCAGCGCCTGAGCGGACAGAACGGTTTGCCGTTGCTCACCATCGGCTCCCAGCAGCTCAAGGGCTTCTCGGACGGCGAGTGGTCGCAGTATCTCGACGCAGCGGGCTATCCGAAAAGCACGCAGCTACCCGCGGGCTACCAGAATCCGCCGGCCCAGCCCCTGGTGGCGCTGGCGCCCACTGCACAACCCACCCCCGCTGTGGCGCCGGCGCCTGCCGCGATTCCGGCACCTGCCGCATCGTCCAACGAACCGTCGCCGAGCAATCCCGCCGGCATCAAGTTCTAAGGGCCCCGAGGCCCCCCCCGGCCTCAGCCGAACCGCATCGTCCGCACGCCGGACGATGTGCCCAACAGGCACACGCTGGCGCGTTGGCGAGCGAAGACCCCCACCGTGATCACCCCGGGCCATTGGTTCACCTCCGTCTCGAAACCGAGCGGATCGGTGATACGCAGTCCGGTCACGTCGACGATGTGCTGCCCGTTGTCGGTCACCAGCGGCGCCCCCTCCTTGAGCCGCACCTGTGCCTGTCCGCCGAGGCGCGCGAACTGGCGGATCACGCGCTGGGTCGCCATGGGGATCACCTCCACCGGGAGCGGGAACGCCCCGAGCGTATTGACCAGCTTGGACGAGTCGGCGATGCAGACGAACCGGCGCGACTGCGCCGCCACGATCTTCTCGCGCGTCAGCGCCGCGCCGCCGCCCTTGATCATGTAGCCGCGGCCGTCGATCTCGTCGGCGCCGTCGATGTAGACCGCCAGTTCTTCGACCTCGTTGCTGTCGAAGACCGGGATGCCCAGTGCCTGAAGACGCTCGGTCGATGCCACCGAGCTGGAGACCGCCCCCCGGATCTGCGTCTTGAGGGCCGCGAGCGCGTCGATGAACTTGTTCACCGTCGAGCCGGTGCCGACCCCGACGATCTCGCCCTTGACAACGTAATCCAGCGCGGCAAGGCCGACCTGCGCCTTGAGTTCGTCCTGGGTCAGGGCCGGAGCCGGGGCGGGGGAAGTCATCGGGGAAAATCCTTGGCTGATTGAAGTCGAGAATTATCCGATGCCCCTGCTGTTGCCCTCGTCGCTTTATGGACTTGCCCGTCCTTTCCTGTTCGGTATCGATCCCGAGCATGCCCACGAACTCACCCTGGATGCGCTTGCGCGCACGCAGAACACGCCGCTCGCCTGCGTCTACGCCGCCCCGCGCGTGGAAGACCGGATCACACTCGCGGGACTGACCTTTCCGAACCGGGTCGGACTCGCGGCCGGCCTCGACAAGAACGCCCGCTGCATCGACGCCTTTGCCGCGATGGGCTTCGGCTTTGTCGAAGTCGGCACGGTCACGCCCAAGGCGCAGCCAGGCAACCCCAAGCCGCGCATGTTCAGGCTGCCGCAGCGCGATGCACTCATCAACCGCCTGGGGTTCAACAACGAGGGCCTCGAAGCCTTCATCGCGAACGTGCAACGCGCCCGCTTCCGTCGCGACACATCGAAGCTGCCGATGCTCCTCGGCCTCAACATCGGCAAGAACGCCGCCACGCCGATCGAGCGCGCCGTGGACGACTACCTGATCGGCCTCGACGGCGTGTATCCGCATGCCGACTACGTGACGATCAACATTTCGAGCCCCAATACCGCAAACCTGCGCTCGCTCCAGAGCGATGAAGCCCTGGATGCGCTCCTTGGCGCCGTGGCCGACAAGCGCGAGGCGCTCGCCGCGCGGCAAAGCAAACGAGTGCCCCTGTTCGTGAAGATCGCGCCCGATCTCGACGAGGCCCAGGTCAAGGTCATCGCGGCCACGCTGCTGCGTCATGGGATGGACGGCGTCATCGCCACCAACACGACGCTGTCGCGTGAAGCGGTGGCCGGCCTGCAGCACGCCGAGGAGGCTGGCGGCCTGTCGGGCGCACCGGTCAGGGAAGCAAGCAACCGCGTCATCGCCCAACTGCGGGCCGCCCTGGGAAGCAAGTTCCCGATCATCGGCGTCGGCGGCGTGCTGAGCGCGGCCGATGCCAAGTCGAAGATCGATGCCGGTGCGGACGTGGTGCAGATCTACACCGGTCTGATCTATCGGGGGCCGGGGCTGGTCCGGCAAGTAGCCCAGGCGCTGCGCCGCGGCGACGCCTGAGCGGCTGGCGTCAGCGCATCCGCCAGAGGACCGGCACGATCACGCTGGCCCAGCGCACGATGCGGCGCGGCCCCAGGACCGCAACCACCGCCGCAGCAGCCACGCCAGTCGCGACCGGGTGCTCGCGCGCAATGCGCATCGCGGCGGCGCTCGGCGTCTCGTTCGGGACGGGCGCCTCGCCCTTGTGCGACGAAGCAGCTTCGAGCGTCGCAATGCGCACGCGTTGCTTTTCGATGCGCACCAGCAATTCCTCGCGGCTGAGGGGCCGGGGTTCGCGCGGGGCGGCGCCCGGCTTTCCCTTTCCGAGGCTTTGACGCAGCCATTCGCGATCGCGCTCAAATTCGCGCAGGACCGGTTCGAAAGCCGCCGACGATTTGCCTGTCATCGACAGAAGTGCGACCACCGAGGCCAGCCAAAGCGCCACCCAGACCGCTGCGACCAGCCACGCCGCGACGGAGCGATGCGGCGTGTCCCAGAAGTGGACGACGATGGCCACGGACAGCAGTGCGATCGCGATCGTGGTGAGCCCGACCACCGCAATGACCAGCCCGAGCATCCACCGCAAACGCTTCTTCTCGTCCTCCCAGGCGTAGCGAAGCAGCTCGGCCCGGTCTTCGGCGGCCAAGGCGCCCTCGCCGATCAGGATGCGCAGCCGCCGGAGCTGGGACTTGATCCCGAAAAGCGATGACAGCCTCATGCGCCGGCCTCGCAAGGCTCGCAGCAGACACCGCTGCGGCCCCACTTCCCCGAGGCGCGAAGGCCGACGAACTTAGCGGCGGCCAAGCAGCAGGCCCACCAGCACGCCCACCGCCAGCGCAGCGCCGGCGATCTGCCACGGCTCGTCATGAGCGTAGGCATTGGCACTGGTAGCGGCCTCGCGCGCCTTCTTGGCGGCAATGCGGCTCTTCTCTGCGGCCAACTCGCGCGCGATCGCCAGCTTGCTGTCGATGCGCTGGCGAAGCGCCTTGATGTGGGGAACCGAATCGAGATCCTTGCTGGCGAGGACGCCACGCACGTCGCTCGCGATGTCTTCGGCCACGGCGTTGGCCGCCGCTTCGAGGTTAGTGGTTGCAGTCATTGAAAAAGGTCCTCCTCAAGGCGCCGGCACCGCGCCGGCAACTCACGCCGACAAACGACGCACCGCCGCATGGTACATGCCTGCGCGCGTCTACGACAGCAGTTCGGCCACTTGACGGCCAATGGCCAGACTACTTGTCAGGCCCGGCGATTCGATCCCGAACAGGTTGACCAGCCCGGGCACGCCGTGGTCGACTGGCCCGGAAATCATGAAGTCGGCCGCCGCCTCGGCCGACCCGGAGATCTTGGGACGCATGCCCGCATAGCCAGGCTGGAGCGCCCCATCGGGCAAGCCGGGCCAGTATTTGCGAACCTCTGCGTAGAAGCCCAGGCCCCGTGCGGGATCGACCACAAGGTCGTCCGGACGATCCACCCATTGGACGTCCGGTCCGAACTTGGCCTGGCCGCCGAGGTCGAGCGTGAGATGCACCCCGAGACCCGCCGTCTCCGGCACGGGATAGATCAACCGGCTGAAAGGCGCCCGGCCTGACAAGGTGAAGTAATTTCCCTTCGCATAGAAGGCCTGCGGCACCGATTCCAGAGAAAGCCCTTCGAAGCGGCGCGCCAACAGCGGGGCCGCGAGTCCCGCCGCATTCACCACGCTCTTGCAGCGCAGGCGGGTGCCGTCCTCGGACTCCAGCACGATCCCATCCTTCGTGCACGCGGCGCTTGTGACAGCCGACTTGAGAGCGACGACGCCTCCGGCATGCTCCAGATCGGCCTGCAGGCTCAACATGAGCGCATGGCTGTCGACGATGCCTGTGCTGGGTGAAAGAAGCGCTGCGGTGCACGCCAGTTGCGGCTCGAGCGAACGCGCCTCTTCACCGGAGAGGAGGACCATGTCGTCCACACCGTTGGCCGCAGCCTTGGCCATGATTCCGGAGAGCTGTTCGACCTGAGGATCGGAGGTCGCCACGATGAGCTTGCCGCAGCGGCGGTGCGGCACGCCGCGGTCGTGGGCATAGGCGTAGAGCAGCTTCTTGCCCTCCACGCACAGCCGGGCCTTCAACGAGCCCTTCGGGTAGTAGATGCCCGCGTGAATCACCTCGCTGTTGCGAGAGCTCGTGCCGGTGCCGATGGCCCCCTCGGCCTCCAGCACGATGACATCGCGCCCCTGCAATGCCAGGGCCCGCGCCACGGCCAGACCGACCACGCCGGCGCCGATGACGGCGCAATCGAATTCATCCATGGCGCGAGCATAGCGGCGGGCGGCCGCAGGTCACGCCGGCGCGCCTGCCGAAGCAGTCTTCGGAAACGCAAGATCGCCGGGCGGCGTCGCCGGTCCTTGGTCAGGCTCGACGGGCAGCTCAGGAACGTCCGGCGGGTCGGGCGAGATGGGAGGCGGAAGATCGGGACTGGTCGCCATGGCGGTTCTCCTTCAACCACAACCGTCGTTCTACGGGAGGTAAAGGCGCCATGCAACAGGCCAAGCACCCGCCCGCGGGCGGGCAAACGCCAATTGCTCCGCAAACGCGGAGCTGCGCGCCGGAAGGATCAAAAACCGAAAGGGGAAAATTGGTGGGCGGTCAGGGTTTCGAACCCCGGACCCCAGCAGTGTGAATGCTGTGCTCTACCCCTGAGCTAACCGCCCGAAGCGCCGGCGTGGATGCCTGCGCTGTCTTGAATTTCGTACCGTTTGGTGCGAAGCCTGCGATTATGCCACAGTCATTTCGCCGATTTTGCGAAATAGAGTTCGACCGTTGCTACTTTTATCGAGCTGCGCCAGAACTTCCTCGTGCGCGGCCAGTTCATGCTCCGCGGCAACCAGCACCGGCAACTCGAAAGTGCGCAGGTCGACGATCACCACGGCGCCCTGCTTGGGCTCGTCGGCTGCCACGTCGATCAGCAGTGCATCCTGTCCGCGCGTCAGGTTGATGTAGACATCCGCGAGCAGTTGCGCATCCAGCTTTGCGCCGTGGAAGGTCCGGTTCGAGCGGTCCACGCCGAAGCGATCGCACAGCGCGTCCAGCGAGTTGCGCTTGCCCGGGTAGACCGATTTCGCCATCGCCAGCGTATCGGTCACCTCCGGGACGAAGTTGCGCAGCGGCGGCAGCCCCGCAAGCTCGAACTCCTTGTTCAGGAAGCCGACGTCGAACGCCGCGTTGTGAATGATCAGCTCGGCACCGCGAAGGTACTCCACGATGTCGTTGGCCAGCGTGCCGAACTTGGGCTTGTCGCGCAGGAAGTCGGTAGTCAGGCCGTGCACCTTGAGCGCGTCCTCATGGCTTTCGCGCTCGGGGTTGAAATAGATGTGCAGGTCGTTGCCGGTGAGCTTGCGGTTGAACAGCTCGACACATCCCAGTTCGATGATGCGGTCGCCGTTCTCGGCGGAGAGGCCAGTGGTTTCGGTGTCGAGGACGATCTGCCGGGTCATCAATGATTTTCTTTGGCGTGATTGATGGAGTACTTCGGAATTTCCACCGTGAGGTCCGATTGTGCAAGGATCGCCTGGCAGCTCAGGCGCGATTGCGGCTCCAGGCCCCAGGCGCGGTCGAGCAGGTCCTCTTCCTCTTCCTCCGCCTCGTTCAGCGACTCGAAGCCCTTGCGCACGATCACGTGGCAGGTGGTGCAGGCGCAGCTCATTTCGCAGGCGTGCTCGATGTGGATGTCGTTCTCGAGCAGCGCCTCGCAGATCGAGGTGCCGGCTGGCGCGGTGATTTCGGCGCCCTCGGGACAGTACTCGGCGTGGGGAAGGATCTTGATCGTGGGCATGGAGTGTTCTTTAGAGGGACTCGATCTGGCGGCCCGCCAGCGCGCGCGTGATGCCGGCATTCATGCGCCGGGCAGCAAAGGACTCGGTGCCGTCGGCGAGCGCCTTGGTGGCGGCCTCGATCACGCCGGCGTCGCCCGACGACTGCGCGCGGCGCAGCGCATCCATCAGCGTGTCGATGCCTTCGCGCTCGTCCGAGGAAAGGAGAGCACCGTCGGCATCCAAAGCGCTCTGCGTCGCCAGCAGCATGCGGTCGGCGTCCACACGGGCTTCCACGAGCGCCCGGGCCTGCATGTCCTGCTGCGCAGTGGAGAAGCTTTCCTGGAGCATGGTGGCAATCTGGTCGTCGGAAAGCCCGTAGGAAGGCTTGACCGTGACGCTCGCCTCCACACCGCTGCCCTGCTCCTTCGCGCTGACACTCAGCAATCCATCGGCGTCGACGGTGAAAGTCACGCGGATCCGCGCCGCGCCGGCCGCCATCGGCGGAATGCCGCGCAATTCGAAACGGGCAAGGCTGCGGCAGTCGGCGACGAGATCGCGCTCACCCTGCACGACGTGAAGCGCCAAAGCCGTCTGGCCGTCGACATAGGTCGTGAAGTCCTGCGCCATCGCCGTCGGGATGGTCTGGTTGCGCGGAACGATGCGTTCGACCAGACCGCCCATGGTCTCGATTCCGAGCGAGAGCGGAATCACGTCGAGCAGCAACAGGTCATCGGCGCCGCCATTGCCAGCCAGCTGATTGGCCTGGATCGAAGCGCCGAGGGCCACGACCTCATCGGGGTTCAGGTTGGTGAGCGGATCGCGGCCGAAGAATTTGCCGACCGCGTTGCGGATCTGCGGCATGCGCGTCGCGCCGCCGACGAGCACGATGCCCTTGAGTTCAGCCGGCTGGAGCCGCGCATCGCGCAGCGCCTTGCGGACCGATGCGATCGTGCGCGCAGTGAGCTTTTCCGTCGCGAGCTCGAACTGCTCGCGCCGCACTTCGAAGTGGATGTTGCCCGCCTCGAGACGTGCGGAAAAAACCGCCGAGTCGGCCGAGGAAAGCGCTTCCTTGGTCGCCCTGGCGGCCACCAGCAGCGCGGCCTTGTCTGCATCGCTGATCGCCTTGAGGCCCGTCTGAGCGAGGACGAACTCGGCCAGCGCATCGTCGTAGTCATCGCCGCCGAGGGCCGAATCGCCGCCGGTCGCGATCACCTCGAAAACGCCTTGCGTCAACCGCAGGATCGAAATGTCGAACGTGCCACCGCCGAGGTCATAGACCGCATAGACGCCTTCGCTCGCGTTGTCGAGCCCGTAGGCGATCGCCGCCGCCGTGGGCTCGCTGATCAGCCGCAGCACATGGAGTCCGGCAAGCTGCGCGGCGTCCTTGGTCGCCTGGCGCTGGCCTTCGTCGAAGTACGCGGGGACGGTGATCACCGCACCGTACAGGTCATCGTTGAAGGTGTCTTCGGCACGGTAACGCAGCGTCGCGAGGATCTCGGCGCTGACTTCGATCGGCGACTTCACGCCCGCGGCAGTCAGGACGCGAACCATGCCGGCTTCGTCCGTGAGGTGGTAGGCCATCGCATCGCGATTGCCGATGTCCTGGACGCCGCGCCCCATCAGCCGCTTGACCGAGGTGATCACATTCGCGGGATCCTGGGCGCGCGCTGCGAGGGCGTCGAAGCCGATCTGGCGGCGGTCCTTGTCGAGGTAGCGAACAGCCGACGGCAGGATCACGCGCCCCTCCCCATCGGGCAGGCACTCGGCCACCCCATTGCGGACCGCGGCGACCAGCGAATGCGTGGTGCCGAGGTCGATGCCGACGGCGATGCGACGCTGGTGCGGATCGGGCGCCTGGCCAGGTTCTGAAATCTGAAGCAATGCCATCAGGCCTCCCGCCGGGCCGCCGCAAGGGAGGCCTGCGCCCCCCCGGGGGGCAGCGAATACACGAAGTAATGAGCGTGGGGGTGGTTCATCACTCTATTGTCCCAACTGGTCCGACTTCATTTCGATGTCGTGGGCAAAGCGCTCAATGAACATGAGGGCTCTGATCTGTTTCGCCGCGCCTGGGTAGTCGCCCTTTTCGTCGATGAGCCAGTCGAGCGACGACAGCGCACGGGCGCGGCCGGCCTCGACTTCCTCGCGGAGCTTTTCGATCGCGGCATCGTCTTCCGCCTCTTCGAGTTCCTCGCGCCATTCGATCTGGTGCATCAGGAACTCGGGCGGCATCGCCGTGTTGTTCTCGGCATTGATCGGCGCGCCATTCAGCTCGCAAAGGTAGGTCGCGCGCCTGACCGGGTCCTTGAGCCGCTGGTAGGCCTCGTTGATGCGCACAGACCACTGCATGGCGACCCGCTGCGCCGCCGTGCCCTGCGCGGCAAAGCGATCCGGGTGCGCCTCGCGCTGAAGCTCCTTCCAACGGGCATCCAGCGCGGCGCGGTCCTGCGCGAAGGTCGCCGGGACGGCGAACAGGTCGAAATCGGTGTCGGTCAGGTTCATGGCGCTAAAAAGCCGCCAGCACATGACATGGTGGCGGCTCGGGCTCGAGGCCGGGTGAAATCAGATGCGGAAGCTCTCGCCGCAACCACAGCGGTCGCGTTCGTTCGGGTTGTTGAACTTGAAGCCCTCGTTGAGGCCTTCCCGAACGAAGTCCAGCTGCGTTCCGTCGAGGTAGGCAAGACTTTTGGGGTCGACCAGCACCTTCACGCCGTGGTCTTCGAACACCACGTCTTCGGGCGAAAGCTCGTCCACGTACTCGAGTTTGTAGGCCAGCCCCGAGCACCCGGTGGTCTTGACGCCCAGCCGCACGCCCACGCCCTTGCCTCGCTTGCCGAGGTAGCGGGTGACGTGGCGCGCGGCGGATTCGGTCAGGGTCACAGCCATGTCAGTGAGCAGCCTCCGCCGCCTTCGTGGCGGCGCCGTGCTTGGCCTTGTAGTCGTTGACTGCCGCCTTGATCGCGTCTTCCGCGAGGATCGAGCAGTGGATCTTGACCGGCGGCAACGCCAGTTCCTCGGCGATCTGCGCGTTCTTCAGTGCAGCGGCTTCGTCGAGCGTCTTGCCCTTGACCCATTCGGTCACGAGCGAGGACGAGGCGATCGCCGAACCGCAGCCATAGGTCTTGAAGCGCGCATCCTCGATCACGCCCGTCTCCGGGTTGACCTTGATCTGCAGCTTCATGACGTCGCCGCAAGCCGGTGCGCCGACCATGCCGGTGCCCACCGTCGAATCGCCCTTTTCGAAAGAGCCGACGTTGCGGGGATTTTCGTAGTGGTCAATGACCTTGGATGAATAAGCCATGGGGTACCTCTTGGATTTCTAGTGAGCCGACCACTGGATCGTGCTGATGTCGATGCCGTCCTGGAACATCTCCCAGAGCGGGCTCAATTCGCGAAGCTTGGCAACGTTGTGCTTGATCGTCGAGATTGCATAGTCGATCTCTTCCTCGGTCGTGAAGCGGCCCATCGTCATGCGCAGGCTGCTGTGAGCCAGTTCGTCGCTCCGGCCCAGCGCGCGCAACACGTAGCTGGGTTCGAGACTCGCCGAAGTGCAGGCGGAGCCGCTGGACACCGCCAGCCCCTTGATGCCCATGATCAGCGACTCGCCTTCGACGTAGTTGAAGCTCATGTTCAGGTTGTGCGGCACGCGGTGCTCGAGGTCGCCGTTGATGAAGACTTGCTCGACGTCCTTCAGGCCGTCCAGAAGACGCTGCTGGAGCGCCCGCGCCTTGGCGATGTCTTCCTTCATTTCGAGCTTGGCGAGGCGGAAGGCTTCGCCCATGCCCACGATCTGGTGCGTGGGCAGCGTGCCGGAGCGCATGCCGCGCTCATGTCCACCACCGTGCATCTGCGCTTCGAGCCGCACGCGCGGCTTGCGACGAACGTACAGGGCGCCGATGCCCTTCGGGCCATACGTCTTGTGCGAGGCCAGGCTCATGAGGTCGATCGGCAGCGTCTTGACGTCGATCTCGACCTTGCCCGTGGCCTGCGCCGCGTCGACGTGGAAGATCACGCCCTTCTCGCGGCAGATGTTGCCGAGCGCCACCATGTCCTGAACCACACCGATCTCGTTGTTCACGAACATCACGCTCGCGAGGATCGTGTCGGGCCGGATCGCCGCCTTGAAGGCCTCGATGTCGAGCAGGCCGTTTTCCTGCACGTCCAGGTAGCTGACTTCGAAGCCCTGCCGCTCGAGTTCGCGCATGGTGTCGAGCACGGCCTTGTGCTCGGTCTTCACCGTGATCAGGTGCTTGCCCTTGCCCTTGTAGAAATGGGCGGCACCCTTCAGCGCAAGGTTGTTCGACTCGGTGGCGCCCGACGTCCACACGATCTCGCGCGGATCGGCACCGATCAGTTCCGCCACGTAGCCGCGCGCCTTTTCGACGGCCTCTTCAGCTTCCCAGCCCCACGCGTGGCTGCGCGACGCCGGATTGCCGAAGTGCTCGCGCAACCACGGAATCATCGCGTCGACAACGCGCGGGTCGACCGGCGTCGTCGCGCCGTAGTCAAGGTAGATCGGGAAGTGAGGAGTGACGTCCATGGCTGGCTCGGGCTGTCGTGGGGTTTGGTTCTTTGTGTGCGGCGAATCGGCGCCCGGAGGCGCCTTCGAGTTCAGGATTTCGCGAAGGCGTTGCCCAGCGCGAACACCGAATTGGGCGCATTGACCCGGATCGGCTTGACGACCGGCTGGCTCGAGATCGCGCGCTTGACGGCGGGCTTGTTCTCGATCTGCACGCCCTTGGCGATCTGGTCGTCCACCAACTTCTGCAGCGTGACCGAATCGAGGAACTCGACCATGCGCTGGTTCAGCGATGCCCAGAGCTCGTGCGTCATGCAGCGCCCGGCTTCGCCGAGGCAGTTTTCCTTGCCGCCGCATTGGGTGGCATCGATGGGCTCATCGACGGAAACAATGATGTCGGCCACGGTGATATCCGAAGCCTTGCGGCCCAGCGAATAGCCGCCTCCGGGACCGCGGGTCGATTCGACCAGCTCATGGCGGCGCAGCTTGCCGAACAGTTGCTCCAGATAGGACAACGAAATCTGCTGCCGCTGGCTGATTGCGGCCAGCGTGACCGGACCGGTGTTCTGGCGCAGCGCCAGATCGATCATGGCCGTCACCGCAAAGCGGCCTTTGGTAGTGAGACGCATCGCAAGCTCCTTGAGTGCTTACCGTTGAAATGACACCGCGGCCAAGGGCCTGGGTGACGTCGTCTCCGCCCTGCCCGACCCTTGCTCGACTGGCGAACCAGTCAATGGGAGTCGGCCCTTCATCGCGAAGTTTCTTGTTTGTTGAGTATTTCGCTCAAGTATACCAGAAGCCCCTGCCGCGCGCTCGGGTAAACCCGATTGCAGTCCCAGACGGTCTCAGGCGGCCGATTCGCCCGGGCCGATGTTGTCGTGTCCCGGACCGCCGAAGGCCTGCTCGCGCAGCAACGCCAGTTGATCGCGAACCCGCGCCGCCTTCTCGAATTCGAGGTTGCGCGCATGCTCCAGCATCGTCTTTTCGAGGCGCTTGATCTCGCGCGCGATGTCCTTCTCGGACATGTCCTCCACCTTGGCGCGCTCCAGGTCGCGCTTTGCCGATTCCTTGCTCGACTTCTCGCTGTAGACCCCGTCGATGAGATCGCGCACCTGCTTCACGATGCTCCGCGGCGTGATGCCGTGCGCCTCGTTGTAGGCGATCTGGCGCACCCGGCGGCGCTCGGTTTCGTCGATCGCCTTCTTCATCGAGTCGGTGACCCTGTCAGCGTACAGGATCGCCTTGCCGTTGAGGTTGCGCGCCGCCCGCCCGATCGTCTGGATCAGCGAACGCTCCGCTCGCAGGAACCCCTCCTTGTCGGCATCCAGGATCGCCACCAGCGACACCTCGGGAATGTCCAGCCCCTCGCGCAGCAGGTTGATGCCGACCAGCACATCGAACGCGCCGAGACGCAGGTCGCGCAGGATCTCGACCCGCTCCACCGTGTCCACGTCGCTGTGCAGGTAGCGCACCTTCACGCCGTTGTCGCCGAGGTAATCCGTGAGTTGCTCGGCCATCCGCTTCGTCAGCGTGGTGATGAGCACCCGTTCGCTCTTCTCGACCCGCAGGCGGATTTCCTGCAGCACGTCGTCCACCTGATGGGTTGCGGGACGGACCTCGACCTCGGGATCGATCAGTCCGGTCGGCCGGACCAGTTGCTCCACGACGTTGCCGGCGTTGTCCTTCTCGTACTGCGCCGGCGTGGCGGAGACGAAGATGCACTGCCGCATCCGGTGCTCGAACTCCTCGAACTTGAGCGGGCGGTTGTCCAGCGCCGACGGAAGCCGGAAGCCGTATTCGACGAGCGTGGTCTTGCGCGCACGGTCGCCGTTGTACATGGCGCTGAGCTGGCCGATCATCTGATGGCTCTCGTCGAGGAACATCAGCGCGTCTTTCGGCAGGTAGTCGGTCAGGGTGGCCGGCGGATCGCCGGGCGCGGCGCCCGAAAGATGCCGCGTGTAGTTCTCGATGCCCTTGCAGTGGCCGATCTCGGCCAGCATCTCGAGGTCGAAGCGCGTGCGCTGCTCCAGCCGCTGCGCCTCGACCAGCTTGCCTTCCGCAAGGAAGAACTTGAGCCGTTCGTCCAGCTCGAGCTTGATCGTCTCGACAGCGCGCAGCACCTTGTCGCGCGGCGTCACGTAGTGGCTCGACGGGTAGACCGTGAAGCGCGGGATCTTCTGGCGGATGCGCCCCGTGAGCGGGTCGAAAAGCTGCAGCGATTCGATCTCGTCGTCGAACAGCTCGACACGGATCGCCAGCTCGCTGTGCTCGGCGGGGAAGACGTCGATCGTGTCGCCGCGCACACGAAAGGTCCCGCGTGCGAAGTCCTGTTCATTGCGCGTGTACTGCATGCGGATCAGCCGCCCGATCACGTCGCGCTGCCCGATCTTGTCGCCCTGCCGCATGATGAATCGCATCTGCGTGTAGTCCTCGGGCGTGCCGATGCCGTAGATGGCACTCACGGTCGCGACGATCACCGTGTCGCGCCGCTCCAGCACGCTCTTGGTGGCCGACAGGCGCATCTGCTCGATGTGCTCGTTGATGGAACTGTCCTTCTCGATGAACAGGTCGCGCTGGGGAACGTAGGCTTCCGGCTGGTAATAGTCGTAGTAGCTGACGAAGTACTCCACCGCATTCTTCGGAAAGAACTCCCGGAACTCGCTGTAGAGCTGCGCCGCCAGCGTCTTGTTGGGCGCGAAGACGATCGCCGGCCGTCCCAGGCGGGCGATCACGTTCGCCATCGTGTAGGTCTTACCCGAGCCGGTCACGCCCAGAAGCGTCTGGAAGACCTCGCCATCCTGAATGCCTTCGACCAGGCCCGCGATCGCCGTGGGCTGGTCGCCCGCCGGCGGGTAGGGCTGATAGAGCTCGAATGGCGAACCCGGAAACCTGACGAACTCGCCCTGCTTCACCGGCCCCATGGACTCGGCGTGCGGCGACTCTGGAATGGCTTGGGAGGCTTCTGGCATGGGGTGGACTCGGAAAGGTGCGGGCGCGGCCGGTAAAATTCAAGCGAACCGGAAAGCTTAAACGCTGCCCCGGATTCACGCGAACCGACCACCCCCAAAGGATTTCTCCATGTCTATGTTCACCGCCGTCGAGATGGCGCCCCGTGACCCGATCCTGGGCCTCAACGAGCAATACGCTGCCGACAGCAACCCGCAAAAAGTCAACCTCGGCGTTGGCGTGTATTACGACGACAACGGCAAGCTGCCGCTGCTGAAGTGCGTCCAGGCGGCCGAAGAAGACATGATGAAGGCGCCCAGCGCGCGCGGCTATCTGCCGATCGACGGCATCGTCGCCTACGACAACGCCGTCAAGGGCCTCGTCTTCGGCGCCGACAGCGAACCCGTGAAGTCGGGCCGCGTCGCCACGATTCAAGCCATCGGCGGCACGGGCGGCCTCAAGGTCGGCGCGGACTTCCTCAAGAAGCTTTCCCCGTCGGCCAAGGTGCTGATCAGCGATCCGAGCTGGGAAAACCACCGCGCCCTCTTCACCAACGCCGGCTTCACCGTCGAAACCTATCCGTACTACGACGCCGCCAAGCGCGGCATCAACTTCGACGGCATGCTGACCGCGCTGCAGACCGCCGCCGCCGGCACCATCGTCGTGCTGCACGCCTGCTGCCACAACCCGACCGGCTACGACATCACCCCCGCGCAGTGGGACCAGGTCATCGCCGCCGTCAAGGCGCGCAATCTCACCGCTTTCCTCGACATGGCCTACCAGGGCTTCGGCAACGGCATCGCCGAAGACGGCGCGGTGATCGGCAAGTTCGTCGATGCGGGGCTGACCTTCTTCGTCTCGACCTCTTTCTCCAAGAGCTTCAGCCTCTACGGCGAACGCGTCGGCGCCCTGTCGGTGCTGTGCAAGGACAAGGACGAGGCCGCGCGGGTGCTGTCGCAGCTCAAGATCGCGATCCGTACCAACTACAGCAACCCGCCAATCCATGGTGGCGCCGTGGTGGCCGCGGTGCTCAACGATCCGGCACGCCGCGCCGTGTGGGAAGAAGAGCTCGCCGAGATGCGCGTGCGCATCAAGGCCATGCGCCAGAAGCTGGTCGACGGCCTCAAGGCTGCCGGCGTGAAGCAGGACATGAGCTTCATCACCGCGCAGATCGGCATGTTCAGCTATTCCGGCCTGACCAAGGACCAGATGGTTCGCCTGCGCGAGGAATTCGGCGTCTACGGCACCGATACCGGCCGGATGTGCGTCGCGGCGCTCAACAGCAAGAACATCGACTACGTTTGCCAGAGCATCGCCAAAGTGCTCTGAACTCGAGCGGCGCCGCGGGACGACCAGCGGTGCCGCTTCATCCAGTTCCCGGCCCCAGGCGGCGAACCACGCCGTCCGAGGGCCGCGGCTGACAGCATCTGGAGCATTCGCACCCGCGTTGCAAACGCTCGCATCGGCTCAATGTCACATGTGTGGCTTCCAAGTGGGGCGCACACTCTATTTCGAGCGCAGAGCTGCTGATATATTGCATCGCAATAACTAATTGGGCCCTCCGATGCTCTACCAACTTTATGAAGCGCAACGCTCCCTGATGGAGCCCTTTGCGGACTTCGCACAGGCAGCTTCCAAACTCTATGGCCAGGGCGCCGTGTTCGGCCAGACGCCCATCGCGCAGCGCATGGCCGCCGGCTACGACCTTCTCTACCGTCTCGGGAAGGACTATGAAAAGCCGGAATTCGGCATCAAGACCGTCAACGTCGGCGGGCGCGACGTCGTCATCCACGAAAGCATCGAAGTCGACAAGCCGTTCTGCCAGCTCCGTCGCTTCAAGCGTTTCACCGATGAACCCAAAATACTTCAGACACTGAAGAGTCAGCCGGTCGTCCTGATCGTCGCCCCGCTGTCGGGTCACTATGCGACGCTGCTGCGCGACACGGTCCGCACCATGCTGCAGGACCACAAGGTGTACATCACCGACTGGGTCAATGCCCGGCTGGTGCCGCTTTCCAAGGGCGAATTTCATCTCGACGACTACGTCAACTACGTCCAGGAATTCATCCGCTACCTGCAGGGCGAGTACGGCAACTGCCACGTCATCAGCGTGTGCCAGCCCACTGTGCCGGTTCTGGCGGCGGTGTCGCTGATGGCGAGCCGCGGCGAGAAGACCCCGCTCTCGATGACCATGATGGGCGGCCCCATCGACGCCCGCAAATCGCCGACCGCGGTCAACAACCTGGCGATGAACAAGAGCTTCGAATGGTTCGAGAACAACGTGATCTACCGCGTGCCTGACGGCTTTCCGGGCGTGGGCCGACGCGTGTACCCGGGCTTCCTGCAGCACACCGGCTTCGTGGCAATGAACCCGGACCGCCACGCCAGCAGCCACTACGACTATTTCAAGAACCTGATCAAGGGCGACGATGCGAGCGCCGAAGCGCATCGAACCTTCTACGACGAGTACAACGCGGTGCTCGACATGGATGCGGACTACTACCTGGAAACCATCCGCACCGTGTTCCAGGAGTTCGATCTGGTCAACGGCACCTGGGATGTGAAGAGTCCGGAAGGCGCGCAGGAACTGGTTCGTCCGCAGGACATCCGCTCCACCGGACTGCTCACCATCGAAGGCGAGCTCGACGACATCTCGGGGGCCGGCCAGACGCGTGCCGCCCATGAGCTGTGCACCGGCATCGTTTCCGACGAACAGCGCCATCTTGAAATCAAGGGCGCCGGCCATTACGGCATCTTCAGCGGACGGCGCTGGCGCGAGAAGGTCTATCCGGAGGTCAAGGCCTTCATCCTCGAGCACGATCAGCCCCAAACGCGCGCGCCGCAGGCGGTGCTGGCCCAGGAGGACGCGGTTCCGGCCCCGTCGAGAGCGAAGAAGCGCGCAACCTCGGCCGCCGCACGCAAGACCAGCGCGCCCCGGGCCCGCACATCCGCGCGCAAGTCGCCTTGATGCCGTGATCCCGCTGGCCGCGCGCGTCCTCGAGGCGCTGCCGCAAACGCAATGCACGCGTTGCGGCTACCCGGACTGCGCGGGATATGCGAAGGCCATTGAAGCCGGCGACGCCGGCATCGATCAATGCCCCCCCGGCGGCGCGGAAGGCGTCATTCGCCTGTCGCAATTGACCGGCCGGCCTGCTGGCCCGGTCAACCCACACTTCGGCATCGAAGGGCCGCGCATGCTGGCCGTCATCGACGAAGCCTGGTGCATCGGATGCACGCTCTGCCTGGACGCGTGCCCGACCGATGCGATCGTCGGCATCAACAAGCGCATGCACACGGTGATCGAGCCGCACTGTACGGGTTGCGAGCTCTGCATTCCGGTCTGCCCCGTCGACTGCATCTCTCTCGAAACAGCGACACCCGGACAGACCGGCTGGCACGCGTGGTCGCAGCGGCAGGCCGACCATGCACGCCAGCGCTACGAGGCTCGCCAGCGTCGACGCGAAAAGCCGGAACCCGCCACCGAAAGGGCACCGGCCGCCCCGGTAGACCGCAAACGCGCGATCATCGAAGCGGTGCTGGCTCGCGCACGTGCCGGCAAGTCGCAGACCGAAACCAGCAAGCCATGAGCCTCGACGCCCTGCTCCTCTTCATCGTTGCCTCGTTCGCACTCGCCGTCACGCCGGGTCCGACCATGCTGCTGGCGATGTCGAACGGGATCGCAGGTGGCATGCGGGCTGCCGCCTGGGGCATCGCAGGCGCTTCGCTTGGCAGTTCGATCGTCATCGGCACGGTGGCGCTCGGCCTGGGCTCCTTGCTCGCCGCTTCCGAATACCTCTTCAACGCGATCCGAATCTTCGGCGTCGCCTATCTGGTGTGGCTTGGCGTCAAGCTCTGGCGCGCCCAGCCGCCGGATGTTGCCTCCGAACTGACCGCAGCCGCGGCTCAACCGCTGCGCGGTCGGCTGGCCCTGCTGCGCAGCCTGGCCGTGGCGCTGTCCAACCCGAAATCGCTGCTTTTCTTCGCGGCCTTCCTGCCGCAATTCGTCGATACGGGGCGGCCACAGGGCATGCAGTACCTGATCCTCGGCGCCGTCTTCGTCGGCATCGACACCTGCGTCATGCTCGGCTACGCGACGGCCGGCACGCAGGCGGTGCGGTGGCTGTCGCAGCGCAGCCTGCGCATGCTCAATCGCGGTTGTGCGGGCGGGATGTGGCTGCTGGCAGCCACGTTGGCGGTCTGGCGCCGCCCGGGCGCCTGACCTGCGCGCATCCTCACGCCGCGGCCAGCGCCGCGAAAGCCTTGACCACTTCCGGTGGCGCCTGAACCAGTTCGACCAGGACACCCTCGCCGGCAACGGGAAATTCCTCGTTGCTCTTGGGATGGAGGAAGCAGATGTCGAAGCCTGCCGCTCCCTTGCGGATGCCTCCCGGCGCAAAGCGAACGCCTTGCGCCGTGAGCCATTCGACCGCACGAGGCAGATCGTCGATCCACAAGCCCACGTGATTCAGCGGCGTCGTGTGAACAGCGGGCTTCTTCTCGGGATCCAGCGGCTGCATCAGGTCGACCTCGACCTTGAAGGGGCCTTTGCCCATCGCGCAGATGTCCTCATCGACATTCTCGCGTTCACTCTTGAACGTGCCGGTGACTTCGAGCCCCAGCATCTCGACCCATAGCTTGCGCAAGCGCAGCTTGTCTGGCCCGCCGATCGCAATCTGCTGGACGCCCAGCACCTTGAACGGCCGATCCATCACGCAAACTCCAGGATCACCTGATCGACCGAGAGCGATTCACCCTTGGCGGCTGCGATGTTGCCCACGACGCCATCCTGGGCCGCGAAAAGCACGTTCTCCATCTTCATGGCCTCGATCACCGCAAGCTTCTCGCCGGCCTGCACCCGCTGGCCCGGCTGCACGGACACCTCGACAAGCAACCCCGGCATCGGCGACATCAGGAACTTGCTGAGATCCGGCGGTGCCTTGTAGGGCATCAGTTCGAGCAGGCGCGCGCCGAGCGGCGACAGCACCATCGCGTCGATCTGTGTCCCGTTGTGCGAAATGCGAAGTGCCAGCGGGTTCTTGCCCGCGCCGCGCTCCACCTGCGCCGTGAAGGCACGGCCGTTGACCGTGCCCTCGACGCGGATGCTGCCAAGCGCAGCCTTGCTGTCGATCTTGTAGGTGTTGGACCCCACGGTGACCGCGCTCGAACCCGTCTGTCCGTGGAAATCGGTGACCGACACCGGCTTGTGCACGTGCTTCCCGCTCTCGTCCAGCACGACCACCACGAACTGCTCGCCGACCTTGACGCCGTGCCCTTCGAGCTGCCCGCTGATGCCCGAGGCGCGCGCCCGATAGCGGCGGTTCATGTAGGCGGCGAGCGCGACCAGGAAGTCCGGATCGTCATGCGGCACGTCTTCGGCATGGAAACCCTTGCTGTAGTGCTCGGCGATGAAGCCGGTGTTGAAGTCGCCGCTGACGAACTTCGGATGTGCCAGCAGCGCCGCCTGGAACGGGATGTTGCTGTTGATGCCCCGGATCACGAAGCCGTTGAGCGCCTCGCGCATCATCGAGATCGCGTGCGCGCGGTCGCGCCCGTGCACGATCAGCTTGCCGATCATCGAGTCGTAGAACATCGGGATCTCGCCGCCGTCGTACACGCCGGTGTCGACCCGCACGCCGTACAGGTGCTCGGTGTCGGCCGAGAACATCGTCTCCTTCGGCGGCTGGAAGCGCACCAGGCGCCCCGTCGACGGCAAAAAGTTGCGGAACGGATCTTCCGCATTGATACGGCATTCGATCGCCCAGCCGTTGCGCTTTACATCTTGCTGCGCGAGCGGCAGCTTCTCGCCCGCGGCGACTCGGATCATCAGTTCGACCAGGTCCAGGCCGGTGATGGCCTCGGTCACCGGATGCTCCACCTGCAGCCGCGTGTTCATTTCGAGGAAGTAGAAGCTCTGGTCCTTGCCAACCACGAACTCCACCGTGCCCGCGCTCTGGTACTTCACGGCCTTGGCCAGCGCCACCGCCTGCTCGCCCATGGCCTTGCGCGTCGCATCGCTGATGAACGGCGACGGTGCCTCCTCGATCACCTTCTGGTGGCGGCGCTGGATCGAGCACTCGCGTTCGTTCAGATAGATCACGTTGCCGTGCGCATCACCGAGCACCTGGATCTCGATGTGCCGCGGCTCCTCGACGAACTTCTCGATGAAGACGCGGTCGTCGCCGAAGCTGTTGCGCGCCTCGTTGCGGCACGAGGTGAAGCCCTCGAACGCGTCCTTGTCGTTGAAGGCCACGCGCAGGCCCTTGCCGCCGCCGCCGGCCGATGCCTTGATCATCACCGGGTAGCCGATGTCCTTGGCGATCTCGACCGCGCGTTCGGCCGAGTCGATGGCATCGTTCCAACCGGGGATCGTGTTGACCTTGGCTTCGCCCGCAAGCTTCTTGGAAGCGATCTTGTCGCCCATGGCTGCGATCGAATAGTGCTTGGGGCCGATGAAGACGATGCCTTCCTCTTCCACCTTGCGCGCGAAGGCTTCGTTCTCGGACAGGAAGCCGTACCCGGGATGCACCGCCTCGGCGCCGGTCTTCTTGCAGGCCGCGATGATCCGGTCGGCCTGCAGGTAGCTTTCGCGGCTCGGCGAGGCGCCGATGTGAACCGCCTCATCAGCCAGTTCGACGTGGCGCGCTTCCTTGTCGGCATCGGAATAGACGGCCACCGTGAGGATGCCCATCTTCTTCGCCGTCTTGATGACGCGGCAGGCAATCTCTCCGCGGTTGGCGATCAAAATTTTCTTGAACATGTTCTTTCTCTCTCGCACGCTCAGAGGGGAATGTTGCCGTGCTTGCGCCACGGGTTCTCAAGTTTCTTCTCGCGCAGCATCACGAGGCTGCGGCAGATTCGCTTGCGGGTTTCGCTCGGCAGGATCACGTCGTCGATGTAGCCACGAGCGCCAGCCACGAACGGATTGGCGAAGCGCGCCTTGTATTCGGCTTCGCGCGCGGCGAGCTTCTCGGGGTCGTTCTTGTCTTCGCGGAAGATGATCTCCACCGCACCCTTCGCGCCCATCACCGCGATCTCGGCGCGCGGCCAGGCGAGGTTGACGTCGCCGCGCAGGTGCTTCGAGGCCATCACGTCGTACGCGCCGCCGTAGGCCTTGCGCGTGATGACGGTGATCTTCGGCACCGTGCATTCGGCGTACGCATAGAGCAGCTTCGCGCCGTGCTTGATGATGCCGCCGTACTCCTGGCTGGTGCCGGGCATGAAGCCGGGTACGTCCACGAAGGTGACGACCGGGATGTTGAATGCATCGCAGAAGCGCACGAAGCGCGCCGCCTTGATCGACGACTTGATGTCCAGGCACCCGGCGAGCACCAGCGGCTGGTTCGCGACGATGCCGATGCTCTGCCCTTCCATGCGCGCGAAGCCGATCACGATGTTCTTCGCGTAGTCGGGCTGCAGTTCGAAGAAGTCGCCGTCGTCGACCACCTTCAGGATCAGCTCCTTCATGTCGTACGGCTTGTTCGGGTTGTCGGGCACCAGGGTGTCGAGCGACAGGTCCGCGCGGTCGGCCGGATCGCCGCTCGGCCGCACCGGCGGCTTCTCGCGGTTGTTGAGCGGCAGGTAGTTGTAAAGGCGGCGCAGCATCATCAGCGCCTCGACGTCGTTCTCGAACGCCATGTCCGCGACGCCGCTCTTGGAAGTGTGCGTGGAGGCGCCACCGAGTTCCTCGGCGGTCACATCCTCGTGCGTCACCGTCTTCACCACCTCGGGGCCGGTCACGAACATGTAGGAACTGTCCTTGACCATGAAGATGAAGTCGGTCATGGCGGGCGAATACACCGCGCCGCCCGCGCAGGGACCCATGATCATGCTGATCTGCGGCACCACGCCCGAGGCCATCACGTTGCGCTGGAACACCTCGGCATAGCCGCCCAGCGAGGCCACGCCTTCCTGGATGCGCGCGCCGCCCGAGTCGTTGAGGCCAATCACGGGCGCACCAACCTTCATGGCCTGGTCCATCACCTTGCAGATCTTCTCGGCATGCGCTTCGCTCAGCGCACCGCCGAAGACAGTGAAGTCCTGGCTGAAGACGAAGACGAGCCGGCCATTGATCATCCCGTAGCCGGTGACCACGCCGTCGCCCGGGATCTTGTTGTCGGCCATGCCGAAGTCGCTGGAGCGGTGCTCGACGAACATGTCCCACTCTTCGAAGGTGTTGTCGTCGAGCAGGAGCTCGATGCGCTCGCGCGCGGTGAGCTTGCCCTTGGCGTGCTGCGAATCGATGCGTTTCTGTCCGCCGCCGAGGCGTGCCTGCTCGCGGCGCTTTTCGAGTTCTTCGAGGATTTCTTTCATGGCTTGATGGGGGTCGGAGTTGATCTTGTCGGGTATCGGGTTCTTGGCATTGGGCATGGGCGGCAGGCTACGCCTGTCCAGCCTGCGACGCCAGAAGATTGCGCGCGGCGGTCGACGCGGGAAGCGTGCCCGCCGCGACCTGCGCGATGGCTTGCGGCAGCAGCTCGCGCACGGCCGGATGCTGGCGGAACGCCTGCTTGAGGCCGGCGTCGATGCGCTCCCACATCCAGGCGAGCGACTGCTTCTCGCGCCGCGCCGCGAGTCGGCCGTTGGCGGTCTGCAGGGACTTGAATTCGAGGACGGCGTCCCAGAAGGCATCGACACCGGTACCGACCAGCGCGCTGAGTTGGATGACCTTGGGCTGCCACTGGGCTTCCGGCGTGGTGGTGCCATGCCCGCCATGCGACCCATGGACCACCTGCGCATGCGCCGGATTGCCGTGATGGCCGAAGAGCCGCAGCGCCGAAGTGATCTGCGCCTGCGCGCGCGTCGCGGCATCCTTGTCGAGATCGGCCTTGTTGATGACGACCAGATCGGCGAGCTCCATCACGCCCTTCTTGATCGCCTGGAGATCGTCGCCGGCATTCGGCAGTTGCAGCAGCACGAACATATCCGTCATGCCCGAGACCGCGGTTTCGCTCTGGCCGACGCCGACCGTCTCGACGATCACGATGTCGTAGCCGGCGGCCTCGCACACCAGCATCGCCTCGCGCGTCTTCTCGGCCACGCCGCCGAGCGTGCCCGACGAAGGGCTGGGCCGGATGTAGGCGCGCTCGTCGACCGAGAGCTTTTCCATGCGCGTCTTGTCGCCGAGGATGGAGCCGCCGGAGACCGTCGACGAAGGATCGATCGTCAGCACCGCCACACGATGCCCGCGCCCGATCAGGTACAGCCCGAGGGCCTCGATGAAGGTCGACTTGCCGACGCCCGGCACGCCCGAGATGCCGAGCCTGAACGACTGGCCCGTGTGCGGCAGCAAGGCGGTGAGCAGTTCGTCGGCCTGAGCGCGGTGGTCGGCACGGGTGCTTTCGAGCAACGTGATCGTCTTGGCGATCGCGCGCCGCTGCGCAGGCCCTTCCGACGTCACCAGCGCTTCGGCCGTGACCGGTGTTCGAAGCGACATGTCAGGCCGCGACCGCCGCGCGGATCTGCTCCAGCACGTCCTTGGCGCTCGCCGGGATCGGCGTGCCCGGGCCATAGATGCCCTTCACGCCGGCGTCGTACAGGAATTCGTAGTCCTGGCGCGGGATCACGCCGCCCACGAACACGATGATGTCGTCGGCGCCTTGCTTCTTCAGCTCTTCGATGATCGCCGGCACCAGCGTCTTGTGCCCCGCGGCGAGCGTGCTCACGCCCACGGCGTGCACGTCGTTCTCGATGGCCTGGCGCGCACACTCCTCGGGGGTCTGGAAGAGCGGGCCCATGTCGACGTCGAAGCCGAGGTCGGCGAAGGCGGTGGCGACGACCTTGGCGCCACGGTCGTGGCCGTCCTGCCCGAGCTTGGAGATCATCACGCGCGGACGGCGGCCCTGCTCTTCGGCGAAAGCGGCGATCTCTTTCTGGAGCGCTTCCCAGCCTTCGGCAGAGTCGTACGCGGCCGCATAGACGCCGGTGACCTTTTGCGTATCGGCACGATGGCGGCCATAGACCTTTTCGAGCGCATCGCTGACTTCGCCGACTGTGGCTCGCAGGCGCACCGCCTTGATGCTCAGGTCGAGCAGGTTGCCCTGCCCGCTTTCAGCCGCTGCGGTGAGCGCATCGAGCGCCGCCTGCACCGCCGCGCCGTCGCGCTTCCCGCGGATCGCGTTGAGCCGCGCGATCTGGCTTTCTCTGACCTTGACGTTGTCGATCTCCAGGATGTCGTGCGTGTCCTCATCCTTGAGCTTGTACTTGTTGACGCCCACGATCACGTCCTTGCCCGAATCGATGCGCGCCTGCTTGTCGGCCGCGGCCGCCTCGATCTTGAGCTTGGCCCAGCCGCTGTCGACCGCGCGGGTCATGCCGCCCATGGCCTCGACCTCCTCGATGATCTTCCAGGCGGCGTCGGCCATGTCCTGCGTGAGCTTCTCCATCATGTAGCTGCCGGCCCATGGGTCGATCACGTTCGTGATGTGCGTCTCTTCCTGGATGATGAGCTGCGTGTTGCGCGCGATGCGGGCGCTGAATTCGGTCGGCAGCGCGATCGCTTCGTCGAGCGCGTTGGTGTGCAGGCTCTGCGTGCCGCCGAACACCGCAGCCATCGCCTCGATGGTGGTGCGCACGACGTTGTTGTACGGGTCCTGCTCGGTGAGCGACCAGCCGGAGGTCTGGCAGTGCGTGCGCAGCATGAGGCTCTTGGGGTTCTTGGGCTCGAACTCCTTCATGATCCGGCACCACAGCAGGCGCCCGGCGCGCATCTTGGCGACTTCAAGGTAGAAGTTCATGCCGATGGCCCAGAAGAAGCTGAGCCGACCCGCGAAGTCATCCACGTCGAGGCCCTTGGCCAGCGCGGTCTTCACGTATTCCTTGCCGTCCGCGAGCGTGAAGGCCAGTTCCAGCGCCTGGTTGGCACCAGCTTCCTGCATGTGGTAGCCGCTGATCGAGATCGAGTTGAACTTCGGCATGTTCTTGGCCGTGTACTCGATGATGTCGCCGATGATTCGCATCGACGGCTCGGGCGGGAAGATGTAGGTGTTGCGGACCATGAACTCCTTGAGGATGTCGTTCTGGATGGTGCCGCTGAGCTTGTCCTGCGGCACGCCCTGCTCTTCCGCCGCGACCACGTAGCCCGCGAGCACCGGCAGGACCGCGCCGTTCATGGTCATCGAGACGCTGACCTTGTCGAGCGGGATCTGGTCGAAGAGGATCTTCATGTCCTCGACCGAGTCGATGGCCACGCCGGCCTTGCCCACGTCGCCGGTCACGCGCGGATGGTCGCTGTCGTAGCCGCGGTGCGTGGCGAGGTCGAAGGCCACGCTCACGCCCTGCCCGCCGGCGGCGAGCGCCTTGCGGTAGAAGGCGTTCGATTCCTCGGCGGTCGAGAAGCCGGCGTACTGGCGGATGGTCCATGGGCGCACCGCATACATCGTTGCCTGCGGGCCGCGCAGGTAGGGCTCGAAACCGGGCAGCGTGTCGGTGTACTTCAGACCCTGAAGATCGGCTGCCGTGTAGAGCGGCTTGACGGTGATGCCGTCCGGCGTGATCCAGTTCAATGCATTCACATCCCCGCCCGGCGCCGACTTGGTGGCGGCCTTGGTCCAGGCTTCGAGGGTGGCGTTGGAAAATTGCGGTTCGGGTTTGCTCATGGCGCCGTTTTTCTGGTGGTCGGTCGGGTCTGGGGGAGGTCGCGCACAGTGGCGCTGCTCGGAATAACCCGAGTCTAACCGATCCGTAATTATTAATTCAAACCCAAAATTTGGGTTACAGTCCTAACCATGTCAGCCGCCACCCTCACCCCTCGTGCGCTCTACGAAGAAGTCGCCGAGCTCCTTCGCCAGCGCATCTTCAAACGAGAGCTCGAACCGGGAAGCTGGATCGACGAACTCAAGCTGGCCGAGGAATACGGCATCAGCCGCACGCCCTTGCGCGAGGCACTGAAGGTCCTGGCGGCCGAAGGCCTGGTAACGATGAAGGTCCGCCGCGGCGCCTATGTCACCGAGGTCTCGGACAAGGACCTGGCCGACGTCTATCACCTGCTGAGCCTGCTGGAG
The DNA here is from genome assembly GCF_900107745.1 of Variovorax sp. YR216. Lineage (GTDB taxonomy): Bacteria > Pseudomonadota > Gammaproteobacteria > Burkholderiales > Burkholderiaceae_C > Variovorax. The sequence goes on along the minus strand of NZ_FNRO01000002.1, from coordinate 755,448 downwards.
AGCGACGCCGCCGGCGTGGTCGCCGAGCGCGCCACCGAGGCCGAACTGAACGAACTCGAGGCGCTCCATGCCGAGCTCGAAACCGCGGCACGGCCGGGCCATGTGGACCGCGAGAACTTCTTCGCGATCAACGAGCGCTTCCACATGCGCCTGCTCGCGATCGCCAACAACCGCTGGCGCGACCAGGTGGTGGCCGACCTGCGCAAGGTGATGAAGCTCAATCGCCACAACTCCCTGCTCAAGTCGGGGCGCATCAGCGAGTCGCTGAAGGAGCACCGCGCGGTCATGGCCGCCATCAAGGAACGCGATTCGGCGAGCGCGATGGCCCGCATGCAGCAGCACTTCCGCAACGGCCTCGAAGCCGCGGGCTGACCGCGATCAGCCGGCCTCGGGGGCGGCGATCCCCATCTCGGCGTTGATCTGCTGCACGGTTTCGAGCAGGCGCGGCGCGATGCGTCCGACCATCGCCTCCCTGGGCAGCAGATAGGCCGGCCCCCCGCAGCTCACCGCGTAGCGTTCGCCGCGCGGCCCGCGAAGCGCGAAGCCCAGCGCATGAATGTGCGGGTGCCATTCCCCGAACGAAGCGCAGTACCCCAGCCGCGCGTGCTCTTCGATGCCGGCCATGATCCGCGGCTCCAGTTCGGCCCAGTTTTCGCCGCTCGCAAGCCTGATCTGGCCGAGCAGGTCGTCTCGCTCTGCTGGAGGCAGCGCCGCGAGATACGCGCGCCCCGCTGCCGAAGTCGCGATCGTCATGCGCGAACCGACTTCGATGCGCGAGGTGATGAGTGCCGTGCGCGGCCGGATCGAATCGATGATGAGCATGTCGAGTTCATCGCGCACCCCCACGTGAACGCTGGCACCCGCGAACTCGGCCAAGGCGGTGAGGTGCGGCCGCGCCAGTGAACGCAGATCGAAGTGCCGCAGGTACCGGGTGCTCATGTCGAGCAGCGCCGGGCCGAGAGTGAAGCGCTCGGTATCGGCCGACTGCCTCAGATAGCCATTGGCCACCAGCGTTGCGGCGAGCCGCGAAACAGTGGCCTTGGGGATGCCCGTTGCATCGGCCAGGTCACGGTTGCTGAGCGGACCGGCCGCGTCGCCGACGACCTTGAGCAGGGCCAGCCCCCGCGCCAATGCGGTCACTTCGTCCTTCGCGGAACCGCCCACAGGATCGGTCATTGGCATTGGCACACCCATCTTTCAAAACGATGTTTCATATTTTCTCAAAAAGTCGTTGACGCAGGTCAAGTGTTCGCTATTATTTCAAAACACTGTTCCATAAAATCATCATGACGAGACAAGCAACTCCCACATCCCGTCGCGGGTTCCTCCTGACGGGCACCCTGATGGCCGCAGGCCTGGGCATCGGATTCAACGCCGCCGCCCAGGATTTTCCGAAGGGGCCCGTGAAGATCATCATTCCCTTCGCGCCTGGCGGACCGACCGACACCGTCGGCCGACTGATCGCCCAGAAATTGCAGGAGATGTGGGGCCAGCCGGTGCTCGTCGACTACAAGCCCGGCGCAGGCACCGCGATCGGCGTCGACTTCGTCGCCAAGGCACCGCCGGACGGCCTGACCATCGGGATGGTGAACTCCTCCTTTGCCGTGAATCCGTCCCTGCGCAAGACGCTGCCCTACGACACCGTCAAGGACCTCCAGGGCATCACGCAGATCGCAAACCTGCAACTGGCCATCGTCGCCCGCCCGGATGCGCCCTTCAACACGCTGGCGGAGCTCATCGCCTACGCCAAAAAGAACCCCGGCAAGCTGACCTACGGCACCCCGGGGGCCGGGAGCACGACCCACCTCGGCGCCGAATTGCTCAAGCGCGAAGCGGGCTTCGACATGCTCCACTCGCCCTTCAAGGGAAGCGCTCCCGCGCACACGGAACTCATGGGCGGGCGCATCGACATCGTGGTCGACCCGTTCCTGTCCGTCCTCCCGTTCGTGAAGGCCGGGCGCATGAAGATGATCGCGACGATGGGCCCGAAGCGCGTCGAAGGGTTCAACTATCCGACGGTCGCGGAGACGATCCCCGGCTTCAACGTCAACGCACTGCTGGGCTTCGTCGCGCCCCACGGAACGCCGCGCACCATCGTCCAGAAGATCCAGCAGGACACCGAAAAAGTGTTGCGCAACCCCGAGATGCGAAAGCGCATCGAGGAACAGGGCATGGAGGTCGTCGCTTCCACGCCCCAGCAGTTCGACGCCTTCGTGCAATCCGAAATGACCCGTTGGGCGCGCGTCATCAATGAAGCCGGCATCCAGTCCGAGTGAGCGCTCTCAACGATCCAATCCTCCGCAAACCATGTCCCTCCTGCTCAAACCCCTCCATCCAGTCTTCGTCGCCGAGGCCAGCGGCATCGACATCACGCGCCCACTTTCCGACACGGAGGTGCGGCAGATCAACGCAGCCATGAACGAATACGCCGTGCTCGTCTGGCGCGGCCAGGCGCTCACCGGCCAGCAGCAGATCGACTTCGCCAAGTCCTTCGGCCCGCTGGATCTCGGCCTCAAGAAGGTGTTCAAGCGGCAGGAACGACTCGACGACGAGCGCCTGATCGACATCTCCAATGTCGACGCGCAAGGCAATGTCGCGCGACGCGATTCGCCCAAGAACCTCTCGAACTTCGCCAATCAGCTCTGGCACAGCGACAGTTCGTTCCAGAACCCACGCGCCGCCTATTCGATGCTGCATGCGCTCGTTCTTCCGAGTTGGGGCGGCACCACGGAATTCGCCGACCTGCGCGCGGCGTACGACACCCTGCCCGAGCGCACCCGGGCCGAGGTCGAAGGCCTCAGCGCAGAACATTTCGCGCTGCACACGCGCATCCTGCTGGGCGACGATGCCTATACCGACGATCAGAAGAAGACCATCCCGCCCGCGGTGTGGCCGCTGGTGCAGACGCATCCGGGCTCAGGGCGCAAGCTGCTCTTCGTCGGCGTGCATGCGCGGGAGATCATCGGCTGGCCGATCGCGGAAGGCCGCATGTACCTGCAGGACCTGCTGGAACACGCCACGCAGCGCGAACATGTCTACCGCCACGAATGGCAGGTGCACGACCTCGTGATGTGGGACAACCGCAGCACGCTCCACCGCGGACGGCGCTACGACATCAGCGAGCGGCGCGAACTTCGCCGCACCACGATCGAAGACGTGCCCGAGGCACACCTCATGGCGGCCTGATCGGAACCGCGCGCCTCAGGCCGCCTGCGCGGCTGGCTCGCGCGCGATCGCCATGACTTCGTGCGGCGCGTGCGACTTGAGCCGATGATCGCTCCACACCTGTCGCCAGCGGCGTGCACCGGGAAGGCCATTGCGAAGCCCGAGCATGTGGCGCGCGATGTTCGACCACGGGGTCCCGTGCTCGGAGGCTTCGCGGACCATGTAGTCGCACATCTGCTCTTCGATTTCTTCGCGCGTGAGCGTGGAAGGCGCCTCGCCGAAGAAGGCTGCATCCCACTGCGCGAGCCACCAGGGGTTGTGATAGGCCTCGCGCCCGATCATCACGCCATCGAGAAGGCGCAGGTGCGCGTACATTTCGGCGTTGTCGTTCAGCCCGCCGTTGATCGAAATCCGCAGCGCCGGAAACTCGTGCTTCAGCCGATGCACGATCTCGTAGCGAAGCGGCGGCACTTCACGGTTCTGCTTCGGCGACAGGCCCTTGAGCCACGCATTGCGCGCGTGGACGATGAAGGTGTCGCACCCCGCCTCGCTCACCTTGCCAATGAAGTCGCGCACGAATTCGTAGCTCTCGACCTTGTCGATGCCGATGCGGTGCTTGACCGTGACCGGCACATCCACCGCATCGACCATCGCCTTCACGCAGTCGGCGACGAGGTCCGGCTCGTTCATCAGGCAGGCACCGAAGGCGCCACGCTGGACCCGTTCACTCGGGCAGCCGCAGTTGATGTTGATCTCGTCGTAGCCCCATTCCTGCCCCAGCTTCGCGCACTGCGCGAGATCCGCGGGCTCGCTGCCGCCGAGCTGCAGGGCGACCGGATGCTCTTCGGTGTTGAAGCGCAGATGGCGCGGAACGTCGCCATGGATCAGCGCGCCCGTCGTCACCATCTCGGTGTAGAGCAGCGCGCGGCGCGTGAGGAGGCGATGGAAGTAGCGGCAGTGGCGGTCCGTCCAGTCCATCATCGGCGCCACGCTCACACGCATCGCGGCGAGCGGTTGATTGGGTTGATCCTTGTCGATCATCGGGAAACTCGAAAACGCTTTGTTCCCCGCATTGTCCCAGCCCGGAGCCGGCCCTCGCCGGCATCGGCCTTCAGTGCACCGTCGACCAGACGGTGGCGCGGCACCTCGGTTGATCGGCCGGCGGCAGGAAGTTGCAGTTCTCCAGCGCGCGCCGCTGCATGTCGCTCAGCCTCGGCTGGTTGCGGCGTGGAGGCGGCGGCTGGTGCCAGTTCGGCGGTGGAGGCTGGTGCCAGTTCTGGCCCGGCCCGCGACGCACCCAGCGCCTTCCCTGGCCACGCTGCCAGCCGCGATCCCACATGCAGCGCTCGAAGTTGTGGCTCCGGCTGCAGAAATGCAGGTCGCGATCGAACTGCGGGCTGTTGTGCCACTGGGCCATCGCCGTCCCGGAGCCCGTCAGGCCGGCGAGGGCCAGCACGGCCGCTGTGATCAGTTTCTTCATGGTCGTGGATTCTGCGCCCGAGGCGTTCAGACCTCGTGAAGTTCGGTGTTGTTGATGATCAGCTTCAAAAAGTAGTAGGCGAAGAAAGGCGTGGCGAGCCCGAAGGTGATCACGATCAGGATGGCCCAGATCAGTGCCTGCACGAAGATGTCGCCGAAGCTCAACGTGTTCACGAACTTGTACTTGGCCATTGAGATGCCCTTCAGGATGGAGTTGCCGGAAAGTACCTCAGTCAACGCATGGAGGCGTCGACTCCCTACGCCTTGACAAATCTCGGATCGAGTTGCCGGCCATTGAGCAACGGCGCGAGATTCGATGGCGGCTGGTAGGCCGCGAACTGCGCGAGATACGCCTGCACGCTCGGATGGAACAGCGCATTCGCCGGGAGCACGCGCGGCGCATGCGGCCGGACGTCGAAGGGCGGGTCGCGATACGGGGTATGGATCGGACCGAAGGTGAAGGGGTCGGTCGCCTTGTATTGCGGCGACATCGCGACGCCGCTGCCCTGCAGGCGCGCGACCATCCAGTCGAACGACAGGGTCGCCAGGTCCCAGGTCGGGTAGCCGCCACCGACGTCGGCATGCGCGCCGGCGAACCATCGCTGCTGGATGCCGTCACGGTCGTCCCACAAGGTCGGCTCGAAGTCGCTGCGCTGCTCGTCGATCGCGAGCGCATGGAAGCCCGATTTCACCTTGACCGACAACGCCCGGTCCGCGAATTCGAAGATGTCCACCTTCGAGGCATCGGCCAGGTCGTAGGTCGGTACGCCGAGCGCGCCGACGGTGTCCCAGACGGCGACGGCCTCGATGCCGACGTTCTGCATCAGCCGGTTCAGGTCGATCGTCTCGGACTTGAATTCTTCCAGGTAGCCGAGCAGCGTGCTCTGCTTGCCCATCAGCCTGCGATAGCGCGCCCACACGAAGATGCCGAGCCTGTAGGCCTTCTCGGGGTCGTAGGCGCCGTCGTCGCCGCGCATCGCGTCCTGCGGCAGCAAGCCCATCTTGGCGATCATCCCGGCCAGTGCCCGCACCGTATAGGCACCGCGGCTGAAGCCGACCAGGTAGATGCGGTCGTCCGGCGCGTAGTTGCGCGAGATGAACGTATAGCCGCGCACGATGCGCTCGATGAAGCCCTCGCCGAAGACACCGCCGAGGATCTTGCGGATGACGTTCTGCGAATCGCCGACGCCGTGCAGGTACTTGGCGATCTGCGTGACCTTGGCGTCCGGACCGGCGGCGACCTTCTCCTGCTCGTCCTGCTTGCGCAGCGAATCGGCGGTGACGTCACCGTCGAGCGCGGCGAACAGGCGCAGCACGTTGGTGGCATCGGCCTGCACCTCCTGGCCATCGCCCTGTCCCAGTCCATTCCATGTGCCGTCGGCGCAGAAGATGATGTTCTTCGACACGAGGCGCCCCCTTTCGTCCTGAATGCGCCGCCGCCGGCGCACACGCAGTGTGGCCGCGTCGCCCGCGGCGAGCCATGCGCCATTCGCTGTATGCCGGCCGGCGCCCTGCACGCAGGCGACAGAAGTGCTAAGGTGCCGGGCCCTCGGGTTAACCCCTAAAAGAACCGAAAGAGCCCGTCTTGCCGCACACCCACGCACCCGCCCCCGCCGGACTCTCCACCGGCCTCACGCTTCTGTTCGCCGTGGCATGCGGCCTCTGCGTCGCCAACATCTACTTCGCGCAACCGCTGATCGGGCCGATCGCCGCGACGCTGCAACTCCATGCGGGCCTTGCGGGGCTGATCATGACCCTGACACAGCTGGGCTACGGCACCGGCCTGCTGCTGCTGGTGCCGCTCGCCGACGTGGTGGAGAACCGCCGGCTGATCATCTTCGCGATGACCGGCGCGGTGCTGGGGCTGGTGGGGATCGCGCTGTCGAATTCCGCGGCAACCTTTCTCGCCGCGTCCTTCCTGGTCGGGACCTGCGCGGTGGCTGCGCAAGTGCTGGTTCCGCTGGCCTCGCATCTGGTGCCCGAAGCGACGCGGGGCAAGGTGGTCGGCAACATCATGGCGGGGCTGCTGGCCGGCATCATGCTCGCGCGGCCTTTCTCCAGCGTCGTGGCTTCGGCGCTCGGGTGGCGCGCGGTGTTCGCGATCTCCGCGGTGCTGATTGCCCTTCTCGCCCTCGTGCTCTGGCGGGCGCTGCCGCAGCGCCGGCCGCACGCGTCGTTCGGCTATGCACGCACGATGGCATCGCTGCCGGGCATCGTCTGGCGCACGCCGCTGCTCCGGCGCCGGGCCTTCTACCAGGGGATGATGTTCGCGGGCTTCCAGGCGTTCTGGACCGCGGTGCCGCTGGCGCTCGCGCACGAGTTCGGCATGGGACAAGCCGGCATCGCGCTCTTCGCGCTGGCGGGTGCGGCCGGCGCGCTTGCCGCGCCATGGGCCGGCCGCCTGGCGGATCGGGGCCTGACGCGGCCGGCGACCGGCTGGGCCATGACCGCCGCGCTGCTGTCCTTCGCGCTGGGCGCCGTCGGCGTGCATTTCAGGTCGCTGACCGCATTGGTCGCGGCCGGCGTCCTGCTCGATGGTGCCGTGCAGCTCTGCAATGTGCTCAGCCTGCGCAGCCTCTACGTGCTCGCACCCGAGCTGCGAGGGCGGCTCAACGGGCTCTTTCTCACTTTCATCTTTCTGTGCGCGGCGGTGGCCTCCGGGCTGGCAGCGGCCGTCTATGCCTTCCATGGCTGGAACGGGCTGAGCCTGCTGGGAGGCGGCTTCGCGGTGGTCGCGCTGTTGTTTTATGCAACGGAGTTCCGCCGGAATGCCCTTTTGCCAGCCACATCGGAGCGGCTCCCGGGATAATCAGGGTTAACCCTAGTTAGCCCGACCGAATGACCGCCCCCGCCGAGACGCCGCCCACCCCTTCTTCCCGCACGCCCATCGCCCTGCTGGCGCTCGCCGCCGCGGCCTTCGCGATCGGCACCAGCGAATTCGTCGTGATGGGGCTCTTGCCCGACATGGCGCTCGACCTCGGCGTCACGCTTTCGCAGGCGGGCTTGCTGGTCACCGGCTACGCCATGGGCGTGGTCGTCGGCGCGCCGATCTTCGCGGTGGCAACCGCCAGGTTGCCCCGCAAGGCCACGCTGATTGCGCTGGCCTCGCTGTTCGTGCTGGGCAATCTGCTGTGCGCGCTGGCGCCGAACTATGGGCTGCTGATGGCCGCGCGCGTGGTCACCGCCCTCGCCCACGGCACTTTCTTCGGCATCGGCTCGGTCGTCGCCGCCGGGCTGGTCGCGCCCAACAAGCGCGCGCAGGCCATCGCGCTGATGTTCACCGGCCTCACGCTCGCCAACGTGCTGGGCGTGCCGCTCGGACGCATCATCGGCGAGCACTACGGTTGGCGCATGACCTTCGCGGCCATCGTGCTGATCGCACTGGCGGCGGTCGTCTCGCTGGTTGCACTGCTGCCGCGGCACATCGAGATGCAGAAGGGCAACATCCTGAGCGAATTCGCCGTGCTGGCGGACGGCCGCGTGCTGCTGGCGCTCGCGACCAGCGCACTGGCCTCGGCGAGCCTCTTCGTCGTCTTCACCTACATCGCGCCGCTGCTCACGCAGGTGAGCGGCTTCTCGACGGCGGCGGTTGCACCGATCCTGCTTCTGCTCGGCGTCGGACTCACTATCGGCAGCACCGTCGGCGGACGGCTCGGCGACCGCCGACTCGTGCCTTCCTTGCTGCTGGTGCTGGGACTCAACGCGCTGGTGCTCGCGCTGATGCACTTCGTGCTGCCGATGCGCGCAACGACGGTCGTGATGATGCTGCTGTGGACCACGCTGTCCTTCGCGCTCGTACCGCTCCTGCAGACGCTCATCGTCCAGCATGCGAGCGCCGCGCCCAATCTCGCCTCCACCTTGAACCAGGGCGCCTTCAACTTCGGCAATGCGACCGGCGCCTGGATCGGCAGCGGCATGCTCGCGGCCGGCACGCCGCTGGCGGATCTGCCGTGGGCAGGCGCCGCCATCACGCTCTGCGCGCTGGCCCTGGCCGCATGGAGCAGCCGCCTGGGCGACCGCTCGCCTTCCCTGCAAGCCGCCTGACGCCGACGATCGAGTCTTTGGTACATCCCTGCTTGCTCGTGCTAGGGAAGTCACCAATCAATCGGTGCATCTGAGTATCGATAGAGGCAATCCGAGTACCAAGCCCGCAATTCGCAGTCTCCAGAATCCGGTCACGGCGACCCGCCGTCGTCGCGAACCCAAGGAGACAAACATGAAGCGTTTTCTGAAGGCGGGCCTGGCGCTCGCGATTGCGGGCACGGGCTTGGCGCATGCCGCCACCGAACTGGTCATCGCGACCGTGAACAACGGCCACATGATCGAGATGCAGAAGCTCACCAAGTTCTTCGAGCAGGCCAATCCCGACATCAAGCTCAAATGGGTCACGCTGGAGGAAGGCACGTTGCGCCAGCGCGTGACGACCGATATCGCCACCAAGGGCGGTCAGTTCGACGTGATGACCATCGGCATGTACGAAACGCCGATCTGGGCCAAGAAGGGATGGCTGGTTCCGATCGCCACCGACGCCGCCTATGACGTCGACGACCTGCTGCCGGCGATGCGCAACGGCCTCTCCGCCGACGGCAAGCTCTATGCCGCGCCGTTCTATGGCGAAAGCTCGATGCTCATGTACCGCAAGGACCTCGCGGACAAGGTCGGCTTCCAGATGCCCGAGCAGCCCACCTGGACTCAGGTGAAAGAGCTCGCCGGCAAGATCCACGACCCGAAGAATGGTGTCTACGGCATCTGCCTGCGCGGCAAGCCGGGCTGGGGCGACAACATGGCGCTGCTGACCACCATGGTCAACACCAACGGCGGCCAGTGGTTCGACATGAGCTGGAAGCCGCAGATCGACAGCAAGCCCTGGCATGACGCGATCAGCTTCTACGTGGACCTGATGAAGGCCTACGGCCCGCCCGGCGCATCGGCCAACAGCTTCAACGAGAACCTCGCGCTCTTCAACGAGGGCAAGTGCGGCATGTGGGTGGATGCGACCATCGCGGCCTCTTTCGTGAGCGACCCGAAGCAGTCGAAGGTGGCCGACAAGGTCGCGTTCGCGCAGGCGCCGACCGCCGTGACGCCGAAGGGCGCGAACTGGCTCTGGGCCTGGGCGCTCGCGATTCCGGCCGGCTCGCAGAAAGTCGATGCGGCACAGACCTTCATCAAGTGGGCGACATCGAAGGACTACATCAAGCTGGTTGCGAAGGAAGAGGGCTGGGGCTCGGTGCCGACCGGCACGCGCAAGTCGACCTACGCCACGCCGGAGTTCATCAAGGCCGCGCGTTTCGCCGAAGCCGAGAAGAAGGCCATCGACACCGCCAACCCGAACGACAGCACGCTGCCCAAGTCGCCGTACGTCGGCGTGCAATACGCGGCGATTCCGGAGTTCCAGGCCATCGGCGTTGCGGTCGGCCAGCAGATGAGCGCGGCGCTCTCGGGCAAGGTCACGGTCGACCAGGCGCTGAAGACCTCTCAGACCACCGCAGAGCGCGAGATGAAGAAGGCCGGGTACTACAAGTAACCCCCCAGGCTCCGCGCATTTCATGTCGCTCCTCCACCCCCCTGCTGGGGGCGCAGCCAGCGGACCGGCGAAGCCGGTTCCGCGGCAGCTCCCGACCGAGCCAAGGGACTCGTCCATGAACCGCCTGCTGCCTCGCGCGTTGATGGCGCCAGCCGTCGCGGTCCTCGTGCTGTGGATGCTCGCGCCGCTGTTGATGTCGATCTACTTTTCGTTCGTCAACTACAACCTGATGCAGCCCGGCGAGCGCACGTTCAACGGGATCGAGAACTTCCACTACTTCGTCACCGACCCGGACTTCTGGCCCGCGGTGTGGAACACGCTGGTGCTGATCGGCAGCGTGATCGTCATCACGGTGGTGCTCGGCGTCGCGCTCGCGCTGCTGGTCAACGAGCCCTTCCCGGGGCGCGGCATCGTGCGGGTGCTGCTGATCTCGCCGTTCTTCGTCATGCCCACGGTGAACGCGCTGCTGTGGAAGCACATGATGATGAACCCGATCTACGGGGTCCTCGCCGACGTGTGGCGCACGTTCGGCGCGGAGCCGGTGGACTGGCTCACCGACCTGCCGCTCTTCTCCGTGATCATCATGGTCGCGTGGCAGTGGCTGCCCTTCGCCTGCCTGATCTTCATCACCTCGCTGCAGTCGCTCGACCGCGAGCAGATGGAAGCCGCGCGCATGGATGGTGCGACCGCCGTCCAGCGCTTCGGCTATCTCACGCTGCCGCACCTCGCGCGGCCGATGGCGGTGGTGATCATGATCGAGATGATCTTCCTGCTCTCCGTGTTCGCCGAGATCGCGATCACCACCGCCGGCGGCCCCGGCAACGAGAGCACGAACCTCACGTACATGATCTTCAAGCAGTCGCTGATGAACTTCGACGTGGGCGTGGCCTCCGCAGGCGCGCTGTTCGCGGTGGTGCTGGCCAACATCGTGGCGGCCTTCCTGATCCGCATCATCGGCAAGAACCTCGATTGAAGGGACGGACGCCATGGACGAAAGCCGCCTCCCCCTGATCCTGCGCACCGTCGGCGCGTGGATCGTCACCCTGCTGCTGTTCTTCCCGCTCGGCTGGCTGGTGCTGACCTCGTTCAAGACCGAGCTGCAGGCGATCCACGTGCCGCCGCTCTTCTTCTTCGAGCCCACACTCGACAACTTCACCGAGGTACAGCGCCGCAGCGACTATCTGCTGTTCGCGAAGAACTCGCTGATCACGAGCATCGGCTCCACGATCGTCGGCCTCGCGATCGCCGCGCCGGCCGCGTACTCGATGGCCTTCTTCCGCACGAAGCGCACGCGCGACATCCTGATGTGGATGCTCTCCACCAAGATGATGCCGGCCGTCGGCGCGCTGGTGCCGATCTACGTGATCGCGCAGACCGCGGGCCTCCTCGACACGCGCACCGCGCTCACCGTGGTCTTCACGCTGTCGAACCTGCCGATCATGGTGTGGATGCTCTACACGAGCTACAAGGACATCCCGCCCGAGATCCTCGAAGCCGCGCGCATGGACGGTGCGAACCTGTGGACCGAGTTCCGGCACGTGGTGCTGCCGCTGTCGGTGGGCGGGCTCGCCTCCACCGGCCTGCTGTGCCTGATCCTGAGCTGGAACGAGGCCTTCTGGGCGCTCAACCTCAGCTCCGCCAAGGCCGGAACGCTGGCGACCATGATCGCCTCGTATTCGAGCCCTGAAGGCCTCTTCTGGGCCAAGCTCTCGGCTGCCTCGGTGATGGCGATCGCGCCGATCGTGGTATTCGGATGGTTCAGTCAGAAGCAACTCGTCCAAGGCCTCACCTTCGGCGCAGTGAAGTAACGAATCAGAGAGGACATGAAGATGGCCTACCTCCAACTCGACAACATCCAGAAGAGCTTCGGCGACACGCACGTCATCAAGGGCGTGAACCTGGAGATCGACAAAGGCGAATTCATCGTCTTCGTCGGTCCCTCGGGCTGCGGCAAGTCGACCTTGCTGCGGCTGATCGCGGGGCTCGAATCGATCACCAGCGGCAAGCTCCTGCTCGACGGCAAGGACATCACGCACACGCCCTCGGGCAAGCGCGATCTCGCGATGGTGTTCCAGAGCTATGCGCTCTATCCGCACATGAGCGTGTACGACAACATGTCCTTCGCACTCAAGCTCGCGAAGGTGTCGAAGGACGTGATCAAGAGCAAGGTGGAGTACGCGGCAAAGACGCTCAATCTCACGCAGTACCTGGGCCGCACGCCGAAGGAGCTTTCCGGCGGCCAGCGGCAGCGGGTCGCAATCGGCCGCGCGATCGTGCGGGCGCCCAAGGTGTTCCTTTTCGACGAGCCGCTTTCCAACCTCGACGCGGCGCTGCGCGGCAACACGCGCGTGGAGATCCACAAGCTGCACCGCGCGCTCGGCGCGACCAGCATCTACGTCACGCACGACCAGGTCGAGGCGATGACGCTGGCCGATCGCGTCGTGGTGCTGCGCGACGGGCTCATCGAGCAGGTCGGCACGCCGATGGAGCTCTACGACCACCCGGCGAACCAGTTCGTCGCGCAGTTCATCGGCATGCCATCGATGAACATGGTGCAGGCGACCGCGATTCCGAGCTTCTCGGCGCTCACTGGCGGGCGGCTGCCTTCAGACGGCTTCCTCGGCGTGCGACCCGAGCAGTTGCACGTGCACCGCAACGGCCATGGCGGTGGCGCGTTGGCACAGGTCGATCTCATCGAGGCGCTCGGCGCGGACACGCTGATCCACGTCAGCGTCGATGGCGTTCCGCTGATCGCACGGCAGAACGAGCGCACCGCGCTCCAGCCCGGCGATGCGGTCAGCGTCGAACTCGACCCATCGGTGCTCCACTTCTTCAATCGCGACGGCCGTGCCGTCGCCGCCTGAGTCGCAGCAATGGCCCACCCTGCTTCGTCTGAATCCGTGGTGCTCCACCTCGGACTCGGCTCCTTTCATCGCGCGCACCAGGCCGTCTACCTGCAAGCGCTCATCGATGCCGGCGACACGCGCTGGTCGCTCGCGGGCGCGAACCTGCGGACCGACATGGCCGAGGTCGAATCCGCACTCATCCGGCAAGGCGGCCGCTACACGCTCGAAACCGTGTCGCCGGCCGGCGAGTACCGCTACCAGCGCATCGAATCGATACGCGAGGTGCTGCCCTTCGACCCCACGCTCGCGGCCGTGATCACGCGCGGCGCCGATCCGCGCACACGGGTGATCTCGTTCACCGTGACCGAGGCGGGCTACTACCTCGACCCGACGGACCGGCTCGACTTCGGCGCGGCCGATCTCGCCGCCGATCTCGATCGCGCACGACGCGGAGAAGCCGGTACCACGATCTACGGCGCTGTCTGCGCGATCCTGCGCGCACGGCGCACGGCCAACGGCGGCGCAGTGACGCTGTTGAACTGCGACAACCTGCGACACAACGGCGAGCGCTTCCGCAAGGGGCTGCTCGCCTTCATCGAGAAGACCGGCGACAGACGACTACTGGAGTGGGTGTGCACCCAGACGACCTGCCCCAACGCGATGGTCGACCGCATCACGCCCAGGCCGCCGCCCGAACTGCGGCAGCGCGTGCTGCAGGCCACCGGCTGGGACGACGCCGCGCCAGTCACGGGTGAGAGCTTCATCCAGTGGGTGATCGAGGACGACTTCGCCAACGGCCGGCCCGACTGGGGCCGCGTCGGCGTTCAACTGGTCGAGTCGGTCGCGCCGTACGAGGAGGCGAAGATCCGCATCCTCAACGCCACGCACAGTTGCATCGCATGGGCCGGCACGCTTGCGGGCTTCCAGTACATCCACGAAGGCACGCACGATGCGCAGATCCGCCGCATGGCCTTCGACTATGTGACGGACGATGTGATCCCCTGCCTGCATTCGCCGGACCGCCCGAGCCCGGTCGACCTGCCGGCGTACCGTGACGTGGTGCTCGAACGCTTCGGCAATCCGGCGATCCGCGACACGAACCAGCGGGTGGCGATGGATGGCTTCTCGAAGATCCCCGGCTTCATCGCGCCGACGGTGCGCGAGCGGCTCTCGCGCAACGAAAGCATCGGCAGCGTTGCGATGCTGCCGGCGCTGTTCCTCGCCTTTCTGCAACGCTGGCACCAGGGCGTGCTGCCGTACGTCTATCAGGACCAGGGGATGGACGAAGCCGCGGCACATGCGATCTGCGGTTCGGCCGACCCGGTCGCGGCGCTGGCCGCCAACCGCACGCTGTGGGGCGATACCGCCAACGACGCGCGACTGATCGAGGCACTGCAGAAGGCGTTTGAGCGGGTCCAGGACTTCATCAAGGGGCGCACGTCATGACCGGCCGTCTCGCGCAACGCCATGTGCTGATCACCGGTGCCGGCGGCGGCATCGGGCTCGCGATCGCCGCGGCCTGCCTCGCCGAAGGCGCGCGCTGCACGCTGTCGGACCTCTCGGCAAAGCCCTCAGAAGGCGTGGAGCAACTGCGCCGCAAGCATCCGGAGGCGCTCGCCTATGTCGAGACCGACGTCACGCAGGCGCCTTCGGTCGGCGGCATGCTTTTCGCGGCACGCGCGGCACATGGGCCGATCCACACGCTGATCAACAACGCCGCGATCTTCGACATGGCGCCGCTGCTGCAAAGCGACGAAGCCTCGTTCGATCGCCTCTTCTCGGTCAACGTCAAAGGCATGTTCTTCGTGATGCAGCGCGTGCTGCAGCACATGATCGACGAGGGTGTGCAGGGTGGCTCGGTGATCAACATGGCTTCTCAGGCCGGCCGGCGGGGCGAGGCGCTGGTGTCGCACTACTGCGCGACCAAGGCGGCGGTCATCAGCTACACGCAGAGCGCCGCGCTCGCGATGGCGCCGCACGGCATCCGCGTGAACGCGATCTCGCCCGGCGTGGTCGATACGCCGATGTGGAACCATGTCGATTCGCTCTTCGCGAAGTACCAGAACCTCCAGCCCGGTGAAAAGAAGCGGCAGGTGGGCCTCGAAGTCCCCCTCGGGCGCATGGGCTTGCCTGATGACATTGCGAGCGCCGCCGTCTTCCTCGCCAGCGACGAGGCGCGCTACATCACCGCACAGACACTCAACGTCGACGGTGGTAACGTGATGAGCTGATGAAGGTCCTGCCAGGGAACGTTCCATGACATCGGCGCGCCAACGTCACCTGCCCCGCCACCGCGAGCCCGAGCTGGAGCGCGAGATCACGCGCTCGCCCTCGCTCGGCTACGAAGCGCCGGAGGAATCCGGCCTCGTGCGGTGCCTTGCGCATGGCATTCCGAGCCCGCTCGTGCGCTGGCACTTCCATGAAGAGTACGAGCTGCACCTCATCACCGAAACCTCCGGCCGGGCCTTCGTCGGCGACTGGATCGGCCCCTTCCAGCCCGGCCATCTGGTGCTGTGCGGGCCCCGGCTGCCGCACAACTGGTTGTCCCTCGATGCGCCCGAAGGTGGCGTGGCCGAGCGCGACCGGGTCATCCAGTTCCGGCACGAGCCGATCGAGAGCGCGGCATCGGACATCCCCGAGCTGCGCGAAGTCCTGCAACTGCTGGAGCGCTCGCGCCACGGCATCGAGTTCTTCGGCATCGCGGACCGCGCACTCGAACACTGGGAAGCGGTCAAGGCCGCGCATGGATTGCAACGCCTCGCGCGCTTCCTCGAATACCTGGCCGAGCTGGTGAAGTGCACCGACTACCGGCTCCTCTCCAACGTGCAGATGCAGGGCGTGGAGGGCGATGCCGAGGTCGATCAGATCAACGTGATCGTGAACCGCATCACGTCGAACCTCGCAGAGCCGATCGTGATGTCCGACATCGCCACCGAACTGGGCATGAGCGAAAGCCGCTTCAGCCGGTTCTTCAAGCGGTCGACCGGCAACAGCTTCACCGACTTCGTGAACCGCGTGCGCATCAACAGCGCCTGCCATCTGCTGATGCAGACCGACCACTACGTGACGGACATCTGCTACCAGGTCGGCTTCAACAACGTCGCCAACTTCAACCGGCGCTTCCTCGAAATCAAGGGCATGACACCAACCGAGTTCCGCCGGCAGAGCGACAGCCGCTATAGCAACCACGCCTGAAGGATCGCCGTGTACCTCGGGCTCGATCTCGGCACCTCGGAGCTGAAGGCGCTGCTGCTGGCCGACGACCACCGCATCGTGGCGCTCGCCCGCGCGCCGCTCGCGGTGAGCCGGCCGCATCCCCTGTGGTCGGAGCAGTTGCCCGCGCAATGGTGGGAAGCCCTGGAAGCCGCGATGGCGGCATTGCGGCGCAGCAATGCGGATGCGCTTTCGGCGGTGCGCGCCATCGGCCTTTCCGGGCAGATGCACGGCGCGGTCGCGCTCGATGCGAGCGGGCAGGTGCTGCGCCCCGCGATCCTCTGGAACGATGGCCGCAGCGCCGGGCAATGCGATGAATTGGCCGCGCTCGTGCCGCATCTCACCGACATCACCGGCAATCTCGCCATGCCAGGCTTCACCGCGCCCAAGCTGCTGTGGATGCGGGCGCACGAGCCGGAGTTGTTCGTGCGCACGGCCTCGGTGCTGCTGCCCAAGGATTGGCTGCGGTTCATGCTCAGCGGCACGCGTGCGAGCGACATGTCCGACGCTTCGGGCACGCTGTGGCTCGACGTCGCGGCGCGCGACTGGTCGGACGAGATCCTCGCCGCGTGCGGACTCGGCCGCAGGCACATGCCCGAATTGGTCGAAGGCAGCGCCGTCGCAGGCCGGCTCAAGCCGGAACTGGCGGCGCGCTGGGGACTGCCCGCCAGCATCCCGATCGCCGGAGGCGGCGGCGACAACGCGGCGAGCGCGGTCGGCATGGGCCTGGTGTCGGCTGGGCAAGGCTTCGTGTCCCTCGGCACTTCGGGCGTGATCTTCGTCTGCGGCGACCGCTTCGCGCCCGATCCGGCGCGGGCGGTGCATGCCTTCTGCCATGCGCTGCCGGGGCGGTGGCACCAGATGTCGGTGATGCTGTCGGCATCGAGCGCGGTGAGCTGGGCCGCGCGCAGCTTCGGCCTGGGCAACGAAGCCGCGCTGCTCGCCGCGGCGGCGACCGTCAGTACGGACGGCCGGCGACGGGCGCCCTTCTTTCTTCCCTACCTGTCGGGCGAACGCTCGCCGCACAACGACGCGAACGCGCAGGGCGTGCTGTTCGGCCTCACGCATGCGCACGGGCCGGCGGAGATTGCCTATGCGGTGGTCGAAGGCGTGAGCTTCGGACTTCGCGATGGGCTGGACACGCTCCAGAAGCCCACCGGCGACCTGATGCTGGTCGGCGGCGGTGCGCGCAGCGCTTGGTGGGCGCAACTGCTCGCCGACATCCTCCAGGTGCCGCTCGCAGTGTGCGAAGGCGGCGAAGCCGGCGGTGCGCTGGGCGCGGCGCGGCTCGCGTGGCTGGCGGATGGCGGCCAGGAGGCGGATGTGTGCCTTCAACCGCCCGTGCGGCAACGCTTCGAACCGAACATTTCGCTGCCGGACATGTTCGCCGCGCGGCACCTGCGCTTCAAGTCGCTGTACGCCGCGCTGCGCTCCAGCTTTGACCCAGCGGGCGCCTGAGCTTCAGAGATCACCCATCGGCCCGAACGAGGTGCGAAGCCCCGCGTAGTCGGTCGGCCCGCTGCTTTCGGGCGGGTTGCCGGTCGCCGACAGCCAGGCGGCGATGCTCGGAAGGCGGCGATCGAAATAGAGCTGCAAGTGCATCCAGTTGCCGGTGTTGGTATGGCCCTCGGTCTTTTCGAGCGCCTCGACCGCGATCGTGCGAAGGCTGCTCACCATCGCGAGCGATCGGCCGTCCAGCAGTTGCAGAGTCACCTCGCGGCCCTGCATGAGGACTTCCTGAAGAATGCGGCGATGCACGCTGTAGTCTTCCCAGCTGCGCTTGATGCAGGCGTCGTTGAGTTCGCGGAAGACCCAGTGCATGTGGCTGGCGAACATCGCGGCAACCTGCCCGGCCTGCCGCAGGCTCTGGCGGGACGCCGTCACCTGCAGCCGCACGGCCCAGAGGATGGCCACCAGCACCCCGAAGGTCTGCACCCACGCGGCCCATTCGCCCGAGGTCGCGGGCCGGAAGATCCAGCCCACCACGATCAGGCATCCGATAGCGGCCCCGATCGCCGCGCCTCCAAGTTTCCGCATGCTTCCCCCCGGGATCGACGGCTTCCCGCTCAGCTTCGCGGGCCGTCCTTGCCGAACAGTTTCCGGATCGCGGCGACACCCGCGACCAGGGCGTTGGAATAGGTGACGTACGGGTCGGTCGCGGCCTCGATCGGCAGATAAGGCAGCGCGTCATCCATCTCGTAGTCGGTGGCTTCCAGCAACACCCAGTAGAACTCGCCCTCTTCGAGTTCTTGAACGGTCAGCGCGATATTTCGCAATTGCGACATGGGGTTAGGCACGGGTCTTCGTTGGACACCCGATGCTAGTCAACTCGTTCAAACAACGCCTACGCACAATTTCACGATTAGACACAAATGTCACCATTAGATTTACTTTTGGCAAGTCCGAATACCCCGAGGGCGAAGGGATGTTCGGCTGCAGGGCCCGGTCACCAAACTTTCCTACAGCTCTTGACGTGCGCCGAACCTAGGCTCAGTCTTGTCCCATCCACCATCAGGAGGAGACATGAAGCACTTCAATCTCGATCCTCACATGACCGCCGTCGTCGGAGGCGCCTTCTACCCGAGCGGTCACTCCATGGTGATGTTTCCTGATGCGCAGGACGCCAACCGCATCGGCCACCAGCTCCTGGACAACGGCTTCAGCGGCGACGAGATCTACCTGATCCCGCCGCACGTGATCATCGAGCAGATCACGCCCACGATCCGCGACGACGCCAACCCGCTGCCTTCCGCCGGCACGGATGCGGCCACGGTCCGCGCCTTCACCAAGCTCGCGCGGGAAGGCCACACCGCCCTGCTCGTGCGCACCCGCAACGAAGAGGCGGCGAACAGGCTCATGACCTTCGTGCGGACGGTGCCCTACTCGATCGCGCAGCGCTACCGCACGCTCGTGATCGAGGACCTCTAGGCAGCGTGCGAGATCACCGCACGCGCCATCGCCTGAGCCAGTTCGTCCTCGCCCAGCAGCACGGTGGCTGACACCTCCTGCGCGAGCAGGCGGGCCTCGTCCTCGTTGTGGCTGCGGATGACCGTCTCGATGGCCGGATTGAGCGTGCGCGCCGCCTCGATCATCTGACGCACGTTGATCGCATCCGCCGTCGCCACCACCAGCACGCGCGCCCGGGCAATGTGGGCCTGGATCAGCACACCCGGCTCCGCCGCATCACCCCACACCGCCGCCATGCCCTCGGCCCGCAGCTTTTCGACCAGCTCGCGGTTCTGCTCGGCGACGACGAAGGGAATGTCGTGTGCGGACAGCGTCGCGGCGATGCGCCGGCCGACCCGCCCGTAGCCGACCAGCACGACCTGCCTGGAGAGGTACTTCGCGGCCGTGCTCATCGGCAGCTCGGCGAGCGGATCGTCGCGCGCCTCGAGCCCGCGCGCGAACGACGAATGCGCGTGCAGCCATTTCTGGATGGGCGCGATCAGACTGAACCACAGCGGGTTGGTGGCGATGGAAATCAGCCCCGCCGCGAGCAGCAGGCTCTGTCCCTCGACCGGCAGCAGGCCCAGCCTTCCACCGAGCGAAGCCAGGATGAACGAGAACTCGCCGATCTGCGCGAGGCTCGCACTCACCGTGAGCGCGGTGCCAAGCGGATAGCGGAACAGCAACACCAGCGCGCACGCCGCTACCGACTTGCCCACGACGATCACCAGCACCACCGCCAGCACCTGCAGCGGCCGTTCAACCAGCACCATCGGGTTGAACAACATGCCCACCGAGACGAAGAACAGCACCGCGAAGGCATCCCGCAGCGGCAGCGATTCCTGCGCGGCGCGATGGCTGAACTCGGACTCGCGCATCACCATCCCCGCGAAGAAAGCGCCTAGCGCAAAGGACACGCCGAAGAGCGCGGCCGCCGAGAACGCGATGCCCACCGCCGCCGCCACGACGCAAAGCGTGAAGAGCTCGCGCGACCCGGTGCGCGTCACCTGCCACAGCACCCACGGGAACAAGCGCCGCCCCACCACCAGCATGAGCGCGACGAAGCCCCCGACCTGCAGCAACGTGAGACCCAGCGTCTGCCAGATCGGCTCGGTCCGTTGCCCGGGGTCGACCCCGACCAGGGCGTTCGCGAGCGGCGGCATCAGCACCAGCACGAGGACCATCGCGAGGTCTTCCACCACCAGCCAGCCCACCGCGATGCGGCCGGTCAACGAATCGAGGATGCCGAGGCTTTCCAGTGCGCGCAGCAGCACCACCGTGCTCGCGACCGACAGCGACAGGCCGAAGACCAGCGCGGCGCCGAGGTTCCAGTCCCACCACGTCGCGAGCGCGCCGCCGAGCACCGTCGCCACCGCGATCTGCACCAGTGCGCCGGGCACCGCGATCTTGCGCACCGCGAGCAGGTCGTCGAGCGAGAAGTGGAGCCCGACGCCGAACATCAGCAGCATCACCCCGATCTCGGCAAGCTGGGCCGCGATACCCGCATCGGCCACGAACCCGGGCGTGAACGGCCCGATGATGACTCCGGCGAGGAGATAGCCGACCAGCGCCGGCAACCGCAGCCGCACCGCCAGGAAGCCAAGCAGCAGCGCCAGCCCGAGGCCGGCGGCGAGGGTGTTGATCAGTGAAACGCTGTGGGGCATCGCCTTGCATTCTGCAGAGCGATGCTTTTGCCCCGGATTCAGGTGGCCATTTTTCCGTCGCGGGCGTTCACGAGTTCTTCCGGCTCCTGTGCCTCCTCCCAGGTCTCGTTGTTGAGGCCAGCCTTGAGCCGCTCCATGTCGAGCTCGTCCGTCCACTTGGCGACCACGAGGGTCGCAACGCCATTGCCAATCAGGTTGGTGAGTGCTCTTGCCTCGGACATGAAGCGGTCGATGCCCAAAATCAGTGCAAGGCCAGCGACCGGCACATGGCCCACCGCCGAGAGCGTCGCCGCGAGCACGATGAAGCCGCTGCCGGTGACGCCTGCCGCGCCTTTCGAGGTCAGCAGCAGCACCCCGATCAGCGTCACCTCCTGCATCAGCGTCATCGGCGTGTTGGTCGCCTGCGCGATGAAAACAGCCGCCATCGTCAGATAAATCGAAGTGCCGTCGAGGTTGAAGGAGTAGCCCGTCGGGATCACCAGCCCGACAGTCGTCTTGTTGGCGCCGAGGTTCTCCATCTTCTCCATCATCCTCGGCAGCACCGACTCGGAAGACGAGGTGCCGAGCACGATGAGCAGCTCTTCCTTGATGTACTTGATGAACTTCCAGATGCTGAAGCCGTGAAAACGCGCGATCAGCCCGAGCACCACGAAGATGAACAGCAGGCAGGTCAGATAGAAAGTGCCCATCAGCTTGCCGAGTTGGAACAGCGAGCCGATGCCATACTTGCCGATCGTGAAGGCCATCGCGCCGAATGCCCCGATGGGCGCGAGCTTCATGATGTAGTTGATGATCACGAAGAGCACGTGCGAGCCCTTCTCGATGATGTCGAACACCAGCGTGCCACGCCCGCCAAAACGGTGCAGGGCGAAGCCGAACAGCACGGCGATCAGCAGCACCTGCAGGATCTCGCCCTTGGCGAAGGCGTCGACCACGGTGTTGGGGATGATGTGCATCAGGAAGTCGACCGTGCCTTCCATCTTGCCCGGGCCGGTGTAGGCCGCGAGCGCCCGCGTGTCGAGCGAGGCCGGGTCGATGTTCATGCCCGCGCCGGGCTTGAACACGTTGACCAGCACCAGCCCCACGACCAGCGCGATGCTGCTCACGATCTCGAAGTACAGCAGCGCGAGGCCGCCGGTCTTGCCGACCTTCTTCATGTCCTCCATGCCCGCGATGCCGACCACAACGGTGCAGAAGATGATCGGGGCGATCAGCATCTTGATCAGCTTGATGAAGGCGTCGCCCAACGGCTTCATGGATTCGCCGACCGACGGGAAGAAGTGCCCGAGGAGCACGCCGACGATCACGGCCGTGATCACCTGTGCGTAGAGGGATCTATAGATCGGAGGCTTCTTGCGAGCCGGTGCTTCGGGGGTCATGAAGGAACTCCTTGATTGCGTGTTGTGGATCGGCGCGACTGCTGCGCGCTTGCCCATAGTCTGGCTCCTGCCCTCCCAACAAAAAAGACCCGCCAGGGCGGGTCTTCGTTTCATCGAGGCTGCGCACCTCCTCAGTGCATGTGCAATCCGCCGTTCACGGAGAAGTCCGCGCCGGTGGAATAGCCGCCGTCCTCGGATGCGAGCCACGCGATGATCGAGGCGATCTCGCCCGGTTCGCCCAATCGCTTGACCGGAATGGTGCCGACGATCTTGTCGAGCACTTCCTGGCGGATCGCCTTCACCATGTCGGTGCCGATGTAGCCTGGGCTCACCGTGTTGACCGTCACGCCCTTGCCGGCGAGTTCCTGCGCCAGGGCCATCGTGAAGCCGTGCATGCCGGCCTTGGCGGCCGAGTAGTTGGTCTGGCCGGCCTGGCCCTTCGCACCGTTGACCGAGCTGATGTTGATGATGCGGCCCCAGCCCTTTTCCACCATGTCGCCGACGACCTGCTTGGTCACGTTGAACATGCTGTTGAGGTTGGTCTCGATGACGGCGCTCCAGTCCTCGGGGGTCATCTTCACGAACATGCGATCGCGCGTGATGCCCGCGTTGTTGACCAGCACGTCGATGGGCCCGTGCTCTGCCTTGGCCTTGGTGAAGGCTTCGACCGTGGATTGCCAGTCCCCGACGTTGCCGACCGACGCGTGGAAGTCGAAGCCTTCGGCTTTCTGCTCAGCGAGCCACTTGGCGTGGTCCCGGGTCGGACCACATCCGGCGATGACGGTGAACCCGTCCTTGTGAAGGCGTTGGCAAATGGCTGTTCCGATGCCTCCCATGCCTCCGGTGACGTATGCGACTTTCTTGCTCATGAGTGTTCCTTATAGGTGAAGCCTGAACAGGCGTTGGTCACTTTATCGAAGTTTCTCACCAACTTCGCGTCAGGAAAACACTGACCCCTCAATGCAACCGGGTGTCACAACCGATCCATATACTGATTTGATGTCTTCCATCGCGTTGATCGATATCGCCAAGTCTTGGGGCGACAGCACCGCGCTGCACGCCGTGAACCTGCAGATCGAACCCGGGTCGTTCTGCGTGCTGCTCGGCCCCTCGGGCTGCGGCAAGTCGACCACCCTGCGCATCGTGGCCGGGCTCGAGACGGCCACGGCCGGCCGGGTGCTGATCGATGGGCGCGATGTCACCACGCTCCCGCCCGCGCAGCGCGGCATTGCGATGGTCTTCCAGAACTACGCGCTGTTTCCGCACCTCAGCGTGGCGGACAACATCACCTTCGGCTTGTCGGTGCGCAAGGTGCCCGCCGCCGAAACCGCGCTTCGCCTGAGAAACGCGGCCGATCTGCTCGGCCTTGGCGCCCTGCTCGAACGCAAGCCCGGGCAGCTTTCCGGCGGCCAGCAGCAACGCGTTGCGCTCGGCCGCGCGTTGGTCGCGCAGGCCAAGGTCTGCCTCATGGACGAGCCGCTTTCCAACCTGGACGCGCAATTGCGCCAGGACATGCGGCGCGAACTGCGCGAGCTGCAGCGACAACTGGGCCTCACCGTCGTGTACGTCACCCACGACCAGGCCGAGGCGATGAGCATGGCCGACCAGGTCGTGCTGCTGCACCAGGGCCGCGTCGAGCAGGCCGGGATGCCGCGCGACCTGTATGCCAGGCCGGCGACGACTTTCTCGGCGCGCTTCATCGGCACGCCGCCGATGAACCTGGTCGCGCTCGAAAGCAGCCGCATCGCCGGCAGCGACGCCGACACCGGCCTGCAGGCGGCCACGCTCGGGGTGCGGCCCGAAGCGATCGCGCTCGATCCACAGGGCATCCCTGCCACGGTGCAGAGCGTGGAATACCTCGGCGCCGACCTCGTCCTCGCCTGCCGGATCGGCACGCAGAGCCTGCTGGTGCGGGTGGACGGCCGGCACCACGCCGACGCCGGCGATCACGTGGGCCTGCGCTGGGCCCGGGAAGATGCCCACGGCTTCGACGCCGCGGGACAGCGACTATGACACTCGCCCCCAGCCTCGCCCACTTCGTGTGGCTCGGGCACCCCCTCTCCGGGGGCAATCCCAGCGGCCCGGCAAAGCCGGTTCCGCGGGATTCCTGGCCATGGCTGCACCGGATTCATACGCTGCGTTTCCAACGAATCGCCGAGAAGCACTGATTTAGTTGACTCCACACCCAAGAGGAAGAAGAAGACCATGCAACGCAAGACGTTCGTCCGGGCGCTCGCCGCCCAGTTCATCGCTGCCGGCGGCCTTTTTGCCGGCGCATCCGGCACGCTCCATGCGCAGGCGCCGGTGGAAGTCCAGTTCTACTACCCGGTCGCCGTGGGTGGCCCGATCGCCAAGATCATCGATGGCTTCGCCGCCGGCTTCATGAAGGAGAACCCCGGCATCAAGGTCACGCCGATCTACGCGGGCACCTACCAGGAAACCATCGTCAAGGCATTGACCGCGCACAAGTCCGGCACGCCGCCGGTGACCTCGGTGCTGCTGTCGACCGACATGTTCACGCTGATCGACGAAGACGCGATCGTGCCCTTCGACGACTTCGTGAAGACCGCGGATGACAAGGCGTGGCTGGGCGGCTTCTACAAGGCCTTCATGATGAACAGCCAGACCGGCGGCAAGACCTGGGGCATTCCGTTCCAGCGCTCCACCGTGGTGATGTACTGGAACAAGGAACTGTTCAAGGAAGCCGGCCTCGACCCGAACAAGGCCCCGGCCAACTGGGCCGAGCTCAAGGACGCCGCCGCCAAGCTGACAAAGAAGGACTCGGGCGGCAAGGTCACGCAGTGGGGCGTTCAGATTCCGTCGAGCGGCTTCCCGTACTGGCTCTTCCAGACGCTGACCACGCCGAACGACGCGATCCTCGCCAACGACGCCGGCACCGCGGTCAAGTTCGACGACCCGAAGGTGGTCGAAGCGCTGCAATACTGGGTCGATCTCGGCAAGGCCGGCGTGCACCCGCCCGGCGTGGTCGAGTGGGGCACGACGCCGAAGGACTTCTTCGAGAAGAAGGCCGCGATCATCTACACCACCACCGGCAACCTGACCAACATCAAGGCGAACGCCAAGTTCGACTTCGGCGTCGGCATGATCCCGGCCAACAAGCGCAAGGGCTCGCCGACCGGCGGCGGCAACTTCTACATCTTCAAGAAGGCTACGCCCGCACAGCAGGAAGCCTCGTTCAAGTTCATCAAGTGGATCACGCAGCCCGAGCGCGCCGCGCAGTGGAGCATCGAGACCGGCTATGTCGCGGTGTCGCCGGCCGCCTATGAAACCGAGGCGCTGCGCAAGTACGGCAGCGAATTCCCGGCCGCACTGGTGGCGCGCGACCAGCTGCCGTTCTCGGTCGCCGAGTTCTCCACGCATGACAACCAGCGCGTGACCAAGGCGCTCAACGACGGCCTCCAGGCCGCGCTGACCGGCACCAAGCCGCCGGCACAGGCGATGCAGGATTCACAAAAGGAAGCCGACCGCATCCTGAAGAGCTTCAAATGACCCCTAGGCTCCCCTGCTTCGCAGGTCCGCCAACCCCCTTCCAGGGGGCGCACCCGGCGGCCCGGCAAAGCCGGTTCCGCGGGTGCCCTGGCACCAGATATCGCAGATGAGGCCGCGCGCTATCCACGCCTGGCTGATGCTGCTGCCGGCGCTGATGCTGCTGGTCGCGTTCACGCACTGGCCGGCCGTCTCGACGCTGATCGACAGCTTCTTCTCGACGCCCAAGGGCAAGCGCCCGGGCGTGTGGGTGGGGCTCGAGAACTACGAGGCGATGGTCGGCGACCCGGTGTTCTGGAAGGCGGTGCGCAACAACCTGTGGTTCGCGGGCGCGACGATCCCGACGTCGATCGCGCTCGCGCTGGTGATGGCGCTGTGGGTCAACGAGCGCATCGCGGGCCGTGCCTTCCTGCGCATGGCCTACTTCACGCCAACGGTGCTCCCGATGATCGCGGTGGCCAACATCTGGCTCTTCTTCTACACGCCTCAGTACGGCCTGCTCGAACAGATCACCAGCGCGCTGGGTCTGCCCTCGCACAACTGGCTGGGCAGTCCGTCCACTGCACTCGGCGCGGTCACGGTCGTCGCGATCTGGAAGGAAGCGGGCTTCTTCATGATCTTCTACCTCGCCGCGCTGCAGACACTCAACCCGAGCCTGCGCGAGGCGGCAGCGATCGAGGGCGCCTCGCGCTGGTATTTCTTCCGCCGGGTGCAATGGCCGCTCCTGATGCCGACCACGCTCTTCGTGCTGGTCAATGCCTTCATCAACGCCTTCCGCATGGTCGATCACCTGTTCGTGCTCACGCGTGGCGGGCCGGACAACGCTTCGATCCTGCTGCTCTATCACCTGTACGAAGTGGGCTTCAGCTTCTGGGACACGGCCTATGCATCGACCATCACCGTGGTGCTGGTGGTGGTGCTCGCGGGTATCGCGCTGTTCCAGTTCTTCGTGCTCGACAAGCGGGTGCACTACAAATGAACGCGCCTACGCAGAGGCTCGCCTTCAACGAGCCCACCTGGATCGACACGGTCGCGGCGTGGCTGCTGGCGCTCATGTGGATCCTGCCGCTGGCCTATGCGGTGTGGACCGCCTTCCACCCGGCCGAGTACTCGACGCGCTTCGCGCTCGCCGCGCCGCTCACGCTCGACAACTTCCGCCGCGCGTGGGAAGCGGCACCCTTCGCGCGCTACTTCCTGAACACCACGCTGCTGGTGGCGATGGTGCTCGCGGTCCAGTTCGTCCTCGGCACCCTGGCGGCCTACGCCTTCGCGCGCTACGAGTTCAGGGGCCGGAACGTGGCCTTCGCGCTCGTGCTGGTGCAACTCATGATCATGCCGGACATCCTGCTGGTCGAGAACTACAAGACCATGGCGCGGCTCGGCCTGGTCGATACGCTCGTGGCCATCGGCCTGCCCTACTTCGCCTCGGCCTTCGCGATCTTCCTGCTGCGGCAGACCTTCATGGGCATCCCGAAGGAGCTCGACGAGGCCGCGCGCGTGGAAGGCGCAAGCGCGATGCAGACGCTGTGGCGCGTCTACGTGCCGCTCGCCAAGCCGGTCTACACCGCGTTCGCGCTGGTGTCGATCAGCTTCCACTGGAACAACTTCCTGTGGCCGCTCATCATCACCAACAGCGTGAACGCACGGCCACTGACGGTCGGCCTGCAGGTGTTCTCGTCGGTGGACCAGGGCGTGGACTGGTCGGTGATCACCGCGGCGACCTTGATGACCTCCGCGCCGCTGTTGATCGCGTTCCTGTTGTTTCAGCGGCAGTTCGTGCAGAGCTTCATGCGCGCGGGCATCAAGTGACGCTTCAGTAGGACTTCGGCAAGCCGAGCACCTTCTCGGCGATGAAGCAGAGGATGAGCTGCGGGCTCACCGGCGCGAGACGCGGTATCCACGCTTCGCGCAGGTAGCGCTCGACGTGGTATTCCTTCGCGTAGCCCATGCCGCCATGCGTGAAGATCGCGTTCTCGCAGGCTGAGTAGCAGGCTTCCGCTGCCAGGAACTTCGCGCTGTTGGCCTCCGCGCCGCAGGGCAGGTGCTGGTCGTAGAGCCAGGCGGCCTTCTGCACCATCAGGTGGGCCGCTTCGAGCTCCATCCATGACTTCGCCAGCGGATGCTGGATGCCCTGGTTCATGCCGATCGGGCGACCGAAGACCTCGCGCTCGTTCGCATAGCCGGCGGCGCGCTTCAACGCGGCGCGGCCCAGGCCGATCGCCTCGGACGCGATCAGGATGCGCTCCGGGTTCAGCCCGTGCAGGATGTAGCTGAAGCCCTTGCCCTCTTCGCCCACGCGGTCCTCCACCGGGATGCGGAGTCCGTCGATGAAGACCTGGTTCGAATCGACGCACTTGCGCCCGAGCTTCTCGATCTCGCGGACCTCGACCTTCGTACGGTCGAGGTCGGTGTAGAAGAGGCTCAGGCCTTCGGTGCCCTCGCTGTCCTCGATCGGCGTGGTGCGCGCGAGCAGCAGGATCTTGTTCGCGACCTGCGCGGTGCTGATCCAGACCTTCTGGCCATGCACCACGTAGTGGTCGCCCTCGCGCACCGCGCGCGTCTTCAGCTTCAGGGTGTTGAGCCCGGTGTTCGGCTCGGTCACGCCGAAGCAGGCGCGATCCCTGCCTTGGATCAGCGGCGGCAGCCAGCGCCGCTTCTGCTCGTCGGTGCCGAAGACGACGACCGGATGCAGGCCGAAGATGTTCATATGCACCGCCGACGCGCCCGACAGGCCCGCGCCGGTCGCGGCGATGGTGTGCATCATCAGCGCGGCCTCGCTGATGCCGAGCCCCGCTCCGCCATGTTCCTCCGGCATCGCGATGCCGAGCCAGCCGGAATCCGCGAGCGCGCGGTGGAAGTCATCCGGGAAGCCACCCTCGCGGTCCTTGCGCAACCAATAGTCGGCATCAAAGGGCGTGCAGATTTTCTCGATGGCATCGCGGATCTGCTCCTGCTCCGGCGTGAGGCTGAAATTCATGCTCGTCTCCTGATTCAATCGCGGGCGGGCCGGCGGACCTTGTCCGGCGATTCGCCATAGGGTGGGCTGTAGATCACCAGCAGCTTGACCGGTGTGTCGCTGGTGACCTGGAAGAGGTGCATCGCATCGGCGGGAAAGAAGCAGGTGTCGCCGGGCGCCATCTCGAAGGCTTCGCCGGCCACTTCGACATGCGCGGTGCCTTCCAGCAGATGGCAGGCCTGCTCGATGCCGGGGTGCGCGTGCGGCAGTGCGCCACCGCCCTTGTGCAGCGTGCCCATCAACACTTCCATCTGGCGCGCACCCACGGTTTCTGGACCGATGAGCCGCCGATTGCTGGTGTGGTGATGGTTGGCGGGCTGGTAGGCGGGAACGTCTTCGCTGCGGATCAGGTACCTGGGTTTCATGGGTCAATTCGTCGGTTTGGGTTGCGCGGCGACGCACGCGCCGCTCGCAATGAGTTCCTCGACGGCCGCCTGCGAGTAGCCGGCCTCGCGCAACAGCGCCACGGTGTGCTCGCCCAGCCGGGGCGCGGGCGCCGATTCGCGCGCGGGCGGCGTGCCGGACCACTTCGTCGGGTGCGCCATGGCATGCATCGCGCCTTCGGTCGGATGCACCACGTCGCGCAGGAAGCCGGTGGCGCGCAGTTGCGAATTCGCGAGCAGGTCGGCCGGGCTGTTCATCGGCATGTTCGGCACGTCGGCCGCATCCAGCAGCGCGCGCCACGCCCCGGTGGTGCGCGTGCGCATGAGGCGCGAGACCTCGGCATAGACCGCATCGATATGCGCCGCGCGCGCGCCGTGCGTGGCGAAGCGCGGGTCGGCGCCGAGCCCGCCGGATTCGCCGATCGCCGCGAAGAAGCTGCGCCAGTGCTTGTCGTTGTAGATCAGCACGCAGAGCCATCCGTCCTCGGTCGCGTAGGGCTTGCGGTGCGGCGTCAGCAGACGGGCATAGCCGGGCGTGCCGAGCGGCGGCTCGAAGCTCAGCCCGGCCATGTGGTCGCCGAGGATGAACTGCGACATCGCCTCGAACATCGGCACCACCACCGACTGCCCCTCTCCGGTCCGGCTGCGCGCATACAGCGCAGCCGTGACCGCATAGACCGCATGCAGGCCGGTGACCCGGTCGGAGAGTGTCGTCGGCGCATAGGTGGGCTCCGGCGCGCCGTACTGCTGCATGAGCCACGGCAGCCCCGTCGCGCCTTGGATCAGGTCGTCGTAGGCCGGCCGCGCCGCGTCGGGCCCGTCCTGGTCGAAGCCGCAGCAGCTTACGTAGATGATGCGCGGGTTGCGTTCCTTCACCGCCTCGTAGTCCAGCCCGAGACGCGCCATGGCCTTGGGCCGCACGTTGCTGATCAACACGTCGCAGCTTTCGGCGAGCTTCAGCGCGGCCTCGCGTCCGCCCTCGCGCTTCAGGTCGAGCACGATGCTGCGCTTGCCCGCATTGGCGTGCAGGAAGATGTGCCCCATGCCCGGGTTGTTCATCGGCCCGACGTGGCGCATGTTGTCGCCTTCGGGGCTTTCCAGCTTGATGACCTCCGCGCCGAGCTCGGCCAGGATCTGGGTCGTATACGGCCCCATGATCACCGAGGTCATGTCGAGCACCCGCACGCCCGAGAGCGGACCGCCGCACATCGCCTTTCCGTCCCGCGTCATGGCTACTCCTGCCGGATGCCGGCCTGCCTGATCAGCGAGGTCCAGTGCGCGAGCTGGTCGGCCACGTACTTCGCGAACTCGTCCGGGCCGCTGCTGGGCCAGACTTCGAAGCCGAGCTGCGCGAGCTGCTCCTGCACTTCCTTCTCGGCCAGCACCTGCCGGAACTCGGCGTCCAGCTTCTCGACGACAGGCCTGGGCATGCCGGCCGGGCCGAAGACGCCGTTCCACGAGGTGAGGTCGAAGCCCTTCACCGCATCGGCAACCGCCGGAACACCGGGCAGCGATTTCACCGGCCTCCGGGTCGTCACCGCCAGGGCACGCACGCTGCCCGCCTTGATCATCGACATGCTCGAGCCGAGATCGGCCACGTACATCTGCACCTGCCCGGCGATCAGGTCAGTGAGCGCCTGCGGACTGGACTTGTACGGCACGCCGAGCACATCGATGTCGGCGATTCGCCGGATGGTCTCGGACGCCACCAGCGAGGTGCTGTTCGGCGTGGCGTAGGAGAGCTTGCCAGGATTCGCCTTGGCATAGTCGATCAGCTCCTTCATGCTCTTCGCGGGGAACTTCGCATCCACCACCACCGCGAAAGGCAGCTCGCCCACGCGCGCGACCGGCGTGAAGTCCTTGATCGGGTCGTACTTCAGATTCGCGAACAGCGCAGGATTGGCCGAGTGCGAGGTGTTCGTGGTCATGAACAGCGTGTAGCCGTCCGGCTTGGCCTTGGCGACGAACTGCGCGCCGATCTGCGCGCTGGCGCCCGCCTTGTTGTCCACCAGCACCGGCTGCTTGAGCCGCTCGCCGAGGCGCTTCGCCAGGATGCGCGCGACCGCATCGGTGCCGCTGCCCGCCGCGAAAGGCACCACCATGGTGATCGGTGCCGAGGGATAGGTCTGGGCGAAAGCCAGGGGTGCCGACACGAACGCGAGGACCGCGAAAGCCCGTCGAAAAAGCTGCATGGGTTGTCTCCTGAATATCCGTCGTCTGATCGCGACGCCTCGCATCTTCGAGACGACAACCATTTGCGTCCAATTCACTTTGCGGCTCGAACGATTCATTTCTAAAATCGTTCGGCATGAAGCTGCACTTCCTTCGCTACTTCACGGTACTGGCCGAGGAACTCCATTTCGGCCGCGCCGCCGATCGCCTCGCCATCACCCAGCCGCCGCTGAGCCTCGCGATCAAGGCGCTAGAGGAAGAGCTCGGCGTCCAGTTGCTCCTGCGCAGCAGCAAGCACGTCGAGCTGACGCCGGCCGGGTCGGCGTTTCTGGAGGAGGCCCGCCAGATCCTCGACCGCGTTGCGCGCGCCTCGTCGATTGCACTGGCGGTCGCGAGCGGCAGCCGCGGCCGGCTGGACGTCGGCATGACCGGCTCTCTCGTCTATCGCGGTGTGCCGGCCATCGTTCAAAGATTCAACGCCGACGCGCATGGCATCGACCTGATCCTGCGCGAGATGTCGACCGCCGAAGAGCTCCAGGGCCTGTTGCACGGCCAGTTGGATGCTGGTTTTCTCAATGCATTCGTGGTGCCGCCGCAGCTCCGGTCGCTGCCGCTGATCGAGGACGAGTTCGTGCTCTGCCTGCCCGCAACGCACCGCCGCGCTGGCGCGAAGTCGGTCGACCTGGGCGAGCTTGCCGACGAGCGTTTCGTAATGTTCTCGCGCGACGTATCACCTGCGAACTACGACAACGTCATCGCCATCTTCAGCCGTGCCGGCGTGCATCCGAAGACGGTCCATGCCGCGCGGCAGTGGCTCACCATCGTTGCGATGGTGGCCGAAGGGTTGGGGGTGTCGCTGGTGCCGCGCTCGCTCGCGCGGTCGAACGTGGAGAACGTCCGCTTCGTGCCGTTCAGCGGCGCGCCCGCCATCGCGCCGGCGCTGCTGGTGTGGAACCCCACGCGGATGAGTCCCGCGCTCGAGCGATTCATCGCGAGCGCCGCCGCGACGATCGAAGAACTGCGAAAGGATCTCCGGCCGAAGCGAAGCAGGATGACGCGTCAGGGTCAAGGCGACCTGCTACAACGGATCCATCAACCGCAAAGGGGAGCCTCATGAAACTCGTGACCTGGAACACCCAATGGTGCTGCGGCCTCGACGGGGTCGTGAGCGTGAAGCGCATCATCGAGGGCGCGCGTGCTATAGCCGACTTCGACGTGCTCTGCCTGCAGGAGATCGCCAGCGGCTTCGGCGGCATGCCCGGGCGGCCCGGCGACCAGCCTGCGGATGTGCAGGCCTTGCTGCCCGGCTTCCAGGTGTTCTTCGGCGCGGCCGTGGATGAGTTCGATGCCAACGGCAAGCACCAACGCTTCGGCAATCTCATCGCGACCCGCCTGCCGGTTTCGCGCGTGCAACACTACCCGCTGCCCTGGCCGGCCGATCCGAAAGCGACCAGCATGCCGCGCATGTGCACGGTAGTGACGCTGACCAGCCCCGACCTGGGCTCGGTGCGCGTGATGACCTCGCACCTCGAGTACTACTCGGCGTCGCAACGCCTCGCGCAGGCCAAAGCCTTGCGCGACCTCCATGTGGAAGCCTGCAACCTGGCCGCCGCGCCGCCGGTGCCGGACACCATCGGCACCCCTTTCCAGGCCAAGCTGCACACCTCGCAAGCCATCCTGTGCGGCGACTTCAACATGCCGGCGGCCGATCCGGGCTACGACGAAATCCAGCGCCCCTTCACCGCCCCCTCGCTCCCGGCCGGCGGCGCCCCCGACATGCGGCTTCAGGACGCGTGGCCGCTCGCCCATCCGGACCGGCCGCACGATCCGACCTTCCGCCTGTTCGATCGCACCTACGGCCCCGATCCGATCGCCTGCGATTTCATCTTCGTCAGCGATGCGCTCGCCCCGCGCGTGCGCAACGTCGAAGTCGACCTGCAGACCCAGGCATCAGACCACCAGCCAGTCCTTATCGAACTGGGCAACTGAGGACGACTCGCGGATTCACTCGCCTTGGATACCGGCCGCGCGGATGACCTTGCCCCATTTGTCGACCTCGGATGCGAGATGCGTCCGCAGGGCCTCAGGCGTGACCTTCTCCATCGGCACGATCTCGGCGCTCAGGTCCTCGATGCGGCGCTTGACCATGTCGTCCTGCAACGCGACGCGCAGGGCGGCGTTGAGCTTGTCGATCACCGGCTTTGGCGTTCCCTTGGGCGCATAGACGCCGTGCCACACGCGCACGTCGAAGCCCTTCAGCCCCTGCTCGTCGAGCGTGGGTACATTCGGCAGACTGGGCAGGCGCTTGGGCGTGGTCACGCCGAACACCTTCACGCGGTTGCCTTCCTTGATGACCGGCACGGTCTGCGTGGTCTGGTCGCACAGCAGGTCGACCTGACCGCCCATCAGGTCATTGAGCGCGGGACCGGCGCCCTTGTACGGCACGGTCGTGAGGTCCACGCCGATCTGGCTCGTGAACAGGAGACCGCACAGTTGAGACACCGCACCGATGCCGGCGTTGGCGAGCGAGACCTTGTCCTTGTTCGCCTTCACATAGCTCAGCAGTTCCCGGAAGTTGTTCGCCGGGAAGTCCTTGCGCGACAGCAGGGTCATCGGCACGTCGAGCACCTGCCCGACGTATTCGAAGTCCTTGAGCGGGTCGTAGGGCAACTTCTTGTAGAGCGCAGGCGCCGTCGCCATGCCCATGTGGTGGATGAGGATCGTGTAGCCGTTGGGCGCGGCCCTGGCGACTCGCGCCGGGGCGATGGTGCCGCCAGCGCCGACCGTGTTCTCGACGATGACCGGCTGGCCGAGCGACTTGCCCATCGGGATCGCGAGCATGCGTGCCACCACGTCGGTGGGGCCGCCGGCCGAGTAAGGAACGACCAGCGTCACCGGCTTCTCCAGCCACTGGGCGGCAGCGGCGGGCATCTGCATGCCGATGGCACCGCACGCCAACGCCAGGAGGGCGCAGGTCTTCAACGCTGATTTGCTTTTCATGAGGTCTCCTTGACAACGATCGGGAAGCGACCATGGTCGAGGCAGGCCGGCGGCGGCGCAATCAGCGAATCCTGAAGACGGGCTTATGTATTCCTTAAGTCGAGGGAAACACCTACATCACTCCAAAGGTCTGGAATGCCTCGCACGCGCCCATGCCATTGCGGATGGCGTCGGCGACCTTGTTCTCGGTGCGCACCTTCTCCAGCGCCTTCTGCACCGCCTCGGCCTCGACCGCGCGCGGAATCACCAGCACGCCCTCGCGATCGCCGAAGAGCAGATCGCCCGGCGCGATGCGGACCCCGTCGATCTCTATCGTGCAGCGATAGTCGATCACCTGCCCGCGCACGCCCTGGTCCTGCGCGTAGGTGCCGCGACAGAACACGGTGAAGCCGAGGTGCTCGATCTCGTTCGCATCGCGAACATAGCCGTCGAGGATGGCGCCCGCCGCCTTCAAGTGCTGCGCACGCGTCGACATGAGCCCGCCCCAGAGCGCATAGCGCAGCGAGGCGCCGGTGGCAATGTAGATCTCGCCGGGCTTGAGGTCGTCGAGCGCCTCCAGCATCAGACCGAAGGGCTTGCCCGACAGCGGCCCGGCTGATTTCTGGCCGACGTTGATGACGTCGGCCTCCAGCACCGGCATTGCGCGCCCGACGATACGCATCGTCTTCTCCAGCGGCGCGATACCGGCTGGGAGGAACTGATGGTGATAGCCCATGGTGTCGAGCACATCGCCCACCGCGGCCACGAAGAGCTCATCGCGGATCTGCTGGAACAGGGTGCTGTCGTTGTCGTTCATCCTTCTTGTCTCCTTCTTGCGGTGAATCTCGATCGGCAAAGAAAAAAGCCGCGCCCGAATGGGACGCGGCCTTCGTCAGGCAAGCGGCGCTCAGCGCTCGATCGTCAGGGCAACGCCCATGCCGCCGCCGATGCACAGCGAGGCAATGCCCTTCTTGGCGTTCTGGCGCTGCATCTCGTGCAGCAGCGTGACCAGGATGCGGCAGCCCGACGCGCCGATCGGGTGGCCGATGGCGATCGCGCCGCCGTTCACGTTGACCTTGCTCACGTCCCAGCCCATTTCACGGTTCACGGCGCAGGCCTGGGCCGCGAAGGCTTCGTTGATCTCGAGCAGGTCGAGGTCCTGCGGCTTCCAGCCGGCACGTTGCAGCGCCTTCTGCGATGCCGGCACCGGGCCCATGCCCATGAAAGCCGGATCGAGGCCGGTGCTCGCATAGCTCGCAATGCGGCCGAGCGGCTGCAGGCCCAGCGCGGCAGCCTTCTTGGCGGTCATCACCAGCACGGCAGCAGCACCGTCGTTCAGCCCCGATGCATTGCCTGCCGTCACGCCGCCGTTCTTGTCGAAAGCGGGACGCAGGCCGGCGAGGCCTTCGGCGTTGGTCTTGCGGTTGATGAACTCATCCTTGTCGAAGACGACCGGGTCGCCCTTCTTCTGCGGGATGTTGACCGCGACGATCTCGTCCTTGAACTTGCCGGCGTCCTGCGCGGCAGCGGCCTTGGTCTGGCTGCCCAGCGCGAGTTCGTCCTGCGCGGCGCGGCTGATGTCGTACTTCTTGGCGACGTTCTCGGCCGTGATGCCCATGTGGTACTGGTTGTACACGTCCCACAGGCCGTCGACGATCATCGTGTCCTGCAACTTCCAGTCGCCCATGCGCTGGCCGTTGCGAGAGTTCGGCAGCACGTGCGGCGCGAGGCTCATGCTTTCCTGGCCGCCGGCCACGACGATCTCGCTGTCGCCGGTCGCGACGGCCTGCGCGGCGAGCATCACCGCCTTGAGGCCCGATCCGCACACGGCGTTGATCGTCAGCGCCGGGGTTTCCTTGACGATGCCGCTCTTCAGCAGCGCCTGACGCGCCGGGTTCTGGCCAACGCCAGCCGCCAGCACCTGGCCCATGATGACTTCGCCGATCTGATCGGGCGCGACCTTGGCGCGTGCGAGCACCTCCTTGATCACGATGGCGCCCAGTTCGGTCGCCGCGATGCCGGCCAGCGATCCTCCGAATTTGCCGACGGCAGTGCGCGCGGCTGAAACGATGACGATGTCTTCCATGGTGTGCTCCTGTACTAAAAGATCACCCCCAGCCTCGCCCACTTCGTGTGGCTCTGACACCCCCTCGAGGGGGCACACCCGGAGGCCCGGCGGAGCCGGTTCCTCGGGTGCACTGGCCTCGGGCGTGTCGGTTTCATGCGGTGCGGTCGTGCAAAGGGTGGGTGGGGGAAAAAGGAAAAATGATCAGGCCCTGGCCTTGACGTATCGGCCCGGCGCAGGTTCGATTGCCTTGTAGGCGCTGCCCTTGCCGTAGGACTTGGGGGCAGGGATCTGCTTGCCCGCGTGGGTCTTGAGCCAGTCGGACCAGTCGGTCCACCAGCTGCCGGGATGCTCGGTGGCGCCGCTCAGCCACTCGGCCTGCGTCTTCGGCAGCTTGCCGTCCGCGCGGATCCAGTGGCTTCGCTTCTTGCTCGCCGGCGGATTGATCACGCCGGCGATGTGGCCCGATGCGCCCATCACGAAGCGCTTCTTGCCGGACAGGAGTTGCGTCGACGCATAGGCGCCGCCGATGGGCACGATGTGGTCCTCGCGCGAGCCGTAGATGTAGACCGGCGCATCGATGCTGCCGAGGTCTACCGTCTCGCCGCAGACCGTGAGCACGCCGGGCTGGGCCAGCTTGTTCTCGTGGTAGGTATTGCGCAGGTACCAGCAGTACATCGGCCCAGGCAGGTTGGTCGCGTCGCTGTTCCAGTAGAGAAGGTCGAAGGGCGGCGGCGTCTCGCCCTTCAGGTAGTTGCCGACCACGTAGTTCCACACCAGGTCGTTCGGCCGCAGGAAGCTGAAGGTCGATGCGAGCTCGCCGCCCTTGAGCAGGCCGCCCTTGCCCATCTGCATTTCGCGGAACTGCACGAAGGGCTCGTCGATGAAGATGTCGAGTACGCCGGTGTCGGTGAAGTCGAGCAAGGTCGTCAGCAGCGTGACCGACGCAGCCGGCTGTTCGCCGCGTGCCGCGAGCACCGCCAGCGCAGTGCTCAGGATGGTGCCGCCAACGCAGAAGCCCAGCGTGTCGATCTTGCCGCCGGCCTTGTCCTGCCCGGTGATCTCCTGCGTGACGTGGATGGCCTTGATCGCGGCATCCTCGATGTACTGGTCCCAGGTGTACTGGGCCATCGACGAATCGGGGTTGCGCCAGCTCACCACGAAGACGCGGTGCCCCTGCTCCACCGCATAGCGGATCAGCGAGTTGGTCGGCTGCAGGTCGAGGATGTAGAACTTGTTGATGCACGGCGGCACCAGCAGCAGGGGGCGCTCGTAGACCTTGGCGGTCAGCGGCTTGTATTCGAGGAGCTGGAACAGCTCATTCTCGAAGACCACCGCGCCTTCGGTCGAGCCGACGTTGCGGCCCACTTCAAACGCGCTTTCGTCGGTCATGCTCATGTGACCTTGTTGCACATCGTGCATCAGGTTCTGGATGCCCTTGGCGATGCTCTCGCCCTGCGTGTCGATCGCCTTCTTTTGCGCCTCGGCATTGAACGCGAGGTAGTTGCTCGGCGACGATGCCGCCATCCATTGCTCGACCGCAAAACGCACGCGGGCGCGAGTTTTGTTGTCCGCCTCGATGGCTTCGGCCATGCTCATCAAGGTCCGCGCGTTGAGGAGGTAGACCGCCGCGGCAAAGGAAGAAAGCGGGTTGTGGCTCCACGCTTCGCCGGCGAAGCGCTTATCGCCGCTGGTGCGGGCCGCGATGTCCTGCTGCCAGAGCAGGGCCGCTTCGCTCAGGTACTGCTGCTGCAGCTCCTGGAGCCTGTCAGGGTCGAGCGAAAACTTGGGGAGTTCCGGAAAAGAGCCGTGACCGTTGCCGTGCGCACCGATCGACTGGAATGCTTCGAGTGCCTTGCCCCATCCCTGCGAGAGCGCCTGTTGAAACGGCGCGAAGGTGTCTGCGGCCGCGGCGTGTTGTTGTTTCATGGAGTCTCCTGCTTCCTCACCTGTTCTGAATGGCGTTTGAGTATGCTGCATTCACGAATGCCCGACCAGCGCGGCGTTCGATACCTTCTTGAAAACATCACCTATGCACCTCGTCGTGATTGCCTGGCTGTATGTTGCCTTGATGATGGCGGTCGCAGAGGCCACCAACACCAACGGCACGGTCCTGGGCGCTGTCTTCACCTTTCTACTCTACGGCCTGATTCCGGTGGCACTGGTGGTTTACCTGATGAGCACGCCCGCACGCCGACGCGCCCTGAAAGCACGCGAAGCCGCAGAGCGTGAAGCAGCCATTCGCGCGCATGCGGCATCCTCAGTCGCGCCAGACGCAGGCGGCGAAGCGGCCGCTGATGCGGTCGCGCCGGTGCGAGAAAAATCGTAACGGGTTGTGCACCGTGCACCACGCGTCGGTGCTGTCGTTGCCGTAGAGCCGCGTGACACCGGCCGCCTGCAGGCGCTGGCGCGCGAGCCCTGCGAGATCGGCCATCCACTTGCCTTGCGCCTGTGCGGGTTCGAAGCACTGACGCGCATCGGGCGAGATGCTTTCGAAAGCAGCGCGGACTTCATCCCCGACTTCGAACGCATCAGGGCCAATGCACGGGCCGAGCCATGCGATCACGCGCTGCGCGCCGCCGGTTGCGCCGAAGCCTTCGAGCGTGCGTTCGAGGACGCCGGCGGCAAGGCCGCGCCAGCCCGCATGGGCTGCAGCAACGCAGAGACCGGCTTCATCGGTGAACAGCACCGGCAGGCAGTCGGCCACCATGATCGTGCAGGCGACGCGGCGCTGGACGGTGATGCAGCCGTCGGCGACCCTGCCGTCGATCGCATCGGTGCCCAGAACGGCAACGTCCGTCGCGTGCACCTGCTGGAGAAAGACCGGCCGCGCACCGATCGCATCGGCGAACGCCTGGCGGTTGGCGCGCACGGCGGCCGGGTCATCGCCGACATGGTCGCCGAGGTTCAGGCCCTGGTAGCTGCCGCTCGAGACGCCGCCGATGCGCGTCGTGCATACCGCACGCACGCCGGGCGGCGCCGGCCAGTCGGGGATGATCCAGTCGGCGGGGATCACGCTTCGGCGTCAGGCGATTGCGAGGGCTGCGCGCGCTGGAAGGCCTCGAGCTGCATGCAGGCCTCGTAAGCCGCCATCGTGCGCGGCAGACCGCTGAAGTCGCAGTCGAAGCGCTGTCCGTTGAAGATCTGCGGCACGAGGCAGCAGTCCGCCATGGTGGGCGTGCTGCCGTAGCAATAGGTGCTCGCGGGCAGCAGTGCCAGCTGGCGCTCGAACGCCAGCAAGCCCTCGCGCACCCAGTGGCGATACCAGGCGTTCTTGGCGTCGTCGTCGAGCTTGAGCTCGCGCACAAGGTACTTCAGCACGCGAAGATTGTTGAGCGGGTGGATTTCGCACGCGATCGACTGGGACAGCGCCCGCACCTTCGCGCGGCCCACCGGGTCGTGCGGCAGCAGTGCCGGCTCGGGGTACACCTCGTCGAGGTACTCGATGATCGCCATGGACTGGGTGAGGCGCTCGCCCTCGTCCTCGAGCAGCGGCACGAGCATGTCGGGCGAGATCGCGGAGAACGGGCCGGTCTTGTGATCGCCGCGGGCGATGTGCACGGGGATGTACTCGTAGTCGAGGCCCTTCAGATTCAGCGCGATGCGCACCCGGAAAGAGGCGGAGGAGCGGAAATAGTTGTGCAGCTTCATGATCCGGCAAGCATATCGCCGCCCGGTGACACCGGCCAGCGACGTGGGCAGGGCAAGGCCGGAGGGCGGCCCGCCGCCTGCTCTGGCACACTGCCGTTTTCGCAGGAAAGCGCAGAAAAGGACTCTATTTCCCCATGGCCTCCGAGTATGTATTCACCCCCCACCCCGTCGTCTCGATCCCCGTCGTCGGGCAAGCCGCCCGGTTTCCGGTGCACCGCATCTATTGCGTCGGCCGCAACTACGAAGAGCACGCCAAGGAAATGGGCTTCACTGGCCGCGAACCGCCCTTCTTCTTCATGAAGCCGGCCGACGCCGTGGTGGTGGTCGATGCCGGCGCCACCGGCACCATGGCCTACCCGACGCTCACCAAGAACCTACACCACGAGATCGAGTTGGTCGCGGCCATCGGCACCGGCGGCAAGGACATCAAGGCGGCGGACGCCCACAAGCACATCTTCGGCTACGCGGTCGGCCTCGACATGACCCGCCGCGACCTGCAGAACGACATGAAGAAGCAGGGCCGCCCCTGGGATATCGGCAAGAGCTTCGAGCAAAGCGCGCCCATCGGTCCGATCGTGCCTGTCGCGAAGGCGGGTGATGTCGAGAAGGCCGAGATTTCCCTCCAGGTCGCCGGCGCCGACCGCCAGCGCAGCAACGTCAGCAAGCTGATCTGGAACATCGCCGAGACCATCGAGCACCTGTCGGCCGCATGGGAGCTGCAGCCCGGCGACCTGATCTTCACGGGTACGCCCGAAGGCGTGGCCGCGGTGGTCGCCGGCGATACGCTGGTCGGCGAGATCACCGGCCTGCCGGCACTGACGGTCAAGGTGGTCTGAAGCGCACGCAGAACGTCCGATGTTCCTGCGCGTTCCCATCAAGCACTGCAAGAACTGCGGCACCGCGGTGGTCTACCGTGTTCCCGACGACGGGGACACGAAAGAGCGCGCGGTCTGCCCCGCGTGCAACACGATCCACTACGAGAACCCGCTGAACGTGGTGGGCACGATCCCCGTGCTGGGCGATCGCGTCCTGCTGTGCAAGCGCAACATCGAGCCGCGCTGGGGCAAATGGACACTGCCCGCCGGCTTCATGGAGCTCAACGAGACGACCGAGCAAGGCGCGGCACGCGAAACCGACGAGGAAGCCGGCGCCGAGTACGAGATGGAAGGCCTCTTCGCGGTGATGAGCGTGGTGCGGGTCGGGCAGGTCCATCTGTTCTACCGCGCACGGCTCTTGAGCGACCGCTTCGACCCGGGCCACGAAACCCTCGAGGCAAGGCTCTTCACCGAGGAAGAGATTCCCTGGGAGGAGATCGCGTTCCGCACCGTGAAGGCGGCGCTGGAGCGCTACTTCGAGGACCGGCGTCGCGGCAGCTTCGACCGCGTCCACACGCTGGACATCGTATGAGCCGGTTTGCGCAAGGCGCCGCCGCGCTTGCCCTGACGGCCGTCTCTGTGTTTGCGAAGGCCGAACAGGTCGGCGACGTCGACACCGCCTTCAAGCTCATCGGCCCCGACCACAAGATCGTGGTCGATGCCTACGACGATCCGAAGGTGAGCGGCGTGACCTGCTACGTCTCGCGCGCGAAGACCGGCGGCGTCTCCGGTGCCCTGGGCCTTGCGGAAGACAAGGCCGAGGCCTCGATCGCCTGCCGGCAGGTGGGCCCGGTGAGCATCACGCAGCCGCTGCCCAAGCGCGAAGAGGTCTACAGCGAGCGGCAGTCGATCCTCTTCAAGCGGCTTCGTGTGGTGCGCATGGTCGATGCGAAGCGCAACACGCTGGTCTATCTGACCTATTCCGATTTCCTCGTCGACGGTTCCCCGAAGAACAGCGTCACTGCGGTACCCATCGATCGCGGGGCGCCGATACCCGTCAAGTAGAAACGCGCGCCAGCCGATGCTGCAAAGACTCATGGCACCGGCGCTTCTTGGCGCCGTGCTAAAAATGGCCTTCTGTCGCGAGGCCGGGAACCCCCTGGCCTCCATCGCGTTCGAAAGAGCCGCAATGAAAGTACACAACCACTTTTTTCGCGCCGCTGCCGTCATGGCGGCGGCTGTCTCCCTGGTCGCCTGCACGTCGACGCCCCTGAACCAGAGCCAGGGGCCCGCACCCGGCTTCTATCCCTTGCCGCCGGCAGGACGCCCTGCACCACCGCCGGCACCGGCGAAGACGGCGACCTTCCTGCGTCCCGCACCCGGCCGGACGATCTCGAAGTTCGACGGCACGGGCAACAAGGGCATCGACATCGCGGGCAACATGGGTGACCCCATCGTCGCATCGGCGGACGGCCGCGTGGTCTATGTCGGCGGCGAACTGCGCGGCTACGGCAACATGGTCATCGTCAAGCACAACGACACCTATCTCACCGCCTACGCGCACGCACAGACGATCCTCGTGAAGGAAAACGAGGTGGTGCGGCAAGGCCAGAAAATCGCCGAGATCGGCAACAGCGGCGCCGATCGCGTGAAGCTCCACTTCGAGATCCGCAAGCAGGGTGTGGCGGTGGATCCCGAGCCGTATCTCAACGGCGACCTGCACTAGGCCTGGCTAGGGCGTGGTGCCCTGCAGGAGCAGCAGGGTGCCGCGATCCGAGCTCCCCCCGAAGTACTTCTGCAGGCATGAGCGGAAGACCGTCGTGGACGAATCGGCGGTGATCGAGAACAGCGTCATCGACGACCAGAACTTCTGATCGTCCGGCGCGCCGAAGATGTCCGCGATGCTGCGGTCTTCCAGGGCCAGCACGATCTCGCTGCACTGCCTGAGGCGCTTGCCGAGCACTGCATGTTCGAGATAGGCGCGTGACTCTTCGAGCGAAGCAATGGCGTATCGCTGCGCCATCGTGCTGCGGCCCAGGCCCGCCAGTTGCGGAAAGACAAACCACATCCAGTGGCTGCGCTTCTTGCCGGCGCGCAACTCATCCATCGCCGTGTCGATCACGTCGGCCTGGGCATCGACGAAGCGTTGCAAGTCGAAGGGGTCGTTCATGGACGAGCACCTCCTGTAGGCGGCATCTGTCTGCGGTTGACGAAGTATGCCGCGTCCATGCTGCTTCATGAAGGCGTGAAATCCATGAGCTTGAGAAAAGGAGATCACCATGTTCAGCGAAGCGATCCACTGCCGCGATACGGAGACCGTCAGATTCGCGATCTACCCGGATGGCTTCGATGGACCGCGCATCATCGCCCGCATCTCCGACGATGCGCTGCACCAGATCTTTGCGGCACCTCGGGACGATGCGAGCCTTGCCGCCGCCTGCCAGGCGCACTTCAGCCGGATCGAGGCCAAGGCCCTGGAACGCCATCACGCCGCACCGCAGACGGCCGTTCTGCTCGACACCGTCGACTTCTGCACCGAGGCGGTCGCCGAAATGAGCGTCGCCTGAGTGCGCGGAGGCGGCCGCGCCACGAGGTCTACTGTGCCAGCTCGGCCTGGGCGCGTATCAACGATCGATCCGACACACCCACGACTCCCGAGAATGGCGTATCGAGCTCGAGGATGATGAAGATCGAGCAAGCGAACGCCAGCGCGCAGATGCCCAGGGCAAGATAGACGCTTCGATTGCCCACGAGAAATACACCCAGCCCGAAGTAGATGGCCGTGACCCAGCCAATCACGATCACGAGCAACGCGGCAGGCACGGTGCTCGTCCCGTGTTCCGCAACGAGCACGCGGTCTTGCGCGATCGTGGTCGACAGTTGCATCGCGCGCGTCTGGTGCCACTTCTCCGCATCGGTACGCGGCGAGAGCGACAGGATGGTCTGCTGGAGTTCCGAGACTGCACGCAGGTTCCGGAACCAGTCTTTGTCGTCGACATCACGGCGCCTTTCCCGGCCGGCCAGCCGCGTGATGTCATCCAGCACTTCCTTGAGCCGCGATCGCGCCGGCTGCGCCTCCTGGCCAAGCGCCAGCAGCGTCCGGTCGAGCAGCACGATGGATGTGGCGGTCTGGATCAGTTCCGCCTCGCGCTCGTCGAATGAACGCTTCGCCGACGTGATCATCAGTCCAAGGACCAGCGCCAGGAGCGTCGCAAGCATTCCGATGCCGATCTTGGCCGAATCGCGCGCGTCGCTGATCAAATGGTGGCTGGGGAGAACCATCGAAAGCCGGATGCCCAGCCCGAGAGCTGCCAGCGTCAGCAGGAGGACGATCGCGGCGACGGCGTAGGAAATCATCCGGGCAAAGGGTGACTTTGAGCGTGGCGCGTATTCTTGCCGAGCATTGGGCAATGCGCCAAAACAAAAGGCCGGTCAGGTGAACTGACCGGCCTTTGCCGTTTTGGTCGGTGTGAAAGGATTCGAACCTTCGACCCCTTGCACCCCATAAGGGTGTTGCTTCTCGCGCAACTGCATGCCGCCCCAACAGATTCACATCGAACCCTGACAAATTCGTAGGGCTCCAAGGTCCTCAAAAATTGATCGCGCTTCATTGGGGAGCGCCATGCATTTGTCAGCGCGAAATCGCCCTCGTCCAGCTCACGGCGCGACGAGCTCCGAACCTCGCACGGACGCCCTGCACTCACCTCATTCGCCGTCGTGCTGAACAGGCGACAGCCACTCACGCGCCGCATCCGATGGCGACATGCCGCGCAAGCGGTCGTCCATCCAAAGGTCGGCGGCGACCTCCTCGAGCTGCTCGGGATCCACAGTCTTCCACTGCCGCTGCAACTGGTGGGCGCAAGCTGCA
The DNA here is from genome assembly GCF_900107745.1 of Variovorax sp. YR216. Taxonomy (GTDB): domain Bacteria; phylum Pseudomonadota; class Gammaproteobacteria; order Burkholderiales; family Burkholderiaceae_C; genus Variovorax. Next base: position 710,776 of record NZ_FNRO01000002.1, on the reverse strand, counting down.
ATCCAGGTTTCTGCGCTGATTGGGTTCATGCATATACTGTAGTTTCATCCAGTATTTTTGCAAATGTTTGCGATCGTCTACAGGTGTCGTCGCGAGGGCCAACTGCTCGACGCGGAGGCGATCAAGACCAGTCCTTCGCGTGGCGAGTTGCGCGTCCAGCGCAAGGGAATGAAACGCATCGCGGTCCTGCTCGAGCCGGATGGGGAGCACTACGTCATCCCGGTGCTGGACAAGGCCCGACTGCTCGCGATCGACGGACGGGGCCTGCTGCTCACGGGCGTGGAGATCCTGCCCCCGCGCGGTACCAAGGGCAACGGGACATGTACAGGCAGACCTGGTGGTGCATCTACCGGCAGCCGCCGGCCAAGGTCGTTTCTCCCGCCGAATCACGTGCGCTCGAGCGCCAGCGCCAGGCGGAGGCGATCGGGAAATCGCTGACCTCTCAGTACAGCAAGCGCGGCAAGTTCAACCCCTGACCAGGCCGCGGCCTCGCCGGCCCGGCCAGCGGCCGGATCCGGCTCAAACCAGCAACTTTTCTTCGTCTGGAAGATTCGTGGCGAGCGAACCGCAAGCCACGCTGACGCCCACATTCAGCGCGGTTCCAAAAGTCCAGGGAGGGTTCGGGAAAAGCCTAATTTTCCTAACCGACTCCCTCTAACCGGCCGCAAAGCCTTTATCCATGCGGGTTTCGACATTTCGGACAAACCTAACTTTTCCCTAATCTGAACCTAACCAGATCAGGGTTCCGAACTCTGACCTGGCTTTTTGGATGAACCTATATAAATCAACAACTTACGAGCCAATTAGGTTTCAGGTTAGGTCAGATCAGGGTTGGACCCTAACCACCGATCGCTAGGCGCCATGCGGGTTTCCGGGCGGTTTTGACCCTCGATTAGGAAAATTGGGCTTTTCCCGAACCCCTCCCGGGTTTCGGGATCAGGCGGACCCCGCCGACCGACCGGCCCGCGATCACTGATCGGGTATCAGAAGTCGTCGAGATGCGTCTCGATAGACCGACGGATGGCGTGGGCGCACGGCATGCTGCGCCGCGCGCCGCGGACGACCGGCACTGCCGTCGAAACCGCCATGTTTAGCGCGGGGGCGTGGCGGGGTCACGAGCGCGCGCGGCGGGTCTTGGACCCAGACGGGACGACTCAAGGCCGACAACACGGCAGCGAGACTGCGTCCGCGGTGGGACTTCTGTATGCGCAGCACCACAGAAAGCAAGCGAACAAGCCAAAACGTTCAAAGATACATCTCGAATCATTCAGTTACACTTCACAAGTCGGCTTCCAGTCAGGAATGCCGACTTTTTTTATAGCGACAACGGAGTAGCGTGAATGAGGTTTTGGAGTTCGACCGTCTTTGTGGCGGTGATGGTCGGTGGGTTGACGGCTTGTAGTGGCGGAGGCGGCGGAAGTGGCAGTGGAGGCAGCGCACCCGCAGCGGCACCGGCCACGAGCAGCGACAAGGAACAGACGACCTCCGAGTCAAAGATGCCCGCCGATGCGTGCAGCGTCGCGTACTGGGGCGATTCGATCTCGGCCATGACGGCGCCGCGAATGGACGAGCGCCTGCATGTAAACGTGCATCCTGTCTACGGCGGCACCGCGATCGCGGCTCAAGCCTCGGTCCTGCAAGATGCGATGGCCGAGCGCTTCATCGTCATTCAGTACGGCATGAACGACTCCAACTACAAATCGCCGATCGAGCCCGCATTCCGGTCGATGCTGGATCGCGTGAAGGCCATGGGTCGCACGCCCGTGCTCACCGGTATCTCGACTGCCACGGCAGGCGAAGTCATGCTTCGCGCCGTCTACAACGTCACCATCGCGAATCTCGCGAAGGAATACGGCGCGCTCTATGCGAACTGGCCCGGAGACGTGGCCTATGACGCTGGTTCGCTGATGGCCGACGGCGTCCACCCGACCGACGACTATCAACAGCGTCTCGCCGACAAGCTTTCCGCGACGATCCTAGCCGCCGCTCCCGGGTGCGCTGAAGCGCAGTGACCGGGTAGCGCACCAGACACGAAGGCCGCCGCGTGCGGGCTTTTTTTCGCCTACTCGTCGGTCAGATGCAGGAAGGAAGCGAACACCTGATCGCGGCGCTTGACTTGGCAGCGTGAGCGGCATGTGGACCGCGGTTGAAGTGGCCTCGCCTTCGAACACCGCCAACATCGCCCTGGCGCGGATCGGCAACCACAGGATCTTCCTGATTGCCTGGAAGTCCGCGAGCCCGCTACGGCATCAGAAGTTCGAGATCAGCAGTTCGCGGGCGGCCGAACGATGGTCAGCCGCGCCGACTGAATAGGTGATGGACAGCGAGCGAAGACGCAGACCTGCGAACGCTTTGCGCATTTCCGGAATGTCATTGACGCTCACGATCGCCTTACCGTGCATCGTGCGCAGCAGCTCGGCCATGCGGTCGTACTGATTCAAACCGAACGCTACGTCGTAGCCCTCGGTGCCCCAGTATGGCGGGTCCATGTAGTGGAGCGTGTGGGCGCGGTCGTAGCGCCTCACGCACTCGGCCCAGTCAAGGTGCTCGACGGTGACCTGGTGCAGCCGCAGATGGGCCGCGCTCAGGTCCTCCTCGATGCGCAGCAGGTTCAGGCGCGCGGGACTGGTAGTTGCCGTGCCAAACGTTCGTGATTCGACCTTGCCGCCGAACGAAAGCTTCTGCAGGTAGAAGAACCTGGCCGCGCGCTGGATGTCGGTCAGCGTGGCCGGCGGTGTCGCCTTGAGCCAGCCGAAGAGCTCACGGCTGCTCAGGGCCCAGCGGAACTGCCGCACGAATTCGTCGAGATGGTGCTGCACGACCCGGTACAGGTTGACCAGGTCGCTGTTGACGTCGTTGAGCACCTCGACTTTCGCGGGTTCCTTCATAAAGAAAAGCGCCGCAGCACCCGCGAAGGGCTCGACGTAGCAGGTGTGCTCCGGGAACAAGGGAAGGATGTGTTTTGCGAGACGCCGCTTGCCGCCGATCCACGGCACGAGCGGCTTTGCGATTTGGGTCATTGCAAGCCTGTGTGGAATGAAAAGTCGCCTAGATTCGGCGCTGTGGTTCAGGACGCGCCGTCGCCGGTCGCGCCGGTGGGCACCTCGTAGTCCAGGAAGGTCACGACCTCCTGGCCCAGCCACTCGTTGATCTCGCGGAAGCGCTCTTGCAGCGGCCTGATTTCATTGCGCGCGAAGACCTGCGCAGCCGGCAGCACCGCGCCGAAGCCGCCGGTGTTCCCAGGCACCACGCCCAGCAACTGCGGCGGGATGCGATGCGCAGCGAGCACGTCGTCGCGGCTCACGTTCTTGATGTTGAAGAAGTCATCCCTCGCGGCGACCTCGCTCACGGGGATCAGCTGCACGCCGTCCTTCTTGCCATTGGGCGAGTACAGGAACAGGTTGCGGAAGTTGCCCGGTCCCTTGCTCTCCTTCAGCGCGGTGCGGATCGCATCGATGTCTTCCTGCTGCTGCGCCGGGTCGCTGATGTAGAGGATGAAGCCGGCGTGGCTGCCGTTGTTGTAGTAGCGGCGCCGGAACAGCGTGGCGCTTTCGTTGAGCCAGGCCGACTGCAACGCGCAAAGGTACTCGGGCAGCCCATACACCTCCTGGTTGATGTCGGCCTCGCGCATGTGGAAGACGGAGCCCTTCTTGAACTCGTGCTCGTCCTTCCAGCCACGCACGAAGTAGTAGGTCTCGAGGTCGGCGCCGCGGCGCATGTACTTCGCCAGCGAATGCCGCAGGCTCACCGCCCGGCCGGTGCGCGACTCGCGCCGCTCGAGGTACGCGTTGCCGAAGGTAAGGTAGTCCAGCGCATAGGCGCTGAAGGTCGCGCGATCGAGCAGCTTGTGCGGCACGAAGGTGCTCAGCAGGATGTTGCGCTTGAAGTAGAGCGAGCTGCTGTGGTGCGTGCTGGCGCGGAAGGACTTGGCCAGGCCGTCCCAGCTCACCGGCGGCTCGTACCAGCGGCCGTTCATCCAGCATTCGAGGTAGTCGAGGATGTCGCGCCGGTCCATCACCGGCGTGGGGTCGCCGAAGGTGAACGCCTCCATGCGGGCCGCGCGTTCGGCCATTGCTTCTGTCATCAGGAAATCTCCATGAAGCCGCTGTTCGCGGCGGTGTGGCCTTCGAGCGGCTCGTTGTCGAGGGCGTGCATGCAGGCCCACGCCAGGTCGGCGTGGCCGGTTTCTTCGTTGCGGCCGGCTTCGAAGGTGACGTTGCGACCGCTGGCCGTGAGCGTCTTGCGGATGGCAAGAAAGGCGTGCGCCAGGTCGACCCAGCCGGCGTCGAACTCGAGGCGACCGCGGCTGATGACGTTCTTGGCCTTGAGCACCAGGCGCGTCTTGACCTCGACCGAGTAGTTGATCGCCTTCGCCGCGGGAAAGAACTTCGCGACCAGCTGGTAGACGCCCTGCCCCAGCCCGGTGGTGTCGATACCGATGAACGTCACGTTGTAGCGCAGCGTGATCTGCCGGATGGCCTCGGCTTGCGCTTCGAAGTCGAGCCCTCGCCACTGATGGCGCTCGAGCACGCGGAACCTGTCGCCGGGCCTATCCGGAGGCGCCAGTACCACGCAGCCAGCCGTGTCGCCAGTGTGCGAGGGGTCGTAGCCGACCCACACCGGCCGGTGGCCGTACGGCCGCGCGGTGAAGGGCTTGTAGAACTCGGCCCACTCCACCCAGGAATCAACCATGCAGCCCTGCAGCTCCGACATCGGGAACACCGACTGCGAGTCGTCGATGAACTCGCACATCAGCAGGTTGGCGAACTCCTCGGCGTTGTACTCGAGGCGCAGCTCGTCGATGTCGAACAGATCGCAGCCACCGGCCTCTGCGTCGAGGATGGTGACGATGTTGCGCCAGACCTTGTCGTCGCCCGTAGAGCCGCCGGCCAGGCGCGAGTGCGACAGATCCAGCGAGATCCGCTGGTCCTTCGGCCGCCGCTTGTTGAAGCGGTCGCCGCTCCAGTACGCATAGGCCTCGTGCTGGATCGAGCTCGGCGTGCTGAAGTAGGTCTTGCGCCACTGCTTGTGCATCGCCATGCCGCTGGCGACCTTGTTGAGCTCCTCGAAGCGATGCGTCCAGAAGAACTCGTCGAAGTAGAAGTTGCCGTGGTAGCCCTGCGCGGTGCGCGCGTTGGTGCCGAGGAAGTAGATGTGCGCGCCGTTGCCAAGGATGATCGGATCACCCGCCAGCTCGACGCCGCAGGCCTCGTGTGCGAACTGCACGATGTACTGCTTGAAGATGTGCGCCTGCGATTTGCTCGCGCTCAGGAAGATCTGGTTGCGCCCGGTCTGGATCGCATCGGCCAGCGCCTCGCGCGCGAAGTACCAGGTCGCGCCGACCTGTCGGCTCTTGAGCACCATGCGCGTGCGCTCGTGGCCATAGCGCAGCCACAGCTTCTGGTGACCGAAGAGTGAATCGCGGAACGCCTGCAGCAGCTGCTCGGCCTGCTCTTCGGAAAAGCTGTTGCGCACTGCCCTCTTCTTCGGGGCGGCATTGCGGCGCTCGATGTTCGGGTTGAGGTCCGCCTCCTTGCCGGTCTTCTCGTACTTGCGTACCCGCGCAAGGCGCTCGACCTGGCGGCCCAGGAGGTCAATCTCCTTGAAGTCGCCGCCGGTCTTCTGGTCTTTGGCAATGAGCTGCACCAACCGCGCTTCGAGCGCGCCCTCGACGCGCTCGATGGGTTGCGCCTTGTCCCATTGCCCGGCATCCTTCCAGCCGTGCACAGTCGTCCGGGGTTCTCCGAGGAACTCCGCGATCGACGAAATGCGCCATCCCTGCCAGTAGAGATGGCGCGCGGCGCGGCGCCGATCGGCGACCGGTGCCGTGGTCGCTTCCGCTGTTTCCGCAATAGCGTTGCTTGAAGACATGGCGCAAGGCTATGGCTCCAGCGCGACGACGAGAGCCCCGCGGACCGGCTTTCCCTTCTGTACTGGCGATCCAGAAGCCGAAGGCGTTGAGTCGCGCGAAGCGTCGGCCGACCATCGGTCCATCGCTTCACGAAGCACCACTCAACGAACCGCACAGCACACGTCATGGCCCAGAAATCAAGGATGTTTCGCGTCGCCACCGAAGGCGCCACCACCGACGGCCGCCGCATCGAGCGCGCATGGATCGAGCAGATGGCAAAGAACTTCGACCCCAAGAAGTACGGCGCCCGCGTCTGGCTCGAACACCTTCGCGGCGTCTACCCCGACAGCTCGTTCCGCGCCTACGGCGACGTGCTCTCGGTGGAGGCCCGCGAAGTCGAGGGCGGCAAGCTCGCCCTCTTCACTGAGATCGCGCCGCTGCCCGACCTGGTCGAGATGACCACGCGGAACAAGCAGAAGATCTACACCTCGATCGAGGTCAACCCGAAGTTCGCCGACACCAACGAGGCCTACCTGGTCGGACTTGCGGTCACTGACAGCCCTGCCAGCCTCGGCACGGAGGTGCTCAGCTTCGCGGCGCAGAACCCGAAGGCCAACCCTTTCGCGGGCCGCAAGACTTCGCCAGACTGCCTGTTCTCCGAAGCGATCGAGGCCACCCTCGAGTTCGAGGACCAGCCAGACGACAGCACGCTGCGCGATCACATCCGCGGCATCGGCGAATCGCTGAAGAAGAAGTTCTCGGGCTTTACGCGCAAGACCAACGACACCGTGAGCGAGCTGATCGGCGTGGTCGAACAGATGGGATCTGCCCTGACCGACGTCGCCGAACAGCAGCACGCCGGCGCCGGTGCGCTGTCTGCGCTGCAGAAGCAGTTCACCCAACTGCAGGACGAGCACCGCGCGCTGCAGGCCAAGTTCGAAACCATCGACACCACCGACGCAGGCAAGCATGCCCAGCGGCCCGTGGCCACCGGCGGCAACCCGAAGCTGCAGGCGACCGACTGCTGACCGGATCGCCAAGCCACCCCTCATTCAACACCCGGAACCCTCATGCAAAACGCAACCCGCCTCGTCTACAACCAGCTGCTGGACCGCCTCAGCCAACTCAACCAGGTGCCCAGCGCACGCGAACAGTTCGCGGTCGAGCCCAGCGTGCAGCAAACGCTCGAAACCAAGATCCAGGAGTCGAGCGAGTTCCTCGGCAAGGTCAACATCATCGGCGTGACCGAGATGAAGGGCGACAAGCTCGGCCTCGGCGTGAGCGGCCCGATCGCGAGCCGCACCAACACCGATGCGGCCGACCGCGAGCCGCGCTCGGTCGAGACGCTCGACGCGCTGGGCTACGAGTGCAGCAAGACCAACTACGACACCTTCATCAAGTACGCCACGCTCGATGCCTGGGCCAAGTTCCCGGACTTCCAGACTCGCGTGCGCGATGTGATCGTGAAGCGGCAGGCACTCGACCGCATCATGATCGGCTTCAACGGCATGAGCATCGCAGCCAACACCAGCCTGGCCAGGAACCCGCTGCTGCAGGACGTGAACATCGGCTGGCTGCAGCACATCCGCGAGGATGCGCCGGCCCGCGTCCTCGACGGCGCTGCTGCCGCGGGCAAGATCACGGTGGGCCCCGCCGGTGACTTCAAGAACCTCGACGCCCTGGTCTACGACGCCTACCAGACGCTGCTCGACCCCTGGTTCCGTAGCGACGGCGCGCTGGTCGCCGTGGTGGGCCGCGACCTGCTGCACGACAAGCTGTTCCCGCTCGTCAGCGAGCCCAGCGCGCCGACCGAGATGCTCGCGGCCGACATCGTGCGCAGCCAGCGCCGCCTGGGCGGCCTGCCCGCGCTCACGGTGCCGTATTTCCCCGAGAACAAGGTCCTGATCACGCGCCTGGACAACCTCTCGATCTACTGGCAGCTGTCGGCCCGCCGCCGCACCATCGTCGACAACGCCAAGCGCGACCGTATCGAGAACTACGAGTCGAGCAACGATGCTTACGTGGTCGAGGACTACGGTCTCGCCGCGCTGGTCGAGAACATCGAGCTCGTCGCCTGACGCCATGCGACAGACGCCCACCCAGCGCCACCTGCAGCGCAAGCTCGCCGTCCTCGCGGTCGCCGCGGTGCCATCGGGCGGCGAGTTGCAGGGCAGCGCGTACGAGCTGATGCTCGTGCAGCTCGCCGAGCACCGCCGCCGGCTCAAGGACATCCAGTCCGTCGAGCGCAAGATCGAAGCCAAGCGCCAGTTCCTGCCAGACTACGACGCGTGGGTGGATGGCGCCCTCTCCGCCGGCCAGGGTGCGCAGGACCTGATCCTGACCACCGTGCTGGTGTGGCACATCGACGCCGGCAACTACCGCCGTGCGCTGCAGATCGCGCCCTATGCGGTGCGGCATGACCTGCCGCTGCCCGACCAGTACGAGCGCAACCTCGCCACCGTGCTGATCGACGAGTTCGGCGCCGCGGCGCTCGGCGGCAAGATGACCATCGCCGAGGCACGCGAACACCTGCCGCAGGTGATCGCGCTCACCGAGGAACTCGACGCACCCGACCAGGCGCGCGCCAAGCTGCACAAGGCCATGGGCTTCGCGCTCATCGGCAAGACCGGGCCTGCCGACGTGGACTTCGATGCCGTATCGACGCCGGACGCCCGTGCCGCCCTCGAACACCTGCAGCGCGCCCTCGCCCTCTTCGACCAGGTCGGCGTGAAGAAAGACATCGAGCGCCTGGAGCGCCGGCTGAAGAAGCCGGACGTCCCCGCGCCGTAACGATTCCGGACCCCGGAACCCCGGCGGCTCGGGCCGATTCCTGCGGACCACAAGCCCTACGGATGAAGCCCGACCACCGCCGACCTCGCAACGTCGATAGCACCATCGCATGAGCTTCCTCGCCAATCCGCCCACGCCGGCACCCGGTGCCGAGAAGCCGCTGGCCAACGACGGCTGGTTCCCGGACATCGACCTGGCGCAGCTGCGCGCCACGGCACGGCTCGATGGGACCGTGACGCCCGATCGGTTGCGCTACAGCGCCCTCGCCGCCGTGCTGAGCATCAACACCGAGTTGGCGCCCTACAAAGTTGGGCAGCAGATGCGAGGTCACGCCAAGCTCGCAGAGGTGCCAGCACCCGAAGTCGACGGCGTGAACGTTCAGGTGACTCGGTACCTGCGCGCGGTGTACAGCTACGTCCAGGCCGACCTGGTCGAGCGCTACCGGGACTTCGACACCACCGGCGCAGGCGACAAGGCCGCGGACAAGCTCGAGCAACGCATCGACGAGCTGCGCCGCGAAGTCCGCTGGGCCATTTCGGATCTGCTCGGCATGCGCCGCACCACCGTGGAGCTGATCTGATGAAAGCCCGCGCCATGCAAGGCGACACGCTCGACCTGCTGTGCTGGCGCACGCTCGGCCGCACGGACATCGTCGAGGCGACTCTGGTGCTCAACCCCGGCCTGGCCGACCACGGCCCGGTGCTCCCCACCGGCCTGCTCGTCGAGCTCGCCAACCCCGTCGACGCCCCCACCCGCGCGACGGTGAACCTCTGGGACTGACATGCAAGACTGGATCAAAAAGCTCTTCAACGAACCCCACACGTTGGGGATCATGGCCTCCAGCGCGATCGTGGGCGCCATCGCGGGCCTTGCACAAGGCGTCGTCCAGAAGCGCCACGGCGGCTGGGGCGGCCTGCTGCGGGCCGTGCTCACCGGCGTCGTCGTCGCCATCATCGTCGGGCTTGGCATCGAGGACTTCGTGGGCTCCGAGACGCTGCGCCTTGCCATCGTCGGCGCCTGCGCCGTGATCAGCGAGGACATCTGGGCCGGGCTCAAGATGCTCGGCAACGGCATGCGCAAGGACCCGCTCGGCTTCGCCGCGCGCCTGCTCGACGCGTTGCGCGGCCGCGAGAGGAACCGACCATGACTCTCGCAGAAGCCGACTTTGCACGCGCCGCGGAGGCGCTCCGTTGCCCAGTCGCCGCCGTGAAAGCCGTGTGTGAAGTCGAGGCACCCGAAGGCGGCTTCGACGCGGCCGGCCGCCCGCGCATCCTGTTCGAAGGGCACAAGTTCAGTGCCGCAACGGGCGGGCGCTACGACAAGGCCTACCCGACACTCAGCTACCCCGTCTGGACGCGGCAGTTCTATGCCCGCGGCGCCGACGCGAACGCCAGGAACGCCGGCGAGCATCAGCGACTGCAGCAGGCTGCGCGGCTGGACCGCAATGCCGCGCTCGCGTCCGCGAGCTGGGGCAAGTTCCAGATCCTGGGCGAGAACTTCCGTGCCTGTGGATTCACCACCCTCCAGGCCTTCATCAACGCGATGTACTCCAGCGAGGGCCGCCAGCTCGAGGCTTTCGTCGCTTTCGTCAAGCACGAAGGCCTGGCCGACGAAATGCGCGATCTGCGCTGGGCCGATTTCGCGCGACGTTACAACGGACCGCGCTACGCCGAGAACAGCTATGACGTGAAGCTCGCCGCGGCATACGGGCGACACGCATGCTGAAACCCCATAGCCTGCGCGCGCACCTCACGGCCGCCACGCCCGAACTGCGGCGCGATCCGGACAAGCTGTCGGTCTTCGTGCGCGACGGCCGGCTGGTCGCTGCCGGCGCAGAGTCGCTTTCCTTCGAGTACCGCTACGCGCTCAATGTCGTGGTGCTCGACTACGCGGGCCAAGCGGACGCGATCATGGTGCCGCTGCTGGCGTGGCTGCGCGCCAACCAGGTCGAGATCCTCGAGAACCCTGCGCTGCGGGACAAGAGCGTGCGCTTCGAGGTCGAGTACCTCAACAAGGAAACGGTCGACATCTCCATCGAGGTCGATCTGACCGAGGCCGTGGTGGTCTCGCCCGGCGAGGATCCAACGGCGCCGGACTCGGCCAAGCGCTACACAGTGGCCCCTGCTGCCGAACCTGCGCGCGAAGGAGCGCTTGCTGCAGCGGAGCATTGGGAAGCATGGTCTAGCGGCGAACTCCTCGCCGAGTGGCGCTTTCCGGCGACCGAGCCGTGACAGCAGACGACCCGCTTTCCGTTCTTGAAGACTGGGTCGCGCCACTGCTCGCCAGGCTGACTCCCCCAGAGCGCCGGGCCTTGGCGCGCAAGGTTGGCCAGGATCTTCGGCGCAGCCAGGCATCTCGCATCGCCGCACAACGCAACCCTGACGGCAGCACGTACGAGCCGCGAAAACCCGGCAGCTCACGGCAACAACAAGGTCGCATCCGTCGCACGATGTTCAACAAGCTGCGCACGGTCAGATTCCTTCGCCTGCAGGCCAGCGAAGAAGCGGTCGCCATTGGCTTCCTCGGCCGCCCGGCGCGCATCGCCCGCGTGCATCAAGAGGGACTGCGCGATGCGGTCAAGCCCGGTGGGGCGCAGTACCAGTACCCGGCGCGCACGCTGCTCGGCTTCACTGACTTCGAGCGTGAGCGCATCAGGGAACTGCTGTTGGCGCACATCGCCGATTGATCCTGGCGATGTCCGTGTCGGGCCCGAAGCCGAAGTTCGCACAGACTCGAAGCGGTTCTTTCTTCAGGCGCGCCAACATTGGCGGATACGGCCGATGTCTCCGATCCCACGTAGCGTGTCCAGCTATCCGTGTAGATGTCCAAGTGCGTTCACCAAGGACCCGCGTGTAGCCTGAGGCTCGTTAGTCGCTGGCCAACCTTGCTGCCATAATGAGCCTCTCCCAAGTAGCGAACAAGGGACGACATGAAGCTTTCCCGCTTTCTAACGGAGCGCGCCGAGGATATTTTGGTGCAGTGGGAGGCGTTCGCGAAGACCTTGGAGCCCGCCGCCGCGTCGATGACAAGCGTGGCGCTGCGCGACCACGCGCAACAGATGATCAGAGCAATCGCGCTGGATATTGAAAGCCTCCAAAGCAGCGCGGAGCAAATCACCAAGTCACATGGCGAGGGCCCTGCCAAGTACCCGCAAAGTGCAGCCTCCCTTCATGGCAGGCTGCGCGAGGTGAGCGGCTTCTCGCTGGTCCAGCTCACGGCTGAATTTCGCGCGTTGCGAGCCAGCGTTCTGCGCCTCTGGCTGCCAAACATCGGCGAGTTCACCGAGGAAGTCCACGAGGAGTTGGTGCGCTTCAACGAGGCGGTGGACCAGGCTTTGGCCGAGTCGGCGGTGACCTTCTCCGAACACAACAACCAGACGCGAGAGCGCTTCCTGGCGATACTGGGCCACGACCTACGCACGCCTCTCGCCGCCATCAGCATGACTGGCCACCTGCTTGTGCGATCAACGTCGTCGGAGGGCAACGCGGCAACCGGCAAGCGGCTGCTTCGCAGCGCCGCCACCATGTCGACGATGGTCAACGACCTGTTGGAATACTCGCGCACCCAGCTCGGCGGGACGATGCCCATCGCGCCGGCCCCCGCGAACATGGAAAACATCATCAAGGCGGCACTGCAGGACGCTGCGTCCGCGTACCCGGACTGCGTGTTTGATTTCCATTCGCACGGCGACCTCTCGGGCGTTTTCGACGACGTCCGGATGCAGCAGGTCGTCTTGAATTTGCTGGCCAATGCCGCCCAATACCGGGCCAAGGAGACGAACGTCATGCTCGGCGTCGCGGGCGAGCTCGACGATGTTGTCATTGCGGTGACGAACTTCGGCCCCGCCATCCCCGCCGAGTCGCTCAAGACCATTTTCAGCGCCATGGTGCAGCTCCCGGTCGATGGCGAGCAGCCTGGGCGCCCGCGAACCAGCCTCGGCTTGGGGCTGTTTGTCGCTCGGGAAACCGCCTTGGCCCACGGTGGCTCGATCCACGTTTCATCGAGCGATGTCGAGGGCACGACCTTCACGGTTCGGATTCCCCGCGCCGTCGCGCCGTCAAAAATGGCAGGCCAGCCCTGCTGAAGAGCTGAGACCAATCGCCCTCGCGTTACGAACGACGGCTCCTGGCCGATCTCGGTCAGCTCGCCTCGGATGCGGCATAGAGACGCCACTGTCCGGGCACACCCTTCAATTCACGGGCGCCGCGATCCCGGAAAGCCAGTCCCGAGCCTGCCACGAGATCTTTGACCGTACTGGATACGAGAACCTCTCCGGGGCTCGCTGCGTTGGCGATCCGAGCGCCGATATGTACTGCGATGCCGCCGATCTTGGCGCCCATCACCTCGCACTCGCCCGTGTGCACGCCGGCACGAATCTCCAGGCCGAGAGAGCGAACACTGCTTCCGATGGCGGCCGCACAACGCACAGCCCGCGCGGGACCGTCGAAGGCCGCAAAAAAGCCATCCCCAGCCGTGTCGACTTCACGCCCCCGGAATCGTTCCAACTGGCGGCGTGCGACCCCGTAGAAGTTGTCCAGCAACTCATGCCATCGAGCGTCGCCAAGTTGTGCGGCCCGCTCAGTTGACCCGGCGATGTCGGCAAACAGGACCGTAGCCAACACCCGGTCTGATTCGCGGTCATGCCGCTGCCCGGTGAGAAACTCCTCAATGCGCTCCAGATAGGCGTTCGCGTCGCCGATAAAGAAGAAGTGGTCATCGCCGGGGAATTCCGCGTACTCGGCGCCTGGAATCCTCTGTGCCAAGTAGCGCGCGTGGTCGATCGGCATGATGCGATCGCCGACGCGGTGCAATATCAGCGCCGGAACCCGAATTGCGGGAAGGATCGGGCGTGCGTCGATCTCGTAGGCCATGCGTAGCAAGGCCACCGCCGCGCCTGGGCTGCACGCCTGTCGCTGGAAGCGCCCCCACCATTCGCGTGCTGCCGCGTCATTGGCGAGCGAAGGTGCAAGGGCGCTCAACAGAACTCCCTTGCCCCATCCCTGTTCCATCCGCTGCAGTAGCGCGTCATATTCCTCGGGCGGTGTTCCGAACGTATAGTCAGGTGCCCAGGCGATACGCGCGAAGGTTCCCATCAGAACGATCGCTGCGGTGCGATCGGGATGCGTGGCCGCGAATAGCAAACTCAACGGGCCGCCTTCCGATACCCCGAGTAGCGCCGCCCGCTCGGAACCGGCGGCGTCCATGACCGCGCGGACGTCATCCATTCGCTGCTCGAGAGTCGGCAATTGCACGACGGGAACAGGATCGGACATCCCGGTCCCGCGCTTGTCAAAAATGATGAGTCGGGCGAACGAGGCGAGGCGCCTGAAGAAGCGCGCCCAGCGCGGCTCCTCCCAGCAGTGCTCGACATGTGACACGAACCCAGGAATGAACACCACGTCTAGCGGCCCTCTGCCGACGACCTGATAGGCGATATGGCAATCCCCACTCTTCGCATAACGGGTCTCCGGGTGCTCTGCCATTTCTCACCTCCTCGAGTGACAGTTTCGAATGTCAGCTTACGAGCGTTGAGCCGCGTCTGGACCGGCCGCTTCTGCGGCAGCCGTCCTCGCACAAGCAGTTAGCTCCCGGTGTTGAGCGCTGCAATCACGTACTGGAACAATTCAGCCGCCCGGTTTGTCGAGCCCATGGCACCGCGACTACGGGCCTCTGCCTTGTGCTCAGGCGCGTTGGATCCAGCATAGATGATGAACGGGGTCTTGTCTCCAGCGCCGCGAAGCTTGTCCAAGAGCGTGTATCCCGCATGGGGGTCAGGCGGTCGCCCCATGTCAGAGATGATGACGTCAAACCTCTGCTTGGCGGTCAACTTGAGCGCCTCTTCCGTAGAAGTCGCAAGGACGAACGAAACGCCCAAAGCCTCGAGGGCCTGACGCTCGAAAACATTGTTTGCCGGTCGATCGTCCACCCAAAGCGCAGTTGCGGCGGTTGCACGACGGATGATTCGGGCATTGACGGTGTCAGCGACGACGGCCGCTGCTTCGTTTGCGTTGCGGGCAGCCGATTCCGGTGTCGTTGCCGCGTCCGGGCGCGACACGGATGCCGCAACGAGGGCAGCGGTAACCTCGGCTTGCTTCCTCTTCGCTGTGGCCTCGAAGCCGGCGCCCTTCAAGGAGAACTCTCCAAGGCTGTAGAAGAAGTCCTTTAGCGCAGGCGCAAACTTCACGAGCACCACTATGAGCACTGCGGGCCATACGAAGACGCCGAGGAGCTTCGTGACCGAATCGATCAGCTTTACGAGGTCGTCAATGTTCATCGATGCTTCCTGTGGATGCGCCGTGCCGACGTGCTTGCAGGCTGCTCTGCGTGGCCGTAGCTGCATTCTGAGCCAAGACCATGAAGCGGCGAGACTCGTTACCGAAGAGCTGGGCGCAATTGTCCGCGCGGACCTTCGCGGACCTTTTCGGGCGGCTGCAGATCGCCCTCCTGCCTCTCTTCTGAATCACCGATCCAGAAGCGATATGAAGTGCGCCCCGCGATGGTGCCCGGCACCATCGCCGCATGGTTGATCAGGGAGCAAGCAACGCAGAACTCGTGCGGTGCATCGAGAACATCGTGCGTGCGGGGACGATTGGGCAAGTCGACCACGCCATAGCGCGATGCCGCGTTCAGTCCGGCGGTCTCACCACCGACTGGCTTCCCTGGATCTCGATGCGCGCCGGCGACGTGCGCCGCTGGTCCCCACCTTCTGCCGGCGAGCAATGCATCGTCCTCTCCCCCGGCGGCAACATGGCCTCGGCCTTCGTCCTGGTCGGCGTCTTCAGCGATACGATCGCGGCGAACGGCAACACCGGCGACGTAGAGCGCACCTCCTACCCCGACGGCGCGGTCATCGAATACGACCATGCCGCACACGCCCTCACCGTCACCCTGCCCGCCGGCGGCACCGCCGACATCACGGTCCCCGATGCCGTCACGATCCGCTGCAACACCGCCGACGTGACCGCCAGCGAAAGCGCCACGGTTCACTCGCAGAAGATCACCCTCGACGCCCCCGAGACCATCGCCACCGGCGAGCTCAAGGTCCTGGGTCTGCTCACCTACGCAGCCGGCATGGTCGGCGGCGGCAGCGGGCCCGGCGGCGCCGTCGCGGTCATCAACGGCCCGATCGAGGTGCGCAACGGCGACATCACCCTGCCAGGCAACGACGTGGTCGCCTCGGGCATCAGCCTCGTCGGCCATGTGCACGGCAAGGTCACGCCCGGCAGCGGCACGACGGGAGCCCCCGCATGAGCGGCATGGACCGGATCACCGGCAGGCCCATCGACGCCATCGAGCACCTGCGACAGAGCGTCGCCGACATCCTCGGCACGCCGATCGGCAGCCGCTTGATGCGCCGCACCTACGGCAGCCAGTTGCCCGAGCTGATCGACCAGCCCGACAACGGCACCACGCGCGTGCGCGCCTACTCGGCCATCGCTGGCGCCCTCATGAAGTGGGAGCCGCGCCTGCGCCTGTCGCGCCTGCAGCTTTTCAGCGGCGCGCGGCCCGGCCAGGTCGTGCTCGAGATCGACGGCATCTACACGCCGCCCGGCATCGCCGCGACCGTGCTCGCGCTGCGCGTGCCCGTGCAGATGAGGGCCGCCGCATGACGATGGATCTCACCCTGCTGCCCGCTCCGAAGGTCATCGAGTCGCTGGACTACGAAGTCATCTTCGACCGCCTGCTCGCGCGCTTCCGCGAACTGCATCCGGACTTCACGCTCGTCCTCGAGTCCGACCCTGCCGTCAAGCTGCTGGAGGTCATGGCCTGGCAGGAGCTGCTGATGCGCCAACGCATCAACGACGCCGCACGCGCCAGCATGCTGGCCTATGCCGTGGGCAGCGACCTCGACCAGCTCGCGGCCAACCTCGGCGTGGCGCGCCTGGTCGTCACGCCGGCCAACCCGAACGCGGTGCCGCCCGTCGCCGCCGTCTTCGAGGCCGACGACCGCCTGCGCGAGCGCACGCAGGCCGCGCTCGAGGGCATCACGACCGCGGGCCCGCGCGACAGCTACCGCTTCCACGCGATGACCGCAGACGCCCGCGTGGCCGATGCCGGCGTCGACAGCCCGGACCCCGGTACCGGCAAGGTGCGCGTCACGATCCTCGCGGACAACGAGAGCGGCATCGCCGACAGCGCGCTGCTGGAGACCGTGCGCAACGCACTGAGCGCGGAGCACATCCGGCCGCTGTGTGACCTCGTCACCGTCCATCCCGCCGAGATGATCGAGACGCCGATCGTCGCCGTGCTGCACCGCAGGCCGGGGCCCGCCGGCGAGATCGCCGCGGCCACGGCGCGCGCGGCGCTGGCCGCATGGCTGCCGAAGACGCGCCGCCTCGCCGCAGGCCTGCCACGCTCGGGCATCGACGCCGCGCTGCACCAACCCGGCATCGACCGCGTCGAGATCCTCTCGCCGGCGGCGGACATCCTGTGCGACACGACGCAGTGCGTGCGCGTGACCGGCGTCACCCTCACGGAGGCCGTGGGCAATGAGTGACCCCATGGCCAGAGCCCGCCTGCTGCCGCCCAACCGAACGGCGCTCGAGTCCGCCCTCGCGGCCATGTCGTCGCTCGTGCTTGACACCGCCGGCCTGCGCCACCTCTGGCACGCCCGCGATTGCCTCGCCGAGCTGCTGCCCTGGCTCTCGTGGACGCTCTCGGTGGAAGGCTGGAGCGACGCCCGCAGCGACGACGCGCGCCGCGCGGTGATCCTCGACAGCATCAACATCCACCGCCGCAAAGGCACGCCGTGGGCGATCCGCGCCCTCATCCGGGCGCTGGGCTTCGGCGAGATCACCATCATCGAGCGCATCGGCGGCATCCGCCGCGACGGCACCGCCGCGCACGACGGCGAGTACGCGCGCGCACCGCTCAGCTCGACCTGGGCCACCTATCGCCTGGTCTTCGACCGGCCCCTCACCAACGCGCAGGCCGCACGCGTCCGTGCGCTCCTGCCCTCCGTCGCACCCGCACGCTGCCTCTGTGTGGGCCTGCGCTATGCGGCCGTCGTGAACAGCCACAACGGCGCGATGCGGCGCGACGGCTCTTTCAACCGTGGAAGCGCATAGCGCAGCAACAGAGAATGGCAAACCTCATCGAGACCGACCGCTGGGAAGAAGGGATCTACCAGTGGGAGGAAGACGACCCCGTGCTCGGCGGGCCAAGCGGCATCGACAACGTGCCGCCGCGCCAGCTGGCCAACCGCTCGCGCTACCAGCGGCTGCGCAACGTGACGGCCTGGGTCGCGACCTTCGACTACCCGGCCGATGCGTATGTCGCGTGGGCGGGCACGACCTGGAAGAGCATCGCACCAAGCCTCAACATCGCGCCGGGCACCGACGCCACCCGGTGGGTGCGCTGGGGCCACACGGCCAAGGAGCTGTCCGCGGCGCTGGGCGACTCCGTGGCCGCGCACGAAGAGAGGAGCGATCCGCACCCGGTGTACGCCTTCCGCGACGTGTTTGCCGCGGTGCCGAAGGCCTACGTCGGCCACGTGATCACCGTGAGCACCCCTCACCTGCGCCAGCTGGTGTGGAACGGCACGACGTACGTGCGCGCACCCTGGCACCAGCCCGGCATGGTGCTGTACAGCTACGACAACCCGGCCAGCATCTCGGGCTACCTGCCGGTCCGCGCGGACGTGAGCTACAGCCAGGCGAACTACCCGGACCTGGTCGCGCGGCTTGGCCTTTCCGGCACCGGCACTTTCACGCTGATCGAACTGCGCGGCGAGTTCATCCGCTGCCTGGACAACGGCCGAGGGGTCGACGCAGGGCGAGGCCTGCGGTCCGCACAGGCTGGCGACAACCAATCGCATGCCCACAACTATGCCGACCCAACCCACAGCCACTACGTGAATGACCCGACCCACGGCCACCCGGCCTGGACCGACCAGCAGGGCCACCACGGCCACTACTTGACGAACATGGTCTTCAACGAATTCGGCGCCGGCTCTGGATTTCCCTATGTACCTGGGAACCTGGGCATCGGCGGCAAGAGCACTGACGGGGCCGGCAGTCACGCCCACAACGTCGGTGTTGGTGGCTCGGGCACCGGCATCTGGCTGAGCGCCAGCGGCACCGGCATCGCCATCCAGGCGACCGGCTCCGAAGCCCGGCCGCGCAACGTGGCGCTGCCTGCCTGGATCAGCTACTGAGCGCGGCTCTGCACACCATGACCAAGACCATCTACCTCGTCGATCCCGAGACGCGTGTGTACGTCGGCCCCGCGCCGCATCCGCTCGACCCGGTCGAATCCGAACGCACCGGCAAGCCCGTCTATGCGGCGCTCAACCCTGCGCTGGCCACCGAAGTCGCGCCGCCGCGGATTCCCGCGGGCAAGCGCGCCGTGCTGGTGGACCTGAGCTGGGTGCTCGAGGACATGCCCGCGGCGCCCGCGCCCGTGCCCGCACCACCCCCCGTTGCACCCGCGCCGCCGCCAACGCCGCCACGCGAGCTGACCTTCGAGGAACGGCTCGCAGCGCTCCGCGGCCTGGTCCAGGACTACATGGACGCCATGGCCCACGCCTGGGGCTACGACGACATCAAGACCGCAGTCACCTACGCCGAAGAACCGGCCGTTGCGAAGTTCCAGGCCGAAGGCCGCGCGCTGCGCGCTTGGCGTTCGCTGGTGTGGGCCAGCTGCTACGAGCTGCTCGCGCGCGTGCAGGCCGGCGAGACCGAGGAGCCGACGGCCGAGTCCCTGCCGGGCCTGCTGCCCCGCCTCGTGCCGCCCGAGGCCGAGGTCGCGCCCAAGACAGCCGCGCCGGCCGACGACGGCCAGACCGAAGCGGCGCACTGACAACCATCGATTCAAGGAGAACCCATGTCCCTCACCGACTACCACCACGGCGTCCGTGTCCTCGAGCTCACCGAGGGCACGCGCCCCATCCGCACGATCCAGACCTCGATCATCGGCCTGATCGCCACCGCGCCCGATGCGGATCCGTTGGCCTTCCCGCTCGACACGCCGGTGCTCGTCACCAACGTCTACAGCGCCCTCGCGAAGGCGGGCACCTCGGGCACGCTCGCGCGCACCCTGCAGGCGATCGCCGACCAGGCGCGGCCCGTCACCGTCGTGGTCCGTGTCGAGCAGGGGCCGGACGAGGCCTCGACCACCACCAACGTGATGGGGGCAGTGAACCGCGAGGGCCGCTACACCGGCATGAAGGCGCTGCTGTCTGCGCAGGCCATGCTGGGCATCAAGCCGCGCATCCTCGGCGCGCCAGGCCTCGATACGCAGCCCGTGGCCGCGGCCCTGGCTGCCATCGCGCAGCAGCTGCGCGGCTTCGCCTACGTGGGCGCCTGGGGGTGCGAGAAGGTGGAAGACGCGACCGCCTATCGCCGAGAGTTCGGCGCGCGCGAGCTGATGGTCATCTACCCCAACTTCCAGAACTGGGACACTGTCTCCAACGCGAAGGCCGATGCCCCGGCTGCCGCCTACGCGCTCGGCCTGCGCGCCAAGATCGACAACGACACCGGCTGGCACAAGACGCTCTCGAACGTCGCGGTCAATGGCGTCATCGGCATCTCGAAGGACATCTACTGGGACCTGCAGAACCCCGCCACCGATGCCGGCGTGCTTAATGCCGCCGACGTCACCACGCTGATCAACAGCAATGGCTACCGCTTCTGGGGTTCGCGCACCTGCAGCGACGAGCCGCTCTTCGCCTTCGAGTCGGCCACGCGCACCGCCCAGGTGCTGGCCGACAGCATTGCCGAGGCCCACATGTGGGCCGTCGACAAGCCGATGCACCCGAGCATCGTGAAGGACATCATCGAAGGCGTGAACGCCAAGTTCCGCGAGCTCAAGGCGGGCGGCTACATCCTGGACGGCTCGGCCTGGTACGACGAGGAGATCAACCAGAAGGAAACGCTCAAGAGCGGCAAGCTGGTCATCGACTACGACTACACGCCGATCCCGCCGATCGAGGACCTGACCTTCAGGCAGCGCATCACCGACCGCTACTTCGCGGACTTCGCCGCGCGTGTCGCTGCGGCGTGATCGCCGCCCTCCCCTGAACCCCCGAGGAACAACCGATGTCCCTGCCCCGCAAGCTCAAGAACTACACGCTTTTCAACGACGGCCGCGCCTACCTGGGCGAGGTGCCCGAAGTGACGCTGCCCAAGCTCACCCGCAAGACCGAGGACTACCGCGCCGGCGGCATGAACGGCCCGATCAAGGAAGACCTCGGCATGGAGGCGCTGGAGATGCAGTGGACCGCCGCCGGGTACCTGCGCGACCTCTTCAGCCAGTGGGGCGCGGCGCGCCATGACGCCGTGCTGCTGCGCTTTGCCGGCGCCCTGCAGGACGCGAGCACCGGCAATGTCGGCGCGCTGGAGATCGTCGTGCGCGGCCGCCACACCGAGATCGACCCCGGCACCTCGAAGGCCGGCGAGCTCACCGAGATCAAGGTGACCAGCGCGCTGAGCTACTACAAGCTCAGCCTCGACGGCACCACGATTCTCGAGATCGACCTGGTCAACATGGTCGAGTACGTCAACGGCAAGGACCTGATGGCCGACATCCGCGCGGCGATCGGCCTCTGACCCCATCACCTCACCTACTGAACCACCATGAACACCGCCCCTACGCCCGCCCTCGACCAGACCACCGCCGTTGCTGCCGGCGACAACACCGTGACGCTGGACACGCCGATCCAGCGCGGCGAGACCTCCATCACCGTCGTGACCCTGCGCCGCCCCAAGGCCGGCGAGCTGCGCGGCGTCGCCCTCACCGACCTGCTGCAGCTGGACGTGACCGCGCTGCAGACCGTACTGCCACGCATTTCGAACCCCATGCTGCTGAAGCAGGACGTGGCCGAGCTCGACCCGGCCGACCTGGTGCAGCTCGGCACGAAGGTGGCGGGTTTTTTGTTGCCGAAGGCAGCGCTGGACGCCTCCCCGAGCGCGTAGAGGATCCGATGGCCGATCTCGCGGCTATTTTTCACTGGACGCCCTCGGAAATGGATGATTTTTCGCTGGAAGATCTGATGGATTGGCGCGAGCGCGCCCGCGAGCGTTCGGAGGCTCAGGACTGACTATGATGCGGCGCCATGTCGACCCTCATCGTCATCATCCTTGCCGTGCTCGTCCTCTTGGTGACGCTCGGCTTCGTATGGGCCTGCGCCAGTGTTGCCGGGGCGATCTTCAACAAGCTCTGGCCCCACCGGAGCTCGGAACAACGGGAGGCCGAGGCGATCCGCGCGCTGCTCGCAGAGATCGAGGCCGAGGACGCGACGCTCGCCGCGCGAGCCGCCAGCCAGCGCAGCAAAGCCCTGCGCCGGTCGCACGCCTGAATCCCGGCGCCGGAGGCTGTCGTGGCCTCCAATGACCTGCGCCTGCAGGTCATCCTGCAGACCCTCGACAAGGCCACCGCACCGCTGCGGCGCATCCAGGCCGCGAGCAGCGAGACCGCCAGCGCCCTCAAGGCCGCACGCGCGAAGCTCAAGGAACTCAACGACCAGCAAAAGGCGATCGGGCAGTTCCGCGAGGTGCGCGCCGGCCTCGGCGCCACGGCCGCCAGCGTGCAGGCGGCGCAAGCGCGCGTGCAGGCGCTGGCACGCCAGATCGCCGCAACAAGCACGCCGACCCGCACCATGGCGCGCGAGTTCGCCGCGGCCAGGCAATCGGCAGCCACGTTGGGCGTGCAGTTCGACCAGCAGCGGCTCAAGGCCCAGCAGCTGCGCGACCGGCTCTCGGCCGCGGGCATCAGCACGCGCTCGCTGGGCGAGCATGAGCGGCGCCTGCGCGCCGACATCCAGGCCACCAACCAGGCCATCGGCGACCAGACCGCGCGCATGAAGGCCCAGGGCCGCGAGGCGGCGCGGCTCGATGCGCTCAAGGCGCAGCACGGCAAGACCATGCGCCGTACCGCCATGCTGGGCGCCGGCAGCGCCGCGGCGATCGGCGCCGGCCGTGCCGTGGCGCGCCCCCTGGGCTCCGTCATGGGCGCCTTCATGCCGCAGGAAGACGCCGCCTCGCAGCTGCGTGCATCGCTGATGCGCAAGGACGGCAGCGTGCCCGATGACTTCCGCAAGATCTCGGAACTCGCCACCCGCCTGGGCGACAAGCTGCCCGGCACCACGGCCGACTTCCAGGACATGATGACCATGCTCATCCGCCAGGGCATGAGCGCCAAGACCGTGCTGGGGGGCCTGGGCGAATCGGCCGCCTACCTCGGCGTGCAGCTGCGCATGCCCGTCACTGAGGCCGCGGAGTTCGCCGCCAAGATGCAGGACGCCACCCGCACCACCGAGGCCGACATGATGGGCCTGATGGACCTGATCCAGCGCACCTACTACCTGGGCGTGGACTCGGGCAACATGCTGCAGGGCTTCACCAAGCTGTCGCCGGTGCTCAGCGTGCTGCGCAAGGACGGCCTGGCCGCGGCCCAGGAGCTCGCCCCACTGCTGGTGATGATGGACCAGACCGGCATGGCCGGCGAATCCGCCGGCAACGCGATCCGCAAGGTGTTCCAGGCCGGCCTCGATGCCAAGAAGCTGGACAAGGCCAACGATGCGCTCGCGGCCGCGAAGGCCGGCTTCACGCTCGACTTCAGCGATGGCAAGGGCGAGTTCGCGGGCATCGACCAGATGTTCGCGCAGCTCGAGCAGTTGAAGGCGCTCGACAGCATGCAGCGCACCAGCGTCATCAAGTCGCTCTTCGGCGATGACGCCGAGACGCTGCAGGTGCTCAACACCCTGCTGGCCAAGGGCAAGGAGGGCTACGCCGAAGTCGCCGAGAAGATGCAGGCGCAGGCCGATCTGCGCCAGCGCGTGGAGGCCGAACTCGGCACGCTCAAGAATGTGGCGGAAGCCGCCGAAGGCAGCTTCACCAACGCCCTGGGCGAGATCGGCGCCACCGCGGCACCGGTGCTCAAGGAACTGCTCCAGTGGCTGGGCGAGCTGGCCGCGAAGGTGGGCGAGTTCGCGAGGGAGAACCCGCGCCTGACATCCACGGTGGTGATCGCCGCAGGCGCGCTCGCAGCGCTGCTGACCGTCGGCGGCGCACTCGGCCTGGCGCTGGCGGCCATCGGCGGCCCGCTGCTCGGGCTGCACTTTGGCATGCAGATGCTGGGTCTGAACGGTGGAATGGTGGTCGGTGCACTGAAGGCCGTCGGCGGCGCAATCGCCTCCGTTGGCCGGTTCTTGCTGATGAACCCGATCGGCCTCGCGATCACAGCCATCGCTATCGCGGCCTTCCTGATCTACAAGTACTGGGGGCCGATCACGGCGTTCTTCGCCGGCCTGTGGCAGACGGTCAAGACCGCGTTCAACGATGCGCTGACCTGGTTCGCTGCCCTGCCGGCGCGCTTTGCGGCTTTCGGCACCGCCATCATCCAGGGGCTGGCCAACGGCATCACCGGCGCGCTCGGCAGCGTGAAGGATGCGATCGTCGGCGCCGCGGATTCTGCGCTCGGCTGGTTCAAGGAGAAGCTCGGCATCCGCAGCCCCAGCCGCGTCTTCATGCTCGCGGGCAACGAGATCAGCAACGGCGCGGCCGAAGGCATTGCCGGCGAACAGCACCGCGTGCGCCAGGCTGCGCTGGGCATGGCGGCTGCAGCCGCGGTCGCCCTGCCCCTTATGGCCGGCGCCGCGGACGCAACGGGACCAGCTACCGGCATCGGCGCAATCACAATGGACCGCCGGCCGCCACTGAGCGCTGCAGCAGCGCCGCGCAGCATGGCCATGGGCGGCGACACGATCAACATCACGATCCAGGCCACGCCCGGCATGGACGCGCAGGCCATCGCCCGAGCGGTGAGCGCCGAGCTGGACCGCCGGCAACGTAGCAGGCGCGCGAGCATGCTCTCGTCGCTGTCAGACATCGATTGAAAAGAAGGACCTACCGACATGATGATGGCCTTCGGGCAATTCGTTTTCAGCCTGGACACGCTGGCTTACCAGGACCTGCAGCGCCAGACGGCGTGGCGCCACCCGAGCAACAGCCGCGTGGGCGCGCGCCCTGCCCGCCAGTTCGTCGGGCCGGGCGAGGAGACCATGAACTTGAGCGGCGTGCTGCTGCCCGGCTTTGCGGGGGACACCGGCTCGCTCGACGAACTGCGCGCCATGGGCGCCGCCGGCGCAGCCTGGCCGCTGGTGGACGGCACCGGCACCGTGTACGGCCAGTTCGTGATCGAGTCACTGAACGAGACGCGCACGCTCTTTCACCGTGACGGCACCGCGCGGCGCATCGAGGTCCAGCTGCAGCTCGCGCGCGTGGACGAAGACCGAGTCGATGCGATCGGCGACAGCGGGCAGGCGCAGGAATGAACGCCCCCCAGCGACACCCCCGGCCGGACTACCGCCTCACGCTCGACGGCCGCGACATCACGCCGGCTGTCGACGCGCGGCTGATCAGCCTGACGCTGACCGAATGCCGCGGCGACGAGGCGGATCAGCTCGACCTGCAACTGGACGACGGCGACGGCGCACTCGAGTTCCCGGCCCGGGGCGTGACCCTGTCGCTCGCGATCGGCTGGGCCGGCGAGCCTCTCGTGGACAAGGGCACCTTCGTGGTCGACGAGGCCGAGCACAGCGGCGCGCCCGACCAGATCACCATTCGCGCGCGCAGCGCGGAACTCGGCGCGAACCTGCGTGACCGCAGGGACCAGAGCTGGCACCGCACGACGCTGGGTGCGATCCTCGACGAGATCGCCCGACGCAACCAGCTCGTGTCGCGCGTGGATGCGCGCCTGTCGGGGCAGGAGGTGGGTCACATCGACCAGACGAACGAGAGCGACATCAACTTCGTCACGCGGCTTGCGAAGCGGTACGACGCGGTGGCGACGGTCAAGAAGAGGCTGCTGGTGTTTCTGCCGATCGAGGGCATGACCACGAGCAAGGGGGATGCCCTGCCCCTCGTCACGCTCACTCGGGCGGACGGTGACACGCACAGGTACCACACCAGCGAGCGGGACGCCTACAGCGGCGTGCGGGCGTACTGGCACGACCCCAGGTGCGCGAACCGTCGATCTGTCCTGGTGGGACTGAGCGGCAATGCCAAGCGGCTGAAGGAGAGTTATGCGACCGAAGCCGATGCGCTTGCAGCGGCGCAGGCGGAATGGAGGCGAATCCTGCGCGGCGCGGCGACCTTCGAGTTGACCCTGGCCATCGGGCAAGCCTTGCTCGCCCCTCAGACACCGGTGCGCGTTCGAGGATTCAAGCCACAGATCGACAACACCGAATGGCTAAGCGTCAAGACCGCCCATCGTCTTGGGGACGGCGGGTACACAACGCGCGCCGAGTTGGAAACTTCCGCCGCGAACGAGAGCCTCGACGCGACGGGGAACTGACTATTGCTCTGCCACCGGCGGCGTTGGTCCTGCTCTCGCCGACCTCTGAATCAATGCTCCTCATTCCTGGAAGCCAGGCTGAACAGACCCCAGACGGCGCCGAGCCCAGTGACTGGCCAGACCAAGGCCATTCCCAAGGCCTTCGCAAACGCCTCCTTGTTTCGTGCGCCTATCTCAGCGTTCGCGCGGCGGACACCTGCGTTATAGGTCCTCTTTTCCCGCAGGATGCGCTGCGCTTGACCCCCGCCCAATTCAGACAGCGCGCCAATCGAGGCTGATTCGTCCCCCGGCCCAAAAACGATTTCTTCTCTCACCTGAGGTAATTCAGATTCCTCGGGCCGCAAAAAAATAGCCCATGCGACGCCCACAAACATCCAAGCGATGCCACCCCACCTCAACCATGCCCACAGCCGCCTCAACTCAGGGGCCCACGAAGCGAGGCCGTTCCATAGGAGAGCGACGACAGATCTAAGTGAAGCGAACACGGTGCCTCCTTGCCTCGTTGAAGCCAGGGCTCGTCGGACTTCGATGATCGCCCAATCTAACTCAAATGCCCTCATTCGGCGTCCACTCTGCGAATGACCCAACGCTGGTGCTTTGCCAGAGCGTACAGGTCGCGGAAACGCGAGGGCGCCGAGACGGGCTCCACATCCGCACACATGCCCGCAACTGGGCCGCACAGGCTTTCCACGCGATCAGGGTTCAGGTCTCTGTTGGCGGAGTTGTCCGTCATGAGACGCCTTTTGCAGTTCTGCCACAAAAGCACTCGATGTGCCGATGGGCATTGCCGGCATCTACAGCAAGTGGCGCAGTCCGGACGGCAGCGAGCTGTTCTCTTTGCTGGCGAAGTAGCGGCCGCCCCGTCTCAAACATCGCGGCGAGACCAACGACTCTTTGAAACATGCCACCCCAAGGGCTTCACCACCAAGAGTTGGAGACCGCGTGCGCTCGGGCTACAGAAGCTTCCCGGGAATTCCGACCTACAATTTGATACAAGAACAATTGAGGAGAATTTTCGAGTGTCCGACGAAGAAGCGATCAACAAACTAGTTGCCACCCTCAAGAAATTCAAGCCGGGTACGCCACTCAAGCACTACATCACTCACGCCACGTTTCCCAAGTTCAAGAGCATCGAACCGGGAACGCGGGTGGACTTCGACTTCCCCCTCACTGCTCTTGTCGGTGCCAATGGCAGCGGCAAAAGTTCGCTGTTGCACGCTCTCTGGGGCATGCCGTTCAACTACAGCACGTCCAAGTTCTGGTTTGCCACGAAATTGGACCCCATCGAGGGTCCTAGATCCGATCCACAGCGCTATTTCTACGGCCATTGGAACGAGACTTTCGGCGGAATCGTCGAAACTCGAAAAGCGCGCATCGGTACCAAGCAAGACTACTGGGAACCATATCGGTGGAGCAAGGCCGACGGCATGGCTCCGATGGCCAAAGGGGACTATGAAGGGAAGTCAAAGGACCGTTGGAATCCTGTACGGCGAAAGGTGGTGTACGTCAATCTCAAGGCCACCTTCGGGTCGTTCGATCGATACTTCTTCTTCGACGAGTTCTCCAAGGGCGGCGACAAGAGGGAGGTGATGAGGCTTGAGGCGGCCCGCCTGAAACGCATCAAAGCAGACAACCGGCAGAGCTACAAGCTTGGGGGAGTCACGGAAAGCCTATTTGAAAACCGTGACCTGACGGAAGACGAACTGAAGGCAGTTTGTCATATCTTGGGCAGAACTTACGAGTCGGCCAGACTCATTCGCCATTCGCTTTATCCGGGCTCTCGTGGGCGAGATCTCAGTGTCGTGTTCCGCCGAGGCTCGGAGTACTCCGAGGCCTTTGCGGGTAGTGGCGAAATCGCTGCGGTCAGCGTGGTTGTGGACTTGCTGGAAGCGCCGGAGTACTCGCTCATCCTCCTGGATGAACCCGAAACTTCGCTGCATCCAGGCGCACAGCGTGCCCTACTTCGGTTTTTGCTGGAGCAGATCAAGTTAAAGCGACATCAAGTGGTCGTTTCGACGCACTCGAGCGAGTTCCTGGATGGCCTGCCGCATGATGCCATCAAAGTGTTCGAGGACAACGGCAAGATGCAAGCACGGATCCTGCCACGCAGTTCTCCGGCCGCTGCTTTGCAGCGACTTGGCAAGGTTCCAAACAACAAGCGACGCGTACTCGTCGAAGATGAGATCGCCAAATTGATCGTCCTTCAGGCTGCCAAGGGCCTCGACAAGGGCGACGCGGCCTCGCTTGAGGTCAAGGTGAATACGGGCGGCGCGTCGTACATGCTGAAGTTCTCGGGTCCAACTGCAATGGATGCGGGTCAGGACCTGTTCTTGATGCTGGACGGGGATCAGAAGCGGGTCGCGGCATTCACCGACCCACAGAGCGTCCCTCCGGAAGCACATGACGGCCTCGGTGCCGTACTCAATGACGAACTCGGTGTCGACCCGGTGTTCGCCATTCCTGGTGGAAACGACTCTGCAGGGCACAAAGCGGCGAAGATTCAGGCGCAGTTGGAGTATCTCGACTGGCTCCGCAAGCACGTCGCTTTCTTGCCCAGAAAGTTGCCGGAACATATCCTCCTAGAGGCCCTAGACCCGGGCAAGAACCACGCGGCCACAAACTCAAAAGACACCAAGATCGCATTCAAGAATTTTCTCGCGGAAGGGTCTGATGTGGGCGAGCCCTCTGCAAGAGAGATCGTCGCATGGGCCAAGTTGAAAGTCGGCAAGATCCCTTCCGACAACGCAGACCTCACTTCTATTCGGCAGCAACTCACGACTTGGCTGCATGGTTGACGCCGCGCCACACCTACCGCGACCACCGATACCCTACATTTGATCCCGCAACAACAATTTGCCCCCATGCCCCCCCGCACGACCGACCTCCCCCTTGACGATGCAACTGCCATGACCGCCATCGATCTGTTCAGCGGGTGCGGCGGCCTAAGTTTGGGTTTGCAGCGTGCCGGATTCAGGGTCGACGCCGCCGTGGAAATCGACGCCAAGGCCCAAGAGACGTACAAGCTCAATCACCCCCTGGTCAAGTTGTACGAGCAGGACATCCGCAAGTTGGATCCGGCAAAGGTGCTGAACGACGTCGGCTTGAAGCCAGGCGAACTCGATCTACTCGCCGGCTGCCCGCCTTGCCAAGGCTTCTCGAGGCTGCGGACCAAGAACCAAAAGACTTCGGTCGAAGACGATCGAAACAGCCTGGTGCGTGACTTCATGCGCTTTGTGAAGGTCATGTGTCCGAAATCCATCATGCTCGAGAACGTTCCCGCACTCGCCCGGGATGGTCGCTTTACGCGAATGCGCAACGAATTGGAGGGGCTCGGCTATCGGGTTTTGGTGGACGTACTGGACGCCGCTGAGTACTCAGTCCCTCAGCGACGTAAACGCCTCATCATGCTGGCGTCCAGGGTGCATCTACCGGTGCTTGCTGCGAAATCTGCTGCTCGCGTCACTGTTCGCCAGGCCCTACAGGGCATCGAGGCGCCATCGACATCGAAGGACAAGCTTCACGCACTTCCTGAAAATCGCTCGGCAGCGGTGCGCGAACTCATTGCCCGCATTCCGAAAAACGGAGGTAGCCGCCAAGACCTCGGTGAAGAGGACCAATTGGAATGCCACAAGCGCAGCGACGGCTTCAAGGATGTCTATGGGCGCATGGCTTGGGACCAGGTCGCGCCCACCATCACGAGCGGTTGTCATAACCCGTCCAAAGGCAGGTTCCTACATCCGTCGCGCAATCGCACCATCACATTGCGGGAAGCGGCACTGCTGCAGGGCTTTCCCCCGGACTACAAGTTCAACGTGTCACATGGGAAAGAGGCGATTGCCCTCATGATCGGAAACGCGCTGCCGCCGCCGTTCATCACGGCGCAAGCACGGGCCCTTCGTGATGGGATGCTCGCCGCGAACTAGCATGGCTAATCTATCGAGTGTAGAGGGTCTGCGCGCCGAGGGCCTGACTCCTCAACAGGCGGCGGCAGCGGCAGACCGTTCGAATGCCATCCTGTGCATTGCCTGTGCCGGGTCCGGAAAGTCGCAGACACTTGCGTACAGAATTGCAAGACTGATCTCCGAGGGTGTGCCGGCGACCTCCATCGTCGCAATCACCTTTACCGAAAAGGCAGCCGATTCCATCAAGCGGCGCGTCGCCAAGGTACTGGCGAAGACCGGCTACAGCCCGAGTCTGATCGGTCAGATGTATGTCGGCACCATCCACGCGTTTTGTCAGAACGTTCTCGGCGACGCAGACGCCGTGTACCGGCAGTACGACGTGCTGGACGACAACAGGTTTACGCTTTTCCTGATGTCTCGGTACCCTGAGTTGCACATTCAACCCTTGCGTGCGCGGCTCAAGAACAGCCCTTACTTCGAGACGCTCGAAGAGGTTCAGCATGCCTGGAACGTCTATCGAGACGAGGGCATCTCGCTTCAGGCGATCGCACGTTTGGACGGCGAGGTTGCGCAAACGCTGTTGGCGATCGAAGAATGCCTGCGACGTGACCAGTTCATCGATTTTGCATCGATGGTCCGACTGGTTGCTGACAAAGCGAAGCACGATGAGCGCGTCAAGGCGCGGCTCGGACGGATCCGACATCTGTTGGTCGATGAATACCAAGACGTGTCCGGCTCGCAGGAGGAGCTCGTTGGAGCCATTCACTCCCTCGGCGCCGAGATTTTCGTTGTCGGGGACGATGACCAATCGATCTACGGCTTTCGAGGAGCGCACGTATCGAACATCCTTCACTTCTCGAATCGCTACCCCAACGCGGTCGAGCACGTCCTGGACACTAACTTCCGCAGCACCCGTGCCATTGTGGCCGCCTCGAACAGTTTCGTCGCCGCACAGCTCGGACCCATGCGCCTGCACAAGGAGCCGAAAGAGCATGTCGACCTCGAGCCCAACCATCTTCTTGCTCACCACTTCGACACTCGCGAAGAAGAAGCGGACTGGGTAGCGGACCGGATTCGGACGTTGATGGGTACGGAGTACCGTCAAGCGGACGGCACTGTCCGGGGCCTCACCGCGGCGGATTTCGCGATTCTGATGCGCTCTACCAGGACGGGTGAGGGCGAGGCTCGGACAGCGCGACATCTACCGTTCACCAGTCGGCTCGAAGCGCTGCAGATCCCATACACGTTGAACGCCGGCGGATCAGCATTCGATCGCCCCACTGTCGCAGCGCTGCGCCAGACATTCATGGTCCTGGGCGAAGGCGCAATATCTCGGCCGCAAGCGAAGGACCTGATCGACACCTACATTCGGCCGGCGTTCCCCAGGGCGAACGAAGGCAAAGTCTTCCAGGTGCTGTCGGACTGGGGTCGCCGCATACATGCTCCCATGGGAGCGACGCGCCAAAGACTGTTCCCCCAAGCCCTTCTATTGGATCTCCTAGAAGCCTTCAACGTCGCCGGGACCGCGTTCTCCGATGACACGATGCGCGACATAGGTTTGTTCAGCCGAATGCTTCAAGACGTGGAAAGCGTGTACCTGAGCATTGACAGCAGCAAACGTTTTGGGGGGATCGTGTGGTTCCTCAAACAGGTCGCCGAAGGGGGCTACAACCTCAGCACCGAGGATGTCGTCACAAGGCCTGACAAGGTGACCGTGTCGACCGTCCACCAGGTAAAGGGGCTGGAGTTTCCTGTTGTGTTCGTCGTTGACGTTGTGCCTGGCCGCTTCCCCGGGAAGCGCTCTAGCTATCGAGGCTTCCTGCCCGCGGAGCTTCTGGCCGATGCGATCGCGCGAGGGGCATACGAGAACACACCTCAAGCAGAAGCCAGACTTTTCTATACGGCGCTCACACGCGCGGAGCGGTTCCTTTACGTCACCGGCGCGGCGCAGCTTCCCGGCGGCAAGCGGACGAACAAGCAGTCAACGTTCGCCGCCTCGCTCGCAGATCGGGCGCTCGTCAAGGATCCGTTGCATCTTCCTGAGGGGCTGCAAAAGGCCCCCCCAAGACAGAAAGAGGACGAGTCCACCCTGCCGACCTCGTTCAGTGACATTCGATACTACCTTCACTGCCCAATGGACTATCGGTTCAGAAAGGGCTTCGGATTCAGCCCGCCAGTGCCCGAGTTGTTCGGCTATGGAAGGGTTGTCCACGTCGCGATTGAGAAACTGCACGAGCAGTTCCTGCAGGGCGCGCCGACGGCTGAGGAAGCGTCCCAGGTCGCCTCGGACCACTTTCACCTAAAGCACATCGCGCCGAGCCGCGACCCGGAGAACCGTCCGGGTGCGTACGAACAGGCGAAGAAGAAAGCTCAGCAGATCGCTTCAGAGTATGTGGCGCAGTACTCGAGCGACTTCACGCACCAGCGCCAGGTGGAAGTACGGTTCGAAATTCCTGCTCAAGACTGCCTCATCACAGGCTCCATCGACCTGCTCATGAAGTACGGGTCGTCCGGCGAGGTCTTGGAAGCCCACGTCGTCGATTTCAAGACGATGGACGGAGGTGAGAACCCCATTGAATCAGAGAAGCTCGATTGGAGAGCCCTCTCCCTCCAGGTGCAGTTGTACGCCAAAGCAGCGCGGGAAGTGTTCGGCGAAAACGCGGCAACCGGATCCATCCATCTGCTCAAGGACAATCAACGCATCCAGGTACCGATCGATGATGCAGCCGTGAACGCGGCCGTCGCCAATGTTGAATGGGCAGTGCGAGGAATCATCGCCCACGACTATCCGATGAGGCCGGAGCCAGACAAGTGCGCCTCATGCGACTTCGGCCGTCTCTGTCCCAAAACACGTCAGGAGTTCCGCGCCGGCGCCGGCCTGCCGCCCCCGATTTCAACTCCAGCCGGAGCGATCCGGGCGGCGGCATGCTGAAAAGGAATCATGTCCATGGTGGACAAGATCTCACTACTCCAGCGCAGCGCGAACATGGCTGCCGTGCGATCGAAGAATACCGAGATCGAGCAGACAGTCAGGTCGATTTTGCATGGGCTCGGCCTGCGCTTTCGGCTCCACGACAAAGCACTCCCTGGATCTCCCGATATCGTCCTACGTAGGCACGCGACTGTCGTGATGGTACACGGGTGCTTTTGGCACGGACATGGGTGTTCGCGAGGGAAGCCCCCGTCGAGTCGAAGCGATTTTTGGCTTCCCAAGCTCCAAGGCAATAGAAGGCGCGACCGCAGAAACGCAGACGCGCTACGTCGTCTGGGGTGGCGAGTCATCACCGTATGGGAATGCGAAAGCAAGAACCGAGCGAAGCTCGAGCACCGACTAGCAAGACTATTTCGGATAGATGATCAACGGAAAGGCCCGCGTCAATGTTCTTGAGGAATCAGCAGTACACGCGAGCAGACATTCGACGGTTGATTGGGCTTCCCGCAGCCAAGGGCGGCGCATGGGCAACCGGCCATGTGCGACACGGTGGGGAGCACTTCATCTTCTGCGGAATTGACATTCCAGGTCGCACGGGACAGAACTACAACAACCGATTCGATAGCGAGGTCCTTGTTTGGCACCCACGCGGCAATTCCAATGCCGCTGCACCAGTTTTCGCAGAGCTAGTCTCAGGCGTTCCCACCGTTCACGTTTTCTACCGCACGCGCGATCGCGACCCGTTCACCTATGCCGGCGTCGGGAAGCCGACGAGCCTCACGCAAGGGCCGCCCATAGAGGTTCGTTGGGCATTTGAGGAAAGCATCGCCTTGCTGCCTGAGGAAGTGCCAGACGGCCAAGAAATAGTAGAGGGCGCCAAAAGGCAGATCACAGTGAACGCCTACGAGCGCGACCCAACTGCCAAGCCGCGGTGCATCAAAAAGTGGGGAACTCTTTGCGTTGTCTGCGCTTTCGACTTCCAGGCCGTGTACGGAGAATTGGGCAAGGGATTCATTCACGTGCATCACCTTAAGCCCCTGAGCAGCATCGGCGAAGAGTACGTGTTAGATCCGGAGAACGACCTCCGCCCTGTTTGCCCCAACTGTCATTCGATGCTTCATAGGAAGAAGGACACCATGTCGATCGACGAGTTGATAAATGCGCTCAAGCTCCGTTTCGACAAAGCATTTGTCCCAGTCGCAGGAGTCGACAATCCGCGGATTTAGCGCTCTATCTGCGTTCGCAAGAAATCAGCGAGTTTGTAGCGACCGGCTCCCTTCGACTGCCTGGTTAGAATGATGCGCTCGTCAAATGTGCCCGTCGTGAACTTCGTGACGTACCGCGCTTCTATCCGCAGGGCGTCAGGTCCATCCTCGGGCTGAGGTTCGACAAACCGAATGCCACTTGAAAGTGTCCTGACCGGCACCCCCGCTGTTCCCATGTGCTTTATGTACTCTTCATACAGGCGGTCGGGCGGGTGTGTCTGCAGAAAGGCGCGGGTCGCCTCTCGTCCGATTTCGGCGGTATCGCCCGAGTGAAACGCAGAAAGAATGCCCGCCGAATAGCTCCTGGCCGCGCTGAGTTCCTTCTCAGCAAACTCCTTGGCACGCCGCTCATTTGCCTGCTGCGGGGTTTCTATACTTGTCGATGGCTCTGCCTCGTCCGAGATCGATGACCGCTCCGAGGTTCGCAACTCCCCTAGCGATCCAGCAGATTCACCACCCCTAGCGCTAGCCGGCTCTGATGGCTCTGGCGAATTCTTTCGAGTCGAAGAAGGCTGGGCGGAATGTTGCGCCATGGGCATCTCACCTGTGCGGTTCGCAGCCACCGGCGAAGAGACGGGATCTCCAAGGCCAGTCAGGATCCGAAGGCCGCGAACGTATCCGTCGAAGTAGTTGTTCACGATGTTTGTTGTTGACCCGGTTGAGACTGAGCCGTTGGCGACCACAACCGGACCACCGTCGCTGTGAATGCCACCTTCTATATGGGGTCCTGCACCAGTTCCGCCAGAAGGCTTCAGCGCAGATATCAAAGGCGGAATTGCGGCGATAAGCGCCGCGAAAACAGGGACCCACACCACAGCGCGGTTTGCCATGTTCCCTCCTGCAAGCCACGACTCGCGTTGCACGCCTCGCGTCATTCAAGGCAATGAGCGCATCGTCTGATCCGGCTTGTCGTTCATCTTGATGCTTACCGCTTGCACTTTCCTCCCCAATCTGAATGAATCACAAAAAGACAGGAAGCCCTAGCAACGACGAAAAAGATTGGTGAAGCGTCACTCAGGCAGGCGTGGATGCGTTGCGAGGCGAAATGCAGCCTCAGGCGGCCTTTGATTGCGCGAGCGAAGAAAGGACCCTCCGGGCGGCGGCTCGGCCTTCTTCGTCGGAGTGCTTGTAGTTTTCGACCAGCGCAGCCTCGTCCGACGTCAGCGCGTTCGACGGTGCCGGCGTCCGCTGCCCCGTAACGACGTAAAGGACGTCGACACCGACTTGTGCAACGAGGGCGAGGAACTCGGCGTTTGGCGCTGCGGCACCCTTCTCCCATTGGATCTGGGTGCGTTTAGACGCGTCGCCAATGGCGGCGAAATCGGCTTGGCTGAGACCTAGCCGCTCCCGCTCTTCTTTCAGGCGAGCGCCGACAAAGGTGCGCAATTCATCACCCTTAGGCATTGACTGGTGCATTAATATGCACTAGATTCTTCGGCACAGTGCAGTTTTCTGTTTCACAGAGCATATCCGGTGCATATCTATGACGAAGCCTCAACGCCGCGCCCCCAATGGCGTTCTCACGAGCAAACCAATCCCCCTGCGCCTTTTGCCTGCCGAACGGGTTCGCATCGAAGAATTCGCCAAGCGTGAGCAACGCTCGCTTGCGTCGGTGTGCAGGCTGGCGCTTCTGCGCGGCCTCGCGCATTGCGAGCACACCGGGTCGCTGACCACCTGAGATCGTTTTCACAACCTCGGCCGAAGAGCGGGTACCGCCGCGGCCGCCAACCAGGGAGCTAACCAAATGGCGAACGCCATCCTCACCTTTGAGAACGTCGACTTCGACGTCGTCGACATCCACAACGTGCCATGGCTAAGGGGCTTGCAAGTTGCAAGTGCCTTGGGGTACTTGAACCCCGCTGCCGACGTCACCAATCTCTACACCCGCAACGCCGACGAGTTCAGCGAGGACATGACCCAGATCCTCGACCTGCCTACCGCCGGCGGCATCCAACCCGTCCGCATCTTCAGCCCGCGCGGCTGCTACCTCCTCGCCATGCTCGCACGCACCGAGCGTGCCAAAGCCTTCCGTCAATGGGTCCTCGATGTGCTGGAGGGCCGCGTACTGCCGCATGAGGTACGCCCCACCACGGTCGGTCAGCGGATCTCGCTGCACAAGCTGCGCTCGACGCTGCTTCGCGAACTGCAGCAGGCCACGGCCCCAGGGCTTCGGACAGCCATTCACCAACAGCTTCAACAGGTCTCCCGTCTGCTGGCAATGCCTTGCCCCTCCATGGACGAGATCGGCCGCACGTTGAGGCAGCCCGGCCTACAAGGAATCTGACGACGCTCGACATTGCTTTTGCTCTCCCCGGAAGTTCGACATGTATCCCGACCCGAAACGTGTGCGCGACCATCGCGTCACCCTGTGCCTGGACGACTACGAGCACGCCCTGCTCGTGGCGCTCGCCAACTACCAGGGCGAGCAGCTCGGCAAGCTGCTCCGCACACTGGCACTGCGCCAGGCCGAGCAGCTGCTGGACGTGGGCAGCAGTGTCGAACCCGCGGCGGCATAAAGCCATGTGCTTTTGCGCAGACTAAAAGCAGCGGATCGCCATGCCGGAGCTTCAGGTGACGCTGACCGATGCCGAGCGCGAGCTGTTCGAGCGGGTGCGGGTGCAGCAGGGCCTTGCATCGATCGACCAGGTCGTTGAATGGCTGGCGAAGAGCCGGCTGCGGCAACTGGTGCGGCAAGGCACCGGCAGCCCGCGCGCTCTGCACTTGGTGCCGCGCAATCAACCGAGGGATGAGGCATGAGGTTGCGCTGCCCCCACTGCAACAGCGTCAGCGCCATCCTGACGTCGGAGGCCGTCTCGTCGACGGTGACGCGGCACTACGTAGTGTGCAAGAACATCAATTGCGGGCACTCGTGGCGCGCGACGACGGAGGCGGACATCACGCTATCTCCGTCCGCGATCCCGAATGCGACGGTGGTGCTGCCGCTGTCGGCGCACATCCGCCGCGACGTGATCATGGCGCAGCTACGCGGCCCCACGACCAGCGAGTACGAGCCACGCCGGCCGCAGCCGTACACGCGCGACCTGTTCGCGACTGACGGGCCTTCATAGCCGGTCGGGGCTCCTTCCCTTTTCACCAATCCACCCCTGCGGTGCCTGTTCGGAGGCTCTGCGGGACTCGCTCAGCCTGGAGGTTTTCAACATGAACGAACTGGCACCTGGAACTCACAACGCGCCGCCTCACACACCTCGTCCGCTGTATTTGGCTTCTGCCGGTCACGAATGGCAGCGCCGTTTCGGCCCCTCGGATACCGACGCCTACGCTGGCGTTCCGTCGTCGGATCGCCAGGATCCCAGCGACACCCACAGCTCGCCGCTGGGTGGTGCCATCGTCTTCCGAGACGCCGGCGTCGATCTGGCAGAACTGCAAATCTCAGTTGGCAGATGGACGGACGCCAAACTCACGCTGCGGCTCGACCCCAACGCGCTGCGCGAACTAGCCGCCCGCTTGCTGGACGCAGCGCACGACATTGAGTGCGCCCCAGCCACGGTCCTCGCCCCAGCCACCCGGACGGAGGACAGGAACTCGTGAGCGCCGGGCAACAGATTCCGGTGCAGCGGCTCGACCTGCGCCATACACGAGGCGGGTGACGCGATGGCCGATCTTCTGGACGACATCGCCGCGCGGCTGACACAGGACTACCAGTTCAAGCTGAAAGCCGGCGGCAAGTACCTGCAGGAAGGCGTATGTCCCCAATGCGGCGACCAGTCGATGTGGACCTACGCGGCGAGCCCCTGGGTGGTGCGGTGCCAGCGCAACAACAACTGCGGCTACGAGGCGCACGCAAAGGAGCTGTACCCGGATCTGTTCGAGAGCTGGACGGATCGGTTTCAGAAGCCTGAGGAGGTCAAGCCCGCGGAGCAGCGCAACCCCAACGCCGCGGCGGATGCCTACCTGCGGCTCGGCCGCGGCTTCGACCTGGCGCTGATCCAGGGCCTGTACACGCAGGAAACGTATGCGGACCCGCGCGCCGACCAGGGGCGCGGCGCGAGCAGCAGCACGGTGCGCTTTCAGGTGGGCGTGACCTGGTGGGAGCGGATCATCGACCGGCCGCAGCGCTTCGGGAAGAAGAAGGCGCACTTCAAGGCGGGAGCTATGCAGGGCACTGGTGGGCGATGCCTTCACTGTCGTTCAAGGCGCCAGCGGAGGCCTCGCCGGAATCGGTGCTGTCCGACGCGCTGCAGAAGGCCATGCGCGCCGCGGGCACCGACAACCCGGGGGTGCCTACGCAGCAACCGCCACCGGCCGAGCTCTGGCTGGTGGAGGGCATCTTCGACGCAATCGCGCTGGCGCACCACGGCATTGCGGCCGTCGCGCTGCTGAGCTGCAACAACTACCCCGAGAAGGCGCTGGCCGCGCTGGAAGCCGTCATCGCGGGCCAAGATGGGCAGGTGGCCAGGCCTCTGCTGATCTGGGCGCTGGATGGCGACAAGGCGGGCCGGGACTTCACGCTCAAGCATGTGGCGCGGGCGCGCGAGGCCGCGTGGACTTGCGCCGCCGCGCAAATTCCGCAGCGGGGCAAGGCCAAGGCTGACTGGAACGACCTGCACCAGCGCGGCCGCCTCGAGGAGGCGGACCTGCAGCGCTACCGGCACGAGGGCGCCCTGCTGCTGGCCGCCACGGCGCAGGAGAAGGCGCTGCTGATTTACGGGCACACCGGGCGAGCGGAATTCGACTTCGACTACGGCAACCGGCTCTGGTGGTTCAAGCTGGACCTGGACCGCTACGGCAAGGCGCGGGACGCGCTGCGTGATGCGATCAAGGAGGGGCGCGAGAGCGAACTGGACGAGGACGAGCAGCGCGACAAGGCCTTGCTGGAATCACATACGCTGCAGCAGATCGCCAACTGTCACCCGCAGGCGCTGTACTACCAGCGCAACGAGGTGACAGACGAGGCCTGGTACTACTTCCGGATCTCGTTTCCGCACGACGGGCCGGCGGTCAAGGGCACCTTCACCGCGGGGCAGCTCACGACGTCGAGCGAGTTCGAGAAGCGGCTGCTGCACATGGCGCCGGGCGCGATGTTCAGTGGCAACAGCCAGCAGCTCAAGAAGATCCTGCAGTGGCAGCTCGATCATCCGAAGGAGGTGCAGACCGTAGATTTCGTGGGTTACAGCGCGCAGCACAGGACCTACCTGCTCGGCAAGGTGGCAGTTCGCGGCGGTCAGATCCACCAAGTGAATGCGGAGGACTACTTCGACATCGACAAGCTGTCGATCAAGTCGCTCCAGAAATCCATCAAGCTGCGGATCAACGCGGACCGCGAAGGCTACGACCGCAGTTGGCAGCGGCACCTGTGGGCGGCGTTCGGGGCCAAGGGGTACATCGCCCTCGCCTTCTGGTTTGGCAGCCTCTTTGCCGAGCAGGTTCGCGCAGAACAAGAGAGCTTTCCGTTTCTGGAGATCGTGGGCGAACCGGGGTCGGGCAAGACGACGCTGATCCAGTTCCTGTGGAAGCTGTTTGGGCGGGACTACGAGGGGTTCGATCCGTCGAAGTCGACGGCGGCGGGCCGGCTGCGCACGTTCACGCAGGTGAGCAACCTGCCGATCGTGCTGATCGAGTCGGACCGCGAGACGAAGAGCGGCGGCCAGGCGCATGTGAAGTCGTTCGACTGGGACGAGCTGAAGGATGCGTACAACGGCAACAGCATTCGCACGACGGGCGTGCGGACGGGCGGCAATGAGACCTACGACCCGCTGTTCAAGGCGTCGATCGTCATCAGCCAGAACAACCAGGTGAGCGCCTCGCAGGCGATCATGGAGCGAATCTGCCACATGACTTTCGACACGCGCGGCTTCACGCCGGCGAGCTACGAGAGCGCCAAGGCGCTGGAGAAGGTGGAGATCGAGCAGGTCAGCGGCTTCATCCTGGCGGCGCTGCGGCGTGAGGCGGAAGTGATGGCGGAGCTGGCCGGCACGCACGACGAGCAGATCCAGTTTCTGCTGGCGCAGGACGGGATCTACAAGCCGCGCATCGCGAAGAATCACGCGCAGTTGCTGGCGATGGCCAGCGCGATGCGCCGCGTGGTGTCGCTGACCGACGAGCAGTTCGACCAAGTGCGCAACCAGGTCGTGGCGATGGCGCGCGAGCGGCAGGCGTCGATCAATGCCGACCACCCGCTGGTGCACGAGTTCTGGGAGGCCTTCGACTACCTCGACGGCCTGGGCGTGACCACGCTCAAGGGCGAGCACTTCGAGCGGCCGCTGCTGAACCACAGCCGCGACGAGCAGCAGATCGCGGTGAACCTGAACGAGTTCGTCGAGAAGGCCAGCGCGCACCGGCAGCAGGTGCCGCTGCTGGGCGATCTGAAGAAGGTGCTTCGCACCAGCAAGAAGCGACGGTTCGTCGACATCAAGTCGGTGAACAGCGCCATCCGCGTGCGCAGCGACGACAGCCAGGAGGTGCCGAAGACGGTGCACTGCTGGGTGTTCGAGCGCGGCGCGCGGGTGCAGTGATTTCATCAACCACAACCACAGGGAAGGACTGGTATGCGTGCGTTTTTCGTGAAGGTGATCGATGCGAACGGGGTGTTCTACCGCTACACGCAGCTCGCTGTGTCGTGCGCGGCGGCGGAAGGGATGGCGTTCGACCGGTTTGGCGGGGTGCGGCTGCTGAGCGTGCGGAGGACGCTGTGAGCGCGGCGCGGGTGACCTTGCCTTCGCTGGGCGTGAAGGACAAGGGATTTCGGTACCGGACCGCGGTGGACACGGATATCCGCAGGACGTTTGCGCGCGTGAAGCGCGAGCGGGCCGAGGCGCTGCGCGATGCCGAGACGGGGCAAGGCCGGCTGGATCTGGGGACGGTGGTGCCGATGCCGGCGCGAGCCGGTAGATGACGTGGGCCGTGTCACCGGCCCGAATTTTTCAACTGCAGGGAGAGAACTACATGGACACGTTTCTTCAGAAGCTCGGCGCGCGGAAGCCGTTCATCCTGGCGCTGACCGGCTACCCGGATGTCGGCAAGGACACGGT
Organism: Variovorax sp. YR216; assembly: GCF_900107745.1. Classification (GTDB taxonomy): domain Bacteria; phylum Pseudomonadota; class Gammaproteobacteria; order Burkholderiales; family Burkholderiaceae_C; genus Variovorax. The sequence continues at coordinate 669,752 of NZ_FNRO01000002.1, read as the reverse complement.
GGCGCAGGTGCTGGCGCCGCGACATGGCTTTGCGAGCATCGCCTTCGCCGACGCTCTGCGGCGCGAGGTGTCGGAGGCCTGGCGCATCGACCAGCGCATGCTGACGCATCGGCCGACCAAGGAGCTGCCGATTCCGGCGCTGGCGGCGGGCATGTGTAATGTGCCGGGCTTCATGCATTGGTGTGTGGACAGCGGCGAGAGCCTGGTCGAGCCGCGCAGCCCGAGGTGGGCGCTGCAGCGCTGGGCGACGTATCAGCGGCGGTTCAACCAGAGCTACTACGCCGACATCGTGGACCGCTGGATCAGGCGGCAGATCGGCATCGGGTGGAAGCGCATCGTGGTCACCGACCTGCGCGACCAGGTCGAGGAGCGGGTGCTGCGCGGGCTTGAGGCGCATGTAGTTCGGGTGCACCGCCCGGATGCCCGGCCGCTCGCGGCGGATACCGCGGCGCATGCGAGCGAGCAGCATCTGCGCATCAAGGCCGATGCAGACATCGTGAACGATGGGAGCCTGGAGACGCTGGCGGCGGCGACGCTGCAAGTGGTTGCCGAGCTGGCCGGTGGCGCGGGCGTATCGACATGAAGTGCCCTGCCTGTACCAGCCCTGAGCAACGGGTCATGAGCACGCGCTCGGCGCACTCGAAGGTGGTGCGCCTGCGCAGCTGCGATGCGTGCGGGCACCGATGGACCACGGTGGAGCTCGACGCCCAGAATCTGACCCGCATGGAGTCCGCGATGACCGCGATCCGCTCCTTTGCGAGGCTTTCGAAGGAAATCGACGATGCCGCGGCCACGCACGGTTAACCGGAAGATTCCCGACCTGCCGCGGGGCATGCGGAAGGTCGGGAGCAAGTGGTACTGGCGCGGCACCGACGGGCTGACGAAGGAGATCCAGCAGCGGCTGCAGGCCGCGGGGATGTCCATGTGCTGTGGCGACACGCCGGTGGCGGCGCGCCTGTGGTGGGAGAAGCACATTTCGCCTGCTCTCGTGGCCACGGTGCCCGAGTACGAGATCGTAGGTACGGTGGAGGAGCTGATTCGCAAGTACGTGGGTGATGAGCTGCCCAAGTTCACGCGGGCGGAAACGAAGAAGGAATACCAGGGTCGCATCCGCCGGCTGCGGCCGGCCTTCGGCTCGAAGCGGTATCCGAAGACGGAGGCGCAGGGCCTGGTGGTGGGGTATCTGAGCGCGGTGACCATCACGCAGCACCTTCACGACAACCGGGAACGGGCCGCGTCGGCCAACAAGGACATCCAGCTGCTGTCGAGGATCTTCCGGCTGGCGCGGGTGCGCTGGGGCCTGACGACGTTCAACCCGTGCGAGGGCATCGAGTACCTGCCCGAGGCACCGCGCACGCAGTACGTGAGCGACAAGCGGTACGCCGACATCTATGCGGCGGCCAGCCCGGTGCTGCAGTGCATGCTGGAGATCTCGACCCAGACGGGCGCGCGCGAGGGAATGATCTTCGACATCCGGATCGGGGACTTCGACGAGCACCAGCTCGAGCTGCGGGTGACGAAGAAGCGCAACGAGCTGGGGCACACGTCGAAGACCTACACGATGACGCCGGACCTTTGGAGGGCGCTGCGCCGGGCGCTCGAGCTGCGGAAGAGGAACCGCGGCGGCGCTGCCAGCCTGCCGAGCGACTTCCTGTTCATCACGAAGCACGGCAAGCCGTACGGGAAGGAAGCCTTCAAGAGCCTGTGGCGGGCAGTGCGCGTGAAACTGAAGCTCGGGCCGCGGGAGATCACCTTCCACGACATGCGGGCGAAGGCGGCTTCGGATTCTGTTTCGGATGTGGCCGCACAGGAGCTACTGCATCACGAGGACGTGAAGGTCACGAAGCGGGTGTACCGGCGGAAGGTGCCCTCTTCCACCCCGCTGCCCTCGGCGATCGGGGGGCGCGAGAAGGGCTGAGTGCCCCCGGTTTGTCAAAGACCTACGAATTTGTCAAAGCCAAAGAAAAACGGCCTACGCCTTGTGAGCGTAAGCCGTTGTTCCATCTAGCGATTTTGGTCGGTGTGAAAGGATTCGAACCTTCGACCCCTTGCACCCCATGCAAGTGCGCTACCAGGCTGCGCCACACACCGAAGCCTTAGATTATAGCCGTGTGAATTCAGTGACTCGGGGTCAGCAGTTCACGAATTTCATATAGCTCGCGGCGAAGGTGGAGCAACTGCGACAGGTCGACCGTACGAGCCGGTTGCTGCGAGGCTGCGTTGTCGTCCTGCATGGCGGCATCGAACTCCTCCTGATCGATCTCCACCGCCTCCATGCCTTCGAGGGGAACATCGTTGCCGGCCTTGCGGCGCTCGCGCTCCGACTGGACCATCTCCTGCAACTTGTTCCGCGCACCGCTGATGGTGAAGCCCTGGTCGTACAGCAGGTCACGGATGCGACGGATCATCAGCACCTCGTGGTGCTGGTAGTAGCGCCGATTGCCGCGCCGCTTCATCGGGCGCAGTTGCGTGAACTCCTGCTCCCAGTAGCGCAGCACATGCGGCTTGACGCCGCACAGCTCCCCGACCTCACCGATCGTGAAGTAGCGTTTGACGGGAATCGGCGGGAGGGCTTTCTCCATTGAAATCAAGACGGTGCGAGCGAAACCTCAGAGGTTACTCCACCTCCGAGTGCCAAAACAAGAAACCTACTCCGCGCCGAGGCTCCATTCGACTTCTTGAGGAGCCTCCTCGGGGATGCTTCCGTGGATTTGTTCCTTAAGTTTGGCGCTCGCATGGAAGGTCGCGACGCGGCGCTCGCCGATGGGGATCGCCTCACCGGTGCGCGGATTGCGCCCCGGACGAGGCGCCTTCACCCGAATCTGGAAGTTTCCGAAGCCCGAGATCTTGACGTCCGTGCCTTCGATCAGGCTTGCGGCAATCAGATCGAAGAACGCCTCGACCATGTCCTTGGATTCGCGCTTGTTCAGGCCGATCTGCTCGAACAGGAGATCGGCCAGGTGCGCCTTGGTCAGTGCGGGCGTTTCTAGGGCTTCAAGCGTGAATTCCATGGCGTTCATACCCGCAGACGCGCGCCGAGTCTGGCGCCGAGTTGAGCAATGATCGAATGCACTGCCGCCTCGACCTGTTCGTCGGTGAGCGTCGCCGCATCGCTGTTGAAGCTGAGCCGCACGGCCATGCTCTTTTCACCCGGCGCCAGGCCGCCCGCCGCGACGGCGCTGCCATCGCGGGCAGTGGCCGGGCGGTAGATGTCGAAGAGCGACAGTTCGCGCAGCAGGCTGCAGTCCGCGACTTCGCGGATCGCCCCCATGAGGGCGCCGTGCGTGACCGATTCCGCGACGACGAGCGCGATGTCGCGCTCCACGGCCTGATGCTTCGCCACCGGCTGAGCGACGGGCACAGGCCGTGCGACGACCGCGTCGAGATCGAGTTCGAACACCACCGGCGCATGGGCAAAGTCCCACTTCTGCCGCCAGCGCGGATGCAGTTCGCCGACCACGCCGATTGCACGACCGTCCAGCAGAACGCGGGCAGCGCGGCCCGGATGCAACGCGGGATGCTCCACCGGCTCGAAAGTCGCGATGCGCGGCGCCAGCAGCGCCTCGACGTCGCCCTTCACGTCGAAGAAGTCCGCGCGGCGGCCCTTTCCTTCCCAGCGCGCCTCTTCGGCATCGCCCCAGGCCAGACCTGCGACACGCATCGGCTGGTGGATGCCCTGGACGGTGCTGTCGGTCGTCTTGACCTTGTCGTCTCGCAGGAAGACGCGGCCAATCTCGAAGACGCGGGCACGCGCGGCCCGACGGTCGACGTTGAACTTGAGCACCTGCAGCAGCGAGCCGATCAGCGAGGAGCGCATCACGCTCATCTGGCTGGCGATCGGATTCAGGAGCTTGATCGGATCGGCGTTGCCGGCGAGATCGTGTTCCCAATGCGCTTCGACGAAGCTGAAGTTGATCGTTTCCTGATAGCCCAGCGCCGCCAGACCATGACGAACCGCCGAGCGGCTGCGCCGCGCCTCGGGGCGGATACGCGCCGTGATCGGCGCCAGCGGCGGCGTCGTCGGCAGATGGTTGTAGCCCACGAGGCGGGCAACTTCTTCGATCAGGTCTTCCTCGATCACCAGATCGAAACGATGCGGCGGCGGCGTGACCACCAGCGTGCCCTTGCCCTCCTCGACCGGCAGCGCAAGGCGGCGCAGCGCATCGGCGCACTGCGCCTGCGTGAGTGGCATGCCGATGACGCGCGCGGCGCGCTCAACACGCAAGGTGACGGGCTTGGCCTCCGGCAGGCGCAGGGTCTGATCGTCGATTGGCCCCGCTTCGCCGCCGCAGATCTCGACGACCAATTGGGTGATGCGCTCGATGATCGCCACGGTACGGCTCGGATCGACGCCGCGTTCGAAGCGATGGCCTGCGTCCGTCGAGAAGTTGAAGCGCCGCGAGCGGCCTTGCACGCTCTCCGGCCACCAGAAAGCAGCCTCGATGTAGATGTTGCGCGTGTCGTCGGAAACCGCCGTCGCATCGCCGCCCATGATGCCGGCAAGAGACTCGACCTCGCGGTCGTCGGCGATCACGCCTACTTGTTCATCGACCGTGACGGTGTTGCCGTTGAGCAGCTTGAGTTGCTCGCCCGGCTTGCCCCAACGCACGACAAGACCGCCATGGATCTTGTCGAGGTCGAAGATATGCGACGGCTGGCCATACTCGAACATCACGTAGTTCGAGATGTCGACCAGGGGCGAAACGCTGCGCTGGCCGCAGCGGGCCAACCGATCGACCATCCATGCGGGCGTGGCGACCTTCGTGTCGACACCGCGGACGACGCGGCCCGAGAAGCGGCCGCACAGTTCCGGCGCTTCGACCTTTACCGGCAACTTGGCGGACGCGAGCGCCGCAACCGGCGTGATCGCCGGCGTCTTGAGGGGTGCGCCGGTCAGAGCGGCGAGTTCACGCGCGATGCCATAGACGCTGAGGCCATGCGCCAGATTGGGCGTGAGCTTCAGCGTGAGCAGCGAATCGTCGAGCTTCAGCACTTCGCGCACGTCAGCACCGATCGGCGCATCAGCGGCCAGTTCGAGCAAGCCGCCATGGTCATCGCTGAGCTTGAGTTCACGCGCCGAGCACAGCATGCCTTGGCTTTCGACGCCGCGCAGCTTGCCTAGCTTGATCGAGAAAGGCGTGCCGTCCTCACCCGGCGGCAGCTCGGCGCCGACCAGCGCCAGTGGAACCTTGATGCCGGCGCGCGCATTCGGCGCGCCGCACACGATGTTGAGCAGAGCGCCCTGCCCCGCATCGACCTGGCACACGCGCAGGCGATCGGCATTGGGGTGCTGAGCAGCTTCCTTGATCTCACCCACCACGACCTTCGTGAAGGGCGGCGCCACGGGCCGGCGTTCTTCGACCTCGAAGCCGCCCATCGTGAGCGTTTCAGCCAGTTCGGCGCTGCTGAGCGGCGGGTTGCAGAACTCGCGCAACCAGGACTCGGGGAATTGCATCTCGTCGTTCTCGTTCTGTTTACTGGAATTGGCTCAGGAAGCGGAGGTCGCCGTCGAAGAAGAGGCGAAGATCGTTCACGCCATAACGCAGCATGGTGAGCCGGTCCGGGCCCATCCCGAAAGCGAAGCCGATATAGCGCTCCGGATCGAGGCCCATGTTGCGCACCACATTCGGGTGCACCTGGCCCGAACCGGCCACTTCGAGCCAGCGACCGGCCAGCGGGCCGCTCTGGAACTGGATGTCGATCTCGGCGCTCGGCTCGGTGAACGGGAAGAAACTCGGGCGGAAGCGCAGGACCAGGTCGTCGCTTTCGAAGAACGTGCGGCAGAAGTCGGTGAAGACCACCTTCAGGTCCTTGAAGCTCACGTTCTCGCCGAGCCACAGGCCTTCGCACTGGTGGAACATGGGCGAGTGCGTCGCGTCGCTGTCGACGCGGTAGGTGCGACCCGGTGCGATCACGCGAATCTCGGGCGCCCTCACCGTACCGGTGCTGTCGGCCGCGGCGGCCTCGAATTGCGCGGCGTACTTCTTGATGTGCTGATGCGCATACCGCACCTGCATCGGGCTGGTGTGAGGGCGCAGGTTGTAGGGGATGCCATCCTCACCGTTGATGTCGACGTAGAAGGTGTCCTGCATCGACCGCGCGGGATGGTTGGGCGGGTTGTTGAGCGAGGTAAAGCTGTGCCAGTCGCTTTCGATCTCGGGGCCGTCGGCAACATCGAAGCCCATGCTCGAGAAGATGGCCTCGATGCGCTCCATCGTGCGGCTCACCGGATGCAGACCGCCCGCGACCCGTCGCCGGCCCGGCAGCGAGACGTCGAGCGCCTCGGCGCGCAGTTGCACAGCCAATTCCTCATCGGCGAGTTGCTGACGACGCTCGGCAAGCGCTGCCTCGATGGCCTGCTTGGCGACGTTGATCGCGGCACCACGGGTCTTCTTCTCGTCGACGCTCAGGGCGGCCATGCCCTTCATCAACTCGGTGACGCGGCCCGACTTGCCGAGAAACTGCGCCTTGGCGTTCTCGAGTTCGGCGGGCGCCTTCGCCACGGCAAAGGCTGCACGTGCGGTTTCGACCAGGGAGTCCAACTCGTTCATGGGAAATATTTCGAGGTCAAAAGAAAAAACGGGCTGGGGAGCGATGAAAAAAAGGGCTGGTGCCCCTTGAAGCGCCAGCCCTTGTGCCGTGGGCGCAGGCCGCCGTAAACGGCAACCTGCTTGCGGGATCAAGCTGCCAGCTTGGCCTTGACCTGCTCCACGATGCCGGCAAAAGCGGCCTTGTCATGCACGGCGATGTCGGCGAGAACCTTGCGGTCGATCTCGATACCGGCCTTGCGGATGCCGTTGGCGAACTGGCTGTAGGTCAGGCCCAGTTCACGCGAAGCGGCATTGATACGCGCAATCCACAGTTGGCGGAACACGCGCTTCTTGTTGCGGCGGTCACGGTAGGCGTATTGGCCCGCCTTCATCACCGCCTGCTTGGCGATGCGGAAGACATTGCCGCGACGACCGCGGAAACCCTTGGCGAGTGCGAGAACCTTCTTGTGGCGGGCGCGAGCCGTTACACCACGTTTGACGCGAGGCATGTGTGTACTCCTTGTTCGTCTGGATTAAATGCCGCTACCGGGCAACATGGCGGCCATCGAAACCATGTTGGTCTCGTGCACTGCCGTTGCACCACGCAGGTGACGCTTGTTCTTGGTGGTCTTCTTCGTCAGGATGTGACGCTTGAAGGCTTGACCGCGCTTGACGGTGCCACCGGGACGAACGCGGAAACGCTTTTTCGCGCTGCTCTTGGTCTTCATTTTGGGCATGTGAATGCTCCTTTAGTTTGTGCTCGTGAGGCGCCGCGGATACTCCACGGACTTGTTGGCCCCGAGACACTTCTTCATCCCGCCCTGCCCGCACCGAAGTGCCGGCAACAGCGAAATCCCTTCAATAACCTCTGCGCCTGAACCTAGGCCGCTGCCGGCGCGGCCGACGGCTCTGCGGCCGGCTTTGCCGTACCGCCGGCCTTCCTGCGGCCCGGCGCGATCATCATGATCATCTGCCGACCCTCGAGCTTCGGGAACTGCTCCACGATGATCGAGTCGCCGAGTTCGTCACGGATGCGCTGCAACAGCGCCAGGCCAAGCTCCTGGTGCGTGATCTCGCGGCCGCGGAAACGGAGCGTGATCTTGCACTTGTCGCCATCCTCAAGAAAGCGCCGGATGTTGCGCATCTTGATGTTGTAGTCGCCGTCGTCGGTACCGGGCCGGAACTTGACTTCCTTGACTTCGATGACCTTCTGCTTCGATTTCGCTTCGGCCGCCTTCTTCTGCTCGTGGTACTTGAACTTGCCGTACTCGATCAGCCGGCAGACGGGCGGATTGGCCGCAGCGACGACCTCCACCAGATCCACGTCCTGCTCGCCGGCCAAGCGCAACGCCTCGGCAAGGCTCACAACTCCCAATTGCTCGTTATCCGGCCCGATCAGGCGGACTTCCGGGGCCATGATTTCCCGGTTCAGGCGGTGTTGGCGTTCCTCGCGGTGGCGGCGGTCGCGAAATGCAGTAGCGATGGTCAAATCCTTCAAACAATTTGCTACAAAACCGTAGCGGGTACCGAAGCGTTTGCGCTCACAAGCCGGGTTGATCGAAAAATCGGCCCTTGAATTTGTTCAAATTCAAAGCTTGTGTTGGATGTCGTGAGCGACCTTTTGCGAGAACGCTTCCACCGACATGGCACCGAGGTCAAGATTGCCCCGGGCGCGCACTGCGACGGCTCCTGCTTCCTTTTCCTTGTCGCCTACGACGAGGATGTAGGGAAGCTTTTGCAACGAATGCTTCCGTATTTTATACGTAATCTTCTCGTTGTGCAGATCGAGCAAAACTCTAAGCCCTTGATTTTGCAGCGATTTCGCAACTTGAGATGCGTAGTCGGCCTGTCCTTCGCTGATATTGAGCACCGCGACCTGCACCGGAGCGAGCCAAGCCGGCATCGCGCCCGCGTGGTGCTCGATCAACATGCCGATGAAGCGCTCGAGGCTGCCCACGATCGCGCGATGCAACATGACCGGGTGCGAGCGACCGCTCGTCTCGTTCACGAACTCGCCGCCGAGCCGCTCAGCCGTGTTGAAGTCGACCTGCATCGTGCCGCACTGCCACTGGCGGCCGATCGCATCCTTCAGCGTGTACTCGATCTTCGGGCCGTAGAACGCGCCGTCTCCGGGTGCGATCACGAACTCGACGCCCGAGCGGCGCAGCGCTTCCATCACCGCATGCTCGGCCTTGTCCCACAGCTCGTCGGAACCGACCCTGTTGTCGGGCCGCGTCGCGACCTTGTAGAGGATGTCAGTGAACCCGAAGTCGGCATAGACCTTCTGGAGCTGCGCCGTGTACGCCACGCATTCCTCGAGGATCTGGTCCTCCGTGCAGAAGATGTGGCCATCGTCCTGCGTGAACCCGCGCACACGCATGATGCCGTGCAGCGCACCGCTCGGCTCGTTGCGATGACACTGGCCGAACTCGCCGTAGCGCAGCGGCAGATCTCGATAGCTGCGCAGATCGGACTTGAAGATCAGCACATGGCCCGGGCAGTTCATCGGCTTGAGCGCGTAGTCGCGCTTTTCCGATTCCGTGACGAACATGTTCTCGCGGTAGTTCTGCCAGTGGCCCGTCTTCTCCCAGAGGCTCTTGTCGAGGATCTGCGGACCCTTGACTTCCTGGTAGCCCGTGTCCTTGTAGACCTGCCGCATGTATTGCTCGACTTGCTGCCAGACGGCCCATCCCTTCGGATGCCAGAAGACAACGCCGGGCGCGACTTCATCGATGTGGAACAGGTCCAGCTCCTTGCCGAGCCGGCGATGGTCGCGCTTCTCGGCCTCTTCGATCCGCTTGATGTAGTCGTCGAGCTGTTTCTTGTCGGCCCAGGCCGTACCGTAGACACGCTGGAGTTGCTCGTTCTTCGCATCGCCGCGCCAGTACGCACCCGCCAGCTTCGTCAGCTTGAAGACCTTGAGGAAGCGCGTGTTCGGCACGTGCGGGCCGCGGCACATGTCGACGTATTCCTGGTGGTAGTACAGGCCCATCGCCTTTTCGTCGGGCATGTCGTCGACGAGGCGCAGCTTGTAGTCCTCGCCGCGCGACTTGAAGACCGAGATGACTTCGTCGCGCGGCGTCATCTTCTTGATGACGTCGTAATCCTGCGCGATCAGTTCGCGCATGCGCTTCTCGATCGCCTCCATGTCTTCGGGCGTGAAGGGGCGCTCGTAGGCAATGTCGTAGTAGAAGCCTTCGTCAATCACCGGGCCGATCACCATCTTCGCCGTGGGATAGAGCTGCTTCACCGCATGGCCGACGAGGTGGGCCGTCGAGTGGCGAATGATCTCCAGCCCCTCTTCATCCTTCGGCGTGATGATCTGCAGCTTGGCGTCGCGATCGATCACGTCGCTGGCATCGACCAGCCGGCCGTCGACCTTGCCGGCGACCGTCATCTTCGCCAGGCCGGGACCGATGGACTTGGCAACATCGGCCACGGAAACCGGGCCTGGGAACTCACGGCGGGAGTTGTCGGGAAGCGTGATCTGGATCATTGAAAACCTCGGGCGAGAAAACAAAAAAGCGCGGTACGGGGCCGCGCTTTGCTTGGGTTGATGTACCGGAATCCGGCACGCGCGGCCTACCGGCCTTCTCCTTCAGGGAAAAGACCGCTGAAACCTTGCGGCGTAGTTCGCGGTGTCATAACCAAGATGCCTTTCTCGCTCTTGTTGCTGCTGAGATGGAGCCCGCGATTCTATCCGGGAGCGGCTCAGGATGCCGGTGCGGCGTTCTTGAGGCCCAACACCTCGATCGGCTCGATCGACGGCGGCTTAGCAAACAGATCAGGCGCCTTCGCCATCAGCGCCTGGGCGATCTGGCCGTTCAGATGCGCCTGACGGCCGGCTTCGTCCTCGAAGGCGTCGAAGACGCCGAAGGTGGTCGGCGAGAGCCGCAGGGCGAACCAGATGGGCGTGGTCTTCTCGTCGCGCGCCATGGCAAGGCCCGCTTCGAGGAACTGCTGGACTTCGGCTTCCTTGCCGGGCTTGGCTTCGAGACGGGCAAACAGTGCGTACTTGATCATGCTTTCTCCTTGGGATGCGGTTGCGCGTAATTGCGACGACCGACATGCACTCTAGGCCCGGATCCGGGATCGGCCTATTGGCATTTTTGACGTCTTTGCTATCGTTATTGCCATGAAGATTCACGTACTCGCGCTGGACGGCGTCTTCGACACAGGGCTGGCCACCACGCTCGACGTCTTCACCACCGCCAACGAACTGGCGGGCATGCTCGGCCTTGACGTCGCGCGCTTCGATGTCTGCACGACCGGCGTTCGAAAGAGGGTCCACACCGCCCAGGGCCTTCGCGTTCCGGTAAATCAGGCCGCCGAATGCGGCAATCCGGACTGGACCGTCATTCCCGCGATCGGGGAAAAGATGCCCGATGGCCTTCAGACGGCACTGCGCCGCAAGGACATCGCCGATGCGGCGAACCTGCTGCGCGAGCAGGCCGCGTCGGGCAGGAGGATCGCGGCGGCCTGCATCGGAACCTTCGTGCTTGCGGAATCCGGCCTGCTCGACGAGCAGCAGGCGACGACGACATGGTGGCTCTCGTCGCTGTTCCGCCAGCGCTACCCCGCCGTCCGCCTCGACGAGTCGCGCATGCTCGTCAGCTCAGGCCCCTTCGTGACCGCGGGGGCGGCGCTGAGCCACGTCGACATGGCGCTTTTCCTCGTGCGCCAGGCGAGCCCCGAACTCGCGACGCTGGTGGCGCGGTATCTGATCGTCGACGCCCGACCATCCCAGTCCGCCTACGTCATCACCGATCACCTCAGCCATTCCGACCCGACCGTCGAACGTTTCGAGCGCTGGGCCCGCGGACGACTCGCCGATGGCTTTTCTCTCGACGAAGCGGCCTCCGCGGCGGGCACCAGCAAGCGCACCCTCGCGCGCCGCATGCAGCAGGTGCTCGGAAAGACGCCTCTTTCCTACTTCCAGGACCTGCGCGTCGAGCGCGCTGTGCATCTTCTGAAGACGAGCGACAAGAGCCTGGAGCAGATTGCCAGTCTCGTCGGCTACGCCGAAGGCGTGACGCTGCGCACCCTGCTGCGCCAGCGGCTCGGGCGCGGCGTGCGAGACCTGCGCAAGGTCGAATAGATCCCGCCCAAGAAAAAATCCCCGCGGATTGCTCTCGCGGGGATTCGTTCAGGGAGCGAGGATGCAGATCAGTGGAACTGCTCTTCTTCGGTCGAACCGGTCAGCGCCTTGACGCTGGACGAGCCGCCCTGGATGACCGTGGTCACGTCGTCGAAGTAGCCGGCGCCGACTTCCTGCTGGTGCGACACGAAGGTGTAGCCCTTGTCGCGCGCAGCGAACTCGGGTTCCTGCACCATGTTGACGTAGTGCTTCATGCCTTCGCCGTTGGCATAGGCATGCGCGAACTGGAAGGTGTTGTACCAGTTGATGTGGATGCCCGCGAGCGTGATGAACTGGAACTTGTAGCCCAGCGCCGAGAGGTCCTCCTGGAACGAAGCGATCTGCTTGTCGTCGAGGTTCTTCTTCCAGTTGAACGACGGCGAGCAGTTGTACGAGAGCAGCTTGCCCGGGCAGGCGGCGTGCACGGCCTGCGCGAATTCGCGCGCGAAGCCGATGTCCGGCACGCCGGTTTCGCACCACACGAGGTCCGCATAGGGCGCGTAGGCGACGCCGCGGCTGATGGCCTGCTCGAGGCCGTTCTTCACGCGGTAGAAGCCTTCCTGCGTGCGCTCGCCGGTCAGGAACGGCTTGTCGTTCGCGTCGTGGTCGGAGGTGATCAGGTTGGCCGCTTCGGCATCGGTGCGGGCCAGCACGATGGTCGACACGCCCATCACGTCGGCCGCGAAGCGCGCCGAGATCAGCTTCTCGCAAGCTTCCTGCGTCGGCACCAGCACCTTGCCGCCCATGTGGCCGCACTTCTTGACCGCAGCGAGCTGGTCTTCGAAGTGCACGCCGGCCGCGCCCGCGGCGATCATATTCTTCATCAGTTCGAAGGCGTTGAGCACGCCGCCGAAGCCGGCTTCGGCATCGGCCACGATCGGCAGGAAGTAGTCGATGAATTCCTTGTCGCCCGGATTCACGCCGCGGCCCCACTGGATCTCGTCGGCGCGCTTGAAGGTGTTGTTGATGCGGCGGACCATGGTCGGCACCGAGTCGTAGGCATAGAGCGACTGGTCGGGGTACATGGTCTCAGAGGTGTTGCCGTCGGCGGCGACCTGCCAGCCCGACAGGTACACGGCCTCGAGGCCAGCCTTGGCCTGCTGCATCGCCTGGCCGGCACTGATGGCGCCGAAGGCGTTCACGTAGCCCTTCTTGGCGTCGCCGTTGATCTTCTCCCACAGCTTCTCGGCACCGCGGCGGGCCAGGGTGTGCTCGATCGGCAGCGAGCCGCGCAGACGCACCACGTCGGCAGCGCTGTAGCCGCGCTTCACGCCCTTCCAGCGGGGGTTGGTGGCCCAGTCTTTTTCGAGAGCGGCGATCTGTTGTTCGCGGCTGAGTTGTTCGGTGAGGGTCTGAGGCATGGTCACTCCGAGAGTTGTTGAAAAGGTCGGTCGCTTCGCGTCCTTGGCGCTTACTGTACGCCGGACTCGAGACTCTTATGTCTTATAGAAGAGTTATTTTTGATCCAACAAACTCAACAACTTACGTTCGTTTCTCTCAATGCGAAATTATTTTTCTTGTATTGAGAAAAATTATTGCGGCGCAGCACATTCAGTTTTCACATTGTGCGACGGCTTTTACGGCATGAAAAGCGACCCGGAGCCTCGATCCCGAGCCATCCAGTTGCCGCTCGCGATGACGGATCTGCCAGCAATCCGCGACGGGTGGATCTCGTACACGAGACAAGCGATCGACCGACCAGCAACCTCCACCTCGACTTCCCGCCGGATGTATTCGCCGGAGCCATCGGGCTTCACCTCCTCGAGCAGATCGAGCTGGACTTCGACCCCCGGAGCGATCCGGTAGACCTCGCCCTTGATGCGCCCGCCTCCACCGAGCACCGCGCCAGGGTATGCGCCCAGATCGAAGAGCGTGCCCGCGATCTCGCCATCCCCCACGCGCTGCGGTGCCGGAGAGAAGCGCGAGATGTCGTTGCTGCCGCCGCTGCGCAACGTCCCGTAGACGAACACATGACGGGCTGTGGGGTCGGGTTGCGGCATCATCCAAGTACTCCTCGCTACGGTTGCCACTCTATTGAACACCGCACTTCCGGCGCCTCGCCGACTCGTCGCCTACGGCTGCCTCGCGCTGAGCATGTCGCTCGTTGGCAGCTACGTTGCCCTCTCCAAGCCGCTAGTCGCCGCATTTCCAGTGCTGCTGCTCGCGTGGCTGCGCTTCGGCATCGCGGCGCTCGCGATGCCGCACTGGCTTCGGCGCCCCGAAGGCGAGCCGGCAATGACGGCACACACGCGCGGACTCGTCTTCCTCGAATCCTTCCTCGGCAACTTCATGTTCTCGATCTGCATGCTCTTCGGCGTCAGCCTGACGAGCGCGGTGTCGGCCGGCGTGATCATGGCGTCGATTCCAGCGGTGGTGGCGATCGGCAGTTGGCTCTTTCTGCGCGAACGCATCACCGCGCGCGTCGGCCTCGCGATCGCATGCGCAGCCTGCGGCATCGGGCTGCTTGCCCTCGCGCCCGCACAGGCCGCGACGCATGGGACGGGGACACCGTCCGGCCACCTGCCCTGGCTGGGCAACCTGCTCGTCTTCGCGGCCGTGGTGTGCGAAGCGTCGTATGCGGTGATCGGCAAGTCGCTCACGGGACGGCTCGGGCCCAAGCGGATCTCGTCGCTCATCAACCTCTGGGGCTTCGTTCTGTCGACGCCCTTCGGCATCTGGTTCGCCCTGCGCTTCGACTTCGGCGCGGTGCCGATCGGACTCTGGGGACTGCTCGTGGTGTACGCGCTCGCAGCGAGCATCTGGACCGTGTGGCTCTGGATGACCGGCCTCAAGGGCGTGCCCGCGTCGCAGGCCGGCGTGTTCACCGTGATGCTGCCGGTGAGTGCTGCGCTCGTCGGCGTCGTGGTGCTCGGCGAGAGTCTTTCATCGCCGCAAGTGGTCGCGTTTGCACTCGCATTGCTCGGCGTCGTGCTCGCGACATGGCCTGCACGACGCGCCTGAAGGTGCTCTCAGAGTGCCTTCAAGGGAAAACGCTGTGCTTCTTCCCTCTGAAAAAACAACAACTCCCAATGAAAAAACCCCTTTTTCCCTTGGAAACGCGTTTCTTCTCCTTTAGCATCCGCAATGCCGGTGAAGAGACACACTCTCATTGGTGAAAGCGTTCAACCAAAAAAGGAAATCAACCATGGCAACTGCAAAGAAGGCCCCGGCCAAGAAAGCGCCGGCAAAGAAGGCGGCTCCGGCCAAGAAGGCCGCGGCGCCTGCGAAGAAGGCGGCTCCTGCAAAGAAGGCAGCACCCGCCAAGAAGGCCGCTCCGGCCAAGAAGGCTCCTGCGAAGAAGGCTCCCGCCAAGAAGCGCACCCCCAACGCTGCGTTCATGAAGGCACTGACCCCCAGCCCGGCGCTCGCCGCTGTGGTCGGCTCGACGCCTCTGCCGCGCACCGCTGTGGTGAGCAAGCTGTGGGACTACATCAAGAAGAACAACCTTCAAGACAAGGCCAACAAGCGCAACATCAACGCCGACGCCAAGCTGAAGGAAATCTTCGGCAAGCCGCAAGTGTCGATGTTCGAACTGGCTTCGCTGATCGGCAAGCACGTCAAGTAAGCCCCGGGGCGTCCTGCACGCTCCCACAAAAAAGCCGGCATCCGCCGGCTTTTTTTCGCCTGCGCGATGACCGCTATCGCGCCTGTGCAGCCTTCCTGATCGTGCTCAACGTGCCACGGGTGGTGATGACCTCGGGGTCGAGCGGAATCTCGATCAGCGTGCCCGTATCGGCCGCCAGTGCGCGCTGCAGCGCACCTTCGAACTGCGTGGTCTCGGTGACACGCTCGGCCGCGTAGCCGTAAGCCCTCGCCAGCGCGCAGAAGTCCGGGTTGCGCAACTCGGTCCCACTCACCTTCGTCGGGTATTCGCGCTCCTGGTGCATGCGGATGGTGCCGTACATGCCGTTGTTGAGCAGCACGATGATGCTCTTGCCGCCATGCTGCGAAGCCGTGGCGAGTTCCTGTCCGGTCATCAGGAAGTCCCCGTCGCCGGCGATCGTGAAGGCGACCCGCCCCGTCGCCAGGTTCGCCGCGATGCCCGCCGGCACCCCATAGCCCATCGCGCCGCTGGTCGGCGCCAGCTGTGTCTTGGCCCCCTTCGCGAGGCCGTGATAGCGGAAATAGCGATGCACCCAGCTCGCGAAATTGCCCGCGCCGTTGGTGATCGCCGCATCCGGCGGAAGGTGCTTCTGCAGCAGAGCAACCACCGCCACCATGTCCACCGCACCGCGCGGCGCCTCGGGCGGCAGGCCTGCAAGAGGCTGCGGCTCCAGATTCGCGACGTAGTCGGCATGCGCGGACGCAGTCCACGCCTCCCAGGGCAGCTCCGTCGGCGCGCTCAGCACTTCGAGGCTGCGCGCGGCTGCGCTCATGCCGGCGTTGATCGCCAGGTCGGCCTGGTAGACGCGGTTGAGCTCCTCTGCGCTGGCATGGATGTGCACCAGCGTCTGCTTCGGCTTCGGCGCCTCCAGCAGCGTGTAGCCGCTGGTCGTCATCTCGCCCAGCCGCGGGCCGATCGCAAGAATGAGATCGCTTTGCCGCACCCGCTCCGCGAGCTTCGGATTGATCGCGATGCCGACATCGCCCGCATACAGCGGATGATGGTTGTCGAAGGTGTCCTGGAAGCGGAACGCATTCGCCACCGGCAGCTTCCAGTTCTCGGCAAAGCGCTGCAGCGCCTGCGCAGCCTGCGGGGTCCATCCACCGCCGCCGGCGATCACGAGCGGACGCTGCGACTTCAGCAGCAGCTCGCGCAGCGTGCGCAGCGCACCCGGATCGCTCCACGGCTCGACGGCCTCGACACGGCGCAGCGGCCGCGATGCCGTGGTGCTGCGCAGCATGTCCTCCGGCAGAACCAGCACGACCGGACCGGGCCGTCCGTTCATGGCCGTGGCGAACGCCCGCGCGATGTACTCCGGGATTCGATCGGCATCGTCGATGCGCTCCACGCGCTTGGCGAAGCCCTTGGTGCTGGGGCCGAAGAAGCTGCCGTAGTCGACCTCCTGGAACGCCTCGCGATCGCGGAAGTCGCTGCCGACGTCGCCGACGAAGAGGACCATCGGCGTCGAATCCTGGAACGCGTTGTGCACGCCGATCGACGCGTTGGTGGCGCCCGGCCCGCGGGTGACGAAGCACACCCCCGGCCGTCCGGTCAGCTTGCCGTGCGCTTCCGCCATGAACGCCGCGCCACCCTCCTGGCGATTCACGATGAAGCGGATGCGCTCGCCGTATTGATGGAAGCCATCGAGCACCGCAAGGAAGCTCTCGCCCGGAACGCCGAAGGCCAGCTCGACCCCCTGTTCGATCAGGCACTCGACAATCAGGTGCCCTGCGGGTTGTGGTGAGCTCATGTGCGACGCGCCTCTCTGCTTGAAATGGGGTGCGCGAATTATCCGCGTGCCTCTCCCTGCTTGCCCGCTTGCCTTAATTCCCCATCTGGTTAAATTCGCCGCATGAAATCCCGCCCTCACGCGCCGGCTGAACCGCGTTCGCGCGATGCCGACCGATCCCAGCTCGCCATCCTCGCCTCCGCGCGCGACGAGTTCTCGCAACGCGGGCTGGCAGGCGCGCGCATGGACAGCATCGCCGAGCGCGCCGGCCTCAACAAGCGGCTGATCTACTACTACTTCGGGAGCAAGGACGATCTCTTCCTTGCGGTGCTCGAGGGCACCTACGCCGACATCCGCGAGGCCGAGCAGCGCCTGCACCTGGAAGACGTGGAACCGGTCGAGGCGATCCGCCGGCTGGTCTCCTTCACCTGGCACTACTACCTCGAGCACCCCGAGTTCATCACGCTGCTCAACAGCGAGAACCTGCACCGCGCGGTGCACCTGAAGCGCTCCGAGCGCATCCAGGAGATGAACTCGCCGCTGATCAAGCTGCTCGACGACGTGCTCGAGCGCGGCCGTCGCGGCGACGTCTTTCGCAACGGCATCGACCCGGTGCAGCTCTACATCTCGATCGCCTCGCTCTGCTACTTCTACCTCTCGAACAACGACACCCTGTCGACCATCTTCGGCCGCAATCTGCGCAGTCCCAAGGCCATGGCGCAGCGCCTCTCGCACATGACCGATCTGGTGCTCGGCTACGTCCTGCGCTGATACGGGTATCTCCTAGGCGGCGGTCGTTGACTGCGTCGATGACGGGTTTCTAGAATCGTTTAATTCACTTATTGGTGAATTGAAGCGCGCGGCTCGACCGCGAATGCCTCCGGCTTCACGGCTCAATCCACCTGCTCTCGTCGATGCTCCGCAACCTGCTGCTTTCACCTGCGCTGAGGCCCTTCCTGCTGATCCTGATGCTGCTGGTGCTGTGGGACATCGTGATCCGCGTCTTCAAGATCCCGCCCTACCTCATCCCGCCGCCGATGCAGGTCGTGCACCAGTTGATCGCCGAATGGCCGCGCCTCATCGCCGAAAGTTGGAAGACGACGCTCGCGACGCTCGGCGGCTTCGGCCTCACGATCGTGATCGGCATTCCGATCGCGATGGTGATCGCGTACTCGCGGGTGGTCGAGTCCTACGTCTACCCGCTGCTGGTGTTCTCGCAGAGCATTCCCAAGGTCGCGATCGCGCCGCTCTTCGTGGTGTGGTTCGGCTTCGGCATCTTTCCGAAGGTGATCTCGGCCTTCCTGCTGGGTTTCTTCCCGGTGGTTGTCTCGACGGTCATGGGCTTCAAGTCGGTGGAGCCGGACATGCTCGACCTCGCACGCTCCATGGGCGCGACGCGGCTGCAGACCTTCTTCAAGATCAGCCTGCCGCAGGCACTGCCGGCGATCTTCAGCGGCCTGAAGGTATCGGTGACGCTGGCGGTGGTCGGCGCGGTGGTCGGCGAATTCGTCGGCTCCAACTCCGGCATCGGCTACGTGCTGCAGGTCGCCAACGGCAACTTCGACCTGCCCCTGATGTTCGCGGCGCTGGTCGTGCTTTCGACCATCGGCGTGCTGCTCTTCATCGCCGTCGATCTCGTCGAGCGGCTGATGATCCCGTGGCACGCGTCACAGCGCCACGCCCAGTGACCCCGTTGCAAACCATTCTTCCCAGGAGACAGACCATGAAGAAGATGCTCACGACCCTACTCGCCGGCGCTGCGGCCGCGTTGGCACTCGCGGTGACACCCGCCCAGGCGCAGAACAAGCCGGCGGACAAGGTCACGCTGATGCTCAACTGGTACCTCTACAGCGAGCACGCGCCGTTCTTCCTCGGCAAGGAGCGCGGCTACTTCGCCGAAGAAGGCATCGACCTCGACATCCAGGAAGGCCGCGGCTCCGCAGTCACCGCCCAGGCCGTGGCGGCCAAGTCGGCCACCTTCGGCTACATCGACGTCACGACCATGATCAAGGCCGCCGCCAAGGGCGCGCCGCTGAAGTCCACCGGCGTCCTGTTCCAGGTCAGCCCGATGTCGGTCATGGGCTTCAGCGAAAAGGGCATCAGGACGCCCAAGGACGTCATCGGCAAGACGGTCGCCACCACGCCGGGCGATTCGATGTCGCAGATGTGGCCGGTCTTCCTGAAAGCCAACAACATCACGCCCGACCAGGTGAAAGTCATCTCGGGCGATGCGCAGACCAAGCTCAATGCGGTCGCCAACGGCCAGGCCGACCTGCTGCTGGGCTACGTGATGGACCAGGCGATCAAGCTGCAGGACGCCACTGGCAAGCCGGTGACGCCGATCCGCTTCGCCGATTCGGGCGTCAACCAGATCAGCTCCGGAATCATCACCAACAAGAACCTGCTGACCGAGAACCCCGACCTCGTGAAGCGCTTCATGCGCGCTGCCACCCGCGCCGCAGAAGCCGCCGAGAAGGAGCCGGAAGCCGCCGTCGACGCGATGCTCAAGGCCAACCCCAAGGCCGGCGTGCGCGACACGCTCATCGTTGGGCTGAAGCAGAGCACCGCGCTCTACCACACCAAGGACACCGCCAACCAGCGTCCGTTCCGCGTGGCGATGAAGAACGTCAACGACTCGCTCGACCTGCTGGTGCAATACGGCGGCATGGACGCGGCGACGCGCGGCAAGCCCGAGGACTACGTGACGCTCGACTTCCTGCCCTGACTGAGTTCTCCCCCAGGCTGCGCGCACTGCGTGTCGCTGCGCCACCCCCTCTCCGGGGGCGCACCCGGCGGCCCGGCGAAGCCGGTTCCGCGGGTGCCCTGGCCTCCGTTCCTACCTCCTCTGTACGCATGTCCACTGATGTCCTGATCGAAGCGCGTGGCGTCTCGATCTACCAAAGCAAGGATGGTCCGGTCGAATCGCTGAAGCCGCTGGACTTCTCGATTCGCGAGGGTGAGTTCGTGTCCGTGGTCGGGCCTTCCGGCTGCGGCAAGAGCACGCTGCTCAAGATGGTCGCGGGGCTGCTGCCGATCAGCGGTGGCACGCTGAACCTCGCGGGCCACCCGATCAAGGGGCCGCAGAAGGACGTGGGCATCGTCTTCCAGAGCGCGGTGCTGCTGGCCTGGCGCAGCGTGGAGGACAACATTCTGCTGCAAGCCGAGATCCGCCACATGCCCAGGGAAGCAGCGCGCCAGCGCGCCCGTGAGCTGATGAAGATGGCCGGGCTCACCGGCTTCGAGAAGAAATATCCCTGGCAGCTCTCCGGCGGCATGCAGCAGCGTGCGTCGATCTGCCGCGCGCTGTTGCACGATCCCTCGGTGCTGCTCATGGACGAGCCCTTCGGCGCACTCGATGCGATGACGCGCGAGAAGATGAACCTCGAGCTCCAGCGCATCTGGTCGGCGTCGAAGAAGACGGTGCTTCTGATCACGCACAGCATCCCCGAGGCGATCTTCCTGTCCGACCGCGTGATCGTGATGAGCGAGCGCCCGGGCTCGATCGCCGCGATCTACGACATCGACCTGCCGCGCCCGCGCCCCCTCGACGTAATGGGCACCGAGCGCTTCGCCGAGTACGCCAGAACCCTGCGCGCGCACTTTTTCGCCCAAGGCCACCTGGACGCTTAGGCGCCTTGTCGTGACTGCCACTCCGTCCCCCGCACCCAGGTTGCGCGTTCTCGCCATCGACTTCGGCGTGCGTGCGATGTCGCTGCGGCTGCCGTTCAAGTTCGGCGCGGCGACGCTGACGCGCTGCCCGCAAGTCTTCGTACGGGCGACGGTGGATTGCGGCACCTCAGGCACCACCGAAGGCTGGGCGGCAGAGCTCATGGTGCCGCGCTGGTTCGACAAGCGGACGGATCGCAGCCCGGCCGACAACGTGCGCGATCTCCAGCACGCGCTGGAATCGACATCCAGCGCCTACACGCGAGACGCCCCCACGACCGCGTTCGCGCTCTTCGCGCAGAACTACCAAGCGCTGATGAAGCATGGCGAAGCATCGGGCGCGACCGCGCTCTCGACCGCGTTCGCGCAGGCGGTGATCGATCGCGCGGTGATCGATGCGCTCTGCCGCTGCGTCCGCTTGCCGATGCATGCCGCCTTCAGCCGCAACCTGGTCGGCCTTTGCGACACGCTGCTGGCGCCCGACCTTCAAGGCTGGGACTGGAACGCGTGGCTCTCGTCGCTGACGCCCTCCTCCAGCCTGCAGGCGAGGCACACCGTCGGCATGCTCGATGCACTCGAAGGCGACGTGGAAGACGCTGCGGGCCTGCCCGTCACCCTCCCGGCGGTGGTGCGTCGCTACGGCCACCGCTACTTCAAGATCAAGCTCGGCGGCGATCCGGCCATCGACCTCGCGCGGCTCGATGCGGTCCTCGCCACGCTCGACGCGGTCGCGCCGGGCCACCGCTTCACCCTCGACGGCAACGAGCAATACGCCGACCTGCACGCCTTGAAGGCCCTCTGCGAGGGGCTGCGCGAACTGCCGCGCCTCCGTGCGCGTCCGGACGCATTGCTCTATCTCGAACAACCGCTGCCGCGCGATGCCAGCATGGATCCGGCGCTGGCTGAACTCCGCGTACCCGCCGCGCTGCTGCTCGACGAAGCCGACGGCACGCTCGACGCTTTCCCGATGGGCCGCGCCCACGGCTGGCGCGGCATCTCGAGCAAAGGGTGCAAGGGCATCTACAAGGCCGTCATCAACCGCGCGCGCTGCGACCAATGGAACCTCGCGCACGACCGCGAAGCCGACCGCTGTTTCATGTCGGCGGAAGACCTGACCTGCCAGGCAGGCCTCGCAGTCCAGCAGGACCTCGCCCTGGCCGCGCTGCTCGGCCTCGCGCACTGCGAACGCAACGGCCATCACTACGTCGACGGCTTCGGCGATGCGCCAGCCGCGGAGTCATCGAACTTCGCAACCGCCCACCCCGATCTCTACGAAACCAGCGCAGGCCGTCCCCGCCTCGCGATCCGCGACGGGCGCATCGCCATCGGCTCGCTCCTCGCGCAACCGGGCTTCGCGCATGCGGCCGAGCCCGCATTCGACAGCCTCCAACCCCTCTCGCAAGCGCCCACGCTGGTGTAGCGCTCGCGACCCCTCGCCACTCACAGCGGAGAACAACCATGGCACAACAACGACTCGGAATCATCATGCATGGCGTCACCGGACGCATGGGCATGAACCAGCATCTGATCCGCTCGATCTGCGCGATCCGCGCGCAAGGCGGCGTGACGCTCGGGAACGGCGACAAGGTCATGCCCGATCCGATCCTGATCGGCCGCAATGCCGAGAAGATCGAGGCGCTCGCCAGGGCGCACGGCATCACGCGCTGGGGCACCGACCTCGACAAGGCGTTGGAGAACAAGGACGACACCGTTTTCTTCGACGCCGGCACCACGCAGATGCGCCCGCAATTGCTCGCCAAGGCCATCCGCGCCGGCAAGCACGTCTACTGCGAAAAGCCGATCGCGACCAACCTCAACGAAGCGGTAGCGATCGCCGGCCTCGCGCAGGGCTCGGGCCTCAAGCACGGCGCGGTGCAGGACAAGCTCTTCCTGCCCGGCCTGCGCAAGCTCGACATGCTGCGCCGCGCGGGCTTCTTCGGCCGCATGCTCTCGGTGCGCCTCGAATTCGGCTACTGGGTCTTCGAAGGTGACCTCCAGCCCATCCAGCGTCCCTCGTGGAACTATCGCAAGGAAGACGGCGGCGGGATGATCCTGGACATGATGTGCCACTGGCGCTATGTGCTGGACAACCTGTTCGGCGAAGTGAAGTCGGTCTCGTGCCTCGGCACCACCCACATCCCGAAGCGTTGGGATGAAGCCGGCAAGCCGTATGAGGCCACCGCCGACGACGCCGCCTACGCGACTTGCGAACTCACCGGCCACAACGGCGAGCCGGTGATCGCGCAGATCAACATGAGCTGGGTGACCCGCGTGCGCCGCGACGACCTCGTGACCTTCCACGTCGACGGCACCGACGGCTCGGCGGTCGCGGGCCTCTCGTCATGCCGCGCGCAATCGCGCGTCGCCACCCCGCGCCCGGTCTGGAACCCGGACGAGAAGCAGACCATGAATTTCTTCGACCAGTGGCAGGAGATTCCGGACTCGCAGGTCTACGACAACGGCTTCAAGATCCAGTGGGAGCACTTCATCCGCCACGTGGTCGAGAACGCACCGTACAAGTGGACGCTGCCCGAAGGCGCCAAGGGTGTGCAGCTCGTCGAGGCCGCACTCGAAAGCTGGAAGGACCGCCGCTGGATCGACGTGCCTGAGCTGAAGATCTGAGGAGGCGTTTTCATGGCCCTCTCGCTCACACTCCTCACCGCAGGCGGCGCGCTCGCGCCCTACGCGCTCAAGGGCAGCACGCCGGTCAAGCCGCCGGCTGGCGTCACGTTCAATCGCATCGCGTATTCGGCCGCGCACGTGGTGGCCGACCCGAAGGCCGCGATCGATCCATGGCTGCAATGCGCGGTCGACTGGGACGCCACCATCGGCTACCGCCGCCGCCTGTGGTCGCTCGGCCTCGGCGTGGCCGAGGCGATGGACACCGCGCAGCGCGGCATGGGCCTGGACTGGCCGACCTCGCTCGAACTCATCCGCCGCTCGCTCGATGCCGCCAAGGACGTGCCTGGCGCGCTCGTCGCCTCCGGCTGCGGCACCGACCACCTGGACATCGACAAGGTCAAGAGCGTCGATGACGTGATCCGCGGCTACGAAGAACAAATGGCCGCCATCGAGGCGCTCGGCGGCAAGCTGATCGTGATGGCCAGCCGCGCGCTCGCCCGCGTCGCGAAGAGCCCCGCCGACTACGAGTGGGTGTACGACCGCATCCTCAGCCAGGCGAAGCAGCCGGTGATCCTGCACTGGCTCGGCGACATGTTCGACCCCGCGCTCGCCGGCTACTGGGGCACGTCGGACATCGACAGCGCGATGAACACCGCGCTCGGCATCATCGCCGCGCATCCGCACAAGGTCGACGGCATCAAGATCTCCCTGCTCGACAAGGACAAGGAAATCGTGATGCGCCGCCGTCTGCCCGCGGGCGTTCGCATGTACACCGGCGACGACTTCAACTACGCGGAGCTGATCGCAGGCGACGGTCAGGGCAGCGAGCCGACGCACGGCAAGAGCGATGCGCTGCTCGGCATCTTCGACGCGATCGCGCCGGCCGCGAGCGCGGCGCTGGGCGAACTGGCCGCCGGCAACCTGGAGAAGTTCCACGCGATCCTCGGCCCCACGGTGCCGCTGTCGCGCCACATCTTTGCGGCGCCCACGCGCTTCTACAAGACCGGCGTGGTATTCATGGCGTGGCTCAACGGCCACCAGAGCCATTTCACGATGGTCGGCGGACAGCAGAGCACGCGCTCGCTGCCGCATCTGGCAGAACTGTTCCGGCTGGCCGATGCGGCGAACCTGCTGGAGCAGCCAGAGCTCGCCGTCAAACGCATGAAGACGCTGCTCGCTCTGCACGGCGTCGAAGGCTGAACGACGATGCGCGACTTCTCGCAGAGCCATGAATGGCTGTCGATCAATACGGCAACCATCCGCAAGCAGCACGGCGTGGAGGTGCCGCTGGACCGCATCATCGACCAGTGCGCCGAACGCGGCATCCGCGCGATCAGCCCGTGGCGCGACCAGGTCGCTGCGGTCGGCATCGACAGGATTGCCAGGCAACTCAAGGCGCACGGCATCGGGCTTTCGGGCTACTGCCGTGGCGGTTTCTTCCCAGCGCCGGATGCGACCGGGCTGAAAGCCGCACTCGACGACAACCGCCGCGCGATCGACGAGGCCAAGCTGCTCGGCGCGCCCTGCCTCGTGCTGGTCGTCGGCGCACTGCCGGGTGCACTCGACGGCAAGGCGCTCTACAAGGACATCGGCCGCGCGCGCGGCGAGGTTCGAGATGGCATCGCCGCATCGCTGGAGTACGCGCGGCAGGTCGGCATGCCGCTCGCCATCGAACCGCTGCACCCCATGCAGGCCGCCGACCGCGCGTGCATCAACACGCTCGAACACGCGCTCGACCTGTGTGACGAACTCGATCCAACGCGCTCGGGCATGCTCGGCGTCGCGGTCGACATCTACCACGTGTGGTGGGACCCGAAGCTACAGCAGCAGATCGCGCGCGCCGGCAAGGAGCGCGTGCTGGCCTACCACGTCTGCGACTGGCTCACACCGACGCGCGACCTGCTGTCCGATCGCGGGATGATGGGCGATGGCGTGGTCGAGCTGAAGAAGGTGCGCGACTGGGTCGAGGATGCGGGCTTCGCCGGCTACAGCGAAGTTGAGATCTTCTCGGTCTTCGACTGGTGGAAGCGTTCGGGCGAGGAGACGCTGGACACTTGCATCGAGCGGCACCGCAGCGAGGTCTGAGCGGCGCCGCCCGCAGGCGGTTCGGGCGTCTACTGGGTGATCGGCTCATTGAGAACCCTTCTGTACGTCGATGGCGTTTCGCACCAGCGTAGCCATCGCCCGCGCGTTGTCGGTGCCCTCGGCGGCCAGCCCTTCGACCGTGCCCCACCGGTCCTGCAGGTCCTCGTCCTGACTCGCCTTGAGTTTGCCAACGAGACCATCGATCGGAATCTCTATCCCCACCACGGCACGAACGAGCTTGTCGATGAACTCGCTGGGCGCGTCCGCCACCGCCCACGGCATCGGCCTCGACGCCTCGCTGGCGGTCGTGAGCCGCGCCAGCAGGTCGCGCAGCCAGTCCTCGTCGTCGATGGCACGCGCGACGCCCCGCGCGTGCGCGACCGCGTAGTTCCAGGTCGGGACCACTTTTCCGTGCGTCCGCTTGCCTGGGTACCAGCGGGGCGTGATGTAGGCCTCTTGCCCCTGGAACATCACGAGCGACGGCGTGGATGCGCGGAGCTGCCGCCAGACCGGATTCGCCCGAGCGACATGACCCTGCAGCGTTCCGAGCCGGCCGCGCGACGGGTCGAGAAGAAACGGGACATGGTTAGCCACGAGCCCGTCGTCGCCGGGCACCACCCAGGCCCCGAGCGGATGGGCCTGGATCAATGCGTGGGCCGCGGCGGTGCCGGGCAGCTCATGGTGCTTGGAGATGTACATGCGGAGATTCAAATCCCGGCCGGGATGCGCCGGCTGTAAGCAAGAAAGACCTCGTCGCGAATCCAGCCAAGCGACTCGTACAGCGACTGGGCCGCCCGGTTGGAGCGCGCCGTCGTGAGGTCCATCCTCGACGCGCCTCGCCGGCCTGCTTCGGCTTCTGCCGCTAGCAGCAGCCCGCGTCCCACCCCGCTTCGTCGGCATTGCGGCGCGACGAAAAGGTCGTACAAGGCATAGATCGACGTGGCCTCGACGGAACAAAAGCTCGGATAGAGCTGACAGAAGCCAACGGCCTGGCCGTCGCCGTCCTCCGCGAGCAGCACGATGCATTCGCCACGTCGCATCCTCTCGGCAATGAACGTCCTCGCGAGGTCGAGGTCCGGGGCCTGTTGGTAGAACTGCCGATAGGCGTCGAAGAGCGAGGAAACAGTCTCCAAGTCGGCGAGTGTGGCGGGTCGGATGCGGATGTCGGTCATGGTGAATGGGGCTGGGTCGGCGCGATGCTAGTTCGAACACCACGAGACGTGGGCTCGGAAAACTCTGAAACCACTCCCGGCGGCTCGCCTCGTGCTCAATGGTCCGTCGAGGCCATGCGGAACGAAGCATCGCCAATTCGCGCCAGCAGGCGACGCCGAATCAGGCCGCTGACCGGACGGATCACCCACCAGTACGGCGTGAAATGCCGCAGCGCACTGCGGTCAACGCACTGCACACGGGTCTCGGTCAACTGCATTGTTTGCTCTTGCGCGCCTCGAATCGATCCGGCGCGGCGGGACAATTGTCGAGCCGCGAACGGCAGGCGGATGGACGGCGCGCGAACTGGCCGCTGCGGCAACAATCGGTCTGCAAATCCTCGCAATCCTCCCCCCGCATGCCTGCCGAACCCAGCCTCGACGCCTTGCGCTGCTACGCGGTCGCACGCACCCTCTTCACGCCGACCACTTTGCCGGCCGCCATCCGGCGGCTGGGTTTCGTGCAGGCGGACCCGATCCGCGCGCCCGCGCGTGCGCAGGACCTGACGCTGCGCCATCGGGTCAAGAACTACCGCGCCGGCGATCTGGAGAGCCGCTACACGCGGCTCGCGATCGAGGAGGACTGCCTCGTCAACTATGGCTTCCTGCCGCGCGAGCATCTGGCCCTCATGCATCCGCGCGAAGCCAGCCGTGCGTGGGACGCAGAGACGCGGCGCAAGGCCGAGGAAGTGCTGGCCTTCGTTCGCGAGCGCGGGTCGGTGCATCCCCGCGAGGTCGAGGCGCATTTCGCGCACGGCCGCATACAGAATTACTGGGGCGGATCGAGCAATGCCAGCACGCATCTGCTCGACGGCATGCACTACCGGGGCCTGCTGCGCGTGAAGCGGCGCGACAGCGGCACGCGCATCTACGAGGCGGTGACGCATCCGCCAGTCGACGACAGCCCCGCCGAGCGAGCCGGGCGTGCCGCCGCGCTGGTCGATCTGGTGGTGCGCAAGTACGCGCCGCTGCCGGCCGCGAGCCTGACCTACCTGATCCGCCTGCTCGGCTATGGCGCGCCGCACCTCGCGGCACAGACGCAAGCGGCGTTGCAATTGGCGCGCGAGGAACTCGCGAGTTGCCGCATCGACGGCACGACCTGGTACTGGCCGGCGGACGAGAACCCGGCCTCGCGCCGCCATGCGCCCGACGACTCGCTGCGGCTGCTCGCGCCTTTCGATCCGATCGTCTGGGACCGCCGCCGCTTCGAGCTGCTGTGGGGCTGGACGTACAAGTTCGAGGCATACACGCCCCCGCCGAAGCGGCAGTTCGGCTACTACGCGCTGCCGATGCTGTGGCATGACCGCGTGATCGGATGGGCCAATGTCACTGCGCGCGACGGCAGGCTGCAACCCACGTTCGGCTACGTGGATCGCGCGCCGTCCGGGGCCGCGTTCCGCGCCGCGCTCGACGACGAGTTGCATCGGATGACGGAGTTCTTGGTGCCTCGTTGAAGCCTGCCGGCCGGCGAACCGAACGCCGTGTGGGGGTTTTGCCTCCTGCGTGACAGCGCCGTCCGCGCCACTTCCCTAGAATCGCCCCTGCTCCGGCCCAGGCCGGGGCAAGCGTTCTCAGGGCGGGGCGAAATTCCCCACCGGCGGTGATGGCGGCGAAAGCCGCACAAGCCCGCGAGCGCCCGTGGCGTGCAATGCGCCACGGGGTCAGCAGACCCGGTGCGATTCCGGGGCCGACGGTCACAGTCCGGATGAAAGAGAGCGCGATGCCGTTGCCGGTGGGCGCGTTCGCGTGCGTGCCGGCGCCGGTTTCGTGCGCCCTGATTCAGGCAAACCCTTCAAAGGCAAACCATGAGTCAGATCAACGACCTTCCCCTCTCCGCCGTCCAGGCATCCGATGCACCGCGCGGCCGCCGCGTCGCCTTCGTGCAGGCGCAATGGCATTCGGACATCGTCCACCAGGCGCGCGACGCCTTCCTCGCCGAGATGAAGCGCCAGGGCGTGCCGCTCGATACGATCGACATCTTCGACGTGCCCGGCGCGTTCGAGATTCCGCTGCACGCCAAGCGGCTTGCGCAGTCGGGGCGCTATGCGGCGATCGTCGGCGCGGCGCTCGTCGTTGACGGCGGCATCTACCGCCATGAGTTCGTCGCCAACACCGTGGTCAATGCGCTGATGACGGTGCAGCTCGAGACCAATGTGCCGGTGCTTTCCGCCGTGCTCACGCCGCACCATTTCCACGAGCACGTGGAGCATCGCAAGTACTTCCACCGCCACTTCGCGGTGAAGGGCACCGAGGCGGCCGAGGCCTGCGTGAAGACGATCGAAGGGCTGCAGCGGCTGGACGCAATCCTCACCGCCTGAACGGTCTTCGGCGATCCGCCTGATCCGGCGGGGTAGGCTGCGTCGATGAACGACACGGCCAACCCCTACATCCTCTACGGCGCGCCCGGCTCGGGCGCGCCACGCATGGCCGACGTGGTGCGGCGCGTCGACGCCGATCCGCGCCTCGCGGATTTCTGGGCGGCGCGGTTTCCGTTCATTGCAGGATGGGAAGGCCGCGAGACCGCCTGAGCGCGGAGGACAATCGCCGGATGGCAAACGAAACCCCCACCGTCACCATCTTCCACAACCCCGCGTGCGGCACGTCGCGCAACACGCTCGCGCTCATCCGCGAACACGGCATCGAACCGCAGGTCGTCGAATACCTGAAGACGCCGCCGACCAAGGCCAGGCTGAAATCGCTCGTCAAGGCGATGGGCGTCCCGGTGCACGAGGTGCTGCGCCAGAAGGGCACGCCTTACGACGAACTCGGCCTTGGCGATCCGAAGTGGACCGACGACCAGTTGCTCGACTTCATCGCCCTGCATCCAATCCTGATGAATCGCCCGATCGTCGAAACGCCTCTCGGCACACGCCTGTGCCGGCCGATGGATCTGGTGCTCGAAATCCTGCCGAAAAAGTGAAGTCAGCGCGCCAGCAGCACCGGCACGGATGACGCCAGCAGCGCGATGCCTGAAGCCGTCAGCAGGCTGAGCACGATCCTGCGAAACGCCTCGTGGGTGATGCCGACATAGAGGCGCGCGCCGAGCAGCACCGGCACGAGCACCGCCAACCCGACGAGGCCAAGCATCGGCAGCATGCTGACGCTCACGAGACCCGAAGCCACGTACAGCGAGAACGCGACCGCAAGCATCGACACGTTGAAGTTCTGGATCACCTCGCGCTGCACGTCCTTCTCGAACCCGCGCAAGGTGCACCAGAGCGTAGGGATCGGCCCGGTGAAGCCGCCGATGCCACCACAGATGCCGCCGAGCCATCCGGCGATCGCATCTGCTGCGCGCCCGCCGGCGGTCACGCGCGGCAGGTTGCGCGCCATCAGCATCGTTGGGCACCAGATCAGCAGCAAGCCGCCGAGGCAGGCCTTGAAAAGCGGCACATCCAGGCGCGGCAGCAGCCAGACGCCGACCGGCAGACCGAGCAATCCACCAATGACGAAAGGGGCGAGGAGCGCCTTGTCGAACCGGCGGCGGCCGGTGACCGCGGCGATGACCTGCCCGGTGAGGGCGCCGAAGGTGGACAGCACCGCCGCCAGCTTCGGGTCGACCGTCCAGGCCCAGAAAGACATCGCCACCAGCCCGAAGGCGAAGCCCGAGAGCCCCTGCACGAAGCCGGCGACGATCGCGCCGAGCGCGACGATCAGATAGACAGACAAGTCCGCGTCAGGCCGAAGCGGGAACCAGGGACTCCCGGCGCACGCGGCGCACGTTGAATGCACTCACGATCAGCACGCCCTGCACCACCGCGAGGCCGACGAGCACGCTCGTGTACTGGCCGTGGTCCATCAGCCGGCCGAAGATCAGCGGCGCGATCGCCTGGCCGATGTCGAGCCCCGCGTAAACCACGCCGTAGACGCGGCCCGACGCATTGGCTGGCGTCGAGCGCTTGACCAGCAGGTCGCGCGAAGGGCCCGCGATACCGGCGGCAAAACCCATTGCGCCGAACATGACCGGCACCAGCACCGGCATGAAGTTCGCCAGCGCCAGAATCAGCGCGATACCCGCCGCGATACCGAAGCCGGCGCCGACGATGCGCTCGCATCGCGAAGGGTCCGACGCGAGAAAGCCGCCGAACACCATGCCCGTGGCGCTCGCAACCATGTAGACGGTGAGGCAGATCGCGATCAGCGTCACCGGCACCTCGTGCAGCCGGCCAGCCGCAGCCGGCGCGAAGGTCTGCACCACGCTCAGCGCCATCGCATAGAAGAAGAAGAAGCCGAAGCACATCCACACGGCCGGAATCTTGAGGAACGCGAACTCGCTCCCTGCCGCCGCGTCGGTGCCGGTGGCCTTGCGCACCGCAGCGGGATCGAGCGACAGCACGCTGCGGTTGACCCACAGGATGAGCAGCACGACCACCGCGACTGCTCCGGCACCCGCCAGCGCGACCCGCCACGAGAAGGCCATGGCCAGCGGCACCACGAAAGCCGGCGCCAGCGCCCACCCCAGGCTACCGGTGATGCCATGCACGCTGTAGGCATGACCGAGCCGGGTCGGCGCGACCTTGCGGTTGAACAAGGTGTAGTCGACCGGATGGAACACGCCGTTGCCGATGCCCGCCGCCACCGCGCAGACGAGCAGCATCCAGTAGCTCTGCGCCGCCGCATAGCCGAAACCTGCCAGACCGAGCATCGAGAGGCCGACGAACAGCACCGGTCGCGGGCCCAGCTTGTCGACGATGAACCCGGACGCCGCCTGCACCATGCAAGAAACGACGAAGAAGACGGTCAGCACTGCGCCCAGCTCGGTGTAGCTCACGTTGAAGGCGTCTTTCAGCCACGGGAACAGCGGCGGCAGGATGAGCTGGCTGAAATGGCTGACGGCGTGAGCCAGCCCCACGAGACCGATCAGCTTGGCATCGGCGCCCAGCGTGGGCGTGCCGGCGGTGGTGGTGGCGGTGTTGGAAGACATGGATTGCTACAAGAATCTCGGTTGGGCACTGATCCTAAGCGGGCCGACGGCGGCAGAATGGCGATACAGAGACAACATTTGTCGAAACTATGCCGTCCACAGCCGCCCAATCCATGGCGCCCGTCGACACGCCCGCCCGGCGCGCCACGCCGCCCTATCCCGCGCCGACCAACAGCGTGGGTCCGCTCACACCGCACCTCTACGCCCCGGACGCGCTGCGGCCGCTGCGCGCCAAGGAACACTTCCTGAAAGCCGACACCCTGGTCGAGTTGCACACGCATCCCTGGCCGCAGCTCACCTTCTCGACGCGCGGCGTGATCCGCCTGAGCACCGAGGACGGCAGCTACATCGTGCCGCCCTCGCGCGCGCTCTGGGTGCCGGCGAACATGTCGCACAGCATCACGCTGATCGAGGACGCCGAGCTGCGAACCGTCTACCTGCATAGCTGGCTGGGGCCCAACTGGGAAAAATGCGAGGTGCTGGAGATCAGCCCCTTGCTGCGCGCACTCATGCTCGCACTCGACACCACGCCCGACGGATTGCCGCCCGCAGATCCGCACGCGGCGCAGCGCGAACGCTGGATCGCTCCGCTGCTGGTGGACGAACTGGAGCGCGCGACCCAGATCCGCATCGACGTGCCGCTGCCCGCCGACAAGCGCTTGCGCCAGTTGTGCGAAGCGCTGCTGCGCAACCCGGCCGGCCGGGCCACGCTGGCGGAGCGCGCCGAGTCGATCGGCGCCAGCGAGCGCACCGTGGCGCGCCTGTTCCGGGACCAGCTCGGCATGAGCTGGCAGCAGTGGCGGCAGCAGGCGGTGCTCGCGCACGCGCTGCCGCTGCTGGCGCGCGGGATGGCGGTGAGCCAGGTCGCATCCGCCAGCGGCTACGCCACCGACAGCGCCTTCTGCGCGATGTTCAAGACGGCGACCGGAAAGTCGCCGACCGCCTTCCAGCACAAGCGGCGCGTCGCGAACGACGTCAGCCCAGCATCCGCAGCAGCTTGAGCATGCGCTGCAGGCGCGCGCCGTACGGCGGATAGAGCATCGAGCCCAGCGCCCAGCGCGACTGGACCAGCACCGGCTTCTGCTGCGTGAAGCGCAGGAAGCCGGTCTCGCCGTGGTAGGCGCCCCAGCCGCTCTCGCCGACACCGCCGAACGGCAGGCCCTCGTGCGCGATGTGCATCAGCGTGTCGTTGACGGTGACCGCACCGCTCACCGTCTGCGCGAGCACGCGGTCGCGCGCGGCGGTGTCGGTGCCGAACCAGTAGAGGGCGAGCGGGCGCGGGCGCGCATTGATGTATGCGATGGCTTCCTCGCTGTCGTCGCACGGGAGAACCGGCAGGATCGGGCCGAAGATCTCCTCCTCGAGCAACCTCAGCCCCGGCCGGGCACCCAGGACCAGCGCGGGTGCGAACTGGCGGCTTCCCGGCGGTGCCTCGCCCGTCCGCTCGATGCGCGCGCCCTGCGCCCTCGCCTCGTCCAGCAGTCGGTGCAGGCGAGCGAGGTGGCGCTCGCCGATGACTCCCGCGTAGTCCGGATTGCCGTCGATGCGCGGAAACAGCCGCGCGACCGCGCGCCGCCAGGCGTCGGCAAAGGCGTCCTCGCGCCCGCGCGGCAGCAGCACATAGTCGGGTGCGATGCAGGTCTGGCCCGCGTTGAGCAGCTTGCCGTGCGCGATGCGCAGCGCCGCCTCCTCGAGGTCGGCGGACCCATCGACGATGCAGGGCGACTTGCCGCCCAGCTCCAGCGTCGTCGGCGTGAGGTTGGCCGCTGCCGCCTGCGCCACCTTGCGGCCGACGGCGGTGGAGCCGGTGAAGAACAGATGATCGAACGGCAGGGCCGCGAACTCCGCGGCCATGTCGGCATCGCCCTGCACCACCGCGAATTCGCCCTCGGCGAAGATCCTGGCGACCAGCTCGGCCAGCACGGCGGATGTGCGCGGCGTGAGCTCGCTCGGCTTGAGCAGCACGCGATTGCCCGCCGCCAGCGCCGTGGCCGCCGGGCCGAGCGAGAGCTGCAGCGGGTAGTTCCACGGCGAAATGACGCCCACGACACCGAGCGGCTGTCGCTGCACCCATCCGCGCGCCGGCTGCAGGTAGATCGGCGTGCGCACACGCACCGGCCGGCTCCAACGCTTTGCGTTCCGGAGCAATTGCGAAAGCAGGCTGCGCAGCACGATCAGGTCGGCCACTTCGGTCAGCGCCGGCGAGCGGATACCGAAGTCGGCCTCCACTGCGGCAGCAATCGCGGCACCGTGATCGTCGAGCAGGCGCTCGACGCGCCGCACCCTGTCGAGGCGTGTGGCGATCGGCACATCGGGCGCTTCGCGGCTGGCGCGGCGCTGAAGATCGAAAAGGGACTGCAGTTCGGTCATGCCCGCAATCTAGCCTCTCTCCGAGCCACGAGGGCTGAGTTCGAATCGCCTGCTTTCGTATCATCGGCGGGTGCAATCCCCAACCTCCTGCGCCCCAGGGCCATGACATTGAACCGCGACCAGCTCGCGCGCTGGCTTCCCTTCCTCGCATGGCCGCGACCGGATCGCGCGCTGCTCGTCACCGAGGCCTCGGCCGGCGTCACGGTCGCGCTGATGGTCATTCCTCAAGGCGTGGCCTATGCGGCGCTGGCGGGCATGCCGCTGGTCACCGGCGTGTACGCGGCGCTCTTCCCGGCGCTGATCGCGGTGCTCTTCAGTTCTTCCGCGCGGCTCTCGGTGGGTCCGACCGCGCTGACCAGCCTGCTGGTGGGCGCGTCGCTCGCGCCGCTGGCGATACGGGGCAGCAGTGAATGGGTGGCGCTGGCCGTCTGGCTGACGCTGCTGTCGGGCGTCATGCAGGTCGTGCTCGGGGCCGCTCGCTTCGGCTGGCTGCTTCGCATGGTCAATTCACCCGTGCTGATGGGGTTCACGCAGGGGGCGGCGGTGCTCATCACGCTGTCGCAGCTGCCGGCGCTGCTGGGCTTCACCGGGCGAAGCTTCGTGCAGCTTCTGCACGGTCCGCCGCCGGACTACATCGCGATCGCGTTCGGCCTCGGCGGCATGGCGGCGCTGTGGCTCGGCAAGAAATGGGCGCCGCGCTTTCCGACGACGATGGCGCTCGTTGCTGCTGCGGCTGTGATCAGCGGCGCCATCAGCTACGCGCTGCGCGGCGGCGCGGTCATCGGCACCCTGCCTTCGGGCTTGCCGTCGTTCTACTGGCCGGGCTGGTTGTCGCTGGATGAATTCGGCAACCTGCTCCTGCCTGCGTTTCTCATCACGCTGGTGAGCTTCCTTGAAACCGCATCGAGCGCCAAGGTGGACAACGCGCGCGCCGGCAAGCTCTGGAACGAGAACCAGGATCTCATCGGCCAGGGGCTGGGCAAGATCGCATCGGGCCTCACGGGGTCGTTCCCGACGAGCTCGTCCTTCTCGCGCTCGGCGATCACGCTGTATGCGGGCGCCAAGTCGCAATGGTCGACGCTGTTCAGCGTGGTCGTGGTCGCGGCAGCGCTGCTGTGGGCGATGCCGCTGCTCTATCACGTGCCGCAGGCGGTGCTGGCGTCGATCGTGGCGACGGCGACCATCGGCCTGCTGCGGCCGTCGGCCTTCGTGGCGCTCTGGCGCATCTCGCGCATCGAAGCGGCCATCGCGCTCGCGACCTTCTGCCTCACCATCGCGACCGCGCCTTCGATCTACTGGGGCGTGCTCGGTGGCCTGCTCGCGGCGCTGGCGCACTACATGTACCGCCATCTGCATCCGCGCATCATCGAAGTGGGGCTGCACCCGGACGGCAGCCTGCGCGATCGCCATCTGTGGCACCTGCCCCCGCTCGCGCCCAACCTCTATGCGCTGCGCATGGATGCCGAGCTGGACTTTGCATCGGCCAGCACGCTGGAGCGCGCCATCAGCGTCGCGCTCGCCAGGCAAAAGCTGACCGACGTCTGCCTGTTCGCCTACCCGATCAACCGGATCGACATCACGGGCGCGGAAGTGTTCGGAAGCATTCGCCGCCTTCTCGAGTCGGAAGGCGTGCGCTTGCACGTCGCGGGTCTCAAGCTGCCGGCGCAACAGGTGCTGGAGCGTGCCGGCCTGCTGTCGCCGGGCCCGATGCTCTTCAGCTACCGCACCGACGCCGAAGCGCTTGCGGCGCTCACGAGCGGTCCGGCGCGGGACGCGTCGCCGGTCGAAGTCAATCCCGAACCTGTCGCCGCAGGTTCTTGATTTCCGAGCGCTGGCTCTTGCCCTCGAGCCGGCGCTGCCTCGCGCCATAGCTCGGCTTCGTGGCGCGTCGCACCCGCGGTGGTGTTGCGACGGCATCGACCAACTCCTGCAGGCGCGCGATTGCATCGTCGCGATTCATGTCCTGGCTGCGGTGCCGCTGGGCCTTGATGACCAGCACGCCTTCGTGAGTGATGCGGCTGTCCCGCGAATTGAGCAGGCGCGCCTTGACGTCATCGGGCAACGAACTCGCCGGTATGTCGAAGCGCAGGTGCACCGCGCTCGACACCTTGTTGACGTTCTGCCCACCCGCACCTTGCGCGCGGATGGCGCTGAATTCGACCTCGGACCGGTCGACGAGAACTGCGGGTCGCAGCATGAACGCCGCGATCTACTCGCCGCGCGACGGCTTCACGGACACGTCGGTGACGCTGCCCGCATCGTTCAGTCGCACCGGACTGTCGGCCGCCTGACCCTGCGCGCGGGCGCTGACGACGTCCGCCGCCGTCGGCTCCTGAGGCCTTCCGGCCGAGCGGAATCGATCGAAACCGCTGCGGGGATCGAAGCGCATGACCCACGGTGTCACCGGCTTGCCGGTGAGCCGTGCCCACGCATAGCGCAAGCCCCAGACCGCCGCCAGCAGCAGCACGGCGACGGCGAGGCTGGCCGCGAAGACCAGCCCCAGCATGAAGAGAATCAGTCGGACGAGGAAATTGACCATCGGTTTTAGGCCACGGCCTTCGCCGCAGGTTCCCCGGCCTTTTCAAAGCTGAACTGGCCGGGCGCCTGGATCGGGTCCGTGGTGACCACGATCGTATCCTTCGGACCGAAGGTGCCGTCAAGCAGCAGCTTCGACAGCGGGTTCTCGATGCGCTGCTGGATCGCACGCTTGAGCGGCCGCGCGCCGAACACCGGGTCGAAGCCAACCTTGGCGATCTCCGCGAGCGCCGCCGACGACACGTCGAGCGCCAGATCCATCTTCGCGAGCCGCTGCTGCAGCACCTGGAGCTGGATCGATGCGATCGCCTCGATGTTCTTCGCGTCGAGCGCGTGGAACACCACCGTCTCATCGATGCGGTTCAGGAACTCGGGGCGGAAATAGTTCTTCAACTCGTCCCACACCGCCTCCTTGATCTCCTCGTTCGGCCGGCCGACCATCTGCTGGATGATCGGCGAGCCGATGTTGCTGGTCATGACGATCACCGTGTTCTTGAAGTTCACGGTGCGGCCCTGGCCATCGGTCAGGCGGCCGTCGTCGAGCACCTGCAGCAGCACGTTGAAGACATCCGGGTGCGCCTTCTCGACCTCATCGAGCAGCAGCACGCTGTAGGGCTTGCGGCGCACGGCCTCGGTCAGGTGGCCGCCCTCCTCGTAGCCCACGTAGCCGGGCGGCGCGCCGATCAGGCGCGCGACCGAGTGCTTTTCCATGAATTCGCTCATGTCGACGCGGATCAGGTGATCCTCGCTGTCGAACAGGAAGCCCGCGAGCGCCTTGCACAGTTCAGTCTTGCCCACGCCCGTCGGGCCGAGGAACAGGAACGAGCCGGTCGGGCGGTTCGGGTCCGCGAGGCCCGAGCGCGAGCGGCGGATCGCATTCGCGACTGCGCTGATCGCTTCGTCCTGTCCGACGACGCGCTCGTGCAGCTTGTCTTCCATCATCAGCAGCTTGTCGCGCTCGCCCTGCATCAGCTTGCTGACCGGAATGCCGGTCGCGCGCGAAACCACCTCGGCGATCTCTTCCGAGCCGACCTGGGTGCGCAACAATGTGGGCGCGCTGGACTTGCCCTTGCTCGCTTCGGTCTCCTGCGCTTCCTTCAGGCGCTTCTCCAGCCCCGGCAGCTTGCCGTACTGCAGCTCAGCGACCTTGTTGAAATCGCCCTTGCTCGTGAATTCGGCGATCTGGAACTTGATCTTGTCGATCTCTTCGCGGATCTGCGCGCTGCCCTGGGCCTGCGCCTTCTCGGCCTGCCAGACCTCGTCGAGGTCGGCGATTTCCTTCTGCAGGCGCTTGATCTCGTCCTCGATCAGTCCGAGGCGCTTCTGCGAGGCTTCGTCCTTCTCCTTGCGCACCGCTTCGCGCTCGATCTGCAACTGGATCAGGCGACGGTCGAGGCGGTCGATGGCTTCGGGCTTCGAGTCCATTTCGATCTTGATGCGCGCGGCGGCCTCGTCGATGAGGTCGATCGCCTTATCCGGCAGGAAGCGATCGGTGACGTAGCGGTCGGACAACTCGGCCGCGGCCACGATGGCCGGGTCGGTGATGTCGACGCCGTGGTGCACCTCGTACTTCTCCTTCAGGCCGCGCAGGATGGCGATGGTCGCCTCCACGCTCGGCTCGCCGACGAGGATCTTCTGGAAGCGGCGCTCCAGTGCGGCATCCTTCTCGATGTACTTGCGGTATTCGTCGAGCGTGGTCGCGCCGACGCAATGCAACTCACCCCGGGCGAGCGCGGGCTTGAGCATGTTGCCTGCATCCATCGCGCCTTCGGCCTTGCCGGCGCCGACCATGGTGTGCAGTTCGTCGATGAAGACGATGGTCTGGCCCTCGTCCTTCGCGAGTTCGTTGAGCACGCTCTTCAGGCGCTCTTCGAATTCGCCGCGGTACTTGGCGCCCGCAAGCAGCGCCGCCATGTCGAGCGACAGCACGCGCTTGCCCTTGAGCGTATCGGGCACTTCGCCCGCAACGATGCGCTGCGCGAGGCCTTCGACGATCGCGGTCTTGCCCACGCCGGGCTCACCGATGAGCACCGGGTTGTTCTTGGTGCGGCGCTGCAGCACCTGGATGGCGCGGCGGATCTCCTCGTCGCGGCCGATGACCGGGTCGAGCTTGCCCAGGCGCGCGCGCTCGGTGAGGTCGAGGCAGTATTTCTTGAGGGCTTCGCGCTGGCCTTCGGCATCGGCGCTGTTCACGCCCTGCCCGCCGCGCACCGCATCGATCGCGGCTTCGAGCGACTTGCGCGTGACGCCATGGCTGCGCGCGAGGTTGCCGATGTCGGCCTTGCTGTCAGCCACCGCGAGCAGGAAGAGTTCGCTCGCAATGAACTGGTCGTTGCGCTTGATGGATTCTTTTTCGGTGGCCTGCAGCAGCTTGCCGAGATCCGGGCTCACCTGAACCTGGTCGTGGCCCTGCACCTGCGGCAGCTTCTTGATGGCCGCTTCAGCGGCCTGGAGCAATCCGGGCACGTTGGCGCCGGCCCGTTCGAGCAACGCACGCGGGCCATCGTCCTGGCGCAGCATGGCGACCAGCAGATGGACCGGCTCGATGTAGGCGTTGTCATTGCCCAATGCCAGCGACTGCGCGTCGGCGAGGGCTTCCTGGAATTTGGTGGTGAGTTTGTCTTGACGCATGGCTTGATTCCTGCATTCAAAATAGGGATGTTCCGAGTCGATATCAAGGCGGCCCGGATTTTTTTCAATCGCAATCTTTGGAGTCGATAGATGTTCAAGTCAACATGGGGTGGCGCCAGGCGCCTGATGCAAGGCCTTTTCGCGGCCGGCCTGCTGGCCGCGGGAGGCGTGGCACTCGCGCAGCCCGGCGGGACACCCATCCGCCTGCTGGTCGGATTCCCGGCGGGCGGCGGCACCGATGCCATTGCACGCATGTTGGGTGAAAAGCTCAAGGATCAACTCGGTGCGCCGGTGCTGGTCGACAACCGCGCGGGCGCGGGCGGCCAGATCGCCGCCCAGGTGCTCAAGACTTCGCCGGCAGACGGTAACACGCTCTTCCTGACCCACGACCACACGATCTCCATCCTGCCCCAGGTGGTGAAGAACCCGGGTTTCGATCCGCAGCATGACTTCGTGCCCGTCGCGGGCTTCGCCACCTTCGCGAACGCATTGGCAGTCTCGGGCGGCACGCCAGCCAAGACGATGAACGAGTACGTGAACTGGGTGCGCACCCAGCGCGGCGGCAAGGACACGATCGGCGTGCCGGCGCCGGCGTCGATCCCCGAATTCCTCGTCAAGCTCATCGGCACCAAGTACAAGCTCGACCTGCAGGCCGCGCCCTACCGCGGCAGCGCGCCGATGATGTCCGACATGCTGGGCAACCAGATCTCGGCGGGCATCGGCTCCATTCCCGACTTCATCGAGAACCAGAAGGCCGGCAAGATTCGCGTGGTGGCCGTCATCGGCGCGAAGCGGCAGGCCGTGCTGCCGCAGGTGCCGACCTTTGAGGAACTGGGTCTTTCGGGGCTGGAGGATCTGCCCTACTACGGCGTCTTCGCGCCGGTAGGCACGCCGCAAGCTGCGATCGATCGCTTCGGCAACGCGCTCGCCAAGGTGCTGGCGATGCCCGATGTGAAGGAACGGCTGACGGCGATGGGGCTGACAGTCGGCTTCATGCCGCAGGGCCAGTTCGCCGGAGCTGTCCGCAGCTACACGCAGACCTGGGCGCAGATCATCAAGGCCAGCGGCTTCCAACCCCAGTGATGGGCTCGCCCCCCAGCCTCGCCCACTGCGTGTGGCTCGGACACCCCCCTGCCGGGGGGCAACACCTGCGGCCCGGCGGAGCCGGTTCCGCGGTGTTTCGCGAGGGCGGCGCGCTGCGCGCGGCCGCTCTCTTATGCGTTGCTGGCGGTGATGCCCCAGCGGGCTAGCGCAGCGTCGTCGTCCACTCGCGCATCCACCCAGCGGGCGCCTTCTGGGGTTTGTTCTTTCTTCCAGAACGGCGCCTGGGTCTTCAGGTAGTCCATCAGAAATTCGCAGGCCTGGAAGCTTTCGCCGCGATGCGCAGAGACGACGGCCACCATCATGATCTGGTCCTGCGGCTGCAACAGGCCGACGCGGTGGACCACGCGCGCACCGAGGATGTCGAAGCGCCGGTGCGCCTCGTCGATCATGGATTCGATCGCCTTCTCGGTCATGCCGGGATAGTGCTCGAGCTCCATCGATGCGACGTCGCTGCCGTCGTTGCGGTCGCGCACCGTGCCGATGAAGCTGCAGACCGCGCCGACACGCGGATTGCCCGCGCGTAGCGCTGCGACCTCCTTCTGCAGGTCGAAGTCTTTAGTCTGGATCGAAACGCGCGCACCGGTCATCCGGGGATTGTGGCACTGCGATAGACTCGCGCGATGCCCTGCAACGCCCCGCTACGCCTCCTGTCTTCGTTCGAAGACGCGACCTGCGCGCTGCTGCAAGGCAAATCCAAAAAAACCAAGCTCATCTGACCGGAGCTTCGGTTCCGTCGTCGGATGAGCGACGGAACCCGCAAGGCTCAGGCTGCAGCCGGTTGTGTGCGCGCATTCGACGGTGGTTCTTCCATCGGTCGATTCCTGAAAGGAAACCGCGTGCAAATCACCCCCCATCATTCGCCTGACTTTTCCGGGCTCTGGATCCCGCTCGTCACACCGTTCCAGGGCGGTGCGGTGGATCACTCTGCGCTGGCCCGGCTGGTCGAACGGCTCGCGCCGACGGGCATCGCCGGCTTCGTGGTCTGCGGCTCGACCGGCGAGGCGGCGGCCCTGGACGAAGACGAGCAACTCGCGGTGCTGGACACGGTCGGCCGCGCCGCGCCCTCGGTGCCGCGCATCATGGGGATTTCGGGCTATCACCTCGGCAAGACGCTCGCCTGGGTGCGGCGGCTCGGCGAGCACGGGATCGCCGGGCTCCTGGTTCCGGCGCCGAACTACATCCGTCCCTCGCAGGGCGGCATTCGGGACTGGTTCATGGCGATCGCCGACGCCAGCGCCGTTCCGATCGTGATCTACGACATTCCGTACCGCACGGGCATTGCGATCGCGCGGGATACCTTGCTCTCGCTGGCCGCACACCCGCGCATTCGCGCGATCAAGGACTGCGGCGGCGACGCGGCCAAGACACGTGCACTCATCGCGGACGGCCGCCTCCAGGTGCTCGCGGGAGAAGACGCCCAGCTGTTCAGCACAGTCGCGGAAGGCGGCGCCGGCGCCATCGCCGCGAGCGCGCATGTGCAGACATCGCGATTCGTCGGCGTGCTTCGCTTGCTGGGCGAAGAAAGGCTCAAGGAAGCGCGGGCGCTATGGCAGCCGCTGCTCCCATTGATCGAGGCGCTTTTTGCCGACGCGAACCCGGGCCCGATCAAGGCATTGCTCGCGCACGAAGGGCTGATCGCCGATGAGTTGCGCCCGCCGATGACCCGCTCGCCGGCGAACCTGCTGGATCGACTGCTCGAGATCGACGCGGCGATCAACCGCCGGTGACAGGCGGAAAGAAGGCCACCTCGCTGCCCTCGCGCAGCGCGGCCTGCTCGCCGCTCATGACCTGGTCGAGCGCCATGCGCACCGCACGGCCTCGCGCCAGGGCACTGGCGTGCGGCTCGCCGCGCGCGATCAGCTCGTCACGCAGCGCGCCGAGATCGGGCGCCGAGGTGTCGATCGCCTCGGCGCCCGTGCCGAGCGCTTCGCGCACGGAGGCGAAATAGCGGACGTTGATCTTCATGTTCAGGCCAGCAACGATGGGAAGGGGATGAACTGGACCATGTCCCCGGCCTTGAACGGTTGGCCGGCGGGCGTGTCGATCACGCCGTCACCCCAGACGGTGGACGTCAGCACGCCCGAACTCTGGTTGGCAAAGAGGTCCAGGCCGCCCGCCGCGTTGCGGCGTGCACGCAGGAACTCGCGGCGACGATCGGCACGCGGCCAATCGAAATCGGCGCGCATCGCCACCGGCTCGATCGCGACACGCTTGGCGCCCTGCAGCGTGAGAAGGAAGGGTCTGACGAGCAGCAGGAACGTCAGAAAACTGGACACCGGATTGCCGGGAAGGCCGGTCAGATGCGCGTTCCCGATGCGGCCGTAGGCGAAGGGCTTGCCGGGCTTCATCGACAGCGACCAGAGTTCGAGCTGACCCAGATGCTGCACGGCGGCCTTGATGTGGTCTTCCTCGCCCACCGAGACGCCGCCCGTGGTGATGATCAGGTCGTTGCGTTGCGACGCTTCGCGCAGCGCCTCGATGGTCGCCTCGCGGCGGTCCGGGACGATGCCGAGGTCGTTGACCTCGCAGCCGAAGCGCTTGAGCAGCGCACGCATGAAGAAGCGGTTGGAGTTGTAGATCGAGCCCGGCTTCATCGCATCGGGTGCGACCTCGCCGGGCATCACGAGTTCGTCGCCGGTGGACAGCAACGCGACGCGCGGACGCCTGGACACCTCGAGCTGGGCGAATCCGACGCTCGCCGCCAGGCCCAGACCCGCGGGGGTGAGCCGGTCGCCCTTTGACAGAACGACGTCGCCGGCCGCGACGTCCTCGCCGGCACGGCGAATCCATTGACCCGGCGCCGGGGCGATCTCGATG
The DNA here is from genome assembly GCF_900107745.1 of Variovorax sp. YR216. GTDB lineage: Bacteria > Pseudomonadota > Gammaproteobacteria > Burkholderiales > Burkholderiaceae_C > Variovorax. The sequence continues at coordinate 626,790 of NZ_FNRO01000002.1, read as the reverse complement.
CGCACGCTGCCCAGGCTGCCTTCCTCGGCAATTGCCTGCGTGTCTTCCTGCATCACGACCGCATCCGCCCCTTCGGGAATCTGCGCGCCGGTGAAGATCCGTGCCGCGGTGCCGGCCGCGAGCGGCGTGCCGACGGTGCCGGCCGGAATGCGCTGGGCGACACGCAGCACGGCCCCGGCCGTCGCGCAATCGGCAGCGCGCACCGCGTAGCCGTCCATCGAGCTGTTGTCGCGCGGCGGCACGGTGAGCCCCGAGACCACGTCCTGCGCAAGCACCCGGCCGTCGGCTTCGAAAGTCGACACGCTTTCGGCTCCGAGTTGGGGCGAAGCCGCTGCGAGCAGGCGCGAAAGCGCTTCATCGAGCGCCATCAGAGGGGGACGCGAGGTCGTTTCAGCCATGGTGCTTCACCTTGTATTCGAATCGTTCGGCATGCAGCAGAAGCCACTCGGCGATGCCATCGACGTCGTCGAGGTCAAAGATCGGCAGTTCGGTCGCTTGCGGAAGGCTCTGCGGGGTGTTGGTGGCGATGCCGACGATGAAGCCGTCCTCGGTGTAGCGGACGGGCCGGGCATCTTCGCCTTCCGCAGGCGCGCGCCACACCTCGAGCTTGCGCAGATCACTGTGCTTGAAGCCTTCCACCAGCACCCAGTCGACGCCGGGATCGAGTTCCGCGATCAGGTCGTGCACGCCGAGCTGGGTTGGCGCGTCGAACTCGCGAATGAGCGCCAGGCGCTTGTCCGAGCCGACCACCACTTCGAAGGCCCCGGCCTCGCGGTGCCGGAACGTGTCCTTGCCCGGATGGTCGATGTCGAACTTGTGGTGCGCATGCTTGACCACCGAGACGCGCTGGCCCTTCCGCTTGAGCACGGGGATCAATCGCTCGACGAGCGTCGTCTTTCCCGCACCCGAGAAGCCGGCGAATCCAATGATCTTCATGAAATTTCCCGCAGGCTTCGCGCACTTCGTGTCGCTACGCCAACCCCCTCTCCGGGGGCGCACACAGCGGCCCGGCCAAGCCGGTTCCGCGGGCGCCCTGGGTTGGGCAGAGCCAGCTTCATCTCAATCGCAATGCTTCGCGATGTAGGCCTTGACCGCCTCCACATCGGCGGGGAGCTTGACGACCCGCTTGGGCAGATCCTCGATGCCCTGGAAGCGCGCGGGACGTTCGGGCTCATGGCCCAGGGCCTCGACGATGGTCTCGGCGAACTTGATCGGCAGCGCCGTTTCGAGAACGATCATCGGCACGCCCGGCACAAGGTGCTCGCGCGCGGCCTTGAGGCCGTCGGCGGTGTGCGTGTCGATCAAGGTCGCGAAGCGCTTGTCGGTGTCGCGGATCGTCGCAAGACGGTCGGCATGCGTGCTTCTGCTGCTCGCGAAGCCGAATTCGGTGGCGGCTTTCGCAAACACCGGATCACCGCTGAGATCGAAGCGGCCGGTGCGGCCCAGTTCGCCCTCGAACAATCCACGGCTCTTGACGGCATCGCGACCGACCAGATCGAAGATGAACCGCTCGAAATTGCTGGCCTTCGAGATATCCATCGATGGGCTCGAGGTCTCGTGCGTATCGGCCGCAGAACGGACCCGGTAGATGCCGGTGCGGAAGAACTCGTCGAGCACGTCGTTCTCGTTCGTTGCCACCACGAGCGTGTGGATCGGCAAACCCATCATGCGCGCCACATGGCCTGCACAAACGTTGCCGAAGTTGCCCGAGGGCACGGTGAAGCTCACCGGCTTGTCGTTGCTCGCCGTGGCGTGGAAGTAGCCGGCGAAGTAGTACACGACCTGCGCCAGCAGCCGCGCCCAGTTGATCGAGTTGACGGTGCCGATCTTGTACTTGCGCTTGAACGCGAGGTCGTTGGACACCGCCTTGACGATGTCCTGGCAGTCGTCGAAGACGCCCGCGACGGCGATGTTGTGGATGTTTTCGTCCTGCAGGCTGAACATCTGCGCCTGCTGGAACGGACTCATGCGCCCGTCCGGCGAGGTCATGAAGACGCGCACGCCCTTCTTGCCGCGCATGGCGTACTCGGCGGCGCTGCCGGTGTCGCCGCTGGTCGCGCCGAGGATGTTGAGCTGCTCGCCGCGTCGCCCAAGCTCGTACTCGAACAGGTTGCCCAGGAGCTGCATCGCCATGTCCTTGAAGGCCAGCGTCGGGCCGTTGGACAGGGCTTCGATATAGACGCCATCCTCGAGCTCGCGCAGCGGCACGATGTCGGGCGTGCCGAACACCTCCTCGGTGTAGGTCTTCGCGCAGATCGCCTTCAGATCGGCAGCCGGGATGTCGTCGACGTAGAGCGACAGGATCTCGAAGGCGAGTTCCGCATACGGCAGGCTGCGCCACTTGGCGAGCTGGGCCGCGTCGACCTTCGGATAGTGCTCCGGCAGATACAGCCCGCCATCGGGCGCGAGGCCTTCCAGCAGGATTTCGCAGAAGCGGCGACGCTCGGGATGGCCGCGCGTGGAGAGATAGCGCATCAGGACAGCTCTTCCTTGCGAATCCGCACGATGGGCGCGAGCACGGTCGGCAGCGCCTGCACCTGGGCAAGCACCTCGTCGAGCGTGCCTTCGCGCGTGTCGTGCGTGAGGATGATGAGGTCGGTCTGCGTCGAGCCTTCGCCGCCCACTTCGTCGGCTTCGCGCTGCAGAACCGCGTCGATGCTGATGCCGGCGCTCGCGAGCAGGCCAGTGACCTTGGCGAGCACGCCCGCTTCGTCGGCTACGCGCATGCGCAGGTAATAGCTGGTCACCACTTCCGACATGGGCAGGACCTTCAGGTCGCTCATCGCGTCGGGATGGAACGCGAGGTGCGGCACGCGGTGGGCCGCGTCGGCGGTGTGCAGGCGGGCGATGTCGACCAGATCGGCGATGACGGCGCTGGCGGTGGGCTCGCTGCCCGCGCCCTTGCCGTAGTAGAGGGTGGTGCCAACGGCATCGCCATTGACCACCACGGCGTTCATCGCGCCTTCGACGTTGGCAAGGAGGCGCTTCGACGGCACCAGCGAGGGATGCACGCGCAGCTCGATGCCGTGCGCCTTGCGCTTGGTCACGCCCAGGAGCTTGATGCGATAGCCGAGCTGCTCGGCGTACTTGATGTCCTGCGCGGCGAGCTTGGTGATGCCTTCGACATGGGCCTTGTCGAACTGCACCGGGATGCCGAATGCGATCGCGCTCATGATCGTGACCTTGTGCGCGGCATCGACGCCTTCGATGTCGAAGGTCGGGTCGGCCTCTGCATAGCCGAGGCGCTGCGCTTCCTTGAGCACCGTATCGAAGTCGAGCCCCTTGTCCCGCATCTCCGACAGGATGAAGTTGGTGGTGCCGTTGATGATGCCGGCGATCCACTGGATGCTGTTGGCCGTGAGGCCTTCGCGCAGCGCCTTGATGATCGGGATGCCGCCTGCGACCGCGGCCTCGAACGCGACCATGACGCCCTTGGCATGCGCGGCCGCAAAGATCTCGGTACCGTGAACCGCAAGCAGCGCCTTGTTGGCAGTCACCACGTGCTTGCCTGCAGCGATGGCTTCGAGCACGAGCTGCTTCGCGATGCCGTAGCCGCCGATGAGCTCGATCACGATGTCGATGTCGGGGTTGGCAATCACCGCTCGTGCGTCGCCCACGACCTTCACGCCCTCGCCGACAACGGCCTTGGCGCGCGCCGTGTCGAGGTCGGCGACCATGGTGATCTCGATGCCGCGGCCGGCGCGGCGCTTGATTTCTTCCTGATTGCGCTGGAGCACCTTGAAGGTGCCGCTACCGACCGTGCCGATGCCGAGCAGGCCAACTTGGATGGGTTTCATGATTTCGTCTTCAATGCGGGAAAGCGGGAAAGGCAAGGCCGGCCGGCGGATCAGGCGAGCCGGTTCCGGTAGCGTTCGAGAAAGCCGGCAATGCGGTTGATGGCCTCGCGCAGATCCTCCTCGTGGGGCAGGAAAACAATGCGGAAGTGATCGGGCGTCTTCCAGTTGAAGCCGGTGCCCTGGACCAGCATCACCTTGGTCTCCTTGAGCAGGTCGAGGAAGAACTGCCGGTCGTCCTCGATCGGATAGACCTTCGGATCGAGCTTCGGGAACATGTAGAGCGCAGCGCTCGGCTTGACGCAGCTCACGCCCGGGATCGCGGTGATGAGTTCGTAGGCCAGGTCGCGCTGGCGGCGCAAGCGCCCGCCGGGGCTCACGAGTTCGTTGATGCTCTGGTAGCCGCCGAGCGCAGTCTGGATCGCCCACTGGCCTGGGACGTTGGCGCACAGGCGCATGTTCGAGAGCATGTTGAGCCCCTCGATGTAGTCGCGCGCCATCTTCTTGTCGCCCGACACCACCAGCCAGCCGGCGCGGTAACCGCACGAGCGATAGCTCTTGGACAGCGAGTTGAAGGTGAGCGTGAGCACGTCCTTCGACAGGCTCGCAATCGCGGTGTGCTTGACGCCGTCGTAGAGCACCTTGTCGTAGACCTCGTCGGCGAAGATCACGAGGCCGTGCTCTCGCGCGATCTCGACGATGCCCATGAGCAGCTCATCCGAATACAGCGCACCGGTCGGGTTGTTCGGATTGATGACGACGATGCCCTTGGTACGAGGGGTGACCTTGGCACGAATGTCGTCGAGGCTGGGCATCCAGCCGTTGTCCTCGTCGCAGAGGTAATGCACGGGCTTGCCGCCAGACAGGCTCGCCACAGCGGTCCACAGCGGATAGTCGGGCGCGGGCAGCAACAGTTCGTCACCATCGTTGAGCAGCGCGTTGGTCGCCATCGCGATCAGCTCGCTCGCGCCATTACCGAGATAGATGTCATCGAGCGTGACGCCCGCGATCCCCTGCTTCTGCGTCTCGTGCATCACCGCCTTGCGTGCCGCGAAGATGCCCTTGCTGTCCGAATAGCCCGCCGATGCGGGCAGGTTGCGGATCATGTCCTGCTGGACCTCTTCGGGTGCATCGAAGCCGAACACGGCCAGATTGCCGATGTTGAGCTTGATGATCTTCTGGCCCTCTTCCTCCATCTGCTTGGCGGCGTCCATGATCGGGCCACGGATGTCGTAAAGCACGTTGGCCAGCTTGGCCGATTTCTTGAGCGGTTTCAAAGTCCCTCCAAGGGGGTCTGCGCAGGGGAAAACCTATAATTTGACCACAGTTCCCCGCCGTTCCCGATGAAGCTCCAGCCCGACAAATCCGACGTCCAGACACTGACTGCACATGGCCCAGGCTGGGTGGCCATCAACAACGAACGCGTCGACGCCAGCGTCGTCGTCGGCTCGCGCGGCGAGCGCTTCACGTGGAATTGCACGCATTTCGATGAATTGGGGCCGGGTCACTTCGCCCAACTGGCGTCGCTGGGGGCCGAATTGATCATTTTCGGCAGCGGAGCACGCATCCGGTTTCCGAAGCCGGTCTGGCTCCAGCCGCTCATGGCTCAGCGGACCGGCGTCGAGACGATGGACACGGCGGCGGCCTGCCGCACCTACAACATCCTCGCGAGTGAAGGCCGGCACGTGATTGCCGCCCTCCTTATTGAGGAGGCCCCGGGCAGGCAGTAAGAGGCATTTCGAGGTAAAATTGCGGGTTGCAAGCCGGCGGCCCGCCCTCATCTAGCAACGACCAATCCCCTCCATGGACTCGACTCGTTCGGGCATGGAATCAAACCGGAGAAAACAAGTTTCATGGCGATCGTTGTCAACAAACCCATTCCCGAATTCGACGCCAATGCTACCGGCGGCCTGAAGGTCTCGAACACCTCGCATCTCGGCCAAGTTCTGGTGATGTACTTCTATCCCAAGGACAACACGCCAGGCTGCACGACCGAAGCCATGCAGTTCCGCGATCGTTACAAGGATTTCGAAAAGGCTGGCGCCACAGTGTTCGGCGTGTCGCGCGACAACATGAAGTCGCATGACGAATTCAAGGCCAAGCTCGAACTCCCCTTCGAGCTGATCGCGGACACCGAAGAAAAAATGTGCCACATGTTCGGCGTCGTCAAGAACAAGATCATGTACGGCAAGAAGGTCAAGGGCATCGAGCGCAGCACCTTCCTGATCGGTGCGGACGGCGTTCTCAAGGCCGAGTGGCGCGGGCTCAAGGTGCCCGGCCATGTCGACGAGGTACTCAAAGCTGTCAAGGCGCTCAAAAAAGCCGCCTGATCGACCAAGTGTGAGGTTTTGCGCGCCCCCCGTTGGCGACGCGCAACGAACAGAGGTAGTGACATTCGCGATGTGCATAATGGCTCCATGCCGTTGAGTTCCGCGACCGCATCCACCGAACAAAGCCGCCAGGTTCTTCAGGCGGCTTTTTCGTTTTCTGGCCCCTTCATTCTTGCGAGCGAACCGCCCCATGCCCCTGCCCCCCGCCCCCACGAAACGTGCCGCCATGCTTTCGCCGAGCGCGCACGATGCGCCCGCCCGGTCTTCGCAGGGCCGAAGCGGTCGCCGTTCCACTGATCGGAAATCGGAAGAAGGCGGCACGGCCGGGCCTCGGCCGCTCGAACTGTTCGATCGCCACGATGGCGAAGCGGGCGGAAGTGTCGAAACCCTTTCCCCGCCCAAGGCGAAGGCTCCGACTCCGCTCGCGAAAGCGCCGTCTCCGACCTCTTCGGAAGTCGCGGAGACATCTGCCGCAGCCGTGCGTCAGGCTCAGCAACGCGCCAAGCGCAGCAAGTCGAACGGGCCGGCCAAGCTTTTCGTGCTCGACACCAACGTGCTGCTGCACGATCCGATGTCCCTCTTCCGCTTCGAGGAGCACGACATCTTCCTGCCGATGATCGTTCTCGAAGAGCTCGACGGGCACAAGAAGGGCACCACGGAAGTCGCGCGAAACGGCCGCCAGGCCAGCCGGACGCTGGACGCCCTGGCCGCCGCACAGGGCGCGGACATGGCCAAGGGCCTGAAGCTGGATACCACCGGCCATCGCGAATCCGGCGGCAAGCTCTTCTTCCAGACGGAGCCGCTCGAATACACGTTGCCCACCAGCCTGCCGCAAGGCAAGGCCGACAACCAGATCCTGGGCGTTGTCCAGGCGCTGCGCGACCTGAACTCGAAAGACGCTTCGGGGCGGCCGAAGCGGGAAGTCGTGCTGGTGTCCAAGGACATCAACATGCGCGTCAAGGCACGCGCACTCGGCCTGCACGCCGACGACTACCAGAACGACAAGACGCTGGAAGACGGCGATCTCCTCTACTCGGGCTCGCTCGCGCTGCCGGCGGACTTCTGGACCCGCCAAAGCAAGACCGTCGAGAGCTGGCAAAGCGGCAGCAGCACGTTCTACCGCGTCAGCGGGCCGATCGTGCCCAACCTCTACATCAACCAGTTCGCCTATTTCGAAGCGCCCGGCGAGCCGAGCATGTATGCAAGGGTGACCGAAATCCGCGACAAAACGGCGGTACTCAAGACGCTCAAGGACTACGGCTCCATCAAGAACGCCGTCTGGGGCGTGAACACGCGCAACCGCGAACAGAACTTCGCGATGAACCTCCTGATGGATCCCGAGGTCGACTTCGTGACGCTTACCGGCACCGCCGGCACCGGAAAGACGCTGATGGCGCTGGCCTCCGGCCTGACGCAGGTCCTCGATGACCGTCGCTATACCGAGATCATCATGACCCGCGCCACTGTCAGCGTCGGCGAAGACATCGGCTTCCTTCCTGGCACCGAGGAAGAAAAGATGGGCCCATGGATGGGCGCGCTCGACGACAACCTCGAGTTCCTGGCAAAGGGCGACGGTGGCGGCGCCGGTGAATGGGGCCGCGCCGCGACCAACGAACTCATCCGCAGCAAGATCAAGATCAAGAGCATGAACTTCATGCGTGGGCGGACCTTCCTGAACAAGTACGTGATCATCGACGAGGCCCAGAATCTCACGCCGAAGCAGATGAAGACGCTGGTCACGCGGGCAGGCCCGGGCACGAAGATCATCTGCATGGGCAACCTGGCGCAAATCGACACCCCTTACCTCACCGAGGGCTCCTCCGGCCTGACCTTCGCAGTCGACAAGTTCAAGGGCTGGCCGCACAGCGGCCACATCACGCTGGCGCGCGGCGAGCGTTCGCGCCTGGCGGATTTCGCCAGCGACGTGCTCTAACCCGCCGCGCCGGCGCCCCTCGACGGGCGCGAAATCCACTGCCCGCCACGCTCCTGACAGAACGCTGTCAGGAGCTGTCGCGCACCATTCGGGCTTCATTCACTGTTCAAGGAAGCCCTTTCATGACGACCGCCATCAACTGGTTCGAAATCCCTGTCGCGGATATGGATCGTGCACAGGTGTTCTATGAAAGACTGCTCGGCCGCACATTGAGGCGCGAGACCTTCGGCGGCGATCTGATGGCCGTCTTTCCGTACGACGAGCCCGCCAGCGGCGGCTGCCTCACCGCCGGCCCGAACCATGCGGCCGCGGCGGGCAGCGGCATTCGCATTTATCTCGACTGCATGCCGAGCATTGATGCTGCGCTGACCCGCGCTGTCGCCGCTGGCGGCCAAGTCGTGATGCCGAAGTCCGAGTTGCCGGCCGGCATGGGTTTCATCGCCCATCTGCGAGACACGGAAGGCAACGAGGTCGGGCTGCACGCGCTGGCCTGAGGCACCTCATCTGGCAGCACGCAGGACGAGCCGCCATCAATTCGCTCCGCATTCGGAGCGATGGGTTTTGATACGGAGCAAGCCATGCAACCTCAACTTCAACGACTCGGTGCGTTCAACGTCGCGGGGCTGACCGCGCGGACCACCAACCGTGACGAAAACGATCCTGGGGCCGCGCGGATCGGCACTTTGTGGAACCGCTTTTTCGACGAGCGCATCTACGAGAAGACGCCTCATCGGATCGCCGACATGCGCCTCTATGGCGTCTATTCGGCCTATGAGACCGACGCCAGTGGCGCCTTCGACATCACCACAGGCGTCGCGGTTGCCGGTGGTCCGGAAGCGGTGCGCATCGAAGGCGGTGACTACCTAGTGTTCACCGGACAGGGCGCCATGCCCCAGATGGTCCTCGCAGTGTGGGAGGCGATCTGGCAATATTTCGACGACCATCCTGAAATACGACGTCGGTATCGAAGCGACTTCGAGGCGTACAGCGGACCTGAACAGGTCGCCATCCACATTGGAGTTGAACTGGACTGACATGAAACCCACCCCCAGCCTCGCCCACTCCGTGTGGCTCGGAGACCCCCTTGCAGGGGGCAACCCCGGCGGCCCGGCAAAGCCGGTTCCGCGGGGTTCCCGGCTTCGGCTGTGTTGGGTTTCGTGCGATCCAGGTGGGAGCGGCCCAATCGACAAGAAACTGTTCGGGAGCTGAACGCCCGCATGCGCCGCGCCGACCGTCTGTTCCAGATCGTCCAGATCATTCGCGGGCGGCGGCTCACGACCGCAGCCTTCCTCGCGCAACGCCTGGAGATCTCGGAGCGCACCGTCTATCGCGACATCGCCGATCTTCAGCGCCAGGGCGTACCGGTCGATGGAGAAGCCGGGGTCGGCTACCGCATCGGTTCAGGTTTTGACCTTCCACCGCTCATGTTCACTCAGGACGAGGCCGCGGCGTTGGTTGCATCGGCCCGGCTCGCGCAGAGCTGGGTCGACACCGCGATGGCGCGGGATATCGAATCCGCGCTTGGAAAGATCCTTTCCGTACTGCCACCAGCGGCGCGCGTGTCCGCCGAGAGTCTTGCGCTCTATGCACCGGCCTACGTGCTCGACGATGGCACGCGCACTCGGCTGCAGGTACTGCGAGAAGCCGTGCAATCTCGGCACAAGGTCCGGATGGACTATCACGACGTCGTCAGCGCGCCAACGCAGCGCACGGTGAGGCCCCTCGGGTGCTTCTATTGGGGAAAGGTCTGGACCTTTTCCGCCTGGTGCGAACTCAGGGAAGACTTTCGCGCTTTCAGGCTCGATCGCATCGATCAGATCGAAGTGCTGCCCGAGCGCTTCCGCGATGAGGCCGGCAAGACGCTCGCGGATATGCTGAGGAGCCTGCAGTCGAACTCGCGAAAGGCTGATTCAGCGAATCAGAACTAGAAATCGTCGCCGCCCATGGCGAGATTCTCGAACTTGGTCAGCGGCTTCAGGAACGCCAGCTTGACGGTGCCGGTCGGCCCATTCCGGTGCTTGCTGATGATCACTTCCGCGACGCCCGGCTCCTTGCTGTCCTTGTTGTAGTAGTCGTCACGGTAGATGAACATGATGAGGTCGGCATCCTGTTCGATCGCGCCCGATTCGCGCAGATCGCTCATCATCGGACGCTTGTCGGTACGGCTTTCAACGCCACGGCTCAACTGCGACAGCGCGATCACGGGGCACTTGAGTTCCTTGGCCAGCATCTTCAGGCCGCGCGAGATTTCGCCCACCGCAGTGGCTCGGTTCTCGTCGTTCATGCTGGTCGACACGCTCATGAGTTGGAGGTAGTCGACCACGATCAGCCCGAGCTTGCCGTACTGCCGCGCAAGCCGCCGCGCATTGGCGCGCAGCTCGCTGGTGGTCAGGCCCGGCGTCTCATCGATGTGCAGCGACACATTGCGCAGCTTTTCGATGGCCTCCGTGAGCCGCGGCCACTCGTCGTCGGTGAGCTTGCCGGTTCGCAGGTGGCCCTGGTCGATGCGGCCGATCGAGCCGACGATACGAACCGCCAGCTGCGACGCACCCATTTCCATGGAGAACACCGCGACGGGCAACCCTTCGTTGAGCGCGACGTGCTCCGCGATATTGATGGCCAGCGAAGTCTTCCCCATCGACGGCCGGGCCGCGAGCACGATCATGTCGCCCGGCTGCAGCCCCGAGGTCATCTTGTCGAACTCGTAGAAGCCCGTGCGAACGCCGGTGATGTCGTTCGGGTTCTCGGCCATCTCGGTCACGCGGTCAAGCAGTTCGACCACCAGCGCATCCATGCCCTGGAAGCCCTGCTTCATCCGCGTGCCCTCTTCGCCGATGTTGAAGATCTTCTGCTCGGCCTCGTCGAGGATCTTGTCGACCGCCTTGCCTTGCGTGTTGAAGGCATTCGTCGCGATTTCATCGCTGGCGGCGACGAGCTTGCGCAGGATCGATCGCTCGCGGACGATCTCTGCGTATCGCCGAATGTTGCTCGCGCTCGGTACGTACTGGGCGAGCGAGTTGAGATAGCCAAGTCCGCCGATTTCCTCGGCCTTGCCGAGGTTCTGCAATTGCTCGTAGACCGTGATCACGTCGGCCGGCTTGCTGGCGTTGATCAGGGTGCCGATGGCGGCGTAGATCAGCTTGTGCTCATGACGATAGAAGTCGCTGTCCACGACGACATCGCCCATGCGGTCCCACGCCCCATTGTCCAGAAGCAGCCCGCCAAGGACGCTCGATTCGGCTTCGATCGAATGCGGCGGAATGCGCAATTGCGCGATCTGGCGATCGTTCGAGGGGTCGTTATCGGCGTAGGAAAAAACGGCGGACATGAGGCTCCTTGCAACCCTGCATGCTAAGCCGCGCGACGCACGGCGTCACGTGGACAAGGCTGTGAATATTCGGTGATCTTCCGGTGAACGACGCGGGACAACGCGGCCACTCTAGAAAGCAAAAGCCGCCCGAAGGCGGCTCAACAGGACAAGGTCGCATCAGCGACCTTGTTTTCTCCTTGAGAAGGCTTACGCGCTTTCGCCGTAGACCGTCACGTTGATTTCGACGACCACGTCGGTGTGCAGCGCAACGCTCACGGTGCTGTCGCCGACGACCTTGATCGGGCCGTTGGGCATGCGAACTTGCGACTTCGCGACCTTGTAGCCGAGCTTGTTCAGCTCGTCGGCAACGTCGTGGTTCGTGACCGAGCCGAACAGGCGGCCATCGACGCCGGCCTTTTGCGTCAGCTTGACAGCCGTACCGGCGAGCTTCTCGCCCTGAGCTTGAGCTTCGGCCAGTTTGGCGGCGGCTGCCTTCTCGAGTTCAGCGCGCTTGGCTTCGAATTCGGCCTTGGCGGCGTCCGTCGCGCGGCGAGCGCGGCCCGAGGGGATCAGGTAGTTGCGTGCGTAACCGTCCTTGACCTTGACGATCTCGCCCAGCACGCCGAGGTTGACGACCTTGTCCAGAAGAATGACTTGCATGATGTCCGGCTCCTTAGACGCGGTGTTGGTCGCTGTACGGCACCAGTGCGAGGAAGCGCGCGCGCTTGATCGCGGTGTTCAGCTGACGTTGGTAGATGGCGCGCGTGCCGGTGAGGCGCGCGGGGATGATCTTGCCGTTTTCGCTGATGAAATCGCGCAGGGTATCGACGTCCTTGTAGTCGATCTCCTCAACACCGGCGACCGTGAAGCGGCAGAAGCGCTTGCGCTTGAACAGCAGCGACTGGGTGTTGCGCTTCGGACGCTTGTCCTTGTTGAATTTCTTGAACGTGGCCATTTGGGACCTCTTGTCGAAAATTAATCTTGCTGAAAATCCTGGATGTGCAGAACCGGATGCTTGCCGTTCCCCGGAGTGGCAAGGAAGCCCTGGAATCGCCAGAGACTTCCCAGTGCCTGCCGTGCCAGCCGCTCTGCGACTGCACCGAACGCCACGGCTTTGACAGCCGCCTTCACCGTTCTTGACTGGCCCGCCTCGACGATCGTCGACTCATGTTCGAGTCTGGCGTCGACTGCAGGCAGGCCGGCGGGCGTGAAACGCAGGGCTCCGATTTCGGCGACGCAGGCAGTCAGTACGAGCTGATTGACTGCGACGGTACTCACACCATCAGTTGTTGTTGGCGGCGTATTCGGCCTGCTGGGCCTTGCGAGCCTCTTCACGCTCGACCGTCTTCATCATCGACGAAGGACCGGTCTCGGCCTTCTTCTTGACCACGGTCAGGTGACGCAGAACGGCGTCGTTGAACTTGAACGCGTGCTCGAGTTCGGCCATCACGGTTTGCTCAGCTTCGATGTTCACGCACAGGTAGTGCGCCTTGTTGAGCTTGTTGATCTGGTAGGCCAGTTGACGACGGCCCCAGTCTTCGACGCGATGGATCTTGCCGCCGCCGGCGGTGATCATGCCCTTGTAGCGCTCCAGCATGGCCGGAACTTGCTCGCTCTGATCCGGATGGATCAGCAAAATGATTTCGTAGTGACGCATGGCACTCCTTGTGGATCTTCCGTAGAAGGGATAAAGCCACCCGCAGCGTCAGGCGCAGTGTGGCAAGGCAAAGCCGGAAATTATAGCAGGCTCAGTCGCCCGTCAGGGCGCGCTCGAGCGCGGCGGCTTTGTCAGGCCCTACGGCGGACTGGATCTTGGGGAAGAGCTCATGGAGCTGTTCGAAGGTCGACGTACCCTCGACGGCCAGATTGAGCCTGAAGCCGCGCAGGCCGAGGCTTGCCGTGAGCTGCGTCGCGATGGGATAGGCGTCCTTATAGCGCTGCTGCGAGGAACGTCCGGATGGCGCCTCTGCTGCGCGCGGCGCCGCCGGATGAGAAACGGGTGGGTCGACCTGCGCCGGACTGGCTGCCGGCGCCCCTGAAACGGCCTGCTCCAGCAATCCGAGCGCAACGAGTTGGTCGATGTCCTCCGGCACGATGCCCATGCCCGACTCGATCACCTCGTTCACCGAGCGGCGGCCGTCAAAAAGAATGAAAGCAGACCGCTGGCGCGGCGTGAGCCGCACCGACCGGTCCTTGAGCACACGGTGCCCGGTTTCTGTCTTGACAAGAATCATGCTTTCCTCGACGCCGGACGGGCAGCACCTGAGCCAGGCAGACTTCCTGCATGGCCCGGTACGTTTGCGCCCCTTTGAGGTCAGCAGTTTGACACCAAAGATGCATCTGGTTGCAAATACATCAAACTGACGCGGGGATTACAGCGTTTCGTGTGACAGAAGTCGTTGCGCGGCGATGACAGTCACCGCCGCACACCGTCGCAGGCCGGATCAGCGCGCAGCGAGCTGGGTCCAGGTGTCGATCACGCTGTCGGGGTTGAGCGAGATCGACTCGATCCCCTGCTCCGCCAGCCAGACCGCGAAGTCGGGGTGGTCGCTGGGACCCTGTCCGCAGATGCCGACGTACTTGCCCTGCGCCTTGCAGGCGCTGATGACGCGGCTAAGCAATGCCTTGACGGCCGGGTCGCGCTCGTCGAAGTCCGCCGCGAGCAGTTCCAACCCCGAGTCGCGGTCCAGTCCGAGCGTGAGCTGGGTCAGGTCGTTAGAGCCGATCGAGAAGCCGTCGAAGTGCTTCAGGAACTCGTCCGGCAGCACCGCATTGCTCGGCACCTCGCACATCATGATCAGCTTGAGGTCGTTCTCGCCACGCTTCAGGCCATGCTCTCCCAGCAGGCCCGTCACGCGCTCCGCCTGACCGAGCGTGCGCACGAACGGCACCATGATCTGGACGTTCGTCAGGCCCATTTCACCGCGCACGCGCTTGAGCGCTTCGCACTCCATGGCGAATGCCTCGCCGAAATCGGCGCTGAGGTAGCGCGCCGCACCGCGGAAGCCGAGCATCGGGTTTTCTTCCTCTGGCTCGTAGCGGCTGCCACCGATCAGCTTGCGGTACTCGTTGGACTTGAAGTCGGAAAGGCGCACGATCACCGGCTTGGGCCAGAACGCTGCGGCGATCGTCGCGATGCCTTCTGCCACCTTGTCGACGTAGAACGCACGCGGCGAAGCATGGCCTCGGGCCACCGATTCGACTGCCTTCTTGAGATCGGCATCGACATTCGGGTAGTCGAGGATCGCCTTGGGGTGCACCCCGATGTTGTTGTTGATGATGAACTCGAGGCGTGCCAGCCCGACGCCCTGATTCGGCAGCTGGGCAAAGTCGAAAGCCAGCTGCGGATTGCCGACGTTCATCATGATCTTCACGTCGATCTGGGGCATTTCGCCGCGCTGCACTTCGGTCACCTCGGTTTCGAGCAGCCCGTCGTAGATGAAGCCGGTGTCGCCCTCGGCACAGCTGACGGTCACGAGCGTGCCGTCCTTCAGCAGGTCGGTCGCGTCGCCGCATCCCACCACGGCGGGGATACCCAGTTCGCGCGCAATGATCGCCGCGTGGCAGGTGCGCCCGCCGCGATTGGTGACGATGGCCGAAGCACGCTTCATCACTGGCTCCCAGTTCGGGTCGGTCATGTCCGTCACGAGCACGTCGCCGGGCTGCACCTTGTCCATCTCGTTGATGCTGTGGACGAGACGCACCGGGCCGGTTCCGATCTTCTGTCCGATCGCGCGCCCCTCGGCGAGCACAGCGCCTTTGCCGAGCAACTTGTAACGCTGCTCCGCCTTGCCGGCCTGCTGGCTCTTCACGGTTTCCGGACGGGCCTGGAGGATGTAGAGCTGGCCGTCGGTGCCATCCTTGCCCCACTCGATGTCCATCGGACGGCCGTAGTGTTCCTCGATCACCAGCGCGTACCTGGCAAGCTGCTCGACGTCGGCGTCGGTCAGCGAGTAGCGGTTGCGCTGCTCCGTCGGCACATCGGTGGTCTTGACGAGCTTGCCGCTGGCGGCCTTCTCCGCGGCCGTGGCGAATTCCATCTGGATCAGCTTCGAGCCAAGGTTGCGGCGGATCACCGCGCGCTTGCCGGCGCGCAGGGTCGGCTTGTGCACGTAGAACTCGTCGGGATTGACGGCGCCCTGCACCACTGTTTCGCCGAGGCCGTAGCTCGAGGTGATGAACACGACGTCCTGGAAACCCGATTCGGTATCGATGGTGAACATGACCCCGGCAGCCCCGAGATCGCTGCGGACCATGCGCTGGACGCCGGCCGACAGCGCCACGACATCGTGCGCAAATCCCTTGTGTACCCGGTAGCTGATCGCGCGATCGTTGTAGAGGGAGGCAAAGACCTCCTTCATCTTGTGAAGGACGTCTTCGATGCCGACCACGTTCAGGAAGGTTTCCTGCTGGCCGGCAAAGGAGGCATCCGGCAGGTCTTCCGCGGTGGCCGACGAGCGGACCGCAAAGCTGGCCTGCGGATTGCCGGCGGAGAGGGTCGCGAATGCGGATTCGATCGCCTCCTGCAGATCGGCCGGGAAAGGTTGCGCTTCGACCATCGCGCGGATCTCGGCACCGGCGGCGGCCAGCGCGCGGACGTCCTCGGTGTCGAGCTTCGCCAGCCGCGCGTTGATCTTGTCGGCCAGGCCGTCATGCGCGAGGAACTGACGGAACGCATGGGCGGTGGTGGCGAATCCCGTCGGGACCCGCACGCCCTGCGGCAACTGGGAAATCATCTCGCCGAGGCTGGCGTTCTTGCCACCGACCGACTCGACGTCGGTCATCCTCAGGTTTTCGAACGGTACGACCAGGGCGGTCGCTTCGAAGAGTGCAGACATGGGAAAGCTCCAGAAGTTGAAACTGATGCTGCATGCAGGCGGCGCAACGCGATCATTTTTGTTGCTCTGGGCGCTGGGACGGATGCATGGGAGGGATTGGGTCGGGGAACGATCGGTGGCATTCCCGATAATGGGCCGAATTGTAGGCGCGCCGCGATCCGGCGCGCGGTTCCGGACAAGGCCTTCAGATCATGCATACGCGCACCGTTTTTTTCGTGTCCGACGGGACTGGCATCACCGCCGAGACATTTGGCAACGCCGTCCTCGCCCAGTTCGAGATGAAGCCGCGTCACGTGAGGCTGCCGTTCACCGACACGGTGGACAAGGCGCACCAGGCGGTCCGGCGGATCAACCACACCGCGGAGCTGGAAGGTGTTCGCCCGATCGTTTTCACGACGCTGGCCAACATGGAAGTGCTCGAGGTGATCGAAACCGAATGCAAGGGGATGCTGCTCGACATGTTCGGGACTTTCGTCCGGCCGCTGGAGATCGAGCTGGCGATGAAATCCAACCACCGGATCGGCCGCTTCAGCGACGTGAGCAAGAGCAAGGAATACAACGAACGCATCCAGGCGATCGATTTCAGCCTGGCCCACGATGACGGGCAGAGCAACCGCGACCTCGAGAGCGCCGACGTCATCCTGGTCGGCGTCAGCCGTAGCGGGAAGACGCCGACGTCGCTCTACCTGGCCATGCAGCACGGGCTCAAGGCTGCCAATTACCCGCTGATCCCGGAAGACTTCGATCGCAGGCAACTGCCCCCTGCCTTGCTGCCGCACCGCAAGAAGATCTTCGGCCTGACGATCCAGCCGGAGCGGCTGGCCGAAATCCGCAACGAGCGGCGGCCGAATTCCCGCTACGCCAGCATCGAGAACTGCCGGCATGAAGTCAGCGAGGCCGAGGCCATGATGCGACGCGCGGGCATCCGCTGGCTGTCGACGACCACCAAGTCGATCGAAGAGATCGCAACGACGATCCTGCAGGAATTGCGGCCGGAGCGCCTGTCGTACTAGCTCGCCCCCAGCCTCGCCCACTTCGTGTGGTTCGGGCACCCCCTGCCGGGGGCAACACCAGCGGCCCGGCGGAGCCGGTTCCGCGGTGTTCCCCGAAAGGGCCTGGCTGCGCCGGCCCTGAAAGTCAGGCTGGTACGGTTTCTTCGGCAGGGGCGGACGTGCGGATCAGGTGATCGAAGGCGCTCAGGGCCGCCTTTGCACCTTCGCCGGCCGCGATGATGATCTGCTTGAAAGGCACGGTCGTCGCATCGCCCGCGGCAAACACGCCGGGCACCGAGGTCTGGCCGCGCGCGTCGACGATGATTTCGCCGTGCTTCGACAGTTCGACCGATCCCTTGAGCCAGTCGGTGTTCGGAACAAGCCCGATCTGGATGAACACGCCTTCCAGATCCACCCGACGGCTTTCGCCGGTCGCGCGGTCCTTGTAGGTCAGTCCATTGACCTTCTGCTGGTCGCCATTGATTTCCGTCGTCTGCGCGTTGGTGATGACCGTGACGTTCGCGAGGCTGTGCAGCTTGCGCTGCAGCACCGCGTCGGCACGCAGTTGCGTGTCGAACTCGATCAGCGTGACGTGACCCACGATGCCCGCGAGGTCGATCGCCGCTTCGACGCCCGAGTTTCCGCCGCCGATCACCGCAACGCGCTTGCCCTTGAACAGCGGACCGTCACAGTGCGGGCAGTAGGCCACCCCCTTGTTCTTGTATTCGTGCTCGCCCGGCACGTTGATGTTGCGCCAGCGCGCGCCGGTCGAGATCACGACCGAACGGCTCTTCAGCGATGCGCCGCTCTCGAGCTTGACCTCGATCAGGTCGCCGGAGCGCACCAGGGCCGAAGCACGTTGCAGGTTCATGATGTCCACGTCGTAGTCACGCACGTGCTCTTCCAGCGCGAGCGCGAACTTGGGGCCTTCGGTTTCCTTGATCGAAATGAAGTTCTCGATGCCCATGGTGTCGAGTACCTGGCCGCCGAAGCGCTCGGAGGCCACACCCGTGCGGATACCCTTGCGCGCCGCGTACACCGCGGCGGCCGCGCCGGCCGGACCGCCACCGACGATGAGGACATCGAAGGGGTCCTTCGCGGCGATCTTCTTCGCCTCGCGTTCCACGCCGCTCGAGTCGAGCTTCGCGAGGATTTCCTCCAGTGTCATGCGACCTTGGCCGAATTCGGTGCCGTTGAGAAACACCGTCGGCACCGCCATGATCTGGCGTTCCTTGACCTCGTCCTGGAACAGCGAGCCGTCGATCATCGTCGTCTTGATGCGCGGGTTCTGAACTGCCATCAGGTTGAGCGCCTGCACGACGTCCGGGCAGTTGTGGCAGGTCAGGGAGATATAGATTTCGAATTCGAAGTCGCCGTCGAGCGCGCGGATCTGTTCGAGCACGGCTTGCTCGACTTTCGGCGGATAGCCGCCGACCTGGAGCAGCGCCAGGATCAGCGAGGTGAATTCATGCCCCATCGGCAGCCCGGCAAAGCGGGGGCCGTTGTTCTGGCTGGGGCGATTGATCGAGAAGGACGGCTTGCGATGGTTGTCGTCGCGGCTTTCAACGACCTTGATGAGAGAAGACGATTCCGCCACGTCCTTCAACAGAGACTGAACATCGCTGGACGCCTTGCTGTCGTCGAGCGAGGCGACGATTTCGACCGGTTGAGTGATGCGATCGAGATAGCTTTTGAGTTGCGATTTGGTGCCTGCGTCGAGCATGTGGACTCACTTCTTAAATGCAAATGGGAACAAAAAGGCCCGGGAGCTTGCGCGCCCGGGCCACGGCGCGGAAAGGCGGCTTAGATCTTGCCGACCAGGTCGAACGAAGGCTTGAGCGTCTCGGCGCCTTCGGTCCACTTGGCGGGGCAGACTTCGCCCGGGTGAGCCGCAACGTACTGCGCGGCCTTCACGCGGCGGAGGAGTTCGGCAGCGTCGCGGCCGATGCCGTTGTCATGCACTTCGATCGTCTTGATCTTGCCGCTGGGATCGATCACGAAGGTGCCGCGGTATGCGAGGCCGGCGTCTTCGCCTTCTTCGATCAGGACCTGGAAGGCACGTGCCAGCTGCTGGCTCGGGTCGCCGATCAGCGGGTACTTGACCTTGCCGATGGTTTCCGAGGTGTCGTGCCACGCCTTGTGCGTGAAGTGGGTGTCGGTCGACACGCCGTAGATTTCGACGCCCAGCTTCTGGAACTCGGCATAGTTGTCGGCGAGGTCGCCGAGTTCGGTCGGGCACACGAAGGTGAAGTCAGCCGGATAGAACACGACAACAGACCACTTGCCCTTGAAGCTCTCTTCGGAGACGGGCACGAACTTGCCATTGTGATAGGCGGTGGCCTTGAACGGGACGACTTCAGTATTGATCAGGGACATTGATGAGTTCCTAGTTGGCTAATGAAAAAGGCGAGCCATCAGTATAACTACTAATACGCACTCACCGATAGCCACTTTCTATCAAATCTATTGGGTGCCCCTATGTCCGGGGAGCGGCCGGAGAACCCGAATGCGAACGCCTATCAGCCTCAAACGCATGCAGAGTGCCCCCGCATGGGATTGCTTGCGGCCCGTCTGAACGCGTTCACAATTCACCGTTTCAAGAACAAGGAAAAGACCATGAAGGGCGACCCACAAGTCATCGATCATCTACAGGCTCAACTCAAGAATGAGCTCACCGCGATCAACCAGTACTTCCTCCACTACCGGATGCTGAAGCACTGGGGCTTCGACAAGCTGGCCAAGAAGGAATACGAAGAATCCATCGGCGAAATGAAGCATGCGGACAAGCTGATGGACCGCATCTTCATGCTCGACGGGCTTCCGAATCTTCAGGATCTCGCCAAGCTGAACGTCGGCGAAGACGTACCCGAGATTCTCGAATGCGATCTCAAGTCGGAAATGGGCGCGCAAGCCACGATCAAGGCCGGCATCGCGCACTGCGAGGCAGTACGTGACTACGTGTCGCGCGACATCCTCCAGGAAATACTGGACGACACCGAGGAACACATCGACTTCCTCGAAACGCAGATCGACCTGCTCGGCAAGGTCGGGCTGCAGAACTATCTGCAATCGCAGATGGGTGAGATCGAGTAAGTCTCTTCGTCACCTCACGCGTCCCGGTCCTTGGCGGCCGGGCGCGGGCCGGTTCAAGCGCGGCGAGCCGGAATTCCTTCCCTCGATCCCCTTTCGCGACAGGCACTGAGCCCCACCGAGACGACTGCCCTGCGAGACTGATAGTTATTGCAAATGCGAAGAATTCGTATTTATAATCGAGTCCTCTTCAGCACAGCCAGCCACTCGCTTACAGGCCATGATCGTTTGCGTATGCCGCCGAGTCTCCGACCGTGAAATCGCACGCCACGTGCGAGCCGGCATGACGTTCGACGAAGTTCAGTTTGAACTCGGAGTTGCCACCCAATGCGGCCAATGCGAAGGTTGCGCACGTGAAGTGGTCGCTCAATGCAGCGCCTCGCATCCGATCGCAGCCCTCCATCGCGACACCGGCCCGACAGCGATCCAGCTTGCCAATTCCATCAAGGAAAGCAAAGCATGGAACTCTTCGCGGCCCTCGGCGGCAGTCTGATCCTTGTCGCCAGCTCGGTCTGGTGGATCTTTCGCAAATAACTCGTAGCGGTTTTGCTGCGACGGGCACCTCCAACGGTGCTCGCACTCCAATGGCTCATCGTGTCTGACCGCTTTTCAGCCCCCCCTTCCGCCCTCGGGCTCTCGCGAAACGTCGTCATTGCGGGCAGCGTGGTGCTGTTCCACGTCGCCGCCCTCTGGGCATTGCAGAGCGGGCTCCTGCGCCGCGCGGCTGAAGTCGTGATTCCCGTCGAGATCCTCAGCGAATTCGTCGAGCCTCCCAAGCCCAAGGAACCGCCACCGCCGCCGCCTCCCCCGCCAGAGCCCAAGCGGCAGGTCACCAAGACGCCTCCGCCGCCTCGGCCCCAGGCGATTCGTGAGCCGAAGCCAGCGCCCAACGCGCCGACTGGCAGCCTCGAACCACCTCCGCCACAGGCCCCCATCGCGGCACCCGCGCCGCCGGAGCCACCAGCCCCTCCACCCGCGCCGCCGGCACCGCCTTCGGTTCAATTGCCGTCGAGCAATGCCGATTACCTGCAGAACCCGAAACCGGTGTATCCGGCCATGAGCAAGCGCCTCGGCGAACAGGGCAAGACGACCGTGCGCGTCCTGATCGGAGTGGACGGCCTGCCCAAGCAGGCCAGTATTTTCCGGTCAAGTGGCTATGAGCGGCTGGACGAGGCGGCGCGCCAAGCCGTCATGAGCTGGCGCTACGTGCCGGGCAAACGCAATGGCGTCGTCGAACAAATGGAATTTAACGTCCCGATCAACTGGGTTCTCAACTGATTTTTCTGGAGTAGCTTCGTATGGATTCCCAATTTGGCCTGATGAACGTTTGGCATCAGGGTGACTTCGTTACCAAGGCCGTGGCTGTGCTGTTGATCGGCATGTCGCTCGCATCCTGGATCGTCATCCTGATCAAGGCGCTGGACGTCATCCGGTACAAGCGACTTGCCAAGCACTCGCAGGATTTCTGGCACAGCGAAGACTTCGCGACCGCACTGAACAAACTGGGCAAGGACGACGGCAATCCTTTCCGCGCGCTGGCGCTCGAAGGCCGCGAAGCCGCGGCGCACCATCGCAACACCAAGGCGCATCTGCATGACGCGCTCGACGTGAGCGACTGGATCACGCGCGCACTTCGCAACGGGATCGACGAATTCACCGCTCGCCTGCAGACCGGTCTGGCCGTGCTGGCATCGGTGGGTTCGACAGCGCCGTTCATCGGCCTGTTCGGCACGGTGTGGGGCATCTATCACGCGCTCATGAGCATTGGCTCCGCCGGCCAGGCCACGATCGACAAGGTCGCCGGTCCCATCGGGGAGGCGCTGATCATGACGGCGCTGGGCTTGGCGGTCGCGATTCCCGCCGTGCTCGGATACAACGCCCTCGTCCGCGGCAACAAGTTCGTGCTGACCAAGCTCAACAGCTTCGCCCACGACCTGCATGCCTACTTCGTGACCGGTGCGCGCGTTCAAAGCGGTGGCGAAGCCACGGTCGTCGCGCTCAAGAAAGGCTGATCATCATGGCCTTCGGAACACAGGACGAACCGGATGAAGTGATGAACGAGATCAACATGACGCCGCTGGTCGACGTCATGCTGGTCCTGCTGATCATCTTCATCATTACCGTGCCGGTCATGAAGCACGCGGTGAACATCGATCTGCCGCGCGCGAGCAGCGAACCGGAGCAGACCAAGCCGCAGAACATTCTGTTCACGGTGGCTGCCGATGGCAGCTATTACTGGAATGAGCAGAAGATCGACGATGCCGAAATGAAGTCGCGCATGGCCGCAGAAGGCGCGAAGGATCCTCAGCCCGAACTGCACATTCGCGGCGACAAGGCGGTGCGCTACGAACGTGTCGCCCAGGCCATGTCGGCGGCTCGGGAAGCCGGCGTGCGCAAGATCGGCTTCGTGACCGAGCCGGAGTCGAAGTGAAGAGACGCCGAGAGAACGCGCTCAGCGAAAAAATCTATCGCCGCGATTGACTTTTTATTGCGAATCATTATCATTTGCAAATCGCTTCGATAAACGGGATTTTCAAGATGCAAGCCACGCCGAATGCCTTTTCCGTCCTGAACCATCCTTCGCTGGACCAGTCCGGCGGCGGTCGCGCTTCCGGTGAGTCGGCAGCGCGCCCTGCGCCCCTCGTCGAAAGCACTGAGCTTCTCAAGGGCAACAAGACCGTCGGCATCATGCACAACGGCTCGCTCTATCGACTGCAAGCCACCAAGTTCGGCAAGCTGATCCTGACCAAATAGCGTCAGCTCGCCCCTCGCGCAAGTTTCATCGTGGGGCGACTCGAGGAGACCATCTCCGAGGGTCGTTTTTTGCTAGCCAACGGTTCGCCGACTAGCCAAGCACTTTTTTCCACCATGACGCAGCAATGAAAAACGCCGACCCAGGGTCGGCGTTCTTGCTTGAGGTGATCGAACGATCAAAGACCGAGTGCCGCGATCCCGGCTCGCGCGATCTGCGCGTCCTCATTGGATTTGACACCGCTCACGCCAACGGCACCGATGACGTGTCCATCCTTCACGATCGGCACGCCGCCTTCGAGCAGGCCCTGGACGCCGGGCGCGGTGAGGAAGGACGTCCGACCGCCGTTGATCATGTCCTCGTAGGTCTTGCTCTCACGGCGTCCCATCGCAGCGGTATGGGCCTTGGCCGGCGCGATGTGCGAGGAAAGCGCAGCGGCGCCGTCGAGCCGCTGCAGCCACAGCAAATTGCCGCCGTCGTCGGCGATCGCGATGGTCACGGCCCAGTTGTTCTTGACCGCTTCGGCTTCGGCCGCTGCGGCGATCGCCTTGACGTCGGCCAGTTCGAGGAAAGATTTGGTTTTCATGGGTCGTCCGAAAAAGTTGCGCAACCTGCAAGCATAGCGCTCGCACAGGGTCGAACCCCGGACGCGCTAAGTCCGTTTCAATTCAGGTATTTGTTTTTCCCGCCTCTTGTCGCGTCCTAGAATGCGCCCCAACTGCAACAGTGCTGCATATTCGTGGAGTTTCAGCAATGAACGACCCTGTCAACACACTCGCCACCTCCGTCGGCTACGGCCAGACACTGCCTCAGGCAGAGCGTCATCGCGTCCTGCGCAACACCTACTGGCTGCTCGCTTTGAGTCTGCTGCCGACGGTCCTCGGCGCATGGCTCGGGGTGGCCACCGGCATCACCCGCTCGCTCACCGGCGGCCTTGGCTTGATCGTGTTCCTCGTTGGCGCGTATGGATTCATCTTCGCGATCGAGAAGACCAAGAATTCCGGCGCCGGCGTACCCGTCCTCCTGGGCTTCACCTTCTTCATGGGCCTGATGCTCTCGCGCCTGATCGCGATGGTGCTGGGGTTCAAGAACGGCCCCGAGCTCGTCATGACCGCGTTCGGCGGCACGGCCGGCGTGTTCTTCGTGATGGCCTCGCTCGCAACGGTTGTCAAGCGCGACCTGTCGGGCATGTCCAAGTGGCTGTTCGTCGGCGCGATGGTGCTGATGATCGGCGCGATCATCAATGTCTTCATCGGCTCGACCGCCGGCATGCTCGCCATTTCGGTCGCTGCGATCGGCATCTTCTCCGCGTACATGCTGTCCGACCTCAAGCAGATCATCGACGGCGGCGAAACCAATTACATCAGCGCTACCCTGGCGCTCTATCTTGACCTGTTCAACGTCTTCCAGAGCCTCCTGGCCCTGCTGGGTATCCTGGGCGGCGAGCGCGACTGACGTCAAAGCAGCGACTCGCCTTGCGAAAAAAAGGGTCCTGACGGACCCTTTTTTCATGCCAGATCGAAGACCGCGATCGACTCGACGTGTGCGGTGTGGGGGAACATGTTGACGACACCCGCGAACGCGCATCGATAGCCCGCCTGATGGACGAGCAGGCCGGCGTCGCGGGCCAGTGTCGAGGGATTGCAGCTCACATAGACGATCCGCTTCGGCGGCACCCAGCCTGCCCTCAATTCCGGCTGCTGATGCAGGTCCGCCACCGCCTTCGCCAGTGCAAACGCGCCTTCGCGGGGCGGATCGACCAGCCACTTTTCGGCGGCGCCATCAGCGACGAGCATTTCGGGCGTCATCTCGAAGAGATTGCGCGCGACGAAGCTGGTCGCAGCCAGTGCGCGCCGGGCCGCCGTGGCGGGACGGTTCCGTTCGAAATTCTCTGTTGCGCGAGCCACCAGCGTGTCGCTGCCTTCAATGCCCAGCACCTCGCGCGCGCGACTTGCCAGCGGCAGCGTGAAATTACCCAGGCCGCAGAACCAGTCGATGACCCGCTCGTGCGGTTGAACGTCGAGCAACCGGAGCGCACGGCTGACGAGAACCCGATTGATGTGCGGATTGACCTGGGTGAAATCCGTCGGCTTGAACGGCATCCTGACGCCGAACTCGGGCAACTCGTAGGCCAGTGCCGGGCCACCTTCCTCGAGCAGCTTGACGGTGTCCGGCCCCTTGGCCTGCAGCCACCATTGCACGCCCTGGTGCTGCGCTGCGAATGCCTTCAGGCGATCGACGTCCGCGCCGGACAGGGGATCCAGGTGCCTCAGCACCAGCGCAATCACGCCCAGCCCAAGACCTTCCGACGCATCTCCGCAGGCAAGCTCGATCTGCGGACACGTATCACGCGCATCCAGTGAGCCGATCAGGTCGCGCAGCGGCATCAGCATGTCGCTGACCTGCCGCGGCAACACGGGGCACACCTTCATGTCCGCCAGATAGCGGCTCTTGCGCTCATGGAACCCGATGAGCACCGTGCCCTTCTTGATCACGTGCCGCACCGAAAGGCGCGCGCGATAGCGGTAGTGCCACGCGGGCCCCTCGAGCGGGCGCAGGATGTTTTCAGGCCGGACCTTGCCCAAGTGCCAGAGGTTGTCTTCCAGCGCACGCTGCTTCACGGCGACTTGCGCGGCGGCATCGAGGTGCTGCATCTTGCAGCCACCGCAGGCGCCGGCATGCAGTCCGAAGTGCGGGCAGCCGGGCCGCACGCGCTGGGAGGACTCACGGCCGATCTTCGTGACCGTGCCCTGCTCCCAATTGTTTTTCTTGCGATGCACATTGAGCTGCACCTGCTCGAAGGGCAATGCACCTTCGATGAACACAACCATGCCGTTGGCCTTGTGCGCCACGCCTTGCGCATCGAGGTCGAGCGATTCAACCTGCAGCCATTCATCGTTGGAGCGCTGCTGCTCCTCGTTCTTCACTTTCGAATCCGTCATGCCCCGATTGTCTCAGGCAGCGGCTTTGCCCCCCGAGCTCAAAGAAGCGCGTCGCGCTGTACGCCAGCACGTGCCAGTTGACGCCGCATCTTGGCGAGCGCTTCGTTCTGAATCTGCCTTACACGCTCCCGCGTCAGACCGAGACGAACACTCAACACCTCGAGCGTTTCGGGATCGCGGTCATGCAAGCCGTAGCGGCCTTCGAGAACTTCACGCTCGCGCTCGGTGAGGACGCGGATCCATTGATCGAGAAGCCGCTCGACTTCATGCGTTTGAGTGACGCCGGTGGGATCACCCCCCTCATCGTCCGACGCCACAGTGTCGGCAAGGGTGAAGCTGTCTTCACCACGATCACTGCCTGCATCCAGCGACCGGGGTGCTTCGGCGAGCGCGAGGAGATCGGCCACCTCCTGGATCCCGCGGCCAAGCAGCGCGGCGACATCCTCGACGCGAATGCCATCAGGCCGAAGGGCAAGGAACTCGGGGTCGCCCTCCAGCGTTCGGCGTGCGCGCATCACCTGTTGCAGCTCGCGCACCACATGAACCGGCAGGCGAATCGCACGCGCCTGCATCATCGCGGCGCGCTCGATCGATTGCCGGATCCACCAGGTCGCATAGGTCGAAAAGCGGAACCCCCGCTCGGGCTCGAACTTGTTGATCGCATGCATCAGCCCGAGATTGCCTTCCTCGATCAGATCCGCCATCGGCACGCCGCGACCGAGATAGCCTTTGGCAATGTTCACCACGAGACGAAGGTTGTGCTCGATCATCGATTGGCGGGCGGCGAAATCCCCCTCCCGCGCGGCGCACGCCGTTCGATACTCTTCCTCGGGGGTGAACAGCTCGGTCCGGCGAATCTCGCGCAGATAGAGCGTCAACGAATCGCCGCTCTCGCCCGACAGGTCGACAGCGGCGCCGCTGCGCAGCTTCTCGTCGCGACCTTCGCCCGGGATGCCATCGATCGGATCGTGGGCGTTCGTGTTTCCGGATTCGCCAGCATGCACCGATGTCCCGCCGTTGCCCGCCGCTCGCCGCACGACCGGAGTGCGATAAGGGCGGGCGCTGGCCATGGCACGTCAGCGTGGCGGCAGGTACCGCGCCGGATCGACCGGCTTGCCCTGTCGGCGGATTTCGAAGTGCAGCTTGACGCGATCAGCGTCGCTGTTGCCCATCTCGGCAATCTTCTGTCCCTTTTGCACGGACTGGTCTTCCTTGACGAGCAGCGTTCGGTTGTGCGCGTAAGCGGTCAGATAGGTGTTGTTGTGCTTCAGGATGATGAGATTGCCGTAGCCCCTCAAACCCGCACCCGCATAGACCACGCGGCCGTCAGCAGCCGCGAGAACCGAATCACCGGCCTTGCCGCTGATGTCGAGACCCTTGTTCTTGGCCTCGTCGAAGCCTGCGATCAAGGTGCCTTGCGCG
Source organism: Variovorax sp. YR216 (assembly GCF_900107745.1). GTDB lineage: Bacteria > Pseudomonadota > Gammaproteobacteria > Burkholderiales > Burkholderiaceae_C > Variovorax. The sequence continues at coordinate 599,387 of NZ_FNRO01000002.1, read as the reverse complement.
GGCCAGATCCAACCCACGTCTTCGTCACCCGATGCCGCCGCTGCGGGTGGCGTGGGCGATGCGGTCACCGGCATGGGTGGCTTGGCGGCGCCGTTGGTTGTTGCATTGGCCGACGACGCGGCCGCTGCAGCCGTGGCGGGCGCGACGATCGGTTGCGTCGCTGCTCGATTGCCCGATGCATCTGTGGTCGACGCGACTGGCGGCGCCGATGTCGTCGCCGCGGCCGCACCTACAGGCGGGATCACGCGCAAAACCTGCCCCACTTCGATGAGGTCAGGATTGTCGAGGTTGTTCCACTTCGCGATGTTCTGCCAGCTCTGACCCGTCTCCGCGCCGATACGGCGAATCGTGTCGCCGGGGCGCACCGCGTAGTAGCCGGGCTTGCCGTAGTTCTCGATGCCAGGCAGCGGCTTGCCCGACGGATCGGTGGTGATCGGCGGAACCCCGATCCCAGGCTGCGCGCTCGTCGCACCTGTAGCCGGCGCGCGCGTCATCGCACCGCGATCCTCGACAGGCACTGGTCCGCTCGGCGTCGAACATCCCACAATCACGAGCGCAACTGCCAGCGTCATGCCGGCAAGCCAGCCCCGATTGCCAATACCCTGCATGTGTTCTTCCTTCAAGCAATTCCCGATTTTAGGGGGACAAAGTGAACCGCCTCAAGAACGCGGCGCTCTGTCCCACGTGCGGTTTTGTCGATGACGACGAGGGCTTGTCCACCTGTCGATGACTGGGTCGGCGCGACGATGCGGCCACCCACGGCAAGCTGCGCAATCCATGCCTCTGGCACCGCTTCCCCGCCAGCCGCAGCGATGATGCCGGCATACGGTGCACCCTTGGCATAACCCACCATGCCATCCCCCAGCAAGAGGTGAACGGTCGCGAGACGAAACGGCCGCAGGTTCGCGCGCGCGCGTTCGTGAAGACCGCGCAGACGCTCGATGCTATAGACCTCGGTTGCCACATGACTCAGTACCGCGGCCTGGTAGCCGCAACCCGTGCCGATCTCGAGGACGCGGCCCAGTCGATCAGCCGGTTTGTTCGCCAGCGAGGGCGCACCGAGCAGCAACTCGATCATGCGCGCCACGACATTGGGCTTGGAGATGGTCTGGCCCAGTCCGATCGGCAGGCTGGTGTCTTCGTACGCCTGATTGACCAGCGCACTATCGACAAACATATGTCTCTCGACAGTACCCATTGCACGCAGCACACGCGCATCGGCGATGCCTTGCCGAGCAAGACGCTGCACCATGCGGGTGCGCACGGCTTCCGATGCCATCGACGGTGTCGCATGCACCGTGGGTCTCGGAGGCGGGGCGGGAGTCCGTCCGCGAACTGTCGCAGGCGCCCCGGTCGTCAGCCGCGCCGGAAATCCGGGACGTTGGCCTGCCATATCAGAGAGACTCGCCGAGCCGAGCCACCGTGTCTCGCCAGTGGCCGAGATGGGCGTGGTCGGTCAGGTCGATCTGCAGTGGGGTCAGTGCAACATGGCCCGCTGCGGTCGCATGGAAATCGGTGCCCTCGCCGCTGTCCTTGGCACCGCCGGCGCCGGCAATCCAGTACATGGTCTCGCCACGCGGGCTGTCCTGAGTGATCACCTTTTCGGCCGCATGACGACGGCCGAGACGGCACACCTTCACCGGCTTCAGTTCTTCGAACGGCCGATTGGGGATGTTGACGTTGAGCAGGAAGGCAGGGCCTCCGATCATCTTCTCGCGCTCGATCTGCTGGACAAGTCTTCTCGCAGCGCTCGCGGCTGCATCGATATGCGCCCAACCCTTTTCGATCTGGGAAAAGGCAATGGCCGGGATACCGAACAGATAGGCCTCCATCGCTGCGCCGACTGTTCCCGAGTAGATCGTGTCGTCGCCCATGTTGGCGCCGTTGTTGATGCCCGAGACCACAAGGTCGGGCTTGTAGTCGAGCAAGCCCTTCAAAGCGATGTGCACGCAGTCGGCGGGCGTTCCGGTCACGTACCTGAAGCCGTTGTGCGCAGCATGCACATACAGCGGCGCCGCCAGCGTCAGCGCGTTGGACTTCGCGCTGTTGTTGTGCTCGGGCGCGACCACCTCGACGTCGGCCACATCCTTCAACGCATCGTGCAGCGCCACGATGCCTGGGGCCTGATAACCGTCGTCGTTTGAAATAAGTATCTTCATGGCGTCTGGGAGTCCGCAAGATTGTAGGCGGCAGGTGCGTCACGACTGGGACAACGCCGTCATCGGCCGAGGCCTATCATGCCCCGCACTCTCAATCATCACTGTCCTATCTACAGGAGACACGAGCATGCATGCATGGCTCTGCGAAAACCCCGTCGGCGTCGACGCGCTGACATGGAAAGAACTGCCGACGCCCCAGCCCGGCCCGGGTCAGGTCCTGATCGAAATCAAGGCCGCCAGCCTGAACTTTCCCGACCTTCTGATCGTTCAGAACAAATACCAGATCAAGCCCCCGCTGCCTTTCGTGCCGGGGTCCGAATATGCCGGCGTGATCGCTGCGGTCGGAGAAGGTGTCAAGGACCTGCGCGTGGGCCAGAACGTCGCATGTCTTTCCGGCACCGGCGGGTTCGGAACGCACACGCTCGCACCGGCCGCCTTGTGCATGCCCTTGCCCGATGGATTTGGCTATGTCGACGCGGCCGCATTCATCATGATTTACGCGACGTCGTGGCACGCACTGATGGATCGCGCCCAATTGAAGGCGGGTGAAACCGTCCTGGTTCTCGGCGCGGCTGGCGGCGTCGGCACGGCCGCAATTCAGATTGCAAAAGCGGCGGGCGCCAAGGTGATTGCCGCGGCCTCCACAGACGAGAAATGCGAACTTTGCCGGTCCATTGGTGCGGATGCGACGATCAACTACACGACGCACGGTCTTCCCAATGCATTCCGCGACGCGGTCAAGGCTGCGAGCGATGGCAAAGGACCGGATGTCATATACGACCCGGTGGGCGGCGAATTCGCCGAGCCCGCATTCCGGTCGATCGCGTGGCGTGGCCGCTATCTGGTCGTCGGTTTCGCCGCTGGCCCCATTCCCTCGCTGCCGCTGAATTTGGCCCTTCTCAAGGGCGCGTCGCTGGTCGGCGTGTTCTGGGGAGATTTCGCCAAGCGCGAACCCAAGGCCAATGCACAGATGATGGCCGAATTGGCCAAATGGTACGGCCAGGGCAAGATCAAGCCGGTGATCGACAGCACCATGCCCATGGCGGACCTCAAGGCCGCCTACGCACACATGGGCTCGCGCGGCGTGAAGGGCAAGCTGGTCCTCGTCAACTGACGCGTCACACGGCAAACCAATAAAAAAGCCCGCGAATCGCGGGCTTTTTAGCTCAAGCGCAAGGCTTACTTGATTTCGAAATCGGACAGCGATTTGCCCGCAGCCAACGCCTCCGTCACCCAGCGCGGCTTGCGACCGCGGCCGCCAGACCAGGTTTCTCCGGTCGGGCTGCGGTACTTTGCAGCCGCCTTTGCCGGTGCCGCGACCACGCTCCTTCTGCCGCCGCGCACTGCGAGTTTCAGATCGGAGGCCGTCAAACCGTATTCGGCGATCTTCTTGCGCACTTCCTCGATCACGCCAGCCCGTTCTTGATTTCTGAGCTCTTCGGCTTGCTTGCGCAATTGCGCAATCTGCTCGTCGTGCTTCTTGATCTGGGAATTGATGTCGGCAAGGGTTGAGGCCATCGGTGCGAATCCTCCGAATTGGAAAGCAAAAATTCTAATTGAAATTCGAATTGCAGCAAACGAGGCGCACAAAAAAAAGCGCCGACCCGAGGGTCGGCGCTTTTGATCAATGCAGTTTGGGGTGGCTGATGGGACTCGAACCCACGACGACCAGAATCACAATCTGGGACTCTACCAACTGAGCTACAGCCACCGCAGAGCCAGCTATTGTAGCGTGAAAAACTACCTTTCGGCGCTGATGGCGGAATCCGATGGCTTCGGCACCAAGATTTCGGCCTTGAAGCGGTTCTTCAGCATGTCGTAGTAGGCAGCCGTCTCGGCTGCGCCGACAGCTTGTCCGTACTGCTCGCTTTCCTGCTTGGCCACTTCCGGCGTGGGCGGCGTGCGCGGCACGGCCTTCACGACACGCACGACAGCGAAGCCTTGCGCCCCCAGATCGGCACCCACCAGCGCCGGCAGCTTGGCACTGTCGGCACGCAGCGCGGCCTCGATGACTTGCGGCGGCTGGGATTGCGTTTCCAGCCTCGAGACCGTGACAGGCGAACCGAACGCGGCGCCGGCCGGATTGGCCTGCCAGGCCGTCAGCTTGGCCGTACCCTCCGCCTTCGCGAGGGCCGCCGAACGCTCCGCAACGAGCTGGGCGCGGACCTTGTCCTTGACCTCATCGAACGGCAGCGCACGCGCCGGCGAGTACTGAGTCACGCGCCCGGCCGCGAGCTGGTTCGCGCCGATCTCGATCGCTTCGGTGTTGTGCTTGCGCTCGAGCGAATCGGGCGCGAAAAGCGCGTTCAGGAAATTCCGGTTTGCCAGCGGGCCCGAGCCGCCCGGCAGGGGCACCCGTCGGACGTTGTTCGCGGTCTGGATGGTGAGATTCAGCTTTTCCGCAGCAGGCTTCAGGCTGTCGGGCTGCTGGTAGACGATGTCGGTGAATGTTTCGGCCGCCTTGGCGAACTCCTGAGTGGCCTGCTGGCTGCGGACTTCGTTCTCGATGGTGGCGCGGACCTTTTCGAACGGTGGCACCACCGCCGGCTTGATATCGTTCAGGTGGATGATGTGGAAGCCGAATTCGGTTTCGACAACATTGCTGATATCGCCTTTCTTGAGCGCGAACAGTGCATCCTCAAAAGGCTTGACTGTGGCGCCTCGCGTCACGAAGTCGAGATCGCCGCCCTTTTCCGCGGAAACGGGATCCTGCGAATTCTTGCGTGCCACTTCCGCGAAAGTGGCGGGCGCCTTGCGGACTTCAGCAAGCAGTTCCTCCGCCTTTGCACGCGCCTTCTCGCGCTCCGCGGCGGGCGCACTCGCCGGCGCGGCAATCAGGATGTGGCTCGCGCGCCTCTCTTCCTTGCTGCCGAATCGGGCGCTGTTCTGGTCGTAGTAGCTGCGGAGATCCGCTTCGCTGATCGCGATGTTCTTCTTGGCCGCTTCGAGATCGAGCACGAGGTATTCCACATTGGCTTCTTCCTGCGCCTGGAACTGCGCGGAATGATCCTTGTAGAAAGCCTGCATGTCGGCGTCGCTGACACTGACCTTGGAAGCGAAATCGGCCGGCTTGAACAGCGCCACCTGGATCTCGCGACGGTCATAGAACGCATTGAGCGTCGCCGCGGCCTGTGCGGCGCTCGCGAATGCGGTCCCGGAAATGCCGAGCGACACCTGCTGCGTCGCGAGTTCGGCACGGATCGCGGCTTCGTACTGTTCCGGCGTGCGGCCGGTAGCCCGCAGGAAGCCTTCGCGATCGAATTTGCCGTCCGGCGTGCGGAAGGCTGCGAGGCCGCTGTTCTCGGCAAAGAGACGGGCAAGCCGTTCCTCGGAAACCGCCATGTTCGACTTCGCTGCGGCGGCGGCCAGCACGCGATCCCGCACCATGCGCTCCAGCGTGGCATAGCGCGCGGCATCCGAGTCGAGCAGGGCCGGCTCGATGTTCGGCGCCTGCTGGCGAATGCGGTCGACCTCGTTGCGATGCTGCTGATCCCATTCCGGGCGCGTGATGTCGGCGCCATCCACGCGAGCGACCTTCTCGGCCTTGCCGCTTCCCTCGTAGCGATTGACGCCGAACAGCACGAACGACGGAATGATCAGCAAGAACAAGAATCCCATGATGATCTTGTTGTACTTGCGGAAGGAATCAAACATGCTGGAGCACTCTCTTTGACGGATTGCGAAACGGCAACAAAAAAGGCGAACGCTCTGTTCGCCTTTTGTATCGGGTGGTGGGTGCTGAGGGGTTCGAACCCCCGACCTACGCCTTGTAAGGGCGCCGCTCTACCAGCTGAGCTAAGCACCCCACCGGAAACATTGATCTCAGTTCAAGGCGTCCTTGAGCGCTTTGCCGGGACGGAACTTCGGAATCTTGGCGGCCTTGATTTTAATCGCGTCGCCGGTGCGCGGATTGCGACCGGTGCGCGCAGCACGCTTGCCCACAGCGAAAGTACCGAAACCGACGAGCGACACCGAGCCGCCTTTCTTGAGCGTGGTCCGAATGGCGCCGATGGTGGACTCGAGTGCGCGCGTAGCGGCTGCTTTGGAAATGTCGGCGTTTTTTGCGATGTGCTCAATCAGTTCGGTCTTGTTCACAAGGGCCCCTTGTAGAAAAAATGTTGATCAGGGTCAGAAGCGATCCCGTCCTCGCGACGAATGCCGCGAGGTGCAAATTGGAATTGGGTGACAGTTCTGACGCGCCGGCAGCGCACTGCCGACAGGGATTACAACCACTGGTCTACGGGGTGTCAATAAGACACTCACCCCATAGACCACAACGAGGAGCGCGATTCTAGTGGCCTTTTGCGATGCCCTCTCAGAGGGCCTCCGCAATGGCCTTTCCGAGGTCGATCGTGCGTCCGGTTCCGCCGATGTCGGGCGTGCGCGGCGCGCCGCTTCGGGGGTCGAGCACCTTCTCGATCGCGGCCAGGATCGCATCGTGCGCAGCCTTGTGGCCGAGGAACTCCAGCATCATCGCGCCGCACCAGATCTGGCCGATCGGGTTGGCGATGCCCTGGCCCGCGATGTCCGGCGCCGAACCGTGCACGGGCTCGAACAGCGAAGGCGTCGTGCGCTCGGGATTCAGGTTCGCGCTCGGGGCAATGCCGATCGTGCCGGTGCAGGCCGGACCGAGATCCGAAAGGATGTCGCCGAAGAGATTGCTCGCCACCACCACATCGAAGAAGTCCGGCCGCTGCACGAAGTGCGCGGTGAGGATGTCGATGTGGAACTTGTCGAGCTTCACGCCGGGATAGTTCTTCGACATCGCCGCGACCCGCTCGTCCCAGTAAGGCATGGTGATCGAGATGCCGTTGGACTTGGTCGCGCTGGTGAGGTGCTTCTTCGGCCGCGCCTGTGCGAGTTCGAACGCGAACTTCAGCACCCGGTCCACGCCCAAACGCGACATCACCGTTTCCTGCACCACGATCTCGCGCGCCGTGCCTTCGTACATGCGGCCGCCGATGCTCGAGTACTCGCCCTCGGTGTTCTCACGAACGATGTACATGTCGATCTCGCCCGGCTGCCTCGGCGTGCCGTCGCGGCGCACCACCGGCGCCACGATGCCGGGCATCAGCCGCGCCGGCCGCAGGTTGATGTACTGGTCGAACTCGCGCCGGAACAGCAGCAGCGAGCCCCAGAGCGACACGTGGTCCGCGATCTTCTCGGGCCAGCCGACGGCGCCGAAGAAGATGGCATCGTGCCCACCGATCTGCTCCTTCCAGTTGTCGGGCAGCATCTTCCCGTGCTTCTCGTAATAGTCCCAGCTCGAGAAGTCGAAGTGATCGAACTTCAGGTCGATTCCGAACTTGCGGGCTGCCGCGTCGAGCACGCGCAGACCCTCGGGCACGGTTTCCTTGCCGATGCCGTCGCCGGCGATGACTGCGATTCGTTGGGTGCTCATGTCTCAATCCTTCGGGGTTGCGTTGAAAAACGAAAGCGCCTCGGCGACCAGTTCGGCGGGGGCTTCTTCGGGAATGTAGTGGCCGCAAGGCAGTGTGCCGCCGGTGACGTCCTGCGCCCGTTCGCGCCAGAGCGCGAGCACGTCGAAGCACCGGCCCACCACGCCATGCGCGCCCCACAGCACGCGCAGCGGCATGTCCAGCGTGCGGCCGGCCAAGATGTCGGCGCGATCATGTTCGAGGTCGATGGTCGCCGACGCGCGATAGTCCTCGCAGATCGCGCGTGCCGTACCGTCGATGGCCGCGCATCGCTCGTACTCTGCAAGCGCCTCGGGCGCGAACGGGCCGAGCCCCGCGTGGCGGCTGCCCATCACGCTGCGCACATAGCGCGCCGGATCGGAAGCGATGAGCGCCTCCGGCAGCGGCGGCGGCTGGATCAGGAAGAACCAATGCCAGTAGGCGCGCGCAAAAGCTTCCGTGGTGTTCTCGTACATCGCGAGCGTCGGCGCGATGTCGAGCAGCATCATGCGCTCCACCGCCTGCGGATGATCCACCGCCAGCCGATGCGCCACGCGCGCGCCGCGGTCGTGCGCGAGCACCCCGAAGCGCTCGAAGCCATGCGCGCGCATGACCGAGAGCGCATCGAGCGCCATCTCCCGCTTGCTGTAGCGAACATGCCCTTCGTCCGCTTCGGGCCGGCCTGAATCCCCGTAGCCGCGCAGATCCATCATGACCACATTGAACCGTTCCGCCAGCAGCGGCGCAACGCGATGCCAGATGGCATGCGTCTGCGGATGCCCGTGCAGCAGCAACAGCGGCGCGCCGCGCCCCCCTGCTTTTCCGTGCAGCCTCACGCCGTCGCGCGAGAGATCGAAGGAGGAAAACGAATCGAGCATGCGCGCATTTTGCGTTGCGCCTGATCAACCCATCAAGCAACAATCAGCCAATTGATACTTTCCATAATGGCAGTAATGGAACGCAGCGATCTGGAACTCGTCGTGGCCATCCGCGATCGCGGCAGCCTGGCCGCCGCAGCGCTCGCGCTCGACGTGGTTCCCTCGGTCGTGACCAAGCGGCTCGGCGCGCTCGAAGCCCGGTTGGGACAGCGGCTGTTCGACCGGACGACCCGCAGGCTGAGCGCCACGGCGGAGGGGGAAGCGGTGTGCCTGCATGCCCGCGCCCTTCTCGATGGCTTTGCGGCACTCGAGAACGAGCTCGGCGAGCGCCAGACCCAACTGAGCGGCACGATCCGGCTGGTCGCGACTTTCGGATTCGGCCGGCTCTGGCTCGGGCCGGCCCTGGCTTTGTTCAACGAGCGCCATCCAGGGCTGCACATCCAGCTCACGCTCGCGGAGAAGCTCCCCGACCTCGGCGCCGAGGGCTACGACGGCGCAGTGTGGCTGTGGGCGCCGCAGCCCCGCCATGCTGGCGATTGGGTGACCAGGCGCATCGCTCGCAACCAGCGCGTGCTCGCGGCTGCGCCGGCCTACCTGGCGCGACGAGGCCATCCGTCCGACGTGGCGTCGCTCGCTTCGCACGATTGCCTGGTGGCGCGTGAAAACAGCAGCGGCGACGAACGCGAATTCGCGCTCTGGACGCTGCGCCACCTCAAGGAGGGGAGCAGCGCCCGGGTCCGCGTGCGCGGCCCGCTTTCGAGCAATTCGGGTGAACTGGTGCGCGATTGGTGTCTGGCCGGACGTGGCGTGATGCTGCGAAGTCTCTGGGATATCGCGCCCAACCTGGCTTCGGGGCAGCTCGTTCGCGTGCTTCCTCAATTCGCGATGCCTGACGCCGACATCCAATGGATTGCGCCATGGCGCCCGAAGACGCCGAAGCGTGTCCGGCTGTTGATCGATTTCCTCGTCGAGCGCTTTCGCAACGAGCCGTGGAAAGCCGCAGGCGCTCGCCCGTCCTGAAGGCCCTCAGCGCTGGCCGCGGACCGCGAGGCTCACGCCCACGGCCGTCATCGCGATACCGGCCAACGTCATCGCCGTGATCGGTTCGGCGAACAGGATCCACGCCATCACGGCCGTGCACGGCGGCACCAGATAGAGCAGGCTCGTCACCGCCGTCGCGGTGCCGCGCTGGATCAGCATGTAGAGCAGCGAGCTGCCGCCAAGCGACAAGGCGAGCACCGACCACGCCATCGCGCCGCCCGACGAGAGGTTCCATTGGATGCTTTCGTGCTCCATCGCCGCGAAGGGCAAGGTGACGATGAACGCCGCGCCGAGCTGGATCGCGTTGGCGCTCCGCACGTCGCAAGGTGCCACGAATCGCTTCTGGTAGAGCGTGCCCGCCGTGATCGAGAGCAGCGCGGTGATCGCCAGTGACATCGTGAGCAGGCTCACTTCGCCGCCCTGCTCCAACTTGCGCCACACCACGAGCACCAGGCCCGCAAAGCCGAGCAGCAGGCCGAGCCATTGCCGACCGGTGACCACGCCGCCGCGCAAAGACAGCCAGACGGCGGTGAGCACCGGCTGGATACCCACGAGCAGCGCGACGAGCCCCGAACCCATGCCGGCCCTGACGGCGGCCCAGACACCCCCCAGATATCCGGCCTGCATCAGCACGCCGGTGACCGCGAGATGCCCCCACTGCACGCGGTTGCGCGGCCAGGCGACACGCGCGAACACAACCCAGGCGACAAAGCAGATCACCGACAGCGCATAGCGCACAACCAGGAACTTGAGCGGCGGCGCGTAAGGCATGCCGTAGCGCGCCACGATGAAGCCGGTGCTCCAGATCAGAACGAAGACCCCCGGCATGGCCCGCAACCAGCCCGCCGGCCGGGCCGTGTCGATCATTTGGCGCGCGCCCGGATCTCGGGAATGGCTTTTTGCAGGTAGTAGACCATCGACCAGACGGTGAGTACCGCGGAGATCCAGATCAGCCACTGCCCCCACGCGCCCGTGTCGATCGTGCCGAAAAGCATGCCGTTGAAGAGCAGGAACGGGATCGCAATCATCTGCACCGTGGTCTTGATCTTGCCGACCATGTGAACCGCGACGCTCTTGCCGGCGCCGATCTGCGCCATCCATTCGCGCAGCGCCGAAATGGCGATCTCCCGGCCGATGATGATCAGCGCCACGAAGACATCGGTGCGATTGAGATGCACGAGCACGAGCAGCGATGCGCAGACGAGAAACTTGTCGGCGACCGGATCGAGGAAGGCACCGAAGGCGGAAGTCTGGTTGAGCTTGCGCGCGAGAAAGCCGTCGAGCCAGTCGGTCGCCGCGAACACGATGAACATCACCGTGGCGATGAGGTTGCGCATCGGCTCCGACAGCGGCAGGTAGAACACACCCACGATCAGCGGAATCGCGACGATGCGCGCCCAGGTCATGATCGTTGGCAGGGTCCAGAACATTACGGCGAGTATATGCAGGACATAGGCACACCCCCAGGCTTGCTCGCTTCGCGTAGCCGCCAACCCCCTTGCAGGGGGCGCCGCCTGCGGCCCGGCAAAGCCGGTTCCGCGGCAGCTCCCGCAAAGAAGTGTGCGCGCCTCGGGACGGGCTAGTGAAGTGCCTTGTAGATTTCCTCGGCGAGATCGAACGCGATGCCTTCGACCGAGGCGATGTCTTCGACACTTGCTGCGGCGACCCCGCGAATTCCGCCGAAGCGTTGAAGGAGGCGCGCACGACGCTTGGGTCCGATCCCCGGAATGTCTTCCAGCTGGCTGCCGCCGACACGCACCTTCGCGCGCTTGGCGCGCATGCCGGTGATCGCAAAGCGGTGCGCCTCGTCGCGGATCTGCGCGACCAGCATGAGCGCCGCCGAATCGCGACCGAGATAGACCTTCTCGCGGCCATCGGCAAACACGAGCTCCTCGAGGCCCACCTTGCGGCCCTCGCCTTTCTCCACGCCGACGATCAGCGACAGCGGCAGGCCGAGCTCGCTGAACACCTCGCGTGCCATCGACACCTGCCCCTTGCCGCCGTCGACCAGCACGAGGTCCGGCATCCGCGCGGACCGGGTGCCGGCAGGCGCATCCGAGCCCGCACCCGCCGCATCGCCGGCCGGCGGCGCGTCGGTCTCGGCGGCCATCGCCTCGGCGAGCTTGCCGTAGCGGCGGTGCAGCACCTGCCGCATCGCGGCATAGTCGTCCCCGGGCGTGATGCCTTCGATGTTGTAGCGGCGGTATTCGCGGTTCTGCATCGCGTGACGCTCGAAGACCACGCAGGACGCCTGCGTCGCCTCGCCGGCGGTGTGCGAGATGTCGAAGCACTCGACACGGAAATTCTCGAGGTCATCCGGCGCGAGCTCGAGCGCATCGACCAGCGCGCGGGTGCGCGCCTGTTGTGAACCTTCCTCGGCAAGCAGCCGCGCGAGCTGCAGGCTGGCATTCTTGCCCGCCATCTCCAGCCAATGCCGCCGCTGCTCGCGCGGCTGGAACACCGCTGTGATGCGCGTGCCGGCCTGCTGCGAGATGGCCTCGATCAGCTCGCGGCTCACCAGCTCGCTGAGCACCAGCGTGGCCGGTACGGGCACGTCGATGTAGTGCTGTGCGATGAAGGCCTCCAGCACCTGCACCTCGACGGGTGCGGGCGGGGGCGCCTCGTCGTCATCCCCTGCGCCCTCGCTGTGCTGTATCAGGGCAGCGTCCTCGACATGCACCGGGAAGTACGCCCGGTCGCCCAGATGCCGCCCGCCTCGAACCATCGCAAGATTGACGCAGGCCTTCCCGCCCTGGACCTTGACCGCCAGGATGTCCACGTCCTTGTCCGACGCGATCTCGACCGACTGCTGGTGCAGCACGCGCGACAGCGCCGACATCTGGTTGCGCAGTTCGGCCGCCTGCTCGAACTCGAGCTTCTCGGCATGCGCCATCATTCGCGCCTCGAGCTGGGTGAGCACCGCCTGCGTATCGCCCAGGAGGAAGGCCTCGGCATTGGCCACGTCCTGCGCATAGTCCGGCGGCGCGATGTAGCCGACGCACGGCCCGCTGCAGCGCTTGATCTGGTAGAGCAAACAGGGCCGTGTGCGGTTGCTGTAGACCGTGTCCTCGCAGGTCCGCAGCCTGAACACCTTCTGCAGGAGCTGGATCGATTCCTTGACCGCCCAGGCGCTCGGGTACGGCCCGAAGTAGCGGTGCTTGCGGTCGACCGAGCCGCGGTAATACGCCAGCCTCGGAAACTCGTGCGAGGCGATCTTCAGGTAGGGATAGCTCTTGTCGTCGCGAAACAGGATGTTGTAGCGCGGCTTGAGCGTCTTGATCAGGTTGTTCTCTAGCAGCAGCGCCTCGGCTTCGGAGCGCACCACCGTGGTCTCCATGCGCGCGATCTTCGAGATCATGTGGCCGATGCGGGTGCCGGCGTGGTTCTTCTGGAAGTAGTTGGCGACGCGTTTCTTCAGGTTGCGCGCCTTGCCCACGTAGAGCACCGCCCCCGCCGAATCGAAATAACGGTAGACGCCAGGCAGTTGCGGCAGTGCCGCGACCTCATTGAGCAATTGTTCGGAATGTGTCTCTGACATCGGTTTACTGGGGAGCCGCATCCGCGGGCACCGGTTCGCACCGGACCTCGGTCTTCACGGAATTGGCGATGAAGCATTCGTCGTGCGCCGCGTGATGCATTTCCTCGATCTGCGCAGTGGAAGGGAGGCGCTCGCCGGAGAACCGTACCTCCGGCCGCAGCGTGACCACGGTCATCGCGATCTTGCCTGCGGCGTTGGCGCCCATCCGGCCGACGGCCCGGTCGACATAGCTCTCCACGCAGAAGCCCCGCGCAGCCGCGATCGACAGGAACCACAGCATGTGGCAGCTCGACAGCGAGGCGACGAAGGCTTCCTCGGGGTCGACGGCAGCGGGGTCGGACAGCGGGACCGGCACCACATGCGGCGACGACGAGCCTGTCCATTCGGCGCCGCCGTCGAAGCGGATCGCATGGCGGCGGCTGTAGCGATTGCCGACGAAGTCCTGGCCGCCGCGTTGCCAGGTGATTTCGGCCGTGTGCTGGGCCATGGATGCTGTCTCCGGTGAATCGAGTGGGGGCTGTAGAGTATCCCGCGATGCGCTGGGACATTTTCTGCAAGATGATCGACAACCATGGCGACGTCGGCGTCTGCTGGCGGCTCGCGACCGGACTCGCGGGCCGGGGCGAAAAGGTGCGCCTCTGGATCGACGAGCCCTCGGCGCTGGTCTGGATGGCGCCCGCCGGGTGTCCGGGTGTCACGGTGGTTCACTGGACGGAGCGTGACGCTGCGCGGCAAGCCGCTGGCGCGCCGGCCCCGGACGTGCTGATCGAGGCCTTCGGCTGCGATCCCGCGCCGGAGGTCGTCTCGCTCTTCGCCCGTCAGCAGCAGCCTGAAGGAGGAGCGCGGCGCCGCTGGATCAACCTCGAATATCTCTCCGCAGAACCGTACGTCGAGCGGCTGCATCGACTGCCCTCGCCTGTCTTCCGGGACCCCGGTGCGGGCCTGACCAAGCACTTCTTCTATCCCGGCTTCACCACCGCGACCGGCGGCCTGCTGCGCGAACCCGACCTGATGGCGCGCCGCGAAAGCTTCGACCGCGCAGCCTGGCTCGCCGCGCACGCGATTCCCTGGCAGGGCGAGCGGCTGGTGTCGCTCTTCTGCTATGAACCTCGTGCGCTCGACAACCTCCTCGGGCAGTTGGAAAGCGCAGGCGAGCCGACCCGCCTGCTGGTGACGGCCGGCCGCGCCACCGCCGCGCTCCCGCCGGGGCCGGCCCAGCGCGGCGCCCTGTCGATTTCCTGGCTGCCCTACGTATCGCAGACCGATTTCGACCATCTCCTCTGGGCCAGCGACCTCAACTTCGTGCGCGGCGAGGATTCGCTGGTCCGCGCGCTCTGGGCGGGCGCGCCGATGGTGTGGCAGATCTATCCTCAGGACGACGACGCGCACCACACCAAGCTCGACGCCTTTCTCGACTGGATGAAAGCGCCGCGCTCGCTGCGCGATTTCCATCACCGCTGGAACGGCATTTCTCCGAGCCCCCTGCCCGTGCTCGACCGATCGACGCTCACGGAGTGGGCTTCGGCGGCGCACGCCGCGCGCGAATCTCTATTGGCACAAGAGGATCTTTTGACCCGCCTGATTCGTTTCGTGACCCAAAAAAGCTAAAATTGCGGGCTTTGCGGAATTCCGGCTTGGGCAGCTCCTGTCGCCCCGGCATCCCCTTTTCCGCCGAACCCGCCGCGGTGCAGATGCAACGAGCGGCCTACATCCAGAGATCCTGATTATGAAAATCGCTCAAGAAATTCGCGCCGGCAACGTGATCATGCACGGCAAGGACCCCATGGTCGTCCTCAAGACCGAATACAGCCGCGGCGGCCGCAATTCCGCCACCGTGCGCATGAAGCTCAAGAGCCTGATCGCCAACTTCAACACCGAAGTGGTCTTCAAGGCCGACGACAAGATGGAGCAGATCATCCTCGAGAAGAAGGACTGCACCTACTCCTACTTCGCCGACCCGATGTACGTCTGCATGGACACCGAATACAACCAGTACGAAGTCGAAGCCGAGAACATGGGCGACGCGCTCAACTACCTCGAAGACGGCATGCCGGTCGAAGTGGTCTTCTACGACGGCAAGGCGATCTCGGTCGAACTGCCGACCAGCGTCGAGCGCGAGATCACCTGGACCGAGCCGGCCGTCAAGGGTGACACCTCGGGCAAGGTCATGAAGCCCGCGAAGATCGCCACCGGCTTTGAAATCGGCGTTCCGCTGTTCGTCGCGCAAGGCGACCGCATCGAAATCGACACCCGCACCGGCGAATACCGCAAGCGCGTCTGAGCGATTCGAGCGTTCACTCTAAAAGGCTCCTTCGGGAGCCTTTTTTGCGTTCGTGCACCAACACCGGGCCCGGAACCTGCAAGGCGCAAAATGCTCACCCGCTTCTTGCGCAAGACCATGTCCAACAGTACACACGACCTTCACGACAAACGACTCGCCGACGCATGGGCCACACTCCAGGCCCACGCGGACAAGGGACTCCCGCTCAACACCGATCCCTCGCGGCTGGCCTTCGCCGATCCTGAATTCCTCCTTCGCCGCGAGACACGCGGCCTGCGCATGCAGCTCGAGCTGATGAAGCCCGACATCGAGATGCGCGCCCACGGCATCGAGAACACGGTCGTGGTGTTCGGCAGCGCGCGCTTCCGCAGCGAGGAGGAATCCGGCGCGCTGATCGCCCAGGCCGATGCCGCCGGCGATTCCGTGGCCGCCGAACGCTGGCGCCGGCTCGCACGGAGTTCGCATTACTACGAGAAGGCGCGCGCCTTCGGCAAGCTGGTCGCCCAGTACAGCAACGACTGCGACCCCGAAGACAAGCTCTTCGTCTGCACCGGCGGCGGCCCGGGCATCATGCAGGCGGCCAACCGCGGCGCCTACGAAGGCGGCGGCATCTCGGTCGGGCTCGCGATCGCCCTGCCGATGGAAGAGGAAGCCAACCCCTACGTCACCCCGGCGCTGAGCTTCAAGTTCCACTACTTCGCGATCCGCAAGATGCATTTCATGATGCGTGCGAAGGCGCTGGTCGCGTTTCCCGGCGGCTTCGGAACGCTGGATGAGCTGTTCGAGGTCATCACGCTGGTTCAGACACGCAAGGCGAAGCCGGTTCCGATCGTGCTCTTCGGGTCGGACTACTGGAAGCAGCTCATCAATTTCGAGTTCCTCGCCGAGGAAGGCGTGATTTCGCCCGGGGACGTGAAGCTGATCGAGTACGTCGATGCGCCCGAAGACGCCTGGAGCTACATCAAGCGCTTCTATAAGCTGTAGCTCGCCCCCAGGCTCGCGCACTTCGTGTCGCTCTCCACCCCCCACCGGGGGCAACACCAGCGGCCCGGCGGAGCCGGTTCCGCGGTGTTTCTGGCTTTTTTCCGTGCGAGTCAATGCGTCGCGGGGTTTTCGGGCGGGGGGGCCTGCAGGCCCCACACGGAGCGCGTGCCCAGGGCGACCACGCCGCCGACGATCCAGAACACGCCGGCCACACCGATGATCGCGCCGGCCGCGCCGAACAGCATCGGCATCGCGACGCTCGAGGCATTGAGGGTCATCACCCGCAGACCCAGTGCTTCGCCGTGCCGCGCATGCGGTGTGATCTGGTGGAGCATGCTCATCACCATCGGCTGAACCGCCCCCAGCGCGACGCCCAGAATCACGGAGCACAAGCCCATGCCGAACGCCGAGGTCATCAGCGGATAGGCGGCGAAGACGAGCGCCGTGATCACGTTCGAGGCGGTGATGACGGCGCGCTCGCTGAAGCGTGACGCCACCAGCGGCAGCACGACGCGAATCGCGGCGGCCGCGACCGCGAAAGCACCAAGGATGGTGCCGATCATGGACGCGCTGAGCCCGCGCTCGTGGCCCAGGATCGGCAGCACGAAGGTGTGCACGTCCCATGAAGCCGACTGGAGCCAGTTGACGAAAAGAAGGCGCCTGAACATCGGCTCGGCCAGAAGGTCCCACGCGCGCGCCTTGGCGGCACCTTCCGGCGCGCGCGCGGTGGGCAGCTCCTGCGTGCTGCGCGCGAGGAGCCAGCAGGCGATCGGCAGCAGCGTCAGCAGCGCGAAGGCGACGCGATAGCCGATCAGGTCACCGGGCGTCGGCCCCGCATGGTCAATCAGGAGCCCGGTAACGAACGGTCCGACGAAGTTGGCCGCAGCCGGCGCGATGGCCAGCCAGCTGAACACCTGCTTGAGCTGGACCGGGCCTTCGGCCGCACGGCCGACATGGCGCTGCAGCGCAATGACCGCGATGCCGGTCGCGCCGCCGGTGAGCAAGGCCGCGAGGCACAGGACCGGAAACACAGGAAATGCCCCGGCCAGCGCCGCACCGCTCATGGCCGAAACCACGGCGATCGAAAGCGGACGCCGCAGTCCATGCCGGTCGGCGAAGCGGCCCGCCGGTAGCGCGAGAAAGACCTGCGTCAGCGCGAACAGCGAAAGCAGCACGCCGACCGACGCAGCGCTGTGACCGTCCCGCAGCGCGAGCAGCGGCGCCGCGAGCCGGGTGCCCGTCATCGCCGCATGCAGGCAGACCTGCGCGAGGATCAGGCGAAGCAGGCCGGCGTTCACGAGGCGCTGTCGTCCTCGCCGTCGATGAGTGGCAGCAGCCCCTGGGTCTGCGATTCCGGCAGGGCCTCGACCTTGCGCAGCGCCAGGCGCATCTGCTTGGCGCGCGTATCGGCCTTGTCGATGGTGTCGGAGGCCTTGGAGACCTGTTCCTTGATGCGTGCGACCCAGTCCCCGTAGCGCTCGAACTCGGTCTTGACCGCGCCGAGCACCTTCCAGACCTCGGATGCCTGGTGCTCCAGCGCCAGCGTGCGAAAGCCCATGTGCAGGCTGTTGAGCATGGCCAGCAGCGTGGTCGGCCCCGCGAGCGTCACCCGGTGCTGCCGCTGGATCGCGTCCATCAGCCCCGGGCGGCGCAGCACTTCGGCATAGAGGCTTTCGACCGGCAGGAAAAGAACCGCGAAATCGGTGGTGTGCGGTGCGGCGAGGTAATTTTCGGAAATCGACTTCGCTTCCGAGCGGATCCGCGCTTCAAGCGCCTTGGCCGCCGCTTCGGCCGCCGCGGGATCGGCGCGCTCGTGCGCGTCGAGCAGGCGTTCGTAGTCGTCGCGTGGAAACTTGGCGTCGATCGGCAGCCACACCGGCGCACCATCGCCGCCCCGGCCCGGAAAGCGGATCGCGAAATCCACCCGCTGGCCGCTGCGTGGCTTGGTCTCGACCTGCTTGGCGTACTGGTCCGGCGTCAGCACCTGCTCGAGCAGGGCCTCGAGCTGGACTTCGCCGAACACGCCGCGTGTCTTGACGTTGGTCAGCACGCGCTGCAGGCTGCCGACGCCGACTGCGAGCGTCTGCATTTCGCCGAGCCCCTTGTGCACCTGCTCGAGCCGGTCGGCCACCTGCTTGAAGCTCTCGCCGAGACGGGCTTCGAGTGTGCTCTGCAGCTTCTCGTCGACCGTCTTGCGCATCTCGTCGAGCTTGGCGGTGTTGGTCTGCTGGAGCTGGGCGAGTTGGGTCTCCATCGTCGCGCGCACTTCGGCAAGGCGTCGCGCGTTCGATTCGCTCAGGCCCTGCAGCTGCGTGTTGAGCGTGTCGGCGAGCGTCTTCTGCAGCAGCGCCAGCTGCTGCGCGAAGGCATCGATCTGCGCGTTCTGCGTGCGCGTGGATTCCGCGCCCTGATGCACCAGCGCCTGCTGAAAGTTGGCGAAGGCCTGGGCGGTTTCCTGCCGGGCGCCGCGCGAAGACTCGCTGATCTCGTGCCGCAGTTCGCGCTCGATGCGCTCGTTGCTGGCGGCCAGGGTGGCGACCAGCGCCGAGTGGTCCGGCGGCGACGGCTTGCGCGCCAGCAGCCACGCGATGAGGATGAAATTCAGGGCCGCGAGGGCCAGCAGGATCCAGGTTTCGATCACGGGTCTGGTGGTTTTCTTATCGGGTTGCGAGAACGGAGGGGTTGAGCGGCGTGACCGGTTTGTTGTGCACCAGATAGCCGATGAGGTTGTCGACCGCCAGATCGGCCATTGCCCGCCGCGTCGGAACGGTGGCGCTGGCGATGTGCGGTGTCAGCACCACGTTCGGCACCTTGAGCAGCTCGGGGTTCACCTTCGGCTCGCCCTCGAACACGTCGAGACCGGCGGCGGCGATGCGCTTCTCGCGCAGCGCCACGGCCAGCGCCGCGTCGTCGACGATACCGCCGCGCGCGATGTTGATCAGGGTCGCGGTCGGCTTCATGAGGGCGATCTCGGCGGCGCCGATCGTGTGATGCGACGCCGGGGTGTAAGGCACCACCAGTACCACGTGATCCGCGGTCTTCAGCAGCTCTTCCTTGCCGACGTACGCGGCCTTGCACTCGGCTTCGAGGCTGGCGTCGAGCCGCGAGCGGTTGTGGTAGATCACCTTCATGCCGAAGCCGTGCGCGCCGCGCTTGGCGATGCCCTGCCCGATCCGGCCCATGCCGATGATGCCGAGCGTCGAGCCGTGGATGTCGGAGCCGGCGAACATGTCGTAGCTCCACTTCTCCCACTTGCCGGCGCGCAGGAAGTGTTCGCTCTCGGCGATGCGGCGCGCGGTGGCCATCAACAGCGCGAAGCCGAAGTCGGCGGTGGTCTCGGTGAGCACGTCCGGCGCATTGGTGCCGAGCACGCCGTGCGCGGTCATCGCGTCGATGTCGAAATTGTTGTAGCCCACCGCCATGTTGGCGCAGATCTTCAGGTCGGGGCAGGCGTCGAGCACCTCGGCGTCGATGCGCTCGCTGCCGGTGGTGAAAACGCCCTGCTTGCCCTTCAGCCTGGCGATGAGCTGCGCCTTGGTCCAGCTTTCATCGCTCTGGTTCGCCTCGACCTCGAAGTGCTCGGAAAGGCGGGCGATGGTTTCAGGAAAGATCGAACGGGCAACGAGGACTTTGGGCTTGTTCATGATCAACGGAAGAAGATGAAGGTGGCAACAACAAAGAGCGGCACCAGGATGCCGCCCGACCACAGCATGAAGCCGAAGAAACTCGGCATCCGCACGCCGCGGCTTTCCGCGATGGCCTTGACCATCAGATTGGGCGCGTTGCCGATGTAGGTGTTGGCGCCCATGAATACGGCACCGGCGGAGATCGCCGCCAATGTCGTCGCGTAGGTGGTCATCAGGGCCTGCGGATCGCCGCCGGCCGTATTGAAGAACACCAGGTAAGTCGGTGCATTGTCCAGGAAGGAGCTGAGGATGCCGGTGGCCCAGAAGTACATCGCCGGATCGGGTTGCCCGTCCGGTTGCGTCACCGCGGAGACGATGCGGCCGAAGGGACCGTCGATGCCGGCCTTGAGCATCGCGATCACAGGCACGATGGTCACGAAGATGCCCGCGAAGAGCTTGGCGACCTCGATCATCGGCCCCCAGCCGAACTGATTGGCTTCATGCACCTCGGCTGCCGTGATGCGCAGCGACAGCAGGATGATCGCGACCAGCGCCGCGTCGCGCACAAGGCCCGGCAGCCCCACCTCCGTGCCGAACACGTCCAAGCGCACGGGCGACTTCCACACGCCGCTCAGGAGCACGAAAAACACGACACCGCCCAGCAGCCAGAAGTTGACCGCGCCTTCGAAGGCGATGCCGCGCGTGACGGGAGTCGGATCGAAAGGCAGCAGCGTCTCGTGGCGAAAGTACCAGGCATCGAGCAGGTGGAAGAGCACCAGCAGGGTGCCCGTCATGAACAGGGTTTCCGGCAGGATGTTCCGGAGCGTCCAGGTGAAGTCGACGCCTTTCAGAAATCCCAGGAAGAGCGGCGGATCACCCAGGGGCGTGAGCGCCCCGCCCACGTTCGACACGATGAAGATGAAGAACACGATCACGTGCACCTTGTGCCGCCGGTTGTCATTGGCACGGATCAATGGGCGGATCAGCAGCATGGACGCGCCCGTGGTTCCCATCAGGCTGGCAAGCACGGCGCCGATCGCAAGGATGGCCGTATTGAGCCGCGGCGAGCCGCGCAGGTTGCCGCGGATATGGATGCCGCCCGAGACGGTGAACAACGCGGCCAGCAGGATGACGAAGGGGATGTACTCGCCGACGAGCGCGTGTACCAGTTGGGCGCCCGCGAGTGGCACACCGTGGACCGCGGCAAACGGAAGCAGGAAGGCCAGCGCCCAGGCCGCGGCGACCTTGCCGTAGTGGTGGTGCCAGAACGCCGGCGCCATCAACGGCATCAGCGCGATCGACAGGAGGATCCCGGCAAACGGCACGCTCCACCAGACCGCAAGACGCGCACCGTCGACATCGGCCGCCCACGCGCCGGCCGGCAACGTCAAGAGAACGGAAGCGAGTGAGCGGAGGACGCTTTTCCTCGATCCCGACGCACTCATGCGGCAGGCTGCTCGATCTCGAAGACCTGGCGCAGATAGGCGAGATACCGCTCGTCCTCGCACATGTTCTTGGACGGCGTGTCGGACAGCTTGGCCACGGGCTGGTCGTTGCAGGCGATCATCTTGATCACGATCTGCAGCGGCTCGTAGCCGAGGTCGTTGGTCAGGTTGGTGCCGATGCCGAAGGCAAGCTGGCAGCGCCCCCTGAACTGCCGATAAAGCTCGATGGTGCGCGGCACCGTCAGGCTGTCGCTGAAGATCAGCGTCTTGGTCCGTGGGTCGACGCGGTTCGCGGCATAGTGCGCCAGCATCCGTTCGCCCCACTCGAACGGATCGCCGCTGTCGTGGCGCGCGCCGTCGAAGAGCTTGCAGAAGTACAGGTCGAAATCGCGCAGGAAGGCGCTCATGCCGTAGACGTCGGACAGCGCGATCCCGAGGTCGCCGCGATATTCCTTCGCCCACATTTCGAAGCCGAACACCTGGCTGTCGCGCAGACGCGGCCCGAGCGCCTGGCAGGCCTGCAGGTACTCATGCGCCATCGTGCCGAGCGGGATCAGCCCGAGCTTCATGGCATACAGCACATTGCTGGTGCCCGCGAACTGCGGCAGCTTGGCAAGGCCGAGCGGCTGCGGCGAGGTCACCGCGCCGAGCCGTTCGGAGAGCGTGCGCAGCACTTCCTCGTGCCATTCGTTGGAGAAACGGCGGCGCGTGCCGTAGTCGGCGATCTTGAGATCGGCCAGATGGTCGTCCTGCAACTGCCCGATCTTGGCTTCCAGTCGGCGGCGCCCTTCGGCGAGGTCGGGCTTCGGCTGCGTATTGCGGAAATAGACCTCGTTGACGATGGCCAGCACCGGGATCTCGAACAGGATCGTGTGCAGCCAGGGCCCGCGGATGCGGATGTCGAGTTCGCCAGACGGCAGCGGGATGATGTTGATGTACTTCTCGTTCAGACGGAACAGCCCGAGGAAGTCCACGAAATCGCTCTTGATGAAGCGCATCGAGCGCAGGTAGCCGAGCTCCGCATCCTTGAACTGCAGCGAGCACAGATGGCGGATCTCCTCGCGGATCTGCCCGGCGAAGCGCGCGAGGTCAACGCCCGGGTTTCGGCACTTGAAGCGGTATTCGACGCGCGCACCCGGGAAGTGATGCAGCACGACCTGCATCATGGTGAACTTGTAGAGATCGGTATCGAGCAGGCTTTGGATGATCATGATGCGGCGCGCTTGTCCCCGGGGTAATCGGCGTGCGTTCGATTATCACGGCCGCCGTCGGTATGTGCCTACGACCCCTTCCCCGTGAGTCCTACCGCCGCGTCCATGCCGCGACGCGACAGTGATTTCACGCCGGGAGTGCCATACGGGCCACGGCGATGAAACCTCATCTGACCGAAGGAGATCCGCCATGAACAAGGACACCGTCGAAGGCAACTGGAAGCAGCTCAAAGGCAAGATCAAGGAGCAATGGGGCAAGTTGACCGACGACGATTTCGATGTCATCGCCGGCAAGCGCGACCAGTTGCTGGGCCGCATCCAGGAACGCCACGGGATCAGCCGGGACGAGGCCGAACGGCAGGTCGCCGACTGGGAGAAGCGCGACGGCCGCACGCCTGCCGCCATCTGGATGGAGCGCGTCTGACGCCGCAGGCGCCGAACGCGGCCTCCGCCGCCAACCGATTTTGCAACTTCAGAGGACACTGCCATGAAAAAGCATCTGCTCATGATCGCCATCGCTTCCACCTGCCTCGTCGCAGGCCAGGCCAGTGCGATGACCCAGGACGAATACAAGGTCGCCAAGGAAAAGATCGAGGCCGACTACAAGGTCGACAAGAAGCAATGCGACACCTTGAAGGACAACGCCAAGGATGTCTGCCACAAGGAAGCCAAGGGCAAGGAAGCCGTGGCCAAGGCCGAGCTCGAGCAGCAATACAAGCCGAGCGAGCGCCATGCACGCGACGTGCAGGAAGAAAAGGTCAAGGCCGCCTACGAGGTCGCCAAGGAAAAGTGCGACGACCTGAAGGGTGACTCCAAGAGCGCTTGCGAGAAGCAGGCCAAGGCCGATGAGGAACGCGGCAAGGCCGAACTGCGCGCGATGAAGTAGAGATCACCGCCAGCCTCGCCCACTTCGTGTGGCTCTGCACCCCCTCTCCGGGGGCAACCCCAGCGGCCCGGCGGAGCCGGTTCCGCGGGGTTCCTGGCTCTGGGGTCAGGTGCGCAATTCGTCCACGACTGCCTGCAGCGCCGGCGGCAGCTTCACCGGCCGCTGCGTTTCGCGGTCCACGTAGACGTGCACGAAATGCCCCTGCGCCGCCGCCGTTTCGGCGCCCTCTGCGAAGAGGCCAATTTCATATTGAACGCTCGACGTCCCCACCCGCACTACCCGGATCCCGGCTTCAACCGTCTGCGGATAGGCCAGCGGTGCGAAGTAGTTGCAGCGCGTCTCGACCACTAAGCCGATCGTCTTGCCCTGGTGGATGTCCAGCGCGCCGCGCTCGATCAGATGGGTGTTGACCGCGGTGTCGAACCAGCTGTAGTAGACGACGTTGTTGACATGCCCGTACATGTCGTTGTCCATCCACCGCGTCGGGATCTTGCGAAAGACGCGGTAGCTGCTGCGGGGTTGGGGAGACGGCCGGTCACTCATGGCGCGGCATTTTGCCAGCGGCGCCAGTATTCGAAAGCCACCCGGAAGGTGCCGAGCTGCACCTGCACCGTCTCGGCGATGTCCGCCGCATAGCCGCCAGCCATCGCGAAAGCCAAAGGGATGCGGCGCTGCCACGCGAAGTCGAACACCCGGCGATCGCGCGCCTCCAGGCCGTCGAAGCTCAGCTTCAGGCGCCCGAGCCGGTCGCGCTCGAACGGATCCGCGCCGGCCAGATAGATCACCAGCCCGGGTGCGAAGCGGCGCTCCATGTCGTCGAGCGCGTGCTCCAGGGCGGCCAGGTACTCCGCGTCGCCGCAGCCGTCAGGCAGTTCGACATCGAGGTCACTGGCCTCCTTGCGGAAGGGGAAGTTCTTCTGCCCGTGGATCGACAGCGTGAAGACGCTCGGATCGCCGTGGAAGATGCTCGCGGTGCCATTGCCCTGGTGCACATCCAGATCGACGATAGCCACCTGAAGCCGCGTGCGCGCGCGGCGGCCATGTTCCGCCTGCATGAGCCTCGCTGCGACGGCCGCATCGTTGAAGACGCAGAAGCCCCCGCCCTTGTCGGCGCTGGCGTGGTGCGTGCCGCCGGCCATATTGGCCGAAACGCCGTCGGCAAAGGCCGCGCGGCAGGCCGCGATGGTCGCACCCGTAGAACGGCGCGACCGCTCGACCATCGCCTCGCTCCATGGAAAACCGATCTCGCGCATCGCCGCCGCACTCACGCTGCCGTCGCTGATCGACGCGATCCATTGCGGCGTATGGGCGAGAGCGAGTTCGCCGTCGGTGGCACGCGGCGCCTCGAACATTTCGACCTGCGACAACTGGCGC
Organism: Variovorax sp. YR216; assembly: GCF_900107745.1. Classification (GTDB taxonomy): domain Bacteria; phylum Pseudomonadota; class Gammaproteobacteria; order Burkholderiales; family Burkholderiaceae_C; genus Variovorax. The sequence goes on along the minus strand of NZ_FNRO01000002.1, from coordinate 574,547 downwards.
TCGAGGCCCTCGCGCAGCAAGGCGTACCGACCCATCGGGAAGCGGTGGCCCGGCGGCAGCGGCAAAACGAACTGGCCCGAATAAAAGGCACGCATCGCAACATTCTCGCGATTTAGAAGTTGCCTTCTAAATTGCTGCATAGCAACAAAAACCCCTTGTCCGGAACGATGGCCTCGCTAATACTTGAGGCCATGCTGCACCGCAACATACGAGAGGGGCAGCTTCAATGCGAAACCCATCCGTCAACTCAAACTGGAGCTCCCAAATGGCCCTCACCGCTGACCAACTGATCGCCGCTCAAAAAGCCAACCTCGAAACCATCTTCGGCCTGACCAACAAGGCATTCGAAGGCGTTGAAAAGCTGGTCGAACTGAACGTGACCGCTTCCAAGGCCGCCCTCACCGAAGCCGCCGACGCCAGCCAAGCCCTGCTGAACGTCAAGGACGCGCAAGAGCTGCTCACCCTGCAAGCCAGCCTGTTCCAGCCGATCGCCGAGAAGACCGCTGCCTACAGCCGTCACCTGTACGACATCGCCCAAGGCACCGGCGCCGAGTTCACCAAGGCCTTCGAAGTCAAGGCCGCTGAAGCCCAGCAAGCCTTCGTCGGCCTCGTCGACAGCGCTGCCAAGAACGCTCCCGCCGGCTCGGAAACCGCCGTCGCCGTGATGAAGAGCGCCGTGGCCGCCGCGAACAACGCTTTCGAATCGGTGCAAAAGGCTGTCAAGCAAGCCTCCGACGTCGCCGAAGCCAACTTCCAGGCCGTGTCGACCACCGCCGTGAACGCCGCCAAGAGCACCGCTCAAACGGCTTCGCGCAAGCGCTAATCGGCAGGTATCGCAATAACGAGCCCGCGTCAGCGGGCGATGATTGTCTCCTTGGGTCCTTCGGGATCCAATTCCAGGGCCTCGTCTTCGGACGAGGCCTTTTTTTTTGCTCGCCCCCAGCCTCGCTCACTGCGTGTAGCTCGGGCACCCCCTACCGGGGGCAACGCCGGCGGCCCGGCCAAGCCGGTTCCGCGGCGTTCCGCGAAGGGGCCTGGCTGCGCCGGCCGCGAAGCCGCGGGCGCGCAACATAATCCCGGCTGCACAACCGAGACACAGGAGAAAGTTCATGCAGATCGCAGGCAAGGTTTTCATCGTCACCGGCGGCGCCTCGGGACTCGGCGAGGGCACGGCGCGCATGCTGGCGGCCAATGGAGGCAAGGTGGTCATCGCCGACATGCAGGCCGAGAAGGGCGAAGCGGTCGCCAAGGAGATCGGCGGCGTCTTCGTCAAATGCGACGTGAGCCAGGAAGCGGACGGCCAGGCCGCCGTGGCTGCCGCCCTCAAGCTGGGCAAGCTCATGGGCCTGGTCAACTGCGCCGGCATCGCGCCGGCCGAGAAGACGGTCGGCAAGAACGGGCCGCATGGACTGGCGGTGTTCAGCAAGACGGTCATGGTCAACCTCGTGGGCAGCTTCAACATGATCCGGCTTGCCGCCGATGCGATGAGCAAGAACGAGCCGGAGTCGACCGGCGAGCGCGGCGTGCTGATCTCCACCGCCTCGGTCGCGGCCTACGACGGCCAGATCGGCCAGGCCGCCTATAGCGCATCGAAGGGCGGCGTCGTCGGCATGACGTTGCCGATCGCCCGCGATCTGGCGCGCAGCGGCATCCGCAACATGACGATCGCCCCGGGCATCTTCGGCACGCCGATGCTGTTCGGCATGCCGCAGGAAGTACAGGACGCGCTGGCCGCCAGCGTGCCCTTCCCCTCGCGCCTGGGCACGCCCGAGGACTACGCGAAGCTCGCGCGCCACATCATCGAGAACGACATGCTCAACGGCGAGGTGATCCGACTCGACGGCGCGATCCGGCTGGCGCCTCGTTGACGCTCCCCAGGGCGCCCTCGGAATCGTCGGGCGGCTTCAGGCTGCCCGTGCGCTCCAGGCGCTCGTATTGCGCGATGACCTGCGCGCCGAAAAGCACCAGCGTCGCGGCGATTTCCAGGCTCAGGAGCACCACGATCGCCGTCGTCAGCGAACCGTAGACCACGCTCACCTGCGACAGCGTCGCGAAATACAGCACCAGCACCCGGCGGGTGACTTCCCAGAGCAGGGCCGCCGTCACCCCGCCGAGCAGCGCATGCCGCAGCCGCAGGCGCCCGACCGGCATGACCAGGTAGAGCGAGGTCAGCATGAAGATCTCGCCGGTCAGGCCGAGCAGATACAAAAGCACCCCGGAGACACCCGAGAGCGACCAGCTGTGCCCGAGCAGCTCGACGCGCTCTTGCCCGATGATCTGCAGCGCGCCGGACACCAGCGTGACCAGCATCAGCCCCACGCACAGGCAGAAGATGTAGATGTACGGCATCACCGCCGACATCAGGAAATGCCGCGAATGATCGGCCTTGCGGTGGTGGAAGATCACCGCCATGGCGCTCTCCAGCACGGTGAACGCCAGCGAGCTGAAGAAAATCATCGTCAGCAGCAGCACCGGCCCGAGCACGTCGGCATGGGTGAGGAAGTTGGACAATTCGGCGACGAGTGCACGCGACTGCCCCGGCACGAGCCATTCGAGGTAGCGCCCGACCGCATCGAGCAGCGCAGACTGGTCGATCAGGTGCGACAGCGCCATGACGCTGACAATCAGCAGCGGCACGATCGACAGCAGGGCGTAATAGGCCACCGCGCCGGCAAGCAGCAATCCCTGATTGGCCTTGAAGCTCTTGAGCGCCTCCCACATGAATCTCAGCGGGTGCCTCAGGAGCGGCGCAGCGTGGTGGATGGATCGGCGGATCATCGGTCGGTTTCGGGAAGACGAGTATGCCGCCGGCCGGCGACCGTTTGATGGCTTGCGTATCATTTGCCGCTCTCCGCCTACATGACCATCCCCGCCTCTTTCATCCAGGAACTGATCGCACGCGCCGACGTCGTGGAGATCGTCGGTCGCTACGTCCAGCTCAAGAAGGCGGGTGCCAATTTCATGGGCCTCTGCCCATTCCATGGGGAGAAGTCACCCTCGTTCTCGGTCAGCCCGACCAAGCAGTTCTATCACTGCTTCGGCTGCGGCGCGCACGGCAACGCGATCGGCTTCCTGATGGAACATGCGGGCATGGGCTTCGTGGAGGCCGTGCACGACCTCGCCGGGCAGTACGGGATGCAGGTGCCGGAGGACGACGCCTCCCCGGAGGAACGGGCGCGCGCCGCCGGCCAGCGCCAGAAGCAGGCCACGCTGACCGAAGTGCTCGTCAAGGCGGGCGACGCCTACCGCAAGCACCTGCGGCAGTCGAAGGGCGCGATCGACTACCTCAAGGGCCGCGGCGTCTCGGGCGAGATCGCGCGCCACTTCGGCATCGGCTACGCGCCTGCCGGCTGGCGCACGCTGGCGAGCGTGTTCCCGGACTACGACGACCCGCTGCTGACCGAAAGCGGGCTCGTGATCGCCGCCGAGGCGGACGACAGCGGCGAAGGCAAGCGCTACGACCGGTTCCGCGACCGGGTCATGTTCCCGATCCGCAACGTCAAGGGCGAGTGCATTGGCTTCGGCGGCCGGGTGCTCGGCGACGAGAAGCCCAAATACCTGAATTCACCCGAAACGCCGGTGTTCAGCAAGGGGCGCGAGCTCTACGGGCTCTTCGAGGCCCGCGCTGCCTTTCGCGAGCGCGGCTATGCGCTGGTCACCGAGGGCTACATGGACGTGGTGGCCCTCGCGCAGCTCGGTTTTCCGAACGCGGTTGCGACGCTCGGCACCGCCTGCACGCCGGAGCATGTGCAGAAGCTGTTCCGGTTCACCGACGCCGTGGTCTTCAGCTTCGACGGCGACGCGGCCGGCCGGCGCGCGGCGCGCAAGGCGCTCGACGGCGCCCTGGCCTACGCGACGGACGTGCGCAGCATCAAGTTCCTCTTCCTTCCGGCGGAGCACGACCCCGACAGCTTCATCCGGGAATTCGGCGCGGATGCCTTCGCCCGCTTCGTCAACGAGGCCACGCCGCTCAGCCGGTTCATGATCGAAGCCGCGCGCGAGGGCTGCGACCTGGGGACAGCCGAGGGCCGCGCCCACATGGCCAGCAACGCCCGCCCGCTGTGGACCGCGCTGCCCGAAGGCGCGCTCAAGCGCCAGCTGCTCGGCGAAATCGCGGCGCTGGTGCAATTGAGCGGCCAGGAGCTCGGCGATCTCTGGGCCCCGACGGCCGCCAAGGCACCACCGCCCGCGCCGTCCGCCGCCAGCGACGGCGACTGGAACGCCTGGGCCAACCGCGGCGGCGAATGGATCGAAGAAGCGCCCAGGAGCTTCCCTGACCGACGGCGCTCCAAGTTCTCCCGCCCGCAGTCGCCGCCGCGCCCGCCGCCGGGCGGCCGCAAGCTGCCCACCAGCCGTTCCGACGTGGCAGTGCGGCTGATCCTGTCGAACATGGCCGAATGGGAGGGCCTGTCGCACGAGCTGCACGCCATGCTCTGCGACCTGCCTGGCGATCACGGGCAGCTCTTCGCCTGGCTCGACAGCCAGCTTCACGAGCACGGCGTCCAGCCCTGGGCGGCGCTGCGCGAAGGGCTCCGGGAACAACCGTTCGAGGCGCTGGCCCTGCGTGTCATGACGGGCCCCGAGGGCGGTCCGCTGGTGAGCGCCGAGGGCGAAGGGGCCACCGACGCGGCGGGCGAGCTGCGCAACGTGCTCGACTACATGCTGGACGACCTCCTCAAGCTCCAGCAGAGCGAGGCCATCGACGCCGTCGGCAGTGACCCGCTGGCCCTGGAACGCTACAAGGCGCTGGAAATCCGGCGGCTCGAGTTGCGCAAGCGCCTGAAACCGGGTACGTGACTCGCCGCTTGAAAAAGCTGTAACACGCTATAATCTAAGGCTTCGCCGGGCGCCAAGTCGCGTCTGGCAAAGGCAAGAGCGACAGCAGCACCTCCGGGCCGGCCCCATGCGCAATGCACTTCCCGACGGGAAACGGGTCAATACACCGCAAGGACTGCACACCAAATGATCGCCCGACATCTTGCCTGTTGAAGGCTTCCGGGGACTTTCGTCCTCCTGGCCTCAGTGTTTGTGCTCCTGCCTGCGCCGGGTTTGTGGCGCTCGTGATTCCGCTTGGTCCATCTTGTTCTACGAGGTTTTATGCCCAGTTCGAAGAAGCCTGCCGTGTCCGCCGCCAAGAAGCCTGAAGCAGCAGAAAAGCCGTTGAAGAAAGCTGCGCTGCCGGCAACCAAGACCGGCGCTGCCGCGTCCAAGGCGTCTGCAGCTACGAAAGTGAAAACCGTGCCCACCAAATCGACCACCACCGACGACGAAACCACGACGAAGCCTGCCGCCAAGAAGGTTGGCCGTCCTCCCAAGGCTGCCGGCGCCACGACCGGCGCCAAGCGCGGCCGCAAGCCGAAGGCGGCAGCCAGCGCCGAGCCGTCCAGCGACATCGACCTGTCCGACATCGAGGACGATCTGGCCGGCGAAGAGCCAGCGGTTGCGGCGACGGAAGAAAAGGTCAAGCCCCTTCGCATGAAGATCAGCAAGGCGAAGGAACGCGCCTTGATGAAGGAATTCGGCCTCGACGAGACCGTCCTGTCCGAGGAAGACCTGGCCAAGCGCCGTTCGCGCCTCAAGACCCTGATCACGCTGGGCAAGACCCGCGGCTACCTCACGCACGGCGAAATCTCGGATCACCTGCCCGACAAGCTGGTCGATGCCGAGACCATGGAAGTCGTGGTCACCATGCTCAACGACATGGGCGTGGCCGTGTACGAGCAGACGCCGGACGCCGAAACCCTGCTGCTGAACAACACCGCGCCCACGGCCACCACGGTCGAGGAAGCGGAAGAAGAAGCCGAAGCCGCCCTGTCGACGGTGGACAGCGAATTCGGCCGCACCACCGACCCGGTGCGCATGTACATGCGCGAAATGGGCACGGTCGAGCTGCTGACCCGCGAAGGCGAAATCGAGATCGCCAAGCGCATCGAAGGCGGCCTGATGGCCATGATGGAAGCCATCTCGGCGTCGCCCGCCACGATCGCCGAGATCCTGCGCCTGGCCGAAGACATCCGTGAAGGCAAGGTCGTCATCTCGACCATCGTCGACGGCTTCTCGAACCCGAACGAGGCCGACGACTACGTGGCCGAAGAAGATTTCGACGAGTTCGACGAGGAAGACGACGACGACGGCAAGGGCGGCTCCAAGGCGCTCACCAAGAAGCTCGAAGAGCTCAAGAACGAAGCCCTCACCCGCTTCGACCGCATCGCCGGCCTGTTCGAGAAGATCCACAAGATCTACGACAAGGAAGGCTACGGCACGCCGGCCTATCACAAGGCCCAGCACTCGCTGTCCGAGGAGCTGATGACCATCCGCTTCACGGCCCGCACCATCGAGAAGCTGTGCGACCTCGTGCGCACGCAGGTGGACGACGTGCGCAAGAAGGAGCGCGAGCTGCGCCGCATCATCGTGGACAAGTGCGGCTTCCCGCAGGAAGACTTCATCCGCGACTTCAGCGGCTTCGACAAGAACGGCAACCGCGTCCCGTCGAACCTGCTCAACCTGAGCTGGGTCGAGAAGCAGGCGGCCGCCGGCAAGCCGTGGAGCGCGGTGCTCCAGCGCAACATTCCGCCGGTGCAGGAACTGCAGCAGCGCCTGGCCGACATCCAGGCCCGCGTGGTGGTGCCGCTCGCCGAGCTGAAGGACATCAACAAGCGCATGAACGAAGGCGAATCGTCTTCGCGTGACGCCAAGAAGGAAATGATCGAGGCCAACCTGCGTCTCGTGATCTCCATCGCCAAGAAGTACACCAACCGCGGCCTGCAGTTCCTCGACCTGATCCAGGAAGGCAACATCGGCCTGATGAAGGCGGTCGACAAGTTCGAATACCGTCGCGGCTACAAGTTCTCGACCTACGCGACGTGGTGGATCCGCCAGGCGATCACCCGCTCGATCGCCGACCAGGCGCGCACCATCCGCATCCCGGTGCACATGATCGAGACCATCAACAAGATGAACCGCATCAGCCGCCAGCATCTGCAGGAGTTCGGCTTCGAGCCCGATGCCGGCATCCTGGCCGCGAAGATGGAGATCCCCGAGGACAAGATCCGCAAGATCATGAAGATCGCGAAGGAGCCGATCTCGATGGAAACCCCCATCGGCGACGACGACGATTCGCATCTGGGCGACTTCATCGAGGACAGCAGCAACACCGCGCCGATCGAGGCCGCGATGCAGGCGGGCCTTCGCGACGTGGTCAAGGACATCCTCGACAGCCTCACGCCGCGCGAAGCCAAGGTGCTGCGCATGCGCTTCGGCATCGAAATGTCCACCGACCACACGCTGGAAGAAGTCGGCAAGCAGTTCGACGTGACCCGCGAGCGCATCCGCCAGATCGAGGCGAAGGCGCTGCGCAAGCTGAAGCACCCGAGCCGGTCGGACAAGCTTCGCAGCTTTATAGACACGCTCTGATCGCCCAGCCGATCGGGTATCTGAAGGCGCCCAAGGGCGCCTTCTTTTTGCTTCGGAACAAAGAGAAGAACGGAGACGCATGAACCCCGACGCGCACAAACTCTGGCGCGCGCCCCGCTGGGCGCTGGCGGTGCTGCTGGCGGTGCTCGGGATGCTCGGGCCGTTCTCGATCGACACCTACATCCCTGCCTTCTCGGGCATTGCGCACTCGATCGGCGCGACGCCCGTGGAGATGCAGCAGACGCTCTCGGCCTACCTCTTCGGCTTCGCGTTCATGAACCTGTTCCACGGCGCGCTGTCGGACAGCTTCGGGCGCCGTCCGGTGGTGCTCTGGGGCCTGGTGGTGTTCACCGTCGCATCGCTGGGTTGCGCGCTGTCGCAGACGATCGGATGGCTGGTGTTCTTCCGCGCGCTGCAAGGCCTGTCGACCGGCGCGGGGATCGTGGTGTCGCGGGCGGTGATCCGCGACATGTTCCCGCCGGCCGAGGCCCAGCGGGTGATGAGCCAGGTCACGATCTACTTCGGCATCGCGCCCGCCATCGCCCCGATCGTGGGCGGATTCCTGTTCGTGCATCTGGGTTGGCACAGCATCTTCTGGTTCCTAGTCGCAGTGGGGGTGATCCTGTGGACCGCCAACTACAAGCTGCTGCCCGAAACGCTGCACCAGAGCCACCGCCAGCCCTTCGAGATCCGGCACCTGCTTCGGGGTTACTGGGAGCTCTGCTCCGACCCGCGCTTCCTCTTGCTGGCGCTTGCGAGCGGCGTGCCGTTCAACGGCATGTTTCTCTACGTGCTGGCCGCGCCCGCCTTTCTCGGCGAACACCTCGGACTCGCCCCGACGCAGTTCTTCTGGTTCTTCCTGTTGACCATCGGCGGCATCATGCTCGGTGCCTGGGCCAGCGGCCGCATGGCGGGCAAGGTCGCGCCAAAGCGGCAGATCAGGGATGGGTTCGTGATCATGCTGGCCACCTCGATCGTCAACGTGATCGCCAATGCCCTCTTCACGCCACACGCGGGCTGGGCCCTGTGGCCGCTGGCGGTGTTCGCTTTCGGCTGGGCGCTGATGGTGCCGGTGGTCACGCTGCTGGTGCTCGACCTTCATCCCGAGCGCCGCGGCATGGCCTCCTCATTGCAGGCGGTGATCGGGTCGACCGCCAACGGCATCGTCGCGGGCATGGTCGCGCCGCTGGTGATGCACTCCACGCTGGCGCTGGCCGGCACTTCGATCCTGATGCTGGGCATCGGACTCGTCGCCTGGGTCTGGCTGCACCAACGCTGGCCGGAGATCGGCCGGCTCGTTGCCCGAGAGGCAAGTTGACCCTCACACCATGCGCTTCGAAAGCCTTTCCACCTTTGCGCGTGCCTGGATCCCGGGCCCCACGTCCGCCAATGCGCAAGAGCGCCTGCGGGCAACCCTGGGCGCGGGCGTCGGTCTTCTCTTCACTGCCCTGATCTGCCACTGGATCACCGGCACCCCTTCGAACGCTCCTTGGCTCATCGCGCCGATGGGGGCCAGCGCGGTGCTGGTCTTCGCATTGCCGGCGAGCCCGCTCGCGCAGCCCTGGCCGGTGATCGGTGGAAACACCATCGCCGCGCTGGTCGGCATCGCATGCGTGAACTGGCTGCCCGACGGCGTCTGGCTCGATGCCTTCGCGACCGCGCTGGCGATCGGCGTGATGTTCTCGCTGCGCTGCCTGCATCCGCCGGGCGGCGCGGCTGCCCTGCTCATCGTGCTGACGCACACCACGCAGTTCTCGTTCGCCTTCTTCCCGACCCTGGTGAATTCGGTGCTGCTGGTGCTGGCCGGCGTCGCCTACAACAGCCTGACCGGACGGCGCTACCCGCACGTCCAGATCGCGCCGAAGCCCTCCCCGGCCGACAGCCGGCTCAGCTCGGCCGACATCGATGCGGTGCTCGCGCGCTACAACCAGGTGCTCGACATCAGCCGCGACGATCTCGAGTCGCTGATTCGCCAGACCGAGGTCGAGTCGTGGCATCGTCGGCTCGGCACGGTGCATTGCGCCGACCTCATGTCGCGCGACCTGGCCTGCGTGGAGTTCGGCACGCCCCTGCAGGAGGCCTGGTCGCTGATGCACGAACGGCGCATCAAGGCGCTGCCGGTGATCGACCGCAGCCGGCGCGTGGTCGGGATCATCACGCAGGCGGATTTCTTCCGGCACATCGACCTGCAGCACCACGAAGGCATCGGCGGGCGGCTGCGCGACTTCATCCGCGCCACCCGCACCGTGATGTCCAGCAAGCCCGAGGTGGTCGGCCAGATCATGACCCGGCAGGTGCGCGTGGCGAGCGAGGACCGGCCGCTCGCCGAGCTGGTGCCGCTCTTCTCCGAAGGCGGCCACCACCACATCCCGATCATCGACGCCGACAAGCGGCTGGTCGGGATGATCACGCAGTCCGATTTCGTGCGCGCGCTGTATCGGGCCGTGGGCCCGGACGCATGACCGGCCAGTAGTCCGGGTCGGCGAAGCGCTCGGCCAGCAGGTCGAGCAGCAGGCGCAGCGCGGCGGGCATCTGGCGCCGCGATCCGTACAGGCCATGCACGCCGAGCGGCTGCGGCACGGCTTCCGGCAGCAGCGCCACGAGCCGCCCTTCCGCCAGCAGCCGCCTCGTCGAATAGACGGGCTGCATGGTGATACCTGCGCCTTCGACGGCCGCCGCCAGCAGCACGTTCGACTCGTTGGCGCTGAGGTTGCCGCTCACCGGCACCGCGAGTCGTTCGCCGGCGACTTCGAACTCCCAGAGGCTCTTGCCGAAATACGAGTAGGTCAGGCAGTTGTGGGTCGCCAGATCCGGCACCCGATGCGGCCGGCCATGCGCCGCGAGATAGGCCGGCGAGGCGCAGATCACCGAGTCGCAGCGGCCCAGCGGCCGCGCGATCAGGTTCGGGTCGAGGTCGTTGGTGATGCGGATCGCGAGATCGATCCGCTCCTCGACGAGGTTCACCGGCCGCGGCCCGATCTGCAGGTCGATGGCCGCGAGCGGATAGCGGCGCAGGAATTCGGCAACCGTGGCGGCCAGCACGTCCTGCGCAAGTGACTGCGAGCAGGCAACGCGCAGGAGTCCGCGCGGCGTGTCGGCTTCCGCCGTGGAAGCGACGGCCATCTCCCCGGCCAGTTCCAGCATGCGGCGGCAACGCGCGAGCGTCTCGCGGCCGGGTTCGGTCAGGCTCAGCCGCCGCGTCGTGCGGTGCAGCAGGCGGGCGCCGGCCCATTCCTCCATCTGCGCCAGATAGCGCGTGACCATCGCGCGAGACATGTCCAGCGCCTCGGCGGCGGCGGTCATGCTGCCTTTCTCGGCGATGCAGACGAAGACTTCCGCAGCGGTGACCCGGTCCATATTCGATCGAATGAAGCAACAAACCTGACCATACTAAGGTGTTTTTCGATCGAACCGAGAAACCTACGATCACGCACCATGACCGCAAGGAATTCACCCCAACAAGCCACGCTCCACTACATCTTCGATCCGCTGTGTGGCTGGTGCTATGCCGCTGCACCGCTGGTCGATGCGGCTCGCGGCATCCGCGGCCTGAAGGTCGAACTCCATGGAGGAGGAATGATGACCGGCCCCAACCGGCGCCCCATCACCCCGGCGTGGCGCAACTACGTGATTCCGCATGACCGTCGCATCGCCGAGCTCAGCGGGCAGCCATTCGGCGCGGCCTATTTCGACGGCCTGCTCAACGATGGCGGCGCGATGCTGGACTCGACCCCGCCGCTCACTGCAGTTCTTGCGGCACAGGCGGTGGCCGACCGTGGCCTCGACATGCTCAACCGCGTGCAGCGTGCCCACTATGTCGAAGGCCTGCGCATCGCCGAGCGGCCCGTCCTGAACGATCTGGCAGCCGACATCGGCCTGGCACCGTCCAGCTTCGCGACGGCCTTCGACGAACTGACAGGCGAAAGCACGCATCGGCACATCTCGCACAGCCGTCAATGGCTTGCGAGAGCAGGCGGACAAGGCTTCCCGACCTTCGCGCTGGAAACACCCGCCGCACACGTCACGCCCATCGATGCCGGGCGCTTTCTCGGGCAGCCCGACGCCTGGACCGCGCAGCTCGAACAGCTGGTCGCACAGGCCCTCTGACCCACCCCATCCTGCTATTTCTTCTTCAATCTCAGAAAGGGAATTCACCATGAAGATCGCCATCCTCGGCATCTCGGGCCGCGTCGGCTCGCGGATCGCCAATGAGTTGCTTCAGCGCGGCCACACCATCACCGGCGTCGCGCGCAAGATCGAAGGCGTGGCCGAGCGCCCCAGCCTCACCCTGAAGGCGGCCGATGCCACCTCGGTCGATGCGCTGGCGCCGCTGCTGCGCGGCCATGACGCGGTCATCAGCGCCACGCGCTTCGTCGGCGGCATCGATGCAGCGACGCTCATCGCGGCGGCGAAGAAGGCAGGCGTGTCGCGCGTGCTGGTCGTGGGCGGCGCGGGCAGCCTCGAGGTGGCGCCGGGCAAGTCGCTGGTGGACACGCCCGACTTCCCTGAAGCCTACAAGCCCGAAGCGCTTGCCGGTCGCGTGTTCCTCGAAGCACTGCGCGCCGAGAAGGAACTCGACTGGACCTTTCTCTCGCCTTCCGCGCTTTTCATGCCGGGCGAGCGCACCGGCAAATTCCGCCTCGGCGGCGACGGCGTCCTGTCCGACGAAAAGGGCAAGAGCTGGGTCTCGATGGAAGACTTCGCGATCGCGATGGCCGATGAAGTCGAGTCGCCCAAGCACTCGCGCCAGCGCTTCACCGTAGGGTATTGAGCTCACCCCCAAGCTCGCGCACTTCGTGTCGCTCTCCACCCCCTTGCAGGGGGCGATACCGGTGGACCGGCAAGGCCGGATCCACGGTATCCCTGGCATTCGCTGGGGAGCCTAGGGGATGGTGGCTTCGAGGGTGTGCTTCATCGCCTGCATACCGGCGTCGATCATGGCGGCGATCGGCTCGGCCATGGCGTTCGGCAGCAGGTCGGCGACCCAGACGAGGCGGCTGTGCGTGGCGTCTTCGGGGTACACCTGAAGCGACGCGTTGTGATGCGTGAGCCGGCCGCCCGAGGCCGACCACGCGACGCGGCGTGTCGCGTCATCGACATCGACGATCACCTCGCGCGCGACGATGCCGTTGCCGAAGGTGACGATCCGCGCATCGCCCTCGAGCCGGCAGTCGGTCACGAAACCGGGCACCAGCCGGCGATGGATCTCGCCGACATCGCGCACCGCGTCCCAGATGTGGGCTGCGCTCGCGGCGACCTGCATTTCCCGTCGAATGGATGCCATTGCATGTCTCCTTTCGAAGCTCGAACCAGTGTAGGCGCGGCTTGCGGGCCGCGCCCGCCCCGCTCAGCGGGAAACGCCGAGCAGCCGATCCAGCACTTCGGGCTGCGTGCGCAGCGTTGCGGCGTGATCGGCGTGCACCACCGTGCCGTGGTCGAGCACGACCGCCTCGTCCGAGATGGCGAGGATCGCCTGCGGATGCTGCTCGACGATGATCGCCGCCAACCCCTCGTCTCGCGTGATGCGGCGGATGGCGCGCAGCAGCTCTTCCACGATGATCGGCGCGAGCCCTTCGAGCGGCTCGTCGAGCAGCAGCAGCGTCGGGTTCACCACCAGCGCACGGCCGACGGCCAGCATCTGCTGCTCGCCGCCCGAAAGCTGCGTGCCCAGGTTGCCCTTGCGCTCGGCCAAGCGCGGAAACATCTCGTAGACGCGCTGCGCATTCCACCTGCCCGCCCGCTCGACCGCGGTGAGGTTCTCATGCACCGTCAGCGACTTGAAGATGTTGCGCTCCTGCGGCACCCAGCCGATGCCGACCGCGGCACGCTGGTGCGAAGGCAGCTTGTGCAAGGCGTTGCCGCCGAGCGTGATCGTGCCGCCATGCTGGCGCGTCGCGCCCGCGAGCGTGTTGATCAGGGTGGTCTTGCCGGTGCCGTTTCGGCCCAGCAGCGCCAGCGTCTGCCCTTCGCCGAGCGAAAAGGAAATGTCGTGCAGCACCACGGCTTCGCCGTAGCCCGCGCTCAGGTTCTCGATGCGAAGCAACTCAGACATGTGCCTCTCCATGGCCCAGGTAGACCTCCTTTACCTTCGGGTCGTTCGCGATCGTGTCCGGGTCGCCCTCGGTCAGCAGCGTGCCATTGACGAGCACCGTCATGCGATCGGCAAAGCTGAACACCAGGTCCATGTCGTGCTCGATGAGCAGCACCGACACATCGGCCGGCAGCGCGGCGACCGTTTCCAGCAGTTCCTCGCGCTCGCCCGCCGGCACACCGGCCACGGGTTCGTCGAGCAGCAGCACGCGCGGCTCGCAAGCGAGCGCGATCGCGATTTCGAGCAGGCGGCGCTTGCCGTAGGCCAGATGCTTCGTCTGCTGGTTGGCAACATCGGCGAGCCGGAACTGTTCCAGCAACTGACCCGCACGCTCGGTGACCTGCCTGGAGCTGCCCAGCGGCCGCCACCAGTCGGTGCCGACGCCGGTGTGCTGCGACACCACGAGCGCAAGCGTCTCCAGCGGCGACATCGAATCGAACAGCTGGTTGATCTGAAAGGTACGGACCATGCCGCGCGCCACCCGCTTGTGCGGCGCGAGGCGCGTGATGTCCTCGCCTTCGAGCACGATGCGGCCTTCGGTCGGCGTGAGCACGCCGGTCAGCAGGTTGATCAGCGTGGTCTTGCCGGCGCCGTTCGGGCCGATCAGCGCATGGCGCGCGCCGCGCCGCAGGTTCAGCGACACGTTGTTGGTCGCCGTGATGCCGCCAAAGCGCATCACGAGGCCGGTGGCCGAGAGGACGATGTCGTTCACGTTGTTGTTGTTCACGGTGCTCACGGCTTGGCACTCCCCGCACTCCCGCGAGCGCCGAACCAGGTCCAGGGCCTGAGCAGCCGGTCACGGCCCACGAGCACCAGCAGCACCAGGATCAGGCCGATCCAGAACATCCAGTACTGCGGCGTGACCGCGGAAAGCGTGTCCTGCAGCACCTTGAAGACGATGGCGCCGGCGATGCCGCCGTAGAGCCAGCCCACCCCGCCGATGACCAGCATCAGCAGCACGTCGGCCGAGCGGTCGAAGGCGAGCACGTCGAGCGATGCAAAGCCCGTGGTCTGCGCGAGCAGCGCGCCTGCGCCTCCGGCCACCGCGGCGGCGATGGTGTAGATCACCGCCAGGCGCGGGATCACCGGAATGCCGATGGCCATCGCGCGCAGGCGGTTGTCACGGATCGCCTTGAGCGTCGCGCCGAACGGCGAATGCACCAGCCGGCGCATCAGCAGGAAGAGCACCAGCATCACCGACAGCGAATACCACGCGGCCGTGCGGCCGTAGAGGTCGAAGTCGAACATGCCGAGCACCGGCCCCATGACCACGCCCTGCAGGCCGTCGGCGCCGCCGGTGAGCCAGTCGAGCTTGTTCGCGAGTTCGAGCAGGAGGAGCGCCGTGCCGAGCGTGACCATCAACCGCGTGAGATCGCTGCCGCGCAGGATGGTGATGCTCGCGACCGCGCCCAGCAGCGCAGCGACCACGATCGCCACCACCAGTCCGACCGTCGGATCGGGCATCACATGCTTGGCGAACAGGGCGGCCGTGTAGGCGCCCAGCCCGAAGAAGCCGGCATGGCCCAGCGACACGACACCGGTGTAGCCGAGGATCAGGTCGAGCGACATCGCGAACAGCGCGACGATCGCGATCTCGTTGATCATGAGTGCATGCGAGGGCAGCACCAGCGGCAGCACGAAGGCCACCGCCCAGACCACGAACTCCAGCGGGCGCCAGCGCGCCTTGGCCAGCAGCGGGGATTGGAAGTCCATCACCGTCCTCCCTTCCGGGTGAACAGGCCCTGCGGCCGCCACATCAGGATGAGGATCATCAGGAGGTAGACGGTGAAGGCGCCCATCTTCGGGATGAAGTACTTGCCCGCCACGTCGGCGACGCCGAGCAGCAGCGCCGCCAGCAATGGCCCGGTGATCGAGGTGGTGCCGCCGACCGACACCACGATGAGGAAATAGATCATGTACTTGAGCGGGAAGGTCGGATCGAGCCCGAGGATCTCGGCGCCCAGCGCACCGCCCAGGCCAGCCAGTCCCGAGCCGACCGCGAAGGTCATCAGGAACACCACGTTCACGTTGATGCCCATGCCCGCGGCCACGCGCGGATCGTCCACCGCCGCGCGCAGCCGGCTGCCGAAGCGCGTGCGCGTAAGGATGAGCTGCAGCACCACCGTCAGCAGCGCGCACACCGCGATGATGAAGAGCCGGTAGTGGCCCATGCCCAGCATCAGCGCGCCGTCGCCGATCTCGGTGCGGCCGCGCAGCCAGTCGGGCAGATGGATGTTCTGCTGCGACGAACCGACGAAGAAGTCGATGCCCGCCACCGCCATGAAGGCGAGCCCGATCGAGAACATCACCTGGTCGAGGTGCGTCTTGCCGTACATCGGGCGGTAGAGCGTTCGTTCGAGCAATGCGCCCACTGCACCCACCAGGATGAATGCAAGCGGCAGGCAAACGAGGAACGGCACGCCCAGCTTCTGCATGGCGAAGACCGTGATGTAGCCGCCCGCCATGGCGAAGGCGCCATGCGCGAGATTGATGAAGTTCATCAATCCGAGCGTCACGGCCAATCCGACCGCGAGCACGAACAGCAGCATGCCGTAGGCAATGCCGTCAAAAAGGATGGTCAACATGCTGCTGTCCGGAACCCTGTCGTGATTACTTGGCCTTGCCTGGGTCTTTGACGCTCTTGATCACGTCGAACTCGACGTTGTAGAGCTGACCGTCCTTCTTCTCGACCTTGCGCAGGTACACGTCCTGCGTGATGTCGCGCGTCTGCGCGTCGATCAGCACCTGGCCGCGCGGGCTTTCGAAGACCTGGCCCTTGAGCGCGGCCAGCAGCGCGTCGCCGCCGCCCTGGCCCTTCGTGGTCTTGAGCGCCTCGTAGATCATGCGCATGCCGTCGTAGCCGCCGACGGCCATGAAGTTCGGACGCATGTTCTTGTTGGCCTTCTCGAAGGCCTCGACGAACTTCTTGTTCATCGCGGAAGGATGCGCGGCCGAGTAGTGGTGCGTCGTGACCACGCCGAGCGCGCCGTCGCCCATGTCGTTGAGCTGATCGTCGTCCGTCAGGTCGCCGGTGCCGATGAGCTTGATGCCCGCCTTGTCCATGCCGCGCTCGAGGAACTGCTTCATCACCGCCGCACCCGCGCCAGAGGGCACGAAGACGAACAGGGCATCGGGCTTGGCGTCACGCACCTTCTGCAGGAACGGCGCGAAATCGGGGTTGCGCAGCGGCACGCGCAGCTTGTCGAGCACCTTGCCGCCGTTGAGCTGGAAGCGCTCGGCGAAGAACTTCTCGGCATCGTTGCCGGGACCGTAGTCGGACACCAGCGTCACCACCGACTTGATGCCGTTCTTCGGCGCCCAGTCGCCCATCGCGACCGACACCTGCGGCAGCGTGAAGCTCGAACGCAGCATGTAGGGCGAGGCTTCGGTGATGGCCGAGGTCGCCGCTGCCATGGTGATCGCCGGCGTCTTCGACTGCGTGGCGATCGGCGCGACCGCCAGCGCGATCGGCGTCAGGCCGAAGCCGGCGAGCACGTTGACCTTCTCGTTCACCACGAGCTCTTGCGCAATGCGCTTGGCGACGTCGGGCAGGCCGGTGTCGTCCTTGACGATCAGTTCCACCTTCTTGCCCGCGACGGTGTCACCGTTCTGCGCCATGTAGAGGCGCGCCGCAGCTTCGATCTGGCGACCGGTGGAAGCCTGCTGCCCGGTCATGGGCAGGATCAGGCCGATCTTGAAAGTGTCCGCGGCATGGGCCAGTGGCATGGCCAGCGCGACGGCGGTCAGGCTGGCGGCCTGGACGAATTGACGACGAAGCATGAAAGCTCTCCTTCTGCGGTAATGCTGGAACGGGAAAAATCGGGGGCTATTGTGACGAAATGCAATCTCACGAGGGCGTCGGCAAACACCTAGCTCGCCCCGTGGGAAAAGAACTTCTGCGCGATCAAGGGATACGGCGCGCGATCATCGCGCAAAGCTTTGGTTCATTCTTATGCAGCTCTTAATCGCGGCGACGGATGAGCTTCACGGCCGGCAAGGCATCACTCTGCGCGCCGTGCAAGGCCTCACGCAGATTGCGCTGGGCGATGCGGCTGTGCTCGCGCATGAGCGCCTCGGCGCGCGTGCCTTCGCGGTTCTCGATGGCATCGAGCACCTGCCAGTGCTGGTCCTGCGCGACCAGCAACCTGTCGCGCGCGCCCGGCGAATTCGCCTCCACCACCACGAAACCCGAGGGTGAAGCGAAAGGCAGGTTGGTCACGCGCTCGGTCTGCATGGCGATCAGCGGGCTACCGGACATCTCGGCGAGCAGGCGATGGAATTCCTCGTTGTAGGCGACATAGCGCGAGAAGGCGGCGTCATCGAGCGCCGGCTCGCGCATCAATTCGTCGATGCGCTTGAGACAGGCGCGCGCCTCGCGCAGCACCATCTGCGGCGCGCCGCGCTCGGCGGCGAGCCGGGCCGAAAGGCCTTCGAGCGTGCCGCGCAGCTCGATGGCGTCGCCCACGTCACGCTCGGAAAAGGTCCGCACCGCATAGCCGCCGCTCGGCAGCGCCTCGAGCAGGCCTTCCTGTTCGAGGCGCATCAGCGCACTGCGCACCGGCGTGCGGGACACGCCCAGCAACTCCGAGATCGCCACTTCGGCGATGCGCGCGCCGCCCGGCAATTCGCCGGCGAGCACCATCTCGCGCAGCCGCAGCTGGGCCTTGACGACCTGCGAGCCGCCGGCTTCGGCGTGGGACAAAACGGAAGGACTGGGGGGATTCACGGGATACGGAATGTATCCACAGATCACCGAGAATCGTCTTTTTTTGCACCCGAATAGGGGTAAACACCAGTGTCGATGTATCCGTAAGCGCATGCCGCTGTGCGGATACGATCGACCGTTCTTTTCCAGATTTCGACGGAGCCAACCATGTCAGAACACGCCCGCCTGCCCGCACGCTACGACCACGTCGGCAGCTTCCTGCGTCCCCAATACCTGCTCGAAGCCCGCGAGCAGAAAGCCAAGGGCGAGATCACGCCCGAACAGCTTCGCAAGGTCGAAGACAAGGCGATCACCGAGATCGTCAAGTTCCAGGAAGACATCGGCCTCAAGAGCATCACCGACGGCGAATTCCGCCGCACCTACTTCCACATCGACTTCCTCGAGCAGCTCGGTGGCGTGAAGACCGACATCCCGGTCACCATCCGCAAGCCCGACGGCACCGAGGAACTGGCCCCGCCGGTGATGCGCGTCATCGACAAGGTGCGCCACGCCAAGAACATCCAGCTGGCCGACTTCGAATACCTCAAGAGCCAGGTGTCGGCCGGCAACACGCCGAAGGTGACGATCCCCTCGCCCACCATGCTGCACTTCCGCGGCGGCCGCGCCGGCATCAGCCGCGAGGCCTACCCCGAACTCGACCCCACCTTCTACGACGACGTCGCGAAGGCCTACGGCGACGAATTGCGTTCGCTCGCCGCCGCCGGCTGCACCTACGTGCAGATGGACGACACCAACCTCGCCTACCTCTGCGACGAGAGGATGCGCGAAGCCGCCCGCCAGCGCGGCGACGACCCCAACGAGCTGCCGCACCGCTACGCGAACTTCATCAACAAGGTGGTCGCGCAGAAGCCCGCCGGCATGACGCTCGCGATGCACCTGTGCCGCGGCAACTTCAAGAGCACGCACGCCGCGGCCGGCAACTACGAGCCGGTGGCCGAGGCGCTGCTCAAGGAGATGGACCTCGACGCCTACTTCCTCGAATACGACGACGCGCGCTCGGGCGACTTCCGTCCGCTGCGCTTCCTGCCGAAGGGCAAGACGGTCGTGCTCGGCCTGGTGACCACCAAGTTCGGCGAGATGGAAGACAAGGACGAGCTCAAGGCACGCATCGAGGCGGCCGCCAAGTACGTCTCGCTCGACCAGCTCGCGCTGTCGCCGCAGTGCGGCTTCTCCAGCACGGTTCACGGCAACAACATTGCGGTCGAGGCGCAACGCGCCAAGCTGCGCCTCGTCGTCGAAGTCGCGCAGGAAGTCTGGGGAAGCTGAGGCTCGCCTTAGACAGATTGGTTTGTTTTGGCGCCGGTGTGAAGTAGGCTTCGGGCATGAGGCTCTTCACCGGTCCGCTCAGCATGTTCGGTGCCAAGGCGCAGATCGCGATGCTCGAAAAGGGCATCTCGTTCGACTGCGTCATGGTGCCGTTCGACCGCGACGACAACTACGAGCCGAAGCACCCCGAGGTCCTGCGCGTCAACCCGAAGCGGCAGGTGCCGGTGCTGATCGACGGTGACGTCGAGCTGTTCGACTCGACCCAGATCTTCGAGTACCTCGAAGACCGCTTTCCCACCCCGCCCCTCTGGCCCGCCGCCATCGCCGACCGCGCCAGGGCCCGCCAGCTCGAACTCAAGTCCGACGAGGTCTTCTTCCCGCATGTGGTGAGGCTCTTCGGCCTCCAGCACGACATGCAGAGCCCACCGGCCGTTGCGGCCTGTGCCGCCTGCGCCCGCTTCTACGAAGCGCTGGAAGCCCTGCTGGCCGACCGCGACTACCTCGCGGGTCCCTACTCGTACGCCGACATCGCCTTCTACATGGCCCATGTGTTCGCCGACCGCAAGGGCGCGAGCATGACGCAAGCCACGCCACGACTGCTCGCCTGGCGCGACCGCGTCGGCGCACGCGCGCCGGTGCGCAACGTCGTAGGCACGATGATGAAGTTCCTCGCGGACAACAGCCGTCCGGTGCCGGTTTTCCTGCAACCGCTTCTCCGCACGTGAACCGCATCGACGACTGGCTCGACTGGCTGCCCTCACCGTCGCAGCATCTGCTGGTCGTCACCTTCGCATTGCTGGTCTACGTGCTGACCAGCCGCGCCAAGCGCGAGCAGCGCGCGCCTTCCACCGCCATCGCCTGGGTGATGGGTCTGGCGTTGCTGCCGTACGTCATCCTCCCGATGTACCTGCTGTTCGGCCAGCGCAAGCTGCGACCGGCGGGCGCACCGCGGCCGCCGCGCGCGAATCCGGCCGGCCACTGGGCCGCCGACCTGATCGAGAGCTTCGGCCTCGCACCCCCGGGGCTCTGCGCAGTGCGCTTCCATTCCGACGGCGCGGCAGCGCGCGATGCGCTCTTCGAGGTGGTCGAAGGCGCGCGGGTGCGCCTCGACATCTGCACCTTCATCATCGGCGACGACGCGCTCGGCCACGAGGTCATCAACCGGCTGGCGCGGCGCGCCCGCGAGGGCGTGAAGGTCCGCGTGCTGCTCGACGGCTTCGGCGCGTTGTCGCTGCCGCGATCGCACTTCGACACGCTGCGCGACGCGGGCGCCGAGATCGCGGTGTTCCGCCCCATCTTCAGCCTGCGCCGGACCGGGCCGCGCAACCTGCGAAACCATCGCAAGTTCACCATCGCGGACGACCAATGGCTGTGGTCCGGCGGCCGCAATCTCGCGGGCGAATACTTCACGGGCAACGACGACCATCCGGTGCCGTGGCGCGATCTTTCATTCGACCTGCAAGGCAGCGTCGCGGCAGCAGCGGCGCGGCAGTTCGACCACGACTGGTCCTCGGTTCGCGACCACAAGCCGCGCGAGGTGGCCGCCGGGGACGTTCACGTGGAAGGCGAATTCGCGCAACTGCTGCCGAGCGGCCCGGACCAGACCGAAGACACCGCGCAGGCGCTGCTCATCGATGCCTGCTTCCGCGCCGAACACCGGGTGCTCGCGATCACGCCCTACTTCGTCCCCGGGGACGGCCTGCGCGATGCGCTGCGTCTGGCCGCCCGGCGCGGCGTGCAGGTCACGATCGCCATCCCGGCGCAATCGAACCACCGGCTCGCCGACTTCGTTCGCGCAAGAGCCATGCGCGACCTCACGCGCGCCGGCGTCGTCTTCCGCATGCTGCCTTTCATGGCCCATGCCAAGGCGGTCGTGGTGGATGAGGACCTGGCACTGTGCGGGTCGATCAACCTCGACATGCGCAGCCTGCTCATCAATCACGAGGCGGCCGTGGTGTTCTACGGGCACGAGCATGTCGACTGGCTCGCGCAATGGATCGAGACCACGGCTTCGGCCGGCGACACCTACCGGGCGCGACAGCCCGGCCTGATTCGTGACGTGGCCGAAGGGTTGTTGCTGACCATCGCATTCCAGCTTTGAGCCTTCCTGGCCGATACTTCGGCCGATACTTGTCGCCCCTCGTCGACCGAAACGCAAACCAACCTCAGGAGATCTCCATGGGAAATGTCGTGCAGTTCAAGCGCCCCGACGGCGGCAGCGTCAATGGCTATCTGGCCGAGGCCGACAAGGCGGTCGGCTCGGTGGTGGTGATCCAGGAATGGTGGGGCATCAATGACCAGATCCGCGGCGTGGCGGACCGCTTCGCCAAGGCGGGCTTCACGGCGCTGGTGCCCGATCTCTATCGTGGCAAATCCACCGTCGAGGCCGAGGAAGCACATCACCTGATGACGGGCCTGAACTTCGGCGACGCCGCATCGCAAGACGTGCGCGGCGCCGTCCAACACCTGAAGGCGCGCGGCGGCAAGGTGGGCGTCACCGGCTACTGCATGGGCGGCGCGCTCACGGTGCTGGGCCTGACCATGGCGCCCGAAGCCGATGCCGGCGTGGTCTGGTACGGCTACCCGCCACTCGAATACGTCGACGCCTCGAAGATCAAGGCGCCGGTGATGGCGCACTGGGCGACGCAGGACCAGGCCTTCGCGATCGCCGGCGTCGATGCGCTCGAAGAAAAGCTCCGCGGCGCGGGCGTGCGCTACGAAGGCCACCGCTACCTGGCGCATCACGCCTTCGCCAACGAAACCGCGCAAGGGCCGGGCCGCATCCCGATCACGCAGTACGACGCCGTCTGGGCGCAGCTCGCGTGGGACCGCACGCTGCGCTTCTTCGGCAAGGAACTGGCGGGCTGATTCAGGAAGCCTTCGGCGCCTTGTTGCAGTAGCTCGCGTTGCCCAGGCCCGTGCCGATGGTCAGCACGGCCCAGCGCTTCACGTCGCCCATGAAGGGCAGCTCGCTCAGGCCCTGCACCACCGCGTCGTTGTGCATGAGGGCCACGGTCGGCTCCCCGCCGATCGTCGGGATCCGTTCGCAGAGCTTGCTCGGCAGGTGGAAGCTCTCGCTCTCCCAGTCACCGGGCAGGTTCTGCGCGCCGCGCGCAATCGATCCGTCCTTGCGAATCAACCCCGGGCAGCCGATGCCGATGAAGGGTGCGAGGCGGATGCCCTTCCTGCCGCAGTAGCGCATCTGCTTTTCGAGCATCTCCACCAAACGATCGACCAGCACCTTGCGACTGGGCCCATCGTCTGCATGGCGCCATTTCTCGCGGTGGATCACCTTGGCCCTCGACAGGTCGCGCGCACGCCGCCTGCGCGTCTTGACGATGCCGCAGCGGACGTTGGTGCCGCCGATGTCGAGCGCGAGGATCGCATCGTGCCCCTTCAGCAGCGGCGGCGGCACGAGATGCACCCATCCGAGCAGGCCGCCGTCGTCGGTTTCGTGGCTGATGCGGCCCAGTTGCACGGAAATTCGCATGTCCTCCAGCAGGGCCGAGGTCTGCAGGATCGCGCGCTCGCCGACATCGCTTTCCGGAAAGCCGCCGCCGATCACGATGCGCTCCACGCCCTTCCATGACGGATGGCGCATGAAGCGGTCGATCACCCAGGCCAGTTCCTCGGCGAATTCCTCGATGACCCCATGGACCACGTCCGCAGCCTCCGACGCCTTCCTGCTGAGTACCTGATCGAGCGCCTTCTTCGTCATTTCCTTGGAGTGCAGGCCGCCCAGGGGATCGTTGCCTTTGGTACGGCGCCGGCGGCGCCAGCGTTCGAGCAGCTCGCGAAATGCGGTTTGACTCGCCTGATCCCCGACGAAGCCGTCCTTGTCACGCAGTTGGAGGCTGTAGCCCTCGACCACCACCGAAGGCAGCTCGCGCGCGCCATGCACGTCGGGCAGTGGGTGGTGGTCGTCGATGGGCTTGCGATGCTTGTGCCTGGTCATGCCTTGCCGCTCCTTCGCCGCTCAATCGGCCGTCGTCTTCAGTATGAGGCGCGCGGTTTCCTCCGGCGCGTCCCAGTGCGGATAGTGGCCGCAACGTTCGAACCAGTGCAGCCGCGCGTCCGGAAACAATCGCTGCGCTCGCTCGGCCTGCCTGGGAAAGCAGATCCGGTCGGAACGCCCCCAGCCGATCACGAGCCTCTTGCCCGGATAGCCGGCGGCGATGCCCTCCATCGGCGCGGCGCGCACGAGGCCGTCGAGCATCGCGCCGAACGATGCCGAAGCGGCGCAACTGCGCATCTCCTCCAGCACCTGCGAAGCGGAAAGGAGCGCCGGCCGCGCCGAAAGCCGCGCGAGGAGCAGCCCGCGCGACCACTCGTGCGTGGCGATCGTCGGCATCGAATGCCGCATCAGCCGCGCCGCCCGCCACCAGAGGCACACCGAAGCCCGGTAGGCGTGCCGCTCCCATCCGGCCCAGAAGCCCACCGGGTCCAGCGACACCACGGCACCGACCACGCCGCCCCGCCGCGCCAGTTCGAGCACGAGCCGGGCGCCGAGCGAGCTGCCCACCGCATCGGTGCCGAGCAGGTCGTGCTCCCGGAGAAACTGCGAGACGGCATCGGACATCGTCCGGATCGACACCTCGCCGGGCAGAGCCGGGCTCTTGCCGAAACCCGGTAAGTCGATCGCCGTCACGCTGCGCTCGGCAGCCAGCGGCTTCAGCACCGTCCGCCATGAACGCCAATTGCTGCCGAGCCCGTGAACGAGCAGCAACGGCTTGCCTTCGCCGCGGCGGACGTAATTGATGAGCACCGCTTCAGTTTGCGTTCAGGTTTGTCAGCCCGGCATCGGCCCCACGCACGACCCGCTGTAGGAGAACACCCCGGTGCCTGTCGCGCTCCGCTGGCCCGGATGGCGGCCCGGCCGATACACTGGATCGATGACGCCGCTGCGCCGCATCTGGTTCGCCGCCCTCGCCTGCCTGGGCCTGCTGTGCGGCGCTGCTCCGTCGCACGCCCAGCAGGAGACCCTGCGTGTCGGCTCCAAGCGGTTCACCGAGTCGTACATCCTCGCCGAGGTGCTGGCGCAGACGGCCGCGCCGCATCTGCCGTCCCCGCCAGTGGTGCGGCAAGGGCTCGGCAACACCGCCATCGTCTATGAGGCGCTGAACTCCGGCGGCATCGACCTCTACGCCGAATACTCCGGAACCATCGCGCTGGAGATCCTCAAGAGCAACGGACCGATGACGCTCGACCAGATGAACGCCGCGTTGCGCCCGCTGGGCCTGGGCGTCGCGATTCCGCTGGGCTTCAACGACGGCTATGCGCTCGCGATGCGCGCGGCGGACGCGGACCGGCTCGCCATCCGCAACCTGAGCGATCTCGCCCAGCACCCCGACCTGAAGCTGGGCCTGTCGAACGAATTCATCGGCCGCGCCGACGGCTGGCAGGGGCTGGCCGATCGCTACGGATTCAAGCAGACGCCGACCGGTCTCGACCACGGCCTGGCCTACGACGCCATCGCCGCGAAGCAGATCGACGTGACGGACATCTACACCACCGACGCGAAGATCGACCATCTCGGCCTGCGCGTCCTGCAGGACGACCGCCAGTACTTTCCGCGCTACGACGCCGTCGTGCTCTACCGCCTCGACCTGCCCACGCGCTGGCCGGCCGCATGGGCCGCCTTGCAGAAGCTCGAAGGCCGCATCGACGAGCGCGCGATGATCGGGATGAACGCTCGCGCCGAGCTGAACGGCGTGGCTTTCGACACCATCGCGCGCGACTTCCTCGCGCCGGGCAAGGCGCAGCCGCCGACCGGTGCACCGGCATCCGGCGACGCCGCCTCGCGCGGCTTCACTGCCAAGCTGTTCGGTCCGGACCTCGGCCGACTTGCCCGCCAGCACCTGCTGCTGGTCGCGATCTCGGTGGGGCTCGCGATCCTGATCGCGGTGCCGCTGGGTATCCTGGTGTTTCCCCATCTGCGCGCCGGCGCATTGGTGCTCGGGCTCACCGGGCTGCTGCAGACCATTCCGTCGCTCGCGCTGTTGGCGATCCTGATCTCGCTCGTCGGCGTGATCGGTACCTTGCCCGCGCTCATCGCACTGACTCTGTATTCGCTGCTGCCGATCATGCGCAACACGGTGACCGGCCTGGCGGAAGTCCCGCAGGGACTCCGGATGGCCGGCACCGCGCTAGGGATGACCCCCGGGCAAAGCCTGCGCCTGGTGCAGTTGCCGCTCGCGCTGCCGACGATCCTGGCCGGCGTGCGGACCGCGACCACCATCGCGATCGGCACCGCGACCATCGCCGCCTTCATCGGCGCGGGCGGCTTCGGCGAGCGGATCGTGACCGGCCTCGCGCTCAACGACCGCCAGCTGCTCGCCGCCGGCGCGATTCCGGCCGCGGCGCTCGCGCTGCTGAGCGAAGCCGTCTTCGAAATGATCGAGTACCTGATGCGACGCGGACGATAAAGAGACCGTCGATCCCTTACACTCGCCGGGTCAGGAGAGAGCCCCGCGCGACGGGGCCGCCGAAGGCGCAGGGCCCCACTTGCAAGGTCCCGAACGCTCAGGCAAAAGGACTGACGAAGCGCCCCGACGGGCGTTTCCTTGCTGGAGAGAGGCGACCCGCCCCGCAATGACGGTATGGCGGAATCGTCCACCGAAGGAGCAAGCCCCGATCGTGGGGTGAATCTCTCAGGTAAAGCGGACAGCAGGGGTGGCCCATGGCTTCGGTCATGGATCCGGACCGCCCCTTTGCCTTTGGAGAACGCCTTGGCTTCCGCATCGACCGACGACCTTCTGAAGACGCCGCTCCACGCCCTGCACGTGGAACTCGGCGCGCGCATGGTGCCTTTCGCGGGCTACTCGATGCCCGTGCAATACCCCGCCGGACTCATGGCCGAGCACAAGCACACGCGCGACGCGGCCGGCCTGTTCGACATCTCGCACATGGGCCAGCTCCGGCTCGTCGGTCCCGATGCGGCGGCCGCCTTCGAAACCCTCATGCCGGTCGACGTGGCCGGCCTCGCGCCGGGCAAGCAGCGCTACGGCCTGCTGCTGAACGACGACGGCGGCATCCTCGACGACCTGATGTTCTTCAACGAAGGCCACGATTCGTGGTTCGTCGTGGTCAACGGCGCGTGCAAAGCCGCCGACATCGCGCTCATCACCGCGAAGATCGGCCACCGCTGCCAGGTCTTGCCGATGCCCGACCACGCCTTGCTGGCGCTGCAGGGTCCGCAGGCGGCGTCGACGCTCGCGCGGCTTTCGCCCGGCATCGAGCAGTTCGTTTTCATGACGGGCGGTGCGGTGCGCATCGGCGGCATCGCGGCCTTCGTCACCCGCAGCGGCTATACCGGCGAGGACGGCTTCGAGATTTCCGTTGCCGCGGCCGATGCCGAAGCGCTTGCACGGCTGCTGCTCGCACAGCCCGAAGTCAAGCCGATCGGCCTCGGCGCGCGCAATTCGCTGCGGCTCGAGGCGGGCCTGTGCCTCTACGGCAACGACATCGACGAAACCACCACGCCCGTCGAGGCTGCGCTCGGCTGGGCGATGCAGAAAGTCCGCCGCGCAGGCGGTGCGCGCGAGGGCGGCTTCCCGGGCGCCGCGAAGATCCTCGCGCAGCTCACCGCATCGACCGGCACCGCCGGCCATCTCGATCACGACACGCTCAAGCGCAAGCGCGTGGGCCTCGTCGCGCTGGAGCGCATTCCGGTGCGCGACGGCACCCCGCTCGAATCCTTCGAAGGCGCGGCCATCGGCCATGTCACCAGCGGGCTGCTCGGCCCGACGGTCGACCGGCCGATCGCCATGGGCTACGTCGCCCTCGCCTATGCCGAGCCCGGCACGCGCATTCAGGCGATCGTGCGCGGCAAGCCGGTCCCGATGGAAGTCAGCACCATGCCTTTCGTTCCCGCCCGTTACTACCGGGGCTGACGTCACACGTTTTCACCGTTTTTTCATCAAGGAGCTTTCTTCATGACCACCAAGTTCACCAAGGATCACGAGTGGGTCCGCACCGAATCGGATGCGGCGCTCGTCACCGTCGGCATCACCGTCCATGCGCAGGACGCGCTCGGCGATGTGGTCTTCGTCGACCTGCCGGAGGTGGGAAAGTCCTTCGCCCAGGGCGAGGTGGCCGGTGTGGTCGAGTCGGTGAAGGCGGCGGCGGATGTGTTCATGCCGGTTTCCGGCGAGATCACCGAGGTCAATGAAGCGCTGCGCGCCGATCCGTCGCTGGCCAACAGCGCGCCGATGGAAGGCGGCTGGTTCTTCAAGGTGCGGGTGAGTGATCCCGCGCAGCTCGACGCACTCCTGGACGAAACCGCTTACGAGAAGTTCTCGGCAGAGAGCTGACCACCCCCCAGGTTCCGCGCTTCACACATTTTCGATCTGCATATGTCGACCGTCCTGCCCCTCACCCCCTCGCTCGGCGATCTCGAGAACGCCGAGGAATTCATCGCACGCCACATCGGGATCGAACCCCAGGACGAGGCGCGCATGCTGCCGGCCATCGGCTCCGCCACGCGCGCGGAGCTGATCGACGGCATCGTGCCGCCGGCCATCCGCCGCGCCAGGCCGATGCGCCTGCCGCCGGCGATCACCGAGGCCGAAGCGCTGGCCGAACTCAAGGCCATCGCCGCGAAGAACAAGGTCGCCAAGAGCTACATCGGCCAGGGCTACTACGGCACGCACACGCCCGGCGTGATCCTGCGCAACGTGCTGGAGAACCCGGCCTGGTACACCGCCTACACGCCCTATCAGGCCGAGATCTCGCAGGGCCGCATGGAAGCGCTGGTCAACTTCCAGACCATGGTGTGCGACCTCACCGGCATGGCGATCGCCAATGCGTCGATGCTCGACGAAGCGACGGCCGCAGCCGAAGCGATGACGCTTGCGCGCCGCAGCGTGAAGAGCAAGAGCAATGTCTTCCTGGTCTCGGGTGACTGCCATCCGCAGACCATCGAGGTCATCAAGACCCGCGCGGCGCCGCTCGGCATCGAGGTACGGGTGAGCACCATCTCCGAAACCCTGCCGCACCTCATGGCGAGCTGCGAGTTCTTCGGCGTGCTCGCGCAATACCCCGCCACGACGGGCCATGTGCATGACCTGCGCCCGCTCGCCGGCCACGCGCATCAGTTCGATGCGGCCTTCTGCGTCGCAGCTGACCTGCTCGCGCTCACGATGCTGACGCCGCCCGGCGAGTGGGACGCCGACATCGTCTGCGGCACCACGCAGCGCTTCGGCATGCCGATGGGCAACGGCGGTCCGCACGCGGCCTACCTGGCCTGCCGCGACGACTTCAAGCGCTCGCTGCCGGGCCGCATCGTCGGCGTCAGCGTCGACACGCATGGCGCGCCGGCCTACCGGCTCGCGCTGCAGACGCGAGAGCAGCACATCCGCCGCGAGAAGGCGACCTCCAACATCTGCACGGCGCAGGTGCTGCCTGCGGTGATCGCCAGCATGTACGCGGTCTATCACGGCCCCGAAGGCCTCAAGCGCATCGCGCAGCGCGTGGCGGCACTGACAGCCGTACTTGCGCAAGGCCTCGAACAGATGGGCCGCGAGCTGGTCAATGCGACCGCCTTCGACACGCTCACGGTCAAGACTGGCGAAGACACCGCGAAGATCGTCGAACGCGCCGAAGCAGCCGGCATCAACCTCGGCCAGCGCGTGCAGAACCACCTCGGCATCTCGCTCGACGAGACCACCACCCGCGCCGACATCGAGACCTTGTGGGCCCTCCTCGTGCCGACGGGCACGCCGATGCCGCGCTTCGAGGAACTTTCCGCCCGCGTGACTTCGCGCATTCCCGAGGACCTTCGCCGCACCTCGCCGTTCCTCACGCACCCGGTCTTCAACACGCACAAGAGCGAGACCGCGATGCTGCGCTACATCCGCAGCCTGGGCGACAAGGACCTCGCGCTCGATCGCAGCATGATCCCGCTCGGAAGCTGCACGATGAAGCTCAACGCGACCAGCGAGATGATCCCCATCACCTGGCCCGAGTTCGCGAACATCCATCCCTTCGCGCCGGCCGGACAACGCCTCGGCTACGACCAGCTGGACAAGCAGTTGCGCGCGTGGCTGTGCGAAGCCACGGGCTACGCCGGCATCAGCCTGCAGCCTAACGCCGGCTCGCAGGGCGAGTACGCGGGCCTGCTCGCGATCAAGGCGTTTCACGAAGCCAAGGGGCAAGGCCATCGCAATGTGTGCCTGATCCCGTTCTCCGCACACGGCACCAATCCGGCGAGCGCGCACATGGTCGGCATGAAGGTGGTGGTCACCGCCTGCGACGCTGAAGGCAACGTGGACATCGACGACCTCAAGCGCGCCTGCGAGACGCACAGCGACAAGCTGGCCGCGGTGATGATCACCTACCCCAGCACGCACGGCGTGTTCGAAACCCGCGTGAAAGAGCTGTGCGAGATCGTCCACGCGCACGGTGGCCGCGTGTACGTCGACGGCGCCAACATGAACGCGCTGGTCGGCATTGCGGCACCGGGCGAATTCGGCGGCGACGTGAGCCATCTGAACCTGCACAAGACCTTCTGCATCCCGCACGGCGGCGGCGGGCCGGGCGTCGGGCCGGTCTGCGTGGTCGAGGATCTCGTGCCCTACCTGCCGGGCCACGCGACCGGTGGCCTCGCGTCGAACGGCGTGGGCGCGGTGTCGGCCGCGCCGCTCGGCAACGCGGCGGTGCTGCCGATCAGCTGGATGTACTGCCGCATGATGGGCGCGACCGGCCTCAAGGCCGCGACCGAAACCGCGATCCTGAGCGCCAACTACATCAGCGCACGCCTCAAGGACCACTACCCGACGCTGTATTCGAGCCCCAACGGCCATGTGGCGCACGAGTGCATCCTCGACCTGCGCCCATTGAAGGATGCCAGCGGCGTGACCGCCGAGGACGTCGCCAAGCGGCTCATCGACTACGGCTTCCACGCGCCGACGCTGAGCTTCCCGGTGCCGGGCACGCTGATGGTCGAGCCGACCGAGAGCGAGCCGCTCGCCGAGCTCGACCGCTTCATCGACGCGATGATCGCGATCCGCGGCGAGATCCGCCGCATCGAGGAAGGCGTCTGGCCGAAGGAGGACAACCCGCTCAAGAACGCACCGCACACCGCCGCGAGCCTGCTCGGAACGGAATGGACGCGGCCCTATTCGCGCGAATTGGCGGCCTTCCCGCTCGCGACGCTGAAGACCGCCAAGTACTGGCCGCCGATCGGCCGTGTCGACAACGTCTACGGCGACCGCAACCTGTTCTGCAGTTGCGTCCCTGTCGCCGAACTGGCGGCGAGCGCCGCGTCGGCCGAATAGGTCCTCTGCGGACCCGACGGCGGGCCTACCAGCGCTGCTGCTGCCTTCCGCCGTGGATGTTGCCGGCGACACCGCCGGCCACGCCGCCGATTGCCGCACCCGTCCAGGCATCGCCACCCGCAATGGCGGCGATGCCGGCGCCGGCAGCGGCGCCCATCGCGGCGCCGCTCATCGTTCCCTGCTGCTGCGGCGTCATGT
Source organism: Variovorax sp. YR216 (assembly GCF_900107745.1). Lineage (GTDB taxonomy): Bacteria > Pseudomonadota > Gammaproteobacteria > Burkholderiales > Burkholderiaceae_C > Variovorax. The sequence goes on along the minus strand of NZ_FNRO01000002.1, from coordinate 543,577 downwards.
CCGTGCAGCCCGCGGCCAATGCCAGTGACGCGACCGCCAGGAGCCAGTTCATTCGTTTCATGATCTGTTTCCCCTTCACTTCTTCTGCAGGCCGGGCATGGCCATGTCAAACCAGATGATGTCCAGCACGGGGCGCTTCAGGCCGCTTGGATTCGCGGCATACCAGCCATCGACGCCCTGACGCACGCTGTCCAGCGACTGACCCTGCATGCCCTTCGAGAGGCGCGGCACGAAGCTCTGGGCGTCGGCCGGCGGGTTCCTTCCGAAGTAGGCCATTTCCACCTGGACCATGTTTGCGAGCCCGACGAGGTAGGCCTTCTTCACCGCCTCGCTCGACGTGGTCCACTGCTCGCCGGTGACGATCGGCACGTCGGCCGCCTTGGCCGGGACGCACGCCAGCGCCAGCGTCATGCAGGCCGCCGACAGCACCGTTCGCATTTGCAGTTTGGGTGACATTGCGTTCTCCGCTGTTGATGCGCGACCGATCCTGCGCTGTGCCGTCAAGGCATGTCAAGCGCGTCGAAGTTGCAATCAACCACTGCGAGTGCGCGCTCTCTTGATCGAGGAGGACAATGCTCTCCATGCGTGCATCGCTGATCCTTGCGGCTGCTCTCGCGACCTTCGGCCCCCCCGCCGGCGCCGAGGTGATCCGCTGCGCCGATGGGGCGGGCAACGTGAGCTACACGGACGGCACATGCCCGCGCGGCGCGCACAAGGTAGCGAGCGTGACCACGACGGACCCCATCTCGATCGTGGGCGGGGATCGGCAGCCGGCCCCCGTCCGGAGCACCCCGCCGGAACCCGATTCGAGCGTCGTCGCGGCGCCGCCGCAGGCACCCGCAGGCCCGATCATCATCGACGGCCGCCGCACCGGCAACAACACCGGCCGGTCCGACGAATCGCGCTGGAGCGATCGCGGCGAAGACCCGATGTGGATCGACGACGGCTACTACAGCCCCGGCGTCAACCGCCCGCCGAACCGCCCACGCGACATGCGCCCCCGGATCACCAAATGCGGCGACCGCACCTGCAAGGACGTACAGGGCAACCATTGGGATCGCAACACTGGTCAGCTTGACCGCTACCGCAGCATCGACGGCAGGACCTGCCGTCCGGTCGGCACCACGACCGTCTGCAACTGAGCACCGCAGCGCGGCGCGAGGGCTCGGAGCGAACGCAGGCTGCTGCTCGTGCGGGGGCTGGCCTGTTCGACCAGCCCGGCCGCCGCCTGCAGCGCTTACTTCATCAGGTCGCTGAGATTCACCGGCCTGATCTTGCCGCCCTCGACCGTTGCGACCAAGGGATCGACCACCGTGCCGCCGACCGCATCGACGCCCTTGAACTCGCCGGCGTTCGTTTCCTTAGGCAGCTTGCCGATCGCCTCGCCCATCTTGGCGCGGATGGCTGTCGCGTCTGACGTGGTGCCGGCCAGCTTCATCGCGGCGGCCACGGCGTGCGTCATCGCGTAGTTGTACGAAGACTCGGTGGTCGGGTCCTTGTCGGCGCCATACGCCTTGCGATAGGCCGCCGCGAATGTCTTGGGACCGACGCGCTCGTCGTACGACACCGGCAGCACGCCGATCGAGCCTTCGAGCGGCCCCAATCCATCGGTGACCTTCGCCATCTCGTCGAGCTTGGCCTGATCCATGATCAGGAAGCCGCCCTTGAAGCCCAGTTCGCGCGCCTGCTTGACCACCAGCGCCGTCGGCTCCGAGGGGCCGCCGACGAAGAGCACGTCGGGCTTCTCGGCGAGCACGCGGCTCACGCCGCTGTAGAAGTCCGCCGAACGGTTGTAGGACATCGGGTTGTTCGACGCGATCGTGCCGCCGGCCTTCTCCCATGCGGGGCCGAAGAGCTGCGTCCAGTTCTTCGCGTACTCATGGTCGCCCGGCAGCATGCCGACCTTCTTGCCGAACTTCTTCATCTCGTAGCGCGTGAAGGGCTCGATGTAGGAATTGAAGGTCGGCGGAATGCGGATGGTGAGCTTGTTGCCCGTCTCGGTGATCTTCGGCGTGCTGGAGTACGCCATCACGATGAACTTTTCCTGCTCGTTGAAGGCCTGCATCGCATAGATGCCGCCCGAGTGCGGCACGAACACCACCGGCGCCTGGTGCTGCTGCGCGAGGCGGCGCGCGTTGATCGCGGCATCGGCGGGCGAGTACTTGTCGTCCAGCGCCACGAGTTCGAGCTTGACCTTCTTGCCGCCGACCTCGAGGCCGGCGGCGTTGATCTCCTTGATCGCCATCTCGATGCCGTTGACCACGTTCTTGCCGTAGAGCGCCGCACCGCCGCTCAGGGGGCCGGTGAAGCCGATCTTCACGGTGTCCTGCGCAAGAGCCGAACCGGCTCCGAACGCACCCAGAAGCGCCAGCGCGGTGGGCAGCAACGCGAAGCGGCGACGGGTCGATGAATGTCTCTGCATCAGGTATCTCCTTGTGGTTGATTGATAGAGGGTGCGCGTCATGTCATCCGCCGATGTACGCAGCGCGCACGGCTTCGTTGTTGAGCAGCGAATCGCGGTCGCCTTCGAGCGTGATGTGGCCGCGCTCGATGACGTAGGCGCGATGGGCGATCGCCAGCGCCGAGTACGCGTTCTGCTCCGCCAGCAGCACCGTGGTGCCGGCCTGGTTGATGCGCTGGATCACTTCGAACACCTGCTTGACGATCAGCGGCGCGAGCCCGAGCGACGGTTCGTCGAGCAGCAGCAGCTTGGGCCGGCCGAGCAGCGCGCGGCCGATGGCGACCATCTGCTGCTGGCCGCCGGAGAGCGAACCGGCCGGATGGTCCTGCTTCTTCTCGAGGATCGGGAACAGGCTGAACACCTCGTCGATGGAGCGCTGGATGCCGGCCTTGTCGCGGCGATGCACATAAGCGCCCAGCGTGAGGTTCTTGCGCACCGACATCATCGGGAACAGCTTGCGCCCCTCGGGGCAATGCACGAGGCCCGACGCGACGATCTGCGCGGGGCGCTGGCCGATGAGCTCGCGATCGCCGAAGCGGATGCTGCCCGCGCTCGGCTTCTGGATGCCGCTCGCCGCCATGAAGATCGATGTCTTGCCCGCGCCGTTCGCACCGAGCAGCACCACCAGCTCGCCAGGCGCTGCGTGCAGCGACACGCCGCTCAGCGCGCGAAAGCTGCCGTAATGCAGGTCGACGTTCTCAAACCGCAACATGGTCCGTCCCCAGGTAGGCCTCGATCACATGCGGATCGCGGCGGATCTCGGCGGGCGTTCCTTCGGCGATCTTCGCGCCGTTGTTGAGCACGACGATCTTGTCGGCCAGCCGCATGATCATGTCCATCTTGTGTTCGATCAGGCACACGGTCTTGCCGTGGTCCACCAGCTTGCGGATCAGCGCCGCAAGGCCGACGGTCTCCTCCGGATTCACGCCGCCCGCGGGTTCGTCGAGCAGCAGCAGTTCCGGATCGGTCGCGAGCGCGAGCGCGAAGGCCACGCGCTTGCGCTCCTCCTGCGTGATGTCGGCCGCGATGCGGTTGGCGATGTGCGAGGCACCGACGAAATCGAGCGCCTCGCGCGCCTTCTCGCGGCACAGGCGCTCTTCCTCCTGCAGCCGCTTCGAGTTGGCGAGCACGTCCCACAGGCCCGAGCGGGTGCGCAGGCGATGGCCGACGATCAGGTTGTCGAGCACGCTCGCGTTGTCGAACAGGTGCGTGGTCTGGAAGGTGCGCGCAATGCCGAGCCGCGCCACATGGTCGGGCCGCATGCCCGTGACGTCCTGGCCCTTGAAGGTGATGCGGCCCGACGTCGGCTTGTGCGTGCCGGCGACAAGGTTGAAGAAGGTGGTCTTGCCTGCGCCGTTCGGGCCGATGATGGCGCTCACTTGGCCGCGCTCGAAGCGCGTGGTCACCGAATCGACCGCTGTGAGCCCGAAGAACTGCTTCGTCAGTTGGTCAATCTCAAGCATGGGACTTCGCCTCCGTCACGGCGACCTGCGCCCGGCCTTCGCCCTGAACCGCATCCGCGCGACGCGCGCGACGCTTGAGCCAGGTGCCGACGATGCCATCCGGCAGGAAGATGATCAGCGCCACCAGCAGCGGGCCGAAGACGACCATGCGGTAGTCCTGCAGGAACTGCAGGCTCTGCGTCAGCGCCGTGACAAGGAAGGTGCCGACCAGCGGCCCCAGCAGCGTGCCCACGCCGCCGACCAGCACGAACATGATCAGGTCGAAGGTCACGGCCTCGCTCGCGAGATCCGGCCCCAGAAATCGCACCTGCCCCGCATAGAGAGCACCGGCGAAGCCCGCATAGATCACCGACAGCACGAAGGACAGCGTCTTGGTGCGCATCAGGTCGATGCCCAGCGCCTCCGCGAGATCGTCGCTGTTGCGCACCGCCATGAAGCTGCGTCCGAGCAGCGAGCGCACGATGCGCGCCATCACCCAGATCCCCAGCGCGAGAAAGGCCAGCACCAGGTAGTACTGCGCGAGCGGCGTGTCGAAGCGCACCGGCCCGATGCCTGTCGGCGCGGGAATGCCCATGATGCCGACCGGCCCGTGCGTGAGGCTTTCCCACTTCTCGATGAGCAGGAAGAGGATGTAGCTCACGCACAGCGTGAAGATCGAGAAGTAGTGGCCGCGCAGCCGCAGCGACAGCAGGCCGATGAAATAGCCCAGCACGCCGGTCACCACGCCCGCAAGCGCGAAGGCGATCCAGAACGGCACCTGGTGATCGACCGTCAGGATGCCGACCGTGTACGCGCCGATCGCCATGAAGGCCCCGTGCGCGAGGTTGAACTGGCCCGTGTAGCCGGTGATGAGGTTCAGCCCCAGCGCAGCGATGGCCATGATGAAGGCCAGCGTCGCCACCGAGATCAGGTAGTTGTTCGGCGCGACGAGCGGGAACGCCAGCGCCAGCGCGGCGAGCAGTGCCCAGCCGGCCTTTCCTTCGAGCAGGCGCATCAGCGGGCTCCCCTCATGGTGAACAGCCCCTGCGGGCGGAAGGAAAGGATCACCACCAGCAGCACGAACGCGATGATGTCCTTGTAGTCGGTGGACACGTAGAAGCCGCCGAAGCTCTCGGCCATGCCGATGATCAGCCCGCCGACGATCGCGCCCGGGAAGCTGCCCATGCCGCCGAGGATGATGATCACGAAGGCCTTGGTGATGACCAGATTGCCCATCGCCGGATAGACCAGGTTGATGGGTGCGTAGAGCACTGCAGCGATCGCAGCCAGCGCGCCCGAGATCGCGAACACCAGCAGCGTGACGCGGGATGCGTCGATGCCCACCAGCGCTGCGCCATCACGGTTCTGCGCCATCGCGATGATGGTCGAGCCGATTACGGTGTGGTTGAGGAACAGATGCAGCAGCACCATCAGCCCGAACGCGCCCGCGATGATCAAGAGGCGCTGCAGCGGCGCGGTGAGGCCGAAGATCTCGACCACCTGCCCATAGGGCGTCGGCATGCGATGGAAATCCGCGCCGAAGAGCGCCTGCGCGCCGGCTTCGAGAAACAGCAGGATGCCGATGGCCGCGATCATGTCGTGCAGCTCCGGCGCGTTGCGCAGCGGATGGAACACCAGCCGCTGGGCGAGCATCGAGATCACCGCGACCACCACCGCCGCGCCGGCCATCGCGACCCAGTAGTTCAGGCCGAGCTTGGCCATCAGGTAGTAGCCGGCGAACGCGCCCGACATGTAGAACGCGCCGTGCGCGAAATTCGGCACGTGCAGGATGCCGTAGACGAGTGTCAGCCCCAGGGCCACGAGGCTGTAGACGCCGCCGATGGTGAGGCCGTTGAGAAGTTGCTGAAAAAACAGTTCCACTGGGTTCCTCGGCTGTCCCGTGCGCGCCGAGGATGCGCCGGGGCTGTATCGAAGCGGCCCATTGTGGAAGCGTGCTGCGCCACGCCGACTAAGGTTTCTCCCGAGATCGCGTCGCCTAGGAGACTCGCGTTCCTACCGTCGGGTAGGTCACTTCTTCGCCATCGTCCCGGTCGCGACAAGGCGGCGCAGTTCGGAGAGCCGGGCCTTCATGCGCCGCTCGTTTACCGGCCCCATGCGGATCAGGAGCTTCTGCCCCGCCGAGAGCGCCTCGAGCTGCGGATCGACGAATTCGTAGCGCGTCCAGGGGTTCGCCAGCGGCATCTCGCCCTTCACTTCGGTGATCTTGACCTGGATCGGCCCAGTGGGCTCGGGCGTCTTCAGCAGATGGTCGAGCACCGCCACCAATCGATCATTGAAGTAGCGGTTCGGATAGCCGAGCTCCTCAAAGGCTTCCTGGAACAGCGGATAGAGACGCGCATAGAGCGCCACCGCGCGCGCAGGGTCGATCGATTCGACGAAGAGCACGAAGGGCGTGTAGCGCGCACCGTTGTCGGGGCTGATCGTCTTCACTTCGCCGTTGCCCTGGACCGCGAAACGCTGCGGTGTCGGCAGCACCGGCCACACGCGCGCGGTCGCATGCTCGCGCGGCAGGTTGTCGACGGTCGCGACCGCGCGGCGCACGAAGCCGTCGAGCTGCAGGAAGGACATGACATTCTTGCGGCCGAGCAGATCGTTGAGTGCGCTCGTCACGTGCGAGTCGGCATCATTCAGCGCAGGCAGCGACTTCTCGGGCTCCGCGAGGTTGTCCATCGGGTTCTGCGGCCCCGTCGCGACCGGCGGCTGCGGGGGCACGTCGGCGGGCACTGCCTGGGGTTGGGGCGCGGTCGCGGTGGGCGGGGCCTCGGGCGGTGCCTCCTTTTGCTGCGACCAGCGCCACCAGCCGAACGCGGCGACGAGTACCGCCACGATGACCACCACCGGGATCCACATCGAGGATTCGCGTGCTGGCCTGAATTCTGCTGGGTCGTCGTACTGGGGCATGGTGGAATGCTCCTCTCTCACTTTTCAAAAATCATCATGGACGTTGATTTCTCGCAGCTCACCGAGTACCAGCGCTACAAGTTGATGGCAAGCCTGATCGTGCCGCGCCCGATCGCGCTTGTCACGACGATCGGCGTGGACGGCGTGGTCAACGCGGCGCCGTTCAGCATGTTCAACATGCTCGGCGAAGAGCCACCCATCGTGATGATCAGCGTGAACCGCCTTCAGGACAACGCTCTCAAGGATACGGCGGCCAACATCGTGCGTACCGGCGAATTCGTCGTCCACCTCGCGGACGAGGACATTGCCGAGCAGATGCACCGCTGCGGCGATCGGCATCCGCCGCATGTGAGCGAGCTCGACGTGGTTCGATTCACCGCGCTGCCGAGCCGCGCCGTGAAGCCGCCGCGCATCGCGGAGGCGCCGGTTGCCTTCGAATGCACGCTGTGGGAAACGCTGGAAACCGACAGCCGGCAGATCTTCATCGGCCAGGTGCGCTGGATGCACGCCCGCGACGAACTGATCGACACCGAGACCTGGCGCGTGCGGCTGCAGCACTACTTCCCGGTGGGGCGTTTCGGCGCGAGCTTCTACGTGAAGACGCGCGAGCGCTACTCGCTGGCGGCGCAGGGTGGCACGCGCAGCACCCCGATCGACGAGATGTAGGCAATCCTTCCACTCTACTTCTTTGTCCACCGCTGAGTCACTGGCCGGGCGGCCTACCTCAATCGTGGAATCCGGCTGACATGCACGAGATCGGCGAATCACGTTACAACTGCTTCCTTGCAGGCTCACGTATTCGGAGGAACCGATGTTCAACATCTTCCAGCCCCATCGAAACGGTCATCTTCGTCGCATCATGACCCTGCTCGAAGAGGCCAACCTGGCCCGCATCGAGCACCAGGCCGCCGCGGAGCACCACGGCGCCCTCGCCCGCATGTATGCGGAACGCGCCAAGCGATTGGAGCGCGAGGTCTACGGGACGTCGCACGTGCCGCTGGGTGAAGGTGCAGGGACGCCGAAGCTTCCGGACGAAAAGCCGGTCGTCTATGCGCTTGGTGGCAACCGGCAGGGCGGCCAGTCCAAAGCCTGACGGGCCTCATGGCCGGTGACTTCGTCGACGTGCTGATCGTCGGCGCCGGGTTGTCCGGCATCGGTGCGGCCGCCCACCTGCAGCGGCACTGCCCCGAACTCAGCGTGGTCATCCTCGAAGCGCGCGACGCGCTGGGTGGCACCTGGGACCTCTTCCGCTATCCAGGCGTGCGGTCGGACTCGGACATGCATACCCTGGGCTATTCGTTCCGTCCGTGGACGGATGCGCGTTCCATCGCCGATGGGCGCTCCATCCTCGAATACCTGCAAGCGACCGCACGCGAGACCGGCGTCGATCGCCTGATCCGCTATCGCCACCGCGTGCGTTCGGCGAGCTGGTCATCGGCCGATGCGCGGTGGACCGTCGAGGCCGAATGCGATTCCGGCGAACGCATCGTCCTGCGATGTGGCTTCCTGCTGGTGTGCAGCGGCTACTACGACTACGCGGAAGGCTACACGCCCGCCTTTCCGGGACTCGAACGCTTCGGCGGCCGCGTGGTGCATCCCCAACACTGGACGGACGACATCGACCATGCCGGCAAGCGCGTCGTCGTGATCGGCAGCGGGGCGACGGCCGTCACACTGGTGCCGGAACTCGCCAGGACCGCTGCGCACGTGACGATGCTGCAGCGCTCACCGTCCTACGTGCTGAGCCTTCCGACGGTGGACCCGATCGCCCGATGGCTGCGGCGCCACGTCGGGGACGGGGCTTCGCATGCCTTGACGCGCTGGAAGAACGTGCTGCTTTCCGTGGGGATCTTCAAGCTGTGCAGGCGCAGGCCGGCATTCGCGAAGGCGACGCTGCTGAAGCTGGTGAGACGGCAGCTCGGTCCCGACTACGACATCGACAGGCACTTCACGCCAAGCTACAACCCGTGGGAGCAGCGCCTGTGCTTCGTGCCCGACGGCGACCTCTTCAAGGCCATCCGAAAAGGACGCGCCAGCGTCGTCACCGACACGATCGAATCCTTCACCGAGACCGGCCTGCGGCTTGCGAGCGGGGCGGAGCTGCCCGCGGACCTCGTCGTGACCGCCACCGGCCTGAAGCTGAAGCTGGTCGGTGGCCTCGAGATGCGTGTGGATGGACGCAAGCTCGCCCCGGCCGAACTGGTCAACTACAAGGGGGTGCTGTTCGCTGGCGTGCCGAACTTCGCCAGCATCTTCGGCTACACGAACGCGTCGTGGACACTGAAGGCCGACCTCGCCGCCATCTTCGTCTGCCGGCTGCTCAATCACATGAAGCAGACTGGCGCACGGCAATGCGTGCCTCGCGCGGACGACGGAGCCATGACGCTGCACCCGTGGGTCGACTTCTCGTCGGGCTACTTCCAGCGCGTGATGGACCAGTTGCCCAAGCAAGGCACGAAGAAGCCGTGGAAGCTGAACCAGAACTACCTCGCCGACCTCGTGACGCTGCGATTCGGCGCGGTGGACGATGGGGTGATGCGCTTTTCGTGAAAAGCGGAGACGAAAAAAAGAGGCCGAAGCCTCTTTTTTTGAATGGAGCGGGAAACGAGACTCGAACTCGCGACCTCAACCTTGGCAAGGTTGCGCTCTACCAACTGAGCTATTCCCGCGTTGTTTCGCGTTTTGCGAAGCCTCGCAGTATAGCTTGAAATCGTGCATGCCCGGAGTCGCGCGGAAAGATTTTCGTCGGCTTCGCAACACGCATCAGAACCGGCGGTTGTACGTGAAGATCAGGCCGGCGGCGCCGAGCATGTTGACCTGCACTGCGTCGAACGGCGTGATCCGATAGCCGATGCCGGGAATGATCCCCAGCCCGAAGCCATCGTGATTGAAGGGCACCTTGTTCTCGTACTCGCCCTTGTAGCCGTAGAGGACCCCGCCGGTCAGCTTCAAGTAGAGCGACGGATAGCCGAACAGGTTGTCCCAGCGGTAGCCGTAGTACGCATAGGCCGAGGGTTGACCGAACGAGTTGTTGAACGCCGAGAAACCCCAGATGGTTCCATCGGCGTGGGACCACTGCGGCGCCCCGGGCAGGCTGCCCTCGATGCCCAGCAGATAGACGTGCTTGTGCTCGCTCTCGTTGCTCCAGTGCACCGCGAACGGGCCGATCACCAGTTCCCAGTAGGGCTTGCCGTCGAAGCGTGCAGCCGGTGATTCTTGTGGCTGCAACTGCTGCGGCTGCTGCTGCGCCTCCTGCGCCTTTGCGGCGTTAGAAGACAGCGCGATCAACAGGCATGCGAGGCCCGCGCCGGCACGATGAATCATGGAAGCTCCATTTCTTGAACTGCGGATCCGGCCTCGTGCCCCGCCGGACGGCACGCTTGGCGCGCGTGCCAGAATCTCCGATTGAAGACCGGTGCAGCCTCGTAGCCGCCACCGTGCGAAAACGCCGTGAGGACAATCAGTTTCATGTGGGTGATTTTTCGAGGCCTCCGGAACTGCCCGGCATTGTGCCAAGTCCGTGAGTTTTGCGCGCCGTCCGCCACCGCCTGAATAGACCATGAACCGCTCCCCTGTCCGTGTGGCCGATCTGCCCGCGTTCGACACCCTCATCGACGCACGCTCGCCGGCCGAGTTCGCGCTGGACCACATTCCTGGCGCCATCAACTGCCCGGTCCTCGACGACGAGGAGCGCCGCATCGTCGGCACACTCTACAAGCAGCAGGGCGCGTTCGAGGCGCGGCGGGTCGGCGGCGCGATGGTGGCGGCCAATCTCGCGAAGCATCTGCGCGAGCGCTTCGCCGACCGGCCGTCGAACTGGAAGCCGCTCGTGTACTGCTGGCGCGGCGGCATGCGCAGCGGCTCGATGGTGACGTGGCTGCGACTCGTCGGCTGGGATGCGCAGCAGCTCTCCGGCGGCTACAAGCGCTTTCGCCAACACGTGATCGAGCAGATCGAGGCACTCTCCCCTCGCCTGCCGCTGCGCGTGCTGTGCGGCGCAACGGGCAGCGCGAAGACCCGCGTCCTGCAGGCACTCGCCACGCGCGGGGCGCAGATGCTCGATCTCGAAGGATTCGCCAGGCACAAGGGCTCGCTGCTCGGCGCGCTCCCGGGAACGCCCCAGCCTTCGCAAAAAGCCTTCGAAACCTGCATCGCGCAGGTGCTCGATGGCATCGATCTCGCCCGCCCGCTCTACGTGGAAGGCGAAAGCCCGCGCATCGGGCGCATCGCCGTGCCGATTCCCCTGGTGGCGCGCATGCGTGCGAGCCCGTGCATCGAGATCGCCGCGACGCCCGAGGCGCGTCTCGCCTACCTGCTGCGCGACTACGCCTACCTCGGTGACGACGGCGAGGCCCTGGCGACGCAGCTCGGCCTGCTCAAGGAGCTGCAGGGCAAGGAAACCGTGCAGCGCTGGCAGGCCTGGGCGCGCGGCTGCGAACTTGCCCCGCTCTTCGCGGAACTGATGGCCCTGCACTACGACCCGCACTACGCGCGCTCGCAAGCGCAGCACTTCGCGACGTGGGCCGACCGGCAGCGCGTCGAATCCGACGATCTCTCCGAGCAAGGCATCGAGCGGCTGGCCGATGCGATCCTTGCACTGGAAACACGCGACGCTCGCAAGCCCTGAGCGTCAGCCCGGTCCCGCCGACGGTTCTTCGGTTTCCTCCTCGCCTACCGGCAGGTGGATGAGGCCGGTGCGCAGGTCGTACTCGAACACCTCGCCGTAGCGGCCCCATTCGATCGCGGTACGCAGCACGCGCTCTGCCGTGGGTTCGTCGAGGCTTTCCTTCAGCAATTCGAGGAACGGCTCCTGTGGCAGCTCGCCTGAAGGCGCCTGCTCCAGACTGTGGCGGATATGCGCGGCCAGCGGCACGTGCGCCAGCAGCTGCTGACCCAGCAACTGCTGCCGGAGCGTGTGCGTGCCCGCGACGTACCGCCTGCCCAGCTCGGAGAGATGCAGGTCTCCATCCGCCAGCTTGGCGAAACCCAGCAGTGCAAGCGCCTGCGCGAGCGGCAGCAGGTCATGGTCGGCGAGTTCGGTTTCCTCGGCGAGCTGCGGCAGGTCGGCGCGTCCATCCCGGTCGTCGTCGACCAGCATTTCCAGCAGTGCCTCCATGCGGCCGATGTCCGCTTCGGGCAGCCGATCACCCAGATGCATGCGCGCCGGCTCCTCGGCGGCACGGCCGGCGGCAGGCGCACGCTCCGTCATCAGCGCATACGCCTCGTCGACCAAGGCGCGCACCTCGAGGCTGTCCGCATCGCGCGGCCGCGGCAGATGGATCGGCAGCTCGACGCGCACCCGCCCCGGATCGGCCGCGAAGATCAGGATGCGGTCGGCCATCAGCACCGCTTCCTCGATGTTGTGCGAGACGATGAGCATCGCCTTGGTCGGCATCGCGCCGCTGCCCCAGAGCTGCAGGATGTCGTCGCGCAGGCGCTCGCCGGTCAGCACGTCGAGCGCGGAGAACGCCTCGTCCATCAGCAGCACCTCGGGCTCGATCACCAATGCACGCGCGATGCCCACGCGCTGCCGCATGCCGCCCGAGAGTTCGCGCGGCAAGGCGCCCTCGAAGCCGGCGAGTCCGATGAGGTCGATCGCCGTGCTCGCGCGACGGGCGCGCTCATCCGCCGCGATGCCGCGTGCCTCCAGACCGAGCTCGACGTTCTGCTGCACGGTGAGCCACGGAAACAGCGCGAACGACTGGAACACCATCGCGATGCCGCGCGCCGGCGCGTAGAGCGGCTGGCCGCGATAGCTCACGCTGCCCGCGTCCACGCCGATGAGGCCGGCCAGGATGCGCAGCAGCGTCGACTTGCCCGAGCCGGACTGGCCGAGCAGCGCCACGATCTCGCCTTCGGCCAGCCGGAAATCCACGCCTTCGAGCACCGCGCGCGGCGCGCCGTCGGCCGAGCGGAAGGACTTGCCCACGCCCTTGAGTTCGATGATGGCTTCGGCCATGCGCTTTCCTCTCGATTTCAGACCCTGGTCTCCGCTCGCTCATAGAGCTTGCGCCAGACGAAATGGTTCATGCCCATGACGAACACGCACATCACCCCGATGCCGAGCGCGATGCGCGGAAAGTCGCCGATCGCGGTCATGTGTGCGATGTAGCTGCCCAGGCCCGCCGCCTGCAGGGTGGTGTCGCCCCACGTCACGTACTCGGCGACGATGCTCGCGTTCCAGGACCCGCCGCTCGCGGTGATCGCGCCGGTGACGAAGCTCGGGAACACCGCCGGAAGCAGATAGCGCCGCCACTTAAGCCAGCCGGTGAGCCCGAGGTTCTCCGCCGCGTAGCGCAGCTCGGTCGGGATGGTCGACGCGCCCGCGATCACGTTGAAGAGGAGATACCACTGCGTGCCCAGCACCATCAGCGGCGCGAGCCAGATGTTGGGGTTGAGCTGCCAGCGCACGATGAACAGCACCGCCACCGGGAACATCAGGTTCGCCGGAAAGGCCGCAAGGAACTGCGCGACCCCCTGCAGACGTCCGGCCCAGCGCGGATTCATGCCGATCCACACGCCGATCGGCACCCACACCAGCGCCGCCAGCGCGATCAGCACCAGCACGCGCACCATCGTGTAGAAGCCCAGGACGAAGACATGCACCACCTCGGACCAGCCGACTTCGGTATGGATGAAGCGCACGAGCCACACCACCGCCAGCAGCACCGCGGCCGCGATGGTGGCGTCCCAGACGCGCGTCACCGCCGGATCGGGCGGACGCGGACGGGCCTTGATCGAGGTGCCGTCGAAATCGCGCCGGAACAGCACCAGCGCCCGTTCGAACGGCCGCATCGCGCCGATGATGATGCGCTTGATGCGGTCCGTGCGACGCAGCCACGTCAGCAGCCACGAACGCGGCGCCTCTTCCGTGCTGCCTTCCTCGAAGCGGAACTTGTCGGCCCATGCGATCAGCGGACGGAAGAAGAGCTGGTCGTACAGCGTGATGCCGATCAGCATCCCGCCGATGGCCCAGCCGATCGCGCCGAGGTCGCGCGCCTCGATCGCCATCGCGATGTACGAGCCGACACCCGGCAGCTTGATGTTCTGGTTCGACACCGAGATCGCTTCCGAAGCGACCACGAAGAACCAGCCGCCGGACATCGACATCATCATGTTCCACAGCAGCCCCGGCGCCGCGAAGGGCAGCTCGAGCCGCCAGAAGCGATGCCACGGCGAGAGCTGGAACACCGACGCTGCCTCGCGCAGTTCCGGCGGCACCGTGCGCAGCGATTGGTACAGGCTGAACGCCATGTTCCACGCCTGCGAGGTGAAGATCGCGAAGATCGCCGCGCATTCCACGCCGAGCAGGTTGCCCGGAAACAGCGCGATGAAACCGGTGACGGTGATCGACAGAAAGCCGAGGATGGGAATCGACTGGAGGATGTCCAGCATCGGCACCAGGATCTTCTCCGCGATCCGGTAGCGGGTCGCGAGCACCGCGAACACGCAGGCAAACACCAGCGATGCGCCCAGCGCGAGGAACATCCGCAGCGTGGTGCGCAGCAGGTAGTACGGCAGCATCCACGGCTCGAGGCTGATCGGCAGCGGCTGGCCCAGCTCGTAGGGGCGCGCCATCTGCGCGCCGCCATAGGCCAGCGCGAACAGCGTCGCGAGCACCAGGGGCAGAAGCGCCCAGTCCCAGCGGTTGCCGCCAGACGCGACCGCCTGACGCGGGAAGAAGCCTTTATCGAACATGTGCGGATCGAAGGGTCGTTTCACGGACCCTGTCCGCGCAGCGCGGATTGTGTCGCCGAAGCGGGCGAAAAGCTGACCTGTAACTGATCTTTAATCTAGAGCGGGAAGGCATCGAGCCCCGGCTGGCCTTCCGCCGGCTTCACCGGCGTGTGGGCCACGTTCATCACCCAGCAGACCATGGTGAAGTAGCCGACGAGGGCACCGAGATCGACCACGGCCGACTTCCCGAAGCGCGATTCCGCCGCGGCGTACGTGGGCTCGCTCACGCCGTGGCTGTGCAGTAGCTCCTGCGCGAAATCGAGCGCGAGCTGTTCGTCTTCAGCCAGCGGCGCGGCCCGGCGGCCGAGGCGCAGGGCCTCGATCGCATCGGCGCTGACCCCGGCCTTGACCGCGGCCGTGGCATGCACGACCCATTCGAACTGATTGCCGACATGCCTCGCCACCGCGCAGGTGACGAGCTCGCGCACGCGGGCGTCCAGCGGGCTGTCGAAGCGCAGGTATTCGCCGAGGCTGCCGATGCGCTCCATGAGCACCGGGCTTTGCAATAGCGGAATGAAGGGGCCGAACACCGCCTTGCGGGGTCCGTCGATCAGCGCCTGCGCGGCCGCACGCTGCGCATCCGTCATCGATTCGGCCGAAGGCATCGGCAGGCGCTCGGCCCAGGGTTGGGTGTGGCCTTGTTGAAGCACGTTGGGGTTCCTTTCG
This sequence comes from Variovorax sp. YR216, assembly GCF_900107745.1. Taxonomy (GTDB): domain Bacteria; phylum Pseudomonadota; class Gammaproteobacteria; order Burkholderiales; family Burkholderiaceae_C; genus Variovorax. The sequence goes on along the minus strand of NZ_FNRO01000002.1, from coordinate 528,349 downwards.
TTCAAGCAATCGCTCGCGGTTCGCGCATCAGCCATGCCGCGCTGCCCAGCAGCGCGACCGCGCCGACCGTCAGGGCAATGAAGAGCCCGCCAAAGCCCTGTGACGACCCGCTCAGGGCGGACGACAGGATCGGGCCGGCCATCTGGCCGATGGCGAACGCGGCGGTCATTCTGCCGAGCGCGCGTGTCGGATCGCCGAGGGTGCTCGCCCTCGCCTCCTGCATGCCGGCCATGGTCGCGACCATGAAAGTGCCGCCGACCAGCAGCGCTGCGGCAAGCACCGTGAGCGCGGAAAGGTGGACCACCGGCAGCAGGCACCCCAGCGCCATCAGCGCGTGGCTTCCCGCAAGCACGCGCCGCCGCGAGATGTGGCCGAGCACCGCCGCCGCGAGCAGCGTCGAGCCCGCGGCCGCGGCGCCGAAGATCGGCCATGCGGCACCGAAGACCGAAGGATCGTCGACCACCGCGCGCGCCAGCACCGGCAGGAAGGTCGCCGGCAGGATGTAGCCGAAGCCGAGAATGCCGTAGCTGAGCACCAGCCCCCACGACACGGCGCCCGGTGCGGTCGCACCATCGCCCGCACGCGGCGCGGCGGCGGCTGCCACCCCGTCGCGCGGCATCAGCGCCGCGACGACCAGGAGCCCCACCAGCGCAAGGATGCCGAGCTGCGCCCAGAGGCTGTCCGGCGACGCACCTGCCGCACCGGCGCGCCAGCAATAGAGCCCCGCGAGCGCGATGCCCACGCCGACGCCCGCATAAAGGAGGCCGGCGCCCGAGGGCCGGTCCAGCCGCGCCAGCCAAGCAAGGCACCAGACGCTGGTGCTCACCAATGCCCACGCACTCGCGGCGCCCGCGACGAAGCGCAGCACCAGCCAGAACGCGACCGAGCCGGACCAACCCATCGCCGCGGTAGAAATCACGATGACCGCAAGCGACACCAGCCCCACGCGCTGCGGCGTGAGCGGCAGGCGCGCCGTGGTCAGCGCACCCAGCAGATAGCCCGCGTAGTTGGCCGCCGCCAGCCAGCCACCGGCTGCCACGTCGAGGCTGCCGGTGCGGATCATCAACGGCAGCATCGGGGTGAAGGCGAATCGGCCGATGCCCATCGCGATCGCCAGCGCCAGCAGACCGGCGACGCAGACGGACAGATAGGAAGGCCGCGACATGGTGAGGGTGGGGTTCGACATGGCATGTCATTAGACGCAGAATGCGAGTCACCCACAAATGAATTATTCAGAACGATCATTCTTCTTATGAGAACCATCGACCTGGACTCCCTAGAGATCTTCCGCACCGTCGTGGCGGAAGGCGGCGTGATCCGCGCGGCGGACAAGCTCAACCGCGTGCAGTCGAACGTCACCACGCGCATCCAGCAGCTCGAGGAGCGGCTCGGGCACAAGCTCTTCCATCGGCAGGGCCGCACGCTTGCGCTGGCCCCGGCGGGCCACAAGCTGCTGCCCTATGCCGATCGCCTGCTGCGACTCGCAGACGAGGCGGAGTCCGAGCTGCGCAGCGATCTGCCGCTGGGCACCTTCCGGCTGGGTTCGCTCGAAAGCACGGCGGGCAGCCGGCTCGCGCCGGTGCTGTCGCGCTTTCACAAGCTCTATCCGGGGGTGGTGGTGGAACTGGTCAGCGGCACCACGGGTGCGCTGCTGAAGCGGGTGAATGCCTTCGAGATCGAAGCTGCGTTCGTGTCGGAACCCTTCTCACCGGCCGGCGTGGAATCGCTGCCGGTGTTCGAAGAAGAGCTGGTGCTCGTCACGGCCCTCAGCGTGACCTCGGTCACGCGGCCGGGCGACCTCGCGAACTCGACACTGATCGCGTTCGCGCAAGGCTGCTCGTACCGCCGCCTGCTCGAACAGTGGCTCGGCAAGGGCGGCGTGTCGCCGTCACGATCGCTGGAGTTCTCTTCCTACCAGGCAATGATCGCCTGCGTGGCCGCAGGCACCGGCTTCGCGATCGTGCCGGTGTCGGTGCTCAAGGCGCTGCGCGCCACGGCGGATGTCCGGCAGCATCCACTGCCGGAACGGGTGCGGCACAACCGGACGCATCTGGTCTGGAAAGGGACGCCCTCGGTGGCGCTCGCGCGGCTCATCGAGATGCTACGAAAGCCACACTAATTCCAAACAGCCAGTCAAGGTGAATCCGATGCGAAGGACGCACGCGCGGGATTGTCGATGAAGACATGCCATGGCCTGAACTCCGGCAGCCTCACCACGTACGTTGAGTTCGAAAGCTCAACGATTCATATCGAACATCATGCAGGAAAGGGCTTGTCGCTCCGGTGCCTGCGAATCGACCCAGCCAGGCTGATCACGTTTCAGGTACGCCTCCATTGAGGGATACGCGGTAGCTTCCCATTGACCGATGTGAGCGTCTGCCTGCGCCAGTTCGAAAATTTCCAGGCCACATTGGCGACTTCGATTCTTGATGCGGAACACGATTCGCGGGTACTGTCCCGACGCGTCCCGCTCCACCACATCATAGGAACTCGACTTGCAGATGCGGTAGGTGGAGATCCACTCCAGCGTCTTCGCCCTGATGTGGATGCCCCCGCTGCAAACCCTGCCGGAAGAGCCGCCAAAATTGCCAGTGAACGGCGTGTCCTCTACAGACAGGGCAGATGCGGCGCTCAAGAACAACGTGGCAGCGGCCCAAACTGCCAAGCGGAATGTGCGGAGCCTCATCATTGTTTCCTCCGGCGCTCCAATGCCCGGAGGACGAAGTCCAGCTTTTCGCGGTATTTGGGGTCCCCGCCACCGTTGTAGTAGCGCGCGATGTTCGATGTGTTGATGAACTTCCAGCCCGTGACCACCCTTCGCATCGACGCCTTCCGGCACTTGAGCACCTGACCGATCGTTAGCCCGTGCACGCCAGGGTTCAGCTGTTTCATCAACTCTTCTGTGCTGCCCTCAGAGCGGGCGATCTTGCTGAGGCTGTCACCTGCTTTGACCGTAACCTGGTAGACCTGCGAACTGGGCTCAGGAACGCTTCGAATAGAAGTGTTTGCCAGTTTGGTCAGCAGGTAGCCAACACCGGCTTCAATGTTGGCCCGAGGGTTACTGGCGGCCGATATGAATGAGACATGCATCGTCGGGGGCACGATCAGATCGCTCCCTTCTTCGCGACGCAACATCACTTGAAGTCCGGGGTCGCCCGCATTTCCAATCTGAAGAGGTTTTGTGGCCCATTGGGGACGAGCAGCGCCGGTCTCCGTCCAAGCCATCGCCTTGACCAACTTCCAGTCCAGAGGGAAATACCCCTGGGTGGTGCGCATCAGATGCGCGTTGTATTGATCGACCGTGGATCGAATGATGTTGTCGTAGGCATCCCACCTTGAGTCGGCACGATCTATGCCCTCCTGCCATGACTCGAATGGAGTCCTATGCCTTATTCCGCCGTGTGTCGCCATCGTTGTGGCCTCCCTTGAGTTTCGGATTTCGCACCCCCAGTCGGAAGAAACCCACTGAGGTCGGCACAGGCCCGATCAGCCAGCCGAGGATTTCGCGTTACTCACAATAGGGACATCACCGCTCTCCGGCGACGAGAAGTTTCTGAATCGGCGCGTAGCGCCCGGATCGGGTCGGTGCCGGACCGCTTCGCGATCGCCAAATGACACGCGCGAATGCAGGGATTGTTTTGCTGTGCCTCGGATGCTCAAGCGAACTGAGCCGCGCGGAGATCACCCGCCTAGTGCGCCGCTGGCCAGCGACAACAACTCATCTCTGGCCAAGGGGCGTGCCGTCGAACTTTGGTTCTAGGCGTCCTTGCTCTCCGCCTCCTGCAGCAGCCGCCACATCACCTTGCCGCTGCCGCTCTTGGGCAGCGCGTCGACGAACTGCACCGCACGCGGAATCTTGTAGACCGCCATGTTCTCGCGGCACCAGTCGATGATCTGCTGCTCGGTCGTGTCCTTGTGCGTCGGGCGCAGCACCACCACCGCCTTGACCGATTCGCCGCGATAAGCATCCTTCATCGCGATCACGCAGGCCTCCTGAATGGCCGGGTGCTTGAACATCAGCAGCTCGACCTCGGCCGGCCAGACCTTGAAGCCGCTCGCGTTGATCATGCGCTTGAGGCGATCAGTCATGAAGAAGTAGCCGTCCTCGTCCATGCGGCCCATGTCGCCGGAGCGGAAGAAGCGCTTACCCTCCAACTCGACGAAGGCGGCCGCCGTGGCGTCGGGACGCTTCCAGTAGCCCTGGAACACCTCGGGACCGTGCGTGATGATCTCGCCCGATTCACCGATGGGCATCTCCTGCAGCGTGTCGGGGTCGACCACGCGCGAGTCGGTGCTCATGTAGGGAATGCCCAGGCACTGCTGCTTCGGGTTCTCGAACGGATTCGCATGCGAGGGCGCGGCCGTCTCGGTCAGGCCGTAGCCTTCCTGGTACTTGAGGCCGAACTGCTCCAGCAGCCGCTGCGCGACCGCCTGCGGCATCGCTGCGCCGCCGCCGCCGATGTAGCTCAGGCTGCTCAGGTCGTAGTTCGCGAAGCTGGGACTCGCCATCAGGTCGATCACCATGGTCGGGATGTTGGTCCAGCTCGTGACCTTGCGGCGCGAGATCAGGCGCCCCGCCATGTCCCGGTCCCACCGCGGCATGATGACCAGCGTGCCAGCGATGAGGATGGTGGTGTGCATCACACTCACCACGCCGGTGATGTGGAACATCGGCACCACCGCGAGGACCACTGCCTCCGACGAACCCAGCCCCCAGATCTGGCCCGCGAAGGCGTTGTGATTCAGGCTCGAATGGTTGTGGATGCAGCCCTTGGGCAGGCCGGTGGTCCCGCTGGTGTAGGGCAGGAGCGCCATGTCGTTGGCACCGACCACGTGCTCCGGCGCGGCATGGCCGGCGTTCATCGCGTCGGTCCAGCTCATCGCCCTGCCGTCCTGCAGTTCGGGCAGCGGATGGTGCGTGAGCAGCCAGTCGCGCCACTGGGGCGGCGGCGCCTCGTCGCCGGTCACCTCGGCGTCGAAGGTGTCGGTGAACTGGGTCACGATGATGTGCGCGAGCCGGTCCTTCGGCTCCAGCGCGTTGCTGGCCTTGGCCAGCTCGGCCGCGAGGTCGCCGGTCGTGATCGCCACCTTGGCGTCGGGGTCGGTGATGTAGTGCTTGAGTTCTTCGGACCGGTTCATCGGGTTGACCGGCACCACGACCGCGTTGGCGCGCAGGATCGCGAAATGCGCGATCACGAGCTGCGGACAGTTCTGCATGTCGAGCACCACGCGGTCGCCGCGCTTCACGCCCAGGGCATGCAGGGTGCCGGCCAGGCGCTCGACCTGCGCCGCGCATTCGCGGTAGGTGATCTCGCTGCCGAAGAACACCATCGCGAGCTTGTCGGGAAAGCGCTCGGCATTCGTCTTGAGGTTGTGCCACAACGAGGTGGCGGGGACGGTGATCGAGCGAGGCAGGCGCTGCGGCCAGAACTTGTAGTGCGGTCGTTCCATACGGTCTCCAAACAGCCCGGAAGCCTACGACGCCACGCGGCAGTGCAGCATGGGGGAAGCCCCGAAATCCGTCACATGGGCGACTCCGAAAGATGCAATCTTTTGTCAATCGACCGCCGGCGGCTGACAGACGGCGCGGCCGATCTGCCGTACAACGGCAGGCTCCGTTCAACCCACCCACCTCGAAGGAGTTCACATGCCAGCAGACAAGCGCGCGAGCGTTCACTGGGAAGGCGCCGGCAAGACCGGCAAGGGGCAGATCAGCACCGAGACCGGCGCACTGAAGGACTACCCCTACGGATTCGCCAGCCGCTTCGAAGACGACAAGCGCGGCACCAACCCCGAGGAAATCCTCGGCGCGGCCCATGCGGGCTGTCTCACGATGGCGTTTGCGTTCGCGCTCGAAGGCGCGGGCTTCACGGCGAAGTCGATCGATACGAAGGCGGCGGTGCGGCTCGCCCAGGATGGCCCGGGCTTCAAGATCGATCGCATTCAGCTTGAATTGGAAGCCGTGATCCCGGGCATCGACGAAGCGAAGTTCCAGGCGCTCGCAGCCGGCGCGAAGGCCGGTTGCCCGCTGTCGAAAGCGCTTGCGAGCGTTCCGGAGATCACGCTGAAGGCAACGCTCAAGAGTTGAGGCCGTCGCTATACTTTGCCGCGTCACGTCACACAAAGGCGTGATCGGGTTTAGCAGCTCGAAGTAGTCGTCAGGAGAGAAGCCGCATTTGAATCGAATGGTTCTGCGGCTTCGTTGTTCGTGCCCCATTTTTTGGCGGCTCGAGCGGGGAGCCGCAAGGCTCGCCGGTTCTCCTCCTGGACTGCCCGGTCTGCTAACCCGTTCGAGTCGCCGCCTCCGTTTAGCAGCGGGCGCTGCGATTTTTGCAAACAGCAGTTCAGGAGGCTCTCAATGGCACACCCTACTTGCGCGCCCGCGCACCCCCAAGACCCCAACCCCTTCCTGCGCGTCATCCGCGAACTCGAAGCGATGAAGCGCCGCAGCGAAGAACAATTGACCAGCCTGCACGAACTGCGCTCGCTGGTCATCCGCACGAGGGACGAGTCCAGACAAGACCCACCCGCGGATTGACCCTGGCGCTGGCCCTGCGGGCGCTCTGTTCACGTTTCCTCGACCCATGAGATAAACAATGTGAACATCGCCCGCACAGGCCCGCTGGCGGTCGCGTTCCCGGCTCGACGGCCAGAGCATCCAAGGAGAATCTGATGACGAGGACGCAAGTGTTGGTGATTGGGTTGGAGCCGGACTTTGTTGACTTCAGCACGATGCCCGATATGAACGCCGAGAAGGTTCGGGCCGGGCTTCAGGCGGACCAGGCAAGACTTGCCGCTCTAGGGTACGAAGCAGAACTCTGCCTGACTGACCTCGGTGACACGGCTGCAGACGTAGTGGCTCAGAAGCTCTCTGAAAAGCTGTTCGACTGCGTGGTCATCGGTGCCGGTATCCGGACCATCCCCGCTTACTTCCTTCTCTTCGAGCAACTGATCAACGTGGTGCATCGAGCTGCCCCCCCCCTCAAGCCCGAATCAGCTTCAACACCAAGCCGAGCGACACAGCCGAAGCCGTCCGGCGTTGGGTGTAGCTGCGTGCGACGTTGCGACCGGTTGAATCCGCAGCCACAAGCGGAAGTTTGACGCTGCGCGGCTCAACGTTCGAGAAGGGGAAGACAGCGGACGCGTTCATTCCGCCGCGATGGTGGCGGCAAGCCGAAGCCCCTCTGCGACGATCTGCGCGGCGCGCGACAAGTAGGGATCCGTCCGAAAGCACACGACGAAACGGCGGGTGGCCCATTCGTCGGACAATGGAATCACGCGAATCGGCAGTGCGTCGACCCATGGGCGCAGCACCTCGCGCGGCAGGATGCCGATTCCGAGGTCGGCCGCGACGACATGGGCCACGCCCTCGAAACTCTCGACTTCAATGCGTGGCAGCAAGGTCTTGCCCGCCACTGCCGCATGCCGGCGCAACATCGTCTCCATCATGCTGCCCGGCATCGCGCTCACATGGTCGTAGCCGAGCGTCTCCGCGAAGGGCACGGACTTCCTTCGGGACAGCGGATGGGCGCGCGAGACCAGGGCGCAGGCATGGTCGGGTCGATAGGGCACGGCCCGCAGCCCCGTCAAGTCTGCGACATCCCAGCACACAGCTAGGTCGGCGGCCCCCTCCTTGACCTGCCGCACCATCTCGGTGGAGGACGCCTCGCGCAGACTCAGCTTCAAAGCCGGGTGCTTTCGAAGCAAGGCGGCGATGTCGGCAGGCAGACGGTGCGACAGCGCCGCCAGGCTCGCGAGGATGCGAACCGTCCCAGCGCCTCCCGTCGCCATGTCGTGCATCGTCGCATGCATGCGGTCCATGCCGGCGAGCACCTCTCGGGCCTGCGATGCAAATGCCTGTCCGGCTTCGGTGGGGCCCATGCCCCCGGCGCCACGCTGCAGCAGCACGATACCGACGTCGTCCTCGAGCGCGGCCATTCGCTTGCTCACGGCCGAGGGCACGATGGACATCCGATCGGCCGCCTTGGTGATGCTTCCCTCTTCGCAAACGGCTAGGAAGAGGCGCAGGGTGACGGGATCGAAATCGGTGCGCATCGTGGCAGGCAAGTTCCAAACGGGAACGAACGATGCGCCAAATTGCAGTTTGTGTCTCTAAGGGAAATCTAGAGTGAGGGCCATACCCACACCTGGAGACAAGCATGAAGTTCAAGAGCGCGAGATTCGAAATGGGAAGGCTGATGCGCGGCGCCGCACTGGCGGCCTGGGCCTGCGGCATCGTCAGTGGCGCCGTCGCCGCCGATGCCTATCCCGGCCGGCCGATCACGCTCGTCGTGCCTTTCGCGGGAGGCGGCAGCGCGGACATCCTGGGCCGCGTGTTGGCCAACTCGCTGACCGAGACGCTCAAGCAACCGGTCGTGGTCGACAACCGCACTGGTGCGGGTGGGCTGGTCGGAACCTCGCTAGTCGCCAAGGCGCCCGCCGACGGCTACACGCTGCTGCTGGCGACCGACAGCCTGTACGCCATCAACCCGGCGCTATACGGGAAGAAGGCGGACGACGCCGTGGCCGCGCTCGCGCCTGTCGCGCACCTGGCGGAGGCGCCGCTCGTGATCGCGGTCAACAGCGCGTCACCGGCCAACGATTTCGCAGGCCTCTTGAAGCAAGCGAAGGCCAGCAGCGCGCCGTTGAGCTTCGGCACCCCCGGCGTCGGCACCGATCATCATCTGTTGGGCGAGCTGATTGCCAAGTCAGGCCAGGTCCGCCTCAATCACGTGCCCTACCGCGGAGCCGGCGCGGCCCTGGGCGACCTCGCCGGGGGCCAGATCGACATGCTGATCACTCTGGTCAGCACGGCGCAGCCGATGGTGGCGGCCGGAAAGATCAAGCTGGTCGGCGTGGCGACCACCAAGGTCTACGAGGCACAGCCGCAGATTCCCCGCATGGGGCAGATCCTGCCCGGCACGGACATGCTGGTGAGCTACAGCCTGATGGCGCCCAAGTCGACGCCGGCGCCGATCGTCGCTCGGCTCAATGAAGCGGTCGGCATCGCGCTGCGCAACCCGAGCGTCGGCAGCAAGCTGGCCGAGCTGGGCCTCACGCCCACGGGCGGGACGGTGGCTGATTTCGCCAAGCGAATGCAGGCGGAGCGGCAGCAGCGAGAGGGCATCATTCGCGATGCCGACGTCAAGCTGGTCGAATGACCGGCGCAGCCAGAGGAGCCGACATGCATGCCATCCGATTCGAAGGCCGCATCCTTTTCCTGTCGGAGGATCCGACGCTGATCGAGCGGCAGATCGCCGGCGAGGATCTCTCGCAGGCGCAGGCCGGCAAGCTGCGCGACGACGTCTCCACGGACGAGATCACGCCGGGCTGGGCCTGCTTCCATGTCGACGAGACGCTCGGCCGCTATCCCTACGTCGGCCTGACCTGCGAGGGTCGCAGGCCCATCGGCATTGACCAGGTGCGGCGCGGCGGCTTCGCGGTGACGGTGGCCGGCACGCGCTACGGCAAGGGTTCGTCGCGCGAGGCGAGTCCCTATGCCGAGCGCATGGCCGGCATCCGCCTGGTCATCGCGCAGAAGTTCGAGCGCATCTATCGCCAGAACTGCCACAACCTCGGCATCTTCACGTCGAGCGACTTCGGCCTCGTCGATCGCATCCGCGCGGGCGAGGCGATCCTCGTTTCGGAGTTGGTGGCGGGGCTGGATGCCGTGACGGCCGAGGTGTTGGCGCGCGGAGGGCTGTTCAACTACACGAAGGCCCGGCTGGCCGGCGAGATCGCGATGGAGCCGCAACCGCCCTTGAGCCGCCCTTTGACCTATGTCGAGAAGATCATCGCGCGCTCGGCCAAAAGGCCGCCTTCGGCTTCAGGCATCAGCTTCGTGAGGGCGGACTGGCGCTACTCGCACGACTACGTGACCGGGATGTGCGCCGCGTTCATGAACAACGCGATGGGGCCCGAGATCGCCTTGCACGACGTCGCATCGATCCAGTGCTTCGCGGATCACCTGGTCTATGTCGAAGAGACCATGTCACCGGCAAAGCGCGCCCTGGGGCTGCTCGACTCGGCCATGGCGATGGGCAAGATGCAGGAACGGTTTTGCGCGCAGCAAGGGGTCCGCTTGCATCACCGCGTGCCCGGCAGGAAGGGGGCGGAAGGCATCTGCCACTCCATCATGACCGAGCGCTACGTGTTGCCGGGCCAGGTCGCGATCGGCACCGATTCACATACCCCGCATTGCGGCGCGCTCGGGGCCTTCGCCTTCGGCATCGGTGCTAGCGAAATGGCCAACGCATGGATCACGGGCGATGTGCGCGTGGCCGCGCCGAAGGTCTGCCGGGTGCGGTTGCGCGGGACCCTGCCGGACGGGGTCGATGCCAAGGATGTCGTGCTGCATCTGCTGCGCCTGCCGGAGGTCCGCAACGGCAGCCTGGTCGGACTCGTCTTCGAGTACATGGGCGAGGCCTTGCGCGCGATGGGGACGGACGCGCGCGCCACGCTCACCAACATGGTGGCCGAGATCGGCGGCCTGACGGGCATCGTGGCCCCCGACGATGAAACGCTTCGCTTCCTGCGCGAGCGTCGGGGCATCGACTTCCGACTCGAACCCTGGATGCGCAGCGACGAGGGGGCGCACTATGCGCACGAGATCGAGGTCGATTGCGGCACGCTCGAACCCATGGTGGCGCGCCCCGGGGATCCCGGGCAGGGCCTGGCGCTGTCGGCACTCGCCGAGGCGGTCGCGATCGACATTGCGTACGGTGGCTCCTGCACGGGGGGCAAGCTCGAGGACATCGGGGCCTACCACGCAGTGCTCGCCTGGGCCGAAGAACACCGGCTCGGCATCGCGCCGGGCGTGCGGTTCTTCCTGCAGTTCGGCAGCGAGGACGTGCGTGCGCGAAGCGACCGGGTGCAGATGGTGGCGCTCTTCGAGCGCATGGGCGTCCAGCTGGTCGAGCCAGGCTGCGGGGCATGCATCAATGCCGGCCCGGGCGCGAGCGAGCGCGAGGACCAGGTGACGATCAGCGCGATCAATCGCAACTTTCCGGGTCGCTCGGGCCCGGGCGCGCTGTGGCTCGCCAGCCCTTCCACGGTGGCTGCCAGTGCGATCGCCGGCCGAATCGTGAGCTTCTCGGAACTGAAGGCATCGATCCGGCAGTAAGCGTCTCGCCCACGCGGATGGGAGCGCTGCCGAGGATGCAAGGCGTGCTGGGCGCGCCTGACAGGTGCTAGCGGCATGGAGCGCAATGCGATCGAGTTCGCCCAAAAGGCGATCGCGCGACTGGTCGCCTTCGTGCCGGGTTTTGCCGAGTCGCCCGGCCTGGCAACGTTACGCCTGAGCTTCGCAACCTCCAACGTCGAGAAGATCGAAGAATGCATTGCTCGGCTGGGCGAGGTGCTTTAAGGCACTCGCGTGCCACTTGTTCGAAACTGTATGCGGCGGGCAGGCGGCATCGCGAAGCACCCACATTCGGATGCTCAATCAGGAACCGCTATAGCGCCCGCCGGCTTCGACGCGCCTCGACTGGCTATGTCAGCATCACTTGCATTGCGGACATGCTTGGGACGAAGCCGAAAGACCGTGATGGGCCCTGTAGCGCCGGCTCGGCTGTGGCAGGATGCGGCCAATTGGAGACATTGGGCAGCAACGCGACAACATTCCGAAAGCAGTCACTCGACTGTGGCCGAGAGGTCCGCCCGAGCGTACGATCGTTGCAGATCCATTCGTCAATGGGGTGTCCAAGTGCTGGATCGCCGGACGTTCACCCGGGTCGTCGCGGGTACGCTGCTCGCCGGGTCTCGCGGCGCACAAGCGCAACCGAAGGGGAAAATCTGCCACATCGGGATCCTCCGGGCAGGTGCCCCCTCGATCTCGGGGGGCGACTTTCTCCTGAAACCGATGCGGGAGTTGGGCTACATCGAAGGCCAAAACCTCAGTTTCGAGGAGCGACACGCGGGCGACGATCCCGAACGGATTCCCGGACGTGCGCGTGAAATGGTGCAGCTCAGTCCCGATGTCATCGTGGCCGTCGGCTCATCGCCGGTCTTGGCGTTGAAAGATGTGACAAGCACGATTCCGATCGTCTTTCTGAGCAACGTCGATCCAATTGCGGTCGGTCTCGTGCCAAGCCTCGGTCGGCCGGGAGGAAACGTTACGGGAGTTCTGATCGCGCCGGATGGCACACTGGCGGGAAAGAGGCTGGAGATGCTCAGGGAATTGGTGCCCCGAGCGACGCGATTTGCTCTGCTCGTTCCGGACGACCCCGGCTTTGGGCTGAAACTTCAGGTGCAGGAGGCCGAGAAGGCCGCCTCGACTCTCGGCGTGGAACTGAAAGTCGTCAAGGTTCGAGCCGGCGACTACGACGGCGCGTTCGAGACGATTAGCGCGGCGCGGCCCGACGGCCTCTTGGTCGGTGGGCATTCTTTCTTTGTGCGGGACAGAAAGCAGATCGTCGACCTCGCCGCGAAAAATCGGCTGCCTGCGATTTATGAGTGGCCTTCGCAAGTGCGGGATGGGGGGCTCATGTCGTATGGCGCCAATGATGGAGAGACCTACCGGCGATTGGCGTCGTATGTCGATCAGATTTGCAAAGGTGCCAAGCCGAGCGACCTCCCGATCTGGCGACCGAGCATCTTGCATTTGGTGATCAATCTCAAGGCCGCAACGGCGCTTGGCATCACTATCCCTTCCTCGCTGCTGCAGCGCGTGGATGAGGTGATTGAGTGACCCGAGCGCACCCGCGTCCTCTCATCCGCGCGGAAACGGCGCACCAAAAGAGCCCGTGCAAGCTGGCAAGTCGGGTTGCGCCAAAACGGTCGAGATCGACCTGGTCCGAAGCGCCTGCCGGGTAGGTTCGTCACGCCATCAAGTCGTCGCCCTGAACATCCGCTTCGCATCAAATCGCGTATGACCGCAACGGGCCCTCAAGAGACATCCGCTGTCCTGATTGCGGCGCTCGCAAGCTGCCGGCCGGACCCGCGCACAGGCACCTGAAGGAGGTCCGCAGTGGGCTCGGGCTCCTTGGATTGCGCTGCGCAGAGTGCTGCCACGACAGGCTGCTGGCCTTTGGCTGCCAGCGACGAGGCTTCTGCCCATCGCGGGGATACTCCTGCCGAGACAACAACTTTCTCGCGAGGCCGAAATGCAAGGTCCCACTCCCTGGTTGCCCGGCAACGATAGCGCGGAGCGCAAGCATGCGCCGGCCACTTTGCGCAACCGCGAGCCGATTGCCGAGGTGCTGCAGGAGGAATTGCCGGTCACCGGCAAGGTGCTCGAAGTGGCGAGCGGATCGGGCGAGCATTGCGCCTTCTTCGCGGAGCTTTTCCCCGGCCATATCTGGCAGCCGACCGATCCGGACCCGGGTGCGCTTGGCTCGATCGCGAGTTGGTGCGCTGGGCTCGACAACGTCTTGCCTCCGCTCGCACTCGACGCTGCATCCACGGATTGGCCGGTCGATGCCGCCGATGCGATGCTGTGCGTCAACATGGCGCATATCAGCCCGTGGGAAGCGACGCTCGGACTGGTCGCGGGCGCGCAGCGGCTCCTGCCCAAGGGCGCGCCGCTGATGCTCTATGGCCCATGGCGCCGCGAGGGCGTGGAGACCGCGCCGTCGAACGAAGCGTTCGACGCCTCGCTCAAGGCGCGCGATCCGCGCTGGGGGCTGCGGCGGCTAGAGGATCTCGACGCCGCCGCTTCTGCGCGCGCTTTCGCACGCACGCGGCTGATCGAGATGCCGGCGAACAATCTGATGCTGGTCTATCGCCGTTAGCGCAGCATCGCACGCTGTTTATGATCCCTCGCACAACGAGGAGACAAGCAGCATGAACATCGCCCGCAAGGCCATCGCGGCCGCACTGTGCATCGCGGCATCGGCCGCGGCCTTTGCGGCCTACCCCGAGAAGCCCATCAAGATCATCATCGGCTTCCCGGCCGGCGGGCCGCTCGACCAGCACGCCCGCCTGCTCGCCGACAAGCTGCAGGCGGTGCTGGGCCAGCCGCTCATCATCGACTACAAGCCCGGCGCGGGCGGCTCCGTCGGCGCCGAAATGGTCGCCAAGAGCCCGGCCGACGGCTACACGCTGATGCTCGCCAACACCGGCGTCGCGGTCATCAACGGCGCGCTCTACAGCAAGCTGCCCTACAACACCCTCAGGGACTTCACCCCGATCGCGCGCACCGCGATGCAGCCGCTCGCGCTGCTGGTGACGCCTTCGCTGCCGGTGACCAACCTGCACCAGTTCATCGATTACGCCCGCGCGCGCCCGGGGCAGATCAACTACGGCTCGGCGGGCAACGGCGGCATCAGCCATCTCGTGCCCGAGATGTTCAAGAGCGCGACCGGCATCTACATGGTCCATATCCCCTACCGGGGCAGCGCACCGGCCTTCACCGACCTGATGGGCGGGCAGGTGCAGTTCATGGCCGAGTCGATTCCGCAGGCAGCCAACTATCACAAGCAGGGCAAGGTCCGCGCGATTGCGGTCACGAGTGCAAAGCGCAACCCGGCCCTGCCGGATGTGCCGACCGTCATCGAGTCCGGCGTGAAGGGCTTCGAGGTCGTCGGGTTCTATGGCTTCCTCGCGCCGGCCGGCACGCCCAAGGACGTGGTCGCCAAGCTCAGCGACGCGTTCCGACAGGTGCTCACCAACCCCGAGATTCGTGATCGCATGGTGAGCCAGGGCGCCGACCCGGCCTTCATGGGGAGCGAGGAATTCGCGAAGTTCCTCGTCACCGAAACGCCCCGCTGGGAAAAGGCGGTGAAGGCGTCCGGCGCACGGATGGACTGAGCCGGGCGCCTGGGCACAGCTCTTGCGTGCGGTCGGCGGACGAATTCCACCGACCTACCCAGGAGCCATGCCATGAAGTTTTCCAAGCGCCAGTTCGCGGCGATCCTCGCCGGTTGCGCGCTGTTCGCCACCGGCGCAGCGCAAGCACAGAACGCGCTCGACCACATCCTGAAGGCCAAGGTCATCAAGATCGCGGTACCGACCGACTACCCGCCCTACGGCTCGGTCGACAAGAACATGACGCCGCAGGGCCTCGACATCGAGATGGCACAGCTCATCGCGAGCAAGCTGGGCACCAAGGTCGAGCTGGTGCCGGTGACGAGCGCCAATCGCATTCCCTATCTGCAGACCCGCAAGGCGGACCTCGTGATCTCCACGCTGGGCAAGAACGCGGAGCGCGAGAAGGTCATCGATTTCTCGGCCGCCTATGCGCCCTTCTTCCAGGCGGTCTATGCGTCGAAGAACCTCAACATCAAGAGCTTCGCCGACATGGGCGGCAAGAGCGTGGCGGTGACGCGCGGCGCGATGGAAGACCAGGAGCTCGCCAAGGTCGCGCCGCCCAACGTCGACTTCAAGCGCTTCGAGGACAACAACGCGACGATCGCCGCCTTCGTCGCCGGCCAGACGCAGACCATCGCCACCAGCGCGGCGGTTGCGGGCGACATGATGCAGAAGAACCCGCAGCTCGGCGCCGAATACAAGCTGCTGCTGAAGGACAGCCCCTGCTTCATCGGCGTCGCCAAGGGCGAGGACGCGCTGAAGACCAAGGTCAACGAGATCATCGCCAGCGCGAAGAAGGACGGCACGCTCGACACGATGGCGAAGAAGTGGCTCGGCCGCCCGGCGGGCGACCTGCCGGTCTGATCCGCCTGCCACATGGGCATCGAATTCGACTTCGGCGCCGTTCTCGGCCAGTGGCCCCTGCTGGCCAGGGGCGTGCTGTGGACGCTGGGCCTGACCGCGATCGCGACGGTAATCGGCATGGTGGTGGGCATCGCCTGCGCCTGGGCGCGAGCGAACGGGCCGGCGTGGCTGCGCTGGATCGTCGGCGCCTACGTGGAGCTGATCCGCAACACGCCATTCATCGTGCAGCTCTTCTTCATCTTCTTCGGGCTGCCTGCGGCGGGCTTCAAGCTCTCGCCGGAGGTAGCGTCGGTGATCGCGATGGTGATGAACCTCGGCGCATACGCAACCGAGATCATCCGCGCTGGCATCGAGGCCACGCCGCGCGGGCAGATCGAGGCGGCGGTGAGCCTTGCGCTCAACCGGGTGCAGGTGTTCACGCGCGTGGTGCTGCCGCCTGCGATGAAGAAGGTGTGGCCCGCGATGGTGAGCCAGATCATCATCGTGATGCTCGGCTCGGCGGTGTGCAGCCAGATCTCCACCGAGGAACTGAGCTACGCCGCCAACCTGATCCAGAGCCGCAACTTCCGCGCGTTCGAGGCTTTCATCATCGCGACGGTGATCTACCTCGCGCTGTCAATGGGCGCGCGGCGGCTGCTCAACTGGGCCGGCCCGCGCTGGTTCTTCGGACGGTGAGGCGCGCATGAGCGACTTTTCCATCTGGGACATCCTGCGCAACCTGCTGATGGCGCTGCGCTGGACGGTCGTGCTGTCGCTGATCGCCTTCGTGGGCGGCGGCGCGGTCGGTGCATTGCTGCTTTTCCTGCGGCTTTCCGGAGGGCGGGCGGCGCAGCGGCTCGTCGGCTTCTACGTGCAGATCTTCCAGGGCACGCCGCTCCTGATGCAGCTCTTTCTTGCCTACTTCGGCATCGCGCTCTTCGGAGTCGACGTCTCGGCGTGGACGGCGGCATCGGTGGCGCTGACGCTCTACACCAGCGCCTTTCTCACCGAGATCTGGCGCGGCTGCGTGGCGTCCATCCCCAAGGGCCAGTGGGAGGCGGCCGGCAGCCTCGCCCTCGGCTTCGGCGAGCAGATGCGCCACGTGATCCTGCCGCAGGCGGTACGCATCGCGGTCGCGCCGACCGTGGGCTTCCTGGTGCAAGTCATCAAGGGCACGGCGCTCGCATCGGTGATCGGCTTCGTCGAGCTCACCAAGGCGGGCAGCATGATCTCGAACGCGACCTTCAAGCCCTTCGTGGTGTTCAGCTGCGTCGCCCTGCTCTATTTCGTGCTGTGCTTTCCCGTGAGCCTGTACGCCAAGAA
The DNA here is from genome assembly GCF_900107745.1 of Variovorax sp. YR216. GTDB lineage: Bacteria > Pseudomonadota > Gammaproteobacteria > Burkholderiales > Burkholderiaceae_C > Variovorax. The sequence goes on along the minus strand of NZ_FNRO01000002.1, from coordinate 511,435 downwards.
CCTCGAGAGGAAATTCCATGGCGCTCGTCGCTGAAGCTCCCCGGCCGGCCGTCGCTCCGGCGGCCGCGCCCATCGTGCGCATCACCGCGCTGCGCAAGTCCTACGGCAGCAACGAAGTGCTCAAGGGCATCGACCTCGACGTGAAGCGCGGCGAGGTGATCGCGATCATCGGCAAAAGCGGGTCGGGCAAGAGCACGCTGCTGCGTTGCATCAACGGGCTGGAAGTGTTCCAGGAAGGCTCGCTGACCGTCGATGGCAAGCCGCTCCTGCATGAGAGCGCGATGGCGATGCGCGAGCTGCGGCAGCACGTCGGCATGATCTTCCAGAGCTTCAACCTGTTTCCGCATCTTTCGGTCGGCCGCAACGTGATGCTCGCGCCCACGCTGGTGAAGAAGCGCAGCCGCATGGAAGCCGCATCGCAGGCGCGCAAGCTGCTCGCGCGCGTCGGGCTGGCGGAGAAGTTCGATGCGATGCCCGACCAGCTTTCCGGCGGCCAGCAGCAGCGCGTGGCCATCGCCCGTGCGCTGGCCATGGAGCCGGCGGTGCTGCTGTGCGACGAGATCACTTCGGCGCTCGATCCCGAGCTGGTGGGCGAAGTGCTGCGCGTGGTCGAGTCGCTCGCCGTGGAAGGCATGACGCTCTTGATGGTGACGCACGAGATGAACTTCGCGCGCAAGGTCAGCGACCGGGTGATCTTCATGCATCAGGGCCGGGTGCACGAGATGGGGCCGCCGGCGGAATTGTTCGGCCATCCGCAGACCGCCGAGTTGAAACAGTTCCTTTCGTCGCTGCACGACTGAGTCCCGTACCGCCGGGCGGCGGGAACCCGGGCGTCTGTGGCAAGCTCGGAGCGGTATGCGCAACCGCTCCCCCTCCTCGTCCCGCCGTCTGATGCTGCGCGCGCTGCTGGGCGCCGCGGTCTTGCCCGCGCCGTTCGCGGCGGTGGCGGGCTTCAACTTCTTCACCAGCGAATACACCGCGAGCCGGCAGGAACTCGAAGCACAGATCGCGAAGCATTTCCCGGTGCAGAAGCGCTATGCGGACATCTTCACCGTCAGCCTGAGCAATCCGCAGCTCGGGCTCGACGCTGCGACGAATCGCGCCGCGATCACCGCGGCGCTCACGATCACCAGCCCGCTGCTGCGCCCCTCGACCGTACAGGGCGTTGTCTCGGTCAGCAGCGCGCTCAAGTACGATGCGCCCGCGCGCGCGCTGCGGCTCGATCAGCCACAGGCGGAACGGCTCGAACTGCAGGGCGTGACCGGCCGCGATGCCGAGCGGCTCCAGCAGATCGGCGCCGTCGTCGCGCAGGAGCTGCTTCGCGACCAGCCGCTGCGCACCTTCACTGCCGAGGAGCTGACCGTTGGACGCAAGACGTACGAGATCGGAGCCATCACTGTGCAGAACGACGCCATTACGGTAGAGCTGAGATGACCCCCAGGCGGTTCCGCGGTGTTCCTGGCTCGGCCTGCGCGCTCATTGCGGCAGCAGTCACCGTTGCGGGGTGCACGGCGCTGGCGCCCGCGCCGCGGGCGGCCATCGATCTGCAGGCGCATCGGGGGGGTCGCGCACTGATGCCGGAGAACACGCTGGCCGCGTTCTCGAACGCCATCGACATGGGCGTGAACACCCTCGAGCTGGACATCGGGCTCACCGCCGACGATGTCGTGGTGATCTCGCACGACACGTCGCTGAACCCCGATCACACACGCAATGCGCAGGGCAATTTTCTGCCGTCGAACGGACCGGCGATCCGCACCCTGACGCTGGCGCAGCTGCAAACGTACGACGTGGGACGCATCGACCCGGACAGCAACTACGGCAAGCAGTTCTCGAAGCAACTGGTTCGCGACGGCGAGCGCATCCCCACGCTGGCCTCGTTGTTCGAGCGCGTCCGCGCGGCAGGCGCGGACCAGGTGCGGTTCAACATCGAGACCAAGGTCGATCCCTCGCAGCCCGACGAAACCGCGTCGCCCGAACGCATGGTGCGCGCGCTGCTGGCAGAGATCGACAAGGCCGGCATGGCGCAGCGCGTGACCATCCAGAGCTTCGACTGGCGCACGCTCGCGCTGGTGCGTGACCAGGCGCCGCAAATCCAGCGCGCCTACCTCACCACCAGCCGCACCCTGCGCGACAGCCGCTGGACGGCAGGGTTGCGCCTAGAGGACTTCGGCTCCGCGCCGCGCCTCGTGAAGGCTGCAGCGGGCGGTGGCCCGGGCAAGGTCATCTGGTCGCCGGCGTTCAAGGAACTCACGCCCGAGCTCGTCAAGGAAGCGCATGCGATGGGCCTGCAGGTGTTGCCCTGGACCGTGAACGAGCGCGCGGACATGATCCGGCTGATCGACTGGGCCGTGGACGGCATCATCACCGACGACCCGGCGATTCTTCGCGACGTGATGAGCGAGAAGAAGATGCCGCTGCCGGCGCGCGGCCGCTGAAGATTCACACGTGGCGCGTGGCCCGCGCGCGCGGCGGGTCGGGCGGCGATTCGCGGTCGGCGCGCGCATGCAGCGTTCCGATGATGTGGCACTCGGCATCGGTGCCGTCGCAGCAGTCGCGCAGTGCGATCAGGTCCTTTTCAAGCGAGCGCAACTCGCGAAGGCGCTCGCGCACATGGCCGAGATGCGCATCGAGCGTCACGCAGGCCGCGTCGCAATCGGCCTTGCTGCGCAGGTCGAGCGCGAGCAGCGTGCGTACCTCGTCGAGCGACATGTCCATCGCGCGGCACAGGCGAATGAAGCGCAGGCGGTGCACGTCGGCATCGCTGTAGACGCGGTAGCTGTTGTCGGCGCGTCCCTGCGGGGTGATCAGCCCTTCCTTTTCGTAGTAGCGGATATTTGCGGCGCTTACGCCGCTGCGAGCGGCGGCATCGCCGATACGGTAAGAGGCCTGCGCAGCATGGTTTGCATCCGGCATGGTGAAACTTGGGCTTGACATCGATGGAGCCGATGGTCGCAGCAGGCGGCGTGCTCGGCAACTCACGCCGGACCTTGTCCCGAGTTACACCGGACTTCTGTGGATAACGTTGTGGGTTGCGCGAGGACAGCAGGTGCTGCAGGTCCATTCCATGCGGGTTGCCGCTGAGTTGCCTGCAAATGAGGCACATGAACAACCATAATCTTCGGATGCCCGATTCCCCCTCCTCCCCCGCCCCTTACGAGGGCGCCATCACCGACGTTGCCGGCATCGAGGTCGGCCATTTCTCCGACACCCGCCGCCCCACCGGCTGCACCGTGATCCTGGCCCGCGACGGCGCGGTGGCTGGGGTGGATGTTCGCGGCGCCGCACCCGGCACCCGCGAGACCGATCTGCTCGCGCCCGGCAACTTCGTGCAGCACATTCATGCGGTGATGCTGGCCGGCGGCAGCGCGTGGGGGCTGGCCGCAGCCGACGGCGCGACGCGCTGGCTCGAAGAGCACGGCATCGGCCTCGATGTCCGCTATGGCACGCTGCCGATCATTCCCGCCGCCGTGCTGTTCGACCTGCCGGTCGGCGATGCGCGCATCCGTCCCGACGCAGCGGCCGGCTATGCGGCCTGCGAGGCCGCTTCGTCGGCAGCACCGGCCGAAGGCAATGTCGGCGCCGGCAGCGGCGCGCTCGTGGGCAAGCTGTTCGGCGTGCATCGCGCGATGAAGGGCGGCATCGGCACCGCCTCGGTCAAGGTCAACGGCGTGACGGTGGGTGCGCTGATCGCCTGCAATGCGCTTGGCGACGTGATCGACCCCGATACGGGCCGGGTCGTCGCGGGCGCACGCACGGAGGACGGCAAGTCCCTTCTCGACACGCGCCGTGCACTGCTGCGCGGGCATCTGCCGACGCCGCTGCTCGCGGGCACCAACACCACGCTGGGGGTGGTCGCGACCGACGCGGTGCTCACCAAGGTGCAGGCGAACCGGCTCGCGACCGCTGCGCATGACGGGCTCGCACGCGCGATCAACCCGGTGCACACGATGAGCGACGGCGACACGCTGTTCGCGCTCGCCACCGGCCGCGTTCCGCTGCAGGGCGACGCGCCGGGCATGACGGTGTTGAGCGCACTGGCCGCCGAGGTGGTGGCGCGCGCGACCTTGCGTGCGGTGCGGGCGGCGCGCAGCGTGCGCACCGCGGAGGCCTACTTCCCCTCTGCAGCGGATCTCGCCTGAAGGACCTTGCACGCCAGCGCGGGCAGGTACACCACAACGATGAGCAGGATCACCCCGGAGCCGGCGCTCAGCAACAGGTCGACCGGCGACATGAGCGGGAACAGGTCCTGCCCCGCGATCAGCAGCAGCATCGAGATCGCAAGCAAGGCCACAAGCACCTTGCCGAAGAGCAGCAGATGAGTCTTGAGGTGCGTCATGGTCCGGCGAAAGGCAAATGAAGGGTGGAGTGAAGTCCGAACAGCATCCAGGTGAATCCCCGCGGTCCGCCTGGCCTGCTGCCCGGTCCCTCCATTGGGCCTCGTACGCTGCACTGCATCAATACGCCGTGCGTCAGTGTCGAAGGCCTAGTCTTTCTGGCTGAACGCCCTATGCCTCGTGCGCCGCATGCGAGCGCTTTGTAACGAAGGCTGCGCCAAACCCACAGAAAATGCCGTGCCCATGCCCCAAGCCATCCGACTTTTTCTTCTCGCGATCCGCGATCTCATCGTCTCCGCCGGACCCATTGTCTTTCTCGTCATCGGACTGCTCGTTGCGGCGTACTGGTGGCTCCAGCCGCAGCCGCCCAAGCAGGTCACACTCGCGACCGGCCCGTCCGGCAGCGCCTATGCGGAATTCGGCAAGCGCTATGCGGCCGCGCTGAAGGCCAACGGGATCGAGGTGATCCAGAAGCCGACGGACGGCTCGCTGGACAACCTGCAGCTGCTGCGCAAGCACGAGGCGGACGTGGGCTTCGTTCGCGGCGGCAGCGCCGATCCGGTGAAGGACGAGGAAGCGGGCCTGACGTCGCTGGGCAGCCTGTTCTTCGAACCCCTCTGGTTCTTCTACCGCACCGACGCGGCGCGCAAGATCGACCGCAAGACCGCGCAGCTCACCGCGCTCCCGCAGATGAAGGGGCTGCGCATCAACGTCGACAAGCCCGGCAGCGGCGTGCCGGACATCATGGACCGGATGTTTCGCGCCAACCACATGGACCCGGCCACGCTGAACCTGTCGAACCTGGAGCAGACACCGGCCACCGAGGCGCTGCAGGCCGGGCTGCTGGACGTGATCGTGCTGGCCTCGGCGCCGCAATCGCCGCTGGTGCAGCGACTGCTGCGCGCGCCGGACATCCAGCTCATGGATTTCGCGCAGAGCGACGCGTATTCGCGCCGCTTCTCCTTCCTGCAACCGGTGACGCTGCCGCGCGGCGTGGTCGATCTCGCGGCCGATCTTCCATCGCACGACCTGTCGCTGCTGGCCGCCACCACGTCCCTGCTGTCGCGCGAGGAAACGCATCCGGCGATCCGGCAGCTCTTCGCGCAGAACGCGCAAACGCTGCACGGCGGCGCGGGCTGGTTCCATCGTGCGCGCGATTTCCCGAACACCCGCACCAGCGAACTGCCGGTGAGCCCCGAGGGCGATCGCGCCATCAATGGCACGCCGCCGTTCTGGCAGCGCTATCTGCCGTTCTGGGCAAGCAACCTGGTGGAGCGGATGTGGCTGGTGCTCGGCGGCTTGCTGGTGCTGATGCTGCCGCTGACCCGCGTGGTGCCGCCGCTCTACCAGTTCCGCGTCCGGCGGCGGGTGTTCCGCTGGTATGCGCGGCTGCGCGAGGTCGAGCACAAGCTCGACACGCACAAGGGCGAGCGGGATGCACTGCTGAAAGAACTCGACGACCTGGACGGCCGCGTCAACAAGGTGGCGGTGCCGCTGTCGTACGCGGACGAGCTCTACGCCCTGCGCAACAACATCTATGCGGTCCGCAAGCGGGTGCTGGCGGGCCCGCCGTCCGCCGACGGGGCCGCGAAGCCCTCGCCCTGATTACTTCAGGGCCTTGAAGCGCACGCGGTGGGGCTTGGCGCCTTCTTCGCCGAGGCGCTTCTTCTTGTCGGCTTCGTATTCCTGGTAGTTGCCGTCGAAGAAGGTCCACTGGCTGTCGCCTTCGGCCGCGAGGATGTGCGTCGCGATCCGGTCGAGGAACCAGCGGTCGTGGCTGATGACGAGCACGCTCCCGGCGAATTCGAGCAGCGCGTCTTCGAGGGCACGCAACGTTTCGACGTCGAGGTCGTTCGAGGGCTCGTCCAGCAGCAGCACGTTGCCGCCGGCGATCAGCGTCTTGGCGAGGTGCAGGCGGCCGCGTTCACCGCCTGAGAGCGAGCCGACCTTCTTCTGCTGGTCGCCGCCGTTGAAGTTGAAGCGCCCCGCGTAGGCGCGGCTCGCCATCTGGAACTTGCCGACGTTGAGGATGTCGAGGCCGCCGGAGATGTCTTCCCAGACGGTCTTCTCGTCGGAAAGGACATCGCGGGTCTGGTCGACGAAAGCCATCTTGACGGTCTGGCCGATCACCACTTCGCCGCTGTCGGGCTGCTCCTTGCCGGCGATCAGCTTGAACAGCGTCGACTTGCCGGCGCCGTTCGGGCCGATGATGCCGACGATCGCGCCAGCGGGGACGTTGAAGCTCAGGTTGTCGATGAGCACGCGATCGCCGAAGCTCTTGCTGACGTTCTTGAACTCGATGACCTGGCTGCCGAGACGGTCCGCGACGGGAATGAAGATTTCCTGCGTCTCGTTGCGCTTCTGGTATTCGTAGTCGGACAGTTCCTCGAATCGCTGGATACGCGCCTTGCTCTTGGCCTGGCGGCCCTTGGCGTTCTGGCGCACCCACTCGAGTTCCTTCTTCATGGCCTTGGCATGGGCTTCCTCGCCCTTCTGCTCGGCCTCGAGACGGGCTTCCTTGCCCTCCAGCCAGGTGCTGTAGTTGCCCTTCCATGGAATGCCGCGGCCGCGGTCGAGTTCGAGAATCCACTCGGCGGCGTTGTCGAGGAAGTAGCGGTCGTGGGTGATCGCGACCACGGTGCCGGAGAAGCGCTGCAGGAACACTTCGAGCCATTCGACCGATTCGGCGTCCAGGTGGTTGGTCGGTTCGTCGAGCAGCAGCATGTCGGGCTTGGACAGCAGCAGCTTGCACAGCGCCACACGGCGCTTTTCACCGCCGGACAGCAGGCCGATCTTGGCGTCCCACGGCGGCAGGCGCAGCGCGTCGGCGGCGATCTCGAGCTGGTGCTCCGAATCGGTGCCCGCGGCGGCGATCACGGCTTCGAGCTGGCCCTGCTCGGCGGCGAGTGCGTCGAAATCCGCGTCGGGCTCGGCGTACGCGGCGTAGATTTCCTCGAGGCGGGCCTTGGCCGCATTGACCTCGCCCATCGCTTCCTCGACGGATTCGCGGACGGTGTGCTCGGGGTTGAGCTTGGGTTCCTGCTCCAGGTAGCCGATGGACAGGCCGGGCATCGGGATGGCTTCACCCTCGATTTCCTTGTCCACGCCGGCCATGATCTTCAGCAGCGAGGACTTGCCCGAGCCGTTGAGGCCCAGCACGCCGATCTTGGCGCCGGGGAAGAACGAAAGCGAAATGTCCTTCAAGATCTGCCGCTTGGGCGGCACGGTCTTGCTGACCTTGTTCATGGTGTAGACGTACTGGGCCATGTCTATCTCTGCTCGATGATGGGGGACTGCACGGGGTGATCGGGAAACCAGCAACGAACCTTGCGCGAGGATCGATTGCGGATCTGCCTTCATGGCAGGCGCTTGCTGCTGCAGCGCGATTTCCGACCGGGATTGGGGGTGAAGTCTACCGCAGGGGCCCACTCCCCGTGGAATCCAGGGCCGGAACCCCACGGCAGCGCTGCTATTCTCCGGCCCCATCCATGAGCACCACACCTGCACCCGAGGCTTTCGAACAGGCCCGACAGCGCTTTTTCGAGGGCCTCGAGGCCTTCAAGGCCGGACGATTCGCCGACGCGGAGCAGGCCTATCTCGCTTCGCTCGCGCTGGTTCCGGGGCGGGTGTCCACGCTGATCAACCTCGCCGCCGCCCAGCTCGGGCTCGGACGCCCGCAGGACGCGCTCGTCGTGATCGAACAGATCCTCGCCATCGAGCCCGAAAACGCGGAAGCATGGTTTCACAAGGCCAATGCGCTCGGGCAACTGAACCGCCATCCCGAAGCGCTCGCGAGCCATGAGAAAGTGCTGCAACTGGGCACCCTGCCCCCCGGCGAAACCTGGCTGCGCCACGGCCAGACGCTGCAGGCACTCGGGCGGCCTGCGCAGGCGCTCGATTCGTACGATCGCGCGCTCGCCGCCGACCCGGGCATCGCCCAGGCCTGGACCAACCGCGGCAGCATCCTGCGCGACATGAAGCGCGGCGAAGAAGCCGCCGCCGCGTTCAGGCAGGCGCTGGCGCTCGGCGCCGATCCCGAATTGCACCGGTACTACCTCGCCTCGGTGTCCGGCGAGCACGCAACGCCGACGACAGCGCCCGGCCACTATGTCGAAACGCTGTTCGACGACTACGCGCATGACTTCGACGCACATCTGGTCGGCCAACTGGGCTACCAGGCGCACAGGACGCTCGCGACGCATCTTGCCGAGCTGGGTCGCGGCTTCCGCTCGGCGCTCGACCTCGGCTGCGGGACCGGTCTCTGCGCGCCGTACCTGAAGCCGCTCGCCGACAAGCTAGTCGGCGTCGACCTGTCCCGCCAGATGCTGCAGAAGGCGGACGCGCTCGGGCTCTACGAGCGGCTGGTGCACGCCGACATCACGGCGTATCTGGCGCAGACGGATGAGCGACACGACCTCGTGACGGCCGCCGATGTCTTCATCTACGTGGGCGATCTCGCGCCAGTCTTTGCCGCGCTGCACAGGGTGCTGGAGCCGGGCGGCATCTTCTGTTTTTCTGCCGAGACAGCGGCCGACGAAAACGCGGCTTTCGAACTGCTGCCGAGCCTGCGCTACGCGCATTCGGAACGCTATCTGCGCGGCCTCGCGGCGGATCACGGCCTCGATGTCGTGCGACTGGTGCACGCGCCGATCCGCGATGACCAGCGCGAATCGATCGCGGGCATGTTCGTCTACCTCCGGCGTCCGGAAAACGCCCGCTGAGGCGGGGCCCGGGCGCTCCGGCGCGACTCATGCGACAATAGTGGCTGTTGTCGGGTCCAGTTGCCCGCAGCGCCGGCTCTCCGCCGGGGACGAAGAAGGCCTATCTCCTTTCGATGAATCAGGTCTTCAGGCTCCCACCCCTGACCTTCATCCGCCCTTACTGGCTCGCCGTCAACAAGACGACCGAGCGGGTGGATACCACTGCGCCGTGTAGGGCGCTTGTTGAACTCAATGAACTTTGACGATCTGAAGCTGGCCCCGGCCATCTTGAAAGCCGTGCGTGAGCAGGGCTACGAAAACCCCACCCCCATCCAGGCCCAGGCCATCCCGGCCGTCCTCGAAGGCCACGACCTCCTCGGCGGCGCCCAGACCGGCACCGGCAAGACCGCCGCCTTCACCCTCCCCCTGCTGCACAAGCTCACGATGAGCCGCAGCGCCAACAACAAGTTCGGCGGCACCGGCGTTCGCGCCCTGGTGCTCACGCCCACGCGCGAACTCGCGGCCCAGGTCGAGGAATCCGTCCGCACCTACGGCAAGTACCTGCAGCTCACCTCGACCGTGATCTTCGGCGGCGTCGGCATGAACCCGCAGATCGACCGCCTCAAGCGCGGCGTCGACATCCTCGTGGCCACGCCCGGCCGCCTGCTCGACCTGCAGCAGCAGGGCATGCTCGACCTGTCGACCGTGCAGATCCTGGTGCTCGACGAAGCCGACCGCATGCTCGACATGGGCTTCATCCACGACGTGCGCAAGGTGCTCGCGCTGGTGCCGAAGGAAAAGCAGAGCCTGCTGTTCTCGGCCACCTTCAGCGACGAGATCCGCGAACTCGCCGCGGGCCTGCTGCGCGATCCGCAGCACATCCAGGTCACGCCGCGCAACACGACCGTGCAGCGCATCACGCAGGTGATCCATCCGGTCGGCCGCACCAAGAAGAAGGCCCTGCTCGCCCACATCATCAACGAGCACAACTGGAGCCAGGTGCTGGTCTTCACCCGCACCAAGTTCGGCGCCAACAACGTGGCCGAATTCCTCACCAAGAACGGCATCGAGGCGATGGCGCTGCACGGCAACAAGAGCCAGAGCGCACGCACGCAGGCGCTGGCCGGCTTCAAGACCGGTGCGATCCGCGCCCTGGTCGCGACCGACATCGCGGCGCGCGGCATCGACATCGACGAACTGCCGCACGTCGTCAACTACGAAATCCCGAACGTCAGCGAAGACTACGTCCACCGCATCGGCCGTACGGGCCGTGCCGGTGCGAGCGGCGAGGCCGTGAGCCTCGTCTGCCTCGACGAAGAAGGCTTCATGCAGGAGATCGAGCGCTTCACCAAGCAGCAGATCCCGGTGAAGGTCATCGACGGCTTCGGCCCCGAAGAAGGCGAGCGCGCCGAACCCATCGCGATGGGCCGCCAGACCATCTGGGGCGGCGCCGGCCGTCCGCCGAGCCGCGAAGTCATGCAGGCGGCTGCCAAGGCGGCGCGCCAGGAAATGATGCAGCGCATCCGCGACAACAAGGCCGGACAGGGCGAGCGCGGCGGCGTGGGCAACGGCCAACGCCGCGGCGGCGGCAACGCACAGGGCCAGGGCGCACAGGGCCAGGGCGCCCAGGCGAGCCGCAACGCCAACGGCAACGGCGGCCAAGCGGGCCGGGGTCAAGGCGGTCGGGGCCAACAGGCTCCGCGCGGACCCCAGGGACCGGCACGCACGCCGCACCAGGCGCCGACGCACCATCGTCACGCCCATGACCACGAGGAGCGCCAGCCGCGCCATCACGGCAACAGCCACAGCCCCACGCAGGCCGACGCAGTGGCGCACCTGCGCGCCGAAGCGATCGCCGGCGGCGCAGGCCAGCCCGATCCGTTGCGCACCAGCGTCGACAGCCTGGGCGGCCGGGGCCGTCGCGGCGGTGGCGGGTACGGCGGCAATCGTTCCGGCGGTGGCGGCGGTGGCCGCTCGGGTGGCGGCCGCTCCGGCGGTGGCGGATACGGCGGCGGTGGCCGCTCGTTCGGCCGCTGAGCGGAATCCTCTGCTGAAAGAAAGGGCGCCTTCGGCGCCCTTTTTCGTCTTGGAGAGACGGGACTGCGCCGCTAGCTCAGACGCTGCCCGCCCTGCCGGTCGAAGAGATGCACGCTCTCGCTGGCAATCGCGAGACCGACGATCTGGTCCGGCTGCGCATCGACGCGGCCGTGCACCGCCAGCGTCAGGCTGGCCTCGCCGACCTGCACCAACAGCTCGGTTTCTGCGCCCGTCGGCTCCACCACCACCACGCGCGCCGGCACGCCGTTCTCCGGAGATGTCAGCGTGATGTCGCCAGGCCGGATGCCGTAGTGAACCGCCTGGCCATCCGCGACAGAGGTCGCCGACGACACCGGCCACAGTTCACCGTGCGCCTGAACACGGCACGCGCCGTTGCTGCGCTGGACGGCGCCCTCGATCACGTTCATCGCCGGCGAGCCGATGAACTGCGCGACGAAGAGGTTGTCCGGCCGGTCGTAGAGCTCGAGCGGCGTGCCGATCTGCTCGACCATGCCGTCGTGCATCACCACGATGCGGTCCGCCATCGTCATGGCCTCGATCTGGTCGTGCGTGACGTAAACCGTGGTGGTCTTGAGGCGCTGGTGCAGCGCCTTGATCTCGGCGCGCATCGCCACGCGCAGCTTCGCGTCGAGGTTCGACAACGGCTCATCGAAGAGGAACACCTTCGGATCGCGCACGATCGCGCGTCCCATCGCCACGCGCTGCCGCTGGCCGCCGGAGAGCTCGCGCGGATAGCGGCCCAGCAGGTGGTCGAGATTGAGGATCTTCGCCGCGGCCGCCACGCGCTGCTGCGTGACCGCCTTGTCGGCATTGCGCAGGCGCAGACTGAAGCCCATGTTCTCGCCGACGGTCATGTGCGGATAGAGCGCATAGCTCTGGAAGACCATCGCGATGTCGCGGTCCTTCGATTCGAGCTCGTTGACCACACGGCCGTCGATCAGGATCTCGCCACCGGAGATCTCCTCCAGGCCCGCGAGCATGCGAAGCAGCGTGGACTTGCCGCAGCCCGAGGGGCCGACCAGCACGACGAACTCGCCGTCCTCGATCTCGAAGCCGAGCCGTTCGATGATCCGCGTCTTGCCGTAGGACTTCTGGACGTCGCGAAAAGTTACCGATGCCATGTTGCTTCTCTTTCTGACTAAGCGGGGAACACCGCGGAACCGGCTTCGCCGGGCCGCTGGTGTTGCCCCCTGAAAGGGGGTTGGCGCAGCGACACGAAGTGCGCGAAGCCTGGGGGTTAGCTCTTGACCGCGCCGGCGGTGATGCCGCCGACCATGTAGCGCTTGAATGCGTAATAGATCGCCGCCGGCGGCAGCGCATAGATCAGGCCGGTGGCCATGAGCAGTTCCCACGGCGAATCATCGGCCGCGAGGAAGTTGCCGAGCGCAACAGCGAGCGTGACGCTGCGGTCGTTCGACAGCAGCAGGAACGCGTAGAGGTATTCGTTCCAGGCAAGCAGCAGCGCGTAGGTCCCCACCGCAACCAGCGAAGGCACCATCAGCGGCAGATACACGAGCCGGAAAAGCTGCAGTGGCGATGCGCCGTCCATGCGCGCGGCTTCGTCGAGCTCGTAGGGCAGCTTGTCCGAAGCCTGCTTGAGCACCCAGATGCAGTACGGCGACGCAATGGTGACCATCGCGAGGATCAGCGACCACTGGCTGTTGAGCAGCCCGTAGTTGCCCATGGTCTTGTACATCGGCACCGCGAGGAACGCCGCCGGGATGAAGTAAGTGAACAGCGCCATGTTCATCACCGTGCGCCCTCCCCTCACACGCAGCCGGCTGATCGCGAAGGCCGCGGTGGTCGCGACGAACAGCGTGATGACGCCGACCGCCACCGCGATCAGCACCGAATTGCCGAGCTGCACCCAGAAGTGATCGAGATAGAAGTGCTTCTGCTGGAAGACGGTCGCGAAGTTGTCGAAGGTCGGCGAATCCGGCCACAAATGGCCGCTGGTCGCCTTGCCGCGCGGGGAGATCGCGAACAGCACCATGTGGTAGACCGGAATCAGCGTCCACAGCAGCACCGGAATGCCGATCAGCAGCAGCTTGGCCTCGTTGCCGACGGACTTCATTGTCCATTTCATTTCGATAGCCTCTTCATCATGAGATAGACGAGTGGCAGCACCAGCGGCAACGCGACCACGATCGACGCCATCGAGAGGTCGACCTGGTCGAGCCGCAGATAGCGGATGCCGAGCGTCGCCAGCACGTGCGTGAGGTCGGCGGGGCCGCCGCCGGTCAGCAGGTAGACGCTGTTGAAATCACCCAGCGTCCAGATCATCGAGAGGATCAGCGAGGTGACATAGAGCGTGCGCAGCGCCGGCCAGCTGATGAACTTGAACTTTTGCCACGAACTCGCGCCGTCGACCGATGCGGCCTCGTACTGTTCAGTGGGGATCGCGAGACGCCCGGCCACCAGGATCAGCGTCCAGAACGGCAGCGACTTCCAGATGTGCATCAGCATCGCGAAAGAGAGCGCGAGGGTCGGATCGTTGAGCCAGTTCGGCCCGTCGAGCCCCGTCAACCGGAAGATGGTGCTGTTGATCACGCCCCACTCGGGGTTGAGCATGAAGCGCACCGACAGGATCGTCGGGATCGACGGCACCGCCCACGGCAGGATGAAGATGCCCGAGAGGATCTTGATCCACCACCGCGACTGCACGAAGAAGCCCGAGAGCACCAGCGCCACCACCATCTTCACGTTGATGGCGACGACCAGGAAGATGATCGTGTTGATCACCGACCTGAAGAAGATCGGATCGGCGACCAGATGCTCGTAGCTCTGCGGATGGCGCGCCAGCCAGAGCCCGTAGCACACCGGGTAGAGCACGAAGACCACGAACACCAGCAGGTAGGGAACGACCATCAGTCGCCCCCAGAACTGCCAGCGTCCGGTCTTCGAGGCCGGCGCCTCGGCGGCGCCGGGCGCCACGACGGCGCTTGCGGTGGAACTCATGGCTGGCTACCTCCGAAACTCAACGCCTCAGCGCGCGACAGTTTTAATACGCTCGATCATCTCGTCGACCGCCTTGTCCACCGGCACCTTGTCGCTCACGATGCGGTTCATGGCCTTGGCCCAGACGTTCTCGTTGTTGAGGATGGTGAAGCGGTAGTTCTTGGTGAACTCGAACGTCACCGTGCCCGCCGCGTACTGGTTGTAGACCGACTTGCGGTGCGAATCAGCCTGCCAGAACGGGCTCGCCTGCCCCGCCTTGGTCACCGGGAACCAGCGGCCCAGCGAACCCTCGACGTACGGCGTGAGGTTCTCCTCCTGCATGAGGAAGGTCACGAACTCCTTGGCGCGCTGCTTGTTCTTGCCGTCCTTGAACACCACCCCGGTCTTCACCGCGGTGCGGTAGACCATCTTGCTGCCGTCGGGCTTGGACGGGAAGCCGGCCGTGCGGATGCGCTCGAAGTAGTTCTTCTTGGCCTCCTCGCGCTGCTCGGGCGTGAGCGACGCGTTGTTCGAATCGTCGAGCCACTTGGCCGGCAGCGAGATGGTCGCGTTGTGCGTCATCACCGTCGTCTTGTTGTGGAAGGCGACGTTGTTGTCCGGGTCCTTCCAGCTCGTGGACGACGGTGGCGTGCAGCCCTTCTGGTAGGGCGCGACGTAGTCGGTCATGGCACTGATGAGGCCCGCGCGCACCGCCGGGTCGTCCACCAGCAGCTTGCCGCTGTCGTTCACCATCTTCACGTTGTACGCATCGGCGAAGGTCAGGAACGAATAGAACGAATCGCTCGAATCCACGCCCATCGGCATGCCAGTGCCGAAGGTGCGCTTGCCGCTCTTCTGGCGACTGGCGGGCTGCACCTTCTCGCACCAGAACGACCAGTAGTCCTTCCAGGTCGTCGGAATGTCCGACTCCTTGAAGCCCGCCTCCGCCAGCATGTCGATCCAGTAGTTGATGTGCATCGTCTGCTGCTTGATCGGGAAGGCGTAGTAGGCCTTCGACTTCGTCTGGTCGTTGTAGAGGAAGGTGGTTTCGACCGTGTTGGGTGCGAAGCGACTCACCATCGGCGCGATCACGCTGCTGATGTCCTCCAGCTTGCCGTCGAAGGCCCACTTGCCTGTGACCTGGAAGTCATACACGTCGGCATAAGCCACGTCGGGCGGGCTGCCCGAATCGAGCGCGGACACCGTCTTCGGGATCATGTCCTGCACCGGGTATTGAGACAGCTCGACCTTGACGCCCTTGTGCTTCTCCTCGAACTTCTTGATGGCGGCGAAGAGCGCATCGTCCTCGGCCTTGTAGAAGCCCTTGACCCACCAGACGGTGAGCTTCTCCTGCGCCGCCGCCTGGCCGGCGACCGTGAGGCCCATCGCCATCAATACCGGGACCATCAATGCCTTCAGTTTCATACAGCTGTCTCCTTGTTGTGAACGGGATTGGCTCGATGCACGAGCAGAGGTTGGAAGAAACGGATTCGGGGCGGCTCAAGCGGCCTTGAGTCTGGGGGGCGGCCGCCCGAGACGCGGCAGGCGTCGGCGCGAGCCGAGCACTTCCTCGATGTCCTCGCGCGCGCCGTCGATCAACTTGATGATGGCCCGCTCCGCCTTTGCAGGGTTGTGCGCAATCACCGCGTCGAGCACCGCGCGGTGCATCGGCAGCGACTGCGCCGGGCCGTCCTTCTTGATGGTGGAAATCTCGAAGCTGGTGCGCAGCAGCGCGTGCAGCGCCTTGCTCATCTGCGCGAGCATCCGGTTCTGGGCGGCACGCAGCAGTCCGTGATGGAAGCGCAGATCGAAGGTCACGTAGTCACCGCCGAATTCGACAGCGTGCTTCATGCCGGCGTAAGCGGCCTCGATCTCCTCGATGTCCTCGGCGGTCGCGCGCTCCGCGGCGAGACGCACCGCCGCGGGCTCCACCGCGCGGCGCAGGTCCTGCAGGTCGCGCAGGAACTCGGGCGTGAGCCCCGCGCGCGCCTGCCAGGTGATGACATCCGGGTCGAACCAGTTCCACTGATCGTCGGGCAGCACCCGCGTCCCGACCTTGGGCCCGGTCACGATGAGTCCCTTGGCGACGAGCGATTTCACCGCCTCGCGCACCACCGTGCGGCTCACGCCGAATTCCTCGCACAGCAGCGGCTCGGAAGGCATTGGCGCCCCGATCGCATAGCGGCGCGAAACGATCGCTTCACCCAGCAGGTCCAGTGTTCGGCGGCCGTGGGTGCTCTTGCTCATGTGGCGCTCTTCAGGCGTCGACCGGCGTCAGCAGCGGCGCACCGGTGAAATGCGCGTGCAGGTTGTCGAAGGTGAGCTGGCCCATCGCCTCGCGCGTCTGCTTCGTGCCGCTGCCGATGTGGGGCGTGAGCACCACGTTGGACATCTCGCGAAGCGTCTCGGGCACATGCGGCTCGTTCGCGAACACGTCGAGCCCGGCACCTGCGATCACGCCGTCGCGAAGCGCATCGATCAACGCCGGCTCATCGACCACGCTGCCGCGCGCGACATTGATCAGATAGCCCTGCGGCCCAAGCGCCTTGAGCACGCGCGCATCGATCATCCCCCGCGTGGCGGCGCCGCCCGGCGTGATGACGATGAGGAAATCCACCGCCGCCGCGAGAGAGGCGGCGTCCGGGTAGTAGGTGTAGTTGACGCTCGCGCGTGGCGAACGCGCGGTGTAGGCGATGTCCATCTTGAACGCGCTCGCACGCTGCGCGATGGCCTGCCCAATGCGTCCCATGCCGACGATGCCGAGGCGGGTGCCGGTGACCTTGCGGCTCAACGCGATCGGCCCGTTGGGCCATTCGTTGCCGCGCACGAATCGATCGGCCTGCGGAATGCGACGTGCCACTGCGAGCATCAGACCGATCGCGAGATCGGCCACGTCGTCGTTCAGCACATCAGGCGTGTTGGTGACCGGCACGCCGCGCTCGTGCGCCGCGGCGACGTCGATGCCGTCGTAGCCGACGCCGAACACGGAAATCACTTCGAGTGCGGGCAGTTGCGCGATCAGCTCGCGCGGCACCTTGGCTTCGCCGTTCGCGACCACGCCGCGAATTCGCGGCGCCACAGCGGCAAAGGCCGCCGGGTCGCTGAGGTGGAGGCGGTCGTGGACCGTGTACTCGCGCCGCAGGGCCTCCATGAGAAAAGGCATCAAGGGCGCGACGGCCAGCAGCTCGGGGCGAGCGGTCGCGTTCGAAGCACTGGTCCCTGTCATGCGTTTGTCCCTCCGACCTTCCGATGTCGGTCGAATCATATGATGATTGAACTCGACACCCGGCAGGACAAACCCTGATGGTCAGGGATCGCAACGAAGCGCTGGTTCGCGCTCCAGAGTGGCAAAGGAAAAGGGTTCAGCCAGAAGCGCCGGGCGACGAAGCGCGCACGACGAACCGCCCCGCGCGTGCACCCGTGGCGCGACCCGAAGCCGTATAGCTCAACGCGCCGTTGACCCAGACGAGCTCGATGCCTTCACTGATCTGGCGCGGCTGCTCGAAGGTCGCGCCGTCTTTCACGCGCAACGGGTCGAACACCACCACGTCCGCCATGTAGCCCGCCTTGAGCAGCCCGCGTTCCCCGATGCGGAAACGCGCAGCAGACAT
Source organism: Variovorax sp. YR216 (assembly GCF_900107745.1). Classification (GTDB taxonomy): domain Bacteria; phylum Pseudomonadota; class Gammaproteobacteria; order Burkholderiales; family Burkholderiaceae_C; genus Variovorax. Next base: position 493,792 of record NZ_FNRO01000002.1, on the reverse strand, counting down.
GCCGGTCATCTTGTGGATCGCTTCCTCCAGGCGCAGAAGACCTTTCTCGCGCCAGTAGCTGGCCAGCACGCGCGGGAACGCACCCCACAGGCGCGGATGCGGGCGCTCGTCGTGCGGCAGGCCGTCCGAGCCGATCATCGACAGCGGGTGCGTGATCACGCGCTGCACATCGTCCTCGCGCATCTGGAAGTAGCAGGCGTTGCCCGGCTTCAGGCGCACTGCGGCTTCCTGCTGCGACACGCCCCACGTCGTCGCGATGTCCGCCAGGTAGCGCCCGCCCATCTCCGGATGCGGCTCGCTGCCGGTGATGAGGACGTCGATGATTCCGTCGACGAGGTCCTCGCGCAGCACGGTGGAGCCGGCGGTGTAAGGGTACACGTCCATGCCGATCTCCTGCCCGCGTGCCAGCGTCTCGATCAGCGGCAGGGTTTCGCGCGTGCGGCCCCAGTTGTCGGGACCTGCGCACTTGTGGTGCGAGATCACGAGCGGCAGGCCGGACTGGCGCGCGGTCAGCGCCGCCTCTTGCAGCGCCGGAAGAATGCCCGCCAGTTCGTCGCGGATGTGCGTGGCATAGACGCCGCCGTTGCGCGCGGCCACGCTCGCCACGGCCACGAGTTCGTCGAGATCCGCGGCGTACGCTTCCTTGTAGAACACGCCCGACGAGAGCCCCAGCGCACCCGCATCCATGGCTTCCTGCATGTCCGCCGCCATCGCGGCGCGCTCGCGCCCGTCGGCCGCCCGGTCAAGTGAAGCGACGTGGCGCATGCGCAGGGCCGTGTGCCCGAGCAGCGCCGCGACATTCACGCCGGGACGCGCCGCATTCACCGCATCGGCATACGCGCGCATCGTGGAATGCAGAAACTGCCCGCGCCCCAGCAGCGACAGCGGGGCCGGCGGGGTGTCGGTCACCACCGGCGCCAGCGAGATGCCGCAGTTGCCCACGATCACCGTGGTCACGCCCTGCGACAGCTTGGGCAGCATGTCCGGCTTCTCGATCGCGGCGGCGTCATCGTGCGTGTGCACATCGATGAAGCCGGGCGCGACGACCATGCCGGTGCAATCGATCTCCTCCACGCCGCCGGCGGCGCGCAGGTCGGCGAGCATGTGCGGCAGCGTCTGCCCGGGGGCAGCGACCGATGCGATGCGCTCGCCCACGAGCAGCACATCGCCCGTCCATCCGGGGATGCCGCCGCCGTCGACGATCTGGCCGTCCTTGAGCAGCGTGGCAGAGGCGTTGTCTTTCATGGTCATGTTTCTTCGTCGGTGGCCTCGGTGGCGCCGGAGTATTCGGCGCTGTCGAATCCATGCTTGTGCAGCAACTGCTTGAACTGCTGCAGGCCGTGCGTGACGGACGGCCCGAGTTTCTGCGCGAGGCGCACCATCAGGATCTCGATGACCACGAGATGCGCCAGGTAGGCTTCGGTGCCGACGCGCATCACCGCGTCCTGCGGGACCGAGACGCCGATCACGAGGTCCGCGATCTCGGCCAGCTGCGTGTCGGGCTGCGTCAGTGCGATCACCGTCGCGCCCTGCGAGCGCGCAAAGCGGGCGGCCTCCAGCGTGTAGGGCATGCGCCCCACGTGCGAGATCACGAAAGCCACGCCCTCAGGCCCGAGCGTGCTGGCCGACACGAGCTGCTGGTGCGCATCGAAGATTGCGTTGGACGTGCACCCGAGGCGGAACAGCCGGCTTTGCAGCTCGCTCGCCATGAAGGTGGACGCGGCGCCCACCGAGTAGCAGTCGATGCGCTTCGCCGCAGCGAGCCGCGTCGCGACCCGGTCGAGCAGGTCGACGTCGATGCGCCGGCCGAGCTCGGTCAGCGAGGACACCGCCGCATGGATGATCTTGCTGGCGACGTCGCTCGCGCTGTCCTCCGCCAGCACGCTGCGGTGCAGGTACGAGCCGGTCACCGCGAGGTCCTGCGCCAGCGCGAGCATGAATTCGCGCACCGAATCGAAGCCGAACGCGCGGCAGGTCCGCACGATGGTGGGCATCGACACGCCGGCCTGCTGGGCAAGCTGCTCCACGGTCGCGGCCACCGCCGCGCGCGGATCGTCCAGCACGACCTGCACCACGCTGCGCTGCGCTGCCGGCAACGCGGCCATGCTTTCGCGCAGGCGCTGCAGCAGGGAACTGTTCATCGCGGTCATCAGAAGCGGGTGCCGATGGCGCCGGTCACCGCCAGATCGTCGTCCACCAGCGCGAGCCAGCGCCACTTGTCGAAGGTGGTGCACGGGTGCGAGATGCCCAGCGCCACGCGATCGCCGACCTTCGGCACGGTACCCGCCGGATCGAAGCGCAGGTAGGCGTGCTGGTCATTGAGCGCGCTGATCTTCCAGTCGGCTGGCGTGGCGGCCGCAACGCGCATGCCGCGGGGCGCGTGCCGTACCGGGATCGGCATTTCAATGTCATACGAGATGTCGCGGCGCCCGCAGGTCAGCAGCGCGAGCCCCGGCTCGGGCACGGATTGCACGAACGACCAGACTTCGAGCGCCGCGCGCAGGGAGCTGTCCAACCCTTCGCGTTGTTCGACCTGCTTGAGGAAGCGGGCGTAGTTGCCGTTGTCGTGCGTGATGTAGCAACCCGAGCGCAGCACGCCCTGCATCGGCCGCGACAGCCCCTGTGCGCGAAGCAGCGGGATCACGAGGTCGAACACCGCGGAGCCTCCAGCCGTGAGCAACGGTGGGTCCTCGCCGAAGAGCTGCTCTTCGTCGCAGCGGCGCGCGACTTCGAGGACGCGCTCCACCAGCGCAGTGACTTCACGCGCGTCATGCTCGCTGTCGCAGCGCGCCAGTCCGCCTTCATAGCATTCGATGCCGCCGAGCCGCGCGACGGGCGATTGCGAAATGGCGCGCGCGAGTTCGAGCGCTTCGCCCAGCGTGCGACAGCCGGTGCGCTGGCCGGGCATGCCGATCTCCAGCAGCACGTCGAAGGTGCGATGGGACTGCCGGCGGGCCGCCCAGTCCTCGATGAGCGAGAGTTGCGCGAGCGAGTCGACGAGGAACCACACGCGCAGGTCGCTCTGCCCCGCGAGCAGCATGTCCAATCCGTCGAGGTCCGCATCGCACAACACCTGGTTGGCGATGATGGCGCGGCGCGCGCCGGCTTCGACCCCCACCGCCAGCTGGAAGATCGTGGCGAACGTCAGCCCCCAGGCACCGCCGGCGAGCTGCAGCTCGAACAGCTCGGGTGACATGGTGGTCTTGCCGTGCGGTGCGAGCAGCACGCCCTTGCGCTTTGCGTAGTCCTGCATCCAGGCGATGTTGTGCGCGAGTGCCGAACGGTGGATGACGGCCAGCGGATAGGCCAGGTCATCGGCGAGCACGTTCCATCCCTTGCTACCGATGTCGGCGGCGCGGCACGGCGCGGCCTCCAGCGGGAAGCTCTTGCTGCGGTGGTCGAGGATCAGCTCTTCGTTCATGTTCGTTCCTTGTCAGAGATCATCGCGCCAGCAGGCGTGCCAGTGGCCGGACTGCACTTCGCGCAGCTGCATGTCGGCGCTCGCGCAGCGTTCCTCGGCCATCGGGCAACGCGTGCGAAAGACACAGCCCGTGGGCGGGTTCGCCGGACTCGGCAGGTCGCCCTGCAGCAGCGGCACCACGCGGCGCTGCGCCGGATCGGGAATCGGCGCCGCCGCCAGCAGCGCGCGCGTGTACGGGTGCCTGGGATTCGCGTAGAGCGATTCGGTCGGTGCGATTTCCATCACGCGGCCCAGGTACAGCACGACGACACGGTCGCACAGGTATTCGACCACGTCCAGGTCGTGCGAGATGAAGAGAAGCGTGAGGCCCAACTGCTCCTTCAGCTCGCCCAGCAGGTTCACCACCTGTGCCTGGATCGACACGTCGAGCGCCGACAGCGGCTCGTCCGCAACGATGAACTGCGGCTCCACCGCCAGCGCCCGCGCGATGCCGATGCGCTGCCGCTGCCCGCCCGAAAACTCGTGCGGATAGCGGTCGGCATGCTCCGGGCGCAGGCCCACCTGCTGCAGCAGTTGCTCGATGCGCGGCTTGCGCGCGCTGCCCTTGGCCAGCCCGTGCGTGTCGAGCGCCTCGCCCAGCACGTCGCGAATGCGCATGCGCGGGTTCAGGCTGGCGTAGGGGTCCTGGAAGATGATCTGGATCTTCGAACGCAGCGGGCGAAACTGCGACTGAGAAAGCCCCGCCAGATCGCGCGGCGCCGCATCCGATCCGTCGGGCTGATAGAGCATCTCGCCGTCGGTCGGATCGACCAGACGCGTGAGCAGCCGGCCGATGGTGCTCTTGCCCGACCCCGATTCGCCGACCAGCCCGAGCGTCTCGCCTTTGCGGATGCTGAAGCTCACGTCGTCGACGGCGCGCACGGGATGACTGCCCTTTCCGAAGTACTTGCGCAGGTTGCGGACTTCGAGCAGGTTGTCATGAGCGAAAGTTGCTGTCGTCATGCGGCCTTCTCCACGTTCTCTTCGATGAAGCCGATGCAGCGCACCATGCGACCGCCACCCGCCGGCTCCAGCTTCGGCACACACACCTCGCAGGCCTCGCGCCGGTAGGCGCAACGCGGCGCGAAGGCACAGCCCGGCGGCGGTGCGAAGGGACTGGACACTTGCCCGGGAATCGCAACGAGCTGAGGACGCCGGCCCGACGCCGCATGGGCACCACGCCGTCGCGCAACGCCCGGCAGGCAGGCCAGCAGTCCACGCGTGTAGGGATGCGCCGGCCGTGCGAAGAGATCGTGCACCGGCGCCGATTCGACGATGCGCCCCGCATACATCACCGCGACCGCATCGGCGTATTGCGCGACGACGCCGAGGTTGTGCGTCACGAAAAGCATGCTCATGCCGGTCTCCTTCTGCAGGCGCCCCATCAGCGCGAGGATCTGCGCCTGGATGGTCACGTCGAGCGCCGTGGTCGGCTCGTCGGCGATCAGCAGCGTCGGGTTGCAGGCCATGGCAAGCGCAATCATCACGCGCTGGCGCATGCCGCCGGACAGCTGGTGCGGATACTCGTTGACGCGCTGGCCGGCCGCGGGGATCTCGACCAGTTCGAGCATGCGGCGTGCATGCGCCAAGGCTGCCGCGCGATCGAGCTTGAGGTGCAGGCGCGCCGATTCGGCGATCTGCTCGCCGATGGTCAGCACCGGGTTGAGGCTGGTCATCGGCTCCTGGAAGATCATGCCCAGCTCGTTGCCGCGCAATGCGCGCTTGTCGGCTTCGGGGATGGCGAGCAGGTCGACACGGCGTCCGTCGCGCTGCACGAACCACGCCTCGCCCTGCACCTGCGCATGCGAGGTACGGGCGTGCAGGCCCATCAGCGTGAGGCTGGTCACGGACTTGCCCGAGCCCGATTCGCCGACCAGCGCCAGCGTCTCGCCGGGCCGGATCGTGAAGGACACATCGGCCACGCTCTGCACGCGCCCAGCCTCGGTCGCGAAGGAGGTTGAAAGCCCCCTCACTTCGAGGCGCGGCGTGGTGGTGGTTTGGCTCATGCGGCTTTCCTCAGCTTGGGGTCGAGCATGTCGCGCACGCCGTCGCCCAGGATCTGCAGCGACAGCGCGGTCAGCACGATCGCAAGACCGGGGCAGAAGATGGTCCAGAAGGCCTTGTCGGCGTACTCGAGGCTGCCGGCGATCATGGTGCCCCAGGTCGGGATGTCCGGCGGCACGCCGACCCCGAGGAACGAGAGCCCCGCCTCGGCCAGGATCGCGTAGGCGAAGATGAAGGTCACCTGCACGAGGATGGGCGACATCAGGTTCGGCAGGATGTGCTTGCGCAGGATACGCGGCGTGCGCACGCCGAGGGCCCGTGCCGCGTCGACGAACAGCAGCTCGCGCAGCACCAGCGTGGTGGCCCGCACCACCCGCGCGACACGCGGCGTGTAGACGATGACAAGTGCCAGCATCACGTTCCACAGCGACACGCCGAGGATCGACACCAGCGCGATGCCCAGCAGGATGTCGGGGAAGGACATCATCGCGTCGACCACGCGCATCAGCGGCGCGTCGAGGCGGCGGAAGAAGCCGGCGAGCATCCCGAGCAGCGTGCCGCAGAGCACGGCGCCGGCCGCGGTGATGAAGCCGATCAGCAGCGAATAGCGCGCGCCGTGCACGATCCGCAGCATCACGTCGCGGCCGAGCTCGTCGGTGCCGGCCCAGTGCTCCAGCGAAGGCGCATGCAGGCGCTGGCTGATCTCGATCGCGCCGGGGTCGGCGTCCGACACCAAAGGAAGAATCACCGCCACGCCCACCACCAGCAGCAGCACCAGCGCCGAGACCAGCACGATCCGGCGCAGGAAGAGGCGGCGCGCCATCGGCAGCAGGCTGCCGGCAAAGGATGTCAGGGCCGCCTTCATTTGGACTCCAGCCGGATGCGCGGATCGACCAGCGTGTAGATGAAGTCGATGCCGAGGTTGATGAACACGTAGATGGCCGCGATCACGAGCAGCGTGCCCTGGATCACCGGATAGTCGCGCCGCAGCACCGCGCGCACCACGAGGTTGCCGACGCCGGGCAGGTTGAACACCGTCTCGGTCACCACGGTGCCGCCGATCATCAGCGCGAGCGTGAGCCCGAGCACCGTGACGATCGGCACCAGCGCATTGCGCAGCACGTGGTGGACCATGATCACGCGCTCAGGCAGGCCCTTGGCGCGTGCGGTGCGCACGTAGTCCTCGCCGAGGATGTCGAGCACCGAGGCGCGGGTGAAGCGGATGATGAGCGCCGAGTTGAGCAGCCCCAGCACCAGCGCAGGCAGCAGCAGGTGATGGAGTCGCTCGAACAGCGGCGACGTCGGGTCGCCGTAGCCCGACGCCGGGAACCATCCCAGCTTGACCGCGAAGAACTGGATCAGGATCAGCCCGAGCCAGAAGCTCGGCACGCTCGCACCGAGCATCGCAACGCTGCTCACGGCCTGGTCCGCCGCGCTGCCGCGCCACACGGCAGCCGCCATGCCGGCCGGGATGCCGATGAGCGCCGCGATGGCCACGGCGAACAGCGCAAGGAACAGCGTCGGCTCGGCGCGCTCCAGCAGCGCCTGCGCCACCGGGCGCTGCAGGAACAGCGATTGCCCCAGGTTGCCGTGCAGCAGCTCGCCCACCCACAGCACGAACTGCGTCGGCAGCGGTTTGTCGAGCCCGTATTGCACGCGGGCCTGGGCGATGTCAGCGGCAGTGGCCTGATCGCCGAGCAGCAGTGCGACGGGGTCGCCGGATGCCAGGCGCGTGAGCGCGAAGACGAGCACCGCGACGATCGCGAGCACCGCCAGGGCCCCGGCCAGGCGGGTGAGCAGGAAGCGCAGCATGACGAGGGTCCGCGGCCTTACTTGGCGAGGCCGGTGTTCCAGAAGAACGGCCAGATCGCCGGCGTATAGCCCTCCAGCTTGGCCGAGCGCGCCGACAGGCTGTTGAACTTGCCGACCTCGATGAACGGCACCTCGTCATACACCGTCTGCTGCACCTGGCCCCACAGCGCGCCGCGCTTGGCGACGTCGCTCTCCTGGTTGAAGGCGGCCAGGGTCGACTTCTTGGCCGGCGTCTCCCACCAGCCCGGCGCGCCATCGCCGAGTTGCGGCGGCGAGAGCATCGGCTCCGGGAAGAGGCCCGAATGGGTGAAGTACACGTCCCACAGCTTGGCGTCGTTGCGCCGCTGCACCAGCGTGGCCCAGTCCACCACCTGCAGGTCGGTCTTGAAGCCGGCCTTCTTGAGCTGCTCGGACATCACGAGCGCCATGTTGTAGTGGAACTCGTACTGGCGGCTCGCCATGATGCGGATCGGCTGGCCGTTGTAGCCGGCCTTGGCAGCGGCTTCCTTGGCCGACTGCGGGTTGCGCGTGTTGTAGGCGGTGCTGCCGGCCGTCGAGTAGTAGGGCGTGCCCTTCGGGAAGAAGTTGGGCTCGACCACGAAGAAGCGGTTGTCGCCGAATCCGGCGGCCATCAGCTCGCCCTGCCCCACCGCGGTCTGCACCGCGCGGCGCAGCGGCTGCGACGCCAGCACGCCTTCCTTGGTGTTGAACACGATGTAGGGGAAGCCGAAGTTCTTGGTCACGATCGGCACCACCGCCGGAGCACCCTTCTCGATGCGGCTCGCAGACTCGACCGGGAGCAGGTCCGCGTACTGGAACTGGCCCGACAGTGCGCCTTCGACCCGCGTGTTGGCGTTGGGCACGGGCACGAAGCGCAGCTCGTCCAGCAACGCTTCTCGGCGGCCGGCATAGCCGCTCGGCGCTTCCTTGCGCGGCGAGTAGGCGTCATAGCGCACCAGCACCGTGAACTGATCGGGGCGACGCTCCTTGAACTTGTAGGGGCCGGTGCCGATGAAGTCCTTCAGCTGGGGTGCGATGCTTTCCTTGGCCATGATCGCCGCCATTCCGCTGGGCAACGCCAGTTGGGCGAGCAGCGGCGAGTACGGGGCATTCAGCTTGATCTCCACCGTCTGCGGGCCCTTGGCCGCGAGCGACGCAACCTCCTTGCCCACCGCCTTGCCGCGGGGCGACAGCTCCATCCAGCGCTGCAGCGACGCGACCACGTCATCGGCGTTCATTTCGCGGCCATTGTGGAACTTCACGCCCTTGCGCAACGCGATGGTGTAGGTCAGGCCGTCCTTGGAGACCACCGGCATGCCTTCGGCCAGCATCGGCGCGATGTTCCAGTTCGCATCGAAGGTATAGAGTGGCTCGTAGACGTGCTGCATGATCGTGCCGACGAGGTCGGCGGTGCTGATCATCGGGTCCAGGCCCTGCGGCTCGCCGACCATCGCCAGGTTGGCGGCGCCGCCCTTCGGAGGTTCGGCGGCGAATGTGCTGGCGCCGGGCAGGAGGCCCAGCGCCAGCACGGCAGCGGAGGCGCCCGCGAATGCCCGCCAACGCGGCGCGCGCACCGTGCTGGAAGACGAAAAACCAGATGTCGGTACAGTGGTGGCGGTCATTTGCATCGTGGCCTCATGAGTAATAACATTACATCGGCAATCCTATTTTGCGAACATGAAGACGTCAAAACCGGGTTTACCCTAGTAAATCGTGTAATTTTTTTACAAGCCACACACCACCATGTCCCACGTTGAAATGCTCGGCCAATCGCCGATCGCCTCCGATCGCCAGGCACGCCCCCTCTCGCCCGCCACCCGTGCGGGTGATTTCGTCTTCGTCTCGGGCCAGGTCCCCACGGACGACCAGGGCCAGGTGATCGTCGGCGGCATCGAGGCGCAGACGCGCCAGGTCTTCAAGCGCATCGAGGAGGCGCTCGCGCTTGCCGACTGCACGCTTTCGGACATCGCCAAGGTCAGCGTGTGGCTGAACGACGCGCGCGACTTCGGCAGCTTCAACCGCGTCTACATGGAGTGCCTGGGCGACCATCGCCCGGCGCGCACGACGGTCGAATCGCGCTTGATGATCGACGCCAAGGTCGAGATCGACGTCACCGCGTACAAACCCCGCGGCTGAGCCAATTCAGGAGGGCGGCATCATGAGTCACACCCGTCTTGTCGCCGTCGACTGGGGAACGAGCTCCCTTCGGGGCGCCCTGCTCGAACCCGACGGCAGCATCGTCGAGGAACAGAGCCATCCGCGGGGCATCCTCACGGTCAAGCACGGCGGGTTCACCGACGTGTTCGAGACCCTCTTCGCGGACTGGATGCGCCCGGTCGGCACGCGCTGCCTCATCTCCGGCATGGCGGGCAGCAAGCAGGGGTGGGTCGAGGCGCCCTACTGCGCGTGCCCCGCGGGCCTTGCCGAAGTGCGCGGCAAGATCATGGAGATCGAACCCGGCCGCATCTCGATCGTGCCGGGCCTGAGCGACACGCACGACGGCGTGCCCGACGTGATGCGCGGCGAAGAGGTGCAGATCCTCGGTGCGATGGTGCTCACCAATCTGCGCGACGGCCTCTTCGTGCTCCCCGGCACGCACAACAAGTGGGCCCGCGTGAAGAACGGGATGGTCACCGGCTTTCGCACCTTCATGACCGGCGAGTTCTATGCGCTGCTGAGCCAGCACTCGATCCTCTCGCGCACGCTCGACACCTCGGCCGGGCTCGACGAAGCGGCGTTCCTGCAAGGCGTGACGCAGTCCGACAACGGACAGGGTCTGCTGCACAACGCCTTCGGGGCGCGCACGCTTTCGCTCTTCGACCGCATGCCCGCGCGCGAGCTGACGAGCTACCTGTCGGGCATCCTGATCGGCGAAGAACTGCGCACCCAGTCGCTGCACGCGGCGGGCGAGGTCGTGCTGATCGGCACGCCGGCGCTCACGCAGCGCTACCTGCTTGCGCTGCAGGCCTCGGGCGTCAAGGCGCGGACGCTGGGCTCCGAAGCCACCTGGGCCGGCCTGCACGCACTCCACGCACCCAATCCAACCCAACGCAAGCAATGACTGCTCCGCACGACAAATTCACCGCCGCCATGCGGCAGCTTCCCCTGGTAGCGATCCTTCGCGGCCTGACGCCGGAAGAGGCGCCCGCCGTCGGCGACGCCATCGTCGAATCGGGCTTCCGGCTGCTCGAAGTGCCGCTGAACTCCCCGCGCCCACTCGAAAGCATCGCGCTGCTCAGCCGTCGCTTTCGGCAGGCGCTGGTCGGCGCAGGAACGGTGCTGACCGCGCAGGAGGTGCGCGACGTGCACGCCGCAGGGGGCGAGCTGATCGTGGCGCCGAACTTCAATGCCGAAGTGGTCGCCGAAGCGAAGCGCCTCGGCCTCGTGGGCCTGCCCGGCGTGATGACGCCCACCGAGGCCTTCGGCGCGCTCGCGGCGGGGGCCACAGGGCTCAAGCTCTTCCCCGCCGAACTCGCGTCGCCGGCCGTCGTCAAGGCGCTGCTCGCGGTGCTGCCGAAAGGTACGCCGCTGATGCCCGTCGGCGGCATCACGCCCGACAACATGGACGCCTGGCGCGCGGCCGGCTCTGCCGGCTTCGGTATCGGGTCCGCGCTCTACAAGCCCGGCAAGAGCGCGGCCGCGGTGCGCGAGGATGCGCAGCGCTTCGTCGCCGCCTTCGCAGGCGCGCTACGCGCCTGACCGGCGATCACGCGCGCTGAGCATTTGCAGCACCACGCTCCTGTAGTTCAACCGGCCCTTTCGACGGCGTACGGCGGCAGTTCGGCCGAAAGCCCCGCCTTGACCTGCTGCGTCAGCGGATCGGCCAGCACTTCGAACTTGCCGGCTTCGAGGGCTTCGAAGGTCTTCGTCACCACGTCGTCGGGCGAAGCCTTGGGGCCGGGTATGCGGCTCGTCATGTCGGTGTCCATGAACGCGACATGCAGGCTCAGCACCTTCGTGCCCTGCCCGCGCAGCGCCGCGCGCAGTGCGTTGCTGAGCGACCATGCCGCGGACTTCGAGGCGCTGTAGCCGGCGGCGCTTGGCAAAGTGAGCCAGCTCAGGATCGACAGCACGTTGATGATCGCCCCGCCGCCGTTCGCCGCCAGCACGGGGGCGAAGGCGCGGCTCAGCGCCCAGGGGCCGAAGAAGTTGGTCTCGAACTCGGCGCGCGTGTCGTCGAACGCACCATCGGCACCGAACAGGCTCACGCCGCGCGAGATGCCGGCGTTGTTGACCAGCAAGGTGACGTCGCCGCATTCGCGAGCGGCCGCCTCGGCCTGCTCCGGACGCGTGACATCGAGCGCGATCGGAACGACGCCCGGGAGCGTGACGCTCTTCGGGTCGCGCGCGGCTGCATAGACCTTCTTCGCACCGGCCGCCAGTGCGGCGCGCGCGAACGCAAGTCCGAGCCCGCGATTGGCGCCGGTGATGAAGACGACCGAATCCTTGATCTGCATGGTGTAGCCCTTTCGGAAAATCTGGCTTGTCGAATCAGGAAGGCTGGATGCGGCGCAGCAGTCCCGCCGTGGTGCGCGGCCACCCCACGCGGCCGAACCATGCGCCACCGGCGATGGCCGAGGCGATGACGACGCCATACACGACGAGCGCCACGCCCTGTGCGATGAACACGTCGACCAGCTCGCCGCCCCAGCGCAGAGCCAACCAACCGCCAAGCGCCGCGACGATCAGCCGCGCGATGTTGCCGAGCACCGGCCACAGCAGCCGGCCGGCGCCTTGCGAGGCGAAATAGAGCACCAGCCCGACGCCGAAGAAGCCATAGAAGGGCCCGACCACGCGAAGGTAGTGCGAGCCTGCATCGAGCATCGCGGGGTCGCTGCCGAACAGCATCAGCCACTGGCGCGGGAACAGTGCGGCCGCGACGCCCACCGAGCCCGCCAGGACGAACGCGATCGCAGCGCCGGTCCATGCCGCGCGCAACGCACGCTCGCGCTGTCCCGCGCCGATGCAGGTGCCGATCATCGCGAGCAGCGGCGCGCCGAGCCCGAAGACCAGCGGCACCAGCAGGTACTCGAGCCGCGATGCCGTGCCGTAGCCCGCGATCGCGCCCGGACCGAAGTGACTGGTCAGCGCCGTCGCAATGCCGATCGACAGGTTGGTCGCGACCGTGGACACCGCGCCCACGAGGCCGACGCGCAGGATGTCGCGGAAGAGCGGCCACTGGAATCGCGCATGCGCAAACGACGGCTTCAGCAGGCTGCGGTCGGAGCGCAGATAGAGCCAAAGCGCGATCGATCCGCCGAGGTAGTAGATGAGCAGCGCGACCGCCCCGCCCGCGATGCCCAGCCCCGGAATCGGCCCCCAGCCGAAGATCAGCAGCGGCGACAGCGGAATCAGCATGACGACGCCCGCCACGGTCACGTTCGCCGGCACCGCCATGTTGCCGGTGCCGCGCAGCACCGCGGCAAGCGAATTGAAGATCCACACCAGCACGGCGCCCGCGAAGACCACATTGGAGTAGAGCAGTGCCGCTTCGAGCGAAGCGCCCGAGCCGCCCATCAGCGTGAAGAGCCAGCGCCCGCCGAGGAGCAGCGCGAGCATGAAGACGACGCCGAAGCCGATCGCGATCGCGATCGCGTGCAGCACCAGCGCATCGGCCGCGTCACGCCGCCGCGCACCGAGCGCTCGTGCGATGGACGATGCGATGCCACCGCCCATCGCGCCGGCCGACGTCATCTGCATCAGCATCACCACCGGGAACACCAGGGCCATGCCTGCGAGCGCGTCGGTGCCGAGCTTGCCGACGAAGTAAGTCTCGATCAGGCCGACGGCGGCCTGCGCGACCATCACCAGCACGTTCGGGAACGCGAGGCGCAGCAGCGTGGGAACGATCGGCGCTTCGAGCAGCAGCCGCGTGCGCGCATCGAGGGCGCTCATGCTGGCTTCGCCGTCAGCGCCGGCCGCGACTCGCGGATCGGCAGGTTGACCAGTGCGGCACCCGCCGCCAGCGCGATGTCGATGTACCAGACGATGTCGTAGCTGCCCGTGGCCTGGAACACATAGCCGCCCAGGAATGCACCGAGGAAGCCGCCGATCTGGTGCGCCAGCATCACGATGCCGAACAGCATCGCCATGTTGGCCGGACCGAACATCTTCGCGACCAGACCCGCGGTCGGCGGAACGGTCGAGAGGAAGGTCACGCCCATCACCGCGGCGAAGATCAGCATCACGGCCGGCGTCTTCGGTGCGAACAGGAAGACCAGCACTGCGAGCCCGCGCGTTGCATACACCAGCGCGAGCAGTGACTTCATGCGCCAGCGGCTGACCGCCCAGCCCATCAGCAGGCTGCCGACGATGTTGAAGAGACCGATCATCGCCAGCGCCCAGCCGCCGACCTCGGGCGGGAGCCCGCAAGCGGCGACCACGCCCGGCAGGTGCGTCGCGAGGAACGCGACGTGGAAGCCGCAGACGAGGAAGCCGAGGCTCAGGTAACGATAGCTCGGCGTACCGATCGCCTGGCTGATCGCCTGGCGCGCGGTGAGCGGGCTCGAACCCTTGGTGGCCGTCTGCGCGGCGAGCGCCTTCGAATTGCCCTTCAGCACGAACACCGCGGGTAGCGCGACCAGGATCAGCACTGCGAGCCACTGCATCGCACTGGCCCAGCCGACGGCCGCCATCAGGCCGATGGCGATCGGCGCCATCGCGAACTGCCCGAAGGAGCCACCCGCATTGACCACGCCGGTCGCGAGGCCGCGCTTGTGCACCGGCACCAGCCGCGTGGTCGCCGCCATCAGCACCGAGGGGCCGGCCATGCCCGCACCACCCGCCGCCAGCACGCCGATCGCGAAGATCAGCCCGGCGGTGGTCGTCATCAGCGGCGTGATGAAGGTGCCGAGCGCCACCAGCAGCACGCCGATGAAGATCACGCGTCCGGTGCCGATGCGGTCCGCGACCGCGCCTGCGAAGGGCTGCGTCAGGCCCCACCAGAGCTGGCCGAACGCAAATGCGAGGCTGATGCTGCCGAGGCCCAGCCCGGTCGACGTGTTGAGCGACGAGAGGAAAAGCCCCATCGTCTGCCGCACGCCCATCGTCAATGCGAAGGTGCCGGCGGCGGCGAGCAGCACCAGCCAGACGGCATGGCTCGTGGAGGAAGTCGTGCCCGTGGCGGCGCGGTCAGTCATCGAGGTCTCCTTCAAGGGTCTCGCCCGCGGTCTGCAGCACCGCGATGCTTTCGTCGATCAATGCATGAAGCGCGAGCACGCGCTCCACACCGAGCAGCTCGTTGAGCTTTTCCTGCGCGGTGCGCCAGTGCCGCTGCGCTTCGGTGCGCTTCTTGCGGCCTGCGTCCGTGATTTCGATGAGGCGGCTGCGGGCGTCGGGCCCTTCGCCTTGCACGAGCCACCCTTCGGTGATCAGGGGCTTGAGGTTGCGCGTGAGCGTCGACGCATCGACACCCATGGCCTGCGCCAGATCCACCGGCCGGATCGGGCCCAGGTGCAGCACATGCGACAGCAGCGAGTACTGCGTGGTCTTGAGGCCGCTCCTGGCGACCTCCGCGTCATAGAGCCGCCCCACCTGCCGCGTCAGGTGACGCAGCCTGAAGTTGGTGCAGCCCTGGGGCTTTGCGATAGCATTCATGCCGATGATTGTAGCTACAATCATTGCATATGCAACCTTAAGGACATTCGATGACAGCCACCGAACAACTCGCCGCCTGGATCGCGGAGGAAAAAGCCATCTCCGATCGCCTCGACGCCGGACCGGGTCCCGGCCTCGCCCGCCCGGACCAGATCGTCGGCAAGACCGGCCTCGAAATCATGCAGGCGATGCTTCGCGCAGAAATCCCCTATGCCGCGATCGCCAGGACCCTGAATTTCCAAATCATCGAAGTCAGCCCCGGTCGCGCGGTGTTCCAGGGCAAGCCACTGCCGGAACACCTGAATCCGCTCGGCACCATCCATGGCGGCTGGTTCGCCACGCTGCTCGATTCGGCCCTCGGCTGCGCGGTCCACACCATGATGCCGGCCGGCCGCGCCTACACCACCGCCGAACTGGGCGTGAATCTGGTCAAGGCGCTGACGCCCAGGGTCGAGCGCGTGCGCGCCGAGGGCAAGGTGATTCATTGCGGCCGACAGCTCGCGACCGCCGAAGCGCGCCTGGTCGGCCCCGACGGCACGCTCTACGCGCACGCCACCACCACCTGCATGGTGTTCGAGATGCGCTGACGCGCGCCGGCTCCGAAGCACGAATAGCCACCGCATCGGCGCGCACGCTGCGGGACGCGACAATCGCGGATCGACAACATTTGATGGCGACCACGAAATGCGACTCCTCCACACCATGCTGCGCGTCGGCAACCTCCAGCGCTCGATCGACTTCTACACGAAGGTCCTCGGCATGCAACTGCTGCGGACATCGGAGAACCCCGAGTACAAGTACAGCCTCGCGTTCGTCGGCTACGAGGGCAATCCGGCGCAGGCCGAGATCGAGTTGACCTACAACTGGGGCACCGAAAGCTACGAGCTCGGCACCGCCTATGGCCACATCGCGCTCGGCGTGCCCGATGCGTATGCGGCCTGCGAGAAGATCAAGGCCGCGGGCGGCAACGTCACGCGCGAAGCCGGGCCGGTGAAGGGCGGCACGACGGTGATTGCCTTCGTGACCGATCCGGATGGTTACAAGATCGAGCTGATCCAGCGCGCAGAAGGCGCTCAGGGCGCAGGCCTGCGCTGATCCGCGCCTGTCGCACGCTCAGCAGCCGAGCAGATCCGCGAGATGCTCGATGCTGCGCGCGTGCAGGTTGTTGTCCGGCTGCGGCGACACATCCTTCGGCCGCGACGGGCCAAATTCCAGGGGCCGCTCGATGTAGCCGGTGCGCAGGCCGCATGTGCGCGCGGCCGCAAGATCGTCATGGTGCGCGGCGGCGAGCATCACCTGCCCCGGTGACACGTCGAACACCGCCGCGACACCGAGGTAGGTCCGCGGGTCCGGCTTGTAGGCCTTGAAGACCTCGGCCGACAGCACGCAATCCCACGGCAGGCCGGCGTTCTTCGCCATCTCGGTCAAGAGGCCGATGTTGCCGTTCGACAGCGAGCAGATGATGTATTTCCGCTTGAGCCGCGCGAGCCCCGGGACGGAATCCGGCCAAGCAGGCAGCCGGTGCCAGGCCTTGTTGAGATCGCGCTTGCGCGCGGCATCGAGATCCTCGATGCCGAAGTCGCGCAGGACGCCGCCGAGGATGCCCATGTGCAGCTCGTCGAGCAGCGTGAAGCCGCCTTCTCCGGCCGCGAGGCGCTCCATCACGCCCTTCATCGCCGGCTGGTAGCCGGCACGCCAGGCCAGCGCGAAGGCACCGCCGTCGATGCCCGGCAGGATGCGCTCGGTCTCAGCCGCGATGCCCGAGTACCAGTCGACCACTGTCCCGAAGACGTCGAAGGCGATGACCTTGAGTTCGCTGGTGTCGGAACTCATCGTGCGAGCTGGCTCGCCTCGCGTGCGAGCGCTTCGATGCGCGACCAGTCGCCGGCGGCGATGGCGTCGGTCGGCACGATCCACGAGCCGCCGACGCAGGCGACATTCGGTAGCGCCAGGAACTCCAGTGCGTTGCCCGCGTGAATCCCACCCGTCGGGCAGAACTTCACATCGCCGAAAGGCCCCTGCCATGCCTTGAGCATCGCCAGGCCGCCCGCCTGCACCGCCGGGAAGAACTTGAGCTCGGTGAAGCCGTCTTCCTGGGCCAGCATGATTTCGCTTCCAGTGGCCACGCCGGGCAGCAGCGGCAGGCCCAGGTCGTGGCATGCCTTGCCGACCGCGCGCGTGTAGCCCGGGCTCACGCCGAATTTCGCGCCGGCAAGCGCCGAGGCCTGCGCGTCGGCTGCGCTGCGAATGGTGCCGGCACCGGCCACTGCCTCGGGCACTTCCTTGGCGATCAGCTCGATGCACTCGAGCGCCTCGCGCGTGCGCAGCGTCACTTCGAGCATGCGGATCCCGCCAGCCACCAGTGCGCGCGCCAGCGGCACCGCATCCTTCACGTCATGCAGCACGATCACGGGGATCACCGGTGCATCGCGCATCACGTCGAGCGCGGTCAAATTCACAGCCATGTGCAGGCTCCTTCTTCTGCTGTCAATGCATTGCGGCGCATGCCGGCGAACAGTTCGCGGCCCAGGCCGTGACCGTTGGCGGTGCGCTGTTCTTCGGGTTGCCGGGCGACTTCGCGCTGCGCCCATTCGTCATCGGGCACGAGCACGGTGAGGGTGCCGGCGATCGAATCGAGGCGGATCAGGTCGCCATCGCGCACCTTGGCGAGCGGCCCGCCCGCGGCGGCCTCGGGCGACACATGGATCGCCGCCGGCACCTTGCCCGAAGCGCCGCTCATGCGGCCGTCGGTCACCAGCGCCACGCGGAAGCCCTTGCCCTGGAGCACGGACAGCGGCGGCGTGAGCTTGTGCAACTCAGGCATGCCGTTGGCTTGCGGTCCCTGCCAGCGCACGACGCAGACGACATCGCGTTGAAGTTCGCCGGCCTTGAAGGCTTCCTGCAACTCACCCTGCGAGTCGAACACGCGCGCCGGCGCCTCGATCACATGGCGATCGTCCGGCACCGAAGACACCTTGATCACGCTGCGGCCGAGATTGCCGACCAGCACCTTGAGCCCGCCGGTGGCGCTGAACGGCGATGCGACCGGACGCGCGACTGCATCGTCCTTCGTCGGGCGGGCGGGATGCCACGCCAGCGCGTGCTCATCCGACGGCGACGCCGCGAGCGAGGGAATGTTCGCGTACTCGCGGATGCCGCCGGCACGCACAGTCTGCACGTCGGCGTGCATCAGCCCCGCATCCAGCAGTTCACCGATCACGAAGCCGGGGCCGCCCGCGGCCTGGAACTCGTTCACGTCGGCGGTCCCGTTCGGATAGACCCGCGTGAGCAGCGGCACGACTTCCGAGAGTTCGGAGAAGTCGTTCCAGTCGATCAGGATGCCCGCCGCACGCGCGACCGCGACCCAATGGATCAGATGGTTGGTCGAGCCGCCGGTGGCCAGCAGCGCGGCCATGGCGTTGACGATCACGCGCTCGTCGACCAGTTCGCCGATCGGCGGCACCGCGTACGCCTTGTCGGACGCCCGCCCGAGCACGGTACGCACCGCCTCGCGCGTGAGCGCCTCGCGCATCGAATCGCCGGGCTGGATGAACGCGGTTCCGGGCACATGCAGGCCCATCGCCTCGAGCAGCATCTGGTTGCTGTTGGCTGTGCCGTAGAAGGTGCAGGTGCCCTGTGCGTGATAGGCCTGCATTTCGGCATCGAGCAGCCCTTGCCTGCCGACCAGCCCCTGCGCAGCCTGCTCGCGGACCTTGGCTTTCGCGCTGTTCGAAAGGCCCGAAGGCATCGGGCCGGCCGGCACGAAAACCATCGGCAGGTGGCCGAAGTGCAGCGCACCGATGAGCAGGCCCGGCACGATCTTGTCGCATACGCCGAGCAGCAGCGCAGCATCGAACATGTCGTGCGTGAGCGCCACCGCGGTGCCCATCGCGATCACGTCCCGGCTGAACAGGCTGAGCTCCATGCCGGGCGTGCCCTGCGTGACACCGTCGCACATCGCGGGCACGCCGCCTGCAACCTGCGCGGTGGCGGCATGCCGCCGCGCCTCGTGCTTCACGATGTCCGGATAGCCCTGGAACGGCGCATGCGCCGAAAGCATGTCGTTGTAGGCGGTGACCACGCCGATGTTCGGCGCGCGTTCGGTCACCACCTTGAGTTTGTCGTTGGCCGGAATCCCCGCGACGGCGTGCGCCACGTTGGCGCAGCCCATGCGGTCGGAGCCGCGTTCGCGGTGGCGGATTTCGTTCAATCGCTGGAGGTAGGCACTTCGCAGCGTTCGGCTGCGCTCGCGGATGCGGTCGGTGACATCGCGGACTGTGGGGTGTGTAGTCATGGGATATGTCGCACTGCCGGTGGGCCGCCTGTATTGGCAGCCCGAGAGTGCATGGTATCAAGCCAGTGTGAAAGGGCTCGAAGGCTCCACGTTCACCTCGGGCCTATTCATACCGTGGAACCGGCTCCGCCGGGCCACTGGTATTGCCCCCGGCAGGGGGTTGGCGGAGCGACACGAAGTGCGCGCAGCCTGGGGGCGAGCGTCAATCGATGAGCTTGACCTCGACGCGCCGCGCCTCGGCGTTGTTGCCGCTGCCGGTGGTGATCGCGGGCCGCTCCATCTGGACCTTGTCGGGCGGGCAGCCGAGGCCGACGAGCACGTCGCGCACCATCTGGGCGCGGCGCTTGGCAAGCTCGTCGTTGAGCGCCGGATCGCCGGTGGTGTCGTGGAAGCCCGAGATCAGCGCCTTCTTGCCGCCTTCGACACCCTTGAGCACGATGGCCAGCGCCTCGGCCGCTCCGGGCGCGATGTCGGCGCTGGCTGTGGCGAAGTAGAAGTTCACCACGCCGCCCGCGACACGGATGCTCGCGCCTTCGGGGATCACGACCGTCACCGTCTCGGTCACGACTGCCACGGTCGTCGCAGGCGCCGCCGCGGCCACGGGCCGCTCTGGCACGCTGGCGTTGTGGCTCTTGAAGTAGAGCACGATGCCGATCACGAACAGGATCACCAGCGCGATCAGGCCGAGCACGAAGGCAAGGATGAAATTCTGTTGACTCTCGTCGTCGCTGATCGCAGACATGGGCGGATCTCCGTAGTTGAGGGGTCGGTAAATAATGGTGCGGTGAACCATGACCGCGAAATTGTAGGTGCCGCCCCCGAGCCGCCGAAGGGCGATCCGGGTCCTCCTGGCCTCGATCCGCTGCCGAAACCGCTGCGCGATCCCAAGCCGATGCTCGATCGCGTCATCGAGGAATGGGGCGGTCATCAGGACCTGTGGCTCTTTGGCTACGGCTCGCTGATCTGGCGACCGGACTTCGGCTTCGTCGAACGGCACCCGGCGCGCGTGCATGGCTGGCATCGCGCCCTGAAGATGTGGAGCCGGGTGAATCGCGGCACGGTCGAGAACCCGGGCCTCGTCTTCGGGCTGCTGTCGGGCGGCAGTTGCCGCGGCATGGTCTTCCGCGTGCCGGCAGCCGATGGGCTCGAGACGCTGGGCCGCCTCTGGCTGCGGGAGATGCCCACTGGCGTCTACGACCCGCGCTGGCTCGAATGCAACACGCCGCATTCCAGGGTGAAGGCGCTGGCCTTCACGCTGTCCAGGCGCAGCCCGAACTTCACCGGGGAACTCAGCGACGAGCGCTACCGCCACATCTTCGCGAGCGCGGTCGGCCGCTACGGCAGCTCGCTTGACTATGCGCATCAGACGTTGCTGGAGCTGAGGCGTCACTCGATTCATGACGCCGCACTGGCGCGGCTTATCAAGCTGGCCGAATTCCGTTTGTCGGCGGAGGCTGATAGCGAAAAGCTGCCGTCTTCGCTATACCCTCCCGAATCCCAGACCTGATCAACATTCAAGGAGTTCGCATGTCCCGTCGAATCATCGGCCTTGCCGCCATCCTCGCCGCAGCCGGCGTGCTCGCCGCCTGCGGCACCATGGGCCAGGGCGGCCCGGGAGCCACGGCCACGCTTGCACCGACCGGCGCGATCTCGCCGAATCCGACCATGGGCAAGGTGACCTTCACGCCGATCGGCAACGGCGTGCGTGTATCGGGCGAAGTGCGCGGACTCCCGCCGGGGACGGAGCATGGCTTCCACATCCACGAGAAGGGCGACTGCGGCGACAACGGCAATGCCTCTGGCGGCCACTTCAATCCCGCCGGCGGAACGCACGGCAAGTTCGCCGCACCCGGCAGCCATGCCGGCGAGTTGCCGAGCCTCGTGGCCGACGCCGGTGGCGTGGCGAAGTTCAGCGTCGAGGTGCACAGCATCTCCCTGACCGAAGGCGCCGCCAACAACGCGGTCGGCCGGGCGGTCGTGGTGCATCGCGACCGCGACGACTTCACGACCCAGCCGGCCGGCAATTCCGGCCCGCGCGTCGCCTGCGGCGTGATCACCCGCGGCTGAGCCGCTCCCGCAGCAGGGCTTCCGCGCGCCCCAGTTCTTCGGGCGTGTCGATGTCGGTGACGATGCCGACATCATCAAGTTCGAGTTCGGCAACCTGCCCCGCTTCGCGCAAGGCGCGCAGCACCGGCGCGGCCCCCTGGTTGCCCGACAAGGCGGCGAGCCGGGGACCGCACGGCGCCGCAAAGCCGACCGGATGCCCGCGCGAGCCGCGATAGCTCGGCTGTGCCGCCTGCACCGCGCCTTGCAGGGCATGCGCCACCGCCTGCAGCGTCGCCGGCTGGACCAGCGGCAGATCGGCCGGAAGGATCAGCCATCCATGTGCCTGCGGCGTCGCCCGTACGGCCGCGGCGATCGAATCGCCCATGCCGGGGTGCCCGACGTCCTCCAGATGCCAGGGGAGTCCGCTTGCACGCACGGCTGCCAGCGTGTGCTCCAGCACCGTCGCCCCGACCAGCGGCGCTTGCAGCTTGTGACCGGTGCCGCCCGCCGCTCTGAAGCGCTCGCCGCGGCCCGATGCGAGGACGATGACGGTCGGCAGAGCTGAAGATGGCGATGCGGCGTTCATGCGCCGCAGTATCTCCGCATTGCTTGCGCAACAATGGCGCCATGATGAGCTCTCCCAACGAATCGCTGGCCGCACTGCGCAAAAGCTACGAGCGTGCCGAACTCGACGAAATCAGCAGCGCCGACGACCCGCTGAAGCAATTCGAGCGCTGGCTGGCCGAAGCCATCGACGCCAAGCTGCCCGAACCGAACGCGATGACGCTCGCCACGGTCGGCGGCGACCTGCGTCCATCCACCCGCATCGTGCTCATCAAGGGCTACGACGAACGCGGCATCGTCTGGTACACCAACTACCAGAGCCGCAAGGGTCAGGATCTCGCCGGCAATCCCTTTGCCGCGCTGCAGTTCCACTGGGTCGAACTCGAACGCGTGGTGCGCATCGAGGGCCGGGTCGAGCGAGTCAGCGACGTCGAGAGCGACGCCTATTTCGCGAGCCGGCCGCTCGACTCACGCATCGGCGCCTGGGCAAGCCCGCAGAGCGAGGTCATCAGCGGCCGCGACGTGCTGGTGAAGAACGCCGCGGTCTACGCCGCCAGGCACCTGCTTTCGCCGCCGCGCCCACCGCACTGGGGTGGCTTCCGCCTCGTGCCCGATCGCTGGGAGTTCTGGCAGGGCCGCAGGAGCCGGCTGCACGACCGGCTGCGCTATCGGCTCGAAGGTGGCGACTGGCTGCGGGAACGCCTCGCCCCGTGAGGCAGCTCAGAGGCGGCCCGCAAGCGCCATCACGACCGTCAACGTGACCAGCGCGAGACCGGTCGACACCACCACGCTCGCGGTCACCAGTTCTTCCGCCGTGCGGTAGCGCTGCGAAAAGAGAAAGACATTCGCGCCGATCGGCAGCGCGGCCGCGACCACCATCACGGTCAGCGGCAACCCGCGCAGCCCGAGCACCCAGCCCAGCGCGGCGACGAGCAGCGGATGCACGAGGTTCTTGATCAGCGCCTGCACGAGCGCGGCGCGCCAGTGCATGCCCACCGGCGTCAGCGCCAGCGTGATGCCCACCATGACCAGCGCCACCGGGCTGAACGCGCCGCCGAGCAGTGCGATCGTCGTATCGATGGCATCTGGCATCCGCAAGCCCGACTGCCCGAACAGCAGACCGGCCAGGATCGGCAGCGGCACCGGATGAATGATCGCGTTGTAGAGCGCG
The DNA here is from genome assembly GCF_900107745.1 of Variovorax sp. YR216. Lineage (GTDB taxonomy): Bacteria > Pseudomonadota > Gammaproteobacteria > Burkholderiales > Burkholderiaceae_C > Variovorax. The sequence continues at coordinate 470,845 of NZ_FNRO01000002.1, read as the reverse complement.
CGCCCGACGACGCGCATCATCGGCTTGCGTGCCTCGCCGCTGCTGGCGGCCTGTTCGTGCGCCACGGCGAGTTCGAGGACTACGGTCGCGCTCGTCAGCAGCACCAGCGAATGCAGCGAAATGAGCGTGAGCAGCACCACCGTTCCATCCGGCCCGTAGGCAAGGCCGATCAGCGCGATGCCGATCATCACGGTGTTGCTGTAGGTGTTGGCCAGCGCGAGGACCGCCGCCGTGCGGTTGAAGCCGCGCCAGAGCAGCGTCCCCGCGAAGATGAGCCCCGCCGCAATGAAATACGCGGCGACCGGACGCAGGCTGAGCTGCTCCACGCGGACCGTGCTCATCGAGCGGAACAGCAGCGCAGGCGCAAGCAGCAGGAAGATCAGATTCGAGAGGTCGCGCACCGCGCCGCCGCCGACCCAGCCCCGGCGACCTGCCACGAATCCGACGGCAATGAGCAGGACGACAGGCAGGAGGGACGAGAGGACGGTCGCATTCACCGCGGCGAGCATACCCGCGCGCCAAGCCGCATCTGCGCGGGTTCAGGCCGTGGGCCGGCGCTCGAACTCGGCAAGGCGGTCGAACGGCCGCGGCACTTCCTTCACTTCGAGCGACGACACCCGCGCGCCTGGCACCCCGGTGCGCAGCCAGTCGCACATGTGCGCGATCTGGTTCGGCGAGCCCTGCAGCATCGCCTCGACCGAGCCGTCCAGCCGGTTGCGAACCCAGCCCGTGATGCCGAGCGCACGGGCATGGCGCACGCAGGCCTGTCGATAGCCCACGCCCTGCACCCTGCCGACCACCCGGATCAAGCGGCAATCGACCGTGCCAGTGTTGTCGCCTGCGTCCATCGCCCTGGGTCCTTCACGGATGAAGCGCGAGCATCGTCGAACGGGCTCGCCGCGCCAAGTTTCAAATGGTGAGCGGGCCCGCGGCAACGAGCCTCAGAAGGTCGCGCGCAGACCCACCTTCGCCGATCGCCCCGGCAATGGCACGTTCGGGAAGGCCGTCGTCGTCAGGATCGAGGTCGCGCTGTAGGCCAGTTCGTTGGTGATGTTGTCGATGCGCGCATACCAGGTGAGGTTGGCGCGTTGCACCTTCATCTTGTAGGTGAGCGAGGCGTTCCACAGCGTGTAGGCATCGGTTTCGCGATCGCCCGGCGGCACCCGGCGCTGCGCGGCGTAGTAGTCGAAGCCGAAGCGCGCGGTCCACGGGCCATTGCCATAGGCGAGCGTCGCGCCGGCACGCGCCGGCGCGATGCGCGGCAGGGGCTGGTCGGTGTTGGTGTTGGTGGCACGCACCAGGTCGCCGCGCCACTCGAGGTCCACCGTGCCCGCATCGCCCGGACGCGAGAAGCCGTCCTTGCCGAACAGGCGCCAGGTCCCGCTGGCCTCGAGGCCGGTGAAACGCGCCCGCACGCCGGTGTACGCATACTCGGGCAACGTTTCGTCGGACGCGGCCGGATTCACCTCGCCGTCCTCCCCACGCACATTGCCCGTGGCATTGAGCCCGATGTAGTTGCTGAACCGCGTGGCGTAGGCGTTGACCTTCGCATTGTTCGGCCCCGAGCGCCACTGGGCGCCGAGATCGAATCCGGTCGACTTCTCCTTCTGCAGGTCCGGGTTGCCGAGTTCCCAGGTGCCGGTCGCCACGTGCGGGCCGTTGGCGAACAGCTCGTAGTCCTTGGGTGCGCGCTCGGTGTAGGCGAGGTTCGAGGTCAACTGCCACTGTGGCGCGAGGTCGACGAGCGCGCCCATTGCCGCACTGCGCGGACTGAAGTCGCGCTCGCCGGTGAAGAAGCGCGTGACCGACGGATCGTCCGAACCGAAGGACTGCACCTTCACCCGCTCCGTGCGCGCGCCGAAGCTCAGTCGCCCCCATGAGGTGCCCAGTTCCTCGTGCAGGAACAGCGCATTGCTGCGCGTGCGGCTCGCCGGCACGAAGGCCTCCTCGCCCTCGGCGGAAAAATCGCCGGTCTCGTTGGTGAAGCCGATCAGGCCCTCCAGATCGCCGATCCTGCGATGCCGCGCCTCGATGCGGAAGTCGTCGCTCTTCTTCGTGAACACGGTGCCGGGCGCCGGGCCCTCGTACTCTGTGTGGCCATAGTCGGTGCGGCTCAGCTTGGCGTGCACGCTGCTGAAGAACCCGCCGGGACGCCATTCGCCTTCCAGCGCATAGCGGTCTGACTTCATGCGGATGGTCACGTCGTCCTCGGCCACCGTGCCGTAGGTGCTCCGGTACGTACTGGCCGATGCACCGATCCAGCCTTGGTCGAAGAACAGCGTGCCGCCGAAGGCACCGCCCTCGGCCTGGTTGGCCGAATTGCAGATCTTGCGGGCGGTGCCCGGCCGCTGCGGGTTGGCGCACGGCAGATCGATCGGCACCGAGACATCGTCCGAATCGCGGTGAAACGCATCGACGTGCAGCGCATAGCGGTTGTTGCCGCCCTCGAGCACCACGCCCCCGGATGTCTCGCGGTTGCCCGTGGCGTAGCCCAGATCCGCACGCCCGCCAAAGCCTTCGATCGGCTCGGTCGGGATGCGGTTGTCGAGCAGGTTCACGACGCCGCCTACAGCGCTGCCACCATATTGCAGCGCCGATGGGCCGCGCAGCACTTCGATGCGGTCGGTGACGAGCGCGTCGACCGGCACCGCGTGGTCGTAGCTCAGCGACGAGGCATCGGGCGCGGCACCGCCGTTCTGCAGGATGCGGATGCGGTCGCCGTCCTGCCCGCGGATGGTGGGCCGGCTGGCATTGGGACCGAAGTAGGTGCTGCCGACGCCCGGGAGACCGTTCAGGGTCTCGCCGAGCGTCGACCGCGAGCGCATCAGCAGCGCGTCGTTCGCCAGCGACGTGGTGGGCGCGATCAGGTCGCTCGCGCCAAGAGGATTGCCGGTGACGGTGACTTCACCCAGCGTGGAAGATTGGGCCCACGATGCGCAGCACGCGAGCGACAGGACGGCAATGCCCACGGCATTGCGACGGAATGGAAATGGCATGTTGAAACACTCGTTGAATCGACAGACGCAGGCCGCCACCCGCCAGGCGGGAGGCGACTGCGAACGGAAGGGGATTCAGCGAGTGGGAGGTGGGCCGCGCGCGTCGAAGAGCGCGGCCCAGCGCGCCAGCACCTCACCTTCGAGCCAGGCGAAGGTGGCGGCAGGCAGCGTCACGGGCAAGACCACGAGCGGCACGCCGATGGCGGCCGGCCCATGGGAAAGCTGGTCGTAGAGACGGCATTCCGCATCGGTGTGGTCGCCGAAAAGCGCGAACAGGCCGTGCGAAGAAGAAGGGGATGATGGAGGAGAAGAACTCGCCTTCCCGGCCAGTGCAGGATGATCGTCCGTCGCATGCACGTGCAGGGTGCGGTGCACGAGCCCCAGCGTCGCCGCGACCCACAACGCGAGCGCCAGCACGCAGACGAGCGTGCGGGTCGCGGTGGATCGGGAAACGGAATGCATCAGGCCTTGAGGTACTTCGCGAAGGTTTTCTGGAACTTCTCGACCTTGGGACCGACCACGAAGGCGCAGTACCCCTGGTTCGGGTTGTTCAGGAAATAGTCCTGGTGATAGGCCTCGGCGGTCGAGTAGTTGGCCAGCGGCTGCACTTCCGTCACGACGGGCGCGCGGTAGATCTTGCTGTCGGTGATCTCGCGGATCACCTCTTGGGCCACCTGCTTCTGCCCGTCGCTCGTGTAGTAGATGCCGCTGCGGTACTGCGTGCCGACATCGTTGCCCTGCCGGTTCAGCGTGGTCGGGTCATGCACGACGAAGAAGATCTCGAGGATTTCGTGCAGCGAGATCTCCTCGGGGTCGAACACCACCCTGACCACTTCCGCATGCCCGGTGCGCCCGGTGCAGACCTGTTCGTAGCTCGGGTTCAGCGCCTGGCCGTTGCTGTAGCCCGACTCGACGTCGACCACGCCCCGCACGCGATCGAACACCGCTTCGGTGCACCAGAAGCAGCCGCCGCCGAGGACGATGGTTTCGGTTTGCGTGGATGGGTGGGTCATGGGAACTCCGATTTTTGGCGTTGAAGACAAAGGGGCTGTGACAGGCCAAACCGGAGATTGTGGCGTCTTGACGGCAACCAAGGCCCTCACTACATTACTAACCCGCCAGTCATTAACTCCCATGCCAGCCCCCCGATTCCTCAGCGACAAGATCTGCACCGTTCGCGCCAAGCGCGAACGTCGCAAGGAAGCCCGTCCTGGCGAGTTGCTCGAAGCGGCGCTCGATCTCTTCGTCGAGAAGGGCTTCGCAGCCACCCGTTCGGAGGAAGTCGCCGCCCGCGCTGGTGTCTCCAAGGGCACCCTCTTCCTCTACTTCCCGAGCAAGGAAGAGCTGTTCAAGGCGGTGGTCGTCGAGAACCTCGCCGGCCGCTTCACGGAATGGAACCGCGAGTTCGATGAGTTCGAGGGCTCCACCATCGACATGCTGCGCTACTGCATGCGCATCTGGTGGGAGCGGGTCGGATCGACCAAGGCGTCCGGCCTCACCAAGCTCATGCTGAGCGAGGGACGCAATTTTCCCGAACTGGCGGAGTTCTATCGCCGCGAAGTGGTCAAACCCGGGCACACGCTGCTCCGGCGAATCATCCGGCGCGGCGTCGACAGCGGCGAATTCGCGCCGGTCGACGTGGACAACGCCATCTATGCCGTCATCTCACCCATGATCTTTCTGATGCTGTGGAAGCACTCCGCACCTATCTGCGTCGACGGAGAATCCGACATCGATCCCGAAAAGTACCTCGCGATCCAGACCGACATCGTGCTCAACGGGCTCTGCAAGCCCAAGGCGGCGGCATGAAGCGCTCCATCAAGTGGGTCGTCGTGGCCCTCATCCTCGTCCTCGTGATCGGCGGCGTGCTGCGCGCCATCGGTGCGCGCAGGGCGCACCAGTCGGCCGCCGCGGCCAGCGCGAAGCCGGCCGAAACCGTGATCGAGCTGTCGGCCGCCGACGTGGTCCGCGCAAAGCGGCGCGAGCTGGCCGAGACGCTCCCCGTCTCCGGCACGCTCCGGGCGGTCGACTCCGCGCAGCTCAAGGCGCGCGTGGCCGGCGAGCTCATCGGCCTCACGGTGCGCGAAGGCGACACGGTCAAGGCCGGGCAGGTCATCGCGCGCATCGATCCGATCGAATTCCATTCGCGCATGCGGCAGGCGCAGGAGCAAGCCGACTCGGCGCGCGCCCAGGCGGAAGTCGCGCAGCGCAACTACGACAACAACCGGGCGCTGGTAGACCAGGGCTTCATCTCCCGCACCGCGCTCGACACCTCGCAATCGAACCTCAATGCCGCGCTGGCGACGCATCGCGCCGCCCTCGCTGCGGTGGACGTGATGCGCAAGTCGCTCGACGACACGGTCCTCAAGAGTCCCATCAACGGACAGGTGTCGCAACGCTTTGCGCAACCCGGCGAGCGCGTGGGCATCGACGCCAAGGTGATCGAGGTGGTCGACTTGAGCCGCATCGAGGTCGAAGCCACACTGGCCGCCGCCGATTCGGTCGCCGTGCGCGTGGGCCAGCGCGCGACGCTGCAGATCGAAGGCGGCAGCGCGATCGACCCCAAGAGCGGCGAACGCAGTGTCGGCGCGACGGTGGTGCGCGTGAACCCCACGGCGCAGGCGGGCAGCCGCAGCGTGCTCGTCTACCTCGAACTCGACCGCAGCACCGGCTTCCGCCAGGGGCTGTTCGCGCAGGGTTCGATCGACGTGGGCCGCACCGACACGCTCGCCCTGCCGCTGACGGCCGTGCGCACCGACAAGCCGGCGCCTTACGTTCAGCTCGTGACCGAAGGGCGCATCGTCCACCGTCAGGTCGAGACCGGGCTGCGCGGACAGGCCAACGGCCAGGTCATGGTCGCGGTGCGCGGCATCGACGAAGGTGCCGTGGTCGTGGCCGGCAGCGTCGGCACGCTGCGCGACGGCACCGCGGTGCGCCTCGCGCCGGTGGCGGCCACCGGCGGCACGCCGGCAGCGGCCCGCACCGCGCCCTGAGCGACGAGAGCGCCATGTGGTTCACCCGCGTCAGTCTGAAAAACCCCGTCTTCGCGACGATGCTCATGCTCGCGCTGGTCGTGCTGGGGGCGTTCTCGTACCAGCGCCTCCAGGTCGATCAGTTCCCGAACATCGACTTTCCGGTGGTGGTGGTGATCACCGAGTACCCCGGGGCATCGCCCGAAATCGTCGAGAGCGAAGTGACCAAGAAGGTCGAGGAAGGCGTCAACTCGATCGCCGGCATCAACGCCCTCACCTCGCGCAGCTACGAAGGCCAGTCGGTCGTCATCATCGAATTCCAGCTCTATGTCGACGGGCGCAAGGCGGCCGATGACGTGCGAGAGAAGGTCGCGTCCGTGCGGCCGCTCTTCCGCGACGAGGTGAAGGAGCCGCGCGTGCTGCGCTTCGATCCGGCATCGCGCGCGGTGTGGTCCGTCGCGGTGTTGCCCGAAGGCGAGAAGGGCAAGCAGCCGAGCGCAGTCGAACTCACGAACTGGGCCGACCAGGTGCTCAAGAAGCGCCTGGAGAACGTCCGCGGCGTCGGCTCGGTCACCCTCGTCGGCGGCACCAAGCGCGAGATCAACATCTATCTCAATCCGCAGGCGATGGAGGCCTTCGGCGTGAGCGCCACGCAGGTGGTCGACGCGGTGCGCAACGAGAACCAGGCGCTGCCGGTGGGCTCGGTGCGCTCGCTCGAGCAGGACCGCGTGGTGCAGGTCGATGCGCGCATGGAGCGGCCCGAGGACTTCGGCCGCATCATCATCACGCGCAAGGGCGGCGCGCCGATCCGCGTGGACCAGGTCGCCACGGTGAAGGACGGCGCGCAGGAACTCGACAGTCTCGCGCTCTACAACGGCGAGCGCACGCTGCTGCTGTCGGTGCAGAAGGCGCAGGACGAGAACACCATCCAGGTGGTCGACGGCCTGACCAAAGCGATCGCCGAGATCCAGCCGCAACTGCCGGCAGGCGTGAAGCTCCAGCCCATCGCCGACGCCTCGCGCCCCATCCGCGTCGCGGTTCAGAACGTGCGCCAGACGTTGATCGAAGGCGCGGCGCTTACCGTGCTGATCGTGTTCCTGTTCCTGAACTCGTGGCGCTCGACCGTCATCACCGGCCTGACGCTGCCGATCGCGCTGATCGGCACCTTCTGGTTCATGGCGATGTTCGGCTTCACGATCAACATGGTCACGCTGATGGCGCTGTCGCTGTGCGTAGGCCTCCTGATCGACGACGCGATCGTGGTGCGCGAGAACATCGTGCGCCATGTGCAGATGGGCAAGTCGCCCTACGCGGCATCGCTCGACGGCACGCAGGAGATCGGGCTTGCGGTACTGGCGACCACGCTGTCGATCGTCGCGGTGTTCCTGCCGATCGGCTTCATGGAAGGGATCATCGGCAAGTTCTTCCACGAGTTCGGCATCACCATCGTGGCGGCGGTGCTGATCTCGATGTTCGTGAGCTTCACGCTCGACCCGATGATGTCGAGCATCTGGCACGACCCGTCGATCGACAAGCACGGCAAACGCGAGGAGCCGGTCACGTTCTATGACAAGACCATCGGCCGCGTGACCGGCTGGTTCGATCGCGCCACCGAGCGGCTGGCCGAGGGCTACCAGTCGATCCTGCGCTGGGCGCTCAAGCACAAGCTCGCGACGGTTTTCGCATCCATCGGCATCTTCGTCGGCAGCATCTTCATGGTCCCCCTGCTGGGCACCGAGTTCGTGCCGAAGGCGGACTTTTCCGAAACCACGATCAGCTTCTACACACCGGTCGGTTCCGCGCTCGAAGTCACCGAGGCCAAGGCCCGGCAGGTCGAGGCGGTGCTGCGCGAGATGCCCGAAGTGCGCTACACGCTCACCACCATCAACACCGGCGATGCCCAGGGCAAGATGTACGCGAGCATCTACGTGCGGCTGGTCGACCGCAGGGCGCGCACGCGCAGCGTCGACCAGATGTCGAGCGTGCTGCGCGAGCGGCTGCGCGCGATCCCGGGCATCACGGTCACTCACGTCGGCCTGCGAGACTCGGTCGGCGGCAACAAGCAGATCGAGTTCTCGCTGCAGGGCACCGACCTCAAGGAACTCGAGCGCCTCGCGCAGCAGGTACTGGACGCCGTCCGCCCCATCCCGGGCCTGGTCGATCTCGATACCAGCCAGAAGCCGAACAAGCCAACGGTGAGCGTCGTGGTGCGTCGCGATGCCGCGTCCGACCTCGGCCTCGGCGTGGCGCCGATCGCCGCGTCGCTTCGCACGCTGGTGGCCGGCACGACTGTCGGCAACTGGCGCGCGCCGGACGACCAGACCTACGACGTCAACGTGCGCCTCGCGCCGGAAGTGCGCAATTCGCCCGAGGACCTCGCACGGCTGCCCTTCATCAGCACCGCGATGGGCGCGAATGCCGACGGATCGAGCCGCATCGTGCGCCTCGCGCAAGTGGCGGATGTTCGCGAATCCACCGGCCCGAACCAGATCAACCGGCGCGCACTGTCGCGCGAAGTCGCAATCACCGCCAACGTCGACGGACGCTCGGCGGGCGAGGTCTCGGCCGACATCCGCAAGGCGCTCACCGGCATCGCCTTCCCGCCCGGGTACGGCTGGCAGTTCAGCGGCTCGACCAAGAACATGCAGGAGTCCTTCGGCTACGCGGTCTCGGCGCTCGCGCTGGCAATCATCTTCATCTACATGATCCTGGCGAGCCAGTTCAAGAGCTTTCTGCAGCCGCTGGCGCTCATGACCTCGCTGCCGCTCACGCTGATCGGCGTGGTGCTCGCGCTGCTGGTCTTCGGCTCGACGCTTTCGATGTTCTCGATCATCGGCATCGTGATGCTGATGGGCCTCGTGACCAAGAATGCGATCCTGCTGGTGGATTTCGCCATCCGCGCTCGCGAGCCCGGCGTCGACGACCAGGGCAACGCAGTGCCGGGTCTTCCGCGCTCGGAAGCCCTGCTGCTCGCCGCCCGCGTGCGGCTTCGCCCGATCCTGATGACCACGCTGGCGATGATCTTCGGCATGGTGCCGCTGGCCTTCGCGATCAGCGAGGGCTCCGAGCAGCGCGCGCCGATGGGCCAGGCGGTGATCGGCGGCGTCATCACTTCTTCGCTGCTGACGCTGGTCGTGGTGCCGGTCGTCTACTGCTACATGGACGACCTCGCGAACTGGGCGCGCCGCAAGTGGCACCGCCAGCCGAAGCCGGACGCCGTCACGGCGGCGTCGGAGGCGCCCCCTAAAATGGAAGGTTTGTCCTGAGCCCCACCTAGGAAAAGCACATGAACGCCGCCACAACTGATCTGGAGCACCTTCGCTTCAACATGATCGAACAGCAGATCCGTCCCTGGGATGTGCTCGATTTCGAGATCCTCGAACTCCTCGCCAAGATCCACCGCGAGGACTACGTGCCCGCCGCGCACCGCGGGCTCGCCTTCTTCGACCTGGAAATCCCGCTCGAAGATGTCGCCACTGCCCGCGAGCCGGGCCAGTGCATGCTCTCCCCGAAGGTGGAAGCACGCATGCTGCAGGACCTCCATATCCAGAAGCATGAGACGGTGCTGGAGATCGGCACGGGCTCCGGCTTCATGGCCGCCCTGCTCGCGCAGCGCGCCGCGCAGGTGCTGACGCTCGAAATCGACTCCAAGCTGGCCGCAACCGCGGCCGAGACCCTGCGCCGCAACGGCGTGATGAACGTCGAAGTCCGCCATGCCGACGGCGCGCAACCGCTGCCCAGCGGTCCGACCTTCGACGTGATCGTCCTCAGCGGTTCGGTCGCGCGCGTTCCGCAGGGCCTGCTCGGCTCGCTGAAGATGGGCGGCCGCCTCGCGGCGATCGTCGGCGACGAGCCGATGATGCGCGCCCACTTCGTCACCCGCGTCGGTGAAGGCAAGTGGGACACGGTGCAGCCGTGGGACACGGTCGCTCCGCGCCTGCTGAACTTCCCGGAGCCCTCGCGCTTCAACTTCTGATCCGCCTCCTTATTTCATGATCGATCAAATCCACCCGGCCGAGGTTGCCGACTGGTTCGCCAGGAACCCGAGCGCGACGCCGGTCGTGCTGGATGTGCGCGAGCCCTGGGAGCTGCAGACCGCCAGCGTCGCGCCCAAGGGTTTCACGCTCGCAACGATCCCGATGAACGAGATCCCGGCCCGCATCTCGGAGCTCAACGCCGACCAGCGCATCGCGTGCCTGTGCCACCACGGCGCACGCAGCCAGCGCGTGGCGGCCTTCCTCGCGCAGAACGGCTTCACCGAGGTCGCGAACATCGCGGGCGGGATCGATGCGTGGTCGGGCCACGATCCTTCCGTGCCCCGGTACTGATGCTCGCCCCCAGGCTCCGCGCACTTCGTGTCGCTTCGCCACCCCCCACCGGGGGCAACACCGGCGGCCCGGCGGAGCCGGTTCCGCGGTGTTCCTGGTCTGAATAAGAAAACCAAGTTACTGACTTCAAGGACGATTCATGCCCGTTCCCAGGCCTCTTCCCCTTTCGGCAGCGCTTGCGGCGATGTTCGCCGCTGCCCTCGCGCTGCCGGCTCACGGCCAGAGCCTGATCGATCTGTATGAATCGGCGCGAGGGTACGACGCGACCTACCAGGGCGCGCTCGCGCAGTACGACGCGAGCGTGGCACGGGCCGCACAGGCCAAGGCGGGGATCCTTCCGCAGGTCGGGCTGTCGGCAAATGCGACGTCGACCGAGCAGGAGCTTTCGACCGCCAACTTGAGCATTCGCCGCGGCCTTCCGTCGCAGACGGCCGGCGTCAACGCGACGCAGCCGCTGTACCGCCCCGCCAACTGGGCTGCGTACGAGCAGAGCAAGCGACAGGTCGACATCGCCCAGGACACGCTCACGATCGCCGAGCAAGACCTGATCGTTCGCGTGAGCCAGGCCTATTTCGACGTGCTGTCGAGCCAGGACACGCTGGCTCTCGTGCGCGCGCAGAAGGTCGCGACCGCCGAGCAGCTCGCTTCGGCCAAGCGCAACTTCGAGGTCGGCACCTCCACCATCACCGACCAGCGCGAGGCGCAGGCCCGCTACGACCTCGTCATCGCGCAGGAGATCGCGGCCGAGAACGACCTGCAGGTCAAGAAGATCGCGCTCGACCAGCTGGTCGGCCGGCCGGGCACCAATCCGATCCCGCTGGCGGCGCCGGTGCTCCTGCCGCCGGTGCTCCCGGCCGACATGGAGGCCTGGGTCTCGCAGGCTGACGCGGCACACCCGGCGATCCAGCAGGCACGGCTCGGCGTCGAAGTGGCTTCGCTCGAAGTCGACAAGGCACGCGCCGGCCACAAGCCGACGCTGGATGCGCAGCTCGGCTACAACGCCACGAACAACCCGCAGGGCACCACCACCAGCACGTCGACCGGCCGCGTGAACGTGCGCGCCGCGAGCATCGGCGTGGTGTTCAACCTGCCGCTCTTCGCCGGCTTCGCAACCGAGAACCGGATCAAGGAGACCCTGGCCCTCGAGGAGCAGTCGCGCCAGTCGCTCGAATCGACGCGCCGCAGCGTGTCGCAGGCCACGCGGTCGGCCTATCTCGGGCTGGTCTCCGGCGCCGGGCAGGTCAAGGCGCTCGAAGCCGCCGAATCCTCGAGCCAGAGCGCCCTGGACGCCAATCGGCTGGGCTACCAGGTCGGCGTGCGCATCAATATCGACGTGCTGAACTCTCAAAGCCAACTGTTCCAGACCAAGCGCGACCTCGCGGTGGCTCGCTACAACGTTCTGGTGGGCAACCTGAAGCTTCGGCAGGCCAATGGCTCGCTCAAGCAGGACGACCTGCAGGCCATCAACAACACGCTGGCGACCAACGGGCCGGCGAGCGGCGCCAGTGCCGCATCGCCCGACCAGCCCTCGGCGGCGACGCAAAGCCCGGTCCCGGTGCCGCCCACCCAGCCCTTCGCGCCGCCCGCGGTGCAGGCGCCGCCGGTCAACCCGCAGCACTCGCCTGGCCAGGGCGCACCCCTGCCGCCGCCCACGATCGTCCCCCCGCCGACCCGCTGATTCCCCGATTTGCTCCCGCACATCGACGGGGGCTGGCTTCGGCCGCCGATCCGACGCAGAATGTCCGCGGGCTGATCCGTTTCCTGACGGTTCTTACAAATCGCCGGACTTGCCTGATGGGGGTACACCATGCGTTGGGTGCTGACACGCAAGGCGGAAAAAATTGGGGAGAGGTTGGGGCGACCCGTGCTGCCGCGGGCCGTCGCGATGGTGTTTTGCGCCGGCAGCTACGCGGTTTTCGCCCAGTGCGGCCCGCCGTCGGCCGGCTCGACGAGCCTTTGCTCACCGAGCCGCCCGCCCCTGGCGGCGGCGTACCTTGGCGATCAGCAGACCTCCGGCATTCTTCTTGTCCACTCGCTCGACGAGCGCTGGGGCGATCCGTCGCGTAGCAGCGGCCAGTCGCTCGCCGACGGCTCCGCCGCGCAGCCGCTCACGATGCGCGTGGCCGGCCAGGGGCTGGGTTCGACCCTGGGTGCGCTGGGTCTCAAGACCGACAGCCGCACCGGCACCGCCCGGTTTGGCGGTGATACGAGCCAGTGGTCGCTTTTCAACACCGCCGACAAGCTGCATCTGGGCGCCATGGGCGGCTACGGCTTTGGCCAGAGCGGGGCCGGCTCCTCGGGCAATGCCTTTGACACGACAGGCCGCGCCAGCAGCGGCAGTGCGGGCGTCTACAGCACCTGGTATCAGGACGACCGTTCGCGCCTCGGCTGGTACGGCGATGTCTCCGGCCAGGTCGCCTGGATGGACAACAGCGCCGAGACCCCCTGGGTGAATCGCACGAACTACCCTTCGAACGCTGGCGTCGCATCCGCCGAGGCCGGCTATTCGTTGCAACTTGGCGACAGCAGCCCCTGGACGATCAAACCACAGGGGCAGTTGATCTATCTGCGCAGCAACAACTACAACCTTGCGGATACGCAGTTCACCACCGTCGACGGCATGCGGCGCAACGGCTGGATGTCGCGGCTCGGCGTGCGCGTGCAGCCGGAAGGCCTCCAGGCCTGGGGGATGAAGCTGCGCCCGTACGCTGCGGCGAACTGGTGGCACGACGAGTCGAACGCCGAGGTCATCGCCAATACCTACTCGTCCACCACGCTCTATCCGAGCAATCGCTACGAGCTGAAGACTGGCGTCAACGTGGACGTTTCGCCGGGCATGGCCGCCTGGGGCGACCTCGGCATGCAGTGGGGCCAGCAGTCCTATCAGGCGTGGACGGTGCGCGCGGGCATGCGGTACGCCTGGTAGGGTTTCAGTCGAGGCTCGGCTCGGTACGCTCTTCCGGCGGCACCGGTGCTGTTTCCGTGACAACCGCGTTTTCTGCGATCGCCAGCAGTGCGGCGGCCGTACGTTCGGCCGCGCCGCGATTGGATGACGCGAACGCCAGCGCCGCCTGCGCCATCGCCTCGCGCCGCTCCGCCTTTTCGACCAGCTTGAGCGCCGCGGTCACTGCATGCTCCATGTCGGGCACGCGCATTGACGCGCCCGCCGCCAGCGACAACTCGGCCGCCTCCGCGAAGTTGAAGGTCGACGGCCCCATGATCACGGGACAACCGCACGCGGCCGCCTCGATCAGGTTCTGGCCGCCGAGCGCCTCGAAGCTGCCGCCGAGCAGCGCCACGTCCGCCAGGCCGTAGTACAGCGCCATTTCGCCCAGCGAATCGCCGAGCCAGATTTCCGACTCCGTCGGCGCACCGGCGGCACTGCGCCGCGCCACCGTGAAGCCGTTTGCCTGGATCAGCGCCGCGACCTCGTCGAAACGCTGCGGATGCCGCGGCACGATCATCCATTGCACGTCGTGCACCCGCTTGACGATCGACTGGACGCCTTCGCGCTCCGGCGGAACCGGCGCCAATGCGCCGAAGCGCTTGAGCACATCGAGCAGTTGCTGCTCCTCGCCGTCGCGCGAGCTCGCGAACACGATCACCGGCCGCGGGAGCTGCGTGCGCAGCTTGGCTGCGGCCGCGAGTTGCCGCGCATCGGGCGTGGCGTCGAACTTGAGATTGCCGAAGATGCCCGAAACCTTCGCACCCAGCGACACAAGGCGGTGCGAATCGGCCTCCGTCTGCGCCCAGACCGCGGCCAGCGACGAATAGGCGGGCCGCGCGAGCCAGGCCAGGCGCTCGGCGCCGGCCAGCGACTTCTCGTTCAAGCGGGCGTTGGCCAGCACCAGCGGAATGTGGCGTTCCGCGCAGGCGGCCGTCATCTCGGGCCAGACCTCGGTTTCCATCAGCACGCCGATGCGGGGCCGGAAGCGGTCGAGAAAGCGCGCCACCGCATCGGGCGAATCCCACGGCTGCCACACCTGCAGATCGCCGGGTTCGAGCAGCTTGGCGCCCTCCTCCCGTCCGGTGGCCGTGCCGTTGGTCAGGAGGATCGGGATGCCGGGCATCTGCCGGCGCAGCTCGGCCATCAGGATGCCGGCCGCGCGCGCTTCGCCAAGCGACACGGCGTGGATCCAGCACCAGCCGGTCCCCTGGGCCGATTCGTCGTAGTAACCGAAGCGTTCTTCCACGGCCACCGCGTAGCCGGGCTCGGCCACCGCGCGCCGCCGCAATTTGCGGCGCACCAGCGGCTTGGCCATCGTCGTGAACGCGCCATAAAGGCGCAGCAGCAGCGATCGCATATTCAAAATCTCCCCCAGGCTTCGCGCACTTCGTGTCGCTGCGCCAACCCCCTCTCCGGGGGCGCACCCAGCGGCCCGGCAAAGCCGGTTCCGCAGGTGCCCTGAGCCGGGCTGCGCAGTTTCATGCGTCGCGGGCGGCGTACAGCGCAGCGGGCAACTGAACTGGTTTCATTCAGTGCACAGCCTCGGCCAGGGTCGCGTCGGGCTTGATGCGCTTGAGCAGGGCCAGCATCTCGCCCTCGATGCGCTTGAGCGCGGCGTCCGTCTGGCCTTCGAAACGCAGCACCAGCACCGGCGTCGTGTTGGACGCGCGGATCAGCCCGAAGCCGTCCGGCCAGTCCACACGCAGACCGTCGATGGTCGAGACCTTGGCCGGCGCGTCGAACTTCGCCGTCTTCACCAGTTGATCGACGACGCCATGCGGCTCGCCTTCGGCGCACTTCACGTTGAGCTCGGGCGTCGAGAAGCTGGTCGGCAACGCGTTGAGCACGTCGCTCGCGTTCGGGCTCTTGCTGAGGATCTCGAGCAGGCGGCAACCCGCATAGGTGCCGTCGTCGAAGCCGAACCAGCGCTCCTTGAAGAAGATGTGGCCGCTCATCTCCCCGCCGAGCGGCGAGGCGATCTCCTTCATCTTGGCCTTGATGAGCGAATGGCCGGTCTTGTAGATCATCGGCTTGCCGCCGGCGGCCTCGATGGCCGGCCCGAGGCGCTGCGAACACTTGACGTCGTAGATGATGGTCGCGCCCGGCACGCGCGAGAGCACATCCTGCGCGAACAGCACCATCTGCCGATCGGGAAAGATGTTGCTGCCGTCCTTGGTGACGATGCCCAGACGGTCTCCGTCGCCGTCGAAGGCCAGCCCCAGTTCGGCGTCGCCGGCCTTCAGGGCCGCGATCAGGTCGCGCAGGTTCTCGGGCTTGCTGGGATCGGGATGGTGGTTGGGAAAGTCGCCGTCGACCTCGCTGAAGAGCTCGGTCACTTCGCATCCGATCGCACGCAGGATCGCCGGCGCCGACGCGCCCGCGATGCCGTTGCCCGAATCCACCACGATCTTGAGCGGGCGCGCGAGCTTGACATCGCTGGTGATGCGCTGGGTATAGGCCTCGGTGACGTCGACCTTGCGCACGCTGCCGCCGGGGGCGAGCGTGGCGCTGTCGGCTTCCATCACGCGGCGCAGGTCCTGGATCTCGTCGCCGTAGATGGCGCGGCCGGCGAGCACCATCTTGAAGCCGTTGTAATCCTTGGGATTGTGGCTGCCCGTCACCTGGATCCCGCTGGTGCACAGCGTGTGCGCCGCGAAGTACAGCATCGGCGTGGTTACCGCGCCGACATCGATCACCTCGATGCCAGTGGCGACCAGGCCCTTGATCAGCGCCTCGGAAAGCGAGGGGCCCGACAGGCGCCCGTCACGCCCCACCGCCACGGTCTTCTCGCCAGCGGCGCGCGCGGCGCTTCCGAAGGCCTTGCCGAGCGCTTCGGCGACTTCCGGGTTGAGGGTCGAGGGGACGACCCCGCGAATGTCGTAGGCCTTGAAGATCGATGCGCTGAGCTGCATGAAAAGCTACCCCTGGAAGTTCACAAATGAAGACGATTGTAGGCATGGCCTTTGGCAGCCAGATGTCCGAAAACGGCTACTCTTGATGAGAGCCAGCCGTATCATGAGGCCATGTCTTCCCCGGCTTCCACTGAAGGACTCGAGAGCGACGCGTGCTATCTGGCGATGAAGGCGCACGATGCGCGCTTCGACGGCTCGTTCTTCACCGGCGTGACCTCCACCGGCGTGTATTGCCGGCCGGTGTGCCGCGTGAAGCTGCCGCGGCGCGAGAACTGCCGGTTTTTCCGCCATGCGGCGCAGGCCGAGGCCGCCGGATTCCGCCCCTGCCTGCGGTGTCGCCCCGAACTCGCACCGCGCGCGGCGAGCTGGTCGACCGAGGACGCTTCGCGCATCCTCGCGCTGCAGGCGGCACGGCTGATCGACGAGCCCGACGCCTGGTCCGAAGACGGCCCCGGGGCGGCGCGAATCGCCGCGCGACTTGGGGTGAGCGACCGGCATCTGCGCCGGATCTTCGAATCGCAGTTCGGGGTCTCGCCCCTGCAGTACCTTCAGACGCGGCGCCTGCTCGCGGCCAAGCAGTTGATCGCCGACACCCGGCTCCCGATGACGCAAGTCGCGCTCGCGAGCGGCTTTTCGAGCGTGCGCCGCTTCAACGCGGCATTTCTAGCGCACTACGGGCTGAATCCCAGCGCGCTGCGGCGCGCGGGCGCCTCGAGCGGCAACCGCGAGGACGAAAGCATCGAAGTCCGGCTCGGCTTCCGCCCGCCCTATGACACCACCGCGATGCTGGATTTCTTCGCGCGGCGTGCCCTGCGCGGCGTCGAAGTCGCCACCACCCATCGCGGTGTGCCGGAGTTCGCTCGCACGCTGTGCGTCATGCACGGCGGCCATGCGCTGCAAGGCTGGCTGAGGCTTCGCTTCGATGCGCAGCGTGAGCAGGTCGTGCTGCGCGTGGGCGATTCGCTCGCGACGGTGCTGCCGATCGTCATCAGCCGCGTGCGCGCGATGCTCGATCTCGATGCCGACCCGATGGCGATCAATGCCGCGCTGCACGCGAGCTTTCCGCACGGCGACGGCATGCGTGTGCCCGGCGCGGTCGACGGCTTCGAGCTCGCCGTGCGCGCAGTGCTCGGACAGCAGATCACCGTCGCGGCGGCGCGCACGCTGGGCTCGCGGCTGGTGCAGGCCTTCGGCGAGCCGATTGCGACCCCGGTCGACGGGCTGGACAGGCTCTTTCCGACGCCCGCCGCCATCGCCAACGCGAGCGGCGATGCGCTCGGCCAGCTCGGCATCGTGCGCCAGCGGCAGGCGGCCTTGGTCGCGGTCGCACGCGAGATCATGGACGGGCGGCTTGCGCTGCATCCGGGCGCCGATGTCCCGAAGGCGATTGCGACGCTGCAATCCTTGCCCGGCATCGGCGACTGGACCGCGCAGTACATCGCGATGCGCGCGCTGCGCTGGCCCGATGCCTTCCCTGCCGGCGACGTGGCACTGCAGAAGGCGCTCGGCGTGACGACGGCCCGCGCCGCGACCGAAGCATCGCTCGCCTGGCGGCCGTGGCGCGGCTACGCGGTGCTGCGCGCGTGGTACAGCCCTGCGCCTTCGCCAGGCATTTCTCCGGCGGCCGTTACTTCGGCCGCTCCACTCGCGCCCTCGCCGGCGTGACCGGATTCATCAGCATGAAATTCAAGAGCTCCACCATTCACACCCTGCATTTCGACAGTGCGCTCGGCGGAATCACGCTGGCAGCGACGGACCAGGGTCTCGCCGGCGTCTGGTTCGACCGGCAGCGCCACTCGCCCGACATGACGGGCTGGCAACGCAACGACGACCATCCGGTGCTGCGCGAGGCGGCCAGACAACTGGCCGACTACTTCGCCGGTCGCCGGCAGCATTTCGATCTGCCACTCGATCTCTCGCACGGCACCGCGTTCCAGCGATCGGTGTGGCGCGCGCTGCTCGCGATACCGACCGGACAGACCACCAGCTACGGCGCGCTGAGCGCCGGTGTCGGCAAGCCGGCGGCAGTGCGTGCCGTCGGCGCGGCGGTCGGGCGAAATCCGATCAGCGTGATCGTCCCGTGCCATCGCGTGCTGGGCTCGGATGGTTCGCTGACCGGCTACGCGGGCGGACTCGAGCGCAAGAGCGCGCTGCTCGAACTCGAAGGCGCCCATCCATGAGCGACGTCGACTACGCGGCCAACGAGACAGTCCCCGCCAAGGCAGGTTCCCCGGCATCGAAAACGCAAGGAGCCAGCCGGCGCTGGCTGGTCGACCTGCTGCTGCTCGCCGCCCTCTGGGGGGCGTCCTTCCTGTTCATGCGCATCGGCGCGGCCGAGTTCGGCGCCTTGCCGACGGCTGCGGTTCGCGTGGCGATCGCGACGGTCTTTCTGCTGCCGCTGCTCGTGATGCGCGGGCAATGGTCGTCGTTCCGGCAGTACTGGAAGCCGGCGCTCGGCATCGGCGTGCTCAATTCGGGCATGCCCTTCGCCTTCTTCGCGTTCGCACTGCTGACGATCAACAGCGGACTGGCGGCGGTGCTCAACGCCACGGTGCCGATGTTCGGTGCGCTCGTCGCCTGGGCATGGTTCGGCGACCGGCCGGACCGCTCGCGCATCGTCGGGCTGGTGATCGGCTTTGTCGGCGTTGCGATGCTCGCGGGGCGTGGTGCGGGCTTCCATTCGGGCGCGAACGAAGGTGCCGCGCGATGGGCAATCGCGGCCTGCCTCGCGGCGTGCATCTGCTATGCGTTCGCGGCGAGCCTCACGCGCAAGCATCTCGTGGGCGTGCCCGCGCTCGCGACCGCCACAGGCAGCCAGATCGGCGCCACGCTCGCACTTGCACTGCCGGCTCTCTGGTTCTGGCCCGCGCAGATGCCGAGCCTGCGCGCCTGGATGGCGCTGGCCGCCGTGGGCATCGCATGCACCGGGCTGGCCTACATCCTGTTCTTCCGGCTGATCGAGAACGCAGGGCCGGCACGCGCATTGACCGTGACGTTCCTGGTGCCGGTGTTCGCGGTGTGCTACGGCGCGGTGTTCCTGGGCGAGGAGATCACGCAGTGGATGCTGATCTGCGCGGTGGTGATCGTTTGCGGCGTCGCGCTATCGACAGGTCTGGTCAGACTGGGTGGCGGAAGACGCAGCGCCTGAGCCGCCGGATGGCGGCGGCGAATCCTGCATGGCCGACGCCACCACGTTGATCGACAGGGCCAGCACCAGCATGTTGAAGGCGAAGGCCAGCACGCCGTGGACGAGCGTGAGCCGTCGCATCTCGCGCGAGAGCACCTGCACGTCGGACACCTGCGAGGTCATGCCGACCACGAAGCTGTAGTAGAGGAAGTCGAAGTAGTCCGGCTCGGCCTTGCCGGGGAAGTCGAGCCCCGCCAGGTACCCCTTCTTGTCGGGCTCGGCCTGGTAGTAGCGATGCGCGTAGTGGAAGGCGTAGATGGTGTGGATCAACAGCCACGAACACGCGAGCGCCAGCACCCCCAGTGCGATATGACCGAGGCGTTGCGCACCGCACAATTGCGGCACGCGTTGAAGAAGCATCACGATCACGCCGACGCTGACGCCGACTGCGATCAACATCACTGCCAAGATCGATGCGCGGGGCTGGTCGAGCGCCTGCGCCCTGTGTCTTGTGCCTTGCGCATTGGAGACCTCAGCCAGCCACCACGCCGGCACGAGATACACCGCAGACCCCACGCACCAGCCAATCAGTGCACATGCGACGCCATCGAGCCGCCATGGAAAGAAACGGAGCCCGAGGCCCACGACAAGACCCACCACTGCACCGAACAGCAGACGCTGCCAGCCAGTCATCATCACAAAGCGTGTGCGCATGCGGGCACTGTAGCGTGCATGTTCTCGCGCCGGCCAGGCGGGGGCTGTCGCGATTCACGTCCCCGGGTTACGCTCGGCGCGAATGAAGAACAACCCACGATTCCTGCGCCGCATCGGCACGGCGGCCCTGCTTGCCGCCTGCGCACTGGTGACGATACCGGGCCTCGCAGCAACGCCGCCCGGGCATGTTCCCGACACCATCGAGCAGCGCGTTGCGGCCTGCATCGCGTGCCATGGCCGCGAGGGATCGAGCACCGAGGCGGGCTACTTCCCGCGCCTGTCCGGCAAGCCGGCGGCGTATCTCTTCAACCAGCTCCAGAGCTTCCGCGACGGTCGGCGCCTCAACTCCGACATGACGCACATGGTGCGGCACATGTCCGACGCCTACCTGCATGAGATCGCCGACTATTTCGCGTCCATCCAACTGCCCTACCCCGCCCCGCCCACTACCACCGATGCGACGCCCGAGATGCTCGCGCGCGGCAAGGCACTGGTGTTCGAAGGCGATCCGGGCCGCGACATCCCGGCCTGCGTGCGCTGCCATGGGGAGGCGCTCACCGGCGTGCTGCCGGGCATCCCCGCACTCGTGGGCCTGCCGCGGCTCTATCTTTCGTCGCAGCTCGGCGCGTGGCTCACCGACGACCGCCACGCACTCGCGCCCGATTGCATGACACAGGTCGGACGCAGGCTCACCGCCGCCGACATCAACGCGGTCGCGAGCTGGCTCGCGATGCAGCCCATGCCCGCGGATCCCAAGCCCATCGCCGCGCCGCCAAGTCCGGTGCCGATGGCGTGCAGCGCGCTGAACAACTGAAGCCGCCGAGCCGCCATGCGACGTCTTCTCTACGTACTGATCTTCCTGGCCACGCTGGGCATCCTCGCCGCCTTCGCCATCGTCGGGCTCAACCTGCGCGGCGAGACCAAGCTGCCCGACCCGCCGACTGCTTTCAACTCCACGCCCGAGCTCGTCGAGCGCGGCCGCTATCTCGCGCTGGCCGGGAACTGCGCCGGCTGTCACTCTGCACTGGGCGCCGCGCCCTATGCCGGCGGTGTCGGCATCGAGACGCCGTTCGGCACCGTCTTTGCAAGCAACCTCACGCCCGACCCCGCCGCCGGCATCGGGCGCTGGAATTCCGACCACTTCTGGCGTGCACTGCACAACGGGCGGTCGAAGGACGGGCGGCTGCTCTATCCCGCCTTCCCTTACCCGAACTTCACCCGCGTGACGCGCGAGGATTCGGACGCGATCTTTGCGTACCTGCAGACGGTCCCTGCGTCGCCAGCGCCGAACCGGCCACACGAGCTTCGCTTTCCGTACGACACGCAGGCCGCCCTCGCGGTGTGGCGGGCGCTCTCGTTCACGGCAGGCACCTTCGAGCCCAACTCCAACAAGTCCGCGGAATGGAACCGCGGCGCCTACCTCGTCGACGGCCTCGGCCACTGCATCGCATGTCACGGCACGCGCAACGTGCTCGGCGCCACGCAGGAGAAGCTCGGCCTCTCGGGCGGCCTCATCGCGGTGCAGAACTGGTATGCGCCGTCGCTCACCTCGAACCGCGAGGCCGGCGTGGCCGAATGGGCACCGCATGACGTGGTCGAACTGCTCAAGAACGGGCGCTCCGAGCGCGGCTCCGTGATGGGCCCGATGGCCGACGTCGTCTACGGCAGCACGCAGCATCTGAAAGAGGCCGACCTGCTCGCGATGGCCAGCTACCTCAAGGAGTTGCCGAGCACATCGGCCGCGGTGGCGTCGACGACTTCGCCCAAGCGCGACGCGCGCGTGATGGAGCACGGCCAGCGCATCTTCGACCAGCGCTGCGCCTACTGTCATGGCGACCAGGGCCAGGGCGCGGTCGGCGCCTATCCGCCGCTGGCCGGCAATCGCGCGGTGCTGATGAATTCGCCGGTCAATCTCATCCAGATCGTGCGCCACGGCGGATTCCTGCCGACCACCGCGGGCAACCCGCGCCCGTACGGCATGCCGCCATTCCGGATCGTGCTCGACGACACCGACGTGGCCGCCGTGCTCACCTACGTCCGCGGTTCATGGGGCAACGACGCGCCGCCCGTGACGGCGCGCGACATGCTGCGCCAGTGAGGCGCGCGCGATCGGCTCAGAAGGAGCCCGGCGGCGGCTTGTAGCGGCCCATCCCCTTGTGCAGGATCGGCCGCAGGACGCGCGCCAGCGACGAGCGCGCGATGCCGGTCACCTTGCCGATCGGCGCCTTGACCGCGTCCAGCGCCGCCGACTCGCCGGGCCCCGCCGGTGACAGGCCGCACTTGCGCAGCAGCCGGTTGATCTGGTGCACCTGCGCCGCGCGACGGGTGACGGGCGTGTAGAAATTGACACCGATCGAGATCGCCACCCGGTCGCCGGGCGAGGCCCATTCGGGATCGGACCGCGTCATGTGCGGCGAGGTGCTCGGGAAATAGACCCCGTCCCCCGCGCGCACATCGAACTCGTGGCTGCGTGCACGGTATTCGTCCTTGAGCCGCACCCTGCGCAGCGAGTGCGCGACGATGAAGTCCTCCACCGCATCGATCGGCACCACCGTGCGGTCGCCGTGGTCCCACACATTGAGCACCTTGCGGCCATGCAGCATCAGCCAGAAGTTGTTCTCGCGATCGATGTGGAAAGGCGTCACCGACGGCGGCGCCGAAATGAAGATGAAGCCGGTCACCTGGAACATATCGCCCTGCTCGCGCTCGATGACGTCGCGCACGTTGCCGAGGATGTGGTCAAGCAGTGCCTTGTAGCGCGGGATGACCTCGACGTCGTAGAGCGCAATCCACGAGCCCGGCTCCTCGATGCGGCGAAAGACGTCTTCGATGCTGCGCCCGTCCGGTGGAACGCTGTCGTGGGCGAAGGCCGACGACTGCGTGATGCCCGGCCGGACGAAACGGCATTGATTCAGCGGCGAGAGTTCCTTCGCGAGCGCTTCCAGTTCAGGCAACTGGAACAGCGGATGGCGGTGGTAGTCGTGATGAAGCCGGCCCACCTTGCCCGTCGAAAAGCCGGCCAGATCGTCCACCCACATCCGGCAGTCAGAACTCGTGGACGACATCTTGTCGATATGGCTGGCGCCCATGTATTGCTCCTTCTGGAATCTGGAAAGCATACTTTATGTAACATAAAAATACAAAAGACCTATCGGAGTAGTACGAAAGGACGGCTCTTTTTTGGCCATCAGTAGCGCTTGACCCTCCCATGATGGAAAGGTTGAAACTGCGCCCCATATGGTCAACATGAATCCCAGCCTCGCCCTTTCCCCCTCATCGGACACCGGCAGACAGGAGTGGTCGCTCCCCATCGAAGGCATGACCTGCGCGTCGTGCGTCGCCCGCGTCGAACGGTCGCTGGCGAGTGTTCCTGGCGTCACCGACGCGAGCGTCAATCTCGCCACCGAGGCAGCCACCGTACGCACCGACGGCTCCGTCGCGCGCGACGCCCTCCGCGCCGCGGTCGAGAAAGCCGGCTACGGCGTCGGCGAGGAAGCGCCGGCCACAGTCGCATCCGCATCACACGGCGCGCCAGGCAAGGCGCGTGGCCGCAACGACGCATGGCCGGTGATCGCCGCTGCCCTGCTCTCCGTTCCCCTGGTGTTGCCGATGTTCGGGCTGCTCTTCGGCGAGGACTGGATGCTCGACGGCTGGCTGCAACTCGCACTCGCCACGCCGGTCCAGTTCTGGCTGGGCGCGCGCTTCTACCACTCGGGGTGGAAGGCGCTCAAGGCGCGCGCCGGCAACATGGATCTGCTGGTGGCGCTCGGCACATCGGCCGCCTACGGACTCAGCGTCTACCTTCTTTTCGCGCATCGCGACCATGGCATGCCGCACCTGTATTTCGAGGCCTCAGCGGTGGTCATCACGCTGGTGCTGCTCGGCAAGTGGCTCGAAACGCGGGCCAAGCGGCAGACCACCGAAGCCATCCGCGCATTGAATGCACTGCGCCCCGAACGCGCGCGCGTGCGGCGCCACGGCGTCGAGCAGGAACTGCCGCTCGCGCGCGTCAGCGT
This sequence comes from Variovorax sp. YR216, assembly GCF_900107745.1. Classification (GTDB taxonomy): domain Bacteria; phylum Pseudomonadota; class Gammaproteobacteria; order Burkholderiales; family Burkholderiaceae_C; genus Variovorax. The sequence continues at coordinate 446,833 of NZ_FNRO01000002.1, read as the reverse complement.
CGACGACCTCGTGGTCATCCGCCCCGGCGAGCGCGTGCCGGTGGACGCGGTGGTCGTCGAAGGCGCGAGCGAAGTCGACGAATCCCTGATCACCGGCGAAAGCCTGCCCGTGGGCAAGCAGGTCGGCAACACGGTGACCGGCGGCTCCGTCAATGGCCAGGGCCTGCTCGTGGTGCGCACCACCGCCGTCGGCGCGGAATCCGCGCTCGCCCGCATCGTGCGGCTGGTCGAATCCGCGCAGGCGAAGAAGGCACCGATCCAGCGTCTCGTCGACCAGGTCAGCAGTGTCTTCGTGCCGGTGGTCATCGGCATCGCGGCGCTCACCTTCCTCGGCTGGGGCATCGCCACCGGCAACTGGGAAGCGGCGATCCTGAACGCGGTCGCGGTGCTCGTCATCGCCTGCCCCTGCGCATTGGGACTCGCCACGCCGACCGCGATCATGGCCGGCACCGGTGTCGCCGCAAGGCACGGCGTGCTCATCAAGGATGCGGAGGCGCTCGAAGTGGCACACAGCATCAAGATCGTCGCATTCGACAAGACCGGCACGCTGACCGAAGGCAAGCCGGTGCTCGTCGCCTGCGAGCCGGTCGACGAGAACAAGTCGGCGCTTCTGCGTGCCAGCGCGGCGATCCAGTCGGGCAGCGAACACCCGCTCGCGCGCGCGGTGCTCGCCGCTGCAAGGCGCGACGGCATCGACATCCCCGAAGCAGGCACGGTCCGCGCGGTGGCCGGACGCGGCATGTCGGCGGTCGTCGAGGGCCGCCAGCTCCGGCTCGGCAGCACACGCTTCATGCGCGAACTCTCGGTGCCCCTGGGCAAGCTCGATGCGCGCGCGCAGGAACTGCAGTCGGAAGGCCGCACCGTCTCGTGGCTGGCGGATGTGACCGATCGCCCCGTTCTGCTGGGCCTGCTCGCCTTCGGCGATACGCCGAAGCCGACCGCCGCGGCGGCCATCCAGCAGCTTCACGCGCAAGGCATCCGCACCGCGCTCGTTTCAGGCGACAACCGCGGCAGCGCCGAGGCCGTGGCCCGCGCGCTGAAGATCGACACCGTGCGCGCCGAAGTGCTGCCAGAAGACAAGGCCGCGATCGTCACCGCCCTCAAGCGCAACGGCGAACGCGTCGCCATGGTCGGCGACGGCATCAACGACGCGCCAGCGCTCGCGGCTGCCGACGTCGGCATCGCGATGTCCACCGGTACCGACGTCGCGATGCACGCGGCCGGCATCACGCTGATGCGCGGCGACCCGGCGCTGGTGAGCGATGCGATCGACATCTCGCGCCGCACCTACGCGAAGATCCGCCAGAACCTCTTCTGGGCCTTTGCCTACAACGTGATCGGCATTCCCCTCGCGGCCCTGGGCCTGTTGAGCCCCGTGATCGCCGGCGCGGCGATGGCCTTCAGCAGTGTGAGTGTGGTGAGCAATGCGCTGCTCCTGCGGCGCTGGAAAGGAATCGCACGATGAGCGGCCCGTTCAACATCGGTGAGGCGGCTGCGCGTTCGGGCGTCTCGGCCAAGATGGTCCGGCACTACGAATCACTCGGCCTCGTGCCGGGCGTGGCGCGCACCGACGCGGGCTACCGCCAATACACCGAAAGCAACGTGCACACCCTGCGCTTCATCCGCCGCGCGCGCGACCTCGGATTCAGCATGGCCGAGATCGCGGAACTCTTGAAGCTCTGGCAGAACAAGCAGCGTGCGAGCGCGGACGTGAAACGCATCGCACTCGCGCATGCCGAAGATCTTCATCGGCGCATCGAGGAAATGGAGGCGATGAAGCGCACGCTGGAGCGATTGGCGGATTGCTGCCATGGAGATCATCGGCCGGACTGCCCGATCCTCGACGAGCTGGCCGAATAAGCGACCGGCGCCATCGCCCTTCTTTGCATCGGGTTAGCCGCTTTGTTCTTGTGCGCCGGGGGTTCCGGCCGTATTCCGACACTCTGAAGGAACGTACTTGAAGTCAGTAGAGGTAGCGCACACCCAGGCCGTACCACCCGTCACAGCGTTTGGTTCAGTTCCCGAGGAGGCGAGTTCTGGCGTGAGTGTCAAGATGACGCCGCGCGCCGTGTCGGCCATCGTCACGGTAATCGCACCCGATCCATCCGCACAGCTCACGCGGGCGACATGCCCGATGCCGGTGATGTCGGCAAACCCGAGACAGTTTCCGGACTTTTGGATTTCCCCGCCGGCATTTGCGATGTTTTCCGCAACGATGATCTTGACCGCTGAGGCCTGAGCCAGCCCTTCGGTCACCCGTGCTCGAACTGTGTAGTCCTGATAGGCAGGCATCGCCACGGCTGCCAAGATCCCGATGATCGCCACCACGATCATCAATTCAATTACCGTGAAGCCCTTCTGGGCCGAACGAACAGCGCACTTCATCTTCATCTCAGCCACCCGCATGTCGACGTGCAAAGAGACCTCCTCGCAACGCCCGCATCTGTTCGCGCGCAATGAAGTGACCGCGCGCCGCTGCGTCGGCAAGCCATCGGATCGCCATGTCTTCATCCTTCGGCGCGCCCTCGCCTGACAGGTAGCAGCGCGCCAGGCATTGCATGGCATTGGGGTATCCCTGCTCTGCGGCGAGTTCGAGCCAGTAGCGCCCGGCGTGGGGGAGGCCGGCTGAGAAGAACAGCTCGCCCGTGTCCGCCTGCGCCTCGGCATCGCCTTGATCGGCCTGAACCAACAGCACCCTGTCTTCCGGCGTCAGCTTGCAGGGGATTTGAGCGACCACGTCCTCGAGCGCGATGCGGGCGCGGCCGCGCGCGTCAGGCTTGAGCTTGCGAACAGCGCCCTCCTCGATCCGGCGCAACCATGTGCGCTGGCTGCGCCCCGTCATGGCGATGACCGACTGGATGCTGACAGGCGTCACGGCGAGCGTGCGCACGACGAAGTTCACGACCTGTGTGGCCGCCCCGATCGCGACGAGGCCACTCCGGGCCGGCGCTTGGTGCGTGTCGCGTTCCACGTAGGCGTGGACGGCGAAAGTTCCAGCTGGCATGTCTTCTTGTCCTCCCTGGATTGCGCAGTTCGGCGGAACCGACGCACTGCGGGATGCACTCTAGGAATGACGACAGCCTGCGTCTACAAGAAATGTCCTAAATCGACGGAACGATTTGATCGCCCGCCGCGCACTCGTCAGCGCTCGCACACCATCCGCGTCACCGTGAGCTGACCGTTGACGATCCTCCCCCTGAACCTGACCCTGTCAAGGACAGTGCGCCGAAACCCATTGCGCCCACTTCGCGGCGGCCACCGCACGCACGGCGGCGTCGTGGCTGTCCGGGTCGTAGGCGCCGAGCGATTGCCAGAGCGCCTCCCAGTGGCCCGCCTCAGGCATGGCGGAGACCAGCGTCTGAACCACCAGGAACGCGCGCTGCCGCGTGATGGGATGCAGCGCATCGAGCAGCGGCGCGACCGCTGGCAGCACGTCGCGGCCGCGCGCAATCAGCACATAGGTCGCGATGGTGTGCGGCGCATGCAGCACATCGGGGTAGTCATCGATGGTGCGCACCAGCGCGTCGAGCGACCGCCAGTCGCCGATCGCCGCCAGCGCCTGCGCCGCGCGGCCGCGCACCAGCGGCTCGGGGTCGGAAAGCGCATCGGCTAGCGCATCGGCTGCAATCGGATCGCCGGTTTCGGCCAGACCCTGCGCCGATTTCTCGCGCACGTCGGCATCCGCGCTCGCCAGTCCGCGCAGGAAGACCGGTGTCGACGTACGGCCCGCCACCACGAGCGCCTCGTACGCGCTTGCACGGTCGGCCGGGTCCGCCGCGTCGAGTCCGCCGAGATCCGTCGAGGTGCTCATGGCCCCGCCCGAGCGGCAGCGACGGGATGACCCAGCCCGCTGGATTGCCGTGTGTTCGCATGTCTCATGGCCATCTCCCGGTGAGTGCCATTGTGCGGCGAGAGGCGCCGCTTGCTGTTGCCGTTCGTTGCCTGCGGCCAGTCCCTAGCGCACCGTCGCTCGCGACCGCCGCCACCGGCGGACCAGGGCGATCGCGAGCGCGATGCCGACGATCACCACGGTGCCGATCAGTTCGATCCGTTCCACGTCCCCGATCAGCGCTTCGAGCGCGGAGCCGAAGAGATAGCCGACCGAGGCGATCAACGGCGCCCACAACATCGCGCCGAGGAGATTGAAAACGGCGAAGCGGCGCGGCGGCATCTGCATGGCACCGATCGCGATGGGGCCGGCGATGCGCAGTCCGTAGACGAAGCGCACCCCCATGACCACCAGCCCGTCATAGCGCTTCAGCGAGGCGGCGACGCGCTCCGCGCGCTGCGCCAGCGAGGGCAGGCGCGCCAGCAGCGCCGCCCCCCGGTAGCGGCCTATCCAGTAGAAGAGCTGGTCGCCCAGCGTCGCGCCGAACACCGCGACCGCGAGGGTCACTGGCACGGAGAGGTGGCCGTGGTGGCAGGCGAAACCCGCCAGAACTAGGATGGTCTCGCCCTCCAGCAGACAGCCGATGAAGACGGCCAGATAGCCGTAATCGATGAGCAGTTGAAGTATGAACGGCATGCGAACCCACTCCTCCGTCGCGCGCATTGTGCGCCCAACACTCAACCAAGGCCGGAAGTCCAATGGGACCAGATGCCGAGAAGCAGCGCCGCGCCCACGCACCAGGCCACCGTCGCCGCGATCAGCGTCACCGGCAGCGAGGCCTTCACGCTGAGCCAATACACCACCGCGAGATAGATCGCATAGGGGACCAGCGACAGCAGCCCGAAGAGCGCGGTGGTGCGCAGGTCCACCGCCGAGCGCTCGGTGCCCACGATGTAGTGGGCGATCAGCGCAAAGGTGGGAAAGAGCGGCACGAGGCCCGCGACATAGAAGTTCTTCGTCTTCGACAGCAGCGCAATGAGAAGCACCGCGACGGCACCGAGGAGGCACTTGAAAAGCAGCGACACGGGATGTAAGACAAAGACCGGGATGGAGCACCAATCTTACGTGCTACCCCGAGCGAGGGATGCAGGTTCTCGGCCCGGCGCCTATGCTGACATCCAAGAGGAAAAGCGGCGAAATCGGAAACAAGGGGGTACCCCATGAAGCTCGTTCGGGCTCTTTCCCTTTTGGCGGCCGCGCTGGCCGGCGTGGCGGCCCAACCCGCACTTGCGGACCCGCAACGCGCCCAGGTGGCCGAACTGAAGACGGTCTACCTCACGTGCGAACAGGCCGCGAGTCGCACCCTCCTGGACATGGCGGCCGCGGCCTTCTGCTCGCGCTATGCCGAAGAACTGCTCCAGCGTGGCTTCGCCGGGGATTTCAACCAGCTGCTGTCATGGTGGCGGGAAGCCAAGGACGACGCTGTCGCGGTCGAAGGAGGCAGGCCTGACACTGCCGACGCACACGGTGCGGCACCCCCCCACTGACGCCGGGTGCATCGGCGAACACCCGCGCGCGGGCCGCTGCACGGCGCAAGAATGGCCGTCGTTCGAACATTCCGAAGGACACGCCATGCTGCAGCAATCCCCGCTCTACGCCTACATCCCGGCCAGGGACCTTGCCCGTGCCCGGCAGTTCTACGAAGGAAAGCTCGGCTTCACGCCGAAGGCCGAGACCGCGGGCGGCGTGCACTATGAGTTCGGCGGCGGCACCGGCGCCTTTCTGTACCCGACGCCGAACGCAGGCACCTCGCAAGCCAGCCAGGCCTTCTGGCAGGTCGCGGACATCCGCAGGGAAGTGACCGATCTGAAGGCCCGCGGCGTGGTGTTCGAGAACTACGACATGCCCGGCAAGGACGCCGACGGCATCGTGACCGGCGGCGGTGCGATGGCCGCATGGTTCAAGGACAGCGAGGGCAACATCATGGCGCTGATCCAGAGCGCCGCCTGAAGCCCAGGCGCAGCCCTCTCAGACCAGCAGCTCCTCGGTGATCAGCCGCCAGTGCTTCTCGTCGACCGGCGTGATCGACAGCCGGTTGCCCTTGCGCAACACGATCATGTCGGCCAGCGCGGGGTTGGCGCGCATCTCGGGCAGCGACAGCAGCTTCGTCTTGCAGAGGGCCTGCACGTCCACCAGGATCCAGCGCGGCGATTCGGACTTGGATTCCGGGTCGTAGTAGGGCGACTTCGGATCGAACTGCGTCGGGTCGGGCTTGGGTCCCGAGACGACGCGCGCGATGCCGGCGATGCCCGGCTGCGGACAGCTGGAGTGATAGAACAGCACGCCGTCGCCGACCTGCATGACTTCCTTCATGTACTTGCGAGCCTGGAAGCCGCGCACGCCAGTCCACCCCACTGTCGAATCGGGCGCGGCGATCGCGTCGTCGATCGAGACGTCGTCGGGTTCGGATTTCATCAGCCAGTACTGCGTCATGGTTGTGGTCCTGTCTTCTTGGGCGCGCGAAGGAAGTCGAAGTCGGCTCCCTGGTCGGCCTGCGTGACCGACTGGAGGAAGAGCTTGCGATAGCCGCGTTCGGCGGTCGGCGGCGTGACGGGCGTCTCGCGCGCGCGGCGCGCAAGTTCTTCATCGCTCACCAGCAGCGAGAGTTCGCGGTTCGCGACGCTCAGGCGGACGCGGTCGCCGCTCTGCACGTAGGCCAGCGGGCCGCCTACCGCCGATTCGGGCGTGACGTGCAGCACGATGGTGCCGAAGGCGGTGCCGCTCATCCGGCCATCGGAAATGCGAACGATGTCCTTCACGCCCGCACGCGCGAGCTTGCGGGGGATCGGCATGTAGCCCGCTTCCGGCATGCCCGGCGCGCCTTTGGGGCCGATGTTCTTGAGCACGAGGATGTCGTCCGGCGTCACGTCGAGTTCGTCGCTGTCGATGCGGCGCGCAAGATCCTCGAGGTTCTCGAACACCACCGCCTTGCCCTCGTGTTCCATGAGCGCGGCATCCGCGGCCGACTGCTTGATGATCGCGCCGCCGGGCGCGAGATTGCCGCGCAACACCGCAATGCCGCCCTGCGGATAGATCGGCTTCGCCACGCTGCGCACCACGTCCTGCCTGAAGCCGGGGCCGGCGCGCTCGATCTCCTCGCCCAGCGTGCGGCCGGTGACCGTGAGCGCATCGAGCCGCAGCAGCGGCTTGAGCTCGCGCAGCAGCGTCGCCATGCCCCCCGCGGCGTGAAAATCCTCCATGTAGTGCTGGCCCGAGGGCTTCAGATCGAGCAGCACCGGTGTCTCGCGGCCCATGCGGTCCAGCGTGGCGAGATCGATATCGACCCCCATGCGGCCCGCGATCGCCGCGAGATGCACGATGCCGTTGGTCGAGCCGCCAATGGCCAGCAGCACGCGCATCGCGTTCTCGAAAGCCGCCGGTGTCAGCACCTTGTCGATGGTGAGCCGGTCGCGCGCGATCTGCACCGCCTGCGCGCCGGTCTGTTCGGCAATGCGGATGCGGTCGGCCGTCACCGCCGGCGGCGAGGCGCCGCCCGGCACCGTCATGCCCATCGCCTCGGCGAGGCAGGCCATGGTGCTCGCAGTGCCCATCACCGAGCAGGTGCCGACGCTGGCCACCAGTTCGTTGTTGACCTCGGCGGTCTCGGCGGCATCGATCTCCTCGGCGCGAAAGCGGGCCCAGTATCGACGGCAGTCGGTGCAGGCGCCGACACGCTCGCCGCGATGGCTGCCGGTGAGCATCGAGCCGGTGATGAGCTGGATCGCCGGCAACCCCGCCGATGCCGCACCCATGAGCTGCGCGGGCACGGTCTTGTCGCAGCCGCCGATGAGTACCACCGCATCCATCGGCTGCGCGCGAATCATCTCCTCGGTGTCCATGGACATCAGGTTGCGCAGGTACATGCTGGTCGGCGCGGCGAAGCTCTCGTGGATCGAGATCGTCGGGAACGCCATCGGCAGCCCGCCCGCCAGCATCACGCCCCGCTTGACCGCATCGATGAGCTGCGGCGCATTGCCGTGGCACGGGTTGTACGCGCTGCCGGTGTCGGCGATGCCGATGACCGGACGATCGAGCGCCGCATCGGTGAAGCCCGCGCCCTTGATGAACGCCTTGCGCAGGAAGAGCGAGAAGCCCTGGTCGCCGTAGCTGGTCAGTCCCTTGCGCATGCCACCAGTGTCGGCCGTGTCGTCGGGATCGAAGGGAGAACTGGACATGAAGTGCCTTCGGGAAATCGGGGGAATCGTCGGAAGGAGGTTTGTACGCGATCCATGCCTTCCTGCACACCGCTAAGCTGTCGGCCCATGTGCATCACACGGGGAAGCCGGAAATGAATCGACAGCCCATGCGCGGACCGATGCGGGCCGCAGCCAGCCTCCTGCTGGCGGTGCTCGCGGCCGGCCTGCATGCGCAGCAGCCCGTGCGCTGGCGCGGCGACTTCGTCTACTTTGCCGACTCGGCAATCTTCACCGACTGCAAGACCGGCCAGCAGTGGCCCGTGGCGCAGGCCGGCGACTACCTCACGCTCGAGGAGGCCTACCTGCGCTGGCAGGGCGCGCCCAAGGCACCGCTGCTCGCGAACTTCGATGGGCGCATCGAGGTGCGCGAGCCCATGGAAGGCCCGGCGCGCGAGCACATGGTGGTCGATCGGTTCGTCTCGGTGCAGCCGGGCACCTCCTGCGAGTCGCTTGCGACGCCCGGCGGCAAGGGCTCGCCGTCGGCGCGCGGTCCGATGTAACAAAGTCTCTCCCGACCGCCCATCGTGGCGAAATGTGCAGTCTTCGGATTGTTGTGACACACACCGATCGCAGAATCCGCCTTTCCATCAACCCTTCAACCACCCAGCGGAGTCACTCATGAGCATCTTCAGCAGCATCCTCGCCAAGATCTTCCCGTCGGCCAACGCCGCCACGGCGCCGGACCAGCCGGCACCGGCGGCCACGGACGCCGCCGCCGCAACCGCCGCTCCCGCGGCGCCGCCGGCCGCGATCACGGTGGTCGACGTCGAAGCCTTGCTCGACGGCATGCCCGGCGCCAGCAGCCTCAACTGGCGCACATCGATCGTCGACCTGATGAAGCTGCTCGGTTTGGACAGCAGCCTCGCCGCGCGCAAGCAACTCGCCTTCGAGCTGAGCTACGGCGAGGATACGAGCGACTCCGCCAAGATGAACATCTGGCTGCACCGCCAGGTCATGACCAAGCTCGCGGCCAACGGCGGCAAGGTGCCGGCCGAGCTCATTGGGTAATCTTCGTGCTTCGCACTGCCGTGCGAGCGCCTTCGGGCGGCCGAGCGGCGCTCATTGGGTAACCTCCGTGCTTCGCACTGCGGTGCGAGCCCCCTTCGGAACGGCCGGGCGGGGGCTCATGGCCTGACCAGGGCGCTGCGCTCCTGCGAGCGCGTCGCCTGGGTGCGCCGCCACGCCGCCGGTGGCGCACCGAACTCGCGCCGGAACGCCCGGCTGAATGCAGTGTCCGTTTGATATCCCACATCCCCGGCGATGCTCGCGAGCGGTGCGTTGCTGCGGGTCAGCAGATTCGCCGCCAGCAGCATGCGCCACTGCGTGAGGTACTGCATCGGCGAGCTGCCCACCAGGTGCTGGAAGCGCTCCGCCAGCACGGAGCGTGAACTCCCCGCTTCGCGAGCCAGTTCATCGAGCGTCCATGCATGCGCGGGCTGCTTGTGCATCGAGTGCAGTGCCGCGCCGACGATGCGGTCGCCCACGCCCGCGAGCCATCCGGTGCGGCCCTCGCTCTGTTCGTTCATGTACAGGCGCAGCACCTCGATGAACAACACTTCGGCGAGCTTGGCGAGCACCCCCGCGCCACCTGGCCGAGGCGAGCGCGCTTCCCCGAGGGCGTACCGCACCGAGGCTTCGAGCCATGCGCCGGCGTTCGAGCCACGCACGTTCACCCGCACGAGCGGCGGCAGTCCCGCGAGAAGCATTCCGGCCAGCCGCGCATCGCAGGCCAGATAACCGCACACCAGTCGCGTCGTCGGCCCCCCGCCTCCGTAGGCAAGTTGGCGCGGGCGGCGCGCGAGCACGCGGTCGAGCTGCTCGCCAACCGCCGGCACCAGGCCGGGTTCGGAGGTCATGCGATGCGCATGGCCCTGCGGAAAGATGACCGCATCGCCCGCGATCAGGCGCACCGGCTCGTCACCGCCCATCTCGACGTAGCACTCCCCCTCGGTGATGAGGTGAAAGATCACCAGCCGCTCCGCGCCGGGCTCCAGCAGCGGCGCGACCGTGTCCGCACGCGGCGACTGGTAGCACCATGGCGCGGTGAAACGCGCGTTGATGAAGATGGCCCCGACGAGGCGCACCACGCGGAGCGTTTCCGACAGCGCATCCATGGCCGGACTCAGCCGCTGGCGATGTCGATGCGCAGGCCGATCGGCACCGCGTCGTGCACGGCACGCGCCATCGGCGAGCATTCGCAGCTCTCTTCGACCAGCGTGCGAAGCCGATCGTCCGAAGCACCGCGCGCACCGATACGCACATGCATGCGCACGTCACGCGGCGTCGCGGGCACCGGCGTGCCGTCGGAATCGTGCATGCCCAGCAGCCCGCGCAGGTCGGAGCGGCTGCTCGTCACCACTTCGAGCAAGGTGAGCTCGATGTCCTGCGCCGCGGCAGCCATCGCGATGCGCGTGGCCGTGCACGACGCCATCCCCGCGCGCAGCAGCCAGCCGGGCGTGACCCGGTCGCCGGTGCCGCCGAGTTCGGTGGCCATGTCGGTCTGCACCTGCGTGCCGTTGGCGTGGCTCGCGATCACACGCAAGCCTTGTTCCCAGCGCGCAGTGGCCGGCGCATCGTCGTGAAGACCCATCTCGGGGCGGCGCTGCAAGGCCGATTCGGCACGGTGCCACGCTGCTGCAATGCTGTCCGCAGCCATGGTTGCCTCCATGTGAGGAACTCCAAACCTGAAGATTCTGAGCGCGATGACGCGGCGCGAACAGCAGCGGGAAGAGCTATGCCGCATGGCCGGATGAAGAGTCATGAGACCCGGACGATCGGCCGGCATCGACGGCGGTGTCGCCCGAGATGCGGACGATCGGGCAGACACGGGCGACGCGCGAGCAGGACGGATCCGGGCGCAAGGCGCCACAGTGCATGCACGGCCGCAAGGTCGCTCACACCATCCAGTTCGCAGTCCACAAGGAGCCTCTTTCCATGAATGCACCGATCGACTTCAACGCCTTGAAGACACGCCAGCACGCGGCCTGGGCCAGCGGCGACTACGCCGTGATCGGCACCACGCTGCAGATCGTCGGCGAGATGCTCGCCGAGGCCTGCGACCTGCGCTGGGACGAGCGCGTGCTCGACGTTGCGGCCGGCAACGGCAACGCGACGCTGGCCGCCGCGCGGCGCGGCTGCCGCGTGACCTCGACCGACTATGTCGCCGCGTTGCTCGACCGCGGCGCCGAGCGTGCACGCGCCGAGCGGCTGAAGGTGGAGTTCAAGACCGCCGACGTCGAGGCATTGCCCTTCGACGAAGCGAGCTTCGATGCCGTGATCTCGACCTTCGGCGTGATGTTCGCGCCCGATCACGCGAAGTCCGCCGCCGAGATGATGCGCGTGTGCCGGCCCGGCGGTCGCATCGGCATGGCGAACTGGACACCCGAGGGATTCATCGGCCAGATGTTCAAGACGCTGGGGCGCCATGTGCCGCCGCCTGCGGGCGTGCAGCCGCCGCCGAAATGGGGCGTGGAATCGCATCTGCAATCGCTCTTCGGCGACAAGGCCGAATCGATCTCGGTGACGCGGCGGATGTTCAATTTCAGATACCGCTCGGCGGCGCACTTCGTCGAGGTGTTCCGCACCTGGTACGGGCCGGTCCACAAGGCTTTCGCCGCGTTGCCGGTCGACGGTGCGCAGGCCCTCGAAAGCGATCTGATGACACTGCTGCAGGACATGAACCGCGCAGGGCCCCACTCGCTGGTGGTGCCGAGCGAGTATCTCGAAGTGGTCGTCACGAAGCGCTAGCCGCAAGCCAGGGCTCCCGCGGAACCGGCTCAGCCGGGCCGCTGGGAGCGCCCCCTGGAAGGAGGTGGAGAGCGACACGCAGTGCGCGAGCCTGGGGGTGAGTCACGGTAATACGCCGGCGTCTGGCCGGTCCACTTCTTGAACGCCTTGCGGAAGTTGGACACGTCCGAGAAACCGCTGCGCTCCGCGATCTCGTCCACCGACAGGTCCGTGCGCTCGAGGAACTCGATCGCAAGCCGCTCGCGCAGCCCATCGATGATGGCCTGGTAGCTGGTGCCCGCCTCGACCAGCCGGCGATGCAGCGTGCGCGGCGAAAGGTGCAGCCGCTCGGCCATTTCTTCGGCGCGCGGCAGGTCGCTCATGTTGTTGAGGCAGGTTTCCTTGATGGACCTGACCAGCGCCGGCTCACCCGCGAGGTCTTCGAGCATGCGGCTGCAGAAGCTTGCGCAGGCGTCCGCGGTGATCGGGTTCGCATTGGGCAGCGGCATGCCGAGCAGCGACGCATCGAACTGCCACTGCATCACACCGGCATCGAACTGCACCGGGCAGCGCAGGAATTCCGCGTAGCGCGCGGCATAGGCCGGCGCGGCATAGGGAAGCAGCAGCCGCTGGCCCTTGAACTGGCGCTCCAGCACGCGCTCGACCAGCGCCTGGATCGAGCTGAACCAGAACTCCGTCGCAAGCGGCAGCAGCGCGCCGAGGTCCATCACGTCGCGGGCCTCGAAGATCGCGGTGTTGCCTTCGACGCGGAAGGTCTTCTCCAGCACCGGTCCCGCGAGGCGCACGTGTTCGATGCCGAAGGCGATCGCGTCGGCCAGCGTGGCGCTGCTGAGCACCGCGTAGCCGAACACGCCGAAGTCGGAGATGCGCTGTCGACTTCCCGCGATGAGGCCGATGGCCGGCTCCGGCGTGAGCCGCAGCACATTGCCGAAGAGCGCAATCTTCTGCCGGTGCGAGATGCGCACCTGCGGGTCGGAGACCGCCTCCGGCGGGATACCCGTCCCCACGAACAGCGCGGCGACATCGACGCCGCATTCGGCCAGCGCGTCGGTGAGGGCAGTCAACCCGAGCATGCTGTGCGCCGGCGCGTCCATGTCGTGGCTGTAGCGGCCAACGATGGGCGTTGCGGGAATTCTTGCGCCGAGGACTGCTTTTGGCACGGTGATCTGGACCAGGACGGTTGGCAGATTTTCACCCGAATGTGTCGAACTTGAACCTAGGCGCAGACCCTGCCAGGCCCTACATTCCGTGGCGACAGGCGCGGCATCGCACCGCGAGACGTGCCCCAGGAGACAAGCCTTGAACGACACCACGGATCAGTCGCACGCGGCAAGCGCCATCGCCGTGCACGAGCGCGTGCAGCGCATTTTTGCGGCGCAGCAAACGGCCTTTGCGCAGCAGCCCTGTCCCAGCGCCGCCGAACGGCGCGCATGGCTCAGGTCGCTCAAGCGACAGATTCAGCGCTACCAGGATTTGCTCGCCGACGCGATGAGCCGGGACTTTGGCCATCGCGCCGACGCCGAATCGAAGATGCTCGACCTGTTGGGCTCGGTGCTCGACATCGATCACGCGGTCTCGCACCTGCGGCGCTGGATGAGGCCGAGCCGACGCTCCACCGAGTTGCTGTTCCTGAGCAACCGGGTCGAAGTGCGCTTCCAGCCCAAGGGCGTGGTGGGCGTGATCGTGCCGTGGAACTTTCCGATCTATCTGGCCGCCGGGCCGCTGACTGCCGCACTGGCAGCGGGCAACCGCGTGATGATCAAGATGCCGGAGGTGACGCCGGCCACCAACGCGGTGTTCAAGCGGCTGCTCGGCGAGGTCTTCGACGAGAACCTCGTGGCGGTCGTGGGCGAGGAACTGGCCGACCCGGATGTCTTCACCTCCCAGCCCTTCAACCACATCGTGTTCACCGGCTCGCCAGCAGTGGGGCGCATCGTCATGCGCACGGCAGCGAAGAACCTGACGCCGGTCACATTGGAGCTCGGCGGCAAGTCGCCCGCGCTGGTCACGCGCAACTATCCGATCGCCGATGCGGCCACGCGCATCACGCACGGCAAGTCGACCAATGGCGGGCAGATCTGCGTGTCACCCGACTACGCACTGGTGCCGCGCGAGCGCGTGGACGATTTCATCGCGGGCGTGCGGCGCACCTTCCAGCGCTTCTACGGCGGCCGCACCGACGGCAACGCGGACTACACCGGCGTGGTGAACGCGCGGCAGTGGCAGCGCATGCAGGCCGTGCTCGACGACGCGCGTGCGAAAGGCGCACGCGTTGAACTCTGCGCGCCCGCACCCGCCGGCGAAGGCCGCCAGATGCCGCTGCACATCGTGACCCAGCTCACGCCGGAGATGCGGGTGATGCAGGAGGAGTTGTTCGGCCCCATCCTGCCGGTGGTTCCCTACGACACGACCGATGACGCCATTGCCTTCATCAACGCAAAGCCCCGGCCGCTCGCGCTCTATTGCTTCACCCACGACGATGCCGAGCGCGACGCGCTGCTGCGGCGCACCCACTCGGGCGGCGTGGCGGTCAACGACTGGGGATGGCAGGTCGTGAACCACGATGCGCCCTTCGGCGGCATCGGCAACTCCGGCATGGGCACCTACCACGGCGTGGAGGGCTTTCGCGAGCTGTCCCATGCGCGAACCGTGTTCCAGCGCCAGCGCTTCTTTCCGATCGCCCTGTTCTATCCACCCTACGGCAACTTCGTGCAACGGCTGGTGCTGAAGTTCTACCTGCGCAGCGCGGATCCGGCGCTCACCCATTCCGGCAAAGAGACATCATGAGCATCGAAGAATTCGACTACGTCGTCGTGGGTGGCGGCTCTGCCGGCTGCGTCGTCGCATCGCGGCTGAGCGAGGATCCGGCCGCTTCGGTCTGCCTGCTCGAAGCTGGCGGGCCGGACAACAGCGTCTTCATTCATGCGCCCGCGGGCGTCGCAGCGACGCTGCCGGTGCCGTTCAAGAACTGGGCTTTCAAGACGGTGCCGCAGAAGGGACTCAACGGCCGGCAGGGCTACCAGCCGCGAGGCAAGGTGCTGGGCGGCTCGAGTTCGACAAACGCGATGCTTTATGTGCGCGGGCATCGCTGGGACTATGACCACTGGGCCTCCCTTGGCAACACGGGCTGGTCGTATGACGAAGTGCTGCCGTACTTCAAGCGCGCGGAGCACAACGAGACGCACCACGACTGCCCCTTCCACGGCACCGGCGGGCCGCTCAACGTGGCCGAGCTGCGCAGCCCGAGCGCATTGAACAAGGCATTCCTGGCGGCCGCCGCGATGAACGGCATCCCGGCCGTCGCGGACTACAACGGTGCCGAGCAGTTCGGCGCCTTCATGTACCAGGTGACGCAGAAGAACGGCGAGCGCTGCAGCGCGGCCAAGGGCTACATCACGCCGAATCTGTCGCGGCCGAACCTCACGGTGAAGACGGGCGCGCTCTCGTCGCGCATCGTCTTCGATGGACGGCGCGCCGTCGGTATCGCCTACAGCGCGGGAGGGCGGGAAGCCACCGCGCGTGCGCGCCGCGAGGTCATCGTGAGCTCGGGCGCCTTCGGTTCGCCGCAACTGTTGATGCTCTCGGGCATCGGGCCGGGCGCCCAACTGCAGGAGCTCGGCATCGACGTGCTGCACGACCTGCCTGGCGTGGGCGAGAACCTGCAGGACCATATCGACCATGTGCAGGCCTATCGCGCCGCCAGCACCTCGCCCACCTTCGGCGTCTCGATGCGCGGCAGCGTGAAGATCGTCGGCGCGATGCTGGAGTGGAAGAAGCAGCGCACCGGTCTCATCACTTCCAACTTCGCAGAGTCCGGCGCCTTCGTCCGCTCGTCGCCCGATGTCACCGTGCCGGATCTGCAGATGGTCTTCGTCGTCGCGATGGTGGACGACCACAACCGCAAGTTGCATCTCGGCCACGGCTATTCGTGCCACATCGAAGTGCTTCGTCCGAAAAGCCGCGGCCATGTGCGTCTTGCAAGCCGCGACCCGCACGCCGCGCCGCTGATCGACCCCAAGTTCCTCGACGACGAGCGCGACCTCGAACTGCTGGTGAAGGGCGTGGAGCTGCAGATGGACATCCTGCAATCGAGCCCCTTCGATCCCTGGCGCGGAAAGATGCTGCACCCCGTGGAGCGGAACGACCGCGCGGCGATCGCACAGGACATCCGCAATCGTGCCGACACGCAGTACCACCCGGTGGGGACTTGCAGGATGGGTCCGCAGGCCGACAGCATGGCCGTGGTCGATGAGCGGCTTCGCGTGCATGGCGTCGATGCACTGCGCGTGGTCGATGCCTCGATCATGCCGACGCTGTGCGGCGGCAACACTAACGCGCCGACGATCATGATCGGCGAGAAGGCGGCGGACATGATCCGCGCCGATGCGCGAGCCTGAACAGCGCTGCTCCACTTCACTCCTTCAAAGATCAGAGACTCCATGAAAACAGCCATCCGCGGCGTGCTTGCCGCTCTCATCGCGTCCTCGCTGGCCTGCGGCGCGCTTGCACAGACGCACGACGAGGCACCGGCCACGCCGAAACCCGCGACGCCGGCCACCGAGCGCGCCAACCAGGCGGTTGCGCGCAGCATGGCCTTCGACGACAAGCGCGACTTCGAGGACGCGACGCGCGGCCTGATCGCCACGCTGCCCGATCCACAGGTGAAGACGCCGCAGGGCAAGCTGGTGTGGGACGCGAGCCGCTTCGACTTCATCCAGGGCGATGCGCCCGCCACGGTCAACCCGAGCCTGTGGCGACAGGAGAAGCTCAACAACGCACGCGGTCTCTTCAAGGTGACCGACGGCATCTACCAGATCCGCGGCTATGACCTCGCGAACATGACGCTGGTGGAAGGCCAAACCGGCTGGATCGTGATCGACACGATGCTCACCGCGGAGATCGCGCACAGCACGCTGGCCTTCGCGATGGACAAGCTCGGCAGCACCAGGCCGGTGGTCGCGGTGATCTACACGCACAGCCATGTGGATCACTTCGGCGGCGTGCGCGGTGTGGTCGACGAGGCGGATGTGCAAGCCGGCAAGGTGAAGGTGATCGCGCCCGAGGGCTTCATGGACAACGCGATCGCCGAGAACGTGCTGGCCGGCAATGCGATGACGCGGCGCGCCGTCTACCAGTTCGGCGCGGGGCTCGATTCGAACGAGCGGCAAGGCGTCGGCAGCGGACTCGGCAAGGCGCTCAGCAGCGGCACGACGGGGCTGATTCCGCCGACCGACATCATTGCCAAGACCGGGCAGGAGATGACGGTGGACGGCGTGCGCATCGTCTTCCAGATGGCGCAAGGCACGGAAGCGCCGTCGGAGATGATGTTCTACTTTCCCGACAAGAAGGCGCTGTGCCTCTCGGAAGTGACGACGAAGCACATGCACAACGTCTACACGATCCGCGGCGCGAAGATGCGCGATGCGCTCGGCTGGAGCAAGTACATCAACGAGACCATCGACATGTTTCCCGACGTGGAGGTGGCCTTCGCGAGCCATCACTGGCCAACCTGGGGCGGCGACAACATCCGCCAGTACCTCGCGAACCAGCGCGACACGTACCGCTTCCTGCATGACCAGGCGCTGAACCTCGCCAACAAGGGCCAGGTGATGGACGAGATCGGCGATGCGACCTTCTTCCCCAAAGGACTCGCGTCGGACGCAAGCTCGCGCGGCTACTACGGCACGCTCAGCCACAACCTGCGGGCGGTCTACAACTTCTACCTGGGCTTCTACGACGGCAACCCGGCGACACTGAACCGGCTCCCGCCCACCGAGACCGCCAAGCGCTACGTCGCGGCCATGGGCGGCGAAGATGCGGTGCTGGCCTCGGCACGCAAGGCGTTCGATGCGGGTGACTATCGTTGGGTGGCGGAGTTGGTGAACCACGTCGTGTTCGCGAATCCGAACAACGCGGCGGCGCGCGCCTTGCAGGCCGATGCGCTCGAACAGCTCGGCTACCAGTCCGAGGCCGGCACCTGGCGCAACGCCTATCTCACCGGTGCGCGCGAACTGCGGGGCGGCGTCACCAGGCCGCCGACGTCGAGCCAGGGGCCGGACGTGGTGCGCGGCATGAACAACGAGCTGCTCTTCGACTTCATCGCCATGCGCCTCGACCACGAGAAGGCCGACGGCAAGAAGGTCAACATCAGCATGGTCTTCACCGACCTCAACGAGACCTGGGCGCTGGAACTGTCGAACTCGGTGCTCAACAACACGAAGGGCCGTGTGCTGAAGAACCCCGACGCCACGATCACCCTCACCCGTCCGGCCTTCCTCGCGATGCTGCTGCAGGGCAAGAAGCTGCCGGAGATGGTGCTGACCGGGCAAGTGAAGGTCAGCGGCAATCCGCTGGCGCTGCCGTCGGTGTTCAGCAACGTCGAGACTTTCGACCCCTACTTCAACATCGTCACGCCGTGATCGAGACGGATCAGTTGATGATCACCGAGAGCGTGGTGCCCGGCGGCACGCGCACCGTTTCGCTGTAGGTGCCCGCGACGTTCGACCGAATCACCGGGAAGCTGGCCAGCGCCTGCAGCAACGACGGCGCGGACTGCGGCAGCTTGCGATTGCCGCTGCCGAGGCTCGCGGGGTCGATGGCCGGCAGATTGAACACGTCTTCGCTGCGCGCCGGCATGCTGTATTCGGCGATGCCGGCGCCGAGCGGAATCAGCCCCGCCGATGCGGCGGCGAATCGGCGCAGTTCCTGACCGACGCCGGAATCGGGGCGTCGCGACTTGATCGCCTTGTCGAGGATCTCGGTCGAGTCCTTCACGCCACTGCTCGTCAGCAGCGCCTTGTAGAAGTCGAGCCCGAGCTGGCGGTTGAGGAAGCCGCCGAACGAGCCCGTGACGGCGTAGCTCTCGCAGGTGGCGCCCATCGGCGTCCACTCGGTGAGGCCGCAGTTGTAGCTGCCGGCGCCGTTGTAGCTGAGGTAGTACGGGTAGCGCGAATCGCGGATCGCGTTGTGGCTCGGGTCGATGTTGAAGCTGGCCCAGTCCTCCATCATCAGCGCGGACATTTCCTCGAGCCAGGTGTCGAAGGTGTAGTCCGACCCCATCTTCACGCCGCGCCGGTAGAAGTTCTGCATGTGCATGCCTTCGTGCGCCATCACGGTGGCGATCTGCTTCACGCCGTTTTCGCCGTCGAGGTAGAGCGACTCGGAATCGAGATACAGGCTCAGCGATTCGTTGCTGTAGGCGAGGTCGCCGCTGCCGGTCTTGAAGTTGTTCAGGCCCCAGAAGTAGCCCACGAGGCCATAGGGCTGGTGGTCGGGCTTGAAGTTGACGATGAAGATGTCCAGCGGCTGGCCGCTGCCGGCGATCAGCTGATTCATGCCGTGCTCGCCCCAAAGCGGGCCGCCGACACGGACCAGCATGTCGTAGATGCCGCCCTGCGTGGCGAACTTGTCGAGCATCCGCGCGGCGAGTGCGCTCGACACGCGTGCCGGGTCGAGTTCACCAGTCTCTACCCACACGTTCACCGTGGTGCCGTCAGTGGTCGTTCGCTGTGCCGCGAGTTGCACCGTGCGCTGCGAGTAGTCATACAGAAAGATGCTGCGCTGATCGGCGACTGCATAGGACGCCGACGGTGCCATCGACTTCAGGGCGCCGGATGCGCTCTTCGACTGCCGATCGAGCAACTTGGCAAAGCCGGAGCGGTTGAATTCACGGATCGCGTTCTTGGCCGCGTCGTCTTCGCCGGCGGGCTGCTGCACCATCGCCTTGTTGGCGGTCGTCGCAATTTCCGAGCTGGATCGCACCACCAGCCCCGGAAGCGCTTCAGCCGTGGTGCTTTCGTTGGTGAAGACCAGCGTCACGGTCTGGCCGTTCAGCCCCGAAATGGAAAGTGGCGTGTCGACCGGGACGGACGAACCGTTGGCCGCCTGCCACACGCCGGTGCCCGAACCTGCGTACGTGCTGTCGTTGATCGCCGCGCAGCCGACGCAGGACGCCTTGACCGCATTGCTGCCGTCCGACTTCACATCGGTCGTCGTGCCGCTCGTGGACGTCAGAGGGATATAGCCGCCCCCTCCTCCTCCGCCGCCGCCACCACCGCAGGCGGACAGCGACAAGGCCAGCATCAATGCGGCGGTTGTTCCAAAGACCGATTCGGTTCGCGATGGGCTGCGTTTCACTTCTTCCTGGCTCCACGATGCACGGCACGTGAAACCGAAAGCGTTCGCGCGCCGCTACCGCTTATCGACAGGGAAAGAAGAAAGTTGAGAGAAAAGCGACCCGGGAGCGCGTCTGGTCAGCGAAGGGTGCTGCACTCACGCTCGAGGGCGGCCGAGCGTGACAGCTGCTCGGTGATGCGTTCGTTCAGATGCTTGCCGCCGCGCCAGGCGATGAAGAGCCAACCCACCGCGATCGCGACAAGGCTTGCGCCTCCCCAGACGACGTGAACGAAACCCATCGGGAACCTCCTCGTTATGAGGGAGCGAGTCTGCCGGTGGGATGCGACATCGCGCATCCTGCAAATTGAGGAGGTAATCGGCAATTTGGGGATGACAGAAAAGGAAAAAGCCGTTGCAGGTCGATGACTTGCAACGGCTTTCCGTTTCTTGGCGGAGTGGACGGGACTCGAACCCGCGACCCCCGGCGTGACAGGCCGGTATTCTAACCAACTGAACTACCACTCCGCGTTGGTGTGACTTTCGCTCTCGCATCTTTCGATGCTCGAGCCAAGTGCCACAAAACTTGGCGACCCTACGGGGATTCGAACCCCGGTACTCACCGTGAAAGGGTGATGTCCTAGGCCTCTAGACGATAGGGTCAAAACCTGGACTGACTAACCACTCGACGCCCTGTTGGTGGAGGTAAGCGGGATCGAACCGCTGACCTCTTGCATGCCATGCAAGCGCTCTCCCAGCTGAGCTATACCCCCTTTTGAAGGTTTCCCCTACCGGGTGTCGAGCCTCAAATTATATACAGGTTTTTAGGCTTTCTTCAAACGGTCCAAAATTTTTTCGCGAGAAAAGAGTGCGAGCACTGCATCGAGCGACGGCGTCTGCGGCGTGCCCATCACGAGCACTCGCACCGGCATCGCCAGGGCGGGCATCTTGAGGCCATGCGCGCCGAGCACTTCCTTGATCGCAGCCGCGATCGAAGTCTTGTCCCAAGCGACGTCTGCGAGTTTATCCGCCAACGTGGCGATCGCAGGACGCACCGCATCGGTGATGTGTTGCGCGCGATCGGCATCGGTCGCGTTCACGTCTGCATAGAAGGCTGCGGCCCAGCCGGCCAGTGCAACGGTCGTCTCGCAGCGATCCTTGAACAGGCCGCAGATCGCCGGCAGACGTTCGTCGGCCGTGATGCCGCGCTTCTTCAATTGCTCGGCGACGAGCGGCGCCAAGGCCTCGTCGGCCATGGCCTTCAGGTGCTGCGCATTCACCCAGCGCAGCTTGGCCTCGTCGAACTGCGCGGCGCTGCGGCCCAGGTGGTCGAGGTCGAACCACTCGATGAACTGCGCACGCGAGAAGATTTCGTCGTCGCCGTGGCTCCAGCCGAGGCGCGCGAGGTAGTTCACCATCGCATCGGGCAGGAAGCCTTCGTCGCGGAACTGCGTGACCGGCTTGGCGCCATTGCGCTTGCTCATCTTCTCGCCCTGCTCGTTGAGCACGGTCGGCAGGTGCGCGTACACCGGCGGTTCCTTGCCGAGCGCGCGGAAGATGTTGATCTGGCGCGGCGTGTTGTTCACGTGGTCATCACCACGGATGACGTGCGTAATCGCCATGTCGATGTCGTCGACCACCACGCAGAAGTTGTAGGTGGGCGTTCCGTCCGGCCGCGCGATGACGAGATCGTCGAGTTCGTCGTTGCTGATCTCGATGCGCCCCTTGACCTTGTCGTCCCACGCCACCACGCCGCCCTGCGGATTGCGGAAACGCAGCACCGGCTGCACGCCTTCGGGAATCGCCGGCAACGTCTTGCCGGGCTCGGGGCGCCAGGTGCCGTCGTAGCGCGGCTTCTCCTTCGCGGCCATCTGCTTCTCGCGCAGCGCATCGAGTTCGGCAACGCTCATGTAGCACGGGTACACCAGCCCCGCCGCCTGCATCTCCGCGAGGACCGCCTTGTAGCGATCCATGCGCTGCATCTGGTAGTACGGGCCTTCGTCGTGATCGAGTCCCAGCCATTGCATGCCTTCGAGGATGACGTCGACCGCCGCCTGCGTCGAACGCTCGAGGTCGGTGTCTTCGATCCGCAGGATGAAGTCGCCGCCGGTGGAGCGCGCGAACGCCCACGGGTAGAGCGCCGAGCGAATGTTGCCGAGGTGGATGAAGCCGGTCGGCGAAGGGGCGAAACGGGTACGGGTCTTTTGCGTCATGCGAGGGTGCTCAGGCCTTCGAGGCCTCGAAGGAGGTCGGCCTTGATGTCGTCGATATGGTCCAGGCCGACCGCAACGCGAATCAGGCCCTGGCTGATGCCGGCCGCCTGTCGCTGCGCCTCGGTGAGGCGGCCATGCGAAGTCGTGGCCGGATGTGTGATGGTCGTCTTGGTGTCGCCGAGGTTGGCGGTGATGCTCAGCACGCGGGTGCTGTCGATCACCTGGAAGGCATTGGCACGCGCCACTTCGGGACTGTCGCCGAGCACGTCGAAGGACACGACCGCGCCCCCCAAGCCGGACTGCTGGCGCATCGCGAGTTCATGCTGCGGATGCGATTTCAGTCCGGGGTAGTAGACGCGCGAGACCCCTGGCTGCGTTTCCAGCCATTGCGCAAGCGCGAGCGCGCCGGCGCAGTGAGCCTGCATCCGGATGCTCAGCGTCTCAAGCCCCTTGAGAACGACCCAGGCGTTGAACGGCGAAAGCGCCATGCCCGCGGTTCGAACCACCGGACCGAACACTTCATTGATCAATTTGGCGGAGCCGCAGATCGCGCCGGCCAGCACACGGCCCTGCCCTTCGAGGTACTTGGTGCCCGAATGGATGACGAGGTCCGCGCCCAGTTCGGTGGGGCGCTGCAGCGCCGGAGAGCAAAAGCAGTTGTCCACCGCGAGCAGCGCGCCCGCGTCGTGCGCGAGATCGGCGAGTGCGCGGATGTCGCACACGTCAGTCAAGGGGTTGGTCGGGGTTTCTGCGAAGAGCAGCTTCGTCGTCGGACGGATCGCGGCTTTCCATTCGGCGACGTCGGTCTGCGACACGAAGGTGGTTTCGACCCCGAACTTGCCGAATTCGCGTCCGATCAGGTTGAGGGTCGATCCGAACACAGACCGCGAGCACACCACGTGGTCGCCCGCCTTCAGCAGCCCCATGCACATCATGAGGATCGCACCCATGCCGCTCGATGCGCCGATCGCCGCCTCGGTGCCTTCGAGCGCCGCAAGCCGGCGCTCGAAACTGGCGACGGTGGGATTGGAGGTGCGGGTGTAGGTGAAGCCGTCCTCGGTGCCGGCGAAACGTCGCGCCGACGTCTCGGCATCCGGCTGCACGAAACTGCTGGTGAGGAACAGCGCCTCGGAGTTCTCGCCGTACTGGCTGCGTTCGAGCGCGGTGCGCACCGCGAGCGTGTCGCGATGCAGGCCCGGCGGAAGGGAGTGGTCTGTCACGTCGCCCTCAGCTCAGATTGGGCAGTGCAAGGCGCGAGGAATCCTCCTCGGTCTCTTCGATGCGCGGACGGTTGCCGTTCATGCGCGTGATCGCCTCGGTGTCGATGTCGCCGGTCACGTAGACGCCGTCGAAGCACGATGCGTCGAAGCCGTTGAGCTTGGGGTTGAGCGAACCGATCGCGCGCTTCATCGCATCCACGTCCTGGTAGATCAGCGCGTCGCAGCCGATCAGTTCACGGATTTGTTCGATGGTGCGGTCATGCGCCACGAGCTCGTCCTTGGTCGGCATGTCGATGCCGTAGACGTTCGGAAAGCGCACCGGCGGCGCGGCGCTGGCGAGATACACCTTGCGGGCGCCCGCGTCACGCGCCATCTGCACGATCTCGCGGCTGGTGGTGCCGCGCACGATCGAGTCATCGACCAGCAGCACGTTGCGCCCCTTGAACTCGCTGCCGATCACGTTGAGCTTCTGGCGGACCGACTTCTTGCGCACGCCCTGCCCGGGCATGATGAAGGTCCGGCCCACGTAGCGGTTCTTGACGAAGCCCTCGCGGTACGGAATACCCAGCAGGTGCGCCAGTTGCGTCGCGCTCGGGCGGCTCGATTCGGGAATGGGGATGATGACGTCGATCTCGTTCGGCGGAACGGTCGACACCACGCGCTTGGCCAGCGTTTCACCGAGATTGAGGCGGGCCTGGTAGACCGAGATGCCGTCGAGCACCGAATCGGGCCGCGCCAGGTAGACGAATTCGAAGATGCAGGGGTTGAGCGTCGGCGAATCCGCGCACTGCTCCGCGTGCACCTGGCCTTGCAGATCCACGAAGACCGCCTCGCCCGGGGCGATGTTGCGCTCGAACACATGGCCAGAGCCTTCCAGCGCGACCGATTCGCTCGCCACCATGACGGTGCCGTCCGCACCGCGACCGATCGCGAGCGGCCGGATGCCGTAGGGGTCGCGGAACGCAAGCAGGCCGTGACCTGCAATCAGCGCAACCACGGCATACGAGCCGCGCAGCCGCTTGTGCATGTTGCGCACGGATTCGAACAGCGCCGCCGAGGTGAGCGAACCGCCGCGCGTTGCACGGTCGATCTCGTGCGCCAGCACGTTGAGCAGCACTTCGGAATCGCTCTCGGTGTTCGTATGGCGATGATCCGTGGAAAAGAGCTCGGCACGCAGGGCGTGGGCGTTCGTGAGATTGCCGTTGTGAACCAGCACGATGCCGAAGGGCGCGTTCACGTAGAACGGCTGCGCTTCTTCCTCGCTGTAGGCATTGCCGGCGGTGGGATAGCGCACCTGCCCCAGTCCGACGTCACCCGGCAGCGCCCGCATGTTGCGCGTGCGGAACACGTCGCGAACCATGCCCTTGGCCTTGTGCATGAAGAACTTGCGCTGCAGCAACGTGACGATGCCTGCGGCATCTTGGCCGCGATGCTGCAGAAGCAGCAGCGCGTCGTAGAGCAGTTGATTGACGGGCGCGTTGCTGACAACGCCGACGATTCCACACATGAAGCAATCCTCTCAGGGCAGGTAGCTTGCCAACTTTTCAGGCAAGGCAGGCTTCAGTCCCTGCAATGCCGCGTCGAGAACAATGGCGCTGCGCGATTCGTGCCACCAGGCACTGTCGCTCAACGCCAGCAAATGAACAACAACCGCGACGGCGAGCAGCGCCACCGCGCCGCGCGCCACGCCGAAGACACCGCCGAGAACCCGATCCACCGGACGCAATCCGATCGCGGTCACCAGCTTCCGCGTGACCGTCGCCACCAGCCCCACGCTAAAGGCGACGGCAACGAACACCAGGACGAATCCCGCCGCATAGCGCCAGGTCGCCGCGGGCTCGCCGAACGGCAGCCAACGACCCACGTCGTCCGCCAGCCATTGCGCGCACAGGAAGGCAGCGACCCATCCCGCCAGCAGCACGACTTCGAACACCAGTCCGCGCAGCAGCCCCAGCAACATCGACACCACGACAAGCACGACCGCGATCCAGTCGAGAAGAATCACGTCGCTTCGCCGCAGGCTACAAGCTGAGGACGGCCGCCGGCAAAGACAAGCCCTTGACCTTGCTGGCCGCCTTGTCCGCCTCGGCACGCGAAGCGAAGGGCCCGACGCGCACCCGCGTGCGCTCGCCGTCGGACGTCTTCGCGACATTCGTATAGGTCTTGAGGCCGGCCTTTTCAAGCTTCTGGCGCACCTCCCTGGCCTTGTCCGAATCGGCAAAAGCACCGACCTGCACGACGAAGCGACCGCTGTCTTCTGCCGCGGCGGCCGGTTTCGCAGCCGTGGCGGTCGCGGTGGGAGACTTGCCTTCGAGCAAGGCGCGCGCCCGGTTGCCGTCATCGGAAGGCGCCGGCTTGGGGGTCGCGGTCTTGGGTTCGGGCTTCGGCTCCGACCTGGCTTCGGTCTTCGGCTCCTGCTTCGCCTTGGGTTCGGGCCTGGGCTCCGGCCTGGCTTCGGGCTTTGGTGGAGGCGCTGGCTCCGACTTGGCCTCGGGGGGTGGCGTCACGGCCGCCAGCTTCGAAGAAGGGATTTCGGTTCCGTCCGCGGCCTCGGTGATCACACCGTCGTCGCTGGACGGCACGGACGACGCGCTTGGCTTGCCGGTTGCGGCTGGAGCGGGTGCGGGGGTGGGCGGGACGACCAAGGGCTTGACCTTGTTCCGGTCCGGGATCTCGATCGGAATGTCGACGGCGACCGGTCGCGGCTGCGTGTCGAACAGCAGCGGAAAGCCGACGACGCCGATCAGCACCAGCACAGCGGCGCCGAGGAGCCGGTGCCGCGCCCGGCGGCGCATGGCTTCGATGCTTTCCGCCGGCGGTGCGGCGACGGCGGAATTTCGCCCTTCGTTGCCCTGAGGACCGCGTTCGCGGAACTTGAAGAACGCCATGAAATTCGTTTTCCTGATGGAGTGCAGCGTGAAGTGGAAAGAGCGCCGGAATTCAGGCTGATTCAGGAGCCGGACGACAGGTGCCTGGCCCGCAAGCGAGGGGTTCCGTGCTCGAGCACGCCACCCACGGTGAAGAACGATCCGAAGACCACGATTCTATCAGTGGGGTCCGCCCGATCGATGGCCGCCTGCAGCGCTTCCATGGGGGAGCGGTGCACGCTGCCGGCGACGTCGGTGCGCTTGTTTTGCGCCCGCCAGCGGGCGAGCAGGTCGTCCGCCTTTGCGGCGCGCGGCGTCGGTAGATCGGTGAAATACCAGCGGTCGATCATCGGCCCGATGCGCGCGAGGATCGGTTCCAGGTCCTTGTCGGCCATGACGCCGAACACGCCGTGCGTCGTCGGATAGAAGCCCATCGCATCGAGGTTCTCCGCCAGCGCCGCGACCGCGTGCGCGTTGTGCGCGACGTCGAGCACGAGCGCCGGCTCGCCCGGCACGATCTGGAAGCGCCCGGGCAGTTCCACCATCGCGAGGCCATTGCGCACCGCCTGCGCGGTGATCGGAAGACGCGGCCGCAGCGACTCGAGCGCGGCCAGCACGCCTGCGGCATTGACCAACTGATTGGCGCCCCGAAGCGCCGGATACGCGAGCCCGCTGTAGCGCCGGCCGCGGCCGCTCCAGCCCCATTGCTGCTTGTCGCCCGCAACGTTGAAGTCGCGCCCGACGAGCCAGAGATCGGCACCGATGGCATTGGCATGCTCGATCACGCTCTGCGGCGGCACGGGGTCGCTCACGATCGCGGGACGGCCCGCCCGCAGGATGCCGGCCTTTTCGCGCCCGATGCTCTCGCGATCGGGGCCGAGGTATTCCATGTGATCCAGGTCGATGCTGGTGATCACCGCGCAATCGGCATCGACGATGTTCACCGCATCGAGCCGACCGCCCAAGCCGACTTCCAGGATGGCCACGTCCGGCTTGTTCGCGGCAATGCACAGCAGGATGGCAAGCGTCGTGAACTCGAAATAGGTCAGGGCGACGTCGCCGCGCATGCGCTCGACGGTTTCGAAATGCTTCGCCAGTTCATCGCCGTCGACGGCCTCTCCGCGCAGGCGAAGACGTTCCTCGAAGCGCACCAGGTGCGGCGAGGTGAAGACAGCGGTGCGATAACCCGCATGCGCAAGGATCGACTCGAGCATCGCGCAGGTGGAGCCCTTGCCGTTGGTGCCGGCCACCGTGATCACGGGACACTCGAAGGAAAGGCCGACCTTTTCGGCGACGGCGCGGACCCGGTCGAGGCCGAGTTCGATGTTCTTGGGATGCAGGTGCTCGGCGTGCGCGAGCCAGTCGGCAAGGGTTTTCATGGAGCCCTGAATTGTCGCCGAGGAGCACCGCGGGCATCATCGGGGGATGACGACTCTCTATGGCATCCCGAACTGTGACACCGTGAAACGCGCCCGAACATGGCTCGACGAGCACGGCGTCGCCTACCGCTTCCATGACTTCAAGAAGGACGGCGTACCCGAGGCCGAACTCGATCGATGGCTGGAATCGCCGGGTTGGGAAGCTTTGGTCAATCGCCGCGGAACCACGTGGCGCCGCCTCGATGACGCCACCCGCGCAGCAGTCGTCGACGCGCCCTCCGCGCGAGCAGTTCTCCTGGCCAACCCCAGCCTCATCAAGCGACCGGTCGTTCAGTGGAACTCCGGGCGCAGCGTGACGACCGGGTTCGACGCAGCCCAGTGGAAAAGCCACGTTGTGTAAACGGTTGAACCCGGTCGACCGAACCGCGTCCAATCCCGTTACAGAGGCCACCGAGCCCATTTCAGGAGCTTTTTTGACATGAACACGAAGATGATTCGCAGGATCTCCGCCATTTCCGCGCTGGCCGCCGCACTCGGCGGTGCGGCCACGATGGCGCATGCGGAACAGGTGCAGGCGCGGGTGATCTCGTCGTCGCCGATCACCGAGCCCAATGGCAGCGTCAGCTACCACGTCACCTACGAATACGCCGGCCGCCAGTACACGACACAGACCAGTACCCCGCCGGGCGCAAGCATCTGGGTCGATGCCAACAGCTACGGCATCACGTCGCCCGTACCCGCGCAGCAGCAGTACGGACAGCAGCAGTACGCGCAACCGCAGGCGCCCGCTCCCCAGAACTGGGACCACGTCGTCCCCGAACAAGGCGTGGTGGTATCCGGCGGCGGCGCGGTCGCTCCCGCGCCGGTCTATGCCCAGCCGGGGCCCGTCTACGTGCAGCCGGCTCCGGTGTACTACCCTGCCCCGGCCTACTATCCGGCGCCTGGTTACGCCTATCCGCCCATCGGCATCTCGCTGGGCTTCGGCTACTCGCGCGGCTGGCGTTGAGCCCCACTGGCCGGGAGGGCCGGCCGGAAGCCTAAAATCACGGGCTTTCCAATCAACGCACGGGCGCGTCCTGCAAGGGGCGCGCCGCCGGATGCCCAGCGCAGCCGGGACCACGCCCTCCTATTCATGAGCACAACCGAATCCCTCCAGAACGTCTCGGTCACGACCAAGGCGAATGTGTACTTCGACGGCAAGTGCGTGAGCCACAGCCTCACGCTCGCCGACGGCACCAAGAAATCGGTCGGCGTGATCCTGCCGTCCACGCTCACCTTCAGCACCGGCGCGCCGGAGATCATGGAAGGCACGAGCGGCCGCTGCGAGTACAAGCTCTCCGGCACCGACACCTGGGTCGCCTCGGGCGTGGGCGAAAAGTTCAGCGTTCCCGGCGACTCGTCCTTCGAGATCCGCGTGAGCGGAGAGCCCTACAGCTACATCTGCCACTTCGGTTGAAACGGGATTCGAGCATGTCCACCATCCTTCAGAACGTCCCCGTCGGCCAGAAGGTCGGCATCGCCTTCTCCGGCGGCCTCGACACCAGCGCCGCGCTGCACTGGATGCGCAACAAGGGCGCCATTCCGTACGCTTACACCGCCAACCTCGGTCAGCCCGATGAGCCGGACTACGACGAAATCCCGCGCAAGGCAATGCTCTACGGCGCCGAGAAGGCCCGCCTGATCGACTGCCGCTCGCAACTCGCCGCCGAAGGCATCGCCGCGCTGCAGGCCGGCGCCTTCCACGTCACGACGGCCGGCCTCACCTACTTCAACACCACGCCGCTCGGCCGCGCGGTCACCGGCACGATGCTCGTGTCGGCCATGAAGGAAGACGACGTCAACATCTGGGGCGACGGCAGCACCTACAAGGGCAACGACATCGAGCGCTTCTACCGCTACGGCCTGCTGACCAACCCGGCGCTGAAGATCTACAAGCCCTGGCTCGACCAGACCTTCATCGATGAACTGGGCGGCCGCGCCGAAATGTCGGCCTTCATGCAGAAGGCCGGCTTCGCCTACAAGATGTCGGCCGAGAAGGCCTACTCCACCGACTCGAACATGCTCGGCGCGACGCACGAGGCCAAGGACCTCGAGCACCTGAACAGCGGCATGAAGATCGTCCAGCCGATCATGGGCGTCGCCTTCTGGAAGGACGAGGTCGAGGTCAAGCGCGAAGAAGTGACGGTGCGCTTCGTCGAAGGCCGCCCCGTCGCGATCAACGGTGTCGAATACGCGAGCCTGGTGGACCTGATCCTCGAAGCCAACCGCGTCGGCGGCCGCCATGGCCTCGGCATGAGCGATCAGATCGAGAACCGCATCATCGAAGCAAAGAGCCGCGGCATCTACGAAGCCCCCGGGCTCGCGCTGCTGTTCATCGCCTACGAGCGCCTGGTCACCGGCATCCACAACGAAGACACGATCGAGCAATACCGCGATCACGGCCGCCGGCTGGGTCGCCTGCTCTACCAGGGCCGCTGGTTCGATCCGCAAGCCATCATGCTGCGCGAAACCGCCCAGCGCTGGGTCGCACGCGCCGTCACCGGTGAAGTGACGATCGAGCTGCGTCGCGGCAACGACTACTCGATCCTGAACACCGAATCGCCCAACCTGACCTATCAGCCCGAGCGGCTGACCATGGAAAAGGGCGAGTCGACGTTCTCGCCGGCGGACCGGATCGGCCAGTTGACGATGCGCAACCTCGACATCACCGACACGCGCGACAAGCTGAGGATCTATACGCAGACCGGCCTCTTGTCGGCGAAGCAAGGCGCCTCGCTGCCCCAGCTGAAAAACGACGAGTAGCGCCAGGCCAGGAATACCGTGGAACCGGCTTTGCCGGGCCACTGGTATTGCCCCCGGCAGGGGGTTGGCGGCTACACGAAGTGAGCAAGCCTGGGGGCGAGCTAAACCACTACTGGTTCGGGCTCGAGCCGGATGCCGAAGCGCTCGTAGACGCTGGTCTGGATGGCCTTGGCCAAGGTCATCACTTCGCCGCCGGTCACGGGGTTTTCCTTGCCGCCTCGGTTCACCAGAACCAGTGCCTGGCGTTCATAGACGCCGGCGTTTCCTACCGACTTTCCCTTCCAGCCGCAGGCATCGATCAGCCAGCCGGCCGCCAGCTTGATGCTGCCGTCCGCCATCGGGTAGTGAACGATCTTCGGGTCGCGCGCGATGATGTCCGCGCACTGCTCCGGTGTCACGGTCGGATTCTTGAAGAAGCTCCCGGCATTGCCGAGCACGCGCCAGTCGGGCAGCTTCGCACGGCGGATCGCGCAGATCCAGTCGAATATCTCCATCGCGCTGGGCGAGAAGTTGCCGGTCTCGCCCATCTTGCGTTCGAGGTCGAGATAGCCGAGTTCCGGCTTCCACGGCTTGGGCAGCCGGAACCGCACCTTCGTGATCAGCGCTCGTCCGGCAAGACCGAAATCGTTCTCGCCCGCGCCGACGTGCTTGAACACCGAGTCGCGATAGCCGAAGGCGCACTGCGCCGCATCGAGCGTGAACGACCGGCCGGTTTCGATATCGATCGCGTCAAGCGAATCGAAGCGGTCCTGCAATTCAACGCCATAAGCACCGATGTTCTGCACAGGGGAGCCGCCGACCGTGCCAGGAATGAGCGCAAAGTTTTCAAGCCCGGGGTAGCCCTGATCCAGGGTCCAGCGCACTGTGTCGTGCCAGATCTCGCCGGCACCCGCCTCGACGATCCAGGCGCGCGAGGTTTCCTGCACCAGCCGCCGGCCCTTGATTTCGACCTTGAGCACCAGCGGCTTCACGTCGCCCGTCAATACGATATTGCTGCCGCCGCCGAGCACGAACTTTGGCGCCTCGCGCCATTTCCCATCCGCCAGCACCGCAGCCACATCGGCTTCCTCGCCGATACGCACGAGATGCTGCGCGCGCGCGACGATGCCGAAGCTGTTGTGCTGCTGCAGCGGTACGTTGTGCTCCACGATCATGGGAGAATTGTCGCATTCGTACGCCGCGCGGCACTGCGTGCGGCCCTCTTTTCATTCTGTTGCCGCCGGAGCCTTCATGCCGTCTTTCGACACTGTTTGTGAACCCAACCTGCCCGAGGTCAAGAACGCAGTGGAGAACACCGCCAAGGAAATCGCCACCCGTTTCGACTTCAAGGGCACCGCAGCCGCCGTCGAACTCAAGGACAAGGAAATCACCTTGACCGGCGACGCCGAATTCCAGCTCGTGCAGGTCGAGGACATCCTGCGCAACAAGCTCACCAAGCGCAGTGTCGACGTGCGTTTTCTCGACAAGGGCGACGTCCAGAAGATCGGTGGCGACAAGGTCAAGCAGGTGTTCAAGGTCAAGAACGGCATCGAATCCGAGACCGCCAAGAAGATCCAGCGACTGATCAAGGACAGCAAGCTCAAGGTGCAGGCCGCGATCCAGGGTGACGCGGTGCGCGTGACCGGCGCCAAGCGGGACGACCTTCAGGCAGCGATGGCGCTGATCAAGAAGGACGTGGCCGACCTGCCATTGACCTTCAACAACTTCCGAGACTGATGGCTCACCCCCAGGCTCGCGCACTGCTGGCCGCGGTCGTGGTCTCGGCCGCATGCGGCTTCGCGCATGCCCAGTCGGTCATGCTGACCGGCACCATCGGCAGCCGCGCGATCCTGATCGTCGACGGCAGCGCGCCGAAGACCGTGGCCGTCGGCGAGACCTTCCAGGGCGTCAAGCTCGTTGGCCTGCAGGGCGATCAGGCGACCGTCGAGTCGGGCGGCAAGCGTGTTTCGATTCGCATGGATACACCGGTCAGCATCGGTGGCGGTGGAGGCAGCGGCGCCGGCGGCACGCGCATCGTGCTGCCAGTCTCGAGCGGCGGGCACTTCATGACGCAGGGCGCGATCAACGGCCGCGCCGTGAGCTTCATGGTGGACACCGGCGCCACCGCGGTGGCGATGTCCGAAGCCGATGCGCAACGCATTGGCCTCGACTACACCAAGGGCCAGCCGGTGCAGATGAACACGGCGAACGGCACGGCGCGGGCTTATCGCGTGCGCCTCAATTCGGTGCGCGTGGGCGACGTCGAGGTGTATGACGTCGATGGGGTCGTCTCGCAGCTGCCGATGCCGTACATCCTGCTCGGCAACAGCTTCATCAGCCGCTTCTCGATGCGGCGAGATGCGGACCAGATGGTTCTAGAGAAGCGGTATTAGGCTAGCCCCCAGGCTGCGCGCACTTCGTGTCGCTTCGCCAACCCCCTACCGGGGGCAACTCCAGCGGCCCGGCAGAGCCGGTTTCGCGGTGTTTCTGGCATGTCATCGCTCTCAGATTGCAGCCGCTGTGACCACGATCTCGATCTTGTAGGCCGGGTTGGCCATCGCGGCCTGCACCGTCGCGCGCGGCGGCGTATTGCCGGCGGGGATCCAGGCGTCCCACACCTCGTTCATCGCGCCGATCTCGTTGATGTCGGCGAGGAAGATCTGCGTCATGAGGATGCGCGACTTGTCACTGCCGGCCTCGGCCAGGAGACGGTCGACCATCGCGAGCACCTGTGCGGTCTGGCCGCGGATGTCCTGCGTGGTGTCGTCGGGCACCTGCCCGGCAAGATAGATGGTGCCGTTGTGGACGGCGGTTTCGCTGAGACGCGGGCCGACGTGAAAACGCTGGATGGATCCCATGGCGTGCTCCTATTTCCTGGTTTTTGAACCGAGCTTCGACTCGGTGCCGGCAGCCAGCCGGCGGATGTTTTCGCGATGCCGCCAGATCAGCAGCAGGCTGATGGACACCAGCGACAGCAGCACCGTGAGATCCAGCGGCCATGCAATCCGGCCGCCGATCAGGTAGTAGGCCGGCGCAAAGAACGCCGCGACGATCGAGGCCAGTGACGAATAGCGGAAGAAGACGGCAATGATCAGCCAGGTGCAGCCTGTCGCCAGGCCCAGCAGCCAGTCGATCCCGACCAGCGCGCCCGCTGCCGTCGCGACGCCCTTGCCGCCCTGGAATCCGAAGAACACCGGGTAGAGGTGCCCCAGGAAGGCTGCAAGACCGGCCACCGCCGCGGTGCCCTGCCCCAGGCCCCAGTTCGCGCCGTAGTGATTGACCAGGAAGACCGGAACCCACCCCTTGAGCGCATCCAGCAGCAGCGTGGCCAATGCGGCCCCCTTGTTGCCTGAGCGCAGCACATTCGTGGCGCCCGGGTTCTTGCTGCCATAGCTTCGCGGATCGGCCATGCCGAGCGCCTTGCTGACGATGACCGCAAAGGACAGCGAACCCAACAGATACGAAAGAACGATCGCGACGATCGCAGGAAGGTAAGAACTCACGGTGTCTCCGGGCCGGCAAACCCGGCGGCTCGCCTCCCATCGAGGCAGCCGGCTATTCTGCCAGCGCGCACTGCACCGGTTTCGCATCCAGCAACTCGACGCACACCTGCGGGTCGATGCCGACCAGATAGCCGCGCCGTCCGCCATTGATGGCGATGCGCGGCAGGTCGAGGATGGTCGATTCGATATAGACCGGCATGGCGCGGCGCGTTCCGAAGGGCGAGGTGCCGCCGACCAGATAGCCGCTGTGGCGGTTCGCGACCTCCGGCTTGCACGGCTCCACCGACTTCGCGCCAATCTGCCGCGCGAGGTTCTTGGTCGACACGGTGCGGTTGCCGTGCATCAGCACGAGGAGCGGCTTGGCGTCCTGGTCCTGCATCACGAGCGTCTTGACCACGCTGAATGGATCCAGGCCGAGCACTTCGGCGCTGTGTTGCGCACCGCCGTGCTCGACGTATTCGTAAGGATGCTCGGTGAACGCGATGCCGTTCGCCCGCAACAACTGCGTTGCGGGCGTCTCCGAAACGTGCGTCTTCTTGCTCATGCGGCCGCCGCCGGGCCGCCCCAAGGCGGCCGCCCCTCCCCCTCGGGGGGTGGAGTTACACGCGCGAAGCGCGTGAAGAGCCGGGGGGCAGTTTTCATGCAGCAGGGTCGCGCATTTCCCAGCGGATCTTGTCGATTTCCGCCAGCAGTTCGGGCGACAGCGTGGTGCCCCAGGCGTCGAGGTCTTCGTCCAGCTGCGCCACCGAAGTCACGCCGATGATCGTGCTCGCCACCTGCCACTTGGTGTAGCAGAAGGCCAGCGCCAACTTTGCCGGCGTCATGCCGTGCTCGCGGGCGAGCGCGTTGTAGCGGCGGGCGGCCACCAGCGCGTCGGCGCGGCCCCAGCGCTGCTTGCGCACCGACTCATAGCTGGAAATGCGCGCGCCCTTGGGTGCATCCGGGCCTTCGGTGCCGCTCTGGTCGTACTTGCCGGTCAGCAGGCCGAAGGCGAGCGGCGAGTAGGCCAGCAGCGACACGCCGAGCCGGTGCATGGTCTCGTCGAGCCCGTTCTCCAGCGCACGGCTGATCAGGCAATAGACGTTCTGCACCGTCGCCACGCGCGGCAAGCCGTGCTGTTCGGCCAGGCGGACGAACTCGTGGACGCCGTACGGGGTCTCGTTCGACAGGCCGATCGCCCGCACCTTGCCGGCCTTGACCAGCTTGCCGAGCGCTTCGAGCTGCTCGTGGATCGAGGTGGCGGACCTTTCCTTCGTCGGGTCGTAGTAGATCGAGCCGAAGGCCGGCACGTGGCGCTCGGGCCAGTGGATCTGGTAGAGGTCGATCACATCGGTCTTGAGCCGCTTGAGGCTGGCCTCGCACGACGCGGCGATGTCCGCCGCCGTCATGCCGGAGCCTTCGCGCACCCATGGCATCCCGCGCGAGGGGCCGGCCACCTTGGTCGCCAGCACGATCTTCTGGCGCAGGCCCGGGTTCTTCGCGAACCAGTTGCCGATGATGGTCTCGGTCGCGCCGAAGGTTTCCTTGCGGGCGGGCACGGCGTACATCTCGGCCGTGTCGATGAAGTCCACACCGCGTTCGAGGGCGCGGTCCAGGATCGCATGGGCGGTGGGTTCGTTGACCTGCTCGCCGAAGGTCATGGTGCCGAGGCAGATCGGCGTGACATGGAGGTCGCTCTGACCGAGTTGGATTTTTTTCATGGCCGAAATGCTACCTGCTGGCCGATTGCCGTGTCGTCCACCGGACTGCCTCGCGGCCGGCTCATCCGTATCATTCGAGCCCGATGTACCAAGCCCTCCGCGTCTCCCGCAGCGAATTCGTCCCCGTGCGCAACCTGAGCTATCACGTGCGCCAGTGGGGCGAGCCCTCCACCGATCGGCCGCCGCTGATGCTCCTGCACGGCTGGATGGACGTCGCCGCGTCGTGGCAATTCGTGGTGGATGCCATGAAGGAGGAGCGATGGGTCGTCGCACCGGACTTTCGCGGTTTCGGGCTCACCGACGGCGGCAAGGTCGACAACTACTGGATGCCGGACTACCTGGCCGATCTCGACTGGCTGCTCGACCGTTACGCGGGCGACCGCCCCGTCGACCTCGTCGGCCACAGCATGGGCGGCAATGTCGCGATGCAGTATTCGGGCGTGCGGCCGCAGCGCATCCGGCGCCTGGTCAACCTGGAAGGCTTCGGCATGCCGGTGCTCAAGCCCGAGCAGGCGCCCGAGCGCTACGGTAAATGGATCGACGAGATCAAGCGCCTGCATCGCGGCGAAATGGACCTCGCGCGCTATCCGGCGGTCGACGGCGTCGCGCGCCGGCTCATGAAGACCAATCCGCGCCTTTCGCAGGACAAGGCCGACTGGCTCGCCGCGCACTGGTCGGTCGCCAGGCCGCACGCCGACGGCGGCGACCGCTGGGAAATCCTGGGCGATCCGGCGCACAAGATCATCAACGCGCACATCTTCCGGGTCGACGAGATGCTGGCGCTTTACGCTTCGATCACCGCGCCGGTGCTGGCCGTGGAGGCGTCCGACGACAGCCTCTCGCAGTGGTGGAAGGGCCGCTATTCGCTGGACGAATACCACGAGCGCCTGAAAAAAGTGCCCGACGTGCGCATCGCCCGGGTCGAGGACGCCGGCCACATGCTGCATCACGACCAGCCTGCCCGCGTGGCCTCGCTGATCGAGGAATTCTTCGCCGCCTGATGCCCCCGCGGGGGCCCCGCCATGCTGCGGACCCGGCCTTGCCCGGCATGAGAAAATGTCCGGTTTTCCCCGAACACCGTCAGGACACCCCATGGATGCAGAGCAAATCAACCAAATCGGCGCAACCCTTGCGGACCTGAGCGCCCGGACCGTCGATCTTCGGAGGTATCTTTGACTACGATGCCAAGGCCGAACGTCTGAGGACGGTCAACGCATCGCTCGAAGATCCGAACGTCTGGAACGATCCGAAGAAGGCCCAGGAACTGGGCAAGGAAAAGAAGTCGCTGGATGACGTGGTCGTCACCATCGACCGGCTGACCAGCGGCCTCTCGGACAACACCGAGCTTTTCGAGATGTCGAAGGAAGAAGGCGACATCGACGGCCTGCAGGCCATCGCCGACGACGCTGCCAAGCTCGAAGCCGACATCAAGCAGCTCGAATTCCGCCGGATGTTCAGCAATCCGGCCGATCCGCTCAATGCCTTCGTCGACATCCAGGCCGGCGCCGGCGGCACCGAAGCCTGCGACTGGGCCAGCATGCTGCTGCGCCAGTACCTCAAGTACGCCGAGCGCAAGGGCTTCAAGACGCAGATCGAAGACGAAACCCCAGGCGATACCGCCGGCATCAAGAGCGCCACGATCAAGGTGGAAGGCGACTATGCCTTCGGCCTGCTGCGCACCGAGACCGGCGTGCACCGGCTGGTGCGCAAGTCGCCCTTCGACTCGTCGGGCGGCCGCCACACGAGCTTTGCGAGCATCTTCGTCTACCCGGAAATCGACGACTCGATCGAGATCGAGATCAACCCGGCCGACGTGCGCACCGACACCTTCCGCGCCAGCGGCGCCGGCGGCCAGCACATCAACAAGACCGATTCGGCGGTGCGGCTCACGCACATCCCGACCGGCATCGTGGTGCAGTGCCAGGACGGCCGCAGCCAGCACAGCAACCGCGACGTCGCCTGGAAGCGGCTGCGCTCGCGCCTGTACGACCACGAAATGCGCAAGCGCCAGGAAGAGCAGCAGAAGCTCGAAGACAGCAAGACCGACGTGGGCTGGGGCCACCAGATCCGCAGCTACGTGCTGGACAACAGCCGCATCAAGGACTTGCGTACCAACGTCGAAATCTCGGCGACGCAGAAAGTGCTCGACGGCGACCTCGACCCGTTCATCGAAGCCTCGTTGAAGCAAGGCGTCTGATGAAAGGCGCGATGCACAAGGTGGAAGCCCTGATCTTCGACATGGACGGCACCATGGTCGATTCCATGCCGTGGCATGCCAAGGCATGGGTCGAATACGGGCGCCGCAACGATCTCGCGATGGACGTGCCGGACTTCATGCGCCGCACCACCGGCCGCACCGCATTCGAATGCGCGTGCGAGCTCATGGGGCGCGAAGTCACCGAGGCCGAGAGCGCCGAGATCACGCACGAGAAGGAATCGATCTACCGCGAGCTCTTCGGCGCCCAGTTCCGCGAGGTCGCGGGCTTCAGCGCCTTCGCCAGGTCGGCGGCAGCGCGCGGCCTGAAGATCGCGGTCGGCACCGCGGGCGACAAGCACAACATCGCCTTCACCCTTTCGAACCTGCGACTCGATCCGCATCCGCACGCGATCGTCGGCGGCGACGAGGGCCTGCCGGGCAAGCCCGAGCCGGCAATCTTCCTCGAGGCCGCGCGGCGCATCGGCGTCGCGCCCTCGCGTTGCGTCGTCTTCGAAGACGCCCCCTTCGGCATCGAGGCCGCCCGACGCGGCGGCATGATGGCCGTCGCCGTGTGCACCACCCACAGTGCCGCAGAACTCGCAGGGCCGCACGTCATCGCGGCCGTGCGCGACTACAACGAACTCGCCAACTCATACTTCCTGGAGACATTCGATGCTGTTGCGTGATGCCCAAGACCAGCCAGTCGCGATCCGTCGCGAGGACTACAGCGCGCCCGCCTACTGGATCGACACCGTCGACCTGACCTTCGACCTGGACCCGGCCAAGACGCGCGTGCTCAACCGCATGCGCCTGCGCCGCAACCCTCAAGTCGCGCCCGAACCCCTTCGCCTCGACGGCGACGAGCTGAACCTCGCGCGCGTGCTGGTCGACGGCCAGGGCGCGTCCTTCCGCATGGAAGCAGACCAGCTCGTGATCGACAACCTGCCCGATGCCTTCGAGCTGGAGATCTTCACCACCTGCTGCCCGAACAAGAACACCAAGCTGATGGGCTTGTTCGTGAGCGAGGACACCTTCTTCACCCAGTGCGAGGCCGAGGGCTTCCGCCGCATCACCTACTTCCTCGACCGTCCGGACGTGATGGCGAGCTACACCGTCACGATCCGTGCGGCGAAGGCGGCCTACCCGGTGCTGCTGTCGAACGGCAACCTCGTCGAGCAGGGCGACCTGCCCGAGGGCCGCCACTTCGCAAAGTGGGTCGACCCTTTCCGCAAGCCGAGCTACCTGTTCGCGCTGGTCGCGGGCAAGCTGGTGGCGCGCGAGCAGCGCATCAAGGCGCGCAGCGGCAAGGATCACCTGCTGCAGGTCTACGTGCGCGCGGGCGACCTAGACAAGACCGAGCACGCGATGAACTCGCTGATCAACTCGGTGATGTGGGACGAAGCGCGCTTCGGCCTCTCGCTCGACCTCGACCGCTTCATGATCGTCGCGACCAGCGACTTCAACATGGGCGCGATGGAGAACAAGGGCCTGAACATCTTCAACACGAAGTACGTTCTGGCCAACCAGGCGACCGCGACCGATGCCGACTACAGCAACATCGAAAGCGTGGTCGGCCACGAGTACTTCCACAACTGGAGCGGCGACCGCGTGACCTGCCGCGACTGGTTCCAGCTCTCGCTCAAGGAAGGCCTGACCGTCTTCCGCGACCAGGAATTCAGCCAGGACCTCTGCGCCGAGGCGTCGGCACGCGCGGTCAAGCGCATCGAGGACGTGCGCGTGCTGCGCACCGCGCAGTTTCCCGAGGACGCGGGCCCGATGGCCCACCCGGTGCGGCCGGACAGCTACATCGAGATCAGCAACTTCTACACCGTCACGATCTACGAGAAGGGTGCGGAAGTGGTGCGCATGATGCAGACGCTGGTCGGCCGCAAGGGCTTCGAGCGCGGCATCACGCTGTACTTCGAGCGCCACGACGGCCAGGCCGTCACTTGCGACGATTTCGCGCAGGCGATCGCCGATGCCAATCCCGATTCGGACCTCGCGCGCCTGCTGCCCCAGTTCAAGCGCTGGTACAGCCAGGCCGGCACGCCGCGCCTCACCGCGCACGGCGTGTACGACGCGGCCGCCCGCACCTACACGCTCAGTTTCGTGCAGAGCTGCCCGCCGACCCCGGGCCAGCCGGTCAAGGAACCCTTCGTCATCCCGGTCAACATCGGCCTGCTCGGCACGGACGGCCGCGAACTGCCGGTGCAGCTCGAAGGCGACGCCGAGGCCACCCACGGCACGCGCACGCTGGTGCTCACGCGCGCCGGCGAACAGCTGACCTTCGCCAACGTCGATGCCGAGCCGGTGCCGTCGATCCTGCGCGGCTTCAGCGCGCCGGTGATCCTCGACTACGAGTACAGCGACGCCCAGTTGCTCACGCTGCTGGCCAACGACACCGATCCCTTCAACCGCTGGGAAGCCGGCCAGCGTCTGGGCCTGCGCGCCGCACTGCGCGCGATCGCGACGCCTGGAGACGCGCATGAGCCGCCGCTGAACGATGCCTTCATCGAGGCGATGCGCAGCGTGCTGCGCCATCCGCAGCTCGATGCCGCGTTCAAGGAGCTGGTGCTGACGCTGCCGTCGGAAACCTACATCGCCGAGCAGCTCGACGTGGTCGATCCGCAGCGCGTGCATGCGGTGCGCGAGGCAATGCGCGCCCAGCTCGCAACCGCCCTCTTCGCCGACTGGGAGCACGCCTACGAGCAGAACCGCGACACCGGTGCCTACACGCCCGATCCCGTCTCTTCGGGCCGCCGCGCGCTCGCGGGCATGGCCCTGGTGAACCTGTGCCTGGCCGCACGCAGTTCCGGCGACGCGGTCTGGCCGGGCAAGACGCTGCAGCGCTTCAAGGACGCCGGCAACATGACCGACCGCTTCAACGCGCTCAACGCACTGGTCTCCTCGGGCCACGCGCTGGCCGCACAGGCGCTCGCGCGCTTCCACGAGATCTTCAAGAACGAAGCGCTGGTCATCGACAAGTGGTTCTCGCTGCAGGCCGGTGCGCCCGACCGCGGCGGCGACATCCTGCCGCTGGTCAAGCAGCTCATGAAGCATCCGGACTTCTCGATCAAGAATCCCAACCGCGCACGCAGCGTGATCTTCAGCTACTGCAACGCCAATCCGGGCGCCCTGCACCGCACGGATGCGGCCGGCTATGTGTTCTGGAGCGACCGCGTGATCGAGCTCGACGCGATCAACCCGCAGGTCGCCGCCCGCCTCGCGCGTGCGCTCGACCGCTGGAGCAAGCTCGCCGAGCCGTACCGCAGCGCCGCCCGCGAAGCGATCGCGCGCGTGGCCGCGCGGCCCGATCTCTCCAAAGACACCCTCGAAGTGGTCACACGCGCGCTGGCGATCTGACCCACCCCAAGGAAATTCATGGCTCAAAAGATTTCACTCACCCGCTACCTCGTCGAACAGCAACGCGCCGACGGACTGATCCCCGGCCAGCTCCGGCTGCTGCTCGAAGTGGTGGCCCGTGCCTGCAAGAGCATCAGCCAGGCGGTCAACAAGGGCGCGCTCGGCGGCGTGCTCGGCAGCGCCGAGAGCGAGAACGTGCAGGGCGAAGTGCAGAAGAAGCTCGACATCATCGCCAACGAGGTGCTGATCGAGGCCAACGAATGGGGCGGCCATCTCGCCGCCATGGCCAGCGAGGAAATGGACAGCATCTACGTGGTGCCCAACCGCTACCCGCAGGGCGAATACCTCCTGCTGTTCGATCCCCTGGACGGCTCGAGCAACATCGACGTGAACGTCAGCATCGGCACCATCTTCAGCGTGCTCAAGAAGCCCGACGACACACCCGGCGTGCAGGAGTCGGACTTCCTCCAGGCGGGCAGCAAGCAGGTCGCGGCAGGCTATTGCATCTACGGCCCGCAGACCACGCTGGTGCTCACCGTCGGCAATGGCGTCGCGATGTTCACGCTCGACCGCGAGCAGGGCTCCTTCATGCTGACGCAGGAAGACATCAAGATCCCGGCCGACACCAAGGAATTCGCGATCAACATGAGCAACATGCGCCACTGGGACGCCCCGGTAAAGCGCTACATCGACGAATGCCTGGCCGGCAAGGAAGGCCCGCGCGGCAAGGACTTCAACATGCGCTGGATTGCCAGCATGGTCGCCGACGTGCACCGCATCCTGATGCGCGGCGGCGTGTTCATGTATCCGTGGGACAAGCGCGAGCCGGAAAAGGCAGGCAAGCTTCGCCTCATGTACGAAGCCAACCCCATGAGCTGGCTCGTGGAACAGGCCGGCGGCGCCGCCACCAACGGCCGGCAACGCATCCTCGACATCGCGCCGACCAAGCTGCACGAGCGGGTGGCTGTGGTTTTGGGATCAAAAAATGAGGTCGAGCGCGTGACGGGCTATCACGACCCGCTATAATCGAGGGCTTAGCCGGTGTAGCTCAGTCGGTAGAGCAGCTCATTCGTAATGAGAAGGTCGGGTGTTCGAATCATCTCTCCGGCACCAAAAACAAAGGTCCTGTTGCAGTCAAAGGCAACAGGACCTTTTTCTTTTTTAGGAACAGTCTGATGTCCCGCGTCAAGCGGGACCGATAAAGTTCAGCTTCTTCGCCGATCCGGTGAAGATCTCTCGAAATCAGACTGTCACACGCCAAGAAGAGAACGGCGAGATCACCCAAAAGGTGATCTCGCCCGCTCCGCCGGTTCAGTCGTGCATCAGTTCCTGCATCAATTCCCTCACGATCGACAAGCCCGGCGCCTCGGTGCGGCGGCGCAGGGTCACCAGGCCGAAGCGGGCGACACGGTCGATCGGCGGGGTCATCTTCAGTTCGACCAGGTCCGGCGCGGCGGCGCGAATGGCCAGTAGCACCGCGTCGCTCCTGCGGGCCACGTCGACCAGGCTCGCGACCTCTTCGCATTGCACGGTCACGCACCGCTCGGGGTGCGCCTCGGGGCCATAGGTCTCGATCAGCCCGCGCGCAACTTCGTCGCTCAGCGGCGTCGAAGCGATCGGATAGCGCTGCACCACCTCGAAAGTCACGCCCTTGCGCAACCGCGTCAGCGGATGCCCGCGCCGGCACATGAAGACGCCGCGCATCTCGCAGAGCTCGCTGACGAGCAGATCGTCCGCAGGCTTGAGCGACCGTGCATCGACCACCAGCGCATCCAGCAGCCGGTCTCGCAACGACTGCGTCAGCATGTCGGTCCCGCCGCGCGCGATGACCACCCGCACTTTCGGATGCAGGGTCGCCATGCGCATGAGCAGCGGCGTCATCAGCATCGCGCCGGGGCCCGAGCCCATGCCGATGCGCAGCACGCCGCCCCGGCCTTCGCGCATGCGGCGGCCGCTGTCGCGCAGTTCGCCCGCCTCGAACACGAGCTGCTTCGCCCGCTCCACCACCTCGCGGCCGAAGGCGGTCAGCTCGATCCGCCGGCCGACGCGGTCGAACAGCAACATGCCAAGTTCGTCCTCCAGCGCGCGAATGCTCCGGCTGAGCGCCGGCTGCGTGATGTAGAGGCCCTGCGCGGACTTGCTGAACGAGCCGCTCTCCGCCAGCGAAATCAGATGCCGCAACTGGACCAGCGTCATGGAAAACCTCGCTTCGATGTATGCATTGAACTCATGCTATTTCGCACAACAATGCATTGGATGTTCTCATGACTCACTCCTACGATGCGAGCGCGGTCCGATTTTTGGTCACGCCATCGTCATCCAACACACGCAGACGCTCACGCCAGCGCACCCAGGAGTCACATGAAACAGTTCTTCCAGCGTTCAATCGCCGGTCTGCTCCTGGCAGCGGCAGGCGCCGTGTTCGCGCAGGGCTATCCCACCAAGACGGTCAATCTGATGGTGCCCTACCCCGCGGGCGGGCCGTCCGACGCCGCGGCGCGCATCTTCACCACCCCGCTCGGCAAGGAACTGGGGCAGCCGGTGATCGTCGAGAACCTCGGCGGCGCCGCCGGCGCGATCGCAGCGCAGAAGGTGCTCTCGGCGCCGGCCGATGGCTACTACCTCTTCCAGGGCTCGCCCAATGAAGTGATCCTCGCGCCGCTGGCCAACGCTGCGGTCAAGCTCAAGGCCGAGGACTTCCGGCTGGTCCACCCGATGACGGACGCGGTGATGGTCTTCGTCGCGCGCAAGGACCTGCCGGCCAACAGCGTCGACGAGCTGATCGCGCTCGCGCGCAAGTCCAAGGACAAGCCGCTCACCTACGGCAGCGTCGGCGTCGGCTCGCTCTATCACCTGATCATGGAAGACGTGCAGCACCGCACCGGCACGCAGATGATCCACGCACCGTACAAAGGCAACGCGCCGCTCTTGACCGACATCGGCGGCGGCCAGGTCGACTTCGCGGTGCTGGTCTACAGCGCGGCGATGGGCGCGATGGCCGACCAGGGCCGCCTCAAGGTCATCGGCCAGCTCGGCGAGCAGCGCTCCGAGCTGCTCAAGGACGTGCCGACGGTGAGCGAAGGCAAGGAGCTCAAGGACTTCTCCTACAAGATCTGGAGCGGCTTCATGGTGCCGAAGAACACGCCGGAAGAGGTCGTGCAGCGCCTGCACAAGGCCATCGGCGCGACGCTGAAGGATCCGGCGGTGCGCTCGCAGCTGGCGGTGCAGACCCAGCTCGCCTCGCCCCAGATGTCGCTGGCGGAAGCCGCGAAGTTCTACGAAGCCGAAACCGCCCGCTACCGGGCGATCGCCAAGACCATCAATCTGCAGCCGCAGTAAGGAACCCCATGACCAGCTCCCTGCTCGATCAACTGCACCTGCATGCCGACGAATTCATCGGCCTGCGCCGGGACATCCACCAGCACCCCGAACTCGCCTTCGACGAGCACCGCACATCCTCGCTGGTGGCCGAGAAGCTCGCGGCGTGGGGCTACGAGGTCGAACGCGGACTCGGCGGCACCGGCGTCGTCGCACGCATGGTCCGCGGCAGCAGCAAGCGGCGCCTCGGCATCCGCGCCGACATGGATGCCCTGCCGATCGACGAAGCCACCGGCCTCGCCTATTCGAGCCGCCATGCCGGCGTGATGCACGCCTGCGGGCACGACGGCCATACCGCGATGCTGCTCGCCGCCGCGCACCACCTGGCCCATCGCGGCCGCTTCGACGGCACGCTGAACCTCATCTTCCAGCCGGCCGAAGAAGGCGGCGGCGGTGCGCTGCGCATGATGGAAGACGGCCTCTTCGACAGATATCCATGCGACGCGGTCTT
Organism: Variovorax sp. YR216; assembly: GCF_900107745.1. Lineage (GTDB taxonomy): Bacteria > Pseudomonadota > Gammaproteobacteria > Burkholderiales > Burkholderiaceae_C > Variovorax. The sequence continues at coordinate 401,837 of NZ_FNRO01000002.1, read as the reverse complement.
CGCGATGCACAACATGCCCGGCATGCCGCAGGGCCGCCTCGTGCTGCGCGAAGGCCCGGCGATGGCCTCGTCGGACTACGCCACGGTCACGCTCACCGGCATCGGCGGGCACGGCGCACTGCCGCATCGCACCGCCGACCCGATCGTCGCGGCCTCGAGCATCGTGATGGCGCTGCAGACCATCGTGTCGCGCAACATCGATCCGCTGCAGATGGCGGTGGTCACGGTCGGTGCGATTCATTCAGGCAAGGCCAACAACGTGATCCCGCAGACGGCGACGCTCGAACTCAGCGTGCGCGCTCTCGATCGCGAGGTGCGCAGCACGCTCGAGCGACGCATCAAGTCGGTGATCCAGTCGCAAGCCGAGAGTTTCGACGTGCAGGCGAAGGTCGACTGGCGGCCCGGCTACGCGGTGCTGGTCAACACGCCGGAGGAAACCGCCTTCGCGCGCGAGGTGGCGATCGAGCTGGTCGGCGCCGATCGCGTCACGCTCCAGGGACAGCCCCTGTCGGGCAGCGAGGACTTCGCGTTCATGCTCGAAAAGGTCCCGGGATGCTATGTGCTGATCGGCAACGGCGACGGCGGCGGCGACGGCCATGGCGCCTGCATGGTCCACAACCCGGGCTACGACTTCAACGACGCCAACGTCGCCGTCGGCTCCGCGTATTGGGTGCTGCTGGCGGAGCGCTTCCTGCGCGCCTGATCAAAAGCTGAGCTTCATGCCCAGGTCGTAGCCGCTCGAGCTGCGATTCGGATCGGTCAGGCTGCCGTTCACCGCAGTCGCCGATCCGCCGCTGTTGCTCACGCGCGCGTAGGTGGCGTAGACGGCAGTGCGCTTCGAGAAGTTGTAGACGTAGCCGAACGCCCACTTGCGCGCAGTCGGATCGCCCGTTGCATCGGTGCCGTAGGTGGACCACGAGACCTTGATCTGGTCGAAACCGACCGGCACGACCGCCCCGATCAGGTAGCCCGTTGCGGTGAGCTCCGCGGCCTTGTCCACCTTGTCGCGGTAGTAGCCGCCCATGACCTTCACGACCTTGAAGTCCCACGAGACGCCGAGGTTGGCCGAGTCGATGTCGCCGTTGCTGGTGGTGCGCGCGAACTTCGTCCTGCCCGCCGCGAGGGCGATCGCGAACGGTCCGGCCGCATAGCCGACGCGCCCGCTGTAGCCGGTGCCGTCGTTCTCGATCGGCGAAGGCGATCCGTTCTCGCCGAAGTAGTACTGCACTTCGCCGAAGAAGCCGCCGAGATCGGGCGGGAGGTAGTAAGCAATGATGTTCGACGCGCGCGTGGACGTGGGCCCGCCGATCGATCCGGCCTGCGGCTGGCTGGTGCCGGCGCCGTTGTTGCTGAAGGGGTCGACGTCGGTCCGGTTGCGGTAGTGCGCCGTGTTGTCGCGGCCCGCGCGCATCTCGCCCCAGAAGTCCATCAGGCTCACCGTCGCGCGGCGGTTGAAGTTGAATCCACCGACCGAGCCATTCGACTGGTTGTTGGTGTTCGTGGATCCGGTGGAGCCGTCGTCGATGTTCAGGCCCGCTTCCAGCCAGAACCCTGCAGCCATCCCGCCGCCGAGATCCTCGACGCCGCGAAACCCGAGCCGCGATGCGGTGTTGCCGCCGCTGTAGAGCTGGGACTTGCTCGCGATGCTGCCGGTGCCGTAGCCGTAGGCCACGTCGGCGATGCCGAAGAGCGTGACGCTGCTGCCGCCGCTCACGCTCTGGACCGCGCTGGTCTGCGCTGACGCAACGCCGGCCGCGCACAGCGCGCCCCATGCCATGGTGGTTCTCCTCATCTCGGTATCCCTCCGGACGTTGGTTGACACTCCGGCGGCATGATAGGCGAGCCGCACCGCGTCGCGGCTCTTTGCGCCGGCGTCACAACCGACTGCTACCACCTCCCGCCTTGCCTTCAGAACAATGGGCGCGCCGGAACGAGGTCCGGCCCGATTCGCCACCCCTTGAAGGAGACACCGATGACACGCAAGATCCTGATGCTCTGCGGAGACTACGCGGAGGACTATGAAACCATGGTGCCGTTCCAGGCCCTGCTGGCGGTGGGCCACACGGTCCACGCGGTCGCGCCGGACAAGAAGGCCGGCGACTGGGTGCACACCGCCATTCACGATTTCGAGGGCGCACAGACCTACAGCGAGAAGCCGGGACACCGCTTCACGCTCAACGCCACCTTCGCCGACGTGCGCCCCGAGGCCTATGACGCCCTCGTGATCCCGGGCGGCCGTGCGCCGGAATACCTCCGGATGAACACGCGCGTGGTCGAGATCGCGCGCCATTTCCTGGCGGCCGACAAGCCGCTGGCCGCCGTCTGCCACGGTGCCCAGTTGCTGGCGGCGACCGGGCTGCTCAAGGGCCGCAAGGTGTCCGCCTATCCGGCCTGCCAGGTGGAAGTGGAGCTGGCCGGCGCCGAGTACATGGGCATTGCGGTCGACCAGGCAGTGACCGACCGCAACCTCGTCACCGCGCCGGCCTGGCCGGCGCATCCGGCGTGGATCGGGCAGTTTCTCAAGGTGCTCGGCACGCGCATCGAGACCTGACCCGGCGGCGATGCGGCGGCGGCGCTACAGTCATGACCCGCGTCGCCCGCCATGTCAGGGGAAACAGGAGAAGACCCATGTGCGAAGTGTTCATCAGCGCCGATCCCCAGAGCTACGACAGCCGGACGCGCTCGGTCAGGCTGCATGGCGTGGTCACGAGCATCCGGCTCGAGAACCTCTTCTGGCAGGTGCTGGAAGAAATCGCCGCCCGCGACGACATGGGCGTGGTGCAGCTGATCGAGAAGCTGTACGACGAACTGGTCGCCGCGCGCGGGGAGGTCGGCAATTTCGCGTCCTTCCTGCGGGTGAGCGCGCTGCGCTACGAGGCCCTGGTGGCCCAAGGCCGCATACCGGGCGACACCTCGGTGGCGATCCGCTCGCTCGACGCCCAGGCCGTGCTGCGCGATCTGCCGCAAGGATGGGCGCGCCGGGCGCCCGGCCGGGTCGCGGCCTGATGCCGCGGCCTTCTACAGCAGCTCTTTCAGACGGGCCCGCAGCCGGCTGATCGCCTGGCTGTGAAGCTGGCACACGCGGCTCTGGCTCACTTCGAGGATCGCGCCGATCTCGCGCAGGTTCAGCTCCTCCTCGTAGTACAGGTTCAGCAGCAGCTGGTCGCGCTCGGGCAGTTGCTGGATCGCTTCCACCAGCTGATGGCGAAAGCCGCTTTCGAGCAACTGCTCCAGCGGGTCGTCGCTGCTGCGCTGGCTGCGTCGCGCGTCCTGTGCATGCAGGTCGATGAACGGGTTCTCGGCCTCGCCCTTTGCGAAGTCCTCCACGTACAGAAGCTGGCAGCCCTGGATCTCCTGCAGGAGGGACTGGTAGGCCTCCAGCTCCATCTTCAGCTCCTTGGCGATCTCGCCCTCGGTGGGCGAACGGCCCAGGCGATGCTCGAGCACCTGGATGGCCTTCTCCACACTGCGGGCCGACTGGCGCAGGCCGCGCGAGCCCCAGTCGCTGGAGCGCAGCTCGTCGAGCATCGCGCCGCGAATGCGCTGGCTCACGAAGGTCTCGAACTGCGCACCCTTGTTGTCCTGGTAGCGGCTCGACGCATCCAGCAGGCCGATCATGCCGGCCTGGATCAGATCGTCGAGTTCGACGCTGGCGGGGAGCTTGGCGATCATCTGCAGCGCGATGCGGCGCACCAGCGGCTGATGCTGCTCCAGCAGATGGGACTTCTCGATGGTTCCCTGGGCGGTGTACACGTGCGGTCCTTGTTGCGTTGTTCGGGTTGATCTGATTCAGGCGACGGCGGCGCTCGGCATGTGGAGTGCGCGCGGCGCAGACATCGCGATGCGGCTGTCGTTCATGGCATGGTCGTTCGACCGCACCGTGCGTGCGGGTGTGCGCCATGGCCAGCGCAGCACGTCGGCGGCGATGCGGCGGAAGTCCACCGCGGCCGGGCTCGCCGGAAACGCTTCCACCACCGTACGGCCGAGACGCCGGGCATCGGCATGGTGCGCATCGGCATGAACCCAGCCCGCCGGCTCCAGCGACACCGCGAGATAGCGGCTGCCGGTGTTGGCGAGGTTGCTCATGATCTTCTGCGCCTCTTCGATGCCCGATGCGCGGTTGACCAGGAAGCGGATCTGCATCAGGCCGTGCGCGTAGTGCAGGCGCTTGATGCCCGCATAGGCCGCCGTGATCGACGCGGCGCTCGGCTGCAGCACCAGCACCAGTTCGTCCGCACGCTGCGCGAGCGGCGACAGCCGGCCTTCGTCGTCGAGTGCGGCATCGATCAGCACCACGCCACTGCGGCGAAGCGTCCTCGGATCGATCGACGGATGCGGCGACGGCAGCACTTCCACGCCGCATTCGGCCGCCCTGCCCGGCACATCGACGCCCCATGCCGCTCCGGCCGAGGCGCGATCCGGATCCTGCTCGTCGATCAGCGAGACGTCCTTGCCCTGATGCACCAGCGCCGCCGCGAGATTCATCGCGGTGGTGGTCCCGCCGTCGCCGCGGCTCATGCCCGCGATCGCGATGACGCGCGTCGGCGTGTTCGCCAGGAGGCGGCGCAGTCCGTCCGCCTGATCCGCAACCAGCTTGCTCATGCGATGCTCCTCAAGCCTGCTTTTCCATGGCGCGCAGTTGCGGCTGCATCGGCGCGGTCGACTCGGTGCCTAGCGCTTCCAGCAACACGAAGAGCTTGCTCACGCCCAGGTACAGCGCGTTGCCGGTGAGCGGCCGGGTCGACTTGGCGGGGCGCCCCGTCAACTCGTTGAGCAGCACGCGCGCACGGTCCGCCCACTCGCCCCTGGCGTGCAGCAGGCGCCACGCGGTGGTGGTCACCTGGCCCGCGATCAGCAGACGCTTGAGCATGTCCGGATCGCCCAGCTCGCCCATGCCGCCCGCAAGTTGCAGGCCCTGGCGGATGAGGCGGAAGCACGGCTCCGCGTCGGCTGCCCAGGCCTGCCACTGCGCGAGCTGGCGCGCAGTGACGCGCATGTCCACGTTCGACAGCAGGCAGGTCTGCGCGAGGATCTTCTGGCCCCGCTCATCGAGCACGCGCCGCACCACGCCGCGCAGCGGCGGCAGCGCGGGCTTGTCGGCACTGACGCGCAGCTGGACCATCGCGTGGGCCTCGCATTGCATCGCCGGCTTGCCCTTGAAGACGGTCGGCACCGGCTCGCTGAATTCGGCGTCGATGCGCGCCAGCGCGCTCGACTCGCCGGTACGCAGCTCAATCACGCTGGTGGAGCCGGGCACGCGGGCCAGCCATTGCTGGTTCTGCGACTGCCACTCGGCCATCAGTTCGACTGCAGGCAACCTCGGCAGCAGGTGCACCACCGGCTTGCCCAGAACTTGCTGGCGCAGCCACTGCACCTGGCGCGCGCCCGGCTTGCGGCGCGCATCGCTGCCGCGCGTCGCCGCGGTGGACAGCCACTGGTTCGGCGCCGACAGCGGCTGCCCGCTGCGGTCGGACAGGAGCAGGCTGCTCTGGCACTCGTAGACATCGTCCCCGGCGTTCGAGCGCAGGCTCACCTGCCCCGACAACGCGAGCACATGGCTGTCGCAACCCACGGCGATCTCGCTGCGGGCGTGCACCATCAGGTCGTCCTGCACCGCTTTCTGGCTGATACCTTCGTCGCCCGCATGGCGCCAGAACCGCCGCGCCGCTTCGAAGCCGATCTGCGCTCCGGCGAGCGCGCCGGCGGCGGTCGCGAGTTCCTGCGCGTCGTGCGCCATCGCGCGGATGAGGTTCTGGTACTGCGTGCGCAGACGGTCGGTCTCGGCCTGCGCCTGCACCACTTGCGCGGACGGCGCGGTGCCCGCCGGCTCGTCCTGCATCTCGACTTCGCTCGGCACGAACAGCGCGTTGTGGCGCCGCGGCTGGAAGACGCTGTCCACCAGCTGCGCGCGATCGGCGGGCATCAGGTTCTCGGGCACCTTCTGCCCGCTGGAGATGTAGTGCACCGGCAGGCGGTGGCGGATCACGGTGTCGATCAGCGCGCCCGGGTGCGTGGACTCGTCCATCTTCGTGAAGATGCAGCCCGCGAGCTCGTTGCCGCCGCCATGGCGATAGGCATGGACCACTTCGTTGAGCGTGTCGCCGTGGCTGGTCGCGTTGAGCAGCAGCAGCCGCTTCACCGGCCGGTGGGTGCTGCACAGCATCGCGATCTGGTCCGACACCGCGCGATCGCGCTGGCTCATGCCGACGGTGTCGATCAGCACCATGTGCTTGTCGCGCAGGTCCTGCAGCACCAGGTGCAGGTCAGCCGCGTCCTTCACGCCGTACACCGGCACGTCGAGGATCTGGCCGTAGATGCGCAATTGCTCGTAGGCGCCGATCCGGTAGCTGTCGGTGGTCACCAGCGCGAGCTTGTCGGCGCCGAAGCGCATCACGCAGCGCGCGGCGAGCTTCGCGGTGGTCGTCGTCTTGCCGACGCCGGTCGGCCCCATGAGCGCATAGACGCCACCCTGCGACAGCAGCGCGTCCTCGTCCTCATGCACCGGCAGCGCGCGGATCAGCTCCGAGCGCGCGAAGGCCATGCCCTGTGCGTAGGTCTGGCCGGTGGGCAGCTTTTCGAGCAGCGCCTTCGAAAGACGCGCGCTGAAGCCTGCGCCGAGCAGCGTGCGCAGCAGGCGGCCGCGCACCGGGTCCTGTCGCTGCTTGTCGTTCCACACGACGCTGGCGAGCTGTTCCTCGATCATGCCGCGCATCGAGTGGAGTTCGCTCAGCACCACGTCGGTTTGCGCCGCGGCGGGTTGCGGCTCGGGCCTCGCCTGAGCCGCGGGGGCCGCAACGACCGGTGCCGGCGCCGGAATGGCGGCGGCGACAGGTGCAACGGGCGCCGGGGGCTCGGCAGCCACCGCGGGCGCGACGACCCGAGCCGGCACGACCGGCGCAGGCGCGCTCACCGGCTCCATCGGCGCGGCGCTCTGCAGCGCCTGCGTGACATCGCTCTCCAGCATGGCCACGATCTCGACCCCTTCGGCCGATGCGCGGTTGCTGAGGACGATGGCCTCCGCGCCGAGGGCCTCGCGCACCAGGCGCAGCGCCTCGCGGCTGGTTGCGGCAAAGAATCTGCGGGCCGTGGTCCGCACGTCTGTCGGGATACTCACGCTCTTCCTCCAATGGTGGCGGTGATCTTGATGTTGCGGGTGTCAGGGATCTCCGCGTGGGAGAGCACCTTCAGTTGAGGCAGGCTGCGCCGCAGGAAGCGCGCGAGCAGCACGCGCAGCGAGTGCTGCACCACGAGCACCGGCGCCAGGCCGATCTGCTCCTGCCGCGTGATGGCCGCCTGCGTCTGGCGCAGCAGGTTGTCGGCAAGGCCGGGTTCGATGCCGCTGCTGCTGGTCATGGCCTGCTGCAGGACGGCATCGAGCGACGCATCGAGGCCGATCACGTGCAGTTCGGCATCGCCCGGGAACAGCTGCTGCGTGATCGCCCGGCCCAGTGCGAGGCGCACCATCGACGTGAGCTCGGTCGCATCCTTGGTCGTGGGCGCATGCTCGGCAATGACGTCGAGGATGGTGCGCATGTCGCGGATCGAGACTTCCTCGTCGAGCAGGTTCTGCAGCACCTTGTGCAGCGTGCTGAGCGACACGACCTTGGGCACGAGGTCTTCGGTGAGCTTCGGCTCGGTCTTGGTGATCTGGTCGAGCAGCTGCTGCACTTCCTGCCGGCCGAGCAGTTCCGCCGCGTGCGTCTGGATCAGGTGGTTCAGGTGCGTCGCCATCACGGTGCACGCATCGACCACGGTGTAGCCGTAGATCTGCGCCTGCTGGCGCAGGCTGCCGTCGATCCACACCGCCGGCAGGCCGAAGGCCGGGTCCGTCGTCGGCGTGCCGGGCAGACTGCCGGTGACCTGCCCCGGGTTGATCGCCATCCACTGGTTCGGGAAGGCTTCGCCGCGGCCGATCTCCACGCCCTTGAGGCTGATGACGTAGCTGTTGGGCTTGATCTCCAGGTTGTCGCGGATGTGCACCACCGGCACCAGGAAGCCGATCTCCTGCGCGATCTTCTTGCGGATGCTCTTGATGCGGCCCAGCAGCTCGCCCTGCTGCGACTGGTCCACCAGCGGGATCAGGCGGTAGCCGACTTCCATGCCGAGCGGGTCGACCATCGCGACATCGTCCCAGCTGGCTTCGGTCGCCTCAGCCGCCGGCACCTGCGACACCTGCGTGGCCGTGGCCTGCGCCGCCGCGGCGCGCGGCTTGCGGCGCAACAGCGCACGGCCGCCCCAGGCCAGCGCCCCCGCGATCAGCAGGAAGGCCAGGTTCGGCATGCCGGGGATCATCCCCATCAGGCCGATGATGCCGGCCGTGAGGAACAGCACCTGCGGGTTCGAGAACAGCTGCCCGGTGAGCTGGCGGCCCACGTCTTCTTCGGTCGTCACGCGCGACACGATCACGCCGGCCGCGGTCGAGATCACCAGCGCCGGGATCTGCGCGACCAGGCCGTCGCCGATCGCCAGCAGCGTGTAGGTCGTGCCGGCGGTCGAGAAGTCCAGTCCATGCTGCACCACGCCGACCACCAGGCCGCCGATGATGTTGATGACCATGATCATGAGGCCGGCAACCGCGTCGCCGCGCACGAACTTGCTGGCACCGTCCATCGAGCCGTAGAAGTCGGCCTCCTGCGCGACTTCCGTGCGGCGCTTGCGGGCGACGTCCTCGCCGATGAGGCCCGCGTTGAGGTCGGCGTCGATCGCCATCTGCTTGCCGGGCATCGCGTCGAGCATGAAGCGCGCGCCGACCTCGGCGATCCGGCCCGCGCCCTTGGTGATCACCATGAAGTTGATGATCACGAGGATGATGAACACCATCACGCCGACCGCGAAGTTGCCGCCCACGAGGAAGTGCCCGAAGGCCTCGATCACCTTGCCCGCCGCGTCGGGCCCGGTATGACCGTGCATCAGCACCACGCGCGTGGATGCGACGTTGAGCGACAGGCGCAGCAGCGTCGAGAACAGCAGCACCGCCGGGAAGGCCGCGAAATCCAGCGCCTTCATCGTGTACATGCTCACCAGCAGCACCATCACCGACATCGCGATGTTGAAGGTGAACAGCAGGTCGAGCAGGAAGGGCGGCAGCGGCAGCACCATCATGCTCAGGATGAGGATGATGAGGATCGGCCCCGCCAGCCCCTTGAACTGGTTGCCGGAGAACATTTGCGTCGGTAGACGCATCAAGCTGGCCATGGAATTCATGCGGTCTTCGGTGTGTAGGCGAGCGCCTCGGGAATCGGCAGGTCGGTTGGTGTGCGTGGCGCATCGCCGATGCCCTCGTTCTTCCAGCGTTTGAGCTGGTAGACCCAGGCGAGCACTTCGGCGACCGCGGTGTAGAGGCCGGACGGGATCTCGTCACCCAGCCGCGCGTGCTTGTAGAGCGCCCGCGTGAGCGGCGGCGCCTCGAGCACCGCCACCTTGTGCGCCACCGCGAGTTCGCGGATGCGCTGTGCGATCAGGTCGGTGCCCTTGGCGACCACGCGCGGAGCGCGCATGTCGCCGTCGACGTACTTGAGGGCCACCGCGAAGTGCGTCGGGTTCGTGACGACGATGTCGGCCTTCGGCACCTCGGACATCATCCGGCGACGTGCGATCGCCTGCTGCTGGCGACGGATCTGCGCCTTGATCTGCGGATCGCCTTCGCTTTCCTTGTGCTCCTGGCGCAGGTCCTCGCGCGACATGCGCAGCTTGCGGTAGTAGCTGAAGAGCTGCCAGGGGACGTCGATCATCGCCACCACCAGCAGCGCGGCAGCGATCAGCGCACAGTCGCGCGCGACGATCATGATGGTCTGCGGAATCGCGGCGCTCACCGGCAGCGTCATGAGCTGCATCACGCCGTCGAGATCGCGTGCGATCACCAGCCAGGCGACGCCGCCGATCAGCGCCGACTTCGACAGCGCCTTGACGAGTTCGACGAGCGATTGCGCCGAGAACATCCGCGCGATGCCGGCGACCGGGTTGAGCTTGCCGAAGTCCGGCGACACCGCCTTGCCCGAGAACAGCCAGCCGCCGAGCATCATCGGCGCGACCACCGCGGCCACCACCATCATCACGAACAGCGGTGCAATCGCCATGAGCGCGTGCAGCACCATCGAACCGGCCTGGACCATCATCTGCGACGGATCGAACGCCGAGTCGCGTTCGAAGCGCAGGCCCTTGCGCAGCGCATGTTCCATGGTGCCGCCGAGCGACGCCGCCGAGAACCACAGGCCGCCAATGGCGGTGCCCAGCATGACCAGCGTGGTCAGCTCGCGGGACCGGGCGACGTTGCCTTCTTCGCGCGCCTTCTCCAGGCGCCGCGCAGAGGCAGGTTCCGTTTTTTCGAGATCGCTTTCCTCAGCCATTCATGCTCCATCGAGCATCGGTGAAGACCACCGGCTCGTGGCTGATTATTCGATCCACCGGGCTGGAACAATCGCCCGATCAAGGGGAGTAACGCCCCCCTTCTCTCCCAATCGCCGGGTCAAAACCCCAGGCTCGCCAGCAGGTCGTCGACCTGCGACTGGTCGGTCACCGCTTCGGGATTGCCGGCCTTGATCTGCGGTCCGTTCATCAGGCTGTTCGAAGCAACGATCTCCTGCCGCTTCTCGGCCGGCGAGTTGTCGATCAGCACTTGCAGCAACTGCGTCTCGACCTCGTTGACCACTTCCATCATCTTCTTGATGACCTGGCCGGTCAGGTCCTGGAAGTCCTGCGCCATCAGGATCTCCATGAGCTGCGCATTGATCGCGCTGGCCTTCTGCGGCACGTCGCCCAGGTACTCGCGCGTGTCCGTCACGAGCTGGCGCGCATGATCGAGCTCGATCGGGTTCTTGAACCACTCGTCCCAACGCTGCGTGAGGCCCTTGGCGTCGTTGGCAAGCCCTTCCTGCAGCGGCTGCGCGATGTCGATCGCGTTCAGCGCGCGATGCGCGGCCCGCTCCGTGGTTTCCGCCACGTAGTTGAGGCGGTCGCGCGCACCGGGAATCGCCTGCGCGGCCTTCTCGACCTGCTTGTCGAGGCCCAGCTCGCGCATGCCTTCACGCAACTGGCGCGTCAGCTGCCCGATGCGGCCCAGCAACTGTTCAGCGGTGTTCCCGTGATCGTTGTCGATGGTTTGATTCATTTGATTTGCTCCGCGGTGCGCGCGATGCGCTCCGCAAAAGGTCACTTGGCCAGCTTCTCGAAGATCTTGGTGATCTTCTCTTCCAGCGTCGCGGCAGTGAAAGGCTTCACCACATAGCCGTTCGCGCCGGCCTGCGCGGCGGCCACGATGTTTTCCTTCTTGGCCTCGGCCGTCACCATCAGCACCGGCAGCTTCGACAGCTCCGGATTGGCACGGATGTTCTGCAGCATCGTCAGGCCGTCCATGTTGGGCATGTTCCAGTCCGAGACCACGAACCCGAAGCTGCCGCCGCGCAGCTTCTCCAGGCCTGCCGCGCCGTCCTCGGCCTCGTCGACGTTGAGGAATTCGAGTTCCTTCAGAAGGTTGCGCACGATGCGCCGCATGGTCGGGAAGTCATCCACAACCAGGATCTTGATGCTCTTGTCGATCACGTTCATTTGCTCCAAAAGTTCACTGCAATTTCCAACACACTCTCACGCCCAAATTGCCGACGCACCCCAACCCAGGGCACCCGCGGAACCGGCTCCGCCGGGCCGCCGGGTGCGCCCCCTGAAAGGGGGTGCAGAGCCACACGAAGTGGGCGAGGCTGGGGGTTAGACACGATTAGTCCGCGCACCGAACGTACGTAGATGGGCCAGCACACGGCGGCTCATCTCTCCCAACGGCACGACCTCATCGGCCGCACCCAATGCAATCGCTTCCTTCGGCATGCCGAAGACCACGCAGCTCGCTTCATCCTGGGCCAGCGTGTGGGCGCCGGCCTTCTTCATGCGCAGGAGGCCTTCCGCACCGTCCTTGCCCATGCCGGTGAGGATCATTCCGATCGCGTTCTTGCCCGCATGTTTAGCCGCGGAATCAAAGAGCACGTCGATCGACGGCCGGTGACGGTTCACCGGGGGTTCCTGATCGAGATGCGCAACATAGTTGGCGCCGCTGCGCGCGAGCGAGAGGTGGTAGGCGCCCGGTGCGATGTAGGCATAGCCCGGCAGCACCCGCTCGCCGTGCTCGGCCTCCTTGACGGTGATGCGGCACAGGCCGTCCAGCCGCTGCGCGAAGGACTTCGTGAATCCCGCCGGCATGTGCTGCGCGATGAGCACTGCCGGGCAGTCGGGCGGCAAAGGCTGCAGGACTTCGCGGATCGCCTCCGTGCCGCCGGTGGATGCGCCGATGATGATGAGCTTCTCGGTGCTCAGCAGCGGGCTGCTCAGCAGCGCTTCCTGCGCGACCTCTCCCTGTGGTTTGGCGGCCGCGCCACCGCGCGCCGGCAACAGCCGCGCGCAAGATGCGGTGCGGATCTTGCCCGCGATCAGCTCGGTGTAGTTCAGCAGCCCGTCGCGGACGCCCAGGCGCGGCTTGGTCACGAAATCGATCGCGCCCAGCTCCAGCGCGCGCAGCGCGATCTCGGAACCGCGCTCCGTCAGCGACGAGACCATCACCACCGGCATCGGCCGCAGACGCATGAGCTTCTCGAGGAACTCGAGCCCGTCCATGCGCGGCATTTCCACGTCGAGCGTCAGCACGTCGGGATTGGTCTGCTTGATCAGTTCCCGCGCGACGATCGGATCGGCCGCCGTCCCGACGACCGTCATGTCGGGCTGGCTGTTGATGATCTCGGTCATCACGCTGCGGATCAGCGCCGAATCGTCGACGCACAGCACCCTGATCTTGTTTGCGTTGTTCGTGCTCACCAGCTTCCTTTGTTCTTCGCCAGTGGGCTCGAGTCGCCGACGGCATTGTTGTTGGGCCTGTACGGGCCGGGGTTCGCGCGAGGACCGACCAGCTTGCGAAGCAGCTCGCCCTCCTCCTGCTGAATGGTCTGCACATCGGCCTGCCCGCGCAGCTTGCGCACCACCGCCTTGCCGCTCGACGGCATGAAGCACACGCGCCGCGCGTAGGGTCCGCGCAAGTCCTGTGCAGCGACGGCGATGCGCTCGGCACGCAGGTAGCGCAGCACGAAGTCCGCATTCCGGTCGCCGATGTTGAGCGTGGTCATGTTGGCGAGCACCGCACCGCCGCCGAAGACTTTCGCCTGGAGCCGCTCGCGGCGTGCACCGGCACGGAGCAGCTCGCGGATCAGCACGTCCATCGCGTAGGCGCCGTAGCGCATCGACTCGGCCTGGTCGCGCGTGCTCGCGTCGCCGTCGTCCGGCAACATGAAGTGGTTCATGCCCGCGACCCCGTTGTCGATGTCCACGAGGCACGCCGACACGCACGAGCCCAACACCGTGGTCAGCACCGTGTCGGTCGTGGTGACGTAGTACTCCGACGGCAGCAGCTTCACCGCCATGCTGCCGACGTCGCGATCGAAGTAGTGGTGGCTTGCAACCGAACCGGGGGCGACCGAGTTCATGCCGCAACCGCCTTCGCGGCGCCGCGCGCCAGCTCATAGACCGTATGCCCCAGCGGCTTGAAGGTCTGGTTGACGAGCGACGCATTCTCCGAATGCCCGGCGAACAGCAGCCCGCCCGGCTTGAGCAGCGGCGCGAAGCGGTCGAGCACCTTCTTCTGCGTCGGCTTGTCGAAATAGATCATCACGTTGCGGCAGAAGATCGCGTCCACCGGCTCCTTCACCGCCCATGACGGGTCGAGCAGGTTGAGCCGGGAGAACTTCACCATCGCCGCCACTTCGGACCGCACGCGGACCTTGCCCGCATTCGCGCCGGTGCCCTTGTTGAAGAACCGCCGCAGCCGCTCGGGCGACAGCCGGCTCACCTGCTCGGCGGTGAAGACGCCCGCCTGGGCCTTCGCCAGCACTGCGGTGTCGATGTCGGTGGCGATCACCTTCGCCGAGCTCGCGCGTGCGCCGAGGGCTTCCATCAGCGTGATCGCGATCGAATAGGGCTCCTCGCCCGTCGAGGCCGCCGCGCACCAGACGGTGACCGGCTGCTGCGCCTTGCGCACGTGCTCGGCCAGCACCGGGAAGTGATGCGCCTCGCGGAAGAAGGAGGTCAGGTTCGTGGTCAGCGAGTTGATGAACGACTGCCACTCGTCGCCGTCCTGGCTCGATTCGAGCATTTCCAGGTAGGCCGAGAACTCGGGCAGCCGCAGCTCGCGCAACCGCCTGGACAGTCGGCTGTAGACCATCTGTCGCTTCTGCTCGCCAAGGGCGATGCCAGCACGGCGGTGGATCAGCGTTCGCACTTTCGCGAAGTCGCCGTCGGTGAAGAGGAATTCGGTGTTCACTGCCATCGTCGGTGCGTTGCTTTCAAGGTGCCTGGCGAGCCCCGCCTGCGATGGATCGATGGGTGAAGGGCCAGCCTTGCATGCCTGTATATCGGCAGCGAGTCCCCGGGGTTTAGGCCATTTCGAGCGCGCTGGCCTCCTGGGACCAGACCATTGCAGACAAGTGCGCAGCGTTGACCTGGCCCGCGCTGACGAACAGCGCCTCGGCGAGCCGCGGCGCGTCGCCACTGCCCGTCTCACAGGCCTCCACGAGCGACAGGAAGGGTGCATAGACCCCCTTGCGCGACAGGATGGCCTGCTGCACCGCTTCGGTCAGTTGCACCTTGCTCAGGACCTCTTCCATCGTCAGACCCAGGAGCTGGTCGATGAGCGAGAACATCCCGACCACGAACAGGTTGTCGGAATCGCTCGCAGGCAGCATGCCCTGCCCCATCAGCTCGACGAAGCGGCCGCGCATGATCGCGCGCTTCATCATGAAGTGGGAGCTCGTGCGGTTGCTGGTCGCCAGCAGCAGCGAAAGCCAGCGGAAGAGCGGCTGGTAGCCGAGCATCGAGACCGCATGCCGCAGCGACGTGATCTCCACGCCCACGCCGATCGCCGGCGAATTGATGTGACGCAGCAGCCGGTAGGTGAGCGCCGCATCGCGCTTGAGCGCTGCCTCGATCGAGCGCAGGTTCTCGTTGCGCTTGAGCATCTGCATCAGCCGCACGATCAGCAGCGACTCAGGCTGCAGCTCACCGACTTCCTTCACCGGCGGGGGCGGCAGACGGCCGTCGACGAACACATCGACGCGGTATTCCGCGCAGATCTCGAAGTCGTCCCATCCGTTCACGCGCGTCGCGATGAGCTGGATCGGTGCACGCCCGACCGGCTCGCTCTCCCGCACTTCGGCAATCAGCGCCAGACTTCCCGCACCCACGTCGAAGTGCGTGATGATCTCGAGCAGCTCGGCGTCCTGTGGCAGCGCCTGTGCATCGCGCAGCATGAAGCCGAAGCCCTGCTCGCGCAGGAAGAGCAGCATCGAGCGCGTGTCGGGGTCGGCCAGATGCTCCATGCCCATGCACAGCACCACGTTTCCCGGCGGGAGCGCCTGCAACTCGTTGAGGAACAGCGCATCGACCGTGACGTCGAGGTACACGGCCAACCGCCCGAGGCGCCAGCCCCTGGACGGGTTGAGATGCTTCGCGATGCACTCGATCAGCGCCTTGCATTGCGCGGAAGCGTCGGCACCGCCAGTCGCATCGCGCCAGGCGAAGCGCATGCCCTGCACGCGCATCTGCGCATCGACCTGCAGCGCGTAGCCCACGTAGCCGTTGGCCTCCGCCTCTTCCAGCAGCGCACTCTCCGGCGATGACTCCTGGCTGCCATGCGCCACCGGTGTCACCAGTTCATCGACCGCGACGTCGCCCTTCGATCCAGGGCGGCGAAAGAAGTCAAAACGCATGGCAAGTGTCTCCGTCAAATTCGCGAATCACGCACCCGGTCGCAACCGGATCACGGGGCAATTGCATGAGAGCGCTCAAGCCTCGACGGGTGTCATCCTCGAGGCACCGGCGAGCGCGGCGGCGCTGGCCGCTTGCGCGCGCTGGATGCGTGGCATCGCGCCGACGTCGATGATGAAAGCCACGCTGCCGTCGCCGAGGATGGTGGCCGCCGAGATGCCGGGCACCTTGCGATAGTTGGTCTCGAGGTTCTTCACCACCACCTGGTGCTGGCCGAGCAGTTCGTCCACCAGGAGCGCGAAGCGCGCGTCGTCGGCCTGCACGATCACGAGGATGCCCTGCGTCGGGTTCGCCTGCGCGCCCGACACGTCGAACACGCGGTGCAGCTCGATCAGCGGCAGGTATTCGCCGCGCACCTTGATGACATGGCCGTCGCTGGTGATCGAATGCAGGTGCTCCGGCAGCGGCTGCAGCGACTCGATCACGTAGGACAGCGGCAGGATGTAGGCCTCGCTGCCCACCTTGACCGACATGCCGTTGAGGATCGCGAGCGTCAGCGGCAGCACGATGCGGGTGGTCGTTCCGTAGCCGCCGCGCGACTGGATCTCGACGTGCCCGCCCATCTCCTGGATGTTTCGCTTGACCACGTCCATGCCGACGCCGCGGCCCGAGATGTCGGTCACCTGCTCCGCGGTCGAGAAGCCCGGCGCGAAGATGAGCTGCCAGACTTCCTCGTCGGGCATCGTCTCGCTCACCGCGAGCCCCTGCTGCATGGCCTTGGCGAGGATCTTCTCGCGGTTGAGGCCGGCGCCGTCGTCGCTGACTTCGATCACGATGTTGCCGCCATGGTGCTGCGCGGACAACAGCAGCTGCCCGGTCGCCTCCTTGCCCTTGGCGGTCCGGATGTCGGGCGTTTCGATGCCGTGGTCGAGGCTGTTGCGCACCAGGTGCGTGAGCGGATCGATGATGCGCTCGATCAGGCCCTTGTCGAGTTCCGTCTCCTTGCCGAACGTGTCCAGGCGCACCTGCTTGCCGAGCTTGGCGCTCACGTCGCGGATCACGCGCGGGAAGCGGCTGAAGACGTAATCCATCGGCATCATGCGGATGGACATGACCGATTCCTGCAGGTCGCGGGCGTTGCGTTCCAGATGACCGAGGCCGCTGAGGAAGCGCTCGTAGGCCACCGGGTCGAGCATCGTCGCGGCCTGCGTGAGCATGGATTGCGTGATGACCAGTTCGCCCACGAGGTTGATGAGCTGGTCGACCTTCTCGACATCCACGCGGATCGAGCTCGATTCCTTTGCAGCCGCAGCCGCGCCCGCCGCAGGCGCAGCGGCAGCAGGAGCTGGCGCTGCAGCGGTTTGCGCACGCACGGGTTCGGCGGCCGGCGCCACGGGCGCGGCAGCGGCAACGGGTTCGGCTGCGGCGGGTTCGGCCTCGGCTGCCGGCGCGGGGACTTCGCGCGCAATGTCGATCTGCGACTCGTCGATGACGAAGCAGCACACCGCGATGATCTCGTCGGGCTCGCAGGTGGTGTCGAGCATCACCGTCAACTGTTCATTGCTGCGCGTGCGCGAGACGATCTTGCCGAGGTTGGCGAGTTCGTCAGCGAGCAGGTCGCACTCGCTGTCCGACAGGCCGCTCAGCCGGATGCGCAGCGCGCCGGCTGAATCGGACGCCTCGGGCGCGGGCGCTGCGGCCGCCACGGGCGCCGGTGCGGGCGCGGGTGTGGGTGCAGGTGCCGCCGCGAGCGTCTTGCCATCGGCGGTCTCGAGCGCGAGTTTCTGGAGCACGGCGCAGATGTGCGCCACCATGTCAGGCTCGGGTTCTTTGCCAGCCTGGTAGGCAGTGAGTTGTTCTTGCAAGGCGTCCTTCGTTTCCAAAAAGGCATCGATCATGGGAGCGCTCAGGCGAAGCTGTGCATGGCGCGCCCGGTCCAGGAGGGTCTCCAGCAGGTGCGTCGTTTCGGTCAAGGCCGAAAAGCCGAAGGTGGCCGCGCCGCCCTTGATCGAATGGGCCGCACGAAAGATGGCGTTGAGCTGTTCGATGTCCGGCAAATCGACATCGAGCTCGAGGAGCAGCTGCTCCATCTCGGCCAGAAGCTCGATGGCTTCGACAAAGAATGCTTGGGAAAACTGACTGAGGTCCATTTTTTTGCTTCGCTGCTACTGGGTGGGCGCGGATGGTTTGAAGGACGTCGGCTTCACGTCGGCGGCCTCCGTGCTTGCGGGCAACGATGTGCCGACTCTCGGCTTGTTGAGTTCTCCGCTGTTCTCGCGCTCGATGCGGTCCTGCGTCTGGCGGTTCAGGACGATGATGCTGATGCGCCGGTTGATCGGGTTGCGCGGGTCCGCGTTGTCCAGGTGCATGCTGTCGGCCAGGCCGACGACGCGCAGCACCTTGTTCTCGTTCATCCCGCCCATCACGAGCTCGCGCCGCGATGCGTTGGCTCGGTCGGCCGACAGCTCCCAGTTGCCGTAGGCCTTGTCGCCGTTGGTGTAGACGATGGCATCGGTGTGGCCCGACAGGGTGATCTTGTTGGGCAGGTCGTTGAGCGTCGGGCCCAGCTCGCGCAGGATCGCCCGCATGTGCGGCACGACGCGCGCGCTCGCGAGGTCGAACATCGGACGCTTGTCGCTGTCCACGATCTGCAGGCGCAGGCCTTCGGTCGTGATGTCGATCAGGATCTGCGAGCGCAGTTGCTTGAAGAGCGGGCTGTTCTCGATCAGGTCGTCCAGCCGCTTCTTCATGTCGGCCAGGCGCGAGGCGTCTTCCATCTCGGCGCGCTCGGCGTCGGAGAGCTTCTCCTCGCCTTCCTCGGCGATCGGGTCCGGGCCTCCCCCGGGGATGACGCTCGAACTCAGGCTGCTCTTCTCGCCGCCGCTCAGGGCCACCTTCAGCGGCATGCGGAAGTGCTCGGCAATGCCTTCGCGCTGCTTCGGCGTCGAGATCGACAGGAGCCACATCACGAGAAAGAAGGCCATCATGGCCGTCATGAAGTCGGCGTAGGCGATCTTCCAGCCGCCGCCATGGTGGCCGCCGCCACCCCCGGCGACCTTCTTGATGATGACGCGATGCTTTTCTGCGCTCACCTCATCGCCTCCACGCTTCTATCGCAGTGCATCACTCCGATGGCCGCAAAGCAGCCTCTTTCGGGAGCACCCGCGGAACCGGCTTCGCCGGGCCGCCAGGGTGCGCCCCCTTGAGGGGGTGCAGAGCCACACGAAGTGGGCGAGGCTGGGGGTGTTCTCATTTCAGCGGGCCTTGACTTCGCGCACGTGCTCGTCGAGCTCGCTGAAAGTCGGGCGCTCGGTCGAGAACAGCACCTTGCGGCCGAACTCCACCGCCAGCTGGGGCGCATAGCCGTTCAGGCTCGCCAGCAGGGTGACCTTCGCGCACTGGAAGACCTTCATGCCCTCTTCGACCTTCTGGTCGATCACGGTCGCCAGCGGCATCACGAAGCCATAGGCCATCAGCACGCCGAGGAAGGTACCGACCATCGCGTGGGCGATCAGCGAGCCCATTTCGGAAGGCGGGAGGTTGGCCGAGCCGAGCGCATGCACCACACCCAGCACCGCGGCCACGATGCCCAGTGCAGGAAGCGCATCACCGACACGTGCCAGGCTGTGCGAAGGCACCTCGGCCTCGTGGCGGATGGTCTCGATCTCGTGGTCCATCAGCGCCTCGATCTCGAAGGCGTCGGTGTTGCCGCTCACCATCAGGCGCAGGTAGTCGCAGAGGAACTCCATCAGTTCGTGCTCGCCCATGATCTCCGGATAGCGGTTGAAGATCTCGCTGTCCTTGGGGTTCTCCACGTCGGACTCGAGCTTCATCATGCCCTCCTTGCGCGCCTTGGCGAGCAGCTCGTACAGCAAGGCAAGCAGGTCCATGTAGAGCTGCTGGTTGTGCTTGGACGATCGCAGGAGCAGCGGCAATTCCTTCATCGTCGCCTTGATCGTCTTGCCGTTGTTGCCGGCAATGAAAGCGCCCAATGCGGCGCCCCCGATCATCAGCACTTCGATCGGCTGGAACAGGACGCCGAAATGACCGCCCATGAGGGCATAGCCCCCGAAAACGGTTCCCACCACCACCAGATATCCGACCAGCACCAGCACACGCTTCCCCTTTTGCCCTCAGGCGTCAAATCAAATGGGTTCGATTTCGAATTGAATGAATCGCCTCAGTGGCCGCTGGCCGCGACCTGCGGTTGGGCACGCGCCAGAACGGTGTCGGACGCGGATTCGCTTTCAGCCGGCGCCTCCACACGCTTCGGACCACGCGCCTTGCCCGCGCGCGACGGCGGACGGCAGAGCACGCACACGTAGCCGTGCTTGTTGTCGTGCGCATGCGCGACGAAGCGGCCGCCGCAGCGGCTGCAGGTGCTCAGCTGGAGCATGTCGCTCTCGAAGAAGCGCACCATCGTGTAGGCGCGCGTGAAGTCCAGCACGACCTCGCCACCATGGGCCTCGATCTGCTCCATGTACAGGCGATAGCTCTTGATGAGCGCGCGCAGCGGGGTCTCGTCCGCCTCTTCCAGCATGAAGCGGTACATGTTGTAGAACATCGAGGAATGGATATTGGCCAGCCAGGTCATGTACCAATCCGTCGAAAAAGGCAAAAGGCCCTTTGGCGGCGAAACGCCCTTCAATTCCTTGTAAAGACGGATCAGGCGTTCGCGGCTCAGACCGACTTCCGATTCGAGAAATTGGAGCCGCGCACCGAGTTCGATCAGCTCGATGGCCAATTGAACCTCGCGCACTTCGCCGAGAACGCTTTTTTTCGTCATGCCATTGCGTCCGCTTCGCGCGACTGGATTTTCCGCGCAGACACCAGGATCGACATATGCGCCTGCTGCAGCGTCGTATCCTTTTCTTCGCCAAATACGGCAAACATCGGATGATCATCGAGGCGGAAACTGCAAAGCAGGAAATTCGACGCCGCCATTTTGACGATCTGGGTTAGAGACATGTTGGCCAGCAAATCCGCCAATTCGCGGCCGACCCCCAAACGATACATGGCCGCTGCCCGATCCTGCTTGGCCAGCTTTTGCGCGAGCAGCATATAGGCGAGATTGATGTCACCGATCTCTTTCGAGATGTCGCCATTCGTCGCGGCGCCTTCGTTATCCAATTCCACTCTGCACTCCGTTTGATACAGGTTCTAGTCTATCGGCAGGTTCTAACAATTCTTAACATCTTCAGGATCTCTCGTCCCAGAAAGTGAGACTTATCTGACACGAACCTGAGCCACTCAAAATTCCAAGAAACCCCATCTGGCGGGAAGTAAGTAGAATGAGTACAACAAAAGGTCGATGCAGTTTCATTGATGGATGAAAAAGTATTCAACCCAGCAATAACCCAATAATCACCGAGCCAATTTTTCTCTCTTTCTATGAATCATCATTAACACGAAACAAAAAGTATCAATTCAAGATTCTTCGTGTGAAATATTTCATGGCATCCGCCCCGGATTCGCGCTCGTGTCACTTTCGAGACGGTGGATCCAGGCCATCAGCTCGGCCACCGCGCGATAGAGCTGCGGCGGGATCTGCTGGTCGAGGTTCACCTGCATCAGCAACCGGACGAGATCCGCGGACTCGTGCACATAGAGCCCGTTCGCCTTCGCTTCGCGCATGATCGATTCGGCGACGACGCCGTAGCCCTTCGCCACGACCACGGGCGCCTTCGCGGTGTCCGCATGCGACAGCGCGACCGCGCCGTGGCGATCGTCCGCACCGGTGGTCATTGGGTGACCTCCGTGCTTCGCACTGCGGTGCGAGCGCCTTCGGGCGGCCGGGCGGCGCTCATGACGGATTCATCCCGGAAACCTGGAAGTCCTGCAGCCGCAGTCCGATCGCATCGAACCGCCGGGCGAGCGCGCCGCCATCCGCCTGCAACCGGGCGACGGTGGTGGCGTCGGCCGCATTCAGGCGTGCATGCACGCCCGCGCCGACGAGGCTGAGCCGCACATCGACCACGCCCAGACGGGGCAGATGCATCGACACCGTGGTCGACCAGGGCCGCACCGCTTCCTCGCCGCCGGCATGCGCCTCGCGTTCGTCCGTCTCCTGCTCGATCGACCATTGCATCGGCACACCGGGCCAAGCCTCGCCGCTCCACCGGAAGACCGACGTGGCGAGCAGATCAAGCTGCTGATGAACGAGCGCAATGGACTGCGGATGGATCATCTCGTTCGCAACAGGAGCGAGACTGTTTGTCACGGTGTTGCCTGCATGGCGAACCGTGACGGTTTCTGCGGCGGCGCGCTCGGGCCTGGCCTCGGGCATCAGCGCAGGCGGTTCGGCCCAGCGGTAGGCCGCCTGGACGCGCGCGGCCTCAGGATGGGATTCGCCGTCGACGGCGAGCGGCGCATCTCCGGAAGCCGGCTGTGCCATCGCAGCCTTCGGCTCCTGTACCCCGGCGGTGCTGCCCTGCCCTGCCGGCGCAGCCGCAGGTTTCCCGGTACTCGCAGCGAGTTCATCGACTGCCGGGGCGATGCCTTGTGCGACGACCTGCTGCGGCGCTTCGGCCTGCGGCGAAGGCAGCGATGCACCCGCGGCAACCGGCTGTGCCCCGGCCGGCTGTGCCTCGGCCGCCAGCGCCACTGCGAGCCCCGGACCCGACCAGCGCGCCTGCGGCTCCTGGGCCATTTGCGCCAACGTGCGGCCACCCGCCGCGAATTCCGCGAGATGCGATTCGTAGAACAGCCCGCTGTTCGACACGTTCTGCGACAGCGTGCCCGCGAGCGCACCCGCATCCGGCGTCTTCGCGGAGGCCCACGCAGGCGCGGCGCCGCGCACCGGACCTGCATCGCCATGCTCATCCGCCAGCAGCGCACTGATGACCCGTGCCGCCGCCGACAACTCGGCCTTCGCGGCGCGCGTCGGAGAGCCTTCGCGGTGCGACGCATCACCGAGGGCGCCAGGCGCCAGTCTTTCGAGTGCCGCGTTCGACGGCAGTCGCACGTCGTTCGCGACCTTGCCCACCTGCATCGCCGGTCCGGGCGGACCGATCTCGGCCTCGCTCTTGATGGCGAGCACGTCCATCCGCGGCGATGTCTTCGCAGTGAGCAACGTGTCGATCAACCCGGACAAAGCGATCATGGCGCCGTCTCAGTACCGGTCAGTGCGGCCGGCCGTAGGCCTTGCCCAGCGACCGCTGCTGATGCAGCGAGCCCATGCGTGCGATCAGTTCCTCGATCTGCGGCTTCACCAGGCCGCTGACTTCTTCCTGGCCAACACAGATGCGCGCGATCAGGCGCCGCATCTCGTCGTACTGCGCCGGGTCCAGCACGACCAGCGGCTGCAGCACCTTGAGCCGATCGACCAGCGCAGAGCACTGCGCCTCGAGTTCCGGCAGCCGACCCCATTCCTTTCCACGCGCCAATTCAGCCATCAGCGACACACGCATCGCGAGCTCGCTGTAGCAATGGACGACTTCACTCGTGACTGCCATGTTGTTGTCCCTCTTCTTCTCAATTTATGGCGGCATCAGGCGGCCGTCGCGCCGGCATCGATCTCGCGCCAGGCGCCGCCGATGTCATCGAGCAGCCGATCGGCTTCATCGAGCGCGTTCTCGTCGTTGCGCAGGTTTGCGTAGAGCAGCCGTTGCACGATGTAGTCGTAGAGCACGGTGAGGTTATTCACCAATTCGGCCCCTGCGGGACCGGCTGCCTCGGCATCGAGGCTCGCCTTGAGGCCGTTCTCGACGATGTTGATCGCCTTCGAGATCGCACGACCCTTGGCGACGACATCGCTGCCGGCCATGTGGTGACGCGCCATGCCGATGGCGGTTGTCGCGCCGTCGAAGAGCATGCAGATCAGTTGATGCGGCGATGCGCTCATCGCGCCGGACTCGACGCCAACTCGCGCATAGGCGCCCGCGCCGGTCCTGAAGTTGTGAGGTGTGTACATCGACGTCTCCACCGGAAAATCAGCTGCTGCTGCTGGTGCCGGACATCGCAGCGAACTGCTGCTTGAGGTAGGTCATCGTGTTGTTCATGCTGCTGATCATCACGTCCAGCTGCGTGAACTGCGTGCGGTAGCGCGCCACCGTGTCGTCGACGCGAAGTTTCATCGCGTCGTACTGGTCTCCGAGCTGCTTGATCGTGGTGGACACGCCATCGGTGGCCGCCTGCAGCAGGCCACCGGTCGAGGTGACGTTGTCGATCAGCGCGCTCAGTTGCTTGCCGTAGCCGGTCGTGCTGCCGCTGGCGCTCGCGAAGAGATTCGAGACGCCAGCGAGATTGCTGGAAAGGGCCTTGCTGAGCTTGGTCGTATCGAGGGACAGCGTGCCGTCCTTCTCAAAGGACACGCCGACCTCCGACAACACCTTCATGTCATTGGTCCCACCGGCCTGGGGGGTGGTCAGCGCCTGCCGGATGCGGACCTGGAGGGCCAGCAGCGTCGAATCGCCCATCAAGGCGGCGCCGGTCTTGGTGCTGGCGTCGTACGCCGTCAGGGTGCTGGCCGTACTCTGAAGCTGGTTGTAGGCGTTCACGAAATTGCTCACCGCGGCCTGCACCGATGAGGTGTTGGGCTGCGCCACGACACTGGTGGTTCCGACGCCGGCCAGGTTCATGGTCATGCCCTGAACCGCCTCGCTGACGGTATTGGTCGCGCTGGTGACGGCGATCCCGTTGACTGTGAGCTTGGCGTTCTGGGCCGCCACGGTCTGCTGAAGATTCTGGGTGCCAGCCGGGTCGTTGCCCAGCAGATTCTGCAATGCCGTGTCGCCGGTCACGGAGATGCGCATGCTCGATGCTTCCCCGGTCTTGCTGGAAGCCAGCACGAGCCGGTTGGGCGTGCCACTGCCATCGTTCACGATGCTCGCCGTCACACCCGCGTTGGCGCTGTTGATCGCGTCGCGAATTCCCTCCAGCGTGTTGTTGGTGCTTCCGATGGTGATAGACGCCGCCGTGCGGCTTGCATCTGCCGTGAAGGTCGCGCCCGTGTACTTGCCGGTGGCGCTGTCGAGCGTGCCGCCGCTGATCGTGCCGAAATCGATGGTGATGGTTCCGCTGCCGATCGCCGTGGTGGCGCTGGCCTGGCCCGCACTCACCAGCGATTGTGACTGCGCAAGCTGCGTCACGTTGACCGAATAGCTCCCCGCCGACGCAGTGCTGCCGGCCGAAGCGGTCAGCACACCGGTCGAGCCGACGTTGACGCTCCAGCCCTGAAAGAGTGCGGGGTCGGACAGGTTGTCGGCCGCCGTCTTCAGCACGCCGAGCGCACTACTCAAAGTGCCGTAGGCCGAGAGCTTGCTCGTGAAGCTTGTCTGGCGGTTCTGCAAGTCCACCAGCGGTTGGCTTTCCGCCGTCTGAAGATTGGTCAGAAGGGTGCTCAGGTCAAGGTTGGAGCCGACGCCCAGACTGCTGATCGTTGCCATGAAAGGGGTTCCTGAAGGTTCTGTTTGCTGTCCTCTGGAGCCTGGCGCGGGCCAAGCCCCAGAGGACAGCACAGGCGGATCGGGCTCGCACCCGACAGCCTGTAGCCGCCGATGCCCTTCCCGGGCGGGAAGAGCACCAGCCTGTCACTCGGATCAGCGCAGGAGCGACAGCACGCCCTGCGTGGTCTGGTTGGCCTGGGCGAGCACCGAAGTACCAGCCTGTTGCAGGATCTGAGCGCGGCTCATGTTCGACACTTCGGTCGCGTAGTCGGCGTCCTCGATGCGCGAACGCGAGGAGGACAGGTTGGTCACCGTGGTGCCGAGGTTGGCGATCACCGAGTCGAAGCGGTTCTGCACCGCACCCAGCGAGCTGCGCAGATCGTCGACCTGCTTGAGCGCGGCGTCGATCTTGGCGAGCGGGCTGGCCGAGGCCGCGCCGGCGAATTCGGTCGTCGCGGTCGTTCCGCCGCTCGTGCTGAGCTCGTCGACCGTGGCCGACGTGACGGCCGTGGTCGTCGCTCCGCCATCGGCGAGAGGGTCGACGTCGGTAATACCGAAGTTCTTGCCCTGGATGGTCACGTAGCCAGTCACCGCGCCGGCGGAGTCGACGCCCACCTTGACCGGCTGAGCGGCCAGGGCGACGGCGCTGGCCGTCGGGATGCCGTTGACAGCGTCGGCGTAGCTCACCACGGCCGTGTTCAGCGTCACCGCGCCGGTCGCGCGGTCCACCGAGGCCGCATAGTAGTCAGAGCCCGACTGGACCACGAACTGGCCGGTTCCGGTGCCTGCGTTTTGCACTTCGTGCAGGCTCAGATCAGTTGCGCTCACGCCCAGGGTCGTCGCAGCGGCGCTCAAGTCGACGTTCGACGAACCGGTACCCGCGGCCTGCGCCACGCTCGTGAGAGCGGCGCCGACCGGCAGCGAGTTCTTGGCCACCGAGAAGCCGCTCAGGCCGAGCGTGGAGGAATTGATCTGCTTGAGGTCGATACCGATGGTCTGCCCGTCCGACGCGCCAACCTGGATCGACAGCTTGTTGTTGCCGGCAAGCACCTTCACGCCGTTGAAGTCGGTCTGCTGCGACGTGCGGTCGATTTCCGCGAGACGCTGCGAGATTTCAGCCTGGATCGATGCCTGGTCGGCGGCGGAGTTGCTGCCGTTGGCCGCCTGCACGGCGAGTTCGCGGATGCGCTGCAGGTTGTTGTTGACTTCGGTCAACGCGCCTTCGGTCGTCTGAGCCAGCGAGATGCCGTCGTTGGCGTTGCGCGAGGCTTGCGTGAGACCCTGGATGTTCGCGGTGAAGCGGTTTGCAATGGCCTGGCCGGCAGCATCGTCCTTGGCGCTGTTGATGCGCAGACCGGACGACAGGCGCTGGATCGCAGAATTCAGCGCCGACTGCGACTTGGTCAGGTTGTTCTGCGTGAGCAGGGAAAGGCTATTCGTGTTGATGACTGACGCCATGTTCGACTCCTGTTGACAAAGGTTGTGGACTCCGGCCTAGGCCGTAACGCTGGACCCGCTCCCACTGTGAGACTCAAGCCATCGTTGAGTGAGTTATCGACCGGGGCCCACAAACCTTTAGGGCGGCTTTCGAAAAAAGTACGCCCAGAGACACAAGCGCGATTTACGCCTGCAGGCTCATCACTTCCTGATAGGCGGCCACGAGGCGGTTGCGCACCTGAATACCGGTCTGGAACGCCACGTTGGCCTTCTGAAGATCGACCATCACGTCGTTGAGCGCGACGCCCGGCTTGCCCAGTTCGAAGGCTTCGGCCTGGCCGTAGGCGTGGTTCTGTGCGCCGCTGATGTTGTCCAGCGAGCGCTTGAGCTCGGCCGCGAAGCCGCCCGATTCGGTGGGCGCGGCGGAAGCGGTCGATGCGGGTGCGAAGCCCGCCTGCACGGCGGTGGCGCGCATTTGCTGCAGGACGGATTCGATGGCGGAGATCGACATTCGGGTTCTTTCTTGATTCGTGCTTGTCGGTTGCTAGGGAAGCGCGCAGGCGCTCCGTCGTCCTTTCAGCGTATCAAGGGAAGACCCGCATTCAAGCCGCCAACAAACGGCAAAAACCCCCGTTGTTCGGCCTATCGATTTCTGGACGTCTCCTGACAATCGATCGCGAAACGAAAAGTCCGCTGACCCTTGTCATCGGCCTCCGGCATGAAATCTGAACAAAAAACTTCAAGCATCACCATGACGACGGACCGCGACTGCGCGACAGCCATGACGAGGGCTCGGGCATGACCGCTGCGGCAACGCCAGCGAACGCGGCGCCCGCGGCGGCCTCCTCGCTTCCCCCGTTCCTCGAGCGGATTCGTGCGCAGCCGAAGCTGCCCATGATCGTCGGCGGCGCTGCGCTGGTCGCAGCAGCCGCCGCCTTCACGCTTTGGAATCACGGACCCGAATACAAGGTGCTCTACACCAACGTGTCGGACCGCGACGGCGGCGCGATCATCGCGTCGCTGCAGCAGATGAACGTGCCGTACAAGTTCGCCGAAGGCGGCGGTGCGATCCTCATCCCCGCCGACAAGGTGCCCGAAGCACGCCTGAAGCTCGCGGCGCAGGGCCTGCCCAAGGCCGGCGGCGTGGGCTTCGAACTGATGGACAACCAGAAGTTCGGCACCAGCCAGTTCGCCGAGCAGGTCAACTACCAGCGCGCGCTCGAAGGCGAGCTCGCGCGCTCGATCGAATCCATTGGCAACGTCGATTCGGCGCGCGTGCATCTCGCGATCCCGAAGCCGTCGCTCTTCGTGCGCGAGCAGAAGAAGCCTTCGGCCTCGGTGGTGCTCACGCTGCAGCGTGGCCGCAGCATCGACGAAGGCACGGTCAGCGCGATCGCGCACATGATCTCCAGCAGCGTGCCCGAGCTGGACGCCAAGAGCGTGACCGTGGTCGACCAGCGCGGCAACCTGCTCTCGGCCGCGAACAGCGGCGCGCGCGGGCTCGACGTGAGCCAGCTCAAGTACACGCAGGAAATCGAGCAGGGCTACATCCGCCGCATCGAGGCGATCCTGCAGCCGATCGTCGGCGCGAACAACGTGCGCGCGCAGGTGGCGGCGGACATCGACTTCTCGATCGTCGAGCACACCGACGAGAAGTACAGCCCCAACGCGGACCCGGCCCGCGCCGCGATCCGCAGCCAGCAGTCGAGCGAATCGAACCAGCGCGGTGCGGTGCCGCCGGGCGGCGTGCCGGGCGCGCTGTCGAACCAGCCGCCAGTGAACCCGACCGCGCCGATCACGAACCCGCAGCAGCCCGGTCAACCCGGCGCGCAAGGTGCACAGAACGCACAGAACGCACAAGGCGCCCGCGGTGCCCAGAACGCCGCTGCCGCCAACGCAGCCAATTCGGCCGTGTCGACCGCCGCAGCCTCCGCCCCGGGCAGCTCGCGCAAGGACATGACGACCAACTACGAGCTCGACCGCTCGATCCGCCACGTGCAGCAGAGCGCGGGTGGCGTCAGGCGCCTGTCGGTCGCGGTGGTCGTGAACTACAAGGACGCGGTCGAAGGCGGCAAGGCCACGCAACGCGCACTGACGCCGGTCGAGATCGACCAGATCCGCAACCTCGCCAAGGAAGCGATGGGCTTCAGCCAGGAGCGCGGCGACTCGCTCAACGTGGTCAACAGCGCCTTCGCCGACGACCGCGAACCGGCCGCGCCGGAAGTGCCGCTGTGGCGCGATCCGCAGAACATCGACCTGGCCAAGACGATCGGCGGCTACCTGCTGGTGGCGCTGCTGGCGCTCTTCGCGTGGTTCGCGGTGCTTCGTCCGCTGCTGCGCAAGCACCTCGCGCCGCCGCCGGCACCGGAGCCGGTGGTCGCCACGCAGGCGTCTGACGGCGACGAACCGGCGCTGGACGACGCGCCGCAGATCCCGCCGGAAGAAGCCCTGCGCGTGCGCGAAGCCGCTCGCCAGAAGGCCGACATGGACTACGCCCACCAGCTCGCCGAGCAAGACCCCAAGCTCGTCGCCACCCTGATCTCGCACTGGATGAACACCCATGATCAGTGAACTCGGAACCCGCAAGGCCGCCATCCTGCTGCTGGCGCTCGGTGAAGACCGCGCGGCCGCTGCGCTCCACCACCTGCCCACTGCCGAGGTGCAGACGCTCGGCCTCGCGATGGCGAAGCTCAGCGCCGTCTCGAAGGAAGAACTCTCGTCGGTGCTCGCCGAGTTCCGGCAGGAGACCGAACAGCTCTCCGCCCTGCATCTCGGTTCGAGCAGCTACATCCGCGCGGTGCTCAGGAAGGCGCTCGGCGACGACCGCGCAAGCAACCTGCTCGAAGACATCCTGCAGGCCGACGAACCGCACAGCGGCATCGAGCGGCTCAACCAGCTCGAAGCCAGCGAAGTGGCCGAGCTCATCCGCGACGAGCATCCGCAGATCCTCGCGACGGTGCTCATCCACCTGGACCGCATGAAGGCCTCGGAAGTGCTCGAGAAGCTGCCGACGCGCCTGCGCCACGACGTGATCATGCGGATCGCCACCTTCGGCGGCGTTCAGCCTTCGGCGCTCAACGAGCTCACCGACGTGCTCACCGAGATGCTGTCCGGCCAGGGCCTCAAGCGCAGCCGTCTCGGCGGCGTACGCACCGCCGCGGAGATCGTCAACCTCATGGCGAGCGCGCAGGAAGAGGAAGCGATCGCCCATGTGCGCGAAGTCGACGACGCACTGGCCCAGCGCATCGTGGACGAGATGTTCGTCTTCGAGAACCTCCTGGGCCTCGAGGACCGCAGCATCCAGCGCCTGCTCAAGGACGTCGAGTCCGACTCGCTCATCATCGCGCTCAAGGGCGCGCCGCAGGAGCTGCGCGACAAGTTCCTCGCCAACATGTCGCAGCGCGCCGCCGAGACGCTGCGCGAAGACATGGAGCTGCGCGGCCCTGTGCGCGTGTCGCAGGTCGAGGCCGAGCAGAAGGCGATCCTGCAGGTGGCACGCCGCCTTGCCGAATCCGGCGAAATCGTGATCGCAGCGCCTGGCACCGATGACTTTGTCTAAGCAGGCCCGGCACGCCTTCGCCCCCGGTGCGCGCGCGCTGCTCGCGTCGGCCTATGCGCCGCCCGCGACAGCCGCGCCCGCCGCGGCACCACAGCCCTCCCGGCCCGGCAAGCCGGTGCTGTCCGCATGGCAGCGCTGGGAGATGGACACGCTCACCGAAGCGCAACCCGCGGACGCGTCACAACGCGCCGCTGCCGCCCCGGCCGAGGTCGCGCCCTCGCCTGCCCTGCTGCATGCCGCCGAACTTGCGCAGCTGCGCCGCGAGGCGCGCGCGGCCGGCGAAGCCGAAGGCCGCAAGGAAGGTCTCGCCAAGGGCCACGCGCAAGGACTCGCGCAAGGCCACACCGAAGGCGTCGCCGCAGGGCTCGCCGCTGCAAGCGCCCACGCCGAACAGCTCCGCGCCATCGCGAGCAGCCTGCCCGCGGCGCTGCACCGCGCCGAAAGCGAAGTGGCCGATGCGCTTCTCACGCTCGCGCTCGACATCGCGCGGCAGGTGGTCCACCGCACCCTTCGTGCCGAACCCGAATGGGTGCTGCCGCTGGTGCAGGAGCTGCTGCACGCCGAACCCGCCTTGCAGGGCGAGCCCCGCCTGCTCCTGCATCCGGACGATGTCGCGCTGGTGAAGAACAGCCTGGGCAACGAGCTCGAAGCAGCCGGCTGGCACGTGCGCGCCGACGAGACCATGACGCGCGGCGGCTGCCGCGTGCAGTCCGCGAGCGGCGAGCTCGACGCCAGTCTTGAGACCCGCTGGAAGAACGTGACCGCTGCATTGCATCGCGATGCGGACGCGCAGGGAACCTGACCGATGACCGTTGCCACGCCTCTCGATTCGCCCGACCGCCATCTGCAATCCTGGCTCGACACCCTCACGCGCGCGCGCCATGACGTGAGCCGCGCGCCGATCAGCGTGCAGTCCGGCCGCCTCACGCGCGCAGTGGGCCTCGTGCTCGAAGCCGTGGGTCTTCAACTGCCCGTGGGCAGCGACTGCCTCGTCGAACTGCCGCCAGGCCATACACACCGCTATGCCGAAGCCGAAGTGGTCGGCTTCGCTGGCGACAAGCTCTTCCTGATGCCGCAAAGCGAAGTGTCCGGATTGCTTCCCGGCGCACGCGTGATTCCGCGGCCAGGCAGCGGCGGATCGACCCTCGCCGGCGAAGGCCACGCCAAGCGGCTGCCGGTCGGCGAAGGCATGCTCGGCCGCGTCGTGGATGCCGCCGGACGGCCGCTGGACGGGCTCGGCCCGCTCGACATCGCTCGCAAGGTGCCGCTGTCTTCGCCGCCGATGAATCCACTCACCCGTGCGCCGATCGATTCGGTGCTCGACGTCGGCGTGCGCGCGATCAACGCGATGCTCACCGTCGGCCGCGGCCAGCGCATGGGCCTCTTCGCGGGCTCGGGCGTCGGCAAGAGCGTGCTGCTGGGCATGATGGCCCGCTACACCAGCGCGGAAGTGATCGTGGTCGGCCTGATCGGCGAACGCGGCCGCGAAGTGAAGGACTTCATCGAGAACACGCTGGGCGAGGAAGGCCTCGCACGTTCGGTGGTCGTCGCCGCGCCTGCCGACAACTCGCCGCTGCTGCGCCTGCAGGGCGCGGCCTATGCCACCTGCCTGGCGGAGTACTTCCGCGACCAGGGCAAGGACGTGCTGCTCATCATGGATTCGCTCACCCGCTACGCCATGGCGCAGCGCGAGATCGCGCTGGCGGTGGGCGAACCGCCTGCCACCAAGGGCTATCCCCCTTCGGTGTTCGCGAAGCTGCCTGCACTGGTGGAGCGCGCCGGCAACGGCGCACGCGATGCCAACGGACACGGCGGATCGATCACCGCGTTCTACACCGTGCTCTCGGAGGGCGATGACCAGCAGGACCCGATCGCCGATTCGGCGCGCGCGATCCTCGACGGCCACGTGGTGCTCTCGCGCTCGCTCGCCGAGGCGGGCCACTACCCGGCCATCGACATCGAGGCATCGATCAGCCGCGCGATGACCGCACTGATCCCACCCACGCAGTTCGACGTGGTGCGCCGCTTCAAGCAGATGCTCTCGCGCTACCAGCGCAACCGCGACCTGATCAGCGTCGGCGCCTATGCGCCCGGCCACGACATCCAGCTCGACCAGGCGATCGCGATGTATCCGCGCATCGAAGCCTTCCTGCAGCAGGCCATGGAAGAACGCACCGACTACGCCGCATCGATTGCGCGCATGACCAAGCTCTTCGAGCCCGGCTGAACCCGGAAGGAACGACCATGCCCCAGCGACTCCCCCTCGAAATGCTGACCGACCTCGCCCGCACGCAGACCGACGAGTCCGCCAAGCGGCTCGGCCTGTTGCAGAACGCGCAGCTCAGCGCCAGCCAGAAGCTGGAGATGCTGATGAAGTACCGCCAGGACTACGTAGAGCAGCTTCAGGCGCTGATGAGCGAGGGCCTCGCCACCGCGAAGCTTCGCAACTACCAGGCCTTCCTGGCCACGCTCGACGGAGCGATCGAACAGCAGCGCGCCATCGTCGCGCAGGCCCTCACGCGGCTGGACCACGGCCGCGACGACTGGCGCAACAACAAGCGCCGCCTCAATTCCTTCGACACGCTCGCCGAGCGCGTGCGCCGGCAGGAGCTGATGGCGCAGGCCAAGCGCGAGCAGCGCGAGAGCGATGAACGCGCGGCGCGCAAGTTCTTCGACCGTGCCGCCAACCCGACTATCTGAAGCTTCCGGAGCCCACATGCCCACCGTCATTTCGCCCTCCATCAATCTTTCCGGCCTGCAGGGCGCAGCCGCCGGTCCGCGCGGGCGCAATGCCGAGCAGTCCGACGGCCGCAGCTTCGGCGCGGCGCTCGACCGCTCGCGCGCCACGAGCGCCGCGGACGCGCAGCAGACCGCCGAAGTCTCCAGCACCGAGACGCTTGCAGGCCGCAAGACCACCCGCCCCGGGGAGAAGAAGAGCGAGCTCAGCGCGGACGATGTCATGGCGCTCCTCGCGCCGCTGTCCGCGCCCGTCGTGCCAGTCGCCGCACAGGGCAAGCTGACGCCCGAGGCGGCAGCGAAGGCCGACGCCGCAAAGGCGGCGGACGGGCTTGCCGCCAGCGCCCAATCGCCCGCGTTGCCTCAGGACGCCGCAACACTTGCCGCCGCATCGTCGAAGGACGGCCCTGAACAGGACGCCCGTACGGCCTTCGCCAAGGAAGGCGCGCAGGACGCTCACGCAGCGAAGCCGGCTGCGGATCAGGCCGACAACGCCGGCCTGCCGCTCGCCACGGCCGCAGCCACGGCTGCAACGACTTCGGACGCCGGCGCCAGTGCCAACGCGACCGCGCCGTCACTGACCCCGGCATCCACGCCCGTCATCCCGCCCACCGCAGACGCCAAGGCGACCGTGGCCGCGAAGCCCGCAACCGCTGCCGATGCCAACGTGCCTGAAGCAGCCACGGACAAATCCGCAGCGGTGTCGCAAGCCACCGCCGCCGTCGAAGCCGCGAAGCCCGACGCACCGGCCGCGCACACGGCCACCGCCTCGGTCGATCCCGTCACCGAGCCCGCGCCGCAAGCCCTGGCGGGACTGCAAGCCAGCGCCGCGCCTGCCATCGACCGCGCCGTCGAGCCCGCGAAGACCACGCCCACCCTGGCCGTCGCACCCGAAGTCGGCAGCAGTGAATGGGGCACGGCCGTCGGCCACCAGATGATCCGAATGAGCACCGGCGGCCACCAGGTCGCGGAACTCAACCTCAACCCCGCCAACCTCGGGCCGCTGAAGGTCACGCTGACGATGGGCGACAACCAGGCGCAGGCCATGTTCGTCTCGGCGCACGAATCGGTGCGCAAGGCGGTCGAAGCCGCGCTGCCGCAGTTGCGCACCACGCTGGCCGAACAGGGCATCAACCTCGGCCAGACCTCGGTTGGCGCGGAAACCCGCCAGCCGAACGGTGGCAGCGCCTTCGCCGAGCAGAACCCGCAGCGCCCCCAAGGCCAGCCGGACTACCCGGGATCGGGCCGCGCCGACAGCGCCGCAACGCAGCCGGTGGCCGCAGCGCCTTCGGCATCCACTCCGCGCCGCGCCACCGCCGGCCTGGACACCTTCGCGTGAACCTTGCCTTTTGCAATGAACGGATCTGAAGCGCTTTTCCACGCTTGATCAGCCGTTCGCTTGCAGGGGAGTTCGCAAAGAATAGACCGAACCAGTTACCTCGCTTCAACATGGCTACTTCAACTCCCGCCGCCAACGCCGCGCCTGCCGCAGCCCCCCGCTCGTCGAAGCTCGTCATCGGCCTGCTGATCGGCGTTGCCGTGCTCGCCGCCGGCGCGGCCGGCTACATGTACTTCCAGCACAAGCCGGGCGCCGCCGCGGCCGAAGCCGCGAAGCCCGTCGTACCCGAGAAGCCGATCTTCGTGACGCTCGAGCCGATGACGGTCAACCTCCAGGCCGAAGGCCGGAAGTACCTGCACGTCGGCATGTCGCTCAAGGTGAAAGACGAGGCCGCGAAGGCGCAGATCGTCGAATTCATGCCCGAGCTGCGCAGCCGCGCGTTGCTGCTGCTGTCGAACCGCGCGCCCGACACGCTGATGTCCACCGAAGACAAGTCCCGGATCGCCGGCGAAGTCCGCGACGAGCTGAACCGTCCGCTCAACGACACCCTGCCGCCGCAAGGCATCACCAGCGTCTCGTTCAACACCTTCGTGGTGCAATAAACACCCGAAGGCAAGCGATCCATGGCCTATGAACAGGTCCTCTCGCAGGACGAGGTCGATGCGCTGCTCAACGGCGTCACCGGCGGCAGCGTCGACCAGACATCGAAGCCCGCACCGCCCGCCGACGGACTTCCAGCCTATGACCTCGGTGCACCCGACCGCGTGGTGCGCGGGCGCATGCACACGCTGGAGGTCATCAACGACCGCTTCGCGCGCGGCCTGCGCAGCGCGCTCCTGAACTTCATGCGCCGCAGCCCCGACATCTCGGTGGGCCCGGTGCAGATCCAGCAGTACGGCGAGTTCGTGCGCCACCTTCCGGTGCCGGCGAACATCAACATGCTGCACATGAAGCCGCTGCGCGGCACCGCGCTCTTCGTGTTCGACCCGAAGCTGGTCTTCCTTGTCGTGGACAACCTCTTCGGCAGCGACGGCCGCTACCACGTGCGCGTGGAAGGCCGCGACTTCACGCGAACCGAGCAGCGCATCATCAAGCGCCTGCTCGACCTCTCGCTGCAGTGCTATGCCGAGGCATGGCAGCCGGTGCATCCGCTGGCCTTCGACTACATCCGCGCCGAGATGCACGGCAAGCTCGCGAACATCGTCGCGCCCAACGAGGTGGTGGTGAACACCACGCTGCAGATCGAGTTCGGCCCCATCGGCGGCTTCCTGCACGTGTGCATTCCGTACTCGATGATCGAGCCGATCCGCGACCTGCTCTCGAACCCGATCCAGGACGAGGTCGAGATCGACAAGCGCTGGGTCAAACAGATGTCCAGGCAGATGCAGGCCGCCGACGTCGAGCTCACCGCGGATTTCGTGACGATGTCCTCCACCATCGGCGAGATCGTCAAGCTCCAGGTCGGCGACGTGCTGCCCATCGACCTGCCGACAAGCGTCATCGCCAAGGTCGACGGCGTGCCGGTGATGGAGTGCGGCTACGGCATTTCGAACGACCGCTACGCCCTGCGCGTGCAAAACATGATCACTCACCAAGACAGCGATTCGAAGAACGACCATGACTGACAACACTTCTCCCGCCAGCGAAGCCGACGACTGGGCAGCCGCACTGGCCGAGCAGACCGCAGCGTCGCCCGAACCGGCGCCCGCGCCCGCCGCGTCGCAGGTCTTCCAGCAGATCCAGGAAACGGCATCGGTCGCCGCCGGCGTCACCGCGCTCGACATCGCACGCGTCATGGAAGTGCCGGTGCAGCTCACCGCCGAGATCGGCCGCACCCGCATCACCATCAAGAACCTGCTCCAGCTCTCGCAGGGCTCGGTCGTCGAACTCGACGCGCTGGCCGGCCAGCCGCTGGACGTGCTGATCAACGGCTACCTCATCGCGCAGGGCGAAGTGGTGGTGGTGAACGAGAAGTACGGCATCCGGCTGACGGACATCATCACGCCTTCAGAGCGCATGCAAAAACTAGCCCGGTGATGAGCACACCCCCAGCCTCGCCCACTTCGTGTGGCTCTGCACCCCCTTGCAGGGGGCAATCCCAGTGGCCCGGCAAAGCCGGTTCCACGGGATTCCTGGCTTGGAGCGCTCGCTTGTCTACGGCTGTGGTGGCGCTTGCGGCGCTGCCGGCGCATGCGGTGCTGCCCACGGTTCCTTCGCACAGCGCTGCCGAGGCTGCGCCGGCGGTTGGCGCGGGCGGGCTGCTGCAGGCGGGCTTCGGCATGGTGGTGGTGCTGGGGCTGATCTTTCTGTGTGCGTGGCTGGCGCGGCGCTTCGGGTTGCAGCGCTTCAATGGCGGCAACGTCGTGAGGGTGGTGTCGAGCTCGAACATCGGTCAGCGCGAGCGCGTCGTTGTTGTCGAAGTCGGCGGCAACTGGCTGGTGCTTGGCGTGACGCCCAGCCAGATCAACACGCTGCACACCCTGCCCGCGCAGGCCGTGCCACAAGCCCCGGTTGCCGCCAGCGCCGCGGCACTCAAACCCATCGACCTCTTCGCGCAGAAGCTGCGCGAATCCATCACCGGCAAGACCCGCCCGGCTCCATGATGCGCAACCTTTTTCGCCGAAGCCTTCGGGGCGGCGTGGTGCTGCTCGCGGCGATGCTGCCGCTCGCAGCCTGGACGCAGGGCCTGCCCGGCCTGACCAGCACGCCCGGCCCCGGCGGCAGCCAGACCTGGTCGCTCAGCGTGCAAACGCTGGTGATGCTGACCTCGATCACCTTCCTGCCCGCGCTGCTGCTGTCGATGACCAGCTTCACGCGCATCCTGATCGTGCTGGGCCTCTTGCGCACCGCGATCGGCACCCAGGCTTCGCCGCCCAACCAGGTCCTGGTCGGGCTGTCGCTCTTCCTCACCTTCTTCGTGATGTCGCCGGTGTTCGACAAGGCCTACACCGACGCCTACAAGCCTTTCTCGGACAACAAGATCAGCACCGAGAAAGCGCTGGAGCGCGGCATCGAGCCCTTCAAGACCTTCATGCTGCGGCAGACGCGCGAGAACGACCTCGCGCTGTTCGCCAAGCTCGCCAAGGCAC
Organism: Variovorax sp. YR216; assembly: GCF_900107745.1. Taxonomy (GTDB): domain Bacteria; phylum Pseudomonadota; class Gammaproteobacteria; order Burkholderiales; family Burkholderiaceae_C; genus Variovorax. Next base: position 364,559 of record NZ_FNRO01000002.1, on the reverse strand, counting down.
CGGAGATGCAAGGCCCCGAGCAAGTGCCGCTGCGCATCCTGCTGCCCGCCTTCGTGATCAGCGAGCTGAAGACCGCCTTCCAGATCGGCTTCACCATCTTCATCCCGTTCCTCATCATCGACATGGTGGTCGCGAGCGTGCTGATGTCGATGGGGATGATGATGGTGCCGCCGGCCAGCATCGCGCTGCCGTTCAAGCTGATGCTTTTCGTGCTGGCGGACGGTTGGCAACTCCTCATCGGCGCGCTCGCCCAGAGCTTCTTCACCTAGAGAATCCACGATGCCCCCACGCTCCGCACTTCGTGTCGTCGCTGCCCCCCGAGGGGGCTCGGCCCTCCCTTGGGGCGGCCCGGCGGGAGGCCGGCCATGACCCCCGAAACCGTCATGACCATCGGCAGCCAGGCCATCCAGGTGACGCTGATGCTCGGTGCGCCGCTGCTGCTGGTGGCGCTCCTGATCGGCCTGGTGATCAGCATCTTCCAGGCGGCCACGCAGATCAACGAAGCGACCCTGTCGTTCATCCCCAAGCTGGTCGCGATCTTCCTGACGCTGATCATTGCCGGACCGTGGATGCTTGAGAAGATGCTCGACTACATCCGGGCGCTGTTCATGAGCATTCCGCAGCTCGTGGGCTAGGGCCTGCGCCGATGCCGCAGGTCTTCTCGGTCACCTCCGCACAGCTCACCGCGTGGCTGGTGGCCTTCCTCTGGCCCTTCGTGCGCATGCTGGCGCTGGTCAGCACCGCGCCGGTCCTCGGCGAAGCGACGGTGCCGCGGCAGGTCAAGGTCGGCTTCGCGGCCGTGTTCGCAATCCTGCTCGCGCCGACGCTCGGGCCGATGCCCGACGTGCCGGTCGTCTCGGCGGGCGGCGTGTGGATCATCATCCAGCAGGTCCTCATCGGCGCGGCCATGGGCTTCACCATGAAGCTGGTCTTCACCGCAGTGCTGGCGGCGGGCGAATACATCGGCCTGCAGATGGGCCTGTCGTTCGCGTCCTTCTTCGACCCGATGAACGGTGGGGCGACCATGGTGGTGGCGCGCTTCCTCAACATGCTGGCGATGCTGATCTTCATCGCGGTGGACGGCCATCTGATGATGATCGCGGCGCTGGCCGAGAGCTTCCAGGCGCTGCCGATCTCCGACGCACCGCTCAACGCCAATGGATGGATGGTCATCGCGGCCGGCGGCGGGCAGATCTTCGCGACCGGGCTGATGCTGTCGCTGCCGCTCGTCACCGCGTTGCTCACGCTCAACCTGGCAATGGGCATCCTCAACCGCGCCTCGCCTCAGTTCAGCATCTTCGCTGTCGGCTTTCCGCTGACCCTGCTCGCGGGCATCGGAATGCTGCAACTGTTGATGCCCCATCTGGGCGCCATGCTCACGCCCCGGTTCGATGCGGGGATCGAGGCGATGCTGCGGCTGGTGCAGGGGTTGAGGTAACGGACCCACATCCGCCGCCCAGGGGATCGACATCGGGTGGAAAAGGGAGCAACGTAGGGCGTCCCCTCGCGAAACGGAGGCCCTGTGGACCCTCTCGTTCATCCCGTTCGAGCCGACCTCGCCAGGTTCTCGTGGGTCGATGCGATCGTCCGGTGGCTTCGCCACCGCGTGTTCGGATGGCAGGACATCGCATCCACCCTGGCGCCCGCGCCCCTGAAGCCGCCTTCGCCCGGTCCGCTGTCGAAGAGCCATTTCAAGGGCGGCTACCTGCCCGGTCCTCCAAAGGTCATCAATGGCGGGCAGTCGAGCTATGACGGCACGCTGCTCATCACCCTGCTCGACAACGCCCTGGTGACCGCTGCGCTCCCCGAAGGCCTCGAGCTCGCGCAGCGGAACGACCCCACGGTCACGACCCACCCCGTGATCCTGATGCTGGGCGTGCAGGGCAACCTGTGCTGGATTTCGAACGGCAACGTGATTCCGAGCGGGGTGCCGCCTTACGACGAGCTGATCCTGGTGATCCCCTACGTGGTCCGGTCCGGTGGTGCCCAATGGCACAACTGCGTGATCCGCATGTACCTCGACAACGCGGCGGCAGTCTTCATGGGCAACCTGATCTACGCCTACGCCAAGGAGATCGCGCAATTCCTGAAGCAGGGCACCAAGACCACGGTCTCTCAGTCCTACCTCGAGGTCTTCAATTGCAGCATCGTGCCTGGCGGCCCGTCGATCCCCATCGCGACCGCACCGGCGCTGCCGGCGGGGTTCGCCGATGTGCAGGAAGTATTCCGGATGCCCCTCGTCGGCAGCTTCCCGATCCTCACGGCCTTGCCCTCGTACCCGTACAGCTGTTCGTATTTCGACTGGGACTATGCGAACGCGCAAGTCGCAACGGCCGAGGGCGTCCTCACCTTCGTGCAACCGTTCAACGACGGCATGCAGGGCTGGGTCGCTGCCGGGCCGATGATGAGTGCGCCCGGCGGCGCCTTTGGAATCACCGGACTGCGCTGGCGGCTTTCGGCGGAGCCACTGCCGTGGCACGCGGGCGTGCCGCCGGCCTGCAATTTCTATTGACCTCGGACGGCCAGCATGAGCCGACGCGCGTAGGCGAGATGCGCACGCCAAAGGGTGGCTTTGTCTTTCTTGCGCCCGCCCCTGCGCCGCTAATCATGAACCCATCAACAGGAGTTCAACATGAAGAGTCTCATCCTCTGGCTTTGCGGCGTGCCGATCGGCGTGATCATCCTCCTCAAGATCTTCGGGGTGTTCTGAGCGCGCGCGGGCCGATCTGAATCCTGAACCGTGCCGCCCGCGCCCTCGACTTCAGGCCTGGGTGTCGATCATGCTGCCGGACGCCGAGCCCGACTGCCCCCGAGAGACGCTCGCGGCCTGGCTCCCTTGCATGGCGCTCTTCTGCGTCGCGGCAGCCTGCAGAGCCGTGATCTCGGCCTGGATCATCGCGATCTGCCGGGACAGCAGGTTCTCCTGCATTTGGGTGTCCTGCGTGCTGTCGCCCTTCTGCAGCTTGGTCAACTGCTTTTGCAGCGCGGTCAACTGCCGTTGCAGCGCCGCGATCTGAGAGCTGATGTTGCTGCTCCCGCCCGTGGCGGTGCTGCTGCCTGTACTGACTGCCGAAACCATGGCTTTTCCGTTCTATGAGTTTCCAGAACGGGTTATCGGCAGCCGCGGCGAAAGTTGAAGGGCAGAGGATCTACCGCGGCCGGTCCGGCGGCAATGCGTATGTGCCCACGACATGCGCGACCGGCTCCGGCAGGCCCTCCGAATACAGAGTCACCTCCCCGACCGCCAGGGACCTCCCGACCTTGATGAGTTTGCAGGAACCGACGATGGCTCGATCCGCCGGAGGCTTCCGAAGAAAGTTGATGTTGAGGTTGGTCGTCACTGCAAGCGGAACGATGCCGATCTCGCCGAGGATCGCCACGTACAGGGCGACGTCGGCGACCGCCATCAGCACCGGACCGGACACCGTGCCGCCGGGGCGCAGTTCGTCGGGTCCGACTTCGTGGCGCACCGTGGCGGACATGCCGCCTACGGCATCCACCCTGCACTTGGTCTGTGGAAACTCGGCGGCCAGGAAATCGGAAATGTCGGTCGTGGATGGCATGCGACATGCTAATCGGCGGCCGGAAGCCGGCCGCGTGCGTCATCGGCCGGCAAAGTTCAATATCGCCTGGATGACCGGCTGACTGTCGCCCGCCCACCAGAAGTGATCGGTGCCTTCGAGCGGATGCCAAACCGCGCCGGGAATCGTCCGGGCAAGGTGCTCGCCCGCTTCGAACCGGACCGCCCGGTCGCCGCGCCTGTGCATCACGAGCGTCGGCACCCTGATGCGCTCCAGTGCCGGCCGCATGTCGGCATCGCGCAGGCCAGCCAGGATGGCTTCCAATCCGCCGGGGGAGGCGGCATGCCGCACGAGGCGTGCCCACCACGCACGCACCGCCGGATCGTCCTGCTCGCTCGGCGCAAAGGTCTCGATGCCGGCAGGACCGCCCCACCCGGCCACGAGTCGCTTCAGCCAGACGTCGTAGGCCGCGGCGGGCAAGGCCCACGGATAGTCCGGCGCGGCCGCGCCACGCGCCAGTGCCCCGAAAAGGCACAGTCCCGCAACACGATCCGGATGGTCCACCGCCAGGTGCATCGCGCCCAGGGAGCCCTCGGACGAACCAAAGAGCCAGGCCCTCGGCAAGCCCGCATCGTCGAGGATCGCCGCAATGTCCTGAGCGAGGGCGGCGGGCGTGCTCGCCGCGCGCAAGCGCTCGGACATGCCGATCCCGCGCCGGTCGAACAGGACGACCCGGAAGCGTTCAGCCAGCGCCTGGACACACGCGCGAATCGGGGGATGCTCCAAGGCAATCTCGATGTGACACACGAAGCCAGGGCAAACGACCAGTGCCTGCTCGCCTGACCCGAGCACCGTATAGGCGATGGTCCCGGCGGCACTCTCGGCGAACCGCACGCCGGGTCGCTCGACACGGTGGGACCACAGACGCCTGAGGTCTTCGGTCATCCGCAGGTACGCCTTCTCGGTCTGCGGACCGGGGCCGATCCCGAACTCCGCGCGCAGAACGTCCGCGCAGCGCGTGTAGGTGGCTTCAACCCCCGCGCTGTGCCCCTGGAGGGCATGCAGCTGCATCAGAAGAACGTAGCTGGGTTCCCGGTAGGTATCGAGCGCCAGAAGGATCTCGGCCAGATCCAGCGCCGCTGCAAACTCGCCGCGCCTGGCCAACGCATCGATGACCCGCTCGAGGAGGCGCGCCAGGAGGTGCTCATGCTCGATCGACACCGCCTTGACCCAATCGTCGAACGCTTCGGATCCCAGGCTGATGCCCTGCAGGAGCGGTCGGCGTGCGCGGTCAATCCATTCGCGCGCCTCGCTCAGGGTGGCTTCCTCGAGCGCCTCCGAAGCGACAGCGCTGCGCGCAAACCGGGTGAACTGCAGTGCGTCCGTCGCGATTCGCCCTGCCGCGAGCGACAGGCAATCGTTGGCAGACGAAAGCATCCTGCAACCCACCGCCTCCTCCAGCGTGTAGACCAGTCTGCGCAGCCGCGCGCGGCCTTGCGCTTCATCGGCATCCGGCCAGAGCAGCGTGGCGAGGTGCGCCCGAGGCACGGGCCCGGGGTGGAAGGCGAGATAGGCCAGCAGCGCGAACGCGCGCTTGAGCGAGAGCGGGACTTCATGCCCCTGCACGACCAGCGCGGGCACGCCAAAGACCTGCAGCCTCGGGGCAGGCAGTTCACTTGCGGCAGATCGGGTGGGTGAAGGCATCGCGTGTTTTATAGCCGGGTGTGGCGCCGCTGCCCAGGGACGTTCAAGGGACGCCCGACTTCTAGGGTGACGCTTTCAGTTGCACCAAGGAGTTCACCGTGCGCGCCCTGTTGTCGTTTGTCTATGGCCTGCTCGCCTACCTGGCGAGCACGGCGACGCTGCTGTATTTCATCGGCTTCAGCGGCAATCTGTGGGTCCCCAGGTCGGTCGACGTCGGTCCCGGCGCGGGTTGGATGCAAGCCGTGGGCACCGATGTGGCACTGCTCGTTCTCTTCGGCGTCCAGCACAGCGTGATGGCGCGCAGAGGCTTCAAGCGCTGGTGGGCGCAGCTTGTCCCGGCGGTCATCGAGCGCAGCACCTTCGTCGTCGCCACCTGCGTCGTCCTGGTGTTGATGTTACGGCTCTGGCTACCGATCGACGCCCCCGTCGTGTGGCGCGTCGAGCACGAGTCCATCGCCGCGCTGCTGTGGGGCCTGTTCGGGCTCGGGTGGCTGGTGGCCCTCGTCAGCACGTTTCTTCTCAACCACTTCGAGCTGTTCGGGCTGCAGCAGGTCTTTGCGGGCTTGACCGGCCGCACTGCGCCACAGGGCGAATTCAGAACGCCGCTGTTCTACCGCTACGTGCGTCATCCCCTTTACGCGGGCTTTCTGCTGAGCTTCTGGTCCGTGCCGGTCATGACGCTCGGGCGACTGCTGTTCGCGCTCGGGTTCAGTGCCTACATCCTGATCGGCATCGCATTCGAAGAGCGCGACCTGCTCGTGCAGTTCGGCGAACGGCATCGCGCTTATCGCAGGCAGGTCGGCATGCTGATTCCGCGCGGCCGGGCCTTCAGGCAGGCGGCGCGCCAGGGTCGGCCGCCCGTGGCGAAAACCTGATGGGCTATTGGGTGAACTGCATCGATTCGAATGGGATCGGCTGGGCGTTCCAACTGGTGTTGCACCCCGACGCTGCGTACTGGAAGTCGAAGGCCACGTTCTGGCTCGCGTCGAGGCCGATCAGCCGCGCACGCGTGAAGTTGTCAGCCACCGCATAGCTGATCAGAACGGACGCGCCGGCCGGCGCCTCGTAAGCGCTCGAGCAAATGCTGGAGAAGATGCTCTGGCCATCGTCGAACCGACGGACTTCCGCCGCAGCCAGATGGCCCTCATCAGTCGAATAGGCCGAAACGGCACTGTAGTTTCTGCTTTCTCCCGTCGGAGCACCGGCGGGTTGATTGACGGAGCCCAATCCGTCGTTGAACACCTGCACCAGGCCGTCGTGCGTGATCGACACGGCATGCTGTCCGATGGGGTACAGGCCGCCGGCTGCGAGCGTGAGGCTCCTGGCGGCCAGCGAGGGGAACGTGTGCCAATATTTCGTCGGGTCGCCGAGGATCCAGATGAGATCGCCGCTGTCGTAGTCGATCTTCGCAATGAAGTTCTCGCGGCTGGAGACGATGACCGAATCGTCGCTCGGGTCGTAGGTCGCGGCGTTCAGGTGAAACCAGTCGGCGCCCGGCCGCACGAACGACGCCGGGTCATCGCCATGGCTTCGCATGTAGCGCGACAGGATGTCGCCCAGGTCCCATTGCGAGAGCACGCTGCCGTTGTGGGGGTCGAATTCGACGACCGTGCTCTCGTAGTTCGTCACACCATTGAGTGCAGTGTCGACGTCGGCCAGCAGGCCGACCTTGCCCGGATCGACGTTGTGGTTGAAGTCGGTGACGTCGACGGCGCCCAGCCCCGTCACGCTGGATGTTCCGTCCAGTTCCAGGCGCCGGACCTGGACTGGCGTGCTGTCGCCGATGACGAAATGGTTCTCGACGAACAGCGAAGAGAGGGACGGCAGCGCCGTTGGAACCACCCACCGGATCTGGCCGTCGGTATCGACGACCACCGGGCTGCCCAGGCCGGACTTCATGTAGAAGTAGTCGAACCCCAGCGAGTCGCCGGCTACGCGCGCCTTCATCGTGACCGGCCGGTCATAGATGCCGTTCGGATCGGTGTAGGCCGCGGTGTCGACTTCCACGCGCAATTGCTGCGTCAGCCTGCCAGCGGTTCGTACGTCGACGTCGACCTGGTTCGCATAGTTCGAATACAGACCGAAGACGGGCACCGTGATGGTGCTGCTGCTCGCGACGACATAGCCCCGCCGCTGCAAGTAGGCGGCTGCATAGCTGACGTCGACGGGTCTCGAGACGGTCCCCGGCTTGGGCTCGATGCTGTAGTGCACCGAAGTCGTGGCGCCTGTTCCCGGGAAATGCAGGTCCACGAACGCGATGAACGGCGACGCGCCGGCGCGCACGGCGGTCACGGTAGGGGGTGACATGTCGCTCAGGATCGCGGCGGCCGTGCTGCTCGCACCTCCGCCCCCACCGCCACCGCCGCCGCAGCCGCAGAGGACGAGTCCGGCTGCAGCACATGAAATGAGGCTTGGTCGGCACACGGCTACCCTGCGAGCACGATGGGACACGATGCACCCCCGCTTCTTGTTGGCGCGCCAGAACGCCCGCGATGATGCGCGCACATTTCTGAGCTGAGAATTAGCGCCGGCAGATTTCCCTCATGCCACTTGGGTGGGGAAGAGACGGTGGCAACCGGCGGAGCCCGCCGGCATCGCGCCTCAGTGAGCTTGGCGACCGGTGACGCGAGCCAGCACGCGCTCGGCGTCGTGCGCGTCGGCGCCGCGCCAGGCGACGATCTGGTCCGGACGGATCAAGGCGAGTGGCGCCTCGTAGAGCGCCCGAAGAGCCGGCTCGGGCAGGCGCACCACGCGCAGGTCGGTGCCCGAGGCGCGCGCGGCGGCTTCGAAGGGTCCGGTGGCGGGGGCATCGGGACCCAACGCGAGCAGCGTCCACTCCACATGGAACAGGTCGAACAACGAACGCCCATCGTCCAGCCAGGCGTGGGGCGGTCGGCCACCAGGGCTGGCCGTCGGGACGTAGTTGTTCGGCTCGTCCGGCGGCAGCGGTGCGCCGTCCGCGACGATGAGGGGCGAGCCGTCGTAGCGCACCCCAAAGGTCACGCCGGGGATGTTGAATTCGAGGCGGGCGTGCTCGTTGAGGTAGCGCGAAGCGGACGCACGCTCGGCCTCGCCGCGCAAGGAATCTTCGTCCAGTTCGGGCCTGGCCGCGAACAACCCCACGGAATCGGCGAAGCGGCGCGCGTAGCCGGTATTTCGCTCCGCCAGCGGTTTGCGCTCGGCCTCGTAGCTGTCCAGCAGCGCGAGCGGCGCCTTGCCGCGCACGACGCTGGCCAGCTTCCATCCAAGATTCACTGCATCCTCGACCGCGGTGTTGTAGCCGAGGCCGCCGGTGGGCGTGAACAAGTGGGCGGCGTCGCCGGCGATGAAGACGCGACCTCGCTGGAACCGCCGGGCCACCAGGGCATGCCCCGCCAGCCAGGTTCCCATCGACAGGATCTCGATCGGCACCTCGGCGCCGACGGCCTCGGCGAAGACCCGGCGCGCATCGGCCTCGGTCCAGCCGTCGGCATCCTCGCCGGCGCGCAGCGCGGCATGGAACGCGTATTCGGACTTGCCGTCCACCGAGGCCATGAAAGCGCGCCGCTCGTGATTGACCGCGACGTACATCCACGCCTTCGGATGGCGCAAGACCGACAGGAACCGCGGCGCCCGCAGGTAGACGGCAAACATCTTGCCGCCCATGAACTCGCGCTGGATGCCGGTCACGCCGCCCCACTCGATGCCCAGCCGCTGGCGCACGAAGCTGCGCGCGCCATCGGCGCCGACCAGGAACCGGGCCCGCACCTCCTGCGCTGCGCCACCCGCGCTGGTGCTGATGGTGGCAGTGACCGACGATCCGTTGTCGTCGAAGCGTTCGAGCCGCCAGCCGTAGCGCACGTCAATGCTCGGCCAGGCCTCTGCATGGCGGCGCAGGGTCTGCTCGACGAACTTCTGCGAGACGCGATGCGGCAGTTCGGCTGCGCTCCAGGAGCCGGTCATGGCCTTGACCTTGACGATCGCCTCGGCTGCGGTGGGCAGGCTGATGCGGGCGAGCTCGTGCCCGGCGTAGCGGGTGAAGTAGGCAATGTCCGTCGGGTGGTCCGACGGCAGCCCCTGCGCGCGAATCTCGTGCGCGAAGCCCAGCCGGCGGAAATGCTCCATGGTGCGCGCCTGCGTCGCGTTGGCCTGCGGGTTGAAGGCCGTGCCCGGCTTGGCATCGACCAACAGGCAGCGGATGCCGCGACGGCCCAGCTCGTTCGCGAGCATCAGGCCGCACGGACCGCCGCCGGCAATCAGCACGTCCGTCTCGAGCACGGAGGATTCAGTCAAGGTGGATCGGGCGCTGGCGGTCATGGGCCATCACGTCGGAGCGATGTGGAATTTATTTAGGTTACCAAACTATCTTGTTGGACGCCAGCGCCCACGGCAGGTATAAACACCGAACCACCCAGCCATGCCATGAAGGGAGCAAGTCTTGGATGAAAGTTGGCGCACCAGGAACGCCGGCAGGATCCTGAGCAACGCCTTGCGTCGCTTCGAGGACCGCGTGCTGGCGCTCATGGCGGACAGCGGCTACACGCAGACGCGCCGCTCGCACGTGAACTTCACGCGGCACCTGGACCTCGGTGGCACCCGCATCACCGAACTGGCGCGGCGAGCCGCCATGACCAGCGCCGCCATGACGGAACTCGTCGATCAATGCGCAGCGATGGGACTGGTCGAGCGCGTGGAGGACCCATCCGACAAGCGCGTGCGCATCGTGCGCTTCACGCCGTGGGGACGAAAGTGGCTCGCCGCATTCGGCCGGGCCGTGGCCATCGCGGAGTCGGAACTCGCCAGCGAAGTGGGCGTACGGAACCTGTCGGTCCTGCTGAACGCGATGCGCCGGTATGGACAAGGCCCCGAGCAGGACGCGTAGGCCCGGGTCCCTCCACCTTCATTCACTGCTTGGCTTTTCCCGGATCCTTCACGGCCTTCTGGACGTCGAACTCGACGTTGTACAGCTTGCCCCCGACGCGCTCGACCTTGCGGATGTAGACGTCCTGGACAATGTCGCGCGTCTGCGGATCGATCAGCACGGGACCTCGCGGGCTTTCGAACTGCTGCCCCTTCATCGCGTTGACCAGGGCTTCTCCGCCGGCCCCGTTCGTGGCCTTCAGGCCTTCCATGATGACGCGCATGCCGTCGTAGCCGCCGACCGCCATGAAGCTGGGCCGCATGCCCTTGTTGGCTTTCTCGATCCCCTCGACGAACTTCTTGTTCGCCGCGGAAGGATGCGCGGCGGAATAGTGGTGCGAGGTGATCGTCCCCAGCGCCACGTCGCCCATCTGCCCGAGCACGTCGTCATCCACGATGTCGCCGGTCCCGATCAGCTTGATCCCAGCCTTGTCCATGCCGCGTTCCGCGAACTGCTTCATGAAGATGGCCGCCGAGTCCCCGGCAGGAAGGAACAGGAAGATCGCATCCGGATTGGCGTCTCTCGCGCGCTGCAGGTACGGCGAGAAGTCGTTCGTGATCATGGGCATCCGCAAGGCCTCGACGATCTGGCCGCCTTTCGCGACGAACTGTTCCTTGAAGGTGGTTTCGGCATCGACGCCCGGGGCGAAATCCGACACCAGCGACACGACCTTCCTGATCTTGTTGTTGGCTGCCCAATCGGCCACCCCGCCGGTCACCTGCGGCAGCGTCATGCTGGTGCGCACGATGTAGGGAGACTTCTCGGTCACCGAGGACGTCGCCGCCTGCATGACGACCATCGGCGTCTTGCTCTGGGTGGCGATGGGCGCGGCGGCGAAGGCCTGCGGCGTCAGGCCGAAGCCGGCCAGAACAGCGACCTTGTCGTTCAGTACGAGTTCCTGCGCCAGTCTCTTGGTGGTCGCAGGCACGCCTGCGTCGTCCTTGATCACGATCTCCACCTTGCGGCCCGCGACGGTGTCGCCGTGCTCCGCCAGGTACAGCGATGCCCCGGCCTCGACCTGGCGGCCCATGTAGGCAAACGGCCCCGTCACCGGCAAGACCAGCCCGATCTTGATCGGATCCGCCGCAGCGGCCGGTCCGGATGCCACGACCGCCGCCGCCATGAGTGCGACCGCGAAGGCATGCGCCTTGAATTTCCTGGAGATCATGATGTCCTGTTCCTCGAATCGGCCGAATTCATTTAATTAGGCAACCAAGATAATCGGGGCAGCATCAGGCGTTACCCCGAGAACGGATGGCATGCGCCCGGCGACCGCACCGGACACAATCGCGCGTTCCCTCCAGGAGTGCCCCTCTGAGTCAATGACGTTCGGGCGTTCCCAAGTCATCTGTTCCGAGGATGTCAATCGCGCGGCAAATGCCTACGCTGTGTCCAACGCGAAGACGGCTCGGGGCGAAAGTTCGCCGAACCGGCGTTTCGCGTGAAGGAGCTCATCATGTGCCCTCGTGCATTTCGCCCCATCGTCTTTGCAGCCCTGGTGATCGTGATTTCCGCGTGTCACCCGCAGAGCGCGACCATCCAGTCGAGAACGTCGGACAGCGGTATGGCCGGACACTTGGTGCGGACGGAAGCGAACCCGATCGCGGGGGGCCCCGCCGCCTACTTCGGCGACCTGTTCTCGAGAGAGGAAGCGGCGCTCGCCTCCAAGCCTGCGGATGCGGACTCGCCCACCTTCTGAAATCTGCGCGCCTCAGTCCTCCGACCGCGCGCTCCAGAATGCCTGCAAGACGCCGGGCTCGGCTTCGAGCAGGGCCATGACCCGATCCAGTTCCGGCGCCTCGACGGCGGTTGCATAGAGCGTCGCTTCGATCTCGGCGTCGTTCTGTCCGAACGGGTGCTGGTCCACATCGCGGACCGGGTAGCTCGCCGCGTCGAGCAACCCGATCAGCTTCTCGTGGACCTCCGCCTGGCTTTCGCGATGGCAGATCACATAGACCACGTACGTGGCTTCGCTGAACTCTTCCTGCACGGGCGCACGGTTGATGCGATTGACCACGGGGCGCAGCAAGGTATTGCTGGCCAGCACGAACAGCGCCGTGAGCAACGCCTCGCCGATCAGTCCCAGGCCGGCGCATGCACCGACCGCGGCCGAACCCCAGAGCGTCGCGGCCGTATTCAGGCCTGTCACGTTCGCGCCTTCTTTCATGATCGCCCCCGCACCGAGGAAGCCGATGCCCGAGACGACATAGGCGACCACGCGAACCGCGCCGTCGTGGCCGCCCACGCGCGCGGCCATCGCCACGAAGGCCGCTGCGCCCACCGCCACCAGCGTGTTGGTGCGAAGGCCGGCCGTGCGCTGGCGGACCTGGCGCTCGAATCCGATCAGTCCGCCCAGGATGAAGGCCGTCGCGAGACTGATGAAGGTGCTGACGAGCGAAGTCAGATTCGTCTTGTCCAGAAATTCCATGGTTCTCGTTCTCCTGCGTTGCCGTTGCGCTTCACTGCCAGCCGAAGCGGCGAATGTAGAAGCGTTTCATGACCGAGGTGAGGCCGGCGTAGCCGGCCAGGATGGCAACCAAAAGGCGTGATCGAAGGCCGCAAGACCTTCAGCAACATGCTCAAGTACATCCGCATGACGGCCAGTTCCAATTTCGGCAACGTGTTCTCGGTGCTCGTGGCCAGCGCATTCCTGCCATTCCCCTGGTTGTGTTAGCGGAGCCGTTGGGCTCGACGAGGTTGCGACGCCTCCGGTGACGGAGTCCCGTCGGATGGCAGCGCGAGCGCTGCCGGAACGCAGCGAGCCGGTCGAGCGACCGGGGCGGCGAAGGGGCAAGCTGGGCGACGAACGGAATCGGCGCTGAGGGATCTCGCTGGTTCGGCGAGCTTTGTCGCTGATCGCCGCGTGGCCCGCAAGCGCGCGGTCAGCCCCCGCTACGCCCGGCGACCAACACGGCGTTGGTACCGCCGAATGCAAAAGAGTTCGACACAGCCCAGCGCAGGCCGGGCGCGCTGCGCGCCTCGCCACGCACGACATCGATCGAGAAAGCCGGATCGGGTTGGCGCAGATGTGCGGTCGGCGGCAGCCGGCGGTGCACCAGCGCTCTCAGGGTCGCGACGAGTTCGAGCGCGCCGCCGCCGCCCAGCAGGTGGCCGTGGATCGCCTTGGTCGCGCTGACCGGCGCGTCGTCGCCGAACACATCGTGGATCGACGCCGCCTCGGCCGCGTCACCCGCTGCGGTTGCGGTGCCGTGTGCATTGATGTGGCCGATATCGGCGGGCGAGAGCCCGGCGTCCGCCAGGGCGGCGCGCATCGCACGCGCCTGACCGGACGGGTCAGGATTGGTCATGTGGGTGCTGTCGCTGTTGGTGGCATAGCCGGCCAGCACGAGATCGACGCCGACGCCGCGCGCTTTCGCATGGGCCTCCGATTCGATCACCAGCGCCGCAGCGCCCTCCCCCATGGCGAAGCCGCTCCGGTCGGCCGAGAACGGCCGGCAGGCGCTGGCCGGATCGTCGGCCGGCGGGGTCGCCAGCACACGCATGGCATGCCAGCCCGCAAGCGTGCCCGGCGTGAGCATGGCCTCATGGCCGCCGACGATGGCGACGTCGATCCAGCCGGCACGGATCGCGCGCATCGCCTCGCCAATGGCAACGGCCGACGACGCACACGCGCACGCATAGGTCAGCGACGCACCGCGTGCGCGAAAACGCAGGCTGAGCTCTGCCGCCGCGGCATTCGGCATGGCGCTCAACACAGCCGTGGGACGAACCCTGCGACGCTCGACGTAGAGCGTTCGCGCGCTGTCGTCGTAGGTGGCAATGCCGGCCATGCCGCTGCCCCAGTAGATGCCGAGACGCTCATCCGCCGGCGGCGTCTCTGCCAGTCCGGCCTGCGCATAGGCATCGCGCGCTGCCGCCAGCGCCATGGCCGTCCCGCGGTCGAGCGGCAGACGCGAGACGCTGCGCTCCGAGTCGTCGAACGCGCAAGGCGCGAGGGGCAACGACATCGGCTCGAGCCCCTCCATCTCGAGGGTCCGCGCGACGACGGCGGAACGACCCGCGAACAGGGCCTCGTCGAATGCAGCCAGCGTGTGGCCGAGGGGCGAAACCAACCCCACGCCGCTGACGCAGACCAGCGAACTCAAGTCGCCATCGCCTGGGGCGGCGCCTGTTCGATCACCTCGCACATACGCCGCAGCGTGATGCCGGCTTCGCGCGGGTCAAGCTTGTCTTCGGGAATGCGCAGATGGAATGCATCCTCGACGGCAAACACGAACTCCATCAAGGCAAGCGAATCGAGACCGAGCTCGACCAGCGGCCGATCGGGCTGGATGTCGGCGCGGGCGACCTGGAAGTCGTTCTCGAGGATGGTGGAAATGGTTTCGAAAGTGGGTGAACTCATGGCGGAATCTCCGGACGGCGGGCCTTCGCCTCGACGTCTTCAAGCAACGCGGTGCGAGACCGCAGCGGCAAACTCGAGCGTTTCGCGCAGCACCTGCTGGCGATCGTTGTCGATGGTGATCATGTGATAGCTGTTGTCCACCACCACGGTCTGCAGCGCGCATCCGCGCAGCCCCTGTCGCAGCAGATCCAGGTTGGCGACACTCGCCACCTCATCCTCCTTCGCGTGAATGGCAAGCACCCGGGGACAGGTGACCTGGTTCAGTCTGCCGCGCACATGCCGAATCAGGCGGTCGTGTTCTCGCAGGTGCGAGATGCCGATGACCGCGGCGCCCGCGCGCGAGACCTTGCGCTGGCGCAGCTCACGCTCGATCCAGTGGCGCACGCGCTCGTTCTTGACACCATAGGGCGCGCGTTCCCGATAGCGCCAGAAGCGTCCGAGCGGGGTGTACAGGGCCAGCGGCAGGAGCTTGTGGCGGCGCGGGATGGCCCAGCCGTCGAAGCGCAGCGTGGTGGACATCAGGACCAGCGCATCGATGCGCGCGCCGCAGCGCATCGCGGCGGCAAGGGCCAGCGCAGAGCCGGCCGATATGCCGATGAGCATGACTCGGTCGTGCTTCGCGCGCAGACCATCGACGCAGCTCTCGACCGCATCGACCCACTGACGCCAGGATGTGGCGTGCCGCGACGGTGCCGAGGGCTCGAAAGAATAGCCATCGACGGTCAGCGCGTGCACGGAATAGCCTGCGCCGCGCAGGCCGACAGCGATCGACAACAGCTCATCGGGCGTGCTGCACAGGCCGTGCAGCAACACCACGGCGGTCCGACGTGAAACGGAAGGGTCGACACGAAGAACGTCGACAGGAGAAAGACGCGCGGTCACGGGAAGACTCTCAACTCAACCGAAGATGCATTGCGCTCAGCATTCGCGTCCTGTCCGGAGTCAGGCGCAGATCAGGTGCGATCTGTTCGATGACGTCGCAACACACCCTGCGACCGCGTTCAATAGCTGGCTAGGACGGATCATCCGGGCAATCTACTTCGAGCGACTGAACACGGACTGAACTCGAACGGACCTCTGTCCCACCGAGATGTTCGCACCGGTGCGTGAGGCCTCGCCATGCCCGGCGGCAACGCGACGCCGTGCGTATCAGTGATTCAGGAGCGTATTGATTGAATGCACTCCGGCGATGATCGCCACGGCCAGCACGGCAGAGGCCGCGTGCCGGAGCATCACGCCTGTTGACGGCGGGCGCGCATTCTTGATGATCTTCAGACGTCTGCTTCTCTGTGACATGCGTGGCATGGAAGGCACTGTGCAGCAACGAGGCTGAGTGTTCCCTGACGAATTGCGCACGGCCCTTTGCCATTTCGCGTATCGTCTTGCCGAAAGTGATCGATGCCTCGGAAGAGGAGGTGCGTGATGGATGTCGTACGTGAAATCCGATCCTTCAATCAGGGCCGTGATCCGGACCGCCTGGCGCTCAAGTACCGCAGCATGCGCACCAGCCCGTTCGTGTTTCTCCGCGGGACCTGCCATCTCTTCTACGACCGCCTTGCGCGCATCGGCGCGCCGCGCTCGGCGCCGCTGACCTGGGTGTGCGGCGACCTGCACCTGGAGAACTTCGGCAGCTACAAGGGCGACAACCGCCTCGTCTACTTCGACATCAACGACTTCGACGAGGCCGCGCTCGCACCCGCGAGCTGGGACTTGATCCGGTTCCTGACCAGTCTTTGGGTCGGCGCCGAGAGCATCTCCGTGGGAACCCGCGAGGTGCGCAGGCTCTGCGAGATCTTCATCGACAGCTATGCGTCGGCGCTCTGCAACGGCAAGGCCTACTGGGTGGAACGCGACACGGCCCAGGGCCTGGTTCGCGTGCTGCTCGACGGGTTGCGAGAACGGCAGCGCTCGCAATTTCTCGCCAGCCGCACCGACATGAAAGGACGCCGGCGCGTGTTGCGAGCGGATGGCAAGAAGGCGCTGGCAGCCTCCGACCAGCAGCGGGCGATGGCCGTCAAGGTCATCCATGAATTTGCCGCGGCGCAGCCGAACCCGAAGTTCTACGAGGTGCTGGACGTGGCGCGGCGCATCGCCGGCACGGGCAGTCTGGGCGTCGACCGCTACGCGATCCTGGTCGAGGGCAAAGGCTCGCCTGACGGCAACTACGTGCTGGACCTGAAGCAGGCCATGCCATCGTCGCTGGTGCCGCACCTGAAGAAAGTCGAACAACCCAAGTGGAAGTCGGAAGCGCATCGGGTCGTGACACTCCAGCGCCGCGTGCAGGCGGTTTCCATGGCCTTCCTGCAGCCCGTGGTCGTGGGCCAGTCGCCGTACGTCCTGCGCGCCCTGCAACCGGCCGAGGACCGCGTGGCACTGGGCGGCAAGTCGGCGCAAAGCGCCAGTGATCTCGAGGGTGTGATCACCGTGATGGCGAAGCTGGTGGCGTGGGCGCAATTGCGAAGCGGCGGGCGCGAAGGCTCGGACATCGCCGATGAGCTGATCGACTTCGGGCAGCGCAGCAAATGGAAGACACGGGTGCTCGATGCCTCGATCGAGGCCGCGAAGCAGGTGCAGCAGGACTGGTCGACCTACGCTGCCGCATACGACGCCGGGGCCTATTCCTCCTCCGATCGGCCCAGTGGTGCCTGAGCCATGCCGCACGATCAGATTGAGGACAAAGGTGTGCGTTTTCTCCTTGGATAGGAATAACAAGCTTCAGCACAATGACCCGCATGGCAGATCGATCGACCGACACCCAGAGCTTCAGCGGCTTCGTTGCCCTGAATCGCGCGGACCTCACGCACGAGCCGGTGAGAAGAGGCTGGCCTTCGGTTGCGAAGATCGTCATTGCAGCGGTCGTCCTCGCAGTGGCAGTGTTTCTTCTCATCCGATAGGTCTGTCGCCTGGTACATCAAGGCGATGGGCGCACTGCGGCATTCGATCGAGTGCATCGCGAGCCTTCTGCACATCGGCGGGTGCACACGAAAACGCAGGTCTCTGCGCGAGGTCAGTCCATGTTCAGATGCTCGAAGTAGATTCCCGCGATGCGCTGTCTCAGCCTTCCGCCATGACTTCCGTCACCTTCCAGACCATTTCCATCATTCTCGAGAACGACTTCCAGGTCGCCCGCGCCGAGATCCGGCCCGATCGGCCTCTGGTCGAGCTCGGCCTCGATTCGCTGGCTTTGATGGAGTTCGTGTTTGCCGTCGAGGACGCGTTCCGCCTGCGCATTCCCGAAGACAAGCTGGACCCGCGCGAAGCCGGCATCACGCTCGCGCGGATGTGCGAGGTGATCGAGCAGGTGCCGCAGCAGGCGATGCCGACTTGAGATTGCTCCCCCGCGCCAGCGGTGCATTGGCGTTGCACCGCTCGCGATGATCCTGGTCGAACGCGTCGAGAACGTCCCTCTGGACTTTCTCATCGACAGTCCGGAAGGCGGCGCCTTCTACCGCGCGTACGCCCGGGCACGCGTGCCGGGCTTCGAACTCGGCTGCCTCATCGTCAAGCGAGAAGGCCAGGCGGTGGCAACCGCGCCCTTCTTCACGATGAAGCTGCCACTCAACACGATGATGCCGCCGGGGTTGCTCAAGAAGCTGCTGGGCGGCCTCGCCTTGAGGATCGCCCTCGTCGGGCATCCTTCCGCCGACATCGGGCACATCGAAGGCGAACAATCAGCCGAAGTTCTCGAAGCGATCAACTCGGAACTGCGCAAGCTCGCGCCGCTGGTGTCCTACAAGGGTTTCGACGGCAACCTGGCCCTGAAGAACTTCAACAAGGTCGTCGGCCTGCCGGTGCCCGTGCTCGAGGTTTCCCCCGACTACTGGGCGCGGCTCAAACACAAGGTCCGAACCGACCTGAAGCGCAAGCTGAAGGCTTCGGCCGGACTCCGGCTGGCCGAGGTCGACGGCCTGCCGCCCGAGCATCTGCTGCGGGTGCATGAGCTCTATCGCCAGACCTGCGACAACGCCCCCATCCAGTTCGAGCAATTGAATGTCGAGTACTTCCGGGAAAGCGCATCGTCTAGCAAGTACCTCTTCTATTTCGAGGGCGACACGATGATCGGCTTCCACCAGTTGATGTGCAGCGAGGAGATCATGTACTGCAAGTACATCGGCATGGACTACGGCAAGAGCCAGCACTACAAGCTGTACTTTGCGCTCATGCTCCAGGCGGTCAACATCTGCATTCGGGACGGCATCCGGAAGATCGACTTCGGCGTCACCAGTTACGCCTTCAAGCGTCACGTCGGCAGCGAGATGCATCCGACCTTCAACTACTTTCAGCACCGCAGCGCGTTCGTGAATGCGATCCTGAAGCGGCTCTCGTTCCTGCTGGAGCCGAGCGATTCCGAGCTTCGGTGACTGCACCGCGCGTCACCGCACCTGATACCAGAGGGTCAGCGTGAAGGTGTTCTGGGTGCGCGACAAGGTCACCGGGCTCTGGGCGGCATCACCGATCAGGCGGGCCACCAGCCACTGCCCGGAGAGCTTCCAGCGCGGGTCGGCCCATGGACATCTGAAGCGTGATGGAGCGTCCGGAATCCGGACCAGCCTTGCAGGTCCAGTTTCGGCCGCCCTGCCAGCCACCGCCTTTGCAGTCGACCGCTTCACGGGGAACCGTTCTGATGTCCGCGCTGATTTCAACAGGCGACTTATGGCCCGCTGCCCGCAGGCTGTGGCAGTCCGGCAAGACGAGCCGGCTATTGGCGCGGCACCGCCTTATTGGCCAGATATCCCGCATGGCTGATGCCCAGGAGCGCAATGGTGCTGTCGTTCATCAAAGGGAACTGAGTGATCCCGTCAGGTTGCGCGTGCACGAAGGTCCGCCAGAGAGCCGCCACGTAGGTCATCGCGATCACCAGCGTGAAGAAGAACATCTGCAGCTTTGCCAAGTCCAGGTGCGCGCCGTTGCTGGTTTCATCGCCGGTGAGCATGTCCGACCAGCGCGCGGACTCCGGTGCGGTGTTGGCGAGAACCTGGCCGACGGGATGCGTGTCCTCGTATTGCTCGCCGTTCTTCTGAAGGAGCGCCTTCGTCGCGTCCAAGGCCGCTTGAGAAGGTGCCTTCCTGGCTTTGTCGCCAAGCAGCAGAGGCGTGCCGATCAGGGATGTCGTGCTCATGCCCATCAACCACCACAGGTGACTCGGCACCTGGATGGACAGCGGTTCATCCACGCCGGTGAAGACGTTGTACATCGCCGCCGTCAGGAAGGCCGACAACACGATCACCGTCCAGATGGCCATCTGGAATCTGGCCAGGCTGATGACGTTGCGCTGGTCGATCAGGAGCCCTCGCCAGAATCCCGTCACGGCGCGGCCCGTGACGGCGGCGAACACCAGGAGCAGAACGGCGACCGCGAACCACCCCCAGAGCGGCTGGCGGTGGCTCATGCTCCACCAGCTTGCCGCGGGCATCAGGGCGATGCCCAACACCGCCGGCCATCCGAGATTGCGCGACATGATCGTGCGGCGCCTCTCAGGCTCGGTTGGCATGTTCATGTGAACCCCCTCGTGAGACCGGATTCATGGATGGGCTCCGTCGACAGGCGCGCTGCTGCCGTCGATCAGCCGGGAGACGCTGTCCGCAAGGATGGCGTCTTCGACGACGTAGAACAGGCCGCCGCGTCCGTTCTGGCTGCGCCCGCAGTTATCCGACGACAGCACCCCCTGCTGATTCATGTCACCGAAGATGACGAAGCGATGGTCGCCTCCTGTCGAGACGCCGATCTTTGCATGATTGAAATCAGGGCCCGGCCCACCCTTGAGTCCGAACGCCACACCGCTCCAGCTGCCGGAGGTAGCGATCTGAACGGCCCCGGGCGTGGACAGACTCGAATCCCAGCATTCGACGGTCGTGGCCGCCTGCGTCGAATCGATGGCGGGGTTCGTCCACCAGGTGGCGACGCGCAGCGGCACGCGGCCAAGCTCGGCGGAGACGAGTTGCCACGGCGGCACGTGGAGTGCCGACGGCTTCGACAGGAGCCCCACCCCGGAGGACAGTTGCACCCGGACCACCTTCGTTTCCCGCGATTTCCTGCCCAGCTGGTTGACCCGATCGACGATCTCGGACGGGCCGCCGCTATGAACGAGGCGGGGATCCTGGAGGTTCGTGACCACGCTTGCATTGGCCAGCGCGTCGAGCACCTGAGACACGTCTTGCCGGGTCAACCGCACGGCAAAGAAGTGCTGGCTGACGAGCACGTTGTTGGTCTGCGTGCTGCAACCCAAGGTATTCCCGCCCGGACCACGCGGGAAATCGGAGCTTCCCGATCCCGGCCAGGACGGCGTCGTCACCTGGAGGACGAGGCCTTCGCCTGCTTCGTTCCACGCCAGCATGCCCTTGGAGTGACCCCACGGCGCACCGCAGGAGTCCCCACAGCCGGAGATATCCGGATCTTGATAGAACTGGTCGTTCCACACGACGTAGAAGAAACCGCCGCGATAGAGCTCCCCGAAAGTCGCGCCCACCGGATCCGTGTCCGTATCCCCCACACAGCCATCCCCCTGTTTGAGCAGAGAGTTGTCGCTGCTGGCATAGACGAATTGCTGGCTGAACTTTTGCGTCGTGGGTGTCCCGCCGAAGGGGCATGTCGGCCGGCTGGCGGCGCCGCACGCCGGAAAGGACTTGGCGTTGAACTTGAAGACGAACCACCAGTCCACCGGCTTGCCGTCCTGCAGCAGCGGCCGCGGCGTCCCGCCGGCGCCACTCGCAGAGGCCGTGCCGTCGTCGCAGTAGGTCGCCTGGGCCGCGAGCAGCAGCAACGCGAAGACCGAGTGGGATGCGAGCGCCGCCAGCCGATGGAGGCCATGTCCTGTCATCCACATGCTTCCCCTCCTTCTTGTGACCTGGTGTGCGGCCAGCCTCGTCCTCGGGGCCGGGCTCAAGACAACGGCTTCAGAAGCTGCACTTCGGCGAGGGCTTGAGACCCTCGGCCGTCGTCGTGAGCGTGGCCACGCCACCGGATGGCGTCACCACCCAGATGGAATCGAAATCGTCCTTCCGCCAGGACGGCGGGTTCTTCACCCCCAGGGCCTTGGCCAGCGGCGGGATTTGCGTGTGCTCCCAAACCATGAGCACGAGTCCGGTTTGCTGGAGCACGTCCTGGGCGGCGCCGGTGACGTCCTCCTCGGCGTACTTGCTGTTGACCGTCAGGTCCTGCTGTATCGCGAAGGGCGTGACCGTCTGGAACATGCGGGCATGCCTGGTGGACGCCTTCGTCTCGAGCTTCGGGACGTAGGCCAGCCCGGGCCGTCCGAACTTCTTCATGAGCACCGCGGGCAGGGCCAGCGCGCGGTTTTCGCCCTGGCAGGACAGGTTGTCGCCTGTCTGCGGCTTCTCGCCGTGCCGGACGATCAGGATTCTCAGATCCTCGGCCGCCGCCTCGCAGGTGAATGCGGAAAGCAGGACCGCAAACAGCACGGCCAAGGCTTCAGCGACTCTGCAGCCCAGCGAGCGCGAGCTGATCCGAGACCGGTTCATCGCGGATCCTGCAACCAGGGCAGGAGCTTCATCAGATCGGCGGCCATTCTCGACCTCCTGTCTTCCTTGCGGATGCTCGCAATTGCGAGAGCCCTGCGCGCAATCGTAGGGTCGCGGTGGCGAATCGTTGCCCTCAAGAAAGGGGACGCATGGAGCCAGGGCCGGTCGCCTAATGGGGGGTTTGTCGGTGGCGCGTGCCGGTTCTTCGAGCCTTGCAGAATCCCGCCTGGACTTTTTTCATCGGAGGTTCAGTATTGGCGCCTGTGGAGGTCTCATGCGATCGCTTGCATCGATTGCCGCTGCGTTCACCATCGGGCTTGCGGGATGCGCCGCAGTCCCGACGACGCAGACCGCGGACACCCGGGCGGGCATCGTGGTGAATATCCCTCTTGCGGGGAGCCGCATCAACGCAGGCAAGAACGCCTGGGCCCATCTTGTCGCACGCGGAGAGCAAACCGCCGTGTCGGTCACGGCAGCCGGCGTTCCGCCCTTCGTCAGCCGGCCCGTCCATCTCTACACCTACATCTACGAGGGTGCCTGCGGCGCCCTGTCAAGCCGTCCCGCTCATTCGCTCAACGAGACCGTGTTGGCCCGTTCGAAGGGTTCCGCAGACCAGATCGGACCGCCCTACACCATCCAGAACACCGCCATGGTCCGTCTGGCCGTGCTGGAAGCAACGCCGCATGCGCTCCTCATCAGGAGCGCACCAGCCGACGGCAATCTGGACCTCTTCTGCGGCGACATCGCAGTCTCCGCAGCAAGCAGCCCGCAGTAGTCGTCAGAGATAGTTGAACAGCGCGATCGAGTTCAGCTTCGCGAAAGTCATCTGCGTGGCCTGCAGCGAGGTCTGCCGCTGGTAGAACTCGGAGATGGCAGCCGTCGGGTCCAGGTCCTGGATGTCCGACAGGTAGCTCTTGTCGAGCAGGTCGCGCGATGCGCCGCTGGAGTTGAGCGAATCGAGCTCGGACATGCGTGAACCCACCGACGAAAGGATGGTCAGCACGTTGTCGTGCGCATTCGTGACCTTGACGTTGGCGGTGCTCAGCGCGTTCTGCAGGCTCGCCTGCGCCGCGGCGCCACCGCCGGTCAGCGGAGTCTTGAGCGCGGTGACCAGCGCGCTGATCGACGCGAAGATGTCGGTGCCGGCATTCTTGGCCGTGGTGACGTTGAAGCTGTCGCCATCGGCCGGCGTGCCGGTGATGCTGATCTGCAGGCCGCCGAAGCTGATCGCCGAGCCTTCGGTGTAGGCGCCTGCGGCAGCGACGACGGGCGGCGTGTCGTTGGTGGTGACGGTGTAGTTGCCGCCGAGGAAGCTGATCTGGAAGTCCTTGCCGTAATTGGGGTCGGTCGCATCCTTGATGCCGACGCTGCTGAACACGCCGCTGCCGGTATTGGCCGCCGCCTCGGAGGTGACGTAGCCCGCCCCGCCCTGCACCGACTGGAAGACGGTGCGACCGTCGTCGCCGGTCGACATCTGGCGCGCCACGTCCACCTGCATCAGACGCTGGCCCTGGTCGCCGATGTACTGCACGCCGCCCCCGGCCTGTTGCACGAAGGGCGCACTGGCGCTCTTGTAGCCGGCGAAGAGGAACTGGCCGTTGCCGTCGTCGGAGTTGGCCAGGCCGACGAGCTGGTCGAGGTTGCTCTGGATGGTGGTCGCGAGCGCGCCGCGATCGGCGTCCGACAGCGTGCCGTTGCCGGCCTGCACGGTGAGCATCTTGATGTTCTGCAGGATGCTGGTCACGCTGTCGAGCGCGGTTTCCTCGCGCGACAGGGAAAGGTTCGCGCGGTCGCGGCTGGTCGCGTACTGCGCCGATTCAGCCAGCGATTCGCCGACGCCCAGGGCGCGGGCGGCGCCCACCGGATCGTCACCGGCGGTGAGGAACTTGGTCCCCGCCGACAGTTGCTGCTGGACACGGAAGAGGTTCTGCTGCTGCAGACCCATGGCTTTGACGTTCTGCTCGTAGAAAGAACTGGTGCTGATGCGCATCACGGCTCCTTGAATCTGTGGGTCGATATCGATCAGGCGCTGATGGCGAGGATCGCGTCGAAGATCGTCGATGCGGTCTGGATCACCTTGGCATTGGCCTGGTACATCTGCTGGTACATCAGCAGGTTGGCGGTTTCCTCGTCCTGGTTGACGCCGGAGATGGATTGCTGCGCCGCCTTGATCTGGCTGGTCACGCTGTCCTGCGTGGTGCTGGCGGTGCTGATCTCCATCGACTTGTTGCCGACCTCGCTCACGAGCTGCGAGTACGCGCCGTTGAAGGTGGTGGTGCCATTGCCGACCAGCGCCTGGCGCTGCAGTGCGCCCATCAACAGGGCATTGCTGCCGTCCGACACGCCCGCAGAGTTCTTGTTGACGGTGAAGGTGTCGCCTTGCGACGGGGCTCCGCTCATCGTGAAGGCGATGCCGTCGAAGCTGATGCTCGCGCCCGCGGTGTAGGGCACCGGGGTGCCGGCCGCGTAGGTGGTGGAGGTGCCGTTGGACAGCGTGACGGTGACGGCCGAGGTCGCGGGGAAGCCCGAGAGTTCGTTCGTCGTGGCGTCGTAGCTCAGCGTGACGTTGGCGGCCAGCGGCGATGCAAGGTAGTTGCTGTCGACGGTCGCGGCAGTGATCGCGCCCGAGCCCTGGTTGCCGGCCGTGGTGCCCGTGATGATCGGCGAGGCGGCGGCGACCTTGGCCGGGTCCTTGATGACCACGTCCATGTCGCGCGCGCCGTAGCGGGTCGGCTGCACCAGGAAGCTGTCACCGTCCTGCGCGGTACCGCTGGCGGCGCTGAGGCTCACGCCGTCGAAGTTGATCGGGAAGCTGGTGTAGGTGCCGACGGCCTGGTTGTCGGAGCTGCGCGTCACGATGTAGTTCAGCGTGCCTGACACGTCCTTGACCTGCACCGTGTAGTCGCTGGTGGTGAGCTGGCCGGCGTCCGCGATGGTGCCGGTGACCACGAGGTTGCCATTGTTCTTGGCATTCGAGAACACCCCGGGTGCGGCGGTGGTGAAGAAGTCCTGGCCGAGCACGCCGTTGAGATCGACACCGAGGTTCTGCTGGTCGTTGACTGCACTCGCGAGCGCCATCGACAGGCGGCCGATCGCGTTCTGGGTGGGAATGAGCGATTCGTTGCGGAAGCTCAGGATGCCGCCGAGCGAGCCGCCGGTGATGGACTTGTCGCTCAGTTCCTGCACGTTGCCTGCAATGCCTACGAGCGCGAGGGCCTTGCGCGTGGGGTCGGCGGCCGAGTTCACCGCCTTCATCGTCGCAGCCTGGTCGCCGACGACCAGCGATTGGCCGGTGCCGATGAAGACGTTGTACTTGCCGTTGTCCTGCTCCAGCACCTTCACGTCGACGATCTGGCCCAGTTCGCTGACGAGCTGGTCGCGCTGGTCGAGCAGGTCGTTCGGCGGCTGGCCGCCCGCGACGGCGGCCATCATGCCGATCTGCTGGTTGAGGCTCGCGATCTTGCTGGAATAGGTGTTGATCTGGTCGACGCTGCCGACGATCTGGTCGTTGATCGACGTGTTCGTGTCCGACAGATACTGGTCCGTCGAGCGGAACTTGTTCGCCAGCGACTGCGCCGAGCTGATGAGCTGCTGCCGCGCGGCCGAGTCGGCCGGCGTGTTCGCGACGCCTTGCACCGCGGTGAAGAAGCTCTGCATCAGCGGGCTGAGGCCGGCGGTCTTGTCCGCGAGCAGCGAGTCGATGCGATTGATCTGCGTGCTGTAGGCGCTGAGCGCGGCCGAATCGGATTGCGCGCCCGCAAGCTGGGCAGTGAGGTAGGCGTCGTAGCTGCGCGTGACGGTGGTGACGCGCGCGCCGCTGCCGATGTAGCCGGAGCCGGTGGCCAGCGCGGCGTTGGTCGAGACCTGGGCGACCTGGCGGCTGTAGCCCGCGGTGTAGACGTTGGCAGTGTTGTGGGCCGTGGTCATCAACGCGGTGCGGGCCACGCTGAGGCCGCTCAGACCCGTGTAAAACAAGCTTCCTGACATGTTCTTTTGACCTGTGTGGTGAGGAGTTCGGCGGGGGGTGGCATCGCTGCGATGCCTTCCCCGTCTATATCGGCACCCTCGGGTGGATGTTGAAGACCTGC
Source organism: Variovorax sp. YR216 (assembly GCF_900107745.1). Classification (GTDB taxonomy): domain Bacteria; phylum Pseudomonadota; class Gammaproteobacteria; order Burkholderiales; family Burkholderiaceae_C; genus Variovorax. Next base: position 338,505 of record NZ_FNRO01000002.1, on the reverse strand, counting down.
GGCGCCGGTGCGGGGATCAGGCGGATCAGAATTCCGTCCAGTCGCCCGAGGGTTCGGTGCGCGCGACGGCCTGCGGCTGCGCTGCGGGCGCCGGCTTTGCAGCCGGTGCGGACTTGGCGGCGCGCGGCGATGCGGCCGGCGCACTCTTCGCACGTGCCTGCGCAATCGCGCGGGCAGCCTCGTTGTCGCTGCCGAGGCGGAAGATGCTGACGGACTTCACGAGGCTCGTGGCCTGCTCCTGCAGCGAACCCGCGGCGGCAGCGGCTTCCTCGACCAGTGCGGCGTTCTGCTGCGTGACCTGGTCCATCTGCGTGATGGCCTGGTTGATCTGCTCGATGCCCGAGGTCTGTTCCTGGCTCGCCGCGGTGATCTCGCCCATGATGTCGGTCACCCGCTTCACGCTCTCGACGATCTCTTCCATCGTGCGGCCGGCTTCGGCCACCTGCTTGCTGCCTTCCTCGACCTTGCCCACCGAGTCGTCGATGAGGGTCTTGATTTCCTTGGCAGCAGCGGCAGAGCGTTGCGCGAGGTTGCGCACTTCGGAAGCAACCACTGCGAAGCCGCGGCCCTGCTCGCCGGCGCGTGCGGCTTCGACGGCCGCATTCAGCGCCAGGATGTTGGTCTGGAAGGCGATGCCGTCGATGACACCGATGATGTCCACGATCTTGCGCGACGAGGCATTGATCGAGCCCATGGTGTCCACGACCTGATTCACCACGCTGCCGCCGCGCACGGCGACTTCCGAAGCCGACACCGCGAGCTGGTTCGCCTGACGTGCGTTGTCCGCGTTCTGCTTCACCGTGCTGGTGAGCTCTTCCATCGACGCTGCGGTTTCTTCCAGCGAACTGGCCTGCTCTTCGGTGCGCGACGACAGGTCCTGGTTGCCCGATGCGATCTGGCCCGACGCAGTCGCGATCGTGTCCGTGCCCGTGCGCACTTCGCTCACGATCTTCACGAGGCTGCCGTTCATCTCCTTGAGCGCCGCGAGCAGCATGCCGGTTTCATCCGTGGTCTGCGCATCGATGCGGCTGGTGAGATCGCCAGCGGCGACCGACTGGGCCACCTTCACCGCATCCGTGAGGGGCTTGGCGACGGCGCGGGCGATGGTGAGCGCGAGCACGAGCCCCACCACGATGCTGCCGATCAGCAGGCCGACGACCCACACGCGCGCACTGGCATAAACCGCGTCGGCCGTCTGGTCGGCCTTGCTCGCACCGGCCAGGTTCACCGCGGCGAGCTTGTCGATCATCTCGTTGAGCTCGCGGTTCAGTCGCAGCGACTCGCCGCGGATCACCGCAGTCGCGCCATCTTTCTTCTGTGCGCGCGAGAGTCCCACGACCTTCTCATGTTCCGCCGCGTAGAGCGCAAGCGTCTTCTTGTACACGGGGAAGATCTCGCGCTCTTCGGGTTCGGAGACGAGCTTCTCGTACTCGGCGACGTTCTTCTGCAGGTCGTTCCAGGTGGCGCCCATCGACTTTTCGTAGTCGGACATTTCCGTCAGCGTGTCCGAGAGGATGTGCTGCAGCTCGGCCGTGCGGTAGCGCGCCATGAGGCTCTTGGACTCGAGCAGGGTGCGCGTGGACGGCATCCAGTTTCTCGTGATCTCGGTCGACATTTCGTTGACCTTCGAGAGCTGCACGATAGAGATCACACCGACGACGACGGTCAATGCAAGCACCGCGATGAAGGATACGAGCAGCTTGGCTGAGATCCTGAGATTGGCAAAGGTTTTCATGATCAATTTCTTTCTGGTTCAGAACTCGGTCCAGTCCCCCGAGGCGCTGCCGGACGCGGCGAGTCGGGGTTCCGTCTTCACTTCCTTGGCGCGCGCAGCAGGCGCCGCCTTGGCGCGGCCCTTCGGTGCGGCGACCGGCGCACGCTTGACCGCGGGCGCAGCCTTGACTTGCGTATGCGCGTCCAGACGGAACACGCTGACGGCTTGAACGAGGCTCGTGGCCTGGTCCTGCAGCGAGCCTGCGGCGGCAGCGGCCTCTTCGACCAGCGCGGCGTTCTGCTGCGTGACCTGGTCCATCTGCGTGATCGCCTGGTTGATCTGCTCGATGCCCGAGGTCTGCTCCTGGCTGGCGGCGGTGATCTCGCCCATGATGTCGGTCACCCGCTTCACGCTTTCGACGATCTCATCCATCGTGCGGCCGGCTTCCGCCACCTGCTTGCTGCCTTCCTCGACCTTGCCCACCGAGTCGTCGATGAGGGTCTTGATTTCTTTCGCTGCGGCGGCCGAACGCTGCGCGAGGTTGCGCACTTCGGAGGCGACCACTGCGAAGCCGCGGCCCTGCTCGCCGGCGCGGGCGGCTTCGACGGCCGCATTCAGCGCCAGGATGTTGGTCTGGAAGGCGATGCCGTCGATGACACCGATGATGTCCACGATCTTGCGCGACGAGGCATTGATCGAGCCCATCGTGTCGACCACTTGCGAGACGACACTGCCGCCGCGCACGGCCACTTCCGAGGCCGACACTGCAAGCTGGTTGGCCTGACGCGCGTTGTCGGCGTTCTGCTTCACCGTGCTGGTGAGCTCCTCCATCGAGGCTGCCGTCTCTTCCAGCGAGCTCGCCTGCTCCTCGGTGCGCGAAGAAAGGTCCTGGTTGCCCGAGGCGATCTGGCTCGACGCCGTCGCGATCGTGTCCGTGCCCGTGCGCACCTCACCCACCACCTTCGAGAGGCTGTCGTTCATCTCCTTGAGCGCACGCATCAACTGTCCGGTCTCGTCCCTGGACTCCACCGCGATGCGCGAGCTCAGGTCGCCGGCCGCCACGGTCTCGGCCACCTTCACCGCCTCGCCCAGCGGCTTGACGATGCTGCGCGAGATCAGCACGGCAAAGCCGATGCCGAGCACCATCGTCAGCACGAAGAGCACCATGCGCATCTGGAGCGCGCGAGCGTTCGCCTCGTCGATCGCCTGGCTCATGTCGTTGATGGCCTTGCGCTCCATCGAGAGCAGGTCCAGCACGCGCATCTCGTACGCCTTGGCAGCGGGCTGGAACTGCTCCTTGAAGGCGCGCTCGGTTTCCGCCACGCTGCCGGACGCCTTGGCCTTGCTCACTGCGTCCTTGGCCGCCTGGTACTTGGCGCGCAGGTCGACGATGGACTTGAACATCGCCTTCTCTTCGTCCACGACCAGGAGCGCCTCGACCTTCGCCATGGTCTCGCTGCCCTTCTTCACGCTGTCGGAGATCACGTCGGCAAAGGTGACCGGCAAGGTCTCGTCGGTGGTCTTGGCGATCATCGAGGTCCGTGCGATGGCCGAGTAGGTCAGCACGTACCAGTCGGAGATGAGCCGCTCCTTGGCCAGGGGGCTTTCCATCATGTGCCGCGTGGCCTCGGCATTGCTCCTGGCCGTGACCAGGGAGAAGGCGCTCGAGAGGATCGTGAGTGCCAGCACGACGCCGAAGCCGATGGCCAGGCGCGTGCCGATGCGTACGTTGGACAGGAGTTTCATGATCGGGCGTTGAAAGTGGGTGCCGTCAGGCTCAGGCCGCAGCCGCTTCGACGAGGCCCATCTCTTCGCTGGACATCAGGCGGTCGATGTCCACGAGGATCAGCATCCGCTCTTCCAGCGTGCCCAGCCCGATCAGGTAGTCCGTGTCCAGCGCCGAACCCATCTCCGGCGCGGGCTTGATCTGCTCCGCAGTCAACGTGATCACGTCCGACACGCTGTCCACCACCATCCCCACCACGCGCCCGCCGATGTTCAGCACGATCACCACCGTGAACTGGTCGTAGCTCGGCGCTCCAATGCCGAAGCGGATGCGCATGTCGATGATCGGCACGATGATCCCGCGCAGGTTCACCACTCCCTTGATGAACTCCGGCGCGTTCGCGATCCGCGTCACCGCGTCGTAGCCACGCAGCTCCTGCACCTTCTGGATGTCGATGCCGTATTCCTCGTGGCCGAGGGTGAACGACAGGAATTCCAGCGGCTTGTCTGCCTTCGATGTATCGGTTGTCTTCATCTGCATTTCCTTGACTCCACTTGAGAATTAATTGCGCTCCAGCTTGAACACGCTGACCGCGTCGACGAGGCCGCCGGCCTGCTCCTGCAGTGCCTGGGCGGCGGCCGACGCCTGTTCGACAAGTGCCGCGTTCTGCTGGGTGACCTGGTCCATCTGCGTGATGGCCTGGTTGATCTGTTCGATGCCCGCGGTCTGTTCCAGGCTCGCGGTGGTGATCTCGCCCATGATGTCGGTCACGCGCTTCACGCTGCCGACGATCTCTTCCATGGTCTTGCCGGCCTCGCCGACGAGCGCGGTGCCCGCGCCGACCTTGCCGACCGAGTCGTCGATCAGGCCCTTGATCTCCTTGGCCGCCGTGGCCGACCGCTGCGCCAGTCCGCGCACCTCGGCGGCGACCACCGCGAAGCCCTTGCCCTGCTCGCCCGCGCGCGCCGCTTCCACGGCAGCGTTCAGCGCGAGGATGTTGGTCTGGAAGGCGATGCCGTCGATCACGCCGATGATGTCGGCGATCTTTCGCGACGAGGCGTCGATGGCGGCCATCGTGTCCACCACCTGCGACACCACGCTGCCGCCCTTGACCGCCACGTCCGACGCCATCACCGCCAATTGGTTGGCCTGACGCGCGTTGTCGGCGTTCTGCTTGACCGTGCTGGTGAGCTGCTCCATCGACGCGGCCGTCTCTTCGAGCGAGCTCGCCTGCTGCTCGGTGCGCGCGGACAAGTCCTGGTTGCCCGTGGCGATCTGGCCGGAGGTGCTCATCACACCCGAAACGTTGACATCGACGTCCGCGACGATCGCGCGGAGGTTGGCGCTCATCTGGTTGAGCGCACGCAGGAGATCCTTGGTCTCGTCCTCCGGATGGATCTCGAACGTCGCGAGCGCGCCGCCGGCGATGGCCCGGGCCACGTCCAACGCCTGATCGAGCGATCGGAAGACACTGCGGCCGAGGAAGTGGCCCAGCCCGGCCCACGCGAGCGTCGCACCGACGGTGGCCGCAGCGACGAGATGGGGCAGCCAGCTCTGCGCGCCCGACTTCGCCACAAGCGCCGAGGCCTCCGTCCATGCCGCGCCGCCGAAGCCGAGCGTGAGAAGCGCCGCGGCGCTCGTCACCGAGAAGACCCGGCGGCGGACCGGGACGCGACGCAGCCAGCCGATCGGATCGGACCAGGCGGGCGAGACGACCTCGCCCTGCACGATCCTCAGGCCGCCGGCCTTGCCTTCCAGGATCCGGCGATAGACCTGTTCGGCGCCCATGACATCGGCACGCTCGGGCCGGCTGCGCACGGACATGTAGCCCACCGCCGCGCCGTTGCGGCGGACCGGGGTGACGTTGGCTTGCACCCAGTAGAAGTCGCCGTTCTTGCGGCGGTTCTTGACCAGCCCCGTCCACGGCAGGCCGCGGCCGAGCGTGTCCCACATGTCGGCGAAGGCTTCGGCCGGCATGTCCGGATGGCGCACGATGTTGTGGGCCTTGCCCATGAGCTCTTCGACGGTGTAGCCACTGACCTCGACGAAGATCGGATTGACGTAGGTGATCCGTCCCTTGAGGTCGGTGCGCGAGACCAGCGCCGCGCCCTGCGGCAGCGGGTACTCGATATCGGTGATCGGGAGATTGACGCGCATGTCGGTTCAGCGGCCTTCCAGTCGGAACACGCTCACCGCGCCCGTGAGGCTGCCGGCTTGTTCCTGCAGCGATGCGGCGGCTGCTGCCGCTTCCTCGACCAGCGCGGCGTTCTGCTGCGTGACCTGGTCCATCTGCGTGATCGCCTGGTTGATCTGCTCGATGCCCGAGGTCTGCTCCTGGCTGGCGGCGGTGATCTCGCCCATGATGTCCGTCACGCGCTTCACGCTTTCGACGATCTCATCCATCGTGCGGCCGGCTTCGGCCACCTGCTTGCTGCCTTCCTCGACCTTCTCGACGGAATCCCCGATGAGGGTCTTGATTTCCTTCGCTGCGGCGGCCGAACGCTGCGCGAGGTTGCGCACTTCGGAGGCGACCACTGCGAAGCCGCGGCCTTGTTCTCCTGCACGTGCGGCTTCGACGGCCGCATTCAGCGCCAGGATGTTGGTCTGGAAGGCGATGCCGTCGATGACACCGATGATGTCCACGATCTTGCGCGACGAGGCATTGATCGAGCCCATCGTGTCGACCACTTGCGAGACGACACTGCCGCCGCGCACGGCCACTTCCGAGGCCGACACTGCCAGCTGGTTCGCCTGACGCGCGTTGTCGGCGTTCTGCTTGACGGTGCTGGTGAGTTCTTCCATCGACGCTGCGGTCTCTTCCAGCGAACTGGCCTGCTCTTCGGTGCGCGAAGAAAGGTCCTGGTTGCCCGAAGCGATCTGGCTCGACGCCGTCGCGATCGTGTCCGTGCCATTGCGCACCTCGCCGACGACGCGCGCGAGGCTCTGGTTCATCTCCTTGAGCGCATGCATCAGCTGGCCCGTCTCGTCACGGCTCTGCACTTCGATGCGGCTGCCCAGGTTGCCGGCGGCCACGGTCTCGGCCACCGAAACCGCCTCGCCGAGCGGGCGGACGATGCCCGCCGTCAGGCGCCACGCCAGGAAAGCGCCCAGCGCAAACGCCACGAGCGACAGCGCGATCAGCGCATTGCGGCCCTGCAGATGATCAGCCTCGATGCCGGCGGCCACACCGTCGATCAGCGCGCGCTCGTAGTCGGCCAGCGCACCCACCGCCTTCTCGTACTTCGAAAGACCCGCGGCGAACGGACCGTCGACCAGCTTGGTCGCGCCCTCGAGGTCGCCGTCGGCCTTGAGCTTGTTCATCACGCCCAGCATCTCGAGCACGCTGCGGCGCGCCTCGGCCACTTCGCCGTAGAGCTTCTTCTCTTCCGGCGTGACCATCGTCTCCTCGATCTTCTTCTGGAGCGGATTGATGATGGCCTGGCCCGCGGCGAGTTCCTTCTTGAAGTAGGCCTCGGTGGCAGGGTCGGTTGCCTTCACGATCGCGAAGGTCCGCACGATGCTGGCGGCAAGGTTCTTGGCCCACTCGGCCACCATGCGCTCCTTGGCCAGCGGGCCGGCGACCATCTCCTCGGTCGCGTTGCCCACGTTGGACAGACGATGCATCCCAGTGCCGGCAATCAGCGCCATCAGGACCAGCATGGCGCCGAAGCCGATGGCCAGGCGCGTACCGATCTTCAGATCCTTCAATCTCATCGCACTTTCCTTCAATGATTCGAACTTGGAAACCGGCGGTCGGCCGCCGGCGCAATCGTTTTCTTATCGGCAGGTGCGGACAAAACTGAAGACACCGTTACGCTTCGTGCGCCAACCTGAAGACGCCCACGACCAGCGACAGGCTTCCGGCCTGCTCCTGCAGCGCCTGTGCGGCGGCGGACGCCTCTTCGACCAGCGCGGCGTTCTGTTGCGTCACCTGGTCCATCTGCGTGATCGCCTGACTGACCTGTTCGATGCCCGAGGTCTGCTCCTGGCTCGCGGCGGTGATCTCGCCCATGATGTCGGTCACCCGCTTCACGCTCTCGACGATCTCTTCCATCGTGCGGCCGGCTTCAGCGACTTGCTTGCTGCCTGCCTCGACCTTGCCCACCGAGTCGTCGATGAGGGTCTTGATTTCCTTGGCAGCAGCGGCAGAGCGTTGCGCGAGGTTGCGCACTTCGGAGGCGACCACCGCAAAGCCGCGGCCCTGCTCGCCGGCGCGGGCGGCTTCGACGGCCGCATTCAGCGCCAGGATGTTGGTCTGGAAGGCGATGCCGTCGATGACACCGATGATGTCCACGATCTTGCGCGACGAGGCATTGATCGAACCAATGGTGTCGACCACTTGCGAGACGACACTGCCGCCACGCACGGCCACTTCCGAAGCCGACACCGCGAGCTGGTTCGCCTGACGCGCGTTGTCCGCGTTCTGCTTCACCGTGCTGGTGAGCTCTTCCATCGAGGCTGCCGTCTCTTCCAGCGAGCTCGCCTGCTCCTCGGTGCGCGACGACAGGTCCTGGTTGCCCGATGCGATCTGGCTCGACGCCGTCGCGATCGTGTCCGTTCCGTTGCGCACTTCGCCGACCACATTGGCCAGACCCAGCCGCATGGCGTCGACTGCGCGGGTGATCACGCCGATCTCGTCACGGCGGGCCGAGTTCAGCGGCGTCGACAGGTCACCCTGGCCGATCGCACGGACGTGCTCGCCGAGATCGCTCAGCGGGCGCACCGTACGGCGGATGAACAGCACGAGTCCGAAGCACAGCAGCACGGCCGCGGCGGCAATGAAGCTCCCGAGCCACGTCAACTGGCGCAGGAGGCCGGCCAGGACTTCCGACTGAGGCACTTCGGCCACCACCAGCCATCCGGTCGTCCGGCTGCGAGCCACCGATGCATGCCGCGACCCCTTGGTGCCGGCCACGAGCACGGCGGGGGCATCGTCGATCCAGAACGCGTCATCGCCCTTCAAGCGGTCGATCCAGTCCGGCGCCTTGTCGCGCAACACCTCGGCGAGCGGCTTGCCCGCCTCCGTCGGATGAAACACGAGGACCGCGCCGTCGGCTGTCCCCTTGGGGTCGACGATGTAGAGCCCGCCGGTGTCGAAGACCCGCGTGCCATTCACCGCTTCGCCGAGCGACGCCTGCTGGCGCGAGATGTCCAGCCCGACGTAGAGCACCGCGACAACGCGCCCGGCCTCGTCCTGCACCGGGTCGTAGACGGTCATGTAAGGGCGGCCGAACAGCGTGACCCGGCCGACGAAGCGCTTGCCCTGCCGCAGTTGCGCGTAGGCGGCGCTCTTGCGATCGAGCAGGGTTCCGACCGCGCGCTCGCCGTTTTCCTTCTTCACCGAGGTGGTGACGCGGCGGAAGTCCTCGTCCTGCGCAACGAATACGGTGGCGTTGGCGCCCGGAAAATCGCGCGCGAAACCGTCGACCTCGACGGTGCTGCGGATCGGCAGTCCGTTGCTGGTCAGTTCGCCTTTGTCGTTGACCGCGAAGGTGGGTGCGAACTGCCGGCGGAACACGCCGAAGACGTTCTCCGCGTTGAGGTACATGGTCTGGTCGAAGACATCCAGCGAGCGAGCGACGGCCTCCGCCTTCGCATTGGCGTACTGCGCCGCACTGCGCTGTTGCTGCGCGGCGGCGACCGCGTAGAAGATGCCCAGAACAAGCACCATCACGGCGACGATCGCCAGCATCGCGCGCATGCTCAGCGTGCGGGCAAGCGAAACGAAGCCGCTCGGCCGTCCCTCGCCGCTTCGATCGGGGGCGCTTTTCAACGACAAGAATTCACTCCCTGGGTCCAACTCAGGCTTCGAGCTTGAAGACGCTGACGACCTGCGACAGGTTGCCCGCCTGCTCGCGCAGCGAGCCCGCAGCGGCGGCGGCCTCCTCGACCAGCGCGGCGTTCTGCTGCGTGACCTGGTCCATCTGCGTGATCGCCTGGTTGATCTGCTCGATGCCCGAGGTCTGCTCCTGGCTCGCGGCGGTGATCTCGCCCATGATGTCCGTCACCCGCTTCACGCTGTCGACGATCTCGTCCATCGTGCGGCCCGCTTCGGCCACCTGCCTGGTGCCCTCTTCGACCTTCTCGACGGAATCGTCGATCAGGGTCTTGATTTCCTTGGCAGCGGCGGCAGAGCGTTGCGCGAGGTTGCGCACTTCGGAGGCGACCACCGCGAAGCCGCGGCCCTGCTCACCTGCACGTGCGGCTTCGACGGCCGCATTCAGCGCCAGGATGTTGGTCTGGAAGGCGATGCCGTCGATGACGCCGATGATGTCCACGATCTTGCGCGACGAAGCGTTGATCGAGCCCATCGTGTCCACCACTTGCGAGACGGCGCTGCCGCCACGAACGGCCACTTCCGAAGCCGACACCGCAAGCTGGTTGGCCTGACGCGCGTTGTCCGCGTTCTGCTTGACGGTACTGGTGAGTTCCTCCATCGAGGCAGCCGTCTCTTCGAGCGAGCTGGCCTGCTCCTCGGTGCGCGACGACAGGTCCTGGTTGCCCGAGGCGATCTGGCTCGACGCCGTCGCGATCGTGTCCGTGCCCGTGCGCACTTCGCCGACGATCTTCACGAGGCTGTCGTTCATCTCGCGCAGCGCGTGCATGAGCTGCCCGGTTTCGTCCTTCGAGTGCACCTCGATGCGCGAGGTGATGTCACCGGCAGCCACGGTCTCTGCCACTTTCACCGCTTCGCGGATCGGTTGTGTGATCGAGCGGGTGATGAGCCATGCGACGCCCGCACCGAGCAGCACGGCGAGCACGCCGAGCCCGATCATGAGGCTGCGCGCGCGCTCGTAGTCGGCGAGCGCCTCGGCGCTGATGCCGTCGGCGCGCCTGACCTGATGGGCATTCAGATCGTCCAGCGCGGCGAGCGTTGCGCGCACCGCCGGAGCGAACTTCGTCATGAGAAGCTGCGTCGCTTCGTCATTCTTGTTCTGTCGCGCCAGCTCGATGAGCTGCTCGCTGAGCGGCGCAGCGACAGCCAGCGCCTCGTCGACCTTGACGAGGTTCTTCTTGCCTTCTTCGGACGTGACCCGCTTGCGCAGGGCCTTGTTCGCCTCGGCGAAGCGCTCGCGCGCGCCGGCGATCTTCTTCATCTGGGCGGCGATGCCCGCCTCGTCGTTGATCAAGACAAGCTCGGTGCCGTAGGTGGCGATGTCGCGGATCGTGGTGAGCATCGAGTTCACCGCGGCGATCTTCACGTTGTTGTCGTTGACGATGCGGTCGAGCCGGTCGTTCTGGCTCGACAGCGAGTTCACGCCCAGGGCGGCGGTGGCCGCCATGAACAGGAGGATGAGGGTGAAGCCAAGGCCCAGTCGCGAGCCGATCTTCAGGTTGGACAAGGAAGTCATCGTCGTGGCGCCTCTTCAGGGCGCGTGTCTTTCGTAGGTGGGGGATCTCAGAACTCGGTCCAGTCGCCCGCCCCTGAGATGGCGGTCGCGGCCGGAACCTTGGGGGTTGTCTTCCTTGGAGTCGCCGCTGTCGCGGTTGCGGCCTTGGCGGCCGTCTTCTTCACCGCAGCGACTGCGGCCGTTTGGGGCTTCGCAGACGCTGCGTTGTCGTCGAGCTTGAACATGCCGACGACCTGCGACAGCCCGCCGGCCTGCTCCTGCAGCGATGCGGCGGCCGCGGCGGCTTGCTCGACCAGCGCGGCGTTCTGCTGCGTGACCTGGTCCATCTGCGTGATCGCCTGGTTGATCTGCTCGATGCCCGAGGTCTGCTCCTGGCTCGCCGCGGTGATCTCGCCCATGATGTCGGTCACGCGCCGCACGCTGCCGACGATCTCGTCCATCGTCTTGCCGGCCTCGTCGACCAGGGCGCTGCCGATGTCGACCTTGCCCACTGAGTCGTCGATGAGGCTCTTGATCTCCTTGGCCGCCGCCGCGGAGCGCTGTGCCAGGCTGCGCACTTCGGATGCGACCACCGCGAAGCCCTTGCCCTGCTCGCCGGCACGCGCCGCTTCCACGGCGGCGTTCAGTGCCAGGATGTTGGTCTGGAAGGCGATGCCATCGATCACGGCAATGATGTCGACGATCTTGCGCGACGAGGCATTGATCGACGCCATGGTGTCGACCACCTCGTTCACCACCTTGCCGCCCTTCACCGCGACTTCGGACGCGGAGACCGCGAGCTGGTTGGCCTGCCGGGCGTTGTCGGCGTTCTGCTTGACCGTGCTGGTGAGCTCTTCCATCGACGCCGCGGTCTCTTCGAGCGAGCTTGCCTGTTCCTCGGTGCGCGACGACAGGTCCTGGTTGCCGGCGGCAATCTGCCTCGAAGCGACCACGATCGAATCAGTCGCCGTACGGATTCGCCCCACCATGTCCGTGAGCATGTCTTCCATCTCGCCCATGCCGTTCAGCAGGCGGCCGAAGTCGCCGCCGCGTCCGGACTCGAAGTCCTGGCTGAGGTCGCCGGAGGCCACGGTCTCGGCAATCAGCAGTGCCTCGTCGATCGGCTCGACGATGCTGCGTGTCAGCAGCCATGCGAGCACCGATCCCACCGCGAGCGCCAGCGCCGCAAGCAGGATCACCTGGTTGCGACCGGAGCGGTACAGCTCGTCGATGGCGCTCGCGGTCTGGTCGATCTGATCCTTCTGGTGGTTCGCCATCGCGCGGATGCTCGCGTCATAGGCGTCGAGCGTGGGGACCAGCTTCTCCTTGCCCAGCGACGCGGCCGCCTCGGCCTTGTCATCCGACTTGAGCTTCAGGATCGAGTTGCGCAGCTCCAGGTATTCCGCGCGCCGGGCCTTGATGTCCTTGCTCAGCGCCAGTTCCTCGGGGGTGCTCAGCATGTCCTCGAGGTTCTTCTGCGTCTCGTTGATGACGGCGCTGTTCTTGCTGATGCTCTTCTGCAGGAAGTCCTGGACTTCGGGATCGTTGCTCTTGAGGAGGGCAAAGGTCCGCACGCTGTTGGTGCTTGTGGCCAGCAGCCAGGCCGCCGCCAGGCGTTCCTTCTCCAGCGACCGCCGCGTCATTTCATGCGTGGCATCGCCCACGCCCTGCAGCCGGGCCACGCCGATTGCCGCGATGGCAGCCACCAGCGCCAGCACCAGCGCGAATCCGCCGCCCAGGCGCGTGCCGATCTTCCAATCCTTCATCCCTGCCTCCTCCGTCGATGTGTTTCGAAATCGTCCTGCCTGGCGCCAGGCCTCAGGCGGCGAGCTTCTCGATCAGCCCCATCTCTTCGCTGGACATCAGGCGGTCGATGTCCACCAGGATCAGCATCCGCTCTTCCAGCGTGCCCAGCCCGATCAGGTAGTCCGTGTCCAGCGCCGAACCCATCTCCGGCGCGGGCTTGATCTGCTCCGCAGTCAACGTGATCACGTCCGACACGCTGTCCACCACCATCCCCATCACGCGCCCGCCGATGTTCAGCACGATCACCACCGTGAACTGGTCGTAGCTCGGCGCTCCAATGCCGAAGCGGATGCGCATGTCGATGATCGGCACGATGATCCCGCGCAGGTTCACCACCCCCTTGATGAACTCCGGCGCGTTCGCGATCCGCGTCACCGCGTCGTACCCACGCAGCTCCTGCACCTTCTGGATGTCGATGCCGTATTCCTCCTCGCCGAGGGTGAAGGTGACCACCTCCAGCCGTCCCGAGTTGGCGAGGGCCTGGGAAGCGGCGCTGCCCGCGCGAGGCTGGAGGGTCGTGATCTCTGCCATGGGGTTCCTTTGCGTTGGCTGTGAGAGTGGGTTCTGTTGGCTATCGGCAGATCAGCCGAATTTCTGCATGATCCGGACGAGCTTTTGTCCGTATTGCGGGTCCGTGGCGTAGCCGGCGCGCTGCAGGCCGTGCGCGGCTTCGGTCGGGTCGCCGGCCGTGACCACGCCGGCATACCGCGGATTGCGCGTCATGAAGCGTGCGTAGTCGGTGAAGGCTTCCTCGTAGGAGTCGTAGGCCCTGAACTTCGCGCGCACGCGCTGCGGCTCGCCGTCGACGTACTCGGTGGTCGTCGTCTCGACCACGCGGCCCTGCCAGCTCTTGTCGGCCTTGATGCCGAAGAGGTTGAAGCTCTGCGTGCCGTCGTCGGCACGGATCTCGCGCTTGCCCCAGCCCGATTCGAGCGCGGCCTGCGCGAGGATCAGCGGTGCCGGCACGCCGCTGGCTTCGCTCGCGGCCTGCGCCGACGCACCCATGCGATCGACGAAGGCATCGACATGACCCTGCAGCGAGGCGGTCGCGGCCGAGCTGCCGCCGCGGTCGTTGTTCACCTGGTAGACGCTCAGATCGACGCGCGTGGACGGCGCCGGCGCCGAGCCGAGCGGAATGCCCGAGTCCGGCTTCAGCGGCATGCCGCCGCGCGGCAGGAGCGACATCGGCACGGCCTCGACATCCATGTTCGCCCCGCCCGATGCAACCTGCCGCTGGAGCTGCACCAGCATGGCCTCGGCCAGGCCGACGCCGCGGCCCGAGAGGTTCTGCGAGAGCTGCTGGTCCAGCATCGACGTGTAGATCTTCTCGCTCTGGCTGTCGAAAAGGCCGCTTTGCGGCGTCGCCTCGCGCATGCTCTTGAGCACCATGTTCATGAACATCGCCTCGAACTGGCGCGAGACCTGGCGAAGCCCTTCTTCCGGCGAGGTGCGGGTGGTGCGCTTGAGCGCATCGACGCCCTGCACATCGAGCGCGAAGCGCTGGTCCAGCGCACCGCTGCGGCTGGTGTCGGCAACGCTCGTCGCAGGTGTTGCGGTGATCCCCATGCCGCGTCCTCAGATGATCTCGAGCTCGGCGCGCAGCGCACCGGCCGTCTTCATGGCCTGCAGGATGGAGACCAGGTCCTGCGGATTCGCGCCCAGTGCATTGAGGCCCTTGATCACGTCGGACAGCGACGCACTGCCGCGCACCATCTGCAGCGCACCGCTGCCCTGGTTGACCGAGATCTCCGACTGCGCCGCCTCGACCGTGCGCCCGCGCGAGAACGCCTCCGGCTGGCTGACCACCGGCTGGGTGTTGATGACCACCGACAGGTTGCCGTGCGCCACCGCGCATTCGCTCACGCGGACTGCCTGGTTCATCACCACCGACCCGGTGCGCGCATTGATGACCACGCGCGCGACGGCCTGCGCCGGCGTCACTTCGAGGCCTTCGAGGCGTGCGAGGAACCCGACGCGCTCCTGCGGCGATTCCGGTGCCTGAACGCGGATCACGCGCCCGTCCACCGCCTCGGCGGTTCCGAACCCGAACTGGCGGTTGATCGCCTCGACCGCGCGTTGCGCCGTGCCGAAGTCCGAGCGCGTGAGCTCGACCGTGAGAGCGCCTTCGCCGCCCACCGCCGTCTCCACGGTGCGCTCCACGATCGCGCCGGAGGGAATGCGACCGGAGCTGAGCTGGTTGATCTGCACCTTGCTGCCGTTGGCCGACGCACCTGCGCCGCCGACGACCATGTTCCCCTGCGCGATCGCGTAGATCGCGCCATCGACACCCTTGAGCGGCGTCATCAGCAGCGTGCCGCCGCGAAGGCTCTTGGCATTGCCCATCGAAGACACCGTCACGTCGATCGCCTGGCCGGGCCGCGCGAACGAGGGCAGCGTCGCCGTGACCATCACCGCCGCCACGTTCTTGAGCTGCATGTTCACGCCCTGCGGCATCGTGATGCCCAGCTGCTGAAGCATGTTGTTCAGGCTCTGCGTGGTGAACGGCGTCTGCATCGTCTGGTCGCCGGTACCGTCCAGCCCCACCATCAGCCCATAGCCGATCAACGCGTTGTCCCGCACCCCCTGAATCGTCGCCAGCTCCTTGAGCCGCTCCGCATGCACCGGCGCCACAAGCAAGAACGCGCAAGCAAGCGCAAGCGAAGCGAAGCGAACGCCCTTGGTGAAACACCGCGGAACCGGCTTTGCCGGGCCGCCGGTGTTGCCCCCTGCAAGGGGGTTGGCGAAGCGACACGAAGTGCGCGAAGACTGGGGGTGCATATCAAAATGGTGCGACGTTGAGGAAGAAGCGCTGGAGCCATCCCATGTTCTGCGCTTCGTCGATGTAGCCCTTGGCCGTGTATTCGATGCGTGCATCGGCCACCTGGGTCGAAAGCACGGTGTTGACGCCGGTGACGGTGCGCGGGTTCACCACGCCGGAGAAGCGGATGAACTCCGTCCCCTGGTTGATGCCCATCTGCTTCTCGCCACTCACCAGCAGGTTGCCGTTGGGCAGCACGTCGGTCACGGTGACCGTGATCGTGCTGTTGAAGGTGTTCGTGGCATTGGCGCCGCCCTTCGCCGTGAGCGCGTTGGTGCCGGCCAGCTTCGCGTCCTGGTTGTCCAGCAATCCGCCGAGCACCTTCGGGATCGGATTGAAGGCCGCGGTCATGCTTCCGTTTCGGCTCGCGTTCGCGCCCGAGTTCTTGCTCGCGTTGAGCTTTTCGCTGATGACGATGGTCAGGATGTCCCCGATGCTGCGCGGCCGGCGATCCTCGAACAGGGCGATGCCGCGCCCGTTGTCCTGGAAGATCGCACCCGAACGCGACCGGCTCGGCAACTGGTTCATCTCGTCGGCGCGCGCGGTCATCGGCTGGTGCACCAGCGGATCGCGCGGGATCTGCGCGCAGCCGACCACGAGAACAAGCACCGCGCTCGCCACCGCCATCCGGGCGACACCGCGGAACCGGCTTCGCCGGCCCGCCGGTGTCGCCCCCGGCGAGGGGGTTGGCGGCCACACGAAGTGGGCAAGCCTGGGGGAGGTCATAGCTGCGCGAGACGGGCGAGCATCTGGTCGGACGTTTGAATCGCCTTGCTGTTGATCTCGTACGCACGCTGCGTCGCGATCATGTTGACCAGCTCTTCCACCACGTTGACGTTCGACGCTTCGGTGTAGCCCTGCGTCAGGACGCCCGCGCCATCGACGCCGGGGTTCACCACATTGGGCGCGCCCGACGAATCCGTCTCGGTGTAGAGGTTCTCGCCCATGCTCTGCAGGCCGGTCGGATTGAGGAAGGTCGCGATCTGCAATTGCCCGACCTGCACCGTCGCCTGGCTGCCGGCCTGCGTGACCGACACGATGCCGTCGCGGCCGATCGTGAGGCTGGTGGCGTTCTGCGGGATGTTGATCGCGGGCTCGATCGTGTAGCCGCTCGCGGTGACGAGCTGGCCTTCCGCGTTGGTCTGGAACGAGCCG
Organism: Variovorax sp. YR216; assembly: GCF_900107745.1. Classification (GTDB taxonomy): domain Bacteria; phylum Pseudomonadota; class Gammaproteobacteria; order Burkholderiales; family Burkholderiaceae_C; genus Variovorax. Next base: position 321,955 of record NZ_FNRO01000002.1, on the reverse strand, counting down.
TCGCGCGTGTAGGCCATCGTGCCGTCGGGCATCGTGACCTGGAAGAAGCCCGAACCGTTGATGGCAACGTCCTTCGGGTTGTCGGTCTTGGTCATGTTGCCCTGCGAGTGCATGCGCTCGGTGGCGACCACGCGCACTCCGGTGCCCACCTGCAGGCCCGAAGGCAGGCGCGTCTGGTCGGAGGTCTGGCCGCCGACCTGGCGGATGTTCTGGTAGAGCAGGTCTTCGAACACCGCGCGGCTCTTCTTGAAGCCGGTGGTGGAGACGTTGGCGAGGTTGTTGGAGACGACGTCGAGCTGCGTCTGCTGGGCTTCGAGGCCGGTCTTGGCCACGTAGAGGGAACGGATCATGGAGAGGGCTCCTGCGGGGTTGCTTGGGGGTTGCTGAGGGCGCGGATCAGCCGTAGGCGAGCAGCTTGTTGGCCGACTGCGCGTTGGTGTCGGCGGACTGGATGGACTTCATCTGCATCTCGAAGCTGCGTCCGTTGGCGATCATGGCCACCATGGCTTCGACCGGATTGACGTTGCTGCCTTCGATCGCGCCGGCCGTGACCGTCACCGCGGGATCGGCCTCGGCGGGCGGCAGGCCCTGGCGCATGCGGAAGAGACCGTCTTCCCCGCGCTCCAGATTGGCGGCCGGCGGGTTCACGAGCTTCATTCGGCCGACGATGTTCAGGCCCGTCAGCGGATCGCCAGGCGCGTGCGCCGTGATGCTGCCGTCCGCGGCAATGGTCACGGACGAGCCCGGGGGAATCACCAGCCCGCCGCCGTCGCCGACCACCGGGCGTCCACCCATGGTCGTGACCTGGCCGTCGGAGGCCACCTGGAGGTTGCCCACGCGGGTGTAGGCCTCGCCGGTCGGCGTCTGCACCACCAGCCAGCCGTCGCCGCGCACCGCGACGTCGAGTTCGCGCCCGGTGTCCGTCACCGGACCCTGCCGGAAGTCCGCACCCTGCGTGGTCGCAGCCACGAAGGCACGGGTGGGCGATTCCTCGCCGACAACCGGCACCGCGCGAAACGCATTGATCTGCGCACGGAAGCCCGGCGTCGACACGTTCGCCATGTTGTTGGCGACCGAGGCCTGTTGCTCCATGGCCTGCTTGGCGCCGCTCATGGCGACATACAGCATTCGATCCACTGGTGGCTCCTATCGCGTCGCGTCAGCGGATGTTCATCAGCGTCTGCATGACCTGGTCCTGCGTCTTCACGGTCTGCGCGTTGGCCTGGTAGTTGCGCTGCGCGACGATGAGGTTGACGAGTTCCGAGGTCAGGTCGACGTTGGACGATTCCAGCGCGCCGGAGGCCAGCGAGCCGAGCTTGCTGCCCTCGGCGGGCGTGCCGGTGAGCGCGGCGCCAGACGCTTGCGTCTCGGCGTACATGTTGTCGCCCTTCGGCTCCAGGCCGTTGGGGTTGGCGAAGGACGACAGCACCACCTGGCCCAGCAGCTTGGTCTGCTCGTTGGAGAACTTGCCGGTGATGGTGCCGTCGGCGTTGATCGAGAACGAGGTGAGCTGGCCGGATGTGTAGCCGTCCTGCGCGAGCTTGCTCATGCCGTTGGCCGCGCCGACCTGCGTGGTGCCGCTCAGGTCGACGGTGATGTTCGATACGGCCGCGCCATTGGTGTAGGTCAGGGTCGGCAGCGTGATCTTGCCGCCCGCCGGTGCGGTGAGGTTGCCGTTGGTGTCGAAGGTCAGCGAACCCAGCGGCGAGCCGGCCGGCGCAGGCGCTGCCAGTTGGATCTGGGTGCCGTCGATCGTGCCGTAGGTATCCCACGAGTTGGCGCCGGTCTTCACGAAGTACACCGCCAGGTCGTGCGGATTGCCGAGCGAGTCGTACACCGGGCCGATCGCGTTGGAGTAGTTGAAGGTGTCCGAGTCGGTCGGATCGAACGGCGTCTTGGTCGGCACGGTGCTGCGCGAGTCGACGTTGAACTCGGCCTGCACGCCGGTGGTGGCGTTCGGCGACATCGGGGTCGTGGGGATCTGGATCGCGGTGGGCGTGCCGCCGCTGATGCCGCCACTGGCGTTGACGCCGTAGCCGGTGAGACGCAGGCCGGACGCGTTGACGATGTAGCCGTCCTTGTCCTTGGTGAACTGGCCGTTGCGCGAGTACATGACCTCGCCGTTCGCGCTGGTGAGGCGGAAGAAGCCGTCGCCGTTCATGATCGCCACGTCGAGCGGGCGGCTGCTGGTCTGCGTCACGCCCTGCGAGAAGTCCTGCACCACGCCCGACACCGCCACGCCGAGGCCGACGCGCGAGCCGGCATAGATGTCCGAGAAAGTGGCGGTAGACGACTTGAAGCCCACGGTGCCCGAGTTGGCAATGTTGTTGCCGATGACATCGAGATTCGCGGCAGCGGCGCCGAGCCCGCTGATGCCCTGGGAAAAGGCCATGATGGATTCCTTGGTTCAGTACGTTGTGTGGAGGTCAGAGATACATGCGCACGTCGGACAGACCGATGCTCTGGCCGTTGGCGAGCTCGAGCGTGACGCCGCTGGTGCCCTGCTTGACAGCGGCAACCTGTGAGAAGGCGAGCGCGGTCGAGCTCACTGTGCTGCTGCCGTTCGTCGCGGCGACGGTGAACGTGTAGTTGCCCGCGGGCACGACGTTGCCCGAGTCGTCCTTGCCGTCCCACGCGACGGCATTCACGCCCTGGTTCATGGAGCCTGCGTCGATGGTGCGCACGGTCTTGCCAGTGGCATCGACGATCTTGATCTGCACGTCGGAGGCCGTGCCGGGCAGTTCCACCCCGAAGGCCTTCACGGCGGGGTCCGCGCCCTCGGCCGGCGCCGTGGTGGTCAGCGTGTTGCCGGGCGACAGCACCGCGTAGCCGACGAGCGACGCGGCCTGCAGCACCTGGCTCGTGCCGGTCTGGCTCACCAGGCCCGACAGCGTGCTGTTGAGCTTCTCGATGCCGCTCACGGTGCTCATCTGCGCGAGCTGCGAAGTCATTTCCGAGTTCTGCATCGGATTGAGCGGATCCTGGTTGTTGAGCTGCGCGACCAGCAGCTTCAGGAAGCGCTGCTCGTTGTCGTCGCTGGAGACGCTCGCGGTGCTGGCCGCGGCGCTGGCGGCGTTGACGCCGCTGATGGATGAGGTGTCGGCGATGGCCATGGCTTGGTTCTTTCTTCGCGGTTGGATTACTGGCCGATGGTCAGGGTCTTGACCATCAGCGTCTTGGCGGTGTTGAGCACCTCGACGTTGGCCTGGTAGCTGCGCGAGGCGGAGATCATGTTGGTCATCTCCTCGACCACATTGACGTTCGGCATCGCGACGTAGCCGCCGGCGTTGGCATGCGGGTTCTTCGGGTCGTAGACCATCTTGGCGGGCGATGGGTCCTCGACGACGCGCGCGACCTGCACGCCGCCGATGTCCTGCTGGCCCGAGGGCGCGACCTCGAAGACGACCTGCTTGGCGCGGTACGGCTGGCCGTCGGGCCCCGCGACGCTTTCCGCGTTGGCGAGATTGCTGGCGGTCACGTTCATGCGCTGCGACTGCGCGGTCATGGCGGAACCCGCCACGCTGAAGATGTTCATGGAAGCACTCGGGAGTGGCATCGGATGGCTCCTCGTGCTTACTGCTGGACCGCGGACAGCATGGTCTTGATCTTCGCGCTGAGCACCGTGAGGTTCGACTCGTAGCGCAGCGCGTTGTCGGCGAAGTTGATGCGCTCGACGTCCATCTCGACGGTATTGCCGTCGATGCTCGACTGCGTGGGCACGCGATAGAGAAGGTCCTGGTCGGGCATCGACCTGGCCTCGCCCGCGAGGTGGCGCGACGAAGTCGTCGCCATCGCGAACGATTGCGCCTGGCGGCCCTGCTCGACGGCCTGCGAGAGCCGGCTGCTGAAATCGAAGTCGCGCGCCTTGTAGTTGGGCGTGTCGGCGTGGGCGATGTTGGCCGCCAGCACTTCCTGGCGCTCGGCCCGCAGATTGAGTGCTTCGCGGTTGAAGCGAAGCGCTGCATCCAGCTTGTCGATCATCTTCTTTCCATCCTTTGTGGCGTCGCGTCCGCACTGGGCATGGCGACAGATGGAAAGCGAGTCTATGCACGGGACGTTTTTGCAATGGGTCGAACAAAGGGGGTTTTAGCCAGCACTTCGCCACTTCGCTTCGGGGGGTGTCTTCCTAGAATTCCCCGGCAACACATCGATTCCCATGGAACAACGCAAGACCTTCGGACGTCTCCTTCGCATCGTTCTGCCGGCATGCATGGCGGGCATCGGCGTGGCGTCGTTCGCCGCCTCCCAGCTGCCTGAAGAGGCACGCGAGGCCGCCCTGCGCTACCTGCAGGTGCAGACCTCCGGGCTGCCGGGCAAGGCCAAGGTGACCTTCATGCCCACTGGCGGTGCGCTTCCGCCCTGCAGCGACTTCGAAGCTTTCATGCCGACCGGCACGACGCCCTGGGGCCGCGTGTCCATCGGACTGCGCTGCCGCGGCGACAAGCCGTGGACCCGCTTCGTCTCGGCCAACGTGGCGGTGGAAGGCCGCTACTTCGTGGCCGCGCGCGCGATCGAGCCTGGCGTGACGCTGGGTGCGGGCGATTTCATCGAACGCACCGGCGATCTCACCGCGCTGCCGCGCAATGTGGTCACCGACGCGAACGCACTGCGCGGCGTCACCAGCGCGCAGCGCATCACCGCGGGTGCGCCGCTGCGCAAGGAACACATGCGCAGCATGATCGTGATCCAGCAGGGACAGACGGTGCAGGTGGTCGCGCAGGGCGCAGGCTTCACCGTGAGCACCGAAGGCAAGGCCATGACACGCGCCGAAGTCGGCGCCGCCGTGCAGGCCAAGACACGCGATGGCCGTCTGGTGAGTGGCATCGCCGACGAAGAAGGCCAGATCCGGCTGGCGCAATGACGCACCGGCATACGTAGGGACGCGTAGTGGTCTTCATGGATCGTCAATCCAGCCCCGAGGTCCTAAAGTTCCGAACCGTTTCGCCGATATAGGGGGCGAGCCCCCTTTTGAGGAACCATCTTGAAAATCGATCAACCAGCGTCTTCGGCGACGCCTCTCATCCGCCCCGCGAAATCGGGTTCCGCTGCCGCGAGTTCCGCCGGAGCCGCCGGGTCGTCGAAGGACGCGGCGCAGGTGTCGGCCCAGGTTCACGCGCTGCCGGGCGCTGCCAGCGGTGATTTCGACGCCGCCCGCGTCGCGGCGATCCGCGAGGACATCCGCGCCGGGCGCTACCAGGTCAACCCCGAGCGCATCGCCGACGGCCTGATGGACAGCGTGCGCGACCTGCTCGATTCCGGAAAAAACCCATGAACACGATGCTGCTGTACCTTCATGCGGAGAAATCCTGCATCGAGGAATTCCTGGTGCTGCTCGCGCAGGAAGAGAACGCCATGACCGAACGTCGCTTCGGTGATCTGGAACAGATCACCGAACAGAAGGTACAGCTGCTAGACCGCATCGCCGAGATCGACCGCCAGCGCGAGACCGCGCAATCGGCGCTGGGCTTCGAACCGGGTGCTGCCGGGGCCGACGCCGCGGCGATGGCCGGCGGCGAAGCGACCCGCCAGGCCTGGCAGGCGCTGCAGGAGCTGGCCGAGGAGGCCCGTGCCCAGAACCTGCGCAATGGATCGATCGTCCACACGCACCTGGACTTCACGCACAAGGCACTGCAGTTCCTGCAGTCGAGCGTGCAGCTCTTCTACGGACCGGACGGCAGCCGCAAGACCACGTCCGGCGGCGGCACGCGGCTCGCGATGGGCTGAAGATGGGCTGAGCCGGGGACCTACCGGCTCGGATTGAGCAGGTACTTCTCGCCGGTCGCCTGCTTCGAATAGACCGCGATCTCGCCGAGCGAGAGCGCCTCCACCATCGACACTTCCTTCGTGTAGCGGCTCGCGAAGGTCGTCTTCAGTTCGGCCGCCACGCGCGCCTTGAGCTTCTCCGCGCCTTCGGGGCCGATCTTCATCAGGAACGGGAACAGCAGCCAGCCCCCCATGCCCCAGCTCATGCCGAAACCGCGCGTGAATTCGGTCGGACCGCGGTCGAGCCCGCCGTAGATGTAGACCTGCTTGTGCGTGGTGGTGCCGTAGCGGCTGTATTCGGTCGCCTTGCGCAGGAGCGCGGCTTCCATGCAGTTGAGGATCTGTCCTGCCAGCTTGCCGCCGCCGGTCGCATCGAAGGCCAGCGTGGCGCCGGTCGCGGCCAACGCATCGGTCAGGTCCTGCATGAAGGTCGGCGAGGTGGCATTGCAGACGTATTTGGCGCCGATGCCGCGCAGGATGTCCTCCTGCTCCTGCTTGCGAACGATGTTGACCAGGGGGATGCCGTCCTTGATGCAGATGCGGTTGAGCATCTGGCCGAGATTCGACGCCGCGGCGGTATGCACGAGCGCCTTGTGGCCCTCGCGCCGCATCGTCTCGACCATGCCGAGCGCGGTGAGCGGATTGACGAAGGACGAGGCGCCTTCCGCCGCGGTCGCGCCTTCGGGCAGCGCCATGCACTGCGCAATGTCGATGCAGCGGTATTGCGTGTACATCGCGCCGCCGATCATCGCCACGGTCCTGCCCAGCAGGGCCTGTGCCTGCGGCGAGGCGCCGGCCGCCACGACGACGCCTGCGCCTTCGTTGCCGACCGGCATGGACTGGTCCGCCCGGCCGGCCATGCCTTTCATCGCCGCTTCGGGGATGGCGGCGGTCACGACCGGCCGCTGCGGCGTGCCCGAGGCCTTGGCGGTGCGCAGGTCCGCCGCGCCGAACAGCAGCCCCAGGTCCGACGGGTTCATCGGCGAGGCCTCGACCCGCACCACCACTTCGTTCGCGGCAGGCTGGGGGATGGCGTCCTCCTGAAGCGAGAGTTCCAGCTCGCCGCTGCTGCGGACGAGGGAACGGATCTGCAGGGTCTTGCTCGGCACGGTCATGGCGGGTCTCCGGATGGGGGCCGGCCAGTATAGGAGCGGGGTCGGTTCTTCGCTCAGGAGGCCTGTCCGGGCGCCCGCGTATCGGGATGCGCCAGCACGCGGTCGATTCGCCTGCCGTCGAGCGCGGCCACCTCGAAGCACCAGCCGGCGCAATCGATGTGCTCCCCGACCTCCGGCAACTGGCCCGAGACGAACATCAGCAGGCCGGCGACGGTGTTGTATCGGCCGCGGTCCTCATCCGGCAATTCGCGGATGCCGAGCCGTGCACGCAGTTCGGACACCGGCATCAGGCCATCGAGCTCCCAGACGCCGTCGGCGCGCTGCCGCGCCCAGGCCTCGGCATGCGTCGGCACCTGCAGCTCGCCGGTGATGGCTTCGAGCAGGTCGCGCGGCGTCATCAGCCCCTGTACCACCCCGTATTCGTCGACCACGAAGACCAGCCGGCCGGCGCGCGAGCGGAACTGCTCGAGCATTTCCATGCCGGTGAGCGTCTCGGGCACGAACACCGCGGCCTGCACGGCTTCGCCCACCGTGCCCTGGTGTTCCGAACCGAGCTTGAGAAGATGCGCCACGCTGGTCACGCCCACCACGTCGTCGAGCGAGTTGCGGCACACCGGATACCACGAGTGGACCTGGTTGCGCGCGCCCGCCTCGGACACCTTCTGCAGGCTCTGGGCGATGGTCAGCGAGGCATCGAGCCATTCGATGTCGGCGCGCGGAATCATCAGCGAGGTCAGCCGCCGGTCGTCGAGGTGGAACACGTTGCGCACCATCTGGTGCTCGTGCATCTCGATCAGGCCGGCGTCCACGCCCTCTTCCAGGCTCGCCGAGATTTCTTCCTCTGTGACCACGCGGGCCGCGTTCGAGTCGATGCGCAGCAGCTTGAGCATGGCCGCGGTCGCGCTCGACAGCAGCAGCACGAAAGGCTTGGCGATGGAGGCGAGCCATCGCATCGGGCGGGCCACGTAGCGGGCCACCGGCTCGGGGTAGAGCTGCCCGATGCGCTTGGGCACCAGCTCGCCGAAGATGATCGTGAAGAAGGTGATGCAGGTCACCACGAACGCGGTCGATGCGACGCTGGCGGTGCCCCGGCCCAGGCCCATCCCTTCCATCCACGCGCCGAGCGGCTCGGCGAAGGCCGCTTCACCGACGATGCCGCTCAGCATGCCGATGGAGGTGATGCCGATCTGCACCGTGGAGAGAAACTGCGTCGGATTCCCCATCAGCTTGAGCGCCGCCGCGGCGCCCGCGTCCCCCGTCTCGGCCAGCGCGGCAAGGCGCGCCCGGCGGCTGGTGGAAAGGGCCATTTCGGACATTGCAAACAACGCATTGACCGTCGTCAGCAAGGCCAGGAGGAGAACGTCCATGAACGCAGGAGAGAATGGGGATCATGGCACTTTACTTGATCGGTGATCTGCAGGGCTGCGACGAACCCCTGCAACGGCTGCTGGACAAGATCGACTTCTCCCCGAGCCGCGACCGGCTGATCGTGCTCGGCGACCTGGTGAACCGCGGGCCCGCATCGGCCAAGGTGCTGCGGCGCGTGCACGGCTTCGGCGACGCGGCACAGAGCCTGCTCGGCAATCACGACCTGCATCTTCTGGGTGTGGCCTACGGTGCGCGCAAGGTCGCGCGCAAGGACACGCTCGGCGCCGTGCTCGATGCGCCGGACCGCGATGCGATGCTCGACTGGCTTCGTCATCAGCACGTGGCGCTGCGCCATGAGATCGGCGGCGGCACGCTGCTGACGGTGCATGCGGGCGTGTTGCCGCAATGGACGGTCGACGACACGATGCGCCTGGCGGGCGAACTCGAATCGGCGCTGCAGGGACCCCATGTCACTGACTTCTTCCGCACCATGTACGGCAATGAGCCCGCTCAATGGAATGATTCGCTGACCGGCGCCGCGCGGCTGCGCGTGATCGTCAACGCGCTGACGCGGATGCGCTATTGCACCGCCAGTGGCTTGATGGAATTCGAATCCAAGGATGCGGATGCCGGCGCGCCCGAAGGCTATATGCCGTGGTTCGACGTGCCGGGCCGCAAGACGTCGACCGCAACGGTGGCGTTCGGCCACTGGTCGACGCTGGGCTGGGTGTCAAGGCCGGACCTGATCTCGACCGACACCGGCTGCGTATGGGGCGGCTGCCTGAGCGCCGTGCGGATCGGCGCCACGCCGCAGGAGCGTGAGCTGATCCAGGTGAAGTGCCCCCAGGCCCAAAAACCCGGTTGATCAAGGCTGGGGGGGCGCCTATCCAAGCCTATTCAGTTGACTTGAAGAGCGCCGCGACCTTGCGCTTGGTCTTGATGTTGCTGGAGACGCCTCGAACGGGCGTCGCCTTGGCGGTGGCTTCCCAGGCGGGCGCCGCCTCGCGCTCGGGCGCCTCGTAGGGCTTCTCGAAGAAGGGATCGCGCGGCGCGGCCGGCGCGCGGTGCGGGCGGCTGTTGCGGGTCGGACGCGAATCGGAGCGATCGCGCGGACGGTCCAGCGCGTCGAGCACGTCGCGCGCGTCGCCGGCCTCGCCCTCTTCGCGCCAGTGGCGGCGGCCGTCGTTGATGCGGCCGCGTGGGCGCTCATCGTCGAATTCGACGGGCTCCAGCTCGATCTTCTTCTTGATGAGCTTCTCGATGTCGGCCACCAGCCGGACGTCGTTCCCGCCGCTCGCGAAGCTCACAGCCAGCCCCGATGCGCCGGCTCGGCCGGTGCGGCCGATGCGGTGCACGTAGTCTTCGGCGTTGAACGGGATGTCGAAGTTGAAGACCGCCGGCACGTCCTTGATGTCCAGGCCGCGGGCGGCCACGTCGGTCGCCACCAGCAGGTCGACCTCGCCGGCCTTGAAGGCGGCGAGCGCCTTGAGGCGTTCGTCCTGGCTCTTGTCGCCGTGCAGCGCGGTGGTCTTGAGCCCCTCGCGTTCGAGCGAGCGCGCGAGCCGCGCGCAGCCCAGCTTGCTGTTGACGAAGACGAAAGCCTGCGTGATGCCGCGCTGGCGCACGATCTGCCTGAGCGCGCGGCGCTTGTCGTCATCGCTCACGCTGTAGAAGTGCTGCTCGACGGTGGACGCCGTTTCGTTCGGCCGCGCGACTTCGATCGTGACCGGGTTCTGCAGGTAGCTGCCGGCCAGCCGCTTGATCTCGGGAGAGAACGTGGCCGAGAACAGCAGCGTGGTGCGCTGCTTGGGCAGGTAAGAGAGGATGCGCTGCAGATCCGGCAGGAAGCCGATGTCGAGCATGCGGTCGGCTTCGTCGAGCACCACGTACTCGACCTGGTTGAGCACCGCGTTCTTGGCCTCGATGTGGTCGAGCAGCCGGCCCGGCGTGGCGACCAGCACCTCGACGCCCTTCTTGAGCTCGAGGGTCTGCGGCTTCATGTCGATGCCGCCGAACACGACCGTGCTGCGCAGGTTCGTGTACTTGGCATAGAGCTTGACCTGCTGCGCGACCTGGTCGGCGAGTTCGCGCGTGGGCAACAGCACCAGGGCGCGCACCGGATGGCGCGCCGGGGAGGTCGAGCTGTTCTCGTGCTTGAGCATCCGCTGCAGCAGCGGCAGCGAGAAGGCGGCTGTCTTGCCGGTGCCGGTCTGGGCGGCACCCATGACGTCCTGGCCCGACAACACCACCGGAATGGCCTGTGCCTGGATGGGCGTCATCGTCTCGTAGCCCATTTCGGCTACAGCGCGCGCCAAGGGTTCGGCCAAGGAGAGATTGGAGAAGGAGCTTGTCATGAAGCCCTCTATTGTCGCAGGAATGGGGTTACCCCTAGTTTTTGGGCCCCACAAACCCGGAAATCCCGCGGAACCGGCTTTGCCGGGCAGCTGGGATTTGCCCCCTGAACGGGGTGTCAGAGCCACACGAAGTAGGCGAGGCTGGGGGTCAGAGACCTCGTGCAGCGAAGGTGTCGCAGTCTCTCAGGTCGCCACTCTTGAAACCGGTGGAAAACCACCGCTGGCGCTGGGCGCTGGTGCCGTGGGTGAAGCTGTCCGGCACCACGGCGCGGCCGGCAGAGCGCTGGAGGGCGTCGTCGCCGATCTTCTGCGCGGCATTCATGGCGGATTCGATGTCGCCGGGGTCCAGCCACTGCTTGGACTGCTGCGAATGATGCGCCCAGACGCCGGCGAAGCAGTCCGCCTGCAGCTCGACGCGAACGCTGACCGCGTTGTTCTGCGTCTGGCTCAGGCGGCCGCGCATCTGGTCGACCTTGCCGGTGATACCGAGCTCGTCCTGCACGTGGTGGCCGATCTCGTGCGCGATCACGTAGGCCTGCGCGAACACGCCCGGCGCGCCGAGCTGGTTCCGGAGGGTGTCGTAGAAGCCGAGGTCGATGTAGACCTTCTTGTCGCCGGGGCAATAGAACGGGCCCATGGCGGATTCGCCGGTGCCGCAGGCTGTCGGCGTCGCGCCGCGGAACAGCACGAGCTTGGGCGGCCTGTAGGTGCCGCCGCTCTGGCGGAAGATGTCGCTCCACACGACTTCGGTGTTCTTGAGCACGGTGGAGACGAACGCCGCTTCGCGGTCGTCCGCCGGCGGCTTGTGCGCCGGCCCCTGCTGCTGCACCTGCGGCGCGGGCCCCCCGCCACCGCTGAGCAGGCCGAGCACCGTCAGGGGGTTGATGCCGAAGATCCACCCGGCGATCAGGGCGACCGCCACGGTGCCGATGCCGATGCCGCGTCCGCCGAAGCCGAATCCCCCGCCTCCGCCGCCGCCTTCGTCACGCCGGTCTTCGACGTTGTCGGACTGTTCGTTGCCTTCCCATCTCATGACGCGCTCCTTGACCGCGGTTCTCGCGGCGCCCGCACGATGGTACGCGCAGGCGAATCCTCCCGCTGTAGGTTCAAGCCTTCGGCAGGGTCACGCCGCGCTGGCCCTGGTACTTGCCGCCGCGGTCCTTGTAGCTGGTCTCGCAGACTTCGTCGCTCTCGAAGAAAAGCACCTGCGCGCAGCCCTCGCCCGCGTAGATCTTGGCGGGCAGCGGCGTGGTGTTGCTGAATTCGAGGGTCACGTAGCCTTCCCACTCGGGCTCGAAGGGGGTGACGTTGACGATGATCCCGCAGCGCGCGTACGTGCTCTTGCCCAGGCAGATGGTCAGCACGTTGCGCGGGATGCGGAAGTATTCGACCGTGCGCGCGAGCGCGAAGCTGTTGGGCGGGATGATGCAGCTGTCGCCGTGGAAGTCGACGAAGCTCTTCTCGTCGAAGTTCTTGGGATCGACCACCGTGCTGTGGATGTTGGTGAACACCTTGAATTCGGGCGCGCACCGGATGTCGTAGCCGTAGCTGGAAGTGCCGTAGCTGATGATCTTGTGGCCGTCCTGCTCGCGGATCTGTCCGGGCTCGAAGGGCTCGATCATTCCGTTCTTCTCGGCCATGCGCCGGATCCACTTGTCGCTCTTGATGCTCATGGCAGGTCCTTTTTCGGGCCGCTATTCTAGGCAACCCGGGACACGAGGCGCGCGACCTCGAGGGCGCGGTGTCACCCAGCCTGGGAAATCACGGTGCGCTCGATCAAGCGGTCATCGCCGAGCACGATCAGCGCGAACAGCAGCTCTTCCAGATTCGCAGCCAGCGAGGTCTTGCGCGACAGCAGCGGCGTGGCCTTGGGGTTGATGACCACGAAATCGGCCTCGCAGCCCGGCTGCAGGTTGCCGATGACGCTCTCCAGCCCCAGCGCCCGCGCGGCGCCTGCGGTGTGGCGCCACCAGAGCTGCGACGGCGCGATGCTGATGCCTGGCTTGGTCTGCCCTTCGCGGCCGGCGTAGTAGGCCGCCATCATCGTCGTGAAGGGGCTGAAGCTGGTGCCGCCGCCCACGTCGCTCGCCAGGCCGTAGTGATAGCCGACCCGGTCGGCACCCTCGAAGTCGAAGAAGCCGCTGCCGAGGAAGAGATTGCTGGTCGGGCTCACCGCCGTCGCCGTGCCGGTCTCGCGCATGAGGCGGCGATCGTCGTCGTCGAAGTGGATGCAGTGCGCGTAGACGGCCCGCTCGCGCATCAGGCCGAAGCCCGCGTAGACGTCGAGGTACGAGCGCGCATGCGGGAACAGCTCGCGCGCCCAGCGCACCTCGTCCTTGTTCTCGGCCACGTGCGAATGGATCCAGGTGTCCGGGTACTTCGCGGCGAGCTCGCCCGCGCCGCGCAGCTGCGCATCGGTGCTGGTGGGGGCGAAGCGCGGCGTGATCGCATAGCCGAGCCGATCGACGTTGTGCCACTTCCTGATGAGTGCTTCCGAGTCGATCAGACTTTGTTCAGCCTCGTCGCGTACACCGTCGGGCGAATGACGATCCTGAAGCACCTTGCCGGTGATCATGCGCAGGCGGCGGCGCTGCGCGGCCTCGAAGAAGGCATCGACCGACTCGGGATGCGAGGTGGCGAAGGTCAGCGAGGTCGTCACGCCGTTGCGCATCAACTCGTCGAGGAAGAACTCCGCGACTTCTGCCGAATGAGCCTTGTCGGCAAAGCGGGTTTCCGCCGGGAAGGTGTAGTTCTCGAGCCAGGGCAGAAGGCCATCGGCCGGCGCGCCGATGATGTCCGTCTGCGGGTAGTGGATGTGCATGTCCACGAAGCCCGGCGCGATGATGCGGCCCGGCCAATGCGTGACCGGCACCTGCGGATGGCGCGCGGCAACCGCGGCGTAGGCGCCTGCATCCTGCACGCGCTGGCGCCCGTCGGCATCGGGGCCCACCACGAGAAGGCCGTCCTCGTCATACACCGGCCGGCCGGCGGGATCGAATCGCAAAAGAGAGCCACGGTACGCTTGCATGGGCACGGAGGGTAAGTCAGCAATGCGGGTACACGATGTGCTTGCGCATATGGGCCCTATACGAGTGCCATATGGCTGACACGGCGCCGCCGTGGCCGATGGTACGCTCCATCGGTCCCGGCACCCATCCGACCGTTCTTCCCTCTTCCACAGGTTGATCGATGAATTCACGCGACGCCGCCAAGAGCGCCACTGCAAGATGAAGGTCCTTCTGATTGCAAACTACATGCCCGACGGCCAGACCAGCATGATCGCCTTCGGCCGCGTGCTGGAGCGGGAACTGCCACGCATCGGCTGCGACCTCCGCGTCGTCTCGCCCCCCAGGCGCGTGCTGCGTGTGCCGGTCACCTCGCGCTGGTTCAAGTGGCTCGGCTACATCGACAAGTTCGTCCTCTTCATCCCCATGCTCAAGCGGCACCTGCGCTGGGCCGACGTGGTCCATGTGGCCGACCATTCCAACGGCATGTACATCCGGTGGGTGAAGTCCAAGCCGAACGTGATCACCTGCCATGACGTGATCGCGGTGCAGGCCGCGCACGGAATGATCGAGGGTTGGCATGTCGGCTGGACCGGGCGGCAGTTCCAGCGGCTGATTTCAGAGGGCCTGGGCCACGCCGATCTCGTGGCATGCGTGTCGGCCATGACGAAACGGGAGCTGCTCTCCATGGGGCTGGCGGAAGAGCGCCGTGCCACGACGGTCCTCAACGGCCTGAACGACAACTTCGCGCCGGTGGCGCCCGACGAGGCGCAGAAGCTCATCGCCCGATTCGGGATCTCGGTGCAGGACAAGTACCTGATGCACGTGGGCTGGGACATGGCCCGCAAGAACCGCCCGGGCGTCCTCGAAGCCTTCATCGCCTTGCAGGAGCGCGCCGCGGCCGCCGGGCAGCCGCCGATGGCGGACCGTCTTCTCTTCGTCGGCCCCGAATTGGGGCCCGAAATGCTCGAGCTGGCGCAAAAGCATGGCGTTGCCGACCGCATCAAGACCGTGCACAAGGTGTCCCACGAGGAACTGCGTGCGCTCTACGCCAGCGCGACGGCACTGCTCTTCCCCTCGTTCCAGGAAGGCTTCGGCTGGCCGATCATCGAGGCGCAGGCTTGCGGCTGTCCGGTCTTCACATCCGACCTCGCGCCGATGAACGAGATCGGCGGCGAAGGCGCGGTGTACGTCGATCCGCACGACCCGTCCGCCATGGCCGCCGCGATGGAAGCGGCCGCGCCGCGCCTCGGCGAGATGCGCCGCCTGGGTCTGGAAAATGCCTCGCACTACAGCGCGGCGCAGATGGCGAGCAACTACAAGGCCACCTACGAACGCGTCATCAGCGAACGAAGGGTGGTCGCTTCATGAAGCGGCTGCTAGCGCTCTGCGTCGTCGTGCTGCCCTGGAAGATCAAGCGCTGGATGCTGCGGCGCTTCTGGGGCTACCAGATCGCGGACGGCGCCCGCATCGGGCTGGCCTACGTCTTTCCGAATGAGCTGGTGATGCACGAAGGCGCGCACATCGACCATTTCACGGTGGCGATTCACCTGGACCGGATGGAGTGCGGTGCGCATTCGTACATCGGGCGATCCAACTGGGTCACCGGCCACCCCCGGCTCGGCGAGCATTTCCGTCAACGTGCAGGGCGCGATCCGGCGCTGTTCCTGGGTGACCACTCGGCCATCACGAAGCAGCACATCATCGACTGCACCGACCGGATCGAGATCGGCGCCTTCACCACCGTGGCCGGCTACGGCTCGCAGCTCATCACGCACGGCATCGATACCCACGAGAACCGGCAGGACTGCAAGCCGATCCGCATCGGCTCGTACTGCCTGCTCGGCACCCGCGTCACGGTGCTGGGCGGCGCAGTGCTACCGGACCGCACCGTGCTCGGCGCGGGATCGCTGCTCAACAAGGCGCACACCGAGGAATACGTGGTGTACGCCGGCCAGCCGGCGAAGAAAGTCAAGGACCTGGACCCCGAAGGGGCCTACTTCCACCGTGAGACGGGCTTCGTCCACTGAAACGTTGAGCAGCTAAAGCGGCTCAGGGCGTCTTGCGCCCCACGTGCCCCTGCACGCCCTCGACCAGCCAGTTCATGTTGAGGATCTGCTCGTCGCCGAGCGACTGACCCTTGGCGATGACGACATGGCCCTCGTTGTCGCGCACGTCGGCGGCAACCGCCTGGAAGGGCTTGAGCTTGCCGCCGGCGATGTCCTTCTGCCGCGCCATCACCTCGTCCTGCACCGGCTTGGGCACCTTCGGTCCGAAATCGCCGACGCGGATCATCCCTTCCTTGACGCCGCCCCAGGTGTTGCCGCTCTTCCAGGTGCCGTCGAGCACCTCGCGGGCGCGCCGGGTGTAGTAGTCGCCCCAGTGGTGGGTCACCGCGACGAGCTGCGCGTCGGGCGCGACCTTGCGCATGTCGGAGTGATAGGCGATCGCGAGCTTGCCGCGCTCCTGCGCCGCCGCCATCACCGCGGTGGAGCCGGTGTGGAAGGAGATCACGTCCACGTCCTGGTTGAACAGCGTCATCGCCGCTTCACGCTCCTTCGGCGGATCGAACCACAGGTCGAGCCACACCACCTTGACCTGCGCCTTCGGGTTGACCGAACGCATGCCCAGCGTGAAGGCGTTGATGCCTTGCAGCACCTCGGGAATCGGGAAGCCCGCCACATAGCCGGCGACGTTGGTCTTCGTCATGCGCCCGGCGGCGACGCCCGCGAGGTAGCGGCCCTCGTAGTAGCGCGCGTTCGCGACGGCGACGTTGGGCGCGGTCTTGTAGCCGGTGATCGACTCGAACTTCACGTCGGGAAAGTCGCGCGCGACCTTCATCGTGGGCTCCATGTAGCCGAAGCTGGTCGTGAAGATGAGCTTGTTGCCCTGCTGCGCGAGATCGCGGATCACGCGCTCGGCATCGGGGCCCTCGGCCACGTTGTCGACGTAGGTGGTCTTCACCTGGCCGGGCAGCGCGGCTTCGACGGCCTTGCGGCCCTCGTCGTGCTGGCGCGTCCAGCCGGCGTCGGTGACTGGCGTGACGTAGACGAAGCCGATCTTCAGCGGATCGGCCTTCGGCGCGGGTTGGGAAAAAGCGGGAAGGAAAAAACAGGCGGCCGCGAGCGCGGCTGCGAGGTTTTTGTACATGGTGTTCCTCTACATGACCCCGGAAACGAAGTTCGGCGCTGGGGGGCACCAGCGCCGATCCCGAATTTTACCCGGGTCGCCTTCGGGGGGCAGCCATGCGTGTCACGCCCACGTCGCCTGGAGGTCATCCCCGGTTCATGCCGGTGTCATCGCGGCTCCCTAGTCTTGCGGCGCTCATACCCACCCACGACAAGGAGCTCCCATGCACGGATTTCCCCGGTTTCCCCAGTTTCCCCGCTTCCTCGGCGCGCTCGCGCTGATCCTGTCGCTGGCCGCCTGCGGCGGCGGCAGCAGCGGTGGCTCGGTGGCCGCCCTCGGCACGTCGTCCTCCAGCCAGAGCAGCACCGCCAGCCAGAAGAGCGATACGGCCGCGACGTCGTCCGACACGGGCGGCACCTCGTCCTCCGACGTCAGCTACGCCCCCTGAGGAGGGACCGCACCATGACCTCGCGCCGCCGCTTCATCCAGGGCTCCGCCTCCGCAGGCATCGCCGCCGCCACGCTCGCCGCGTTTCCGCCGAGCATCCGCCGCGCACTCGCGATTCCCGCGCACAACGAGACGGGCACCCTCCGCGACGTCGAGCACGTCGTGATCCTGATGCAGGAGAACCGGTCCTTCGACCACTATTTCGGCACGCTGCGCGGGGTGCGCGGCTTCGGTGACCGCTTCACCATTCCGCTGCCGCAGGGCCGCAGCGTGTGGCAGCAGAACGATGCCACCGGCAATCCGGTGCTGCCCTTCTACCTCGACAGCAGCAAGGGCAACGCCCAGCGCTTCAGCGGCACGCCACACACCTGGGTCGACGGCCAGAACGCATGGGACGGCGGCCGCATCGAGCAATGGCCGCGCTACAAGACCGCGGCGTCGATGGGCTACTTCAAGGAAGCCGAGCTGCCCTTCCAGTTCGCGCTGGCGAATGCCTTCACCGTGTGCGACGCCTATCACTGCGCGATGCACACCGGCACCAACTCGAACCGCATGTTCCTGTGGACCGGCACCAACGGCCCGACCGGCGCCGGCGTGGCCACGGTGAACAACGAGTGGGACTCCATCGACGCCTCCACGCTCGGCTACGACTGGAAGACCTACCCCGAACGCCTGCAGGCCGCCAATGTGAGCTGGATGGTCTACCAGAACATGCCCGACAACTACGGCGACAACCCGCTCGCGGGCTTCCGCCAGTACCGCAAGGCCAACGAAGCCTCGGGCAAGCCGGTGAGCAACGACGCGCTTTCGCCGGCCTACGACCCGGCCAGCGACGACGTCGGCAACCCGCTCTACAAGGGCATCGCGAACACGATGCCGGGCGACTTCGGCAATCCCGAGACGTACTTCGAGCGCTTCCGCCAGGACGTGAAGAACGGCAAGCTGCCGCAGGTGTCGTGGCTCATCGCGCCGGCCACCTATTCGGAGCACCCCGGCCCGTCGAGCCCGGTGCAGGGTGCCTGGTACATCCAGGAGACGCTCGATGCGCTGACCGCCGTGCCCGACGTCTGGAGCAAGACGGTGCTGATCGTCAACTTCGACGAGAACGACGGCTACTTCGACCATCACCCCTCGCCCTCGGCGCCGTCGATCAATGCCGACGGCACGCCTGCCGGCAAGACCACCCTGCCCGAGGCCGATGTCGCCTTCGAGCGCTTCAACCACCCGAATCCGCCCGGCACCACCAGCCAGCCGAAACCGGACGGCCGCGTCTACGGCCCGGGCGTGCGCGTGCCGATGTACGTGATCTCGCCATGGAGCCGCGGAGGCTGGGTGAACTCGCAGGTGTTCGACCACACCTCGGTGATCCGCTTCATCGAGAAGCGCTTCGGCGTCAAGGAGCCGAACATCGGCCGCTACCGCCGCGCGGTGTGCGGCGACCTCACCAGCGCCTTCAACTTCGAGCGGCCCAACGACGAAGTGCTGCCGACGCTCGCGGGCCGCAAGACGCGCGACCAGGCGGACTTGCTGCGGGCCGACCAGGAAAAGCTCGCGAAGATCACGCCGCCCTCGAACCCGATGCTGCCGCAGCAGGCCACCGGCACGCGACCCTCGCGCGCCCTGCCCTACGAGCTGCACGCCAGCCTGCGTGCCGACGCGCGGCAAGGCCGCGTGAAGCTCATCTTCGCCAACACCGGCGACGCGGGCGCGGTGTTCCATGTGTACGACAAGCTGCACCTCGAGCGGCTGCCGCATCGCTACATGGTCGAGCCCCGCGAACGGCTCGACGACACCTGGGCCGCGATGACCGACAACGCCGGCCTGTATGACCTCTGGGTGCTCGGCCCCAACGGCTGGCACCGGCATTTCAAGGGCGACCTCAACAAGCTGCGCGCCGGCAATGCGCCCGATCCCGAGATCCGCGTGGGCTACCACGCGAAAAGCGGCCGTCTGCACCTGAAGCTGCGCAACGAGGGGGAGAAACCCTGCGTGTTCACCGTGAAGGCCAAGGCCTACCGCCACGATGGCCCCTGGACGGTGCGCGTGAAGGGCGGCGACGAAGCCGAGTTGCACTGGGAAACCGAGGACCAGGGCTACTGGTACGACTTCGCCGTCACCTGCGATTCCGACGCCGCGTTCTACCGCCGCCTGGCCGGCCGCATCGAAACCGGCCGTCATACGGTGAGCGACCCCGCCTTCGGCATGCAGGACCTCTGAACGTGAACCGGAACATCGGCAAGGAGACGAACATGGCCATCGACCTTCTGCGCCGGATTGCCGGCTCGCCCCTGCCGATGTCGTTCACGGAGACGGCGGATATCGACCAGGTCAGGATCCTGCGCGCTGCGGGACTGGTGGTGGCCTTCGTGCCGGCTGCACACCATCCCGCGATCGCGATGCTCCTGCAGCGCCCGGCGCAAGTCGTCGGCATCACGCAGAAGGGTCGGGACGAACTGGGGCTGGACGATGGCAACGCGGACGCCTGCTGCCACGAACACGATCGGGCGAATCCCGGACTTCAATACGCGGCGCGCCCCTGAGCGCCTGACCGGCGAGCGCAGGCTCAGAAGGCGCGCGAGCCGTCGCGCACCGCATCGCGCAGCAGATCGGCCATTCTCGCAACCGGCGGCTCGGACTCCGCCTGCGCGCGGTACATCGCGAGCGTCATCGGCGGCAGCGCCGGCAAGGCGGCCATCCCGTGGTCGAAGGCGCGTACCTGCGCCGGCAGGCCGAAGGCCGTAAGCGCCGACAGCCCCAGTCCGGCAGATGTCGCGGCCCAGAGCGCCGAAAGACTCGAACTCGTGAACGCATGCCGCCACGCGATGCCCGCGCGATCCAGCGCGGCGGTGACGGTCGCGCGCAAGGGGCACGCGGCGTCGAGCAGCACCAGCGGCAAGGGCTCCCGCGGCTTCCGCGCGCCGGCGGCGCGGCGCTCGGTCCACCACGGTGCATCGAGCGCGTCGAGGTCGGCGGGCCCGACCCACTGCAGCGGGAGCCGAATCAGCCGCTCGCGGTTCGGGAGTTCGGCCACGCCCGGCGCGCCCTTCACTTCCCAGATCAGCGCCAGGTCGAGTTGCCCGAGATGCAGGCGCTCGCGCAACACGGCACTGCGTGCCATGTGCGCCTCGATGCGGACCTTGGGATGTGCCCGCGCGAAACGGCCGAGCACCGCCGGGAGCACCGATTCGCCGAGGTTCTCCTGCACCCCGAGGCGCACCCAGCCCTCGAGGTCCGCGCCGCGCATGGCTGCGGCCGCTTCGTCGTTGATCTCCAGCATGCGATGGGCGTACGCCAGCATGGTCTCGCCCGCGTCGGTGAGCTGAAGCCCGCGGCCCGCGCGCCGGAAGAGCGCCGTTCCGGCCTGGGCCTCGAGCTTCTTGAGCTGGGCACTCACCGCGGAGGTGGAGCGCCCGAGGCGGTCGGCCGCACGCGCGTAGCTGCCCAGCGCAATGCCCGTCGAAAAGCTGCGCAGCACGTCCAGATCGAACAACACCTGACCCATTTCAACCATCCTGTTTTTCTGAACTGAACGTTGATTATTTTCTGATTTTCAAAACATTGCCCGAAGCGGAAACTGCGTCGCGTCATGCAACATCCCGCCTCCACCTCCTCTCGCCACCGCTGGAAAGTGCTCGCGGCCGGCGTCGCGGCGAATGCCGCCTTTTCCGTCGCCTTCAGCGGCATTCCGATGACCGCCGTGGTCATGCGCGCGGGCTACCGGCTCGACAACGCCACCCTGGGGCTCATGCTGGGGCTGATCGGGCTCGGCATCGCGATCAGCGAGCTCCCGTGGGGCCTGCTGACCGACCGCTGGGGCGACCGCCCGGTGCTCCTGACCGGCCTCGGCGCGACCGCGCTCGCGCTCCTGGCGATGGCGCTGCTCGCGGCGCCGCACGCAGGCCACATCCCCGGGCCCGGCTGGCTCGGCGCGGGCCTCCTGCTCGTCGGACTGCTCGGCGGCAGCGTCAACGGCGCCAGCGGGCGCGCCGTGATGAGCTGGTTCGCCGAGGGTGAGCGCGGGCTTGCGATGAGCATCCGGCAGACCGCCGTGCCGCTCGGCGGCGGCCTGGGCGCGCTGCTGCTGCCGGCGATCGCGCTGCATGCCGGCTTCGCGTTGCTCTATGTCTTCCTCGCCGCGCTGTGCCTGCTCAGCGCCCTGCTCGCGTGGTGCTGGGTGCACGAACCGCCGGTCGCGCCCCGAAACGCAACGCGCGCCGACGCGCCAGCCGTGCCGTCATCGCGCGGACCGCTTGGCGACACGCGCGTCTGGCGCCTCGTCGCAGGCATCGGCATCCTGTGCGCGCCGCAGTTCGCGGTGCTGTCATTCGGCACCGTCTTCCTCCACGACTTCGGCCACATCGGCTTTGCAGCGATCAGCGCCACGATGGTGGGTGTCCAGGCCGGCGCCATGGTGATGCGCGTGTGGAGCGGCCGCTGGACCGATCGCCGCCGCAACCGGCCGGCGTACCTGCGCGCCTGCAGTGCGTTGAGCGCGGGCCTGTTCGCCGTGCTCGGCTTCGCAACGCTCGCGGTGGGCGACGCCGCATCGCCAACCTCCCAGGTTCTGCTGGTCGTGCTCCTGCTGGGCTGCGGAGTGTGCGTCTCGGCCTGGCACGGGGTGGGCTACACCGAGCTCGCGACGCTCTCGGGACCGGCGCGCGCGGGCACCGCGCTCGGCATGGCCAACACCAGCGTGTTCGTGGTGTGCTTCGTCACGCCGTGGTCGATCCCGCACCTGCTCGCATGGCGGGACTGGCCGATGGTGTGGTTCGCGGCGGCGGCCTGCGCGTTGATCGCATTGCCGCTGCTCGCGAACCCATCGCGGACTCAGGCGAAGCTGTCGAACACCGCGTTGAGCCGGTCGACATAGCCGCGCTTGGTCGCCGCATCGGTGAAGCTGCCTTCGAAACTGTTGGCCGCGAGCTGCCATGCGTGCTGCGCGTTGAGACCGGTGGCGGAGAAGGTCTCGGTGAAGTTGCGGTTCATGTAGCCGCCGAAGTAGGCCGGATCGTCGGAATTCACCGTCGCGACCAGGCCGCCATCGAGCAACGCGCGCAGGTTGTGCTGGCCGAGGTCAGGGAAGACGCAGAGCTTGAGGTTCGACAGCGGACACACCGTGAGCGGAATGCGATCTTGCGCGAGGCGCTTCATGAGCGCCGGGTCCTTGGTGCTCTGCACGCCGTGGTCGATGCGCTCGACCTTGAGCACGTCGAGCGCGCTCCAGACATAGGCCGGCGGGCCCTCCTCACCGGCGTGCGCGACAAGATGGAATCCCAGTTCGCGGCAGCGCGCGAACACCCGCGTGAACTTCTCGGGCGGATGGCCGAGCTCGCTCGAATCGAGCCCGACGCCGATGAAGCGGTCGCGAAAAGGCAGCGCCTGTTCGAGCGTGGCGAAGGCATCCTCCTCGCTCAGGTGGCGCAGGAAGCACATGATCAGCTCGGCATCGACACCGAGCTTCGATTTGGCATCGACACAGGCGCGGTGCAGGCCGTCGATCACCGTCTGCATCGCGACGCCGCGCTCGGTGTGCGTCTGCGGGTCGAAGAACATCTCGGTGCGCACCACGTTGTCGGCGGCGGCGCGTTCGAGGTAGGCCCAGGCCATGTCGTAGAAGTCCTGCTCCTTGAGCAGCACGCTGGCGCCGGCGTAGTAGATGTCGAGGAAGCTCTGGAGATTGGTGAAGGCGTAGGCGCGGCGAAGGTCCTCGACGCTGGCGTAGGGGATCGAAACACCGTTGCGCTGCGCCAGCGCGAAGATCAGCTCGGGCTCCAGCGAGCCTTCGATGTGCATGTGCAGCTCGGCCTTGGGCATGGCGCGCAGCAGGTCGGGGAGGCGGTCCGCCGCAATGGGCGCAACAGTGCGGGAGAAGATGGTCATCAGCAGACTCCGAAGGTGATGCCGCGCGACTTCAGGTGGCGGCGGTAGAGGGAAGAAGCCTTGTCGGCCACGGTGTGAAGCTCGGCACGCAGGTCGAGCGGCACGCGCTTCGGCCTTTGCGATTCGAGCACTGGCTTGTCCTGCAGGAAGATGGTGTCCTGGAAGGCGCGCACCGAATCGGCGTCGCGCGCGAAATCCGAAGTGGCGAAGCGGAACCACACGCGGCTGCGTTCGGCTTCCATCGGGCAGATGTAGAGGGCGATGGATTCGCGGTAGCCGTCGATGCCGACGCTCGCGGCATCGGGCACCTTGGTGAGCACCGCGGTGTAGGGTGCGGTCACCTCGTAGGTGTATTCGACCTGCGCCGGGGCGGTCGAGTTGACGGTCGATTGCGGCTGCCAGGCCTTGCAACCCGTTGCAAGCAGGCCGCTGGGCGTGGCTTCAACCCGGTAGTCGTCGATCACCGCCATGTCGCGCGCGCCGAGCCAGCCTTCGTGCACGAAGCCGAAATGCGCCATGTCGAGGAAGTTCTCGACGAGACGCGGCGCGCTGGTCTCGACGTCGTACGGCCCGCAGTCGATCTTGCGCATGCCGGCGTCGTGCTCTGCCGCGAACAGCGGCACGGGCGGTTCGCTTCCGGCCGGGGCATCGATGCGCACCCACACGAGGCCGCTTGCATCACACGCTGCATGAGTTGTGGCGCGGTTGGCGGCCGGCGGCACGAAGGCCGGCAGCGCGGGCACATGGACGCATCGGCCGCCGGACTCGAAGCGCCAGCCGTGGTACGGGCATTCGAGCTGCTTGCCACCCTCGCCTTCGACCACGCGGCCGAGCGACAGCTTCGCGCCGCGATGCGGGCAGCGGTCCGCCCACGCATGCACCGCGCCGGCGCCGTCGCGCCACAGCACGAGATCTTCGCCGAGCAGCCGCACGGCGAGCGGCACGCCCGCCACGTCGTCAGCGAGCGCAACCGGGTGCCAAAGTTCTTTCTCAATCATCGTTGGGGCCTGAAACAAAAAGGGGTTGCCCATGAGCAACCCCTTCGTGCCGGAAGCGTCCGGGCTTTCCTGCTTACTTCTTCTCGCCGCCGGGCACCGAGCCTTCGACACCCTTGACGTAGAAGTTGATGCCGGTCAGGAACTTGTCGTCGGCGACCGTGCCGGCGGCCACGAGTTCCTTGCCGTCCTGGCCGAGGATCGGGCCCTTCCAGATCGAGAAGCTGCCGTCCTTCAGGCCCTTCTTGACCTCGTCGACCTTGGCCTTGGTTTCGGCCGGCACGTCTTCGGCGATGGAGACGAGATCGATCGCGCCTTCCTTCACGCCCCACCAGCTCTGGCCGGTGGTCCACTTGCCGTCGAGCACGTCCTGCGTGGCCTTGATGTAGTACGGCGCCCAGTTGATGGTGGCCGAGGCGAGGTGCGCCTTCGGGCCGTAGGCGGTCATGTCCGAATCCCATCCGAAGGCGCGCTTGCCCTTCTCTTGCGCGGTCTTGAGCACGGCCGGCGAGTCGGTGTTCTGGAACAGCACGTCCGCGCCGCCGTTGATAAGGGCGGTGGCCGCCTCGGTTTCCTTCGGCGGGCTGAACCATTCGTTGACCCACACCACCTTGGTCGTGACCTTCGGGTTGACCGACTGCGCGCCCAGCGTGAAGCTGTTGATGTTGCGCAGCACTTCGGGGATCGGCACCGAGCCGACGACGCCGAGGACGTTGGACTTGGTCATCGCGCCGGCAACGATGCCGGCCATGTACGCGCCTTCATACGTGCGGCTGTCGTAGGTGCGCATGTTCTCGGCGGTCTTGTAGCCGGTGGCATGCTCGAACTTCACGTCCTTGTTGTCGGCCGCGACCTTGAGCATCGGCTCCATGTAGCCGAAGGTGGTGCCGAAGATCAGCTTGTTGCCCTGGCTGACCATGTCGCGGAACACGCGCTCGGCGTCGGCGCCCTCGGGCACGCTTTCGACGAAGGTGGTCTTGATCTTGTCGCCGAACTCCTTCTCGAGCGCCTTGCGTCCGTTGTCGTGCGCAAAGGTCCAGCCGCCGTCGCCCACGGGGCCGACGTAGGCGAAGGCGATGTTCAGCGGTCCGGCCGCAGCGGGTGCCGGCGCAGCCGCCGTGGGCGCCGGAGCGGCAGGCGCTGCTGCCGGTGCCTCTTCCTTCTTGCCGCAGCCCACGAGGGCCGCCGAAGCCACCGCGGTCAGGGCGGCCAGCTTGAGCAGGGAGCGCTTGTTCAGATCAGTCATTGTTTGAAATCCTCAAAAGGACGGGTTGGCGACGAAACAAAACGAAACGCAATTATGAGCCGGGGTAGAACGGTTTTCCTATTGAAGCCGGCATGTTGACGCGGATGAACGCGGGGTTGCGCGAGATCAAAGCCAGCACCACGATCGGCGCGATGTATTGCAGCATGCTGAGGAACTGGCTGGGCACCTGAACCCCCGTGCTCTGGAGGTGGAAGCCGAGCATCGACACGCCGCCGAACAGGTAGGCACCGAGCAGCACGCGGATCGGCCGCCAGGTCGCGAAGGTGGTGAGCGCCAGCGCGATCCAGCCCCGGCCTGCCACCATGCCTTCGACCCACAGCGGCGTGTAGACGGTCGACAGGTACGCGCCCGCGAGCCCGCACAGCGCGCCGCCCGCGATGACCGCCAGGAAGCGGATGCGCCGCACCGGATAGCCCAGCGCGTGCGACGATTCCGGCGATTCGCCCACCGAGCGCAGCACCAGCCCCGACCGCGTGCGATAAAGGAACCAGATCAGCCCGAAGGTGAGCAGCACTGCGAAATACACCATCGGGTGATGCCGGAACAATGCCGGCCCGACCAGCGGAATGTCGCCCAGCACCGGCAGCGCATACGAGGTGCTCGCCGGCAGCTTGGCCTGCACGAAGTTGATGCCCGCGAAGGCCGAGAAACCGACGCCGAACAGGCTCAGCGCCAGCCCGGTCGCGTACTGGTTGGTGTTCAGCCAGATCACCAGCACGCCGAAGAAGGCCGCGAGCAGCGCGCCCGCCGCCATGCCGGCCAGGAAGCCGAGCCAGGTGTTGTGCGTGACGACGACCGTCGCGAAACCCGCGATGGCGGCGCAGAGCATCATGCCCTCGGCGCCGAGGTTCACGATGCCGGCCTTCTCGTTGATCAGCAGGCCCAGCGCGGCGATGGCGAGCACCGTGCCGGCGCTCAGGGTGGAACCCAGGAGGAGTGCGTAGCTTTCCATCATGCGGCTCCTTCGGTCGGCCGGGCAACAGGTGCGGTCAATGGTGTGCTGGCTTGCAGCGATGACGTACCCGGCGTCACAGGCACCGATTTCGGCGCGGCCTTGCGCCGGATGCGATACGCGATCAGCGTGTCGCACGCCAGCAGCGTGAAGAGCAGCAGGCCCTGGAACACCCCCGTCAACGACTTCGGCAAGCCGAGCCGCGATTGCGCCAGTTCACCACCGATATAGAACATGCTCATGAGCACCGCCGAGAAGATCATCCCCACCGGATGCAGCCGCCCGACGAAGGCGACGATGATCGCGGCGAAGCCGTAGCCCGCCGGTACGTACGGCGTGAGCTGCCCGAGCGGCCCCGCCACTTCGAGCGCGCCGGCGAGGCCTGCCGCACCGCCCGAGGTGAGCAACGCGATCCACACTGCGCGCCGTGCCGAGAAGCCCGCATAGCGTGCCGCCGCCGGCGCCAACCCGCCCACCTGCTGCGCGAAGCCCGCGCGCGTGCGGAACAGGAACACCCAGAGCGCCCCCGCGCCGACCAGCGCGATGACGAGGCCGATGCTCACCCGCGAGCCCTTCATCAGCCGTGGGATCTGCGTCACCGCCTCGAAGGTCTTGGTCTGCGGGAAGTTGTAGCCATGCGGGTCCTTCCAAGGCCCGTAGACCATGTAGCCGAGCAGCAGCGTCGCGACGTACACCAGCATCAGGCTCACGAGGATTTCGTTGGCGTTGAACTTGTCGCGCAGGAACGCCACGATGCCGGCCCACACCATGCCGCCCAGGACACCCGCGAGCAGGATGGGGACGACGATCATCTGGCTGGTGCTCTTGTCGGCCAGGAGCGCCACGCCGCCGGCCGCGATCGCGCCGAAGACGAACTGCCCTTCGGCGCCGATGTTCCACACATTGGCCCGGAAGCACACCGCGAGGCCGAGCGCGATGATCAGCAGCGGCGTCGCCTTGACCATCAGCTCGCCGAGCGCGTAGGGAGTCTTGATCGGCTCCCAGAAGAACACCAGCAGGCCCTTGACCGGGTCCTTGCCGAGCGCGGCGAAGAGCGCCATGCCGATCAGCACCGTGACCAGCAGCGCGAGGATCGGCGAGCCGTAGCTCCAGAAGCGTGACAGTTGCGGGCGGGGTTCGAGCTTAAGCATGGGCCACCTCCGAAGGCGCCGTGGCGGCATGGCGCGACTTGTCCCACAGGCCACTCATCCACTCGCCGATCTGCGGCACCGTGGCGGCGGCACGGTCGATCGAGGGCGACAGGCGCCCCTTGGCGATCACGTAGAGCCGGTCACTGATCTCGAAGAGCTCGTCGAGTTCTTCGCTGACCACCAGCACCGCGCAACCCGCGTCGCGCAGCGCGAGGATCTCGCCGCGGATCAGCGCCGCCGCACCCACGTCCACACCCCAGGTCGGCTGGGAGACGATGAAGATCTTCGGGTTGGCGTCGATCTCGCGCCCGACGATGAATTTCTGCAGGTTGCCGCCCGAGAGCGAGCGCGCCGCCGCACTCGGTCCGCCGGCCTTCACGTTGAAGCGCTTGATGATGTCGGCGGCATGCTGGTTCAGCGCACGGGTGCGGATCCATCCGCCCTTGCCGACCGCGTTGCTGCGCGTGAGCAGCAGGTTGTGCGCGAGGCCGAGCGTCGGCACCGCGCCGCGTCCGAGCCGTTCTTCAGGCACGAAATGCAGCCCGAGCGCGCGGCGGCGGCGCGGCCGGAAATGTGCTGCGGCCTTGCCGAACACTTCGATCATCCCGGCCTGGGCGCGCGTGTCCTCGCCCGAGAGCGCATAGAGCAGCTCCTTCTGCCCGTTGCCCGACACGCCGGCGATGCCGACCACCTCGCCCGCGCGCACGTCGAGCGAAATGCCGTCGAGATCCACGCCGAACTGGTCCTCGCGCGCCAGCGTCAGCCCCTTGACCTTGAGCGCCACGTCGCCCGCATGGATCGGCCGGTGCGTGAGCGGCGGCGGCTCCGCGCCGATCATCAGGCGCGAGAGCGATTCGTTCGATTCGTTCTGCGGATTGCACACGCCGGTCACCTTGCCGCCGCGCAACACGGTGCACGCGGTGCACAGCTCGCGGATCTCGTGCAGCTTGTGGCTGATGTAGAGGATGCTGCAGCCTTCGGAAGCCAGCTTCTTGAGCACGACGAAGAGCTTCTGCACCGCCTGCGGCGTGAGCACCGACGTCGGCTCGTCGAGGATCAGCAGCTTGGGGTCGGTGAGGAGCGCGCGGATGATCTCGACGCGCTGCATCTCGCCGACGGAGAGCGTGTGCACCGGGCGCGATGGATCGATGTCCAGCCCGTATTCGCCGGCCTTGGCCTGCACACGGCGGGCCACTTCGGCGAGCGACAGGCTCTTGTCGAGGCCGAGCCAGACGTTCTCGGCCACGGTGAGGGTGTCGAACAGGCTGAAGTGCTGGAACACCATGCTGATGCCCAGCGCCCGCGCTTCCTGCGGGTTGCGCACGTTCACGGGGTTGCCGTTGAACATCACGCTGCCTTCGTCCGGCTTGACCGAGCCGTAGATGATCTTCATCAGCGTGGATTTGCCCGCGCCGTTCTCGCCGAGGACGGCGTGGGTCTCGCCCGGCGCCACCGTCAACGACACATCGCTGTTGGCGACCACCGAGGGGTAGCGCTTGGTGATGTGCGCGAGTTGCAATCGATGAACTGTCATGCCTGTGCCTGCTCTTTCATGCTCGTATTACAACCCCGAAACCAAGCGCCTCAACCTAGGAACACCGCGGAGCCGGCTTTGCCGGGCCGCCGGTGTTGCCCCCGGTGAGGGGGTTGGCGAAGCGACACGAAGTGCGCGAAGCCTGGGGGTGAGTCAATGCCCGCCGATGTAGATGAACTTGAAGAGAAAGACGCCGCCGATCAGCCACACCATCCAGTGCACCTGCCGGCCCTGCCCGGTGAACAGCTTCAGCACCGCATAGGAGATGAAGCCGAACGCCAGACCGTTGGCGATGGAATAGGTGAAAGGCATGGTCAGCGCCGTCACGACGGCGGGGACGACCTCGGTCGTTTCCTCCCATTCCAGTTCGGTCAGTTCCTTGAGCATCAAACATGCCACGAAGAACAGCGCGGGTGCCGTCGCGTAGGCCGGCACTGCGCCGGCGAGCGGCGAGATGACCAGCGCGGCGAGGAACAGAACCGCCACCGTCAGCGCGGTCAGCCCGGTCCGGCCGCCCGCCTGCACGCCCGCGGCGCTTTCGACATACGCGGTGGTGCTCGAGGTACCGAGCAGCGAGCCGGCGAAGATCGCGCCGCTGTCGGCCAGCAGGGATTTGTTGAGCCGGTCCATCCGCCCCGGCACCAGCAGCCCTGCACGGCGCGCCACGCCCATCAGCGTACCGGTCGCATCGAACAGCTCGACCAGGAAGAAGACCAGGACCACGTTCAGGATGCCGCCCGAAAGCGCCGCCTTGATGTCCAGTTGCAGGAAGGTCGGCGCGATCGACGGCGGCGCGGCGAAGATGCCGTGGAAGGTGTTGCCCGCGAAGAAGAACGAGAGCACCGTGACCGTGACGATCCCGATCAGGATCGCGCCCGGCACCTTCAGCCGGTCGAGCACCACGATCAGGAAGAAGCCGATGGTCGCCAGCACCACCTGCGGCGTGTGCAGGTCGCCCAGCGTGATGTAGGTGGCCTTCGACGGCGCGACGATGCCCGCGCTCTTGAGCGCGATGATCGCGAGGAAGAGCCCGATGCCGACCGTGATCGCGATGCGTATCGAATGCGGGATGCCCTTGATGATCAGTTCCCGCACCTTGAACACCGTCACCAGCAGGAAGAGGCACCCCGAGATGAACACCGCCCCCAGCGCCGCCTGCCAGGTGAAGCCCATCTGCAGCACGACCACATAGGCGAAGTAGGCGTTGAGCCCCATCCCCGGCGCGAGCGCGATCGGGTAGTTGGCGTAGAGCGCCATGATCGTGGTGCCGAGCGCCGCGATCAGGCAGGTGGCAACGAACACCGCGTCCTTCGGCATGCCCGCGTCGCCGAGGATCGACGGGTTCACGAAGATGATGTAGGCCATCGTGAGGAAGGTGGTGAGCCCCGCCACGATCTCGGTGCGCACGGTGGTGCCGTGCTCCTCCAGTTTGAAGAGTCGCTCCGCCCAGCCTTTCGAGGCGGGCGAAGTGCGCTGTCGTGAGAGGTCCTGCCCGCCGAGGTCGAGCACTTGGTCTGTCCGGTTCATCGTCTTGTCTCCGAGTCTTTATGGGTCGATGGCGTGATTTCGTGCTGGTTCGCGACGCCCGGCGCGAAGAAATCCAGGTCTATCCGGTGCCGCTCGCGACGGCGGCGGCCGCCGACGGACGCAGCGACGCGGCCACTTCCTTGGTCCGCTCGCGCAGCCAGCGCGCCGAACTGGACGAATGGGTGCGCTCGTGCCACAGCTGGTAGTACATGAGGCGCGGCAACGGCACCGGGCACTCGAGGATCGCGACCGGCAGCCGGTCGGTGAAGCGCTCGCAGTACTGGCGGCCGGTGGTCAGCACCAGCAGGCTGGACGCGACCATGTCCGGGATCAGCCCGAAGTGCGCGCAGCGCGCGGTGATGTTCCGCTGGCGGCCCATCTCGTCGAGCATCTGGTCGATGATCCCGCGCGCGCCGGGGTGCGTGGGCGTCGGGGCGATATGTTCAGCCGAGAGCCAGCTTTCGAGATCCCAGCCGCGCCGCACCGCCGGATGGTCCTTGTTGACCAGCGAGACGATGTCGTCGCCGAAGAGCCTCGCCATGTGCAGGTCTTCCGGCGGCTTGAGCCAGTTGCCGATCACCACGTCCACCTGCCCGAGCGACAGGTGCGCGTGGTAGTCCGAATCGGACGACAGCGGATGGATCTCGATGTGGCACATCGGCGCCTGGCTCTTGATGCGCGCCACGAGCTGCGGCAAGAAGAGCGGGTCCATGTAGTCGCTCGCCGCGATGCGGAAGGTGGTCTGCGCCGTCTGCGGATCGAAGCCGCGCGCGTCGCTGAACAGCATCTCGGCGGAGCGCAGGATCGCGGCCGCGGGCTCGATCATGCGCAGCCCGGCATCGGTCGGCACCATGCCCGAGCCGGACCGCACCAGCAGCGGGTCGCCCGAAAGCTCGCGCAACCGCTTGAGGGCGGCGGACACGGCGGGCTGGTACATCCCCAATCGGATGGCTGCACGCGAGACGCTGCGATCTGTAAGCACGGTGTGTAGAACCCTGATCAGGTGAAGGTCGATCTTGTCTAGTAGCGCCTGGTCTCTCATAACGGCCCGCAATCGTTCTGGTGGGTGCGGGCAGTTATACAGCGCGCTGTCACATGAAAGCGCTCTCAGGCGGCCGCGTTCTGCACCGCGGTGATCGCACGCAGGATCGACTCGCTGGTCGCCGGCGCGCGCAGCGGCGGATCGACCTGGTGGCCGCCCACCGAGGACACCGCGTCGCGGATCGCGAAGAACACCGAGAACGGCAGCAGCAGCGGGGGTTCGCCCACCGCCTTGCTGCGATGGATCGAGTCCTCGAAGTTCTGGCCTTCGTAGAGGCGCACGTTCAGCACCGGCGGGCAGTCGTTGGCGGTCGGGATCTTGTAGGTGCTCGGCGCGTGGGTGGTGAGCAAGCCCGTCTTCGGATGCCACACCAGCTCCTCGGTCGTGAGCCAGCCCATGCCCTGGATGAAGGCGCCTTCGACCTGACCGATGTCCACCGCCGGGTTCAGCGACTTGCCGGCGTCGTGCAGGATGTCGGCGCGCAGCAGCTTCCATTCGCCGGTGAGCGTGTCGACGATCACCTCGCTGACCGCCGCGCCGTAGGCGAAGTAGAAGAAGGGACGGCCCTGCATCCTGTCCTTGTCCCAGCTCAGTCCGGGAGTCGCGTAGAAGCCGTCCGACCACAGTTGCACGCGGTCCAGGTAGGCCTCGCCGACCACCGTCGCGAACGCTAGCGTGCGGCCGTTGACCTCGACCTTGTCATTGGCAAAACGCACCGCCGACGCATCGCCGCCATGACGCGCCGCAGCACAGGCGGCCAGCCGCTCGCGGATCTGCCGCGCGGCGTCCTGCGCGGCCTTGCCGTTCAGGTCGGCACCGGTCGATGCAGCGGTGGCCGAGGTGTTGGCGACCTTCGTCGTGTCGGTGGCCGTGACGCGCACGCACTCGAAGCTCACGCCCAGCTCGTGCGCCACAACCTGCGCCACCTTGGTGTTCAGGCCCTGCCCCATTTCGGTGCCGCCGTGGTTCACCAGGATCGAACCGTCGTTGTAGACATGGACCAGCGCGCCGGCCTGGTTGAAATGCTTGACGTTGAACGAGATGCCGAACTTCAGCGGCGCCAGCGCGATGCCGCGCTTGAGCACAGGGCTCTTCGCGTTGAACCCGGCGATCTCCTCCCGGCGCACGCGATAGTCGCTGCTGGTCTCCAGATCGGCCACCAGCTCGTGGATGACGTTGTCGACCACCGTCTGGCCGTATGGCGTCACGTTGTTCTCGGTCTTGCCGTAGAAATTGACGCGCCGCACATCCAGCGGATCGCGGCCCAGTTCGCGCGCCACGCTGTCGAGGATGTTCTCCATCGCGATCGCGCCCTGCGGACCGCCGAAGCCGCGGAACGCGGTGTTGCTCTGGGTGTTGGTCTTGCCCGAGAAGCCGTGCATCTCCACGTTCGGCAGCCAGTAGGCATTGTCGAAGTGGCACAGCGCGCGGGTCATCACCGGACCCGACAGATCGGCCGAGTGGCCGGCGCGGGACACCATGGTGATTTCGGCGCCGAGGATGCGGCCCTCGTCGTCGTAGCCCACTTCGTATTCGTACCAGAAGCAGTGGCGGCGGCCGGTGATCATGAAGTCGTCGTCGCGGTCCAGCCGCAGCTTGACCGGGCGCTTGAGCTTGTTCGCCGCCACCGACGCCACGCAGGCGAACAGCGCCGACTGGGATTCCTTGCCGCCGAAGCCGCCGCCCATGCGCCGGCATTCGACGTGCACCTCGTTGGCGTGCAGGTGCAGCGCGTGTGCAACCAGGTGCTGCATCTCGCTCGGATGCTGCGTCGAGCAGTACACATGCATCGCGCCGCCTTCCTTCGGGATGGCGTAGCTGATCTGGCCTTCGAGGTAGAACTGCTCCTGCCCGCCCACGTCGAGCTGCGCCTTGAGGCGGTGCGGCGCCCTGGCGATCGCGGCCTTGGCGCCGCCTTCATCGGTGTTGCGCACGAGGTGCATCGGCGGCACCACGTACTGCTCCTTGGCATGCGCTTCCTGCGGGGTGAGCACCGGCGGCGCGGCCTCGATGTCGAGCGCGTCCCTGGCGCGTGCGGCCGCGCGGCGGGCGGCGTCGCGGGTCTCGGCGATCACTGCGAAGACCGGCTGGCCCATGTAGCGGACGTCGCCGCTGCACAGAATCGGGTCGTCATGGACGATCGAGCCGCAGTCATTGCTGCCCGGGATGTCCGCCGCGGTCAGCACCGCGACCACGCCCGGCATGGCACGGATCGCATCGAGCTTCATGCCCTTGAGCCGGCCGTTCGCCACCGGGGAAAGACCCAGCGCGCAATGCAGCGTGCCCGCGAGTTCCGGAATGTCGTCGATGTAGGTCGCTTCGCCCGCGACATGCAGCGCTGCCGACTCGTGCGGACGGCTGATGCCCACGCGCGCGCCGTCGCCATGTGCCTTGGCTTCGGCGTTCGCGTCGATGCGCGCGGCGGTGTTCGAGGTGTAGTCGGCAAACGCCTCGGCCGA
Source organism: Variovorax sp. YR216 (assembly GCF_900107745.1). Taxonomy (GTDB): domain Bacteria; phylum Pseudomonadota; class Gammaproteobacteria; order Burkholderiales; family Burkholderiaceae_C; genus Variovorax. Next base: position 287,967 of record NZ_FNRO01000002.1, on the reverse strand, counting down.
CTTGAAGAGCTTCGGATCGATCGGCTTGTTCATCTCAGACTCCTTCCGCCACTGCGTGCGGCATCACGCTCCACACGCTGGTGGCTTCCACCGGCAACGGGTCGGTCGTGCGCGTTTCCAGCCACAGGCGCTGCAGCAGGTTCTGCGCCACCTGCAGGCGATAGTCGGCGCTCGCGCGCATGTCGGTCAGCGGCGTGAAGTCCTTGGCGAGCGCCAGCTTGGCGGCGTTCACCGTCGCCTGCGTCCACGGCTTGCCGACCAATGCGGCCTCGGCGTTCGCCGCGCGCCTGACGACCGCGGCCATGCCGCCGAACGCGAGGCGCACTTCCTTCACCACATCGCCGTCGAGATCGATCGCAAAGCCGGCGCACAGTGCCGAGATGTCGCAATCGAAACGCTTGCTGATCTTGTAGGCGCGCACCTGCCGCGCCAGCGCGGCCTTCGGGATCGCGAGCCCTTGCACGAACTCGCCCGGTTCCAGGCGGTTCTTCATGTAGTCGACGTAGAAGTCCGGCAGCGGCATGCGGCGCACATCGCTGCCGCGGCGCAGCTCGATCTCGGCATCGAGCGCCATCAGCACCGGCGGCGAATCGCCGATCGGCGAGCCGTTGGCGACATTGCCGCCGATGGTGCCCGCGTTGCGGATCGGCGGCGAAGCGAAGCGCAGCCACACGTCGGTCAGGCTCGGCACCCGGCGCACGAGCGCCGCGAAGGCGGACTCGAGCGAGGCGCCCGCGCCGAGGTAGAGCTCGTTCGCACGCTCTTCGACCACTTTCATCTCGGCCACGTCGCCGACGTAGATGATGTCGCCGAGGTCGCGGAACTGCTTGTTGACCCACAGCCCGACATCGGTCGAGCCGGCCAGCAACTGCGCCGCCGGCTTGGCTTCGCGCAGCGCGGCCAGTTCGGCGAGCGTGGTGGGCGCGTGGAAATGGTCCATCCGCTGGCCCAGCGGCGCGGCGTAGTCGAAGGTGTTCTCGTGCTTCAGCGCGGTCAGCGCTTCCACCACCGGCCGGGTGTCGAGGCGCGTTGCCGGCAGGTCGAACATGCGCTGGCCCGCGTCGAGGATCGGCCGGTAGCCGGTGCAGCGGCACAGGTTGCCCGACAGGTCGTCGGCCAGCTGCTGCCGCGTCGGGCGCGTCTGGCCTTCCTGATGGTGTTCGTAGGTGGACCACAGCGACATCACGAAGCCCGGCGTGCAGAAGCCGCACTGCGAGCCGTGGCAGTCGACCATCGCCTGCTGAACGGGATGCAGGCGCTGCACCGGATGCTTGTCGTGCTGCTGCGCGTCATGGCCGTGCCCGCATTGGGCCTTGAGGTCCTCGACCGTGAAAAGCGCCTTGCCGTGCAGCGTCGGCAGGAACTGGATGCAGGCGTTGACCGTCGAAAGCCGCAGCCCGCCGACCGCGCCCTTCTCGCCCGGCCCGGCCAGCTCGCCGATCACCACGGTGCACGCACCGCAATCGCCCTCGTTGCAGCCTTCCTTGGTGCCGGTGCAGCGGGCGTCCTCGCGCAGCCAGTCGAGCACCGAACGGGTCGGGTGCACGCCGCTGACGTCGACGATCCGGCCGCGGTGGAAGAACTGGATGGGTTGGGTACTCGTTGTCATGCTCATGCTCGTGGGGCGATCAAGAATCGGGCCAGACGAAAGTTATTCCTTAATTGCCCTCGACGCATATAGGCATGCCCATATCGCCTATGTGGGGGCCGGTATGCGAGGTAGGGGTTAACCCCCGGCCAAACCCAGAAACCCCGCGGAACCGGCTCCGCCGGGCCGCCGGGGTTGCCCCCCTGAAAGGGGGTGCCCGAGCCACACGAAGTGGGCGAGGCTGGGGGTGAGCTCATTTTTCTATGAAGAGGTCCTTGATCACCTCGCGCAGCCACCGGTTGGCCGGATCGGCCTCGAAGCGCTTGCTCCAGTGCAGCGACACGGTGAAATCGCGCAGCGGAAACGCCGGCTCGACGATCGCGTAGCCGCCTTCCTCCGCGAAGCCGCGCGCGATGTTGCGGGGCATCACCACCGCGAGATCGGTCGCGCGGACGATCGCCGGCAGCACCATGAAGTGCTCGGTCGTGAGCCGGACCCGGTCTTCCAGGTTCAGCAGCTGGAGGATCCGGATGGTCTCGGCATGCGTGCGCACCGCCACGTATTCGAGCTTGCGCAGCGTCTCGAGCATGGCCTGCCCGGTGCGCCGCGCCCGCGCGAAAGGGTGGCCCTTGCGCAGCAGCACGATGTAGCGGTCCTTGAGCAGCATGACGCGCTGGGTGTCGCGCACCTTGGGCAGGAAGCCGAAGGCGAAGTCGATGCGCCCGCTGTCCAGCGCGGGCGCGACCTCATCCGGCAGGAGCGGCAGCGTCTCCAGCCGCACCCCGGGTGCGAGTTCGCCGAGCCGCGCCATGAGCGCGGGCAGGAAGCGGCCTTCGCCGATGTCGCTCATGTGGATGCGGAAGGTGTTGCGCGACTGGCTGGGCTCGAAGCGGTCGGGCTCGCTGAGCGCCTCTTCGAGCGTCCCCAGCGCCGACTTCACCGCCCGCGCGAGGCGCTCGGCACGCGGCGTGGGCGCCACCCCACCGGGCGCGCGGATGAAAAGCGCGTCCTTCAGCAGGAGACGCAGCCGACCGAGTCCGTGGCTGGCCGCCGGCTGGGTGAGGCCGAGCGACTCGGCCGCCTTGCTCACGCTTCGCGCGCGGTAGATGGCATCGAAAAGCCGAAGCAGGTTGAGGTCGACAGCATCGATATGCATGATATTCATATTGCTTAGCTCAATTATTTTATTGAAGGTCGCTGCCGGGTCTCGGACACTCGCGGATGGCGTCAAGCCACACCCCAAAAGAGAAGGAGACAAGAGATGGTCAAGATCCGTCAGCATGCGGTGATCGCCGCCTTGCTTTGCGCGGCGACCGCCGCATGGGCCCAGCAGCAACCGGCAGAAGAACCCGGCTGGGCCAAGGGGCGACCCAAGACCGATACCGCCATGCGCATGGCGCCGGTTCCTGCCTTCCCGATCCCGACCGCGGCCGACCAGCTGCCGACCCAGAAGTTCAAGCTGCCGCCGGGCTTCAAGGTCGAGACCTGGGCCTCGGGCGTGCTCGATGCACGGGGGCTGCGCCAGGGCCCGAACGACAACATCCTCGTCAGCACGCTCTTCGTGGGCAACAAGGTCTACGCGATCCCCGAGAAGGGAAAGCATGAGGCGAAGGTGATCATCGACAAGATGCCCTTCGCGACCGGCATCGAATACCACAACGGCTCGCTCTTCCTCGCGACCAACACGCACATCTACCGCTACGACAACGTCGACGGCAAGCTGGACAACCTCGGCACGCCCACGACCATCTACGACAAGCTGCCGGGCGGCGGCGACCACAGCTGGAAGTTCCTGCGCATCCGCGACAACAAGCTCTACTTCGAGATCGGCGCGCCCTGCAACATCTGCGACCCGGGCGAGTACGCCAAGCTCTATCGCATGAACCTCGACGGCAGCGGCATGGAAACCATTGCTTCCGGCGTGCGCAACACGGTCGGCTTCGACTTCGATCCGAAGACCGGCCACCTCTGGTTCACCGACAACGGCCGCGACTGGCTCAGCGAGGAACTGCCCAACGACGAGCTCAACGAAGTGACCGGCCCGAACCAGCACTTCGGCTTTCCGTTCTGCCACCAGGGCAACATCCCCGACCCCGAATTCGGCTGGGGCAAGAACTGCACCGACTACAAGAAGCCCAACGCACTGCTCGGCCCGCACGCCGGATCGCTGGGGCTGAAGTTCTACACCGGCAAGATGTTCCCGGCGAAGTACCAGGGCGCGATGTTCATCGCGCGCCACGGTCCGTGGAACCGCACCGTCAAGTACGCCGACATCTCGGTCGCGTGGCCCGACGGCAAGGGCGGTGCCAAGGTCGAGCCCTTCATGACCGGCTTCGTCGAGAACAACAACTACCTCGGCCGTCCGGTGGACTTCCTGATCCTGAAGGACGGTTCGATGCTGGTGAGCGACGACCACGCCGGCGCGATCTATCGCATCAGCTACGGCAAATGAGGAGGACGGCAAGACACGCCATCACCGCAGCGACGGCCGCTCTCCTGTGGCTCGCGGCGTCGGCCGCGAGCGCGCAGCCCGCGGCACAAGGCAGCTACGCACAGCGCTACGCGGCGCTGTGCGCCGCCTGCCACGGCGCCAACGGCCGCAGCGAGATGCCGGGCACGCCCGTGCTCGCCGGCCAGCATTCGTTCTATGCGATCACGCAGCTCTTCCTCTTCCGCGAAGGCCGCCGTTCCAACGAGGCCATGAGCGCGGTCGCCAAGACCATGTCGGACCAGGACATGCGCGGCTTCTCGGAATTCATCGCAACGTTGCCGCCGGTGCCCGCGCCACCGCCGGCCACGCCGCCCGATGCGGCACGCATGACGCGCGGGCAGGTGCTCGCACAGCAATACAAGTGCGCGATGTGCCACGGCGCCGACTTCAGTGGCGGCCAGCAGGTGGCGCGCATCGCGCAGCAGAAGGAAGACTACCTGCAGATGACGCTGCGCGAGTTCCGCTCCGGCAAACGCCCCGGCTACACGATGGCGATGGTCGATGCATTGAACGGCATCCCGCCGGAAGACCTCGACACCCTCGCCTACTACATCGCCCGAATGAAGTAGGCCCACCCCCAGCCTCGCCCACTGCGTGTGGCTCGGACACCCCCTCAAAGGGGGCGCACCCGGCGGCCCGGCAGAGCCGGTTCCGCGGGTGCCTTGGAAGAAGAGCGCGGGCGGGTGTGACGATGCAAATTCTCATGGAGCAAGTCAGTTGGAAGTCTCATTCAGCAAGGAAATTGAAGCACTGCGCCTCGGCGCCGGCGACACCTTTCACGGCGAGGGCATCCTCGCCATCACCAAGGGGCTGCTGCAGTCGGGCGTGGCCTACGTCGGCGGCTACCAGGGCGCGCCGGTCTCGCACCTGCTCGACGTCATGGTGCAGGCCAAGCCGTACATGGACGAGCTCGGCGTGCACGTCGAAGCCTGCTCCAACGAGGCCTCGGCGGCCGCGATGCTCGGCGCATCGATCCACTACCCGCTGCGCGGCGCGGTGACGTGGAAATCGATCGTCGGCACCAATGTCGCAGCCGACGCGCTGTCCAACCTGTCGTCGCCGGGCGTCAAGGGCGGCGTGCTGATCGTGGTCGGCGAGGACTACGGCGAAGGCGCCTCGGTGATCCAGGAACGCACGCATGCCTACGCGCTCAAGTCGAGCATGTGCCTGCTCGATCCGCGCCCCGATCTCGGCGCGATGGTGAACATGGTCGAGCACGGGTTCCGTCTTTCGGAAACCTCCAACATGCCCTGCATGATGGAACTGCGCATCCGCACCTGCCACGTGCGCGGCAGCTTCGAATGCAAGGACAACCTGGCGCCCGCGGTCTCCACGCGCGCCTTGATCGAGGAGCCGGCCGGCTTCGACTACATGCGGCTCGCGCATCCGCCGGTCACCTTCCGCCATGAAAAGCTCAAGGGCGAAGAGCGGCTGCCCGCCGCGCGGCGCTACATCGCCGAGCACAAGCTCAACGAGCTCATGCCGGGAACGCACACCGATCTCGGCATCGTGGTGCAGGGCGGGCTCTACAACGCGCTCATCCGCAGCCTGCAGCAACTCGGGCTCGCCGATGCCTTCGGCGCGACCGACATTCCGCTGCTGGTGCTCAACGTCACCTATCCGCTGGTGCCGGAGGAAGTCGCGGACTTCTGCGCCGGCAAGCGCGCAGTGCTCGTGGTCGAGGAAGGCCAGCCCGAATACATCGAGCAGGAGATCGCCACCCTGCTGCGCCGCCGCGACATCCAGACCGCGCTGCACGGCTGCGACATGCTGCCGCCGGCGGGCGAACTCGGCGTCGAGGCACTGTCGGGCGGGCTCGCATCCTTCGTGCAGCGCCATCTGCCGGGGCATGCGCAGGATTCCGCGCAGGGCTGGCTCACCGGCAACCGCGATCGCCGCGCCGCCCTGGCCGCCAAGCTCGAAACGCCTCTGCCCAACCGCCCGCCGAGCTTCTGCATCGGCTGCCCCGAGCGGCCGGTGTTCTCGGCGCTCAAGCTCGCGCAGCAGGACAGCGGCCCGGTGCACATCGCCGCCGACATCGGCTGCCATGCCTTCGGCACCTTCGAGCCCTTCTCGATGGGACACTCGATCCTCGGCTACGGCATGAGCCTCGCGAGCCGCGCGGGCGTGTCGCCGATGATGCAGCGGCGCGTGCTGTCGATCATGGGCGACGGCGGCTTCTGGCACAACGGGCTGCTGACCGGCGTGCAGAGCGCGCTCTTCAACGGCGACGACGCGGTGCTGATGATCTTCAAGAACGGCTACACCTCGGCCACCGGCACGCAGGACATCATCTCCACGCCGGACGACGAAGTGAAGGCGCGGGCGGTCGACAAGCAGCAGAGCCTCGTCGACAAGAACCAGACCATCGAATCCACGCTCAAGGGGCTCGGCGTGCAGTGGCTGCGCACCGTGCACACCTACGACGTGGACAAGATGCGCAAGACGCTCAACGAGGCCTTCACCAGCAGCTTCAACGGCCTGAAGGTGATCATCGCGGAGGGCGAATGCCAGCTCGAGCGGCAGCGCCGCATCAAGCCGTGGATCGCCAGCCTGCTGCGCCAGGGCGAGCGCGTGGTGCGCGTGAAGTACGGCGTCGACGAGGACGTGTGCAACGGCGACCATGCCTGCATCCGCCTGTCGGGCTGCCCGACGCTGACGATCAAGGACAACCCCGATCCGCTCAAGGTGGACCCGGTGGCGGTGGTGATCGACGGCTGCGTGGGCTGCGGCCTCTGCGGCGCCAACGCGCACGCGGCCACCTTGTGCCCGAGCTTCTATCGCGCCGAAGTGGTGCAGAACCCCAAATGGCATGAACGGCTGCTGCACAGCCTGCGCGGTGCCGTCGTCCGCGCACTTCAGCCCGCATGACGATCATGAATAGAACCCAACCCATCACCCTTCTCATCTGCGCGCTCGGCGGCGAAGGCGGCGGCGTCCTGACCGAATGGCTGGTCGACGTCGCGCGACATGCCGGCTATGCGGCACAGAGCACCTCGATCCCCGGCGTCGCGCAGCGCACCGGCGCGACCACGTACTACGTCGAAGTCTTCCCGGTGCCGCTGGCCGAGCTCGGCGGGCGGCGGCCGGTGTTCAGCCTGAGCCCGGTGCCGGGCGCGCTCGACGCGATCGTGTCGTCGGAGCTGCTCGAAACCACGCGCCAGATCAGCAATGGCATGAGCACGCCGCAGCGCACGCTGGTCATCACCTCGTCGAGCCGCACGCTCACCACGGCCGAGCGCATGCAGCTCGGCGACGGCCGTGCGGATGCGCAGCAGCTGCTCGATGTGGTCAAGGCCTTCAGCCGCGAGCACCACGTGTTCGACATGGGCGCCTCAGCGCGCGAGGCCGGAACGGTCGTGAGCGCGGTGATGCTCGGCGCCATTGCCGGCAGCGGGCTCTATCCCTTCCCGCGCGAAGCCTACGAACAGGTGGTGCGCGGCCACGGCGACAAGGTCAGCAAGATGGCCGAGGCCAGCCTGCGTGGCTTCGCGAAGGCATTCGACGCCGTGAACGCGCCCCGCCAGCAGGCCGCGATGGTGACCGGTCTCCTCGCGTCATCGAAGGACGAAACGCCCGGTGCGGCCGCCCTGCCGCAGGCGATCGCCAGCCTGTTCCCGCCCGCGGTGCACGAGATGCTCGCGCTGGGCCACGCCCGCGTGCTGGACTACCAGGATGCGGACTACGCGCAGCGATACGTGGACCGCCTCCAGAAGGTGCTCGCGGCGGAACGCACTGCCGACCCGGCCGGTTCGCACGCCTTCGCCGTCACGCGCGAAATGGCGCGCTGGCTCGCGCTGTGGATGGCCTTCGACGACATCGTGCGCGTCGCGGAACTCAAAAGCCGCGCAAGCCGTACGCGGCGTGTGCGCGACGAGGTCAAGGCCGGGGAGGACGACATCGTCAAGGTCTACGACCACTTCAAGCCCGGCGCGCCCGAGTTCGCCGCGCTGCTTCCGCCGTCGCTGGCCGATCGCGTGACCGCGTGGGACCGGCGGCGGTCCTCGCCGTGGGCGCTGCCCCTCAAGGTCGGCAGCCATTCGGTGTTCGGCATGGCGTCGCTGCGGCTGCTCGCTTCGCTGCGATGGCTGCGCCGGCGTGGGCAGCGGTTCGCGCAGGAACAGGCGCTGATCGACCGCTGGCTCGATGCGGTCGTCCACGGCACGCAGACGCACTGGCGCCTGGGCCACGAGATCGCCTTGTGCGGCCGGCTCATCAAGGGCTATGGCAGCACCAACGAGCGCGGCAAGCACAACCTGCTGCACGTCATCGACCACCTCGCGATCGCGCCCCTGCCCGATGGTTCGCCCGCGGCCCGGGCCGATGCGATCGCCGCCGCGCGCGAAGCCGCCCTCGCGGATGAAGCCGGCACCGCGCTCGACGCCACGCTGGTGCGCCACGGCGCCCCGGCGCGCCCCGTCAGGGAGCAGCCGATCCGCTGGATGAAGCGCGCCCCGAATTCGGCGACGCATGCGCGTTGACTCTCAAGGTAAACGCCGATTTACGAGCACGCGAACTCTTATAAAAAATAATTGAATTGCGCACTGCACAAAGACCACAAGACGTGCGCGAACCCATCGACGACTTCAACAACACTTTCGAAGGAGACATCCATGTCGACATCCCGCTTCACGCCCTCGGCCGCCACACGCGCCGTCCTCGCGCTTTCGGCGGCGCTGGCCCTGGCCGGCGCGCCCGCTCAGGCGCAGGACAAACCCGTCCAGCTCAAGATGTCGAGCTGGGTGCCGGCGCAGCATCCGCTCAACCCGTCGCTGCAAGCCTGGGCGGATGACATCAAGAAGGCATCGAACGGCAGCATCACCGCGGTCCTTTTCCCGTCGGAGCAACTCGGCAAGGCCTTCGACCACTACGACATGGCGCGCGACGGCATCGCCGACTTCGCCTACATCAACCCGGGCTACCAGCCGGGTCGCTTCCCGATCATGGCGGGCGCTTCGCTGCCCTTCCTCTTCGCCAATGGCAAGGGCGGAACGGCCGCGATCGACGCGTGGTACCGCCAGTACGCCGCCACCGAGATGAAGGACGTGAAGGTCTGCTTCGCCTTCGTGCATGACCCCGGCACCTTCCACGCGCGCAAGAAGATCCTCTCGCCCACCGACATCAAGGGCATGAAGATCCGGCCGGCCACCAGCACCATCGGGCAGATGGTGACCTCGCTCGGCGGCACCAACGTGCAGGCCTCGGCGCCCGAGTCGCGCGACATGCTGGAGCGCGGCGTGGCCGATGCGATCACCTTCCCGTGGGGCTCGATCGGCCTCTTCGGCATCGACAAGGTGGTGAGCTACCACATGGATGCGCCGCTGTACGTCACGCCCTTCGTCTGGGCCATGAACAAGGGCAAGTACGACAGCATGTCGGCCGCGCAGAAGAAGGTGATCGACGACCACTGCACCAGCGAGTGGGCCGAGAAGGTCGCCACGCCTTGGGCCGATTTCGAATACGGCGGCCGCGCGAAGATCGCATCGCAGGCCGGCCACGAAATCTACAAGCTCACGCCCGAGCAGCTCGACGCATGGCGCAAGTCGGTTGCCCCCGTCGAAGCCCAATGGGCCGAGAGCGTGAAGAAGGTCGGCCAGGATCCCAAGGCGGTGCTGGATTCGCTGAAGGCCAGCCTCGTCAAGTACAACTCGGCGCTGTGATGGCGGCTGATAGCGACAAGGCCCCGAAGAAGATCGGGGCGGCCGGCGACCGGTTCATCAATGCGATCGAATGGCTCGCCGCCTTGTTCGTGGGGATCGTCGCGCTCAACATCTTCCTCGCGGTGGTGTTGCGCAAGTTCTTCAACACCTCGATCCCCGACTCTTACGACTTCGGCCGGATGCTGCTGGGCATCCTGATCTTCTGGGGCATTGCGGCGACCAGCTACCGGGGCGGCCACATCACGGTCGACCTGGTCTGGACCGCCGCGAGCCCGCGCATGAAGCGCTGGATCGACGTCTTTGCCACCGTGGTGCTGCTGTTCGTGGTCACGGTGCAGACCGCCACGCTGTTCGACAAGGTGCGCGGCACCTATGTCGACCACGTGCTGACCTACGACATGAACATCCCGACCTGGCCCTTCTATGCGGTCGCATGGCTCGGCGACGTGTCCGCCGTGCTGCTGATCGCGATCCGCACCTGGCGACTGATCTTCCATCCCGAACTCCTCCACGACGAGAAGCCTGAAATGAAAGCGGACGAATGAGCACCGATGCAATCGCCATCCTTGGCTTCTTCGCTCTCTTTGCATTGATGCTCCTGCGCGTGCCGGTCGGCATGGCGATGGGGCTGGTCGGCGTCACCGGGTACGCATCGATCGTGGGCATCGGCCCGGCGCTCAAGCTGGTCGGCCAGACCTCGATGCGCACGGTGACCGACTACACCTTCGGCGTCATCCCGATGTTCATGCTGATGGGCGCGCTGGTCTCGGTGTCGGGCGTGAGCCGCGAGCTGTTCAAGGCCGCGAACTCCATGATCGGGCACCTGCGCGGCGGCCTCGGGGTCGCCACGGTGCTGGCCTGCGGCGGCTTCGCGGCGATCTGCGGATCGTCGGTCGCCACCGCGGCCACGTTCTCGGCAGTGGCGTATCCGGAGATGCGGCGCTTCAACTACCCGCAATCGTTCTCCACCGGCGTGATCGCCGCGGGCGGCACGCTGGGCGCGATCCTGCCGCCGTCGACGGTGCTGGCGGTGTACGCGATCCTCACGCAGCAGGACATCGGCAAGCTGTTCATGGCCGGCATCGTGCCGGGCATCCTCGCAATGACGATGTACGTGCTGACCATCGTGCTCATCGTCAAGCTGCGGCCCGACTGGCTGCCGGGCGGCGAGGTCAAGCCGTGGTCGCAGCGCGTGGCCGATCTCAAGAACGTGTGGGCGCCGCTGGTGCTGTTCATCTTCGTGATCGGCGGCCTCTACGGCGGCTTCTTCACGCCGACCGAAGCCGGTGGCGTGGGCGCGAGCGGCGCCTTCATCCTCGGCGTGCTGCGGCGCAAGCTCGACGGCCCGAAGATCCGCGAGGCGCTGCTGTCGGCCACGCGGACCGCGGCGGCGGTGTTCACCGTGCTGATCGGTGCCCTTCTGTTCGGCTACTTCCTGACGATCACGCAGAGCCCGCAGAAGCTCACCGAGTTCCTCACGGGCCTGGGCATCGGCCGCTACGGGGTGCTCGCGCTCATCATGCTGATGTACCTCGTGCTCGGCTGCCTGATGGACGCGATGGCGATGATCATCCTCACCGTGCCGATCATCTACCCTGTCATCGTGCACCTGGGCTTCGACCCGATCTGGTTCGGGGTGATCATCGTGATGACGGTGGAACTCGGGCTGATCCATCCGCCGGTGGGGATGAACGTGTTCGTGATCAAGAGCGTGGTGAAGGAGGTGACCTTCACGACGATCTTCAAGGGCGTGCTGCCGTTCATCCTGACGGACATCCTGCGGCTGGTGATCCTGATTGCGTTTCCGATCATTGCGCTCTGGCTACCCACGAGAATGGGGTGATGTGGGGGCGGGATCACGCCGACGGTGTGCTCTGCTCCGCTCATGTCCCCCGGCCTGCGGCCTCCTCCTTTACTTCGCTGCGCAGAGCACACCATCGTCGTGATCCGTCACGGCCGTGGTTGATCGACTGGCACCACGCAGCGTTTCCCGTGGCGAGGATGCCGGGTGGTCCCCGCAGCGAAATAAAGGAGGAGGCCGAAGGCCGGGGGACATTCGCGGAGGGGACCACCCGGCGTCCTCGCCACGCACCCCCAACGCATCCCCGAAGTTTTCACCTTCACTGAAAATGAGCATCGAAGTCATCTACACCGTCCGCGTCGAATTCGGCGACTGCGACCCCGCCGGCATCGTCTGGTTTCCCAACTTCTTCCGTTGGATCGACGCCGCGTCCCGCCATTTCTTTGCCGAGCGTGGCGTGCCGCGATGGGAAGAAACCGCGCAGACCATCGGCGTCATCGGCACACCGCTCGTCGACACGCACACGCGCTTCGTCAAGAGCGCCAGCTATGGCGACACGCTGAACATCACGGTCACGATCCCGGAGTGGCGCGAGAAGAGCTTCGTGCAGCGCTACCGCGTGATGCGCGGCGAAGACCTGATCCTCGAATGCGAAGAGGTGCGCATCTTCGCGGCCAAGCGCGAAGGCGGCGGCATCCGCGCGGTGCCGATTCCCGCAGAGATCCGCAGTCTCTGCTCAGCGCCCGCCTGAGCCCGGTGGGCGCTTCTGCACGAGCGTCCACAACGCCTCGGCCGCCGGTGCCATTTCCGCGCGCTGGCGATAGAGGCGGATCTCGACCGGCACGTTCCACTCGGCAGAAGCCGCCGGGACCAGCGCGCCAATCTTCAGCTCAGCCACGATCAGGCTCTTCGGCAGCCAGGCCACGCCGCGGCCCTCCAGCGCCATCGCCTTGAGCAGGGCCGCATGGTGCGCGGTGAACACGATGTCGACGCCCTGCGCCAACGTGGGCACGCTGCTGCCCTCGCCGAACACCTGACGCATCCGCGCCCGCATGATGCGGCCGAGCCCCGAAGGCTCGCTGTACGCCAGCACCGGCACCGCTGCGTCCGCCTTCGCGGCCTTCGCGACATCCAGCGAATGCATCGCACCGTCCCCCGAGGCATTCGGCGCGGACACCGGCAGCAGCACATCGTCCGACAACCGCAGCATCGGAAATTCCGCCTCATCGAGCCGCCCCGGCACCTCTGGATGCCCATGGCACAGCACGAACTGCACGCGACGCTGCAACGCCAGGTCCTCGCAGGCATGAAAGCTGTCCGAAATCGTCTGGATCGGCCCAAGCCGCAGTTGCGACTCCAATCCGCCCAGCCACTGCGGAAAGAAGGTGAGCGACAGCACATGCGTCGCCGCGAAGAGCAGGCTCGCCGCCGCCTGGTCGTGCGCCGCCCGCGCCTTGATGCGCGCCGATTCCAGCTGAGCCAGCGTCTCTTCCAGCAAGGGCTGGAAGCGCCGCCCCGCCGCCGTCAGCGCGGCCGGGTGCGCGCTGCGGTCGAACAGATCGACGCCGACCCATTCCTCCAGCGCGCGGATGTGCCGGCTGAATGCAGGCTGCGCAATGTTCCGCGCCTGCGCCGCGCGGGAGAAATTGCCGCTTTCCGCCAGCGCCAGGAAGTCTTCCAGCCATTCCAGATCCAGCGGTCGGTTTCCCGGGCCCATGCGGTGCGTCCTTTCTCGGTTTCTCCGCGGAGATAGTTGTATGCGAATCGGGTATTGGACCGTATGCGCCCCCCAACCGGAAGATCGCCCCATCGACACCCAATCACCCACCAGGAGACGACCGCATGCCTTCCATCGCGAACTACAAGGGGATCATTCCCGCCATTTCGTGCCCCTTCACCCGTGACCACAAGATCGACGAGCCCGCGCTGCGCAAGCTGGCTTCATGGCTCGCCGGCCACGACGGCGTGGTCGCGGTCATGACCAATGGCCACACCGGCGAGGTGTTCGCGCTGACGCCGGCCGAGCGCGCCGAGGTCACGCGGATCGTTGCCGATGAGCTCAAGGGCCGCCTGCCGGTGATCTCGTCGATCGTCTGCGAAGGACTGGCCGATGCCGCCGAACACGCCCGCGCCGCCAAGGCCGCCGGTGCGGTGGCGCTCGACGTCATGCCGCCCCACCACTGGCTGCGCTTCGGCTTCACGCCGGACCACGCGCTGCAGTATTTCGAGGCGATCCACAAGGCGGCGCCGGAGCTCGACCTCGTGTGCCACGTCTACCCGGCGTGGACACGCGCCTCGTACTCGTCGAAGCTGCTGGCCGACCTGGCGCGGCTGCCCTATGTGCAGGCCTTCAAGGTGGGCCAGCGCGACATGAACAAGTACGCCCGCGACATCCAGGCGATCCGCGAGGCCAATGCGTCCAAGGCCATCCTGACCTGCCATGACGAGTACCTGCTGGCCTCGATGGTGCAGGGCGTCGACGGCGCGCTGGTCGGCTTCGCCACCTTCATCCCGCAACTCATCATCGACCTGTGGAACGCGGTGAAGGCCGGCGACCTCAAGCGCGCGATGGAAGTGCAGGCCATCATCACGCCGCTCAAGGACGCGGTCTACGGCGGCGGCGAGCCCACGGGCGAGGCCCATGCCCGCATGAAGGGCGGCATGTACCTGGCCGGCGTGCTCGACGATGCCACGGTGCGCCCGCCCACCGAGGCGCCCAACGCCGAGGAAGTCGAAGCCCTGCGCGCCGCCGTGAAGCGCGCGGGCCTGCTCAAGCGCTGATTCGCCGCCCGAAAAAGCCGGGTGCGAAGTCGGCCCGGCCCTGCAGAAAACCAGACCCAGGAGACCAGACATGCGACGCAAGCACTTCATCCGCGCCGCGCTAGGCGCCCTCGCCCTCGCGGCGACCGCCGGCGCTTTCGCCCAGGCGTATCCCAGCAAGCCGATCAAGATGGTGATCCCGTTCCCGCCCGGCGGGACGCTGGACTTCGTGGGCCGGCTGCTGGCGCAGAAGCTCAGCGACCAGATGGGCCAGCCCTTCGTCGTCGAGAACCGCGCCGGCGGCAATGGCGTGATCGGCGGTGACGTGGTGGCCAAGGCGCCAGCCGACGGCTACACGCTGCTCTTCAATGCCTCGACCTTCACCACGGCGCCAATGACGATGAAGTCGGTGCCCTACAACGTGAACCGCGACTTCGCGCCCGTGGCCCTCGTGGCCAAGGCACCGCTGTCGGTGGCGATCAACAAGAAGCTGCCGATCACCGACATCAAGTCGCTCATCGCATACGCGAAGGAGCATCCGGGCAAGATGACCTTCGCGGTCGGCTCGGTCGGCTCCGCCGGGCATCTGTCCACCGAGCTGCTCAAGCGCGCGGGCAACATCGACTACCTGATCGTGCCGTACAAGGGCACCGCGCCGGCCTTCCAGGACCTGATCGGCGGGCAGATCGACGGCTTCATCGATCCCATCCTCGGATCGCTCCAGTACCACAAGAGCGGCATGCTGCGCGTGGTCGCGGTGACCTCGGCGCAGCGCGCCTCCAGCCTGCCCGATGTGCCGACCGTGGCGGAGACGATTCCCGGCTTCGAGTTCTACAGCTGGTATGGCCTCTGGGCGCCGGCCAAGACGTCGCCCGAGATCGTGCAGCGGCTCAACGCCGAAGTGAACAAGGCGCTGGCCGGCGACATGAAGGACAAGCTCAGGGAACAGGGCCTGCTGCTCGCACCCGGCAGCGCGGAGGAATTCGCGAAGTTCCAGGGCGGCGACATGGCGCGTTCCCAGAAGATCGTGACCGAGGGGAACATCCATGTCGAATGACCTGCGGCATGCCGTGGTCACCGGCAGCAGCAGCGGCATCGGCCGCGCGATCGCGGAATCGCTGCTGGCCGCGGGCTGGCGCGTCAGCGGACTCGATGTCGCCCAGCCGGCCATCGCGCATGCGGCCTTCACTCCGGTCGAGGTGGACCTGTCGCGGGGCGAAAGCGTCGCTGCTGCCGCCGCCGCGCTGCAGGACGCCGATGCGCTCGTGCATGCGGCCGGCGTGCTGCGCGTCGGGCCGCTCGGCCAGCTCGACCACGCAGGCGGCGAGCTGATGTGGCGCCTGCATGTGGATGCCGCCACGCGCATCGCCGATGCAATCGTGCCCGCGATGGCGCAGCGCAAGCACGGCCGCGTGATCTTCATCGGCAGCCGCGTGGCGCAGGGCATGCCCGGACGCGGCCAGTACGCGGCCACGAAGGCGGCGCTCATCGCGCTAGCGCGAAGCTGGGCGGCCGAAGTCGCGGACCGGGGCGTGACAGTGAACGTCGTCTCGCCCGCCGCGACCGCCACCGGCATGCTGGCCGATCCCGCGCGTGCCGGCAGCGCACCGCGCCTGCCGCCCATCGGAAGGCTGATCGAGCCGGCCGAGATCGCCGCCCTCGTCGCCTTCCTGCTGTCGCCCTCCGCCGCTGCCATCACCGGACAGGACATCGCCATCTGCGGCGGCTCGTCGCTGCCCCGCTGAACCCCTGACCTTTCAACTCCTGTCACTCATCGAGAGCATCATGAAAATCGTCGACATCATCGAATCCACCCGCCCGATCAAATCGGACATCCGCAACGCCTACATCGACTTCTCGAAGATGACCCTGAGCCTCGTCGCCGTGGTCACCGACGTGGTCCGCGACGGCAAGCCCGTGATCGGCTACGGCTTCAACTCCAATGGCCGCTATGGCCAGGGCGGGCTGATCCGCGACCGCTTCCGCCCGCGCGTGCTCGAAGCCGATCCGGCGACGCTCATCGACGAGACCGGCGAGAACCTCGATCCGCACAAGATCTGGGCGCGAATGATGATCAACGAGAAGCCCGGCGGGCACGGCGAGCGCTCGGTGGCCGTGGGCACGATGGACATGGCGGTGTGGGACGCGGTCGCGAAGATCGCGGGCAAGCCGCTCTTCCAGCTCCTGGCGGAGCGCTATGGCAACGGCAAGGCCAATCCGCGCGTCTTCGTCTACGCGGCTGGCGGCTACTACTACCCCGGCAAGGGCCTGGACGGCCTCCGCAAGGAAATGGAGAGCTACCTCGCGCGCGGCTATTCGGTGGTCAAGATGAAGATCGGCGGCGCCACGCTGGCCGAAGACTGCGAACGCATCGAGTCGGTGCTCAGGATCCTCGGCCCCGGCCAGCAGCTGGCGGTGGACGCGAACGGCCGCTTCGACCTGCAGACCGCCATCGACTATGCCCGTGCGCTGTCGCAGTACCCGCTCTTCTGGTACGAGGAAGCGGGCGATCCGCTCGACTACGAACTGCAGGCGAAGCTCTCGGAGGTCTATGCGGGCCCGATGGCGACCGGCGAGAACCTCTTCTCGATGCAGGACGCGCGCAACCTCATCCGCCACGGCGGCATGCGCCCCGACCGCGACTGGCTGCAGTTCGACTGCGCTCTGAGCTACGGCCTCGTCGAATACCTGCGCACGCTCGACATGCTCAAGGAATACGGCTGGTCCCCGAGCCGCTGCATCCCGCACGGCGGACACCAGATGTCGCTGGCGATCGCAGCCGGCTTGGGATTGGGTGGCAACGAGAGCTACCCCGACCTCTTCCAACCCTATGGCGGCTTCCCCGATGGTGTGCGTGTCGACAACGGCTACGTCAACCTGCCGGCACTGCCGGGGATCGGCTTCGAAGGCAAGGCGGATCTGTATGCGGAAATGAAGGCGCTGAGCGCCTGACGCCAGACGCGCACGGCCGCAATCGCGCCGTATGCCCTGCCGTGCGCCATATCCCGTTTGGAAGACGACTCGCAGGCCTCTCGCGTGTTCAATCAGGAAGGCGCCGCCGGCGCCCGCACCTTGACCGAACGAACGACAGGAGGCACGCATGTCCAAGCTCGCCCTGTGCATCGGCATCAACAACTACCCCGGCACCGACATGGACCTTGCCGGCTGCGTCAACGACGCCAACGACTGGGCCGCCGAGCTGACGTCGCGCGGCTTCAGCGTGAACAAGCTGCTCGACGGCCAGGCCACCAAAGCCGGCATGGTCGACGCCTTCAAGCGCATCGTCGGGCAGGCGGTGAGCGGCGACGTGGTCGTGATCACCTACTCGGGCCATGGCACCTACCAGTACGACACCGATGGCGACGAGGCCGACGGGCTCGACGAGGCGCTCTGCCCCCACGACATCCGCCTGATCAACGCCGCATTCATCGACGACGAGATCCATGCGATCTTCATGACACGCCGGGATGGCGTGCACATCGTCCTGATTTCCGATAGCTGTCACTCAGGGACCGTGAACCGCGCGCCGCCGAACAGCGCGGACAAGGAGGCCGGGAGGACGCCGCGCTTCATGCCGATGACGGCATGGATGTCCGGCGAGCGCCTCGCCAAGGGAGGCCCGGGCGGCGGCCCGGTGCCTGCCGACGCCAGCCACGCGGCCTCCAGCGCGCTCGCGAGTGCGCAGCAGGACGACGCGGGCGACGTTCTCATGGCCGGCTGCGAAGAAGGCGAGAACCACTTCAGCTATGACGCGACCTTCGCGGACCGCTCCAACGGCGCCTTCACCTTCTACGCGCTGAAGGCGCTGCGCGCCCTGCCCGCGAACGCGAGCTACACGCAGTGGCATGCGGCGCTGGCGGACGACCTGCCTTCCACGCGCTATCCGCAGAAGCCGCAGATCCAGGGCAGCGCGGAGGCGCGAAACCGCGCGGTCTTCACCTGACGTCCTGCCACGCAAGAGGAGAGACGGAGCATGGCGCCACCGATCGTCCTGAAGCTCACCGGACGCGAGAACACGAAACCCGAGGTGCCTGCTCTTCTGAAGTCTTCCACGCGAAGCGCGGCCGGCCCTGCGGCCAAGGACGACTTCCTGCCCGACACACTCCTGACGCCGAAATCCAGCATCGAGCTCGGCGCCGCCGTGCGCGGTGCGCCCGACACCAGCGCAAGCGAACTCGCGGCGGCCGACGACGACGTGCTGGTGATCGAGCTGGCCGACGGCGGCACCCTGGTCACCAGCCCCGCCCGTTTGCGCGATGCGCTGCTTCGCAACCGGCCCGATCTGGTCGACGACGACGGCCGCGTGCTCTTCGATCGCCTGAACGCCGAAAGCGCGATGCCGCGCCGGGGCGTGTTTTCCGACGCGATGGGCAGCCTGGTCACCCGCGTGGTGTCGGTGGCCGTGGGCCGCGATTCGCTGACCGACGCGGCAGAGGCGCTGATCGCCGGTCTTCCGAAGGACAAGGGCGGCAAGGGCAAGCAGACGGCCGCGGTGGACGCCGGCGTGAGCTGGCTCGCCACCCAGGCGCTCATGACCGTCATCGAGGACCGCCTCGGCCGGCCGGCCGGACACCTCTACCGCTGGAACGATGCGGGCGGCAAGCTCGAAGGGGGTACGCCGGATGACGTCGCCGCGATGATCGGCCCGGACGGCAAGGCACGCCCGGCGCTGGTCTTCATCCACGGCACCGCGTCGAGCACGCTCGGCAGCTTCGCCGACCTGCAGCGCACCGACCGGGGGCTCTGGGCCCGGCTCGAAAGCAGCTTTCCAGGCGGCATCTACGGCTTCGAGCACCGCACGCTGTCCGAAAGCCCCATCGACAACGCGCTGCAACTGGCGACGGCGTTGCCCAAGGGCGCCCGCATCAGCCTCGTGACCCATTCGCGCGGCGGCATCGTCGGCGACCTGATGTGCCTGCAGGACATCGACCAGCACATCGACAGCTACAGTTTTGCCTTCCCCGGCGTGGGCGACGCGCAGGGCCGCGAAGCCGAGGTGCGCAAGCAACTCGACAGCGCCCATGCCGAGCACCGCGAGCAATTGCGCCATCTGTTCGCGATGCTGCGCGACAAGGCGCCGGTGATCGAGCGCTACGTGCGTGTCGCCAGCCCCTCGCAGGGCACCAGGCTCGCGAGCGGCAACTTCGACGTGTTCCTCTCGGGCCTGCTGACGCTGATCGGCCGGGTGCCGTTCTTCTTCGGCAATCCGCTGTATTCGGCGTTCAAGCGCGTGGTGATCGAGATCGCGCACAACCGCACCAATCCGCATCTGGTGCCGGGCATCGAGGCCATGCTGCCCGATTCGCCGATGGCCGCGCTGCTGCGCGATGGAACGGTGCAGCCCGACATCCGCATGGGATTGATCGCCGGCGACATCCAGGGCGGCAACCTGCTGATGCGCATGGGCACGCTGCTCACCGACTTCCTGCTGTTCGAGAACACCGACAACGACCTCGTGGTCGATACCGCCTCGATGCTCGCAGGCGTCGCTGTCAAGGCCCAGGCGCGCGTGATGTTCGACCGCGCATCGGATGTCTCGCATTTCAGCTACTTCGGCAACCTGGAGACGCGCACCGCGATGCGCGACTGGCTGGTGCAGGGCCGGCCCGACGATGTCGCCGCGTTCCGCGTGATGCCGCCGCAGTTCACCAGCCTCGACGCGGCCGGCATCGGCGCATCGCGCGACGCGGCGGGCGTGGAGCGGCCGATCGTCATCGTGCTGCCCGGCGTGATGGGCACCTACCTCGATGCCGACGGCAAGCGGGTGTGGCTCAACCCGATCAGCCTCGCAGCCGGCGGCCTGACGGACATCGCCTTCGGTGCCGACAAGGTGACGACCGGCGGCCTCTTCGGCAAGACCTACAGCGCGATCTGCGAGCACCTCGCGGCAAGCCATCACGTGGTGCCATTCCCTTATGACTGGCGGCAGCCGCTCGACGTGCTCGGCGAGCGCCTCGGCACCTTCCTCGACCTGCTGTTGAAACAGACCACGCAACCCGTCCGCCTGCTCGCGCACAGCATGGGCGGACTGGTGGTGCGCGCCTGCATCTACCGGCGGCGCGAGGTGATGGACCGGCTGATGGCACGCGACGGCGCGCGGCTCGTCATGGCCGGCACGCCGCACCAGGGCTCGCATTCGATGGTCGAGAACCTGCTCGGCAAGGGCGATGCGCTGCGCACGCTCGCGCGGCTGGACGTCCGGCACGACATGCAGGAGGTGCTCGACCTCGTCTCGGGCTTCCGGGGCGCGCTGCAACTGCTGCCGCGGCCCGGCTTCGTCGACACCTTCGAGGGGCAGCCCGACGGCGGCGAGCCGCAGCAGTACTGGCGGCCCGAAGGCTGGAAGGCGCTGAAGGCAGTCAACACCGACCTGTGGTTCGGCGACCACCATTGCGGCCAGCCCGATGCCGAGACCCTCGCGTCGGCCGGATGGTTGTGGACCGAGGATGCGAAGGCCGACGGCACCGGCATGCCCGCGCTGCCGGACGCCTATCGCGCGAAGTCGGTCTACGTGTTCGGCGTCGCACCGAACACCCCGTGCGGGGTCCGGGTCGAAACGCGCAGCGGAAGCCCGCGCCTGCGCATGGTATCGACCGCACGCGGCGATGGCACCGTGACCTGGGATTCGGGCCGCATCGGCGGCATCGGGAACTTCTACTACCTGCCGGCGGTGCATGGCGATCTGCTTTCCACGCCGTCCGCATTCGGTGCGCTCGGCGAGTTGCTCGTGACCGGCGCGACCGGTGCGCTCGACCGCAGTCCGCCCACCGCGCGCGGGGCCGCACCGGACCGACCGGTGAGCTACGACCCCGGTCCGCCGAACGCGGTCGACGACGCGACCCTTGCTGCGGCCGTGATCGGCGGCACGCCGGACACCCACGTCACGACGCGCGCCAAGCAACGGCTCGAAGTGAACCTCAAGGCGATGGACCTGCGCTTCCTGTCGTGCCCGATCATGGTCGGCCACTACGAGAACGACTCGATGGCCGGCACCGAGGCACTCATCGACGCCGAGCTCATGGACGGCCAGCTCGCGCAGCGACGCGCGCTCGACCTTTATGCCGGCCCGCTCGGCACCGCCGCGGTGGTGCTGCGCACGCCCAGCGCGATCGAGCGCCGGCGGGGGGTGCTCACCGGCGCCGTGGTTACCGGCCTCGGCAGCTACGAGGGCAATCTGAGCCAGGACGCGCTGATGATCGCGGTGCGCGCCGGCGTGCTGCGCTACCTGCTGCAGGTGGTCGACGTGATGGGCCGCGAGGACCGCGAGGTGCCGCTCGCGACGCTGCTGCTGGGCTACAACTCGTCGGCCAACCTGACGATCGCCGGCTCGGTCGAGGCGGTGGTGCGCGGCGTCATCGATGCCAACGAGAAGTTCCGGCGCACCACCGGCCTGTCGGTGCGCGTGTCGCAGCTGGACATCGTCGAGCTCTATCTCGACACCGCCATCACCGCGGTCTACGAGCTGCGCCAGCTCGCGTCCCGGCTGCAGACGGCCGCCGCGGCGAAGGACACGCTGCTCGCCTGCAACCCCGAACTCGCACAGGGCACCGGGCTGCGCCAGCGCCTGTTCGACGCGCGCGGCGCCAGCTACTGGCCGCGGCTGATCGTCACCGATGCGGACGACCCCGGCACCGCGCCGCGCCCCGACGGCGCAACGCGGCTCGCCGACCGGCTGCGCTTTCTCTATGTCGGCCAGCGCGCGCGGGCCGAGACGGTCGTACAGCAGCGCCAGCCGAGCCTGATCGAGACGCTGGTGCGCCAGCAGATCAGCCAGACGCAATGGAACGCCGACTTCGGCCGCATGCTGTTCCAGCTCATCGTGCCGCCGGACTTCAAGGACGCGGCGCGGCAGCTCCAGCGCATCGTCCTGGTGGTCGACGGCGCGACCGCCAACCTGCCGTGGGAGCTGATGCTGACCGATCCGCTGTTCGCGACCGAGGCGCAGACCGACGGCCCGCTCGTGCCGCTGGCGCTGTGCACGCCGGTGGTGCGGCAGCTGTCGTCCTCGGCCTACCGGCGCGATGTGCGGCAGAGCGTTGCGCGCAGCGCCTATGTGGTCGGCAATCCGTCGGTGCAGGGCTTCGCGGCGGCGTTTCCCGATCCGGCCAACCCGCAGGGCAAGGACCCGGATTCGCTGTCCGGCGCCGAGGTGGAAGCGAACGCGGTTGCGGGTCTGCTCGTCGGCATGGGCTACGAGGTGAGCCGCGCCATCGGTGCCGACAACCTCGCCTCAGACGTGCTCGCGAAGCTCTACCGCAAGCCCTATCGGATCCTGCACGTGTCCGCACACGGGGTGTTCGACCAGCGGCATGTGGACGGGCTTCGCCGCAGCGGCGTCGTGCTCTCGGGCGGGCTGCTCATCACCGCCGCCGAGATCGAGGCGATGGAATCGGTGCCGGAGCTGGTCTTCCTCAACTGCTGCCACCTGGGCCAGATCGACCCGGGCGGTGCGGCCGGGCCGACCGTGCGCGACGGCAACAAGCTGGCCGGCAGCGTCGCGCGCGAGCTGATGGCCATCGGCGTGCGCTGCGTGGTCGTCGCGGGCTGGGCGGTGGACGACAAGCTGGCGCAGCAGTTCGGCGAGGTGTTCTACCAGTCGCTGCTGCAGAACCGGCGGCCCTTCGGCGAAGCGGTGTTCGAGGCGCGCCAGGCCCTGTGGGCCACGCGATCCGACAACGTGACCTGGGGCGCCTTCCAGGCCTATGGCGACCCGCTCTGGCTTGCGGAGCCGGCCGACGCTGCTTCCGGCGCCGCCGGGGGCCGTGCGCCCTTCGTGTCGATCGACGAGATGCTCGACGAACTCGCGCGCGCCCGTGTCGAGATCGCGCGCTGCCCCGACCGCGCGCTGGAGAGCGAGCGGCAGGCGCGCATCCGGGCGATCGAGGATGCGCGCGACCGGCGCTGCCCGCCCTCGTGGCTGCGGCTGCCGCTGCTGCAATCCGCGCTCGGCGCGATCTGGCGCGATCTCGGCTGTCCCGAACAGGCCTACGGGGCCCTGGTCGTGGCGATCCAGACGGTCGACCTGCAGGGCCGCGTGCCGATCCGCGATATCGAACAACTGGCGGCGGTGGAGGTCGAACTCGGCTTCGCGCGCGCCGAACGCGACATCGAGCGCATCCATGCCGAGCAACAGGCGGCCCGCAAGTACCCACCCCGGCCGATGCCCAAGGGCCTGCCGCTGATCGACCACGGCATCGGGCGGCTGCGCGCGCTCGATCGCCTCGTATCCGGCGGCACGCTCTGCCACACGGCCGCGCCGCTGCGCACCAACGCCGATCGGTACGCACTGCTCGGCGAAGCCTGCGAGCGCAAGGCGGTCGTGTTCGCGCTGCATCTGCTGCGCATCAAGGGCACCGCCGCACAGCGCCACCGATGGCGCGGCGCGTTGGAAGACGCGGTGCAGGCCGGCCTGCAGGCGTATGCGCGCGCCGAAGGCATGGCGGGCGACGACGGTTTCCGCCCCTGCGAGGCCTTGCGTGCGCTCGCGCTGCAGACCGCGCTCGACGGATGGGATGCGCCGGAGGCAATGTCGAACGGCGTGGCGCTCGCAAGGCAGTGCGGCCAGATCATCTCCCGGGCCACCGCGCACGACGGCGATACATGGGACGTGGTCGCAAGCCCCGAAGCCCTGCTGGTGGAAAGACTGCGCGACGGCAGCTTCGCCGCGCCGGACGATGCCGGCGATGCGGCGCTGGCATCCGTGCTCGAGGCCTACCGCGACGCGCTGGCGAACCTCGGCCCGCAGGTGCGCCGCATCGACACGACGATCGACCACCTCGACATGCTGTCGATCCTGCTCGACGCCCGTTTTCTCACGGGCGGCGGCGAGGCCTGCCGGCGCATGGCCGACCGGCTGGTCGCGCTCATCCAGCAACTGCGGCCGGCGCGCAGGGTGCGGTCGGATCGGCCGAAGGCGCCGCTCGCCGGCTGAACCGGCGGCGGCACGCCCGCGCGGTCAGTGCGCCGGGCGATGGAGCCAGCCGCTGTATTCCTTGTCGGTCACCAGCGTCCAGAGTGCCAGCGCCACGATTACCGCGCCGGTGATCACCGCGGTCAGCATCGCCTGGCGATGCATGCCGAAGCCGATCACCCACGGGGAGATGACCAGCCACGCGCCGAGCGCGCATTCGGTCCATTCTTCCCAAGCGCGCGGCACGATCATCGCGCCCAACGCCGCGGCCACCAGCGCCACGCCGACGAGCACCGCGTTCGCGGTGGGCGACGGAATGTCCTGGTAGCTCACGAGCCAGGGTGAAATCGCCAGCCACACACCCAGCAGTGCATTCACCACGTCCTGCCAGTGCTTCAGTTG
The DNA here is from genome assembly GCF_900107745.1 of Variovorax sp. YR216. Lineage (GTDB taxonomy): Bacteria > Pseudomonadota > Gammaproteobacteria > Burkholderiales > Burkholderiaceae_C > Variovorax. The sequence goes on along the minus strand of NZ_FNRO01000002.1, from coordinate 263,355 downwards.
CTTCATCGCACACCTCCTGCCGGCACGGAAAGAGTCGCCGGCAAGACATTGGATTCGCCCGGATCAGCCGTGTTCCTTGGCGGCGACGATGCGGCGCGCAAACCAGTCGTCCAGCATCGGACGCTCGTAGATGAAGCGGTCGCTGCCCGAGTTGCGCCTTGCCATCACGAGGTAGTTCATGTCGCTGATGCGCTCGTGGCCGCTCGCGATCACCTGCCCATCGCGGCTGAGCGTGTAGCGAAGCTCCATGCGCGGCCAGGTGATGTCGGTCAGGACCCGCACCTCGGAACCCCCACGGCGCAGCGGATTGAAATCACCGGCCAGGTCGATGTCGAGCACCTCGATGCGCAGCGCGTCGCCCGGCCCCAGGTACCGGTCGGCGAGCCGCTGCAGGTGCTGCTGCACGTCGCGCAGGACCTCGGCGCGATCGCGCTCGCTGGGGAAAGAGCGCGAATACGCGGCATCGCGGAAGTTCTCCGGATTGACGAAGACGACGGTGAGGTCCGCCGCGCTCGCTGCGGATACGCCGGCAGCAAGCAGCATCGAAAGCGCCCAGGATCGAATCATGTTGATCTCCGGCTGACGTCCACCCAGTTTGCAGGAACCGCGGATCGCGGTCGCCTCCGGCCCGAACAAGCTCACTGCGAACCATGGATTGGGCCTGCCGGGGCCCTTTTACAATTCGCGGCTTCTTTGGCTTGATGGCGGATTTCCTCGTGCACGCACCCGTAATGGTCCCGGTTTCGCCCGGCGAACTCTTCGACAAAAAGACGATTCTCGAGATCAAGCAGGAGCGCGTGACCGACGAGTCCAAGCTGGTCTTCGTCAGGCGCGAACTCGACCTGCTTTCCAGGGCGACCGCCGAGGTGCTGGAAACCTCTCCAGAAGCCGCCGCCATCGAACAGGTGCAGGCCGAGCTGCTCGCCGTCAACAAGCGGCTCTGGGACATCGAGAACGAAGTGCGCCACGCCGAACGCGAATCCCGCTTCGACGCGAAGTTCATCGAGGCCGCCCGGCAGGTGTACCTGACGAACGACCGCCGCGCTGCCCTCAAGCACCGCATCAACGCCCTGCTCGGGTCGCAGCTCGACGAGGTGAAAGAGCACCTCTGATGTCGCCGCAGCAGAAGTCGGAGCTGGCGAACCGCGCACTGGCCCACCAGCGCGAGGGCCGTGTGGATCTGGCGGAAGCCGCATGGAAGACATTGCGCCAGGCCGACCCGGGCGATGCGCGCGCGCCGGCGATGCTCGGGCTGATCGCCGCCAGCAAGGGCGATATTCCGGGCGCGATCGGTCTGCTCGGCGATTCGCTGCAGCGCGATCCCGGCAACGTGGCGATGCGCTTCAACCTCGCATTGCTGCACCGGCAGGCCGGCGACCTCGAGAGCGCCCTTGCAGGCTTCGAGCATGTGCTCGCGCAGCGGCCCGGCGAGACGCGCGTACTACCGCACAAGGCCGATGCATTGCACGCCCTCGGACGGCATGAAGAGGCCATCCAGTGCTTCATGCAGATGCGGCAGATCGAGCCCCTGGGGCCGGACCTGCTGCGCCGCTTCGGCGAGTCGCTCTTCGAGACCGGTCGGCATGAAGAGGCCCGCGCGGCTTTCGCCGAAGCCTTGCGCGCGAAACCGGACAGCGCCGAGCTGCTGATGAACCTCGGCGTCGCCGAACTCGCGCTGCTGCGGCACGATGATGCCCTCGCCACGCTCGAAAAGGCGCGCAGGCTGGCCCCCGGCCGCCCCGAGATCGAATTCAATCTCGCGAACGCACTGTGCGCGGTCGATCGCTTCGACGAAGGCATCCCGCTCTACGAACACCTGCTCGCACAGGACCCGAACGACGGGCAGGTGCGAATGAACCTCGCGAATGCGCTGCGCGACGTGCAGCGGCACCCCGAGGCCATCCCGCACTACGACCGGTTGCTGGCGCAGCCGGACGCGCCGGCCGGCGTGCGATGGAACCGGGCGTTGTGCCTGCTCGGCGCCGGCGATTTCGCGCACGGCTGGCCTGCGTACGAGCAACGGATCGAGGAAGAGCGATTCGGCCACGCCCGAACCTTCGACGCACCCCGCTGGACCGGCACCGAGCCGCTCCAGGGAAAGACGTTGCTGATCCACGCCGAGCAGGGTTTCGGAGACACACTGCAGTTCTGCCGCTATGTGCCGCTGCTGGCATCGCGCGGCGCCCGGATCGTGTTCGAGGTGCAGCGGTCGCTGCTGGGCAGCCTGCGCTCGTTGAAGGGCGTGGACGTCCTCGCGGGCCGCGGCGATGCGCTGCCGGCCTATGACTTCCATTGCCCGCTGATGAGCCTGCCCCTGGCGCTCGGGCTCTTCGACATGCCGGGCCTCACCAGCGAGGTCCCGTACCTGCAGGCCGATCCGGAACGGGTCGACCACTGGCGGCAGTCGATCGCGTCGCAGCCGGGGCCGCGCATCGGCATCGTCTGGACCGGAAATCCCGACCACCCGGAGAACCACAAGCGCTCGATCGCGCTGGCGCCGCTGCGTGCGTCGCTTCCAGTGAACGCGAGTGTCTGGAGCCTGCTGCTTCCCGAGACGCTGAAGCAGGCCGATGCCGGCACCGAGGGCCCGGCGGTCCAGTGCTTCGATGCATCCGATTTCGTGAACACGGCCGCGCAGATCATGGCGCTCGACCTGCTCATCACCACCGACACGTCGATCGCGCACCTCGCGGGTGCGATCGGTGCGCCGGCCTGGCTGCTGCTGCCCTACGCGGCAGACTGGCGCTGGTTCACGAGCAGCACCACGACGCCGTGGTATCCGGCCTTCCGCGTCTTCCGCCAGCCGTCGCCGGGCGACTGGGGTAGCGTGCTTTCGGAATTGCGGGCCGCGCTCGAAGCGATCACTCCTTGACCGAACCGGTCATCCCCGACACGTAGTACTCGACGAAGAACGAGTAAATGAACGCCACCGGCAGCGAGCCGAGCAGCGCGCCGGCCATCAGCGGGCCCCACTGGTAGACGTCGCCCTGTACCAGCTCGGTGACCACGCCGACGGGCAGCGTCTTGATCTCCGACGACGAGACGAAAGTCAGCGCGTAGATGAACTCGTTCCACGACAGCGTGAACGCGAAGATGCCGGCCGAGATCAGCCCCGGCACCGCGAGCGGCAGCACGATCTTCACGAGGATCTGCCAGCGGCTCGCGCCGTCGATCAGTGCGCACTCCTCCAGTTCCGCCGGAATCGAGCGGAAGTAGCCCATCAGCAGCCAGGTGCAGAACGGGATCAGGAAGGTCGGATACGTCAGGATCAGCGCCCAGCGCGTGTCGAACATGCCGAGGTTGAACACCACGTTCGCGAGCGGGATGAACAGGATCGACGGCGGCACGAGGTAGGCCAGGAAGATCGCCAGCCCGGTCTGCCGCGAGCCCTTGAAGCGCAGCCGCTCGATCGCGTAGGCCGCGAACACCGAGCACGCGAGCGATGCGAAGGTCGACACCACCGACACCAGCAGCGTGTTCCACAGCCATTGCGGGTAGGAGGTCTCGAACAGCAGCTTCTGGAAGTGGTTGATGGTCGGCGCGACCACCCAGAACGGGTTGCCCTCGCGCGAGAGCAGCTCCGCGTCGGGCTTCACCGAGGTGATCGCCATCCAGTAGAACGGGAACAGCAGCACGATGAGGAAGACCAGGAGCGGCAGGTAGACCGTGACCACCTTGCGCGGAACGGACTCCAGGTAGCCCATGCCGACCACATCCATCTTCGCTTGATTGGCGCTCATTTGTCGGAGCCTCCCTGTTGCCACGCGCGCCGCTGGAGCCCGAAGTAGCTGAACATGATGCAGGCGAGCAGGAACGGCACCATCGCGATCGCGATCGCCGCGCCCTCGCCCAGCGCACCGCCCGAGATCGCCCGCTGGAACGACAGCGTCGCCATCAGGTGCGTCGCGTTGAGCGGACCACCGCGCGTGATCACGTAGATGAGCTGGAAGTCGGTGAAGGTGAACAGCACCGAGAAGGTCATCACCACCGCGATGATCGGCGTGAGCAGCGGCAGCGTCACATGGCGGAACTGCTGCCACGGCGTCGCGCCGTCGATGGCAGAGGCCTCGTAGTACGACGGGGATATGGTCTGCAGCCCCGCCAGCAGCGTGATCGCGACGAAGGGCACGCCGCGCCACACATTGGCTGCGATCACCGCCAGCCGCGCGTTCCACGGATCGCCGAGGAAGTCGATGTAGTGGTCGATCAGCCCCATCTTCACCAGCGCCCAGCTGATGATGGAGAACTGCGAGTCGTAGATCCACCAGAACGCGATCGCCGACAGCGCCGTCGGCACGATGTACGGCAGCAGGATGACCGCGCGGAAGAAGGTCTTGAAGCGGATGTTCTTGTTCAGCAGCACCGCGAGCCACAGCCCGAGGAAGAACTTGAACACGCTGGCGACCGCCGTATAGAAGAGCGTGTTGAACAGCGCCAGCCGCGTGACCGCGTCGTTCCAGAGAAAGACGTAGTTCTCCAGCCCGATCCACTCCCCGCCCCGGCCCACCTTGGTGTCGGTGAAGCCGAGCCAGGTGCCCAGGCCGAGCGGATAGGTCAGGAACAGCAGCAGCAGCACCGCCGCCGGCAGCATGAAAGCGAAGCCGAGGGCGTTGCGGCTGTTCTGGAAGCGGGCGAGCAGCGTCATGGAATGCGGCGCGCCTGCGCGACCGTCCTCAGACCTTGTAATAGCGTTCTGCACGTTTTTGCGCGCGTTCCGCGGCCTCCTTCGGCGACTTCGAGCCGCTCGCGGCCTCGGCCACCATGTTCGGGATGATGAAGTCCGCCGCCACGCCGGCCGATGCATAGCCCAGCTTGCCTTCGTAGCCCGCCGGCCGCAGGTTCTTGACCGAATCGCGGTACGGCGTGTTCTTCGGGTCCACGGTCCAGATCTCGTTCGCCTCGAAGGCGCGCAGCGGCTGCGCGACGTAGCCGCCCGCGCCCTTGAGCCAGTCGTCGAACTGCGGCCGCTCCATCATGAAGCGCAGGAACTCTTTCGCGGCCTGCGGGTACTTGGTGTACTTCATGACCATCTGGTTGAAGAACAGGTGCGACTCGGTCGGCACGCCCACCGGCCCCACCGGGAAGACCGCGTGGTTGATGTCGGAGGCCAGCTCCTTGACCTTCGCGTCGGGCGAGTTCTTCGCAGCGTAGTAGATCGAGATGCCGTTGTTGGTGACGCTGATCTGCCCGTCGAGGAAGGCCTTGTTGTTGTTCGGATCCAGCCAGGAGAGCGTGCCGGGGATGAAGTTCGCGTACAGCTCCTTGGCGTATTCGAGCGCCTTGAGCGTCTCGGGGCTGTCGATCACCACCTTGTTGTTCTTGTCGACCAGCTTGCCGCCGAAGGACCAGACCAGCCAGTTGGTCCAGGTGCTGTCGCCCGTTGCATTGCCGAGCGCCATGCCGCCCGGGGTGCCCTTTGCCTTGAGCGCCTTGTACATCTTCAGGAAGTCGTCGTTGTTCTTCGGGAAGGTGTCGAAGCCGGCCGCCTTGAGCATGCTCTCGCGATACACCATCAGCGAGCCGGCCGCGCCCAGCGGCAGGCCAAGCCAGCGCTTGCCGTCGGGCCGCATGAACATCTCGCCCGCCGGATACCAGCCGCCGTATTTCTTGCCGAGGTATTCGGCGAGATCGGTCACGTCGAGCAACTTCTCGGGGTAGAGGTTCGCGTCGTCGTTGGTCGACAGGATGATGTCCGGCCCCGCGCCGGTATTGGCCGCGACGGCCGCCTTCGGCCGCACGTCTTCCCAGCCTTCGTTGTCGACCCGCACTTCGACACCGGTGGCTTCGCTGAACTTCTTGACGTTGGCCATGTAGGCGTCGATGTCGCCCTGCACGAAACGGCTCCACCGCAGCACGCGCAGCTTGGCGCCCTTCTCGGGCTTGAAGGTCATCGTCTGGGCATTGGCGAACGGCGAAAAGACGGCCGTGCCGACGCCGAGCGACGCCGCGGCCGCGAAGCCCGCCGAGCTCTTGAGAATCGTGCGGCGATTGAAGTCACTCATTCTTTGTCTCCTGATGTTGAAAGGGCCAAAAAAAGAACCTCAAGCTACCAGCCTCTGGCCGGTGCCTGCGTCGAAGAGATGCGCGCGCTGAAGATCGGGTTGCAGGTGGATGGTGGTCCCAGGCGCGAAGTCGTGGCGCTCGCGGAACACCGCCGAGATCTCGGTGCCCTCATGCCGGCAGGCGACGAAGGTGTCCATGCCGGTGGGCTCCATCACCACGACGCGAGAGGGAATGCCGCCGCCGTCCGCAAGGCTCAGGTGCTCGGGCCGCGTGCCGTAGACGACCGGCTGGCCGTCGACGCCGCCTGCGTGCGTTGGTGCATCGAGCTTCGTGCCGTCCGCGAGCTCTACCATCGCCGCGCCGCCGTTGCGCCGCAGAGTGCCAGGGAGGAAGTTCATGGCCGGCGAGCCGATGAAGCCGGCGACGAACTGGTTGGCCGGCCGGTCGTAGAGCTCCAGCGGGCTGCCGGTCTGCTCGATGCGGCCGTCGCGCATCACGACGATCTTGTCGCCCATGGTCATGGCCTCGATCTGGTCGTGCGTGACGTAGATCGAGGTGGTCTTGAGCCGCTGGTGCAACTCCTTGATCTCGCTGCGCATGGCCACGCGCAGCTTGGCGTCGAGGTTGGACAAGGGTTCGTCGAAGAGGAACACCTGCGGGTCGCGAACGATTGCCCGCCCCATCGCGACACGCTGGCGCTGCCCGCCCGAGAGCTGGCGCGGATAGCGGTCCAGCAGCGGCGTGAGCGCGAGGATCTCGGCCGCGCGGCCGACCTTCTGCTCGATGGTGGCCTTGTCGATCTTCGCGAGCGCAAGCGCGAACGCCATGTTGTCGCGCACCGTCATGTGCGGGTAGAGCGCGTAGTTCTGGAACACCATCGCAATGTCGCGCTCCTTGGGCGGGAGGTCGTTCACGCGGCGCTCGCCGATCCGGATTTCGCCGCTGTTGATCTCCTCGAGCCCGGCGATCATGCGCAGCAAGGTCGACTTGCCGCAGCCCGATGGCCCCACGAGGACGGTGAAGGAGCCGTCCCGGATGTCGATGTCCACGCCGTGAAGGATGGGGACATCACCGAAGTTCTTCTTGACTGCCTGGATCGTGACACTTGCCATGCACTGGAGCCTTCAAAGTACGCGGAACTGGCGAAGGCGGCGGCTCGGGGCCCTTGAAACCGCTTTCGCAACCGCGCAGTATTGGCATCGCGAAAGTCGCGCGCATCAGGGCAAACCGGTACGCATTAACCCCCGGTCAATTTGTATGATGACCAGATAACTGACCTGAATTCCATCAACGCCGTGCGCGTTCCGGCACCTTCCCAACCCCAACCGCTGATCGTCGATCGGCTGTCGGACCGGTTGGCCGCGCTGCTGAGCGCGCAGATCGACTCCGGCGCCCTGCACGCGGGCGACCGCCTCCCGACCGAGCAGAAGCTTGCAGAGGCCCACGGCGTTTCTCGCACCGTGGTGCGCGAGGCGGTGCACCAGCTCAAGTCCAAGGGCATGGTGAACTCGCGGCAAGGCTCGGGCGTGTATGTGGCGCCCCGCCCCGTCAACCAGGCGCTGGTCTTCGATCCGGCGGTGTTGACCTCCGTGCAGGCAGTGGTGCATGTGGTGGAAGTGCGGCGCGTGCTCGAAGGCGAGATCGCAGCGCTGGCCGCCGAGCGCGCCTCGCGATCGCAGATCGCAGAGCTGCGCCGCGCCCTCAAGGCCATCGACGGTGCCGTGGCGGACGGCCGCGACGGCGTCGCCGAGGACCTGGCCTTCCACCGCGTCATCGGCGAAGCCACCGGCAACCCGCAATTCCGGCTGCTGCTCGGCTTCCTGGAGCAGTACCTGCGCGAAGGCATGCGCATCACGCGCGGCAACGAAGCGCGCCGGCTCGATTTCATGACCGAGGTGCAGCGCGAGCACCGCGCCATCTTCGAGGCGATCGCGGCGCGCGATCCCGAAGCGGCGCGGCGCCGGGCCACGGAACACATCACGCGCGGCGAACAGCGGCTGATCGAGGGCGGCGTCATCGACGGCCGCCGTCGCCAGGCGGCGGTCAAGGCCGTTCGCGCCGCCGCAGCCCCCACCGCCAGGAAGGGCAAGAAATCCATGAAGGAGTCCCCATGAAACTGATGATCACGGGAGGCGGCGGTTTCGTCGGATCGCGCCTCGCCCAGGCATTGCTCGCTCGCGGCACGCTCGCGGGCGAGCGAATCGGCCGCCTCGTGCTGACCGACATCGCACCGCCGCCCGCGAGCCTGCTCGCGGACCCGCGCGTCGAAGCGCGCACCGGCCCCCTGCTGGCGCAAACCGACGCGCTGCGCGACGAGGAGTTCGACGGCGTCTTCCATCTCGCATCCGCCGTATCGGGCGAATGCGAGCTCGACTTCGACCTCGGCCTGCGCTCCAACCTCGACAGCACGCGCGCGCTGCTCGATGCGATTCGCGCGCGCGTCAACGCCGGCGGCAAGGTGCCGCGCCTGGTGTTTTCGAGCTCGGTCGCGGTGTTCGGGCCGGACCCGGCCCATCCGATGCCCAAGATCGTCGGCGACGACACGCTCCCTGTCCCGCAGACGTCCTACGGCATCCAGAAGCTGATCTGCGAACACCTGATCGCCGACTACACCCGCAAGGGCTATGTCGACGGCCGCGCGGCGCGGTTGATGACGGTGACGGTACGGCCCGGCCGGCCGAACGGCGCGGCATCGTCTTTCTTCAGCGGCATCATCCGCGAGCCGCTGGCAGGGGTGGAGTCGATCTGCCCGGTGTCGCCCGACGTGTCGCATCCGATGTCGTCGCCGGCACGCACGGTGGACGGGCTGATCGCCGTCTATGAAGCCAGCCGCGAAGCTTTCTGCGGGCGCACTGCACTCAACTTGCCGGCGCTCAACGTCACGGTGCGCGAGATGCTCGATGCACTCGAAGAAGTCGCCGGCCCGGCGGTGCGCGCGCGGGTGCGCTTCGAGCGCGACGAGCGCATCGCGGGCATCGTCGCCAACTGGCCGAGCGGCGCCTCGGCTGCGCGTGCGGCGCGGCTGGGGTTGCATCCGCATGAAAACTTCGCCGACATCGTTCGCCAGTACATCGCCGATTGCAAGGCCGCACCGAACGCAGACCAGACCCTGAAGGGAATGTCCTCATGAAATCGAAAAAGAAGAACACCAAGGCCTCGGCGAGCAAGACCCCGAAGTTCAAGCTGCGCTCCCAGGCCTGGTTCGACAACCCGGCGAATGCCGACATGACCGCGCTCTACCTCGAGCGCACGATGAACTTCGGCCTGGGCTTCGACGAGCTGCAATCGGGCCGGCCGATCATCGGCATCGCGCAGACGGGCTCCGACATTGCGCCGTGCAACCGGCACCACCTGGTGCTGGCCGAGCGGGTGCGCGAAGGGATCCGCGATGCGGGTGGCATTGCGTTCGAGTTTCCGATTCATCCGATCCAGGAGACCTGCAAGCGGCCCACGGCGGCGCTGGACCGTAATCTGCAGTACCTGTCGCTGGTCGAGGTGCTGTACGGCTATCCGATCGATGGCGTGGTGCTGACGACGGGCTGCGACAAGACGACGCCCGCGCAGCTGATGGCCGCGGCGACGGTGGACATCCCCGCGATCGCGCTCAATTCCGGGCCGATGCTCAATGGCTGGTACGAGGGCGAGCGCACCGGTTCCGGCACGATCGTCTGGCGTGCGCGCGAGATGATGGCGGCGGGCAAGATCGGCTACCAGGAGTTCCTGAAGCTGGTCGCATCGTCGGCGCCTTCGACCGGGCACTGCAACACGATGGGCACGGCCTCGACCATGAATTCGCTCGCCGAGGCGCTGGGCATGACGCTGCCGGGCAGCGCGGCGATTCCGGCACCGTATCGCGACCGTCAGGAGATGGCCTACATGACGGGCAAGCGCATCGTGGAGATGGTGCGCGAGAACCTGAAGCCTTCGGACATCCTCACGCGCGAGGCCTTCGAGAACGCGATCGTGGTCAATTCCGCGCTCGGCGGCTCGACGAATGCGCCGGTGCATCTGAATGCGATCGCGCGGCATATCGGCGTGGAGCTGACGACGGACGACTGGGAGAAGCACGGCTACAAGATTCCGTTGCTGGTCAATCTCCAGCCGGCGGGCGAGTATCTCGGCGAGGACTATTACCGCGCGGGCGGGCTGCCTGCGGTGGTGGCCGAACTGGTCGCGCAGAAGAAGATCAAGCCGGCGATGACGGCCAATGGCAAGACGCTGGCCGAGAACTGCGAGGGCAAGTTCACGAGCGACCGGAAGGTGATCTTCCCGTACAACAAGCCGATGAAGAAGAACGCGGGCTTCCTGAATCTGAAGGGCAATCTCTTCGATTCCGCAATCATGAAGACGAGCGTGATCACGCCCGAATTCCATTCGCGCTACCTGGAAGACCCGAAGGATCCGATGGCGTTCGAGGGCACGGCGATCGTGTTCGACGGCCCGGAGGACTATCACGCGCGGATCGACGATCCGAAGATGAAGATCGACGAGCGGAGCGTGCTGTTCATGCGCGGCGTGGGGCCGGTGGGTTATCCGGGCGCCGCCGAGGTGGTGAACATGCGGGCGCCTTCGTACCTGCTCAAGAAGGGCATCACCGCCCTGCCTTGTATTGGCGACGGGCGGCAGTCGGGCACTTCGGGGTCGCCATCGATCCTCAACGCCTCACCCGAAGCCGCGACGGGCGGTGGGCTGGCGCTGGTGCGTACCGGGGATCGTGTGCGCATCGATCTCAAGAAGCGCACCGCCAACATGCTGGTTTCCGATGAGGAACTTGCGAAGCGTCGTGCGGAGCTGGAGAAGCGAGGAGGCTATCCGTATCCGAAGAGCCAGACGCCGTGGCAGGAGATTCAGCGGGCTGTTGTCGATGAGCTTTCGGAAGGGATGGTTCTGAAGCCTGCCGTGAAGTACCAGCGGATTCACGCGACGTTCGGGATTCCTCGGGATAACCACTGACTTGTCTTGCTTGCGCTCGCTGGACGGTCCGCCTGGGTTACGCGGAAAAAGGGCCGCGCGTGTTTGAGCGAAGCGAGTTTCGCGCGGACCCCGCGTACCGTGAGCAGCGCAGGGCAGCCGCGAAGCGGCCGGTGACGTCGGCCGCCCAAGGGCACATCGCCCGCCATCGCCGCCCCCTACTCGGAACTCATCTCTTCAACCGCTTCCCGCATGAACCGAATGATGCTCCGCACGGCAACAGAATCCGGCCGCCCGGCAAAGCGCAATGCCCGGATCGGCACCGGAATGAGCGGCTCCAGCGCCAGCACATCCACCTTCTCCCGATCCGCCGACTTCGCCGTGCAACCATCGACGAGCGCCACCCCCAGGCCGTGATGCGCCATCGCCAGCGCCGCGTGATAGGTCTGAACTGTCACGACAGCCTGGAACCCGACCCCCGCCTGCCGGCAGGCCTGACTCAGGCTCGTCCCCACGGGATCGCGGCTGTCGAGCCCCACCACCGGCAGCTTGACCAGATCATGCAAGGCCACGGAACCATTGCGCAGCAGCGCACGCGACAGCATCCCCTTCGGAGCGATGCAGGTCATGCGGCTGTCTGCCAAGGTCTCCTGCGTCAACGAGGGATGCACCGCGGGGCTGAACGCGAAGCCCACGTCCGCCTCCTGCAGCAGCAACGCCGACATGATCTGCGGCGAGTGCAGCGATTCGACCGTCACTGCCATACCCGGATGCTTCTCGCGGAAACGCTTGAGCGCACGCGGCAGCACCTCGTAGCTCAACGCCAGCACCGTGAGGATCCGAAGTTCGCCCGAATCGGTCCCCGCGCGCAGGTTCGCCGCGAGCCGCTGCACCTCGTCGAGCTGCGCGAACAGCCGCTCGATGCGCGGGTACAGCGCCAGCGCCTCGGTCGTCGGGGTCAGCCGCCCCTTTGCGCGCTGGAACAACGAGAACCCGAGCTGAATCTCCGCATGCTGCAGCGTGCGGCTCACCGCCGGCTGAGTGATGTTGATCAGGCGCGCCGCCGCGCTCACGCTCCCCGTGAGCATGATCGCGTTGAAGACCTCGATGTGACGCAGCCGCATCTCTCGCTCAGGGGTTGGACTGGTCCACCTTGCCGTGTGAAACGTCCATGATCAGCTGCGCCGCCAGATACAGCCGCGGCTCGATCGAATCGATCACCACATATTCCGCGTCCATCGAATGCGCGCCGAAGCCCTGCAGGCCGAAGCGCTCGACCACCGCGGCCTTCGTCTTCAAGGCGGCAAAGGCTGCGTCCGTGCCGCCACCTGCCACCTTGTCATCGGCACCGAGCGACTTGCCCAGGTCCTTGTAGATCTGCTGCGCATGCGTCGCCAAGGCGCGTGACGCATCGTTCGACTCCAGTGGGGGACGGCGGCGCTCGAACTTCACCTCGACCTTCGCCTGCGGAATGAGCTGGTTCTTCGCGCGCTCCTTCACCTGCTGCTCGATGCGGTCGTAGTCGCTCACCGACAGCACGCGCACATCCGCACCAGCCGTTGCCGTCGCCGGGATCACATTGCGATTGGTGCCGGCGCGCGAGATCGTCCAGTTGAGCTTGAGCCCCGTCGCGGGATCCGACAGATCGCGCATCTGCAGGATCTGGTGCGACAGCTCGTAGAGCGCATTCACACCCGCCTCGGGCATCGACCCCGCGTGCGAGGCCTTGCCCGTGACATTGAGCGTGACGGACGCGATACCCGCCGTCGCGAGCGAGAGCTTGTCGTCGCGCACCGACGAGCCTTCGAACGACATCACGACATCGTGCTCGCCGCCCAATTGGGTGATCAGCGAACGCGCGCCCGGCGAGCTGATTTCCTCGTCGCCGTTGATGAGCACCGTGAGCGTGCCGTAGTCCTTGAAGTTCATCGCCTTCAGCATCGCGACCGTGTGCGCAATCACCGCGATGCCCTGCTTGTCGTCGCCAATGCCGAGGCCGTAGGCCTTGTCGCCGTCGATGCGGAAGGGTTGCTGCTTCGCCATGCCGATCTGGTAGACCGTGTCCATGTGCGCGATCAGCATGATCTTCTTCGTGCCCGTGCCCTTGAACGTCGCGCGCACGACCTTGCCGATCTTCTCGGGCGTGTCTTCCATGCGGTAGGCGCCCTCGGAGACATCGATCAGCTCGACCTGCCCACCGAGTGCCTTGAACTTCGAGGCGACGAGATTCGCCATCTTGTCGAGGCCTTCCAGGTCGCGGCTGCCGGATTCGATCGAGACGAACTCCCTGAGGGTTTCGAGCAGCGCCGGCTTCTCCTTGGCAGCCAGCGCGGTCAGGCGTTCATCGGGGGCGGCGAAAGCACCTGCGCATGCGGCGCTCAGTGCGGTCAACAGAAGCGCTTTACGGGCAAAAGCAATAGCAGTCATTCAGTTCATCGTCTCCAAAAAATTGTTCTCAATGTGCCTTGTCCCAATTGGGACCAAAACCAATCTCCGCGAGCAATGGCACCTTCAGATCCGCCACACTCGCCATAAGCCGAGGGATCTCGGTTCGGACCCACTCGACCTCGCTCTCCGGCACCTCGAACACCAGTTCGTCATGCACCTGCATGATCATCTTCGTGCCGCGCTTCTCGGCATCGAGCACTTCCTGCACCTTCACCATGCTGAGCTTGATGAGGTCGGCCGCGGTGCCCTGCATCGGCGCGTTGATGGCCGCGCGCTCCGCAGCGCCGCGCCGCGGGCCGTTGGGCGACTTGATCTCGGGCAGGTAGAGGCGCCGGCCGAACACCGTCTCCACATAGCCGATCTCCTTGGCATGCGCCTTGGTCTCGTCCATGTACGCCTTCACACCTGGATAGCGCGCGAAGTAGCGATCGATGTACGACGCCGCAGCCTTGTTGTCGATGCCCAGGTTGCGCGCGAGACCGAAGCTGCTCATGCCGTAGATCAGGCCGAAGTTGATCACCTTCGCATAGCGGCGCTGCTCGCTCGACACCTGCTCCACCGCCACGCCGAACACTTCGCTGGCGGTCGCGCGGTGCACGTCGATGCCCTCGGTGAAGGCGCGCAGCAACGATTCGTCGCCGCTGATGTGGGCCATGATCCGCAGTTCGATCTGCGAGTAGTCGGAACTCGCGATCACGCTGCCCGCCGGCGCCACGAAAGCTTCGCGCACGCGGCGGCCTTCCGCCGTACGGATCGGGATGTTCTGCAGGTTGGGATCGTTGCTCGACAACCGGCCGGTCACGGCCACCGCCTGCGCGTAGTGCGTGTGCACCCGTCCGCTTCGCGGATGCGCCAGCAGTCCGAGCTTGTCGGTGTAGGTGCCCTTGAGCTTCGACAGGCCCCGGTGCTCCAGGATCTTGGCCGGCAGCGGGAAGTCCTCCGCGAGCTTTTCGAGCACTTCTTCGTCGGTGCTCGGCGCGCCGCTGGGCGTCTTCTTGACCACTGGCAGGCCGAGCTTGGTGAAGAACACCTCGCCGATCTGCTTGGGCGAGCCGAGGTTGAACGGCTGGCCGGCCAGCGCGTAGGCCTCCTGCTCCAGCGCCATGATGCGCTTGCCGAGCTCGTTGCTCTGTGCGGCGAGCGTGGGCGCGTCGATGAGCACACCATTGCGTTCGATCCGGTAGAGCGTCTCGCTGGTCGCGATCTCCAGCTCATAGACGAAGCGCAATTTCTCGTCGGCTTCGAGCCTGGGCCAGAGCGCGCGATGAACATCCAGCGTCTGGTCGGAGTCTTCGCAGGCGTACTCGGCCGCCTTGTCGATCGCGACCTGGCTGAACGGGATCTGGTGCGCGCCCTTGCCGCACAGGTCTTCATAGTCGATGCCGGTGCGTCCGAGATGCCGCTCGGCGAGGCTGGCGAGGCCGTGCGGCTTGTGCACTTCGAGCACGTAGCTCTGCAGCATCGTGTCGTGCGCGTAGCCCTGCACCTCGATGCCGTGATTGGCGAACACATGGCGGTCGTACTTGATGTGCTGGCCGAGCTTCTTCTTCGTGCCGTCTTCGAGCCATGGCTTGAGGCGCGCAAGCACCTCGCCCTGCGGCAACTGGGCCGGCGCATCGGGGTAGTTGTGGCCGACGGGGATGTAGGCCGCCTCGCCTGGCGTCACGCTGAAGCTGATGCCGACGATCTCGGCCACCATCTCGTCGAGCGACGTGGTCTCGGTATCCAGCGCGACAAGTTCGGCCGACTGCAGCTTCGCGAGCCAACTGTCGAACATCTCCCAGGTCAGGATCGTGTCGTAGACGAGGTTGGATGCCGTCTCGGCAGCCTCGAAGCCGGGCTGGTCGAACAACCCCGTGCCGCCTTCCGGCGCCGCGTTGCGCTTCTTGCTTTGCTCGATGAGCTCGGGCGGCGTCTCGTGCGCTTCGAGCGACTTCACCAGCGACTTGAAGCCAAAGCGCTCGTAGAAGACTTTCAGCTCATCGATCTGCTGCGGGCCGATCGCGATCGCATCCAGCGCCGGCAGGCCCACCACATGGCCGTCGAGGTCGCAGTCGGTGCGGATGGTCACCAGCCTGCGGCCCTGCGGAAGCCAGTCGAGCACCTTGCGCAGGTTCTCGCCGGCCTGCCCCTTGACCTCGCCGGCGCGGGCGATGAGGCCGTCGAGCGAGCCGTATTCGCCGAGCCACTTCGCCGCCGTCTTCGGGCCGACCTTCTCGACGCCTGGCACGTTGTCGACGGCATCGCCCACCAGCGTCTGGTAGTCGATCATCAGGCCGGGCGGCACGCCGAACTCGGCCGTCACGCCGGCGATGTCGCGCTTCTTGCCGTTCATGGTGTCGATGATCGTCACGTGCTCGTCGACGAGCTGGCTCAGGTCCTTGTCGCCGCTGGAGACGATCACCTCGATGCCTTGGTTCGCCGCGGTACGCGCGAGCGTGCCGATCACGTCGTCGGCCTCGACGTCGGGCACGCACAGCACCGGCCAGCCCAGGAGCTTCACCACCTGGTGGATGGGCTCGATCTGGCTGCGCAGGTCGTCCGGCATCGGCGAGCGGTTGGCCTTGTAATGGGGATACCAGTCGTCGCGGAAGGTCTTGCCGGGCGCGTCGAACACGCAGGCGGCGTAGTCCGCGCGCACCTCGCGGCGCAGGGCGGTCATCATGTTGATCATTCCCCGGATCGCGCCGGTGGCCGGACTGCTGCTGTCACCGGGGACGGCGCGCAGATCGGGCATCGCATGGAAGGCGCGGTAGAGATAGCTCGATCCGTCGACGAGCAGCAGCGTTTTCTTGTCGGTCATCAAGGCATTTTGCCGTGCCGGGGCAACGCACCCGCAAGGTGGGTCGACAAGCGCACCTGCGGGTATCCCTGATGCAAACGCCGACCTACAATCGTGTCATGTCGTCCACCCGTCTTCTCGTCCCCCGCATGCGGCTGGCAGCCGTGCTGCTGGGCTGCATCGCGCCGTTCGCGGCGGTCCAGGCCCAGAATCCTCAGCCCGCGGAGTCGTCGGCCCGCCCGGCCCAGCAGCAGCCCGACCAGGACAAGGCAGCCGGACGCCAGAACCAGAAGATCGAGCGCATCCACATCGAGGACAGCCGCAACTCGATCGACGAACTCCGCGTCGGCGGCCAGACGCAGAACATCACCGTGCAGCCCAAATCCAACGCGCCGGCCTACCAGGTCATGCCCAATGGCGAGCGTGCGCGAAGCGAAGGCCAGTCGGATTCGAGCGCCAGCGACAGCGGTTCGCGCGTCTGGTGGAACGTCTTCAAGTTCTGAGCGCGCGGTGGCGGTTTTCACGGAAGTCGGATTCGACGAAGCCGACGCGCTGGTTCAGCGCCTGGGACTCGGCCCCCTCCGCGAGCTTCGCGGCATCGAGGGTGGCATCGAGAACACCAATTACTTCGCAACCACGGCATCGGGCGAGTTCGTGCTGACGCTGTTCGAGCGCCTTGGCGCCGAGCAGCTCCCTTACTACCTTTGTCTGATGAAGCACCTCGCGGCGCGGGGCCTGCCCGTGCCCGAGCCTGTGGCCGACCCGGCGGTCGCCCCACCGGATGGCCACGCGCTGTCGATCCCCGCGAATGCACCCTGCGAGCTGCTGCACACGGTGGCCGGCAAGCCGGCAGCGATCGTCCAGCGCCTGCAGGGCAAGAGCGAACTGGCGCCCACCGCGCGCCACTGCGGCGAGCTCGGCCGGCTGCTTGCGCGCATGCACATTGGGGCGCGTGACTTCCCGCGCATCCAGCCCAACCTGCGTGGCCTGCATTGGTGGAACGACACCGCGCCGGTGGTCCTGCCCTACCTGGAAGCGCCGCAGGCCGGCCTGCTGCGCAGCGAGCTCGCCTACCAGAACCACATCGCCGAATCGTCGTCCTACGCGGCGCTGCCGCGCGGTCCGGTCCATGCCGACCTGTTCCGCGACAACGCGATGTTCGACACCCACGCCAGCGTGGAGGCGCCGAAGCTCACCGGTGTGTTCGACTTCTATTTCGCCGGCACCGACACCTGGCTGTTCGACATCGCCGTGTGCCTGAACGACTGGGCCATCGACCTGCAGACCGGCCGCCATGACAATGCCCGCGCCGACGCCCTGCTCGCCGCCTACGCCTCGGTGCGTCCGCTGACCGGGGCCGAGCGCGCGTTGCTGCCGGCCATGCTCCGGGCGGCGGCGCTGCGCTTCTGGATTTCGCGCCTCTGGGACTTCTACCTGCCGCGCGAAGCCAGCATGCTCAAGCCGCACGATCCGGCCCATTTCGAGCGGGTGCTGCGTGAACGCGCCCACGCAAGCTTCGAATTGCCCAGCGGCACCCAGCCGCTGGCCGCATAGGATGAAACTCAATCTCGTGCCGGCACGCACCGGCGTGACCTGGGTCCGCACCGGACTCCAGGCCTTCGCGCGGCAGCCGCTGGCCTTCATCTCGCTGTTCTTCTTCTTCATGACGATGGTGTCGCTGGCATCGCAGTTGCCGCTGGTCGGCGCCGCGATCGCGCTGATGCTGCTGCCGACGATGACGCTCGGTCTGATGGCGGCAACCGCACAGGCCGCCGGCCCCGAGAAGCCGGCGGCCGGTGCGGTGTTCCTCGCTGCGCTCCATGCGGTGCGCGCCGATGTGCGGCCGATGGCGGTGCTGGGCGCGATGTACGCCGCGCTCTTTCTCGCGGTCATGGCCATTTCCGCGATCGCCGACGGCGGGCAGTTCGCCCGCGTCTACCTGTTGGGCGGGCAACTGACGCGCGAAATGGCCGAGACCACCGAATTCCAGGTCGCGCTGTGGATCGCGATGGGGCTGTACCTGCCGCTGTCGCTGGCCTTCTGGCATGCGCCCGCGCTGGTGCACTGGCACCGCGTGCCGCCGGCCAAGAGCCTGTTCTTCAGCTTCGTGGCGTGCTTCAGGAATTTCGGCGCGCTGACCGTGTTCGGCCTCGTGTGGGCGGGCGTTTTCATCGGCGCCGGCATCGTGCTGAGCTTGCTGGCGACGCTGCTGGTCGCCCTCGGCGCGATGGGCGTCGGCGCCGGGGCTTCGGCGGCCGGCGGCGCAGTGATGATCGGTGGGGCGCTGGTGATGGCGGCGATGTTCTTCACCAGCACCTGGTTCACGTTCCGCGACTCGTTCCACGAGTAACCCCCAGCCTCGCCCACTGCGTGTGGCTCGGGCACCCCCTTTCAGGGGGCAACACCGGCGGCCCGGCGAAGCCGGTTCCGCGGTGTTTCACGAAGGGGCCGGGCTGCGCCGGCCCTTGGTTCATACGGGGGTGAGTTTGGCGACTGAGAGGGCCAGCCACTTGACGCCGTGGCGGGGGAAGTTGACTTGGGCGCGAGCGTCGTCGCCGCTGCCTTCCAACGCGGTCACCGTGCCTTCCCCGAACTTGTTGTGGAACACCTGCATGCCCGAGCGCAGGCCGTGCGAAGGTGCGGCCTTCTGCGGCGGGACGGGCGGGCTGGCGAAGGTTTCCTTGCCATAGCTTCCTCCGTAGCCGCCACCGCCTCCTCGCGAGGTCGCATAGCCGCCGCCGTAGCCGAAGGCCGACGGAGCGAAGCCCCCCTGGTTCTTCGGGCTCAGCCACTTGAGCGCGCTTTCCGGGAGTTCGTCGAAGAAGCGGCTCTTGATGTTGTAGCGGGTCTGGCCATGCAGCAGGCGCGTCTGCGAATGGCTCAGGTACAGGCGCTTGCGGGCGCGGGTGATCGCGACGTACATCAGGCGACGCTCTTCCTCGAGACTCTCGTAGTCGCTCATCGAGTTCTCGTGCGGGAACAGGCCCTCTTCGAGGCCGGTGATGAACACGCAGTCGAATTCGAGACCCTTGGCGGCGTGCACGGTCATCAGCTGCACCGCGTCCTGGCCGGCCTGCGCCTGGTTGTCACCCGATTCGAGCGCGGCATGCGTCAGGAAGGCCGCGAGCGGACTCAGCGTTTCGCCGGTCTCGGCGTCCGGCGCGAGCGGCTCGTCCTGCACCGGCTGGTTCGGATCCAGCCCCTGGCTCGCGGGTGACTGGCGAAGTTCGTCCACCGGCAAGGCGACCGCATCGCGGCCGAAGCCTTCCTGCGTGACGAAGCTCTCCGCCGCGTTGACCAGTTCCTCCAGGTTCTCGATGCGGTCCGCGCCTTCGCGATCGGCCTTGTAGTGCTCGATGAGCCCGCTGTGGTCGAGCACCAGCTCGATGATCTCGCGCAGCGACATGCCCTGCGTCTGTTCGCGCAGCACGTCGATCTTCGCCACGAAGGCCGAGAGGTTGCCCCCCGCCTTGCCGCCCACCGCGCTGACCGCGTCGTGCAGCGAACGGCCGGCCGCGCGCGCCGCGTCCTGCAGCGCCTCGATGCTGCGCGCGCCGATGCCGCGCGGCGGGAAATTCACGATGCGCAGGAAGCTGGTGTCGTCATCCTTGTTCTCCAGGATGCGCAGGTAAGCCAGCGCGTGCTTGATTTCGGCACGCTCGAAGAAGCGCAATCCGCCGTAGACCCGATACGGCACCGCGGCGTTGAAGAGCGCGGTTTCGAGCACCCGGCTCTGCGCATTGCTGCGGTAGAGGATCGCCATCTCCTTGCGCTCCGTGCCGTCGCGCACCAGCTGGCGCATTTCCTCGACCACCCATTGCGCTTCGGCGAAATCGCTGGTCGATTCGTAGACGCGCACCGGCTCGCCGGGGCCCTGGTCGGTGCGCAGGTTCTTGCCCAGGCGCTTCTTGTTGTGGCTGATCAGCTCGTTGGCCGAATCGAGGATGTTGCTGTAGCTGCGGTAGTTCTGCTCCAGCTTGATCTGGTGCGACACCTCGAACTCGCGCACGAAGTCGGCCATGTTGCCGACCCGCGCGCCGCGGAAGGCGTAGATGCTCTGGTCGTCGTCGCCGACCGCGACCACGCTGTTGTCGCCCGGCACGAAGCGGCCGTCGGTGGTGTTGCCGGCCAGCATCTTGATCCACGCGTACTGCAGGCGGTTGGTGTCCTGGAACTCGTCGATCAGGATGTGGCGAAAGCGCCGCTGGTAATGCTCGCGCACCGGATCGTTGTCGCGCAGAAGCTCGTAGCTGCGCAGCATCAGCTCGCCGAAGTCGACCACGCCTTCGCGCTGGCACTGCTCCTCGTAGAGCTGGTAGAGCTCGACCTTCTTGCGGTCATCGTCGCTGCGCGCCTCGACGTCGCGCGGGCGCAGGCCGTCCTCCTTGGCGCCGGCGATGAACCATTGCGTCTGCTTGGCCGGAAAGCGCTCGTCATCGACGTTGAACTGCTTCATCAGCCGCTTGATGGCCGAGAGCTGGTCCTGCGTGTCGAGAATCTGGAAGGTCGAAGGCAATCCGGCGAGCTTCCAGTGCGCGCGCAGGAAGCGGTTGCACAGGCCATGAAAGGTGCCGATCCACATGCCGCGCACGTTGACCGGCAGCATCGCGCCGAGGCGCGTCATCATTTCCTTGGCGGCCTTGTTGGTGAAGGTGACGGCCAGGATGCCGCCCGGCGACACCTGCCCGGTCTGCAGCAGCCAGGCGATGCGGGTGGTGAGCACGCGCGTCTTGCCCGAGCCGGCGCCGGCGAGGATCAGTGCGTTTCCGGCAGGCAGCGTGACGGCCGCGCGCTGCTCCGGATTGAGGTTTTCAAGCAGCGGCGAATCTGCGGGAGCCGCGAGGTCGGTGAACATCCATCGATTGTAGAAAGCGCGGCGTATGCCGGTTATACGAAGTTCCAGAACACGCGAATGCAGCGCGGCGGGTAGAATCAGTCACCGGGCCCAAGTTTCTTGAGGTCCGGTTTTTTGTGCCTGCGCAAGCAGGGCCCGGTGACGCCACCACGCCGCACCCGCAAATCCGGTCTCCAAGCCAAGCGCCCCATCGCTGCCCGAAATCCTTCGGCGGCGACCTTTCTAAGGAGCTTGGAACTCATGCAGATCTTCGACTACGAGAACATCCTCTTGCTGCCGCGCAAATGCGTGGTGGAAAGCCGCGCGGAGTGCGACGCCAGCGTCACGCTCGGCGGCCGCAGCTTCCGCATCCCGACGGTGCCCGCCAACATGAAGACGGTGGTGGACGAATCCATCTGCGTCTGGCTGGCGCAGAACGGCTACTTCTACGTGATGCACCGCTTCGACCTGGACAACTTCCAGTTCGTCAAGGACATGCACGCGAAGGGCGTGTTCGCATCGATCTCGCTGGGCGTGAAGAAGCCGGACTACGACACCGTCGACAAGCTCGCCGCCGCCGGCATGACGCCCGACTACGTGACCATCGACATCGCGCACGGCCACGCCGACAGCGTGAAGAACATGATCGGCTACCTCAAGAAGAAGCTGCCGAAGGCTTTCGTGATCGCCGGCAACGTGGGGACGCCCGAAGCGGTGATCGATCTCGAGAACTGGGGCGCCGACGCGACCAAGGTCGGCATCGGCCCGGGCAAGGTGTGCATCACCAAGCTCAAGACCGGCTTCGGCACCGGCGGCTGGCAGCTCTCGGCGCTCAAGTGGTGCGCGCGCGTCGCGACCAAGCCGATCATTGCCGACGGCGGCATCCGCGACCACGGCGACATCGCCAAGAGCATCCGCTTCGGCGCCTCGATGGTGATGATCGGCTCGCTCTTCGCGGGCCACGAGGAATCGCCCGGCAAGACGGTCGAAGTCGACGGCGAACTCTTCAAGGAGTACTACGGCTCGGCCAGCGACTTCAACAAGGGCGAATACCGCCACGTCGAAGGCAAGCGCATCCTGGAGCCGATCAAGGGCAAGCTGGCCGACACGCTGATCGAGATGGAACAGGACATCCAGAGCTCCATCAGCTACGCGGGCGGCCGCAAGCTCCTGGACATCCGCAAGGTCAACTATGTCACCCTCGGCGGCGACAACGCGGGCGAACACCTGCTGATGTAGCGCCCGCAGCCCAAGCCAGGGCACCCGCGGAACCGGCTTGGCCGGGCCGCCGGGTGCGTCCCCTTGAGGGGGTGCAGAGCCACACGAAGTGGGCGAGGCTGGGGGTGGGCTTCATTCCAGTAGATCCATGGCCAGCGCGTGCAGCCGCTGCGTCGGATCGGCCAGCGTCTCCAGCACGCTGAAATGATGGTGCCCCGGCAGCGCCTCGCAGACCGGGACCACGCCAGCGCCCCATGCCTCGCGGATGAGCTCGTTCTGGCGCAGGAATTCGGCGCTCTCGTCGCCACCAGCCACCGTATAGAGCGTGCCGCGCGCGGGCGCCGGCCAAAGCGCAGGACTGAGCCGCAGTGAATCCGCATCCGTCAGGTTCAGCACGGGCGCCAGGAACGGCGTGTGCTGGATCGGCCGCAGATCGTGGATTCCCGAAATCGACAGCGCGTTGCGCACGAGGTCGGCCGGCAGGTCGGGCGCGAGGGCCTTCCAATCGCAGCCCAGCAGCATTGCCGCGAGATGGCCACCGGCCGAGTGCCCGGCTACCGTGATCCGCGACGGGTCGCCGCCGTACGCCGCGATGTGGCGCCAGGTCCATTCAAGTGCGCGGGCCATCTGCAGGGCGATGTCGGCGATGCCGACCGGCCGCTCGGGCGTGCCGGGACACAGCGCGTAATTGGGCATCACCACGCAGACGCCGCGCTCGTGAAAAGCCCGGGCGACGAATGAATGCTCGCTCTTGTCCAGCGCCCGCCAATAGCCGCCGTGGATGAAGACCAGCACCGGCGCATTCGGCGCCGCAGCGGGGAACACGTCGAGCGTCTCATCCGGCCCCTCGCCGTAGCGCAGGTCGATGTGCGCGCCCAGCGCGTCGCGCGCCACAGCCGATTGGGCCGCCCATCGCTGGAAATACGCCGGATGCTCCGGCACGAGCACGCGGTTGTTGTACATGCGGTCCAGCCAGGCGGGATCGTACGAGGGCATGGTTCTCTGTCTCCTTGTTCGTTGTGACGCGGCGCGCATCTTGGCATGCCTCCAGCCGCAAGGGGCATGGGATCTGGTTAGAATTCGCGATGCGTTGGGGGGGTAGCTCAGCTGGGAGAGCGCCGCGTTCGCAATGCGGAGGTCGGGAGTTCGATCCTCCTCCTCTCCACCAACTTTCCAGTCTTCGAATCGACGCCTCAGGCCACACGGCCTGGGGCGTTTTCTTTTGCGGCCGTGCCCGTCCCGCCGCCAGCCCGGTCACCCTTTCTCTTGCTCGTACAGACAGATCAGTTCCTGTCTGACAAGACGACTTCGGTCGCAGATGGAGAACGGCGTAAAAAAGTAATTCGCTTCTATCAAAGCGCAACGCCGCACAGGGCACGCCATGACCAAGTACTGCAGTTCGTGTCACACGGCGAACCGGGATCGCGCGAAGTACTGCCGCGGCTGCGCTGGCAAGTTCTCCGGCGTGCAGACGCCCGCCAACGCATTCGACGACTCACAGGACGCACCGTTTTCCACGATCACGAGGCCGCCGACGATCGCGATGCAGCAAGCTGTCATCGCCGCGGCCACGGCCTGGCCGCTGGCCACGATGAGTCCTCCGCGCAATCTCCCGACCGTGGCGACGTCCGAAGGCCATCGACAGCCCCGAACCGCCCAGGCGGCGCGCTGGATGGTGCTGCCGCTTGCGATCGCGGTGATGGCCATCGCAGGCACCAGCTTGCTCTCTCTCGATCCGCTGGACCGTACGGTCGAACTGATGCGCAGCACTGCGCTCCAACCGCCTTCGCCCCCGGCGCCCGTGGCGCGGCCAACCGCCGAGCCCGCCCCGCAGCCTGCCGCCGAACCGCAGCAACCCCTCCGGACAGCCGAAACCCCGGCAGCCGAGGCGCCGAAGGCCCCCAGTGCTGTGAGCGAACCCACCGCAACCCCGTCACTGCCGGCGAACCCGCAGGTTGCAGCGGTTCCCGAAGGCCGGGCCGACGAGGTCATCGACGCGCTGCGACTGCAGCCGCCTGGGATGGACGCATCGCCCACGACGGCAGACACGATCGCGCCGGCACCTTCGAAGCCGGAGAATGTCGCGAAGCCAGCCAAGGTGGCAAAGGCCGCACCGACCGCCGAGCGAAGGGCGGTGCCCTCGCGCACGATGCGACAGCCCACGAGCCCGCCCTTGCGAACGGCGGTCGCGCCTTCTCCCGTCATCCCGGCAGTGCCGCCGGCGATGACGACCCGACCCCAGACGGTCGTCCGCATTGAATCCCCGCCGGCCGCGGCCTCGTCCGGATCGACGCCCACGAGCGGGAATCCGCTGCGTCGCACGGTCACGGCGCAAGCCGGCGCAGATCCCGCAATGGGTGCTGCCGGTGGCTCTGGGGCAGGTGCTGGTGCCGGTGGTGCCGGTGGTGCTGGTGCCGGTGGTGCCGGTGGTGCCGGTGGTGCCGGTGGTGCTGGTGCTGGTGCCGGTGGTGCTGGTGCCGGTGGTGCTGGTGCCGGTGGTGCTGGTGCCGGTGGTGCTGGCGCCGGTGGTGCTGGCGCAGGCGGCGGCGGTGCTGGCGCAGGCGGCGGCGGTGCCGGCGCAGGCGGCGGCGGTGCCGGTGGAGGGGGCGGTCCCGGCGGCGGCGGTGGTGGCCCCGGAGGCGGCGGTGGCCCCGGCGGAGGCGGCGGTGGCCCCGGCGGAGGCGGTGGCCCCGGCGGAGGCGGTGGCGGCCCCGGCGGCGGCCCCGGCGGCGGTGGCGGCCCCGGCGGCGGTGGCGGCCCCGGTGGCGGTGGCGGTGGCGGTGGCGGCCCCGGCGGAGGCGGTGGTGGCCCCGGCGGTGGCGGCGGTGGCCCCGGTGGCGGCGGTGGTCCCGGTGGCGGCGGACCAGGCGGACGCTAAGCCTCCGGGCCTAAGGCACCAAGGCGCGACTCAACGCCTCCACCGCAGATACCGCAGCATCACATCCGCCATGCTCCCCGCACGCTGAAACACCGGCTCGAACAGCGCGTTGTAGACCGCCGTGCCGATCACCGATCCGAGCCCGATCGCGACGATGGTGAACAGTGTCGCGATGAAGTTCTCCACGCCCGCGAGGCGGTCGTTGCCCACGAGTTCCGCCATCCCGATGAGCCCCAGAGACCCCGGCACCAGCAGCCACATCGCGGGCGTGAAAGTTACCATCGACGGAGGTCCGCCGAGCCGGTACTGCACGATGTACGAAGCCGGCGTGATGAGCATCGCCGCGAAGAAGCCGCTCATGTAGCCCCCGAAAGCCGCGTTGCCGATGAGCTGCCCGATCTGGGCGACGAACAGCAGTCCGAGCAACCAGGGTAGCGTGCGCAGCCGCGCGGCGTAGTGCAGCACATGGCCCACGCCGAAGAGCAGCACGCCCAGCCACGGCGCCCACGCACGCAGGCCGCCATCGGGGGACGGCACGAGCAGCTTGTCAGGCGGCAGGCCGACGATCGACGCCGCGGCCAGCATGCCCAGGACGAGAAACACGAGTTGCAGCAGCCCATAGACGAAGCGCGTTCCGCCCGAGACCACATCGCCATACGCCAGCTCGACCGTCGCCGTCGCCAACGTGCCGCCGGGCAGGAAGGTCACGAGCGAGGCGACCAGCACGTAGATCGGGCTGGCCGCGAAGCCATGCTGGGCCGCCAGCAGCGACACCAGCGCCACGACGAAGGCGGCCACCGTCGGCAGCAGCGTCGTGATGATCCCGCGGTCGCGCGCGAGCACCTTGAGCAGCCCCACCACCAACCCGAGAAAGGCAGCCGCACCCACCACATCCGCAGACGGTCGCAGCACCAGCGCGATGCCCACGGTCGCGAACACATGCCCGACGATGCCACCGACGAGGCCGAAGCGCGCCTTCATCGCGAGGATCGCGTTGATGCGCTTGAGTCCTTCGTTCGGATCGAGCACCTCGTTTTCCGCGTCGCGCGCGAGCTCGAACACCGCCTCGATCTGGTCGAAGCTCAGCACCAGCCCCTGCTCGGACGTGAACTCGATCTGCAGCGAATCCTCCTCCGCCGAATTGACGAACACCACGGTCGGCAGCGCGAGCGCGTTGAAGTGCTCGATGCCGTAGACGCGAGCCAGCCTCCGCAGCGTGGTTTCGACGATCCCGACCGGGGCGCCAGTCGCGAGCAGGAGATGCCCGAGTCGCAGCAGGAAGCGCAGGAGCAGCCGCCGCTCCAGCACGGTGCGCTCGGGGGCCGGGGCGACATCGTTGCTCACGTCAAAGCACTCCTTCGCCCGGCGCATCGAGCGTGATCGTCACCGCCAGCGCCTCGGTACTTTGGCGCAGACCTCCATGGTCATCCATAGCCGCTATGGCCCACATGACATCTCCATGCAAGGTTGGCCTATGCCGATGCCGATGCCGGTAGCCTCACCACCGCCGGCGGCGTCCACCGGCCTTCGAGCACTGGCTGCTCGGGCCAATAGAGGCGGATGTAGAGCGAAAAGTCGCTTGCCCCATCGGGCGGCGCGGGAAGCCAGTTGCCCTCGTGCGCCTCGTCGGGCAGGCCGGCCTGCACGAGGATCGTCAGCGAGCCGTCGGCGGCGTACCGCAGCGACGGGCTCTTGGTGCCGACCGAAAAGCGCGACAGCGCGTTCGGCGCGAAGAAGTGATGCCGGTTGTAGAGCGACAGCGACCAGAAGCCGCGCACCGGCGGCGCCTGCCCCGGTGCGAACGTCACGGTGTAGCGGTGCGCGCTGTTGAGCCGGTTCCCGTCCGCATCGAGGTCCTGGTAGAAGTACTTCGTCTCGTTCTGCTTGTTGACGAAGATGTTCGACTTTGCGACCGCGGTGCGCATGTAGTAGTCAGTGCCGAAGCACGCACCGTTCGCGATCGTCGACCAGTGGTGCGGCAGCGGCCGGCCGAAGTTGTTGAACTGGAAAAGCGGCTCGATCAGCTCACGCTCCGCCGCAGCCACCGCCTCGTCGAACACAGCCTTGAGCCGCTGGTCCTTGCGCGCCGCTTCCGCGACCGCGAGCACCTGCGCATAGCGCGCGGCCTCGCCGGGCAGCGGCCGCGCGTCGGCGAGCGCGATCGGGAGCATGTCGAGGAACTTCTCCGGCCGCACCCAGCGCGTTTCGCCGCCGTTGTCATCGGCTTCCTGCGCCGAAGGACTCACCGGCACCTGCCGCCAATCCATGAACTTCATCCGGCCGTCGAAGGCCTCCACCGGATAGAGGCCGATCTGGTTGATGACCGGCTGCACCGCCTGCAGGTCCTCCGGCGTGTCCTCGCGGAAGACCCGCGGGATCACCACGCCGGTACTGGTCTGCGAGACGAACACCTTCTGGATGCCCTTCGGCACCGCGCCCACCCAGTTCGGCCCCGCCAGCAGGTAGAAGCCCGGCGCCGTGCCGTACATGCTGCCGAGCTCTGCGAAGCTGTCCGTGCGGGAATCCAGCACCTGGATGACCCAGAAGCGGCTCCCGAAGTCCGGCACCTGCACCACCACCGGCGAAACATCGAGCGCGACGATGGCATGCCCGTACACCACGTCCTGGTTGGGGCAGGCCACTGCCCGCTGGCTGGGCGAGACGTAGTCGGTGAGCATCGTGAGGGTGTTCGCCGGCCCCACCGGCAGCACGCCGCCGAGCAGCATCTGGTGCGGCAGGCGCGCGAACGCGCTTCGCCGGCTGCACACGTTCACGATCGGCCAGGCCCAGAAGAAGGCGTCGCGGGCGACCAGCCGCACGTAGTCGTCGCTGAGCCTGACTTGCGTGTCGGGTCCGGTGATCACGTGAGCCATCGCCATCTCCTCCTCGTTCGGGCTGGATACCTCGGGCACTCAGGGCGATCGACAGGTGCGGGCGCGGCTCGTGGGCTGCGGCGTCGCAGGCCACAGCATGCGCCAAGCCGCGCGAAGAACGCACTTGTCCGATGGTGAGAAGCGGCCTGCACCTTGGTGCAAGTACAGGCGATGGCCCCCGAAGCGGCCGCGAGGGCTCAGGCGTCGAGCGTCAGGTGCTGGCCGTGCAGCGCCTCTGCAGCGGGCGAGACGAGAAATCCGATGGTCTGCGCCGCGACGTTCGTCGAAACCCACCCGGCGGGACTGGCCTTGGGCATCGCGCTGCGGTTGGCCGGTGTATCGAGCACGCTCGGCGCGATGCTGTTGACGCGAATGCCGTGTTCCTTCAGTTCGGCCGCGGAAGCCTCCACCAGGCGCTGCAGCGCGCTCTTGGACGCAATGTAGGCCGCCATCGCCGGCAGCCCACGCGACGCTGTCTTGGCGCTGACGGCGACCACGCTGCCGCTCTTGCGTTCGATCATCGAAGGGACCAGCGCCTGCGTGACCGCCACGAAGGACCAGGCGTTGAGATTCATCATGCGATCCCACGTGGCGCGGTCGAGCGCGTGCACCGCATCCCCCATCTCGAAGCCGCCGGCGATATGAACCAGCGCATCGACCTGCTTGAACGTGGAGAGAATGCCCCGCGCCGCATCCGCCATCGAGGGCGCCGAGGTCACGTCGGCCTCCACGAGAAGATGTTGCGAATTGTCGAGACCGGGGAAGACCGCCGTCAGGTGCGCCATGCGATGGTCGATCAGCGCCACGCGCGCTCCCTGGTCAAGAAAGTGCTGCACCACGGCGCGCCCCAGCGCGCCGGCGGCACCGGTGATCACGACGTGACGGGGAGTGTTGGCTTCGCTCATCGCAGCCTCCTGGTTCGGGCAGGCATGGTAACGCTGGCGTCAGTCGTAACAAACCGCTCGCTGGCATCATTCGCGTTTCGTCTGCAATGGAGAGACTCGTCATGAAAGAAGTTGTCGTCGTCAGCGGGGTTCGCACCGCCATCGGTACTTTCGGCGGAAGCCTGAAGGACGTCCCACCCACGCGCCTGGCCGCGCTGGTCACCAAGGAAGCGCTCGCCCGCGCCAAGGTCGACGGCAAGGATGTGGAGAACGTGGTCTTCGGCCACGTGATCAACACCGAACCGCGCGACATGTACATGGCCCGCGTGGCCGCGATCGAAGGCGGCTGCGCGCAGGAAACGCCCGCTCTCACCGTCAATCGCCTCTGCGGTTCGGGCCTGCAGGCGATCGTGACCGCAGCGCAGAGCATCCAGCTCGGCGATGCCAAGGTCGCGGTCGGCGGCGGGGCCGAGAGCATGAGCCGCGCGCCCTTCGCCTCGCTCACCGCACGCTGGGGCGCGCGCATGGGCGACACCAAGATGGTCGACATGATGATCGGCGCACTGCACGACCCGTTCCAGAACATCCACATGGGTATCACGGCCGAGAACGTCGCCAAGAAGTGGGACATCAGCCGCGAGCAGCAGGACCAGACCGCGCTCGCCAGCCACCAGCGCGCGCAGAAGGCGATCGAGAGCGGCTACTTCAAGTCGCAGATCGTTCCGGTGCCGCTCGAAAGCCGCAAGGGCCCGTCGCAGTTCGACACCGACGAGCATGTGCGCTTCGACGCCAGGATCGAGGACATGGCCAAGCTCAAGCCGGCCTTCCTGAAGGAGAACGGCACGGTCACGCCGGGCAACGCCTCGGGCCTCAACGACGCCGCGGCCGCGGTCGTGCTGATGGAAAAGGAAGAAGCCGCCCGCCGCGGCCTCAAGCCGCTGGCGCGCGTCGTGGCCTATGCCTTCGCGGGCGTGGACCCGGCCTACATGGGCATCGGCCCGGTGCCGGCATCGCGCAAGGCACTGGAAAAGGCCGGTCTCAAGGCATCGGACATGGACGTGGTCGAAGCCAACGAAGCCTTCGCCGCGCAGGCCTGCGCCGTCTCGAAGGACCTCGGCCTCGATGCCGCGAAGGTGAATCCGAACGGCTCGGGCATCTCGCTCGGCCATCCGATCGGCGCGACCGGTGCGCTCATCACCGTCAAGGCGCTCTACGAGCTCGAACGCATCCAGGGCCGCTATGCGCTGGTGACCATGTGCATCGGGGGCGGCCAGGGCATCGCGTGCATTTTTGAACGCGTCTGAGGAAAGCTGCCAACTTTGTGGCTATAATCGTGGGATTGCCTGAAACGACACATCAAATGTCGTCAATCAGGGGCTCTTAGCTCAGTTGGTAGAGCAGCGGACTCTTAATCCGTAGGTCGAGTGTTCGAGTCACTCAGGGCCCACCAACACACAATGCCCCGCATGATCCGTCGTCATGCGGGGCATTTTTTCTGGGCGAAGGAGATTTCACCGTGCTTCATGACTTGGGCTACGAACCGGATGCACTCGAAGTGCGCGTCAGCGAACTGCTGGTCGCGACGGCCGACGGCGGCGACGCGCTGATCAACCCCTCCATCACCGAAGTGCTGAGCCTGCTGCGCGAGCATCTGAAGATGGACGTGGTCTTCGTCTCCGAATTCGTGGATGGCCGTCGTGTCTTCAAGCGCGTCGACGCCAAGCCCGGCAGCCAGGTGATCGCCGAAGGTGAGTCGGCACCGCTGGAGGAGTCCTTCTGCCAATACGTGGTCGATGGCCGCCTGCCCCACCTCGTGAAGGACGCCAAGGCCGAGCCGAATTTCTCCGAGCTGCCAGCCACGCCCTTCCCTGTCGGCGCGCATCTGAGCACGCCAGTCGTGCTCGACGACGGCCGCGTCTACGGCACGCTGTGCTGCTTCAGCTTCGCGCCGGACGACTCGCTCACCCAGCGCGACCTCCGCAAGCTCGAAATGTCGGCGCAACTCGCGGCCAAGAAGCTCAACGAGCAACGCGCGCGCGATGCCGAGAAGAACATGGCCGGCTGGCACCTGCAGCCCAAGGACGACACGCCGGGCCGCAGGCGCTGAGCCCGGGCGCTATCGGCGCAGGCGTGCCGCTCAGTGGCCTCCGCCGCCAGACGCCTCGGTCATCTTCTCGATGACCTGGTCGAGGCTGAAGCTCGCTGCCTTCTGCCGCGGCGGGAACTCCTTGAAGGTCGCCAGGAACTCCGCGACGATGGCTTGCGCAGGCACCAGCAGGAAGATGTGGCGGAACATCCAGTCGTAGTACGTGTTCGACGTGATCTGTGCGCGTTCGTACGGGTCCATCCGCAAGTTGAAGATGTAAGGCGTGCGCAGCACCACGAAGGGCTCCTGCCAGATCTTGAGCGTGCCGGTGACACGCTGCTCCATGAACAGCATCTTCCAGTGGTCGTAGCGCAGCGCCGCGACATCGCCATCGTCCGTGAAGTAGATGAAGCCCGGGCGCGGACTCTTGGCCTCCTTGCCGGTCAGGTACGGAGCCAGGTTGTAGCCGTCGAGGTGGACCTTGTAGGTCTTCTTGCCGATCTTGTAGCCCTTCTTCAGTTTCTCCTTGATGTCGGTCTCGCCGGCGATCGCAAGGATGGTCGGGAACCAGTCCAGGTGGCTGATGATCTCGTTCGATTCAGATCCGGCCGGAATCTTGCCCGGGAAGCGGACCATGCACGGGACACGATAGGCGCCTTCCCAGCTTGAGTTCTTCTCGTTGCGGAACGGCGTCGTTCCCGCATCCGGCCAGGTGTTCATGTGCGGGCCGTTGTCGGTGCTGTACTGCACGAAGGTGTTGTCCGCGATGCCGAGCTGGTCCAGGAAGTCGAGCAGCTCGCCGATGCACTTGTCGTGATCGATCATCACGTCGTGGTACTCCGATTGCCAGCGGCCGGATTGCCCGCGGCTCTCGGGCTTCACATGCGTCCATGCGTGCATGTGCGAGGTGTTGAACCACACGAAGAACGGCTCGCCCGCGTCGTGAGCGGCCTGGATGAACTTCTTGGCCGCGGCCAGGAACTCGTCGTCGCAGGTCTCCATCCGCTTCTTGGTCAGGGGACCCGTGTTCTCGATCTTCTGGCCACCCTTGCCGTCGGCCCAGCAATGCAGCACGCCGCGCGGGCCGTACTTCTTCTTGAACTCGGGGAAGTCCTTCACGTTCGGATAGTCGACTTCCTCGGGCTCTTCTTCGGCGTTCAGGTGGTAGAGGTTGCCGAAGAACTCGTCGAAGCCGTGCATGGTCGGCAGATGCTCGTCGCGGTCGCCCAGGTGGTTCTTGCCGAACTGGCCCGTGCGGTAGCCCAGCGGTTTGAGCGCCTCGGCGATAGTGATGTCCTCGGCCTTGAGCCCCAGCTCCGCGCCGGGCAGTCCCACCTTGGTGAGGCCCGTGCGCAGGCCGCACTGGCCGGTGATGAACGACGCACGCCCCGCCGTGCAGCTCTGCTCGGCGTAGGAATCCGTGAAGATCATCCCTTCCTTCGCGATCCGGTCGATGTTGGGCGTGCGATAACCCATCATGCCTTTCGTGTAGCAACTCAGGTTCGACTGACCGATGTCGTCGCCCCACATGACAAGGATGTTCGGTTGCTTGCTTTTCGCCATCGTGCTGCTCCTGGGGTGTTCGCCGTCGGGTCGAAGGTAGCAACACGCCGTGCGCCACGCCACTAGACCTTGGTTTAGTGGCAACCTGCCCCGAAGTGCAACCAGAGTTGCACTTTGTGCCAATGTCCAGCCACGGTTGCGTACGGAGAATGGGCGCGACACCATCATGCGCCCCAGCCTGCTTCTCATCGTCCTGTGTCTCGTGACATCGCTGCCCGGCGTGGCGGCGCCGTCGAAGAACGTATTGGTGATCTTCTCGAACAACCGCGTGTTGCCAGCCAACATCGACGCCGATCGAGGAATCCGGGAGGGGATCGCGCGCGTACCCGCCCGACGTGTCGACATCTTCGAGGAGTTTCTCGATCGGCCCACCTTTTCCGGGCCCGCATTCGACGCAACCGTCGCGACCTATCTGCGGGACAAGTACGCGACACGCCCCCCTGAAGCGATCGTCGCGGCCGGCGAGCCTGCGCTCGAATTCCTGCTTGGCCATCGCGCCGAGTTGTTCCCGAACGTACCGGTGGTTCACCTGGCCATCGAAATCGCCTACCTGAAGTCGATTCCCCCACTGCCGGCGGATGTGATCGGCGTGCCGATCGACTACGACTTCGCGGGCACGATCGAGCAGGCGATGCGATGGCGCCCGGCCGCCCGAAGGCTGGTCGTCGTCACCGGGTCGGGCATTCGCGATCGCAAGTGGGAGATCAAGGCCCGTGATGCCGTGGCCGGCCTCGACACGCGGGCGACGGTGGAGTTCCTGTCGGGCCTGGCGACCGATGCCCTCGAGCAGCGGCTGCGCGCGCTCGGCGATGGCGACGTGGTGTTCACGCCCGGGTATTTCGTGGACGGCACGGGGCGCGAATTCGCTCCCCGCGACAGCGCGGCGCTCATCGCCAAGGCCTCCGCAGCGCCGGTCTACGGGCCGTTCAGCACGTTCATCGGAACGGGCGTCGTGGGTGGACGGATGCCGACCTATCTCGAAATGGGGCGACAGGCGGCGAACGCGGTCAACGGCGTGCTGGACGGTACCGCGCCCTCGGACCTGCATCTGCCGGCCAGGATACCGTCGGTGATGCAGATCGACTGGCGACAGGCGCAAAGGTGGGGCATGGCCGACAACGACGTGCCGCCGGACGCCGTGGTGCATTTCAAGGAGCCGACGATCTGGGAGAAGTATCGCCATCAGGCGCTGCTGATCTTCATCGTCATGCTGCTCCAGACTGCACTCATCGCGGCATTGCTCGTCGAGCGACGGCTGCGCCGGCGTACGGCGTCGGCGCGAAAGACGGCGGAGCTCCAGGCCGAAAAGGACCGGGCCGCGCTCACGCACATGACGCGCGTGTCCATGATGGGGCAGCTCTCGGCTGCCATCGCGCACCAGTTGAACCAGCCGCTGGCGGCGATTCTTGGCAATGCGGAGGCAGCGCGGAAGATGCTGGGCCGGGGCAACCCCGACCTCGCGGAACTGAAGGACATCTGCAACGACATCGTCACGGAAGATCGGCGCGCGGCAGAAGTCATCCGGCGACTCGGAGCGCTCTTTCGTCGTGGCGAGATGCAACTTGCACCGATCGATCTCAACGAACTGGTGTCCGAGACGCTCGAACTGACACGCCCGGAGCTGGTGACCCGTCGTGTCTCGGCCGCGACCGAACTCGCGCCCCTGCCCCTCGTCGAGGGCAACCGGGTCCAGTTGCAGCAGGTTCTCTTGAACCTCATCCTCAACGCCGCGGACGCCATGATCGACGTCGACCCTGCACGGCGCACGCTCACGGTACGGACCGTGCTCGACGGTGCCAACGTGAGCTTTCAGGTCATCGACCGCGGAGTCGGCATCCCCCCCGGGGACCTCCAGGACATCTTCGGCGCGTTCTGGAGCACCAAGGCCGGCGGCACGGGCATCGGGCTCGCGATCTGCCAATCGATCGTCGCGGCGCATCGCGGGACGCTCGCCGCCACCAACAACCCGGAGGGCGGCGCGACCTTTCGCGTCACATGGCCGGTGCGGCAGCAGAATTGACCCGGGCCTGCGACATGGAAACCATCTATCTCGTCGACGATGACCCTGCGGTGCGCAAATCCCTGTCGAGGATGCTGCGCGAGGACGGCTGGAACGTGGAGAGCTTCGAGTCGGCGGAGGCCTTCCTCGCATGGCCCGGCCCCAAGACGCAGGGCTGCCTCGTGCTCGACGTCACCATGCCCGGCCTCGACGGACTGGGCCTGCAGCGACGGCTGACCGAATCGGGTGACACGCTGCCGATCGTCTTTCTCACCGGGCACGGCGACATCCCGATGTCGGTGCAGGCCATCAAGGCAGGCGCCGCGGACTTCCTGACCAAGCCGGTCACCTGCAGCGCATTGGCCGCTGCCGTGCGCGCAGCCATCAGGGAGGACGCGTCAGCTTGCCGCGCGAGGGAAGAAATCACGGCCTACAAGGACCGCCTCGCCATGTTGACCACCCGTGAGCGCGAGGTGCTTGCCGCGCTGGCGAAAGGCCGGCTCAACAAGCAGATCGCCAGCGATCTCGGCATCGTCGAGCAGACCGTCAAGTTCCACCGCGCCCGGATCATGGAACGCATGCAGGCACACACGGTCGCGGAGCTGATGCACATCGCGGCAAGGCTCGGCATCGAGACGTCGCACTAAACCAAAGATCAGTCGCGAGCGCCGGTACGAAGCGGTATCTTGCAACGGTGGACAGCACCGTTCCATTAATTGCCGTGGTGGACGACGAACCTCCAGTGCGGACCATGCTCGGCCGCGTTCTTCGGCTGGCCGACTACCGGGTGGCTGCGTTCGCATCGGGCGAGGACTTCCTGGCCTCCCTCACTTCCGCGACGGCCGAGCAACCGACGTGCGCGATTCTGGACATCCACATGCCGGGACTGTCCGGCTTCGAGGTGCAAGCGCGCTTGCGCGCGGCGAGGCGGCGGATCCCGGTCGTCTTCATCACTGCCAGCGACGAGGCGTCCCTCGAACGCACGGCGCTCGAGGCGAGCGGCATTCGCCTGCTGCGCAAGCCCTTCTCGAGCGACGATCTGCTGGAGGCCGTGGGCATCGCCATGGCCCAGGGGAATGACGAGCAGCCCCCGTCGCCCTAGCAAGCCCTCGGAGTCCACATGGAAGAAGCGCTGCATGCCTCCGCACACCTGCTGTCGCAATTGCTGGAAGCAGCGACGCTGGCGTTGCTCACCCTCGGTGCGTTGCATGCGCTATGGAACCTCGTGGCCGGCCTGCTCCAGCGCCACTCGCCGAGCGAGGTCGCACTGGACGTCTGGCAAGGCCTGTCGCGCTGGACGATGGTGGGCCTCGAATTCCTTCTTGCGGCGGACCTGGTCTCGACCGTGGTTTCGCCGAGCTGGGATGAACTCGGCCGCCTCGGAACCATCGCGGCGATCCGGACCGTGCTCGGCTTCTTCCTGGGGCGCGACCTCGAGACCGCGCGAAAGATCGCTCGCGAGAACGCGGAACTCGCCCGCGCCAACCAAGGAGAGCGTTCATGACCGAACCCCAACTCCCCGACCTCCCGCCGGATCCGGCCAAGGCCGTCGGCGCCAGCCCGCAGACATCCTCTGGCCGGTCGTCGACGCAGCTGGCGGAGCATCGCACCGCGCTGTCCGACGCGCGATCTCACCTCGCCAACGAGCGAACCCATCTGGCCTACCTGCGCACCAGCCTCTCGCTGATGAGCTTCGGCATCACGATCAACCGCTTCAGCATCTACCTTCAGCAACGCGGCGAGGCGGACAAGCTCGGCCATGCCTCGTTTCCGTTTCGCGACACGGCCAACGTCGGACTGGGCATGGTCGTCCTGGGCATCGCGCTGTTGCTCTGGGCGCTGCTTCGCTATCGCCGAGTCCACGCGCAGATCGTCGAGGAGCGCTTCGAGCCGAGTTCGCTGTCGGTCTCGCTCCTGACGATCGCCATCATCGTGCTGGGGGCCGCCAGCGCCGTCTGGCTCATGGTCGACTGAAGCAATGGGACCCGACAAGACTTCCGCCGGGCCCGCGTCCGGCCCCGGCAATGAATACGGTCTTTTCGACGGAGGCCCGCCGCTGCGCCTGTTGCGGCTGTGGGGGCGCTTCGATCCGCAACACCGGCACGTCGTGCGCCGCGCGATCGTCGTCGTGTGCGTGGGCTGGCTGCCCCTGCTGGCGCTGGCGCTGGTCGCCCTGGCCGTCGGCAACGTCGATGTATGGCAAGCCTTCCTGCGCGATGCCTCGGTGCATGCGCGCTCCCTGATCGTGGCACCGCTCTTCGTGCTGGCCGAAGCGATCTGCATCCCTCGCCTGGGCGCCCTGGCCCACACGTTCCGCGAACGAGGCATCGTGCCGTCGTCGCAGGCACCGGCCTACGAAAAGATCGTCCGCTCCATCCGGCGATTGCGCGACGGATGGCCCGTCGAAGCCCTCGCCGTCGTGCTGGCCTATGTGATCGCGTTGCTGCTCATCCAGCACGTTCCCGCATCCTTCCTGCCCGACTGGCATCGAAGCCCGACCGGTGCTCCGCTGGGCCGCTCGCTCGCGAGCTGGTGGCATGCGCTGGTCAGCCTTCCGATCCTCCTGGTCCTGTTGCTCGGGTGGTGCTGGCGCGTGTTTCTTTGGGCGCGCTACCTCTGGCTGGTGTCCCGGCTGGAGCTGCGCCTGGTCGCGGCACATCCGGAAGGCGCTGCCGGACTGATGTTCGTGAGCTATTCCCTCCCCAGCTTCTCGATCCTCGGCGTCGCGATCGGCGTGACCGTGGCGGCGATGGAGATGGCGCATCTCCTGACGGGCGGGACGGTGTCCCTCGAACAACTGGGCCGCGCGGCATTCGGAACCGTCGTCGGCGTGGTGATCGTCTTCACGGCGCCGCTGCTCGTGTTCAGCGGCCCCCTCTTGCGGACCTGGCACCGGGCCGTTGCGACCTATGGCGCACTCGCGCAGCGTGTCGGCGAGGAGTTCGAAGACAAATGGATGCACGGCAATCAGGGCGAGGAAACATCCGAGCCGCTGTCCTCGGCCGATTTCTCGGCAGTGGCGGATCTGTTTCAGTCCGTCGACAAGGCACACACCCTGAGGTTGGTGCCCGTCGAACTGCGCAGCGTGATCGCGCTGGGTGCAGCCAGTGCCTTGCCCTTCGGCCTGGTGGCGTTGACGCTGGTGCCGTTCGACGAAGTGTTGGGGAAGCTGGTCGGCGCGCTCCTGTAGCCGTCGCCATCGACAACCGGAGGGATCGATCGATGAGTACCTCGAGACCCTGGCCTGTCAGTGCTGGGAGCCCGAAATGAGCGCGCAGGAAATGATCGTGCTCGCAATGCAGGCGAGCGTCATGGCCACCGTCTTCGGATTCGGCCTGACGGCCACCTTGGACGACATGCTCTACGTCGTGCGCCGGCCCCGGCGCTTCGCCCGCTCTTTCGTGGCGATGTTTTTCGTCATGCCGATCGTCGCCATTGCGCCAGACAAGACGTTCGAATTTCGTCACGAGATCGAGGTCGCGCTGGTGGCGCTGGCGTTGTCGCCAGTGCCACCGCTGCTGCTCAAGAAAGGCGGCAAGGCCGGCGGGCGGGCGTCCTACGCATTGGGTCTGCTCGTGACGATGGCGATCCTGTCGCTCGTGGTCCTGCCGCTGGGCATGAGGCTTCTCGAGCTTGTCTTCGACCGGTCCTTCGCATTGCAGCCCGTCGCCGTCATCAAGGTGATCCTCAAGTCCATCATCCTGCCGCTCGCTGCAGGCATGGCGGTTCGCGTCCTGGTCTCGGCGACCGCCGCCCGCTTCGCAGGCCCGCTCGTGACCCTCGGGAATCTCTTGCTGGTGGCGGTGGCGCTTCTGGTCGTCTTCAACAGCAGGAACGCGATCATGGCGCTCATTGGCAACGGGACGCTCCTGGCCATCGCCGTCTTCGTCGTCGTGGGTCTCGCGGCGGGCCATTGGCTGGGCGGCCCCGAGCTGGAG
The DNA here is from genome assembly GCF_900107745.1 of Variovorax sp. YR216. Taxonomy (GTDB): domain Bacteria; phylum Pseudomonadota; class Gammaproteobacteria; order Burkholderiales; family Burkholderiaceae_C; genus Variovorax. The sequence continues at coordinate 224,938 of NZ_FNRO01000002.1, read as the reverse complement.
GACCGCGTGGTGCTGGGCCTGTCGACCGCCTCGCGCCATCCTGGAATCGCGCTGACGCTGGCGAGTTTCAACTATCCGAACGAACACGGCGTGACGGCAGCCATCATGCTCTACCTGCTCGTCAACATCGCGCTTTCGATGCCCTACGTGATATGGCAGCAGCGACGGGCCGCCGCCACTTCGCAGTCGCCCGATCCGGCTGCATAGGCGCACTCACTTCGCCGGGATCGTCTCGCCGATCCGCTCGGCCATGTACGGATAGAACGGGTTCGACTGCAGCCTCGACAGCATGTCGAAGCCCACCACCAGCGTGCGGTTCTCGCCGCGCACCGCCAGCGCGCCGATGCGGATGCCGAAGTCTTCCTTGCCGTCGGGATGCAGCCCGTACAGCGCATCGCTCACCGGAAACGGCAGCGAGACGTGCGACAGCGAGAACACGTCGGGCGGATATTCGAACGCGAGCGGCCGCGCGTGCTCGGCAGACGCGCCGGCCTCGGTCACCCGCTCGACCATGCGAGGCGTGTCCGCATCGACATTGGCGATCCACGTGACCCTGAAGCTTCTGGGCGCGGGCGGCAGCAGGCGGCTGCTTTGCGGATCGCTCGCATCGCGAAGCAGCGGGCCGAACTTGGCGTTGCGATTGAGGTCGAACAGCACCAGCTCGCTGCCGTTGGCCGGGAGCCGCGCGTAGAGCGCGGTCACGATCGCGCTCGTGCTCACGGTCGCATCCGCGAGCGACTGGAAGGTCAGGATCGGCGGCAATTGCGCAAGCCGCCCCGCGCGCTCCTCACGCACGATGTGCTCCTGCAGGTCCCGCGTGAGCAGCGACGATTGACGCGCGCCGTTCACCGGGAACGAGTTGTACTTGAACGGATTGAACTCCGGCACGATGCCGAGCCAGGCCGCCTTCGCGAAAGGCGGAACCACCGCAGGCCAGCCGAGGATGCCGGCGAAGCGCGACAGCTCGGTGACGCCGATCATCGGCGTGAGGAGCACCAGCCGATCGGGCCGTGCGAGGCTCTTGTCGTCCAGCGCATCGAGCACGTACTTCATCGCCAGCGCGCCGCCGTTGGAATAGCCGACGATGTGCAGCGGCAATGGCGCCGCCACGCGGCGACGTGCCTCCCGCACCGCGAGCTTCGCGGCTTCGAGCCAGTCGCGCCACTCCACGCGCGTGAGGCCCGCCGGCACGGTGCCGTGGCCCGGCATGCGGATGCCGATGGCGACGAAGCCGTGGTCGCGGTAGAGCCCGGCGATGTGGCGCAGGCTGTAGGGCGAATCGGTCAGCCCGTGCAGCAGCACGACGACGCCCCTGGGCGTGCCTTCGGGCTCGAGCACGTACGAGCGGTTCCAGTCCTGCTTGAACCGGCCCGGGTACATCGGGCTGCCCTCGAAGTAGCGGTTGCTCGCGATCCGCGCCTCGGCCGGGAGCTTGCCGGTCACCTCGGCCCGCACTTCCGCGAAGGCCGCGCTTTCCGCGGCGAGGTAGGCCGGCCAGTTCGCCGTGCGCAGCGCCTCGCCCGAGAGCTCGTGCGGCACATGCGTGTGCCACGACGAGAGCGGTGGTCCCCGCTGGATGTCGTAGATCCGAACACCGACAAGCACCACGACGGCCGTCACCGCCACGAGCGCGATCCGTTTCACGATCCTCAGCATCCAGCCCTCACTTCCTTTGCGTTTCCAGATAGGCGCAGATCGCCGTGCACGCTTGCCGCGACAACGCCTGCAGGTCGGGACTTCCGCTCGCGCCGATGTGCGAATGGGCGAACAGGCCGTACATGATGGAGAAGCTCACGCGCGCGGCTTCGCGCTTGTCGCATGCCGGTGAGAGGTCCACCGCCGCATCGAGCGCAGCGACCCATTCGACGACGAAGCGGTCGTACATCTTGCGATAGGCCTCGGGGCCCGACAGGTGCCGCTCCAGCAGGTAGTGCGCGCCCCACTCCTGCGGTTGTTCGCGATGGGCCTCCGCCTGCGACTCGATGACCGCCTGGACGATCTCGCGAAACGGCCGGCCGGTATTCCATTCCACCGCATCGTGCAGCGCCATCAGGAGCGCCTTCGAGCGCAAGTGCAGGCAGACGCGCGCCAAGTCTTCCTTGCTGGCGAAGTATTCGTAGAAGCTGCCGAGCCCGGTGCCGGCCACCGCGACCAGTTCGCGGATGGTGATGCCCGCATAGCCCCGCTCCACCAAAAGCCGAACAAAGGCGTCCTGAAGCGCCTGCGAGGTGTGGCGCGCACGGGACTGGCGCGGCTTTCTCCGGGGGAGAGACGCGGAACGACCGACCTTTGTCTTCATGCGGCAGAAACCGAACACCTTCGACGCATCTTCTTCCTAGAATTTTTGGCGCCCATCGGAGCGCATTGTGCAGCCCGGTCGGAGCCGCACAAAGCAAGCCGCACAGGAGACACCCCATGACCGACAGCCGACCGTCCGCCGTGTTCGTCCGTGAACGCGAGACCTGGCATGCCACCGAACTGGCGCGGGGGCCTTGGGACCCGCGCGCACAGCACGGCGGCGCGCCCTCCGCGCTTCTCGCGCACATCGCCGAAACCTCCGTCACCGAGCCGGGCTGGCAGCTCGCGCGACTGAGCGTCGAACTCGTCAAGCCGGTGCCGCTCGGCACGCTGAGCTCGCGCTGCACCACGCAGGCGTCCCGCTCCACCACCCGCATCGGCATCGACCTGCTGGCCGGCGACACGCTGGTCGCGCGCGCGCATGCGCTCTTGCTGCGCACGCAGACGCTCGACCTGCCCGACGGCCTGCCCGGCTGGTCGCCCGCGCAACTGCTGCCGCCGCCGCAGCAATGCGATCGGCAGGTGCGCATTCCCGGCCTGCCCGAAGGCGTCTATTTCCACCGCGGCGCCATCGAATCGCGGGTGGCGCACGGCGATCCATCGCAGCCTGGACCGGCCGCCGCATGGTTCCGGCTCGTCGTGCCGATGGTGCAGGACACGCCCACGTCGCCGGCCATGCGCGCGTGCGCCGCGGCCGACTTCGGCAATGGGCTGAGCTGGGTCCTGCCGGCGCAGCGCTACCTGTTTTCCAACGCCGACCTCAGCGTGCACCTGACGCGCCAGCCCCTCGGCGAATGGATCGGCGTGGCCGCCGAAACGCAGGCCGATGGCGCCGGCACGGGCACGACGCTTTCGCGCCTGTACGACGAGCGGGGCCCCATCGGCGTGGCCATCCAGACGCTGGTGCTGCGCGAGCGCGCCTGACGCATCTACTTTTCTCAACCCTCCAGGGAGACACACCATGATCGGCATCCACCCGGACAACCAGGTTCCCGAACTCAAGGACTACAACGTCTACACCAGCGACCCGGCCTTGTGCCGTGCGGTCGCGCGCGGCGGGGCCGAGTGGCGCGATGCGGAACTCGTACGCCAGGGCGCCGAATACGGCAGCGAGGCCACGCTGCGCGCAGCCGAGGACGCCAATCACTACGAGCCCGAACTGCACACGCATTCGCCCACCGGCCAGCGCATCGACTTCGTGAAGTTCCATCCCGCGTGGCACACCATGATGTCGATCGCGCGTCGCAACGGCATCGCCAACCTGCCCTTCTTCGACGAGCGGCCTTCCGCGTGGACCGGCTACGGCGCATCGCTCTACATGCACAGCCAGATCGAATCCGGCTCGACCTGCCCGACGACGATGACCAAGGCGTGCATCCCGGTGATGCGCCTCAACGGCGCGCTCTATGGCGCGGTCGCATCGAAGCTGGCCGCGACCGAACACGACGAGCGTGACGTGCCGCTCGAACAGAAGCGTTCGATGACGGTCGGCATGGGCATGACCGAGAAACAGGGCGGCAGCGACGTGCGCACCAACACCACGCGCGCCGTGCCGCACGGCCAGGGTCCGTGGGGCAGCGAGTTCCTCATCACCGGCCACAAGTGGTTCTTCTCCGCGCCGATGTGCGACGGCCACCTGGTGCTCGCGAAGACGGACGAGCGCGGCTCGTCGTGCTTCTTCGTGCCGCGCTGGCGGCCGGACGGCACCAAGAACGCGATCCACATCCAGCGCCTGAAGGACAAGGTGGGCAACCGCTCCAACTCCAGCAGCGAGGTGGAGTTCAAGGAAGCCTGGGCCGTGCTGGTCGGCGAGGAAGGCCGCGGCATCCCGACCATCATCGAGATGGCGACCTACACGCGGCTCGACTGCGCGCTGTCGAGCGCCGGCTTCATCCGCCAGGCGCTCGCGCAGGCGATGCACTACACCCGCAACCGCCACGCCTTCGGCAAAGCGCTGGCCGACCAGCCGGTGATGACCGAGCTCCTCGGTGACATGGCCCTCGAATCCGAAGCCGCGACGCTGCTGGCGATGGACCTCGCATCGCACTTCGGCTCGACCGAGCCGCTCGACGTCGCGTGGCGCCGCCTGATGACGCCAGCCGCCAAGTTCTGGAACTGCAAGCGCGCCGTGGCATTGACCGGCGAGGCGATGGAAGTCTTCGGCGGCAACGGCTATGTGGAAACCGGCCCCATGGGCCGCCTGTTCCGCGAAGCGCCGGTCAACTCGATCTGGGAAGGCTCGGGCAACGTGATGAGCCTGGACGTGCTGCGCGCGGTCTCGCGCAATCCGGGCGACGTGCATCTTGTGCTCGACCATCTCCAGGACATCGCCTCGCAGGACACGACGGTGCTGGCGCAGACCCAATGGCTGCGCGACGCCATCCAGCTCCCGCCGGAGCAGCTCGAACGGCAGGCCCGCCGCTTCACGCAGCGCCTGGTGCTCGCGGCGCAGGCCTGCCTGATGCTGCAACATGCGAGCCCCGAGGCATCGGCCGCCTTCATCGGCAGCCGCTTCGATCCCGACTGGGGACCAGTGACCGGCATCAGCGCGGGCACCACCGATCCGGCCGCGCTGCTGCGCGCCGCCTGGCAGTGAGGCGCGGCGCACGATGACGGATTTCGTTTCGGTGATCGACCAGCACGCGCGCGTGCAGGCCGACAAGGAATGCCTGCGCGCCGCCGGCCGCTCCTACAGCTACGCCGAGTTCGCCGAACTCTCGCGACGCGCCGCCGCCGTTCTGCGTGCCCAGGGCGTGGGCGCGGGCGACAAGGTCGCGCTGCTGTGCTTCAACACGCCGGGCTTCGTGATCGCGATGTTCGGTGCATGGCGGCTCGGTGCCGCCGTGGTGCCGATCAACCAAAAGCTGCAGGCGCCGGAGATCGACTACATCCTCGGCCACTCGGGCAGCCGGCTCTGCGTGGTGGACGGTGCGCTCGCACCGGTTGCGCAGCGCGTCGCCCACCCGGTGACGTGGATCGCCACCGACACCGCCGCCGGCGGCCTGCCGCTGCTCGAAGAACTGCTGGAGCGGGCCGCGCCCGAGACCGACGACCTGCCCGCGCCCGCTTCCGACGCGCTGGCGCAGATCCTCTACACCTCCGGCACCACCGGCAAGCCCAAGGGCTGCCTGCACACGCACGGCAATGTGTTCTTCGCGGCGATCTGCGCGGCGGCGGGCACCGGCCTCACGCGCAACGAGCGCACGCTGATCGCGATGCCGGTGTGGCACTCGTCGCCGCTCAACAACTGGCTGCTCGGCACGCTGCTGATGGGCGGCAGCGCGGTGATGCTGCGTGAGTACGCGCCGAAGCCGTTTCTCGATGCACTCTCGCAGGAGCGCATCAGCTTCACCTTCGGCGCGCCGATCGCGTTCCTCGCGCCGCTGGCGGTCGTGCCCGACGTCAAGTCCTACGACTTCAGCGCGATGCGCATGTGGGCCTACGGCGGCGGCCCGCTCGGCGCGGACATGGCGCGCAAGCTGGCCGAGAGCTACGGCAGCGACCGTTTCGTGCAGGTCTACGGCATGACCGAATCCGGGCCGCTCGGCACGGTGCTCTACCCGGAGGAAGCCATCGCCAAGGCCGGCTCCATCGGCCGCGCGGGCGTTCCCGGCGTGGCGATCGAAGTGCGCCACGCGGACGGTCGGCGCTGCTCGGCGGGCGCGGTCGGCGAGATCCACCTGCGCTCGCCCGCCATCATGAAGGGCTACCTCGACAACCCCGAGGCCACGGCGGCGGCCTTCGATCCGCAGGGCTGGTATCGCACCGGCGATCTGGCGCGCGTCGACGAGGACGGCTTCCTGTTCGTCGTCGACCGGCTGCGCGACATGATCATCACCGGCGGAGAGAACGTCTACTCGAAGGAGGTCGAGGACGTGCTGTCGACGCACCCCGACGTGCAGGACGTGGCGGTGATCGGCCGGCCGCACCCCGAATGGGGCGAGACCGTGACGGCGGTTCTGGCCGCGAAGCCGGGCCGCACGCTCGACGCGGAGTCGCTGCGCGAATTCCTGGTCCCGAAGCTGGCCCGCTACAAGATCCCGCGCGGCTACGAGTTCGTCGATGCGCTGCCCCGCACGGCGACCGGGAAGCTGCTGAAGCACCTGCTCAGGGCCTAGCACGTCCAGGCAGCGAGGCCGCAGATTTTTTGCCCGATCGCGGCCATGGCTCTGGCATAGTGCCGCCATGGCCCTGGCCGACCTTCCTCGCTCCTGGCTCACCTTCAGCGCCCCCGTGATGGCGGCGCAGGCCGCGGGCCGGCCGCTGGTGGCGCTCGAATCGACGATCATCGCGCACGGCATGCCGTACCCGGACAACGTCCGGACCGCGCGCGAGGTGGAGGCCGTGATCCGCAGCCTCGGCGCCGAGCCGGCGACGATCGCGGTCATGCGCGGACGCATCCGCATCGGCCTGTCGGATGAAGAACTCGAGTTCCTCGGCCGTTCGGGCCAGGCGCAGAAGGTGAGCCGGCGCGACCTCCCCGCCGTCCTCGCGAATGGCCGCGTGGGCGCCACCACGGTGGCGGGCACGATGATCTGCGCCGCGCTTGCCGGCATCGAGGTCTTCGTGACCGGCGGCATCGGCGGCGTGCATCGCGGCGCGCAGGAAAGCTTCGACATCTCCGCCGACCTGCAGGAACTCGCCCGGACCTCGATCGCGGTGGTCTGCGCAGGCGCGAAGTCCATCCTCGACATCGGCCTCACGCTCGAATACCTGGAGACGCACGGCGTCCCGGTGCTCAGTTGCGAGCAGGACAACTTCGCGGCCTTCTACACGCGCGACAGCGGCTTCAGTGCGGACTACCGGCTGGACGATCCGGCCGAACAGGCCCGGCTCATCCGCACCAAATGGGACCTCGGCCTCGCCGGCGGCGTGGTGCTGAGCGTGCCGGTGCCCGAGTCCGCGGAAATGTCCGTCGGGGAGATCGACGCGCTGCAGCGGCAGGCGCTCGCCGAGGCGGGTGCGCAGGGCATCACCGGCAAGGCCATCACACCTTTCGTGCTGGCACGCATCAGGGAGCTGTCGGGCGACCGAAGCCTGGCCACGAACATTGCACTGGTGAAGCACAACGCGGCGGTCGGCGCGCGTCTCGCGCTGGCGCTGGCGCACACCCGGCGCGGGTCCAGAGCCTGACCGCGATCCACGGGCGCCTCGAAGGCGACCCGCGAGGTGTGACTTTCCTGGCGGCCGCCGCGTCAGTCGCAGCGGAAGGTGACTTCGCCGGCCGGCACGCCCGGCCCCTTGAAGACGAGGAAGCGCATCGGTGCGCCGAAGTTGCGGCAGTAGGCCTCGGCTTCCTGCGCAGTCGGCGACTTGAGGACGCCATCGCCGAGCATCGTGACCCGCGGCGCCGGGCGGGACGCGCATCCCGCGACCGCGCCGGCCAGGATCACCGCGGACAGGACGGCGAGCTACCGCACCCCGTCCGCAGCCCTCGCCTTGCGCTCAGGCATTCGCCGCTGCGAGAGCGGCGTTCAGGGTCGCGCTCGGACGCATCACGGCTTCCAGTTTCTTCGTGTCCGGCAGGTAGTAGCCGCCGATGTCCACCGGTTTGCCCTGCACCGCAGCCAGTTCGCCGACGATCTTCTGCTCGTCCTTGGCCAACGCTGCGGCCAAGGGAGCGAAATGCGCCGCCAGATCCTTGTCCTCGGTCTGTGTGGCGAGTTCTTCCGCCCAGTACTTGGCCAGGTAGAACTGGCTGCCGCGGTTGTCCAGCTCGCCGGTGCGCGGCGACGGGGACTTGTTGTTGTCCAGCAGCTTGCCGGTGGCCGCATCGAGCGTCTTGGCAAGAAGCTTGGCCTTGGCGTTGCCGGTCTTGATGCCGAGGTCTTCCAGCGACACCGCGAGAGCAAGGAACTCGCCGAGCGAATCCCAGCGCAGGTGGTTCTCCTCGACCAGCTGCTGGACGTGCTTGGGTGCCGAGCCGCCGGCACCGGTTTCGTACATGCCACCGCCAGCCATCAGCGGAACCACCGAGAGCATCTTCGCGCTGGTGCCGAGCTCCATGATCGGGAACAGGTCGGTCAGGTAATCGCGCAGGATGTTGCCGGTCGCCGAGATGGTGTCCATGCCGCGCACCACGCGTTCCAGCGTGTAGCGCATCGCACGCACCTGGCTCATGATCTGGATGTCCAGGCCCGTGGTGTCGTGCTCGTGCAGGTACATCTTGACCTTGGTGATGAGCTGCGCCTCGTGCGGGCGGTAGGCGTCGAGCCAGAACACCACCGGCATGCCGGAGTTGCGCGCACGCGTGACGGCCAGCTTGACCCAGTCGCGGATGGCGGCGTCCTTGACCTGGCACATGCGCCAGATGTCGCCCTGCTCGACGTCCTGGCTCATCAGCACCTCGCCGGTCGCGAGGTCGGTGATGTTGGCCACGCCGTCCTCGGGAATCTCGAAGGTCTTGTCGTGCGAGCCGTATTCCTCGGCCTGCTGCGCCATCAGGCCGACGTTGGGCACGGTGCCCATGGTCTTCGGGTCGAAGGCGCCGTGCCACTTGCAGAAGTTGATCATCTCCTGGTAGATGCGGGCGAAGGTGCTCTCGGGCATCACGGCCTTGACGTCCTTCAGGCGGCCGTCGGCGCCCCACATCTTGCCGCCGTTGCGGATCATGGCGGGCATCGACGCATCGACGATCACGTCGTTGGGCGAGTGGAAGTTGGTGATGCCCTTGGCCGAGTCGACCATCGCCAGCTCGGGGCGGTGCTCGTGGCAGGCGTGCAGATCACGCTTGATCTCGTCCTGCTTGCTCTGGGGCAGCGTGGCGATCTTGTTGTAGAGATCGACCATGCCGTTGTTGACGTTGATGCCCAGTTCGTCGAACAGCTTGCCGTGCTTGGCGAAGGCGTCCCGATAGAAGATCTTGACGCAATGGCCGAACACGATCGGGTGCGAGACCTTCATCATGGTGGCCTTGACGTGCAGCGAGAACATCACGCCGGTCTTGCGGGCGTCCTCGATCTGCTGCTCGTAGAAGTCCAGCAGCGCCTTCTTGCTCATGAACATGCTGTCGATGACCTCGCGATCCTGCAGCGCGACCTTCGGCTTGAGCACGATGGTCTTGCCGCTCTTGGTGATCAGCTCCATCTTGACGTCGCGGGCGCGGTCCAGCGTCATCGACTTTTCGCCGTGATAGAAGTCGCCGTGGTGCATGTGCGAAACGTGGCTGCGCGAGGCCTGGCTCCAGTCGGCCATGCTGTGCGGGTTCTTGCGCGCGTATTCCTTCACCGCCTTGGGCGCGCGGCGGTCCGAATTGCCCTCGCGCAGCACCGGGTTCACCGCGCTGCCGGTGCACTTGTTGTAGCGCGCGCGGATGTCCTTTTCTTCCGCCGTCTGGGGGTTCTCGGGGAAATCGGGAATCTTGTAGCCCTTGTCCTGCAGTTCCTTGATGCCGGCCTTGAGCTGGGCCACCGAGGCGCTGATGTTGGGCAGCTTGATGATGTTGGCTTCGGGCTTGAGGGTCAGACGGCCCAGTTCGGCGAGGTTGTCCGGCACCTTCTGCTCATCGGTCAGGCACTCCGGGAAACTCCCCAGGATCCGCGCCGCCACGGAAATGTCGCTGGTGGCGACATCGATGCCGGCCGGCGCCGCGAACGTCCGGATGATCGGCAGGAACGCGGCGGTCGCCAGGTAGGGAGCTTCGTCGGTGAGCGTGTAGATGATGGAGGATTGGGTCGTGCTCATGCGCTTACTTTCGTGATACTGGAATGTCCGAACCGCGGGTAACCGGTTCGCCCAACCCGCGATTGTCGCCGAACGCCCTCTTTCGGAATGGCGAACCGCCGCAATTCCCTCCATGGCATTCTGGCGGGGTCGTCAAGCAGCAATTTCTGGAGCATTCCGATGGTTGAAGGAAAAGTCGTGGTCGTCACCGGCGCGGGTGGCGGCATCGGTCGGGACATCGCGCTCGCCATGGCGAGCCACGGCGCGCGGGTGGTGGTCAACGACATCGGCGCCGCCGTCGACGGCGAAGGCCGCAGCGCCGGCCCGGCGCAGCAGGTGGTCGACGAGATCCACGCCCTGGGCGGCGAGGCGGTGCCCAGCACCGACAGCGTGGCCGACGCCGCCAGCGCCGCGAAGATCGTCCAGTGCGCGGTCGACCACTTCGGCCGCATCGACGCGGTGGTCAACAACGCCGGCATCCTGCGCGACCGGTTCTTCCACAAGATGTCGGTGGACGAATGGGACGCGGTCATCAAGGTGCACCTCTACGGTGCGTACTTCGTGAGCCGCGCCGCCGCCACCTTCTTCAAGGAACAGAACTCGGGCGCGATGGTGCACATGACCTCGACCTCGGGGCTGATCGGCAACTTCGGGCAGGCCAACTACTCGGCCGCCAAGCTGGGCATCGTGGCGCTGTCGAAGTCCATTGCGCTGGACATGCTGAAGTTCAACGTGCGGTCCAACTGCATCGCGCCCTTCGCCTGGAGCCGGATGATCGGCGCCATCCCCACCGACACGGACGAGCAGAAGGCCCGCGTCGCCAGGATCCAGCAGATGACGCCGGCCAAGATCGCGCCGCTGGCGGTGTACCTCGCCAGCGATGCCGCGAGGGAAGTCAACGGCCAGATCTTCTCGGTCCGCAACAACGAGATCTCGCTGATCAGCCAGCCGCGGCCGGTCCGGACCATCCACCGGTCCGAAGGCTGGACGCCGCAGACGATCGCGGAACACGCAATGCCGGCGATGCGGGCGAATTTCTACCCACTCGACCGCTCGGCAGACGTTTTCAGCTGGGATCCGGTATAGGCTCGCCCCCAGCCTCGCCCACTCCGTGTGGCTCTGCACCCCCGACCGGGGGCAACACCGGCGGCCCGGCAAAGCCGGTTCCGCGGTGTTTCGCGAAGGGTCCCGGCTTCGCGGGACAATCGGGCATTCTCCAGCCGCGCGTGACCGCGCCCTCGTCGCTTGAACCTGCATTTCGACCTTTTCGATCTCAAGCTGTTCGCCTATGTGGCGGACGCTCGGAGCCTCACGCGCGGCGCCGACAAGGCGTGCATCTCGCTCGCGGCCGCTTCCACGCGGATCAAGCAGATGGAAGAGGCGGTCGGCGGCAAACTGCTGCACCGCAACGCACAGGGCGTGAGCCTGACCGCTGCGGGCGAGGCGCTGCTCTACCACGCCAAGCGCGTCATGCAGCAGATGGAGCACCTGCGCATCGACATGCAGGACTTCGGCAAGGGCATCAAGGGGCATGTGCGGGTGTTCGCCAACACCACTTCGATCACCGAATACCTGCCGGAGAAGCTCGCCGGCTTCCTCACGCAGCACCCGGCCGTCCAGGTGGACCTGCGCGAATACCTCAGCGAGGAGATCGTGCGTTCGGTCGCCGACGGCAGCGCGGACCTCGGCATCCTCGCCGGCGACGTGCACACCGGCGACTTCGACGCCCGCCCCTTCGGGCGCAACCAGCTCGTGCTGGTGGTGCCGAACACCCACCACCTCGCGGGCGCGGGCGCGGTGTCCTTCGTCGACACGCTCGAAGAGCAGCACGTCGGCCTGCACCACGGCAGCGCGATCCACCGCTTCCTGTTGCTGAAGGCCGAACTCGCCGGCCGCGGGTACAGCCCGCGCATCCAGGTCGGCAGCTTCGAGGCCATCTGCCTGATGATCGAGGCCGGGGTGGGCGTCGGCGTGCTGCCCGCTTCATCCGCCCGGCGCCATGCGCGTTCGATGCGGATCGGCATCGTGCCGCTGGCCGATGCCTGGGCCGAGCGAGAACTGAAGATCGTCGCGCGCAATCGCGAGCAGCTGCCCGCATCGGCGCGAGAGCTGTTCGACTATCTGTCGCAGCAGCCACGCCCGGCGTAAGCGGCACGATGTCGGCCGATCTCCGATCTTTGCGCCTGTTCGTCGCCGTGGCAGAGCACGGCAGCATCAGCGAAGGCGCCAAGCGCTGCCACATCGCCCTGGCGGCGGCCAGCAAGCGGATGTCCGACCTGGAGGCACGAGCGCGCCTGCCCCTGCTGGTGCGCCATGCGCGCGGTGTCGCGCTGACGTCGGCCGGCCACGGATTCCTGCTGCATGCGCGCGCCGTGCTGTCGGCCATGGACCGGCTCGACGCGGAGCTCGACGACTTCCAGCACGGCGTGACCGGCGTGGTCAGCATCACGGCCAACGCGTCGGCCATCGCGCAGTTCCTGCCGGACCAGATCGGCTCCTTTCTCAGGCTGCATCCGGTGCTCAAGATCGACCTTCAGGAGCGCGCGAGCACCGAAGTCGTCAAGGCGGTGAGTGCGGGCCTGGCCGACATCGGGGTGATCGAGGGCCACACGCCGGCACAGGGACTGGAATGCCTGCCGTACCGCAGCGATGAACTCGCGGTGGTGGTCGGGCGCGACCATCCGCTGGCGCGGCGCAAGCGCATCGGCGTGCCGGAACTCCTGCGCCACGACCATATCGTGGTGCGCGAAGGCACGGCATTGCACCGCGTGCTGCTCGCCGCTGCGCAGGAAGCGCAGGCGCCGCTCAAGGTGCGCATGCAGGTCGGCAGTTTCGACATGGTGTGCCGCATGGTCGAACAGGGCGTGGGCATCGGCGTGCTTCCGTTCGCGGCGATCCTGCCGCAGCTGCAGGTGCTGCGCCTGCGCTGCCTCCGGCTCGATGCGCCCTGGGCCTCGCGGCGCCACCTTCTGTGCGTGCGACGCGAGCAGGATCTGACCGCCGCCGCGCGGTCGGTGCTGGAGCATCTGCGCAGCCCGGATGGCGCCTGACCCCGCGCGAGCCTTCGCGCCCGGCGAAGGCTCGCGATGACCACAAACGAATTGTTCTCCCTGGGCGGCGCGTCAAGAATCGGCGCGACAACCATTCAAAGGAGACATTCTTGAAGATCATCCGCGTCAGCGCCACGCCGCTGAACGTCCCGGTCACCATCGACGTGCTGGGCCTCGACAAGCAGACCTCGCTCTCGCTGTGCCTGACCGAGATCGAAACCGACACCGGCCTGGTCGGCCACGGCATGACCGCCATCACCGAGGAGGAGATCATTGCCGCCGCGGTGCGCGAAGTGGCCGCGCCGGCGCTGCTCGGCGAGGACCCGATGGCCACCGAGCGGCTCTGGGACAAGCTCTACTGGCTGCTGTCGCCGCGCGGCCAGACCGGCTATGCGAGCCACACCATCGCGGCGCTCGACATCGCCCTGTGGGACCTCAAGGCCAAGGCACTGGGCCAGCCGCTGTGGCGCCTGCTCGGCGGCGCGCGGGCACGGGTGCCGGTCTATGCCACCTTCGGCTTCGGCTTCTTCGAGCGCGACCAGCTCGCCGAGGCCGCGAAGCTGTGGGTGTCGCAGGGATTCCAGCGGTTGAAGATGACGGTGGGCGGCCATGCGCTGGCGCGACGCGACGAACCCCGGCCGATCGACGAAGTCATCGACGAGGACGTCCGGCGCGTGGCCGCGGTCCGCGAGGCGGTCGGCCCCGATGTGAAGCTCTACGTGGATGCCAACTGCGGCCTCGACCTGTTCCATGCGAGCGACCTTGCGCGGCGCATCGAGCCGTACGGCATCAGCTTCTTCGAGGAGCCGCTCACGCAGAACGACGTGCGCCAGATGGCGGAGCTGCGCCGGCGCACCCGGATTCCGCTCGCCTGCGGCCAGAACGAAGGCCTGGCGTTCCGATTCCGCGACCTGCTGGTCCACCAGGCGGCCGACGTGCTGCAACCCAACGTGACGATCTCCGGTGGCTATTCGCAGTGCCTGAAGATCGCCGGCATGGCCCAGGCCTTCAACGTGCCGATCGACAACGGTGGCGCCTGGCCCTTCCACAACATGCACCTGCATGCGGGCGTCGCCAATGGCGGCCTGGTCGAATATCACTACGTGGCGGTGCAGATGCTGCGGCAGATCTTCGACGGGCTGCCGGTGCCCGAGCAGGGATGGCTCACCTTGCCCGAAACGCCGGGGCTGGGCTTTGCCCCGAACCCGGATCGCGTACGCGAACTCGCGAAGCTGCCCACATCCCACGGCAAGGGCAAAGCCTGAAATCACGGAGACACGATGGAGACAACAACACCCTTCGCCACGATGAAACAGCCTCGCCGGCGGGCGGTCTGCGCCGCGGCCGTCGCGCTCGCACTCGGCACGGCCGCCGCACTCGCAGCGCCGGCCGCCTGGGCCCAGAAATACCCTGAAAGACCCATCCGCCTCATGGTCGGCTATTCGGCCGGCGGCGGCGTGGATGCCGCGGCCCGCCTGCTGGGCGCCCGCCTGTCGACCGCTTTGGGCCAGCAGGTGGTGGTCGAGAACCGCACCGGCGCGACCGGCCTGATCGCGGCCGACGTGGTCGCCAAGGCCGCGCCCGACGGCTACACGCTGATGCTGGGCGACAGTGCCTTGCTGATTGCCAAGCTGCTGCAGCCGAAGATCGCGATCGATCCGCTGACCAGCTTCAAGCCGGTGGCGGGCGCGTTCGTCTCGCCGCTGATGATCGTGACCGGCAACGACTTCCCAGCGCGCACGCCGAAGGACTTCATCGCCGAGCTCAAGGCCCATCCGGGCCGCTACTCGTTCGCGACCTCGGGCGTCGGCACGGTGCAGCACCTGGGATTCGAAATGCTCAAGCAGCGCACCGGCAGCTTCGTGCTGCACGTGCCGTACCGCGGGGCCGCCCAGATCGTGCCGGACGTGGTCGGCGGCCAGGTGCCGATCGGCGTGGTCAGCGCCACGGCCGGCATGGCGCAGGCCAAGGCCGGCAAGCTGCGCGCGGTGGCGCTGATGAACACGACCAGGCTCGAAGGCGCGGAAGACGTCGCGCCGCTGTCCGATGCGCTGCCTGGCTTCGATGTCGCGCCGCGCCTCTTCGTACTCGCGCCCGCCGGCACGCCCGACGACATCGTCGAGCGGCTTTCGGCCGCAGTGAAAAACGTGCTCGACACGCCCGAGGCCGCCGGCGCCGCGGCCGCTCAGGGCATGCTGCGGGCCTACGCCGGTCCGGCGCAGTTGCGCAGCGCCCTGAACGACGAAACGGCCCGCTGGAAAGGCATCATCGCCGACCAGCGCATCGTCGCGGAGGGCAACTGACATGGCACAGCCTCATCTGGGCCTGATCGTGCCGCCGGCCGCCGGCGCGGTCCCGGTGGACGGCCCGCTGCTCTACGGCGATCGCATCCGCTTCAGCGCGCGCGGACTGGGCCTCGGCGAGATCTCCACGCGCGGCTATGTCGAAGTCATCGACGCGGTGATCGGCAAGGCGCGCGAACTGGCAGCGGAGGGGGTCGAGGCCGTCTCGCTGATGGGCACCTCGCTGAGCTTCTTCCGCGGCGCCGCATTCAACCGCGAACTGCAGGCCGAACTGACCCGGGCCACGGGCCTGCCCAGCAGCACGATGAGCGACGCCATCGTCAACGGCCTCGCCAGCCTCGGCGTCAAGCGGGTGGCGGTCGCGACCGCCTACATCGACGAGGTCAACCGGCTGCTGCGCCGCTACCTCGACGACAGCGGCTTCGAGCCGCTGGCCATCCATGGCCTTTCGATCTCCGACGTGCAGGCGGTCGCGGCCGTGCCCACCGAGGTGCTGGTGGACCTTTGCAGGACGGTCTTCAAGGCAAGCCCCGGCGCGGACGGCATCCTCATCTCATGCGGCGGACTGGTCACGCTCGACGCCGTGCGGCAGGTCGAAGCCGAACTGGGCGCTCCCGTGGTGTCGAGCTCACCCGCCGGGTTCTGGGACCTGGTGCGCTGTGCCGGGCTGGACCCGCGCGCACCCGGGCACGGACGCCTGTTCGCGCAAGACGTCAGCGCCGTTCGGCCGCACGCAGCAGCGCCTCTGCCTTGAGCACCACCGGCCGGTCGACCATCTTGCCGTCGACCGCAACCGGTGCGCCGCCGCTCGCCGCATCGGCCTCGATCACGTGGCGCGCCCAGTCGACCTGCGCCTGGGTTGGCGAGAAGCCCTGGTTCACCATCGCGACCTGTTTCGGATGGATGCACAGCTTGGCGCCAAAGCCAAGCCGCCGTGCCTGCAGCGCGTCGGCCTCGACGCGCGCTGGATCGTCGATCGACGTGCTCACGCCATCCACCGGTGGCTGGATGCCGGCCACGCGCGAGGCCAGCACCATCCGCGAGCGGAAGTAAAGCAGCTCCAGACCATCGCCTTCGATGTCGAGATCGGCCTGGAAATCGATGGTGCCGAACACAAGCCGCTGAACGCCGGGCGCGGCGGCGATCTCTTCGAGCCGCGCCATGCCGCGCGCGGTCTCGACCAGCGGCAGCAGCGCGACCGTGGGCAGCTTCGCCGCGATGGCGCGCAGCACGGCCGGGTCTTCGGACTTGGGGAGCATCAGCGCATCGACGCCCGCATTCGCGCACACGGCGAGGTCATCCGCGTGCCAGGGCGTGTCCGCGCCGTTCACGCGGATCGCGAGCTGCGGTCCCGCACCGCCCCCGGCGCGGCCGGCCAGCCACAGCGCAACCTGCGCGCGGGCTTCGTCCTTGCGGTCGAGCGGCACCGCGTCTTCCAGGTCGAGCACGATCGCATCCGCGCCACTCTGGCACGCCTTGTCGAAACGCGTGCCCTGATGGCCGGGCACGAAAAGGAGGCTGCGGACGGTCGAGGCCATGTCCGTCACCCCAGCAGGCGGCCGATGCGCGCCTCGCCCGCAAGATTCCAGATCCTGGCGCACGCAGCCTTCGCCTCGTCCGCCGTCGCGCTCTCGCCGTACTGCGTGAGGCGCTGCATCTTGTCCTCGATCTCCGCGCGGCTCAGCGTATTGCCCGGATCGCCCTTGGGTTCGTCGACGCGGCCCGAGAAGGTGCGTCCGTCGGCCGTGGTCACGCTGACCTTGCCGATCCAGCGCGCCGGGTAGGCGGTGTCGACCTCGTGGTCAAGCTCCATCATCACCTTGTCGCGGAAGGCGGCAACCTCGGGTGCGAGGAAGTCGCGATCGAATTCGGTGAGGCCTGCGCGGCCGTGCACCGCGATCAGCCCCAGCACCGTGCCCATCGAGAACTTGGCCTGATGCACCGTCGCCGGCACCACGACGCGGCCGAGCACATCGATCGCGCCCTGATGCACATGCGTGACCACGCGCGCGACGTCGCCGGCCTTGAGCTTGTTCTGCTGCATGACCTGCAGCAGCGCATCGGCGGCCGGGTGCGTGTGGCGGCACGAGGCGTGGAACTTGAACGAGGTCTCGGCCAACGTCCAGCGCGTGCCGAGGCCATCGGTGAGCTTCGCGGGATCTGCATCGGTCGACATGCCAACGCCCAGCCCCTGCGCGCCTTCGAGCACGTGCGCGGCGCCGGTGAAGCCGTCCTTGGCGAGGTAGGCCGACATCAGGCCCGCTGCCGAGGCGTGCGCGCAGTGCAATTGCTTGGAGTCGGCCGCATCGCGCAGGAATTCCCACACGCCCGCGGACTGCGTGCCGGCGGAGCCGAACGCGTGCAGCATCTGCGCCGGCGTGAGATCGAGCAGCCGGCCTACCGCGGCCGCAGCCGCGAGCGTGCCGGCCGTCGAAGTGGTGTGGAAGGTCCGGTAGTGCGAGCGCCCGAGGAACTCGCCGACACGGATGCCGACCTCATAGCCCGCAACCACCGCCGTCAACAGCTGCTTGCCGCTCGCACCCACCGCCTGCGCCACCGCCAGCGCAGGCGCAAAGACCACCGCCGCCGGATGAAACACCGAGCCGTTGTGCACGTCGTCCTGCTCGACATAGTGCGAAGCCGCCGCATTGACGAGCGCCGCGAAGACAGGCGACGTGGTGCGACCCGAGATCAGCACCTCGCTCGGCCCCTCGGCCGGCCCCATCATCTCGGCGAAGCGCTGGATGCTGCGCACCGGCCGCGCCGAACGCGCGGCAAGCACGGAGCCCAGCCAGTCGAGCATCAGGTCTTCGGCGCGGCGCACGACCGCATCGGGAATGCGCTCGAACGACAGTTCGGCGGCGAAGGTGGCGAGCGTCTGGCTCGGGTGGTTGGATGTGCTCATGGCTGAATTGCTGGAAGTCGGTTGATGGTCATTGCCTCACACTGCGCCGTCCGCACGCAGCGCGGCGATGGTGTCCTCGTCATAGCCGCATTGCGCCAGGATCGCGTCAGTGTGCTGACCCAGCGTGGGCACCGCATCCATGCGCGCATGCCATTCACGCGGCACGCCGGGCGGCTGCAGCGCGGGAATCGGCCCCGCACCGGTGTTCACCTCGGTCCACCGCTCGCGCGCCTTCAACTGCGGGTGGTTCCACACGTCGTGCATCGTGTTGACCTGCGCGGTCGCGATCTGCGCGTCGTCGAGGCGCTTCATGATCTGCGCCGCGGTGAACGGCGAGAAGGCCCGCACGATGATCTCGCGAAGCGCGTCGCGCGATGCGGTGCGCTTCGTGTTCGATGCAAAGCGTTCGTCGGTCGCAAGGCCCGGCTGCTCCAGCACCCTGTTGCAGAACACCTGCCATTCGCGCTCGTTCTGCAGGCCGAGCATCACCAGCTTGCCGTCGCCCGCCGGGAACGGCCCGTAGGGATAGATCGTCGCGTGCGCCGCACCCGCACGCGGCGGCGGGTCGGCGCCTTCGAAGGCGTAGTACAGCGGGAAGCTCATCCACTCGACCATGCTCTCCAGCATCGACACATCGATGCGGCAGCCCTTGCCCGTCTTGCCGCGCTGCAGCAGCGCCGCGAGGATGTTGGAGTAGGCGTACATGCCCGCGGAGATGTCCGCGATCGAGCAGCCGGCCTTCGCCATGTCCTGCGGCGTACCGGTGACCGAGAGGAAGCCCGACTCGCTCTGGATGAGCAGGTCGTAGGCCTTGCTGTCGCGGTACGGGCCGGGCTTGTCCGCATCGTCGCCGTAGCCCGAGATGTCGCACACGATCAGCCCCGGATGCTTGGGCGACAGCGCCTCGAACGACAGCCCGAGCCGAGCCGCCGCGCCCGGCGCGAGGTTCTGCACCAGCACGTCGGCTTCGGCCACGAGCCGCTGGAGAATCTCCTGCCCCTTCGGATGCTTCACGTCGAGCGTGAGGCTTTCCTTCGAGCGATTGGTCCACACGAAGTGCGACGCGAGCCCGTGCACGCGCTGGTCGTAGGCACGCGCGAAGTCGCCGCTGCCCGGCCGCTCGACCTTGATGACGCGGGCGCCGAGGTCGGCAAGTTGCCGCGTGCAGAAAGGCGCGGCGATCGCATGCTCGAGCGTGAGGACGGTGATGCCTTCGAGCGGGCGCATCAGAAGCTCCTCGGCATGCCCAGCATGTGCTCGGCGACGTAGCTCAGGATGAGGTTGGTCGAGATCGGCGCCACCTGGTACAGCCGAGTCTCGCGGAACTTGCGCTCCACGTCGTATTCGCACGCAAAGCCGAAGCCGCCGTGGAACTGCAGGCAGGCGTTGGCCGCCTCCCACGAAGCCTTGGCCGCGAGGTACTTCGCCATGTTGGCCTGCGCGCCGCAGGGCTCGTGCGCATCGAAGAGGCGGCAGGCCTCGTAGCGCATGAGGTTCGCGGCCTCGACTTCGATGAAGGCCTCTGCGATCGGGAACTGCACGCCCTGGTTCTGCCCGATCGGCCGGCCGAACACCACGCGCTCCTTGGTGTACGCGGTGACCTTGTCGATGAACCAGTAGCCATCGCCGATGCACTCGGCCGCGATCAGCGTGCGCTCGGCGTTCAACCCGTCGAGGATGTACTTGAAGCCCTGCCCTTCCTCGCCGATGAGGTTCTCGGCCGGGATCTCCAGGTTCTCGAAGAACAGCTCGTTCGTCTCGTGGTTGACCATGTTGAGGATCGGCCGCACCGTGAGCCCGTTGCCGATGGCCTCGCGCAGGTCGACGATGAAGATCGACATGCCCTCGGACTTCTTCTTGACCTCCGCCAGCGGCGTGGTGCGCGCCAGCAGGATCATCAGGTCGGAGTGCTGGATTCGGGAGATCCATACCTTCTGCCCGTTGATGACGTAGCGGTCACCCTTCTTCACCGCGGTGGTCTTGATCTTGGTGGTGTCGGTGCCAGTCGAAGGCTCGGTCACGCCCATCGACTGCAGGCGCAGATCGCCGGTCGCGATCTTCGGCAGGTACTTTCGCTTCTGCTCTTCGGAGCCATGACGCAGCAACGTGCCCATGTTGTACATCTGGCCGTGGCAGGCGCCGGAGTTGCCGCCGGCGCGATTGATCTCTTCCATGATCACCGACGCTTCGGTCAGCCCGAGGCCCGAACCGCCGTACTCCTGCGGGATGAGCGCGGCCATCCAGCCGGCCTTGGTCAGCGCATCGACGAACTCGGCCGGGTAGGCCCGCTGCTCGTCGATCTTGCGGAAGTACTCGTTGGGGAACTGCGCGCACAGGTCGCGCACCGCGTCGCGGATGTCATGGAAACGCTGGTTGGATTGGCTCATGGTGGTCGTGAATGAATCGTTGTCGGTCCAGGCGAATCAGGCGAAACGTGCAGTGGCCTGCATCAGCAGCGCGCCCTGTCCGTCTTCCGCCCACAGCGTGGCGCTGCCATCGGGCTGCGCCGCATGGCCGCGCACGCGAAGCGGCTTGCCGCAGGTCAGCGGCCGCACCGCCTTGAAGCTGTAGGCGCGCACCGCGCGGCCCGGATTGTTCTGCTGTGCGGCTTCGAGCAGCAGCGTGGCGATGAGCGGACCGTGCACGACGAGGTCGTCATAGCCTTCCACCTGCGTGACATACGGAAAGTCGTAGTGGATGCGATGGCTGTTGAAGGTCAGTGCCGAATAGCGGAACAGCAGCGGCGCATCCGGCAGATGCTCGACTGTCCATGCGGCATCGGCTGGCGGCGTTTGCGGCGGCGCGGATTCGCCGGCCGCACTGGACTTGGGCGCTTCGCGGTACACGATGTCGTGGAATTCGCGCTGGAGCAGCGTGCCGCCCGCGTGCACCTCGTGCTGCACCTTGACGAACACCAGTGCCCCGCCCTTGCCCTGCTTGAGCGTCACGTCGACGACCTTGGAGGTCTTGGTGGTCGGCGTACCCAGCTTTAGCGGCTCGAAGAATTCGAGCTGGCTGCCCGCCCACATGCGGCGCGGCAGCGGCACTGGAGGCAGGAAGCCGCCGCGCGCCGGATGGCCGTCGGGCCCCAGCCCGTTCTGCGGCGCGACCGGCAGGAAATAGCACCAGTGCCACAACGGCGGCAGCGCCCGGCCGGGTTGCCATGCCTGCCCGTCGTTGCGCACGGTGGCGGCCATGGCGCTGGCGGTCCAGGGAGAGAGCAGCTCCTCGTGTGTCTCGGTGCGGCCGATCCAGCTGCGCAGGTGGTCGAGGTCCAGGGCTTCGGTCATGGTGTGCGTCCTCGGTTCGGTCAGTCCTTGCGCGGACCGCCGGCTTCGTGTTCCACGCGCTGCCAGAGCTCGATGCCCATCGGATCGTCGATCTCCTCGAGGATGTGGCCCACGAGGCCGATGGCACGCGCCATCACGCCCAGGCCGCGGATGATGCGCCACGGAAAGCCGAACTCCGCTGCAATCGCACCGATCGCACCGGTGGCATTGATCGGCAGTGACTTGCCTGCCACGCGTTCCGCTTCGGCCTGCACCGCCTGCATCAGCGCGACGTAGTGGCCCGAGAGACCGTTTTCGGCGGCGATCTGGAACAGGCGCGGCGTGCGCGGATCGATCGGCTTGTGCATCGGGTGGCCGAGCCCCGGCACGATGGCCTTGCGCGCGCGGAAGTCCGCGACGATCTCGCGGGCCATTTCCTCCAGCGGGCGCTCCGGCTGGGTGCCGAAGGGGATCTTCTCGTAGAGCATCCTGGCCGCACCCTCGGTGCTGCCGACGAACACGGTGCCCAGGCCGCACAGGCCGGCCGCGACGGCAGCCTGCAGCGCCTCGGGCGCGCCGGTGTAGGTCAGGCGCGCGGCCAGCGCGCTGGGCGTGATGCCGTGCTCGACCAGCGTCACCACGATGGCGTTGAAGGTGACCGACTCCTGCGGCGTCGGGATGCGGCCGGTGAGTTCCAGGAAGGCCATGTCGCCCAGGTTGAGGTGGCCGAGGATCTCGGAGGGCAGGTCGCGGCCGCGCACGGTGATCTTGTCGGGCGTGCTGAAGCCGAGTTCGGTGTGCAGGGATTTCTTGATCTTGGTCATGGGGAGGGAATCTATCCATCTGCGGGTGTTCGTGGTCTGTGATTGCCGAACCCTCCCTTCAGGAAATGCGAATGCCGCTTTGCGGGGCCTTCTGGCACGCTCCGGCCCAGCTTTCAGACAGGCACGAACAGAGAGACCATGGACCACGAATCACTGGCGGCGATCCGCGAAGCCGCGACCGACTACTTCACCCGAAGCGGCAGCATCCGCCGCTGCCGCACGCTCATCGAACAACCCGCCGACGCCGGCCGCGACGCCGCGAGCTGGGCCGGGATCGCCGCACTCGGCTGGCCCGGCATGCTCGCGCCCGAATCGGCGGGCGGGCTCGCCTTCGACCTGTCCGGCGCGGCCGAGGTGCTGCGCGCGGCCGGCGAGCATGTCGCGCCGGAGCCGCTGCTGGCCGTCGCCGGCCTGAGCGCCTTGCTGCTGCGCCGGCTCGACGGCGCCCCCGCGCGCGCGCTGCTCGAAGAACTCGTCGCCGGCACCGGCCTGCCCGCGCTCGCCTGGCAGGAAAGCGCGGGCGACCTGAGCGACGTGCCGCTGGAATGCGGCGTCGAGCTCGGCCCGCAAGGCGCGTTGCTGCAAGGCGAAAAGCTCATGGTGCTCCCGGGCGCGGCGGCCACCGGCTGGCTGGTGTCCGCACGCGGCGACGACGACACCGTGCTGCTGTGGGTGCCGCGCGGCACCGCGGGTGTCACCGAAACCCTCACGCGGCTGGTGGATGGAGAGCACGCCGCGACCCTGCGCTTCGACCGCGTCGCGCTGCCTTCCAGCGCGGTGCTCGCGCAAGGCGAACCGGCACGCAACGCGCTACGCCACGCGCTGGCCGGCGGCTTGATCCTGCAAGCCGCCGAACTCGCCGGCACCGGCCAGGCGATACTCCAGCAGACCCTCGCCTACCTGCGCACCCGCGTGCAGTTCGGCAAGCCGATTGGCACCTTCCAGGCCTTGCAGCATCGCGCGGTCGACATGTTCATCCACCTCGAAGTCGCGCGCGCCACGCTCGCCGAGGTGCTCGCGCTGGCCGACGACCCGAACGTTGGCATCGAACGCCTCGAAGCCGAAGCCAGCCGCGTCAACGCGCGCTGCACCGCGGCCGCCCTGCAGGCCTCGCGATCGGCGGTGCAGCTGCACGGCGCGATCGGCTACACGCAGGAATGCGACCTGAGCCTCTTCTACAAGCGCACGCTGCGCCTGTCCGCCTGGCTCGGCAACGTCACGACGCACCAGCGCCGCTACGCATCGCTCGCCGAAGCGGGTGCGCGCACCCACGAGCCCGTCGAATGGATCGGCGCATTCCCGCGCACCGCCGACTGGAGCGCGATGACCGAGGCCGACTTCCGCCGCATGGTGCGCGCCTTCCTGCAACAGCGCTATCCGTCGCAGCTGCGGTATCTCTCGCACCGCGCGCGCTGGAGCGAAATGCGCGAGTGGTATCTCACCCTCTCCGCGCAAGGCTGGGTCGCACCCGCATGGCCGCAGGCGCACGGCGGCATGGGGCTGCCGGCGGACAAGATGATCGCGTGGATCGAGGAGCTGGAGCAGTACGGCGTCGCGCGTGCGCCCGACCAGGGCATCGTGATGATCGGACCGCTGCTCATCCAGCACGGCACACCCGAGCAGCAACAGCGCTTTCTGCCGCGCATCCTCGCGGGCGAGCATGTGTGGTGCCAGGGCTATTCCGAGCCCAACGCCGGCTCCGACCTCGCGGGCCTGCGCACCGACGCCATGCAGGCGCGCGATGCCGAGGGCGACCACTTCATCGTCAACGGCCAGAAGATCTGGACCACGCTCGCGCAGGACGCCAATCACATCTTCATGCTCGTGCGCACCGACAAGGACGCGAAGAAGCAGGAAGGCATCAGCTTCCTGCTGTGCGACCTGCGCACGGCGGGCATCACCATCCGGCCGATCCACACCCTCGCGGGCGAGCCCGAGTTCTGCGAGGTGTTCTTCGACAACGTCCGCGTGCCCGCCGAAAACCTCGTGGGCAAGCTGCACGGCGGCTGGACCATCGCGAAGGCGCTGCTCGGCTTCGAGCGGATCTTCCTGGGCAGCCCCAAGCAGTCGCAATACGCGCTGGGCCAGCTCGCGCGCCTAGCCAACGCCAAGCGCCCGTTCGCCGACCCGGTGTTCACGCAGCGCTACACCGCGCTGCGCCTGGACGTGGCCGACCTTGCCGCGACCTACACCGATTTCGCGAACATCGTGAAGGCCGGCAAGCCGCTGCCGCCGTCGGTGTCGCTGCTGAAGATCTGGGCCAGCGAGACCTACCACCGCATCGGCGCGCTGCTGGTGGAAGCCAGCGAGGAACAGGGCGCCGTGGCCGGCGACCAGGACCTCGACGGGCAGGCGTTCAACGCGCTCTCGCCGCTGATCGGATCGACCTCCGCCATGATCTACGGCGGCACCAACGAGATCCAGCGGAACATCCTGGCGCGGCAGGTGCTGGAGCTTTGAGTCTCAGGGCCCATGGAGAACGGAATGTTCGGCCGGCTACGAAAGCGCCTACATCAAGACGGACGCGATGCCTATGCGCAAGAGGCTTCGCTCGGGCCATACCTCTACTGCTGGGCTTAGCAGTCAAGCCGGTAGTCCCAGCCCTGCCGGCGTGGAGACCCTTATGGCTTCTGATGTCATTTCTTCCGAACGTGTCGAAGGTACCAATGTCTACAACGCAGCGGGCGACAAGCTCGGCAGCATCGACGATCTCATGATCGACAAGATGTCCGGTCAGGTGCGCTATGCAGTGCTGGAGTTCGGCGGCTTCCTCGGCATGGGGACGGATCGCTACCCCATTCCATGGAACATGCTCAAGTACGACACGTCACAGGACGGCTACGTGGTGCCGCTGGACAAGGCCCAGCTCGAAGGAGCACCGCGCTACACGGGTGATTCCGTGCCCGAGTACGACGACACCTATCGTTCCGGCGTCGACAAGTACTACGGACTCTGAACTCGTCCTCTGGAACAAGGAACCAGAATGATCAATCCATGGCTGACGAAGAATCCCTTCATGAGCATGTGGCTCACCGCTGCAAATCAAATCATGGGCACGACACAGAGCTTGGTCGCGGCAGAATTTCAACGACAAGCTGCCGCGATGCAAGCCGAATTCGAGCGGCAGGTCGTCGAGTTCTGGACCGGTGCCTGGATGGGCGCGAGTGTGAACCCGCGCCACAAGCGCTGAGGCGACCGCCCGGTAGCGATACGGGAGCAGCGGCTCTCGCACGCTGACTGGGCGCCTTCATCCGACACTTCGCGTTTGGATCCGAAGCCGTCGCCTCGGTGCGCCGTGCCTATGCCATTCGCCCGATCTCTCCCTTCAACATCCCTCCCAAGACCTCGCCTCTCGCGCGTGACATCCGCGACGCCGGCACCACGATCCCCAACGCCGCATCCCCGCAAGACCCCACCGCGAAGCGCATGCCGACACCCGCGATCCCCTTGGCGCTGATGTGCGCATGGCCCAGTTCGCGCGTCTGACGAATCCACCGCTGCAGCTTGCTCGCGCTCATGTTGTGGCTCTGGTATTCGACCTGATGCCGCGCGTAGTGCGCGGCGATGTCCGCATCCGACATGGCGGCAAGAAACGAAAAGCTCGGAATGCCCAGCCCCAGCAGACGCATGCTGCCGACGGTCTCGAAAAAACTGCGAATCGGATGCACGCCCTGCTCCAGATGCAGGCAATGGCTGTGGTCGCCTGATCGCACGACCAGGAACACATGTTCCTCGGTCCGCCGCGCGAGCGCCTTCATGGCCGGCAGGCAGCGTTCGATGAGCGGCGCGCGCTGCATCGCGGTCAGGCCGAGCGCCATGGCCTCGATGCCCAGCCGATACAAGCCAGCGGTGCCGTCGCGCGCGACGAGGCCCGCGCGCACCAGCGAGGTCGCGATGCGGTAGGCGGTGGTTCGGTCGAGCTGCGCGGCCTCCACCAGTTCGGGGAGCGCGATGCCTTGCGCGTGGTGCGCGGCGATGTGACGCAGCACCTCCATCGCGCGGTCAATGCTCTGCGAGCCGCGCACGGGCGCGGAACGTGTCGAGGGTTTCGGGCCGGTCATCGAGGGTCGTGTTCGCCGTGCGAGGGTGATCTGTGCACATTGTGCACACGCAGGAACACCCGTCCAGATCACCTGCTCGTGCACGTAAAGCGCGCCTCGTGTACACTGCCCCACCGCTGCGGCTTGCTTGCTGCCGCATTGGTTGCTTGACCTGGCTGCAAATCGCGCAGCCCGCACTCTTCCCGGACTCCCCTTGAAGATGGTCAGTCTTCATTCGGCAAGCTCCTCGCCGGTCCATCCACACAACGCCCCGGACCGCTTTCTCTCCGAACTTCAGAACGGCTACTCCCGCCATGGGACGAAGGTCGTTCGCTCTTGCCGCGAGCCCCGAGCTGCGCGCCACCTACATGCAGAACAACACCATTGCGGTGGGCAAATACCTTGTCACGCCGCTCACGAGACTCATTGGAGCCAATGCCTACGCCGCATCGGTCTCCGTCCGCCAAGGCATGCACGACCGGATCTTCCGGCTGCTGCCCAGCTTCACGAACGAAACGCAAGCCCTGCGCTACGCGCTCGACCAAGGAAGGCTCATGGTGACTCACAACCAGTTGCTGTGAGCGTTTCCTTCACGACTTCAACCATGGGAGCCCAGTGGCCAAAGAAGATCTCATCGAAATGCAAGGCCGAATCGAAGAGGTTCTGCCCGATTCGCGCTTCCGCGTCGTGCTCGACAACGGACACACGCTCATTGCCTATTCAGGCGGCCGCATGCGCAAGCACCGCATCCGCGTCCTTGCGGGCGACCGCGTGTCGCTCGAAATGTCGCCCTACGACCTGACCAAGGGGCGGCTGACCTTCCGACACCTGGAGCCACGCGCCCCTGGGGCCGCCTCCGCCGCGAGACGGCCACGCCGCTAGGCGCCTTCACATTCACCCCAACCCTCCACCAATTCAAAGGTTTTTATGGACAACAAACTCTACGTCGGCAATCTCTCCTACTCGATGCGCGACGACACCCTCCGGCAGCAGTTCACTGCATTCGGCCAGGTCGATTCGGCCAAGGTCATGATGGAACGCGATTCGGGTCGCTCGAAGGGCTTCGGCTTCGTCGAGATGAGCTCGCCCGCGGAAGCGCAGGCCGCGATCCAAGGCATGAACGGCAAGCAGGTCGACGGCCGCGCGCTGACCGTCAATCTGGCCCGCCCGATGGAACCGCGAGGCCCCCGCGAGGATGGCCGCAGCGGTGGCTACAACCGCAATGGCGGCCACGGCTACTGATCCGGAGGTGATCTCCCTGGCCGCGCAGCCGGCTCCGCCCGAGTCATCGATGTACTTCGAATACTTGCGCAGGATCGAACACGCGCTGTTCCCGCTCGAGGTGACGGACCCCGACGAGATCACCAATGCCGAGTCATTGCGGCTTGCGGGCATGATCACGATCCGCGAAGAATCCACTTGCGTCGATGACGATCAGTTCACCTATCAACGGGTGGTGATCAGCGAGATCACGCTGCTCGGTCGCACCGAGCTCCGCCGTCAGGAGAAACACAGCCCCTTCGCCTGGCGAAGACCTCGCAAGGGCTGACGACGAACCGGGCGGTCGGGAACGCCGCCTGGATTCGCTCCAACTCAATCATCGAGTCGCGCAGCGCCCCAGCGTCCAGGGCGACCTGCGCGGCGCGTGCGTCCGGCGTGACCACGCCTGACATCTGGCCCAGACTGATCCTGGGCATCCACCATCAAGGGTAATCCCGCAGTGCGAAGGCGCGCTGTGCACATTGTGCACACGCGGGCACTTTGCGATTGCGGGCGCGGGGCCGCTGGTCTGCAATGCGTTTCAGCCAAACGCACTCACCGCAAAAGCCCCACGATGACTCCGTTCCAATCCCGTCTTCATTCCGCGTCGGAGGCCTTCCAGGCGCAGCGCGCCGGCATGCTCGCGCTGATCGACGAACTGCACGCACTGGAGCAGCGCGCCGCCGATGCCTCCGCGCGCGCCGCTGCCAGTTTCGGCAAGCGCGGCGCGCTGTTGCCGCGCGAGCGCATGAGCCGGCTGCTCGATCCCGGCCGGCCCTTCCTGCCGATCGCCAATCTCGCCGGCTACGGCATGGACGATCCCGATCCGGCCACGTGTGTGCCCGGCGGTTCCCAGATTGCCGGCATCGGCTTCGTGAGCGGCGTGCGCTGCATGGTGGTGGCGACCGATTCGGGCATCGATGCCGGCGCGCTGACCGAATCGGGCAACCAGAAGCTGATGCGCTGCCAGGAACTGGCGCTGGAGAACAAGCTGCCCTTCGTCCATCTGGTCGAATCGGCCGGCTCCAACCTGCGCAAGTACCGGGTGGAGAAGTTCATTCGCGGCGGCGGCATGTTCTACAACCTTGCGCGCCTCTCGGCGGCCGGGCTGCCGGTGGTGACGGTGGTGCATGGCTCGTCGACGGCCGGCGGCGCCTACATGCCCGGTCTGTCGGACTATGTGGTGATGGTGCGCGGCCGCGCGAAGGCCTTCCTGGCCGGACCGCCGCTGCTCAAGGCCGCAACGGGAGAGATCGCCACGGACGAGGAACTCGGCGGCACCGACATGCACGCCAGCGTGAGCGGCCTCGCGGAATACGTGGCCGAGGACGATGCGCACGGCCTTGCGATCGCGCGCGACATCATGGCCAACCTGGGCTGGCAGCGCGCGGAGGACGCACCCGCATCGCAGCCGCCACGCCTCGACCCCGAAGAGCTCGCGGGCGTGATGGTGCTGGAGCACAGGAAGCCCATCGACATGCGCGAAGTGATCGCGCGCGTGGTCGACGATTCGGGCTGGATGGACTTCAAGCCCGACTATGGCCCCGCCACCGTTTGCGGCCATGGTCGCATCGAGGGCTATCCGGTCGGATTCATCAGCAACAACGGCCCGATCGATCCGGCCGGCGCGACCAAAGCGGCGCAGTTCATCCAGCTCTGCAATCAGTCGGGGACGCCGATCGTCTTCCTGCAAAACACCACGGGCTTCATCGTCGGACGGCACTCGGAAGAGGCCGGGATGATCAAGCATGGCAGCAAGATGATCCAGGCGCTGGCGAATTCGCAGGTGCCGCAGGTCACCATCTACTGCGGCGCATCCTTCGGCGCGGGCAACTACGGCATGTGCGGGCGGGCGTTTCATCCGCGCTTCTGCTTCTCGTGGCCCAACGCGCGCACCGCGGTGATGGGCGGCGAGCAGGCCGCGACCACGCTGGAGATCGTCGCGCGCCAGCAGGCGGAGCGCAAAGGCGCAGCGCTGGACGACGCGAAGCTCGCGGCGCAGAAGCAGGAAATCATCGCCCACTTCGAGCGGCAGGCGAGCGCCTTCTACACCAGCGGCCACCTGCTGGACGACGGCGTGATCGACCCGCGCGACACGCGCGCCGTGCTCGCCTTCGTGCTTGCAACCACCCGCGAAGCAGCGCAGCGCAAGACGAACCCCATGCAATTCGGCGTCGCGCGGTTCTGACGAGCGCCCGCCATCCAGTCACCAGGAGACATCGATGATCTACACCCCCGAGCACCGCGAGATGATGGACAGCATCCGCCGCTTCATCAGCGCCGAGATCGACCCCTTCATCGACGAATGGGAAGCCGCCGAGATCTTCCCTGCGCACGAGCTGTTCAAGAAGATGGGCAACCTCGGCTTCCTCGGCATCACCAAGCCCGAGGCCTATGGCGGGCTCGGGCTCGACTTCTCCTACGGCGTGGCTGCCGCCGAGGCGATGGGCTATGCCCGCGCGCAGGGCGTGGCGATGGGTGTCGGCGTGCAGTCGAACATGGCGACACCCGCCCTCGCGGCCTTCGGCTCGGACGAGCTCAGGCGCGAGTTCCTCGCGCCAGCCATCGCGGGCGACATGGTCGCGTCCATCGGTGTGTCGGAACAGGGCGCGGGCTCGGACGTGGCTTCGCTCAAGACGCGCGCGCGGCGCGACGGCGACGACTACGTCATCAGCGGCTCGAAGATGTGGATCACCAACGGCACGCAGGCCGACTGGATCTGCCTCTTGTGCAACACCTCTCAAGAAAACGCCGGGCCGCCCCAAGTTTTCTTGCCCCCCTCGGGGGGCGGGCCGGGCGCAGCCCGGACCTGGGGGCGTTCGGAACGCGGATCGGCGCACAAGAACAAGTCGCTGATCATCGTGCCGCTGAAGGAGAACGGAAAACGCGCGCGCGGCGTCGAGATCCAGAAGATCAGGAAGTTCGGCATGTGGAGTTCCGACACGGCCCAGATCTTCTTCGACGAGGTGCGCGTGCCGGTGCGCCACCGCATCGGCGAGGAAGGCATGGGCTTCATCTACCAGATGAAGCAGTTCCAGGAAGAGCGCCTCGACGGCGCGGCGCGGCGGCTGTCGGCCATCGCGTGGATCCAGGAGACGGCCGACTACCTGCGGCAGCGCCAGGCGTTCGGCAGGCCGCTCCTGGACAACCAGTTCATCCAATACAAGCTGGCGGAGCTCAAGACCGAGTTGGAGGCACTGCGCGCGCTGGTCTATGTCGCGACCAAGACCTACATCGAAGGCGGCGATGTGGTCGAGCTGGCCTCGATGGCGAAGCTCAAGGCCGGCCGGCTCTCGCGGGAGATCGCGGACTGGTGCATGCAGTTCCAGGGCGGCATGGGCTACACGTGGGACAACCCGGTGTCGCGTGCGTACCGCGACTACCGGTTGGGTTCGATCGGTGGCGGTGCTGACGAAGTGATGCTGATGGTCATCGCCCGGCACATGGGCCTCATGAACATGAACGCCTGAGGAGCACGACCATGCCCGAAGGCTCTCTCGACTTCAGCCACATCGTTCTGCGCCGCCGGCAGGATGTGCTCTTCGCGACGCTGAACCGCCCGGAAACGCGCAACGCGCTTTCGCCCGATGTGGTGGCGGAGCTGGCGCGGGTGCTCGATCTCGCGGAATCCGACGACGCGGTTCGTGCGCTGGTGTTGCGCGGCGGCGGCGGCTTCTTCTGTGCCGGCGGCAACGTCGGCAATTTCCAGTCGCGGCTCGATGCGGAAGCCGCCAAGGGCGTTGACCCTGTGGCCGCGCGCAACCGCGAGTTCGGTGACTTCATGCAACGGCTCGCGGCGCTGCCGGTGCCGGTGATCGCGGCGGTCGAAGGCGCGGCGATGGGCGGTGGCATGGGGCTCGCCTGCGGCGCGGATATCGTGCTGGCGACGCGCGATGCGCGCTTTGCCTTGAGCGAGACATCGCTCGGCATCATTCCGGCGCAGATCGCGCCCTTCGTGGTCGCGCGGCTCGGGCATCGCTTAGCGCGCCGCCTGGGGCTCAGCGGCGAGCGCATCCACGGCGAGACGGCCCTGCGACTCGGCATGGTCGACGAGCTCGCCATCGACAGCCAAACGCTCGACGAGCTGCTCGCTCAATGGATCAGCCGCATCGGCGCGTGCGCGCCGCATGCCAATCGCGCGCTCAAGCCCCTGCTGCAGCGTTGCGGCCATGAGGCAGAAGGCGCGCTGCTCGATGACGCGGCGCGCCTGTTCGCCAACTGCATGCGCGACGAAGGCGCCGAAGGCATTGCCGCTTTCCGGGAGAAGCGCGCATCCGCATGGCGGCGCGAGTTCAGCGCCCAGGAAGTGCGCGACGCCCAGGCGGTCAACGCCGCATCCGCCGCGTGAGGAATCCGTTCATGACCACCACCCGCAAACAGATCCGCCCCTTTCACAACGTGCTCGTCGCCAATCGCGGCGAGATCGCGATCCGCATTCTTCGCACCGTGCGCCGCATGGGCTACGGCACCGTGGCGGTGTATTCCGAAGCGGACCGCGCAAGCCCCCACGTTCGAGCCGCCGACCGCGCGGTACGGATCGGCGGCGCGGCGCCGCGCGACTCCTACCTGAACATCGCCGCGATCATCGATGCGGCACGCCGCGCCGGTGCGGATGCGGTGCATCCCGGCTATGGCTTTCTCGCCGAGAACGAGGACTTCGCGGACGCGGTCGATGCGGCCGGGCTGGTGTTCATCGGTCCCTCCGGCGATGCGATCCGCGCGATGGGCAACAAGGCGCAAGCCAAGCGGCTGGTGATGGCCGCCGGGATGCCGTGCATCCCGGGTTATCAGGGCGAGGACCAGAGCGACGCGGCCTTCGTGCATGCGGCGGCGGACATCGGCTTTCCGGTGATGGTCAAGGCCGCTGCGGGCGGCGGCGGGCGCGGCATGCGGCTGGTGCATGAGGCCGCCGCGCTGCCCCAGGCGCTCGCCTCCGCGCGCTCGGAAGCGGAGGTCGCTTTCGGCTCGGGCGAGCTGATCCTCGAACGCGCGGTGATCGCGCCGCGCCATGTCGAGATCCAGGTGCTGGCGGACAGCCATGGGCATGCGATCCATCTCGGCGAGCGCGACTGCTCGGTGCAGCGGCGCCACCAGAAGGTGATCGAGGAAGCGCCCTCGCCGGCCGTCGATGCCGAGCTGCGCGCACGCATGGGCGAGGCAGCGGTGCAGAGCGCCAGGGCCATCGGCTACATCGGCGCAGGCACGATGGAGTTCCTTCTCGACCGTGAAGGCCGCTTCTACTTCATGGAGATGAACACCCGGCTGCAGGTCGAGCATGCGGTGACCGAAGCGATCACCGGGCTGGACCTCGTCGAATGGCAATTGCGCGTGGCGGCGGGCGAGCCCCTGACGGTCGGGCAGGTCGATGTGCGGTTGGACGGCCACGCCATCGAGGTGCGGCTCACCGCGGAGGATGTGCCCGCGGGCTTCCTGCCGCAAACCGGGCCGGTGCTGCGCTGGCGGCCACCAGCCGACGGCCATGACGTCCGGGTGGACCACGGCCTCGTCGAAGGCGCAACCGTTTCGCCGCACTACGACTCGATGGTCGCCAAGCTGGTCGCCCACGGCCCGACCCGTGACGAAGCCCGCCGCAAGCTGCTGCGCGCGGTGGAGCACTGCGTGCTGCTGGGCTTGCCGAGCAATCAGGGCTTTCTGGCCGACTGCCTTGCGGACGAGGTGTTCGCCGATGGCAAGGCGGTGCATACCGGCTTCGTGCAGGAGCGATTCGGCGACCGTCTCGCCGAGCGGGCAACGCCGGACACGCGAACCCTTGCGCTCGCTGCCTTCGGCGCACTGGCTGCAGACATGCCGGCAGGCCGCATCGTCGGACCGGCACTGGGCCAGCATGTGGCCCGTCTGACGCTCGGGCAGGGCGAAGCGCGCTGGGAGGTGCGCTTGCAGGCGCAGGCGTCGCAGTGGAACGCCACGGTTCGCCGCCTTGGTGCCGAAGCGGCTGCTTCCGCCCTGGCGCTTCGCGACGCGCAATGGCACGACGCCGACCGCACCGCCTTCAGCGTCGAATGCGACGGCATGCTCGAAAGCGCCGTGCTCGCACTGCAGGCCGATGCGGTGCAGCTCTTCCACGCCGGCCGCGCCTGGAGTTTCGAGCGGGTGAGCGAGCGCAAGAGCCGCGTCGCCGAAGGCGGCGGGGGCGCGGTGACCGCGCCGCTGACCGCCCGCATCGTCGATGTCGCGGTGCGCGCAGGGGAGACGGTCCAGGCCGGCCAGCGGCTCGTGGTCCTCGAGGCGATGAAGATGGAACACACGCTGACCGCGCCGATCGCCGGCGTGGTCGCCGAGGTCTGCGTGCAGGCCGGCGGGCAGGCGTCGAAGGGCACACTCCTGCTGCGCATCGAAGAGGCCAAGGCATGAGCAAGACGACCCGCATCGGCGGCGCGAGCGGCTTCTGGGGCGATTCGGCCATCGCCACGCCGCAACTGCTCGCGGTGCCGGGCCTGCAATACCTGGTCTACGACTACCTCGCGGAGACCACGATGTCGATCCTCGCGCGCGCACGCGCCAAGGACCCGGCACTGGGCTACGCGACCGACTTCGTCCACGCGGCGATGGCGCCGAATCTCGCCGCGATCTGCGGCAAGGGCGTGCGCGTGATCGCCAATGCCGGCGGCCTGAACCCGCAGGCCTGCCGCGATGCGCTGGTGGAGATCGCGAAGAAGCAGGGCCTCTCGCCCCGCATCGCGGTGGTGAGCGGCGACGACGTGATGCCGCAGTTCGAGCGCCTGCGCGCCGAAGGCGTGCGCGACCTGCACACCGGCGAGGCGCCGCCCGCCGAGCTGTATTCGGCCAATGCCTACGTGGGTGCGCGCGGCATCGCGCAGGCGCTCGAACTCGGCGCCGAGATCGTGATCACCGGCCGCTGCGTGGACAGCGCGGTCGTCGTCGGCGTGCTGGCCCACGAATTCGGCTGGCGCTGGGACGACTGGGACCGCATCGCCGCAGGGACGCTCGCGGGCCACGTGATCGAATGCGGCGCGCAGGCCACCGGCGGGCTCTTCACCGACTGGCAGCAGGTGCCCGGCTGGGCGGACATGGGCTATCCGGTGATCGATTGCGAGGGCGACGGCAGCTTCGTGCTGACCAAGCCCGAAGGCACCGGCGGATTGATCCATCCAGGCGCGGTGTCGGAGCAGATCCTCTACGAGGTCGGCGACCCGGCGAACTACCTCATGCCAGACGCGACCTGCGATTTCCGGCAGGTGCAAGTCGAGGCACATTCGCCCGGCGCGGTCCGGGTGAGCGGCGCGCGCGGCCGTGCGCCGACCGGCACCTACAAGGCCAACGGCACCTGGCGCGACGGCCATCAGCTGCAACTCATGATGGCGATCCGCGGCATCGACGCGCCGGCCAAGGCGCGCAAGACCGCCGATGCGCTGCTGGTGCGCACCCGCGCGCAACTGCGCCAGCGCGGCATGCCCGACTACACCCAGACCTGTGTCGAGCTGCTGGGCTGCGAATCACTGTACGGCGCGAACGCGCGGGCGCTGCCGACGCGCGAGGTGGTGCTGCGCATCGCGGCGCGGCATGCCGATCCGAAGGCGCTGGGGTTCCTGCAGCGCGAATGCGCCTCGGCAGGCACCTCGATGGGGCCGGCCACGCGCTCCTCGTTCGCGGGGCGGGCCGATGTGCAGCCGGTCATCAAGGTCTTCTCGTTCCTCGTTCCGAAGGAGCAGGTGACGCTGCAAGTCGAGTTCAGCGACGCCGTGAGCACGGTCGCTGCACCGGCGTCGGGGCCCGCGGTCGCGGCCGAGCCGCTGCCGCCCCAGCCTTCCGGCGCCCTGCCTGACGGGGACACGACCGAAGTGCCGCTCGTCGCCCTCGCCTGGGCGCGCAGCGGCGACAAGGGCGACGACGAGAACATCGGCGTGATTGCGCGCCGCGCGGCGTTCCTGCCGTTGCTGCGCGCGCAACTCGGCGCGGCGCAGGTCCGTGCGTACTTCGCGCATCTGGTGGAAGGCGACGTCGAGCGCTTCGAGGTGCCCGGCCTTCATGCCATGAACTTCGTGCTGCATCGCGCGCTCGACGGCGGCGGCGTCGCGAGCCTGCGCTCGGACCCGCTCGGCAAGTCCTTCGCGCAGATGCTGCTCGATCACCCCGTCCGCATTCCCCGGCGCTGGCTCGACGACGGCCTCGTGGCCGCGCACCCCGCTTGAAGCACTTCCATCCCAGGCATCCAACGGTTCAAGGAGACAAACATGACATCGACGTATCGCCGCAAGATTCTTTCCGCGATCGCGGCAACCACCCTGGCGCTGGCCGGCACGGCGCCCGCCTTCGCGCAGGACACCTACCCCACCAGGCCCATCCGCGTGGTGGTGCCCTACACGCCGGGCGGCGTGTCCGACACGGTGACCCGGCTGGTGATGCAGAAGCTCGCCGAGCGGCTGAAAGGCACGATCATCGTGGACAACCAGGGCGGCGCGAACGGCCAGATCGGCTCGTCGGCCGTCGCGCGATCGACGCCCGACGGCTACACGCTGCTGGTGGTCGTGGCAGCCCACGCGATCAACCCGAGCCTCTATCCGAAGATGACCTATTCGCCGCTGCAGGACCTGCGCGGCGTGAGCGAGTTCGGCGCCATCCCGCTGCTGATGGTCTCCAGCGCGCAGCTGCCGCCGAAGAACCTCAAGGAGTTCGTGGCCTGGGCGAAGGCGAATCCCCAGTCGGCGACCTTCGCGTCGAGCGGCGCGGGCTCGGGCGCGCACCTGGTGGCGGAACTCTTCTCGCAGACGGTCGGCGTGCCGATGACGCATGTGCCCTACAAGGGCATCGCGCCCGCGCTGCCGGATCTGTTCGCGGGCCAGGTCGCGATCATCTTCGACTCGGTGCAGACGATGATGCCGCACGTGAAGGCCGGCAAGCTGCACGCGCTCGCGATGACCAGTGCCAAGCGCTGGCCTGCCGCGCCCGATGTGCCGACGATGGCGGAAGCCGGCTACCCGGGCATGACCGGCGGCAGCTGGATCGGCCTGCTCGCGCCGGCGAAGACACCGAAGGAGATCGTGGCCCGGCTCTCCGCCGAAACACAGAAGGTGCTGGACACGCCCGAGGTGCGCGAAAAGCTGATCGAATACGGCATCGATCCGGTGGGCGGCACGCCCGAGCAGTTCGACGCCTTCATCCAGAGCGAGGCGAAGCGCTGGGCCGAGGTGGTGAAGAAGGCCGACATCCGGCTGGAGTGAACGTCACATGGCTTCCATCCTCGAAGGCATCAAGATTCTCGACCTGACGCGGGTCATTGCCGGCCCGCTGTGCACGCAGATCCTGGCCGACATGGGCGCGACGGTCTACAAGATCGAAAAGCCCGGCGAAGGCGACGACACGCGGCGCATGGGGCCGTTCCTGCCGGATGCCCGGACTGGCGCGGACAGCAACGATTCGGCGCTCTACCTGGCCTACAACCGCGGCAAGCATTCGGTGACACTGGACATTGCCACCCCCGAGGGCGCGCGGCTCGCGCAGGACCTCGCGGCGCGTTGCGACGTCGTGGTCGAGAACTACAAGGTCGGGTCGCTCGCGAAGTACGGGCTGGACGAAGCCAGCATCCGCGAGCGTCGGCCGGACATCGTCTACTGCTCGGTGACCGGCTTCGGCCAGGGCGGACCGTATGCCGCGCGCCCTGCCTACGACTTCATCCTGCAAGGCCTGGCCGGCGTGATGAGCACCTGCGGCCAACCGGACGATGCACCCGGCGCGGGCGCGATGCGCACCGCGATCCCGATCACCGACGTGGTGACCGGCCTCTATGCCGCGATCGGCGTGGTCAGCGCGCTCTACCACCGCCAGGCCACCGGAGAAGGCCAGCATGTGGACGCGGCGATGCTCGATGCCTCGGTGGCGCTCAACGGCCACCTTGCGCTCGGCTACCTCATGACGGGCCAAGTGCCCGCGCGCGTGGGCAACACCAATCCGATCGCTTCGCCGTCGGAAGTGCTGACCTGCGCGGATGGCCAGCTCATCCTCGCGGTGGGCAACAACGGGCAGTTCCGGGCGATGTGCGGCGTGCTGGGCCATCCGGAATGGGTGAGGGACGAGCGCTTCAACACCAACGCGCAGCGCGTCGCCAATCGCGCGGCGCTGCGCGCGGTGCTCGCGCCGGTTCTACTGAAGCGCCACCGCGCCGAGCTGCTGGCGGCCTTCGAGGTGGTGAGCGTGCCCTGCGGCCCGATCAACGACATGGCCGGGGTGTTCGAGGACCCGCAGACGCGCCATCGCGAGATCGCGCTGCGCCTGCCGCACAGCCGCGGCGTGGAAGTGCCGAGCCTGCGCAGCCCGCTGCGCTTCTCGGGCACGCCGGTCGAACATCGCGCGTCGCCGATGCTCGGTGAGCACAGCGCGCGCGTGCTTCACGATGAGCTGGGCATCGACGAAAGGCAATTGCAGGCCCTGAGGGAGCGGGCGATCATCTGAATCCGCCCGGCGACGTGTCCGCGCCGGGTGTCCTCGGAGATGCCGATGCCCGCCTCGACCGAACGCCTGGGCGCGATGGAACTCGCGCGCCGCAGCAACCGCCACTTTCCCGGCGAAAGCAGCGCCTACCGTGAAGCCCGCACCGCGCTGCTGGCCGAAGAGATCGAACTGCGCCGCCATATCGAACGCGTGGCCGAGCAGCGGCGCAAGCTGCCGCCGGGTGGCGCGGTGCCCGAGGACTACGTGTTCGAGGGTGCGCACGGGCCGGCACGCCTGTCGGCGCTGTTCGGGCGCCACGACACCCTCGTCACCTACAACTGGATGTTCGGCCCGCAGCGCGAGCGGCCGTGCCCGATGTGCACTTCGCTGCTCGGCGCCTTCGATGGCGAGATGCCGGACATCCTGCAGCGCGTGGCCTTCGCGGTGATCGCACGGTCGCCAGTCGCGAAGATGACCGCGTTCGCGAAGGAACGCGCCTGGCGGTACCTGCCGCTGTATTCGTCGCAGGGCAATGACTTCAACCGGCTCTATGCCTTCGAAGACCCCGATGCGAACGAAGACGTTCCGGCCTTCAACGTCTTCCGCCGGGAAGGCGGCGTGATCCGCCACTTCTGGGGCGACGAGATGAACATGGAGACCGCCGACCCGGGCCAGGACCCGCGCGGCGCGCCGGACCTGATGCCGATCTGGAACATCCTCGACCACACCCCTGCCGGGCGCGCGAAGGACTGGTATCCCTCTCTGGACTACCCGGCCGCCTGAGGCTGTCCCTGCGCTGCGAGCCGCTCCAGCGCGGCGACTTCGATGACGCCTTCGCGCGCGGCGGACGCGAAGGCGTTGTAGTCGTGCTGCGTCTGCCCGGCGTAGGCCGCGGCGAAGCGCACCATGGCGTCGTCGAACACATCCGACTTGCCGAGGTAGCCGCCGATCAAGGCCGCATCGCCCGACTTCGCATGCGCGAGCGCGAGCGCCCAGCCGCAAAGGCCGCAGTATTCGACGAAGCCCGCCGGCGTCGTCATGCCGGGCTCCAGGTCGATGCCGCCCTTCATGTCGCGCAACTGGCGGATGTAGAAGTCCACGCCGTCGATGTGTCCCCAGCCGAGGAAGATGTCGGGCGATCCCTGGATCAACCGCTGCCCCATCACCACGCGCTGACCCTGGTTGGCTGGTACATCGCTGCGCGCGGGCAGATGCGCGGCCAGCACCGAGGGCTGGGCCTCCTTCATCTGGAGGAACAGCGGGTCGTCCTCGTCGCGGCCCTGCAGCAGCACCACCCAGCAGCGCGTGCCCACGCTGCCTACGCCGACCACCTTCTGCGCCACGTCGATGACGCGGTAGCGCGAGAGCAGCAGCCGGCGATCGGGCGCGAGCGATTCGAGGTATGCGGCAAGGGCGTGCCCGAGTGCCTCCTGCACCGGGCGACCCATCGACGTGTGCGTGGAACGCACGATGAAAGGATGCTGCTCGACGATGCGGTGCCGTTCGTCCACAAGGTCAGTCAGCTTGTCGAGGACCTGCAGGTGCGTGCGCCTGCGTGCCTTTTCCAGCACGGCGGACGCGGCATCGTGGTACGCGGGGGGCAGGGATTCGATCAGGCGATGGCTGTCGATGGTGTCGTACCAGACCTCGAGCGTGGCCTTGCCGGCATAGCGCCGCATGCGCTCGCGGTAGGTCGATGCGGCCTGATGGGCCGCGGCCTCGCTGTCGGCAATGCTGCCGCCGAGGTGCTGTGCGGCCACGTAGGCGCTGGCCGCCAGGCGCTTCACGTCCCATTCCCAGGGGCCGTGCTGCGTCTCGTCGAAGTCGTTGATCGCGAAGACGAGCTGGCGCTCCGCCGATGCGAAGACGCCGAAATTCGCGACGTGCATGTCGCCGCACGCCTGCACTTCGAGGCCGGTGGTGCGGCTGCGCGCAAGGTCGGCCGCCATCACCGCCGCCGACCCGCGCAGGAAGGCGAAGGGCGACTGCATCATGCGCGCATGGCGCACCGGGATCAGCTCGGGAATGCGCGTCTTCGCCTGCCGGCGCAGGATGGCCACCGGATCGACACCGCGCGGACGCTCGAAATCCGCATGACTCGTGCGCGGAATGCGTTCGCGCAGTGCCTTGCCGGCCGCCATGCGCTCTTCGACGCCGGGCCTCTTGGCGGTGAACGCATGCATCAGCTCCTCGACCGACGCCGTGATGGGGCCGATGACCGAGATCCCGTTGTGACGCGCCATTCCTCGCTCCGTGGTGTGGGCACGGGGAACATTCTGCTTCACCCAGGCCGCACGGAGACGCTTTTCACGCCGTCAGTGGCGCCGCCCCAGCCGCCAGTCGCGCGGCGAACATCCGAAGCGTTCCCTGAAGGCGCGGCTGAAATGCGCCGGGTCGCTGAAGCCGCGTCCGTAGGCGATCTCTCCCACGGTGCGCCCCGCCTCTCGAGGATCGAGCAGGTCGCGGCTGCAGGCTTCGAGACGGCGCTCCCAGATGTACTGCGACAGCGTCAGCGGCTCGCTCTTGAACACGCGGTGGATCTGGCTCGCGGACATGCCGAGCTCCGCCGCCAGCATGCTGACCGACAGCGCAGGATCGTCCATGCGCACATCGATGCAGCGCTTGATGCGCGCCAGATGAAAGGCGGTGAGGTGGCTCAATGAGGGCGAACGCGCGGCCGGCAGCGTCTGCAGGCCGGCGACCAGGATGTTGAGCACCCCGTTGGCGACCGCGAGCGCCGAAGCCGGCTGCAGCGTGTCGATGTCCTCGCGCAGCGTGCGGATCATGCTGAGCATCAGGTGGCCCGCGCCTTCGCGCCCGGACACGGTGGTGGCCGTCAGCGCCTCGGTGTCGCGCAGTTCGCTGCGCAGGCGC
The DNA here is from genome assembly GCF_900107745.1 of Variovorax sp. YR216. GTDB lineage: Bacteria > Pseudomonadota > Gammaproteobacteria > Burkholderiales > Burkholderiaceae_C > Variovorax. The sequence continues at coordinate 184,046 of NZ_FNRO01000002.1, read as the reverse complement.
TCGCCGGGCAGCTTGAGCACGATCTGCTCGAAGGCGTCGTCGAAGAGAAGCTGGTACGGCCGCGTGCTGTCGTAGAGCGCAAAGTCGCCCACCGAGAGCACCGCATCACGCCCGTCCTGCCGCACGACCCCCTGGCCGCGCGCCTGGATGCTGACAAGAAAGTAGTCGTCCGACGAGCGCGCGATATGCCCCGGCGTGCGCATGACCTTCTGCGGCCCCGACGTGACCACCGAGACGTCGAGGCTCGGCAGCGTGTGCTGGCGGATGCTGCCTTCGAAATTCCCCCGCGCACCCGCGTTGGCGACCGGATCGCAGCCGAGCTGTACATAGACATTGCAGATCATGTCCGTCCAGTAGGCGAGCCGCTGGTCATGGGGAACGACGTCGGTGCTGAGCAGCCGGTTCATCAGGAATCCTTTGCAACGCTGGATCAAGAACGCTGCGCGTCCGGAGCAAGGCCGGCGCAGGCCGCGAACTTACGCTTCAAGCAACGCGCATGCCACAGCGCTAACCCGGAGCCCCCGTCTTCAACCCACTCGGAGTTCGCCATGTCCAGCAAGACCCATCCCCGCCTTCGCGTCGCCGCCGTGCAGGCCGCGCCCGTATTCCTCGACCTCGACGGCACGATCGACAAGACCATCGACCTGATCGCGCAGGCCGCGCGTGACAAGGTGCAACTCATCGCCTTCCCGGAAACCTGGGCGCCGGGCTATCCGTGGTGGATCTGGCTCGATTCGCCGGCCTGGGGCATGCAGTACGTGCAGCGCTACCACGACAACTCGCTGGTGATCGGCTCGCCCGAGTTCGACCGCATCCGCGACGCGGCGCGCAAGCATGGCATGTGGGTCTCGCTCGGCTTCAGCGAGAAGGCGGCGGGCAGCCTCTACATCGCACAGGCGCTGATCGACGACCAGGGCAAGGTGCTGCAGACGAGGCGCAAGCTCAAGCCCACGCATGTGGAACGCACCGTGTTCGGCGAAGGCGACGGATCGGACCTCGCCGTGATCGAGACGCCGATCGGCAACATCGGATCGCTGTCGTGCTGGGAGCATCTTCAGCCGCTCAGCAAGTACGCGATGTACTCGCAGAACGAACAGATCCACTGCGCCGCGTGGCCAAGCTTCTCGCTCTACCGAGGCGGCGCGTACGCGCTTGGCGCGGAGGTCAACAACGCCGCGAGCCAGGTGTATGCGGCCGAGGGCCAGTGCTTCGTGGTCGCGCCCTGCGCCACGGTGTCGAAGGCGATGCACGAGATGCTGTGCACCGATGCGGGCAAGCAGCAGATGCTGCTGGTGGGCGGCGGCTTCGCGCGCATCTACGGGCCGGACGGCTCGCCACTGGGCACCAACCTGCCGGAAGACCAGGAAGGTCTGGTGGTGGCGGACATCGATCTCGGGATGATCTCGCTCGCCAAAGCGGCGGGCGATCCGGCGGGGCACTATTCGAGGCCGGACGTGACGCGGCTGCTGTTCAACAAGACGCGGCGCGAGCCGGTGGTGGTGCAGCGGAGCGCGGAGCTGGAACCGGTCGGGTTCGAGGCGGTGGCGCCGAAACCCGAAGCCGCCACGAGCGCCTAAGCGGCCCCGCGCTCGATGGCCGCGCGCAGGTGCGCAGGGATCTCGATCGCCCGGTGGGTTTCGAGCGAGGTGGTGACCAGCACCTGCCGCATCCGCATGCGGGTTTCGCCTTCGGCGTCGAAGCAATGCAGGCCAAGCGTGATCGAGCGGGTGCCGAGTTGCTCCACCGTCAGCCCGAGGATCACGTGGTCGCCCATGCGGCTCACCGCGCGGAAGTCGGCTTCGAGCCGCACCGTGGGCAGCCCGATGCGCTGCTCGACGATCAGATTGCGGTAGCCGATGCCGAGGCCGTCGCTGACCCAGTCTTCGACGAGGCCGTTGAACATCACGAAGTACTGCGGGTAGAAAACGATGCCCGCCGGATCGCAATCGGAAAAACGGATCAGCCGTTCGCGGCGGAACTCGCCGCCGACTGCTCCGGTCACGCGTTCTCCTCGGCGGACGGCTCGTTGCGCATCACATGCACCCGCAGCTGGCCCAGTTGCGCGTAGAGCTGCCGCACCGTCTTCGTGTCGAGGCCGGAGAACATCTCCAGGATCCACTGCTCATGCTCCTTCGCCATCGCCTCGAAGCTGCGGCGTCCCTTGGCGGTGAGGCTCACGATCCACGCGCGGCGATCGTCCGGGCTCGGCGTGCGCGAGACGAAGCCTTCGCGCTCCAGCTCGTCCGTCAAGCCGGTGACGTTGCCGCCGGTCACCATCAGATAGCGCGAGAGCACGCGCATCTTCAGGCCCTCGCGGTAACGGTAGAGCTGCGCCATGTAGTCGAAGCGCGCGAGCGTGATGTCGAAGCGCTCGCGCAGGCGCTTGCGGATCTCGGCCTCGATCTGCGTGGTGCTCGCGAGCATGCGCAGCCAGAGCTTGAGCACCGCGTGGTCGTCGTGGCGCGCGCGGGCCTCGTGGCCGAGTTCCTCCGCGTCGCTGAGCGCGGCGTGCGATGGGTCGTTGGTACTGTCGATCATGGTGTGACTTCTCCCCCTGAAACGGAGATCGATTGTCCATTCATCGAGGCGGCCCCTTCTCCGCACAGCCAGCGCACCGCGTCGGCCACCTCGGCCGGCTGCACGATGCGGCGCTGCGGATTGACCGCGGCGAACTCCGCCAGCGCATCGGCTTCGCTGCGGCCGGTCTTGCCGACCACGTTGGCGACGCTGTTGCGCAGGATGTCGGTTTCCGTATAGCCCGGGCACACCGCGTTGACCGTGATGCCCTTGCGCGCCACCTCGAGCGCCAGCGAGCGCGTGAGGCCGATCACGCCGTGCTTGGCCGCCGTGTAGGCCGAGACGTAGGCGTAGCCCTTCTGCCCCGCGGTGCTCGCAATGTTGACGATGCGGCCCCAGCCGGCGTCGAGCATGTCCGGCAGCGCCGCCTGCGCGCACAGAAAGCTGCCGGTGAGGTTGACCGCGAGCATGCGCTGCCAGAGATCGACCGAGGTCTTGAGGAAAGGTGCGCTCTCGGCCTGGCCCGCGTTGTTGACGAGGATGGCGACCGGCCCCGAAGCCGCCCGAAGCGCATCGAAGGCGGCGCGCACCGAGGCTTCGTCGCTCACGTCGGCAGCGGCGACCGCGTGGCCGCTGCCCGCCAGCTCCTTCTGCACCTTCTCCAGCGCGGCGCGGTCGCGTCCGATCAGGCTGACGCGCGCGCCTTCGGCTGCGAGCGTCCGGGCGATCTCCGCACCGATGCCTCGCGCGGCTCCGGTAACGACGGCGTGGCGACCTTTGAGGGCAGTGTTCATGGCATACCTAAAAGATTGACAACTAAATCAATTCTACTGCGTGGGGCTTCGGCGCGGGTGATGGCGCTTCAGCGCATGAAGCGCCCGCCATTGAGGTCGAGCGTCGTGCCGGTGGTGAAGGCACCCGCCTCCGATGCGAGGTAGACCACCGCAGCCGCCACTTCGCGCGCCTCCCCGAAGCGGCCAAGCGGAATGGTGGCCTGCACCGCACGCTGGCGCGATTCGTCCATCGCGTCGAGCACCGGGCTGCGGATGGCTGCGGGCGCGATCGCGTTGACCGTGACGCCGTGCGACGCGAGCTCCTGCGCAAACGAGCGGGTGAGCGCCAGCAACGCCGCTTTCGAGGCCGCGTAGTGCGCGCCGGTGGCCGCGCTCGCCTGCTGGCCGGCCATCGAAGAGAGATTGACGATCCGCCCCGATTTGCGCGCGCGCATGTGGCGACCGGCGATGCGGCAGCCGAAGAAGCTGCCGCGCAGGTTGACCGCCATCACGTGGTCCCATTCGTCGCCGCTGATGTCCCACAGCGAGGTCGAGGGCGTGAGCGCGGCGTTGTTGACCATGACGTCGATCGCGCCGAAGCGCTGCACGGCAGCTTCGAAGCACCGTGCGAATGCGGCTTCGTCGCGCACGTCGAGCGGCATCGCGATGCATTCCCGGCCTTCGGCCTGCATCGCGTCGGCGGCCGCCTGCGCTGACTCGCCATCGATGTCAGCCAGGACGACGCGCGCGCCCGCCTCGGCCAGTCCGCGCGCAATGCCTTCACCCAGCCCGCGGCCCGCACCCGTCACGAAAGCAGCCCGACCGGACAAAGAGAACATCGCCTTACCTGCCGCGCCCGGCGGGCCGCCGGTCCCAGGTGGATTCGTTGACGCCGCGCTCGCGCAGCTTGTATTTCTGCACCTTGCCGTTCTCGGTGCGCGGCAGGTCATCCATCAGGTCGATATAGCGCGGTACCGCGAAGTACGGCAGGCGCGCCTCGCAGAAGCTCGCGAGCTCGGCGAAGTCGATGCGGCTGCCCTCGCGCGCGACCAGCGCCGCCATCACTTCGTCTTCCGCGAGTTCGGAGCGCACCGGGTAGACGGCGCATGACGCGACCGAGGGATGGCTCAGCAGCACCTGCTCGACTTCGAACGACGAGATGTTCTCGCCGCGCCGCCGGATCGCGTCCTTGATGCGATCGACGAACCGGAAAGCGCCATCGGCCTCGCGGATCACGCGGTCGCCAGTGTGGAACCACAGGTTGCGCCAGGCCTCGACGGTCTTCCCGGGCATGTTGAAGTAGCCGCTCGCGAAGGCATAGGGCTCATCGGCGCGCAGCAGCAGTTCGCCGGCTTCGCCAGGCGCGACTTCGACGTCGTCCGCATCGGCCACCCGGGCCTGGAAGCCCTGGCGCGCCCAGCCCATCACGCCGCCGCGCGGCGAATCGGGTGCGGTCGCGATCACGAAGTTGGTTTCGGTGGAACCGTAGCCTTCCAGCAGCCGCACACCCGTGCGCCCGAAGAAGGCCTTGCCCGCTGCCGCCGGCACGCCAGGGCCGAGGCCGATGCGCACGCGGTGGTCGCGCTCGCCGTCGCCTTCGGGCTGCGCGAGCAGGATCGGCACCATCGCGCCGAGCAGGTAGACGACGGTGGCGCCGCTCGCGCGCATCGCAGGCCAGAAGCCCGAGGCGGAAAAGCGCGATTCGAAGACCACTTCGCAGCCCGTCACCGCCGCCTGCGCGAAGGTGTTGAGCGCGTTGATGTGAAAGAGCGGCAGCGTGGTGCACAGCACGTCCTCGGCGCCGACGCCGAGCACTTCGGCGCTGTTCACGCCCCACCAGAAGTACTGCGCATGCGGGCACACCACGCCCTTCGCGGGGCCGGTGGTGCCGGAGGTGTAGAGGATGGCGATCGGCTCGCCGGGTTGCACCTGGGCCGCGGGAGCCGCTTCGGAAGCTTCGGGGTATTGCGACACGCGCACTGAAGACGGCGCCTGCCATCCCGCCTGCGCACCGCCGATCACCCAGATTTCACGCAGCTTGGTCCGCGCGAGGTCGGAGGTGCTCAGGCGTTCGAGGAATTCGGCTTCGATCACCAGCAACTTCGCTTCGCTGTTGGCGAGGAAGTATTCGATCTGCGGCCCCATCGAAGCGGTGTTGATCGGCACCGTCACAGCGCCCATCCACCCTGCGCCGAGGAAGACCTCGAGAAACTCCACGCGATTGCCGCACATCAGCGCGATGCGATCGCCGCGCGCAACGCCGGCTCGCGTCAATGCGCCGGCACGCGTGGCGGCGGCGGCGGCCGCGTCTTCATGCGACCACTCGCGCCCGGCGATCTTCAACAGCCGGCGGCCCGCAAACAGCGCGGTCTGCCGCTGCAGCAGCGCCGGCAGCGTGCGCTGCGGGGGCGCAATCGCGCGGGCTTCAATCGTCATCGTGGGTGCCTCCACCCAGGTAGGTGGCCTGCACGCGGGGGTCGCTCTCCAGTTGCGCCGATGGCCCGGACAGCGCGATCTCGCCGGTTTCGAGCACGTAGCCGTGGTCGGAGCTTTCGAGCGCCGCGCGCGCGTTCTGCTCGACCAGCAGGATCGAGACGCCGTCGTCGCGCAGCTTGCGCACGATGGTGAGGATGTCGCGCACGATCAGCGGGGCCAGGCCCAGGCTGGGCTCGTCGAGCATCAGCAGGCGCGGCTCGGACATCAGCGCGCGGCCGACCGCGAGCATCTGGCGCTCGCCGCCCGAGAGGGTGTCGGCGCGCTGCGTGCGGCGCTCGGCCAGGCGCGGGAAGCGGTCGTAGACGAACTGCAGGCGGCGCTTCAGCGCATCGCTCTTCAGGCGCTTCGAGAAGGCGCCCAGCTGGAGGTTGTCCAGCACGCTCAGTTCACCGAAGAGCTCGCGCTTCTCGGGCACGAGGCACAGGCCGCGTTCCACGCGCGCTTCGACGTCGAGACCGTGAAGATCCTCGCCTTCGAAGCGCAGCACGCCCTTGCACGGCAGCAGGCCCATCGCGGCAGCCAGCAGCGTGGTCTTGCCCGCGCCGTTCGGGCCGATCACGGAAATGATCTGCCCCTTGTCCAGCTTGAGCGACACGCCGCGCACTGCATCGACCTGACCGTAGGACACATGCAGGTCGCCAATTTCCAGCATTGCGGTCATTGATTCACCCCCAGGCTTGTCACTTCGTGTACTTCTCCACCCCCTTCCAGGGGGCCCGCGCCTTCGGGCGGCCGTGCGGCGCTCATACGACGCTCCCGAGGTACGCAGCCTGCACGCGCTCGTCGGCGCGCACCGCGGCCGGCACGCCTTCCACCAGCTTGGAGCCGAAGTTCATCACCACCAACCGATCCACGAGTTTCATCACGAAGTCCATGTCGTGCTCGACGATGAGGATGGTCACGCCCTCCTCGCGCAGCTTGCGCAGCAGGTCGCCGAGCGCCATCTTTTCCTTGCGTCGGAGGCCCGCCGCCGGTTCGTCGAGCACCAGCAGCACCGGGTCGGCCGCGAGCGCTCGGGCGATTTCCAGGATGCGCTGGGTGCCCAGCGGCAGACTGCCCGCAAGCTCGTGCGCACGATCGCCGAGGCCGATGCGGTCGAGTTGGCGCTGTGCCTCTTGCAGGATCTGCTGTTCCTCCACGCGATCCAGCCGCAGGCCCGCCTTGAGCAAGCCCGAGCCGGTCCGCGAATGCGCGCCGAGCGCGACGTTGTCGAGCAGCGTCATGTGCGGCCGCAGCTTCACATGCTGGAAGGTGCGCGCGAGGCCCAGCCGCGCCACCTTGCGCTGCGGCATGCCCGCGATGTCGTGGCCCAGGAAGCGCACCTGCCCGGCCGTCATGGGCAGCGTGCAGGTCAGCAGGTTGAACATGGTCGACTTGCCCGCGCCGTTCGGACCGATCAGGCCGAGGATCTCGCCGGCATTGACGTCGAAGCTCACCTCGTTGACCGCGACCAGGCCACCGAAGCGCTTGACCACACCGTTCACCGACAGGATCGGCGTGCCGCGTTCAGGCAGGGTCCGATGCGGCAGCGGCTCGACCGGGCCTGATGCCTCGCGCGTCGGCGCAGCGAAGCGACCGCGCGTGAAGCGCCGCACGAAGCCCATCAGGCCGCCGCGCGCAAAGTGCAGCAGCAGGATGAAAAGCGTCGCGAAAGCCACTGCCTCGAGCTGCCCGGCGCGCTGCGTGAGCAGCGGCAGCACGTCCTGCAGCGCGTTCTTCATCACCAGCACGAGGGCCGCACCCACCAGTGCGCCAGCAAGTTGCCCGAGGCCGCCGGCAACCGCCATCAGCAGGTACTCGATACTCGCGCGCACATCGAAGGGCGACGGGCTCACGAAGCGGTTCATGTGCGCATACAGCCAACCCGCGAGGCCGGCGTAGAGCGCCGCGGTGACGAACAGCGAAAGACGCACGCGGTACGCGTCTTCGCCGACGCTCGCCAGCAGGATCGAGCCGCCGCGCAGGCTGCGGATCGCACGGCCGGGCCGCGACTGCAGCAGGTTGCTGCTGAACAGGAAGGCCAGCCCGACGATCACCCAGATCAGGTAGTAGATCGCCCGCGGATCGGCCAGCGAGGCCCCGGCGATCGACAGCGGCGGAATGTTCGACAGGCCCGTGTGACGGCCCAGCGCATCGACATTGCCGAACAGCATGGCGATCGACAACCCCCACGCGATGGTCGAGAGCGGCAGGAAGTGCCCGCCCAGCCGCAGCGTGAGCAGGCCGATCGCGAGCGCGGAAAGGCCGGTGAGCGCCAGCGCGAACACCAGTCCGATCCACGGCGACATGCCCTGCGTCGTGGTGAGCCAGGCCGAGGCATAGGCCGCGATGCCGACGAAGGCCGCCTGCCCGAAGGAGGTCGCGCCGCCGATGCCGGTCAGCAGCACCAGCCCCAGCGCGACCAGCGCACCGATGCCGATGTCGTTGAGCAGCGAGACGGTGAAGTTGCCCGCCACCATCGGCGCGAGCGCGAGTGCGACGACCAGCACGCCGATCCAGAGCCTGCGCGAGGCCAGCCCGCCGCCCTTGGCCACGGCGGCGCGCGACACGGCCGCCTTCGCGCCCAGCGCCAGCGCCGCCTCGTCCTGTCTTCCAATGGTCCGGTTCATTGAAACACCCTCGCGCAGCAGCGCTTCGGGATTCGCCTTCGGGGCGGCCGTGCGGCTCATTGCTCCACCTCGTCTTCTTCCTCTTCGGAGTGCACGCTGAGGAACGACCTCAGCATCAGCACCGGGATCAGCAAGCTGAACACGATCACGTCCTTCAACGCGCCGCTCCAGAACGACGCGAAGCTCTCGACCACGCCCACCGCGAGCGCGCCGACCGCCGTCATCGGGTAGCTCACGAGGCCGCCGATGATCGCGGCCACGAAGGCCTTCAGGCCGATGATGAAGCCCGAGTCGTAATACATCGTGGTCACCGGCGCGATCAGCACGCCGATGAGCCCGGCCAGCAGCGAAGCGCTGCCATAGGCCAGCAACGCGGTGCGCGCCGGCCGGATGCCGACCAGCCGCGCACCAACGCGATTGACCGCGGTCGCGCGCAATGCCTTGCCGGCCACGGTGCGTTCGAACACCAGGAAGAACAGGCCGCTCAGCACGATGGCCGAGGCCACCATCAGCACGATCTGCCCACTCACCGTGAACCCTTCGCCAAGAGGGATGGTGCCGCTTGCCAGCGGCTGGGTGCGCGAGCCTTCCGGCCCGAAGAACAGCAGGCCGAGGCCCGACAGCAGGAAGTGCAGCGCAAGCGACACGATCAGCAGCACCAGCACCGAGGCATCCGCGATCGGCTGGAACACGATGCGCGCCAAGAGCGGCCCGATCGGGACCACGAGCAGCACCGTCACGGCGATTTGCACCGCAGCAGGCGCACCGGCGCGCGATGCGGCCCAGGCCAGCGCGCAAGGCACCAGCGGAAGGACACCCCAGGCAAGGACCGCCTTCGGAATCGCGGCCGCTTCGCCCTTTCGGATGAGGCTGCCGATTTCAGTCAGCGTTGCAATGGCGGCCAGCACAGCGACCAGGCCGATGGTCGGCGGAAGGCGGTTGGTTTCGAAGGCCGCCAGCGTCAGCGCCGCGAAGGCAGCGATATCGCCGAACGGCACGAACACCACCCGCGTGACGGAAAAGATCAGTACCAGCCCCAGCCCGGCGAGCAGATAGACCGCGCCATTGGCGAGCCCGTCGATGCCCAGGATGAGCGCCACGTCCCATGTCATTGAAAAGTCCTCTCAGTGGTGTCTTCGTATCGAGCGCGCGATCACACGGTCAGGGGGCCAATTTCCATTGGCCGTTGTCGAGCTTCACGATCACGCGAGCGCGCTCGTCGACGCCGTACAGGTTGCCGGGCTTGAAGTTGTAGACGCCGTGCGTGCCAACAACTTCCTTCGTGCTCGCGATTGCATCGCGCAGCGACTGGCGGAACTCCGGCGTGCCCGGCTCGCCCTTGGCGCGCGCGGCGGCATCGGTGAACACCAGCCAGCCGTCGAACGAATAGGCCGAGAAGGCGTCGCTGGTCGGCGCGTTGTTGACCTTCTGGAAGATGGCGCGGAAGTCCATCGCGATCTTCTTGGTCGGGTACTCGGCCGGGAGCTGCTCGGCGACGATCACCGGGCCGGTCGGCATCAGCGCGCCCTGCCCTGCCGCACCGACCACGCGCACGAAGTCGGGGTTGATCAGGCCGTGCTGGCCGTACACCGGTCCCTTGAAGCCGCGCTCGTTGAGCGCCAGGAAGGGCAGCGCGCCCGGCGTGCCGGCGCCGCCGGTCATCACCGCATCGGGCTTCATCGCGAGCAGCTTGAGGATCTGGCCGGTCACCGACGCATCGGCGCGCGCATAGCGCTCGTTGCCCAGCACCTTGATGCCGGCCTCGGGCGCGGACTTCATCAGTGCGTTGTAGACGAGATCGCCCCACGCATCGGAGAAGCCGATGTAGCCGACCGTCTTCACGCCGTCCTTCTTCATGCGCTGGACGACCGCGTCGATCATGAGCTGCGTGGGCTGCGCGACGGTGAAGACCCATGCATTTTCCGCCGGGTCGAGCTGGATCGGCGTGAGGCCGATCATCGGCACCTTGGCATCGCGGCCGACCTGCGCCATCGCGATCGCAGCGGGCACGCCCGAGGTGCCCATCAACACGTCGACCTTGTCTTCTTCCACCAGCTTGCGCGCGTTGCGGCCGGCGGTCGTCGGGTCCGAGCCGTCGTCGAGCACGATGAGCTGGATCTTGCGGCCGTTGACTTCCGGCTTGTACGCGAGCGCCGCCTGCATGCCCTTGGCATACGGCACGCCGAGCGACGAGTTGGGGCCGGAAAGCGAAACGCTCAGGCCGACCTTGAGATCGGCCGCGAATGCCGTCATCGCGAGGCCGGCGCCCATCGCGGCTGCCAGCGCGGTGCGCGTCAAGGTCTGCATCAAGCTCTTCATGTCGTGACTCCTGGTGGGGTGGGGATGGGTGAGCGAATTGCTCAGATGAACAACTGGATGGCCGGCAACGCGCGCGCGGCATTGAGAAGATCGACGCGCTTCTGGCGGATGGACCAGCCGGCCGCGTCGCGTACGAGTCGATGCCGGTAGGTGCCGGCGAGCATCACCTGCTCGTCGCCGCGCGCCTCGACATAGACGAAAGGGGTGCGCAGGTCGACCTCGCCGGTCGCCGAGTCTTCGCGCTCGATGACGGAGCGCTGCAACACATGCTGGCAGTGGCTCGCAGGATGCTGCGAATGCGCGCGCGGGTTCTTGAGCCGGTCGATGCGCAGTTGGAGCAGCAGGCGGTCTTCGTAGGCGATGGAGTTGTGCGAGTGCGGATCGGCCTGCGCCGCGCCGAGCAGCGGCACCCAGTAGCGGCCGTCCTCGGCGAAGAGCGCAAGCCATTCGTCGAAGCGGCCGGCATCGAGCAGCGCCGCCTCTTCGGCGATGAAGTCGCGCGGATCGGTCATGCTTGCGACTCCATCCCGGCCGTCATGAACTTCGCCCATGCGCGGAACTGGTTGCGCATCAGCAGCTCATTGGTGCCGTTCGTGGTGATCGACGATTGCGACAGCTCGCCCGCGTCGAAGTTGCGATGCAGGCTCACCCACTCGTTGCCTTCGGCGTGCAGGCCGACCTGAATGCTCTCGAAGAGGTGCACGTCGTCATGCGCAACGATCGACATCGGCGAGAAGACGAGCCGGTTGTAGCTCATCGCGCGCTCGAACAGCAGGTCTGGCGCGCCCGCCGCGCGGAAGGCCCAGGCTTCGATCAGCGTGCGGTTGGCGGAAAGCGGCCGGATCACGCGGATCGCCTGCGGCGAGCCCTTCACCGAGAGGCTCGGGAAGAAGACCGAGTTCTGTGGCGAGCGCTGGAGGATCTCCATCGCGCGCTCGTCGCCGTGCGCTTCGCGCATCGCCGCTTCGTAGTCCGGCAACTGCGCGTAGTTCGAATGGATGCTGAAGTTCACCCCGAGCACGCTGTGCCCGTTGGCGAACACCCGGCCGCCCATCCTGTCGAAGAAGTCGTAGCCGGAGCCGAAGGGCAGGATCTGCTCCATCGCCATCGGCTTGGGCTCATCGGCCGCGCGGCCCTGCCAGAGTGCGTCGGCGGCCTGCGTGGCGGATTCGTGCGTCGACATCGGATGCACCGTGTCGTTGATGTTCTCCAGATACATCTTCCAGTTGCAATGGATGATGTTGCGCATCACGCCGCCGGACGCGGTCAGCTTTCCTTCGGGTGAGCGGTCGACCATGTTGTCGATCGCGCCGAGCACTTCGCCGAAGTATTCGTGGAATTCAGGGCCTTCGTCGGCGATGCGCGCAAAGACGAAGTCGCGGTAGATCGCGACGTGCTTCAGTTCGCTCAGGCCCTGGCCCGATTCGCATTCCTTGAGGCGCGTGCCTTCATAGCCATTCTTCAGCGGGATCGCGAGCGGAGCGCCGTCGAGCTTGTAGGTCCAGGCGTGGTACGGACAGCGGAAGAACTTGCCGGCGTTGCCGCACTCGTCCGACACGAGCCGCGCGCCCTTGTGCGCGCAGCGGTTGTAGAGCACACGCACCTGGCCGTCGGCCTGCCGCACCATCATCACCGGCCGGCCCGCGAGGTCGAGCGACCAGAAGTCGCCCGCGTTCGGCACCTGGCTGGCGTGGCCGACATAGAGCCAGGTGTTGGCGAAGAACTGCTCCTGCTCCAGCGCGAAGATTTCTTCGCTCAGGTAGATGTCGCGGTGCACGCGATCGTCCTGCACCAGCGCGCGGATGGCTTCGGGCTTGTTGCGGTAGCTGCTCATCGCCGGGCCTGCTCGGTGAGGTCAGGTTCAGGGCACCAGTTTCCACTGGCCCTTTTCGCTCTTCACAATAACGACCGCGCGCTTGTCGGAGCCATAGCGGTCGTCGGGCTTGAAGTTGTAGATGCCGTGCGTGCCGACCAGCTCCTTGGTGCTCACGATCGCATCGCGCAGCGCGGTGCGGTACTGCGGCGTACCGGGCTCGCCCTTCACGCGCGACGCGGCATCGGCCAGCAGCAGGTAGGCGTCGTAGGTGTAGGACGAGAAGGCATCGTTCGGCAGCGAGCCGTTCGCCTTCTTGTAGGCGTCGCGGAAGTTCATCGACACCTTCTTGATCGGGTTGCTGTCGGGCAATTGGTCCGCCACCAGCACCGGGCCGCTCGGCACCTCCAGGCCTTCGATGGACGCACCGCCCACGCGAACGAAGTCGGCATTGATCAAACCGTGGGTGCCGTAGATCCTGCCCTTGTAGCCACGCTCGGCGAGCGCGAGGTACGGCAGCGCGCCCGGCGTGCCGGAGTTGCCGGCAAACACCGCATCGGGCCGCGCCGAGATGATCTTCAGCACCTGCCCGGCGACGGACGAATCGCTGCGCGCATAGCGCTCGTTGGCGACGACCTTGATGCCGGCGGTCTCGGCGCTCTTGACCAGCGAGTCGTAGGCGAGATCGCCGAGTGCGTCGGAGAAGCCGATGAAGGCCACCGTCTTCACGCCCGACTGCTTCATCTTGTCGACCACGGCCGAGACCATCAGCGGGAACGGCTGCGACACGGTCACGGTCCATGCGCCTTCGGGGCCGGGGATCGTCACCGGCGTGGGAGAAATCAGTGGCGTGTTGAGTTCGCGCGCAACGGCAGCGATGGCCATCGCGCCCGGCACGCCGGAGGTGCCGATCAGCACATCGACCTTGTCTTCCGTCACCAGCTTGCGCGCATTGCGGCCGGCGGTCGTCGGGTCCGACGCATCGTCGAGCACGATGAGCTCGACCTTGTGGCCCGCCAGTACCGGGTGCTCGGCGATCGCGGCGCGGATGCCCTTCTCATAGGGAATGCCGAGCGCCGAGACGGGCCCTGAAAGCGAGCTGATGAAGCCGACCTTGAGATCAGCCGCGAGGGCCTGTGTGGCTGCAAGGGCAATGGCCGATGCACAGAGGAGAGAAGAAAGCTTTTTCATCGTTCAGATGGTTTGGGTGGTTTTGCCAGGGATGCCGCGGAACCGGCTTCGCCGGGCCGCTGGCATCGCCCCCTGAAAGGGGGTGGAGAGCGACACGAAGTGCGCGAGCCTGGGGGTCAGGGAACAAGTTTCCATTGACCTTTTTCGAGCTTGACGATGACGCGGGAACGCTCGTCGGAGCCATAGCGGTTGTCGGGCTTGAAGTTGTAGACGCTGTGCGTGCCGACCAGCTCCTTCGTGTTCACGATCGAGTCGCGCAATGCAACGCGATACGCCGGCGTGCCGGGCTCGCCCTTGGTGCGCGAAGCGGCATCGAGGAACAGCAGCCATGCGTCGAACGAATACGCAGAGAACGCGTCCGTCGGCAACGCGCCGTTGGCCTTCTGGTAGGCGCTGCGGAAGTCCATCGAGACCTTGCGGATCGGATTGCTCTCGGGCAACTGCTCGGCGACGATCACCGGACCGGTGGGCGCGAGCAGCCCTTCGACGGCCGGGCCGCCGACCCGCACGAAGTCGGGGTTGATCAGCGCGTGCGTGCCGTAGATCTGGCCCTTGTAGCCACGCTCCTGCAGCGCGAGGTAAGGCAGCGCGCCCGGCGTGCCCGAGGTGCCGGTGATCACCGCGTCGGGACGCAGCGCGACGATCTTCAGCACCTGCCCCGTCACCGACGCATCGGCACGCGCATAACGCTCGTTCGACACCACCTTGATGCCCGCGGGCTCGGCGCTCTTTTGCAGCGCGTCATAGACGAGGTCGCCCCAGGCATCGGAGAAGCCGATGTAGCCGACCGTCTTCACGCCCGACTGCTTCATGCGCTCGACCACCGCGCTCACCATCAGCGGCGCGGGCTGCGGCAGCGTGACCATCCATGCGCCCTCCTCGCCCGGCAGGTTGGCGTTGGCGATGGAGATCAGCGGTGTCTTGGTTTCGCGCGCCACGGCGGCGATCGCGAGTGCACCTGGCGAGCCGGCGGTGCCGATGATGACGTCGACCTTGTCTTCATCAATCAGCTTGCGGGCATTGCGCGCGGCGGTCGACGGGTCCGATGCATCGTCGAGCGACACCACCTGGATCTTCTTGCCATTGAGTTCCGACTTGTAGGCGATCGCCGCCTTCATGCCCTTGTCGTAGGGAATGCCGAGCGAAGACACCGGCCCCGACAGCGAGGTGATGAAGCCGACCTTCAGATCGGCCGCCAACGCATTCGCGGCGGTGAGAACGCCGATGGCGGCGGCGACGCCGGCCATCGTGAAGAGACGAGTCAGAACTTTCATGCAGGGCTCCTTGAGATTCCGATGGTGATAAGCAGGACTCACGCCAACCAATGATTTGTGAAATGTTTAGAGGTAAACCATGCTAGCGGGCGCGTGTCGCGATGACAAGGCAGTGAAAACGAGGGGTATGGCTAAAGCTCAACCCCAGCGGCCCGGCAAAGCCGGTTCCGCGGGGTTCCTGGCATTTGGGGCGTGAGGTTCATGTGCACTACTAAAGGGCCAGGCTGCCCACGCTGGTGCCACCGCACACATAGAGGACCTGGCCCGTGACGAAGCTGTTTGCGGGCTCGGCGAAGAAGCGCACCGCACGCGCGACGTCGGCGGATTCACCCAGTCGCTTGACGGGAATGGATGCGGCGAGCGAGCGCTCCTTGTCGCTGCCCGCTTCGACCACGTCGTAGAACATGTCGGTGCGGATCGGTCCCGGCGCGACGACATTGACCGTGATGCCGTCGGGCGCCAACTCGAGCGCCCAGGTGCGCGCCATGCCGAGCATGCCGGCCTTGGTGGCGGAATAGCTGGTGCGCGTCTGGAGCCCTACGGCTGCGCGCGACGACAGCAGCACCACCCGGCCGAAGCGCTTCGCGCGCATCGTGGGCAACGCGGCCTGAACGAGCTGGATCGCGCAGCCCAGGTGCAGCTCCACGAGTGCGTCGAGATCGTCGAGCTTCACGTCCGCGAGCAGCGCGGGCCGGATCACGCCGGCGTTGTGCACGACCGTGGTCACCTCGAAGCGCCGTGCGAGTTCTGCCGCCGCTTGCGCGGTGGCGGCGCGGTCCATCAGGTCGACCTCGATGCTGTGCAGCTTCGGATGGTCGATCTCGCAGCGGCGCCGCGCGAGCGACACCACTTCGTAGCCCTGTGCGAGCAGGTCCTCGCAGATCGCCTTGCCGATGCCCGCGCTGCCGCCCGTGACGGCTGCGACCTTCGTCCCCGCGCTCATGCCGAAGCTCCCACCAGCGCCAGCACGCGCAAGGGGCTGCCGCTGCCCTTCTCGATCTTGAGCGGCGGGCAGATCAGCACCGCGCCGCTCGGCGGCAGCAGGTCGAGGTTGCTCAGGCATTGCAGGCCATAGCGCCCCGCGCCATGCATGTAGTAGTGGCACGGATACGGCGGCCGCAGGTGGTAGCCCTGCCCCGCGTCGGTGCCGATCGCCTCCGAGCCGAAGCCGAGCACATCGCGCTGCTCGACCAGGAAGCGCACCGCCTCCGTGCTCGGGCCGGGCGTGTGCTGGCCGGTCTCGTCGAAGTTCTGATACGCCTCCGGGTCCTGGCGCTTCGACCAGTCGGTGCGCATCAGCACCCAGGCGCCCTTCGGGATGCGGCCGTGCTTCGACTCGTATTGCTCGATGTCTTCGATGGTGAGCAGGTAGTCGGGATCGTCCTTCACCTGCGGCGAGCAATCGATCACGCAGGCCGGCGCGACGAAGTGCTGCACGGGAATGGTGTCGACCGAGTTGTTCGGCAGGTCGCGGCCGGAGATCCAGTGGATCGGCGCATCGAAGTGCGTGCCGGTGTGCTCGCCGCAGGAGAAGTTGTTCCAGTACCAGCCCGGTCCGCGCTCGTCATACCTCGACACTTCCTCGATGCGGAAGGGCCAGCACTGGCCCATCTCGGGCGGCAGCGCAATCTGCGGGAATTCGGGCGTGAGCGTCTGCGTGAGGTCGATGACGCGGATGCGGCCGCTCGCCATCGCGGTCACGAGGCCGCCGAGGATTTCGGCGGTGGAGATCAGGTCAGTCATGGTCGTCATTCGATTTCTCCGGGATCAGCTACCGCCAGCGGCCAGTTCGCGCTCCAACACCTTGGGGTTGTCGCGCCAGCGCTCCAGCCACTCCTGCGCCACATCGCCGGGGTACACGTCCTCGACGCCATCGCGCAATGCCTTCACGATCGCGCTGGCCAGACCGCTCGGCGCGAGCTTGGGCGGCGGCGTGTGCTGGTTCCACTCGTCGTCGATCGGACCGGGGAAGACATTGATCACGCGGATACCGGCCGGCCGCATCTCGGCGCGCAGGCACTGCGCGAGCGAATGCGCCGCCGCCTTCGACGCGCTGAAGGTGCCGTGCGGCGGGAAGTTGGACAGCGCATAGATCGACAGGAGATTGACCCATGCAGTCGCGCCGGTCACGCCATCGGCCGAGCGGCCCTTGAGCGCCGGGCCGAACTCCTGGGCCAATCGCAGCAGGCCGAAGTAGTTGATGTCCATCTCGGCCTTGGCCACGTCGGTGCCGCGACGCGCGCCGATGCCGAAGGTGCGATGGACTTCGGCGTTGTTGATCACGATGTCGACCTTGCCGCCGATCTCGCCAGCAAGTTCGCTCACCGAGCGGCCGTTGGTCAGGTCCAGCGGCACCAGCGTGACCTGCGGCAGCGCGGTGATGTCCTCGAGGCCGCCCATCTTCTTCCACGGCTCGGTGTGGCCGACCCAGACGATGTCGGCGCCGGCCTTGACCAGCGCGCGCACGATCGCCTGGCCCACTTCGGTCTTGCCGTCGGTGACCAGCACCTTGCGGAATTTGGGGTCGCTCGTCATTTCGCGGAGCATCTTGTCGTCAGCCATGTGGGGGCTCCCTTCGTTCGGAAATCCAATGAGGACGGCTTGGCCGGCACGATCGAGCCGGGCGCCGACGCGCACGCGGGATGGAGCGTCGCCGACTTCGCCGTGGAGGTGGACCATCAGCGTCGGCCCGGCATCGAGATGCACGAGACCCAGCCGCCATGGCAGCCGTTCGCGGAAGAACAGGTCGTTGCTGTGGTGCAGCGTGGTGGTGCTGAGCAGCTCGCCTTCGCCGCTCTGCTCGCGCCAGTGCAGATTGGGCGATAGGCACTTGTGGCAGGCCTCGCGCGGTGGGTACTGCACGGTGCCGCAGTCCTCGCAGGTCTGCAGCACGAAGCGGCCTTCCGCTGCACCGGCCGTGATGCCGAGCGCGACACGGCCGCGTGCCCATGGCGGCAGGTTCATCTGCCGGGTGCGCAGGACGGGGTTCTTGCGCTTGGGGCGCATCAGGGGCATGGTCATGCCGGCCTCCCGAGGATGATGGCGCCGGTGCAGAGGCACCGGTCATAGGTGACCATGCCGAAGCCGGCGACAAGGCCCAGTTGCGCATTTGGCACGGCGCGCGAATCGGCTGTATCGGTCAACTGGCGAATGGTTTCCGTCATGCCGAGAAAGCCACCCGCCGCACCAGCCTGTCCGGCGGAAAGCTGCCCGCCGCTGGTGTTGTTCGGAAAGCTCCCATCGTTCGTCATCACATGCGACTGCACGAAGGCCGAACCTTCACCCTTCTCGCAGAAGCCGAGGTCCTCGAACTGCATCATCACGATGACCGGATAGTCGTCGTAGGTCTGCACGAAGTCGATGTCGGCGGGCTTCACGCCGGCCTGCGCATAGAGATCGTCGCGGTCCATGCGCCAGCCGCCGCGCACCATCACCGGGTCTTCGGAATAGGCGTTGTGCCGCTCGATCGCGCCGCGGATCACCGCATGCGGCAGGCCCAGGTCCCGTGCGCGTTCCTCGCTCATCACGAGGAAGGCTTCCGCGCCCGCACAGGGCATCACGCAGTCGAAAAGGTGGATCGGGTCGGAGATCGGCCGCGCGGACATGTACTCGTCCAGCGTCAGCGGCTTCTTGAACATCGCGTGCGGGTTCTTCAGCGCGTTGCTGCGCTGGTCCACGCAGATGCGGCCGAAGTCCTCGCGCTTCGCGCCGAAAGTGCGCATGTAGTGCGAGGTGATCATCGCGAAGATCGAGTTCGGCCCGCCCGAGCCATACGGGTAGGTGGCATCGCGCGCGAAGTTGCTGAAGCTGCCGAGCGTGAGGCGGAACGAATCGACGTGGTTGGTGTCGGCGGCCACGCACGCCACCACCTCCGCATCACCCGACTGCACCGCACGCGCGGCGCGGCGCAGGCACATCACGCCGGATGCACCGCCGGTGGGCACATGGTCGAGCCAGCGCGGCGAGAGGCCCAGATGTTGCGTGACGCCGACCGCGGTGTCGGGCATGAGCGAGAAGCTGCTGACGCACAAGCCGTCGATCTCGTCCTTCTTCACGCCGCTGTTCTTCACCAGCGCTTCGATCGCCTGACCGAGGAACCAGTGCGCGCTGCGCGTCGAGTAGCGCACATAGGGCACCGTCACCGGCACCGCGACGGCCACACCTTCGTAAGAGAGTCGCCGGGTCATGATTGCCTCTTCTTCATCGAGCGGGTGTCGATGCAGTTCGCGCGACCGGGCAGCGACTGCGCGAGTTCTCGCAACTGCCCGCGCTGGATCTTCTGCGACGCGGTGAGCGGCAGTGCATCGACGAAGGCGACATAGCCCGGCGCCTTGTAGTAGGCGAGTTGCGCCAGCGCGTGGTCCACGATACTCGCGGCCAACTGCGCCGGGGCGGAACCATCGGCGTCCTCGCGCAACACGATGCAGGCGAGCACTTCGTCGCCGCGCACCGTGTCGGGCGTCGCGGCCACTGCCGACGTCTTCACCGCCGGGTGCTGGTTGAGCACGCTCTCCACCTCGACCGCCGAGATGTTCTCGCCACTGCGGCGGATCACGTTCTTCTTGCGATCGACGAAGTAGTAGTTGCCCTCGGCGTCGCGGCGCACCATGTCGCCGGTGTGGAACCAGCCATCGGCCCAGGCTTCGCGGGTGGCTTCCTCGTCCTTGAGGTAGCCGGAGAAGAAGTAGCGCTTCGGGTCGTCGCCCGACGAGCGCACCAGCAGTTCGCCCGGCGTACCGTCGGGCACGTCGCGGCCTTCGTCGTCGACGAGGCGGATCAGGGCGAAGTCCTCGCGGCGGCCGAAGCAGCTGGTGCCGACATGGCGCGGCTCATGGTTCGCCATCACGCAGGCGGCGGCGCCGGTTTCGGTCATCGCCCAGGCCTCGACGAGCGGGAAGCCGAAGCGTTCCTCGAAAGGCGCGTGGTTCTTGCGGTCCACGCCGGCGCCGAAGCCCCAGCGGATGTCGTGCTCGCGGTCCGCCGCGACGGCGGGCGCCGACAGCAGCATCGCCGGCATCACGCCGAGGTAGTGGACGATGGTCGCGCGGCTTTCGCGCGCACTCTGGAGCCAGCTCTTCGGGTGGAAGCGGTCAAGCTGGACAAGACAGCCACCGGCGACCAGGATCACCATGGTCGAGAACGCCATCGCGTTGACGTGGTTGAGCGGCAGCGGCGTGATGATGCGTTCGGCATCGGGGCGCACCGGACAGAGGTCGCCGAGTTCCGCATACCACTGGCCGGCACGCAGGAAGTACTCGTTGCTCAGCATGCAGCCCTTGGGACGACCAGTGGTGCCAGACGTGTAGAGCAGCGCGCATTCGGTGGCGAGGCCGACCGGCTCCGAGGCGTGCGGCGCGGGCTGCGTGGCGGGCGGCACCGCATCGTCCGGGCCCATCGTCTCGAAGGCGATGTCAGCGACCTTCGCAGCGGCGCGCAGGTCGTCGGCGCGGTGCGGCAAGGTCACGGCGAGGCCGATCTCGCTGTGGCCGATGAGGTAGCTCAGCTCGGCCGAGCGCATCTCGGCATTGATCGGCACCACGCTCACGCCCAGTGCGTTGAGCGCGAACCAGTGGAACAGAAAGGCCGGCCGGTTCTCCAGCAGCAAGCCGACGCGATGACCGTGGCCGTAGCCTGCCTTCGCGTAGGCGGCACGCAGGCGATCCACCTGCGCGGCGGCTTCGCTCCAGAGGATGGCGCCCGGCGCGATGTCATAGGCCTGCGCGGTGACCGACTCGGTGAACAGGAACTCGGCCCTGGGCGTGCGCCGCGCGCTCGCGCTGAAGGCATCGTGAACGGTGTGATGCATGGCGGCCCTAGATGAAAAGCTGCACCGCCGGCAGCGCCGCGTCGCAGTTGAGCAGGTTCACGCGCTTGAGCGTCATGCGCAGCGCGCCTTCCTGCACCGTGAGGTGGTGGAAGAACGTGCCGACATAGAACTGCAGCTCGTCGCCCTGCGACTCGGTGTAGTGGAACTCGGTGCGCACCACGTAACGGTTGGCGGCTTCGTCGAACGTCTCGACGGTCGGCGTCTGCAGCAGGTGGTGGCACCGGCTCGGCGGCTGCTGCGAGAAGGCACGCGGGCTCTTCAGGCGCTCGATGCGCAGCTCGCGCAGCAGCTTGTCCTCATAGAGGTGCGAACAGTAGTTGATCCCGTCCTCCTGGTCGGGCTGCGCCGGCACCCAGTAGAAGGCGTCGTCGGTGAAGAGCGCGTTCCACTCGTCGTAGCGCTTGGCATCGAGCAGGCGCGATTCCTGGACCACGAAGTCGATGAGTTGCTGGCGCGTGATCTCGTTCTGCATCACATCGTCTCCGTCATGTAGCGGGCCCAGCTCCTGTACTGATTTCTCATTGGCAATTCGTTCGTGCCGACGGTCGTGATCTCGCCACCCTTCAGCTCCGCCGGGTCGTAGTTGCGATGCAGGCTCACCCACTCGTTGCCGCTCGCATGCAAGCCGGCCTGGATGCCGCGATAGGCTTGCAGGTCGTCGTGGCCCACGACCGAGAACGGCGAGTTGATCAGCCGGTTGTACATGGCGGTGCGCTGCAGCAACTCCGGCGGCGCGCCCTTCAGGCGGAAGGTCCAGCTCTCGATCAGGCACTTGTCCGCCGCGATTGGCTTGACCACGCGGATCGACTGGATCGCACCCTTGATCGTGAGGTTCGGGTAGTACACCGTGTTGTGCCGCGCCATGCCGAGAATCTGCGCGGTACGTTCCTCGCCGTACCTGGCCTTCATCGCGTTGTCGTACTCGGGGATCGCCTTGTACTTGCTGTGGATGCTGAAGTGCACGCCGGTGAAGCTGTGGCCGTTGTCGTAGGTGCGAACGCCCATGTCCTCGAAGAACTTGTAGTCGGACATGAAAGGCACGAACTGCTCGATGGCCATCGGCTTCGGTTCGTCGGCTGGCTTGTCGGCCCACATGCTCTTGGCGGTGCCGGCCGACGATTCGTGCGCCACCATCGGATGCATGGTGTCGTTGAGGTTCTCGACGAACATCTTCCAGTTGCACTGGTGCATGAAGCGCAGGCAGCCACCCGCGATTTCCAGTTCACCCTCGGGCGAGCGGTCGGCCATGTTGTCGATGGAGCTCAGCGAGTCGCCGAAGTATTCCTCGAAGTCCGGGCCGACGTCGTTGATCTTCACGAAGATGAAGCCGCGGTAGCTGCGCACGTTCTTCAGCGTCGTCAGGCCCTTGGCCGATTCGCATTCGTGGAGCTGTGTGCCCTCGTAGCCGTTCTTGAGCGGGATCGACAGCAGCGATCCATCTGTCTTGAAGGTCCACGCGTGGTACGGGCAGCGGAAAAACTTGCCGGTGTTGCCGCACGGCGAGCTCACGAGGCGCGAGCCCTTGTGGGCGCAGCGGTTCATCATCACGCGCACCGAACCGTCGGTGTGGCGCGTGATGATCAGCGGCCGGCCGGCGATCTCGTTGGTGATGTAGTCGCCGGGCTTCGGGATCTGGCTTTCATGGCCGGCGTAGTTCCAGGTGTTCGCGAAGAAGTGCTCCTGCTCCAGCTCGAACAGCTCCTGGCTGATGTAGAGGTCGCGATGCACGCGATCGTTCTGCACCAGCGCCCGCACCGCTTCCGGGTTGCCTCGGTATGAAGTCATGTCGTGGGTCTCCTTCAGATGTCCAGGACGATGCGCTGCCCCTTGGCGCGCGATATGCAGATCTGCATCACATTGCCTTCGGCCTTCTCGCGCGCGGTGAGCACATAGTCGCGGTGGTCGATCTCGCCGTCGATCACTGGCGTCGCGCACACGCCGCATTCGCCGCGCTTGCAGTCGAACATCGGGTCGCAGCCGTGTTCGATCAGGCAGTCGAGGATGCTCTGGTCGGCCGGCACCGTGAAACGCTGGCCCGATTGCGCGAGCTCGACCTCGAAGGGGTGGTCGCCCTCTTCCACTGCCGGCGTGGTGAAGAGCTCGAAGTGCACGCGGTCGTGCGTCCATCCGCGCGCCTGCGTCTGCGCGAGCACCGCGTCGAGCATGACCTTGGGGCCGCATACGTAGAGGCGGTCGCCAGCCGGAAAGCTGTCGAGCAGCGCGCCGATGTCGAAGGGCCCGCCCTGTTCGGTGTCGGCATGCACGCGCAGGTCGTCGCCAAGCAGCTTCTGCAACTCGGGCAGGAAGGCCATGAGGTCGCGGCTGCGGCCGGCGTAGTGCAGGCGCACCGGCAGGCCCTCGGCGCGGCGGCGCGTGGCCATGCTCGCGAGCGGCGTGATGCCGATGCCGCCCGCCAGCAGCACGGTGCTGCCGGGGCCGGTGTGCAGCGGGAAGTCGTTCTTCGGCACTTCGATGGTGACGGTGTCGCCTTCCTTCAGGCGCTCGTGCATGAAGCGCGAGCCGCCACGGCCGTCTTCCTCGCGGCGCACCGCGATCACGTATTCGGTGGGCGCCTGGGTGGCTTCAGGCTGCGCGGCGAAGTTGATCAGCGAGTAGTGCCGCCAGTCCTTCTTGCCGTCCGGCAGTTCGACTTCGATGCGGATGTGCGCGCCGGCGGTGAAGGCCGGCAGCACCGCGCCGTCGGCCGCGCGGAGCCGGAACGTCTTGATCAGCGGATTGAGCGCGCGCGCCTCGGCGACGCGCAGTTGCAGGGTGGGCAATGAAGCGGTCATGGATCGATCCCGGTTCAGGCGAGCGCGTGCTGGACGAGCGCGGCGCGCAGCTTGTGGCCGTGCTCGTCGGCCAGCGCCGCATCGCGCAGTTCGCGCAGGGTGGCGGGCGCGATGGCTGCGCCTGCGCGTTGCAGCGCCGCCATCACGGTGTCGTAGTTGCGAAGGCCGCGCTCGTGCGTGTCGCTGTAGCCCTTCACGAGCCCCTGGCACTGCGCGACTTCGACGGCCAGCTCGGGGTTGCGTGCGGCAATGCCGGCAATCTGCCCAAGCCATTCCTCGATGCGGCGGTTCTCGTCCGCGTAGCGCAGCGTCGTCCGGCGCCAGCGCTTCATCCACGCGACGGTCCGCAGCATCAGGTAGCCACGCAGCGAGCTGGTCTGGATCACGCGGCCCTTTTGCGTGAAGCGTTCGACCAGCTTGCGCGGCAGGGTCGATTCCATCAGCCAGCGGCCGATGCCGCCCGGCAGGGTCTCGCAGATCTCCTGCAGGCGCGGATGCATGTATTCGTTGATCGCGAGCACCTGGCCCTGCTGTACGCGCGCTTCGTCGCGCA
Source organism: Variovorax sp. YR216 (assembly GCF_900107745.1). Classification (GTDB taxonomy): domain Bacteria; phylum Pseudomonadota; class Gammaproteobacteria; order Burkholderiales; family Burkholderiaceae_C; genus Variovorax. The sequence goes on along the minus strand of NZ_FNRO01000002.1, from coordinate 159,882 downwards.
CGCGCTCGAAGCGGGTCGCGCGGGTCTTGAGCTGGGCGACGCGCGCGGTGTCTTCGTACGACATCCACAGCGCGAGATGGCGCGCGGTTTCGCGCAGCAGCTTGCCGCCGTCGTTCGTCGGCAGCCCAGCAATGGAGGCCACGCGGTCGAGATACAGCCCGGCGTAGTCGACGTCCTGGTAGTCGATGAGGCGGCGCACGCCTTCGAGCAGGACCGGCTGTGCGTCGGCCGAAAACTCGCGCTGCGTACGTTCGACCAGTGCGCGCACAGCGGGATGGCGCGGTTGCGGCGCGGCGGCTTGCTGGATGGCTGCCTGCTGGAAGGCTGCCTGCGCTTCGGGCTCGCCCTGCGCACGCGCGAAGGCCGCGCCGAAGGCCTTCAGGCTGGGCTTGACGCCGACGCCGCCCCGCTCGATGGTCGCTTCGAACTGCGCGCGGCTGAAAGGAAGCACGCCGGCACCGCAGAGCGCGCCGAAGAGCACCGCGCTGATCACGCTGCCCGAGGCTTCGGCGGCCTGCGCCATGTCGAAGCGGATGAAGCGCTTGGCCGCACGCTCGGCGTGCGCGAGCAGCTCGGCGCTGTCGACACGGCCATCGCCCATCGCGCTTTTCTCGGCGATCGAGTAGACGCGGTGGGTGGAAGCGACGAGCGTGGTTCGGTCGTTCGTGACCAGTCCGCGCTGCACGGCGCGGCCGGCTTCCATCAGCTCCGATGCAAGCACGACATCGACATCGCCCGGAAGCGGCATCAGCGCGAGCACCGGCTTGCCACCATCGGAATCGGCCTGCGCCTGCGGGTACAGCTCGACGTAGTAGATGGTCGCGCCGGTGCGCTGCGCGACGCCCGGCACCGAGGTGGTCTGCGCGACGTAGCCGTTGGCTTCGCCCATGTCGACGATCCAGTCGGCGAGTACGCCTCCGCCTTCGCCGCCCATCGCGAGGATTGCAATCTTGATTGGACTCATTGCTCGCCCCCAGGCTTGCTCACTTCGTGTAGCCGCCCACCCCCGACCGGGGGCGATACCAGCGGCCCGGCAGAGCCGGTTCCGCGGTATCCCTGGAATCGCTTGTTCTGCATGTCAGGTTCCGTTCAAAACGAGTAGGCTTCGCGGCGCTTGGCCTCGCCCTTCTGCAGCCAGCCGATCACGCGCTGGCGCAGCCCGTCGCGCAGGCGATCCCAGCGGCTCGGGTTGCTCACGATCTGCGCCTTGTAGAACGAGGGGCACAGCACGGCCGCGTGCGAGACCTCGCCGCACACGCCGCAGCCCACGCAGCTGTCGAGCACGTGTGCCACCGGGTCGGTGCGCAGCGGATCGGGGTTGGGCTTGATCGACAGCGACGGGCAGCCCGACAGGCGGATGCACGAGTGGTCGCCGGTGCAGGTGTCGGAATCGACGCCGAACTTCTCGCGCACCTGGCGCTTGCCGTCGGCGATCGCCTTGCGCACCAACGGCTTCTCGCGCCGCTGGCGGTTCAGCATGCATTCCGATTGCGCGACGAGAACCTTGGGCCCCTTCTGCTTCGTGGTCAGCGCGTCCTTGAGCGCATCGCGCATGCCCGCGACGTCGTAGGTGCGGCGCAGGGTCTTCACCCACTTCACGCCGACGCCGCGCACCGCGCGCTCGATCTCGTGGCCGGTGCTGCGCGTCGCGTTGACCGCCTTTGAAGAGAGGATGTCCTGCCCGCCGGTCGCGGAGGTGTAGTTGTTGTCGACGACGATCGTGAGGTTGTCGCTCTCGTTGAAGACGGCGTTGGCGATGCCGCTGGTCAGGCCGTTATGCCAGAAGCCGCCATCGCCCATCACCGCGATTGCGCGCTTGCCGGCCTGGGTGTTGAGCGCCGCTGCACCGGCCGCGCCGAGGCCGTAGCCCATCGTGGTGTTGCCGATGTTGAAGGGCGGCAGGATCGAGAACAGGTGGCAGCCGATGTCCGCGCTCACATGGTGCGCTCCGAGCTCGCGCTCCACCAGCTTCATTGCGCTGAAGATCGGGCGCTCGGGGCAGCCGGTGCAGAAGCCCGGCGGGCGGGCGTGGACGCTCTCGGCGAGCGGCTTCGCAGGTTCGGGCGCGGCAGCGACGAGCGGGATCACCTTGCGCACCGGCGCTGGCACAGGCAGCGGTTGCAGGCGGCCGTAGCGTTCGCCGAAAGCGCGCGCCCCCTTCAGCAACTCCGCCGCGGTGTATTCGCCGGCCACGGGCAGCATGTCCTTGCCGTGCAGCGCGGTCGTGGAGCCGGCCTGCCGCAGGATGGTCGCGAGGTTCTGCTCGATAAAGTTCGGCTGCCCTTCCTCGACCACCAGCACCGCGCGCTTGCCTTCGCAGAAGCGCAGCACTTCGCTTTCGATGACGGGGTAGGCCACGTTCATCACGTAGAGCGGCACCTTGGTGTTGCCATAGACGTCGGCGAGGTCGAGCCGTTCGAGCGCGCGGACCAGCGTGTTGTAGCTGCCGCCCTGCACGATGATGCCGATGTCGTCGGCGCCTTCGGAGAAGAACTCGTTGAGCTGGCGCTCCTCGATGAACTTGACGGCGGCGGGCCAGCGGTCCTTCACCTTTTCCTGCTCGTGCAGGAAGCTCGCGGGCGGGAGCACGATGCGGCTCACGTCGCGCTGCGGGTTCTCGAGCGCCTCCTTCAGCGTGAACTTCGCGCGCCGGTTGTCGCCCGCGACGAACTGGCCGTGCACATGGCAGGCACGGATGCGCAACTGGAGCATCACCGGCGTATGGCTGGCTTCCGAGAGATCGAAGCCCTGCTTGACCGCGTCCACGATGCTCGGCAGGTTCGGGCGCGGATCGAGCAGCCAGATCTGCGACTTCATCGCGAAGGCGTGGCTGCGCTCCTGCATGATCGATGAGCCCTCGCCATAGTCCTCGCCCACGATGATCAGCGCGCCGCCGGTGACGCCGCCCGAGGCGAGGTTGGCGAGCGCATCCGACGCCACGTTGGTGCCCACGGTGGCCTTGAACGTCACCGCGCCGCGCAGCGGGTAGTTGACCGAGGCGGCGAGCGTGGCGGCGGCGGTGGCCTCGCTCGCGCTGTTCTCGAAACGGATGCCGTGCTCGGTCAGGATGTCCTGCGCGTCGGCCAGGACGTCCATCAGGTGCGAAATCGGCGCTCCCTGGTAGCCGGCGACATAGGAAACACCAGATTCCAGCAACGCCTTGGTGACTGCCAGAATGCCCTCACCGCGGAACACGTCGCCGCCCGAGAGCCGCAGTTTCTTCACTTCTTCGACGAACGATCGCTCAGCCATGGCGCCCTTTCTTGTCTGGAATCGTGGGGTTCCAATAGAAACCTCGGTCTCTATAATGTTTAGAACTGAATGTATCCACAATCATGAATAACCCTAAACATGCAAGCAGCGTGCCCGCCGCGGTTTCGGATTCATTCGAGGGAGAAAGACCGGTGAGCGAGCTCCGGTTCGTCGACGACTACCTGCCGGCGCTGCTGGCGCAGGCCAGCCAGCTGATTTCCTCCGAGTTCCACGAAGTTGCGCGAAAGCACGGCTTTTCGGTGTCGGAATGGCGGGTGATGGCGTCGCTTGCGGGGGGCGAGGCGATCAGCATCGGGCAGCTTGCACAGGTCACCGTCACCAAGCAGCCGACCGTGACGCGTCTGCTGGACCGCATGGAAGCGCGCGGTCAGGTCGAGCGCCTGCCCCACGAGAGTGACCGACGGGTCACTTTGGTGCGGATCACGCGCAAGGGCTCCAACGCGGTGGAGCACCTGATGGAACTCGCGCGCGAGCACGAGATGCGCGTGCTCGAACCCTTCGGTCTTCAGCGCGCGGAGGAACTCAAGAGCACCCTTCGGCACATCATCGAACTCCATGCGCGTACGCCGGGCGATGCGCCGACGGACGCGATCAACGAGGAAGAGTGACTGAACCTGCCGGCAAGTTCGGGCAGCGCGCGCCGGGAATCGGCCAATACATGCCTGCTCAGCGCCCCGTCACGAGCACCGCACGGCCGCGATGGCCACGCTGGCTGATCCAGTCCATGGCCTTCGCCGCGTCTTGCAGCGCGAAGGGCCGGACGTCCAGTTCCAGTCGGCCGTCGGCGAGTCGCGCGAGCAATTCAGGTGCAGCAACTCGGCCCGCCGATTCGCGGCGGAACATGTTCAGAGGCAGCAGCGAAACATCCCGTTGCAGGAAGTGCGCAATGTCGAGCGTGAGCGTATTGCCGGCGGTGTAGCCGACGAGCACTGCCCGGCCACCCGGCCGCACGCGCGGCAGTACGGCCGCAAGCACGGGTCCGCCGACCGTGTCGATCAACAGGTCCACGGAGACCGATTCCAGCGAAGCCGCGAGGTTGCTGCCGAGCACGACCACCTTGGCGGCGGGCGGCATCCAGGCAGCCTGCGCCGCATCGGCGACGAGCGCAGTCACCTCGGCACCGGCGTCGAGGGCCAACTGCACGGCGAGCGACCCGACCGCGCCGGTTGCCCCGGTCACGAGCACGCATTCGCCCGCCGAGAGGCGCGCGACATCGTGCAGCGCGACCCAGGCCGATGTGCTCGGGGAAAAGAAGGCGGAGCCGACGGCGGCCGGCACGCCATCGGGCAGCAAGCCCACCGCCTCGTCGGGCGCATCGATCAGCTCGCACCAGGTGCCATCGAAGAGCGTGCCCAGCCCGCTGCCGCGAAGCCAGACCCGCTGGCCTTCGGGATGAGCCGCGCTGGCGACGACCACGCCTGAAGCCTCCACGCCCGGTGTGTAAGGGAACGGCGGATGCTTCAGGAAGCTGCCGCGCCACACGGTGCGATCGATGTGGCCGACCGTCGCCGCCTCCATGCGCACGAGGGTGCGGCCCGGTCGCGGCACGGGCTCGGGAATGTCTTCGAGCACCGGCGTGGCGTCGAAGGCATGCACGCGGACGGCTTTCATTTCAGCGTCTCCAGAAAGGTGAGCACCGTTTCCGCAAAGGCTTCCGGCATCTGGTCAGGCAGCGGCACCATGCCGCCTTCGATATCGACGATGCGCGCATTCGCGAGTTCTTCGTGCAACTCGGCAGCGTGCGGCGATGCGAAAGGATCGTCCGTCGCGCGAATCAGCAACGTGGTCTGCGTGACGAGGTGGATGCGGTCTTCCATCCGGTAGGCCGCGACCGCGCGATGGCCGTCTTCGGGGCTGCCGCTGGCCTTCAGCGCATCGCGCACGAATGCCTCGAGCAGCTCGGGCCGCTTCGGCGGATAAAAGCCTTGCCGGCGCTGCCACAGCGCAGCGAGATGGCTGCCGTCCTCGCTCGGCGCGACTTCGTCGATCGGCGGGCGCTCGGCGCGGGCGGTGCGGAAAGCGGCGTTCGTGAACGGCGTGGACGACAAGACCAGCGCACGCACCCGACCCGGGAATGCGGCGGCGAGTTCGACCGCGATCACGCCGCCGGTGTGATGGCCCACCACGTCGGCCTTCTCGATCTTCAATGCATCGAGCAATTCGCAGGCAACCCTCGCCCACCACTCGATGCTGGCCGGCGCATCGCCCGCTGCGGAATCACCGAAGCCGACCGTATCCATCGCAATCGCGCGGCGGTGCGCACCAATCAGCGGCAGCACTTCGCGGTACTCCAGCCAGCTTCGCGGCGACTGGTGCAGCAGCAGCACGGCGGGCGCTTCGCGATCGCCGCACTCGGCGTAGTGGATCTGCCCCGGCGAGAGATCCGCGAAGGCGCGCCGGATCTTCATGACTGCGTCTGGCTCGCGGGCGGCTTCCACAGCCCGGCGTGCTTGAGCATGCCGAGCGTGCGCGACAGCACATCGCGCCGGTACGCCGGCACATCGCGGCCTTCGTATTCGTAGAAGCCGCTGCCGCTCTTGAGGCCGAGGCGCCCTTCCTCGACCATGCGGTCCACGATCGCCGGCGCGGTATAGCGCGCGCGGTCGATCGAGCCCGACATCTCGCGGCTCGCGTGATGCAGGATGTCGCAACCACCGAAGTCGATGAACTCCACCACCCCGAGCGCGGCGAAGCGCAGCCCCAGGCCGTAGCGCGTGGCCTTGTCGATTTCCTCGGCAGTGGCTGCGCCTTCCTCGATCATGCGCGCGGCCTCGTTCATGACGAGCGCCTGCAGCCTCGGCACGATGTAGCCCGGCGTCGGACCGCACACCACCGGCAGCTTGCCGATCGATTCCATCAGCGCCTTGGTGCGCGCGAGCACGGCGGCATCGGTGCCGGCATGGCAGCTCAGTTCGACCACCGGAATCACATACGCTGGATTGAGCCAGTGCATGTTGAGGAAGCGCTCGGGCCGCCGCACCATCGCCGCGAGCTCGGTCACGAGGATGCTGCTGGTGGTCGAAGTAAGGATTGCGTCGTCGCGGCAATGGCGGTTGATGTGCTCGAAAGCTTCACGCTTGGCGTCCAGCGTTTCCGGCACCCCTTCGAAGAGCAGCTCCGCCGCGGCCAACGCAGCGGACGCTTCTTCGGCCTTGACGAGTTCGACGCGCGCCGCGATCGCGGGCACCTGTGCCGCATCGATCACGCCAAGCTGCGCGAGGCCGGAGAGGCTGGCCGTGATTTCGGCCTCTGCCTCCGCGCGCAGCTTCTGCCAAGCTTCGTCAGTGCGCGGGCGCAGGTCGATCAGCGAGATGCGATGGCCCGCGTACGCGAAGGCGATCGCGATGCCACGGCCCATGCGGCCCGCACCGACGGCGGCGAAGCGACGCAGGGGTTCACTGGCCATCGTGCAGCCTCTTGCCCAGCTCGGCTGGCGTCAGCTTGTCGAGGCCCAGCGCCTCAAGCGTGCGCGGTCCCTTGCGCAGGTCGCGCCCGAGGAAGCCACCGACGATCGCCAGCAGCCCGTGCGCGATCGGTGCATCGACCCCGGCATAACGCGCGGCCGATGCGAGGAAGGCGAGGCCAAGCTCGGTGTCTTCGGTGATGTAGCGGTGCGTGTGCAGGTCGATGTTCTCGCGCCAGTCGCCCGACTTGACCAGTTGCTTGTGCGCATCGCCATACATCCACTGGTCGTTGTTGTAGTGGTCGGCGAGCGGGTAATGCGGCGCGCCGTGGCCGAGCGCATCGCGCACCGCCATGCGCTCCTGGTCGAGCTTGTCGGTCACGTCGCGCACCGCGCGCTGCGTACCTTCGTTGTGGATGTCCCAGCGCTCGAAATGCTGCAGCGGTGCGGCGTTCATCACCATCAACGGCGGGTGGATGACCGGGCCGGCGTTCATCAGCGCGCCCGAAAGCGCATTACCGCAGCCATGCACCGACGGATAGGCCTTGCGGATGACCTCGATCGCCATCTGCTCCTTGCGGGCCGGGTACACGCCCGTCGGCAGGCGGATCGCGCGGATCGTGACGTTGACTTCGCGCTCGCCGTGCTTGCGCGCCAGGTACGGCAGCGTGCCGGTCTCGGCCCAGGCCACGTCCGCGCGGTTGCCCGATTCGGCCACGATGCGCGCCATCACATAGCTGCCGAAGGTGCCGGGCGGGAGGAACACGACCTGGCCGTCGACCAGGTGCGGCGCCATCGTGCGCGCGATGTCTTCCTGCGCGATCGCCGGCGTAGGCAGCACGATGAGCTCCGCGTCGTTCATTGCTGCACCGATGTCGGGCGTGGCGAGCGCAATCTTCACGTCGCGCGAACCGGCGGCGTCTTTCAGTGTGATCGAGCCGGTGCGGATGACCGGCTCCAGCGCTGCCGCATCACGTCGCCAGAGGCGCACTTCATGTCCGGCTTCGGACAGGTCGGCGGCTGCCGCATAGGCGCCGTGACCACCACCAAGAATCGCGATTTTCATAGGGCAACAGAGGAAAGATGAGGTGGACGAACCGGCCGCGAAAGCGCGTCCGGAGGACTTGATGCCTCAATACATTACTTTTCAACTGTTCAGGAGTCAATCAATTTTGACCCTCTGTTCGCGTTTCCGATAGGTCCCGCGGCAGCCACCGGAAACGAGCGGCAACAAAAAAGCCCGCGCTCTCTGCGAGCGCGGGCTTGGGTAGTGACTACGCGAATCGGGTCAGCGGCTCGGCTTGAAGCCCCGCTTCTGCCCATCGCGCGGTGCGAAGGCCTTGCCAGCACCGGCGCCGGCGTGGCCGCGCGGCGCGAAGCCGTCGCGGCGGGGAGCGCCTGCGCCACTACCGTTTCCATTGCCGCGCGGCGCGCCGTCGCCCCAGCCCGTCTTGCGGCCATAGCCTTCGCTGTCGCGTCCGCCGCCGAAGCCGGCGTTCGGACCGCGCGAGTTGCGGTCGTTGAAGCCGCTCGCACCGGCATAGCCGCCGCTGCGATGGCCGCCGCCGAACTTGCGGTCGCGCGAATGGCCTTCGCGGCCACGGCCGCCGAAGTCGCCCTGCGGACGCGGCGCACGCTGCTGCGGCTCGAGCCCCGGAATCACTTCCGACTTGAACTGCTGGCGGCTGTACTGCTCGATGTCGAAGATCCGGCGGCGATCGCGGAACTCGGCAAACGTCACGGCGAGGCCGTCGCGCCCTGCCCGGCCGGTGCGGCCGATGCGGTGGGTGTAGTCCTCGGCCTTCATCGGCAGGCCGAAGTTGAAGACGTGCGTGATGGTCGGCACGTCGATGCCGCGCGCGGCCACGTCGGTGGCGACGAGGATCTGCACCTGGCCCTGGCGCAGCGCCATCAGGCGGCGGTTGCGCAGCCCCTGGCTCAGCGCGCCGTGCAGCGCGACGGCGCTGAAGCCGTCCTGCTGCAGGTCGTTGGCGAGGCCGTCGCACTCGATCTGCGTGCTCGCGAAGACGATGGCCTGGTTGATGGTGGTGTCACGCAGCCAGTGGTCCAGCAGCTTGCGCTTGTGCTGGGTGTTGTCGGCCCAGAACAGCACCTGCTTGATGTTGGCGTGCTTCTCTTGCGGGCTGTCGATGGTGACGCGCTGCGGCTCGCGCATCACGCGGGTCGCGAGTTGCTGAATGCGCGGCGCGAAGGTCGCGCTGAACATCATGGTCTGCTGGCGCTCGATGGTGAGCTGGTTGATCTCGGCCAGATCGTCGGCAAAGCCGAGGTCGAGCATGCGGTCGGCTTCGTCGACGACGAGGAATTTGACCTGATCGAGCTTGATCTGCATCGAGCGCTGGAGGTCGAGCAGGCGGCCCGGCGTGGCGACCACCAGGTCGGCGTTCTGCAGGCGCTGGATCTGCAGCTGGTAGGGCATGCCGCCCACGACATTGGCAATGCGCAGGCCGCGGCAGTGGCGGACGAGATCGATCGCATCGTGCGCCACCTGTTGCGCGAGTTCGCGCGTCGGGCACAGGATCAGCGCGCCCGGCGTGGCCGGCTTGAAGTTGCGGCTGTTGGTGGGGTCCTTGCGCTTGGGCTTCTTCGGCGGCGCTTCGCCGCGGGCGGCGGCCTCGGCGGCGAGGCGCTGGAATTCGGCCTTGGCAGCCTCTTCAGCTTCGACCTGGCGCTGCAGCAGCGTGTGCAGCACGGGCAGCAGGAAGGCCGCGGTCTTGCCGCTGCCGGTCTGGCTCGACACCATCAGGTCGACGAAACGGGCGGCGCCGTCGCCGTTGCCGCTCAGGCCCATGGCGCGCGGGATGGCCTGCTCCTGCACGGCGGTCGGCTTGGTGAAGCCCAGGTCCTCGATCGCGGCGATCAGCTGGGGCGCGAGGCCGAGCTTGATGAAGCCGTTGGGCTCCTTCGGCTCGTCGACCGGGGCGGCGTCGAGCGCCTCGAGTTCGGTGGGGGTGGAAATGGAAGCGGCTTCGCCGGAAACGGCAAAGTTGTCGGATTGCACAGGCGCGAAATCGCGCTGCGCTTCAAAAGCGTCAGTCATCAATGAGTCTCTACGCGAGCGCTGCCGTGGGCGGCGCTCCGTCGGGTGGTTAAAAACATCAACCATCCAACGACTTCAGCTCCGGCTTTCGCCGAAGCTGCGGCCCATTCGATCGGGCGCGATGTGCAAGATAGGGAGATGCGAGGAAAACGCCGGCTGTTTCCCCAAATACCTGGGGCCAGTCAGCGAAGCCTACAATTATCGCACGGCCTCGGGTTTTTACCTAATCCTGAATGCGCAGGAAGGTCTCGCGGTAGTGCTCCAGCTCGTCGATCGATTCGTGGACATCCGCCAGCGCAGTGTGCGCCTGCTGCTTCTTGAACGCGTTGAAGGCCGCGGGCTTCCAGCGCTTGGCAAGCTCCTTGAGCGTGCTCACGTCGAGATTCCGGTAGTGGAAGTACGCCTCCAGCCTGGGCATGTACTTCACCAGGAAGCGGCGGTCCTGGCCGATGGTGTTGCCGCACATCGGCGATCCGCTCTTCGGGATGTAGCGCGCGATGAATTCGAGCAGTTGCCGCTCGGCGTCGGCCTCGTCGACCGTCGAGGCCTTGACCTTGTCGATCAGCCCGCTGCGGCCGTGCGTGCCCTTGTTCCAGGCATCCATCGCGTCGAGCACTTCGTCGCTCTGGTGAATGACGAGCACGGGGCCCTCGATGCGGGGCGTCAGATTGGGGCCGGTGACCACCACGGCGATTTCGAGCAGGCGTTCTTTCTCGGGGTCGAGGCCGCTCATTTCGCAGTCGAGCCAGACGAGGTTCTGGTCGCTCCTGCCGAGCGTGACCGCCGGTGCGGTCGTTTCGATGGATTCGGGCATCCGTCGATTGTCGTCGATGGCCCTGCCGGCGGCCGGGCAGCCCACGGGCGAAGGCCCGCGGGCTAAACTCGGCCGCCATGCCGACCCCCATGCCCGCATCCCTCGCCTTCACCCTGGCATTCGCCCTTGCGCTGGTCGCCGGGCTGGTGGTGAAGTTCTGGCTCGCGACGCGGCAGGTGCGGCATGTGGCCCGCCATCGCGATGCGGTGCCGGCCGCCTTCGAGCAGGCGATCACGCTCGACGCACACCGGAAGGCCGCGGACTACACGATCGCGAAGACGCGGCTCGGCGTCATCGAGATGGCCTGGGCCGCCGCGGTCCTGCTCGGATGGACGCTGCTGGGCGGGCTGGACCTTCTCAACAGGCTGCTCCTCGACGCCCTGGGCGGCGGAATGTGGCAGCAGCTCGCCCTGTTCGGCGCGTTTGCGCTCATCGGCGGCATCCTGGAACTGCCCTTCACCCTGTGGCAGACCTTCGTGCTCGAGGAACGCTTCGGATTCAACAAGATGACCTGGCGCCTGTGGGTCAAGGACGCCGTCAAGGGCGTGCTGCTGGGCGTCGCGATCGGGCTCCCGCTCGCGGCGCTGTTTCTCTGGCTCATGCATGCCGCTGGCGCGCTCTGGTGGCTGTGGGCGTGGGGCGTCTGGATGGGCTTCAATCTTCTGCTGATGCTGGTCTATCCGACCTTCATCGCGCCGCTATTCAACAAGTTCCAGCCGCTGGACGACGCCGCCCTCAAGACCCGCGTCAATGCACTCATGCAACGCTGCGGCTTCTCGGCAAAGGGCCTGTTCGTGATGGACGGCAGCACGCGCAGCGCGCACGCCAATGCCTACTTCACCGGCTTCGGCGCGAGCAAGCGCGTGGTGTTCTACGACACGCTGCTGCGCCAGCTCAACGCCGGCGAGATCGAAGCGGTACTGGCGCACGAGCTCGGCCACTTCAAGCACCGGCATGTGGTGAAGCGGATGGCGGCGATGTTCGCGCTGAGCCTTGCCGGGTTCGCCCTGCTGGGTTGGCTCTCGGGTCACACCTGGTTCTACACGGGGCTTGGCGTGCAGCCGAATCTCTCGGCGCCCAACGATGCACTGGCGATTCTTGTGTTCATGTTGTCGGTGCCGGTGTTCGGCTTCTTCGTCGCACCGCTGCCGGTGCTGATTTCACGCAAGCACGAGTTCGAGGCGGATGCCTACGCCATCGCGCAGACGAGCGGCAAGGACCTGTCCGCCGCGCTGCTCAAGCTCTACAAGGACAACGCCTCGACGCTCACGCCCGATCCGGTGTTCGTCAAGTTCTACTACTCGCACCCGCCAGCGTCCGAGCGCCTCGCGCGCATGTCCGCGGCGTGATCAGGGAGCCAAAGCCATGAGCAGCATGCTGAAGATCAAGGACTGGAAGTCCCACCCACGCCGCGCGATGAGCGCGACGGAGATCGTGGCGAGCCTCGCCCGACTCGAAGGCTGGAAGCTCACGGGCGATGGCAAGGACGTTGCGATCGAGAAGACCTTCGCTTTCTCGAACTACTTCGAAACCATCGCCTTCGTGAACGCGCTCGCGCTGATCGCGCACCGCCAGGATCACCATCCGGATCTGTCGGTGCACTACAACCGCTGTGTGGTGCGCTTCAACACGCACGACGTGGCTGGCATTTCGGCGACCGATTTCGAGTGCGCGGCGCAGGTCGATGCGCTGGTCGCATGAAGCTCACCCCCAGGCTCGCGCACTGCGTGTTGGGGCGCTCCCTTGGCTAAGCAACGCAGCGGCGCGGAGGGCACCGCGCTGCGCGAGGGACTCGTCGTCGGAAGCCACGGCCGCCACTGCATCGTCGAGACGCCGGACGGCGAACGGGTCATCTGCCATCCGCGCGGCAAGAAGAGCCAGGCCGTCGTCGGCGACCGTGTGCAATGGCAGGCCAGCCAGGACGAAGGCACGATCGAAAAGGTTCTGCCGCGAACGAACCTGTTCTACCGTCAGGACGAGATCCGCACCAAGTCGTTCGCGGCGAATCTCGACCAGGTGCTGATCCTCGTCGCGGCAGAGCCCGAGTTCTCCGAGAGCCAGCTTGCGCGGGCGCTCATCGCGGCCGAGGCCGAGCACATCACGCCGGTGATTGCGCTCAACAAGCGCGACCTGACGACCGCGTTCGCACGGGCCTGGGAGCGGCTTGCGCCCTATCGGCAGATGAACTACCAGGTGCTGCCGCTCGCACTCACGGCAGCGGACGCTGCGGACCGCGACGCGCTGGCGGGGCTGCTCGCCGGCAAGACCACGCTGGTGCTCGGCCCTTCCGGCGCCGGCAAGAGCACGCTCATCAACCTGCTGGTGCCGGGGGCCTCGGCGCAGACCGGCGAAATCTCGCAGGCGCTCAACTCCGGCAAGCACACGACCACCACCACCACCTGGTACTGGATGGACAAGGCGAGCGACACCGCGTTGATCGATTCGCCGGGCTTCCAGGAGTTCGGCCTGCATCACATCGAGGCGATGCGGCTCGCGCGCCTGATGCCGGACGTCGCCGAACACGCGACCGAATGCAAGTTCTACAACTGCACGCATCTGCATGAACCGGGCTGCGGCGTGATCGCGCAGGTGGAGAGAGGCGCCATCAGCCCGTCGCGCTACCGCATCTACGGCGAGCTGTTCGCCGAGCTCAGTCAAAGTCGGTACTAGCCGCCGAGGATATCGGACAGTGCAACCACCAGCGCTGCGCACTGGTCGCGCGTGCCCACGGTGATGCGCAGGTACTGCGCGATGCGCGGCTGGCGGAAGTGCCGCACGAGGATCGCGCGCTCGCGCAGCGCGCCTGCCAGTTCGCCTGCATCGCGGCCAGGGTGTCGCACGAACAGGAAGTTGGCCTGTGAGGGCAGCACCTCGAAACCGAGGTCTTCCAGCTGCAGCACGAGGCCTTCGCGGGTGTCGATGACGTCATGGCACGTGCGGGCGAACCAGCGCTCGTCTTCGATGGCAGCCACCGCGCCGGCCACTGCGAGCCGGTCCAGCGGGTAGGAGTTGAAGCTGTTCTTCACGCGCTGGAGCGCATCGACGAGATGCGCCTGTCCGCAGGCAAAGCCCACGCGCAGGCCGGCAAGCGAGCGGGACTTGGAGAGCGTCTGCACGACGAGCAGGTTCGGATATCGGGCAATCAGCGGGATCGCGCTGTCGCCGCCGAAATCGACATAGGCCTCGTCCACCAGGACCACGCGGTCGGGGCACGCCTCGAGCAACGCTTCGATGCGCGCCAGCGGCAACCCGATGCCGGTGGGCGCATTCGGGTTCGCGATGACCATGCCGGCGCAGCCTTCGGACGCGCGCCTCGCGAGCGCGCGATCGTCGATGCGGAGGCCCTCGTCGACCGGCTGCAGCTCGCACGCGATGCCGTAGAGCTGCGCATAGACGCGGTAGAAGCTGTAGGTGACGTCCGGAATCAGCAGCGGCTCGGCCTGCTGGAAGAAGGCGAAGAAGGCATGCGCGAGCACTTCATCCGAGCCATTGCCGGCAAAGACCTGCGCGGCTGCGAGCCCGTGGCGCACAGCGATCGCTTCACGCAGCACCAGGGATTCGGGATCGGGATAGAGCTCGAGCCTGCTCTCGGCCGCGCGGCGGATGGCCTCGATGGCCTCGGGCGACGGCGGGTACGGGTTCTCGTTGGTGTTGAGCTTGATCAGGTTCGCGATGCGCGGCTGCTCGCCCGGCACATAGGGTTCGAGCGCCGCGATGCGCGGGCTCCAGTAGCTGGGAACGGAAGGCAAGGCGTCGACCCCTTGATTCAGCCCAGCAGCCGAGCGAGGGTCAGAAGCGCCAGCAGGACCATCCACATCACGACGGAGCGCCACACCAGGCCGACCACGCTGCGCAGATGCGCGGGTTCGGGTTCGCGCCCAGGGGTGCTGCCGCTGTCGGGTCCGCGCGCATCGCCGAACGAATCGCCGGCCTGCGCTCGGGACAACGGATCCGCGGCCGGGACGGCGCGCAAAGTGCCGCCGCCAAGCCGGACATTCACCGCACCGGAAGTCGCCGCGAGGATCACGCCGTCGTTTTCGTTCGGAAAGCGGCGCGCGTCGTTGCGCCAGCAGTCGATCGCCTCCTCGAAGCTGCCGACCACCGCGAAGCCAAGCGCCGTGATGCGCGCCGGCAGCCAGTCGATCATCCTCCAGGCGCGTTCCGCCGCCTGCTGGACCCAGACGCTCGACGGCTGCGTCGACGCGCCGCTCTTGTGCACCCAATAGCGCGCGACGAATTCGCTCATGCGGTAGAACACCGCGCCGGCCGGGCCGAGGCCCACGGCGGCCAGGATGGAAAACCATGCCAGCACACCAAAGACATGGCGATGGGCGGCAATGACGGAGTGCTCGATCACATGCCGCACGATTTCACTGCGCGGCAGATTGATGGCGTCGACGTGCTGCCAGTGTGCGAGCAGCGAACGAGCCAGCGGCTCGTCGCCTTCGTCGAGGGCATCGCGGATGCCGGTGAAGTGATGGCTGAACTGACGAAAACCGAGCGTGACGTACAGGATCGCGATGCTCCAGAGCACCGCGAAAGGCACGCCCAGCGTCAGGATGAGCAGCCAGTGGATGGCCAGCGCAAGCACCGTCGGCACGAAGACCGCGAGCGACCAGGCCACCCAGCCGTGGTGCGGCTTGCCCGCATCGAAGTTGCGGCTGGTCCAGCGGGTCCACGCGAGCACCCCGCCATAGACGGGGTTGCGCAAGGCCAGCGGGCGCACCTGCTCGATAAGCAATGCGCACAGGATCGCAAAGAAGCTCATCCGTCGATGATAACGAGACCCCTCGCGGATCAGGCCGAGAGGAATCGGTAAAGGTTGCGCAGCATGCCGGCCGTCGCGCCCCAGACGAACCGCTCGTGGGCGCCGTCCTGGTAGGGCATCGACAGCCATTCGCGAGACCGCAGGTCGTCGTCCGTCATGGTGTGCCGGCGGTGGTTGGCCGGGTTCATCAGGAAGGCAAGCGGCACTTCGAAGGCTTCGGCGACCTCGTGCGGATTGATGGCCAACTCGAAGTCGGGCCGGACCAGCGCCACCACCGGCGTCACGATGAAGGAGGTGATCGTCGTGTAGGTCGGCAGCGCGCCGAGAACCTCGATGTACTCCGCCGAAAGGCCGACTTCCTCCCAGGCTTCGCGCAGCGCGGCCGCGGAGATGTTCGCGTCCTCAGGGTCGACCCGGCCGCCGGGAAAGGCCACCTGGCCCGAATGATTCGTCAGGTGCGCCGTGCGCTCGGTCAGGAGAACCGTGGGCTGCTCGCGCGTCACGATAGGCACCAGCACGGCCGCCTGGGCCGGCGGACGGTCGCTCAGTTGAGGCTCGCGACGCAGCTCGGGCGTCCACACGGGCGGCGTGGCAAATCGTGCGCGCAACGCCCGGACGCCCAATTGGTCGGCTGCCACGGCCGGCAGGCTGGTGTCGATGGAGGACACCGGCACCTCGCGCGGATCGAACGACCTCCGAGGCGCCGGGGGCACGACGTTGATCACTTCGACGGGGGATGCGCTCATGGCCGGTGATGTAGGGGTCAAGTGGATGGACTTTGGAAGTACAACGATGAAACGGTGCTTGCGTAGGACACGGCACCACGAAAAAAATCACGATCGCCTCTTCGAATGGAGGCCCCAAAGCAAAAAGCCGCCTCGAGTGGCGGCTTTTTGCATGACAAGGAGAGAGGCCTCTTATTGAGCGGCCGCTGCCGACTTGCCGGGCAGCTTTTCCTTGATGCGAGCCGAACGGCCGCTGCGATCACGCAGGTAATACAGCTTGGCGCGACGGACATCGCCGCGGCGCTTGACTTCGATACCGGCGATCAGCGGGCTGTAGGTCTGGAACGTACGCTCCACGCCTTCGCCACTGGAGATCTTGCGCACGGTGAAGCCGCTGTTGAGGCCGCGATTGCGCTTGGCGATCACGACACCTTCGTAAGCCTGCACGCGCTTGCGGTTGCCTTCGACGACGTTCACGCTGACGATGACGGTGTCACCAGGCGAGAACTCGGGGATCTTCTTGCCGAGGCGGGCGATTTCTTCCTGCTCGAGGGTCTGGATGAGATTCATGATTTCCTGATTTCGATCGTGCCCACGCTACACAAAAGGCGTCATTTGAAGCACTTGCCAGCTATCTAACAGATGTTTGGCAGTTGCCGACGCGGCCGGGCAGAGGATCGGGGAACCGAAGATTATAGCTTTTTCTTGAGGACTGCCTCATCTGCCGCGCTGAGGCGGCCGGCGCGACGAGCGCTCTCGATGAGGTCGGGCCGGTTTCGCAACGTGATGGCAAGGCGCTGATCCCGCCGCCAGCGCTCGATCTGGACATGATGGCCCGACATCAGCACGGCCGGCACGCCCTCCCCGTTCCATTGCTCGGGCCGTGTGTAGTGAGGGCAGTCGAGCAGCCCGTCGAGCGCGGGATTGAAACTGTCCTGCACATGGCTCGCCTCATCGCCGAGCACCCCGGGCTGCAGCCGCGCAATTGAATCGAGAAAGGCCATGGCGGCGATCTCACCGCCGGACAGCACGAAATCGCCCAGGCTGATCTGGTGCGTGACCCTGGCGTCGATGAAACGCTGGTCGATGCCCTCGTAGCGGCCGCAGATCAGGACCGCACCTTCACCCGCAGACCACCGTTCGACCGCCTCGTGGCGCAGTGCTTCTCCCACGGGCGAAAAGAGGACGACAGGCACCGCAGCGCCCCGATCCGCGAGGGCGGCATCGAGGCACGCCGACAGCGGCTGCGCCATCATGACCATCCCGGGACCACCACCGAACGGCCGGTCGTCGACCCGCCGGTAGTTTCCGTCCGCATAGTTGCGCGGATTCCAGAGCACCACGTCGACCTGCTTCGACTCGAAGGCGCGGCGCGTCACGCCGCTGGTCAAGAGCGGTGCGAACAGTTCGGGAAACAGGGTGATGACGTCGAAGCGCATGACGGCGCCGGGCCGAGAGCCTCGGTCAATAGTCCGGCTGCCAGTCGACCGTGATCACGCGGCCGGCCAGGTCCACCTTGTCGACGAAGGCCGAAACGAACGGCACCATGCGCTCCACGGGCTTGCCGTCTTCCTGCGCATCCAGCACCAGCGTGGTCTGCGGACCTGATGCAAGCAATTCGCGGACGGCGCCCAGCAAGACACCTTCGCGATTCACGACGGAAAGGCCGATCAGGTCGACCCAGTAGTACTCGTCGTCGCCGGCGGTAGGGAAGCTCGATCGGGGGATGAAGACCCGTGCGCCACGCAATGCCTCGGCCGCGTTGCGGTCAGGCACCTCGGCGGACGAGGCGACGATGCAGTCGGAATGTTCCTTGGCTTCGCGGATCGGAAGCCGGAACGCGCGGCCTGCGGGAGCGCCCGGAGGCAGCAGGAACCAGCGCTTGGAAGAAAAGAGCGCCTCGGGTTCGGCGCTGTGGGGCAGGACCTTGAACCAGCCCTTGATGCCCCAGGCGTCGGCGATGCGCGCCACTTCGATCGCATCCGCCGGCAATTCGGCGGCTTCGAGTGTGGGCAGCATCGCCGGGGCAGCGGCTTAGGCAGCCGCCTTGGGAGCGGCGGCAGCCGCCTGCTTGATCAGACGCAGGACGGTCAGCGAAGGCTGCGCGCCGACGCCCTTCCAGTAGGCAAGGCGATCCTGAGCGATGCGGATGCTTTCCTCGTTGTCCTTGGCGGTCGGGTTGTAGAAGCCCAGACGCTCGATGAACCGGCCATCGCGACGCTCGCGCTTGTCCGAGACGACGATGTTGAAGAACGGACGGCCCTTGGAGCCGCCGCGGGAGAGTCGAATAACGACCATGATTTATCCTTCGGGTGGTGCGGCGAACCCAAATCTTGTCTAAGGGCTCGCCCACGGAGTTCTTCCAGCGTCGAGACACGCGACATGGCCACCCGGCCAGCGACACGCTGAAAAGCCCACGATTATAGCCCGTACCCGCTTTTCCCCCACACCTGGCAGCGCCAGGACGTACCAAATGACCCACATCCGCCCCAGCCGCGACGAAGACGTCGAGGCCATCACCGCCATCTACGCCCACCACGTTCTTCACGGGACCGGCACCTTCGAGACCGATCCACCGAGCGCCGCGGACATGGCGGTGCGGCGAGCGGACGTGCTCTCCAAGCAGCTCCCCTACCTCGTCGCGGAGCGCGATGGCGAGATTCTCGGTTTTGCGTATTGCAACTGGTTCAAGCCGCGCCCGGCCTATCGCTTCTCCGCGGAGGACTCGATCTATCTCGCCAACGCCGCCCGCGGCCAGGGGCTCGGCTCGAAGCTGCTCGACGCCCTCTTGCAGGCCGCCGAAGCGGTCGGGGTGCGCAAGCTCATCGCCGTGATCGGCGACTCCGCCAACGCCGGATCGATCGGCGTGCACACCGCCCAGGGCTTCACCCACGTCGGCGTGCTGAAGGACTGCGGCTGGAAGTTCGGCGAATGGCGCGACGTCGTCCTGATGGAGAAGGTCCTGGGCGAAGGCAGCTCGACCAAGCCGGAATGAAGAACAAGACCCTTGCCGCGTGGCTGGCCTTCCTGGGCGGCCCGCTCGGCCTGCACTGCTTCTATCTGCGCGGGCTTTCGAGCACCCTCGGATGGCTGTTGCCGATCCCGACCGCGCTCGGTCTCTATGGCATCGAGCGCGCGCGGACCTACGGACTGGACGACGGCCTGAGTTGGGTCCTGATCCCGCTCCTGGGATTCACCGTCTCGGGTTGTGCGCTCACGGCCATTGTCTATGGCCTCATGACGCCGGAAAAATGGAACGCGCGCTACAACGCCGGAGCAGCCTCGGACGCCGAATCGACCGCCGGCAGCTCGAGTTGGCTCACCATCGGTGCCATCGTCCTGGCACTTGTTGTCGGCAGCACCGTGTTGATGGCGAGCCTGGCATTCAGTTTCCAGCACTACTTCGAACACGAGATCGAAGCGGGCCGCAGGATCTCGCAGTAACCAAGACCTATAAGGAGAAGAGAACCCAATGAAACTCACCTCGGCACATGACTTTCTCGACCACGTCGCCGGCCGCAATCCAGGGCAGCCGGAGTTCCTGCAAGCCGTTCAGGAAGTCATGGAAAGCCTCTGGCCGTTCATCGCGGCCCACCCCAAGTACGCGGAACACGGACTGCTGGAGCGGCTGATCGAACCCGAGCGCATCGTCATGTTCCGCATCTCGTGGATCAACGACCACGGCGACGTGCAGGTCAACCGGGGCTATCGCATCCAGCACAGCTCGGCGGTCGGCCCCTACAAGGGCGGCATGCGCTTCCACCCGTCGGTGAACCTGTCGATCCTCAAGTTCCTGGCGTTCGAGCAGACGCTCAAGAACGCGCTGACCACGCTCCCCATGGGCGGCGGCAAGGGTGGGTCGGATTTCGACCCGAAGGGCAAGAGCCCCGGTGAAGTGATGCGCTTCTGCCAGGCCCTGGTGACCGAGCTGTTCCGTCACGTGGGCAGCGACACCGACGTGCCGGCCGGCGACATCGGCGTCGGCGGCCGCGAGGTCGGCTTCATGGCCGGCATGATGAAGAAGCTCAGCAATCGCGCAGACTGCGTATTCACCGGCAAGGGCCTGAGCTTCGGCGGCTCGCTGATCCGGCCGGAAGCCACCGGCTACGGGACGGTCTACTTTGCCGAACAGATGCTCAAGCGCGCCGGCCGCAGTTTCCAGGGATTGCGGGTGAGCGTGTCCGGCTCCGGCAATGTCGCGCAGTACGCGGTGGAGAAGGCCATGGCGCTGGGCGCGAAGGTAGTGACCGTGTCCGATTCCAGCGGCACCGTGATCGACGAGGACGGCTTCACGCCCGAAAAGCTCGCCGAGCTGATGGAAGTCAAGAACCATCTCTACGGCCGCGTGAGCGACTACGCCGAGAGGGCCAAGGTCAACTTCAAGGCTGGCGTCAAGCCGTGGATCGTGCCGGTCGACGTCGCGCTGCCTTGCGCCACGCAAAACGAGCTGGGCGCGGGCGACGCGGCCACGCTGATCGCGAACGGCGTGCGCTGCGTCGCCGAGGGCGCCAACATGCCGACGACGATGGAAGCGATCAAGCGCCTGCAGGACGCGGGCGTGCTCTACGCGCCGGGCAAGGCGAGCAATGCCGGCGGCGTGGCGACGTCGGGGCTGGAGATGAGCCAGAACGCGATGCGCCTGTCGTGGCCGCGCGAAGAGGTCGACCGCCGCCTGCACGACATCATGGTGGGCATCCACGAGACTTGCGTGCAGCACGGCCGCCGCGCCGACGGCACCGTCAACTACGTCGACGGCGCCAACATCGCGGGCTTCGTCAAGGTGGCGGACGCGATGCTGGCGCAGGGCGTCATCTGAGCGTCGATGTGGGTGGCGGCACCCGCGCCACCCGGGTCGGCGTCAGAAGATCTGCATGCCGACCCAATACGCAATCGCGGCCACGAAGGCCGATGCGGGGATCGTCAGGACCCAGGCCCACACGATGTTGCCGGCGACGCCCCAGCGCACCGCGCTGGCGCGCTGGGTGGAGCCCACGCCGACGATGGCGCCCGTGATCGTGTGCGTGGTCGAAACCGGAATGCCGAGCGCCGTCGCGAGAAACAGCGTGAGCGCGCCGCCGGTCTCTGCACAGAAGCCGCCCACGGGCTTGAGCTTGGTGATCTTCTGGCCCATCGTCTTCACGATGCGCCATCCGCCGAACATCGTGCCGAGCGAGATGGCGGTGTAGCAGATGACGATCGTCCAGGTCGGCGGCGCCGGCGCATCGGCCGCGGCGTAACCGGTGGCGATCAGGAGCATCCAGATGATGCCGATGGTCTTCTGCGCGTCGTTGCCGCCATGGCCCAGGCTGTAGGCGCCTGCCGAGACCAGTTGCAGCCGCCGGAACCAGCTGTCGATGCGCGATGGCGTGGAGTGCCGGAACAGCCAGGCGACCGCCACCATCATGAGCGAGCCCAGCATGAAGCCCAGCAGGGGCGACACGAAGATGAACGCGACCGTCTTCCAGATGCCCGCCGCGATCAGCGCACCGACACCGGCCTTGGCGATCACCGCGCCCACGATGCCGCCGATGAGCGCATGCGAAGAGCTGCTGGGAATGCCGTAGTACCAGGTGACCAGGTTCCAGGTGATCGCGCCCACGAGCGCACCGAACACCACGTGCACATCGACCACTTCCGGCTGCGCGATCCCCTTGCCGATCGTCGCGGCCACGCTCAGGTGGAACACGAAGACCGCGACCAGGTTGAAGAAGGCCGCGAAGACCACCGCCTGCCCCGGCCGGAGAACGCCGGTCGACACCACGGTGGCGATGGAGTTCGCCGCGTCGTGAAAGCCGTTCATGAAGTCGAACAGGATGGCCAGCACGACCAGCACCACGACCACCCAGAGGGCGACTTGAACCGATGCCATTCGAAGCCCGCGGTCAGGAGTTCTCGAGGACGATGCCCTCGATCACGTTGGCGACGTCCTCGCACTTGTCGGTGATCGTCTCGAGCAGCTCGTAGATGGCCTTGAGCTTGATGACCTCGCGCACGTCGGGCTCCTCGCGGAAGAGCTTGCTCATGGCGCTGCGCATCACGCGGTCGGCGTCCGACTCGAGCCGGTCGATTTCCTCGCAGGTCTTGAGCGTCGCCTCCGCCTTCACGGGGTCGGTGATCTTGCCCAGGAACTCGACCGCGTCCTTCACCCGCTCGCAGCATTTCACGCTGAGCGCGGTGAGCCGCGAGATCTCCTCGGTCATGTGGCGCACGTCGTACAGCGCCATGGTTTCGGCCGAGTCCTGGATCAGGTCGGCCACGTCGTCCATGGTGTTGATGAGCTTGTGGATCTGCTCGCGGTCGATCGGCGTGATGAACGTCTTGTGGATCAGGCGGTTGACGTCGTGGGTGACCCGGTCCGCGGCGCGCTCGGCGTTGTCGACGTCGCGGTTGTACTGCTCGCGCAGATGCAGGTCGCTGTAGTTCGCCACCAGGTGTTCAAACGCGCGTGCGGCTTCGACGATGCGGTCGGCATGCTGATTGAACATCTCGAAAAAATTCCCCTCGCGGGGCAGCAGCTTGCCGAACATGTCGCTCTCCTGGGTTCGCGGCGGTCACAGCACTTTCGTGTGACAAATTCATGAAAAAACCGCGCAAGTGTAATGGGCAGGCCCGGATGCGGCCCTCAGAGCCGCTCGATGCGCTGGTCGGCTACCTGGCGCAACTGCGCCTGCGTGACGCGGTCCGGCGCGATCTCGGCCAGCGGAAGCAGGACGAATGCGCGCTCGGAAATGCGCGGATGCGGGAGCGTCAGCGCCTCGCTCGCCATGACCGCTTCGCCGTGATACAGCAGGTCGAGATCGAGTGTGCGCGGCGCATTCCGGTACGGCCGCTCGCGGCCGGCGCCGAGCTCCAGGCGCTGCAGTTCGCGCAGCAAGGGCCCCGGCTCCAGCCCGGTTTCGAGCGCGACCACCGCGTTGATGAAGTCCGGCCCGCTCGCATCGACAGGCGCGCTGCGGTAGAGCGACGAGCGCGAGACGACCCGCGATTCAGGCAGGGTGTTGAGATCCGTCATCGCACGCAACACTGCCGCGCGCGCATCGCCGAGGTTGGCCCCGATCGCGACATAGGCGCGGACGGTCATTCCGCCGCCGCACTGCCCGCACCTTCGCCGCCACTGCGCGGCTTGCGCCGGCGGCGGCGCTTGCGAGCCGGCGCCAGCGCGACTTCGCCGTCGGGCGGCAAGGCGGCATCCGCCTCCGCGGCTGGCGAGGCCACCGGGCGAGCCGCCGCTGCACCGCCGGACTTCGGCGCCCGCTGGCGAACCTTCTTGTGCTGCTCGTCGCGGACCTGGTCCATCAGGTCCTGCCGTCGCACATCGTCGGCCGTGCTGAATTCCTGCCACCACTCGGCGACGGCCTCGCCGATCTCCCCGACATCGGCACGCAGGCGCATGAAGTCGAAGGCGGCGCGGAAGCGGGCCTGCTCGACCAGGCTGTAAGGCGTGGCGCCGCTGCGCTTGTCGAAGCGCGGCTGCATCATCCAGATCTCGCGCATGTCGGCCCCGAGCTTGCCGCGGCCGGATACATCGCCGATGCGCGCATTGAACACGTCGTCGATCGCATCCTGCAGCGCCGGGAATGGCGCCATCGGTCGCTCGTTGCCACGTGGCTGCATCCGCGTTGCCCAGCCGTCGCGCACATCGGCCCACAGCACGCACGCGAGCAGGAAGCTCGGCGCCACGGGCTTTCCCTCGCCGACACGGCGGTCGGTGTCCTGCAGGGCGGCGCGCACGAACGGCTGCTCGGCCCGCTCGACCACGATGTCGAGCAAGGGATAGATCCCGGTCGACATGCCGAGCGCACGAAGCTGCTCGATGGTCGCCACCGCATGACCGGTCTGCAGGAGCTTGAGCATCTCGTCGAACAGTCGGCTTTGCGGCACATCGGCGAGCAGCTTGCTTGACGCCACCAGCGGTGCGGCCGTCTTGGGCTCCAGCTTGAAGCCGAGCGCGGCCAGCTTGGCGGAGAAACGGATGGCGCGAATGATGCGGACCGGGTCCTCGCGGTAGCGCGTCGCCGGGTCGCCGATCATGCGCAGCGTGAGCTTCTTCGCGTCGCGGATGCCGTTGTGATAGTCGACCACGATCTGGCTCGCCGGGTCGTAGTACATCGCGTTCACCGTGAAGTCGCGCCGCGCGGCGTCTTCTTCCTGCGGGCCCCAGACGTTGTCGCGCAGCACGCGCCCGCTGGCATCCACGGCGTGCTTCATGCCGGCCAGTTCGCCCTTGCTGGTGCGCTCATTGCCGGCAACCTGCTCCGCGTCATTGCTGTCCATGTAGGCGCGGAAGGTCGAGACCTCGATCACTTCATGTTCGCGGCCCCGGCCGTAAACGACGTGCACGATGCGAAAGCGCCGCCCGATGATGAAGGCGCGCCGGAAGAGGCCCTTGACCTGCTCCGGCGTCGCGTTGGTGGCCACGTCGAAATCCTTCGGGCGAAGGCCGAGCAGCAGGTCGCGAACCGCGCCGCCCACGATGTAGGCCTCGAAACCGGCTTCCTGGAGGGTGGTGACGACGTTCCTGGCGCGCTCGTCCACCAGCGCCGGGTTGATGCCGTGGACCGCTGCCGCCACTTCCTGGCGCTTGCCGAAACGTGTCTTGCCGCGCGTTGCGGCAGCGCCGGACTTGCCAAGGAGCTTGTCGATGAATTGCTTGATCATTGGGTGGAGGGATTCGGCGCCGGGCGCCTCATTCATTTTCGAGCATCGACCGGATCAGGGGGATCGTGATCGCACGTTGTGTCTGCAGGGCGTAGCCATCGAGCTGCGTGAGCAGCTCCATGAGGCTTCCGAGATCGCGGCTGAAGCGGTGGAGCATGTAGTCGAGCACCTCGTCGGACAGCATCACGCCGCGGCTGTCCGCCGCCTGGCGCAGCACCGCGCGACGCTCGGCCTCGCTCAGCACCTGCAGGTGAAAGACATGGCCCCAGCCGAGGCGGGTGCGCAGGTCCTCGCGCAGCGGCAGGTCAGCCGGAGGCACCGCCCCCGCCGCGACGACGCCGCGCTGCAGGCTCTGCGCATTGACGAACCAGTTGAAGGCCGCGTGCTGCTGGACCGCCGTGTAGAGATGGACGTCATCGAGCAGGATCGCGCCCCAGCGCTCGTCGAACTCCGGCGGATCGGCGATCCCGGGGTGCAGCCAGCCGGCGCTCGCGCCCTGTTCCTTCAGCGCGGCCCGCACCCCTTCGAGCAGATGCGTCTTACCGCTCCCGCCCTCGCCCCAGAGGTAGGTCGGCACCGGCGAGTGGACCGTCGGCGATCGCCCGTCGCCGACCCACAGCATCAGGTGCCGCAGCGCAGGCTCGTTCGGCCCGGCAAAGAAGCCCGCCAGCGTCGGGCCGCTCGCGAGGCCGATGTCGAGCGCGAGCTGCTTCATGCCCGGCCCGCCCGGGGCGGCTGAGGTGACGCGGATGACGCGAAATAAAGGTTCATAGGACAGTGCAGAACGCCGCGCGGCTGCCGGAAGGCGCTCGCCTCTTTCCGGGAGGGGTGGTGCAAGTTCACGGCATGACCCGCCTGGGAACGGTCGGTGGGTCGGTGAGCGCCCTTAAAATCGTGTGGAATTCTATCGGCCCGACCGTCTTGGTTGCCGGCATCATTGTCCTCCTCTCCTTTCGCCCCTCTCTCCAGCCCCGGTCAGCCCATGAACTCCAATTCCACCACTCCGCTCAGCTACAAGGACGCCGGCGTCGACATCGATGCCGGCGATGCGCTGGTCGATCGCATCAAGCCGCTCGCCAGGAAGACGATGCGCGAAGGCGTACTGGCCGGGATCGGCGGGTTCGGCGCCCTCTTCGAGGTGCCCAAGCGCTACAAGGAACCCGTTCTCGTGAGCGGCACGGACGGCGTGGGCACCAAGCTCAAGCTGGCCTTCGAATGGAACATGCACGACACCGTCGGCATCGACCTCGTGGCCATGAGCGTGAACGACGTGCTCGTCCAGGGTGCCGAGCCCCTCTTCTTCCTCGACTACTTCGCCTGCGGCAAGCTGGACGTCGATACGGCTGCCGCGGTGGTCGGCGGCATTGCGCGGGGCTGCGAGCTGAGCGGCTGCGCCCTCATCGGCGGCGAGACCGCCGAGATGCCCGGCATGTACCCGGCCGGCGAATACGACCTCGCGGGCTTCGCCGTCGGCGCGGTTGAAAAATCCAAGATCCTGACCGGCCAGAACGTGAAGCCGGGCGACGTGGTGCTCGGCCTGGCTTCCGCCGGCGTGCATTCGAACGGTTTCAGCCTGGTGCGCAAGGTCATCGAGCGCGCAGGCACGGCGCTTCCGGCCACGCTCGACGGCAAGCCCTTCCGCGACGCCGTGATGGCCCCGACCCGCCTCTACGTGAAGTCCGTACTGGCCGCGCTCGAGAAGCACCCGATCAAGGCGCTGGCGCACATCACCGGCGGTGGCCTGCTCGAAAACATCCCGCGCGTGCTGCCCGACGGCACCGCCGCCCATCTGCGCAAGGGCAGCTGGCCGCAGACCGAGCTCTTTGCCTGGCTCCAGAAGGTGGCCGGCATCGACGACATCGAGATGAACCGCACCTTCAACAACGGCATCGGCATGGTGGTCGTGATCGACGCCGCCGAGGCGGCCGCCTGCGCCGACACGCTGCGTGCCGCCGGAGAGACTGTGTATGAAATCGGCGCCATCGCCGAGCGCGGCACCGGCGCCGCCGTCGTCGTCGCTTGAGCAACCCACCCGGGTGAGCGAACCGTTCGCAGCCGCGCCGCGGTCCGTGGTCGCGGCCAGCTATCTCCTCATCGCCTGCACCCTGCTTCTCGTCATGTGGCAGGGGCTGCTGCCCGGCCTGCTTTGCGTCTGCATCGGCTTTCTCGGGACGCGGTGGATCGCCCGCATGCTGGATGCCTCCCTGCGGGGCTCCCGCAGGCTCAGCGCGAACGATCCGGCCTGGGCCATGACGCGGCCCTTCGCCCGCGTCGTCGCCGCGACGGTGGTCATGCTGGCGCCGATCGGCCTGCTGATCCTGGGCTTTGCCGAGGCACGCGAATTCGTGCTCGATGCGCCCGAGCAATACAAGGAACTGCTCGACTTCGTCGCCCGCACCATTCTGGAACTGCGCCTCAAGCTGCCGGCCGAGATCGCCGCCTACCTGCCGGAGGGCGCTGCCGAAGTTCAGCGCACCGTCGCCAGTTATCTGCGCACGCAGGCGGGCTCACTGGCGCTGACCGGCCGCGCCTGGCTCGGCGGCCTGCTCTTCGCCTACGTCGGACTGATCGTCGGCGCGCTCGCGGCAGTGGCCAACCAGGCGCCTTCGCGCAGGCCGCTGGCCCGGGAGCTTCGTGAGCGCATCATCCTGTTCGGCGAAGCCTTCGGGCAGATCGTCGCCGCGCAGTTCTGGATCGCAGCCTTCAACACCCTGTTGACCGCCGTCTTCCTGCTGTTCCTGCTCCCGACATGGAAGATGGAACTGCCCTACACGCCGGCACTGATCACGCTGACCTTCGTGGCCGGGCTCGTGCCGATCGTCGGCAACCTCGTCTGCAACACCGTCATCACGCTGGTGGGCCTGTCGGTTTCGCCGATCGTCGCACTGGCGTGCCTTGCGTTCCTGATCCTGATCCACAAGGCTGAGTACCTGATCAACGCCAAAGTGGTCGGCAGCCGCACGCAGATGGCGGTGTGGGAGCTGCTCGCGGTCATGTTCGTGGCCGAAGCGGTGTACGGCCCGGCGGGGCTCGTGGCGGCGCCGCTCTTCTACGCCTATCTCAAAAAAGAGCTCAAGGCGGCCGAGCTGGTCTGAGCGCGTGATGTCCTGAATTGATCGATTCAGGTCCGGCCGGGTGCGGCAAAAACGGCTCCCGCCACCTGAAAATCGGGCGCATCATCCACCAGTTTTCCGGAGTTTTCGCACATGAAGGCCTGTCTCATTGTGATCGACGTGCAGGAGTCGTTCCGCCATCGTCCGTTCTTTACCGATCGCGACATCGCGCCGTACCTGTCGGCCCAGAACGCCCTGATTGCCGGCTTCGCCAAGGCCGGCGCGCCGATCGTCCGGGTCTTCCACAGCGACGGCCCCAGGACGGCGGAGAACCCGTTCGCGATCGAATCGGGCCACGTCCGCCCGCTCGAGGGCCTCGCCGATTTCCAGGCCGCGGCGACCTACACGAAGAACCGCCACAGCGCGCTCGTCGGCACGGGACTCGACGTCTGGCTCACACGCAACCACATCGACCGCGTCGTCATCAGCGGCATCCGCACCGAACAATGCTGCGAGACCACCGCCCGCCATGCGTCGGACATGGGCTGGCAGGTCGACTACGTCACCGACGCCACGCTGACCTTCGATATGACCCAGCCAGACGGCCAGCGTCTGTCGGCGGGCGACATCAAGATGCGCACCGCGACGGTGCTGCAGGGGCGCTTCGCGACGCTCTGCAGCGTGGAGGAAGCGCTGGCCCGACTCGGCGAGAAGGTCGCAGCATGACCCCCCCGGCGAGGACCCGGCGCGTCTCGATCCTCGCGTTCGACGACGTCGAGGCGCTGGACCTCGCGGGACCGTACGAGGTCTTCACGACAGCCGCCCGCATGCACCAGCGGTCCGCGCCTTCCGCACCGCCGCTGTTCGACGTCGCCTGTGTTGCCCGCACGAGCGCGCCGGTGCGCATGCGGGCGGGCTTGTCGATCCTGCCGTCCTTCACCTTCGCGGACGCACCGCCGCCGGACGTATTGATCGTGCCCGGCGGGGTCGTCGACGGTGCCATGGCCTGCGTCGAAACGATCGGCTGGATCGCCAGCGCGAGCCGCGAGGCGGAACTGGTCGCATCCGTCTGCACCGGCGCCTTCCTGCTGGCCGAGGCCCAAGTCGTGGAAAGCGGTCCGGTCACGACGCACTGGGAAGACATCGCGGATCTGCGCCAACGCTTCCCGAAGCTCGACGTCCAGGAGAACGCGCGCTGGGTCGACCGGGGACGCGTCGTGACGTCGGCAGGCATCACCGCCGGCATCGACATGAGCCTGCATCTGGTGTCGCGGCTTGCAGGCGAAGCGCTCGCACAGCGCACGGCCCGGCAGATGGACTTTGCATGGACGCGCCC
This sequence comes from Variovorax sp. YR216, assembly GCF_900107745.1. Classification (GTDB taxonomy): domain Bacteria; phylum Pseudomonadota; class Gammaproteobacteria; order Burkholderiales; family Burkholderiaceae_C; genus Variovorax. The sequence continues at coordinate 130,791 of NZ_FNRO01000002.1, read as the reverse complement.
CACTTCCTAGACGGCAAGCCGATCCGGGTCATCTTCGCCTTGCTGCCCCAGAGCCTCGTGCTCGACTGGGCCGGTCCGGCCGAGGCGCTTCGCATCGCGAACCAGCTGCTGATCGCCAGTGGCCGGCCCGCGCGATTCGAACTCGTGTTCGCGAGCCCCGAACCGACCTCGGTCAGCTCGGTCGGCGTCACGCTCTCGGGGCTGCAGCAGTTGCCCTCGGCGTGGATGTCGACGTCGTGGGTCGTGCTGGTCGGCATGCCGGGGCGGACCATTTCCGTGGACAACCCGCCCGCGCAGACGCTGCTGCATTGGTTGCGCGGGCTACAGCTGGAGCAGGGTCGCCTCGAACTCGTGACCATCTGCGCCGGTACGCTGCTCGCGGCGCACGCCGGCCTCGTCGCGGGACGGCGCGCCACGACGCATCATCACCATCTGGACGAGCTGCGGGCCGTCGAAGCGCGGTGCGACGTCGTCTCCAATCGCGTCTTCGTGCTCGACCCGCCGCTCTACAGCAGCGCCGGCGTGACGACCGGCATCGACCTGGTGCTGCACCGTATCGCAGAAACGTGCGGCGAATCGCTCGCTGCGCGCGTGGCGCAAACCATGGTGGTGGCGATGCGGCGCGGACCGCAGGACCCCGAGCTCTCTCCCTTTCTCGCCTACCGCAACCACCTGCATCCGGCACTGCACAAGGTGCAGGACGCCGTCAGCGAACAGCCGCAGGCCGACTGGACCGTGCCGCGGATGGCCGATGTTGCACACACCTCGCCGCGCCACTTGACGCGGCTCTTCGTCGAGCATGCCGGCGTCGCGCCGCTCGCGTATCTGCGCCGCCTTCGGCTTGCAACGGCGCAGGTCGCGCTGCAATCCGGCGCCAACGTCACGCGCGCGGCGGAAATCTCGGGATTCGGATCGGACACTCAGCTACGCCGCGCGTGGCGTCAGTTCGGATTGGCGGGTTCCCCTTCGACTGCCGCGCCCCTCTCATAGCGGCCCGCGCGGCGAGGCCCAGTCGCGAAACACCGCGGAACCGGCTCCGCCGGGCCGCCGGTGTTGCCCCTGGAAAGGGGTGCAGAGCCACACGAAGTGGGCGAGGCTGGGGTCGAGCTAAAGATATCCGCAGAAGCGCAGGATGTGACCATCGGGCTCACGGATCGCGAATTCACGCAGGCCCCAGGGCTGCGAGGTCGGCGGCTCGATCACGTTGACGCCACGCTTCACATACGCGGCGTGCAATCCGTCCACATCGCGCCCGACGTGGATCACGATCTCGCCGCGCCACGGTTGGGCGTCGCGCCGGCCGCATTGCCACAGGCGGATGTAGACCGGGTCCCCGTAGGTGCGATCGCCCTTCTTCACGCGCGCATAGCTCGGCGGCTCGCCGGCGATGAAGTCGATCTCGAAGCCGAGCACATCGCGGAAATAGCGTGCAGCGCGCGCGGCGTCGGTCACCGGCAGCACCGGCTGGATGCCATGGAACTCATGCAGCGTGCCGAGGTCGACCGTCGGCACCACGCTGCCCGCGCCCTCGACGCCGGGCGAGCCCTGGCCGCCTTGATGCGGGCCGGCTGCCGGCGGCGATCCCATCAGCTCTCCGCGCGGCGCAGAGCGGCGACACGCTCCGCGATGGTGTCGATGTCCAACGCCTCGTCGGCGTGCGCGAGATAGGTCTCGAGATCGCGGACCGCGAGCGCCGAATTGCCCTGCTCCGCGTGCGCCAGGCCGCGATCGCGGTACTCGCCCCACGCTTCGGGAAACAGCGCGACGAGGCGGTCTTGCACCGCGATCGCGCGCTGCCAGTCTTCCTGCGCGTGATGAATCTCCTTCAGGTTGCGCAGCATCCGTCCGATGATTTCCCGCGGCGTCGCCGGCTGAAGATAGAGGCCCAGCGGCACGTCGAAATCGCCCACGAGCCCGTTGCTGCGCTTGTAGGGTTCGAGCCGCTCGCTCAGTTCCTCGCGTGACAACGACTTGCCGGTGAACGGATCGATGACCACCTGCCCCTTGGGCAGCGTGACCTTGAGCATGAAGTGCCCAGGAAAGCCCACGCCGCGCGCCTGCAGCCCAAGACCATGCGCCAGCTCCATCCACAACACCGCGAGCGAGATCGGAATGCCGCGGCGCGTGCGCAGGACGGCATTGAGGTAGCTGTTGTCCGGGTCGTAGTAGTCGTTGACGTTGCCGCCGAAGCTCAGGTCATGGAAGAAGAACTGGTTGAGCGTGCGCAGCCGATGCAGCGGCGCGGCATCGGCCGGCAGGCGGCGCTTGAGGCGCGCCAGCAGCTGATCGACGTCGCCGAGCACCTGCTGCACGTCGAGTTCAGGGTATTCGTCCTGCGCAATGCTCGCCGCCGCCTCGAGCAATGGAAACTGCTCGTCGCTCTTGACGAGCGATTCGAAATACTCAAGGGCAGTGGGCGCCTGAAAGCTGAACGTCATGTGGCTTTGTAGAGGAGCAAAGGGGGAGCGTCAAGGCGGCCGACACGGAGGTCGCGAGGCAGGCGATCAACGACGCACGAAACTGCGCAGCTTCACGCCGACCACGGCAAGCACCGCGAAGTAGAGGACCGCGGCGCCGGCGATCAGCGCCGCCAGCAGGCCGACGCGATGCAGGCGCGCCTCGCGCAGGGCGATCCAGTCGAAATGCCGCGCGCCCCACAGGAGGAGGACCGCCAGCACCACCGTGCCGATCGTCACCTGGAGCAGAAACTTGCCCCAGCCCGGCTCGGGCTTGTAGCTGCCGCGCCGGATCAATCCGACCAGCAGCCAGGCGGCGTTGACCATCGCGCCGATGCCGATGGTGAGCGTGAGTGCCGCGTGCTGCAGCAGCGGCACCAGCAGGAGGTTGAGCGCCTGCGTGAGCACCAGAACGCCCACCGCGATGAACATGGGCGTGCGCATGTCGTGCTTGGCGTAGTAGCCGGGCGCGAGCACCTTGATGGCCACCAGGCCCACCAGTCCGACGCCGTAGCCCATGAGCGCCGCGGTGGTGCGGCGGACGTCCGCCTCGCCGAACGCACCGTTGTGGAACAGCACCGCGACCAGCGGCTGCGAGAAGACCAGCAATGCGAGCGCGCAAGGCACGGACAGCAGCACGACGAGGCGCAAGCCCCAGTCCAGCATCGACGAGTAGCGCGCGTCGTCCTTCGCCGCGCGGGCACTCGCCAGCTGCGGCATCAGCACCACGCCCAGCGCCACACCCAGCAGCGCGGTCGGGAATTCCATGAGGCGGTCGGCATTGGTGATCCAGGTCACGCTGCCGGTCGCCAGGTGCGATGCGATCTGCGTGTTGATGAGCAGCGATATCTGCGCGACGCTGACGCCGATCAGCGCGGGAATCATCAGGTGGACGATCTTGCGGGTCGTCGGGTCGGCCCACGCCGCGCGGATCGCGGCGGCGCTGGCCCCGATCCTGGGCAGCATGCCGAGGCCGCGCAAGGCCGGGATCTGGATCGCAAGCTGCAGTATCCCGCCGACCAGGACGCCCACGCACTGGGCGTAGATCGGTTCGATGCCCAAGCGGCGAAACCACGGCGCGCCCAGCACGATCGAGAGGATCAGCGCCACGTTCAGCAGCACCGGCGATGCGGCCGGCACGGCAAACCTGCGCCAGGTATTGAGCACGCCTCCCGCCAGCGCCACGAGCGACATGAACCCGATGTAGGGGAACATCCAGCGCGTCATGACGACGGCGGCATCGAAGCCGCCCGGCTTCAGGCCGCTCGCCATCGCCCAGACCATGACGGGGGCGCCGATCACGCCGAGCGCGCAGAGAACCACCAGGGTCCATGTCAGCAGCGTCGAGACGTGGTCGACGAGCTTTTTCGCGCCTTCATCGCCCTCTTCCGTCTTCGTCGCCGCCAGGACGGGTACGAAGGCCTGGCTGAAGGCGCCCTCGCCGAACACACGGCGAAACAAATTCGGGATGCGAAATGCGACGTAGAAGGCGTCGGTCATCGCGCTGACCCCGAACACGGAGGTCATGAGCACGTCGCGGACAAGCCCCGTCACCCGGGAAGCGAGTGTCAGAAGCGAAACGGTGGAGGCGGATTTGAAAAGGGACACGGCCCGCGAGTGTATGGGGATCGGCCGGGGCACCCGCGGAACCGGCTCCGCCGGGCCGCTGGGTGTGCCCCCGGAGAGGGGGTTGGCGAAGCGACACGAAGTGCGCGAAGCCTGGGGGCGATATAATGGTCGGCTTTGCTGCAACATCCACAGACACTCAAGGAATATCACCGTGGCATCTACCAAGCCCAAGAAAAAGAACCCGCGCCTCGCGTCGGGCCGCAAGCGCGCCCGCCAGGACGTCAAGCTCAACGCTGCGAACACCTCGCTGCGCTCCAAATACCGCACCGCCGTGAAGAATGTCGAGAAGGCCGTCCTGGCCGGCGACAAGACCAAGGCGGCTGAAAACTTCGCGAAGGCCCAAAGCGTCCTCGACACCGTCGCCGACAAGGGCATCTTCCACAAGAACAAGGCTGCTCGCGACAAGAGCCGCCTTGCAGCCAAGGTCAAGACCCTGGCCCTCGCCGCCTGACACTTTCAGGCAAACAGCCCGGACCGGTTCGCTGGTCCGCCGTTTGATCCGGGTGCGCTGCAGCAAAGAAAAGAAAAACCGCCTTCGGGCGGTTTTTTCATGGACGCTTGGTTTTTGGGGCGGCGCGGGGGGGCGTGCGCCTCGAGGTTACTTTTCCGTCACGACAGGCGGCTTGGCGGGCGCCCTGACCGGGGCTTCCGGCGCATCCGGCACCAGGCAGGCTTCCGCCACCTGCAGGTTGTTGTCCTTGGCGAAGTTGACGCAGAAATCCCAGGCCATCGGCTCCGCGTCGCGGAGTTGGCGATTCACGACCACACACTTGACGCCATTGATCACCGTGGGAATGCACCAGGGCGAATAGCTCAGGTGGCTCCCCGGCTGCGGTCCACCCGGGCGGAACGAACACATCACGCCGGCCAGCCGCTCGGCCCAGTCGCTCGGGCGAAAGGTCCGGCCATCGTGGGTGATGCCCTGAATGAAGATTTCTTTGGCGTTGGGAGAGACCATCGGTCGGTTGGCGGGATGAATGCACGGGCTCGTGCTGCGCCGCACAACCGATTCTATCCGGGGGTCCCGCGCGCGACATATGCAGGGGCATTGGTGTGATGCGCAATCCTCAATGAAGGCTTCAAAACGGACGCCTAGAATCCGCCTTCCCTTTTCCGGAGATACGCATGAGCGCCACCGCCGCCCCCTCTTCGCCCCATGTCATGAACACCTATGGCCGCCTGCCGATCGCGATGTCGCACGGCCAGGGCTGCCGAGTCTGGGACACCGAAGGCCGCGCGTACCTCGACGGCCTGGGCGGCATCGCCGTCAACACGCTGGGCCACAACCACCCCGAGTTGGTGCCCGCGCTGCAGGACCAGATTTCCAAGCTGATCCACAGCTCCAACTACTACTACGTCCCCGGCCAGGAAACGCTCGCGGCCAAGCTCACCGAGCTCGCCGGCCTGACCAACGCCTTCTTCTGCTCGACCGGCCTGGAGGCCAACGAGGCGGCCCTCAAGCTCGCGCGCAAGTTCGGCCATGACAAGGGCATCGAGCGGCCCGAGATCGTGGTCTACGAGGCAGCCTTCCACGGCCGCAGCATCGCCACGCTGTCGGCCACCGGCAATCCCAAGGTGCAGAAGGGCTTCGAGCCGCTGGTCGAGGGCTTCATCCGTGTGCCGCTCAACGACATCGACGCGCTGAAGAAGGCCACGGAAGGCAACCCGAACGTGGTCGCGGTGTTCTTCGAGACCATCCAGGGCGAAGGCGGCATCCACCCCATGCGCTGGGAATACCTGCGCCAGGTGCGCCAGCTCTGCGACGAGCGCGACTGGCTCATGATGATCGACGAGGTGCAGTGCGGAATGGGCCGCACCGGCAAGTGGTTCGCGCACCAGTGGGCCGGCATCAAGCCGGACGTGATGCCGCTGGCCAAGGGACTCGGCTCGGGGGTTCCGGTCGGCGCGGTGGTCGCGGGTCCGCGTGCAGCCCACATCTTCGGCCCGGGCAACCACGGCACGACTTTCGGCGGCAACCCGCTTGCCATGCGCGCCGGCATCGAGACGATCCGGATCATGGAGGAGCAGAAGCTGCTCGAGAACGCCGCGAACGTCGGCGCCCACCTGAAGGCGGCACTGGAACGCGAACTCGGGGGCGTATCCGGCGTGAAGGAAGTCCGCGGCCAGGGCCTGATGCTCGGCATCGAGCTCGATCGGCCGTGCGGCGTCATCCTCAACCGCGCCTGCGAAGCCGGCCTCTTGCTGAGCGTGACGGCCGACAGCGTGATCCGACTCGTGCCACCATTGATCCTGAGCATCGCCGAAGCGGACGAAATCGTGGCGATCCTCGCCCCGATCGTGAAAGCCTTCCTCGCGGAACCTCAACCATGAGTCAGACGCCTGCCATCAAGCACTACCTGCAGTTCTCGGACCTCACTGCGGACGAATACGCTTACCTGCTCACGCGCGCCGCGCTGATCAAGAAGAAGTTCAAGGCCTACGAGAAGCACCAGCCGCTGGTCGACCGGACGCTGGCCATGATCTTCGAGAAAGCCTCGACCCGTACGCGCGTGAGTTTCGAGGCGGGCATGTACCAGCTCGGTGGCAGCGTGGTGCACCTCACCACCGGCGACAGCCAGCTCGGGCGCGCCGAGCCGATCGAGGACAGCGCCAAGGTCATCAGCCGCATGGTCGACCTCGTGATGATCCGGACCTTCGAGCAGACCAAGATCGAAGGCTTTGCCGCGCACTCGCGCGTGCCGGTGATCAACGGCCTGACCAACGAGTTCCACCCCTGCCAGATCCTGGCGGACATCTTCACCTACATCGAGCATCGCGGCTCGATCGCCGGCAAGACGGTCGCGTGGGTCGGCGACGGCAACAACATGGCCAACACCTGGCTGCAGGCGAGCGAGATCCTCGGCTTCACCGTTCACGTGAGCACGCCCAGCGGCTACGAGGTCGACCAGTCGATCGCCGGCATCCGCTCCAGCGACAGCTACAAGGTGTTCAAGGACCCGATGGAAGCCTGCCGCGGCGCCGATCTGGTCACCACCGACGTGTGGACCAGCATGGGCTACGAAGCCGAGAACGAGGCCCGCCGCGCCGCCTTCGCCGAATGGCGCGTCGACACCGAGATGATGCGCGTCGCGCAGCCGGACGCCCTCTTCATGCACTGCCTGCCCGCGCACCGCGGCGAGGAAGTGGAAGCCGAGGTCATCGACGGCCCGCAGTCGGTGGTCTGGGACGAGGCCGAGAACCGGATGCACGTGCAGAAGGCGCTCATGGAGTACCTTCTGCTCGGTCGGCTGGCCTGAGCCTTCACACAGGGCACTGGGCTTGTGCGGCGTCCTTCGCAGCGCGCCGCAGGCAATCGATGAACACGCGCGCCGCCGGCGTCAGCGCCTGGCTGTCGCGCACCAGCAGCGCGATCCGCAGGCTCGCGAGCGCCGGGCCGGCCAGCGACAACCGCACGAGGCCGCTCGACATCGTGTGTCCGCTCACCACGCTGCTCGACAGCAGCGCCAGCGCGTCGGTCCTGTAGAGCAGCGTGAGCGCCATGTGCGTCGATTGACAGGCGATCACGTCGGCCGGCGCCGCGGTCCGCCGCGCGGCGAAGAGCCTCTTAAGCAGCGTCAATCCATAGCCCGGCACCAGCCAGAGGCAATGCTGCAGGCTGGACAAGGAGCGCGCCCTGGCCTGCGGATGGCCCGCGCGCGCGGCGACGACCAATGGATGTTCCAGCAGCACCTCGCGCTCCAGGCCGTCCTGAGGGGGATCGCCTGATTCGCTGATCACGGCGAAGTCGTAGTCGCCGCCATGCCAGCGCGCGTCGGCATTCGGCCAGGTGAGCTCCTGCAGTTCGAGTGCCACGCCCGGCCGCCGGGCACGGAAATCGACCAGCGCCGCCGGCAACAGTTGCGCTGCCGTCGAACTGAATGCGATCGACAGCCGGCCGCCGGTGCCGTCGCGCAATTCGGCGATCTCCTCCTGCGTGCGCCGCACCTCGTTGAACAGCAGATGGCTGCGCCGCAACAGCGCCGCGCCGATGTCGGTCGGCGCCACCCCCTTGACGCTGCGGGCGAACAGATTGGCGCCGATGCCGCGCTCGAGCTCGCGCACGGCGTGCGTCACCGCCGGCTGGGTGAGCGCCAGCCGGCGCGCGGCGGAACGGATGCTGCCGGACTCGGCCACCGCCCGGAAGATCTCGAGCTGGCGAAGGCTCGGGTATTCCAGGGCCACCGAGGAAGCGCGCTCCTGGCTATCAATTGAATTGATCATCGATAAAAAATCTCTGTCTTTTATTTATATCGCAGCGTTTCTACAGTGGAGGCTCCCGCTCACGCAAGCCCCCTCGACAAGGAACCCCGATGACACTCGCACTCCCCCGCTGGACCCGCCGCGCGGTCCTGCTTTCGCTCGGCCTCGCGGCCGCCGTGGCCGCCCATGCCGATACCAAGCCGCCGGTGCGCATCCTGGTCGGCTTCGCCGCTGGCGGCGGTGTGGACACGATGGCCCGTATCCTTGCCGAAGGCCTGGGGCAGGCCCTTGGCCAGACGTTCGTGGTCGAGAACCGACCGGGCGCCGGCGGCCTGATTGCCGCGCAGGCCCTCAAGGCCGCCCCGGCCGACGGCGCAACGCTTCTGCTCACCAACGATCACACCGTCGCGATCCTTCCGCACACGCTGAAGAACCCCGGGTTCAGCGCTGCCAAGGACTTCGCGCCGGTCGCCCTCATCACCGACAAGACCGTGTTCGCACTGGCGACGCATCCCGGCACGGGCATCAAGCAGCTCAAGGACATCACCGAGTGGGCGCACCAGAACCCCGGCAAGGCCAACTTCGGCGTGCCGGCGCCGGGCAGCATGCCGGAGTTCGCGGTCGGCCTCATCGCCAAGGGGCTGCAGGTCGACGCCACGTCGGCGCCCTACCGCGGCGGATCGCCACTGGTGATGGATCTGTCCGCCGGACAGATTCCGTTCGGCGTCACGTCGACATTCGAGCTCGTGCCGTTCGCGAAGAGTCAGAAGGTGCGTTTCCTTGCGGTTTCCGGCACGACGCGGAACCCGGACCTGCCGGACGTGCCGACCTTTGCCGAACTCGGCATCAAAGGCCTCGAGCTGCCCAATCTCGCGGGCCTCTATGCGCCGGCTGGAACCCCGCCCGCGGTGATCGCGCGCTACACCGAAGCCGTGCGCACCGTGCTGTCTTCGGACAAGGTCAAGGAACGGATGCAGGCGCTGAGTTCGCCGCCGAACTTCGGCGGCCCGGAAGCGCTGGCCCAGGGCGTCCAGCGCATTTCCGATGCCTGGGGTCCGGTGATTCGCCTGTCCGGCTTCCAACCGCAATAAGCCACATCAAGACAACACCCCTATGACCGACACCGCTGTTCGAAACTGCTTTTCGGCGAACTACGCCGAGGCCCGCGCCAAGTTCATCGCCGCCGCCGAGCGCGCGGGCGCACATCTCGAGCATTACTTGCTCGAAGGCATCCCCGGCGCAGGCGGCGAGACGCTTGCGACCGACGTGGCGCTGCTCGGCACGGCCGACGCGACTTCGCTCGTGGTGCTCAGCTCGGGCGTGCACGGCGCCGAGGGCTTCTGCGGATCGGGTTGCCAGGTCGCGCTGCTGCACGACGAACTCCTGCTGAGCCAGGCACGCGATCGCGGCGTTGCGCTGCTGCTGATCCACGCGATCAACCCCTACGGCTTCTCGCACATCCGCCGCACCAACGAGGACAACATCGACCTCAACCGCAACTTCATCGACTTCGCGCGGCCCACGCACAACCCGGCCTACGCGGGACTGCATGACCTCATGCTGCCCGCGCAGTGGCCGCCCACGGAGGAGAACGCGCGCGCCGTGGCCGACTACATCGCCACGCACGGCGAGATCGCCTTCCGCGAAGCCGTGACGACCGGCCAGTCCGAATTCGCCGACGGGCTGTTCTATTCGGGCACCGCGCCGAGCTGGAGCAACCGCACCCTGCGCGCCATCCTGCACCGGCATGCAGCCCAGCGTAGGCGCATCGCGTGGATCGACGTGCATACCGGCCTGGGCCGCTGCGGACACGGCGAGAAGATCCACGCCGGCCTGCCGGGCACGCCCGACAACCTTCGGCTCACCCGCGCGATCTGGGGCGCCGATGTGGTGGCCGCATGGGAAGGCGATTCGACCTCGCGCCAGGTGGTGGGCCATGCGGTGAGCGCCGTCTTCGATGAGTGTCCGCAAGCCGAGAGCGTCGGCATCGCGCTCGAATACGGCACGCGCAAGATGACGGCGATGGAGGCGCTGCGCGCCGAACACTGGCTGCATCGCTACCCGGATGCCGCCACCGCCGCCGAACAGCGCGCCGGCATCAAGCGGTCACTTCGCGACGCCTTCTACGTGGACGACGACGAATGGCGAGGCATGATCGCCGGCCAGTGCCGCACCGCGCTGCTGCAGGCCTGCCTGGCCCTCGGAAACTGAATCCCCTCGACCGACCGACGGTCATTTGGAAAGTCCCGTCCGTCGCGCTAACTTCGCGCCATGAACACAAGACTCTGGGATATCTCGCCGCCGGTGCACGAAGGCGCACCGGTGTTTCCCGGCGACACACCGTACCGGCAGCGCTGGGTCGCGACGATCACGCCGGAATGCCCCGTCAACGTCAGCGAGATCGCGCTGTCGCCGCACATCGGGGCGCACGCCGATGCGCCGATTCACTACGATCCCGGCGGCGCGACCATCGGCAGGGTCGACCTTTCTCCCTATCTGGGTCCGTGCCGCGTGATCCATGCGATCGGGCGCGGTCCGCTGATCGAATGGGCGCATCTTGCGCATGCGATCGATGCGCTGCCGCCGCGCGTCCTGGTCCGCACCTACGAACGCGCCCCCATAGACCGGTGGGATGCCAACCTTGCGGCCTTCGCACCCCGCACCATCGAACGCCTGGCGGCCCTCGGCGTGGTCCTGATCGGCATCGACACCGCAAGCATCGATCCGGCCGACAGCAAGACCCTCGACAGCCATCAGGCCATCCGCCGGCTCGGATTGCGGGTGCTCGAAAACCTCGTGCTCGACGAGGTGCCGGAAGGCGACTACGAGCTCATCGCCCTGCCGCTGAAGCTCGTGGATGCGGATGCGTCGCCGGTGCGCGCGGTGCTGCGCGAACTGGCGCGCCCGGGACCGGCGGCGTAAGCTATCCATCAGACGCCCGAGATGGAGGGCATGAAACGGAGGTAACCGATGTTCAGTGACGACGAACTCGCCCAACTGCGCACGCACGGTGTCGTGCTCTTCGCCAAGCGCGTCATCTTCGACGCGCAGCCGCCGATGTCCGCAGAGCAGGTCGCGGCCGTGCAGGCCGTCTGCGCAGGGCCGATTCCGCCGGATCTTCTTTCGCTCTGGCGCGTCACCGCGGGCGGGCGGCTGGACTACGACCTGCACCTTCACATGAACGGCAACGAAGAGTCGTTCAGCTGGAACGAGCTCTTCTGGAACGGCAGCGACACCTACCACGACCTGCAGGGGTGGATCGAGCATGAGCTCCAGGGCGCCAGGGACGCAGCCGCCGAGAGCGCCGAGGCCTGGGACGGCAAGCTCACGCTGCTGCCCTTCGGCGGCTTCGATTACTGCGACCGCGTCTACGCGGTGGTCGAGGCCGGCGCCGACTACGGGCACGTGCTCGCGTGGAAGCAGGGCCTGCCCGAAGCCTGGGCGCACGAGATGCACGAAGACGGCATGACGACGGTCGCGCACGACCTCTACGCCGCCTTCGATGCACTGCGCCTCGACGAGGATCCGCTCCATCCCGCCGGCGAATACTTCACCGGGCAGGCGCTGCTCGAATACCTCGACGACCGGCACCAGGAGGACGGCCTGCCGATCGAACTGATGGACAAGGTGATCGCCTTCTACCGCCAGGCGATGGTGGACTGGCACGCGCCGCTTGCCGACGGCACGCTGGGCGACAACGGGCCGCTGTCTCGCATCGCACTGCGCCACGCGGTCGCGACCGACGACGAAGAACTCGTGGCGAAGCTGCACGCCGCGGGTGTATCGCTCGACGGCCCCCTGAGCGGCAGCGCGATCGCGACCGACCTGGCGATCGGCCATGGCGCACATGCCGCTGCGGCCGCGCTGGTGCGCGCGGGCGCGCCGGTGGCGCCCGATGCGCTGGACGCCATCGACAGCGCGATCTCGCCCGAGCTCGCCGACCTGCTGCTCACGCACGGCGCGCAACCCAGCGCCACCGCCATCGCGGAATGCGTGGCCTGCGGCGCGCCCGCCGCGGCGCGTGTCATCGCCGGCGCCTATGCGCAGTCGCACGACGACCTTCCGGCCGCGTACGCCGCCGCGAGGGACGAGATGCTCGCCGAGCTGGAATCCTCGTTGATCGAGGTCCGCGAAGGCCGGCTGACGCACTACCTGGGGCTGGCCGGCCTGACCCGGCGCGCGGATCACCTGCGCAGCTTCAGCCTCTGACTCAGGCGTCGTAGAGCCAGGGCACATCGAGCAGCCTGGCGCCGAGCATGCGCAGCGCCGCGTCGCGACCGATGCGCACGAGGCCGGTCGCGTGGAAGATCTCGCCGTTGCGCCGCGCGCGCGCCTGCACGTTGGCGTTGCGCTCCCAGCGTTCGTCGGCATAGCGCGCAAAGGCCGCCGGCACCTGCGCTGCTGCGCCTCCGTCGAGCGCGTCGGCCAGCGCGACGGCATCCTCGATGGCCATGCCCGCGCCTTGCGCGAGATACGGCAGCATGGGATGCGCCGCGTCGCCGGTCAGCGCGATGCGCTCGCCGGCCATCTGATGCGGGCCGGTGAGCGGCGGGCGGTCGTTGAGCGTCCACGCGCGCCATGAAGGTACAGCCTCGAGCAGGGCCTGCAGCTGGCCGCAGGTGCGCCCGGTGGCCTGCTGCAAGGCGGCAAGACTCGTCCCGCGATCCCAGTCGCGGGCATCGCCTTCGGGCGCGGCCTCGGCCAGCACCACCACGTTGAGCGCGTCACCCCGGCGCACCGGATACGACACCGCATGCAGCCGCGGACCGAGCCAGACGTCGACGCGCGTGCTGCGCAGCGCCGCCGGGAGCGCGGACTGGTCGACCATCGCACGCCATGCCGTGTGCCCCGTGGCGCGCGGCGGCACGGCATCCTCGATCACGCTGGGGCGGACCGTGCTCCAGAGGCCGTCGGCACCAATCAGCGCATCGGCTTCCCAGACCCGGGAATCGGAACTGGCCACGCACACGGAGTCACCGCGCGCGGTCACCTGCGCCACGCGTGCGCCGGTGGTGAGCCTGACCGCCCCGCTGCCGCGAACCGCCGCCAGCAGCAGCGCGTGAAGATCCGCCCTGTGAACGCAAAGATAGGGCGCGGCGTAGCTGTGCAGCATCGCGTTGCCGAGCGGCAGGCGAGCAATTTCGTCGCCCGCGGTTGCGCTGCGGACCACCAGGGCCTCCGGCCGCGCCGCGACGCGCATCAGGGCTTCGGAAACACCGAGCGCCTGCAGCCGCCGCGTGACGTTCGGCCCGAGCTGGATGCCGGCGCCGACTTCGCCGAACGCCACCGCCTGCTCCAGCAGGTCGATGCGGTGGCGCCGGCGCGCGAGCGCCAGCGCGCTCGCGAGGCCCGCGATGCCGCCTCCCGCGATCAGGATGTGTGCCGCCATCGACCGACGCACTCAGTGCGAGCGCGGCACGGATGTCTTGCCTGCTTCAGCCGCCTTGCCGGCGGGGGTCGAACAACTGCCGCAGCTGTCGCACGAACCGCAACCCGAGGTCTTGCCCAGCGATTGCGCGAGCCGGCCGGCTCGTTCCGCATCGACCAGGCCCGCGCGCTGCGAGCCGGCGGCCACCTTGGCAGCCATTCCCCGGCGCCAGCTGCCGGGCATCCAGCGCCAGACCGCGTAGATCGCGGCCAGCGCGACGATCAGTGCGACGACGATTTGTTGTGCCATCTCATCCTCCTGTGAGAGCCAGGGCCACCCGATAGGTGACCCAGCACGCAATGTAGGCGAGTCCGAACAAATAGCCAGCCATGATGATCACGTAGCGCCACGAGCCGGTCTCGCGCTTGACGGTGGCCAGCGTCGAGATGCACTGCGGCGCGAAGACGTACCAGACAAGCAGCGACAGGGCCGTCGCCAGCGACCAGCTCCCCGCGATCAGCGGTTCGAGCTGCCCTGCCACGTCGTCGCCGGTGGCGGATAGCGCATAGACGGTGCCCAGAGCGCCCACCGCGACTTCGCGCGCGGCCATGCCGGGCACCAGCGCGATCGAGATCTGCCAGTTGAAACCGATGGGCGCGAAGATGTGCTCGAGCCCGCGGCCGATCATGCCGGCCAGGCTGTACTGGATCGCCGGTCCGGTCGCGCCTTCCGGCGGCGATGGGAAGGTCGAGAGGAACCACAGCAGGATGGTGAGCGTGAGGATGATCGTGCCCACGCGCTGGAGGAAGATCCACGCACGCTCGTAGAGCCCCAGCGCCAGATTGCGCAGACTGGGCCAGCGATACGCCGGCAGCTCCATCATCAGCGGCGAATGCTGCTTGCTGTCGCGGAAGCGCTTCATGACCCACGCCACCGCCATCGCCGAGACGATGCCGAAGACGTACAGCGCGAACAGCACCACGCCTTGAAGATTGAACACCCCGCCGACGGTGCGCGACGGAATGAAGGCGGCAATCAGCAGCGCGTAGACCGGCAAGCGCGCCGAACACGTCATGAGCGGCGCGATCATGATCGTGGTGATCCGGTCGCGCCAGTTGGTGATGGTGCGCGTCGCCATCACGCCCGGGATCGCGCAGGCAAAGCTCGACAGCAGCGGGATGAAGGAGCGGCCCGAAAGCCCCACCGTGCCCATGACGCGATCGAGCAGGAAGGCCGCGCGCGGCAGGTAGCCCGAATCCTCCAGCGCAAGGATGAACAGGAACAGGATCAGGATCTGCGGCAGGAACACGATCACGCCACCGGCGCCTGCGACGACGCCGTCGACCAGCAGGCTTTGCAGCATGCCTTCGGGCACCACGTGCTTGACGAGCTCACCGAAGGCGCCGGTTGCTTCCTTGATGGCGTCCATCGGCACGGCGGCCCAGCTGAAAACTGCCTGGAACATCAGGAACATCGTGACCGCCAGCACCAGCATGCCCCACACCGGATGCATCACGATGCGGTCGATGCGGTCGCTGGTGGCGAGGCTGCCGACGGGCTCCTTCACCGCGATGGCGAGGATGCGGCGCACTTCGCGCTGGGTGTCGAGCACCTCGTCGAAGCCCGGCGCGTCCCATGCGCGCGGCGCGGCGGCATTCACGGGCGCATCCAGTGCTTCGACCAGCGCGCGTGCGCCGTCGCTCTGGACGCCGACGGTTTCGATCACCGGCACGCCGAGTTCGCGCGACAACGCTGCCGTGTCGACCGCGATGCCCTGCTTCCTCGCCATGTCGGTCATGTTCAGCGCGACCACCATCGGAAGCCCAAGGCGCTTGGCATCGAGCACGAGGCGCAGATTGAGGCGCAGGTTGGTGGCGTCGGTGACACACACCAGCAGATCAGGCGGTGCCTCGCTGCTCTTGCCGGTGACCACGTCGCGCGTGACGGCCTCGTCGGCCGACAGCGCGTTGAGGCTGTAGGCGCCGGGCAGGTCCAGCACGAACACGCGGCGGCCCGACGCGGTGCGCAGCAGGCCCTCCTTGCGCTCGACCGTCACGCCCGCGTAGTTCGCGACCTTCTGACGGCTGCCGGTGAGCAGGTTGAACAGCGCGGTCTTGCCGCAGTTGGGATTGCCCAGCAGCGCGATGCGCTCCGGCGGACTCGACGAAGACGCGGCGCCTGGCTTGAATGCGAGCGTTGCCTCAACCATGACCGGCCGCTCCCGGAGTGACGCGGATCAGCGCCGCCTCGTGCCGGCGCAACGCGAACGTCGTATGGCCCAGCCGCACCGCCAGCGGCTCGCGCCCCGGCACGCCGTTGGCGACGATGCAGACCGCCTCGCCGGGAACGAATCCGATCTCGGTCAGCCGCAAGGCCAGCTCGCGGTCCTCGGGGGAATCCGGCCGAGCGACGTCGAGTACGGTCGCCCACTGTCGATTGGGAAGTTGATGGAGGCTGATGGCGGCAAGGGCCGCACCGGTCGAATTGGTCACCCGCAGAATCCAGGAGTCTTCAAAAATGAGAATTATTCTCGAAAACTGCTGACCTGGGGCGGACTTCGGTCGAAGCCATTGTTACGCGCAGGCACAAATCCCGGCCTGCCGCGACCTCTAGAGGCGACGGGCCGGGCTACGACGGCCGGCTGCGGCCGAGCTCAAGCCGCCAGCAGTTGCCGCAACACAAACGGCAGGATGCCCCCGTGCTTGTAGTAGTCGACCTCGATCGGCGTATCGATGCGCAGCCGCACCGTCACTTCCTGGTGGCTGCCGTCAGCGCGGTGCACGACGAGCTTGACGTCCATCTGCGGCTTGAGTTCGCCCCCGATGACCACGTCGATCTTCTCGTCACCTGTGAGGCCCAGGCTCTCCCATGAATCGGCGCCACGGAACTGCAGCGGCAGAACACCCATGCCGACGAGGTTCGCGCGGTGGATGCGCTCGAAGCTGCGCGCCACCACGGCCTTGATGCCGAGCAGCTGCGTGCCCTTCGCCGCCCAGTCGCGTGAGGAGCCGGTGCCGTATTCCTCGCCACCGAAGACGATCGTCGGCACGCCCTGCTCGATGTACTTCATCGCGGCGTCGTAGATCGGCATCTTCTCGCCGCCCGGCTGGAAGAGCGTCACACCGCCTTCCTCGCGCGAGCCGTCGGCGCTGGCAGGAATCATGAGGTTCTTGATGCGCACGTTGGCAAACGTGCCGCGCATCATCACCTCATGGTTGCCGCGACGCGATCCGTAGCTGTTGAAGTCGGCCTTCTGTACGCCGTGCGCCTTGAGCCAGATGCCGGCCGGCGAGCTCTCCTTGATGGAGCCGGCGGGCGAAATGTGATCGGTGGTGATCGAGTCGCCGAACAACGCCATGATCCGCGCGCCGGTGAAGCCCGCATCGGCCGCGTGCGGTTCCATCTTGAATCCGTCGAAGAACGGCGGTTCGGCGATGTAGGTGGATTTGGGCCAGTCGTACACCTGCCCCTTCGTGCCCTTGATGCTGCTCCAGAGCTTGCCCGGGTTGTCCTTGATCTGCTCGTAGTTCTTGCGGAAGGCCTTGGCGTTCATGGCATAGCGCAGGTTCTCGTCGATCTCCTTCGCACTCGGCCAGATGTCGCCGAGATAGACGTCCTTCCCCTTCTTGCCCTTGCCCACCGGCTGGGTCATCAGGTCGACCATCACGTTGCCCGCGATCGCGTAGGCGACCACCAGCGGCGGCGAGGCGAGGAAGTTGGCCTTGAGGTTCGGATGGATCCGCGCCTCGAAATTGCGGTTGCCGGAGAGCACCGCGGCGCCGACGAGGTTGTTCTTCGTGATCACCTCATTGATCTCGGGCGCGAGATCGCCCGCGTTGCCTATGCAGGTGGTGCAGCCATAGCCCGCGAGGTAGAAGCCGAGTTTTTCCAGATACGGCAACAGGCCCGCTTTCTCGAGGTACTCGGTCACGATGCGCGAGCCGGGTGCCAGCGAGGTCTTCACGTGCGGCTTGACCGTGAGCCCCGCCTCCACCGCCTTCTTGGCCAGCAGGCCGGCCGCGATCAGCACGCTCGGGTTCGAGGTATTGGTGCACGAAGTGATCGCGGCAATCAGCACGTCGCCGTTGCCGATCGCGACCGTCTCGCCGCCCGGCAGCGCATGGCGCTGCTTGAGGGTGTCCGCGGGCAGGTTGAAGCCGTTGGCCTCGATCGGCTTGCTGTAGAGCTCCGAGAACTTGGTTGCGAGATCGCCCAGATTGATGCGGTCCTGCGGACGCTTCGGGCCGGCGAGGCTCGGGGTGACCGTGCCGAGGTCGAGCTTGACGATCTTGGTGTAGTTGAGTTCACCCGGCGCCGGCATGCCGAAGAGGCCCTGCGCCTTGTAGTACGCCTCGAAGCGCTCGACTTCCGCGTCGGTGCGGCCGGTGCCCTTGAAGTAGGCGACCGTCATTTCGTCGACCGGGAAGAAGCCCATGGTCGCACCGTACTCGGGCGCCATGTTGCCGATCGTGGCGCGGTCCGGCACCGCGATCGATGCCGCGCCGGGGCCGAAGAATTCGACGAACTTGCCCACCACTTTTTCGCTGCGCAGGATCGAGGTGACGTACAGCACCAGGTCGGTGGCGGTGACGCCTTCGCGCAGCTTGCCGGTGAGCTCGAAGCCCACCACGTCGGGCGTCAGGAAGTACACCGGCTGCCCCAGCATCGCGGCCTCGGCCTCGATGCCGCCGACGCCCCAGCCGACCACGCCGATGCCGTTGATCATGGTCGTGTGGCTGTCGGTGCCGACCAGTGAATCGGGGTAGTAGACCGGCGGATCGCCGTTGTCGTTCGCGCTCTTGTAGACGCCGCGCGCGAAGTACTCGAGGTTGACCTGGTGCACGATGCCGAAGCCCGGCGGCACGACGCCGAAGGTGTCGAAGGCCTGCATGCCCCACTTCATGAACTGGTAGCGCTCGTTGTTGCGCTGGAATTCCAGCTTCATGTTCAGGTCGAGCGCCTTCGGGGTGCCGTAGTAGTCCACCATCACCGAGTGGTCGACCACGAGATCGACCGGCACCAGCGGCTCGATGGTCTTCGGCGATTTGCCCAGCGATGAGGCCACGCTGCGCATGGCGGCCAGGTCGGCCAAAAGCGGCACGCCGGTGAAGTCCTGCAACACCACGCGCGTCACGACGAACGGGATCTCCTCAGTGCGTTCGGCGTTGGGCGCCCAGTTGGCGAGTTGCTCGACGTGCTCCGCCGTGACCTTCTGGCCGTCGCAATTGCGCAGGACCGATTCAAGGACGATGCGGATCGACACCGGCAGCTTGTCGACGTTCGGGTATTGCTTGGCAAGCTCCTTGAGCGACCAGTATTTCCCGGCCTTCCCCGATGCGGTCTTGAAGGTTTTCAGCATGGGGGCAAAGGCGTGTGCCGGTTCTTTGGCCATTGGGAAACTCCTGTGATTCGTGGAAGCTTTGCAAAGATAGCAGGCTTCGGTGACATCGGCAGTAATCCGGTGCCGCAGCCCCGCCATGACCCCCGAGGTCATGGTGTTCGCGCACCAGGTCACTAGGATGCGCGCATGACGCCTCGAAGCACACCGCCAACCGCAGCCGATCCGTTCGGCATCCACCTCAGGCATTGGCGGCAGCATCGCCGGCTGAGCCAGCTCGACCTCGCGAACGAGGCGCAGGTATCGACCCGGCATCTGAGCTACGTCGAGACCGGCCGCGCCGAACCCAGCCGTGAGATGGTGCTGCGCCTCGCCGAACGGCTCGAAGTGCCGCTGCGCGAGCGCAATGCGCTGCTGGTCGCCGCCGGCTACGCGCCGATGTACCGGCAGCGTTCGCTCGACGACCCCGCGCTCGTCTCGGCACGTCGGGCGGTCGAGCTTGTCTTGAAGGGCCACGAACCCTTCCCGGCACTGGCGGTGGACCGGCACTGGAACCTGGTCGCGCACAACGCGCTCGTGCCTTTGCTGATGGCCGGTGCTGCGCCGGAACTGGTCGAGCCGCCGATCAACGTGCTCAGGCTCAGCCTGCATCCCGGCGGACTGGCGCCGAGGATCGCCAACCTGCAGCAATGGCGCGCACACCTTCTGGAGCGGCTTCAGCAGCAGATTGCCGCGACCGGCGACGCGGCGCTGTCGGCGCTGCATGACGAGCTCGCGGGCTACCCGATGCCGAACGTCGGCCACGATGCGCCGCCGGCGGGTGGCGAACTCGCGAACGTGGTGGTGCCTTTCCAGCTCATGACGGACGGCGGCATCCTGAGCTTCATCAGCACCACCACGATCTTCGGCACGCCGGTGGACGTGACCTTGCAGGAACTCGCGGTGGAGTCGTTCTTCCCGGCTGATGCGGAAACGGCCAGGGCCCTTGCGGCACTTGCCGCGCAGTCCGCCACCTGAACAAGCGGCGGCAATAAAAAACCCCGCCGAAGCGGGGTTCCTTGGGACACAGGGCGAATCGATCAGGCCGCGACGCCGGCCGCCACGTCCTTGTATTCCTCGATACGGTCGAAGTTCAGGTACTGGTAGATCTGCGAGCTGGCAGCATCCAGCACGCCGACGCTGGCCATGTACTCTTCCTTCGTCGGGATGCGGCCGAGGCGCGAGCAGATCGCGGCCAGTTCGGCGCTGCCGAGGTACACGTTGGTGTTCTTGCCCAGGCGGTTCGGGAAGTTCCGCGTGCTGGTCGACATCACCGTTGCGCCTTCACGCACCTGTGCCTGGTTGCCCATGCACAGCGAGCAGCCCGGCATTTCGGTACGCGCGCCCGCGTTGCCGAACACCCCGTAGTGGCCTTCCTCGGTGAGCTGGTGCGCGTCCATCTTGGTCGGCGGCGCGATCCACAGCTTGACCGGGATGTCGCGCTTGCCTTCGAGCAGCTTCGAAGCCGCGCGGAAATGCCCGATGTTGGTCATGCACGAACCGATGAACACTTCGTCGATCTGCGCACCGGCCACATCCGACAGCGTCTTCACGTCGTCCGGATCGTTCGGGCAGGCCACGATCGGCTCGTGGATGTCGGCCAGGTCGATCTCGATCACGGCGGCGTACTCGGCGTCGTCGTCGCCCTTGAGCAGTTGCGGGTTCTTGAGCCAGGCTTCCTGCGCGGCGATGCGGCGTGCCAGCGTGCGCGCGTCGGCGTAGCCCTCGGCGATCATCCACTTCATCAGCGTGATGTTGCTGTTGATGTATTCGATGATCGGTTCCTTGTTCAGGTGAACCGTGCAGCCGGCAGCCGAACGTTCGGCCGAAGCGTCGCTCAGCTCGAAAGCCTGCTCGACCTTCAGCTCCGGCAGGCCTTCGATTTCGAGGATGCGGCCCGAGAAGATGTTCTTCTTGCCCTTCTTCTCGACCGTCAGCAGGCCCTGCTTGATCGCATACAGCGGAATCGCGTTGACCAGATCGCGCAGGGTCACGCCCGGCTGCATCTTGCCCTTGAAGCGCACGAGCACCGATTCAGGCATGTCCAGCGGCATCACGCCGGTCGCGGCGGCAAAGGCCACGAGGCCCGAGCCCGCCGGGAAGCTGATACCGATCGGGAAGCGGGTATGGCTGTCGCCGCCGGTGCCCACGGTGTCGGGCGTCAGCAGGCGGTTGAGCCAGCTGTGGATCACGCCGTCGCCCGGACGCAGGGAGACGCCGCCGCGTGTCGAGATGAAGTCCGGCAGCTCGTGGTGCATCTTCACGTCGACCTTCTTCGGATAGGCCGCCGTGTGGCAGAACGACTGCATCACCAGGTCGGCGCTGAAGCCAAGGCAGGCGAGATCCTTGAGTTCGTCGCGGGTCATCGGGCCGGTGGTGTCCTGGCTGCCGACCGAGGTCATCTTCGGCTCGCAGTAGGTGCCCGGGCGCACGCCTTGGCCTTCGGGCAGGCCGCAGGCACGGCCGACCATCTTCTGCGCGAGCGAGAAGCCCTTCTTGGTGTCGACCGGGCTCACCGGGAGGCGGAACAGCGTCGAGACCGGCAGACCCAGCGCCTCGCGCGCCTTGGTGGTCAGGCCGCGGCCGATGATCAGCGGAATGCGGCCGCCGGCGCGCACTTCGTCGAAGAGCACGTCGCTCTTGACCTTGAACTCGGCAATGACCTTGCCGTCCTTCAGCGCCTTGCCCTCGTAGGGACGCAGCTCGACCACGTCGCCCATTTCCATCTGGCTCACGTCGAGCTCGATCGGCAGGGCGCCGGCATCTTCCATCGTGTTGTAGAAGATCGGCGCGATCTTGTTGCCGAGGCACACGCCACCGAAGCGCTTGTTGGGGATGAAGGGGATGTCTTCACCGGTGAACCACAGCACCGAGTTGGTGGCCGACTTGCGGCTGGAGCCGGTGCCGACCACGTCGCCGACGTAGGCGACCTGATGGCCCTTGGCCTTCAGCGATTCGATGAACTTGACCGGGCCGCGCTTGCCGTCTTCCTCGGGCTGGAACGGTGCGCCGTCGCGCTTGTTCTTGAGCATCGCGAGCGCGTGCATCGGGATGTCGGGACGCGTCGTCGCATCGGGTGCGGGCGACAGGTCGTCGGTATTGGTTTCGCCGGGCACCTTGAACACCGTGATGGTCAGGCTCTGCGGCACTTCGGGGCGGCTGGTGAACCACTCGGCATCGGCCCAGCTTTGCAGCACGGCCTTGGCGTTGGCGTTGCCCTTGTCGGCCTTTTCCTTGACGTCATGGAATTGGTCGAACATCAGAAGCGTCTTCTTCAGGCCGTCCGCGGCGGCAGCGCCGACTTCGGCGTCGTCCAGCAGGTCGACCAGCGGTCCGATGTTGTAGCCGCCGAGCATGGTGCCGAGCAGTTCGGTCGCACGGGCACGCGAGAGCAGCGCGCTCTTCTCCGTGCCATGGGCCACGGCCGCCAGGTAGCTCGCCTTCACCTTCGCTGCGTCGTCCACGCCCGCGGGCACGCGATTCGTCAGCAGGTCAATCAACTGCTCGGCGTTCGCCGGGGCCGGGGCCTTCATGAGCTCGATCAGCTCGGCGGTCTGCTTCGCGGTCAGCGGCAGGGGCGGAATACCGAGCGCGGCGCGTTCGGCAACGTGGTCAGCGTAGGCTTGCAACATCTTCTTTTCTCCGGAAACACAAATTGGCGGCGGCTCCCGCGATGTAGCAAGAGCCGCGCCTCGGGGGACTTACTGTTTGGGCGTATCGGCGCCTTCGAACAGGCTCTTGGGTGGGTTCTTCTTCATTTCCTCGGCGACCTCGACCTGCTTGGCCGCCTGGCATTCGTCGGCCAGACGCAGGCCCTGCTTCTGGCTCATGAGCATCGACTTGTTGCCGAGCTGCAGCCACATCGCGCCGCGGCTGGGATCTTCGAGTCGCACCGCGCCGGTGCGGCTTTCGACCGGGTGCAGGCGGTAGCGGACGCCGGCGTGCGTCAGCGTGAAGAAGCCGGGCTTCTTCGCATCGGCTTCGATGTTCACGCTGGCGCCGAGCTCGCACTTGATCGTGCCGGTCAGCACGGTCGCGGCCACCTTCAGATCCTGCTCGGACAGGGTGACGTCGGTTTCCTCAGTGATGGGCTTGCTTTCTTCGAGCTTCTTGATGACACGCTTGGGCACCACCTTCTGCACGACCTTCTTGCCGGTCGTATTCGCCGCCGGCTTGGCCGAGGAGCCCGTGGTGTTCGTTTGGGCCATCGATGCCAGCGGCAAGGTCAGCGCAGCAGCGGCAATCAGCGCAATAGTCTTCATGTGTCGTTCTCTCTCGCGGGTTGGGTTTCAGGATGAGGAAGGTGCAAACCAGGCCTGCGCCTCGGAGGGCAAGGCGCGACCCGTGGCATGCGCCCTTTCCAGGACCTGCCAGAAATGGCGGTAACTGGCGCGGTCATGCAATGTGCCATCGATACTGACCGGCGCCCACGCGGCAGCGGCCGCGGCAGCGATTATTTTTGTTGCGATTTGAATCTGGCCTTCTTCGGGCGCGAAGGCTTCGAGAATGGGGCGGATCTGGCTCGGATGAATGCTCCACATCCGCGTGTAGCCAAACTCGTTCGCGGCCTTCTTCGCGGCCGCGCGCATTGCGTCGACGTCGCTGAATTCGGTCACCACACAATGCGAAGGCACCTTGCCGTGCGCATGGGCCGCAGAAGCGATCTCCAGCTTCGCGCGCACCACGAGCGGATGCGTGAACTGCCCTTTGGCGCCCATGCCGTCGGCCGGGATCGCGCCGCCATGCGCTGAGACGAAATCCATCAACCCGAAGCTCAGGGACTGCACGCGCGGATGGGCGGCAATTTCGAACGCATGGTGAACCGCGAGCGGCGACTCGATCAGCACGTGCAGCGGCAGGGCTTCTGCACCGGCCGCTTCGAGCGCCTCGGCGGCCACCCGCACGTCTTCGACGGATTCCACCTTGGGAATCATCAGGTGGCTCAGGCGATGGCCTGCACGCCCCGCGATGGTGATCACGTCACCCGCGAACGACGGGTGATCGACCGGATGAACCCGCACGCCGACGCGCATCTCGGGCGCGGCAGCCAATGCAAGCTCGGTGACCAGCGCGGCATGGTCGGCCTCGCCGCCAACGGGCGCGCCGTCTTCGCAGTCGAGCGTGACGTCGAAGACACAGGCGCCGAATTCGTCGGCCATCTCGGCCTGCAGCGCGAGGCTCTTGCGCATGCGCGCTTCGACGCCGCTGTAGTGGTCGCAAACCGGCAGCACGACGGCGCCCGCTTGCGCACCGAGCAGCACGGCGCGCGGATGAACCGAGGAAGAAGATGCCGCGCTCATCGTGTGTGCCTCATGCCTTTCGCTGCGCGACGATGAACATGCGCGGGAACGCCAGCAAGCGGCGGCCGTCCGCGCGTGGCGCGTAGGCGGTGTCGATGCGACGCTCGTACTCGGCCAGATAGCTGGCCTGCAGCTCCGGCGTCAGTCGATCCACGAAGGGCTTCAGCCCCGTGGCGCGGACCCACTCGACGATCGCGGCAGCGGAGGCCATGGGGTGCTGGTACGCGGTGCGCCAGACATCGACCTTGGCCGCATCGGCGGCAAGCAGGTCGTAATAGCCGTCGATGCCGAGCAGCTCGGTGCGGATCTTGTCGGCGTCGCCGATCGCATTGGCCCACGGTGCCTCGGACGCGACCTCGCGCATGATGCGGTGGGTCGGCTCCTGCCGGTTGTCCGGCATCTGGATCGCCAGCACGCCTGCGGGCGCGAGGGCCGCGAAGAGCCTCGGAATCAAGGCCTCGTGGTCAGGCACCCACTGAAGCGCGGCATTGGCGTAGATCAGGTCCGGCGGCGTCTCGGGCCGCCAGGAGGAAATGTCGCTGAACTCGAAGCGAGCCTGCGGCAGGCGCTCGTGCGCGCTGACCAGCATCGCTTCGGAGTTGTCGGTCCCGACGACTTGCGCGCCGGGAAACCGATGAACCAGCAGCTCGGTGGAATTGCCCGGCCCGCAACCGAGATCGAAGACGCGGGTCGCCTCGTTCAGCGGCACCCGCGCAAGAAGCTCCTGGGCGGGGCGAGTGCGCTCATCCTCGTAGCGACGATAGAGCGCGGGATTCCAGTCGAGCATGTCTGGTGTTGCGTGCTCAGAGCAGATGCGCGACGCCAGCTTGCTCGTCTTGGAGTTCCTTGAGCGTCTTGTTGATGCGCTCCTGGCTGAAGGCATCGATCTCGAGGCCTTCGACGAGCTTGTACTCGCCGTTCTCGGTGGTGACCGGGAAACCGAAGATCACGTCCTTCGGAATGCCGTACTGGCCGTCCGACGGGATGCCCATCGTGACCCACTTGCCGTTGGAGCCCAGGGCCCAGTCGCGCATGTGGTCGATGGCGGCGTTGGCGGCCGAGGCAGCCGACGACAGGCCGCGCGCATCGATGATCGCGGCGCCGCGCTTGCCCACGGTGGGCAGGAACACGTCGGCGTTCCAGACCTGGTCGTTGATCAGGTCCTTGACGCTCTTGCCGCCGACGGTGGCGAAGCGGTAGTCGGCGTACATCGTGGGCGAGTGGTTGCCCCAGACGGTCAGCTTCTCGATGTCGCCCACTGCAGTGCCGGTCTTGGCGGCGATCTGGCTGGCAGCGCGGTTGTGGTCCAGGCGCAGCATGGCCGTGAAGTTCTTGCGCGGCAGGCTCGGGGCGCTCTTCATCGCGATGTAGGCGTTGGTGTTGGCGGGGTTGCCGACCACCAGCACCTTGACGTTGCGGCTCGCGACCTGGTCCAGCGCCTTGCCCTGGGCCGTGAAGATCTGGGCGTTGGCGGCCAGCAGGTCGGCACGCTCCATGCCGGGGCCACGCGGACGGGCGCCCACGAGCAGCGCATAGTCGGCATCCTTGAAGGCGACCAGCGGGTCACCGGTGGGGATCACGCCGGCCAGCAGCGGGAACGCGCAGTCTTCGAGTTCCATGATCACGCCCTTGAGCGCCTTCTGGGCCTTCTCGTCGGGGATCTCGAGCAGTTGCAGGATGACCGGCTGGTCCTTGCCGAGCATTTCGCCGGAGGCGATGCGGAACAGCAGGGCGTAACCGATTTGGCCAGCGGCACCGGTGACGGCAACGCGAACAGGCTTTTTGCTCATGGGAAAACTCCAGGAAAAGATGAAAACGGTGCAAGGCCGCCGGGTGCGGCCGCGAAGGTCGGCCAGGAGCAGCGTCGCCCCGACTTCAGGCCGTCTGCGATTCTATGCCGATTTGGGGTTTTGATGGCGCGTGTCTTATGTCTTATATAAGATGTCGACCCGCAGGCGCCCGAACGTGGCGCCGATCGAAGACATGAGCACCATCCCCACGCCCGCCGCGGAGCTGCCGACGCCGTCGTTCAGCCCGCTCTACCAGCAGATCAAGTCGCTGATCCTGCAGAGCCTGCATGCCGGCGAATGGAAGCCGGGCGAGCCGATCCCGAGCGAGATCGACCTCGCGGCGCGCTTTCGCGTGAGCCAGGGAACGGTGCGCAAGGCGATCGACGAGCTCGCCGCCGAGAACCTCGTGGTGCGGCGCCAGGGCAAAGGCACCTTCGTCGCGACGCACGCAGAGCAGCATGTCCAGTACCGCTTCCTGAAACTGGTGCCGGACACCGGCGACGTCGACACCGAAGGCCCCGCCGAACGCCGGATCGTGGACTGCCGCCGGCTTCGCGCGACCGCGGACGTCGCGCGCTTGCTGGCGCTTCGCACGGGCGATGCGGTGCTGCAGGTTCGGCGGGTTCTCTCCTACCGCGGCACGCCGACCATCCTCGAGGATCTCTGGCTTCCGGGAACACCCTTCAAAGGTCTGACGGCCGAGCGCCTCGCCGAGTGGCACGGCCCGATGTACGAAATGTTCGAGACGGAATTCGGCGTGCGAATGGTGCGTGCCGAAGAGAAAATCCGCGCCGTCCTGCCCGATGCGGCGCAGGCCGCCCTCCTCGGCGTCACGCCGGCGACACCGCTCCTGAGCGTCGAGCGCGTGGCGCACACCTATCACGACACGCCCATGGAGCTGCGCCGCGGCCTCTATCGCACCGACACGCACCACTACCGCAATGAATTGGGATGAACACCCAGCCTCGCCCAATGCGTGTGGCTCGGACACCCCCTTTCAGGGGGCAATGCCTGCGGCCCGGCAAAGCCGGTTCCGCGGTATTTCGCGAACGCGCACGCGCAGCGAGCAAGCCTGAGGACGAGCAACAGGTTGCTGCGTTGCAATAGAATTTTGAGTTGTTTGCATTTCTGCTACAGATCAAGCCGCCCATCTAAAAATACCGAAAGCCCACATGACAGAGCTGGCCACACCACCCCGACCACCGCGGCGCGAATTCCGCAACATCAACGCATTCACCGACCTCAGGACCTACCGCCTGCCCGCTGCGGGCATCGTGTCGATCCTCCACCGTGTGAGCGGCGTGCTGATGTTCCTGCTGCTGCCGTTCATCATCTGGATGTTCGACACGTCGGTCTCCTCCGAAATCTCGTTTGCCCGTTTCAAGGCCGCCTTCAACAGCGGCCTTGGTTTCGTTCCGGGCTGGTTCATCAAGCTCGTGGCCCTCGCACTGATCTGGGCCTACCTGCATCACATCATTGCCGGCCTGCGCCATCTGTGGATGGATGTGAGCCACGCCGCCGTGAGCAAGGAATTCGGCAAGAGCTCGGCGGTCGCGACGCTCGTCATCAGCATCGCGCTGACCGTGATCCTCGGCGCCAAGCTGTTCGGCCTGTACTGATTAGGAGCAATCGATGTCTGTGAACTACGGCTCCAAGCGTACCGTCGTCGGCGCGCACTATGGTCTTCGCGACTGGCTCAGCCAGCGCATCACGGGCGCCCTCATGGCGCTCTTCACCCTGATTCTTCTGCTGCAGGTCATCTTCACGAGAGGCCCCATCGGCTACGACCTCTGGGCCGGCATCTTCGCCGCGCAGTGGATGAAGGTGCTGACCTTCGTCGTCATTGCTTCGCTGCTCTATCACGTGTGGGTCGGCATGCGCGACGTGTGGATGGACTACGTCCAGCCTGTCGGCATCCGCCTCGTCCTGCAAGTTTTCACGATCGTCTGGCTTGTGGCATGCGCGGGTTGGGCCATTCAAGTGCTCTGGAGGCTGTGATGCCCCCACGCTTTTCGTTTCACGTAATCGCTGCCCCCCGCGGGGGCGAGGCCTCCCTTGGGGCGGCCCGGCAGGAGTCCTGACCCCATGACCTACACCAAAGAACAAATCACCAAGCGCAAGTTCGACGTCGTCATCATCGGCGCCGGCGGCTCCGGCATGCGCGCATCGCTGCAACTCTCGCGTGCCGGTCTCAACGTGGCCGTGCTGTCGAAGGTGTTCCCGACCCGTTCGCACACCGTCGCCGCACAGGGCGGCGTGGGCGCATCGCTCGGCAACATGAGCGAAGACAACTGGCACTACCACTTCTACGACACCGTCAAGGGCTCCGACTGGCTCGGCGACCAGGACGCGATCGAGTTCATGTGCCGTGAAGCGCCGAAGGTCGTGTACGAGCTCGAGCACTTCGGCATGCCCTTCGACCGCAACCCGGATGGCACCATCTACCAGCGCCCTTTCGGCGGCCACACGGCCAACTACGGCGAGAAGCCCGTGCAGCGCGCCTGCGCGGCGGCCGACCGTACCGGCCACGCGATGCTGCACACGCTCTATCAAAAGAACGTCGAGGCTCGCACCCAGTTCTTCGTCGAATGGATGGCGCTCGACCTGATCCGAGACGCCGAGGGTGACGTGGTCGGCGTGACCGCCCTCGAAATGGAAACCGGCGACCTGCACATCCTGCAGGCCAAGACCGTGCTGCTGGCGACCGGCGGCGCAGGCCGCATCTTCGCGGCTTCGACCAACGCCTTCATCAACACCGGAGACGGTCTCGGCATGGCCGCACGCGCCGGCATCCCGCTGCAGGACATGGAGTTCTGGCAGTTCCACCCGACCGGCGTCGCCGGTGCCGGCGTGCTGCTGACCGAAGGCTGCCGCGGCGAAGGCGCGATCCTGCTGAACAGCAACGGCGAGCGCTTCATGGAGCGCTACGCACCGACGCTGAAGGACCTCGCGCCGCGCGACTTCGTCTCGCGCTCGATGGACCAGGAAATCAAGGAAGGTCGCGGCTGCGGTCCGAACAAGGACTACGTGCTGCTCAAGCTCGACCACCTCGGCGCCGAGACGATCCACAAGCGCCTGCCCTCGGTGTACGAGATCGGCGTCAACTTCGCGAACGTCGACATCACGAAGGAACCGATCCCGGTCGTGCCGACCATCCACTACCAGATGGGCGGCATCCCCACCAACATCAACGGACAGGTGGTGGTGCAGCAGGGCGACGAGCACAACGCTGTCGTGAACGGCCTCTACGCGGTCGGCGAATGCTCGTGCGTGAGCGTGCACGGCGCGAACCGCCTGGGCACCAACTCGCTGCTCGACCTGCTGGTGTTTGGTCGTGCGGCCGGCAACCACATCGTCGCGTTCAACGACAAGCAGAAGGAACACAAGCCGCTGCCGGCCGATGCGGCCGATCGCACGCTCGAGCGCCTCAACGCGCTCGAGAAGTCGACCGGTGGCGAATACGCGCAGGACGTGGCCAACGAGATCCGCTCGGTCATGCAGCAGCATGCCGCCGTGTTCCGCAAGCAGGCCTCGATGGACGAAGGTGTCCGCAAGATCGCCACGGTGCGCGAGCGCGTCTCCAAGGTCACGCTGGCGGACAAGTCGCGCGTCTTCAACACCGCGCGCATCGAAGCGCTCGAAGTCGACAACCTGATCGAAGTCGCGCAGGCCACCATGGTCTCGGCTGCGGCGCGCAAGGAATGCCGCGGCGCCCACACGGTCGAGGACTACGAGCGTCCAGCGGACGATCCGGTCGCACCGCTCGGCCGCGACGATGCCAACTGGATGAAGCACACCCTCTGGTACAGCGAGGGCAATCGCCTCTCGTACAAGCCCGTCCGCCTGAAGCCGCTGACGGTGGACACCGTGCCGCCCAAGGTCCGCACGTTCTGAGCACACAACAAGGTTTTCACGATGAAGCGCACTTTCCAGATCTACCGCTACGATCCCGACAAGGATGCCAAGCCCTACATGCAGACCGTCGAGGTCGAGCTTGATGGCCACGAGCGCATGCTGCTCGACGCCCTGATCAAGCTCAAGGCGCAGGATCCCACCATCTCGTTCCGCCGCTCGTGCCGCGAAGGCGTTTGCGGCTCGGACGCGATGAACATCAACGGCAAGAACGGCCTCGCGTGCCTGACCAACATGCGCACGCTCAAGGGCACGATCGTCCTCAAGCCGCTGCCTGGTCTGCCGGTGATCCGCGACCTGATCGTGGACATGACGCAGTTCTTCAAGCAGTACAACTCGATCAAGCCCTATCTCCAGAACGACACGGTGCCGCCCGAGAAGGAGCGCCTGCAGTCGCCCGAAGAGCGCGACGAGCTCAACGGCCTGTACGAGTGCATCCTGTGCGCGAGCTGCTCGACGAGCTGCCCGAGCTTCTGGTGGAACCCCGACAAGTTCGTCGGCCCGGCCGGCCTGCTGCAAGCCTACCGCTTTATCGCGGACAGCCGCGACGAAGCCACCGGCGAGCGCCTTGACAACCTCGAGGACCCGTATCGCCTGTTCCGCTGCCACACGATCATGAACTGCGTGGATGTGTGCCCGAAGGGCCTGAACCCCACCAAGGCCATCGGCAAGATCAAGGAATTGATGGTGCGTCGCGCCATCTAAGCGGTTTTGGACCCCATGCAAGCCCCAGACGACCTCGACCAGCCGATCGGCGTACGCGCGCTGAGCAAGCTGAAATGGCGCTGTCGCCGGGGCCTGCTCGAAAACGACCTGTTCATTGCCCGTTTTTTCGAACGGCACGAAGAAAGCCTGACCGTGAGGCAGGCACAGGCACTGGAGACATTGATGGACCTGTCGGACAACGATCTGCTCGACCTTCTGCTTGCGCGAAAGGAGCCTGAGCCCGCATGGGCCGGGGCCGGGGTGATCGAACTGCTGCAGCTGATGCGCACTGACGGTGCGCGATCCCTATCTTCCTGAACATTCCATTGAAAGACCCCGAAATGAAAGCATCCGAGACCAAGGCCACCCTGTCGTTCAGCAACGGCGGACAAAGCGTCGACCTACCGATCTACAAGGGCACCATGGGCCCGGACGTGATCGACATCCGCAAGCTCTACGCCCAGACGGGCATGTTCACGTACGACCCCGGCTTCATGTCCACCGCGTCGTGCGAATCGGCCATCACCTACATCGATGGCGACAAGGGCGAGCTGCTGTACCGCGGCTACCCGATCGAGCAGCTCGCGACGAACTGCGACTTCCTCGAGACCTGCCACCTGCTGCTCTATGGAGAGCTCCCCAACGCAGACCAGAAGACCACCTTCACGAAGCTGGTGACCAACCACACGATGGTCAACGAGCAGATGCAGTTCTTCCTGCGCGGCTTCCGTCGTGATGCGCACCCGATGGCGATCATGACCGGCCTCGTCGGCGCGCTGTCGGCCTTCTATCACGACAGCACGGACATCAACAATCCGAAGCACCGGGAGATCGCCGCGATCCGCCTGATCGCGAAGATGCCGACGCTGGTCGCCATGGCCTACAAGTACACCGTGGGCCAGCCCTACATGTACCCGAAGAACGAACTCAGCTACGCAGGCAACTTCCTGCACATGATGTTCGCGACGCCGTGCGAAGAGTACAAGGTGAGCCCGGTGCTCGAGCGCGCGCTCGACCGCATCTTCATCCTCCACGCCGACCACGAGCAGAACGCTTCGACCTCGACCGTGCGCCTGTGCGGCTCGTCGGGCACCAACCCGTTCGCCGCGATCGCAGCCGGTGTCGCATGCCTCTGGGGCCCCGCTCACGGCGGCGCCAATGAAGCGGCACTCAACATGCTCTACGACATCCAGAAGGCGGGTGGCGTCGAGAAGATCGGCGAGTTCATCAAGCAGGTCAAGGACAAAAACTCCAACGTCAAGCTGATGGGCTTCGGTCACCGCGTGTACAAGAACTACGACCCGCGCGCCAAGCTCATGCAGGAAACCTGCAAGGAAGTGCTCGGCGAACTGGGTCTCGAGAACGATCCGCTGTTCAAGCTGGCCATGGCGCTCGAGAAGATCGCACTGGAAGACGAATACTTCGTGTCGCGCAAGCTCTACCCGAACGTCGACTTCTATTCCGGCATCGTGCAACGCGCGATCGGTATCCCCGTGCCGCTCTTCACTGCCATCTTCGCGCTCGCCCGCACGGTCGGCTGGATCGCCCAGCTGAACGAAATGATCGGCGACCCCGACTACAAGATCGGCCGCCCGCGCCAGCTGTTCGAAGGCTCGGCCAAGCGCGACGTCAAGCCCATCGCGCAACGCTGATTTCCGCTTTGC
Organism: Variovorax sp. YR216; assembly: GCF_900107745.1. Taxonomy (GTDB): domain Bacteria; phylum Pseudomonadota; class Gammaproteobacteria; order Burkholderiales; family Burkholderiaceae_C; genus Variovorax. The sequence continues at coordinate 98,390 of NZ_FNRO01000002.1, read as the reverse complement.
GCTCATCCAGGAAAGCTGCCCTCGGGCAGCTTTCTTGCGTTTTGGCTTACAGGCGACTCATGACGGGACCGGTAACTTTTGACGCGGAGGGTTACTCCTCTCGTTATTCAACATCCGACCAAGGAGTCCGTCATGAAGAAACTTGCCGCATTGCTCGCCGTGACTTTCGCTTTCACCATCCCGCTGGCCGGCTGCAACACCATGAAGGGTGCCGGCCAGGACATCCAGAAGGGCGGCCAGAAGATGGAGGACGCTGCTCAGAAGAAGCAGTAACAGCTGAGCTTGGCGCCCATCGCGCCAAAGCAGCAAAGTCATCGTGGATCACGATGGCTGAGGGGGTAAAACAGGGAGAAAATAGGGGCCTCCATCTCTGAACGAGATGCCAAGCCCCTATGATCGCTTCCGAACGCAGTTTTGCCCGCCGCATCGACCTCACGTCGCTGCAGTTGTTCGTGGCTGTCTGCGAACTCGGCAGCATCGGGCGGGCCGCGGAGCGCGAATTCATCGCGGCGTCGGCGATCAGCAAGCGCCTGTCGGACCTCGAGGCGACACTCGGCACGCCACTGCTTTATCGACACGCGAGAGGGGTCGACCTGACCCCCGCGGGCGAAAGCCTGCTGCACCATGCGCGGTCCGTGCTCTACAGCCTTGAAAAGATGCAAGGCGAGCTGAGCGAATACGCGGATGGCGTTCGCGGTCACGTCCGCGTTCACGCCAACATCTCGGCGATCGTGCAATTCCTGCCCGAAGACCTCGGCGCCTTCACCCGCGAGCACGACGCAATCAAGATCGATCTCGAGGAACATCTCAGCAGCGAGATCGTGCGCGCCGTGCACGAAGGCGCTGCCGACCTCGGCGTCTGCCATGTACCCGAGGGCACGACAGAACTCCAGAGCCTGCCCTATCGCCACGACGCGCTGGTGCTCGTGGTCCCCGCGCGGCATGCGCTCGCGAAGCGGCACGCCATCGACTTCTCGGAATCGCTCGACTTCGATCACGTCGGCCTGCACACCAACAGCTCGATCTACGTGGCGATGCACCAGGCGGCACTTGCGGAAGGCCGCTCGATCAAGCTGCGCATCCACGTCACCGGCCTCGACGCCATGTGCCGGATGATCGACAACGGCCTGGGCATCGGCGTGATGCCGCTGCGCGCGTTCGAGCTCATGCAAGGCGGGATCGGCCGCGGGCTCAAGAACATCGCACTCAAGGACACATGGGCCGACCGCGAGATCCGGCTGGTCGCCCGCGATTTTTCCTCGCTTCCCGTCGCCGCCCGGCTGCTCGTGAAGCACCTTCATACCCCTTCCGCTTCAGCCGAAGTGCTCGCCGCGTAAGGCCGACAGATTTCCCCACGAAAGAGACCACCATGGCACGCACGCTCTACGACAAACTCTGGGACGAACACGTCGTCCACACCGAGGAAGACGGCACCGCGATCCTCTACATCGATCGGCACCTCGTCCATGAAGTGACCAGCCCCCAGGCTTTCGAAGGCCTGCGTGAGGCAGGCCGCAAGCTGTGGCGCATCAGCTCGGTGGTCGCCACCGCCGACCACAACACGCCGACCACCCACTGGGAGCGCGGGTACGACGGCATCGAAGATCCGATCAGCAAGGAACAGATCACCACGCTCGACAGCAACATCAAGGAATTCGGCGCCGCCGCCTTCTTCCCGTTCCTGAGCAAGCGCCAGGGCATCGTGCACGTGATCGGCCCCGAATCCGGCGCCACGCTGCCGGGCATGACGGTGGTCTGCGGTGACTCGCACACCTCGACGCACGGCGCCTTCGGCGCGCTGGCGCATGGCATCGGCACGAGCGAAGTCGAGCACGTCATGGCCACGCAAACGCTGCTCGCCAAGAAGGCCAAGAACCTGCTCGTGAAGGTCGAAGGCAAGCTGCCGCCGGGCTGCACCGCCAAGGACATCGTGCTCGCGATCATCGGCAGGATCGGCACCGCCGGCGGCACCGGCTACACGATCGAATTCGCGGGCTCCGCGATCCGCGATCTCAGCATGGAAGGCCGCATGACCGTCTGCAACATGGCGATCGAAGCCGGCGCGCGCGCAGGGCTGGTCGCCGTCGACGAGAAGACGCTCGCCTACGTCAAGGGCCGCCCGCTCTCGCCGACCGGCGTCGAGTGGGACCAGGCGGTTGAATACTGGAAGACGCTGCATTCCGATCCGGGCGCGCACTTCGATGCCGTGGTCGAACTCGACGCATCGCAGATCCGTCCGCAGGTCACCTGGGGCACGTCGCCCGAAATGGTCGTGCCGATCGACGGCCGCGTACCCGACCCGGACAAGGAAAAAGACGCCAACAAGCGTGACGCGATCGAACGCGCGCTCACCTACATGGGCCTGGAGCCGAACAAGCCGATCAACGACATCTTCATCGACAAGGTATTCATCGGTTCGTGCACGAACAGCCGCATCGAGGACATGCGCGAAGCCGCCGCAATTGTCAAGAAGCTGGGCCAGAAGGTCGCGAAGAACGTCAAGCTCGCGATGGTCGTGCCGGGCTCCGGCGTGGTGAAGGAACAGGCCGAGCGCGAAGGCCTGGACCAGATCTTCAAGGCCGCGGGTTTCGAGTGGCGCGAGCCTGGTTGCTCGATGTGCCTCGCGATGAACGCCGACCGGCTGGAGCCGGGCGAACGCTGCGCATCCACCAGCAACCGCAACTTCGAAGGACGGCAGGGCGCCGGTGGCCGGACCCACCTCGTCAGCCCCGCGATGGCGGCGGCTGCGGCCATCAACGGCCACTTCGTCGACGTCCGTCAATTCGCCTGATCAGAGGAGCCACACCATGCAGAAATTCACCGTGCACAAGGGCCTCGTCGCGCCGATGGACCGCGAGAACGTCGACACCGACGCGATCATCCCGAAGCAGTTCCTGAAGTCGATCCGCAAGACCGGCTTCGGCCCGAACCTGTTCGACGAGTGGCGCTACCTCGACCCGGGCCAACCGGGACAAGACCCGAATTCGCGCAAGCCCAACCCGGATTTCATACTGAACCAGCCGCGCTATGCGGGCGCATCCGTTCTCATTGCCCGCAAGAATTTCGGCTGCGGCTCGTCGCGCGAACACGCGCCGTGGGCGCTCGACCAGTACGGCTTCCGCGCGATCATCGCGCCGAGCTTCGCCGACATCTTCTTCAACAACTGCTTCAAGAACGGCCTGCTGCCGATCGTGCTGCCGGATTCGAAGGTCGCGCAACTCTTCGACGAGACCTTCGCCTTCCCGGGCTACAGCCTCACGATCGACCTCGATCGACAGGTCATCGTCAAGCCCGACGGCGGCGAAATCGCCTTCGACATCCAGCCGTTCCGCAAGTACTGTCTGCTCAACGGTCTCGACGACATCGGCCTGACCTTGCGCCACAAGGACAAGATCCAGGCCTTCGAAGCCGAGCGGCTGGCAAAGAAACCCTGGCTGGCGCATCAGATGATTGCCTGACCGACCCTCCGTTCAACTTCAGAAAAGACTCTCATGAAGATCGCAGTACTGCCCGGTGACGGCATCGGCACCGAAATCGTCGCGGAAGCCTTGCGCGTCCTCGAAGCGCTCGACCTCTCCTTCGAAACCGAAACCGCGCTGGTCGGCGGCGCTGCCTACGAGGCGCACGGCCATCCGCTGCCCGAATCGACCCTCAAGCTCGCCAAGGAAGCGGACGCGGTCCTGTTCGGCGCCGTGGGCGACTGGAAATACGACAAGCTCGAGCGCTCGCTGCGGCCCGAGCAGGCCATCCTGGGCCTGCGCAAGAACCTGGGCCTCTTCGCCAACTTCCGCCCGGCGATCTGCTACGAACAGCTCGTCGACGCATCGAGCCTCAAGCCCGAACTCATCGCCGGACTGGACATCCTCATCATCCGCGAGCTGACCGGCGACATCTACTTCGGCCAGCCGCGCGGCCGCCGCACCGCGGTCGATGGCCACTTCCCCGGCGCCGAGGAAGCCTTCGACACCATGCGCTACTCGCGCCCGGAGGTCGAGCGCATCGCCCACGTCGCCTTCCAGGCCGCACGCAAGCGCAGCAAGCGGGTGACCAGCGTCGACAAGGCCAACGTGCTCGAAACCTTCCAGTTCTGGAAGGACATCGTGACCGAGGTCGGCAAGGAATACCCGGACGTGGAACTCGACCATATGTACGTCGATAACGCCGCCATGCAATTGGTCAAGGCGCCCAAGAAGTTCGACGTGGTGGTCACCGGCAACATGTTCGGCGACATCCTCTCCGACGAAGCGGCCATGCTCACCGGTTCGATCGGCATGCTGCCCTCGGCGTCGCTCAATTCGAGCAACCAGGGCCTCTACGAGCCCAGCCACGGCAGCGCGCCGGACATCGCGGGCAAAGGGATTGCCAACCCTTTGGCTACAATCCTGTCTGCTGCCATGATGCTCCGTTTCTCCCTGAACCAGCCTGAAGCCGCCGACCGGATCGAGTCGGCGGTCAAGCACGTGCTTGCTCAGGGGCTGCGCACGGCAGATATCTGGTCCGCAGGTACCACCAAGGTCGGAACCCGCGAGATGGGCGATGCCGTGGTGGCTGCCATCACCAAAAAGACGATTACCGGCTAACCGCAGCCCGATTCGTCACGCCCTCCCCGGCTCTGACGAGCCGGGCGCAAAGAAAAGACTGATTTCTTTTTTCACAAGGGCAAACTGAAATGGCGAACGCAAATCAACCTCTGGTCGGCCTCGTAGGCTGGCGCGGCATGGTCGGCTCGGTCCTGATGGACCGCATGCAGGCCGAAGGCGACTTCGGACTGATCGAGCCGGTCTTCTTCTCGACCTCCAATGCGGGCGGCAAGGCCCCCGCGATGGCCAAGAACGAGACCACGCTCAAGGACGCGCATGACATCGATGCACTCAAGAAGTGCGACATCGTCATCACGGCCCAGGGCGGCGACTACACCACGGAGGTGTTCCCCAAGCTCCGCGCAGCCGGCTGGAAGGGCCACTGGATCGACGCAGCCTCCACGTTGCGGATGAATGACGACGCGATCATCGTGCTCGACCCGGTCAACCTTCCCGTGATCCAGAACGCCCTGGCCAAGGGCGGCAAGAACTGGATCGGCGGCAATTGCACCGTGAGCTGCATGCTGATGGGCGTGGGCGCGCTGTACAAGGCCGGCCTGGTCGAGTGGATGACCAGCATGACCTACCAGGCCGCTTCCGGCGGCGGCGCCCAGCACATGCGTGAACTGCTGACGCAGTTCGGCACGCTCAACGCCGAAGTGCGCGCCCTGCTCGACGACCCGAAGTCCGCCATCCTCGAGATCGACCGCAAGGTCCTTGCCAAGCAGCAATCGCTGACCGCGCTCGAAACCGCCAATTTCGGCGTTCCGCTGGGCGGCAGCCTGATTCCCTGGATCGACAAGGATCTGGGCGACGGCATGAGCAAGGAAGAGTGGAAGGGTGGCGCCGAGACCAACAAGATCCTCGGCCAAGGCGCCGGGTTCGGCACTGCCGCGACGCCCGTCGATGGCTTCTGCGTGCGAATCGGCGCGATGCGCTGCCACAGCCAGGCGCTGACCTTCAAGCTAAAGAAGGACGTGCCGCTTGCCGATATCGAGGCATTGATCGCTGCTGACAACGAATGGGCCAAGGTCGTGCCGAACACGCGCGAGGCCACGGTCAAGGATCTCACGCCCGTCGCGGTGACCGGCACGATGTCGATCCCGGTCGGTCGTATCCGCAAGCTGGCCATGGGTCCCGAGTACGTTGGCGCGTTCACGATCGGAGATCAGCTGCTCTGGGGCGCGGCCGAGCCGCTGCGCCGGATGCTGCGCATCCTGCTGGAAGTCTGAAGCGTTACATGCGCGCCCTGCGGGGCGCGCTACGTTGCTATGCCGCAACGTCCCATGCATGACGAAGTTTGCACGCACTGGGTAGATAAGGCCTGTCGCCTTGTCAGTGCGGGGTGATGATGTTAACGTCCTCTTACATTTCTGGGCCGAGCTGCCCCCCTCCAGCATGACACGACCATCATCGCCCGCGGCCCGTCTCTCGGCCACTTCGCCCGCACCCACGACGATGGGTCGAAGCCAGCTTTCGGTACTGAGCGCGGCCATCGCGGTGGCCCTCGGCGCCTTCAGCGCCGACGCCAGTGCGCTCGCGCTCGGACGCCTCAACGTCCAGTCGGCGCTTGGTGAGCCGCTGCGCGCGGAAATCGAAGTCACCGAGATCACCCCTGCCGAAGCGGACGGACTGAAGGTCAGTATCGCCTCGGTCGACGCCTTCAAGGCAGCGGGCGTGCCTTACAACCCGGCGCTTTCCGACGTCCGCGTCGGCGTTCAGCGGCGAGCCGACGGACGCTACGTCGTGCGCCTGTCCAGCAATCGCCTGGTGAGCGAGCCGTTCATCGACCTCCTCCTTGAAGCCAACTGGAGCTCCGGTCGTGTGGTTCGTGACTACACCGTGCTGCTGGACCCTCCGACCACCCGTCAAGCGGCTGCACCAGTCGCGCCGACGGCACCGCAGATCACCGCGGCTCCGCAGCGCGCCGCTGCGCCGGTCGTGGTCGAGGCACCCCCGGCGCGTCGCCAACGCACCGCTGCCGCTCCGGCCGCTGCGTCGGGTGAGTCGAACAACGTCCGTACCGGCACGGGTGCCGGCAGCGGCGACCAGCAGGTCACGGTCAAGCCCGGCGACACGGCCGGCAAGATCGCCTCGGCGTACAAGCCGGCCGACGTCTCGCTCGACCAGATGCTGGTGGCGCTCCTTCGCGCCAATCCGAATGCGTTCGTCGGCGGAAACGTCAACCGGATGAAGACCGGTGCCGTCCTCGACATTCCGAGTTCGTCCCAAGCCGAAGCCGTCCCGGCGCCCGAGGCGAAGCGCACGGTCACCGCCCAGAGCCAGGATTTCAGCCAGTATCGCCGCCGCCTGGCCGAGAACGCGCCCGAAACACCCGTGGCCGATGCCGGCCGCCAAGCCGCCGGCAAGGTGCAGACCAATGTCGAAGATCGCAACGCAGCGAACGCTTCGACCGACAAGCTCAAGATCTCCCAGGGCATCGCTCCCGGCCGCCCGACGGACGAGCAAATCGCGCAGGCCGCCGAAACCAAGGCCCGCCAGGATCGCGAAAAAGAGCTGAGCAAGAACCTCCAGGACCTGAACCAGCTCAAGGCCGCTGCCACAGGCGGCGCCAACGCTGCGAGTCCGGCGCCGGCCCCCGCTCCGGCCGCGGCTGCGCCCGCCACTGCACCAGCGACGCCGGTAGCTACGGCACCTGCTCCCGCTGGGTCAGCCCAGCCTCCCGCAGCAACCACACCGGCGGGACCAACCCCGCCTGCCGTCGCTGCTCAGGCCGCATCGCCCACGCCCGCAGCGTCGACCGAGGCCACTGCCGCAGCACCTGCCGCGTCACCAGCACCTGCGCCCGCCGCCGCTCCCGCACCAGCGCCTGCCGCGAAGCCCCCGGTCAAGGCCGCTGCACCAGCACCCGCCCCGAAGGAGCAAAGCTTCTTCGGGGAGCTGATGGAAAACCCGTTGATGGTCGCAGCCGCCGCCCTGGTGGCCCTGCTGATCAGCTTCCTGCTGTACCGCGTGCTCGGCCGCAAGCGCCGTGATGCGGGCGACAGCGTCTTCATCGAAAGCCGCATCCCGAAGGACTCGTTCTTCGGCGCCAGCGGCGGCGAATCGGTGGACACCAAGAACCGCGGCAATTCCGTGGTTTCTTCGCTTTCCTACTCGCCGAGCCAGCTCGATGCTGGCGACGTCGATCCGGTGGCCGAAGCCGACGTCTACCTCGCCTATGGTCGCGACCTCCAGGCCGAGGAGATCCTGCGCGAAGCACTCCGCGTCAATCCGGAGCGCACCGCGATTCATCTCAAGCTGCTCGAAATCCACGCGAAGCGCCGCGATCTGCGCGCCTACGAGGCGCTGGCTTCCGAAGTCCACAAGCTGACTGGCGGCAGCGGCACCGAATGGAACCGTGTCGTCGAACTCGGCAAGGACCTTGACCCCGGCAACCCGCTGTACGAAGCCGACGGCAAGACCGTCTCGGCTGCGGAAGCTGCGGCATTCGCAGGCACGCTGGCAGCGGCGTCCGCCGCAGTCTCGACCCCGGCACCGAGCCCGGTCGCGCAGGCAGAAGCAGAAGCGCCGCCTCCGGCCTTCGTACCGTCGGTCGCACCGCTGGACTTCGATCTCGATCTTTCCACCCCGCCTGCAGCGGCGTCGACCGCGCCTGCGCCCGTCAGCGTGAGCCTGCCCCCCGTGGCAGCCCCCATTCCGTCGCCGATCCGCGAGATTCCGCGACCGATCGCTGTTCCTGGTGGCCTGAACGGCGGTGCGTCGACTCATGCACCCAAGATCGACCTCGAAAACGACTTCGACACTGCGCCTGGCGCCCTCGAACCGGTGGCAAACGGCTCGGTGGTTCGCGACGAGGAGCGCACCCAGCCTGCTCCGTTGCGTGCCGGCTTGCCGACGGATTCAGGTTTCATCGAATTCGACATGAGCTCGCTCGCCGGCCTGTCGACCCGCACCCCGGCCGACACCGAGCGCGGACGCCTGGAACCCGCGGACGAGGGCGGCGACAACCCGCACGTCATCAAGCTATCCCTCGCCCGCGAACTCAAGGCGCTGGGCGACGTCGAAGGCGCCCGCTCGCTGGTCGAGGAAGTTGCCGCCGAAAGCTCCGGCGACGTGAAGGCCGAAGCAAAGCAGATGCTCGGCCAACTGCGCTGAAGCGGCCTTCGGGCTGCCATGCTGCCGTGAGGCTGGCCCTCGGTATCCGCTACAACGGTCAGGCCTACGACGGCTGGCAAAGCCAGCCCTCCGGCCGGACTGTCCAGGACAAGCTCCAAGCGGCCCTGTCGCAGTTCGCCGACCAGCCGATTTCCACGCTCTGTGCCGGCCGCACCGATGCCGGCGTCCATGCGCTGATGCAGGTGGTGCACTTCGACACCACCGCGGTCCGCGAACCGTTCTCCTGGGTGCGAGGCACCAACAGTTTCCTCCCTGACGACATCGCCGTGCAGTGGGCACAACCGGTGCCCGACCCATTCCATTGCCGCGCGAGCGCCCTCACCCGGCGCTATGTCTACGTCCTTTCGCAATCGCCGGTCCGGCCCAGTCTCGAAGCAGGCCGGGTGGGCTGGTCGATGCACGTGCTCGACGGCGATGCCATGCGCGCCGCCGCGGCGATGCTGCTCGGCCGCCATGACTTCAGCTCCTTCCGCGCCTCGGCGTGCCAGGCACTTTCGCCGGTCAAGGAGATGCGGCGCATCGCGATCAGCCGCCACGGCGACACCGACCGCTGCCGCTGGCACGTCGAATTCGAGGCGGATGCATTCCTGCATCACATGATCCGGAACATCATGGGCTGCCTCGTGCGCATCGGCCAGGGAAGGGAGCGGCCGGAATGGATGCGCGAAGTGCTCGAGGCGCGCAGCCGGCTGGTGGCCGCGCCGACGTTCTCGCCGAACGGCCTGTACTTCCTGGGGCCGTTGTACGCCGCCGGATGGGGTCTACCCGCCGAGGCGACCATCGAAGGCGGGGGCGCTGCGTATGATGGCCCGCCATGAACCCCTCCGCACCGCTCGCAGCCCGCACCCGGATCAAAATCTGCGGGCTCACACGCGAGCAGGACGTCGATGCCGCGATCGAAGCCGGCGCTGACGCCATCGGTTTCGTTCTTTACCCGGCCAGCCCGCGCGCGGTCACGGTCGAACGCGCAGCCGAACTCGCGTCGCGCCTTCCGCCGTTCGTTTCGCCCGTGCTGCTCTTCGTCAACGAGGACGCGGCGCGCAGCATGGCGGCGCTGTCTTCCGTGGCGGGTTCGATGGCCCAGTTCCACGGCGACGAATCGCCAGCGCAGTGCTGGGAAGGCGCCGGCAGCGGCGCATACCGGTTCATGCGCGCGGCACGGATTCCGCTGGGTGCAGCCGGCGCGGGCTTCGACCTCGTAAAATACGCTTCCGATTACTCCCGCGCCCAGGCCATCCTGCTCGACGCCCATGTCGAAGCCTATGGCGGTGGCGGCAAGGCATTCGATTGGTCACTCCTACCACCCGCCGTCGACGCTCACCTCGTCTTGAGTGGTGGGCTCACACCTGCAAACGTGGGCGATGGCATTCGTCAGTTGCGGGCGCGATGCAAGTCGCTGTCCGTTGACGTGAGTTCGGGCGTCGAGGCCTCCAAGGGCATCAAGGACGCCGCCAGGATTCGCGACTTCGTGGCCGCTGTCCGTGCGGCCGATGCCTCTTCCTAGTTTGCAGCCGGCTGCCCGCCTCGATCGACCGGGCGCCGGCCCACCGATCGAGACCATGAACACCTACCAGCAACCCGACGCCAGCGGCCATTTCGGCATCTACGGCGGCACGTTCGCCAGCGAGACGCTGACGCACGCCATCAACGAACTGCGCGACGCCTACGCGAAGTACAAGGACGACCCGGAGTTCCTCGCGGAATTCCGCTACGAACTGGCCCATTTCGTGGGCCGTCCTTCACCGGTCTATCACGCGGCCCGCACCAGCCGCGAAATGGGCGGCGCGCAGATCTACCTGAAGCGCGAGGACCTCAACCACACCGGCGCTCACAAGGTGAACAACACCATCGGGCAGGCGATGCTTGCCAGGCGCATGGGCAAGCCCCGCGTGATCGCCGAAACCGGGGCCGGCCAGCACGGCGTGGCCACCGCCACCATCTGCGCCCGCTACGGGCTCGAATGCGTGGTCTACATGGGCAGCGAAGACGTCAAGCGCCAGAGCCCCAACGTGTACCGCATGAACCTGCTCGGCGCGACGGTCGTTCCGGTCGAATCGGGCAGCAAGACGCTCAAGGACGCACTCAACGAGGCGATGCGCGACTGGGTCACGAATGTCGAGAACACTTTCTACATCATCGGTACGGTCGCCGGACCTCACCCCTACCCGACGATGGTGCGCGACTTCCAGAGCGTGATCGGCAACGAGTGCATCGAGCAGATGCCGGCCATGCTCGCCGCGCAGGGCATCACCGGCAAGGCCGAAGGCAGGCAGCCTGATGTCGTCGTCGCCTGCGTGGGCGGCGGCAGCAATGCGATGGGCATCTTCTATCCCTACATCCCGTTCGCGGGCACTCGCCTGATCGGCGTGGAAGCGGCCGGCAAAGGCCTCGACAGCGGCAAGCATTCGGCGTCGATCCTTCGCGGCAGTCCAGGCGTGCTGCACGGCAACCGCACCTACCTGCTCCAGAACGAGGACGGCCAAGTGACAGAAACGCACAGCATCAGCGCCGGCCTGGACTACCCCGGCGTCGGGCCGGAACATGCCTACCTCGCGGACATCGGCCGCGCCGAGTACGTCGGCATCACCGACTCCGAAGCGCTCGAAGCCTTCCATTACCTGTGTCGCACCGAAGGCATCATCCCGGCGCTGGAATCGAGCCACGCGGTGGCCTACGCCATGAAGCTCGCGAAGACCATGCACCCCGACCAATCCATCCTGGTGAATCTCTCGGGCCGCGGCGACAAGGACATCGGCACGGTGGCCGACCTGTCCGGCGTGGACTTCTATGACCGGCCGTCGATGCGCGGCCTCAACGTGAAGGGAGGCAAGGCATGAGCCGCATCGCCGCCACCTTCGAAGCCCTGCAGAAAGCGGGTCGCAAGGCTTTGATTCCCTATGTCACCGCGGGCTTCCCCTACGCAGACGTCACGCCTGAGCTGATGCTCGGCATGGTCGAGGCCGGCGCCGACGTGATCGAGCTCGGCGTGCCCTTCTCCGATCCGATGGCCGACGGGCCCGTGATCCAGCGCGCGGGCGAAGCCGCGCTCGCACTGGGCATCGGCATGAAGCAGGTGCTGGCCATGGTCGCGGCCTTCCGCCAGAAGGATCCGCGCACGCCGGTGGTTCTTATGGGTTACGCGAATCCGGTGGAGCGCTACGACCTCGTCCATGGCGCCGGCAGCTTCATCCGCGATGCGGCCGCGGCGGGCGTCGACGGCCTGCTGATCGTCGACTACCCGCCAGAAGAATGCGAGGCCTTCGCTGCCGAGCTCAAATCCAAGGGTATCGATCTCATCTTTCTGCTCGCACCGACCAGCACCCCCGAGAGGATGGCGCAGGTCGGCCGCATCGCCACCGGCTACGTCTACTACGTTTCGCTGAAAGGCGTGACCGGCGCCGGACACCTCGACACCGACGCGGTCGGCCGAATGGTTCCGCGCATTCGCGAGCATGTGCAGCTACCGGTGGGCGTCGGCTTCGGCATCCGCGATGCGCAGACCGCCCAGGCGGTCGGCGCCTCCGCGGACGCAGTCGTGATCGGCAGCCGCATCATCCAGCTGATCGAAGAGCAACCCCGCGACAAGGTCGTGCCCGTGGTGCGCGAGTTCCTGGCCGGAATCAGGCAGGCACTCGACGCGTTGCCCCGCGCGGCCGCCGCAAGCCCGGCTGCCCGATAATCGCCGCCACCACAAGGAGCCCCCATGAGCTGGCTTGAAAAACTTCTTCCCCCGAAAATCGCACCGACCGACCCGAGCGAGCGCCGCCAGATGCCGGAAGGCCTCTGGATCAAATGCCCGAGCTGCGAGACGGTGCTCTACAAGACCGACCTCGAGCACAACCAGAACGTTTGCCCGAGCTGCGGCCACCATCACCGCATCAGCGCGCGTGCGCGTCTCGATGCCTTCCTCGACCCCGAAGGCCGCTACGAGCTCGGCCAGGAAGTCCTGCCGGTCGACGCCCTCAAGTTCAAGGACAGCCGCAAGTACCCCGAGCGGCTCAAGGAAGCGCTGGAGAACACCGGCGAGACCGACGCCCTCGTGGTGATGGGCGGTTCGGTCCACAGCATCAACGTGGTGGTCGCCTGCTTCGAGTTCGACTTCATGGGCGGCAGCATGGGCAGCGTGGTCGGCGAACGCTTCGTGCGCGGCGTCGAAACCGCGATCGAGCAGAAAGTGCCTTTCATCTGCTTCACTGCCACCGGCGGTGCGCGCATGCAGGAAGGCCTGTTGTCGCTGATGCAGATGGCGAAGACCAATGCCTCGCTCACGCATCTCGCGAAGAAGGGCCTGCCCTACATCAGCGTGCTGACTGACCCGACCATGGGCGGTGTGAGCGCGGGCTTCGCGTTCGTGGGCGATGTGGTGATCGCCGAGCCCAAGGCGCTCATCGGCTTCGCCGGCCCGCGCGTCATCGAATCGACGGTTCGCGTGACGTTGCCGGAGGGCTTCCAGCGCGCCGAGTTCCTCCAGACCAAGGGCGCGGTCGATTTCATCTGCGATCGACGCGAGCTGCGCAAGACCATCGCGAACACGCTGGCCATGCTGTTGCGGCAGCCAGCTGATGCGGTTCTTTAGCCCACCCCCAGGCCCCCTTGCAGGGGGCAATACCAGCGGACCGGCGGAGCCGGATCCGCGGTATTCCCGGCATCGCGCCGGTAGCGCCTCTACCGGCCTAACGTGAACACCGAACCCATCACGTTGCCGAGGATGATCGCGCCGACCTGAAGGAGCACGATCGCGACGAGCGCCGACAGGTCGACGCCGCCCACCGCCGGAATGACCCGGCGCAGCGGCCGCACCAGCGGCTCCGCGAGACGCGCGATCAGGTCGTGCAGCATCGAGGATGCGCTCGGCACCCAGGAAAGAATCGCATAGACGATCAGCAGCGCGGTGAGCCCTGAGACCGCGAGCTGGAGCAGCCCGATCAGCGAGATGAGGGGAAGGATCGTCCATCGTCCGAGGCCGCCCAGCAGCAGCCCCAGCAGCACGAACTTCACCAGCACGAGCAGCCATGCCGCGACGCCGCTCGCAAGGTCCCACCGCTTGACCGATGGCACGATCCGGCGCAAGGGCAGCACGATCCAGTCGGTGACCGCAAACACGAAGCGCCCGAGCGGATTGCCGAACGGTACCCGGTGGTACTGCATGTAGAGGCGCAACAGGCAGGCGCCGCCCAGGAGGCCGACGATCACGTCGAGCAGGAACGATGGGATCTGATAGAACATGGGCGCGAGGTCGTGAGCGGAATGCGATGATAGCCACGCCAAGGTTCACCGATGACGACACAAACCCCTCTCAGGCCGATCCCCTTGTTTCCGCTCGGCACGGTGCTGTTTCCCGGTGGCTTCCTGCCGCTGCGGATCTTCGAGGTGCGCTATCTCGACATGATCCGCAAGTGCCACAAGAGCGGCGAGCCTTTCGGGGTCGTGTGCCTCACCCAGGGGTCGGAAGTGCGCAAGGCTGGGGCCGGGGTGGAAGCCTTCGCGACCATCGGCACGCTCGCGGTCATTCGCGAACTCGAGTCTCCGCAGGCCGGCCTGATGCAGATCGAATGCAGCGGCACCCAGCGCTTCCGAATTCATGCGAGCGAACTTCAGAAGCACGGACTCTGGACCGCCAAGGTCGAAGTCATTGCCAACGACGTGCGGATGGACGTCCCCGCCGACTTGCGGCATGTGTCCGACGCATTGCGCCGCGTGGTCGATACGCTGGAAGAGCGACGCCAACAGCAGGGCATGCCGGGCCTTCGCCTGCCGATTTCCGAGCCCTACCAGTTCGACGACTGCGGCTGGGTGGCCAATCGCTGGTGCGAACTGCTGCCGGCGCAGCCCGAGCTCAAGCAGCGCCTGATGGAACTCGACAGCCCGCTGATGCGGCTCGAGCTGGTCGGCGATCTGCTGGCGCGCACTGGCATCGCGAAGTAGCGCGCTACGGATTCGATAGCAACTGGTCCAGTGTCGATGCGGGTCAGGCGCGGGTCTGTCAAAGCCCCTGCGCGGTTAAAATGGCGGGTTGCGCTCGACACCGACAGCGCCACTACCCCGCCATGTCTGACCACCTGATCCCCTCCGTCCCCACGCCTGCGGCAGCACCTGCCTCGACGCCCGCCATCGACGACAACCAGCTCATCGCCGAACGGCGCGAGAAACTGAAGGCGCTGCGCCAGGCGCAGGCCGAGGGCAAAGGGGTCGCCTTCCCCAACGACTTCAAGCCCGCGGACCGAGCGGCGGCACTCGTCGCCGCGCACGGCGAAGCGCCGGCCGAGGCGCTCGAGGCGACGCCGATCGCCATCAGCGTCGGCGGCCGCATGATGCTCAAGCGGGTCATGGGCAAGGCCAGCTTCGCGACCGTGCAGGACGCCACCGGCCGCATCCAGCTCTACGTCACGCGCGATGCGATCGGCGAGGAAGCCTATGCCGAATTCAAGCGCTGGGACCTCGGCGACATCGTTGGCGCCGAAGGCACGTTGATGAAGACCAAGACCGGCGAGCTCTCCGTGAAGGTCACCTCGCTGCGCCTGCTGACCAAGAGCCTGCGACCGCTGCCGGACAAGTTCCACGGGATGGCCGACCAGGAGCAGAAGTACCGCCAGCGCTACGTCGACCTCATCACCGACTCAGCCGCGCGCGACCGGTTCGCGGCCCGCAGCCGTGCGGTGAGCGCGCTGCGCGACTTCATGGTGGGCAACGGCTTCCTCGAAGTCGAGACGCCGATGCTCCACCCGATTCCGGGCGGCGCCAACGCGAAGCCCTTCAAGACGCACCACAACGCGCTGGACCAGGAGATGTTCCTGCGCATCGCCCCCGAGCTGTACCTCAAGCGCCTCATCGTCGGCGGCTTCGAGCGCGTGTTCGAAATCAACCGGAGCTACCGCAACGAAGGCATCTCGGTGCGGCACAACCCCGAGTTCACGATGATGGAGTTCTACGCGGCGTACTGGAACTACCGCGACCTGATGGACTTCACCGAGACGCTGATCCGCACGATCGCCGACAAGGCGGTCGGCACGCAGCAGCTCACCTACCAAGGCAAGGCGGTGGACCTGAGCCAGCCTTTCGAGCGCCTGACGATTCGCGAAGCCATCCTCAAGTACACGGACGCGGGTTCGAATGTCGATGACGCCTCCTGGCTGATCCATGCGCTGCGCAAGCTGGGCCTGAACGAAGAGAAGGACAAGCTCTCCCAGCGCAGCCTCGCCTCGCTGCAGGTCATGTACTTCGAAGAGACCGTCGAAGAAAAGCTCTGGCAGCCGACCTTCATCATGGAACACCCGACGGAAATCTCGCCGCTCGCGCGTGCCAACGACGAGCGCCCCGAAGTCACCGAGCGCTTCGAGCTCTACATCACCGGCCGCGAATTCGGCAACGGCTTCAGCGAGCTCAATGACGCCGAGGATCAGGCCGCCCGCTTCAACGCGCAGGTCGCCGCCAAGGACAGCGGCGACGATGAGGCCATGTTCTTCGACCACGACTTCGTGCGCGCGCTCGAATACGGCATGCCGCCCACCGGCGGTTGCGGCATCGGCATCGACCGCCTGATGATGCTGCTGACCGATTCGCCGAGCATTCGCGACGTGATTCTGTTCCCTGCCCTGCGGCGCGAATCTTGAGCGAGCGAGCGCCGGCGATCGGCATCGACTTCGGCACCTCGAACTCCGCCGTCGCCTTCGTGGCCGACGACGGACTCGCGCGGGCTCTGCCGCTCGAAGGCACGGCCACGGCCATCCCGACGGCGATCTTCTTCAACGCTGAAGACCGCACCACGCACTTCGGGCGCGAAGCGATCGCGCAGTACCTCGCGGGCATCGAGGGGCGGCTCATGCGATCGCTCAAGAGCCTGCTCGGCAGTTCGCTGATGCAGGAGCAGACCGAAGTCTTCGGCGAGCGCGTCGGCTTCGAGGACATCATCACCCTGTTCCTCGCCGAGCTCGGCCAGCGCGCACGCGCGCAACTCGGCGCCCAGCCGGGTCGGGTGGTGATCGGCCGCCCGGTGCGCTTCGTCGACGATGACGATGCGCGCGACCAGCAGGCCGAAGACACGCTTCGGCGCGCCGCCAGGAGTGCCGGGCTTGGCGAAGTCAGCTTTCAGTACGAGCCGATCGCGGCCGCTTTCGACTACGAGCGGCGCGTCGAGAAGGAATCGCTCGTGCTTGTCGTCGACATCGGCGGCGGCACCTCGGACTTCACGGTGGTGCGGCTCGATCCCGCGTGCATGTCGGCCGGCGATCGCGCCGCGGACGTGCTCGCCACGACGGGCGTGCACATCGGCGGCACGGACTACGACCAGCGGCTCAGCCTCGAATGCGCGATGCCCGAGTTCGGCTTCCGCCACGTCGGCCCGCAGGGGCGCGAGGTGCCGAGCCGGACCTTCTTCGACCTCTCGTCGTGGCACCTGATCAACTGGCTGTACGCGCCCAAGGCGGTCCGCCAGGTGCAGGAGTTGCGCACCAGCTACGCCGACACCCGGTTGCACGACCGACTGATGAATGTGCTTCTGAACCGCGAAGGGCACCGCGTCGCCAACGAGGTCGAAGCCGCGAAGATCCGTTCATCGACGACGAACGCCGAAGTCGCGATCGACCTGTCCTGCGCCCAACGGAACCTGGCTGTCGCGCTTACAGCCGACGACATGGCACGTCATCTCGGCCCACTGCTGGATCGGGTGGTCGCTTGCGCGCAGGACTGCGTGCGGCTGGCTGCGCTGGGCAATGACAGACTGGACGCGATCTACCTGACCGGCGGTTCTTCGGCACTGCGTCCATTTCAGCAGGCACTGCGTTGCGCCTTTCCCGACGCGAAGCTCGTCGAAGGCGATTTCTTCGGCGGCGTCGCGTCCGGCCTCGCCTACACGGCCGCCGCGACGCGGGTGCCCCAGCCGGCATGAAATACCTCGCCGCATACCCTGCGGCGCTGCGGGCCCAGGTCGAACAGGTCATCGCCCAGGGCCGGCTCGCGGATCTGCTGCGTGGGCGGTATGGCGATGCCCACGACATCCGCACCGATCGCGCGCTGTACGACTACGTGAGCGAGCTCAAGAACGAGTTCCTGCGCAATGCCGAGCCACTGTCCAAGGTCGCCTTCGACAGCAAGCTCCACGTGATCCGCAACGCGCTCGGCACGCACACGACCGTCTCTCGCGTGCAGGGAAGCAGGCTGAAGTCGAAACGCGAAATTCGTGTCGCTGGCCTGTTCAAGGAAGTCCCGCTCGAGTGGCTGCGCATGATCGTGGTGCACGAACTGGCGCACATCAAGGTCCGCGAGCACGACAAGGCCTTCTATCAGCTCTGCACGCACATGGAGCCGGCCTATCACCAGTTCGAATTCGACTTGCGGCTGTACCTGACGCACCTGGATGGCGGCGGCGACCGCCTATGGCCCGCTACCGCGTCGCCTGGGCCGAACCTGTAGTCAAGGCTTCGGAAGCATCTGTACCGCGCGGCGGTAGGCCGTGGTCTGCATCAACGCATCCCAGCCGATGGCCGGCGACTTGGGCAACAGGCTTCGGCGACGCATCTCGCTCGCGGAATTTGGCACCCATTGGCCATTGCGCGCTGCGGCGGCGAAGCCATCGAGCAGTTCATCGAGCACGGCGCCGTCGTCCACACTCTGATTGCAGAGCAGCGCCAGATCACAGCCGGCGTTCAAGGCGGCCAGCGCGGCATCGGTGTAGCTGTGCAGCTCGCCGTCGATTCGACGGGCGGCTTCCATGCTGAGGTCATCGCTGAATACGGCTCCGTCGAATCCGAGCTTGCCTCGCAGGATCTCCTGCAGCCATTTCGCGGAAAAGCCCGCAGGCCTTGCATCGACCTTGGGATAGATGACATGCGCCGGCATCACCGCCGCGAGCGAACCGACGAGCCAGTCATAGGGCCGCGCATCGTCCGCGAGGATGGCTTTGAGGCTGCGGCGGTCGACAGGAATGGCCACATGCGAATCCGCCTTCACGAACCCGTGCCCGGGAAAGTGCTTGCCGCAATTGGCCATGCCGGCCTGCAACAGGCCGTGCATCAGGCTGCGGGCCAGCACGGCGACGACACGCGGATCGCGATGGAAGCTGCGATCGCCGATCACGCTGCTTTCGCCGTAGTCCAGATCAAGCACCGGCGCGAAGCTGAAGTCGACCCCGCAGGCGCGCAGCTCAGCCGCCAACACCTGCCCGCAGGCCACCGCAGTCTGCGTCGCGCGCAATGCGTCCTTCATCCACAACTCGCCCAGGATTCGCATGGAAGGCAGCCGCGTGAAGCCATCGGTGCGAAAGCGCTGGACTCGGCCACCCTCGTGGTCCACGCAAATCAGGATGTCCGGCCGGATCGACTTGATCTCTGCATTGAGCGCGGTCATTTGCGCACGGTCCCGCCAGTTGCGGGCAAAGTGGATCACGCCGCCGACCAGCGGATCAGCCAGCCGTCGACGGTCGGCAGCGTTCAGTTCGGCCCCCGCGACATCGATGATCAGCGGGGCATGCAGGGCGGTTTCGGTCATTCTTTGCGTTCGACCACGACGAAGCTGGCCGCGTAGTCGGTTTCATCTGTCACGGTGACATGGGCAATCAAGCCCTGGGCTTCGAACCAGGTCTTGAGTTCGCCGTGCAGCACGATCACCGGCTTGCCGCTCTTGTGGTTGACGATCTCGCACAGGCGCCAGCTCATCGGCATCCGCATGCCCAGGCCGATCGCCTTGCTGAAGGCCTCCTTGGCCGAGAAACGCGTCGCGAGATAGCGCAGGCCGCGCTTCGGCCATCGGGCGCTGCGCGCCTGCCAGACCGCGAACTCGGCGTCGCCGAGGACCTTGCGCGCGAAGCGCTCGCCCTGGCGCTCCAGCGTCGCCGAAATGCGCCGGACATCGCAGACGTCGGTGCCGATACCGTAGATCACCTGGGAGCCTGCTCGCCGGCTTCTTCGATGCGACGCAGGTACTCACGCGTCGCGGCGGCATAGCCCAGCTCCAGCGCGTCGGAAACGAAGGCGTGGCCGATCGACACCTCGCGCACACCGGGCACCACGCGCAGGAACTCGGTCAGGTTCTCGCGGCTGAGGTCGTGGCCGGCGTTGACTTCGAGGCCGGCCGCCTGCGCGGCACGCGCGGCCTCGGCATAGAGCCGCAGCACTGAATGCGCCTTCGAGGTATCACGCGACGCCGCGTAGCCCTCCGTGTAGAGCTCGACGCGGTCGGCGCCCACCGCCTTGGCCGCTGCCATCATTTCGGGATTCGGGTCCATGAACAGGCTCACGCGCACACCCAGGGCCTTGGCTTCCGCGATGACCGGACGGAGACGCTCGGCGTCTTCCGGGAAGCTCCACCCATGGTCGCTGGTCGACTGGGTTTCGCTGTCCGGCACGAAGGTGGCCTGATGCGGGCGCAGTTCGCGCACGAACTCCATCAGGTTATGGAAGGGATTGCCTTCGATGTTGAACTCGGCTTTCGGCCACTCCTTGTGAAGCAGCGCCGAGAGATCGCGCACGTCCTGCGGACGGATGTGCCGCTGGTCGGGCCGCGGATGCACGGTGATGCCGTGCGCACCGGCGTCGAGGCACATCGACGCCGCAAACAGCACGCTCGGGATGCCGAGCTGACGCGTGTTGCGCACCAGCGCGACCTTGTTGAGATTGACCGACAGAGCGGTGGAATTCGAAGAGCTCATAGGGCTTGCAGGTCCCGCATCATCTGCCGCGTACGCAGCGTTGCAACGCCGCAATGGTAGTTGAGCAAGGTGCGCAACTGGTTGCGCAGGGCGCCATTGACCCCGGCGCAGGCGCGGAGCGTGGCGACGAACGGCGCGAGATCGTCGAGTGCAGCCTGCAAGGCCTGCCAGTCGGCCCCTTGCAACGAGGGCTCGCCTTCGAAGGCTTCACGCAGCCCCGCCTCCGGCACGAGTGCGTAGCGGCCCTCCCCATCGAGCGGCGCGAGCGTGAGCGTCTGCGCGTCCAGCGCCGGCAGCAGCCCCACCTCCCGCAATAGCAGCAACTCGAAGGCGCGCAGCGCGGCCGACTGCGTCGCGGCCTGGGCGGCGGCATGGTCGCCGGCAAGCACCTGCACCACGCCGGCATAGGCATCGAAAAGCGCCTCGTGCGGGTCGTCGCGCGCCAGCAGGCGCAGCAGCAATTCGTTGACGTAGTAGCCGGACAGCAAGGCCTCGCCGGTCGGCATCACATGGCCGCCCATCCATTCGGCGCTCTTGAGGGTGCGGATCTCCGCGTCACCGGAAAAGCTCAGTTGCAGCGGCTGCAGCGGCAGCAGCACCGGCCGGAAATTGGAGCTCGGCCGCTTCGCCCCCTTGGCCACGAGCGCGATGCGGCCGTGGTGGCGGGCGAAGACTTCGAGGATCAGGCTGGACTCGCTCCAGTCGTAGCGGTGGAGCACGTAGGCCGGTTCATGCGAGACGCGCTTGACCGCCACTCACTCGTACCCGAAGGAACGCACGCGGGCCTCGTCGTCGGCCCAACCGGAGCGCACCTTGACCCACAGTTCGATGAAGACCTTGGCATCCATGAGCTTCTCGAGCTCCTGCCGCGTCTCGGTGCCGATGCGCTTGATGCGCTCGCCCTTGTCGCCGATGACCATCGCCTTGTGGCCGTCTCGCTCCACCACGATCGTGGCGGCGATCTTGACCAGGCGCTTCTGACCCTTGCGGGCTGGCGGCTCTTCGGTGAACTTGTCGATGACGACAGTCGAGGTGTAGGGCAGCTCGTCGCCCGTCAGGCGGAAGAGCTTCTCGCGCACCATCTCGCTGGCCAGGAACTGCTCGCTGCGATCGGTCAGCTCGTCCTCCGCGTACCACCACGCCTGTTGGGGCAGGTATTTCTCGCAGATGCCGAAGAGGCGCTCGACGTCCTTCGGGTTCTTCGCGGACATCGGCACGAACTCGGCGAAGGCGTGCTTTTTCTGCATGTCCTGAAGCCAGGGCGCAATGTCGGCGCGGCGGTGCACATGGTCCAGCTTGTTGGCGATCAGTACCGTGGGAATCCCGCTGCCGAGCAGCTTCAGCACGCGTTCGTCCGCCGGCGTGAAGCTGCCGGCTTCGACCACGAACAGGATCAGGTCCACGTCGGAGACCGCCCCGACCACCGTCTTGTTGAGCGACCGGTTCAGCGCATTGGCATGCAGGGTCTGGAACCCCGGCGTGTCGACGAACACGAACTGCGTCGCGCCCAGCGTGCGCATGCCGGTGATGCGATGCCGGGTGGTCTGCGCCTTGCGTGAGGTGATGCTGATCTTCTGGCCGACCAGCGCGTTGAGCAGTGTCGACTTGCCGACGTTGGGCTTGCCGACGATGGCCACCAGGCCGCAGCGCTGGGTTTCGGGAGAAGGGGTCGCGGTGTCGATGGGTTCGTTCATGGGGATGCCTTCGCGCCGCGCGCCTTGAGCCGGATCAACATCGCTGCCGCGGCCGCCTGCTCGGCCGCGCGACGCGAGCCGCCGATGCCGTGTTCATGCAGCCCCAGCTCGGATGCCTCGCATTCGACTTCGAAGGTCTGCTTGTGGGCGGCGCCGAGGGTTCCGACGACACGATAGACCGGCAACTTCATTTTGTGGCCCTGGAGCCATTCCTGCAATTCGGTCTTCGGGTCCTTGGCGGCCGCATCCATGCGCGGATTGATTTCCACGGATTCGTAGAGGCGCTGAACCAGCGCTTGCGCGGCGCCGAAACCCGCATCGAGATAGACCGCGCCGATCACCGCCTCGAGCGCGTCGGCGAGGATCGACGGCCGGTTCTGGCCGCCCGAGCGCGCCTCGCCTTCGCCCAGCCGCAGAAGCGGTGACAGCGCGAGCTTGACTGCGAGCTGGTGGAGCGTGTCCTGCTTGACCAGATTGGCGCGGACCCGGGAAAGATCGCCTTCCGCCATCGCAGTCAGCCGCGCGTACAGCAGATGCGAGACGGCCAGGCTGAGCACCGAGTCGCCCAGAAACTCGAGCCGCTCATTGTGATCGGCCGAGAAACTGCGATGCGTCAGCGCGCGCTGCAGGAGACGAAGGTCCGCAAACGAATACTGGAGCCGCGCCTGGAGCGCAGCAAGGCCGCCTTGGTTCACTGTGCGGCAAGCCTGGGAAGGGGGGCCATCAGCTCGAACGGCCGCGGTACTTCAGCAGGAGGTAGGCGGGCCCGAAGAGGTGGATCTCGCGGTCATAAGCGAACGAGACCACGACCTTGTCGCCCTCCTTTCGCACTTCGAGATCCTTGCCGGTGACGGAAGTGAAGTCGTCGATCGCCTGGGCGCGATCGAAGATGGCGCGAACCTCGGGCACCGTGTTGCCCTCCTTCGCCTTGTTCGCGGCCTTCGTGATGGCCTGATATTCGATCAGAGTGGGGATGACCTGCGCCACAACCACACCGACGCAAGCCAGGACGATCGCCACGAACAGCAGCCCGATGAACGAAATCCCGCGCTGCTTCCTTCTTGCCACTAAAGACTTCATGCCCTCTTCCCTATGTAAGCCCTGAATAGTTATTGGAATGTGCCGATGCGCCGCCAGTCGCTGAAATTCATCCAGATGAGGAATGCTCTGCCAACGATGTTCTGGTCCGGGACAAATCCCCAATAGCGCGAATCCAGCGAATTGTCGCGGTTGTCGCCCATCATGAAGTAATACCCCGCGGGCACCTTGCACACCAAGCCTTCAACACTGTAGCGGCAATTCTCCTGAAAAGGGAACGCCATGATTTCAGCCTCGGAGAGGCCGGCACGGCGCGCATCGTCATTGAGGATGTTGTGCTGCGTGCCATTGAGGTTTTCGGCGTATTGCTTGAGGTAGCGCATCGTCTCCTCGTCGAAATAGTCCGGAATGGCATCCTTGCTGACCGGCTGGCCGTTGATGGTCAGCTTCTTGTTCAGGTAGGCCACCTCGTCGCCGGGCACGCCGACAACACGCTTGATGTAGTCCATGCTCGGCTTGGGCGGGTAGCGGAACACCATGACGTCGCCACGCGCCGGGGACCGCCCCTCGGTGATCTTGGTGTTGATGACCGGCAGGCGCAGGCCGTAGACGAACTTGTTGACCAGGATCAGGTCGCCGACCAGCAGCGTCGGCATCATCGACCCGGATGGAATCTTGAAAGGCTCGGCAATGAACGAGCGCAGCAGGAACACCACGAGGATCACGGGGAACAGCCCCGCGGTCCAATCGAGCCACCAGGGCTGCATGAGCAGTCGTTCGCCCGCCTTGGCGTCGACGGTGTCGACCTGGGTGATGCCCTGGCGGGCAAGTTCTTCGCGCCGGTTCGCGAGCGAAGACTCGAGCGAAGCCGCAGCGCGCCGCCGTTTGGGAAGGAAATAGAAACGTTCGGCCAGCCAGTAAATGCCGGTGACGACGGTGGCCAGGAACAGCAGGAGGGCAAAGTTGCCTTCGACCGCACCGAAATACCAGGCGCCGATGTAGCCGACGAAGGCCGCGAGAACCAATGAGGTGATAAATGCCATCTTTTAGTCTTCGACTTGCAGGATGGCGAGAAAGGCCTCTTGAGGGACCTCGACCGAGCCGATCTGCTTCATTCTTTTTTTACCCGCCTTCTGCTTCTCGAGCAGCTTGCGCTTGCGGGTGATATCGCCGCCGTAGCATTTGGCGAGCACGTTCTTGCGCAGCGCCTTGATTGTCTCACGCGCAATGATGTTGGCCCCGATGGCCGCCTGGATCGCGACGTCGAACATCTGCCGGGAAATGATCTCGCGCATCTTGCTCACGACCGCGCGCGAACGATATAGGCTCTGGCTGCGGTGGACGATGATCGACAGCGCGTCGACCTTGTCGCCGTTGAGCAGGATGTCGACCTTGACGACGTCCGACGCGCGGTATTCCTTGAACTCGTAGTCCATGGACGCATAGCCGCGGCTGACCGATTTCAGCTTGTCGAAGAAGTCGAGCACGATCTCGCCGAGCGGCATCTCGTACGTCAGCATGACCTGCCGACCGTGATAGGCCATGTTCATCTGGATGCCGCGCTTCTGGTTGGCGAGCGTCATCACCGCCCCTACGTACTCCTGCGGCATGTAGATGTGGACCGTGACGATCGGCTCGCGGATTTCCGCCATGCGGCCGACATCGGGCATCTTGGACGGGTTCTCGACCATGATGACCTCGCCGTCGCTCTTCACGACCTGGTAGACCACGCTGGGTGCCGTCGTGATGAGGTCCTGGTCGAACTCGCGCTCCAGGCGCTCCTGCACGATCTCCATGTGCAGCAGCCCCAGGAAGCCGCACCGGAATCCGAAGCCGAGCGCCTGAGAGACTTCAGGCTCGTAGTGGAGCGACGAGTCGTTGAGCTTGAGCTTCTCGAGCGCATCGCGCAGCGAGTCGTACTCGCTCGCCTCGGTCGGATAGAGGCCCGCGAACACCTGCGGCTGGATTTCCTTGAAGCCGGGCAGAGGCTCGGTCGCAGTGGCCGCCGCGCCGCCGGTGCCTGTCTTGATCTGCGTGACCGTGTCGCCGACCTTCGCGGCCTGCAGTTCCTTGATGCCCGCGATGATGTAGCCCACCTCGCCCGCTTCGAGCGACTGGCGCGCCTCGTTCGCTGGCGTGAACACGCCCAGGTTGTCGGCGTTGTAGCTGGCGCCCGATGCCATCATCTTGATGCGATCGCCCTTCGCGAGACGGCCATCGACGACGCGCACGAGCATCACGACGCCCACGTAGGCATCGAACCAGCTGTCGACGATCATGGCGCGCAGAGGTCCGTCGGGATTGCCGCGCGGCGCCGGCACCTTGGCGACGATCGCTTCAAGAATCTCGTCGATGCCCATGCCGGTCTTCGCTGAACACGGAATGGCATCGGTTGCATCGATGCCGATCACGTCCTCGATCTCGGCCTTCGCGTTGTCGGGATCCGCCTGCGGCAGATCCATCTTGTTGAGCACGGGCACCACTTCAACGCCGAGGTCGAGCGCGGTGTAGCAGTTCGCGACGGTCTGCGCTTCAACGCCCTGGCTCGCATCGACGACGAGCAACGCACCTTCGCATGCAGAGAGCGATCGACTCACTTCATACGAGAAGTCGACGTGCCCCGGCGTATCGATCAGATTGAGGTTGTAGATCTGTCCATCGAGTGCCTTGTAGTGCAGCGCAGCGGTCTGCGCCTTGATGGTTATCCCACGCTCTTTCTCGATGTCCATTGAGTCGAGCACTTGCGCTTCCATCTCGCGCTCGGCGAGACCACCGCAACGTTGGATCAAGCGATCAGCAAGCGTCGACTTGCCATGATCGATGTGCGCAATGATCGAAAAATTTCTGATGTGATTCATCAACGGGAACGCTTAAGTACTTGAATTGGCTCGGGCGCAACAGGCTACGGACAAGAAAAAAGGGCGCGTCCACAAGAGACGCGCCCTGAACCAACAAGCAATGGCAACTGCAGTAGTTGGAACTTCATTGTAGGCAAAAAGGGGGGCGCGTACAGTCGGGCCAAGGCCCTCGGACGGTCGTTGCAGGTCAGCAACATCACACTTATAAACAACTTATCAACAGCATCGGTGGAGCAATCGCTTAACAACTTGTGGGCGAACTGTGGACCGTCGGTGGACGGACTGCAGGTATCTCGCATCGTGAAGAACCCACGTCGGCTTATGCGGTGTCCGGCGGCTGCGGGGTCCCTATTCTACCGAAATCCATCATTAGAAGTCCCTTAAGTTAGTTTTCACTAACCGATTGGGCAGTCCGGGCGGTCTTAAAAATTTTTCTCGGCAGTGCGGCCGTGGCGCGACAGCGTCGAAAAAATGGCCCCAAACCCGACTGCGGGATGGGGCCACTTGACGCCTTCGGCGTGATCAGCGTGCAGGGCGAACCAGCGCGTACTGCGCCCAATCACCCCGGCGGAAAAGCAGACTGACCGGCTTGCTCCGGTCTGCCTTCGCGAGTGCGGCCTCGAATTCCTTGACGCTCGACACCTCCGTGTTGCTGATGGCCAGAATGACGTCACCTTCGCGCAGGCCCGCACGAGCTGCTGCATCGGTCGCGGAATCGACCTTCACGCCCCCCTTGAGCTTGAGTTCCCGCCTCTGCGCATCGGGGAGATCGCTCAGTGCGAGACCCATCGACTTCGCAGCCGCGGATGCAGGCGCCTTGCCTGTCGATTCATCTCGATCCGAGGCACGCTTGGCAGGCTTGTCCGGCTCTATCTCGGCAATGGTCACGTTCAGGTCGCGCAGGTTGCCGCGACGGAAGACGGTCACCGAACTCTTGGTTCCGGGCTTGGTGTTCCCCACGAGACGCGGCAGATCGCTCGGCTTCTCGATCGACTTGCCGTCGAACTTGGTGATGATGTCGCCAGGCTCGATACCGGCCTTCTCGCCCGGCGAACCGGCTTCGACGCCGCGAACGAGTGCGCCCTGCGCCTTGCCGAGGCCGATGGACTCGGCCACGTCCTTGGTGACCTGATCGATCTGCACACCGATCCGCCCGCGCGACACGCGGCCGAATGCGCGCAGCTGGTCGCTCACGCGGATCGCCTCGTCGATCGGGATCGAGAACGAGATCCCCATGAACCCGCCGGAGCGCGAATAGATCTGGCTGTTGATGCCGACGACCTCTCCACGCATGTTGATCAGCGGGCCGCCGGAATTGCCGGGATTGATGGCAACGTCGGTCTGGATGAACGGCAGGTAGTCGCCGGTGTCGCGCTGCTTGGCGCTGACAATGCCAGCGGTCACGGTGTTCTCGAGGCCGAAGGGCGAGCCGATTGCCATCACCCATTCGCCAACGCGCAGCTTCGACACGTCACCGACCTTGACGGCGGGAAGGCCAGTCGCATCGATCTTCACCACGGCAACGTCAGTGCGCTTGTCGGCGCCAACGATCCTGGCCTTGAATTCGCGCTTGTCCGGCAGCGTCACCAGAACTTCGGAAGCACCGTCGACCACGTGCGCGTTGGTCATCACGAAGCCGTCCGGGGAAAGAATGAAGCCGGACCCGACACCTCGCGGGCGCTCCTCCTCTTGAGGCGCCGGGCGGTTGTTGGGGCGTCCCTGGCGAGGAATACCCGGCATCGGCTGGCCGAAGAAGCGCCGGAAGAACTCCTGCATCTCCTCGTCCACTTCCGGGTTGCCGCTTCCCTGGGCAACTTTCTCCACCGTGCGGATGTTCACCACGGCCGGCCCGACCTGGTCGACCAAGTCAGTGAAGTCGGGAAGGACGCGCGCCTGCGCGAATGCAGGCGACGTTGGCAACAGCCCAGTGGTCGACACGACAGCCAGCGCACAGGCCAGCACGCATGAACGGAGCTTGTTCCTCTCGAACTTGAGCATCATCAACTTCTTTCGTCTAAGAGCTTGGACACAACAACATCCATGAGCGACGGCTCAACGCGCACGAGCGAGGCTTTGGGCGAATGCATCCAAAGTCTGCGGCGGCACTTCGCCCACCGCGGTCAGCCACCAACCCCCGTCCTTGTCGGTCAATCGGCGCGTCAGCGTATAAGTGGCGCCGAGCGCAAGCAGGACCTCTTTGGCCTGGCGCTGGGCATCGTAAGGCTCCAGGAAAAGCGACACGGAAGCGAGGCCATCCGAGAAGGTCCACTGCATCGTGTGTCCCTGCGATTCGCCGCCAGCCGGACGCCGATAGCAATTGACCGGCTTGAACCCCGCAACCGGCTTCTTGAGTGTCCAGCCCTCGCGCTGCGGCGACGTACGTTCAAGCTCCGATTTCTCCACGCGATAGCCCGAGGTGCTGGTCATCATCTGGTTCAGGGCATGAACCTTGATCGGCACGTCGAGTTGCAGCTCGGAGAAGGCCGACTGTTCTATGACCTTGTTGTCGCGATCGAGCGTCTGCAGCTTCACGACCAGGCCGGATCGTCGTTCGCTCCACACCCGGTAACCGAATCGGAACTCGTCTCGAGGCTCCAGCAGAACCACGTCGGCATCAAAGCCGGCGACGCGCCCCTTTCCCACGACCCGCGCGACGTAGAAGTCGGCGATGGACGAGTCCGGCGCACCGATGAGATTCGGAAACAGCTCCAGGTTCTCCCTCTTCTCGCTCTTGACCACCTTCGATTCAGGCAGGAAGGTGACGACGCGGTCATTGCGCCGGAACGTCGACCGAGGCGGCCCGGAAAGCGCCTCGATGCGCTCCATCTGAAGATCGCCTTCGCAAACGTGCCAGATGCGCGCGCTCGAGAGATCGCCGGCTTCCGCCGAAACGACAAAGGTGCCGGCGTAGCTGCGCTGCCTCGACGCCGCATGCATGCGCTGGAGCCATTCGACGACCCCGAGGGTTGGCGCTTCGCCATTGCCAGGGCTTGCCTTTGCCGGCGGCGCGGTGCTCCGGGTCTGCGCCGTTGCCGCCTGTGCCGCGCACAGTGCAGCGGCAAGGATCATGTAGCGACGCTCGGGGATTGGAATCGAAACACTCATCGCAGATGCAAGCGCTCAGCGCGAAGGCCTTTCGAAGGTGGCATTGCGCAGGAACCCTGACGGCAGCTGCGATGCGCCACTGACCTGCTGGTGGGCTTCGAGCAACTGGTCGAGTCGCGGATCACGCAGCATGACCTGCGGATTGCCGTTTCCGACCAGGACTCGCGCAGGGACAAGGGTTTGGACCGGCGCAGGGGTGACATTGGCTGTCGCGACCATCGCAGCAGGGGCGGCCTGTTGCTGTGCCAACTGTGTCCCGGACGCACGGGATCCCTCGATGCCAACCCAGTTCCAACCGATGGCCGCTGCAGCCGCCAGCGATGCCGCCCCGGCGACGAGCTTCCAGCGGAAGACAGGCTCGTTGGCCGCCTCCACGCGCGAACGCTGCACAGGCTGCGCTTCAGGCAACGATGCCACGGCTTGCAGCGGGGGCTCCGCCGCCAGCCGATCCTGGAATCGCGAAAGGAAGGTTGTCGTGTCGCTGCACGGCGCGTGAAAGCCCGAACGAAGTACATCGCCGACGAGGTGATAGGTCTGCCACGTCGCACGCAATTCCTCGTCAGCGCCAATGCTGCCGACCAAATGGGCAAATTCCTCGCCTCGCAAATGGCCATCAGCAAGCGCCGACACCTGCTCACGAACTGTGTTTGTGTGCTTCATTTCATTCACCTGCTTACCATCGCTTGCCGGACTGGTTGTCCAGCAAAGGCTTGACCTTGGCAGAAATCGCCTCGCGGGCCCGGAAAATCCGCGATCGCACGGTGCCGATCGGACAATTCATGACCTCGGCGATTTCTTCGTAACTCATACCCTCGATTTCTCGCAGCGTCACCGCCTGCCGGAGCTCAGCCGGCAGCGCTTCCATGGCCGCCTCGACAGCCGCCGCAATTTCATTGGCCGCCAGCACGGACTCGGGGGTCTCGTCGCTGATTGGTTCGTTTCCGGGCCGGTAAGTTTCATCGTCCTCTTCGGAAGACGAACGCAAGGCGCTCTCGGTCACGGTCGGATCCCGCTTCATGTCGACCAACGCCTTCTTGGCGGTATTCACG
Organism: Variovorax sp. YR216; assembly: GCF_900107745.1. Lineage (GTDB taxonomy): Bacteria > Pseudomonadota > Gammaproteobacteria > Burkholderiales > Burkholderiaceae_C > Variovorax. The sequence continues at coordinate 68,285 of NZ_FNRO01000002.1, read as the reverse complement.
GCGATCCGATAGAGCCAGGTATAGAACTGAGCCTCGCCGCGAAACTGGTGCAGCGCCCGGTAGGCACGGATGAAGGTTTCCTGGGCGATATCCTCGATCAGGTTGACGTCCCGCACCATGCGGCCGATCAACCTCTCTATCCGGCGCTGGTACTTCACGACAAGCAGCTCGAACGCCTTCTGGTCGCCCGCGACGGTTCTCTGGACCAGCTGAAAGTCGACTTCGCCCGGCCTAACCGCTTCGGCGGGCGCACCTGCCGGACCGGCATCCGGTGGAACTGGCGGCGGTGAAGCTGTCATGGCGAGAGGTGGTGCGCGTCGGCCGAGACGGATTCGGGCGTGCTGACCGCCGCTTCCGTTGGAATGGCGCGCGAATATAGCGCACGGCGCAAATCTCGCCACCGATGGGGCATGGCATCGCGCTCGACCCAAATCCACCGGGTCGCGCCGAGCGGCTCCCTGAGTCGGACGAGCAGCAACTGCTGCAAGTCCAGCATCACGGCGACCTGCGCGGTGGGCAAGTCGATGCCGCCGGACATCGACCAGGATTGGCCGTCGAAGATCAGATTCGCGCAGCCTGAAGTACGAAACACCCCCGTCCACGCCGCCACCGTCGCAATGATCGCGCAAAGAAGCAGCATGCCGTCCCGCCAGTCGATCCCGGGCGATTGGATGGCGGCAACGACGACGGCGGACACGCCAAGCACCCACAGAACGAGCAAGAGCCGCTCCGCATTGCGCGAGCGCCCCACCGGATAAATCACCGATGGGGCGCTATGCATGGGGATGGAAGAGGATCAAACGCGCTTGAACACCAGCGTTCCGTTGGTGCCGCCAAACCCGAAGTTGTTCTTGACCGCGATGTCGATCTTCAGGTCGCGCGCTTCATTGGCGCAATAGTCGAGATCGCACTCAGGATCCTGATTGAAGATGTTGATCGTCGGCGGGCTCTTCTGATGATGCAGCGCCAGCACGGTAAACACCGACTCGATGCCGCCGGCGCCGCCCAGCAGGTGGCCGGTCATGGACTTGGTCGAATTGACAACGAGCCTTCTGGCGTGGTCGCCGAATGCGTTCTTGATTGCATTGGTCTCGTTCAAATCGCCGAGCGGGGTCGACGTCCCATGGGCGTTGATGTACTGCACCTGGTCTGGATTGACGCCCGCATTGGCCAAGGCCATTTCCATGGACCGCCGCGGCCCGTCCACGTTCGGCGCCGTCATGTGAAATGCGTCGCCGCTCATCCCGAACCCTGAAACCTCGGCATAGATCTTGGCGCCACGAGCTTTCGCACGTTCGTATTCCTCGAGCACCAGCACGCCCGCGCCCTCGCCCAGGACGAAGCCGTCACGATCCTTGTCCCATGGGCGGGACGCCGTCTTGGGATCGTCGTTGCGGGTGGACAAGGCACGCGCCGCGGCAAAGCCGCCCAATCCGAGCGGAGAGACGGTGGACTCAGCGCCGCCGGCGATCATCACATCGGCATCGCCGTACTCGATCATGCGCGCGGACGTACCGATCGCATGCAAGCCGGTGGTGCACGCGGTCACCACTGCAATGTTCGGGCCTTTGAATCCGTACTGGATCGAAACATGACCCGAGATCATGTTGATGATCGAAGCCGGGACGAAGAACGGCGACACGCGGCGCGGACCGCGATTCACCAGTTCGGCGTGGGTTTCCTCGATGAGGGGGAGACCACCAATACCGGAGCCGATATTGCACCCGATGCGCACGGCCTCTTCTTCCGACAGTGCGTCGCCGGTAGGCAGACCGCTGTCCTGCACCGCCTGCATGGCGGCGGCAAGCCCGAGATGAATGAAGCGATCCATGTGGCGCGCTTCCTTCTCGGAGATGTACTGCTTGATGTCGAAATCCTTCACTTCGCCCGCAAACTTGCAGGCGAAGCCGCTCGCGTCGAACTTGGTGATGGTGTCGATACCCGACTTCCCGGCCAACAAATTGGCCCAGGATTCGGTGACCGTGTTTCCGACAGGAGCGAGGCAACCGAGCCCGGTCACAACGACGCGGCGTTTGGTCATGCCGGCAAACCTTTCTGGAAGCACTGAGACCGCTGCAGGGCCATCGCAAGCATCAACGCCGCGGGCCGAAGGAACGGTATCTCAGCGTGGCCGATCAGGCCTTTTGATTCTTGGTGGCGTAGTCGACGGCGTTTTGCACCGTGGTGATCTTCTCGGCGTCCTCGTCCGGAATTTCGATGCCGAACTCGTCTTCGAGCGCCATCACGAGTTCGACCGTGTCGAGCGAGTCAGCGCCGAGGTCAGCAACGAAAGCCTTTTCATTGGTGACTTGGGACTCTTCAACGCCGAGTTGTTCGGCAATGATTTTCTTGACACGTGCTTCGATATCGCTCATTTGGTTCCCTCTGAGGGTTGTAAGTAATCGGTGGATTTTAGCCGGCCGGATTGTGGCATTTGCCGCTCGACCGTAGGCTGAAGGTATTGCGTTGGCGGCTTACATGTGCATACCGCCGTTGACGTGCAGTTCCTGACCGGTGACGTAGGCCGCCTGGGGAGACGCAAGGAACGCGACGGCATGGGCGATGTCGGCAGGCTTGCCAAGATGACCGAGGGGGATCTGGGCCAGCAGGGCTTGCTGCTGAGCCTCCGGCAGGCTGGCCGTCATGTCGGTCTCGATGAAACCCGGCGCAACACAATTGACCGTGATGCTGCGGCTGCCGAGTTCGCGCGCCAGCGCCCTCGTCATGCCCGCAACGCCGGCCTTTGCGGCCGCGTAGTTGGCCTGCCCCGCATTGCCCGAAGCACCGACCACGCTGGTAATGCTGATGATGCGCCCGTAGCGCTGCTTCATCATGGGTCGGATCACGGCGCGCGACAGCCGGAAGACAGCCTTGAGATTCGTGTCGAGAACGGCATCCCAATCGGAATCCTTGAGCCGCATCGCGAGCGTGTCGCGCGTGATGCCGGCATTGTTGACGAGCACATGGATGGCTCCGTAGACCTTGACGATTTCATCGATCAGCGCTTCGACCGCGGCGCCGTCATTGACGTCCAGCGCGCAACCGCGACCACCGTAGGCACTCAGCGCCGCGGTGATCTTTGCGGCACCGTCTTCCGTCGTGCCTGTTCCGATGACCCTGAGGCCGCGCTGGGCCAACTCGAGCGCGATGGCGGCGCCGATGCCGCGAGACGCTCCGGTCACCAAGGCGACCTGTCCTTCAAATTTGAGAGTGCTCATGGAATAACTCTGGAAGATCAACGCTCAAGCAGCGAGCAGATGTCGGGTCTCGGCCAGACTCGCCGTGTCATACACCGACGCTGCAGCCAATTCGGGAGCGATCCGCTTGGCCATGCCGGCCAGCACCTTGCCAGGACCGCATTCGATCACGGCGTCGACACCGCGTGCCCTCAAGGCCTGCACCGTTTCGACCCAGCGCACGGGGCCAGCGGCCTGACGCACGAGCGCGTCACGGATCGATTCAGGATCGGTCACGACTGCCACGTCGATGTTGTTGACCACGGGGATCTGCGGCGCAAGGAACGTCACCGAAGCGAGGCGCTCGCGCAGCGCTTCCGCCGCGGGCTTCATCAGGCTGGAGTGGAAGGGAGCGGAAACCGGCAACGGCAGCGCGCGCTTGGCGCCGTTCGCCTTCAGGACTTCGCAGGCCTTCTCGACGGCGGCCTTGCTGCCGGCGATCACCGTCTGCATCGGATCATTGAAATTCACCGCCTCGACGACCTCGGCGCTGCCGGGACCGAAACTGGCCGCCGCCTCGGCGCAACCCGCCTTCACCTTCTGGGCATCCATGCCCAGGATGGCCGCCATCGCGCCGGCGCCCACGGGAACCGCCTGCTGCATGGCCTGTGCGCGGAAGCGCACCAAGGGAGCCGCCTGAGCCAGAGTCAGCACGCCGGAAGCGACCAGCGCAGAGTACTCGCCGAGCGAATGCCCAGCCACGACGGACGGGCGCTCTCCACCTTCCGCCAGCCAGGCTCGCCATGCGGCGACGCCGGCGACAAGCATCACTGGCTGGGTATTGGTGGTCAGCGCAAGGGCTTCCTTGGGGCCCTCATGGATGAGGCGACCCACATCCTCGCCGAGCGCGTCCGACGCTTCGCGAAGCGTCTCGGCGACCGCGGGATGACCGCCCCAGGCGTCGAGCATGCCGACCGACTGCGAACCCTGCCCCGGGAAGACAAATGCGAAAGACTTCATTGTTCTTGGCTCCATATGCGCCGCCGCGGCGATGCGCACTTCACTTCAATAGTTCAGCAGCACCGCGCCCCAGGTGAATCCGCCGCCCACGCCTTCAAGCATGAGGGTGTCACCCTTCTTGACCTTGCCGGATCGCACTGCGTGGTCGAGCGCCAACGGAACCGATGCCGCCGACGTGTTGCCATGCTCGTCGACGGTCACGATCAGCTTCTCGCGAGGAAGCTTGAGCTTCCTGGCGGTGCCTTCCATGATGCGGATGTTGGCTTGGTGGGGGATCAGCCAATCGATGTCCTGATCGGTCTTGCCGGCCTTTTGCAAGGTCGTGCGCGCCGCGTCTTCCAGCACGCGCACCGCGAGCTTGAACACCGCCTGTCCGTCCATGTGGAGGAATGGGGTTCCAAGCACGGAGCCGCCAGACACGTTGCCCGGCACGCACAGGATGCCGACGTGCTTGCCGTCGGCGTGCAGGTCGGTGGCCAGAATTCCCGGTTCGGCGCTGGCTTCGAGAACCACCGCGCCGGCGCCATCGCCGAAAAGCACACACGTGGTGCGATCGTTGAAATCCAGGATCCGCGAGAACACCTCGGCGCCGACAACGAGCGCACACTTGGCGCTGCCCGTGCGGATCATCGCGTCGGCGACCGTCAGCGCATAGACGAAGCCGCTGCAGACGGCCTGCACGTCGAACGCGGGACAGCCGGCTATGCCCAGCTTGCTCTGAAGAATGGCCGCAACGGACGGGAACACCATGTCCGGCGTGGAGGTCGCGACGATGATCAGATCGACCTCGGCTGCGCTTCGGCCGGCGGCCTCGAGAGCAGCCTTGGCGGCTTCCAGCCCGAGATCGCTGCTGGTCACATCAGGGGCAGCGAAATGCCTGGCCTTGATGCCGGTGCGCTCGATGATCCATTGATCGGAGGTCTCGATGCCGCGACCGGCGAGGTCCCGCGCCAGATCGTCATTGGTCACGCGGCGAGGCGGCAGGTAACTGCCGGTGCCGGTAATGCGAGAAAAAGATGTCATCAGACGTGAAGCGCTGCCGCGTCGGCGGCCGCAGGTTCTTGCCGCGCAAGCAAAGGTGCTGCATGGGCGATGCGGGCCCGCACGCGATCGAGCAGGTTGTTGCGAGCGGCATCATAAGCGCGATCCAAGGCATGCCCAAAAGCCACCTCGTCAGCAGAGCCATGGCTCTTGAAGACCAGCCCACGAAGCCCGAGCAAGGCAGCGCCGTTGTACCTGCGGTGATCAAGGCGTCTTTTAAGCGCTTTTAGAACCGGATAGGAGACGATTGCAGCAAATTTGCTGAAGAGGCCGTTGGAATATTCGATACGCAGGAAATCAACGATCATCGAAGCAACGCCCTCGGTGGCCTTGAGCGTCACATTGCCGACGAAACCGTCGCACACGACGATGTCGGTCGTGCCTTTGAAGATGTCGTTGCCTTCCACGTTGCCGTAGAAGTTGAGATCCTGGGAGTTGGCCGCTTTTCGAAGCAGTTGACTCGCTTTTTTGATCGTTTCGCTGCCCTTGATCGCTTCCTCGCCGACATTCAGCAGACCCACGCTGGGGGACTCGTTGCCGGTCAGCGCCGAGACCAGCGCCGAACCCAGCACCGCAAACTGCAGAAGATCTTCCGCGTCGCAATCCACGTTCGCGCCCAGATCCAGGACGGTTGTCGCACCGCCCTTGCTGTTGGGCAACTGGGGCGCAATCGCCGGGCGGTCGATGCCGTCCAGCGTCTTGAGGAGGTATCGGGCGATCGCCATCAGCGCGCCCGTGTTACCGGCGGAGACGGCTGCCTGGGCGGCCCCATCCTTCACCTGCTGGATGGCGACGCGCATCGACGAATCCTTCTTCTTGCGAAGTGCGATTTCGATGGGATCGTCCATGCCGACAACCTCGGTGGCCGCGACGACCGTCGCCCGGGGATGGGAAAAGCCGGAAAGTGCGTCGGGAATTCCGACGAGAAGCAGCGACGCCTCGGGATGTCGCTCGAGAAAGCCACGGCAGGCCGCGAGTGTGACGCGCGGCCCATGGTCGCCACCCATGCAATCAACGGCAAGCGTGATCACGGACGGCGCAGACAAAGGTGCAGACGGCGTAGCCATCAAAACAAAGGCCCGACGCTACGGGAAAAGTAGCTTCGGGCCTCGACCTTGAAACGGTCTCAGGCTTCGGACTTGGTCTTGAGAACCTTGCGACCGCGGTAGAAACCGTTCGGGCTGATGTGGTGACGCAGGTGGGTTTCACCGGTCGTGGGCTCGACGGCGATGCCGGGCACGCCCAGCGCATTGTGCGAGCGGTGCATGCCGCGCTTCGACGGCGACTTCTTGTTTTGCTGGACGGCCATGATGGCTCCTGGATGTATTCGGGTGGGTTGGCGGGCATGCGAGGCGGCGATAACGCTCTAAAAGCACTAGCGGCGGCGCGCGCGAAGCCCATGATTATAGCCTAGTGGCACCAAAGAGCGCCACCCCTCTCGCCCGCACCTCTATTTGCCCTCGTCCGACTTCAATTGCTTGAGCACCGCGAACGGATTCGGCTTCTCGCCTTCCGCCGCGTCGAAATCGGGATCGATCGCCGACAGCCTTGCCGGTTCGGGACATACCTCGTGGCGCGGCGTCACCGGGATTTCCATCAGGAGTTCGTCCTCGATGAGACCGTGCAGATCGAAGTCCCGACTGGCGACCAGGACGTCCTCCTCGGCCTCCTCGTCTTCCGCAGCGGCAATGGTCTCGTCCGAGACGAAGCGGAACCACCGATCGACATCGAGCCCCACGTCGACCTCCGCAAGGCAGCGCTGACAAACCATGGGAACCAGCGCGCGTGCCGTCAGATGCACCCATGGCACGGCGCTGCCATCGGCACTGCTCCGGCGCTCCCCGGTCGCCGCCCACTGCACTGCCAGGTCGTCACGCGGCTCGAGCAACTCGGCATGCAGTCGCCGGTAGCTCCGCACGAACTCGCTCCCGGAGATGGAGGCACCGGCTTCGGCAAAACCATTCACGTCGAGTCGGCCAGGGACAAATTCTCTCGTCATCCGGCCAGTCTAAACCGCTCGCGCACAATCGCGGCCATGCAACGCCAAGTGATCCTCGCCTCGACCTCGCGATACCGCCGGGAACTCATGCTCCGCCTGCATCTGCCCTTCGAGGTGCAGGCGCCGGAAGTCGACGAAACCCCGCTCGAGGGCGAAGCGCCACGCGCGCTCGCGCAGCGGCTTGCGCTCGAGAAGGCCCGCGCTGTCGCGCGCCGCTTCCCGGAAGCCGTGGTGATCGGATCGGACCAGGTTGCCGACCTTGCCGGCGAGCCCCTCGGCAAGCCGGGGGACCATGCGCGCGCATCGGCACAGTTGCGCCGCATGCGCGGTCAGACGCTGATCTTCCAGACTGCCGTGGCCGTGGTTTGCCAGGCGACCTCATTCGAGCAATGCGACCTCGCGCCCGTGCGTGTGGTCTTCCGCGACCTCAGTGACGCAGCGATCGAACGCTATCTCGTCGCCGAACAGCCCTATGACTGCGCCGGGAGCGCCAAGAGCGAAGGCCTGGGCATCGCGCTCCTCGACGCCATCGAGAGCGACGATCCAACCGCACTCGTCGGCCTGCCGCTGATTCGCACTGCCCGCATGCTGCGAGCCGCTGGAGTCGACCTGCTGTGAACGACCAGACCCACGGCAAGCTATACCTCGTCCCTGCCCCGCTGGACTTCGGGTGCGACGAACAGCCGGATATCCAGGAAACCCTGCCGCTCGGCACGCTGCAAGCCGCCGCACGCATCACTCACTGGATCTGCGAGAACGCCAAATCGGCGCGCGCCTATCTCAAACGCATCGACGTGGTCACGCCCCTTGCGGCACCGCTCCAGGCGCAGCAGATCCAGGAACTTCCGCGCGAGGTCCACAAGAAGGGCGATCACGGCGGGCAGTTCGACGCCCGACCGCTTCTTGCCGCGGCGCTCAACGGCCATGACATCGGGCTGCTCAGCGAAGCCGGCATGCCTGCCGTCGCCGATCCCGGTTCGTCCGTCGCCAGGGCCGCGCACGAACTTGGCATCACGGTCGTGCCGCTCGTCGGCCCCGTGTCACTGCTGCTCACGCTCGCCGCCAGCGGGCTCAACGGGCAAAACTTCGCCTTCGTCGGCTACCTGCCGCAGGACGCGGATGCTCGAATCCGCCGGATCCGTGAACTGGAGGCGCTGGCACTCAAAACGGGCCAGACCCAGCTCTTCATCGAAACCCCGTACCGAAACGCCGCACTGCTGCAGGCCCTGACGCAGACGCTGCAGCACAACACCCGTCTGGCAGTCGCCAGCGGCCTGACGCTCTCATCATCCCGGATTCGCAGCCACACCGTGAAGGCATGGCGCGCAATGCCAGGCCCGCAGGACGAACGCATGCCAGCCGTGTTCGCGATCGGTCGCTAGGCCCGCGCTCGACGATGACGGTCACCTCCGCACGGATGCGCTGGGCCTCGCGCGCGCAATTCTTCTGCTCCGGTTTCGTCTTTGCCACGTGGGGCGTGCATATCCCCACGGTGAAGGCGCACTACCACGTCAACGAAGCGCAACTCGGCTTCGCGATGCTCGCCGCGGGTGTTGGCGCATTGCTGGGCCTGACCCAGGCAAGCCGCTGGATCGGCCGCCACGGTGCGCGCCGCATGGCGGCGGTCTGCGGTTGCATCTACGCGCTCCTGCTCTCCAGCCTGCTGCTCGCGCCAAGCTTCATCGCCGTGCTCGCATTGCTCGCCGTATTCGGCATCGCGACGAGTGTGTTCGATGTGGCCATCAACACAGAAGCCGCGCAGCTGGAATTGCGCATCGGAAAGCCGCTGATGAGCGGCATGCACGGCATGTTCAGCCTCGGCGGGATGGTCGGCGCGACCAGCGGAGGCGCTGCAATCGCCGCAGGCATGGTGCCGCAGCACCACTTGACACTCGTCGCCGTTGCGATGGCGCTCACGATCGCGCTTTCATCGCGGTGGATGCTGCCGAAGGAGGCCACTGCGTTTCCGCGCTCCGACGAGGGCTTTCGCCTGCCGCGCGGCGCCCTGGCCGTGCTGGGTCTTCTGGCCGCGCTGGGCCTGATCGCCGAAGGCGCGATCTACGACTGGAGCGTGCTGTACCTCCAGCAGGAACTCGGCAGCGCGCAGCAACAGGCGGCGCTTGCCTATGGGAGCTTCTCTGCGGCCATGGCACTGGCGCGATTCGGCGGCGACGCGATGCGGGCCCGATTCGCACCCGCCGTGCTTCTGCGCGGCAGCGCGCTGCTGGCTGCTGCTTCGATGACGCTCGTCCTGATCACCAGCAATTCCTGGGTTGCGCTCGCCGGATTCGCGGGGGTCGGCGTCGGCTTCGCGAATGTGGTGCCAGTTCTTTTCGCGGCATCGGCGCGCGTGCCAGGGGTCGAGCCGGCGCAAGGCATTGCGGCGGTTTCGGCGGCGGCTTATCTGGGCTTCATGGCGGGGCCGCCGATGATCGGCTTCCTGGCGCAGATCAGCTCGTTGACCGCCGCGCTGTACGTGGTGGTGGCCTTTGCGGCAGCGCTCGGGGCTTCCGCGCGCTACGCCAATTCGGCCGACTCGGCCTGATTCACCGCAGCGCCGGCGCCGTGCGCAACGCGCGAACCGACGCATCGCCGAGGGCGGCACCGAATTTCTTCGCCAGCTTCTCGGCCACGTTGTCGCGGCGGGTGTAGTCGATGAGTTCTTCGGCCTTGATCACTTCGCGCGCGACGTAGTCCACGTTGCCGAGCTGGTCCGCCAGGCCGAGCTCGATGGCCTGCTGGCCGCTCCAGAACAGCCCACTGAAGAGGCCCGGCGAATTGACCTTGAGCCGATCGCCACGACCGGTCTTCACCACGTCGATGAACTGCGTGTGGATCTGGTCGAGCATCTGCTGCGCATGCGCGCGCTGGGCGTCGCTCATCGGGCTGAACGGGTCGAGGAATCCCTTGTTCTCCCCGGCCGTCAGGAGCCTGCGCTCCACGCCGACCTTCTCCATGATCCCGGTGAACCCGAAGCCGTCCATCAGCACGCCGATGCTGCCGACGATGCTGGCCTTGTCGACGAAGATCTTGTCGGTCGCTGCCGCGATGTAGTAAGCGGCAGAAGCACAGGTCTCCTCGACCACCGCATAGATCGGCTTGTTGTACTTGGCCCGCATGCGCTTGATCTCATCATTGATGATGCCGGCCTGCACCGGGCTGCCGCCCGGCGAATTGATGAGCAGGATCACGCCCTTGGCGCCCTCGTCCTCGAACGCGGTCTTCATCGCCGCGACGACGAACTCCGCGCTCGCATCGGCGCCGTCGGCGATTTCGCCCTTGATTTCAATCACGGCGGTGTGCGCCGTCGTCTTGGCCGCCGTCTGCGAACCTCGCGCGATCACGAACCACGTCAGCGCGACGAAGAAGGTCAGCCACGCCAGGCGTGTGAAGGTCCGCCAGCGGCGCGCGGCTCTCTGTTCCTTGAGCGCGGCGAAGGCGAGCTTCTCCAGCGTCGCGCGCTCCCATCCCGGTTGCTGGGTCGGGTCGTTTCTCGACATGTTTCTCGAGCCCCCCTGGGCGGTTGGTGAAGGCGCGGCGCGATCGAAGGGTTCGAAACCTTCGGGCTCCGTGCGGTTTGAATCTGTCATGTCAGAAAGCGAGAGGTTGGAGGTTCCAGTCAGTATGCCAGTGCACGACACCGTCACGCTCGCTGAGCGCGATCTTCACCAGGCCTCCGCGACACGGGCCGCCGACGCATTCGCCGGTGTCGGGCTTGTAGACCGCGCCGTGCGTCGCGCAGAGGAGCCACTGACCGCTGTCGTCGAAAAAGCGATCGGGCTGGAAGTCCAGCTCCATCGCCACGTGGCTGCAGCGATTCAGGTAGGCATGCGCGACTCCTTCGAACCGGACAGCGAAGGCGCGGCAGGTCTGCCCCGCATGCACCACGTCGAACGGCACGGCGCGGCCCCCTTCGACCAGCTCACCAGCATTGCACAGAGGAATGCACTCGCTCATGGCCGGATTGTCATGCGTTCCCCAGTAGCCATTCCGCGAGGCCGGACACCGAATGCGCCACATGCAGCGGCGAAAGCGGCTCGAAGCCACCCGGCTCGTGCGCCCCGTAGCTGACGCCGACGCTCGCACAGCCAGCGTTGATCGCGAGTTGGAGGTCGTGCGTGGTGTCCCCGATCATCAGCGTGCGCTCAGGCGGCACGTCGAGCTCGTCCATGAGTTCCAGCAGCATGCGCGGATGCGGCTTGCCGAAGGTCTCGTCCGCCGTACGCGAGGCATCGAATCGATCGCGCAACGCGACCGTGGCGAGCGCCTCGTTCAACCCCCGGCGCGACTTGCCGGTGGCGACGGCGAGCAGATGACCCCGCGCGCGCAGCGCATCCAGCATCGGGAGCACGCCGTCGAAGAGGACGACGTCGTCCTGGTGCTGAAGGTAGTGGTAGCGGTAGCGCGCGCCCAGCTCCGGATACTTTTCGCGCGGAACATCGGGAGCCGCCTTGGCAAGCGCCTCGGCAAGCCCGAGGCCGATCACCCAGGCAGCGTCGCTCTCGCTGGGCCTGGCGCCCCCCACATCGACCACAGCGGCCTGAATGCAGCGGACGATGAGTTGCGTGGAGTCATAGAGCGTCCCGTCCCAATCAAAGGCGATCAGATCGAAACGGCGGGAGCGTGGGTCAGTCATGAGGCGTTGTCGATAGATGGGCAGCGAGCACCTCGAGCGCCTCCGGCGGCATCAGCGCATTCAGCTCCGCCGGAAGATCGGCCTGCAGCGCCATGCGCTGGTGGCTCGCGGGATGGGTGAACTGCAGGCGCCATGCGTGCAGGAACATGCGTTTGAGGCCGATCTTCTGCAGCGCACGGTTGCGCTCGAAGTTGCCGTACTTGTCGTCCCCGGCGATGGCGTGGCCGGCCGAGGCGAGGTGAACCCGGATCTGGTGCGTCCTGCCGGTCTTGATCGTGACCGCGAGCAGCGACACCGGTTCGGCGTCGGCCGACAGATTGAAGCGGGCGAGCACCTTGACCAGCGTCACGGCCCGCATCGCATCCGGGTGATCCTTGGCCACCACGCGCACGCGCCTCTCGCCCGCATCGGCCCCGCCAGCCGCGCCCGGCAACAGGTATTTCGCAAGAGGCGCGTCGAGCACCTTCTTGTTCGTCGGCCAGTTCCCCTCGACCAGTGCGAGATAGGTCTTTCCGGTTTCGCGGTCGCGGAACTGGTCCTGCAGCGCAGTCAGGGCCGACCGCTTCTTCGCGACCAGCAGGATGCCGGAGGTCTCCCGGTCCAGCCGGTGCACCAGTTCGAGAAAGCGGGCCGCGGGCCGCGCCCGCCGCAATTGTTCGATCACGCCGAAGCTCACGCCACTGCCGCCGTGCACCGCGACGCCCGAGGGCTTGTTGATGGCAATCAGCGCGTCGTCTTCGTGCAACACGGGGAATTCCCGAGGTGGGGCGGGCGGCGACGCGCCCTCTTCCGCACGCGCGGCGACCCTCACCGGGGGCAGGCGCAAAACGTCGCCTTCGGAGAGCCGGGTCTCCGCCTGCGCTCTGCCTTTATTGATACGCACCTCGCCCGAACGGATGATCCGGTACACGTGCGTCTTCGGCACACCCTTGAGTTGACGGAACAGGAAATTGTCCAGTCGCTGCCCGGCAGAATCCTCGTCAACCCTGAGAAAGCGAACTTCCGCCGCCCCGGGGCCTGGCTTCGCACCTATAATATTTTTCACCAGCGCGGTCATGTAAGTGCTTGATTAATCAGAAGTTTAGAGCACTGCACGGGGCGCTGCGAGGTCGATGCCGCTTTGATGTCGAGTCCGCAGGCTACGCGCAAGTGCGCAAGGCGGCAGGCGCTTCATCCGAGTCAAGCCGACGCCCACGAAACACCATTACGGAATACCCAGCCGGCAGCTCCAGGCTTCCGGCGGATCGAAGCGAGTACCTTGTGTTGATGCTGCTGGTTCAACTTGTCCTGCGCTGGCTGATGCCGGCGAGCACAGGCATTGAGCCACCAGCCGTGCGCATCACCATTGCGCCACTGGCTGTCGAAAAGATAGCAAGTCAGCACCCGATCGGGCTCGCACCCATCCACGCGCCCCCGCACTGGCCCGCATTGAGCTGAATCTCGATGCGGCTGCCGGCGTTTGCGCGGCAGTTCAAGCCAGGGCATAGCGGCAATTCCTTCGTTTCGCGGCGCGCCGTCCGTGCATCGTTAGGTCCGTCATGGACCGGTAAGACGAGACGAAACATTTAGAAGGACAACGCATCATGAAACGGATGCTGATCAATGCCACGCAGGCCGAAGAACGCCGCCTGGCAATTGTCGACGGGCAAAAGCTCCTCGACTACGAAATCGAGATCGAGGGACGCGAGCAGCGCAAGGGCAACATCTACAAGGCCGTCGTGACGCGCGTCGAGCCGTCGCTGGAAGCCTGCTTCGTGGACTACGGCGAGGACCGCCACGGCTTCCTCCCCTTCAAGGAAATCTCCAAGCAATATTTCGCCGAGGGCGTTTCGGCCAGCCAGGCCCGCATCCAGGACGTGATCAAGGAAGGCCAGGAACTGGTCGTCCAGGTCGAAAAGGAAGAGCGAGGCAACAAGGGCGCCGCGCTGACGACCTTCATCTCGCTGGCCGGACGCTACGTCGTCCTGATGCCCAACAACCCGCGCGGCGGCGGCGTGAGCCGGCGCATCGAAGGCGACGACAGGGCCGAGCTCAAGGAAGCGATGGACCAGCTCGAGTACCCGAAGGGCATGAGCATCATCGCGCGCACCGCCGGCATCGGCCGCTCGGCGCCCGAGCTGCAGTGGGACCTGAACTACCTGCTCAAGCTCTGGACCGCCATCGACGGCGCCGCCAAGGGCGGCAAGGGCGCCTTCCTGATCTACCAGGAATCCTCGCTCGTCATTCGCGCGATCCGTGACTATTTCAATCACGACATCGGCGACATCCTGATCGACACCGACGACATCTACGACCAGGCGCAGCAGTTCATGGCGCACGTGATGCCGGAGCACGCAGCCCGCGTGAAGCGCTACCGGGACGACGCGGCGCTGTTCAGCCGCTTCCAGATCGAGCACCAGATCGAATCGGCCTACGCCCGCACGGTGCAACTGCCCAGCGGCGGCGCGATCGTGATCGACCACACCGAAGCGCTGGTCTCGGTCGACGTCAACTCGGCCCGCGCGATCAAGGGCGGCGACATCGAGGAAACCGCGACCCGCACCAACCTCGAAGCCGCTGACGAAGTCGCGCGCCAGATGCGCCTGCGCGACCTGGGCGGCCTGATCGTGATCGACTTCATCGACATGGACGAGTCGAAGAACCGCCGCGAAGTCGAAAGCCGGCTGCGCGAAGCGCTGCGCCAGGACCGCGCCCGCGTGCAGTTCGGCTCGATCAGCAAGTTCGGCCTCATGGAAATGAGCCGCCAGCGCCTGAAGCCGGCGCTCTCCGAAGGCTCTTCGATCCCCTGCCCGCGCTGCGGCGGCTCGGGCCACATCCGCGACACCGAATCGAGCGCACTGCAGATCCTGCGCATCATTCAAGAAGAGTCCATGAAGGACAACACGGCGGCGGTGCACGTCCAGGTGCCGGTCGAAGTGGCCTCCTTCCTGCTCAACGAGAAGCGCACCGAGATCGCCAAGATCGAACTCAAGCAGCGCGTCAGCGTGCTGATGGTGCCCAACAAGACGCTCGAGACGCCCAACTACAAGCTCGAGCGCCTGAAGCACGACGATCCGCGCCTCGACCACATCGACGCCAGCTACAAGATGGCCGATGAATTCGAGGACCCGACCTCGGTGACGCGCCGCTCGCAAGAGCCGACGAACAAGCAGACGCCGGTGATCAAGGGCGTGCTGCCGGACGCACCCGCGCCTGTCGTGGCCCCGAAGCCCGAAACGGCGCAGGCGCCCGTCGCAGCACCGGCTGCGACAGCTGCCGCTGCCTCAGCAGCACAGGCCAAGGCGGCCGAAACGGGCTTCTTCGGCTGGATCAAGCGCGTCTTCGGCGCCGCGCCCGCCGCTGCGCCTGAGCCCGCACCGATTCCCGTCGAGGCACCGAAGCCGCGCCGCGATGGCCGCGCAGGTGGCCGCGACGGCGAGGGACAGCGCGCCCAACGTGATGGCGACCAGCGTCGCGGACGCGCCGAAGGCCGCAGCGGCCGCGATGGCGAGCGTCGAGGCGGTCGCAACGGCGATCGCCGTGAAGGAGGCGAACGCCGCGAGGGCCGCAACGAAGCCCGCGCTGAAAACCAGGCACGCGAGCCGCGCGAAGCGCGCCAGGGCCGCGAAGGCGAGCGCCGCGGCCGCGGCGGCGAACGCCGCGAAGGCGAAGGCCGCCAGCAGCCCGTGGAGGCGCTGGACGCCCAGCTCGAAGCCCAGGCGCTTGCGGCAACCGGGGCAGCCAACGATTCCGCCATCCCGACCGAACGCGCGCCGCGTGGCCGCGGCGAACGCCGTGATCGTGGCGAGCGTGGCGCGGAAGCGGGACGCGATCGCAGCGACGACGCTGCGCGTGAACCCGGCGCAGAGGTGGCCGAAGGCGGCGCATCCGGCGAGCGCGCCGGCCGCGGCGGCCGTGAAGAACGTGCACCGCGCGGCGAGCGAGGCGAAGGCCGCCGCGAGCGCCGCAATGACGGCGCTGCGCGTCCTGAACTGTCTCCGGAGCAGTCCGTCGCCGAAGCGAGCGGAGCATCGCCCGAGGAGCAAGGCGCCGAGGCTGCACCGCGCCGTGAAGGCGAAGAGCGTCGAGGCCGTTCGCGCGACCGGTACGGCCGTGATCGCCGCGAACGCGCTCCACGCGAGCAGGCCGAGACCAACGGGGCCGTCTCCGCGGAACGTCCAGCAAGCGAAGATCTCGCCCCTCAGTTGCCCGCGGCACCCCAGCTTGCAGAAGCGATTGCCGTGCCGCGAGCGCAACCGATCGTGGTTCCGGCGAGCGCCGCACCCACCCGCGCGATGCCCAAGATCCAGCCCTTCGTCCTGCCGTTGGACGAACTGGCCCAGATCGCCGAAGGCTCCGGGCTGCAGTGGGTGAACTCCGACGCCGACCGCGTGGCGCAGGTCCGCGCCGCGATCGCGGCGGAGCCCAAGCCGGTCCATGTTCCCCGCGAGCGGCCGCCGGCCATGGTGCTTGACGACGGTCCGCTGGTGCTGGTCGAAACGCGTCGGGATCTCGCGGGCATCGTGCTGCCCTTCGAGAAGGCAACGCAGGACGCAAGCCCCAGTCCCTGAACCAAAGGGGCCGCAGCTGCCCCTTTCTCTGAGCCATAAGAAAAAGCCCGGTGTGTACGCACCGGGCTTTTTTCATGCGTGAGCGCCCGCTCCCGAAGCGCCGTGCCGGGTCAGCCCCTCCTGGCGCCTGTATCGAGATTTCGCGGGCGATGCGACTTGTGATGCTGCACCGCACAAGAAAAGAGCCTGCACAAAGTCACGTTTCGCCAAACGGCGTATGTAAACAACACATTCAGGCCCCTCCGCATTAACATGTTGTTAAACAAAAGGACTACACTTAATCGACGCATGCTGCATTGCATCAACCGCAAAGCAACCGCACCACACAGAGACAAAGACTAGACCGTTTGGCGGACGATGTAGCGCTTTTGTTGACACGACAGCGACCGCAGCATATGTTCAAATTCTTGCGAATAGTAGTAAAGCGTTACACTGGAACGCCCTCTGATTGAAGCAGTACCCGTTACGGGAGAATTTCAAATGTTTCGTTCTGACTCGACCGCAAACGGCAACGTGGTCCGACGTTTTTCTCCCGACGGGGGCGGTTCTTCGGCACCTGCAACGTATGCACAGCCGCGCCGACTGTCCTACTTCGAACGCACCGCCAAACGGTCGATCGACATCTTGGGTGCGCTGACGTTCTTCGCCCTGTTCGGCCCGCTCTACGTCATCGTTGCATTGAGCGTGGCGATCAGCATGGGCCGCCCGGTCCACTTCTGGCAGAACCGGCTCGGCGAGAACGGTCAACGCTTCCGCTTCTACAAATTCCGCTCGATGGTGCGGAATTCAGAGGACGTCCTGGATGAGTTCCTGAGCCGGAACGACATGGCCCGCACCGAGTGGGACACGTTCCAGAAGCTGGAGAAGGATCCACGGATTACGCCGATCGGCATGTTCATCCGCAAGCTGAGCCTGGACGAACTCCCCCAGTTCTGGAATGTCCTGAAGGGTGACATGAGCCTCGTCGGACCACGCCCCTGCATGGAGCGCCAACGGAGCCTCTACGGCAAGGGATGGGAGCACTACTGCGCCGTGCGTCCGGGCATCACCGGCTTGTGGCAGGTGAGCGGTCGCAACAGGCTTTCCTACGCACGCCGCGTGGAGCTCGACGTCGAATACGTGTGCAACTGGTCCCTCTGGCTGGACATCAAGATCCTCTTCAGGACCGTCCGCGCAGTGGTCAGCGGAGAGGGTTCGCGGTGACAGCCGTTCACCCCGTTGTTCTCTGCGGGGGTAGTGGCACGCGGTTGTGGCCGCTCTCGCGCAAGACGCTTCCGAAGCAGTTCGTTCCGCTCGTCGGTGACAAGAGCCTGCTGGTGCTCACGCTCGAGCGCCTTCGAAAGCTCAACACCGAAGTGACCTGCGTGGCATCGGAAGAGCACCGGTTTCTCGTGCAGGAATGCGTGGATGCAGCGCAAGTGACCGGACGGCAACTGCTCGAACCGGTCGCCCGGAACACCGCCGCTGCGATGGCCGCCGTGGCACTGCTGAGCAAGCCGGACCAGTTGCTTCTCTTCGCGCCTGCGGATCATCACATTCCCGATGTCGATGGTTTCGCCGAGACGATCCGCAAGGGCATTCCCGCTGCGTTGCGCGGTCATCTGGTGACATTCGGCGTCGAGCCGACCTTTCCCAGCACCGCGTACGGCTACATCCGCCAGGGCACGAAGCTCGATGGGCCGTTGGCCGAGGAAGCAGGTCACACGGTGGCGTCGTTCATCGAGAAGCCTGCGGCCGCACGTGCGGAGCAACTGCTGCTCGAAGGAGGAAACTTCTGGAACGCGGGGATCTTGCTCGTGCAGGCCAAGGTGCTGGTCAAGGCACTGGAAACGCATGCGCCGGACATTCTCGAATCCTGCCGGGCAGCCACTGCGGCGGTCGAGGTCGATGGCGACTTCCTGCGCATGGAGCGGTCCGCCTTCGAGCACTGCCGCAGCCAGAGCATGGACTACGCGGTTCTCGAGAAATCCGATCAAGTCGCGGTCATCCCGTTCCGCGGGCGCTGGACCGACGTCGGCAGCTGGAATGCGGTGGCCGAACTGCACGACCTGGATTCGAACGGCAATCGCATCAGCGGCAATGGCTTTGCGATGAGTTCGGCCAACACCTTCATCCATGCGCCCATCCGTCCTGTCGTGACGCTGGGCACCAAGGATCTGCTGGTGATCGACACGCCGGACGCATTGCTGGTGGTGCACAACGACTGCGTCGAACAGGTCAAGGACGTCGTCGCACTGCTCACCGCCAAGGGCCAGAGCCAGGCGGTTCGCCATCGCCGCGTCCCGAGGCCCTGGGGTGCTTACGACAGCATCGACGACGGCGAACGCTTCGCGGTCAAGCGACTCACGGTGAAGCCCGGTGCCCGGCTCGCGCTCAGGATGCACCACCATCGCGCCGAGCACTGGGTTGTCGTGAAGGGCGCGGCCCGGGTGACCTGCGACGGCGATGCCCAGCTCGTGAAGGAAAACGAGTCCATCTACATCCCCGTGGGCGCGGTCTACCGCCTGGAGAACGCCGGCAAGACCACGCTCGAAGTGATCGAAGTCCAGACGGGCAGCTACCTGGCCGACGACGACATCGTTCGTTTCGACGACGAAGACGGCATGGGCTCCGACGCCAGTCAGCGCAAGCTCGCGTGATCCTCATCCGCGAACATCGAGGTGATACTGAATGAACGAGTTCCAGAAGCCCATCTTCGTGGCGGGTCATCGCGGCATGGTCGGAAGCGCGATCGTGCGCGGTCTTGCCAGCAGGGGCTACACCAACATCATCACCCGCAGCCGCGCCGAGCTTGACCTGACCGACCAGGCGCAGGTCAGGGCCTTCTTCGCCAAGGAGAAGCCCCAGGAGGTGTACGTGGCGGCAGCCCTGGTCGGCGGCATTCATGCCAACAATACCTACCCGGCCGAATTCATCTACTCGAACCTGATGGTCGAGGCGAACGTGGTCCACGAATCGTGGCGCACTGGCGTTGCCAAGCTGCTGTTTCTGGGATCGAGCTGCATCTATCCGCGCCTTGCCGCCCAGCCCATGTCGGAGGACGTGCTTCTGACCGGCAAGCTCGAACCGACCAACGAGCCCTACGCGATCGCCAAGATCGCAGGCATCAAGCTGTGCGAGAGCTACAACCGCCAGTACGGCTGCGACTACCGCAGCGTGATGCCGACCAACCTCTATGGGCCCGGCGACAACTATCACCCGGAGAACAGCCACGTGCTGCCGGCGATGATCCGCCGCTTCCACGAGGCCAAGATGTCGGATGCGCCATCGGTCGTGATCTGGGGCACCGGCACGCCCAAGCGGGAATTCCTCTACGTCGACGACCTGGCCAGCGCATGCGTCCACATCATGGACCTTCCCCGAGAGGTCTATGCCGCGCACACCGAGGTCATGAGCAGCCACATCAACATCGGTTCGGGCGAGGACCAATCGATCGCCGAACTCGCCCAACTGGTGAGCGACGTCGTGGGATACCAAGGCTTGATCCAGTACGACACGAGCAAGCCCGACGGCACTCCGCGCAAGCTGCTCGACATCTCCCGCATCCGCCAGCTCGGCTGGATGCCCAGAGTGCCTTTGCGCGAAGGCGTTGCCAAGGCGTACGAAGATTTCCGCAGCGAAGAACTGGTCGCGTGAGCGGGGATCTCCCGATACGATTCGCGTGATGCAAGGACCCTCGATCTCGCTCATTCCTCCGGGCAGCGGCGGCGTCAAGGATTACGCGGTCGTCGTCGGTGGGCCGCTTCGCGCGCCGCCCATGGAGCTCAGCCCCACCACCGATTCCTCGTCGTGGTCCGGTGACTTGCTGCTGCTGCATTTCAGCGGCTACGGCTTCCAGAAGCGCGGCGTGCCGCTTTGGCTGGTCAAGCGGATCAGCAGCCTTCGCCAGCAGTTCAGGTCCTTCGGCGTCGTCTTTCACGAGCTCTTCGCCTTCGGGCCGCCGTGGGGTTCGGCTTTCTGGCTCAACGGCCTCCAGAAGCAGATCGCGCGCGAGGTGCTCTCTCTTTCCGATTTCTGGCTGACCAACCGCGACGAGTCCGCCCGATGGCTGCTCGACCAGCATCACGACACGCCGCACCGCGTGTTGCCGGTGTTCTCGAATGTGGGCGAGCCGGACAGCATCGAAACCGAGCGCCTGCCGCGCATGGTCGTGTTCGGCAGCTCGGGCGTGCGCGCCAACGTCTATCAGTGGGCCGACGGCGAAATCTTCCGGCGAGCGCGAACGGCTGGGCTTGAGATCCACGACATCGGCCCGCCGCAACAGGACCCGGCACTGCTCCAGCGGTTCGAGCAGGAGGGCGTGGTGGCGCACGGCAAGCTCTCCGCCGCACAGGTCAGCATCGAGCTGTCCGCCGCGGCCTGCGGCGCCCTCGCCTATCCAACCGACTACGTCTCGAAGAGTGGCGTCTTTGCAGCCTATTGCGCGCACGGCATCTGCCCTGTGCTGCTCGCCAAGGAATACGGTTCGTACGACGGCCTGTCGCCGCACGTGCACTACGTCCCCGGGTTCGATACGCTGGACGGCTCGATATCGAACGCCAAGGTCATCGGCCGCGAAGCACGCGAGTGGTACGAGCCGCATCGCATTGACGCCCATGTCGCCGCGCTGCAGGCCATGGCGGCGGAGGTGCAGAAATGAACGACCTGCAGTTTCTCTGGAGCGCACGCGAACGTCCTGCGTTCGGATCGAAGCGCTGGCTCGTGGTGTGGGCCAAGCGCGCGCTCCAGTTTCGTTCGCTCCTGACCATCGTGCGGCACAGACGAAGACTGCGTGCCCGCGGCATGGAAATCGGCTTGCTGTCGGTGATCGATTCGAAAGACCTGAAGGGGCCGGGCTCCAACTTCAGCATCGGCGATCGCACATTCATCGCACACAACGCGGAGCTCGTCGCGCTGGAAAAGATCTCGATCGGCTCGCGGGTGGTCATCAATGACCGGGTGACCGTGCTCACGGGCAGCCACCACGTCGGCGATCCGACATGGCGCCAGTTCAGGAAGCCTGTGCGCATTGAAGACTACGCATGGATCGCGGTCGGCGCGACGATCCTGCCGGGCGTCACGATCGGCTATGGGGCCGTGGTCGGCGCCGGCGCGGTCGTCGCCAAGGACGTTCCCCCGCTCGCGGTCGCGACCGGCAATCCCGCCACCGTGCGCCTGAACGTCCGGCCCCACGACCTCGATTACGACCCGGTCATCTTCCTCGCCCCGTACGAGGCCTGGGTGGGCCGCAGCAAGGGCGCTCTCGTCACGGCGGCCGACGCATTTCCGCCGGGTGGACCGGCACCGGCGGGCAGCGAGAAGCTCACGCCATGAGCGCCGTGCTTTCATCCGCCCCACCCCGCGCTGCGAGCAGGCCGCAGGCACTCAGCCGCGCCGGACAGCTGTTTCTGGCGGTGTTCATCATCGTCGTCTACGAAGGCGCCGTACGTAAATGGGTGGCCTCGGCGGCATCGCTGCCGCTGATCGGCTTGCGAGACCTCTGCGCGGCCTGGCTGATCTTCTACGCCTGGAAGCGCGGCTATCTGCGGCAGCAGATGAAGATCACCGTCGCCCTGTTCGCGTGGTCGCTGATTGTGTTCGGATGGGGTCTGCTCCAGCTCGCCGCAGGCCAGAGTTCGCCCCTCATCTTCATCATCGGGCTGCGCTTCTGGCTGCTGTACACCTGGTTTGCCGTTGCCGCCGCCGCCTCGATGAACGAGACCGACTATCGCGCAGCCATCCTGACGGCGGCGTGGATGATGATCCTCATGGCGCCGCTCGCCGTGCTGCAGCACTACTCGCCGCCCGGCGCCTGGATCAACGTACAGCTGGAAGGCAGTGATGACGAGGAAGGCATCTTCACCGTCGTGGTCGGCGTGGTTCGCACCACCGGCACCTTCAGCTTCACTTCCGGCTATGCGACGTTCATGGGACTGGTGGCGCCGCTGGTCTTCGGCCTGCTGTCGGCCCGAAAGCCACGCAACAAGCACTACCTGTTCGCGACTGCTGTCTTCATCGCTTTCCTGGTCGGAGCGCTGGTCAGCGGCTCCAGAACGGCCGTCATTTCATCGGGGCTGATGTTCATGGCCTACCTGCTCGGCAGGCTGGTGTTCTCCCGGATGCAGCAGAAGCCTGCGGCCGCGGTCGGAGTCGTCATGGCGCTGGTGCTGGTCGGCATCTTCGCCACCTTCTTCCGGGATGCGATCGATGTGACGCAAACGCGCTTCGAGCAGGCATCGGAAGCGGAAGACTTCTGGGGTCGCGTGCGGACCATCCTGGTGGGCGAGCAGCATGTGTTCGAGACCGTCAACTGGCTGGGCGGGGGGGTCGGATTCGGCTCCAACCTCGCCAACTTCGTGCGCACCGGCTCGTCCGGCTACTTCGCGCTCGCCGAATCCGAAGGCGGGCGGATCCTGCTGGAAGGCGGCTTGCTGGGATTTCTCTATGTGGGCCTGAAGGTGTTGGTGATCGTCATCGGCCTCTTCAAGAGCTTCAGGCTGTCGATGAAGACCCATTCGCCCTACCCGGTGCTCGTCTGGCTCACCGCCGCACTGGCGATCCTCTCATGGCCCTCCAGCGGCCAGTTGACCGCCAACGGGCTGCTGGGGATCATTCTTGCGTTCGCCCTCTTGCTGTTCCGGTTTCCGAGGCTTGAGATCTTTCCTGGACGTGCCTCGAAAACGTGAGACTGCTCCACTTCGTTCCATCAGTTAATCCACACGGCGGCGGCCCCATCGAAGGCGTCAGGCGACTTCGGGACGCGCTCGCGGCCATGGGCCATCCGGGCGACATCCTGAGCCTCGACAGCCCAGATGCCGACTTCGTGACCGGCTTTCCCGGGCAGGTGACCGCCCTGGGTCCGTCCTCGAGCGGCTATTTCTACAACGACCGGGTGATTCCATGGCTGCAGGCACACGCGGCGGAGTACGACGCCGTGATCGTCAACGGGCTCTGGCAATACGCCGGCTTCGCGACCTGGCGCGCGCTCGGCCGTTCGGCGACGCCCTATTTCGTCTACACGCACGGGATGCTGGACCCATGGTTCAAGCGCCGCTACCCGCTGAAGCACCTGAAGAAGTGGCTGTACTGGCCCTGGGCTGACTACCGCGTACTGCGCGACGCGGCCGCGGTGATCTTCACCTGCGAGGAGGAGCGTCTTCTTGCGCGCCAGTCGTTCTGGCTCTACCGCGCCCGGGAAGTCGTCGGTTCCTATGGCACTTCGCAGCCGCCGACCAACGCGCGTGCGCTGGCCGCCGGATTCGCCGACGCCTATCCGGAAATCCAGGGCAAGCGTGTCCTGCTCTATCTCGGCCGCATCCACGAGAAGAAGGGCGGCGACCTGCTCATCGATGCCTTCGCGCGCGTGCTCGGCGATGCGCCGGACCTGCACCTCGTGATGGCAGGGCCCGGCGACGACGCCCTCGTGAGCCAGCTCAAGAGCCGCGCCGGGCAACTCGGCATCGCACAGCGCATCACCTGGACCGGCCTCCTGTCAGGCGACCTCAAATGGGGCGCGTTCTACGCCTGCGACGTGTTCTGCCTGCCCTCGCACCAGGAGAACTTCGGCATCGCGGTGGTGGAGGCCCTCGCCTGTGGCAAGCCGGTGCTCATCAGCGACAAGGTGAACATCTGGCGCGAGATCCAGCAGGACGGCGCCGGGCTGGTCGGCCCCGACACGCTAGAGGGCACCATCGGGACCCTGCGCGAGTGGCTTGCCCTGTCGCGCGCCGACGTCGCATCCATGCGCATCGCCGCACTGCGCTGCTTCCAGGCACGCTTCCAGATCGAGCAGGTCGCCGAGACGCTCGTGCGGATCATCAGCGACCACTCGCCCGGTGCGTCGCATTTCGGCCCTCTCGAGCGCGCCTCGAATCAACATCGAAACGCTGCCTGAGGGTCAATGAAGCTTCTTGTCTACGGCATCAATTTCGCACCCGAACTGACCGGCATCGGCAAGTACACCGGCGAGATGGTCGCTTGGCTTGCCGCCCAGGGACACGACGTGCGCGTCGTCACCGCGCCGCCCTACTACCCCGACTGGGCGGTCTGGCCCGGCTACAACGCGGCGCGCTATAGGACCGAAAACTGGAACGGCGCCAAGGTCATCCGCACGCCGCTGTGGGTGCCGCGCAAGGTCACGGGCACACGCCGCCTGATCCATCTCGCCAGCTTCGCGCTGAGCAGCATTCCCGCGCTGCTGGCCCAGTGGCACTGGAAGCCGGACGTGGTATGGGTGACCGAGCCGCCGCTTTTCTGCTCGCCGGCCGCGGTCGCCTTCGCGCGGCTGCGTTCAGCCAAGGCGTGGCTGCACATCCAGGACTACGAGGTGGATGCAGCTTTCGAGCTCGGCCTGCTCAAGGGCCGGCGGATGCGTTCGATCGTCGCCTCGATGGAACGCCGGCTCATGCGCTGCTTCGATCGCATCTCGACGATATCCATGCGGATGATGGAGCGCGCGACCAGCAAAGGGACCGAGGATGCGCGCCTGGTCTCGCTGCCCAACTGGGCCGACGTCTCGGCCATCCGGCCGCTCGCCGGCGCGAGCCCATATCGCGCCGAACTGGGCCTTGCGCCCGATGCGGTCGTCGCGCTCTATTCGGGCAACATGGGCGCCAAGCAGGGACTCGAGCTGCTGGCCGAGACGGCATCGCTGCTCGCCGGGCATCGAGATATCCACTTCGTCTTTTGCGGCAACGGCGCCGGCCGCGCAGACCTCATGAAGCGCTGCGAGAAATTGTCGAACGTGCGCTTCCTCGACCTGCAGCCGATGGAGCGTCTGGGCGATCTCCTCGGGCTCGCGGACATCCATCTGCTGCCGCAGCGCGCCGACGCCGCCGATCTGGTGATGCCGTCCAAGCTCACCGGCATCCTGAGCAGCGGCAGGCCCGTGGTCGCGGGCGCCAGGTCAGAGACGGAGCTCGGCCAGGTCACCGCGAAATGCGGCATCGCGGTGCCGCCGGACGATCCGAAAGCCTTTGCCGATGCGGTGCTCTCGCTCGCCTCGCAGCCGGAACGGCGGCGCGAACTCGGCATCCGCGCACGGACCTATGCGGAAGAGAACTTCGACCGCGACGCAGTGCTCAGGCAGTTCGAGCGCGACCTGAAAGCCTGCGTGGCGGACACGCGCCGCTGACGCGGCCCCGCGATCACTGCTCTTCGGGCAGGATGCTTTCGTAGTTGTAGTGGGTGTAGCGATAGCGGCCGTACTTCGATGCCGACAGCGTCCGGCGGCCGAGATTCATCGCATTCAGAAGCACCCCGGTGGCTGCCTTGCCGCTCATTGCAAGGCGCCGCGTGCTTTCCTTGATTTCGCCCATGGTCGACAGGTCGGCGCGCGCCACCAGCAGCACGGTGCCTGTGTGCGCAGCCACGGTGCTCGTGTCGGCGGCCACCAGCACGGGCGGCGAGTCGATCACCAGCAGGTCGTACTGTTCCGACAGGCGCTCCAGCGCGGTCTTGAACGAATCCGACACCAGCAGTTCGGCCGGGTTCGGCGGCAGCTGGCCGGTCGCCAGAAAGTCGAGGTTCTGGACCACCTGCTTGTGAACTGTCTGCTGGATCGTCAGGCTGCCCGCGATCAGTTCGGACAGACCGCCGTGCCGCTGCAACCCGAGGTACTGGTGCGTGTGGCCACGGCGCAGGTCCGCGTCGATGAGCAGCGTGCGCCGCCCGGCAGCCGCCATCAGCGCCGCGAAGTTCGCAGACACGAAGCTCTTGCCGACGCCCGGCGTCGGGCCCGTGATCAGCACGCGGTTGTTCGGCGATTCGAGCATCGCGAACTGCATCGCCGTGCGCAGGCTTCGCAGACTCTCCACCGCGGGATCGTCGGGATGCTCGATTGCCAGCAGCCTCACACCCGTGGCGCCGCTCAGGCGCCGCTTGGCGATCGCATCCTGGTGCGAGCTCACCGGAATGGACGAAAACACCGGCAGGCCGCTGTTGACCTCGACCTCGTGCGGATCGCGGATGCGGCGTTCGACGAAGGCGTTGCGCAGGAAGGCCGCGACGATGCCGAGGAACAGCCCCAGCGCGAGCGCGGCGCCGATGATCACCTTGCGGTTCGGCTTGATCGGGTATTGCGGCACGACAGCCGCGTCGAGCACGCGCACGTTGCCGATCTTGCCTTCCTTCACCAGCCGCAGTTGCAGCGCGTTGTTGAGCAGCGACTGATACAGCTCGGTGTTCACCTTCACGTCGCGTTCCATGCGCACCGCTTCCTGCTGCACCTCGGGCAGCTGCTTGATGCGCTGCTGGATGTCGCCCAGATCGCTCTTGAGCGCGGCAATCTGTGCGTCCAGCGTCTGGACCAGCGGATGGGCGGAGGTGAAGCGCGCCTCGAGTTCGCGCCGCCGCTGCTGGGCTTCCAGCAGCTTCGTCTGGCGGTCCACCGACTGGGTGACCGCAATCGAGGCGGCTTGGCTGAAGTCCACCGTGCCCTTCTGGTTGCGGTAGCGGTTGTAGACGTCTTCGGAGGCCTCGAGCTGCTTCTTGAACTGCGGCAGCTGCACGTCGAGGAACGCGAGCGTCTTTTGCGCTTCCGCCGCCTTGCGTTCGATGTTCTGTCGCACGTATTCCGCGCCCACGGCGTTCAGCACACGCGTGAGCTGGTGCGGATCGGTGTCCTGCCGCGACACGTTGATGATCCCCGATGCCCTGCCGCGCTCGTACACGTTCAGGCTGTTCTGCAGGCCGATGATGGTGGGCAGCTTGGGCTGGGACTGAAGATTGAATTCCGCACCGGGCTTGCCCGCCAGCTCGGTGACCATCAGCTCGATCGGTCCCTGGGTGCTGGTGCCTTTCAACGTCGTGCCGACCGTTCCGCTCAGCGGCTCGGTCAGGCCGGGCCCGGAGAGCGCATAGCGCCCGCCGTCCTTCGCGGTGACGATGAAGCCCGCGCCTTCGAGCGGTTCCGGCACGTTGAACTTCGAGACCTCGATGCTTTCCTGGCCGGAGACGTAGCCGCCCTGGCCGAGAAACCCCGGGTCCGACAGCGAGGTCGAGCGCCGCGCGAGCCAGCCGCCGATGTACGGGATGTAGCGCGGCGTCGCGACGACGAAGAGATTGGCCGCCTCGGCCGCCTTCGTCGCGATCATTCGCGAGCGGAGGATCTCGATTTCCGCACTGGCAGGCGCCTTCACGTCGATCAGCCCGCCGGCCTCGGCCAGGGCGCCCTTGCCACCGCCGCCTTCCGAGGTTTCGACCTGGATGACCATGGCGGCCTCGTACACGGGCCTTTCGAGAAACGCATAGATGAAACCGGCCACGAAGACCACGAGCGCGATCCCGGCGATCAGCCACTTGTTGGACTGCAGCACCTCGAGGTATCGACTGATGTCGAAGTCCTCTTCCTCCGGCGTTTCGAACGCGCTGGGACCGGCCTTGGGGGTAAGAGTGGAGTTCATTAACTGGATACTCTGGAAATGCGTTTGGCCCACTGCTGGGCGCCGTCTTCGATGAGCGTGAGCGAGTGCAGGAAGGCATCCCGGCCGGCCCGGTAGGGATCCAGCACGTCGCGGTCGCTGAACTCGCCGAGACGGAACACCTTGCCTCTCGCGAACTGGTAGCGCTCCTCGACCGCACGGCGCTGCTCGCGGTCCATGACGAGGATCAGATCCGCGCGCTGGCACATCTGCGCATCGAGCTGCCGCGCCTGGTGATCGGCGATATCGATGCCGCGCTCCTCCATGAGCTCGCGGGCAATGGGGTCCGCCGGCTTGCCGACGAGAGCCTGGAGCCCCGCGGAAGCGACTTGCGCGTTCGGCAGCGCAGCGCCGAAGAGCCCTTCCGCCATCGGGCTTCGGCAGATGTTTCCCAGGCAGACGACGAGGACGTTGCGGATGGTCACGATCAGCCCGTCATTGACTCGAGCCCGACCTGACGACGCCACGGTAGGAGGTCCAGGTCGTCGCGGTCGGCAGGATCAGGTTGAGCACACGGTTCCAGCGGACCAGTTGCACCGGATCGACGTAGACCACGTCCTTGGCTCGCAACGCAAATCCATCCGCCATCGCGATCGCCGTCGGCGTCTTCGCATCGAGATGGAAGATCGATTGGCCGCCCGTCGGCTCGTTGCGGATCACGAAGATCTGCAGCGGATTGGCGGTGTTGAGGTTCACGCCGCCCGCCTCCACCAACGCGTCGCTCAGGCTGAGCCGGCCGTTGCGCATCGGCACGCCGAGTTGATTGTTCACTTCGCCGAAGACGGCGACCTTGTTTTCGTCGCGACCCCGGATGTACAGCATGTCGCCCGGCTTCAGCGGAATCCGGCTGGGATTGATGCCCGCATCCGCCATGGCCACCAGGTTCAACTGCATCATCTTGCCGTCGCGCGTGAGGTCGACGGCGGAGCGATCGCCGTTGGCGGTCAGGCCTCCCGCCCGATTGAGCGCCTCCGCCAGCGTCATCGGGATGTCGCTGAAGACGATCACGCCGGGCGTGCGCACCTCGCCTTCCATATAGGCGCGCTTGCTGCGGAAAGAGTTGACGCGCACGCTCAGTTGCGGATCCCGGAAGACACGTGACAGGCGCTTGACGAGCGCCTGCTCGACTTCCTCGATCGTCATGCCGTTCACATTCAGCGTGCCGGCGTACGGGAAGCTCAACTGCCCGGTCGTCGACACGATGTAGCCGGGCGCCGCAGACACGCTGCCGACATCTCCGCCGCCGCTCGAGGGGGGCGTGCTGTAGATGATTTCCGGGTGATCCAGCACCAGGATGCCCAGCACGTCACCCGGGCCGATCCGGTAGGGGCCGATGTCGCCGATCAGCTTTCTCACTTCCGGGCCGACAGTCGATTGCGCTGTGGCGGCGCGCTGCGCGTGAATCAGTTCGGGCGTGATCTCGGTGATCGCGCCCGCCGGCGGCGGATCGATCTCGTTCGTGGAGAAACCCGAGGGCGACACGGCCTTGGCGGCGTCACCGCTCGCGGAGGTGAAGCCTGGCCCCAGCGGCGCGCAGCCTTGGACCAGCAGAGCGGCCGCCGCCAGGCAAGTGGCATGGAGGAAATAACGTTTCAAAACCAACCCCGCATCGTGACCCTGAAATGAATACTTTTGCAAACAGTTACCACTGTACCTCAGGAAAGATAACGACTCAAACCCTTTCGTGGCTTAGTGCGTAAGGTGGATGAAGGCCTGCAAGGCAGTACGCCAAAAGACTGCATTAAAAGGAGAAATTTACCGACATACAGCGGATCGGAAAGCCCTCCTTTTGAGTCCGACGCTACAAATTCAGTAGCACCAGAGCCGCACCCAGCATGGCTGAATCAGGGATTCTCTGTCTGCGCGGCGCGCTTCCAGGCGGCGGACGCCTGATCGGCGTCGTCGCGCGCCTCGGCGAGTTGGGCCAGCGCCTGCCAAGCCCGCCGATGGAGGTTGACGTCCTGCAAGCCGAGGCCGGCCTGTGTGAGCAACTGTTGCGCCTTGCCCCACAGCTGGCGCTTCATGCAGGCCATGCCCGCGAGGTACTGCAGATTGGCATCGCGCGGGTTGTTGCGCTGGGCGGACTCGATGCGCGAGAGCCACTCCGCATCCACGGAATCCAGCCCCGCTTCGAGCGCACGCACCAGCTTGACGCGCAGCGACTCGCCGAGGCTTTGCGGCTGCTGGATCATCCGCTCCCAGATCGGCAACAGCCACGCGCGGGCCACCGACAGATCGCCGCGCAGGGTGACCATGCGTTGGGCCGCGTGAATCGCGACGTCCGGAATCTCGCGCTCGCTCACCTCGAACTCGTTCCAGGCGCGCAGGAGCTGCGCCGGGTCGTGCGCACCCGACAGCAGTTCGGTCGCCAGGCCGCGCACGATGCTCTGCGCCCCCGAGTCCGAAAACGCGCGGTGCTTCGCGAGGAGACGCGCGGTTTCCAGTGCCTCGAGCGTCCGCCGGTCCTGCCGGGCAGCCTTCAGTCGGATGCGCAGAGCCAGCGTGCGCCGCTGCGCGCCGTGCGGCAGCTCTTCCAGGCGCGCGAGCGCACCGGGCGCATCGCGATCGTCCAGCGCCCAGCGCGCGGCCCGCAATTGCACGCCCTCGCGGGTCTCCGGCGTTGCCATGGCGCCGCGATCCGCGCTTTCGTTGAGCGCCTGCTGCAGATGCGCGTCGCGCGCGGGCCTGTCCTGCAGGGCTTGCGCACTCTCCGCCGCCAGCAGGTGCGCCATCACGCGGACCTGCGGCGCGGCCGGCAAGTGGGCATCGAGCGCGGCCAGCGCCCGCTCCTGCACCAGAGCGGCCAATGCTGCCTTGCGGGCACGCGAGAAGCGCCCCGCCAGCAGTTGCACCGCGGCATCGAGAAGCGACGCATGCAAGGCGCGCTCCTTCTGCTGGAGCCGCCATTGCCGCGCCTGCTTCGGCAGCGAGAACAGGGCCGACAGGCCGCGCAGGGCCAGGTGAAGGAAGACGAAGGCCGCGAACAGCAGGAGCAACACGAGGTTCAGCGACAGGTCGACCCGCCACGGCGGCCAGAAGACGGTGATCGTGCCCTGGTTGTTGCCCGCGAAAAGCGCGACCGCGGCCGCGATGCCGAACAGTGCGAGTAGCCAGAGAGCCGCGCGCATGATCCCTAGCGCCCGGCAGCGGCCGTCGCCAGGGCCGCGAGGGTTTCATCGATCCGCGGCGGCTCGGTGGTCTTCACCTGCGCCTGGATCTGCTGGAGGAGCGTGGCCGCGGCCTGCACGCGGCGCGATGCCGGGTCGAAGTAGCGATTGAGCGATGCCGACACCGCCGCGAGTTCGCCGCGCGCCGTTTCGACCTGGCGCGAGAGGATCGACAGGCGTGCATTGAGCAGCTTGAGCTTCAGGTTCTCGCGCAGGAAGAAGGTCTGGTCGGGCGTCAGCAGCACCGCCTCGGGGCGATCGATGCGGCCCACGCGCAGCAGCGCGCGCGCCTCGCCGCGGATCACCAGCAGGATGCGCTCCCACCACGGCGCGCCCGGCGGCACCGGCTCGGCCTGGAGTGCATTGCCGCTTCCGCGCATTGCGACCGCGTTGATCACCGGCAGGTCGTCGAGGCTGCGGATCAGCTCGTCGATCTTCTGGAGCGCCTCACCCACGTCGGCGCTCGCCGATGCGCGCAGCCGGTCGGCATCGTGCTGCATCGCGCGCTGCAGCGGCGCGAGTCTCGGCTGCGAGGCGCGTTCGATGCGCTGGTCGCCAGCTTTCAGCGTCGCCAGAAGCGGCTGGACGTTGCCCGTTACCTGCGCCTGCTGCAAGGCGGTCCGCACGGCGGCCTCGATGTCGACCACGAGGTTCTCGTCGCGCGAACGCGAGAGGCTTTGCATGAGTTCCTCGAGCTGCGACCGCTGGAGCACGACCTCGTTGAGGCGCGTTTCTGCCAGCGCGAGGCGCGCAGCCGTATCACGCACGACTTCGTGCGCCTGGCGTGCCAGGGTACGGGCCTCGAGCGACTGCGCGAGGGCGTCCGCGCTCTGCCGCGCGAGTTGCTCCTGCATGCCGCTGACCTTCTGCCACAGCGCGATCGCGATCACCAGGGCCACGAGCGCGACGACCGCCAGGACGCCGATCAGCAACTTCGACAACAGGGCGGCTGCGGCGGCAGGGCCGGCCATCGCGGCAACAGGCGCTGCAGCGCGCACCGCGGGATCTGGCACAGGCTCGATCAAGACGGAAGCGTCGCTCATGCGAAGGATTCTATCGACGCGACCAACGACGACAGGGAAGGTGAGGACACCCGCACGCGGCCGAAGCCGGCGGTGCGAGCGGCGTGCGCGATGCGCTCGTGCGTCGCAAGTGCACCTGCGGCGTGCCACTCGACCGTCGGGGCCAGCGCGCGGAGATTGGCGATCGCCTCCGAGCTGCTGAAGAGCCAGATGGCCGAACCGTCGGCGGCTTCCGCAATCACGCGCCGCTCGGCCTCACCGATGGCGGGTACGAGCCGGCGATAGGCCGCCACCGCGTCGCATGTCGCCCCCGCCTCGGCGATCTCGCGCGCCAGCCATTCGCGGCCCACGGCCTGACCGGTCGCATCGCCGCCTCGAACGATCAGCACGCGCATGCCCGGACGCACCTGCGACCGAACCAGCGCCCAGAGCGCCTCGGAGTCGAACTGGGCCGCATCGGCCGCAGGCGCGTCGATCGACGACGCGGGCACGCCGGCCTCGCGCAGCCCGCGCACGGTGCCGGCGCCGGTGGCCCAGAACCGGCAATGGGCGGCTGCGTCGATGCTCGCGCCATCAAAGAAATGCGTCGCCGCCGCGGCGCTTACGAACATCAGCGCGTCGTAGCTGGCGATTCGCTGCCAGGCTTCCTCGACGCGATGCCGGTCCTCGAGCGATGCGATCTCGATCAGCGGCAGTGCGATGGCATCGACCCCCGCGCCACGCAGATCGGCCACCCACCGCGAGGCTTCCCGCGCAGGACGGGTGACGATCACGCGCCGTCGCGGCATCTCAGTGCGCACCGCCCGCGCGCAGGAGGTCGGCGGCGCTGTCACCCAGCGCGCCCGCCTGCGCGAAGTCCGGCACGTTCGCCTCAACATGCACCCGCACCAGCGGCGCGGCACCTTCCGGGTCGCCCCATGCGGCATCGATGCGCAATTCGCCCCCGGGCTGCCACCGGGCGTGTGCGGCCAACGGCATCGAGCAACTGCCGCCCATGGCGCGACTCACCGCGCGCTCGGCGGCGGTGGCGAGCCAGTCGGGCCGGCTCCCCAATGCCGCGAGCAGCTCGATCAGGTCGGCGCGGTCCGCGCGCACCTCGATGCCCAGCGCGCCCTGCCCGGCCGCGGGCAGCATCGCATCGGGTTCGAAGACCTCGCGGATTCGGCCTCCGAGGCCCAGTCGCTTGAGGCCCGCGGCAGCGAGCACGATCGCGTCGTACTGGCCTTCGTCGAGCTTGCGCAGACGGGTGTCGAGATTGCCGCGCAACGGTTCGATGCGAAGGTCGGGCCGCAGTGAGCGCAGCAGCACCACCCGCCGCAGGCTGGAGGTGCCGACCACCGCGCCCTGCGGCAAGGCGTCGAGCGAATCGAACCGCGACGAGACGAGCGCGTCACGCGGGTCTTCACGCTCCAGCACGCAGGCCAGCGCAAAGCCCTCGGGCAGATCCATCGGCACATCCTTGAGCGAATGCACTGCGATGTCGGCACGGCCTTCCTCGAGCGCAAGCTCGAGTTCCTTGACAAAGAGCCCCTTGCCGCCGACCTTGCTGAGGGAGCGATCCAGGATCTGGTCGCCGCGCGTCGTCATGCCCAGAAGGCTGACTGCGTGGCCCTGTTCTTGCAGAAGCGCCTTCACGTGCTCCGCCTGCCATATCGCCAGACGGCTTTCGCGTGTGGCGATCACGATGTTGCTCAAGACCGTTCCATTGAGAGAGAAGTACCGCGGGGATGCTAGCATGTTGCGCCGCAGCAACGTTCGCCGCAGGCCTATTCGACGAGGAGAAGTTTCGAGATGAAGACGAGCCCCGCCCCGACCGCCCACAAGCGGAAAGCCAACGATGAAGACCTGCCACTGATCGCCGACATCCGCCTGCTCGGTCGCATCCTCGGCGACGTGATCCGCGAGCAGGAAGGCGAAGCGGCGTATGCGCTGGTCGAGAAGATCCGCACGCTCTCGGTGGCCTTCCGCCGCGATGCGGACCATGCCGCCGATCGCGCGCTCAAGAACCTGCTCAAGGGCCTGAGCGCGGCCGAGACGGTGAGCGTGATTCGCGCCTTCACCTACTTCAGCCATCTGGCCAACCTCGCCGAGGACCGGCACCAGATCCGCCGCCGCACCGAGGCCGAACGCGCCGGCGAAAGCGCCGAGGGCAGCCTGGAGACCGCGCTCGCGCGCATCCGCAAGGCCGGCATCAAGCCGGAAGCTGTCGTGGAATCGCTTGCGCACAGCTACGTCTCGCCCGTGCTTACCGCGCACCCGACGGAAGTGCAGCGCAAGAGCATCCTGGATGCCGAACGTGCGATCGCCCAGTTGCTCGCGGCGCGCGACGAGATCGCGTTGCGCCAGCTGGCCTTTGCGGGCAAGAAGGACGCGCTGACGCCGATCGAATACGCGGAGAACGAAGAGCAGATGCGCACCCGCGTCACGCAGCTCTGGCAGACGCGGCTGCTGCGCTTTTCCAAGCTCACGGTCGCCGACGAGATCGAGAACGCGCTGAGCTACTACGAAGCCACCTTCCTGCGCGAGATCCCGCGCGTCTACGCCGACCTGGAGAAGGCCCTCGCGCACGGCGACACCGTGCCCTCCGTGGCGCCTTTCCTGCGCATGGGCCAGTGGATCGGCGGCGATCGCGACGGCAATCCCAACGTCACCGCAGAGACGCTCGAATACGCGCTGCGGCGCCAGGCCGAACTGGCGCTGCGCCACTATCTGACGGAAGTGCACTACCTCGGCGGCGAGCTGTCGTTGTCGGCCACCTTGGTGGATGTGTCGGTCGAGATGCAGGCGCTGGCCGAACGCTCGCCCGACAAGAACGAGCACCGCGTGGACGAGCCTTATCGCCTCGCGCTCACCGGCATCTATTCGCGGCTCGCCGCCACCTTGCGCGACCTCACCGGTGGCCAGGCCGCGCGTCACGCGGTTCCGCCGCAGAACCCCTATCTGCACGCCGAAGAGTTCCTTGCCGACCTGCGCACGATCGAGGAATCGCTCGTCGACCAGCATGGCGCGGTGCTGGCGGCGCAACGGCTGCATCCACTCATCCGCGCCGTGGAAGTGTTCGGCTTCCATCTCGCGACGGTGGACCTGCGCCAGAGCTCCGACAAGCATGAAGCCGTCGTCGCCGAGCTGCTTGCGACAGCGCGCATCGAGCCCGGCTACGCCTCCCTCGCCGAAGAGGCCAAGCAGACGCTGCTGCTGCGCCTGCTCGACGACGCGCGCCCCCTGCGCGTGCCCGATGCGGACTACTCCCCATTGGCAAAGAGCGAGCTGGCCATCTTCGCCGCCGCACGCACCGCGCGTGCGCGCTTCGGCGCGGCGGCCATCCGGCACTACATCATCAGCCACACCGAAACAGTGAGCGACCTGCTCGAAGCGCTGCTGCTGCAAAAGGAAGTCGGCTTGCTGCGCGGAACCCTCGCCGAGAGCGCGACCTGCGACCTGATCGTGGTGCCGCTGTTCGAGACCATCGAGGACTTGCGCAACGCCGCGCCGATCGTGCGCGCCTTCTATGCGCTGCCGGGCATCCATGGGCTGATCCAGCGCTCGGGCGCCGAGCAGGACGTGATGCTCGGCTACAGCGACAGCAACAAGGACGGCGGCATCTTCACCAGCAACTGGGAGCTCTACCGCGCGGGCCTCGCGCTGGTGGCGCTGTTCGACGAGCTGAACGCCGAGAGCCGCGTGCCGAGTCCCGCGCCGGGCCGCCCCAAGCGGGCGAGCGCCCCCTCGGGGGGCAGCGAGGACGCGTCAGCGCCGAGCGTGGGGGCCCCAATCCGCCTGCGCATGTTCCATGGCCGCGGCGGCACGGTGGGCCGCGGCGGCGGACCGAGCTACCAGGCGATCCTCGCGCAGCCCCCGGGCACGGTGCGCGGACAGATCCGGTTGACCGAGCAGGGCGAGGTGATCGGCTCGAAGTACGCCAACCACGAGATCGGGCGCCGCAATCTCGAAACGCTGGTCGCGGCCACGCTCGAAGCGACGCTGCTGCCGAGCGCGAAGGCAGCGCCGAGCACTTTCATGGCCGCTGCGGCGGAACTCTCCTCGGCGAGCATGGCCGCGTACCGCGCGCTGGTGTACGACACACCCAACTTCGGCGACTACTTCTTCAGCGCCACGCCGATCCGCGAGATCGCGGAGCTCAACATCGGCTCGCGGCCTGCCTCGCGCAACCCGAGCCGCAGCATCGAAGACCTGCGCGCGGTGCCATGGAGCTTCAGCTGGGGCCAGTGCCGTCTCACGCTGCCGGGCTGGTACGGCTTCGGCTCGGCGATCGAGAAGTTCCTGGGCAACGCCGGCAGCCCCGCCGCGCGCAAGGAACGGCAGGCGCTGCTGCAGCGCATGTACGCGCAGTGGCCTTTCTTCCGCACCCTGCTGTCGAACATGGACATGGTGCTTGCCAAGAGCGATCTCGCGCTGGCCTCACGCTACTCGGAACTGGTTGCCGACCGCAAGCTGCGGCAGAAGGTGTTCTCGATGATCGACGCCGAGTGGCACCGCACCTCGGACGCGCTGGTGCTCATCACCGGCGAGAAGCAGCGGCTGGAAGGCAATGCCGAGATGCAACGCTCGATCCGCCACCGCTTCCCGTACATCGATCCGCTGCACCATCTGCAGGTGGAGTTGATGCGGCGCTATCGCGCGGGGCAGATCGACGAACGGCTCCGCAGTGGCATTCACATGTCCATCAACGGGGTAGCCGCCGGCCTAAGGAATACGGGCTGACCCCCAGCCTCGCCCACTTCGTGTGGCTCTGCACCCCCTTCCAGGGGGCGCACCCGGCGGCCCGGCGAAGCCGGTTCCGGGGGTGCCCTGGCTAACGCTCCACGGCCTTGACGGTGATGGGATCTACTCTCCGAGGAGTTCCCCGATAGGCTGCAGGTCCTCGACGTGATCGCAGATGGCCTTGGCGACCATCATGATCGGGATGCCCAGCAGCAGACCCCAGATGCCCCAAAGCCAGCCCCAGAAGATCACGCCGACGAACACCGCCACCGGGTTCATTTGGCTCGTCCGGCTGGTGAGGATCGGCAGAAGCAGATTGCCCACCAGGGTATGGATGAGCAACGAACTGCCGCCCACGAGCAGCGCCATCTGCACGCTGTTGAACTGCAGGAAGGCCACCAGCCCGGCGGTCGCCATCACGATGACCGAACCGATGTAGGGAATGAGGTTGGTCACGCCGGCCACGATGCCCCAGACCGCCGCGCTCTCCAGGCCGATGGCCCAGAACGCCAATCCCGTCGCGATGCCGACGAGCGCGCTGGTCAGGATCTGCACCAGCAGGAAGCGCTCGATGTTCTTCGTGATGGCGTCGAGCACATGCACCGTGATCTTCTTCTTCTGCAGGCTTGGGCCGGTGATCTTGACCAGCTTGCGGCGGAAGGTGTCCCCCGAGCCCAATGCGAAGTAGGTCAGGAAGGCGATCAGCGTGAGCTGCCCCGCCGCCGCGATCAGGCCGACCGTGCCGCTCCACAGGTAGTCCCTGACATTGAAGGCTGGCCGCTCGATGACCACGCGCGCGACGCCCTTGCGCGCAGCGACCTTGGCCGAATTCTCCTCGGCGGCCTGCTCGATCTGCGCGGCCGCCTTCTGCACGGTGTCGAGCGTGCTCGGGTCCTTCGCCCGGCCGTCGCCGCGCACGGCGAGTCGTAGCTTCTGCGCCGCGACGGGCAGCGCATCGACGAGGTCCTGCGCACTGCCGGAGAGCGAATAGCCCGTCCATCCCATTGCGCCGCCGAGGGCGAGCAGGATCACGGCGGACCCGACCCAGCGCGACACCTTCCAGCGTTCGAGCAGATCGACCAGCGGCGCCAGGGCGTAGGTGAGCATCAGGCTCACCATCAGCGGGATGAACACCGCCGCCGCCCAGTGCAACGCGAACACGCTCCCGAGGACCGCGAGCGCCACCAGCGACGCACTGCGCACGTCCACCGGCATGTGCAGCAACACGCGCTCGGGCTCGGCCTCGGGGGGCGCTTCGGGCGCTTCGTTCCTGGTGTCCGGGCCGTCGCTCACCGCGGCTCCTTCAGCACCTCGCGAACGGTTGGAAGCTGCCGCCGCGACACCACGACAGGTTCCGGTATGCCGTCCAACCGCAGGGCCCAGCCTTCCGCCTCCTCGCCATCGTCGTATTTCTCGAGCGCACGGATCGCGGCCCGCGCCACGAGCGCGTTGCGATGCACGCGCACGAAGCGCTTCGGATAGCGCTCCTCCAGGTCGGAGAGCGAGCCATCGAAGATGTGGCTGCGCTGCGCGGTACGCACCGTGAGGTACTTGAACTCGGACTTCAGATAGAGCACCTCCGACAGCGGCACGCGCTCGGTCCGGCCGCGATCGAGGATCAGCAGCACGTCCTGGGGCTCCTGCACGGCAGCCGGCTGGCGGTCGCCCAGATGGCGCGCCACCTTCTGCAAGGCCTGCTGGAGGCGTTCGACGCGCACCGGCTTCGTCAAATAGTCGACCGCCTCGAGCTCGAACGCCGTCACCGCGTGCGCCGCATAGGCAGTGACGAAGATCACGGCTGGCGCGTCCGGCCGGCTGCGCAGGTGGCGCGCGAACTCGAGGCCATCGATGCCGGGCATGTGGATGTCCAGCAGCACGAGGTCGAGACGCTGCGTACCAAGCTGCTCCAGGGCGGCTTCGCCGTTCGCCGCTTCGCCGACGATGTCGGCGGCTGGCGAGCGGCAATCCGCCAGGAGCGCGCGCATCCGGGAACGCGCCAAGGCTTCATCATCGACGATCAAGGTGCGAAGAGAATTCATGGTTCAGCTGGAATGGCAATGCGCACGCGATAGTGCTTCTGGTCCAGGCCGGCGCTGAACTGCGCCCGCATGTCGTGCAGGAGATGCAGGCGGTCGCGCACATTGCCGAGCGCAATGCCGTGGCCGCGCGGCAAAGGTTCGTCGGCCCAGCGCAGCGGCGGCAGGCTGTTGATGACCTCGATCAGCACCATGCTGCCGCGGCGTTCCGTGCGGATGCGCAACTTGGCGCCCTCGGGGCTTGGCTCCACGCCATGCTTGACTGCGTTTTCCACCAGCGGCTGCAGCAGCAGCGGCGGCAGGCGCGCGGAATTGGCGTCCGGGTCGAGGTCCCAGCGCACGCGCATCCGGTCGCCGAATCGCACCTGCTCGATGGCGAGGTAGCGCTCCGCGAGCGCGATTTCGTCGGCCAGCGTGACCGACTCGCCGGGGTCCGCCAGCGCCTGCCGGAAGAGTTCGCTCAGGTCCTCCAGCATGGCTTCGGCCTTGGCCGGCTCGTGGCGCACCAGCGCGATGGCACTGTTGAGCGTGTTGAACAGAAAGTGCGGTCGGATGCGCGACTGAAGTTCTTCCAGGCGCGCCGTGGTCGCCGCCGGTGTTCGCCCCCGCGCGCGCAGCACCAGTGCGGCAACGATCAGGCTCGCGAACAGCGCGCCGGCCAGGGCGCTCGCCACCCAGGCAGAGGCCGCGATCACACCGGTCAACCGCAGCAGACCGCAGCCGTAGAGCCCCGCCACCGCGCCGAGTAGCGCGCCAGCCCCGTACTGCGCCCGCAGGGGCAGGCGGCCGAGGGGCTTCTTGAGGGCGCATCCGACGAGCAGCCAG
This sequence comes from Variovorax sp. YR216, assembly GCF_900107745.1. Lineage (GTDB taxonomy): Bacteria > Pseudomonadota > Gammaproteobacteria > Burkholderiales > Burkholderiaceae_C > Variovorax. The sequence continues at coordinate 28,692 of NZ_FNRO01000002.1, read as the reverse complement.
AGCAGGGTCGCCGGCAGCGCGCCACCCGTCACGGTCGCCGCCAGCAGCAGCCATTCGGACGGCGAGGCCGCCAGAAACAGCGTGGCGACCGCCACCACGACTTCGACGAAAAGCACCGCGCGCAGCACGACGCCGATCTGGCAGGCGTCGAAAACCACCGAACCCAGAGGCGCGGGTACGGAAGCGGCCGGGACCGAAGCCGGTTTCGTCCTGGACGATGGCGAAGGGGTGGCCGATAAAATCGACGGGTTGCGCATCAATGAAACACTGGGTGACCAACCCATTATTGCCTCCCGGCCGTCTCCCATGACTCAAAACCAACTCGACAAGAAATCCGAAGCCTGGTCCGCCCTGTTCTCCGAACCGATGAGCGACCTCGTCAAGCGCTACACCGCCAGCGTGTTCTTCGACAAGCGGCTGTGGCAGGCAGATATCGAGGGCTCGCTGGCGCATGCCGGCATGTTGGCGGCCCAAGGCATCATCGGCGCGCAGGACCACGCCGCAATCGAACGCGGGATGAAGCAGATTCGCGAGGAAATCGAATCCGGGCAATTCGAGTGGAAGCTCGACCTGGAAGACGTGCACCTCAACATCGAGGCCCGCCTCACGCAACTCGTGGGCGACGCCGGCAAGCGCCTGCATACCGGCCGCAGCCGCAACGACCAGGTCGCCACCGACGTCCGGCTCTGGCTGCGTGGCGAAATCGACCTGATCGGCGGGCTCCTGGCCGATCTGCAGAAATCGCTGCTCGACCTCGCCGAGAAGAACGTGGAGGTGATCCTCCCCGGCTTCACGCACCTGCAGGTGGCGCAGCCGGTGAGCTTCGGCCACCACATGCTGGCCTACGTGGAGATGTTCTCGCGCGATGCCGAACGCATGGGCGACGTGCGCAAGCGCGTCAACCGCCTGCCGCTGGGCGCCGCCGCCCTGGCCGGCACGAGCTACCCGCTGGACCGCGAAGCCGTGGCCAAGGCGCTGGGCATGGACGGCGTCTGCCAGAACAGCCTCGATGCGGTGAGCGACCGCGACTTCGCGATCGAGTTCACCTCGGCGGCCTCGCTGGCGATGGTGCACATCAGCCGCCTGAGCGAAGAGTTGGTGCTCTGGATGAGCCAGTCCTTCGGCTTCATCGACATCGCGGACCGCTTCTGCACCGGCAGTTCGATCATGCCGCAGAAGAAGAACCCCGACGTTCCCGAACTCGCCCGCGGCAAGACCGGCCGCGTGGTCGGCCACCTGATGGGCCTCATCACCCTCATGAAGGGCCAGCCCCTGGCCTACAACAAGGACAACCAGGAAGACAAGGAGCCGCTGTTCGACACCGTCGACACGCTCAAGGACACCCTGCGCATCTTTGCGGAAATGGTCGGCGGCATCACCGTCAAGCCCGAGGCCATGGAGATGGCGGCGCTGCGCGGCTACGCGACCGCGACCGACCTGGCCGACTACCTGGTCAAGAAGGGCCTGCCCTTCCGCGACGCGCATGAAACCGTGGCGCATGCGGTCAAGGCCGCCATTTCACACAAGGTCGACCTGTCGGAGTTGCCGCTGGCGGTGCTGCAGGGCTTCAACCCGACGATCGAGAAGGATGTCTACGACGTCCTTTCCCTGCGCGGCTCGCTCACCGCGCGCAACATCCTGGGCGGCACCGCGCCTGCACAGGTGCGCCAGCAGATCGCCCGCCATCGCGCCCGCCTCCTGTGAGGAATACGCCATAGGCAGGGGGAACACCATCCGTCGGACGTGTTCCCAAATGTAAAAATGTAGTGCTAAAGTTTGGCATGATTTGCGCTTCTGTCGAAGCAGCAATCGAGCCAAGCCTATGGAAAAGCCCCGCTGCGTCGTTGTCATCCTGACCTTCAATTCCGCTTCGATCATTCGCGAAACGGTTGCCCAGGCGAAGAAGGTGAGCCCTCACGTTTACGTGGTGGATTCCCATTCCTCGGACGGAACTCCCGCCATCCTGGCAGAGCTGGGCTGCACCGTGGTGCAGCGCCCGTTCTCCAATTACAGCGACCAGCGCAACTGGGCGATCTCGCAGATCGAGCAGGACTACCAATGGCAGTTGCACCTCGACGCCGACGAAGTGCTCGACGACCGGGCGGTCGCCGAGATCGATGCACTGCTTTCGGGCCAGCCGGGGTTCGATGCCTATCTCATCCGGCGCTGCGACTACTTCATGGGCAAGCGCCTGCGTTTCAGTGGTGTGAACCCGTGGCATCTGCGCCTGTTTCGCTCCGGTGTCGGGCGCTGCGAGGCGCGGCTCTACGACCAGCATTTCATCAGCACCGCCAAGGCCGGCCGGCTGCGCGGCTTCATGCACGACAAGAACGCCGCCAAGCTCACCGACTGGATCGCGAGCCACAACCGCTGGAGCGACGCCGAGGCCAAGGAGAAGCTCAGCCCCGCGTCGGCATCCGGCAGTGTGCTTCAGCCGAGACTGATGGGCGACGCGCGCGAGCGAACGCGCTTCATCAAGGAGATCTACTACAAGCTGCCGACGGGCCTGCGCTCGCTCGGCTACTTTGTCTACCGTTATGTGTTCCGGCTCGGCTTCCTCGACGGGAGGACCGGCTTCTACTTCGCCTTTTTCCAGGCCCTTTGGTTCCGGATGCTGGTTGACGCGAAGATGTACGAAAAGCGCCAGCAACAGCAACCCCAGATCTGATTCAAGGAGTGATCCAGACCATGCGGCAATACAACGCCTCGAAGCGAATTCTCGTCACCGGCGGCGCCGGTTTCCTCGGCAGCCACCTGTGCGACCGCCTGCTGGAGCAGGGGCACGACGTGCTGTGCGTGGACAACTTCTTCACCGGCACCAAGCGCAATGTCGAGCATCTGCACGAGCATCCGCGTTTCGAGCTGATGCGCCATGACGTGACCTTCCCGCTCTATGTGGAGGTCGACGAGATCTTCAACCTCGCCTGCCCGGCCTCGCCGGTGCACTACCAGCACGACCCGGTGCAGACCACCAAGACCAGCGTGCACGGCGCGATCAACATGCTGGGGCTGGCCAAGCGCGTGCGCGCCAAGATCCTGCAGGCATCGACCAGCGAGGTCTACGGCGACCCGGAGATCCATCCGCAGGTCGAGCAATACTGGGGCCGCGTGAACCCGATCGGCATCCGAAGCTGCTACGACGAAGGCAAGCGCTGCGCCGAAACGCTGTTCTTCGACTATCACCGCCAGCACAAGCTGCGCATCAAGGTGGTGCGCATCTTCAACACCTACGGGCCGCGGATGCACATGAACGACGGGCGCGTGGTGTCGAACTTCATCGTCCAGGCGCTCAAGGGCCAGGACATCACCATCTACGGCGACGGCCAGCAGACGCGCAGCTTCTGCTACGTGGACGACCTCGTCGACGCGATGCTGCGCATGATGGCCACCGGCGACGAGGTGCCGGGCCCGGTCAACATCGGCAACCCGGGCGAGTTCTCGATGCTGGACCTGGCCAACAAGGTGATCGAACTGACCGGCTCGAAGAGCAAACTCGTGCGCATGCCCCTGCCGGCCGACGACCCCAAGCAGCGCCGCCCCGACATCACGGTGGCACAGAAGGAACTGGGCGGCTGGGCGCCCCGCACGCAGCTCGACGAGGGGCTGAAGAAGACCATTGCATACTTCGACAAGCTCCTGTCGGAATCTTCCGCAACCTGAATTCATGAACATCACCATCATCGGCACCGGCTACGTCGGGCTTGTCACCGGCACCTGCCTCGCGGACCTCGGCAACCACGTCTTCTGTCTGGACGTGGACGAACGCAAGATCGCCACGCTCAACGCGGGCGGCATCCCCATCTACGAGCCGGGTCTTGAAGACCTCGTTGCATCGAACGTCGATGCCGGACGGCTCGATTTCTCGACGGACATCGAAGCCTCGGTCGCGCACGGAGACGTCCAGTTCATCGCCGTGGGCACGCCGCCCGACGAGGACGGCAGCGCCGACATGCAGTACGTGCTGGCCGCCGCGCGCAACATCGGCCGCTACATGACCAGCTTCAAGGTCGTGGTGGACAAGTCCACCGTGCCGGTGGGCACGGCCGACCGCGTCAAGGCCGTGATCCAGGAAGAGCTGGACAAGCGCGGGCGCGCCGACCTGCGCTTCTCGGTGGTGAGCAACCCCGAGTTCCTCAAGGAAGGCGCCGCGGTGGAGGACTTCATGCGGCCGGACCGCATCGTCATCGGTTGCGCGGACGACGAGGACGGCCGTGAAGCGCTGGCGTCCATGCGAAAGCTTTACGCGCCGTTCAATCGCAATCACGAGCGCACGCGCGTGATGGACGTGCGCTCGGCCGAGTTCACCAAGTACGCGGCCAACGCGATGCTCGCCACGCGCATCAGCTTCATGAACGAGCTGGCGAACCTGGCCGACCGCGTGGGCGCGGACATCGAGGCGGTGCGCCAGGGCATCGGCTCGGACCCACGCATCGGCTACAGCTTCCTGTACGCGGGCACCGGCTACGGCGGAAGCTGCTTTCCGAAGGACATCAAGGCGCTGACCCGCATCGCTCAGGAGTACGGCCATTCGCTGCGCGTGCTCGAATCGGTCGAGGCGGTGAACAACGACCAGAAGCACGCGCTCACGAACAAGGTGCTCGCCCATTTCGGCGCCGACCTGAAGGGGCGCACCTTCGCGCTCTGGGGCCTGGCCTTCAAGCCCAACACCGACGACATGCGCGAGGCGCCCAGCCGCGTGGTGATCGATGCGCTGGTGCGCGCCGGCGCGCGCGTGGTGGCGCACGACCCGATCGCGGTCGAGGAAACGCGCCGCGTGCTGGCGCTGGATTTCGCCGATGCGCCCGAGCTGCTCAATCAAATCAGCTACTGCGCCCCCAAGGACCCGATGAGCGCCCTGGACGGCGCTGACGCGCTGATCATCGTCACCGAGTGGAAGGCCTACCGCAGCCCGAACCTGACCCGGCTCAAGGCGATGATGAAGTCGCCGGTGATCTTCGACGGCCGCAACCTCTACGAGCCCGCCGCGATGCGCGAAGCCGGCATCGTCTATCAGGGGATCGGGCGGAACAGCCGCTGATGAACACCCTCCGCCTCGTCCTTTCCTCGCTCGCGCTGGCGACCGCGCTGGCATCGCATGCCCAGACCGCGCCGGCCGACGCGCCCCACCAGGCAACGCCGGCTTACGTCGCGGCCAAGGCCAGGTGGCAGAAGGAGCTGAGCGCCTTCGACGCGGCCGACAGGGAACGGCCGCCGGCCGCCGGCGGCGTGCTGTTCGTCGGCAGCTCCACGATCCGGATGTGGCCCCATATCGCGCAGGACTTCCCGCAGCAGCCGGTGGTCATCAACCGCGGCTTCGGCGGCTCGACGATGGAGGACGCCAGTCTCTTCGCGCAGGACCTCGTCGTGCGCTACAAGCCCCGGCTCGTGCTGGTGTATGCGGGCGACAACGATCTCGCCGAGAACCGCACGCCGATGCAGGTGCTCGAGAGCTTCGCCCGTTTCGCCAACACCGTGCGGGGCGAGTTGCCGGACACACGCATCGCCTACATCTCGATCAAGCCGAGCCCCTCGCGCGTGAAGCTCATGACGCAGATGCGCGAGACCAACGACGCGATCGCAGCCTACCTGCGCCGCATGCCCAACACAGAATTCATCGACGTCTACACGCCGATGCTGGGCGCCGACGGTCGCCCGCGCCCCGAACTGTTCCGCGCGGATCAGCTCCACATGACCGACGAGGGATACCGCCTCTGGCAATCGGTGATCGCGTCGCACCTCGCGGAGCCGGGGACGCGCGTGGATGCCTCAGTCGCCCAGGGGCTGCGCTGACGGCGCCGACGATTTCGGCTTGCGCCCGTCCAGCCACTGGCTGACGCGCGCGACCGCATAGAGCCCAGAGAACACGACCGCCAGCAGCAACGCATCGCCCCACCAGGGGCGCGCGGTCTGGCTGTCGCCGTAGATCGCAAGGACCAGCAGCACCGCGACGAGGTGCGCGCAGAACACCGGCAGCGAGGCACGCCCCATCGCTTCGAGCCAATGAAGGCGCGGAATCCACCGCATGAACGCCGGCCCCCACTGGATCGCGACGATGCCGAGCACCACGAGATTGACGATGCGCAGCGGACCGAGCTGCCATTTGTCGAACAGGAGGTTCCGCTCGACGTCGCCACCGAAGGGTGCCTGCCCGTGAATGCCGAAGTGTCGCCAGTGGAAGCCATAGAACAACAGGGCGGTCGCGATTGCAATCACCGATGCCGGAAAGCGGAATGGCCGCGCATCGGGTGAATTGCGGCTGGCCCCCATCCACAGGCCCGCGAACCACAGGAACTGCCAGGCAAAGGCGTTGAAAGCGCCCATCTCATGAAATGGCACGTCGAGCCCGGTGAACCGCACCACCAGCCCGTACAGCCATTCGCTCAGGCCGAACTGCGCCAGCCCCCACAGCGCCGCGCTCGCGACCATCACGCCGGTCCAGCCGTGCCGCAACGCGAAGGCCAGCACCCACGGGCTGAGCAGCATGAAGAAGATGTACATCGGCAGGATGTCGAGCAGCGCCGGCTCGTAGATCAATAGCAGCGAATAGAGAAAGCCTTCACGCGGATTGGCGAGGTAGAACGACAGCAGGTTCTTCACCGCCGGCTGGTCAATGCGCAGACTCACCGCCGAGATGATCGTGAAGAGAAACAGCAGCGTCGCGGCCTGGCTGAGGTAGACCTTGAGCGCCCGCCGCCAGAAGGCACGCCGCATCGAATCCACGCCCTGGTTGTAGCTGACCCGGCTGTAGACGAGCCCCGAGACGAACGCCGACAGCAGCACGAAGCCCTCCGCCGCCGACACGAAGCCGAAGGGCTGCCCGAGCGGATCGGTGAGGCGCGTCGGCAGATGCGTCAGGGTCATCAGCAGGAGCATCAGCCCGCGCAGTGCATCGATTTCCCAATAGCGTTTCATCGTCGGCATGCCGGCCTCGGAGGCCGCATGGTCAGGTCCTTGCCAGCGGCTAGGCCAGCGCGCGGATCGCGTCGATCACGGTGGCGCTGTAGTTGCTCCATGTGTAGCTGGCGGCGTGCCGGATCGCCTGCTCCTTCATCGCCATCAGCGCCTGCCGGTTCTGGTTGAACCAGGCGAGCTTCTCGGCAATCTGCTCGGGCGAGCGGATCGGCACCAGGAATCCGGTCTTGCCCTCGATCACGAGATCCTCGCCACCGGTGTTCGGCGTGATGACCAGCGGCAAGCCCTGGCTCATGGCCTCCTGCATCACGAGCGCGCGGCCTTCGTACAGCGACGGCAGGCAGAACACATCGCAACTGTTCATCAGCTTGAGCACCTCGGCATGCGGCCGGCCCGGCTCGTAGGTGAAGCCCGCATACTGCCTGCGATAGAAATCGAGCGATTCGAGCGGCCCGCCCATCACCACCAGTTCGATGTTCTCGCCGCCCAGCAGGTGCATCGCCTGCAGCAGGTCGGCCAGTCCCTTGCGCTGCCCCATCGAGCCCGCGAAGAGCACCCGGAGCGGGCGCGATGGGTCTTCCGCCGTGCGCGACCAGGTGCCGGAGGAACTCGGCGAGCCGAAGGGCGAGAGCACCCGGGCCTTGCCCGACGCCCAATCCGGCAGCGAATCGGCAACGAACTTGCTCGGCACCACGACCAGGTCCGCGAGCTCGAGTTCATGCACCTTGCGCTCCAGCTTGGCATCGGTGTCGCACATGCCGCCGCCGAGCGCGCCGACCCATTCGGGAAGGCGTTGCGTTTCTTCTTCCATCAGGCGGCGCCCTACCTCCCAGTAGGAAATCGGCAGGTCGTAGACGCATCGCATGCCCAGCGACTTCGCCTGCCTGAACGTGTCGAGCGCGGAATCCTCGTAGCTGTAGACCGCCTTGACGCCGTGCTCGCGATGGACGGTGGGAAGCGCCCGGGCCACGAAGCGATCGAAATCGTGCAACACGCCGTCGATCGATGCGAAGCCTTCCTCGTGGCGCACCCAGTGATTCCAGCCGAACCGGAAGCAGATCATGCGGGCGAACTCGCGCGAGGGATGCTGCAGGATCTTCTCGGGGGGAACGTCGAAGCGACGGCGGAGCAGCTCCTTGCCGAGCTTCTGCGGCACCAGCCTGAGCAGCGGGCTGTCTTCCCGGGCGGCGAAGGTGGTGGCGAAACGCGCCAGCATGTCTTCCCGCTGCAGACCATCGAGCATGGCACGAACGTTCTGGTTGCCGGCGGGGTGGCTGAACAGCAGTTTCATATCGATCGATCATAGTGGAGGCACATCGCGTGCCAGAGACGCGCGACGGCCATGCGCTACCCTTCCGGCCGAAGGAGAAGCCTCGTTGAACACAAGAAAGACTTCGCGCTGTTTCGCCGCCCTTGCGCTGGCCTTTGGCGCACTGAGCGCCCACGCCCTGCAGATCGCCAGCCTCACGCCGCAAGGCGAAGTCGCCCGCATCCGGCAGGTCGTCGCCCGCTTCGACCAGGCCGCCGTGAACTTCGGCGATCCGCGGGCGCCAGCGCCGCTGACCGTGAGCTGCACCGATGCGCAGGCCGGCAAGGGCACCGGGCGCTGGACCGGCGAGAAGCAATGGGTCTTCGACTTCGAGAGCGACCTGCCGCCCGGCGTGCGCTGCACCGTCACGCGCGTGGACGGATTCAAGTCGGCGAGCGGCTCGGCGCTGACGGGGCCGGAGCGCTACCAGTTCAACAGCGGCGGACCGTTCATCCGCAACTGGCAGCCAAGCTATGGAAAGATCGACGAGCAGCAGCTCTTCATGCTCGAGCTCAATGGCGCCGCCGCGCCGCAGAGCCTGCAGGACAACGTCTGGTGTTCTGCCGACGGCATCGGCGAGCGCATTCCCGTCAGGCTCGTCGAAGGCGAGCAGCGCAACGCATTGCTCAAAGTCCTGGGCCGCGACCGCGACGCCGCGAAGGAGCCCGGCCGGTTCGTCACGCTGCAATGCAACCGCACCCTTCCGCCGGGCGGCCGCGTGCAGATCGTCTACGGCAAGGGCGTCGCAACGCCCTCGGGCGTGGCCAACAATGTCGAGCGGCGCCTCACCTTCGAGGTGCGCGAGCCATTCGCCGTCTCCTTCACCTGCGAGCGCGAGAACGCGCAGTCGGCCTGCCTGCCGTTGCGGCCGATGGCGCTGCGCTTCAACGCCTCGGTCTCTCGCCAGCTGGCCGCGCAGATCACGCTCAAGGGCGGCGGCAAGGAGCTCAAGCCGAAGTTCGAGGACAGCACGGCCAACGCGGATGCACTCGTCGATGGCGTGAGCTTCGCCCCGCCCTTCCCCGAGCAGACGCAATTCACCATCGAGCTGCCAGCGAAGTTCGAGGATTCATCGGGCCGCATGCTGGCCTCGCCCGGAAGTTTTCCGATGAAGGTCGCGACCGGCGCGATGCCGCCGCTCGCCAAGTTCGCGGCGTCGCCTTTCGGCGTGCTTGAGCGGCTTGCAGAGCCCGGCGGCGTGGCCCTGATGCCGGTGACGGTCCGCCGCGTCGAGCCCGCGCTGCAGGTACAGGCGCTGACACCCGGCAAGGTGAGTGATCTCAATCCGCGCAGCGACGCGGAAATCATCGCGTGGTTTCGCAAGGTGCGCCGCTACGACAACAACTACACGGTCTCCCGCAAATCCGCCGCGCGCGACGTGAAGGGCTCCTTGCCGAAGGTGATCGACAAGGACGAACGCGACAACGTGCAGACCCGCATGCTGTCGCTTCTCGGCGGCCAGGGCGGCGTGCGCACACTCGACATGCCCAGGAGCGAGAGCGGCGATCCGCGGCCGTTCGAGGTGATCGGCATCCCGCTCACACCGGGCTTCCACGTGCTCGAGATCGCATCGCAGAAGCTCGGCGATGCCCTGCTCGACGAACGCTACGGCGGCGGCCGCACGATGTACGTGCGCACCACCGCGCTCGCGACCAATCTCGCGGTGCACTTCAAGCTGGGGCGCGAGAACTCGCTGGCCTGGGTCACGACGCTCGACAAGGGCAAGGTGGTGCCCAAAGCCAGCGTTCGCGTGTCCGGCTGCGACGGCAAGGAGATCGCGAGTGGCACGACCGATGCGGACGGCATCGCGCGCTTCGCCAGCCTTCCCGTGAATCCGCCGAGCTGCTCCAACGATGAGGAATACAGCGCCGACGCCTACTTCGTCAGCGCGCGCGCGAAGGATGCCGACGGCGTCGAGGACCTCGCCTTCACCTGGACCGACTGGCAGCGCGGCATCGAGCCCTGGCGCTTCAACGTGCCCACGAGCCAGGAGGCCGAGCCCGACCGCGTGGCCCACACCATCTTCGACCGCACGCTGCTGCGCGCCGGCGAGACGGTGTCGATGAAGCACATGATCCGCACGCAGACCCGCAGCGGCTTCGGCTTGCCCACGAGCCAGCCGGACACGATGGTCGTCACCCACGTCGGCAGCGGGCAGCAGTTCACGCAGCCACTCAAGTGGCGCAGGACCGCGACCGGCGGGCTAAGCGGCGAGAACACCTTCGAGATCCCGCCCGCCGCCAAGCTCGGGCTCTACGAAGTCGAACTGCGCAACGGCTCGGGCGCGTCGCGCGACACGGAACGCAACTACAGCACCGGCCAGTTCCGTGTCGAGGAATTCCGCCTGCCGGTGTTCGAAGGCCGCATCTCCCCGAGCGACAAGAACCCGCTGGTCGCAGCGACGGCGGTGCCGGTCGATGTGCAGATCAACTATGTGTCGGGCGGCGGTGCGGGAAGCCTGCCGGTGCGGGTGTCGGCGATGGTGCGCGGCAAGTCGCTGTCGTTCCCTGATTTCGAAGCCTTCAGCTTCTCGCCGCCACGCAAGGAAGGCGCGGCGACCGGCAATGCCGAAGATGCGGAATCCCCCGCCGACGACGCGCGCGTGGTCGCCGACAAGCTGCCGCTCACGCTCGACCGCAACGGTGCGGGCAAGGTGACGATCGACAAGATCCCGCCCGCGCGGTTCACGCCGCGCGAGCTGCTGCTCGAAGCGAGCTACGCCGATCCGAACGGCGAGATCCAGACGCTGCGCAGCACGCAGACGCTCTGGCCCGCCGGCGTGATCGCGGGCATCAAGACCGAAGGCTGGGTCTCGACCAGCCAGAAGCTGCGCTTCCAGGCGGTGGCGCTCGATCTCGCGGGCAAGCCGCGCGAAGGTGCGACGCTCAACGTGCGCGCCATCGCCCGCATCACCACCACCAGCCGCAAGCGCATGGTGGGCGGCTTCTACACCTACGACAACAAGACCGAGACGAAGGAGATCGGCACGGTCTGCAGTGGCAAGAGCGATGTGCGCGGCCTGCTGTTGTGCGAGGCGGAGCTGAAAGAGCCCGGGGAGATCGAGCTCATCGCGATCGCGAGCGACAAGGAAGGCCGCGAGAGCCGGGCGTCCAGCACGGTCTACGTCACGCGCCAGGGCGAGCTCTGGTTCGGCGGCGAAGATCACGACCGCATCGACGTGCTGCCCGAGAAGAAGAACTACCAGCCCGGCGAAGTCGCGAAGTTCCAGGTGCGCAGCCCCTTCCGCTTCGCGACCGCACTGGTGTCGGTGGAGCGCGAGGGCCTGATCGAAACGCACGTCGTGAAGCTCAACGGACAGGACCCGACGGTGAGCCTGCAGATCAAGCCCGAGTGGGGGCCGAACGTGTACGTCAGCGTGCTGGCGCTGCGCGGCCGGCTGCGCGAGGTGCCGTGGTACAGCTTCTTTACCTGGGGCTTCCGCGCGCCGCGCGAATGGTGGACCGCCTTCTGGTACGAGGGCAAGGAATACGTCGCTCCCACCGCGCTGGTCGATCTGAGCAAACCCGCCTTCCGGCTCGGGCTGGCGGAGATCCGCGTCGGCACCCAGGCGCACCAGATCGATGTCAAGGTCGCGAGCGACAAGCCCAGCTACCCGGTGCGCGGCAAGGCGCAGATCACCATCACCGGCAAGCTGCCCGACGGCAAGCCCGCTGCAGGCGCCGAGGTGGCGCTGGCCGCGGTCGACCAGGCGCTGCTGGAGCTGATGCCCAACGAGAGCTGGAACCTGCTCGAAGCCATGCTGCAGCGGCGAAGCTGGGGCGTGAGCACATCGACCGCGCAGATGGAGATCGTCGGCCGCCGGCACTACGGCCGCAAGGCGGTGCCGGCCGGCGGAGGCGGCGGCAAGAGCCCGACGCGCGAACTGCTCGACACCCTGCTGATGTGGAACCCGAAGATCGTGCTCGACGGCAACGGGCAGGCCACGGTGACGGTGCCGCTCAACGACGCACTCACCACCTTCCGGATCGTCGCGGTCGCCGATTCGGGCGTGGGCCTGTTCGGCACCGGCCAGACATCGATCCAGTCCGCGCAGGACCTGCAAATCATCAGCGGATTGCCGCCACTGGTGCGCGAGGACGACCAGTTCCGCGCGCAGATCACGCTGCGCAACACCACGCAGAAGGACATGAAGGTCGAAGCCACGCCGCGCGCCACGCTGCTCGCGCTCGAGCCGCAGACGATCGACATCCCGGCCGGCGAAGCGCGCGAGATCGCGTGGATGGTGACCGCGCCGGCGCAGCTCGCGCAGTTGCGCGCCGAGGCGATCCTGTGGGAGATCGAGGCCCATGACACGGTCAGCGGCGCGCGCGATGCCCTCAAGGTGCGTCAGCGCATCGTGCCCGCGGTGCCACTCACCGTGCAGCAGGCCACGCTGGCGCAGATCGACGGGCCCTTCACCCTCGATGTCGCAGCGCCCGCGGATGCCCTGCCCGGCCGCGGCGGGGTGCGCCTGTCGCTGCAGCCGAAGCTGGCAGAAGGCCTGGGCGGCGTACGCGACTGGTTCGCCGCCTACCCGTACATCTGCCTGGAACAGAAAGCCAGCAAGTCCATCGGCCTGCGCGACGGCAAGGGTTGGCAGACGGTGGTCGCGCAGTTGCCGAGCTATCTCGACGGCGACGGCCTCGCGAACTACTTCCCGCCGCGTGACGGCGAGGCCAACCGGGGCAGCGACATCCTGACCGCCTATCTGCTCGCCGCAACGAACGAGGCGGCGGCGCTCGACCCGGCCTTCGCGCTGCCCGATGCGGCGCGCGCACCGATGGAGCAAGGGCTGATCGCCTTCGTCGAAGGCCGCATCCAGCGCGATTTCTGGAGCCCGCGCAAGGACCTCGACGTGCGCAAGCTCGCGGCGCTCGAGGCGCTGTCGCGCTACGGCAAGGCGCAGGGCCGCATGACCGGCAGCATCACCATCGCGCCCAACCAGTGGCCGACCAGCGCGGTGATCGACTGGATCAACATCCTCCGGCGCGTGCAGGACGTGCCGCAGCGCCAGCAGCGGCAGGACGAGGCGATGAACGTCCTGAAGGCGCGCCTGAACTACCAGGGCACGCGCGTCGCCTTCAGCACCGAGCAGGACGACCATTGGTGGTGGCTGATGGCCAATGGCGACGTCAACACCGCGCGCCTGCTGCTCACCGTGATGGACGACCCGGCGTGGAAGGACGACATCCCCAAGCTCGCCAACGGCTTCATCGGCCGCCAGCAAAAGGGTGCGTGGCTCACGACCAACGCGAATCTCTGGGGCGGCCTCGCGCTGGAGAAGTTCTCGAAGAAGTTCGAGAGCGCGCCGGTGACGGGCGTCACGGCCGCGAGCCTGGGCGGCGCGAAGGCGCAGGTGGACTGGAGCAAGGTCGAGCGCGTGAAGACCACCGACGCGAGCGGCGCCCCGAACCAGACGACCGCGTTCGGCGCACCGGCCTCGCCGGGCAACCTGCGCAACAACAGCATGTTCATTCCTTGGCCGGCCGCGCCTGCCGCGCATGACACGCTGCTCGTCACGCAGACCGGCAGCGGCAAGCCGTGGCTCACCTTGCAGTCGGTGGCGGCGGTGCCGCTCAAGGCCTCCTTCGTGGCGGGCTATGCGATCAAGCGGACGATCACGCCGGTCGAACAGGCCGTGCCGGGCATCTACACCCGGGGCGACGTGCTGCGCGTGAGCCTCGAAGTGGACGCGAGCACGGACATGACCTGGGTCGCGATTACCGACCCGGTCCCGGCCGGTGCGGCCATCCTCGGCACCGGGCTCGGGCGCGATTCACAGATCGCCACCCAGGGCGAGAAGCGCGCCGGCGGTGGTTGGCTGGCCTTCGAGGAGCGCAGCTTCGAGGCCTTCCGCAGCTACTACGGCTACCTGCCCAAGGGGCTCACACGCGTGGAATACACGGTGCGCCTGAACAACGTGGGCGAATTCGCGATGCCGCCGAGCCGGGTCGAGGCGCTGTATGCGCCGGAGATGTTCGGCGAGGCGCCCAATCCGCGCATCAAGGTGGAGGCGCCGAAGTAGCACGTCGATTGCCGGTGGTTCCACCGGCGACGACTCCACGGCATGATGGAACGCAGGACCGTCCCATGAAGGCCACCGCCCATGTGCAGAAGCATCAAGACCCTGTTCAATTTCGAACCCCCCGCGACCGAAGAGGAAGTGCGCGCCGCGGCCCTGCAGTTCGTGCGCAAGCTCAGCGGGTTCAACCATCCGTCGAAGGCCAATGAAGCGGCCTTCGATCGCGCGGTCGAAGACGTCGCCGCCGTGGCGCGCACGCTCATCGGATCGCTGGTGACGACCGCCGGGCCGCGCGACCGCGAGGTCGAGGCCGCGAAGGCGCGCGAACGCACGTCCGTCCGCTTCGGCCACAGTCACTGAACCTCGTCCACCTGCGAAGGAGTTCCATGTCCATGCCGACCGTCGAGCAGATCCAGCAGATGCTCGATCCGATCTTTCCCGGCCTGATGGGGGTGCGCCTCTTGACGTTGGAGCCGGAGCGGGTCGTCGCGAACCTGCTGGTCCGGCCCGATCTCTGCACGGCCGGCGGCATCATGCACGGTGGCGCGTACATGGCCTTCGCCGACACGCTCGGCGCCGTGGGCACCATTATCAATCTGCCGAAGGGCAAGCGCACCACGACCACCGACTCGAGCACCAAGTTCATCGGCGGCGCGAAGGTGAACACCACGGTGGTGGGTGAATCGGTCGCACTGCATCGCGGACGCACCACGATGGTGTGGCAGACCACCATCAAGTCCGAGGAAGGCAAGCTCTGCGCCGTGGTGACGCAGACGCAACTCGTGCTGGAGGGCTGACATGCGCACACTGCTTTTCATCCTGGGCGGCTTTGTGCTGCTGGCCGTATGCCTGGCCGCCGGCAAGTCGATGGCGGGGGGCTTCGGCGACGGCATGCGCATGAGCCTCATCGCATTCGCCGCCCTCTGGTTCGTGATCGCGGCGGCGAACATGTGGATCGGGATCGCCAAGGCCGGCTATTCGTTCGGCGAGGAGTTGCCGATCTTCCTGCTCATCTACCTGCTGCCGCTCGCGGGCGCCGCCTTCGTGGTCGTGAAGTGGAAGCTCTTTTGACGCACCTGTGACCTCTTCGTCCGATTTCGAGCCATGCTGGCACGCGAATCGCTCGTGATCGCTGCGCTGCCCCGCAAGCATTCGAAGCCGAAGCGTCGCAAGGCGGCGAAGGCACCGCGCTAGCATCCATGTTCATCCCCCATCCCTGAAGGTTTTCCGCATGTCCATCGAACTCTGGCTCGCCTTCGTCGCCGCGTCCGCCGTGCTGCTGATCATCCCCGGGCCGACGATCCTCACGGTCATCAGCTATTCCGTCGCGCATGGGCGGCGGGCCAACGTGCCGCTGGTGGCGGCGGTCGCGCTGGGCGACTCGACCGCGCTGGTGCTCTCGCTGCTCGGACTGGGTGCGCTGCTGGCGACTTCGGCGTTCTGGTTCATGGTGATCAAGTGGGTCGGCGGGCTGTACCTGCTCTACCTCGGCGTGAAGCTGCTGCGCGCGGGCATCTCGCCGGCCGAACTCGCTGCGCCGGCCGCGCCCCGGTCGCGCTGGCGGCTGTTCGCCAACACCTGGCTGGTGACGGCGCTGAACCCCAAGGGCATCGTGTTCTTCGTCGCCTTCCTGCCGCAGTTCATCAACCCGCGCGCGGACGTGACGCACCAGCTCTGGCTCCTCGCCCTCACCTTCGTGACGATGGCAACGCTCAACGCCACGCTCTATGCGGTGTTCGCCGGTTCGGCACGCAGGCTGCTGGCTTCGCCGCGTGCGCAGCGGCGCTTCAACCTGGCGGGCGGCTCGCTGCTGTCGGCGGCGGGCGTCTGGGCGCTGCTCGCACGTCGCCCTGCATGAGCCGCCCGGCCGCCCGTAGGCGAATCCCGAAGGGCCGCTGCGCGAGGGTCGCCCAATGAGCCCCAAGTACACCGGCCCGCTGCCCACGCACGGCCGGTTCGACTACGCGCCGATCACCCGCCGCGCGGACCATGCGTGGCCCAATGGCGCCCGGCTGGCGGTGTACCTCGGCCTCAATCTGGAGCATTTCGCGTTCGGCGAGGGCATGGGCGCCTGCATCGGCCCCGCGTCGCCGCATCCGGATGTGCTGAACTTCTCGTGGCGCGAATACGGGAACCGCGTCGGCGCGTGGCGCTGCCTCGAACTTTTCGACAGCCTGGGCATGGTCTGCGGCACGCTGCTCAACACCGCGCTGTACGACCACTGCCCCGACCTGATCGCGGCGTCGGTCGCGCGCGGCGACGAGCTCATCGGCCACGGCCACAGCAATGCGGAGCGTCAGGGCGACATGGACGAAGCCGGCGAAGCAGCGCTGCTCGCCCGATGCCGCGCCCGGATGCTCGCGGAAAGCGGCAAGGCGCCCTCGGGCTGGCTGTCGCCGTGGATCTCCGAAAGCCACCTCACGCCCGACCTGCTCGCCGAGGCCGGCTACCGCTATACGCTGAACTGGTGCCATGACGACCAGCCGATTCCGATGCGCACCCGCAGCGGCCGCACGCTGTGGTCGGTGCCCTACCCGCAGGAGCTGAACGACATCCCGATGATCATCGCCCGGCAGATGGACGCGAAGGACTTCGCGCAGATGATCATCGACAACGCCGACGAGATGCTCGATCAGTCGCGCCGCCAGCCGCTGGTGATGGGCGTGGCCCTGCATCCGTACATCGTCGGGCAACCCTACCGGCTGCGGCACCTGCGCCGCGCGCTGAAGCACCTCGCACGCCTGCGCGACGAGGGTGAGATCTGGCTCACCACGCCCGGCGCGATCTGCGCGCACATGGCGACGGTCACCGCAGGCACGGCTGTGGCAAGCTAGCGCGCGGCCGCATGGGTGCGGTCGCTACCGCTTCCCATGTCGCCATCCCGTCTGTCCGTTTCGCTTCTGCTATCGACGCTTGCCCTCGTGCTGGCGCGGCCGGTCTGGGCGCTCGCCACCTTCGATGAAGTTCGGCACGACTTCCGCCCGTCCGACACGCTGGTGCTGGACCGCGACGGCCAGTTGCTGCAGCGCGTGCGCATCGATCCGGCGGTCCGCCGGGGTCAATGGACCGCCCTCGCCGACATCTCGCCCGCGCTACGCACGGCCATGGTGCTGAGCGAGGACCAGCGCTTCTACGAACACAGCGGCGTCGATTGGCGCGCCGTCTCTGCCGCCGCCTGGGGCAATCTCTGGAACACGCGCACGCGCGGCGCCTCCACGATCACGATGCAGCTCGCCGGGCTGCTGGACGACGACCTGCGGCGCGGCGGGAGCGGCCGCAGCCTCGGCCAGAAGCTCGGGCAGACGGTCGCGGCGCAGCGGCTGGAGCACACCTGGCGCAAGGACCAGATCCTGGAGGCCTACCTCAACATCGTGCCGTTCCGCGGCGAGATCGTGGGCATCGACGCGCTCTCGCGAACGCTCTTCGGCAAGGCGCCGCACGGCCTCGATGCGCGCGAGGCGGCCGTGGCAGCCGCGCTGGTGCGCGCGCCGAACGCGAAGCCCACCCTGGTCGCCCAGCGCGCCTGCGAACTGATGCGCACGATGGAAGCCGGCAGTCGGCCGGATTGCGACGCCGTCGACATGTTCACCAGCGCCGCGCTGCAGCGGCGCAGCTTCGATGCGAGCGAAGGCATCGCGCCGCATCTCGCCCGCCGCGCGGTGGCGGCGCGCACTGAAGACACGCACGGCGACGTTCGCACCACGCTGCGAGCGCCGCTGCAACGCTTCGCGCTCGACACCCTGCACAGGCACCTGCGCGAGCTGCGCGGGCGCAACGTGGAAGACGGCGCGGTGGTGGTCCTCGACAACGCGAGCGGCGAAGTGCTCGCGTGGATCGGCTCCTCGGGCACCCTGAGCCGCGCGGCCGAGGTGGACGGCGTGCTGGCGCAACGGCAGCCCGGATCCACGCTCAAGCCCTTTCTCTATGCCGAAGCCATCGCCGAGCGTCGGCTCACTGCGGCTTCGCTGCTCGACGATTCGTCCGCGCAGATCAATACCGCAAGCGGCCTCTATATCCCGCAGAACTACGACCGGCAGTTCAAGGGCCACGTCTCGGTGCGCACCGCGCTCGCGGCCTCGCTCAACGTGCCGGCGGTGCGCACGCTGGTCATGGTGTCGCCCGAAGCCTTCGCGCGGCAGCTGCGCGCGGCCGGCCTGCCGCTGGCGCAGAGCGGCGACTACTACGGCTACAGCCTCGCGCTCGGCAGCGCGGAGGTGTCGCTTCTCGCGCTGACGAATGCCTATCGCACGCTGGCGAACGGCGGGCGCTTCGGCGAGACGCGTTATCTGCCCGCGCCGGCCACCTCGCAACCGGGCAGTGCGCCGGCCATCGATCCGCGCGCAGCGTTCATCGTCGGCGACATCCTGAGTGACGCCAATGCGCGGGCACGCACGTTCGGGCTCGACAGCGTGCTCGGCACGCGCTTCTGGACCGCAGTGAAGACCGGCACCAGCAAGGACATGCGGGACAACTGGGCGATCGGCTGGTCGCAGCGCTACACCGTCGGCGTGTGGGTCGGCAACGCGAGCGGCGCGCCGATGTGGGACGTGAGCGGCACCAGCGGCGCGGCGCCGGTGTGGGCCGAGGTGATGGGCTTCCTGCATCGCGGCGTGCCGAGCCGCGCGCCCAGGCCGCCGGCCGGCGTGGTGCAGAAGCAGGTGCGTTTCGGCGACGAACTGGAGGCGGCGCGCAGCGAATGGTTCGTCGCCGGCACGGAACAGGCGGTGTTCGCGATCGCGCCCGACGCCGTCGCCGAGGCGGCGCCACGCATTGCCTCGCCGGCGGACGGGACCATCATCGCCATCGATCCGGACATTCCCCCCGGCAGCCAGCGTGTGCGCTTCGAGGCCGACGGCCGCGCGGTGCAATGGCGCATCGACGGCAAGCCCTTGGCACGCGGCAACCGCGCGCAGTGGCTGCCCTGGCCGGGACGGCACGTCGTCGAGCTCATCGATGCGCGCGGCCAGGTGGCGGACAGCATCCGCCTGGAAGTGCGGGGCGCCGGCGTGGCGGCCACCGGCGCGAAGAACGCCAGCCGCTGAACGGCGGTCGGCGGTTTCGTCCGACGCCTGTCAGCGGCAGCCGACGCTGCCGCACCACCGGATGGCGGACAGCCGCTGCCCATGCCGGCCCACGGCGACGAACGCAGGACGCCGCTGGAGCGCGCCCCTTGTGCGATCTATAACTTTCACAACAGTCACCACCACAACGAGGTGCGAGATGTTGATATCGATGAGAACCGTGCCGCAACGGCAGGATCCGCAAGTCGTCATCGCCTGGATTCGCGCATGCATCTGGGCAAGCGTCGAGGGCTGGCCCTTCTGCCCTCTCAAGTAGATGGCTCGGCTAACTCGGTGCCGACTCTCGCGCTCTGCGCGCTTCGTAGGCCTTGAGGTGGGCATACGCGACGCGCAGCAGAGACAAGCTTTGGCTCGCACCGCCGCGACGCAGCAGGTCGCCGACGATGTGATCCGCCTCGATCGGCCCCCCACGTTCGATGTCCTTGAACATGGAGGCCGTCATGAGTGAGTCCGGCGCAGTGACGATCGCACGCGCCCTTTCGAGTGCCGCGGGACGCAGCACAAAGCCGTTGCGGGCCGCGATGGCGGCGCACTCGTCGACCATGCCGACGCAGAGATCCGTCGCGCCGGCGCGCACGATGTCGCCGACCGCGGCGCGCATCAGGCAGGTCATGCCAGCCGCCGATGCGATCAGCACCCACTTCTCCCACATGTCCTGAAGGATGTTGTCCGATGCGACGGCATCGAAGCGCGCCTTGCCGAAGGCCGCCTGCAGCGCGTTCATGCGCGGCGAATGCGCGCCGTCCAGCTCGCCATAGGTCAGTCCATGCACGTCGCTGAGGTGCAGCACCGCGCCCTCGCCGTCGAGCACTGCCGAGATCATGCAAAGGCCGCCGAGGATGCGGTCCTTGCCGAAGCGCTGCGCGAGATCGTCGAGGTGCCGCATGCCGTTGAGCACCGGCAGGATCGCCGTACCCGGCCCCACTGCAGGCGCGAACGACTCCATGGTCTCGCCGAGATCGTAGGCCTTGCAACCGACGATCACGACGTCGTAGGGCCCCGCGATGTTCGCGCTTTGCACCGACGGCGGCGCAGGCAGGCGGAGGTTGCCGTGCGGGCTCTTCACCACCAGCCCAGTCTTCGCGAGCTGCGCGGCGCGGCGGGGGCGCAGCAGGAAGGTGACGTCTCCGCCCGCATCGAGCAGCCTGCCGCCGAAATATCCGCCGAGCGCACCCGCGCCCACGACCAGGAATCGCATCGTCGCCTTCCGCCTCCTACTTCACGACCATCAGCGTGAACGGCCACACATAGGCCTGCAGCGTCACGAAGATGCCGACGAGGGATGCCAGCGCGATGGAGTGGAAGAACACATAGCGCAGGATGTCGCCCTCGTGGTTGAACCACCGCGTGGCGGTGGAAGCCACCACGATGGATTGCGCATCGATCATCTTGCCCATGACGCCACCCGAACTGTTGGCCGCGCCCATGAGGTTCGGCGACAGGCCCAGCTGGTCGGCAGCGACCTTCTGCATGCCGCCGAAGAGCACGTTCGAGGCGGTGTCCGATCCGGTCAGCGCCACGCCGAGCCAGCCCATGAGCGTGCCGAAGAAGGGATAGAGGACGCCGGTGTTGGCGAATGCGAGACCCAGCGTGCTGTCGAGGCCCGAGTAACGCGTCAACGTGCCCAGCGCGAGCATCAGCGCGATGGTGAGCAGCGAGTACTTCACAAGATTGAGCGTGCGCCCGTAGGCGACGATGAGCTGACCGACGCTGTACTTGGCGACCAGGCCGCCCACGATGGCCGACAGAAGGATGCCGGTGCCGGTGGCCGAGAGCAACGTGAAGGCGTAGACCGCGCCCTCCTTGGTGGGCGACGGCACGATCGGCGGCACTTTCTCGACCATGTTGTGCAGGCCGTCGATCGGGAAGTTGGGCGCGAAGAGACCGTTGAGCCAGGTCTTGACTGGCGGCAGGCCCCAGATGAACACGAAGACGGTCATGATCGCCCACGGTGTCCATGCGCGCACGAGTTCGGCCGTCGAATGGGGCGAGCGCTTGGCAGTGGCCGTGGCCGCCGGCGTCCCACCGTCGTCCTCGTGCCCCTTGAGCGAGACCGAGCGCCAGATGTTGCGCGGCTGCCAGACACGCAGGAAGAGGATGAGCGACACCATCGAGACGATGGCCGCGATGATGTCCACGAGCTCGGGGCCGATGAAGTTCGACACGAGGAACTGCGGGATGGCGAACGAGGCGCCGGTCACGAGAATGGCGGGCCAGATCTCCAGCATGCCCTTGCGGCCTGCGAAGGCCCAGATCAGCCAGAAAGGCACCAGCAGCGAAAAGAACGGCAACTGCCGGCCGATCATCGCGGTGACCGCCATCAGGTCATAGCCATGCACCTTGGCGAGCGTGATCACCGGCGTGCCCAGGGCGCCGAAGGCGACAGGCGCGGTGTTGGCGATCAGCGAAAGGCCCGAAGCCGCCAGCGGCGAAAAGCCGAGGCCGATGAGAATCGCGGCCGTCACGGCCACCGGCGTGCCGAAGCCGGCCGCACCTTCGAAGAACGCACCGAAGGCAAAGGCGATCAGCAGCAACTGGAGACGACGGTCCTCGGTGATGTCGGAGAGCGAGTCCTGCAGCACCTTGAAGCTGCCGTTCTGCTCGGCGAGCTGCTGCAGGAAGATGATGTTCAGGACGATCCAGCCGATGGGCAACAGTCCCGTGAGTCCGCCAAGGAAGGCTGCGCGGCCCGCGAGACCGGCCGGCATGCCGAAGGCGACGACGGCAATGAGCAGCGCGCTGATCAGCCCGAGCCCGGCGGCGATGTGCGCCTTCATGTGGAGGAAGCCGAGACACACCAGCATCACGACGACCGGTATGGCCGCCAGTGCCGTCGAGAGCACCATGTTTCCGAACGGGTTGTAGACCTGCTGCCATGTCATAGATGTCCGCCTTTTGTTGTCAGGAGTTGGTCGGTCGAAGCCCTGCGGATAATAGGCACCGCGCAAAGATCAGACAACCTAGGAGCCACCCCCTGTGCCAGACCTCTCCAAGATCACGAACATCGAAGACCTGCGAGTCATTGCCGAACGCCGCGTGCCACGCATGTTCTATGACTACGCCGACTCGGGAGCATGGACCGAAGGCACCTACCGGTCCAACGAGGATGACTTCCAGAAGATCAAGCTGCGCCAGCGCGTGGCGGTCAACATGGAGGGCCGCTCGACCCGCACGACGATGATCGGCCAGGAAGTTGCAATGCCCGTGGCGATCGCGCCCACGGGCCTCACCGGCATGCAGCACGCGGACGGCGAGATCCTCGGCGCCCGCGCCGCGAAGGCCTTCGGCATTCCGTTCACGCTCTCGACGATGAGCATCTGTTCGCTGGAAGACATCGCGGAGCACACCGACCGCCATCCCTTCTGGTTCCAGCTCTATGTGATGCGCGATCGCGAGTTCATCGAGCAGCTGATCGAGCGCGCGAAGGCCGCGAACGTCTCGGCGCTCCAGCTCACGCTCGACCTGCAGATCCTCGGCCAGCGGCACAAGGACATCAAGAACGGCCTGACCGCCCCGCCCAAGCCCACGCTGAAGAACCTCATGAACCTCGCGACCAAGCCGCGCTGGTGCATGGGCATGCTGGGCACCAAGCGCCGCACCTTCGGCAACATCGCCGGCCATGCGAAGGGCGTGAAGGACCTGTCGTCGCTGTCGTCGTGGACCGCAGAGCAGTTCGACCCGACGCTGAGCTGGGCCGACGTCGAATGGATCAAGAAGCTCTGGGGCGGCAAGCTGATCCTGAAGGGGATCATGGACGTGGAGGATGCGCGCCTCGCGGCCTCCAGCGGCGCGGATGCCCTGATCGTGTCCAACCACGGCGGCCGGCAGCTCGACGGCGCGCCCTCCTCCATCGCCGCGCTCCCGGCGATCGCCGAGGCGGTCGGCACGGAGATCGAGGTGTGGATGGACGGCGGCATCCGCAGCGGGCAGGACGTGCTGAAGGCACGCGCGCTCGGTGCGCGTGGCGTGCTGATCGGCCGCAGCTTCCTCTACGGGCTCGGTGCCTTCGGCGAAGCGGGCGTGACCCGCGCGCTGCAGATCATCCACAAGGAACTCGACATCACCATGGCCTTCTGCGGGCGCACGCAGGTCGACGAGGTCGACTCGAGCATCCTGCTGCCCGGCACTTTCTAGGCAGGGTTACGGCACCGGCTGACGGCGCCGGCTCCTGCGGCGGGGCAAACTAGGGGATTGCCCTAGCAACACGCAGAGAGGCACCCGCATGAGCTCCGTCACATCCTCCGCGGGATCGGCCATCGTCGATTCCGCGATTTCCTCACGCGCCTACACCAGCGAAGAGAAACGCCATCGCATCTTCGCGATCATGGCGGCCTCGTCGGGCAACCTGGTCGAGTGGTTCGACTTCTATGTCTATGCCTTCAGCGCGCTGTACTTCGCGCCATCGTTCTTTCCGAAGTCGGACCCGACGGCGCAGCTCCTGAACACCGCGGGGGTGTTCGCAGCGGGCTTCCTGATGCGCCCGATCGGCGGATGGCTTTTCGGCCGCGTCGCGGACCGGTACGGCCGCAGGACCTCCATGCTGATCTCGGTGACGATGATGTGCGCCGGTTCGCTCGCGATTGCCTGCCTTCCCACCTACGCGGCCATCGGCGCGTGGGCGCCCTTCCTCCTGTTGATCTGCCGGCTGTTCCAGGGCCTCTCGGTCGGTGGCGAATACGGCACCACGGCCACGTACATGAGCGAAGTTGCGCTTCGCGGACAGCGCGGCTTCTTCTCGTCCTTCCAGTACGTCACGCTGATCGGCGGGCAGTTGCTCGCGGTGCTCGTGATCGTCGTGCTCGAACAGCTGCTGAGCGAAGCCGAACTCAAGGCCTGGGGCTGGCGCATCCCGTTCGTGATCGGCGCGATCGCGGCGGTGGTGGCGCTGTTCCTGCGCCGCACACTGCACGAGACGCAGACTGCCGAATCGCGTGCGAACAAGGAGGCGGGCTCGCTGGCGGGCATCTTCCGCCACCACAAGGCCGCGTTCTTCACCGTGCTGGGCTACACCGCCGGTGGCTCGCTGATCTTCTATACCTTCACCACGTACATGCAGAAGTACCTGGTCAACACGGTGGGCCTTCCGATCAAGACGACCAGCTACGTGATGACCTTCGCGCTCTTCGTCTACATGTGCATTCAGCCGGCGTTCGGCGCGCTGTCGGACCGCATCGGCCGGCGCAACAACATGCTGCTGTTCGGCGGCCTCGGCGCGCTGTGCACCGTGCCGATCCTCACCGCGCTTCAAGGGGTCACGAGTCCGTTGGTGGCTTTCGTGCTGATCATCCTGGCGCTGGCGATCGTGAGCTTCTACACCTCGATCAGCGGCATCGTGAAGGCCGAGATGTTCCCGCCCGAAGTGCGCGCACTCGGCGTCGGGTTGGCGTATGCGGTGGCGAATGCGCTGTTCGGCGGGTCAGCCGAATACGTGGCACTGGGCCTCAAGTCGATCGGCCACGAGACGGCCTTCTACTGGTACGTCACGGCCATGATGGTGATCGCCTTCCTGGTGAGTCTGCGGCTGCCCCGCCAGGCGACCTACCTGCGCCACGATCACTGAGCGGCGCTCAGGCCTCGGCTTCCCAGAGCTTCGGATAGCGGCTCACGAAGCCGTCGCCGGTGACCTTCAGCATCTCGGCGTAGTCGAAGCGCGGGGAGATGTACCAGTAGTCTGATTCGCCGCGTCGCTCGTAACGTTGCTTGAGTTCGACCAGGCTGCCGCTCTCGAGATCGAGCCATGCAGCAGGTGCGTCGGCCGCTTCGCCTTGCGCGAGATGCAGGCGGCGCAGCGGCAGCAGATTGGTGGCCGGCGTGAAGCCAAGGTCGAGATCGACGCAGTGCCCGAGATCGGGTAGCGGCGCATCGTTGAGCTTCCACGCGCCGTGCGCGTCGTGCACGATGGAGAAATCGATCTGCTCGTTGCCGAGCCAGCCGCGCACCGTGCTCCACTGCGTGTGCCAGGCGCGATCGCAGCGTACCCGGTAGTGCAGTTGCGCGGCGCGGCCATCCTCGTGGCGAAAGGCCGCGGCGCCATCGATCTGCCAGTTGTCGCCGTTGCGGTCCAGGCGACAGACGTCGTGTCCCGGAGCATCGAGGCGGCGCCAGAGCATGAAGGCAACGGACTGCATACGGCGCATGATGGCACCGGGTGCCCGCTGTGCGCAACCCTGGGCAACCAACCAGCAGTGTCGCGGCGAAAATGACATCCGTGAGTGCCGCCCCGATCCGCCGTATTGCCCATCTCGACATGGACGCCTTCTATGCTTCCGTCGAGTTGCTGCGCTATCCGCAGCTCAAGGGGCTGCCGGTGGTGATCGGCGGCGGGCGGCGCAAAATCGACGAGGCGTTGCGCGACGTCCCCGACGGCGGCACGCTCGCCGATATTCCCGTCGGAGCCTTTCCCCTGCTCAAGGACTACGTCGGACGCGGCGTGATCACCACCGCAACCTATCCGGCGCGGCAGTTCGGCGTCGGATCGGCGATGGGGCTCATGAAGGCAGCGAAGCTGTGCCCGCAGGCGATCATCCTGCCTGTGGACTTCGACGAGTACCGCAAGTATTCCCGTCGCTTCAAGCAGGTCATCACCGAGATCGCGCCGGTGATGGAAGACCGTGGGGTCGACGAGGTCTACATCGACTTCACCCAGGTGGCGGGCGGTCAGCGCGAGGGCGGCCGCGTGCTGGCGCGGCTGATCCAGAAGTCGATCTTCGAGGCCACGGGTCTGACGTGCTCGATCGGCGTGGCGCCCAACAAGCTCATCGCGAAGATGGCGAGCGAGTTCGACAAGCCGAACGGGATCTCGGTGGTGTTCGAGAACGACCTCCAGGGCCGCATCTGGCCGCTCCCCTGCCGCAAGGTCAATGGCATCGGGCCGAAGGCCGATGAGAAGCTGCAACGTCACGACATCCGCACCATCGGCGAGCTCGCGGCACGCGATCGCGACTGGCTGATCGCGAACTTCGGCAAGGCCACGGGCGCATGGATGCACGAAGTGGCCTGGGGGCGCGACGAGCGGCCGGTGGTCACGGAGAGCGAGCCGGTGTCGATGAGCCGCGAGACCACGTTCGACAGGGACCTGCACGCGGTGCGGGATCGCGCCGAGTTGGGCGCCATCTTCACGCACCTGTGCGAGAAAGTCGCGGAAGATCTCCAGCGCAAGGGCTACGTGGGCAAGACCATCGGCATCAAGCTGCGCTACGACGATTTCAAGATCGCGACGCGCGACCAGACCATCGACCATTTCACGGCCGATGCGAAGGCGATCCGGCAGGTCGGGGGACAGTGCCTCAAGCGGGTGCCGCTGGAGCGGCCGCTGAGGCTGCTCGGCGTGCGCGTGGGTGCGCTGCTGAAGGCGACAGAGGCGGATGCGGCGAAGCTGGCGCGCGCGAATCCGGGCGGAGGGCGCCAAGCCGCGGACACCCTCGACGCCACGGCCAGGACGGCTTCGCTCTTCTAGCCTGGCTGCCCGCCGCGCCGGCTGCTTCAGCGGGCTGGCACGCCGTTCTGCCACTGGGGCCAGTTCGCGACGATGTGATCCACGACCCGGCTGCCCACCAGTTCGATGTTCTCCACCGTCTCTGCGAAGCCACCGGCGGTCTCGCCCGGCGCCGGGTCGAGATGCTGCAGCGTGGTCTCGCGAGGATTGCCCTGATCGAAATTGACGGCGCCACGCAGGCTCATCACGCGATCGGTGCCGTGGGTGCGCTTGATCACCAGGGTCACGGCCGCGGCTTCCATTTCGGTGATGACATAGTCGTCCGCGCCGTACAGCTTGGCGATGTACTGCGCCTGGTTGGACATGCCGGGGCCGTGGAAGAAGGTGTCGCCGGTCATGTGGGTGCCGGTGCCAACGAAGGGCGCGCGGCGCGCTGCGGCCTGCGGGTAGCGAAGGCGGTAGGCGCGGGCCGAGTCCGAGTCCTTCAGGGGGGTGTCGGCAGAGAGCTTCATCGCCCACGCCACCAGATCCGGGTTGAGCTTGAATCGGCGGTACTCCTCGTAGCCTTTGCGCGGCATGAAGGTCGGCTCCCCGGCCTTGTTTTCCTCCGGCGCCCAACGATGTCCGAGGTCGTAGTCGACAAGCCACGTGGCCCAGCTCACCTCCCCGATGGTCCCGCGAGAAGGCGGCGTGCCGGCCACGCCCGAGATGACGTAGTAGGTCTGCGAGAAATCGAACTTCGGATTCAGCAGGATCGCTTGCATGGATGAGGACGAATTCACTTTGCCCATGCCGAGGACTGCGCCGCAGACGCCATCCGCATTGCAGTACACAGGCTGCAAGGCACCTGGGACGGCAATCGGCGTCGCGCCCTTCCAGTAGCGCTCGTACCAGTGCTGGAACTCACCGGCGCGGTCGCCGGTGTTCTGGCCTATCTCGAACATCGCGGCGACGAAGACCTTGACCTTCACCGGCTCGGTTGCGCGCGGCTGGGTCGTGGAAGCGCAGCCGGCGAAAAGCACGACGGCTGCTGAAAGCGCGAAGGCGCGGGCGCGGCTGGACCAGAGGAGCGACATGGGATTCTTTCGTTGGCAAGAAGAAGGGGGTGCAGGACGCTGGGCGGTGGCGGACCGGAAGCCGATGCGGCGTCCTACAGCGGCTGGCGCAGCGGATGAGCACTCTTTCGGGGATTTTCAGCTGCGGCGTTTGCCGTGACCGCAATTTTTTGCAAAGGCCATGCCTGCCCCACGCCACTCACCACGCTCCGCAACAGACACGTTGACCTGCGCGGAAGCAGCCTTCGGTTGCGTTTCCGCGGGAAGAGCGGCGTCCTTCACGAGACGAGGATCGATGATCCGCGCATCGCCAAGGTGGTTCGGCGTTGCCAGCTATTGGCGGGGCAGGAGCTGTTTCAGTACGAAGGCAGGAC
Source organism: Variovorax sp. YR216 (assembly GCF_900107745.1). Classification (GTDB taxonomy): domain Bacteria; phylum Pseudomonadota; class Gammaproteobacteria; order Burkholderiales; family Burkholderiaceae_C; genus Variovorax. The sequence goes on along the minus strand of NZ_FNRO01000002.1, from coordinate 504 downwards.
GGCAATCCGCGGAGCATCTCATCGACCGACGTTAACGACTACCTGCGCGAGATCGCGGGAAGAGATTTCAGCGCCAAAGACTTCAGGACTTGGCACGGAACGGTTCAGGCGTTCGAGTGGATCCGCGTCCGATTCGCCTGTGATGATGTGGACCCAATCGTCCGTCCGGGTGGGTGAGCATCAAGGATGCTCCTGTGCGCGGTCGCCGCGCGACTCGGCAATACGCCTGCGGTCTGCAGGAAGGCGTACGTGCACCCAGCGGTGCTTGAGCTCGCTGGAGCGCTCATTTCGGATTCAAGGAAATCGAAGGCGCTATGGGACAGGATTTCACGTAGGTCCCGAAATCGGCGTCATCTACGTGCAACTGAGCAACGACTGCTTGCCTTCTTGTCGATGACGCGAAGCACCCCGCAAAAAGCAAAAAGCCCAGCCTTGTGGGGCTGGGCTTTTTGGGGCTGTAAGAGCCTGACGATGACCTACTTTCACACGGGAACCCGCACTATC
>NZ_FNRO01000010.1 GCF_900107745.1 Variovorax sp. YR216 | reverse complement strand
AGAACCAGGCACAGCTGTTCAGCCTGTTCGGATTGGCCAATCTGGTCATCGCCAAGAGTTCGTTGCTGATCGCTCATGGCCGAGGTGCGTCTTGAACATCGAAAGTGGCCTCGCAAGAGGTGCAAAGCGCCCGGCTGGCGGGCCTCACCGCGCGAAGTCGACCAAAATCGCGACCGCATCGCTTCGTGATGTCCTCAGATCCGACGACGTCGTTCATTGATCAGCATCTCCCTAGCGGCTCGGGAGCTATGGCAATTCGAAGCTATCCATCTCGCGACAGCAGCAACTCTTGAAGTTCCGTCTGAATTGCGTGCAAGGTCTTTTCGACCGATGCAGCGCTAGGCCGCTTCAGATAACAAAGCGTCAAGAGCGAGAGCGGATGCACGCCCAGCACCCCGGCGAGTTCATCTATTTTCTGGAGCGTTGGCTGCTTCAACCCGCGCTCCAGCGCACTTACGTACGTCCGATTCGATACTGCATCGAACTTCTCTTGGGTGATGTCTTTCGCAAGACGAACTGTCTTGAGAGCTTGGCCAAATTCCGAGCCGTTCGACAGATTCGTCGCACCTTTCATGCTCGATATTTCGGCATGGCGACACCAATAGGTCTACATCCTATAGGATTCATTTTGACGCATTGCAGCATTTCAACAGCTGCGGCTCAGTTTGGGCGATCCCCGAACATTTCGTCCGCGAAGCCGAAGCATCGCGATCGGAGACTCTCGTCACAGCAGGCAGAGGGCAAGAAACCGCGCCACATATCGCAGGGAAATGCTGCGATCAAGCTCTCACGAAACAGGCGCTGCAAGCCCATGTCGTTGTCGAAGCGGTCCAGTTCAGAATGATCGGTCTCCCCCGATCGCTGAAGTTCGGCAGACCAATTCACGACTATATTTGTGAGTTCGCGACTATGTTTGCCAGTTCGCGACATTAATTGTCGAGATCAGCTTGGCCGCGAAGAACGGCGGCATTTCGCTGCCGGTGACGATCTTGGATTTCTTCGCGAGCGCGATCTCGACCGCGAGCGAGTTGGGCATCGACGACACCGACATGTCCGGCGCTTCGCAGGTGCCCGAGTTGGGCGCCTTGTTGTGCGCATTGCCCAGATGGTCGCCATGCATGTGGCTCACCAGGATGATGTCGATCTTGCCCAGCCGAGGATCCGAAGGGCCGGCCACCGTGCGGCCCGGGTCGTAGAGGACGCGCGTGCCGTTGGGGTCCTCGAAGACCAGCGCCCGGTCCTGCGGGCAGAACTCGCCGTCGATGCCGCCCAGTGGCGTCACCTTCACGTTCTGCGCCACGGCGGGCAATGCCAGGGCGGCAAGGGCGGCGCCGATGGCGGCCAGTCGGTTCAATCGCTTCATGGAATCTCCATCAACAGGGTTGCAAAAAAACCGTGCGGGCCTCAGCCCGCACGTGGGGGTGCGACGGCCGCACCTTCGATGGCGTGCCGCTTCAGCGCGGCAGCCACGAAGTCGGTGCGCTTCATCTGCTCGATGAAGTCGCTCAGCCAGAGCTGTGCCGCGGTGCGGCCCTTGGGCACGCCCATGGCTTGCTCGATCACCATGAAGCGGCCCGGCAGCAGGCGTACGTTACCGACGCGCTGCGCATCAGATTCGAGCTGCTGCTTCACCCCGGCGGCCACATCCAGGTTCTGCGAGAGGAACATGTCGGTCACCGCCGGGGAGGTCGGCGAACGCACCAGCGTGGCCTGCTTCAGCTCGCGCGTCAGGAACAGGTCGTAGGCACTGCCGCGACCGACCACCACGCGGGTGCCTGCGCGGTCGACCTCTTCGTTGCGCTGCAAGGGCGAACTCTTGCGCACGAGGTACGCGCCTTCGATGATCACGTAGGGCGCGGTGTAGTCCATGTCCGCGCCGCGCACCGGATCGATCGCGACGAATGCCATGTCGACCTTGCCGGCCTTCAACGCCTCGACCACGTTGCCGGCCGAGTTGAACTGCACCAGTTCGAGCGGCAGGTCCAGGCGCTTGGCGACTTCACGCGCAAGGTCCACCGACACGCCCAGCGGCTCGCCGTTCTTGCCGCGCGTCGCGAGGATCGGGTTGCCGAAGTTGATGGCCGCGCGCAGCGTGCCCGTCGGCGCAAGCTCGCTGCGCACCGCGCGCAGATCGGCCGGAGGCTTCGCGCCGCAGCCCGCGAGCATCAAGGCACCGGCGCCGCACAGGGCGCGCCGCACGCTGGAGCAATCGTCTTTCATTCGTCTTGACCCTTGCACTTTTGACCGGATCCCGAATCAGGCCGCGTCCGGCATCTCAGTACGATCTTTCCGACATGCGCGCCGGCTTCCATCAGCGCCTTGGCTTCGGGCAATCGCGCGAAATCCATCACCCGGTCGATGCGCGGGACGATGCGCCCCGCGGCAAAGTGCGGCAGCACCTCGGCGATGAAGCGCGGCACCGCCGCGGCCTTCTGTTCCCGGGAGCGCAGCTTGTTGGAGACGCCGAAGAGCGTGAGCCGCCGCGCGTGTAGCGCTTCGAGGTCGATGTCGGCGTGCACCACGCCATCGACATAGCCGACTGTGGCGAGCCGGCCCTCGAAAGCGAGCGAGCGAATGTCTTCGGCGAACACCGTGCCGCCGACGGTGTTGACGATCAGGTTCGCGCCCTGCCCTGCGGTCGCCTCCATCACCGCCGGCGCAAAGTCGGCTTGCCGGGTGCACAGTGCCAGGTCGAGCCCCAGCGATTGCAGCGATGCCAGCTTGTCGGCCGAACCCGAGGTGCCGATCACCTTCGCACCCAGCGCCTTGCCAAGTTGCAGCGAGGCCACGCCGACGCCCGACGAAACGCCGTTGATCAGCAGCCACTCGCCTGCTTTCAGCCGGCCCTGCAGCACCAGCATGTCGAAGGCGACGAGAAAGGTCAGCGGAATGCTCGCGGCCTGCTCGAAGCTGAGGTTCGCTGGCATCGGGATCGCTTCGGCGGCATCCAGCAACGCGTACTCGGCGAACGATCCGGCACACCGCCCCATGACGCGATCGCCCAGTCCGAAGCCGGTCACTTCCGCGCCTGCCGAAACCACTTCGCCGGCAGCCTCTCCGCCGATCGCCTTCCATGCGCCGGCCTTGCCGTGCCCGGGCAGGAACTCGCCGCGGTTCAGCGACGACGCATGCACGCCCACCAGCAGCTGCTGCGGGCCTGGCACGGGGATCGGCACGTCGCGCAGTTCAAGCACGGCATCGGCTCCGTTCGTCTGCATCCAGTAGGACTGCATCGCGGACCTCAGGCGTGCAGGTTGTTCAGCACCGCCCGCGTGAACGACGCGGTGTTGCCCGTGCCCCGGATGTCGCCGGTGCGCGCCTGCCGGTCGGCCACCGCCGCGGTAGTCGCCTTCGACATCGATGCCGCCATGCGCACCGCGCCCTCGTTGCCACGGCTGTGGCCCAGCCACTCGAACATCATGCGGGTCGATTCGATCATCGCGTAGGGGTTCGCGATGCCCTGCCCCGCGATGTCGGGTGCGGAGCCGTGCGTGGCCTGCGCCATCGCGACATCGCCGTCCCCGATGCACAGCCCCGGCGCCATGCCGAGCCCGCCGACCAGCCCCGCAGCCTCGTCAGACAGGATGTCGCCGAACATGTTGGTCGTGACCACCACGTCGAAGCTCTGCGGATCGCGCACGAGTCGCATCGCGAAGGTGTCGACGATCACGTCGTCCACCCGCACATCGGGGTACTCGGCCGCCAGCTTGCGGCATTCCTCGACGAACATGCCGCAGCTCAGCTTGAACACGGTGTCCTTGTGCACGTAGGTCAGGTGCTTGCGGCGCTGCCGCGCGAGCTCGAAGGCCGCGCGTGCCACGCGGCGACTGCCGGCGCGGGTGATGACGCGCACCGAAAGCGTCACCTCGTCCGTGGGCCGGAACTCGCCCGTGCCCGCGACCATGTTGCGATCGGGCTGGAAGCCCTCGTTGTTCTCGCGCACGATGACGAGGTCCACGCCGTCGTGCAGGCAGCCGATGTCCGGATACGACCGCGTCGGCCGCACATTGGCGAACAGGTTGAACTGCTTGCGCAGGATCGGATGCGGGTTGATCGCGTTCGGCCCCTTGGGATAGGCGCGATGCCCGATCGGCCCCAGGATCCATCCGTCGAGCGTCTGCAGCGTCGCCATCGTCCCGGGCGGCAGCGTGTGCCCGTGCGTTTCGAGCGCGCGTGCGCCGATGGGCAACGGATGCCAGTCGATCTGCACGCCATGGAGTTCGGCAGCGGCGCGCGCGATATCGACCGATGCGGGAACGATCTCGTGCCCGATTTCGTCGCCGTCGAGGATGCCGATGCGCAGTGGTGTGGTTTGTGTCACGTCAGGTCCGGAAGAAATGGGTTCATCACGCCGCACAAAGCGCCGTCAGCGTGCGGATGTCGGGCATCGAAGCCAGCGTGCGGCAGTGCCTGGTGATCTCGTCCGCACGCGCCTGGCCGAGCACCGGCGCCACGAGCGAAGAGAACTTCGCCTCGAGCTGTGCATCGGTGAGCGGGTTTTCCAGCGAACCGATGGCGTGGTCGACGTTCACTTCCGCGCGGCGGCCATCGGTCAGCACCGCGGCCACGCGCACCGCTGCTTCGTCGATGCTGTCGTCCACCGTCGCCTGCACCTTGTTGCGCAGCGCGACCACGCGCGGGTCGTTCACCACCGCGTCGGAAAATTCCTCCTCGCCCGCGCGTCCGAAGAGCAGGCCGGCAGCACAGCCGTGGTAGACGCTGAACTTGCCCTGCAGCCCATCCTTCGGCTCCATCTTGCCGGTGAGTTCGAGCACCAGCGAATGCACGCGCAGCTCGATGCGCTGCACCTGATCGGCGGTGATGCCCTGTTCGCGCAGGCGCACGCAGGCATCGATGCTCGGGTGGATCACGATCCCGCACGCGAAGGGCTTGTAGGTGTTGAAGGAAATCTCGAATCGCTCGCCGAGCTCGTCGGTCACCTCGTTCCACGCACGTTTGTCCGAGGCCACCTGCACGAAGCCACGCGGTGCTTCGAGCGCGCGCTCGCTCGCGGTGAAGCCCTGGCTCGCCAGCAGCGCCGACATGAGGCCGGCCCGCGCGGCACCGCCCGGATGAAAGGGCTTGGTCATGGTGCCGAACTGCTCGCGAAAGCCGACCGGTTGCGATGCCGCGATGCCGAGCGCCATCGCGGTCTTCTTCTCGTCCAGGCCCAGCAGGCGCGCGCAACCGGCCGCCGCGCCCAGCATGCCGGTGGAGCCGGTGATGTGCCAGCCCCGGTCGTAGTGGTCCGGGTACATGGTGTTGCCGATGCGGCAGGCCACGTCGATGCCGAGCACCAGCGCGTCGATCACTTCGCGGCCGCTCGCCCCGCGATGCTCCGCGAGCGCGAGCACCGCCGAGGCCACGGGGCCGGCGGGATGAATGATGGTCTTCAGGTGCGTGTCGTCGAAGTCGAAGGTGTGCGAGGTGATGCCGTTGACCAGCGCGGCGCTGGCCATGTCCACCTTCTCCTTGCTGCCGAGCACGGTGGCCTGCGGTGCGGGCTGCAGTAGGCGGACTGCCCCGAGCGCTGCGTTCGCTGCTTCATGATATACCGCACCAATAGCGCAGCCGAGCCAGTTGTAGAAGGTGCGATGGGCCTCCCGCTCGACTGCGTCACTCCAGCCGCGCGAGGCATGGCCGGAGACGAAGCGGGCAAGGATGGCGGTGACCGGGGGTGCCGAGGTATCGGCGGGAACGTGCGTATTGCGTGCCACTGGATCTGAGTCGGTTACGGGGTTGAAAGAAAAAGGGAATCCGCGCGCGGATTCAGTCGTCGAGCCGGATGCCGCGCGCCTTGGCGAGCGCCGTCCACCGCGAGATCTCCGAGGCGATGTACTGGCCGAACTCTTCCGACGTCATGGGCCACGGCTCCACCGCTTCGCCCGAGAGCTTCTCCGCGAGGTCAGGCGACTTGAGCACCGCAACCTGCGTTTCGTTGAGGCGCCTCACGATGTCCGGCGGGATGCCGGCCGGGCCGACCGAGCCATACCACTGCATCGCGTCGAAGCCCTTGAAGCCGATCTCTTCCATCGTCGGCACATCCTTGAGTTGCGCGCTTCGCGCCTTGCCAGTGACGGCCAGCGCGCGCATGCGCCCCGAGCGAAGATGCGGCAACGCCGCCGCAAGACCGGGAAACATCGCCTGCGTCTGGCCGCCCAGCAGGTCGTTGATCGCGGGCGCAATGCCGCGGTAGGGGATGTGGACCATGACGGCCCCGGTCTCCTGCTTGAAGAGCTCCATCGTCAGGTGAGTGAGCGAGCCCGCGCCGGCCGAGCCGTAGCTCACCTTGCCCAGATTGGCCTTCACGTACTTGATGAATTCGTCGACCGTGTTCGCGGGCACCGAGGCGTTCACCGTGAGCACGTTCGGCGTGGCGCCGATCATGCCGATGGGCGTGAAATCCTTGATCGCGTCATAGCTCACCTTGCGCGTCGCGGGCGTGGTGCCGTGCGTGGCGACGTAGCCCTGCATGAGCGTGTAGCCGTCGGGCGCGGCATGCGCAGTGGCCTGGCTCGCGACCACGCCGCCGCCGCCGCTCTGGTTGTCGACCACCATGCTCTGGCCGAGCAGCCGGCCCCAGCGGTCGGCGACCACGCGGGCGATCATGTCGTTGCCGCCGCCGGCGGCCACCGGAACGATGTAGCGGATCGGCTTGGTCGGATAGCTCTGCGCGAAGGCCAGGTGCGGCATCGCGACCGCGGCCGCCGCAGCCTGCAGTAGATGACGGCGTTGCATGTCGTTGTCTCCTTGTTTTGTGGCGCGATCTTCGCCATTCGCGTCCTTGCGGTAAATTGCAAGTTTCTGGTGCTTTATTGCAATTCCTGCATGAATGTATCGCCATGACCAAACCCTCGCTCGCGGACCTGCGCGCCTTCGTCACCGTCGCCGAGACACAAAGCTTCGCCGCCGCCGCGCGTGCGCTGTATCTCTCGCAGCCCGCGCTGTCGCGCCGCATTTCGCACCTGGAAGACATGCTGGAGGTGCGCCTTTTCGACCGCACCACGCGCAGCGTCGCCCTCACGACGCTCGGGCAGCGCTTCCTCGGGCAGGTGCGCGGCCTGATGGAAGAACTCGACCGCTCGGTGCAGAGCCTGCGCGACGCGGCCGAACTGGAGGCCGGCGACGTGACCATCGGCGTGGTGCTCTCGACCATCCACCACTTCATGCCGCCGGTGATCAACGCCTTCCGCGCTCAGCACCCGCGGGTGCTGGTGCGCATCATCGAGGAAGGCGCGGACGAGGTGCTCGCCGCCGTCAAGCAGGGCGAGGCGGACTTCGCGCTCAACTACATCGGCATGCAGGACCCGGAGGTGGAGTTCACTCCGCTGCTGAAGGAGCCGTACGTGCTGGCCGTTGCCGCGGGGCATCCGCTGGCCAGGCGCCGCTCCGTGGGCTGGGAGGAGCTCGCCGACTACCCGCACGCGCGGGTATCGCAGGCCAGCCGCAACCGCCTCTTCATCGACCAGGCGCTGGCCGAGCTGCCACCCCTGCCCCGTCCGGTCTGCGAAGTGCGGCACGTCTCGACCCTGATCGGCCTTGTCGAGCACGGCATGGGCGTCGCGGTGGTGCCGCAGCTCACGCTGCCGCGCAGGCCGGGCTCGGTCGTCGGCGTGCGGCTTGAGAAGCCCGCGATCAGCCGGCCCATCGGCATCATCAAGCGCAGCGGGCGCAGCCTGTCGCCGGCAGCCGAGGCTTTCGCGGAACTGCTCGCGAACGCGAGCCGAGCGGCGCTGGATTCCAGGCGGCGCAGGTAGCACCGGCAACAAAGCTTCGGCGACCGGGCGCCGCGAAGGCAGAATCCGCCTCCGGGCCGGTGAAATGCCGGCGCAGATGCGTTTCTTCGAATTCCGGTGGAGTGCCCAATGGCGATGTTGTTGAGCGAGATCCAGTGGAGCGATCCGGTGCTGCCGGCGTCGCCCAATGCCGAATGGGAAGCCGAACTCAAGCGGCGCGGCGCCCAGGTCCTCGAAGTGGACCGGCGCGTCGCGTCCATCCCCTGGCTGCGCGAGGCCGCCTACCATGCCACCAACTACATGCCCGCCGCCGTGCCCGAGCGGCTGCACCGCATGGGCAGCATGGTGACGGCACAGGAGAACGCATGCCGCTACTGCTACGGCGCCAACCGCGCCTTCATGAAGGTGCTGGGCTATCGCGAGTCCTTCATCCAGCAGGTCGAGCGCGATGTGCTCCTGGCCGAGCTCGACGAGAAGCAGCGCGCCTACATCGCCTTCTGCCGCCGCCTCGCGCGGTCGAAGCCCCGGCCCGCCGCGGCCGAGCGCGCCGCGCTGCTCGCCAGCGGCTACACGCCCACGCAGGTCGGCGAGATCGCGTTCGCGATCTCCTTCGGCTGCTTCTACAACCGCGTGAGCACGCTGATGGCATGCCCGCCCGAGCAGAAGTTCGAGCGCATGGCCGCCGGCCCGATGCGCTGGGTGATCGCCATTGCGATGCGCGTCATGAAGAAGCCGGACGCCCCGGCGCAGGCGCTCCCGGATGCGGCAGCGCTGACGGGTGGCCCCTTCGGCGGGGTGCTCGCGCCGCTTGCCGGCCTGCGTGCGGCCGGCATCATGAAGGCGGCGCTCGACGGCGCCTTCGAGTCCGGCGAGCTGAGCCGCACCGCCAAGGTGCTGATGTTCGCGGTGGTGGGACGCACGCTCGGCTGTCCGCATTGCCAGGCGGAGGCGATCCGGCTGCTGGAGGGTGAAGGCCTCGGGCGCGACGAAATCGAAAACGCCCTCGGCACGCTGCACTCCCCGCGCCTGCCGCAGCGCGAGGACGGCCTTCTCTCGTGGGCCCGTGACACGGTCTACTACGAACCCTCATCGATCCAGCAGAAGACCCGCGCGCTCGGCGCCGAACTCGGCCCGGCCGCGCTGCTGGAAGCCATCGGCGTTGCAGCGCTCGCGAACGGCACCGTCCGGCTCGCGATGCTCCTGGAGTGATGGCGCTGGGCTGGGTACTCGTCGCGCTCGGGGCCGCCGCCCTGGTGGCACTGGCCGCGGTGACGCTGCGCATGCGGCACCAGAACGGCCAGCTCGAAAAGCTGCTGCTGTCCACCGACGACAAGCTGGAGCAGCTCCAACGCCAGTTCGAGCGCTTCGTGCCGGCCGACGTGGTGGAGCGCCTGACCCACGGCGGGGACACCTTCGCGCCCGAGCGCCGGCAGGTGACCATGCTGTTCGCCGACCTGCGCGGCTTCACCGCGCTGTGCGACCGGCTCGATCCCGCGGTCACCGTGAGCATCCTCAACGACTACTTCCGCCACATGACGCTGGCGATCACGCGCCATCACGGCCACGTGACCGAATTCGTCGGCGACGGCCTGCTGGCGCTGTTCGGCGCGATGGAACCCAACCCCTGGCAAGCGCGCGACGCGGTGCTGGCCGCACTCGACATGCGCGCCGAACTGGCGCGCTACAACGCCACGCTGCGCGAGAAGGGCCTGCCGGAGCTTCGCTTCGGCGTCGGCATCCACGGCGGAGAGGTGGTGGCCGGCGTGATCGGCACCGCGGGCCTGTCGAAGTTCAGCGTGACCGGCGACCCGATCAACGTCGCGTCGCGCGTCGAGGGACTGACCAGCAAGTACGAGGTCGACCTGCTGATCACCGAGGACATCCGCCGCGCGCTCGACAACCGGTTCCGCCTGCGGCCGATGCCGCCAGCGGTGGTCAAGGGCAAGGCGGAGCCGATCCAGACCTACTACCTCGAGTGATCCTTCCGGAACGCCGCCTCGCCGGCGTCCGACACCTCCACCCACTTCTTGTCGGGCTCGGCATCCGCGGCGTAGCTGTCGTGCCAGTTCCACCACTTGTAGGGCGGGGTCTGCGGATAGCCCTCGGGCGAGTCCTCCCAGACTTCCTGGCGGCCCAGCGGCGTGATGTCGAGGTAGTTCCAGGTGCCGCCCATCTGCTCGTCGCCGCGGTTGTTGACGAAGTAGGTGCGGAAGATGCGATCGCCATCGCGCACGAAGACATTGGTGCCATGCCATTCGCCGACGCCGAAATCGGCATCGAAGCTGTCGGTGACGGTGAACCACGGGATGTGCGCCCAGCCCATCCGGTTCTGCAGCCGTGCGATGTCCGCCTGCGGTGCGCGCGAGACGAAGACGAGCGTGGTGTCGCGGGCGTTGAGGTGCGACAGGTGCGCGACCTGGTCGGCCACCATCGAGCAGCCCCGGCAGGCGTGCTCGGGCCAGCCGAATACGCCGGGTTCGTAGAAGGCACGGTAGACGATGAGCTGGCGCCGGCCGTCGAACAGCTCTTGCAGGCTTCGCTTGCCCGAAGGACCTTCGAAGACATACGGCTTCTCCACCGCCATCCACGGCATTCGCCGGCGCTCGGCGGCCATCGCGTCGCGCGCGTGGGTCAGCGCCTTTTCCTTGGCGAGCAATTGCTCGCGGGCTGCTTCCCACGCCTGCGGCGAAACGACTGGCGGTGTGTGCATCCTCTGGATTGATGAGGTCATGGCTGCAATCTCCTGGTCTGGAAAAGGCCAGTCTGTCACCGGAGCGCCCGCGGTGGGGAGTAACAAGTTTGGCGGCTTTCCGGCGACGCTTGCCGGGGCCGGCGTTGCCATCGGCACGGGCGCGGCGTATCGTGGGGGCGCGTTGAGGGAGCAACCCATGCCTTCGCCAACAAGTCTTGCCAACGGCGCGACGCATTCCGCGCCAGCGATGCCCATGAGCTCGTGGAGCCCCGACGGCTTGTGCGAGCGCGCGGTGCGAGCGATCTGGCGCAGCCTGGATGAGCATGACCTCGTGGATGAGCATGTGCGGGACGAGCTCGCGACGATCCTCGAACCGCTGACGGAGCTTCCCCTCGGCAACCGGCCGCAACGGCTGATCGGCGTGCTGAAACAGCGCAATCCGCTGGATCCTTCGCACCTGTACTGGTTGACCCGCCGACTGCTGACGCTCGTGCCCGAGCTGCAGGCGATCGCGCACGACGGCCACCCTCCGGCCGGCGCGTTGCGAAGCGACATGCCGATCGATGAGATCGATGCCTACCAGCCGCTCGACTGACCGGCCGGATCCGCCCGCTTCTTTCAGTGCAGGCTGGAGTGCCGTCGCCAGGTTCCTGCACTGGGCCATCGCCGTGCTGATCCTGGCGCAGTTCGTGGTCGGATGGATGGCAGTGGCCTGGCGGTTGTCGCCGACCAAGCTCGACCTCTTCGTATGGCACAAGTCGACCGGCATGCTCGTGCTCGCGCTCGTGGTGGTGCGTCTGGCGTGGCGCGCGACGCATCACCCACCACCCTGGCCTTCGAACATGCCGCACTGGGAGCGCATCGCGGCAGGCCTCACGCACGGTCTTCTTTACGCGGCGATGATCGCGATTCCGCTCACCGGATGGGTGGTCAGCTCGGCCGCCGGCGTGCCGTTCAGCATCTACTGGCGGATTCCGCTGCCTTCGATCGCGCCCACAGACCGCCACCTGGCCGAGGTCGTCGCGGATGTGCACGGGGCGCTGGGCATCGCGCTGATCGTGCTGCTGGTGATCCACGTGGCCGCGGCGCTGCGGCATCACTACGTCAAGCGCGATGATGTGCTGGTCCGCATGCTTCCATGGAGCACGACATCCCGATGAGAAAACCCGCCGCCACCGCCGCCCTGCTCGCCGGCCTTGCCTTCCACGTCGGCGTGGCCTGCGCGGCCGACTGGAAGCTGGAGCCCGCCGGCAGCCGCCTCGAATTCGCGGCCACGTTCGAGAAGACACCTGCGCCCGGTGTCTTCCGCGAGTTCGACGTCAAGCTCGGCCTCGACCCGGCGAAGGAGGATGCGGGCCGGCTCGACGTGACGATCAACATCGCGAGTGCGGACATGGCGAGCGCCGACATCAACAAGGTGATCGCAGGTGCCGAATGGTTCGACTTCGCACGGTTCCGGCAAGCGGAGTTCCACGCGACCGAGATCCGGCGCGTGCAACCCAACGCCTTCGTCGCGCGCGGCACGCTCATGCTCAAGGGTGTCCAGCAGGCGGTCGAAGTGCCGTTCTCGTGGAGCGAATCGGGCAGCACCGCGACCATGGAAGGCAAGTTCGTCGTGAAGCGCAGCGCTTTCGGCATCGGGACCGGGGAATGGACGGAGACGGACACCATCGGTGCGGATGTCACGGTCACGTTCAAGGTGCGGTTGCGCAAGGCCGCATGAAAGCGATGGCCATCGCCATTGTTGCGCGCGCGGTGGTGGCGGCGCTCGCGATGGTGCTGGCGGCGTGCGCATCTGCTCCGAAGCAGCAGGCAGTGCCGGAGGCAGCGCTCGTGCGTGCGCCGCAGGGCTTTCCCGCGGACGTCTACGAGCGCCTGGCGGCCCAGGGCGAGGCGGTGTATCGCGTCGGCCTGAACGACGCGCTCGTGGTGCTCACCGTGCGGCGCGGCGGATCGCTCGCGCGTCTCGGGCATGACCACGTCATCGCCAGCCGTTCGCTGCAGGGCTTTGTCGCGCCCGCGCGAGGCCGCGCGGACCTCTACATGCCGCTGGGCGATCTCACCGTCGATGAGCCTGCACTGCGAACGGAGGCGGGTCTCGACACGCAGCCGACCGCATCAGACATCGAAGGCACGCGGACCAACATGCAGGACAAGGTGCTGCGGATTCAGGAGTTTCCGTATGCGCTCGTGCAGGTGCGCGATGTGGATGCGAAGAATCCCTCGTCGGGATCGGTCGCGATCACATTGCTCGGAGCCACCCGGACGTCGACCGTGCCCATGGAACTCATCACAACGCAGGACGCCTTGCGCGTCGTCGGCTCGATGGAACTCAAGCAATCCGATTTCGGCATCACCCCTCTCTCGCTGCTCGGCGGCGCACTTCAGGTAGAGGACGCGTTCAAGGTCCGCTTCGACATCCGCGCTCGCGCGCCGATGAGCCCATGAGCCGGGCAGACAAGCTGCTCGTGCTCGGCGCAACCGCGTTGCTGCTCAGCGCGCCATCGCCCGCCCAGCGCGTCGACATCGAAACGCATCGGAAGAACGAGACCATCATCGTCGAGGTCTCCGCCGAGATGCCGGTCGATCCGCGCACCGTGTGGAGCGTGATCACCGACTACGACCATCTCCCGCGCTTTATCCCCTACATGCGCAGCTCGCGCGTCCTGCAGCGCGACGCCGATCGCGTGATCGTGGAGCAGAGCGGGGAATTGGTGTTTCTCTTCTTCCGCCAGCCGGTGGAAGTGAAGCTCTCGGTCGTCGAATCACCGCAGACCCGCGTTGCGGCGCGCGCCATCGGCGGCAACCTCAAGGCACTGGACGGCCGCTACACCGTCGAAAGCCTGCCCTCCGGCTACACGCGGCTGTCCTACTCCGGGCGGCTGGTGCCCGATTTCGACGTGCCGCCGGTCATCGGACGGATCGCGCTGCAGACCGTGATGGCCCGCCAGTTCGACGCGATGGTCAAGGAAATCGTGCGACGTGATGCCGAGCGCATCGCACCGGCACGCTAGACCGCGGTGCGGCGCGGCCGGGCGAGGCCGCTTGCGTTTCCTTACCTTCCCGGCGATGAACCGCCGCGGCCTTCGCCGGAATTCACCGTCGCGCGCTACCCGGCGCCGCAACGACCAACTCCGGAGATCCATGATGAGCACGTCCATACCGCGCAGGCCACTTCTCATCGGCTCGCTCATCGCCATCGCCCTGTCAGGCTGTGGTGGCGGCGGCGGAAGCAGTATGCCTTTCATCCCGACATCGACGCCCACGTCCCCATCCCCGCCACCCGCGACCGCCGGCAGCTTCACCGCCACCAGCCTGGTGTCCGACGTCGCCCTCGGCGCGTACAGCACGACCAACCGCGACACCCATCTGGTCAACGCCTGGGGCATCGCCTTCAATCCGAAAGGCTTCGTCTGGGTGGCCGACAACGGCACCAACAGCTCCACCCTGTATGACGGCAATGGCGTGCCGCAGTCGCTGGTCGTGAGCACCCCGCCCAGCCCGACCGGCATTGTCTTCAACGGCAGCAGCACCGACTTCATGCTGACGAGCGGTGGCAAGAGCGGCCCCAGCTTCTTTGTGTTTGCGACGGAAGGCGGCATGTTGGCGGCCTGGTCGCCCACCGTCGAAGCCACCACGGCAGTCCCGGTCTATGACGGCAGCGCCGCGGGCAAGGTCTACAAGGGCCTGGCCATCGCCAGCCAGGGGGGCGCCAACTTCCTGTATGCCACCGATTTCCACAACGGCGCGGTCGACGTGTTCAACGGCAGCTTCCAGCCCAGCGCCGCCAACGGGGCCTTCAAGAACCCGCTTCTGCCTCTTGGCTATGCCCCCTTCGGCATCCAGGCGCTGGGCAATCTCATCTACGTGAGCTACGCGAAGCAGGATGGGGACGCACATGACGAGGTGGGTGGCGCCGGCCTGGGCCTGATCGCCGTCTACGACACCGCCGGTACTTTCATCAAGCAGTTGGTGATGGGCGGCGCGCTCAACGCGCCTTGGGGCATGGCGATGGCGCCAGGCAGCGGCTTCGGCGCCTTCAATGGCGCGCTGCTGGTGGGAAATTTTGGCGACGGCACGATCAATGCCTACGATCCCAACAGCGGCACCATGCTGGGCACCCTCGCGGACGGCAGCGGCGCGCCGCTGGTGATCGACGGCCTGTGGGGCATCGCCTTCGGCAACGGCATCGCAAACCAGCCCACGACGACCCTGTTCTTCGCCGCCGGGCCCAACGACGAGCATCACGGGCTTTATGGTCGCATCGATGCGCGCTGAATGAAGGAAAGCCTAGACAATGGATTCGCGCGTAGATCCGGAGACTGCCCGGACCGGATCGGAGCACACTTTCCGCGCCACCGATCCGTACGCCGCCGGCGACATCGAACCCCGAGATGCACGGCAAGGCGCTGGTCGTGACTGACAACGCCACGATCGGAATCCAGTCGGGCAATGTGAACAAGCACATTCATGCCAGCTCGGACGAGATCCAGTACATCATCGAGGGTTCAGGTGCCATGTGGCTCGGCGGCGAGCGTCGGGACTTCAAGCCGGGCACGCTCATCATCATTCCCAAGGGCACCCCGCATGCCGGTACGCTGGTGACCAGTGGCCCGGTCAAGGCCATCGCGATCAAGATCCCCCCGCAGGCGCCGGACGATACCGTCTTTGTCGACTAGTAACGGGACGCGGCCAGACGTTCCTCGTGCGGACGTCGGCGCGCTGGGCGTGCGGGCTACTTCTTCCTGAAGTTGTCGTGGCACGTCTTGCAGGTCTCGCCCAAGGGCCCCATGGCGGCTTTCAGTGCGTCGAGGTTGCCGGCCTTCGCGGCGACCAGGAGCTTCTGCGTATCGGACATCAATCTCTCGCCCAGCTCCTTGAATTTCGCCTGCTCCTGCCAGATGTCCGGCTGGGCCTTGCCGCCTTCCGTGCCGGGCCCGAACCCGGCCCAGGGAAGCTTCGATATCTCGGCCACGGCTTCCGCATTGGCCACTGCAGTCGTCGCGTCGTAGGGCACCCTGCCGGCGGCCATTGCACCCAGGCGGGCGACGTGCTGGCTCTGGATGAACATCGCGCTCTGGCGGTACTTGATGGCGTCTTCGGTCTTGGCGAACTGCGCGCCGGCCGACATGGAGAAGCCGCCGCACGCGGCAAACAGGATGAGGGGCGCAAGGGTTTTCATTCGTGAGTCTTTCTTTTTCGTGCAACACGAACAGTTCATTCCGGGGAACGCGCGACCGGTTCAATACCCGCGAAGCCGGGTGGGTCGTGGATGTGCCCCCGTGACGAAACTCATCGGCGCGCCAGCGTGGTCAGCTCCACGCGTTACCTGTCTGTCCGGCGCTCGTCATCAATCGCAGGTTCTGCACGGCGGCGCCCGCTGCACCTTTGCCCAGATTGTCGAGAACCGCACAGAGGACGATCTGATCCGTGCGCTCGTTGCATGCAACGGCCAGACTCATGTCGTTCGATCCGTTGTGGACTTGCGGGTCCAATTCGGCCAACGGAGCGGCAGACGACATCGGCAGCACGCGAACATGCGCAGCATCGCGGTATCGCTCCGTCAGGCATTCGTGGATGCGCACGCCCGAGACATCGGCGGGAAGCATTCGCGCGTGCCCGCAGGCTGCTGGCGGACGCGGACGACGCAGTCGAGGACGTTCGGCGTCAACTCGCCGGCCAAACGGGCCGCGTGCGAGTGGGTGCCTCGACGGGCGCCATTGCGCACCTGCTGCCCCCCGCGCTCGAACGTCTTGCCCTGAAGCATCCCGGCGTCGAGGTGAACGTGCAGGTGCTGACATCCAACGAAAGCATGGCCCGTCTCGCCGCAGGAGGCCTGGACCTGGCGATCGTGGCGCTGCCGCGGGCCCCTGCGCGGGGCGTCCATGTCGCGCCTCTGCGGCGCGAGGCTGTCGTCGCTCTTCTGCCGGCGGCCTGGAAGGCGCCCCGGCGGCTGACCCCGCAGTGGCTGGCCCAGCGACCGTTGATCATGAACGACTCGTCCACGCGTCTCTACCGGCTGACCGCAGAATGGTTCTCAGCGGCTGGCGTCCATTGCCGGCCGCGCATCGAACTCAACTACAACGATGCGATCAGGACACTGGTCGCCGCGGGCTATGGAGCGGCGCTGCTGCCGGAGGAGTCGCACGAGCACGCGCGTGATCACCGCATCGCCGTCCGTCCGCTCAGCCCGGCCCTGTGGCGGCAGCTCGGTCTCGCGGTCAGCGACCGAGGCGCCAGCGGACCGACACGTTTCGTCCTGGACGCCTTGCTGCCCCAGAAGGATTCGACAGGTATCAAGACGTCGGTGTCTTGAGCTTGGCATCCCGTGCCTGGGCCGGGCGGTCGGTGTTCCGTCACTTGCTCATCGCGCTCAACACCGCCGTCGTCATCGCCTGCACCCCCATCTTGATCGACGGCTCCGGCACCGGTGCAAAGAAGGGCGAGTGATTGAACGGCAGCGGCTTGCCGCCAGGTTTCAGTGAATCGGCGACCTGCTTGGGGTCGCTCACGCCAACGAAGAAGAACATCGACGGCACGCCCGCGTTCACATACTCCGAGAAGTCTTCGCTCGCCGTGATGGGCGGAACCTGCACGACCTGCGCAACGCCCAGCTGCGACTTGAGCGCGGCGACCGTGCGCTGGACGACCGCCTCGTCGTTGATGACAGCCGCGCCGCCATCCCCGAAGTCGATCACGGGCTCGGGCGCACCCGCCATCGCTGCCGATGCCTTGGCGGTGCGCCGGACGCCTTCCAGCAGCTTCTCGCGCACCTCGGGCTTGTAGCTGCGGATCGTGCCGCGAAGCACGGTCGAATCGGGAATGATGTTGCCCGCGGTTCCGCCCTGGATCGACCCGATCGTCACCACACCGAACTCGAACGGATCCTTCTCGCGACTGACCACGGTCTGCACGTCGGTGACGAAGTGCGCGGCGATGGTGATCGGGTCGATGGTCTTGTCGGGCGCCGATCCATGTCCGCCGCGCCCCTTGAACGTGATTTCGAGGGCGTCGGCCGAAGAGGTGATGGGCCCGACCCGGTAGCCAACGAACCCATAGGGCGATGGGTTCGTGTGCAAGGCGAACGCGAAGTCGGGCTTGGGGAATCGCTTGAACAGGCCGTCGGCCAGCATGGCCTTGGCACCACCGCCCGCCTCCTCGGCCGGCTGGCCGATGAACATCAAGGTGCCTTTCCACTGATCCTTGAGTGCAACCAGCGTCTTCGCGGTTCCGATCCAGCTCGCCATGTGGATGTCATGCCCGCAACTGTGCGCGACGAAGGTCTCGCGGCCATTCCAGTCGGCCTTGACCTTGCTGGCGTACGGCAGGCCTGTCTTTTCCTCCATGGGGAGCGCATCGAGTTCCGTGCGCACGAGGATCGTGGGGCCCGGGCCGTTCTTGTAGATCGCGACGACGCCGGTGCCGCCCACCTTCTCGGTGACGTCGAAACCGATGGCACGCATTTCCGCCGCGAGCTTGGCGGCGGTGCGGGTCTCCTTGAAGCTCAGCTCCGGGTTGGCGTGGATGTCCTTGTAGATCGTCTCGAGTTGCGGGTACATGCCGTCGACGAGGGCGTCGAGGCGCGGCGCGGGTTTCTCCGCGAATGCGGCCGGCGTTATGGAGAAAGCGGCCAGGATGGAAAAGGAAAGCTTGCGAAGGGATGGCAGATGCATCGGTTGTCTCGTGATGGAAATCGTTATGGGGCACCGGAATCTAGAAGGCCGGCGATCCCAAGTCCAATGCATTGTTTTTGGCCTTGCCATAATTCGAACTCATACCCATGACCCGGCCCCGGCAATGACGCTCGTACAGCTTCGGCACCTCATCTCGCTCGCCGAGACCGCTTCATTCACCCGTTCCGCGGAAGCGCTCTTCCTCACGCAGCCGGCGCTGAGCCGTAGCATCCGGACGCTCGAGGATGAGCTGGGCCGGAAGCTGTTCGATCGCGTCGGTCGGCGCAGCGAGCTCACCCAGTTCGGGCATGAAGTGCTGCAGCGGGCTCGTCAACTGGTGTTCGACGCCGACGAGCTGGGCGCGTCCGGCGGGCGCAAGCACGGCGGACGCTCAGGCACGCTTCGCGTCGGCCTCGGCTCGGGACCCGGCGCCCTGTTGACCCAACCACTTCTGATCGGCATGGCGCAGCCCGGCGCGCCGATTCGCGTCGATGTCCTTCACGGCGATGGAGACCGGCTTCTGCAGGCACTTCGCAATCGCGAACTCGATGCGGCGGTGCTGGAGGCGCGCTGGTTCCGGCCGGCGACGGACCTTCGCGTCGAGCCCCTGGTCGAGATGAAGGGTGGATTCATGTGCCGGCGTGGCCATCCGCTCACGCGCAAGCGTGGCGCGATCGGCTTCGACGCAGTGCGCCTGTATCCCATCGCATCGACGAAGCTGGGCGACGAAGTCATGCGCGAAATGGTCGAAGCCTATGGACCGCAGGGTCATCCCGACGAGTGCGTGAGTCTGCGCTGCAACGAGCTATCGAGCCTGGTCGAGGTGGTGCGCGAAAGCGATGCCGTGCTGTTTGCGATCCACGCGGCCGCGCCGGACCTGGTTCAACTGCCTGTGAGACCGGCGATCGCAACCGGCGCGCATTTCGGGCTGGTCACGCTGGCGGGGCGGACGGAGGCGCCGGGGTTGTCGATACTGCGCGAGTTGATCGCGAAGCGACTGCACGACTGAGCGGCCCGTATTGGCCGTATCGGCCGGCCGAGAGTCTCTGACGATCGTTAGACTCAGCCCCCTTCGCAGACCACTCGCGCTTCGTGCGCGAGGCGGTCGCGCACCAGCGAGAGCGCTTCGTCGTCTTCGCTCGCTTCACGCAGCGCGCTGACCATGTCGACATGGTCGAGCACGAGCAGCATGCGGATCGCGTAGCACTCCGTCTGGGAGAACTCACCAGCCTGCGTCAACGCCTCGAGCTTTCGAGTCGCCTCGCCAGGTGCGAGCAGATTGATTTCGATCAGTTCGAGCACATGGCTGACCTGTCGGGAGTTGAGGACTTGTGGTTGTGACGACATCGGGCATTCCTCTCTGAGAAGTGCCAGTCTCGGCCGCGACCCTTAAGCCGGGCTGAATACTTCCATCACCCTCGTGAATGGCCGCCCAGCAGCCTGGCCATCAAGGCGATCGCCGATTCGGCATCCGGCACGAGATGGGTGGACCGGGTAAGCATGAGGTTGAGTCGCTGGCCGAGTCCTTCCACCGTGTTTCCGCTGGCCTTCTCGCGCAACGCGCCCTTCGCGTCCCGCTCGCATGCGAGCACGGCGGAAACACGCTCCGCATAGGTCCCGGGCGGAACGCCGTACACCACGACCGGCTTGCCGAGCGCCACGGCGAACCCGACCTCGAACACAGTGCCCGAATCGGGCTCCAGGCCACGGAAGGATTGCAGGTTGGCGATGCATCCGTCGGCATCGCGAATCACCGCGACGTTGCCGTCGTAGATGGCTTGCGCGAACCGGTCTTCGCCATCGGCGGCACTGTGCTGGATCGGCGCATCGATCGGTGCGACACCGATCAGCCCTGCGCGCTCGCAACGGTTCTTCAGGTCCCTGAAGACATCGTCGCGATGGGGGAAAAAGACATCGGGGCCGGCGAGATAGATGCGCGGCCGGCGGGCGGGTTTCTCTGGCGTCATCCGGCCGATGGTATCGGCCGGCGATGGCCATCAGCGCGCGTGGGCTTCGGTCCAGCGGACGATGTCGGCCGGACCCATCGCGCCCGCCTGCCGCGCGATCTCGCGCCCGCCCTTGAAGAGCGCCAGCGTCGGAATGCTGCGGATGCCGAAGCGCGCCCCGAGCGACGGCACCGCCTCGGTGTCGACCTTCACCAGCCGGACGTTCGGCTCCAGCCGCGCGGCGGCCTGTTCGAAGCCGGGCGCCATCTGGCGGCACGGGCCGCACCACGGCGCCCAGAAATCGACCAGGACCGGGATCTCGTTGCGCGCGACATGCCGGTCGAACCCTGCCTCATCGAGTGCGGTCGAGTGGCCGGTGAACAACGGTTGGTGGCACTTTCCGCAATCCGGCGCGCTGCCGAGCTGGTCGCGCCTCACGCGGTTGGTGGTTTGACAGTGCGGACAGACGATGTGCAGCGATTCGGTCATTCCCCGGAACTGGGGCCGGCGCCCGCCATTGCAAGCCCCGGCATCTTTGGCGAGATCGATGAAGGCGCGCAGCTTCGGCGAATGGGAATCCGTGAGCCGCGGGACGGATTTCGACGCAGATCCGTCAGGCGCGTGAGCGCCGAGCCGGTTCGAAGCGCTGCGTCGTCAGTCCCTGTCGGCCCCCGTCCATTCGGCGGGAAGCGTCGCGACCACGTGCGGGTCGGAAAGCGCGTAGTGACGCACGCTCGGCTCTCGATCGAACAGCTTGCGCACGTCGCCCGGATCGATGGTCGGCGCGGTATGCGGGTCACCCGTATGGGCGCGGATGCTTTCCATCGAGTCCCAGACCGATACGACCACGACCTCGGTCGTCCCGTCATTCAGGTCCCGGAAAAGCGCCGCCGCGCGTCGATTGCCCTCTGCCGCCCGCAGCCTCTTGAGCACGGTGGCATCCAGGTGGTCGCTGCACTCCCCGCGCAGTTCCGCTCGAATCCAGAATGTCCACGCACGCAAGATCTTGCCCATCTCGGCTCACTGAAAAAATTGTTGTTGGTGTGGGGCGACGGCGTCTCGGCCGACGAAGTCTTTTATCGTACCTCGTCGGCTTCGACGACTCGCCGTCGGGCAGGTCGCGCTGGCGACGCCATGTTGCGCCGCGCACATGAACGTGGCAGGCGCCGGGTTCGCGCCTGCGAGTGTCCGTCAGGAAGGGCACTTGTACGAAATTTGTTTCGAACAAGACGTGAGAAAGTTCTCTTTATGCAAGAGAGACGCAACTTCACGCGGTCGGCAGCTTGTAGTCGCGGTACTGCTCGCGCAACTTCGTCTTGAGCAGCTTGCCCGTCGCGGTGTGCGGCAGCTCGCCCACGAACACCACGTCATCCGGCAACCACCACTTGGCGATGCGGCTCGCAAGGTATTCGAGCACCGCGGGCTTGTCCACGTTCACACCCGGCCGCTTGACCGCGATCAAGAGCGGCCGCTCGCCCCACTTGGGATGCGCCACGCCGATGATCGCGGCCTCGGCGATGCCGGGACAACCGACGGCGGCGTTCTCGACATCGATGGAAGAGATCCATTCGCCGCCGGACTTGATGACGTCCTTTGCGCGGTCCACCAGCTGCAGGAAGCCGTCGGGGTCGATGGTCGCGACGTCGCCGGTGCTGAAGAAACCTTCCTCGTCGGTCACCGCGCCGCCCTCGGCCTTGTAGTAGCCGCTCGCGATCCACGGACCGCGCACGCGCAGGTGGCCGAAGGCCTTGCCGTCCCAAGGCAGCGGCTTGCCCTCGTCGTCGACGATCTTCAGGTCCACGCCCCACACGCCGCGGCCCTGCTTGAGCTTGATCTTCACCAGTTCTTCGCTCGGCAGCGACGCATGCTTGGGCAGGAGCTTGCTGATCACGCCGATGGGGCTGGTCTCGGTCATGCCCCAGCCCTGCACGACCTCAGCGCCGAACTGTTTCTCGAAGCGCTCCAGCATCGCGCGCGGCACGGCCGCACCGCCGATGCCCACGCGCTTGAGCGCCAACGCGCCGACGTCGACATCGGGGTTGGCGTCGAGGTACTGGAACAGCATCAGCCACACGGTGGGCACGCCCTGCGAGAAGCTGACCTTCTCGTCGCGCATCATCTCGTACACGCTCTTGCCATCGAGGAACTGGCCCGGCAGTACCAGCCTGGCGCCGACCATCGCGGCGCCGTAGGGCGCGCCCCAGCCGTTGGCATGGAACATCGGCACGATCAGCATCAGCGTCTCGCCGGAGTTGAGGCCGAAGGTGTCGGGCGCGAGTTCCATCAGCGCATGCAGCACCGTGGAGCGATGCGAATACAGCACGCCTTTCGGATTGCCGGTGGTGCCCGACGTGTAGCAGAGCGACGACGCGGTGCGCTCGTCGAACTCGGGCCATGTGTAGTCGGTGCTCTGGGCGCCCACCAGCTCGTCGAAGCACTGCAGGTTGGGCACGTCGATCGCGGGCATGTGCGCGCGGCCGCACATCGCGATGAAGTGGCGCACCGTCTTGAGCCTGGGTGCGAGCTTCTCGACCAGCGGCGCGAAGGTCACGTCGAAGCACAGCACCGTGTCTTCGGCGTGATTGATGATGTAGTCGATCTGGTCCGGAAAGAGCCGCGGGTTCACCGTGTGCAGCACCGCACCCGAGCCCGATGCGCCGTAGTACAGCGCAAGATGCCGGTCCGAGTTCCAGGCCAGGGTGCCCACGCGGTCGCCCTGCCGCACGCCGAGGTCGCGCAGCATGCCCGCCACCTGCCGCGACTGGTCGCGGATGCCGCGCCAGTTCGTGCGATGGGTTCCGCCCTCGGGTCGGCGCGAGACGATCTCCGTCTCGGGATGAAAAGTGGCCGCATGCTCAACCAGCGATGAAATCAGAAGCGGTCGGTCCTGCATCAGTCCCAGCATGGATGCCTCCTTTGGCATTGGTTGGCTGCACCTGTTTGCCCATATTAAAGTCATAAAGCAGGCCCCAGGTGATATCCGGCTCCCAGAGCCAAGAGGACCCGTGGCTCGGAAAAAAAGCCGTAAAAAATCCCTTTTCCTCGGGGACAGTTGGGTCAGCAGAGGATAAAAAACCCGTAATGTCCCTGTGTCCACACTCTGTGCGTCCCACGCCCAAGGCCGACCGTCGACGCGGCAGAAGCGCCACCACTCGTTCTTGCACTCCCAATTCGGCTCGTCGTAGCTCACCCGACCACGGCGGGCCCCGAGTTGAGCCACGAGGTCGAGATAGCTAGAAGATGTAAACCCAAAGCTCGAAAATGAATGCTTTTGAATTTAAATCAAAGGTACTCAAATGCAATTGAATGCATAAAGACACATAAGTTACGAGCACCGTTTTGGTGATCGAAACGCTACGTTTCAGATAGCGCTTCGCTCCCATGTGGCAAGACCTTGGCTGCAAAATAACGCCGATTTACGCTTCTGTCTCAATCTCGTTGCAGTGGATGGTTCCGCGTCATTTTCTTTAATGAAATCAACGCCTTGTCCGAAACGCGGCGATGAACTCGAAAATCGACATGCCGTCTCAGACGGCGACCAGCTGCTTGCGCAAGAGTCTTTTCATCGTTTAACGTCGACCACCCTCAAAAGGCGTTGAATGCCTTAGGGTAGCAAATTCTTTTTGCATGCAATTTCAACGAAACCTGAAAGGTGACTTGTATGGGACACGCTGCAACAATTGAAGAAGAAGGCGCAAAGAACAAGGCGTTTCAAAAGTACATCGATGAAAGGAATGCCGAATTGGACAAGGCAACGGCCGCTGCCCAGCTGGTACTGGATGGGCAGATCAAGAAATTCTATGAAGCTGGGAAATGGACCGACGCCCAACCTTTGGCCAGTGGCTCTTACCAGCACCTGGCAACGGCGTCGACTTGGTCGCTCGACAAAGTCATCGAGATGATAGACAGCGTCCGAAGTGCGCTCTTCGGAGGAAAAGCCACCGTCATCGAACCCACGAAGAAAGGCGACGCGGTTCCTACGGCTGCCTGCGCCAAGGGCAGCACGATCGCCCCCGTCACCCAGAATCTTCTAACGATGATGGCAGGAACGGAAGCGATCATCGCAAACGCGGCATTTCAGGCCATCTCAGGGATCTTGTCAACGATCAAGACAGGAACCGAGACCGACCTGTCGAAGCAGATTATGCAGAAGGACATCATCCCGGGCATGAGTTTGTTCGTTTGCGTGATGGAAAACAAATTCAGCAGTCAGGATTTTTTCAACAACGAGATCATCATTCAAAACTTCTACATCTACGATGTGCGGATGTCGGCGGATCGCGCCCGTGATCTTGCCAATTTCAATAGGATAAATGGTCTCATTGCCCAGCAAAACGATCTGGAGACGGCTGTCAACGAATTGAGCCAGCAAGTGAATGGCATGAAAATAGCCGACTACAAGAAGAAACACAACGATGATCTCAAGGCGGCGCTCGTAGACTACAAATCTGATTTCACGGCACTGGAAGAAATGATTGCGGAGATCAACAAGAAGATTGCCGACACCGCCGCGCTGATCAATCAGAAGAAAGCTCTGTTGGCCGCAAACAATGCTGCACTCGTGCGCGCGAAGCGAAAGGAATTGATGCTCATGTGAGGCATCGGCGCCGATCATCACCAATAAGGACACCATTGTGGCCCTGTATATGGTTCAAAAGATGAGTTCTGGCGTGCTCGCGGCACGGACTCTGGGCGACGTTTCCGTTAGTCCGATCACCCGAATCCAACCACTCGTTAGGAGAGAATCTTCATGACTACGATGACCGACACGGCATGTGTCAATGCGTACGTGTCCGAACTTAAGAGTGGATTTGCAACCAAGTGGACGGGAAAGAGTCCGCTGGAACGCGCAAAGTTCTTTCACGATGCTCTTTCGAATGTCCATCGAAGTGTCAACATGCCAGTCACCGGGCTCGACGTGAAAGACCTTCCTCCGGGCGTACTCGGACAGTTCGACTTTCAGCCCTGGTCGATCGACATTAGCAATGATCTCTTCGATGACAATCGAGGCGTGGTGAATGCGAAGAGCGATCACTTTGTCGATCTCGCGGAGACCTTCTACCACGAGGGCCGTCACGCGGAGCAGTGGTGGCACATGGCGCGCTTCGAGGCAATTCAGCCAATGAAGGGCCCGACGGGTGCCAATGTGAAGATGACAGCGGCTGAACTCGCGAAGCGTCTCTTCATCAAAGAGGCGACCTGCAAGACGGCTCTGGACAACGTCATGGGTGGGAATGATCCTATGCTCAGTCTCACCAAGCGCTGGTTCACAAGCGTCTACGGAGAAAGCGGTCGCGAGGTGACGCTGACGGCTCTTAGCCTCACTCGCAACAACAATAACAAGGTCAACCTGCAAGACTTTCACAACCGGACACATCAAGCCTATTCGGGCGGCCTTCCAGAGGAAGAGGACGCATGGGGCATCCAGGTCCCGGTCCGAATGGCAATGCTTTCATGAAGTCGTAGTGCGAGCGTCTTGCGGCCGAGTGCCGTCGGCCTGGCGCGTCGGTCTCGGCCGTTGCCCTCGCGCACGGCCTGGCCACCAACGCCGTGCGCAAGTGGCTCGCGGGCCGCGGCCTCAGCCATCGACCGGTCGCTGTCGACCTTATCGTCCCTGCCGTTTTCGGTGAGCTCGAATGACGGGCGCCCATCCTCGTCCAGATTCACTTGCAGGGACAATTTCGGACCGCACTACGACAAGCTGGCGTCGATCAACCGCAAGTGCGACCCGGGCAACCTGTTCCACATGAACCAAAATATCCAGCCGTAGCAGGTAGCCGACGCGCGACGCGGGGTGGCATCTGAATCGTCTACCTCGGATTGAGCGTGCCGCGACTGCTCCTGGCGCTAACGGCGCCTCCTGGCTGGACTGAGCCGCGGGAGTGCCGCGTAAGCGGTCCTCCGGTTCGGAACACGAGAGCGACTGCCAGGTGGCTCTTTTACTGAGCCATATCCCGCATTCAGATGAGTTAGCCGAGCTCGACCAAACTCCAATGCTTTGTCCGAGACGGCGCAGGCTCGATCTCAATTGAACGTCCGGCCCCCGCTGCTTGGCCGCTGGAAGGCAGGGGCGCCATCGAGTCGCATCTGACTTTTGGACTTAGTTCAAGTGCACTAATCCGGTGGCTCGGATATTCGCAACCTGTTTTACTCACGTGAGACAGGAAACCTTTTCCCTAAGCGACAGCGTTTCGACATCAGGGCAGGTTTTCCCTGAAGATCACCTGGCTGCGGGTGGCCTCCACCCCCGACATCATGTCGCGTCGGTCCCGCAGGTTCGTGAAGATCCGGACGCAGGTGAGGATGGCGCTTTGCGGGCTCTGGTTGATCAGTGCATCCATCGTGCCGTCGATGAGCAGGGCGCGCGTGTCTGGCGTAAGCCCGTGGCCGACGAATACCACCCTGTGCTCCTGCCCGCTTTCCTTCAGCGCGCGGCCCACGCCTTCGGCGCCGCCGCCGATGTTGTAGATGGCCGCAAGGTCGGTGTGCTGCTCCAGCAGGGCGCGCGTCTGGCGGTAGTTGGTGCGCTCGTCGTCGTAGCCCTCGCGCAGGTCCAGCAGCCGAAGCTGCGGATACTGCTCGGCCAATAGCTGAATGAAGCCGGCCTCTCGCTCCTCGTGCGCGCGGTAGCTGAGCGAGCCGGCGATCATCACCACCTTGGCGCGGCGCGCCGGGCCGAGGAAGCGGCCGATCAGATAGGCCGCGGTGCGCCCGGCAGCGCGGTTGTCCAGCCCCACGTAGGCAACGCGCTGCGAATGCGAAAGGTCGGACACCAGCGTGATCGAGGGAACGCCCAGTTCGGCCAGCCGGTCGACCGCCTCGCGCACCAGCGGATGCTCCAGCGCCATAAAGGCCACGCCGTCCACCTTGGGCCCGCGCCGGCGCAGCATGCCTGCCAGCGCCTCGGGGTCGAAGCTCTGGATGAAGGCGGTCTTGCAGTTCACGTTGAAGGGCGACCAATGCTCCTGCGAGTAGCCCACCCACTCACCGAGCATGCGCAGGAAGCGGCTGCTGCGGTCGGGCAATATGAAGAGCAGCTGCATGGGTTCGGGCGCCAGTGCCGCATGCAGCTCGTGGCGCGGCAGGTACTCGAGTTCGGCGGCGGCCTGCACCACGCGCTGCACGGTAGCAGGCCGCACGCCGGGGCGTCGGTTCAGCACGCGGTCCACGGTCGCGGTGGAGACGCCGGCGAGGCGCGCCACGTCGGCCACGCCGGGAAGGCTGCGTGTCATATCGAGCTTGTCTCCATCTATCCATCAAAAACCATCATGCCGTTTGTTTGGAACCTGGCGGCAGCGAGCCTATCGTAAGCAGCCTGTTCGCGGCAACCGATACGGCGAACTCAACGGAAGAAGCAGGAGCATCGATGGAGACACGCGACAGATTGAAGGGCCGCGTGGCCCTGGTGTTCGGTGCCGGCGCGGCCGGCGAGGGCTGGGGCAACGGCAAGGCGGCGGCGGTGGCCTATGCACGGCATGGCGCGAAAGTGGTGGCGGTGGACCGCGATGCGGCGCTGGCCCGGGCCACCTGCGAGCTGATCCGCGGCGAGGGCTTCGCGGCGCAGGCGGTGGCCGCCGACGTGACCGTCTTCGAGGAGGTCCATCAAGCGGTGGCGGTGGCGCTGGAGAGCTACGGCCACATCGACATCCTGCACAACAACGTCGGCATCACTTCCCAGGGCGGTCCGGTGGAAACCAGCGAAGAAACCTGGGACCGCGTGATGACGGTGAACGTCAAGAGCATGTTTCTCACCTGCAAGGCCGTGCTGCCCCTGATGGAGCGTCAGGGCCGCGGGGCGATCGTCAACATCGGCGCGCTGGGCGGCGTTCGGTGGACGGGCTACGCGTACTGCGCGTACGCGGCCTCCAAGGGCGCGGTGAATTCGTTCACCCAGAGCGTCGCGCTGCAGTACGCGGCCAAGGGCATCCGGGCCAACTGCATACTGCCGGGCGTGATGGATACGCCCCACATCTACAAGCAGATCTCGGGCTTCTACCAGAGCACGGAAGAGATGGTGCAGGCGCGCCACCGCCTCTCGCCCACCGGGCGCATGGGTGACGGCTGGGACGTGGCCAACGCCGCTGTGTTCCTGGCCTCGGACGAGGCGCGCTACATCAACGGCGTGGAGTTGCTGGTGGACGGCGGCATGCACGTGCGCTGCAACTAAGGAGTGACTGCAGCATCCATCAAAAACCATCAGACTCGCGGTTTGCGCCCCGCGCGCGGCCGCCCTATCTTTCCCCGGCAGGCGCGATAGCGGACACCACAACATCATGCGCCGCCCTCTTCACAGACGGCAGAGACTTCACAAGAACAGGAGACAAGACATGACCCAATCGCCTCTTTTCAGCCGACGCAGCCTGCTGCGCAGCTTTTCCGCGCTGCCGGCCGTCGGCCTCGTCGGCGCGCTGCCGCGCCTGGCGCATGCCGCGCCGGAGTTCAGCTTCAAGTTCGGCAACAACCTGCCGGTGACCCATCCGCTGAACGTGCGCGCCAACGAGGTGGCGGCCCGCATCGCAAGGGAAAGCAACGGCCGCATGGAGATCAAGGTGTTCCCCAATAACCAGCTGGGCGGCGACACCGACATGCTGGCGCAGGTGCGCAGCGGCGGCCTGGAGATCTTCAACCCTGGCACCATGGTGATCGCCACCGTGGCCCCCATCAGCGCGATCACCGCGGTGGGCTTCGCCTTCTCCAGCTACGACCAAGTGTGGGGCGCGGTGGATGGCAAGCTGGGCGACGCGATCCGCGCCGCCTTCGCCAAGGTGGGCCTCTACACCTTCGACAGGATGTGGGACAACGGCTTCCGCCAGACCACCACCAGCACCCGGCCCATCAAGACGGCGGCCGACCTGGAAGGGCTGAAGATCCGCGTGCCGGTGAGCCCCATGGGCATCTCCATGTTCAAGTCGCTCGGCGCGTCGCCCACCAGCCTGCAGTTCTCCGAGGTGTACTCGGCCCTGCAGACCAAGGTGGTGGACGCGCAGGAGAACCCGCTGGCCATCGTGCAGACGGCCAAGCTGTACGAGGTGCAGAAGTTCTGCTCGGTCACCAACCACAGCTGGGACGGCTACCACCTGGTGGTCAACGGCCGCGCCTGGAAGGGCCTGCCCGACGACCTGAAGACCATCGTGTCACGCGCCTTCAACGAGGGCGGCCTGCAGCAGCGCGAGGATTTGCGCAAGCTCAACGAGTCGCTTCAGGCCGACCTGACGGCCAAGGGCATGGCCCTGAACACCGCGGCGCCCGACAGCTTCCGTGCGCAGTTGCAGAAATCCGGCTTCTATGCCGAGTGGAAGAACAAGTTCGGCGCCGAGGCCTGGGGCCTGCTCGAAGCCACGGCCGGGAAGGTGTCCTGAAGTGAACGCAGCCCCGACCATGGGCATGCACGGCGCGAGCGCGCAAGCATCGGCGGCGGCCGCCGGATGGCGCGCCGGCGTGGATGCGCTGGACCGCTGGCTGGGCCGGCTGACCGAGATCCCGGCGGCCGGGCTGGTGCTGGCCAACATCGTGGTGCTGCTGGCGGGCGTGGTGTCGCGCTACGTCTTCCATTCGCCGCTGGTCTGGTCCGACGAACTGGCCGGCATCATGTTCCTGTGGATGTCGATGCTGGGCGCGGTGGTGGCACTGCGCCGCGGCGAGCACATGCGCATGACGGCCTTCGCGGCCAAGGCCTCGCCGGGCGTGCGCGCCTTCCTCGACGTGCTGGCGCTGGCCGCTTCACTGGCCTTCCTGCTGCTCATCGCGCACCCGGCCTTCGACTACGCCTCGGAAGAAGCGATTGTGGTAACGCCGGCGCTGGAGATCAGCAACGCGTGGCGCGCATCGGCCCTGCCGGTGGGCGTGGCGCTGATGGTGCTGGTGAGCCTACTTCGCTTACTGCGCGTGAGCACGCCGGGTCGCACCCTAGGCGCGCTCGCACTGGTCGGCGTGCTGTGCGCGGCCTTCTGGTGGATGGCGCCGGTGCTGATGCCGCTGGGCAAGCTCAACCTGCTGATCTTCTTCACCGGCGTGGTGGGGGCCTGCGTGTTCGCGGGCGTGCCGATCGCCTTCTCCTTCGCGCTGGCCACCTTCGGCTTCCTCGCGCTGACCACGAAGACGCCTATGCTGGTGCTGGTGGGCCGCATGGACGAGGGCATGTCGCACCTGATCCTGCTGGCGATTCCGCTCTTCGTGTTTCTGGGCCTGCTGATCGAGATGACCGGCATGGCCAAGGCCATGGTGCAGTTCCTCGCCAGCCTGCTCGGGCATGTTCGCGGCGGCCTGAGTTACGTGCTGATCGGCGGCATGTACCTAGTGTCGGGCATCTCGGGCTCCAAGGCGGCGGACATGGCGGCCATCGCGCCGGTGCTGTTCCCCGAGATGAAGAAGCGCGGCGCCAAGCCGGGCGAGCTGGTGGCGCTCCTGTCCACCACGGGCGCGCAGACCGAGACCATTCCGCCCTCCATCGTGCTGATCACCATCGGCTCGGTGACCGGCGTGTCGATCGCGGCCCTGTTCACCGGTGGCCTGGTGCCCGGGCTCGTGCTGGGCCTGGCGCTGTGCGCGGTGGTGTGGTGGCGCTACCGGCATGAAGACCTGTCGGGCGTGGAACGCGCGAGCGGCCAGGCCATCGGCAAGGCCTTCGTCTACGCACTGCCGGCTGTGGCCCTGCCCTTCGTGATCCGCGCGGCGGTGGTGGAGGGCGTGGCCACCGCCACGGAAGTGTCGACCATCGGCATAGCGTACTCGGTGCTGGCCGGGCTGCTCCTGTACCGCCAGTTCGACTTCAGGCGCATCCTGCCGATGCTGATCGAGACGGCGGCACTGTCGGGAGCGATCATTTTCATCATCGGCGCGGCCACCGGCATGGCCTGGGGCCTCACGCAGTCGGGCTTCGCGCAGGACCTGGCCGGGGCCATGGAAGCCATGCCAGGCGGCAAGGCCGGCTTCATCGCGATCTCGGTCATCGCCTTCATCGTGCTGGGCAGCGTACTGGAAGGCATCCCGGCCATCGTGCTCTTCGGCCCGCTGATGTTCCCCATCGCCCGAGCCGTCGGCGTGCACGAAGTGCACTACGCGATGGTGGTGGTGCTGTCGATGGGCCTGGGCCTGTTTGCGCCGCCCTTCGGCGTGGGCTACTACGCGGCCTGCGCCATCGGCAAGGTCGACCCGGTGGAGGGCATGCGCCCGATCTGGGGCTACCTGGTGGCGTTGGTGGTTGGCCTGGTGCTGGTGGCGGCAGTGCCCTGGTTCTCGACCGGCTTCCTGAGCAAGTAACTCGTTTCTCCCTCAACGCCCCGCCCTCTCGGCGGGGCTCTTCAAGGCAATTCTCATGAGCAGATTCTTTGGCGAGATCCGCCAGGTGGCTTACCTCGTTCCCGACATCGAGGCGGCCATGGACTACTGGTCGCGCGTGCTGGGCGTGGGCCCCTGGTTCTACAACCCGCGCGTGCCGATTCGCAACTACAGCTACCGCGGCGAACGCTACGAGCCGCACAACTCGGTGGCCCTGGCCAACGCCGGCGGACTGCAGGTGGAGTTGCTGCAGACGCGCAACGACGTGCCCTCCATGTACCGCGACTTCCAGGGCGCCGGCCACGTGGGCTCGCAGCACTTCGCCTACTGGACCGAGAACTTCGACGAAGACCTCCGCCGCGCGCAGGCCGCCGGCTTCAAGGTGTGCATGAGCGGCGAGGTGGGCAAGCGCGGGCGCTTCGTGTACTTCGAGGATCACACCGGCCAGCACGGCTACCACCCCGGCACGACGATTGAGCTGTCGGAGGTGGCCGGTCCAAAGGGCAAGCTCTTCCGGATGATCCGGGAGGCCGCCGAAGGCTGGGACGGCCGCGACCCGGTGCGCCCCTTCCCGGACCTGGACACGCTATGAACATGCAGCGCGTGCGCGCCACCTACATCGTCGAGACGCCGCTCGACCCGACCGACGTGGCCGAGGTGATGGCAGGCGAACAGTCCTGCGGCACCTTCACCCGCGTGGAGGGCGAGACCGATGCGCTGCGCCAGCGGGCACGGGCGACGGTCGAGTCCATTCAGCCGCTGGAAAGCGTGGCCGAGCCGGCGCTGCCCAACGCCTGGCTACAGCGCAAGGGCGTCACCGGCCACTACCGGCGCTTCAGGGTCCGCATCGGCTTCCCGGCCGACAACATCGGCGCCAACCTGCCCACCCTGGCGGCCACCGTGGCCGGCAACCTGTACGACCTCGGCGAAGTCACCGGCCTGCGACTGGAGTCGGTGGACATGCCGGCGGCCTACCGAGCGCGCTTCGAACTGCCGGTGCAAGGCATCGCCGGCACGCGCCGGCTGACCGGCGTGGCGCAGGGCGCGATGGTGGGCACCATCCTCAAACCCAACGTGGGCATGACGGCGCAGGACACCGGCAACCTGGTGGCACGCCTATGCGCCGCGGGGGTGGACTTCATCAAGGACGACGAGGTCTGCGCGAACCCCGCGCACGCGCCACTCGCCGAGCGCGTACCCGGCGTGATGGCCGCCGTGCGCGCGCACCAGGAGCGCACCGGCAAGCACGTGATGGTGGCCTTCAACATCAGCGACGAGACCGAGGCCATGCTGCGCCATGCCGAGCTGGTGGAGCGCGAAGGCGGAAGCTGCGTGATGGTGAGCCTGAACTGGTGCGGCTTCTCCGCGGTGCAGACGCTGCGGCGCCGCACGCGCCTGGCGCTGCACGGCCACCGCAACGGCTACGGCGCAATGTCACGGCACCCGCTGCTGGGCATCGGCTTCGACGCCTACCAGGCGCTGTGGCGACTGGCCGGCGTTGACCACATGCACGTGCACGGCCTGCAGGGCAAGTTTGCACAGGACGACGAAGAAGTGATCTCTTCGGCTCATGCCTGCTACACGCCATTGGCCGCCGGCCTGGACGACGCGGTGCTGCCCGCCTTCTCTTCCGGCCAGTGGGCCGGCACCGTGCCTGCCACATGGGACGCCATTGGCCGCGACGACCTGCTCTTCATGGCCGGCGGCGGCATCCTCGCGCACCCGGATGGCGCTGCAGCCGGCGTCACCAGCCTGCGCCAGGCCTGGGCCGCGGTGCGTGCCGGCAGCAGCCTGCAGGACGCGGCGAGCGACGCACCCGAGCTGGCCGCGGCCCTGCGCTTCTTCGGAAAATGAATCCGCCTGCCTTGCTTTTCTACGGAGACGACTTCACCGGCGCCACCGATGCGCTCGGAACGGCGGCGCGCGCAGGGCTGCGCACGCTGCTCTTCCTGGGCACGCCCGACGCCCGACGCCTTGAAGCCGTCGGCGAACTGGACTGCATCGGCATCGCCGGCGCCGCGCGCTCGATGGGCCCGCAGGCCATGCGTCAGGAGCTCGCCCCCGTGGCCGTGCTAGCGCGCGAACTGACGCCACGCGTGTTGCACTACAAGACCTGCTCAACCTTCGACAGCGCGCCGCAGGTGGGCAGCATCGGCGAAGCGGTGCGCCTGCTGTCGCCGGCCCTCGGATCGCCACGGCTGTCCATCGTGGGCGGCCAGCCCAACCTGGGCCGCTACTGCCTCTTCGGCAACCTGTTCGCTGCGGCCGGTGCGCAGGGCGAGGTGTTCCGCATCGATCGGCATCCCACGATGAGCCGGCATCCGGTGACGCCGATGAACGAAGCGGACCTGCGCCTGCACTTGGCAAGTCAGGGGCTGGAGGGCATCGCGCTCGTGCCCTGGACCGCCTATGCCGAAGACGAAGAGACACTTTCCCTGCGCGCCGCGAAGCACGACGGCGCGCTGCTATGGGACGTGGCCGCAGCTGCGCACCTGCCCTTGCTGGGCCGGCAGCTGTGGGCGCAGGCACGACGACAACCGGTGCTGGCTGTGGGGCCGAGCAGCGTGGTGGAAGCCATAGCGCATGCCGTCCATCCGAAAGTCGCTTCGCAAGCGCAAGCCATCTATCCCGCCGATGGTCCGGTGCTGGTGCTGGCCGGCAGCCTGTCGCCGGTCACCGCTGCGCAGGTGAGTGGCGCGGCTTCGTTCGATCTGTTGCGCCTGTCGGCCGAGCGCCTGGCCTCGGGCGATGTCGACTACCTGGCGGATGCCGCGCAGCAGTTGACGTCGGGACTGCATTCGGGCCGGCACATGCTGGCCTGCACGGTCGCGCAGGATGGTGCGCGCGCCGAACTGCCGGCGGGTTCGCTGGCGCAGGCGGGCGGCCTGTTGCTGAAGGAAGTGCTGCGCCTCGCTCCGGCCGTGCGACGCGTCGGCATCGCAGGCGGCGACACCTCGAGCCTGGCGGTGCGCGCCCTCGATGCCTGGGCCCTGGCCTACCAGGGGGTGGTTGCGCCCGGCGTGCCGCTGTGCCGGCTGCACAGCGACGACGCGCGACTGGATGGGATCGAGCTGATGCTCAAGGGCGGACAGATGGGGGAGCCCGACGTGTTCGAACGGCTGGTGTTTGGCGTAGGAAACTAGAAGTACCGAAGGAACTGGCGACAACATCAACCGAAAACGACCTCGCCCGTGGATCCAGAGGTGTGGGCTGCTGCCGATTCCGTGGACACCGACCTAAGCTTTTTGAGCTTTCTCGAACTGTATCGGACTGACGTAGCCGAGCGTCGAATGACGACGGGTTGGGTTGTAGAACCGCTCGATGCAGTCGAACACATCGGCGCGAGCCTGCTCCCTGGACCGGTACACCTTTCTGGCCGTGCGCTCAGTCTTCAGTGAACTGAAGAAGCTCTCCATGGCCGAGTTGTCCCAGACCTCGCCCGCGCGGCTCATGCTGCAGGTGATGCCTTGCTCCTTGAGCAACTCCTGGAAGTGCTCGCTGGTGTATTGGACCGCGCCTCATATCGCAGGGAAATGCTGCGATCAACAGAGGCTCCGCTTACGACTTTTATTGTGGAGCCCGGCCTGGTTTGTACGAGTTTTTTGTTCCATTTACGGCTTTGTTCTCACGAAACATGCACCTTGGATCGTAGGGTTGACGCACCAATATCCAATTGCGGGGTTTGCCTGAGCCTCGTATGCTGGCAGCCCAACCGCGCCGCCCATGGGCATCGGCTTCGGCGAATCACTACAGGAAGAGGAGCAAGTCACATGCGTTTCCTTTCCAGCCGCTTCGCGCGGATCCTCGTGCTGATGCTGGCGCTGCTTTCGTCAACGGTGATGTCGCAGCCATCGCAGCCCTTCAGCCGGGAGCAACTCGACCAGATGATGGCGCCCATCGCCCTCTATCCGGACTCACTGCTCTCGCAGGTTCTGATGGCATCGACCTACCCGGCCGACGTGGCCGACGCTGCCAAATGGTCCAAGGCCAATTCCAACCAGAAGGGCGATGCCGCCGTGAAAGCGGTGCAGGACAAGCCCTGGGACCCGAGCGTGCAGTCGCTCGTCGCCTTCCCGCAGGTGCTGCAGATGATGGGCGATCAGCCCGATTGGGTGCAGAACGTCGGCGATGCCTTCCTGGCGTCGTCGAAGGACGTGCTCGATTCAGCCCAGCGGCTGCGGACCAAGGCGCAGCAGCAAGGCAGCCTGAAGACCAATGAACAGCAGAAGGTCATCGTCGAGCAGGAGCCACAGACGCAGCAGACCGTGATCAAGATCGAGCCCGCCAATCCGGAGGTGGTGTACGTGCCGTCGTACAACCCGGCGGTGGTCTACGGCGCGTGGCCCTATCCGGCCTACCCCCCTTATGCGTACGCCCCCGCGCCCTATTGGTATCCGGGCGCGGCGCTGGCCACCGGCATCGCCTTCGGCGTCGGCGTGGCGGCCGTCGGTGCACTATGGGGCAATGCGAACTGGGGCGGTGGCAACGTCAACATCAACGCCAACCGCTACAACAGCATCAACACCAACCGGCAGATCTCCGCGAACCAGAGCTTCCAGCACAACGCGGCCAACCGGCGCGGCACGCCGTATCGCGACCAGCGCAGCCAGCAGCAATTCGGCCGCAACGTGCCGGGCGCCGAGAACCGAGCCGATTTCCGTGGCCGCGACAACGCCGGGCGCGACGCGCAGCGCCAGCAGGCGCAATCGGCCCTGCAGCAGCGCGGCATGGATCCGGGCCAGGGACGCGAGAACCTGCGCAACGACCCGGGGACGCGGGATCGCGCGCAGCGGGCTGCCGAGGGCGCCGGCCGTGGCGATCGGGGCGGCGCGGGTGCCGGCGATCGGGGTGGCCAGCTCGGCGACCGGGGCGGTGCGGGTGGCGGCGATCGGGGCGGCCAGCTCGGTGACCGCGGTGGCGCGGGTGGCGGCGATCGCGGTGCCCAGGTCGGCAACCGTGGCGGCGCAGGCACCGGCGATCGCGGTGGCCAGTTCGGCGGCGGCGACCGCGGTGGCGCAGGCGCAGGCGCAGGGGGGCGTGGCGGCGGGGGCTTCGAGCAGGTTCAGCAGCGCGGCGGCGACAACGCCCTGCGCGGCGCGAACAGCGGCCAGGCCCGCCAGCAAATGGACCGCGGCGCAGCAAGCCGGCAGTCCATGAGCGGCGGTGGTGGCGCACGGGCCAGCGGTGGATTCAGCGGGGGTGGCGCCCGGGCCGGTGGCGGTGGCGGTGGTGGCATGCGCGGAGGCGGTGGTGGCGGTGGTGGCGGTCGAGGCGGCGGACGCCGTTGATCCGCATCAAGCAACCCATCTCCGAACGAGGACACACCATGCCCCAATTCATCCGCATCAAGCATGCTGTCGCCATGGCCGTTGCGGCTGTTGCGCTGGCTTCGGCTCCGGCGTTCGCGCAGAAGGCCTATCCCAGCGCCGACGCCGCGGCGCAGGCCTTCTTCAGCGCGATCGCCAACTACGACGAGAGCGCGCTGCGCACCGTGCTCGGCGACGACTGGAAGCGCTTCGTGCCCGCCGGCGAAGTCGACCGCGAGGACATCTACGACTTCCTCGCGGCCTACGCGAAGCAGCACAAGGTGGTGGCCGACGGCCCCAACCGCGCGCTGCTGTCCGCGGGCGACGCCGACTGGACGCTGCCGATCCCCATCGTCAAGGGTGCGGGCGGCTGGCACTTCGATCCGGCCGCCGGTGTCGATCAGATGAAGACCCGCCGCATCGGCCGCAACGAGCTCGCGGCCATGAACGCGGTGCTCGCCTATTTCGACGCGCAGAAGGAATACGCCCAGGTCGATCGCGATGACAACCACGTGCTCGAATACGCGCAGAAGTTCGCCAGTTCGCCGGGCAAGCACGACGGCCTCTACTGGCCCACCGCCGCCGGCGAACCCGAGAGCCCGCTCGGCCCGATCTACGCGCCGGCGCGTCCCGGCGAGGGCTACCACGGCTACCACTTCAAGATCCTCAAGGCGCAGGGCGCGAACGCGCCGGGCGGCGCCTACGACTATGTCATCGGCAAGCGCATGCGCGGTGGCTTCGCGCTCGTCGCGTGGCCGGTGAAATACGGCGAGACCGGCGTGATGAGCTTCATGGTCAGCCATGACGGCGTGGTGTACGAGAAGAACCTCGGTCCCAACACCGATGCAACCGCGCGCGCGATGACGCGCTTCGATCCCGACACGAGCTGGCAGAAGGTCAACCTGCAGCCATGAATGCAAGACACGAGGAAATCGCCATGCAGAAAGACAAGAAGTCGAACCGCAGCGAAGCCGAGCCAGCGGCATCGAAAGCGCCGGAGGAAGTGCCCGACAGCGTGGCGCCCAAGGCGGAGTCCGGCCCCCTGTCCACCAAGGACTACGACAAGGCCCTGAAGGACCTTCACATCGAACTCGTGAAGCTGCAGGAGTGGGTGAAGCACGCCGGCCTCAAGGTGTGCATCCTCTTCGAGGGCCGCGACGGCGCGGGCAAGGGCGGCACCATCAAGGCCATCACCGAGCGTGTGAGCCCGCGCGTGTTCCGCGTGGTCGCGCTTCCCGCGCCGACCGAGCGCCAGAAATCGCAGATGTACTTCCAGCGCTACTTCGGCCATCTGCCCGCGGCGGGCGAAATCATCATCTTCGACCGCAGCTGGTACAACCGCGCCGGCGTCGAGCGCGTGATGGGCTTCTGCACCGAACAGCAGGCCAAGGGCTTCCTGATGGGCGTGCCGCTGGTGGAGCGCGCCATCGTCGACTCGGGCGTGATCCTGCTCAAGTACTGGCTCGAAGTGAACCCGGACGAGCAGACCCGCCGCCTGAAGGGCCGCATCGAGGACGGCCGCAAGATCTGGAAGCTGTCGCCGATGGACCTCAAGTCCTACAACCGCTGGGACGACTACACCCGCGCGCGCGACGACATGTTCAAGGCCAGCGATTCCTCATGGGCACCCTGGTACGTGGTGCGCTCGGACGACAAGAAGCGCGCGCGGCTGAACATGATCCGCCACCTGCTCTCGCAGATCCCCTACCAGGAAGCGCCGCGCGAGAAGGTGAAGCTGCCGAAGCGGCACCTCAAGAGCGACTCGCACGAGTCGAGCTACCCGGTCAAGTACGTGCCCGAGGTCTACTAGCCACCGCTGCGCCTTCGATGCCTCACCTGCTGCAAGGGCTTCATCATCGAATCCATCGGGCGCTGGGCGCGGCCTGCATCGCTACTGTCGCCCTGCTCGCGGGATGCGGCACCCTGCCCTCCCAGGAGGACCGGCCGGAGACCCACTCGATCGCGCCGTCCGCGCAAGGCCCGCTCGGCAGCGCCGTCGTTCCGCTCGCGCAGCAGCACCCGGGCAAGACGGGCGTCGTCGCGATCGATGACGGCCATGTCGCCTTCGGTGCGCGCATCGCGCTCGCACGCGCGGCGACGCGATCGATCGACATCCAGACCTTCATCTGGCACAACGACGCGACCGGCACGCTGCTCTTCGACGAGGCGATGCGCGCCGCCGAGCGCGGCGTCCGCGTGCGCATCCTGCTGGACGATCTCAACACCGTCGGTCTCGATCCAACACTCGCACTGCTGGCTTCGCAGCCCAAGCTCGACCTGCGGCTCTACAACCCCTATGCAGGGCGCAGCGCACGCGGCCTGGGCTTTCTTGCCGACTTCACCCGGCTCAATCACCGCATGCACAACAAGTCCTTCACCGTCGACAACGTGGTCGCGGTGGTCGGCGGACGCAACATCGCCGACGAGTACTTCGAGGCCGGCGCGGACACCGGCCTCGTCGACCTCGACGTGATCGCATTCGGCGAGGTGGTGAAGTCGGTGTCCTCGGAGTTCGACCTGTTCTGGAACAGCCCCTCGGCCTATCCCGCGAAGAAGATCCTTGCGGGCGTCGAGCCCGAGTCGCGGCAGGCGCTCGCTCGTCGCGCGCAGACGATCCGCGACGACCCGACCACCGCGAAGTACGCCGACGCCATCGCGCACGCCGAAGTCGTGCAGCGGATGCTCGCGCATACGCTGCAACCCGAATGGACGACCGCCACGGTGGTGCATGACGACCCCGGCAAGACATTGAGTCCCGAAACCAGGACCGAACTGCTCCTGCTGCCCAAGCTGATGACCGCCTTCGGCAAACCGGTGAAGTCGCTCGACATCATCTCGCCCTACTTCGTGCCGGGCAACGCGGGCACCGAAGCGCTGGCCAGCCTCGCGAAGCAGGGCGTGCAGGTGCGCGTGCTGACCAACTCGCTCGCGGCGACTGACGAGAAGTCGGTGCACTCCGGCTACGTCAAGCACCGCAAGGAACTGTCGCAGGCCGGGGTACAGCTCTTCGAGCTCAAGCCCGAGGCAGCGC
This sequence comes from Variovorax sp. YR216, assembly GCF_900107745.1. Taxonomy (GTDB): domain Bacteria; phylum Pseudomonadota; class Gammaproteobacteria; order Burkholderiales; family Burkholderiaceae_C; genus Variovorax. Next base: position 167,239 of record NZ_FNRO01000010.1, on the reverse strand, counting down.
CGATCATGGCGCGTGCGAACGAGATCGGGCGCGGCTCCAAGGCCGGACTGCATGCGAAGACCTATGCGGTCGACGGACGCTCGATCTTCGTCGGCTCGTTCAACTTCGACCCGCGCTCGGCGCGGCTCAACACCGAAATGGGCCTCGTGATCGACAGCCCCGCGATGGCGTCGAAGCTGCACGCGGTCGTCGGCGACGCCTATCCGTCGATCGCGTACCGCGTCACGCTCGCCGAAGACGGGTCGCTGCGATGGGCCGATGCGGGCGGCAAGGTCTATACCACCGACCCGGAGACCGGATGGCTGGAACGGACCTTCGTCGATATCGGCGCGACACTGCCGATCGAATGGCTTCTGTGATCTCTGTCTCCCGCTGGCTTCCGGGCCTGCGCAACCTGCGCGGCTACAGCGTGTCCGCGCTGCGCCACGATCTCGTGGCCGGTCTCGTGCTCACGACCATGCTGGTGCCCGTGGGCATCGCGTATGCGCAGGCCTCGGGCGTGCCGGGCATCTACGGGCTTTACGCCACCATCGTTCCGCTGCTGGCCTACGCGCTCTTCGGGCCGAGCCGCATCCTCGTGCTCGGCCCCGACTCCGCGCTTGCCGCGGTGATCCTCGCGGTGGTGCTGCCGCTATCGGCCGGCGATCCGATGCGCGCCATCACGATCGCGAGCGCGATGGCGATCGTCTCGGGGCTGGTGTGCATCGCCGCGGGCTTCGCGAAGCTGGGCTTCGTGACCGAGCTGCTGTCGAAGCCGATCCGCTACGGCTACATGAACGGCATCGCGCTCACCGTGCTCCTGAGCCAGTTGCCCAAGCTCTTCGGCTTCTCGGTCGAGGGCGAAGGCCCTCTGCAGCAGACCTGGGCCCTGCTGCAAGGCATCGCCGGCGGCAAGACGCACGGCGTGACGCTGCTCGTGGGCGCCGGCACGCTCGTGGCGATCCTGCTGCTGCAGCGGGTGCCGCGCGCGCCCGCCGTGCTGATCGGCGTGGTCGCCGCGACGATTGCCGCCGGCCTGTTCGATCTCGCGACGCAGACCGGCCTCAAGGTGCTCGGCCCGTTGCCGCAGGGGCTGCCCACGCCTTCGGTGCCAATCATCCAGCTCGATGACATCCGCCCGGTGCTGCTCGGCGGGCTCGCGGTCGCGCTGGTTTCATTTGCCGACACGAGCGTACTCTCGCGCGTCTATGCCGCGCGCATGCGCACCCCGGTCGATCCCAACCAGGAGATGGTCGGGCTCGGTGTCGCAAACCTCGCCACCGGGTTCTTCCAGGGCATGCCGATCAGCAGCAGCGCATCGCGCACGCCGGTGGCCGAGGCGGCCGGTGCACGCACCCAGGTCACCGGCGTCGTCGGCGCCATCGCGATCGCGGTGCTGCTGCTCGCCGCGCCCAACCTGATGCGGAACCTGCCGACCACGGCGCTCGCGGCGGTGGTTATCGCGTCGGCCATCGGGCTGATCGAGATCACCGACCTGCGCCGCATCTACCGCATCCAGCGCTGGGAGTTCTGGCTGTCGATCATCTGCTTCATCGGCGTCGCGGTGTTCGGCGCGATCCCGGGCATCGGCATCGCGCTCGTGATCGCGATCGCCGAATTCCTCTGGGATGGCTGGCGACCGCACTCCGCGGTGCTCGGGCAGCCCGATGGGGTGGACGGCTTTCACGACATCACGCGCTACCCGCAGGCGCGGCGCATTCCGGGGCTGGTGATCTTCCGCTGGGACGCGCCGCTGTTCTTCGCCAACGCGGAGCTCTTCCGCGACCGCGTGATGGAGGCAGTGAAGGCCTCCCCCACACCGGTGCGCTGGGTGGTCGTGGCGGCCGAGCCGGTGACCAGCGTCGACGTGACCGCCGCCGACATCGTGGCCGAACTCGACGACAGCCTGCAGGCCGAAAACATCGAGCTCTGCTTCGCGGAGATGAAGGATCCGGTCAAGGACAAGCTCAAGCGCTTTGGGCTCTTCGCCCGCTTCGGCGCCGAGACCTTCTATGCGACGGTGGACGAAGCCGTTGCGGCCTACGGACAGCAGCAGCCGGGCACGCAAGCGAAGGCCTGATCGCGCCTAGCCACCACCGAAGGTGTAGCGCAACCCGCCGCTGAAGGCCCAGTTTCGCCATCCGGCGGTGCCGCTGTTCGTCTGCCAGGTCACGTCGGCAAACAGCGAGAGCCGCTTGTTGACCATGCCGCTGACGCCGCCGCCGACCTGCCACGAGTTGCCGAAGCTGCCGAGCTGGAAGGTCGTGCCACCGACGTAGATGGACCCCGGGTCGCTCGCGCCGTAGAGGTAGTTCACCTTCAGATAGGGCGTGAGGCGCGTGCCGTTGCCCGTTTCCATCGGCCGCGTGAGCCGCGCGCCCACTCGCCAGATGCTCTGGCTCTGGTTGCCCATGCGGGTCCTGATCTCGTCCTGGTCGTAGAAGTCGTCGAAGCGCGCCTGCTGCCAGACGTACTGCAGTTGCGGCTCGATCTCGAAGCCGGTCGACCCGATCGCGAACGGATAGCCCACCTCGGCCGACGCAGCCAGCGAACGGCCGTCGAAGTTCGCGACTTCGCCGCCGAAGTAGGCCGTCGTCTTCGAGCTCGAGCTGAAGGTCCCGCCAGAGAGGATGAAGTCCGCGTACCAGCCCTGGCGGTCGAGGTAGGTCGCGTTCGCCGCGAGGCTGCGCGTGTCGGTGTCGGTCTGGCTGCTGCCGTCGATCGGCGAGGTCGGCGTGAGCTGCGAGCGCCCGAGGCTGAACGCCCCGCCCACGCGCCAGGTGCCGGCATCGTCCCGGCGCACGATGGCGCTGCCGCCGACCTGCAGCGCAGCGTAGTCCTGCTTGGCCCCGAAGCCGAACGCGCCGAAGCCCAGGTTGGTCCGGTAGTCGTACGAGCTGCCGTACACCCGCGCGAAGCCTTCGCGGTCGTCGCTCGACCCGAGGCGCTCGGTGTCGCGGACTTCGCCCAGGCGGCGATGCAGGCTGTCGATGTCCTGCAGGCCGGCGTTGAGCATCGCGCCGGGCAGCGTGAGGTACGAAGGCACCTGCGGCGCCACGAGAGGCCGGCTGTTGTCGGTCCCATCCGGCTTGGGCGCCGGGGGGATCACTTCCGGTGATGGAGGCGGTGCCGGCGGAGGCGGCGGAGGCGGTGGGGGCGGCGGACCCGGCGGCGGAGGTGGCGGTGGCGGTGGCGGTGGCGGTGGCGGTGGCGGTGGTGGCGGCGGTGGAGGGGGAGGCACCACTTCCGCGATCGGCCGCGTCAGGCGGTAGTCCCAGTAGCTGTTCGCGTTGCCGACCAGGTTCTGGGCGACCGATGCCGCGCCGTTCGCGGAACCGGGCCCGAAGGCGTAGAGGCGGTACTGGTACGGTGTGCCGCCCGTGACGTAGCCGTGTTCGAGCGTGAACGTCGTCGACGTTGCGCTGCCAGCCACCTGGATGATCGACACGCCGGTGTCCGGCGACACCACGTCCTGGCCGACTTGCTGGCCGTCGGCCAGAACCCTCGTGCGGGACACCTGCGTCCGGCTCGCAGCCGCTGCGATGGCCGCCTGGATCGCCGAGAGCGAATCGATGCGCGTCACGACATTGACGTAGGTATGCCCGCTCGCGCTGCCGCCCACGAGCAACCGGTCGGTCAGTTGCTTGCTGATCGGCCCGAGGTAGTCGTCGTCGAGCAACGTGCCGAGAAACAGCGTCGAGACCCCGGTGCCCTCGTAGTTGCCGGTGATGCGAAAGGTGTTGCCCCACGGTGCGCCACCGCTCAGCGCGAGCACGCGCGTGTTGGTCATCGATCCATCGAGCAGCACCGTGGATGCCTGCGTCGCGCCCGGATAGGCCAGCCCGGCGCCGATGTACACGAGCCCGTTGTTCGTGAGCTTCCCGCTCAGCACGCTGTCGTAGGCCGCAAGCGCAGCCCCCTGGTTCACCGTGATCGTGTCGGCCACCAGCCTCGCTCCGGACGAGCCGGGCTCGCCGATCGCGAGCAAGCCGCTCTGCACGGTGCTGGTCTTCGCTTCGGTCCGGCCGAGCAGCGTCCATCGGTCGCCGGTCATGTCGAGCGCGCCGAAGCTCAGGAAGTCGTTCCGCGCGGTGCCCTGCCCCTGGAACACCACGCGGCTGGTGCCGCCGCCATGCGCCGGGCCGTTGAGCAAGGCGCCCGTCTGCATCGTCAGCTTGCCGTTGCCGGTCTCGAACTGGACCGAGTAGGTGCCGCCGCTGATCGTGCCCGCCGTCGTGATGTCGGCACTGCCGTTGCGGGTGTGCACGCCGATCTGCGCGCCGCTGATCGAGGCGCCCGCGTTGTTGACCAGCGTGCCGCCCGCGCTGAAGTCGACCCCAATCCCGGTCGATGCGCTCACCGTGCCGCTGTTGGTCATCGACTGCGAGCCGTTGACGAACTGCACGCCGTAGCTGGTGCCGCCGACCTTCGCGCCCGCGTTGTTCTGGAAGCCGAGATTGCCGCCTTCGAGCCTCACCGCCGCACCATTGGTGGCTGTGATCGTCCCGCTGTTCGTCGCGCTCTCGTTGGCGTTCAGCAGATAGATGCCGTACGTGCCGCCCGAGATCGTGCCGCCCACCTCGTTGTTCACCGTGCCGCCCGCCCGGAACATCACGCCGGGCCCTGCGGTCGCGATGATCGAGCCGCTGTTGGTCAGCGATCCCGAGGAATTGACCATCGTGACGCCCCCGCCGTTGCCCTGAATCAGGCCGGTGTTGTTCACCTGGTTCCCGTTCTGCAGGTGCACGACGAAGTTGTTCGGGTCGCTGCTCGCAAGAACCCCCAGATTGAAGACCTGGAACGTCTTGTTCTGCCCGTACAGCGCCTGCCCGCTCGCAACGTTCACGGTGACGCCCAATGGCACGGTGATCGCATTGCCCTGACCCGTGCTGGGCAGGCTGTCGAGGTTGACCGTCGTGTTGCCGCCCTGGACGATTGCGTCGCCCCACGCGTTGAACGAACACGCGACCATGGCTGCAGCGATGGCGATGGCGCGCTTTTCCCCGATCCGGACCGATTCCCTCATGCAGCTTCCTTGATCCAAGGCCTGTTCCCGTCGCGCCGCTCCCGCGGCGCACCACCGCGAATCAGCTTAGTGCACCTTGGCGAAACGGTGTACGCCTGCTGGCAAATGCGCAACAACCAGCACCAAAGGCCACTTGTCGGACTTCCGCCGATGCGCTACGGTGCACGCCCGCACCCCGTGGAGATTTCACGATGACCCGTGTCTTCAACTTCAGCGCAGGCCCTGCCACGTTGCCCGAATCGGTGCTGCGGCAGGCCGCGGACGAGATGCTCGACTGGCGCGGCAGCGGCATGTCGGTGATGGAGATGAGCCATCGCGGCAAGGAGTTCATCTCCATCCATGCCGAAGCCGAAAGGCGGCTGCGCGAGCTTCTGGCGGTGCCCAAGAACTACAAGGTGCTCTTCCTGCAGGGCGGCGCGATCGCGGAGAACGCGATCGTTCCGATGAACATGCTGCGCGGCCGGGAGAGCGCGGACTACATCGACACCGGCGAGTGGTCGAAGAAGTCGATCAAGGAAACGAAGAAGTACTGCAAGGTCAACGTGGCCGCCAGCAGCGAGAAGGACGGCTACACGAGCGTGCCCAGGCAGGAGACCTGGAAGCTCGACCCCAAGGCCGCCTACGTGCACATCTGCTCGAACGAAACCATCGGCGGCGTCGAATACCACTGGACGCCCGACACCGGCGACGTGCCGCTGGTGGCCGACATGTCGAGCAACTTCATGTCCAGGCCGGTCGACGTGAGCCGCTACGGCCTCATCTACGGCGGCGCGCAGAAGAACATCGGGCCGGCCGGCGTGACGGTGGTGATCGTGCGTGACGACCTCATCGGGCAGGCGCTGCCGATCACGCCTTCGGCCTTCGACTACAAGATCCAGGCCGAGAACGACTCGATGTTCAACACCCCGCCCACCTACGCGATCTACATCGCGGGGCTGGTGTTCAACTGGATCGAGCAGCAAGGCGGCCTCCCGGCCATCGAGGCGAACAACCGCCGCAAGGCCGCGGTGCTGTACGACCATCTGGAAACCACCTCGTTCTTCTACAACCCGGTGGCGCGCGAAGACCGCTCGCTGATGAACGTGCCCTTCAAGCTGCGCGACGAATCGCTGGACGAGGCCTTCCTCAAGGGCGCAGACGCGCGCGGCATGGTGCAGCTCAAGGGCCATCGCTCGGTCGGCGGCATGCGCGCATCGATCTACAACGCGATGCCCATCGAAGGCGTGCAGGCGCTGGTGGCCTACATGAAGGAGTTCGAGGCGAGCCATGGCTGAGCGCCTCAAGATCCTGGTGCTCAACCAGATCTCGTCCAAGGGCCTGGCCCGGCTGCCGGCCGAACACTACGTCACTGGCCCTGATATCGCCCTGCCCGACGCGGTGCTGGTGCGTTCGGCGGACATGCACAGGATGGAGATCCCTTCCAGCGTGCGCGCCATCGCCCGTGCCGGCGCCGGCACCAACAACATCCCGGTCGAAGCGATGAGCGCGCGCGGCGTGCCCGTCTTCAACGCACCGGGCGCCAACGCGAATGCGGTCAAGGAACTGGTGATCGCCGGCATGCTGATGGCCGCGCGCCAGCTCTCGGGCGCGCTGCGTTTCGTCGATGAGCTCGACACCGCGCATGCCGATCTCGACAAGACCGTGGAAAGCGGCAAGAGCGCCTTCGCGGGCTTCGAGCTCGCGGGCCAGACGCTCGGCGTGGTCGGGCTCGGCAAGGTGGGCTGCCTCGTGGCCGACGCGGCCATCAAGCTCGGCATGAACGTGCTCGGCTACGACCCCGACATCACGGTCGATGCGGCCTGGAGCCTGCCCTCGCAGGTGAAGAAGGCCGGCAGCGTCGCCGAGGTGCTGCGCAGCGCGCATTTCGTGACCCTGCACGTGCCGCTGATGCAGGCCACCCGCCACCTCGTCAGCGCCGCCAACATCGGCCTGATGCGCCCGGGCACCGTGCTGCTGAACTTCTCGCGCGACGGCGTGGTGGACAACGCGGCGGTGCTGGCCGCGCTGACTTCTGGCCATCTCGGGCACTACGTGTGCGACTTCCCGAGCGCGCAGCTGCATCGGCACGCGCGCGTGATCTGCCTGCCGCACCTTGGCGCATGCACCCGCGAGGCCGAAGAAAACTGCGCTGTCATGGTGGCCGACCAGCTCAGCGACTTCCTGGAGAACGGCAACATCACGAACGCGGTGAACTTCCCCGGCGTGACGATGGCGCGCGAATCCGCCTACCGGGTCGCGATCGCGAACGCCAACGTGCCGAACATGCTCGGTCAGATCTCCACCGCCATGGCGCAGGCGGGCCTGAACATCCACAACATGGTCAACAAGTCGCGCGGCGACATGGCCTACACGCTGGTGGACGTGGACAGCGCGGTGGGCGGCGCGGTGCTCGACGACATCGGGGCGATCGAAGGGGTGTTGTCGGTGCGCTATTTGCCGCACGCGGCCAGTCGAGCCAATTAATTCGAACGTCGAACTAACTGGCTGCCACGTATTGCGAATGCAGCGCCGGCTGGTGCGGATTGAGCATCGCGTGCAAGGCGTAGGCGGCGCCGCCAACGGCGGTCGCAAGATCGGAATACCGCGCCGTCTTCACCACGGGCGCCGTCAGGCCGGCCCTTTGCGCATAACGGGAAAGTACGTCGGTGGCTGCGTCGAGCAGCGTGTCTCCGCCGAGCGTCACCGTCTCGCCACCCAGGACGATCACCTGCGGGTTGAACGTCGTCCAGGCGTTCTGGAGCAGCACGCCGAGATAGGCGCCCGCCTTCGCGAAAGCGGCCCGGGTCGCCGGATCGCGGCTGCTCATGCGCGCGCGCAGCGCCCGCCTGTCGATCGCATCGCCCTGAAAGCACCCGGCAGAGGCTGCGATGGCCTTGAGCCCGATATACGCCTCCGCACATCCGAGGCGACCGCACGAGCAGGGCTGCCCTTCGATCACGAGCGTCGTGTGGCCGATCTCGCCCGCTGAACCGCTGGCGCCCGTGAACAGCGCGTGGTTGAGGATGATGCCCGCGCCGACCCCGACGCCGCAGCTGACGTAGACCAGGGGATCGTCGACCGGTCTTTCGCAGAACTCGGTCTCGCCGACGGCGGCCAGATCGGCTTCGTTGTGATAGTAGACAGGGACGTCGGCCAGGCCCGCCTGTGCGAGTTCCGCCCCAAGCCGGCGGCCGATCTCGACATGGCGCCAGCCGATGTTCGGCGCGAATTCCAGCATGCCCGAACGCTTGTCGACCGGGCCATGCAGCCCGACGCCGATGCCCAGCAGACGCAAACCGCCGCGCGCCATCTTGGCGGAAAGCGCGGTGGCCATCTCGACGAGCTGGTGGCATGCCTCGTCCGGATCCTTCGACCGAAGGCCAGCCTGGCTTGCCTCGAGAATTTCGCCGTGGATCGACGTCGCGACCACCTGGACCGCGTCTGGCCCGAGATCGACGCCAAGCAAGACCATGTCCTTCCCGGCGAGCTTCAAGGGCGTCGGCCGGCGTCCGACGGTGCCGGTGACGAATGCGTCCGCCTCGACCAGCCACCCTTCGTCGATGAGTTCCTTGATGAGCAGGCTGACGGTGGATCGTGTCAGGCCGCTGCGCTCGGACAGCCCCGCGCGCGAGATGCCGGCGTGCTCGCGGAGCAGGCGAAGCAAGGCGATGCGGTTGATGCTCTTGACGAGCGCCTGGTCCCCCTTCACTGGCGCCGGCGCCGGCACCGACGAGGGAATCTCCTCCTTCGGAGCCCTGAGGCGCTTTACGACTGCTGGTCGAATCAATGATCTTTCGCTTCGATTTTTCAGATGGTTCATGGCGATCCTTGGCCATCATTGGCTCAGCGGAAACAGGTGCAAGCGTAGCGCCAACCGGGAATTCTGGCACTGTCAGCGTATTCCCTAGTGACCTCGCCACGGCCCGATGGCACATTTGTTCGGCCATCATACAAATTGGAGACACGATGAGAAACATCAAGTTGGCTGCTTCTGCGCTGGTCGCCGCGGGAATGTGGCTGTCCTCAGCGAGTGTTCTCGCCGACACGACGGTTCGCCTGATGCACGTGGACCAGAACCCCGAGACCGGCGCCTTCTACAACGACGTTGCACGGCGTTTCGAATCGACGCACCCCGGCGTCAAGGTCGAGATCCAGTACCTCGAGAACGAGTCGTACAAGAAGAAGCTGACGACGCTCCTGCAGTCGCCGGACCGGCCGAACATCCTGTACAGCTGGGGCGGCGGAACGATGCGCGACCAGATCAAGGCCGGTGTCGTCGAGGACCTGTCGGCGCCCATGGATGCGAAGTGGCGCGAAAGCTTCATGCCGGCCGCGCTGCAGGCCTTTACGGTCAACGGCAAGGTCTATGGCGTGCCGCTGCAGTTGGGCCAGGTCGGGTTCTTCTACAACAAGGACCTCTTCGCGAAGGCCGGCGTGGACGCAGGGTCGATCAAGACCTGGGACGACCTGCTCGGCGCAGTGAAGAAGATCAAGGACTCGGGAACCACGCCGATCATCGTGGGCGGTGGTGACAAGTGGCCGCTGCACTTCTATTGGTCGCACCTGGCATTGCGAATCGGCGGCAAGGGTGCTTTCGAATCCGCCATGCAGGGCGAAGGCAAGGGCTTTGCGAGCGATCCCTTCGTCCAGGCAGGCACCTTGTTCCAGCAGCTCACGGATCTGAAGCCGTTCCAGCCGGGCTACCTTGGCGCAACGTTTCCCCAGTCTTCGGGTCAGTTCGGCGACGGCAAGGGCGCCATGGTCCTCCAGCTGAACTCGATGCTCGGCTCGATGAAGGCGAACTCCGCGAACAAGCTCGGCATTCCCGAGGACAAGCTGGGATGGTTCCCGTTCCCGGCCGTGGCGGGCGGCAAGGGCGACCCGAGCGACACCCTCGGCGGAATGAACGGCTGGCTGGTCACCAAGGGCTCGCCGAAAGAGGCTGCCGAATTCCTGCGCTTCTTCTCGGAGGCCAGCAACCAGCGCATCCCGGCTCAACGCGGTTCCTACATCCCCGTCGTCAATGGCACGCAGGACGCGATCGCCAACCCCATCCTTCGCCAGTTGGCGGAGAACGTCGCGAAGTCGCACTACCACCAGATCTATTACGACCAGATGCTTGGCCCATCGGTCGGTGCGGTCGTCAACGACATTTCGGTCGATCTCGCGACCGGGAAGATGAAGCCGGCGGAAGCCGCGGCTGCCGTGCAAGCCGCCTGGCAGCGCGCCAACAGCACCAACTGAGCGATCGCGCGACCACGACACAAGCGCAGGGAGGAATCCAGCGTGACGACGATCGATCACAGTGCAGGCACCATGCCCGCCGCCCCGACGGGCTGGTCGCGGGCCTGGCGCCGCAAACCATCCAGGCGGACCGGCGGCACGACCACAGTGGTGCTGTTCTTTCTTCCGCCGGCCATTCTGCTGTTCACCTTGTTCGTTGCCTTCCCGATGGGCGCGGCCGGCTGGTACAGCTTCTTCAACTGGAACGGCTATGGCGTTCCCACGAATTTCGTCGGCCTGCGGAACTTCGTGGACCTCTTCCGCAACCCCGCGTTCCATATCGCCCTTGGCAACAACCTGCTGATCATCGTGGGGTCGCTGGCGGTGCAGTTGCCATTGGCGCTGGCGATGGCGGTGCTGCTGGCCGACCGGGTCATCGGCACGACCACGTTCAGGTTGATCTTCTTCCTGCCCTACATCCTGGCGGAGATCGCGGCCGGCCTGATCTGGCGCTTCGTCTACGACGGCGACTACGGCTTGCTGGCGAAGATCTGGGAATCTTTCGGAGGGACCGCACCCTACGTGCTGTCCGAGCCCGACCTCGCCATGTACGCCATCCTGATCGTCGTGATCTGGAAGTACTTCGGCTTCCACATGATCCTGTACATCGCCGGATTGCAGCAGATCGATCGAAGCCTGTACGAGGCGGCCCGCATCGACGGCGCGTCGCGCTGGCAGATCTTCAGCCGGATCACGGTTCCGTTGCTGGGTTCGACGATCAGGCTGTCGGTGTTCTTCGCGATCCTCGGCTCGATCCAGCTGTTCGATCTCATCATGCCGCTGACCAAGGGCGGTCCGTCCGACAGCACGCAGACGATGGTGACCTTCCTCTACAACTACGGTGTCACTCGGATGGAGATCGGCTTCGGCAGTGCCGTCGGCGTTGTCCTGTTCATCATCTGCGTGGTCTTCGCCTTTGGCTACAAGCGGGTCCTGATGCGCCATGACTAGTCACGATTCATCCGCGCCGAAGTCCGCGGCCATGTCGCCGGTCGTGCGCTATGCGGCGCTGTTCCTCGTCGCCGGGCTGGTGCTGATCCCTTTGGTCGCCACCGTCCTCGGCGGCTTCAAGACCCTCGGGGACCTGCGCGTCAATCCCTTCGGATTTCCGGCGCAATGGGAATGGCGCAACTACTGGGACATCCTGGGCGGGAGCCGCTACTGGCAACTGATGGGGAATTCCGCCGTGATCGCGGTGCTGACGGTCATCCTGACGGTGATGGTCTCGGCGATGGCGGCGTTCGTGTTCGTGCACATCCAGTTCTTCGGCTCGACCTTCCTCGTCAACTACCTGCTTCTCGGATTGATGTTCCCTGCGGCGACCGCGATCCTGCCGCTGTTCATCCAGATCCGGGACCTGGGCCTGCTCGACAACTACTGGGGCGTCGTCCTGCCGCAGGTCGCCTTCGGCCTGGCGTCGAGCATCCTGCTGTTCCGCAACTACTTCAAGCAACTGCCGGCGGAACTGTTCGAGGCGGCGCTCATCGACGGCTGCGGCTACTTCAGGTTCTTCTGGCACATCGTGCTGCCGCTGTCGAGGCCCATCCTGGCGACGGTGGCGGTGATCGTCTTCGTGCACAGCTGGAACTCCTACCTGCTGCCGCTCGTGGTCTTCAACCGCGAGACGCTCTACACCTGGCCGCTCGGGATCATGGCGTACCAGGGCGAGTTCTCCACCGACTGGAACCTGGTGCTGGCATTCATCACGCTCACGATCCTTCCGGCCGTGATCATGTTCTTTGCTGCCCAGAAGCACATCGTGGCCGGCCTGACCTCCGGCTCTGTCAAAGGCTGAGATGAAACCCACCCCCAGCCTCGCCCACTTCGTGTGGCTCGGGCACCCCCTTGCAGGGGGCAACCCCGGCGGCCCGGCAAAGCCGGTTCCGCGGGGTTCCTGGCCTCGGCTGTGCCGGTTTCATGCGATGCGGGTGGCGCACAGTGCCATCGAGAACTGACAAGGATCAATCAATGTCTTCAGTGAGTATCAGAAAGGTCCAGAAGGACTATGGCGCGGTGCCCGTCATTCGCGGCGTCGATGTCGAAATCGATGATGGCGAGTTCGTCATCCTCGTCGGCCCTTCCGGCTGCGGCAAGTCGACGCTGCTGCGGATGATTGCCGGCCTCGAGGATATTTCGGGCGGCGAGATCCGCATCGGCGAACGGGTCGTCAACGACCTGGAACCGAAGGAACGCGACATCGCGATGGTGTTCCAGAGCTATGCGCTCTATCCGCACATGACGGTCGAGCAGAACATGGCCTTCTCGCTCAAGATGGGCGGCGCGAAGAAGAGCGAGATCGATCCGAAGGTCGCACGCGCGGCGAAGATCCTTAGTCTCGAGCCGCTGCTGGGTCGCCTGCCCAAGGAACTCTCGGGCGGCCAGCGCCAGCGCGTCGCGATGGGCCGCGCGATCGTTCGCGACCCCAAGGTGTTCCTGTTCGACGAGCCGCTGTCCAACCTCGACGCCAAGCTGCGTGTGCAGATGCGCACCGAGATCAAGGCGCTGCACCAGCGCCTCGGAACCACCATCGTCTACGTGACCCACGACCAGGTCGAGGCGATGACGATGGCCGACAAGATCGTGGTCCTGCATGACGGCGTCGTCGAGCAGGTCGGCGCCCCACTCGACCTCTACGACCGTCCGGCCAACCTCTTCGTTGCCGGCTTCATCGGCAGCCCCGCGATGAACCTGCTCAAGGGCAAGGTGGAGCGGGAAGGCTTCGTGGTCGAGGGATCGGGCGGCCTCACCCTGCCCTTCTCGAATGCGCAGAAAGCAACGCCGGGACTGCCGGCGGTCTATGGCATCCGGCCCGAGCACTTCGTGCTCGACGACGCGGGCTTTCCGATCACGGTGGAGGTGGTCGAGCCGACCGGCTCCGAGACGCAGGTGATGGCCCAGATCGGCGGACAGGCGATCTGCGCAGTCTTCCGCGAGCGCATCACCGCCGGGCCCGGCGAAGTCATCCACATCACCGCGCAGCGCGAACACGCGCATCTCTTCGACGCGGCGACCGAGCAACGAATCAACTGATCAACAGGAGCAGCACCAATGGATTTTCTGAGCGTGAAGGCCAACCAGATCGTCGACGCCCGAGGCAAGAGCGTGCGCCTCCGGGGCACCTGCGTCGGCGGCTGGATGAACATGGAGGACTTCATCAACGGGTTCTCCGGCGCGGAGCACACGCTGCGCTTCGAGATGGCCGAGGTCCTGGGCAAGTCGAAGGCCGAGTTCTTCTTCGAGCGGTTCCACGATCACTTCTTCAATGAGTCCGACATTGAATACCTCAAGAGCCTTGGCACCACGGTGGTCCGGCTCCCGCTGAACTACCGGCATTTCGAGGACGACAACAAGCCCTTCGTCTACAAGGAAGCCGGGTTCCAGCGGCTGACGCAGGTGCTGCGCTGGTGCGAGAAGCACGGCCTCTACGCCATCCTCGATCTCCACGCCGTCCAGGGCTGGCAGAACGTGCATTGGCATTCGGACAATGCCAACAGGCACAGCCTGTTCTGGAACCACTCGCACTACCAGGACCGGTTCGTTGCGCTGTGGAAGGAGATCGCGAGGCGCTACAAGGACGAGGCCGTCGTCGCGGGCTTCAACCTGATGAACGAGCCCTGCGTGAACAACCAGTTCGGCGACCTGCCCTGGAACATCCACAAGAACTACCGTCCGGACTGGGAGCTGATGAACACGGTCTACCGACGCGCCGTCGCCGCGGTGAGGGAGATCGATCCCAAGCACATCATCTTTCTCGAAGGCGATCGGTATTCCTACCTGTTCAGCGGCCTGGAAGCACCGTTCGCGGACAACCTCGTCTACAGCAGCCACAACTACACCATCGCGGGCTTCGGCCCGGGCCAGTACCCCGGCACGATCGATGCGGGACAGCCCCGAAGCGATGGCCCCGAGCACTGGGACCTGGCGAGGCAGGAACTTGAGTTCACGAACCACGAAGGCACCGTGTTCACGAAGAAGCACAGCGTTCCCCTGTGGGTCGGGGAGTTCGGATCGGTCTACAACGGCGGCGCCGCAGAGGTGCCCGACCGCCTGCGCGCCATGGACGACCAGATCGGCATCTTCGAGCGTCATGGCGCGCACTGGACCACCTGGACCTACAAGGACGTCGGCGTGATGGGCCTGGTGACCCTCGACCCCGAATCGGAGTACCAGCAGCGGGTTGGTGACTTCATCCGGAAGAAGGTTCAGCTCGGCGCCGACGACTGGATGGTGTGGATGCCCCAGACGCCAGTGAAGCAGGAAACCGGGAAGCTCGCGCAGCAGATCTACGACGTCATCGGCGACGACAGCATCACCCAGGTCTACAACCGCAAGTGCTTCAGCTCGGCGGTGCTCTGCTTCTACACCAGCGCGCTGATGCAGCAGACCTACGCCCGACTGTTCAAGGACTTGTCCGAATCGCAGATCGATCAGGTCCTCTCGTCGTTCTCGCTGAAGCAGTGCAAGGTGAACAACGAGCTCGCCGGCATCGTGAAGAAGTATTCCGCCTTCCCGGTGCAGGAGCACTGATGGACAAGGTGGGCATCGGCTTCATCGGCTGCGGGAATATCAGCGAGGCCTACCTGAAGGCCGCGACGAAGTTTCCCATCCTCGATATCCGGGGCGTCGCGGACCTGAAGCCGGAAGCGGCGCAGGCGCGTGCCTCGCAGTTCGGGCTCGAGGCGGTTTCGGTCGACGCGCTCCTGCGCGACCCGGCGATCGAGATCATCGTCAACCTGACGATCCCGGCGGCGCATGTCGAGGTCGGCCTGATGGCGATCGCCGCCGGAAAGCACGTGCATTCCGAGAAGCCCTTGGGCCTCACGACAGCCCACGCAAGAACGCTGCTCGAAGCGGCCGACAAGCGCGGCCTTCGCGTCGGTTGTGCGCCCGATACCTTTCTGGGTGGCGCGCATCAGACCTGCCGCAAGCTCGTCGATGAAGGCGCCATCGGCAAGCCAGTGGCCGGCACGGCGACTTTCATGTGCCCGGGCCACGAGCGGTGGCATCCGAATCCTGCCTTCTACTACGCCGAGGGCGGCGGGCCGATGCTCGACATGGGGCCGTACTACATCACGGCGCTGGTCAACCTCATCGGACCCGTCGCGCGCGTTTCGGGGTCGACCTCGCGTGTGCGCAGCGAGCGCCTCATCACCAGCGAACCGCTCAAGGGCACGAAGATCGACGTCGAAGTGGCCACCCATGTCGCCGGCACGATGGAGTTCGCTTCGGGCGCCATCGTGTCGATCGCGACCAGCTTCGACGTGCCGAAGCATCGGCATGTGCCCATCGAGCTCTACGGCACCGAGGCCAGCATGATCGTGCCCGATCCGAACTACTTCGGTGGCACCATCCAGCTCGCCCAGGCCGGGCAGGAGTGGGTGGACCAGCCCATCGGACATGCGTACGGAGACGGCAACTACCGAAGCATCGGCGTGGCCGACATGGCGCATGCGATCCGCGCCGGCCGTCCGCATCGCGCATCGGGCGAACTGGCCCTTCATGTCCTCGAAGTGATGGAGGCGTTCGAGACCTCGTCGCGACTCGGCCGGCACGTGAGCATCGAGACCCGACCGGCACGGCCACAGATCCTGCCGACCGCATTCTCGGCAGGCGGCCTCGGCTGACCCCATCGGTGAACTGAACAAAGGCAACTCAATGCGTGAAGCCATGATCGTGTGGGGCGGCTGGATGGGGCACGAGCCCGACCAGGGCGCGAAGATCGTCTCGGACATGTTGACGGAGCACGGCTTCAAGGTGCGTGTCGAGACCTCGACGAAGGCCTTCGCGGACCCGTCCATCGCGGAACTGAGCCTGATCGTCCCGATCATCACGATGTCGAAGATCGAAAAGGACGAACTCGCCAACCTGACCGGTGCGGTGCGCGAAGGTGTCGGCCTCGCAGGCTTTCATGGCGGGATGTGCGATGCCTTTCGCGACGCGGTCGACTACCAGTTCATGACAGGGGGCCAGTGGGTCGCCCATCCCGGCAACGTCATCGACTTCCGAGTCAACATCACCCGGCCGGACGACCCCGTGACGGCGGGCATCGGCGACTTCGACTATCGCTCGGAGCAGTACTACATGCACGTCGATCCGTCGAACGACGTGCTGGCGACGACGACATTCACTGGTGAGCACGCGCCGTGGATCGATGGCGTGCTGATGCCGGTGGCATGGAAGCGCCGCCACGGAAAAGGCCGGGTGTTCTATAGCGCGCTCGGCCATGTCGCCAGCGAGTTCCAGGTGCCCCAGATGCGCACGCTCCTCGAGCGCGGAATGCTCTGGGCGGCGCGCTGACACAACCCGACGACATCCCCCCATGACCTCTTCCACGCCCATCTACAAGGACCCCGCGCAGCCGTTGGCGGCGCGCGTGGACGACCTGCTCGGACGCATGACGCTCGAGGAAAAGATCGCCCAGATGCATGCCTTCTGGCTGATCCTGTCCGAGAGCGGCGAACACCGGGTGCGCCCCGGAGAGGCTTTCGTTGTCGCCAGCGACGCCGATTCGGTGCTGCGGCGCCTGGCCAACGGCATCGGACAGATCACCCGGCCTCTTGGCACGCGCAGTGTCGAGGCGGGCAGCGGATTGCGCGCGCTCAACAAGTTGCAGCGCTATCTGCGGAACGAGACACGCCTGGGCATTCCCGCGATCTCGCATGAAGAGTGCCTCGCAGGCATGATGACCCGCGACGGCACGCTGTTCCCGTCTCCGCTGGCCCTCGGCGCCACCTGGAATCCCGCGCTCGTCGAGCAAGTGGCGGAGAAGATCGGCTTCGAATGCCGGGAGCTGGGATGCCAGCAGGGACTGGCGCCCGTTCTCGACGTCTCGCGCGATGTGCGGTGGGGCCGCACGGAAGAAACCTTCGGCGAAGACCCCTACCTCGTCGGCGTCATGGCGACACGCTACGTTCGCGGCGTCCAGGGCCCGCGTCGGGACGTGCTCGCGACGCTGAAGCACTACGCGGGTCATTCGTTCAGCGAGGGCGCACGCAACCATGCGCCGGTGCATGTCGGCTGGCGCGAACTGAACGACACTTTCCTGCTTCCCTTCGAGATGGCCGTGAAGCAGGCCAACGCCGGCTCGGTGATGCCGGCCTACCACGACATCGACGGCGAGCCGGCGCACTGCTCGCACCACCTGCTGACCGAGGTGTTGCGCGAGCAATGGGGCTTCGACGGCCTGGTGGTGGCCGACTACGTAGGCGTGAGCCTGCTCTACCAGCACCACGCGGTGGCGGCGGATGCGACCGAAGCCGCGGCCCTGGCATTCAATGCGGGGCTGGATGTCGAGTTGCCTGCGGATGATTGCGCGCAGCACCTCGCCGCGGCGATCGAGCGCGGCCTGATCACGATGGCGACCGTCGATCGCATCGTCTCCCGGGTCCTCACGGAGAAGTTTCGCCTGGGGCTGTTCGAGAAGACCTTCGAGGACACCGCGGCGGCGCCCGCGCTGCGCACGCCCGAAGTCGTTGCGACGGCCCTCGAAGCGGCGCGCCAGGCGATCGTAGTGCTGGACAACCGGGGTGGCGTGCTGCCGCTCGGCACGGCCGGCACGCCACGGATCGCCGTCATCGGCCCCACGGCCGACGATCCGTTGGCCATGCTCAGCGGCTACAGCTACCCCGCGCATGTCGTGCTGCACAACCAGGTCGAAGACACCCGTCACATCGTGACGCCGCTGCAGGGCTTGCAGGCGATCTACGGCACAGACAGCGTGTGTTACGCGAAGGGCTGCTCGATCATCGAAGTGCGCAAGAAGGGAACCCCGGTGTTTCCGGGCGATGTGCGCGCGGAGGGCATCCAACCCACCTCGCCGGTTTCGCTTCGCACCGATGGAATTCCCGAGGCTGTCGACGTCGCCCGA
Organism: Variovorax sp. YR216; assembly: GCF_900107745.1. Taxonomy (GTDB): domain Bacteria; phylum Pseudomonadota; class Gammaproteobacteria; order Burkholderiales; family Burkholderiaceae_C; genus Variovorax. Next base: position 149,105 of record NZ_FNRO01000010.1, on the reverse strand, counting down.
AACGCAGATGTCGCGTTCGTCTTCGTCGGGGACCTCGCAGGCCTTTTTCAAACGGGCACGATCGGTGAAGGCTCCGACGCAGATTCGCTCGATCTGCCCGGCGTGCAGCAGCAGTTGCTCGAAGCCGTGGTCGATACCGGCACACCGACCGTGGTCGTGCTGACCAGCGGGCGCCCCTACAACCTCGGCGGACTGGAGGATCGCGTCGCAGCCTTCGTGATGGCGTTCGCCGGCGGCCAGCAGGGCGGCACCGCCATCGCCGAGGTCCTGTCGGGCCGCGCCGAGGCCACGGGCAGGCTGACCGTCTCCGTGCCGGACAACGTCGGCGCCATGCCTTACTACTACAACCACAAGTTCAAGAGCGGAGGAACACCGATCGCCCTGCACTTCGGCAGCCGGTATCCCTTCGGCCATGGCCTCGGCTACACGCGCTTCGAGTACCGCAATCTGGAAGTGCCCCTTTCTCCCGTCCCCATCGACGACGGCGAGATCGTGCTCAGCTTCGACGTCGCCAACACCGGCTCCCGCAAGGGAGTGGAGATCCCGCAGCTGTACGTGCGCGATCGCCTGGCCAGCGTCGTGCGACCCGTGCGCGAATTGAAGGCCTTCGGCCGCGTGGAACTGGACGCCGGCGAGGTCTCCCGGGTGACCTTCCGCGTACCGGTCGACATGCTGGCCTTCACCGGCATGGCCGGTGCGCGAATCATCGAGCCGGGCACGTTCGAGTTGGGGATCGGTGCATCGAGCGCCGACATCCGGCTGCGTGCGGAGGTCGATGTATCTGGCAGCACGCGCACGCTCGAACGGAAATGGCGCATGGAAAGCAGCTGCGAGATTCACCCCCTGTCTCCGGCATCCCACCTCTAGATCTACCAATGCAATCGAACCTCCTCAATTCATCGTTTCTCCCCACCGACGCTTCCGGCGCCTTGCTCGTCGGCCGGGTCTGGCGTGCAGGTCACGTCAACGGACCTTGCGTCGTGGTGGTTCGAGAAGGTCAGGTGGTGGACATCACTGCCTCGGCGCCCACGGTGTCCGACCTTCTCGAGCGGCATGACCTCCTGGAATTCGTGCGCAACTGCCCGGGAGAGCCCTTGGGTGAGGTCGCCGGGTGGCTGGACAAGGCCATGACGGCCTCTGGAGGGGCTGGCGCCGAGAAGCTCCTGGCACCGTGCGACCTCCAGGCCATCAAGGCATGCGGCGTCACCTTCGCCGTGAGCCTGCTGGAGCGCGTCATCGAGGAGCAGGCGGGCGGCGATTGGACCAAGGCCACACAGATCCGGCACGAGCTTCAGCGCACGATCGGATCGGACCTGTCGGCCATTCGACCCGGCTCGCCCGAGGCAGAAACGCTCAAGCGCGAACTCATCCGCCAGGGCACATGGTCCCAGTACATGGAAGTCGGAATCGGCCCCGATGCCGAAGTGTTCTCGAAGGCGCAGCCCATGTCGGCGGTCGGATTCGGCGAGGACGTCGGACTGCATCCCAGCTCGTCATGGAACAACCCCGAGCCCGAGATCGTGCTGGCCGTCAACAGCCGCTCGCAGATCGTCGGCGCCACGCTGGGCAACGACGTCAATCTCCGCGACGTCGAAGGCCGCAGTGCCCTCCTGCTTGGGAAGGCCAAGGACAACAACGGCTCCTGCGCCATCGGACCGTTCCTGCGGCTCTTCGACGAGACCTTCACGCTGGACACGATCCGCGCGGCCACCGTGAGCCTGACCATCGAAGGGCAGGACGACGGCTTCAGGCTCGAAGGAACCAGCCGCATGGCCGAGATCAGCCGCGACCCCGCCGATCTGGTGGGCCAGACCTGCGGCGCGCACCACCAGTATCCAGACGGCTTCTTCCTGTTCCTCGGCACGATGTTCTCCCCCATCCAGGACCGAGGGGCCGAGGGCAAGGGATTCACGCACCGCCTCGGCGATCGCGTGACGATCTCGACGCCGTCGCTGGGCGCGCTGGTCAATCGCGTGCAACGCTCCGACGCCATCGCGCCCTGGACGTTCGGCGTCCGGGCGCTCTATCGAAATCTCTCCTCCCGCGGCATCGCCGCTTCCTGAGGCACGGCCCCATCAACAAAAAGGACCCATCAATGTCTGCCATCTATCCGAGCCTCGCCGACAAGCGAGTCGTCATCACCGGCGGGGGCTCCGGCATCGGCGCGGCCATGGTCGAAGCTTTCGCCCGGCAAGGCGCCAAGGTGTTTTTCCTGGATATCGCCGACGAGGAAGGCCGGGCGCTTCAAGCGAAGCTCCGCGATGCCGCGCACCCGCCTGTCTTTCACCGGTGCGACCTGACCGACATCCAGGCTGTGCAGGCGACCTTCGCCGCGATCGAGGAAGCGGGAGGACCCATCAACGTCCTCATCAACAACGCGGCCAATGACGATCGACACGAGATCGATGCCGTCACAGCGGACTACTGGGATCAACGGATCGCCGTCAACCTCAGGCACCAGTTCTTCTGCGCACAAGCCGTGTCGAGCGGCATGCGCGCGGCGGGCGGCGGCGTGATCCTCAACCTCGGCTCCATCTCCTGGCACCTCGCGCTGGCCAGCCTGTCGATCTACATGACGGCCAAGGCGGGCATCGAGGGACTGACCAAGGGATTGGCACGCGACCTGGGCAGATTCAACATCCGCGTCAACTGCATTGTCCCGGGCGCGGTGCGCACGCCCCGCCAGATGAAGCTGTGGCAAACGCCCGAAAGCGAGGCGAACGTCGTGGCCGCGCAGTGCCTGCAGCAACGGATCGATCCCGCGCATGTCGCGGCGATGGCGCTCTTTCTCGCGTCGGACGATGCGGCCCGATGCTCCGGGCGCGAGTACTTCGTCGACGCAGGCTGGCACGGCGCATGACGGAAGGAACCCGCTCCGCCCGCCGGTTCCGATCGCAGGACTGGTTCGCCAACCCCGATCACATCGACATGACGGCGCTCTATCTCGAGCGCTTCATGAACTACGGCATCACGCCGGCGGAACTGCGCTCCGGCAAACCCATCATCGGGATCGCGCAATCCGGAAGCGACCTGAATCCGTGCAATCGCGTTCATCTCGAACTGGCCAAGCGCGTGCGCGACGGCATCCGCGACGCGGGAGGCATTCCGATGGAATTCCCCGTGCATCCGACCTTCGAGAACTGCAGGCGGCCGACCGCGGCCATCGACCGCAACCTGGCCTACATGGCCCTGGTCGAGATCCTGCACGGCTATCCGATCGACGCCGTCGTGCTGACGACGGGCTGCGACAAGTCGACGCCATCGCAGGTCATGGCTGCGGCGACCGTGGACATTCCCACGATCGTGTTGTCCGGCGGCCCGATGCTGGACGGCTGGTTCGAGGGTGAACTCGTGGGCTCGGGGGCCGCGATCTGGAAGAGCCGCAAGCTTCTGGCGGCCGGCCAGATCGACGAAGTCAAGTTCATGGATATCGCCACGGCATCGGCGCCTTCGGTGGGGCACTGCAACACCATGGGAACCGCTTCGACCATGAATGCGCTCGCGGAGGCGCTGGGCCTGTCATTGACGGGCTGCGCGGCGATTCCCGCGCCCTACCGTGAACGGGGGCAGATGGCCTATGAAACCGGTCGCCGCATCGTCGAACTGGCCTTCGAGGACCGGCGGCCCTCTTCGATCCTCACGCGGGACGCATTTCTCGATGCGATCGTCGTCAACGCCGCGATCGGCGGCTCCACCAACGCGCAGCCCCATCTCATGGCCATGGCGCGGCATGCCGGCGTGGACCTGCGTCCGAGCGACTGGACCGAGTTCGGCTTCGATGTGCCGCTGCTGCTGAACATGCAACCGGCGGGCAAGTACCTGGGCGAGGCTTTTCATCGCGCAGGCGGCGTGCCGGCGGTGATGTGGGAACTCCAGCAGGCGGGCTTGCTGCGCAGCACACGCCCGACGGTCACCGGCATGACGATGGAACAGAATCTCGAAGGCCGCCAAAGCGTGAACCGGGAAGTGATCCGCGAGTTCGCGCGCCCCCTCAAGGAGCGCGCCGGGTTCCTCGTCCTCAGCGGCAATCTGTTCGACTTCGCGATCATGAAGACGAGTGTGATCTCCCCGGAGTTCAAGGAGCGCTACCTGAGCCGTCCGGGCGCGGAGGGCCAGTTCGAGTGCCGCGCGATCGTCTTCGAGGACTCGGACGACTATCACGCTCGAATCAATGACCCGGCGCTCGCCATCGACGAGAACTGCATCCTCGTGATTCGCGGCGCGGGGCCCGTCGGCTGGCCAGGTTCCGCGGAAGTCGTGAACATGCAGCCGCCGGACGCGCTGCTCAAGCGCGGGATCACCAGTCTTCCCACTTTGGGGGATGGAAGGCAGTCAGGGACCTCCGACAGCCCGTCGATCCTCAACGCCTCGCCCGAGAGCGCCATCGGCGGTGGGCTGGCCTGGTTGTGCACCGGCGATGTCATCCGCATCGACCTGAACGCCGGGCAATGCAACATGCTGGTGTCCGACGAGGAGATCGCGCGACGCAAGGAAGAAGGCGTGCCGACGATCCGGCCGAGCCAGACGCCGTGGCAGGAGGTCTATCGCGCGACGGTCGGGCAACTCGAGTCGGGCGCCTGCATGGAACTGGCGGTCAAGTATCGCGGTGTGGCCGGCGATCAACCTCGGCACAATCATTGATGTTGCGGGCGCCATAGACGTGGTTGTCGGCAGCGCGACCGATCATGCCCACCCTCGCCCCCGCCGACCTCGCCCTCATCGATGCCTGTGCCCAGGGCTCGCTCGATCTCCTCGAACGCAATCTCACGCCTCACGGCATCCTCGCCGCCAGCCGCACCGAGGCGGCAGTGGCGCGTCGCTACACCCGCATCTTCGGGCGTGATGCGGCCATCTGCGTGATGGCGATGTGCGGCAGCGGCGTGCCCTCGCTCGAACAGGGCGCGGTCGCGAGCCTGGAAGCGCTCGCCGCGCAGCAAGCGCCCAACGGGCAGATACCGAAGTACGTCGACCCCGAAGGCCTCGACGCCGACTTCTGGTATCTCGGCTGCATCGACGCCACGCTGTGGTGGCTGATCGCGGTGGACCATGTGCGCCGCGCCGGCAGCGTCGATGCCTCGCATTGGCAGGACGGGGTCGATCGCGCGATCGGCTGGCTGCTCGCCCAGGAGCACCAGCACTTCCGGCTGCTGCAGCAGAACGAGGCCAGCGACTGGGCGGACATCATGCCGCGCTCGGGCTACGTGCTCTACACCAATGCGCTCTGGTACGAGGTCAAGCGCCGCTACGCGCTGGCGCAGGCCGAGGAGACGCAATACCACTTCAACCATCTCTTCAATCCCTTCCAGCGCGACCTGCCCGAGTACCACCGCGCGCGGCTGCTCGGGCACTACGCCCGGCGCGGGCGGCGCGATCCGGGGCTGTACCTGAGCTTCGTCAATCTCTCTGTCGTCGGCGACGAGGGCGATGTGTTCGGCAATCTGCTCGCGATGCACAGCGGCCTTGCCGACGACGCGATGTCGCACCGCATCGTCAACACGATCGCAGCGGCGCAGGTGGATGAGCCGTGGCCGGTGCGCGTGGTGCTGCATCCCCTCTCGCGCCAGCATGCGCTTTGGCGGCCGTACATGGCGCGGCACCAGCAGAACCTCATGCACCAGTACCACAACGGCGGCATCTGGCCGTTCGTGGGCGGCTACTGGGTGCTCGCGCTCGCCCGGCTGGGCCTGCGCGAGCAAGCCTGGCACGCGCTCGCCCGACTCGCGCGTGCGAACGCGCATGGCGACTGGCGCTTCACCGAATGGTTCCACGGCCGCACCCTCGAGCCGATGGGCATGGCCGGACAGAGCTGGAACGCCGCGACCTTCCTGCTCGCGCACAGCGCACTGCGCAACGGCCGGCGATAGACGCAGCCCCGCTTGAGGACGGCGGATCGTCCTACGCCGAGCACCCGGCACCTGGGCTTTGATGCGCTCACGATGAGCGCGCGTTCGCAGCAACTGGTCCTTCGGCTCCTGCAGGCACTGGCCTGCTCGCGCATCCAGTTCGGGTGCAAGCGCCTGTCGCCGAGGGTGTGGCACTACCCTGACCTGTCGTGCGACGAGCTCTGGCTGCGCATGACCCTGTATCAGGAACGGATCGACCAGCTTGCCAATGCGATGAACGTCGAAGAGCGCGCCCAGGTGCGGCTGGAGCGCGCGTTGTTCCTTCGCCTGCTCCTCGAAAGCGCGCCCGCGCGCCTCCAGGCCTGGAGCGACCAGGACGAGGTGGCCGACATGCCGCCGTCGCATCTGTTCGAGTGGGTGTCGCACGATGACGAGCGCCTGGAGCTCTCGGAACTCGAGGCCGCCATGACGCCCCAGGAAAGCGCCCGCTACGACAGTGCGATCAACGGGCTGCAGTGGCTGGATTGAGCGCTGCGGCGGCCGATTTCATTCGATAATTCCGCTCCCCTTCTGGACGGGAGAGTCGGCATGAATGGCAGGAACCTCTTTTGCACGGGGGCGGCGGCCGCGGCCTTCGCAAGTCTGCTGTCGGTGCCCGCTGGGTCGGCTTGGGCACAAGGTCAGCCGGATCTGGCCGGCACATGGATGCTGGTGTCGTCGGTCACCGAAAAGGACGGGGTGCGCACGGACCAATACGGCCCGGGGGCAACAGGCGCTCTGTCGCTGGATCCCGCGGGGCGGTTCATGCTCACCATCATCGGGCCGAACCTGCCGCGGTTCGCATCGGGCAGCCGGGCGTCCGGTTCGGCCGACGAGAACCGGGCCGTCGTCGCCGGCAGCATTGCGATGGTCGGCACATACGCCGTGAATCCCGCCGACAAGACGCTCACATTCAAGGTCGAACGCGCCACCTTCCCCAACTGGGACGGCACCGAACAGAAGCGCCTGTTGTCCGAGGTCAGCCAGGACGAACTGAAGTACGTCACCCCGACCGCGTCCAGCGGCGGGGTCGGCACCGTCACCTGGCGGCGCGCGAGGTAGCCGGCAAATCGGCGTCTGCGTTGCAGGTGCTTACCCTCGCCCTGCGCAGCCAGGCCCGTTCGGAGGGCCTCATCAGTTAGACTGCTGGGTTTTCCAGCTGGCGGTATGGTGCAAGAGTCAATGCGCAGGAGTTTGACCGGCTCGGCGCTCATTCGCTTGCTCGATCGACTGGCCGGCCCCGATGTTCGCGAATCCGGCGCATCCACGTCGGATCGGCTGAGCCAATGGTTCAGCTGGACGGACGCCATTTCGCTTTCCGCCGCGCTCGACGGCGTGCCCGTGGGCGCCGCGGGCGCATCCGGCGCGAAAACCTCGTCCACCGCCGAAGAAGGCGAATGCCACCGCGTGCGATCGGCGCTCGCGAAGGCCATCGCCGAGGACAGCGCCTTCGCCTCGCTGCAGGCGCGCTCGGAAGCGAATGACGCCGAGGCCGATTTCTCGCCCTACCGCCAGCGCTACCAGGCCCGGCAGCAGGCGATCGAGGCCGGCGTCGGCGCGTTGCGCGGCAAGCTGCGATCGCGGCTCGCGATCCGGTCGCCCGCCATGGCGAAGCTCGCCGCAGTGGACGTGGTGATGGAACAGGTGCTGGGCGCGCGCGAGCGCAGCCTGCTGTCGACCGTGCCCAAGGTGCTCGAAAAGCACTTCGGACGGCTGCGCCAGGATGCCCAATCCGAGGGCAGTGGCGCATGGCTCGACATCTTCCGGCGTGACGCACGCGACGTGCTGCTCGCCGAACTGGATTTTCGATTTCAACCCGTCGAAGGGCTGCTCGACGCCCTTCGCATGAAGTAACCCCCATTCATGAACAGATCTTTTCTTCATGCCGTCCTCGTGGCCGGCCTGGCCGCCGTGGGCTGGGTGGGCCTGGGCTATGTCGGCTCGAACGCGCTGGCGCTGGCCGTCATCGTGCTGATCGCCGCGTTCTACGTCATCGGTGCGTTGGAACTGCATCGCTTCCAGCAGGCGACTTCGTCGCTGGTGCAGGCCACCGCGCGCGTCGACGATGCGCCACCGAGCCTCGCCAACTGGCTCGACACCCTCCATCCCTCGCTGCGCAACGCGGTGCGCCTGCGCGTCGAGGGCGAGCGCGTGGGCCTGCCCGGTCCGGCGCTGACGCCCTATATCGTGGGCCTGCTGGTGCTGCTCGGGATGCTGGGCACCTTCGTCGGCATGGTCGTCACGCTCAAGGGCACCGGGATGGCGCTCGACAGCGCGACCGATCTCGACGCGGTACGCGCATCGCTCTCCGCACCGGTGAAGGGCCTGGGACTGGCCTTCGGCACTTCGGTCGCAGGCGTGGCCGCCTCGGCGATGCTGGGCCTCGCCTCGGCGCTGTGCCGGCGCGAACGGCTGCGTGCCGGGCAATTGCTCGACACGCGCATCGCAACCAGCCTGCGCGTGCATTCGCTGGCGCACCAGCGCGAGGAATCGTTCAGGCTGCTGCAGCAGCAGTCGCAGGTGATGCCCGATCTCGTCCGCCAGTTGCACGCGGTGATGACGACGATGGAGCAGCAGAGCGTGGCGATCAGCGAACGCCTCGCCGCGAGCCAGGATCACTTCCACACACGCGCCGAGGCCGCCTATGCCGGCTTGGCCGCGTCGGTCGGCCAATCGCTGCAGCAGAGCCTCACCGAAAGCGCACGCATCGCGGGCGCAACCATCCAGCCGGTGGTCGAGACGACGATGGCCGGCATCGCGCGCGAGACTGCTTCGCTGCATGACAAGGTCGCGGGCGCGGTGCAGTTGCAGCTCGAAGGGCTCTCTGGCCGCTTCGAAACGATGACCACGCACGTGGCCGACACATGGCAGACCGCGCTCGTGACGCACCAGCGCACGAACGAAGCGCTCTCCACCGACCTGCGCGGCACGCTCGGCCAGTTCGCCGAGACCTTCGAGCAGCGTTCGGCCTCGCTGGTCGCAGACATCGCCGCGCGCCTTGAAAGCACCGTCGGCAGCGTCTCCGGCACCTGGGGCGGCGCACTGGCACAGCACGAGCGCACGAGCGAGAAGCTCTCCGCGGACACGCAACAGGCACTCGCCGCCGCCGCCGCGACCTTCGAGCAGCACTCGGCAGCTCTCCTGGCCCAGGTCGACCAGTCGCACGCGAGTCTTCAGGCCGAGCTCGCCTCGCGCGACGAGCAGCGTCTGTCGGCATGGAGCCAGTCGCTGGCGTCCATGGCCACCGGCCTGCAGCGGGAATGGCAGCAAGCCGGCGAACACGCCGCTGCGCAGCAGCAGCAACTCAGCGAAGCCATGGCGCAGACCGCGCGCGACATTGCCGCGCAGTCCGAAGCGCACGCGACCCACACCATGGCCGAGACGGCCCGCCTGCTGCAAGCGGCATCAGATGCGCCGAAGGCTGCCGCCGAGGTGGTGGCCGAATTGCGCCAGAAACTCTCAGACAGCATGGCGCGCGACAACGCGATGCTGGAAGAACGCAGCCACATCCTCGAAACGCTCAAGACCCTGCTCGACGCGGTGAACCATGCGTCCACCGAACAGCGCGGCGCCATCGATGCGCTGGTCGCTTCCTCGGCCGACCTGCTGGAGCGCGTTGGCAACCGCTTCACGGAACAGCTCGAGGTCGAGACCGGCAAGATGGGCGAGGTCGCTGCGCAGCTCACCGGCAGCGCGGTCGAAGTGGCCAGCCTCGGCGAGGCCTTCGGCCATGCGGTCGGTCTCTTCAGCGAGTCGAACGACAAGCTGGTCGGCCATCTGCAGCGCATCGAGGCGGCGCTCGGAAAATCCATCGCGCGCAGCGACGAGCAGCTCGCCTACTACGTCGCGCAGGCACGCGAGGTGATCGACCTGAGCATCATGTCGCAGAAGCAGGTGGTCGAAGACCTGCAGCAGATCGCGAACCGCCAGGCCACCGCAGGCAGCGAAGCGTGATGCACGACGAGCTCGACGCCGGCCTCGAGCCGGAGGTGCCGGTCTGGGCGGTGTTCGGCGACCTGATGGCCGGCCTGCTCGGCGCCTTCGTGCTGATCCTCGTGTGCGCGATCGGCATGCAGCTCGATCTCACGTCGAAACTGCAGGACGAGGTGCAGAAGCGCCGCATCGAGGCGCAGCGCCGCGAGGCGCTCGAGAAGGCCCTCGAAGGCCCGCTCGCCGCCGGCCGCGTGACGCTGAAGAATGGTCGCATCGGCATCAGCGGCAGCGTGCTGTTCGCGGTCAGCTCGGCCGACCTGCAGCCCGAAGGCCGCCAGTTGCTCAGAAGCTTGGCCGGACCGCTGGCCGCCTACCTGCGCGCGCGTGACGAAATCCTGATGGTCAGCGGCTTCACCGACGACCGCCAGGTGCGCGGCGGCAGCAAGCAGTTCGCGGACAACTGGGAGCTCTCGGCGCAACGCGCGTTGACGGTGACGCGCACGCTCATCGAGGAAGGGCTTCCGTCGTCGTCTGTGTTCGCCGCGGCTTTCGGGTCCGAGCAGGCGGTGGCGTCCAACGCCGATGCGGAAGGCCGCGCACGCAACCGCCGCGTGGAGATGGCGCCGACACCGCGGCCTTCGAACAACATCGCAGGACGTCGTGAGTAACGAAGCACCGGCCGGCCCCGACGCCGCCATCGAGGCCTGGCGCCAGCGCGGCGACCACCGCTTCGATCCGGTGCGCTTTCACTTCATCGAAGCGCTTGCGCGTCGTGCAGCCTTGCATGAGGGCGCTGCCCGTCGTCTGCTGGATGAACGGCTGCAGACACACATGGCGGCGTATGCCGAGGCGCTTCAAAAGTCCCGCGAGACATCGGGCGCCGCGCCGAACGACGAGCCACCGCCGACTGGGCGCAGCGCGCTCGCAGAGCTGGTGGAGCACCTCGGGCAGCACGCATCAGCCCTCTCTGCCGCCACCGCTGCGTCGCCCGTTCCTTCGGGCGAATTGAAGACGCTCAGCTACTTCAGGAGCACCTGGTCGCGCCTGAGCGCAGATCGCCGGCTCCATCAATCGCTGGCCAAGGTGCCGGAGAACGCGGGGCCGCTCAACTCGCATCACCTCGTGCACCGCGCACTTACGCTGATGCGGGACCTGTCGCCGGAATACCTCAACAAGTTCATGTCCTACGTCGACGGGCTCCTGTGGCTAGCCGACGCCGACGCGCGCGGCCCTGCCGCCGCGAGCGCTCAAGGCGCCGAAACCGGCAGGAAGAGCGGGCGCGGCAAGGCCCGCTGAGATCGATCAGCCCTTCAGGGTGTTCTTGTGCACCTTGCCGTCCTTCATGATGACCATGAGGCTCGTCTCCGGCGTGGCGAGCAAGGCGAGGTTGTCCAAGGGGTTGCCATCGACCAGCAGCAGGTCTGCATAGGCCCCCTCCTCCAGCACGCCGAGCTTGCCCGGATAGGGATTGCGCGGCCCCGAGAGGGCCATCAGCTGCGCGTTGGTCGAGGTCGCCATCGCGAGGACCTCGCTGTTCGAATACCAGCGCGAGAGGTGGTTGAGCATGATGCCCTGCCGCTGCGCCAGCGCGGCTGAGAACAGCATGTCGGAGCCGAAGGCGGTCTTGATCTTGTACTTCTTCGCGAGCTTGTAGAGGCCGTCCGTGGCCCCGAAGACCTGCTGCGCGGAGACGAGGTTGGGGCCGGTCAGCCGCCCGGTGTCCTCATCGGACAGGAAGGGCTGGGTACTGAGCCACACGCCCTTGTCGGCCATCAGCCTGGCGGTCGCGTCGTCCATCAGGTGCGCATGCTCGACACAACCGGCGCCCGCGTTGATCGCGCGCTGCACCGTGTTCGACGCGTAGGCGTGCACCGTGATGTAGGTGTTCCAGTCCTTCGCCGTTTCTGCGGCGGCGCGCACCTCGGCTTCGCTCAGGGTCGTCAGGTCCAGCGGGGTGCGCGGCGACGAGACGCCGCCGCCGCCCACGATCTTGACCTGCGATGCACCCTGCGTGAGCTGCTCGCGCACGCGCATGCGGATCTCGTCGGGGCCGTCGACGATCGCGGCCGCGCCGGTTCGCTCCGTGAAACTCTGGACGCCCGGCGTGCGGGGCACATCCGACAGCGGACGCAGGTCGCCGTGGCCGCCACTGCCGGTGATCATCGCGCCGCACGGATAGATGCGCGGCCCCGGGATCAGTCCTTCATCGATCGCCTGCTTGAACGCGAACACCGGCCCGCCCAGATCCCGCACGGTGGTGAAGCCGCGGAGCAGCGTTCGCTCGGCCTCCGCGCTGCCGGCGAGGTGGATGTAGCCGATATTGCCCTGGAGCAGCACCGGCAGCGGCAGGGCCGCGAACAGGGAGTGCCAGTGCGCATCGATCATCCCCGGCATCATCACGCGGCCCTTGCAGTCGATGAGCTGTGCGCCTTCGGGCGTCGCGGGCGTGCCGCTGGCGATCGACTTGATGCGGTTGCCTTCGACGAACACATGCAACCCGTCGCGGAGGTTGGCGGAGCGGCCGTCGAAAAGGCGAACGTTGGTAAACAGGGTCGACCGTGGCGGCGGCGGTGTCTGCGCCTTGGCCTTGAATGGAAATCCCAGCGCGGCGACCGATGCGGCCATGCCGGCGACGAAGCCGCGGCGAGTGAGTTCTGCGTTGATGCGGCTGGTCAGTGAATGGATCTCCGGTCGATGGCACAGGCACACGGCGCGCCGGATGACCGTGTCGCCGGTGAGGGATGAGCATGCGTACAAGACAGGACTCCTTGCAGATCGAATCGACTGCGCGCATGGTGTCCCGGCGCACGGAGCCATGTCAACCGGATCGAAGTAGCGGTTGCGGTGCGTGCAGGTGCCTGCAAGAATCGCCCGATGTCCAAACTACGTGTCCAAAGCTTCTCCATCTCGCTCGATGGCTTCGGCGCAGGCCCGGCGCAGGACCTGCAGAACCCGCTCGGGGTTCGCGGGCCGGAGCTGATGGAATGGGTCTTCCCCACGCGCATGTTTCGAACGATGCACGGCGGCGGCGAGGACGGCGAGACCGGCATCGACAACACGATGGCCGAGGAAGGCTTCTCGAACCTGGGCGCATGGATCCTCGGGCGCAACATGTTCGGCCCGGTGCGCGGCCCCTGGCCCGACGACAGCTGGAAAGGCTGGTGGGGCGACGAGCCGCCATATCACACGCCCGTCTTCGTTCTCACCCATCATCCGCGGCCGCCGCTCGCGATGAAAGGCGGCACCGAGTTCCGCTTCGTCACCGAAGGCATTCATGTGGCACTCGCGCAGGCGAAGGCAGCGGCGGGCGGGCGCGATGTGCGCCTGGGCGGTGGCGTTTCAACCGTCCGCCAATACCTGCAGGCGGGGTTGATCGACGAGCTGCATCTTGCGGTGCGGCCGGTGCTGATGGGGTCGGGCGAGAACCTGTACCAGGGTCTCGACCTGCATGCGCTCGGCTACGAATGCCATCGCAGCGTGGCGGGCGAGCGCGCCACGCACGTGTTCCTGCGCAAGCGGGCCTGATGCGGCTGTCCGCCGGGCGACTCCGCCCGCTGGCGCCGCACGCTGATAATGGCCGCCGCCCGCCGATGGATTCCCGCGCTTGAACACACCCGCTGCCACCGCCACGTCCGCGCCGTCCATCTGGAGTCCCCTGAAGACCGGGTCCTTTCGTGGGCTCTGGACGGCAGGCAGCCTCTTCTTCGTCGGCAACGCCATGCTCAACATGGCCGCCTCGTGGCTGATGATCGAGGTCACCGGCTCGTCGTTTCTGTCGGCGCTGGTGCAGACGGCCTCCTTTCTTCCGATGTTCCTGCTGTCGCTGCCGGCGGGCGTGCTGGCCGACACCACGCATCGCCGCAAGCTGATGTTGCGCGTGCAGGGCATCTACGCGGCCGCCGCCCTGTTGCTGACCGCGCTCGCGTTCGCAGGGTGGGCCGGGCCGACGACGCTGCTCTTCTTCACCTTCCTGCTCGGCGTGTGCACCGCACTGCAGTCGCCGTCGTGGAACTCGGCGGTCAGCGATGCGGTGGGCCGCAAGCAGTTGCCGCAGGCCATCACGCTGATCTCGATGTCCTTCAACGGCGCACGCGCGGTCGGGCCGGCACTCGCGGGGCTGATCTTCGCGTGGACCGGCGGCGGCGCGGTGTTCGCGATCGCGGTGCTCACCGCCGTCGGCATGAGCTACGCCACCCGCCGCTGGCCGCCCGCGCCGCCCACGGTCGGCAAGCTGCCGGCGGAACGGCTCTGGGGCGGCATGCTCAGCGCGCTGCGCTACGCGCGCCATTCGCCGGCGATCTTCGCGCAGCTCGTGCGAACCGCCACCTACGCGGGCCTCGGTTCGGCGCTGTGGGCGCTGCTGCCGGTGATCGCGCAGCAGAGGCTCGATCTCGGCGCGGCGGGCTTCGGCCTGCTGATGGCGTGCCTGGGCAGCGGCGCGGTCGCGGCAGGTTTCTTCGTCGGGCGCATGCGTTCGCGCTATGGGCTCGACACGCTTGCGATGGCCTGCTGCGTGATCTTCGCCAGCGCCATGCTGGTGGGTGCGCTGGTGACGTGGCGTCCCCTGGTGTACGTGACCTTCGTGATCGGCGGCGCGGCATGGATGACGATGATGTCGACCTTCAACGCCGCCACGCAGACCAGCGCATCGCCCTGGGTGCGCGCTCGGGCAGCGTCGATGCACACCTTGTGCTCGCTCGGCTCCTTTGCGCTCGGCTCGGCGTTGTGGGGGGCGGTTTCCAGCCTGCTGGGCTTGCCGGCCGCGCTGTGTCTTGCCGCCGCCGGCATGCTCGCGAGCGTAGCGCTCGCCAGGCCCTATCCGCTGCGCATGGGCGCGGACGACGAAGTCACGCAGGTCGCGCAGTCGGACGAACTCTCGCTCGCGAACGAGCCCGAGTTCGAAGCCGGCCCCGTCGCGGTCGAAGTGGTCTACTGCATCCGCGAAGCCGATGCTGCGCGCTTCCTCGATGCGGTGCGGCTTCTCGCGGTGCCGCGCCGGCGCGACGGCGCGACCTTCTGGCGCATCTACCGCGATCTCGGCGATCCGACGCGCTATGTCGAGCGCTTCATCGTCACCTCCTGGGCCGACTACCTGCGCCAGCGTTCGCGCGCCACCGTGGCGAGCACGGAACTCGAAGCCGCCGCCCGCAGCTTCCAGGTCGGAGGCGAAGCAGTGGTCACGCGACACTACCTCGCCGAACGCAGCTCCTGAGCGGAAGAAGAGGCATTGGCCAGCGCGCACGCCGCGCGCTACGATGGCTGCGGTCTCGTCGCATTCCGCTTCATTCCATCCGCGAAACCAGGAGGAGACATGAGCAACGTACGGATCGAACACGACCTGCTCGGCGACCGCGAAGTCCCGGACGACGCCTACTACGGCGTCCATACGCTGCGGGCCAAGGAAAACTTCCAGATCACCGGCACGACCATTTCGGCCTACCCCGACCTGATCGGCGCGCTGGCCTCGGTCAAGCAGGCGGCCGCGGAAGCCAACACCGGGCTCGGCCTGCTGGACCCCGGCCTGCGAGATGCGATCGTGGCCGCATGCCGCGAGATCCGGCGCGGGTCGCTGCACGACCAGTTCGTGGTCGACGTGATCCAGGGCGGCGCGGGCACGTCCACCAACATGAACGCGAACGAGGTGATCTGCAACCGCGCACTTGAAATCCTCGGCCACCAGCGCGGCGAGTACCAGTACCTGCATCCGAACGAGCACGTCAACATGGCGCAGAGCACCAACGACGTGTACCCGACCGCGATCCGCATCGCGACCTGCTTTGCGATCGAGCGGCTGCTCAAGGCCATGGAATACCTGCGCGCCGCGTTCGCCGCGAAGGCCGAGGAGTTCGCGCACCTGCTGAAGATCGGCCGCACGCAGTTGCAGGACGCGGTGCCCATGACGCTGGGCCAGGAGTTCTCGACCTATGCGGTGATGATCGAGGAGGACATCGCGCGCCTGACCGAAGCCTCGGCCCTGATCCGCGAGATCAACCTCGGCGCGACCGCGATCGGCACCGGCATCACGGCGCATCCGGACTACGCCGGCAAGGCGCTGGCCGCGCTGTGCGACATCACCGGGCTGGACCTTTCGACCGCACCGAACCTCATCGAGGCCACGCAGGACTGCGGCGCTTTCGTACAACTGTCGGGCGTGCTCAAGCGCATCGCGGTGAAGCTGTCGAAGACCTGCAACGACCTGCGGCTGCTGTCGAGCGGCCCACGCGCGGGGTTCGGCGAGATCAACCTGCCGCCGATGCAGGCCGGCTCGTCGATCATGCCGGGCAAGGTGAATCCGGTGATCCCCGAAGTGGTGAACCAGGTCGCTTTCGAAGTGTTCGGCAACGACGTCACCGTGACCTTCGCAGCCGAGGCCGGACAGCTCCAGCTCAACGCCTTCGAGCCGATCATCGCCAACGCCCTGTTCCGCAGCTTCAAGCACGTGACCAATGCGTGCATGACGCTGGCCGATCTCTGCGTGAAGGGCATCACCGCCAACCCGGCAAAGCTCGAGGAAAGCATCGAGCGCTCGATCGCGCTGGTGACCGCGCTCAATCCGATCATCGGCTACAAGCAAGCGACCGAGGTTGCCGCAGAGGCCTTCGCGAACGGGACGAACGTGCGCGAGGTGGTGCTCAAGCGCAAGCTGATGACCGAAGAGGCGCTGAACGAGGCATTGCGCCACGAGGTGCTGACGCGTCCGCACGTGTACGAATCCGCGCGGCGCACACCCTGAGGCCCTGCGCGGTCAGTCATCAGAACTTGTAAGCGGCCTTGAACCACACACGGTCGGCCTGCGGCAGGTTCCTGGACTGGAACTCGTGGTGCCAGTGCAGGTTGATCGTCCAGTGCGGATACAGGAACCATTCGACGGTCGGCCCGATGCCGCTGACCTGCGCCCGGTTGCCGACGCCGTTGTTGAAGAGGTCCGGCTGCGGGTCCGCGGCGGAGAACACGGGCACGCCGTATCGCGTGTCGTCCGTGATCTGCCGGTAGTAGTAGCCGGAGATGCCGGCCTTCGTGGTGGCGTTGAACCACTGCATCAGCCCGAAGCTCACGAAGAACTCGTCGCCATTGCGGTAGTGGGTGTCGTTGTTGGTGCCGTTGCGCAGGTAGTTGAACAGCACCGAGGCTTCGAGGCCCGCGCCGAAGCCCTCTTGTTTGGCTTTGTCGAAGTAGGTCACTCCGAGCTGTGGCGCCCAGCTGTTGTAGTTGCGACCGATGTTCTGCGCCCGATTGCGGTCGTAGCTGCCGGTCTTCACATAGAAGTTCAGCGGGTTTGCGGTCATCGACCATGGTGGGTGTTCACCGAATTTCCAGCCGAGGAACAGCGGGAAGATGGCGGTATCGCCAAAGCTGGTCACGGAGTTCGAACCCAGATCGCGGAAAGGCGACAACCCGAGCGCCGCGAACACGGGTACGGTCGCATTGAGGTCCACGTGCTGTTCGCCGTACAGGAAGGTGGCGCCGAAGCCCAGCGTGTCGCTGCCCAGGAAAGAGATCGCGGTCTCGGTCTGCTTGAAGAGGGTGAGCTGCGCGTAAGTGCCCGTCGCATCCAGATTCACCGGGCCACGGGTGCCGGGTGTGCCCGGTGGAACGCCGTAGGGCGCAAGCGAGGGGCCGAAGTTGGCGTAAGCGCGATTGCCGTCCTGGTCGTTGTACCGCGTCGTCCGGTACTCCAGCAGATCGAGCCGCACATAGAAACCGGGGTCGAACACCGCGCCGTGCAGCGAGTCGGTGAACCCGAGCGCGGCATGAGTCGCGGCTTTTTCAAGCGCCCACGCGGCGCCGGCACATGCGGCGAGCGCCGCTGCCGCGACGCAAGGACGAGCGAACTTCCAGGCTTGCATGGCGTTCTCCTCCTCGTGGAGTCGCAGATTGTGCTTGCGGCCGGACCGCTTTGGAAACCACCCGCCCTTGGAGGAACGGGCTCCCTCATCCAACCGTAGGAGGCGCCGGCCCGCAGCGCCTCTGCAATCGCCACTCCCTCTTTAGTGAACTTAAGACTAAACTTTGGCGCCATCGCCCCACGGCGGGAGTTATCCAGCATGACGATCCGATCGGTTTGTGTTGTGTGCCACCACTCCAACCGGAAGCTGGCCCGCTTCTGCGAGCGCTGCGGCGAACGCCTGCCGCAGTCGGCGCGGCCCTCGATCGAGCTCCGTCAAGGAACCGTGGTCTTCTGCGATCTCGTGGGCTCGGGCGCGCTTTCGATGCACCTCGACTCCGACGCGCTCGTCGATCTGTATGGGCGCTATTGGCGCTTCGTCTCGGAGACGACCAAGCGCTATTCCGGCTACGTGAATCGAACGGAGGGTGACGGTGCCTTCCTCTTGTTCGGCTATCCGGCGGGCGGAGAGGATGCAGCGGAATGCGCGCTGAGGACGGCGCTCGAACTGGTACGCGACATCGCTGCCCGCATCCAGGTCGCAGGTGAACCGCTGGCGCTGCGGGTCGGTGCCGCATCGGGAACCATCGTGATGGCCGGCGCGATCGAGGCGGCGACGAACCGGGAGCTTGCACTGCTCGGCCCCGTGCCGGACCGCGCGCACCGGCTGCAGAGCCTGGCTTCTGCGAGTGCGATCCTGATCGACGCCGAGACGCGGCGGCTCGCCGGCGAATTCTTCGCCTACCGCGAACTCGGCCCGCACACGCTCAAGAACGTCGATCGCCCGGTGCAGGTGTGGGAAGCCGTGGGCGAGACCGCCGTGGTGTCCCGCTTCGAGGCGCGGCACCACGACGAGGCCGCGCAGGTCATGGCGCCGATCGGCCGTGACGAGGAGCTCCAGCAAATCAGGGATTGCTGGCAGACGGTGCAATCGGGCGATGGCCGCATCGTATGGGTCAGTGGCGAGCCGGGTATCGGCAAGTCCTCGCTCGCACGCTACTTCGCGGCGAAGGACCTGTCGTCCCGGGGGAAATTACTGGAAATGCATTGCGTGGCGCGCAGCGAGCGCAGCCCGTTGTTTCCGGTGGGTGTGCTGCTGCGCAGCCAGGCCGGGATTCACGTCACCGACGGCGATGAAGAGCGGCTCGCGAAAGCCCATGCCTTCCTCGGCGCGATCGTCCCCGAAGAGCGGCTCGAAGCGGCGATGGGCCTTGCCGCGGGCCTGCTCGGCCTGCCCCCGCCGGCCGAGCATGCCGCCATGGAGCCGGACGCCCTGCGCGAGCGCACGATCGCGCTCTTGTGCGAAGTTCTTGTGTCCTTCGCACAGCGCGGCCCCACGGTGCTTTGCGTCGAGGATCTGCATTGGGCCGACGCGACGACGCTCGGCCTGCTCGCGCGCGTGGCCAAGGCCGCCGGCGGACTTCCGATGCTGCTTCTGCTCACATCGAGATTCCCGCCTGCCGCGACGAGCCACTTCGACGCCGCCCTTCTGGCGCACTGCACCCGCATCGAACTCCAGCCGCTGGACGATGCGCACGCCGCGATGATTGCGCGCCGCGCCGCATCGCAGCAGCCGCTCTCCGACGAACAGATCGCGGCCGTGGTCGCACGCGCCGAAGGGCTGCCGCTGGTCATCGAGGAGCTGGCCTACGACGCGCTGCATCAGGCCGACCTCGGCGCGATGCACTCCGGGGAGCCCCATGACGCGAAGGACCGCGTCCCGGCCATTCTCAAGACGATCGTGCAGAGCCGCATGGACCGTTCGCCTTCGGTGGTCCCGATCATTCATGCGGCTTCGGTGATAGGCCGCGAGGTGTCGCTGCAATTGATGATGAACGCTGCCACCGACGCCCCCGACGTTCCCTCGGCGCTTGCCGAGGTGATCGACCTCGGACTGTTGAATCAGGAGTTCGTGGCGGGCGTGCCCGTGCTGCGCTTCAGGCACGGCCTGATCCAGGAGGCCGTGTACGACTCGATGATGGCCTCGCGGCAGAAGGAACTGCATTCGCGCGTGGCCGACCTGCTGAGGTCCGGCCTGGGCACGGCCGACGAGTGCACGCCCGACGCGCTGGCGCATCACCTGCTCTCGGCCGAACGCTTCGCCGAGGGTGTCCGCTGCCTCTACGAAGCGGCAGTGGCCACCGCATCGCGTGCGGCTTACCTCGAATCGCGCGCCTACGCGGAACAAGGGCTTCAATGGGTCGCATCGGTGCCGCAGGCCGAGGAGCGCGCGCAACTCAAGCTGCTGCTCCTCAGCATCATGGGCGCCGCGCTCTCGGCGGTGCTCGGCTACGGTGCGCCCGAAGTGGAGCAGACCTACCGCGAGGCGCACAGCATCTGCAGCGAAGGTGGCGATGCGACAGCACTCTTCCCGATCGCGCGCGGACTCGCCGCCTTCTATTTCGTGCGCGGCCAGATGACCACGGCCGGTGCGCTGGCGGCGCAGTGCATGGACCTGGCTGCCAAGGCCAACATCCCCGATTTCGAAGTCGAGGCCTTGAGCTTTCGCGGCTACACCGACTGCTACCTCGGCGAGACAAGGAAGGGGCGCGCGGCGCTGGAGAGTGCCATCCGCATCGGCAAGACGCTGGAGCATCCGTTCCGATACACCTCACCGCAGCATCCGGTGACGGCTGCGCTCGCCTTTCTCGGCAATACCGCCTGGGCGCAGGGCGACGCCGACACGGCCGAAGCCGTCGTGCAGGAGGCCCTCACCTTTGCGCAGGGCCTTCAGCGCCCCTTCGACCTGGCCTACGTGCACGGCTGGGCGGCCGGCCTGCGCAACCTGCAGCGGCGCTGGGACGAGGCCCAGATGCATGCGCAGCAGTGCTACGCCGCGAGCGAGAAGTTCGGACTGCGGATCTGGCTCGCCACCGCCACGATGCAAGGCTGCATCGCCGCGGTCTCGAAGGCCCCCGCACCCGAGGCTCTGGCCATGCTCCAGGGCGCGCTGCAAGGTTTCCTCATGGCCGGCGCGGAGGTCAATTCAGGCTACTTCCGCTGGGGCATTGCGCGCGGACAGCGGATGGCGGGCGACCCGGACAGCGCGCGCGCCACGGTCGCCGAGGCGCTCGAACATGTCGAACGCACCGACGAGTCCTTCATCCGCGGCGAACTGCTGATCCTCGCCGCCGAACTCGACAGTGATCCGGCCCGCATCGATCGCCTGCTGCTCGAAGCCATGCAGGAAGGCATCGACATCAACGCACCCACGCTGGCGCTGCGCGCGGGCCTGCTGCTGCTGCGGCATCGCGGCCTGACGTCGGACGATCCGCAACGCGATCTGGCGGCGCAGCTCGCGCTCGACGGACAGGTATTGCAGACGATGTCGGTCAACTGGATCCACGAGGCCTGGGCCGGCGTACGCGCGGCGATCCCCGATATCGCGATGGACGACGCGACGGCGTTGATCTACCAGCGCAGCCCGTCCTCGATGGACAGCACCATCGAGCACTGAGCGCGATACCAGCAGCCGGTCGGGAAGCTCATCTTCCCGTCGCGCATCAGTTCGCGCAGCTTCTTCCATGCCGGCGGCGCGTTCTTGCAATCCGGCAGCTCGAGCGATGCGACGCCCGTCGGGAAGCGGTAGCGCAGGTCCTTGGTGCGCATCGATCCATAGATCCAGGTCTTGCCCACCTCGTTGATGCGAGGGTCCTCGTCGACCGGAGAAATCTGCAGCGAACGGAACCCGCCAAAGCCCCGCGCGAGCACGGGCCGCGCGAATGCACGCCGGAACTCCGTGGCATCGAAATCGCTCTGTCGCCACGGGCCGGTGAGCGGCGTCATGCGGCCCGCGACGCCGCGCAGATCGACCTGCTCGAAGTCCCGGTCGGTCAGGTCGACGCCGCGGCCATAGTCGATGTTCAGGACGACCGCCTCCTTCTCGACGAGTTCCCCGACCCGCCTGACCAGCGAGACCCGGTCGACCTGCATCAGCGGAACCCGCTGCGTGCTTGCGGCGTCGAGCCTGCCGTCCATCGTGAGGCGCCGGCATGGGCCCCCACCGCTCGTGGTGCAGAAGGACGCCAGCACCTTGTCGAAGCCCTGCACTTCCCTGCCGAGCGCCTTCGACCACGGGTTGTCCACGAAGATGGCGGGCACGTAGATGGCCGCGTCGCGCGCCTGGGCCGTGTCGTCATCCACCCGACCGACGAGGACGCGCAGGAGCAGTTCGTGCTGCGCCTGGTAGTCCAGCGTGCGCACGGGCGGCCAGTTCTTCGTGAGCCGCATCTTGCGATAGCGCAGCAGCTCGATGACCAGCCAGGGCGTCGCCACCTCGTAGCGGAAATCGTCGGCGTAGCGCATGTCGCCGCGGGTATGGAAGTTCAAACCGTCGACCATGCGGTTGAGCTCGTCCATCACACCGGGCACGTCCGAGAGATCGACGCGGAAGCCGACCAGTTCGACATCGTCGAAGGCGAACTTCGGCGGGCCGAACAGGTCCCGTCGAGGCGCGGCCGACCACGTCGGGCGCGTCGCCATACCACCCGGCTTGCTCGGCGGCCCGCCACGGGCGAGCGCCGGTGCGGCCGGCGCAACCGGTGCAGCCGGCACCGGCGCAGATGCCGGGCGGTTGAGCGGATTCGCGATCGTGCCGGCCCATGCCACGCGGCAGTCGCGCTTTCCGTTGCCCAACAGGCGCTGCAGCGCCGGATACCATGCCGCCGCCGAACTGAGCCCGGCACCGCTCTCGAAGATCGCCGTGAGCGTGCGGACCGGCGCCCAGGGCGACGGCCGCACGAGCACCGAGCTGCCCGCGTCCGCCGCATCGGGAACCACCCTGAACTTCTCGTACGTCGGATTCAGTGCAAGCGTGCCCGCGGGCGTGCCCCGCGCGGAATTGCCCAGCATCGGCCGCTCGATCACGAGCAAGGGGCCGACGCTCAATGCGGCCGGGATGCCGAACTCCTTGCCGTCCGGCTCGTCGCTCAATGCATATCGGGCGGCATGGATCGTGAGCGTCTGGGCATTCGCGCCGCAGGCGATGTCGGCTTCCACGATGGGGAAGCCCACCTTGCGGGCCTCGTCGCACCACTGCACCTGGTTGCTGTAGGCAAGCCAGCAGGTGAGTTTGCTGGGCGGCTCTTTGGGGTCGCCGAAGGCGACCGAGACGGCCACGGCGAACGAGTCGTTCTTCTGATCGGAGACCACCTCGACCACGAGGAAGGGGTTCTGTCCGTCATTGATCAGCGGGCCCAGGACGGGCCCGAGGGACGCCGGATCCGTCCCCCAATCCGGGTCGAGCTCGTAGGTCGCAAGTTGGAATTCCAGAGGCGCCGTCATCGCATCTATCCCTTCCTGCGGGTCAGCGAGCTGTCCGTGAATGGATAGGGCATCTCATCGTTCGGGGACGCCTCGAGTAGCGCCTGCGCATCCAGCAACTCCGCCGGCGTCCGCCAGCCGCGCAACGACGCATCGATCTCGTCCGCCGTCGCGCACAGGATCCTCTTCGCAACCGCCACCACGCTTCGGGCCGTGAAGTCGTAACAGTTCGGCGTGTCGAGCTGCCAGTCGATCACGGTCTGGAGGCGGGCGTCCTCGATCTCGAGCAGCACGGTGTGGCGATCGCGCTCGCGTTCTCTTGGCGAGGGGCCTTCGGGCAGCTGGTCCGCCAACATCTCGCTCCATCGCAGCGGCAATGGCAGGTTGAGCCAGGGCGATGCGATCGCGGCCCATTGGTAGGACGAACGCTCGACCGCGTTCATTGCCATGTACACCTCGATCGTGCGTGCAACGACCTCTCGGCGCCTGGCGGTCCGCATTGCGCTCATCACGTCGATGAGCGCGACGCCCGATGCGATGCACCGTCCCTTCTTTCCGCCGAAGTCGAAGCTGCGTTCGAGCTGCCCGATCGGAACGTGCTGCAAGCGGGCATAGGGCTGCTTGGGGTCTGCCGAGCTTGCGCGCGCCACCGGCACCTGCTCGCGCACCCAGCGTATCGCGGTGCGCGCACTGCCGCGCGACTGTGCCTCCAGGCGCGGCACCGCGATCCGGATCGCGCCCACCTCCGAAGGATTCAGATTTCCCTTGCGCTTTAGCTCCTGCAACGCGCCGTCGACAAGAACGTCACTCGCAGCGGACACCTCGCCCGCGCCGCACACGACCACGAGTCGGCGCTGGTAGGCGATGAATCCAAGATCATCGAGGCGCCGGTAGACATCGGTCTCGCCGGTGATGTCCACGTAGTGGCACCTCGCATCGAGCGCGGACTTGGCCAGACGCTCGGCGGTCAACGCGAAAGGCCCCGCCGCATTGATGACGAGCTGAAAGCCCGAAAGCGCCCTCACGACTGTGGTCCGGTTGTCGAGCGCAAGCTCCAGGCCTTCGAGCTTCAACTTCCTGCACAGGCGCCCCAGCTCGGTCGCGTTTCGCGCGCCCAGGACGAGCTGCGCGCTTCGCGTCGGACTGGCCATGTTGCCCCATCGTCTCGCCGCCTCCTCCGCGATCAGCCTGCCTGAGTAGCCGGTCGCGCCATAGAGCAGAACTCGTGGGGTCATGTCGGCACTCCATCGGTCAATGCACGCGGTCCAGCGTCCAGGGAATGATCTCCCACAGGAAGCGGCGGTCCTTCGAATCCGGCAGGTGGGCGAAGGTCTTCTCGTACTCGTAGCGCGCCGCACCGGCCAGCGCGCGCGCCGCGCTGCGCGCGTAGTCGAGCGCCTCGTGCCGCTCGATCCAGCGATGCAGCCATTGCACGTCAGCCTCGCCGCGCACGGGCTGCTGCAAGAGCTCAATCGCGCGGTCGCGTTCCGCGCCGTCGCTGCGCCGCAGAGCCTCGATCACCATCAACGTGCGCTTGCCCTCGGCGAGGTCGCCGTCCTGCTCCTTGCCGTAGCGCGCGTGTGCCTCCAGGTTGAGCACATCGTCCTGGATCTGGAAGGTCGCGCCGAGCAGGAAGCCGAAGGTGAAGAGCCGGTCCAGCGGCTCCTTGCCGCGCGTGCCGATCAGTCCGCCGAGCCGCAGGGGATGGATCGTCGTCAGCCAGCAGGTCTTCTTCAGCACCATCAGCAGGTAGTCGTCCTCGGTGATGTCCACGCGGTTGTCGCGCCGCCAGCCGAGCTCCAGCGCCTGGCCCTCGGTGGTCTCCCAGGCGACGTGCTCGGTCTCCTCGAGGATGCGTCGCGCCAGCATCGGGCCGAGCCGCATGGTGTTGTCCTTGAGCGGACGCACGCTCAAAAGGCTCAGCGCGTCCCCCGCATTCAGCGCGAGCGGCACGCCATGCAGCATGTGCAGCGTCGGCCGGCCTCGGCGCTGCTCGCTGGCGTCCTGGATGTCGTCATGGATCAGGAGCGCGTTGTGCATCAGCTCGATCGCGACCGCGCTCGGCACGGCGTCCTCCATCTCGGCGCCGAAGGCGCGTGCGGCGGCGATGCAGAGCGTGGAGCGCAGCATCTTGCCGCCGCGCATCGGATAGTCGCGCAGCAGCGCATCGAGATAGGGGCGCTCCTCCTGCCCGCGCAGATGCGCGTGCAGCGCTTCGCGCGTGATCGCGCCGTATTCCGACAGCAGTTCGTCCACCAGCGGTTCGCGGGTGCCGGAGGCAGGAATGTCGTCGCGTCGCATGGTCTTTCCTCGAGCCCTAGAGCTCGATCTCCACGATGCCGAACTGGGTGCCGTCCGCGGTGCACAGCGCGCTCTTCCAGCGACCGGGCGCATGGCTGGTGAGCGTGGTGAGCGTCATGACCGGCCCGTCATCCTCCATGCAGAGCGTGCCTTCGATCTCGTTCGCTGACGGGTTGGTCTCACCGAAGAAGCGCAGCTTGGTTTCACTGGCCTTGACGAACGCGGGCGACACGTCCCATCGCACGATCGACACGGCTCTGAACGCCGAGCCCTCCTTATGCCTGATCTTGACCGTCGGCCCCATCGGACGTGCGGCGTGCCGCACCGGCGGTTCCTGTACGTCGGACTGCGCGGCCGGCGATGGCGCCGGTTTGGAAGGCGCTGCCGCACCGGCGCCGTCTCCAGGAACGATGCCCAGCGCCGCGCCGATCCACCGGTATTCGGCCGCGAGCACCCGCTTGACCGGGCTGCCGGGCTGGGCTGCCAGCGTCTCCAGCCATTCGACGCCGGCGAGCAAGGCCTTGCGGGCAAGCCGTTCGCCCGCATCCAGCGTTTCGGCCGGTTCGCCCGCGCCCTGCCGGACCGACGCCTCGCGAAGCGATCGCGCGATGCGCGCGCCGCGCTCCATCTGCGCATCCGCGACGCGATACGCGGCTCGCACCGCGGAGACGGCGGTCTCCTCCGCGGTGCGCAGCGGAACGCCGTAGTACGCGCCGGTACCGCTTTCGCCGGCGGCGGCGCGGTAGTAGCCGCCCGGGCCGCGGTCCGGTGCGGTTCGCCGGGGCGCGGTCCGCGCCCATGGACGGCTTGGCTGTGCGGGTGTCTGCGTCTCGTTCATGGGTGGTCGTACCCCACGATGTCGTTGAGTTTGGGGAAGCCACAGATCGCGTGCGCGGCCAGCATGCCGGACATGACGGCGGCTTCGACGCAGCTTTCCTCGAAGCCGCAAGCGGTCCACTCGCCCGCGATGGTCATGTTGACCACCGAGTAGTCGAGCGGCGAGATCCGCTTTTCGAGCGAGCCGGGCAGCGACAGCGTGAAGCGCTGCGAGCCATGGAAGTTCGCCTGCACGAAGGGCGCCTGGGCCACGCCGGTCGGTCCCACGGCCAGGTACTGCTGCAGCCCCTCTGCCGAGGGTCTGGCGAGCTGGGGCCAGAAGGCGCGCATGCCATCATCGAGGGTGGCGTACAGGTCCTTCTGCAGGCGCTGGTTGAGCGCGGTTTCCACCTGCTGCTGGGTTTTGTCGGCGTTTGCTTGTCCAGGCGCCGCGGGCGTGCCGAGGGCATCCCGCTCGGCCGCACGGATCTGTTCCTCCGGCAGAACTCCGCAGAAATAGTGCACCAAACGATCGGTTGCCGGTGGCGAACCCATGCCCATCCGCTCCCGCCAGGCGAACTCGGCCGCGAGCGTGTGGGTCATGTCGGCCCATGTCTCGAACGGCGGATCGAGCCCCGAAAGGATCGCGGGTTCGCGCGCCCATCCGAAGGTGCTGGCATCGGTGTTCAGCCACACCTGCGCGGCCCGCGTGCCGACCGTCTTGACGGCATCGCGCATGCGCGCCCACTCCGGCAGGGTCTTGAAGAGCATCCGTGCCCTCGGGTTCTGCGGCTCGCGGCTGCACACCGCGACGAAGTCATCGACGCCCATCGCGAAGACAACCGCGTCGAAGTCGTCCGGCCCGCAGCAGAGTTCGGCCTCCTGCGCATCGGGAGGAACGGGATCATCTTCGGGCCAGCACCCGGTCGGGTCGAGCGCATCCCGGCTCTCAGGAAAGAGCGGATCTCCGCCAGCCGCCACGGGGTATTTGAAACGCAGCCCGACGACCCGGTTGTCCGCGCTGCCGGGCTTCAAGTCCTCGCAGAACTCGACCTCGCTGAGGACGTGCTTCATATGGAACCTGACGCCACCGCGCAGCAGCACCCGGTAGAGCGGTGCAAAGACGGCATCGCCCATGCCCGAGCCCATGCGCCAGAAGAGCGACCCGCGGTAGGTGAAGAACATGCGCAGCACACCGCGCAGCGCCTGGCCTGCGGCCAGCGCCGGCCTGGACCGGTCGCCGTCCTCGTAGCAGAAGGCCAGGTCGTAGAGGCCGGTGATGAAAGGCGAATCCACCGAGGTCCTCGTCGCGCCGTGGTTCAGCAGCCATTCGCGGCAGTCGATGCCGTTGATGCTGTCGAGCCCCTGCTTGTTGAACAGCACCCGATCGCGGTAGAGGCCGACGGAGACGGTGATGACCAGGTCGATGATCTCGGTCTTGCGGCGCACATGCTCGTCGATGCTCGTGATCTCGGACAGCCGGCGGCGCAGCGCCGCCGCGAGCGCATCCATGAAATCCAGCACCCTGGAGTTCCACTGCTGCCCGGTGTCGAACTCGCGCAGCCAGACCTCCATGATCGTCACGCCCTGCAGGAGCATCGCCGAGGCCACGAGCACCGCGTTGCGCAGCGAGTTGGTCAGGCGCTCCAGCGTGGCGGACGGCGAGCTCAGCGGATCGGCATCGAGATTGAGCTCGACCGCCTCGTCGATGCCCTGCTGCCCATCGGGCCGGGGCTCGCCGGGCCGCGGTTCGCGCGCCGGCTCTGCGATCAGGCTCACGATCAGGGCGCGGGTCAGGGCCATCGCGCGCGCCAGGTAGGCCGCGAGCGTGAACGGGTTCTCGCCCGGCTTGGTACGCGTCCCGGGCAGGCCTTCCATCGGCGGCAGGTAGCCGGTCCATGCCTCGAACCGGCCTGCGCGGTTCTTCGATGCAATGCCGATGTGCTGCTCGGGGATGAAGGCCTCGTCGATGGAGGCATGCGGCAGGGTGCTTCCGCGGTTGGCCTCGGGACCCATTTCCAAGGTCTTCGCCTGCGCGTAGCAATCGCGCATCATCCTGAAGGCGTTTTCGTAGAAGCCCAGCCAGACGTGCAGGCCGTGCTCGTGGATCCGACCGAACGCATCGCGTCCCGACGCCCCCTTGCCACCGAGTCGCCAGCTCGCCTCGAAGACCTGGATGGCGTATCCGCCCTGGTCGAGGCAACGCCCCTTCTCGTGCTTTCTTTTGAGCGACTCGTTGCGCTTCTGGAGCTGCCATGCGGCCGCCAGGCCGGCCATGCCGCCGCCCACGATGAACACCTTGACAGGCGGCACCGGCTTCCGAGGGGCCGGACCGCTGGTTACCGGAGGCGTCATTGCTCAATCCCTCTTGTTCTTGCTTGAGCATGGCGGCGTGCCTCTTCCGAGAAGGAAGCGGCGGCCGATCTGAAAGTATGGGGTGAATGCAGCCTTGGAGCAAGCTGTGGCACAGTCCGCGCGATGAAATGGATGCACTCCAAGTCCCTGCGGGTCCGGACGACGCCAGCCACCGCGACAGGTGCGCACGCCATCGGCACTGCTGCGCTGGGCTCGATCGCCATCGGCGTCGTGGCCGTCAGTGCCCTGGCGATCGGCGCCCTGGCCATCGGCCGGCTCGCGGTGGGCCGGGCCCGAATCCGGCGGCTGGAAATCGACGAGCTGGTGGTCGGCCGCATTCGCGTCATCGAGGAGCTCACGCTTGACCGCCGCGGCGGCGCCCCCGAGCATTCGGAATCATGACTCTCCACACCTGGCTCATCTACCTGGCGGCGGCGATCGGGCTGTCGCTGTCCCCCGGTCCCAACGGCCTGCTGGCGCTGACGCACGGCGCGCTGCACGGGCGCCGCAAGACGCTCTACACCATCTTCGGCGGGGCGTCGGGCTTCGTGATCGTGATCGCGCTGTCGATGTTCGGCATCGGCGCGCTGCTCAAGGCGTCGCTGACCTGGCTCACGGTCATGAAGTGGCTGGGCGGGGCCTACCTCGTCTGGCTCGGGATCCAGGTGTGGCGCGCACCGCCGATCGGCATCGAGGCCAGCGCACCGGTCGAGTCGCGCTCGGGGCGCTCCCTGTTCGGGCAGGGCGCGCTGTCGGCGCTCACGAACCCGAAGGGGATCCTCTTCTTCGCCGCCTTCCTGCCGCAGTTCATCGATCCGGCACGCAGCCTCTGGGTGCAATTCCTGGTCATGGCCGGGACCTTCGCGGCGATCGAGATCGCCACCGAGCTGCTGATCGCCAGCATGGCGCACCGCATCAGCCCGTGGCTGCGCAAGGTCGGGCGGCGCTTCAACCAGGCCTGCGGCGGGGTGTTCGTGGCGATCGGGGTCGCCCTGCCGCTGCGCGGCTGAATACGCCCCGGTCAGCCGGGGTTCAGGCCGGGCCCCGTCCTGCCGCGAAGCCCCTGCCGACCCCGAGATGGTCAACCCACCCGAAGCACGAGCGCACCCGGCTCTCCCTGAGCCAGCTGCTTCACTGATCCTTTCAACTTTCCGGACACACACATCCATGGCAAGAATTGGCATCCAGGCCGCGGGCTTCCGCTTCGTCGCGGAGACGAATCCCGAGGCGCCCCAGACCGTCGAAGCGTTCCTCAAGCTGCTGCCCTACAGGCAGAAGATCATCCACGTCCGATGGAGCGGCGAAGGCTGCTGGATTCCGCTGGGCGAATTCCAGCTCGGCGTCGGCTTCGAGAACCACACCAGCCACCCGTCGGTCGGCGACATCCTCTTCTACCCGGGCGGCTACAGCGAGACCGAGATCATCCTGGCCTACGGAAGCTGCAGCTTCGCCAGCAAGATGGGCCAGCTCGCGGGCAACCACTTCCTGACGATCGTCGAGGGCAAGGAAAACCTTCGCGCGCTGGGCAAGAAAGTGCTCTGGGAAGGCGCCCAGGACATCAGCTTCGAGCTGCTCTGAGCCGCGGGGCCATGGGTGGGTCGCGGCCACTTCATATGGGCAAAATGGCTAGAATCCCCAAATCGGCCAAAATAGCCAAAATGGCCGTATTGGAGATCCACCGGAGCCCGCCATGTCCAGCCCCAGCATTTCGCGTCCCGAAGCCATCGACCGTTTCACGCGCGGTCTGCCGGCCGTCTCGGCCACCAATCTGGTCGCCGGGATGCAGAAGGTCACCAGCGCCGTCATGACGCACGGCGCGGTGGTCGTCACCCGCCACGACGAGCCGGCCATGGTGCTGATGTCGATCGACCGCTACCTCGCGCTCGAACAGGCGGCCGAACCCGACCTCGACGCGCTCACCCGGCAGTTCGACGACATGTTCGCCCGCATGCAGGGCGACGAAGCCGCCGCGGCAATGGAAGACGCCTTCGCGATGTCCCCGGCCGAACTGGGCAAGGCGGCGGTCCGCGCCGCGGGCCGCGGCAAGTCCGCCAAGAGGTGATCCCCAGGTAATGGCCGCGCGCATCTTCGTTCTCGCGGGCGTCAACGGCGCCGGCAAGAGCAGCATCGGCGGCGCGGCGCTCCAGGCGCGCAAGGTCCCCTACTTCAATCCCGATCTCGCGGCGCGCACGCTGCTGGACGCCAATCCCGCGCTCACGCAGGAAACGGCCAATGCACAGGCCTGGGAAATGGGCCGCGCCGGCCTCGAACGCGCGCTGGCCGACGGCCTCAATTTCGCTTTCGAGACCACGCTGGGCGCGCGCACCCTGCCGGACATGCTGCTCGCCGGCGCGCGCAAGGGCGCGCAGGTCCACGTCTGGTACGCCGGGCTGGCCTCGCCCGAGAAGCACGTCGAGCGCGTGAAGGAACGGGTGATCGCCGGCGGCCACGACATTCCCGAAGACAAGATCCGCGCGCGCTACGTCAGCAGCCGCGCGAACCTCATCCGCCTGCTGCCGCACCTCGCCAGCCTGCGCGTGTACGACAACAGCATCGACGGCGACCCCAAGGCCGGCATCAAGCCGCAGCCCGTGCTGGTGCTGCACATGGAGGGCGGGCAGATCGTCTCCCACATCGCGCTCGACCAGGTCCCGCAATGGGCCAAGCCGGTGGTGGCGGCCGCCTTCGACGCGACGAAGAAGAAGGCCACGAAGGGCCGGCCGCACTGACGCGCGAGGCGCGGCACATGAACCGGCACACCCAAGACCAGGAACCCCGCGGAACCGGCTTGGCCGGGCCGCCGGGGTTGCCCCCCGGAGGGGCCCTCCTGCTCGTAGAAGCCCAGGCGCTTCGCGACGATCTCGCCGACCTGGTTCACGCTCGGAATCCAGCCGAACTGCATGTTGATGCGCGTCTTGCCGTGGGCCAGCGCGTCGATCGAGAGAAAGCCCCCGGCCGCCAGGCCGCCAGCGGCAATCGAGGTCTTGAGCAGGCGGCGGCGTGCGGGGTCGCAAGAGTGGTTCGTGACGGGGTTCCTGGTTTGTGGATTCGGGTCGTCTGCCGTGTGGCGTGACCGAAATTTAGGAGGTGCAGGCGTTCCCGCAAAGCACCGTTTTTAGGGTCGGGCGATCCAAAAAATTGCCGGTAGAAACCCTGAATCCAGGGGCGCGCACGCCCCTTTCCGGACGGAACGAACGTCTATTTCGGGAGATCGGGAGGGCCGCGAAGGCGGCCGGAGCGGATGCGCCCGGGCTCAGCCCAGCACGTCGTTCACCTGCTCGTTGAACTCGGTCTGGCTCAACGCCGCACCAATTTCGCGCGGCAGCGCATCGCGCACGGAGAACACGCCGAGCACCTTCGTTCCTGACACCAACGGCAGGTGACGGAAACCGCGTTCGAGCATCAGCACGACAGCATCGGACACCAATGTTTCCGGTGTGACACAGATCGGATTGGGTGTCATGACCGCGCGCACGCTGGTGGCGTCCGGATCGAGTCCGCGCGCGAGCACGCGGGTCATCAGATCGCGCTCCGTGAGAATGCCCAGAATGCTGTCGGGCGGCTCCATGACAAGCACGCTGCCGCAGTTGGCCCGCGTCATCACGCAGGCGGCGTCGCGCACCGTGGCCGTCGGCGCCAGGCTGGTCACGTGCTTGCGCGAGATGGACTGGAAAACCGTACGTTCTGCCATGGACCGCCCCCTCCGTTGGGAAGCACGCTATGTTGCGACCGACGCCCGCTTAACGCAAGGTGGCGTTGAGCCGCTCCAGCGCCTGCGCGCCGGGGCACAGCTCGGCGGGGCCGAGCGTATTGAGCGGGCGCTCGACGGTGTTGAGCGCCGTGTGCAGGTCGGTCGCGAGAGGATCGACGTACAGCAGCCCGGTCACGATCTCGCCCATCTCCTGGTGCTTCTGCATGTGCGCCATCGCGGCGTAGCGGTCGGCCGGGTTGTAGTCCGGATGCAGGCTGCGCAGGCGCAGCAGCGTGCCGTCGTGCTGGCGCACGTCCATCACCTCGCCCGGCGCCATGTCCACCTTGATCTCGTCATGCGTGCCGATGAAGTCGATGCGGCTGACCGCCTCGTTGTGCTCGCGCACATAGTCGTAGCTCTTGGTGCTGCCCGGATGGTTGTTGAAGGCCACGCAGGGGCTGATGACATCGATGAACGCCGCGCCGCTGTGGCTGATCGCGCCCTTGATCAGCGGCACGAGCTGCGCCTTGTTGCCCGAGAAGCCGCGCCCCACGTAGGTCGCGCCGAGCTGCAGCGCCATCGCCGCCAGATCCACCGGGCTGTCGGTGTTGACCACGCCCTTCTTGCTCTTCGAGCCCTGGTCGGCGGTGGCGGAGAACTGGCCCTTGGTGAGCCCGTAGACCCCGTTGTTCTCGACGATGTAGGCCATGCGCACCCCGCGCCGCATGGCATGCGCGAACTGGCCGAGCCCGATGGAGGCCGAATCCCCGTCGCCCGACACGCCGAGGTACAACAGGTCGCGATTGGCGAGGTTGGCACCGGTCAGCACGCTGGGCATGCGCCCGTGCACCGTGTTGAAGCCGTGCGAGGCACCGAGGAAGTAGTCCGGCGTCTTCGAGCTGCAGCCGATGCCCGAGAGCTTCGCGACGCGATGCGGCTCGATGTCCAGCTCCCAGCAGGCCTCGATGATCGACGCCGAGATCGAATCGTGCCCGCAGCCCGCGCACAGCGTGGAGATCTTTCCTTCGTAGTCACGCCGCGTGTAGCCCACCTTGTTGGTGGCAAGGGTCGGATGGTGCATCCGCGGCTTGGCGATGTAGGTCATGCACGCTCCTGGTTCACGCGCTTGGAAATGGTGTCGGTGATGAACCGCGCCGTGATCGGCGTGCCGTCGAAATGCAGCACGCGCACCAGCCGCGCCGGATCGACGTCGAGCTCGTTGACCAGCAGGCTGTGCATCTGCGCGTCGCGGTTCTGCTCGACCACGAACACCCGCTCGTGCTGCGAGAGGAACCGCGCGACGCTGTCCGGAAACGGAAATGCTCGCAGCCGCATCGCGTCGAGATGAATGCCCCGCCCCTGCAGGGACTCGAGCGCCTCGTGCATGGCCGGGCTGGTCGAGCCGAAATAGATCACGCCGAGCGGCGTCTTCTCGGCCGCCAGCCGCACCACCGGCTGAGGCACCAGCGAGGCGGCGGTCTTGAACTTCCGCAGCAGCCGTTCCATGTTGTAGATGTAGTCCGGACCTCGCTCGGAATAGCGCGCGTACGCATCGCGTGTGGTGCCGCGCGTGAAGTAGCTGCCCTTGGTCGGATGCGTGCCGGGCAGCGTGCGCCACGGGATGCCATCGCCGTCCACGTCCTTGTAGCGGCCGAAGTCGCGGCCGGCTTCCAGCTCTTCGGCGGTCATCACCTTGCCGCGGTCATAGGCGCGGCTGTCGTCCCAGGCGAAGGGCGCGCACAGGCGCTGGTTCATGCCGATGTCGAGATCGGTCATCACGAACACCGGCGTCTGCAGCCGGTCCGCCAGGTCGAGCGCGGCCGCCGCATGCTCGAAGCACTCGTGCGGATCCTCGGGGAACAGCAGCACATGCTTGGTGTCGCCATGCGAGGCATAGGCGCACGCGAGGATGTCGGCCTGCTGCGTGCGCGTCGGCATGCCGGTCGACGGGCCGCCGCGCTGCACGTTGATGAGCGTGACCGGGATCTCCGCGAAATACGCAAGGCCGATGAACTCGCTCATCAGCGAAATGCCCGGCCCCGAGGTCGCGGTGAAGGCGCGCGCGCCGTTCCAGCCCGCGCCGACCACCATGCCGATCGAAGCGATCTCGTCCTCCGCCTGCACGATCGCGAAACGCTGCTGGCCGGTCGCGGCATCGACGCGGAACTTCGAGCAGTACTTCTGGAAGGCCTCCGCCACCGACGACGAAGGCGTGATCGGATACCACGCCGCCACTGTCGCGCCGCCGTACACGCAGCCCAGCGCGGCGGCGCTGTTGCCGTCCACGAAGATGCGGTCGCCCACCTTGTCCGCGCGCCGCACCTTGAGCCCGACCGGCTCGCGCAGGTGCTCGCGCGCGAAGTCGCATCCCAGGTGCAGGGCCTGCACGTTGGAGGCGAGCAAGCGCTCCTTGCCCTTGTACTGCTCGCCGAAGAGCTTCTCGACCACTTCGGGCTCGATGCCCAGCAGCACCGCAAGCGCGCCCACGTAGACGATGTTCTTGAAGAGCTGCCGCTGCCGCGGGTCCTGGTAGACCACATTGCAGATCTCGGTCAGCGGCATGCCGATGACGCGGATGTCGTCGCGGAACTTCGAAGGCGGCAGCGCGCGCGTGCTGTCGTAGAACA
Organism: Variovorax sp. YR216; assembly: GCF_900107745.1. Taxonomy (GTDB): domain Bacteria; phylum Pseudomonadota; class Gammaproteobacteria; order Burkholderiales; family Burkholderiaceae_C; genus Variovorax. The sequence goes on along the minus strand of NZ_FNRO01000010.1, from coordinate 114,353 downwards.
AGTAGCCGCCGGGCGCCAGTTCGGCCACGTCGGCGTCCCAGGTCTGCGGATTCATCGCGACCATCATGTCGGTGCCGCCGCGCCTGCCCAGGTGGCCCCCCTCGGTCACACGCACCTCGTACCAGGTCGGCAGGCCCTGGATGTTGCTCGGGAAGATGTTGCGCGGGCTCACCGGCACGCCCATGCGCAGGATGGCCTTGGCGAACAGCTCGTTGGCCGACGCCGAGCCCGAGCCATTGACGTTGGCGAACTTGATGACGAAGTCGTTGACGGCCTCGATCTGCCGCACGATGCCCTTGGGCGGAAGCGTTGCGCTCATGCGGCTACCCCCTCAGGCGTAGCGCGCTTCTCACGCGCCTTCGGGCCTGCGGGCGTGGTCTTCAGGAGGAACTTCTGCATGTCCCAGGCACCCGTCGGGCAACGTTCGGCGCACAGGCCGCAGTGCAGGCAGACGTCCTCGTCCTTGACCATCACGCGGCCGGTCTTCAGGCCGCCGGACACATACAGGTCCTGCGCAAGGTTGAGTGCCGGCGCCTTCAGCCGCTCACGCAACTCGGCCTCGTCGCCGTTGGTGGTGAAGGTGATGCAGTCCATCGGGCAGATGTCCACGCAGGCATCGCACTCGATGCACGCGGTCTCGGTGAACACGGTCTGCACGTCGCAGTTGAGGCAGCGCTGCGCTTCCTTGAACGCGGTGGCCGCGTCGAAGCCAAGCTCGACCTCCACGCGGATGCTCGCGAGCGCCTTCTCCGCCTTTTCCCACGGGACCTTGTAGCGCAGGTCGTTCGAGGTGTCGTTGTCGTAGCTCCACTCGTGGATGCCCATCTTCTGCGAGATCAGATTGGTCATCGGCGCGGGTCGATGCGTCACCGGCTCACCGTGCAGCAGCTTGTCGATCGACACCGCCGCCTCGTGCCCATGCGCCACCGCCTCGATGATGTTCTTCGGACCAAAGGCCGCATCGCCGCCGAAGAAGACGTTCGGCAGCGTCGACTGGAAGCTGCTCTTCTCGAGCCTGGGCAGGCCCCACTTGTCGAACTCGATGCCGCAGTCGCGTTCGATCCACGGGAAGGCGTTCTCCTGCCCCACCGCCACCAGCACTTCGTCGCACTCGAAGAAGGCATCGGGCTGGCCGGTCGGAACCAGCTTGCGGTTGCCCTGGTCGTCATACTCGGCGCGCACGATCTCGAAGCGCATGCCGGTGAGCCTGCCGTCTTCGTGCACGAATTCCTTCGGCACGTGGTAGTTGATGATCGGGATGCCCTCGTGCTGCGCGTCTTCCTTCTCCCACGGCGACGCCTTCATCTCCTCGAAGCCGCTGCGCACGATGACCTTCACGTCGGTGCCACCGAGCCGGCGCGCCGAACGGCAGCAGTCCATCGCGGTGTTGCCGCCGCCGAGCACGATCACCCGCTTGCCGATGGTCGTGACGTGGCCGAACGACACGGAGGCCAGCCAGTCGATGCCGATGTGGATGCGTTCGGCCGCTTCCTTGCGCCCGGGCACGTCGAGGTCACGCCCGCGCGGTGCGCCGCAGCCGACGAAGATCGCGTCCCAGCCCTGGGCCGCGAGCGCCTTCATCGAATCGATGCGCTCGCCGGCGCGGAAGGTCACGCCGAGGTCGAGGATGTAGCCCGTCTCCTCGTCGATCACCGATTCTGGCAAGCGGAAGCGCGGGATCTGGGTGCGGATGAAGCCGCCCGCCTTGGCTTCGCCATCGAACACCGTGACCTCGTAGCCCAGCGGCGCGAGGTCGCGCGCGACGGTCAGCGAGGCCGGTCCCGCGCCCACGCAGGCGATGCGCTTGCCATTGCTCGGCTCGACCTTCGGCATGCGCGCGCGCACGTCGTTCTTCATGTCGGCCGTCACGCGCTTGAGCCGGCAGATGGCCACCGGCTCGGGGTCTTTCGAATTGCTTTCCTCCACCCGCCCCCGTCGGCATGCGGGCTCGCAGGGCCTGTCGCAGGTCCGGCCGAGGATGCCGGGGAAGACGTTGGAGGCCCAGTTGATCATGTAGGCGTCGTCATAGCGGCGCTGCGCGATCAACCGTATGTATTCGGGGACGGGGGTGTGCGCGGGACAGGCGTACTGGCAATCGACGACCTTGTGGAAATAGGCCGGGTTGGCAATGTTGGTTCGCTGCAATGCGGTCTCCTGGATGCCGCCCGTTGCCCCGGGGGAAGGCTTCGCGGGTCTGCCGCCAGTATGCGCCGCGTGTGTGCGAGCGCAACCTTGGTGGAATCCCGCAGCGTCCGGGACATGGAGCGCTGCAGCAGAGTGCCAAGGTTCTACATGCAGGCGCAGGCAGCGGGCTTGACGCACGAGGGCGCCGCGCTCCCCGTCTCGGCCGCGCTGGTGCCGCACCCGCCTGTCAAGCGATGGTGGACTTGCGGCGACGCACCCTGCGCTTGGTTGCCCGGATGTGCAGCGACAGCGGCGCAATCCGCGTGTCGTCGACCACCGCGTCCGCATGTCTCGAACCGGTTCCCGCCGTGGGCTCCGCGATCTTGTCGATGTGCAGCCCCGCGCCGAGCACGATGTCGAACCACTCGCTCAGCGTGCGATGGAAGATGGGCGTCCTGAAAGGCGCGATCCGGTCGCGCTCCTCGGGCTTCAGCGTCGAGAACCACCAGGTGTCCACCCGGCCTTCCGTCGATTCGAAGTAGCCGCCGATCTCGATCGCCCGCGCCCTGCCGTTCGCGTCGCGCACCACTTCGCGGTGCGGGGGCGCGAAGCACGGGTGAAGAATCGAGAACTGCAGGAAGCCGCCGGGCCGCAAGACACGGCTCGCTTCGTGCAAGGCCCGCACCGGGTCCGGCATGTCCATCAGCGACATGAAGGCCGTCACGAAATCGAACGAGCGCGCGGCAAAGGGCAGCGCCATGCCGTCGCCGACGCGGTACTCGATGCCCAGCGGATCGGCCGCCTCGGCATCGCGCGCATTGCGCACGAAGGTCGGCGCAATGTCGACCGCCGACATCCGCGCGCCGAGCCGCGCGAGCTGGCGCGTGTTGGTCCCTTCGCCGCAGCCCACGTCGAGCCCCGCCAGGCCGGTCACGGGCGGCAGCATGCCGAAGAAGGCCGGGCTGTTCAGCATGTCGCGGAACACATCCACGCCCAGCCGGGCGAGACGCGTCCAGGCGTCCGCATTGGCCTCCCAGAAATGTGCGACGTCGTTTGAATTCATAGGTCGAGCCGCGATTTGGAGACAGGCGCCGCGGTGCGTCATCCACCATCTGAGGGAGACCGCGGGATCGACCGTCAGCCGGCTTCGCGCGTCCCCGTCACCGTGCGCTCGCCGTCGGGGCGATGCATGTCCAGCAGTGCGCCGCTGAAGTCCCAGGTGGTCGTCGACTTGAGCGCGGCGAGGAACTGTTGCTCCTGCTGCATCACTGCATCGGCGCAGGTCCTGCGCGTGGTTGCGATCGCCCCGACCGCGATGCGGTTGCCGTCCACGGTGTAGCTGGCGCGGAAGGTGTTGCACCCGCTGAAGCCCTTCACGATGCCGTCGCCGAAGGACATCGAGATCGCGGTGTCGATCATCGGGCTGACCACCGCCTGCCTGCCGTTGTTGAAGCCGGTCACGTTGGAGCGCAGGCCGACCAGGCTGGGCTTCGGCTCGGCCTTGAAGGTCATCACCGGTTCGTCCCCGCGCGTCGACAGCAGCGTGAGGCCGTCGCCGCTCAGCACGGGACGGAAGGTGCCGGCCATCGCCTTGTGCACCGCGCCCTCCACCTTCATCGCGTTGCCGCCGCAGGCCATCATCGAACCGGCGAGGCGGCCGATCACGAGGCGATCCGGCTGCTTCAGGGTGTAGGAGCCGAAGAAGCGGTTGCAGCCCGAGAAGCCGGAAACCCGCCCACCTTCGAACCTGGCCGTGACCGACTGCGGGCCGGTGGGAAGGAGGCTTGCATCCAGCCCCTGGACGCTGGTGAGGCGCCAGGTCGGCCCTTCGATCCCCGCCGCCGCGGCGGACAGGGACAGCAGCATCGACCCCAGCACCAGAAAGACGGATCGCTTTGCGTTCACTTCGGCTCCTTCGCCCGGGGGCGTGTCGTTCGAAGCGCGATCTTAGTCAGCGGTCGAGACGCGTCCAGCCGATTGAGGATCGCCGGCGATGGCCACCTGCTTCGCCTTCATTCGCGCGGTGTAGTCCTGATAGGCCGGCAGCGCGACGGCGGACACCGTGCCCGCCAGCATCGCGATCGCGACCAGACCGACGATGAACGGCACGATGCCGCTCGTGCCGCCCTCGCGCGCAACCAGGACGAGTTGCCCTTCCTGGCTGCGGTTGACCGCCCGCGCGTGCTCGATCACCCGCTCGCAATGCCGGTAATAGGTCGCGTCGGCGAGAAGCGGCGGCAGGATGAAGATGCCCAGCAGATACGCGAAGCAGCCGATCGCAACCGCCAAGGGCATGGTCGGGCCCAACAGGACCACAGGCACGAACACCACGTAGGGAAGCAGGAAGTAGAGCGCTGCCTTGCCCCACATCTTCCTGTGGACGAGCCAGGCGAAGGTGACGAAGAAAGCCGGCCAGTGCCAGCCCGCCGATGTCCTGCGCTCGTGATCGAAGAGCGCGAACTTCGCGAGATAGTGGTCACTGTTCTTCGTTCCGACCGCCGCGGCGTAGAGCTCCCGCAGGCCTTCGCGCGTCTCGCGCGGGTGGTCGAGCGTGCCCAGCAGGCTGGGTCGCGGCCCGCTGCCGCGCCAAACGGTGGGTTCTCTTCTGATGCCGATGCCGCAGCTCGAACAGAGTGCAAGCGTGGGTCCATTCAACGTACCGCACTGGGCGCAATGCATGACAGCGTGGGCAGAACCGGAGTTGCGAATGGCCGTGTTTATATATCAACGCCAGCGTTCAGGACCTCAGGGGTAAACCCATCAGGCGTTCTCCCGACGCGCACGAACAAGGCCAGCGCAGCAAGGTCGATCGCGAGTGCGGCGACGCCCAGCGCGCCGTAGCCGAATCCCTTCACCAGCGTGCCGCCGAGGAGGGGGCCGATGGCGGAACCGACCATCAACATCGCAGGCGTCGCGGCCACGGCGCGCCCTGATGGGTCCAGGCGTGCGAGCAGACCGAAGCAGAAGGTGTGCGTGAAGATCATGACGGCCACGAACACCGCGCCCGCGCCCGCATAGGGCACGAAGGTGCTGCTCCAGGCCAGCACAAGCGCCAGCAGGCACTGCAGGGTCGCGCCGGCGAGCAGTACCTTGCGCGCATCGAGCCTGCGCTGGAGCATCGCGGCAAGCAATCCCGGCGCCAGATTGATGAGACCCAGCGCGATCAGGAGGAGATTCACGGACGCCGGATCGAAGCCCCGCTGCGCACCCATCCGTTCCAGAAAGGCGAAGACCATGGCCTGCGTCAGCGCCATGCAGCAGATGCCGAGGATCGGGAACCAGACCTGGCGGGACAGCGGCCCCCGGCGGGCATGCATCGTGGCGCTCTCCGGCTGCCCGTCGGGAAAGAAGCAGGCTGTCACGATGCACGCGATGCCCATGACGACGCCGATGACGACAAAGAGCGCCGAGCCGCCCACGCTCGCGATGACCTGCGGCGTCGCGGCGAGGAACAGCACCGCGAAGACGCCCAGCCCGGTGCCCATGATGCCGAAGAGCCGGTGCGGATTGGCGCTCAGCCCGACGGTCCCGTGCGTGATGCTCAGGGCTGTCCCCGCCGCGAAGCCACCGATGCCGTGCAGGACCGCGAGCCCACCGAAGCCACGCATCTGCGAACACGCAGCAAAGGCGAGCGCTGCGAGCCCGAAGGCGGAAGCAGCAACGAAGCGCGCCCGGATGCGATCGAAGCGGCGAGCCGTGAACGCACTCGCCACCACCGCGCTGACCAGAAAGCACGTGGCCAGCGAGCCCGCCTGTTGCGGGTCGAACCGGTAGTGCGCCATCAACGTGCCGATCCAGATCGGGAGCGCCACGAGATCGACCATCCCCGCGCAATGCGCCACCATCAGGGCGGCGCGCGCGCTCCAGCGTTCGGACAAGACCATCGGTATCTCGCTCGAACGGCTCAGATCGGCTGTGCCAACGCGATCAGGCTGTCACGCATGATGTTGGCGTGCTCCTGCTTGTCGCCACCCGTGATCTCGATGTCGCAGAGGCGCGCCGAGTTCTCCACGACCATCCGGCATCGCTCCCAGCGACGCGCCTCGAAGGCATCGAACGCCTCCTTCACGTCGCCCGAGCGCCTCAGCTCGTCGGCAATCACCAGTGCGTCTTCGATGCCGATGCATGCACCGGACGCCAGGTGCGGCGTCGTCGCGTGCACTGCGTCGCCGACAAGCAGGACCCGGCCCGCATGCCATGGGCGTGGCATCAGAAGCCCTTCGAGCGGCCGGTAGACGATGCGGGCATCCGGGCGTCCGACCTGTTCCCGCAGTTGCTGGACGAGCGGCGCTGGAAACGTCGCGAGCAAGCCCGACAGGAGCGCCGGAAAGTCGCCAGGGTCCACGTGGTCATTGGCCGCGCGGTCCTCAGTGACGAACAGGTACATCTCTTCCTTCGAGACCGGATTGACGCCCGCCTTCAGCTTCGGGCCGACCCACATCATCGCGTGCGTCACTTCCGCGGCGCGAGGCAGCACGGCGCGCCAGACGGCCTGCCCCATGTAGCGCGGCTTCGGCGCGTCCGGGAACAGCGACTGCCTCACCTGGGAATACAGCCCATCGGCGCCGATCACCAGGTCGTAGCGACGGCTGCTCCCGTCATCGAACGAGACGTCCACGCCGTCGCGGTCCTGCGAGACGGCGCTGAATGTGCATCCGAGGCGCACGCCGGCCCCCGCCGCGCGCGTTGCGTCCGCGAAGATCCTTGCCAGCACCGGGCGCATGATCGCGCCGCCTCCCGGAACATCCGGGCCTGCGAGGCGTGGCGTCGGAAGCGTGGCGAGCAATTGACCGGTCGGCAGATGGATGTCCACGCCGTCGCCGGCATAGCCTTGCTCGAGAAACGCATCGAGAACGCCAAGCTCGCGCAGCGCACGCAAGGTGGCGCCCCCCAGGCTGATGCCTGCGCCGTAAGAGCGCCAGCCCGGATCGATCTCGACCAGATCGACCTCGTGGTTGTCGCGGCGAAGCGCGATCGCTGCGGCCATTCCCGAGAATCCGCCGCCGATGATGAGAGTCTTCATGTGTTTGTCTCCAGTTCTTCACGAGCGACGGCCACAGCGCCGTCGTCGAGATCAATGAGCGAGACGCGCTTGAGCGTCTGGCCGATACAGGGCCCGAGCGTGCATACGCCGGTGGCGATGTCGAATTGAGCACCGTGGGCCGCGCACACGATGCGGGTTCCGTCGGCATTCAGGAAGGCATCCTTTCGCCAGGCCATCGAGGTGTTCGCCCAGTGCGGACACTCGTTCTTCCATGCGTGGAGGCCATCGCGCTTGACCAGGAACATCGTGTCGCGGCCCGTGCCCATCGGATCGAAGCCGCGAGACGTCCCTTCCGGGAGTTCGTCGGCCATGCACAGGCGCAGAACGGTCTCCATGGCCAATGACGATCAGTGCGCTGCCGGATGCCGGGCACCGGGGGGAGGACCACCGGGCGCCCACTTCTCGCGGTGCTGGAACAGGAAGAGCTGCGAGGCATCCGCGCCCATGGCGGCTTCCCGCGCGATCCAGTGGTCGTCATGCAGATCCATGTCCGCGTCGTACTCGACATGGCAACCCAGGGGGCTGTTGAAGTACCAGAACCAGTTGGAGCCGAACTTGTGCCGGCCCGGCCCCCAGAACGATTCATAGCCCTTGGCAACGAACCGGCTGCCGGCCAGCATCAGCTCCGTCGGCCCGCCGAGATGGAACGTGAAGTGTTCGCAACCCTTCATCTGCGGCGGCGTCTGGATCATGAACAGCGTATGGTGGTCCGTCGTGCCCGCCGGGCGCAGAAAGGGCCCCACGCCGGTGAAGCGATCGGTGCAGACAAAGCCGAGGCGCTCGACATAGAAAGCTTCGGCTTTTGCTGCATCGGGGACGAAGTACACGACATGCGAAAGGGTCCGCGGCAAGGCCGGCGCGTTCTGGTCCACGGCCACTGCGTTCACGCCGCGTTGCTGCGCAGCGCCCGGTGCGTTCACCAATTCAGCCGAAAGGCGGAGGGGGCGTCGAACCGTCACCTGGAAGCCGAGCACGAACCCCAGGTCGTCCTCGCTCTCGATCGCGCCGTTACTCAGGCGCTTCACTTCGCGGTCCTTCTGGAGCTCGCTCGCGATGGCGTCCACGGTGGCCTGGTCCGCACAACCATAGATCGTCTTGCGAAGCATGCTGGCCGTGCCCAGGCCCGGAGGCAAGGCAGCATCGTCGCGATGCGCGATGGAAATGCCGGTGCCGTCCAGCGCCTCGAAACGGCGCTCGGATACCTGCCGGAGTCCGTAGTCCTTCAGATACTGCGTGCAGGCAGCGACGTCGTCGACGCCAAAAACGAGTTCGTCGGGTCCGATGATCTTCATGTTGATTCCTTTCTCGAAATTCAGGCCGTGCGACCGCCGAGCGTCTCGGCGACCCAGTCCGCGAGGTAGTGCCCCGCGTTGATGCTGTTGTCGAAGCTCGCGTGCTGCGCGCCGCCTTCGCGGTCGGTGAAGACCTTGAGCTCGCGCTTCGGGCTGTTGGTCAGTTGCTCGTAGGTGCGCTGCGCCCAGTGCAGCGGAATCTGCGAGTCCTTCTCGCCATGGGTCACCAGGAAAGGCACCTTGATGCGATCGAGGATGCCGTCGAGATGCACCTTCTCCGCGATCTGCATGAACGCGTCGTTGTCCTCGCCACCCCAGACCCAGCGCACGTGGTCCCAGTAGTGCGGCACCGGCAAGTTGCCCTCGCGCGCGAGGCGCTTCTTCTGCACGTCGCGCCAGTCGTGGTTGGCGCCGAGCACCGCACCGCAGGCGAATCGCGGCTCGAAGGACACGGCGCGCGGGCAGTAGTAGCCGCCCAGCGACACGCCTTGCAGGCCGATGCGCTTCGGATCCACGTCCTCGCGGGTTTCGAGCCAGTCGACGATCCGGCTGGCCCAGTGTTCGCTGTCGTAGCGCGCCTTCATGTCGTGCAGGCGCAGCGCCTCGCCCGTGCCGGGCTGGTCGACGCACAACGACGACACGCCCCGCTTCGCCAGCCAGCCTGGGATGCCCACCCGGTACAGCATCTCCTTGGTGGAATCGAGGCCGTTGATCTGCACCAGCAGCGGCGCCGGTCCTTCGACGCCTTCGGCGCGGGTATAGAGCCCTGCCAGATGTTTTCCCTCGTACGGGATCTCCACGCGTTCGCAGTTCTCGCGCGAGAGACGGATGCCTTCGGCGAAGACCTCCAGTTCGCGCTTGTAGAGATCAAGACGTCCGGGCGCCCCGTGGCCCTGAAGCCGCTCGCAGGTCAGCAGGTACACGGCCGCGCGGTTGTACTTCTCGCCGGCGGACAACAGCCGGCCGCGGGCTTCGTCCTCTTCGGCAAGGCCGCACAGCTTGTCCGCCATGCGTTGCCAGGTCTCGCGAAATGCCCGTGTGCCGGCAGCATCGGGCGCCTTCGCCGCTTCCTGCAGCGGGGCGCACATTTCCTCGATCTCTCCGATGCGCGCGCCCATCTCGATGGCGAGGTCGACCGAGAGGTTCCAGACGTAGTTGGTGGGGAAATAGCGAAACATGGAACTGCTTTCTCAAAGGATTGGGGTGAGTGCGGCGCGCATCAGAACGTCATCAGGTCCCGGGCGACCACCGCCGGGCCGTCGTAGTGCTTCTTCACGGCGTCCGTGTAGACGCTGTCGGGTTCGTCACGTCCCGGGATGACGTGTGTGAGAACGACCTTCCTGACCTTCGCCGCCTGGGCGAGGCGCCCGACGTCTTCTGCAGTGGTGTGCTCCGCCGTCATGTGCCGCATGAGTCCGTCCGCCATCTCGGGAGGGAGCTCGCGCCGCATGGCTTTCTCGATCAAGGGCAGGTCGATCACCTCGTGCACCAGCACATCCGCGTCCTTCGCGAAGGCATCCAGTCCCGCACAGCGCCCCGTATCGCCGCTGAACACGACGACCCGGTCCGGCGTCTGGAACCGCAGGGCATAGGACTTGTCCTGCGCATCCCGCTGGGCGTCCGTGCCGTGGGCGAAGTGGCAGTTCTCGACGGCAGTCACGGTGACCAGGTCGTCCTTGTAGATCTGCCCGGGCCCGGCAATGTCGTGCGCATGGAACAAGCCGCGCGGGTCTGGATAGGCCTTGCTGTCGCCCATCCGGATGCGCGCGTTGGGCGCGAAGTACTGCAGGAATCCCTGCAGCATCGATTCGGTGCCGGCAGGCCCATACACATGGACCTCGGCGCGACGCCCCGTGCTCCACTGCAGCCCCATCAACGTGCCCCAGTCGGCGTTGTGATCGTCATGGTTGTGCGTGATGAAGATCCGCTCGACCTTGCGATGGTCGAGTCCCGCCGCGAGCAGTTGATGCGCGACCCCGTTTCCGGCGTCGACCAGATAGATGCGGTCGCGCACGACCAGCGCATTGGCGGGCTGGCTGCGCGTCAGCGAAGGCAGGGGTCCGCCCTGCGTGCCCAGGGTGACGACGCGCGTCTGCGCAGCCGCAGAGGCCGCGAGCGCGACGCCCAGCAGGAATCCAAAGATCGATTTCATTTCGCAAGAACCTCCGAACCGGCAACAGCCACAGGCGCCACGGATGCGTTGCGCACCCGGGGCCGCAGCAGGAAATGACCAAGCGCCGGAATCAGGACCAGCGCCCCCAACATGTTCCAGAGGAACATGAAGGCCAGCAGCACGCCCATGTCCGCCTGGAACTTGATCGGGCTGGCTACCCACGTCACCACGGCGATGGCCAGCGTGGAGCCGGTGAGCATCACGACCTTGCCGGTGAACCGAAGCGCGTGGTAGTAGGCGTCGGAGAGGCTGCGCCCCTCCCGCATCTGCGCGAGGGTGACGGACAGGATGTAGAGCGCGTAGTCCACGCCGATCCCCACGCCCAGTGCGATCACCGGCAGGGTCGCCACCTTCACGCCGATGCCGAGGGCGACCATGAGCGCCTCGGCCAGGATCGAGGTCAGCACCAGCGGCAGCACGGCCACGACGACGGCCCGCCAAGAGCGGAAGGTGATGAAGCACAGGGCGATCACCGCAGCGTAGACCAGCAGCAGCATCTCGCGCCACGCTTCGCGCACCACGATGTTGGTCGCTGCCTCGATGCCGGCCGAGCCCGCGGCGAGCATGAACTTCACGTCGGCAGAGTCGTTGTCCCGCGCGAAGTCTTCGACATGCGCGACGATGCGTGCCAATGTGTCGGCCTTGTGGTCCTTGAGGTAGACGTAGAGCGTCAGCAGCCCGCAGCTCTCGTTGTAGAGACCGCGCGGCGCGCCGGCCGTGATCACGTTCAGCATCTCCTGGTTCGGCAGGAACTCGTACCACTTCGGATTCGCTTCGTTCAGGCCCGACAGGACCCTGCGCGTGAGAAGCGGCAGCGCTGCAGTCGTCTCCACGCCATCGAGCTGGCGCAGTTCCCATTCGAGCGCGTCCACGCGCTTCAGGATGTCGTAGCGCGCGCACTGCCCTTCCGGGGTCTTCGCCATGACGGCGAGCACGTCGCTGGATGCGCCGTAGTTCGCGTTCATGTAGGCGACGTCGCGGTTGTAGCGGCTGTAGGGACGCAGCTCCGGCGCGCCGGGGTCGAGGTCGCCGATCTTCAGCTGGCTGCTGACGGCCAGCCCGAGCCCTCCCAGGACAAGGGAGACGACGACTGCGACGCTCGCCCATGGCTTGCGCGTGAAACGGTCCAGCAGTGCCCACATCGGATGGCGATCGGCGCCAGCCGCGTCCGCCGCCTCGCTGCGCAGGCTTCGCTCTGCCGCCTTCGCGCTGACGCCGGTGTACGACAGCAGGACGGGCAGCAGGATCAGGTTCGTGAAGATCAGCGCCGCCACGCCCAGCGAAGCCGCTATCGCGAGCTCCCGGATCACCTGGATGTCGATGACCAGCAAGACGGCGAAGCCCACCGCATCGGCGAGGAGCGCCGTCAGACCGGCAAGAAACAGGCGACGGAAAGTGAACCGCGCCGCCACCAGCTTGTGCGCACCGCGGCCGATGTCCTGCATGATCCCGTTCATCTTCTGGGCGCCGTGGCTCATGCCGATCGCGAATACCAGGAAGGGCACCAGGATCGAATAAGGATCGAGCGCGAAGCCCAGCGTCGGAAGCATGCCGAGCTGCCATACGACCGCGACGAGTGATGCGGCGACGACCAGCAAGGTCGAGCGGGCGCAGCGCGTGTACCAGAACACCATCGCGGCGGAAATGATCACTGCGATCGCGAAGAAGGCAAGCACCGCGCGGACACCGGCGATCAGGTCGCCCATGATCTTGGCGAAGCCGGTGATGTGGACATCGACCCCGCGGGCCTCGTACCGGGCACGGATCGCATCGAGGCGATCGGACAGATCGCGATAGTCCAGCGCCCTCCCCTGCGGATCGCGCGGCAGCAGCGGCACGAAGATCACGGTGGATTTCGCATCGCGTGCGACGAGCTGGCCGATCTCGCCCGAACGCGCGACGTTCGCTGCCAGCTTCTGCAGGCTCGCGGGCGATCCGTCATAGCGATCGGGAATCACCGGCCCGCCGTCCAGCCCCTCTTCCGTAACGCCCACCCATCGCGTAGAAGGCGTCCAGAGCGACTTCATGCGCATCCGGTCGACACCCGGGATCAGGAACACTTCGTCGCTGATCTGCCGAAGCGTCTCCAGATAGCCGGCGTCGTAGATCGAGCCCTGGCGAGCGGCCACCGCGATGCGCACTGCATTGCCGAGTCCGCTCAGTTCCTTCTGCTGGTCGAGGAAGTTCCGGATGTAGGGGTGCTGCGCGGGGATCGTCTTCTCGAAGCTGGCGTTGAGCTGAAGGCGCGTGGCCTGCCAGCCCAGCAGGATCGTGGTGATGCCACAGAGCAGCAGCACCAGCCACCGATGATTGAACAGCGCCCGCTCGATGGCGGAGCCGGATCGCGGATCGAAGTCTTGGGTCATGGTTTTCACGGCCGCGACTCCGGCATGGGCACGGCGACGGGGCCTTGATCGGTCAGCGCCAACAGGGCGCCGGAGCGCAAAGGCTGCAGTGCATTCAGTGGGGGCAGTGCCGGAGCTTCCAGCGGCACGACATCGGCCCCGGACACCCTCAGCAGCGCGCCCGCCTGGTTGCCCAGCAGCAGTCTTCCTTTCGGACTCATCGCCGATGTCGTGACGGACACCGGGGCCGGCGTGCGCAGTTGCGTCCACGACCGGCCTTCATCGGTGCTGCGCCACACATTGCCGCGCAGTCCGGCGAGCACGATCTCCTGGTCCGCCGGCAATTCGGCGGTAAAGAAGCTTCCTTGATAGGGAACCTCGAGCCGGTGGAACTCGCGCCCTCCATCGGTGGACTGCAGGACCAGCCCCTGCTCGCCCGCCACGAGCAAGGTACTGCCACGCACCCGCAGTGCGTACAGGTGGGCGCCGTTGGGATTGGGCAGGCGCTTCATCCAGGGCTGCCATGTCTGGCCGCCGTCCTCGGTCGAGAACGCCAGGCCGTAGGCACCCACGACAAGGCCGTGTCGGGCATCGAAGAAATGCAGATCGAGGAATGGCTTGTCGGCGCCATCATCCACAAGGCGCTGCGCCTCCTGCACCGCCTTGGCGTTGCCGCTGGCCTGCGCATCGTGGAGCGCAAGCTGTGCGGCCCTGCGGCCTTCGAGGCGACGCGACCAGGTCGCACCCCCATCACTGCTGGCCAGGACCACGCCCCCGTGCCCCGTGGCATAGACCACCATGGGTTCGGGGCATTGCACTGCGGTGAGCGTGACCGACACCGGCACCCGCGACTGCCGCCACTGAACGCCGCCGTCATCGGAGGTCACGACGATCCCGCGCTCCCCGACTGCCACAAGCCGGCTCCCGCATTCGGTCGCGGCCAGGAGAACAGCGCGCGCAGGCGCGCGCACCATCAAGGCCGGCCGATCGAGCGCATCGGCCACGGGCGCCGCGTGCGCCGCACCCACCAGCCCGCACGCGAGCACCCACCAGGAAGCGAATCCCTTCACGCCCTGCTCCTTCAGCGCACGCCCTGGGCTGCCAGGCCCTCGCCGGTGAAGATCGACTCCGGCCAGCGCGCGGTCGGCTTGTGGTGATAAGCCTTGTCGTTCAGGACGTTGGAGACGTAGCCCTGGCCCGAAAGGAGGTCGTAGTAGCCGAAGGTCTGCTGTACCGCTCCGGGGAAATCGGGCATCACGTAGTTGAAGCCCCAGAACGTCTTCCAGAGCTGGCCCTTGGCATCCCAGCGATCCCCGAGCATGGCCTGCCAGCTGTCTTCGTCGAGGTAGTACACGCCCTTGGGCGCCTGGTGCCGGCGGCCCTGGCGCAGACTGGCTTCCACGACCCAGACCCGGTGCAGTTCCCATCGCACATGGTCCGGATTCAGATGCTGGCCCTTGATCAGATCCGCATCGGCTGCCTGCAGGAAGCGGTTCTCGTTGTAGGGGATCAGCATCTCCTTCTTGCCCACGAGCTTCCAGTCGAACAGGTCGGTCCGGCCGGAGAACACGCTCAGCTCGTCGAAGGACATCAGGCCCGCACTGGCCGGCGTCGGGGTGTCGCAGCAGGCGTTCGGCAATTTGCGAACGCGGCGCTGGCCGGTCAGGTACACGTAGGCAGAAGACTTGTCGGCGTCGAAGTTCTCGCGTCCGACGATCATCTCCCCCGCACGGATGGGCGGCCCGTCGTTCACGAGGTTGACGGTCCAGAAGTAGCCGGCGAATTCGTCCGGTCCCCCGCCTTCGTAGTAGTAGGGCATGGACTGCTTGATCGTGCCGCTCGTGGTGAGCACGACCTTGCCGTCTGCCGTGATCTGGTACTGGTTGAAGTCCGCCTGCCAGGAAGCGCCTCGCCAGGCGAGCTTGTGGTTCCACATCGCCTCGAGGCCGTTCTTGGGAACGGGGAACGGAATGCCGCCGTAGGTGCCGGAAGGGATGTCCCCGTCCATGCGGGCCCGGGTCGCATTCTTGAAGGTGTTGTCGTAGACCCACTGCGGCGCAGCCACTGTGCGATGCGTCGGGTAGACATCGAGGCGGAACGAGTCCGGGTACTTGAGCAGCAGCGCCTTGACGCCATCGGTCAGCTTGTCGGCGTGCTGCGCCATGTTGGCCGCGGTCACCGTGTACAGGGGCTTCTCGGCCTTGAATGGATCGCCGCGGCGACCGCCCGGCTTGTCTCCGGCGATGGGCGTGGTCTGGCCGCCGGACCAGGCGGGAATGCTGCCGTCCTTGTTGCCGGCCTTTTCGCCGCCGAGGGGCGTCAGGCTGGTTTTCAGCGTCGCAGCTTCGTTAGCCGTCACGGCCGCGTGGGCCGAGAAGGCTGCGACCGCCGCAGCGACGATCGTCAGGGGCGCAATCAGGCGCAGTTTCATGGCTTGTCTCCAGTCGAAAATTCAGAAAGTGATGCGTACCGACAGCGAGACGTAATCGCGGTCCTTCAGCGCCTGCATGAATTGGGCGTTGCTGTTGTTGTCCAGGGTGGAACCTTCAGGCCCGTAGTAGTGGACGTAGTTGAGCGACACGGTCCACCGGTTCAGGTAGACACCCGTCAGGCCGATGGTCACGTCGCCGCCCTTGTCGGGACCGAAGGCAGGGCCGAGCGCGGAGGACTTTCCGGCCGTGTACCCGACACCCAGGCTGGGCGTCAGATCGAGTCCGGGAAGCGCCTGGCGATACGTGGGCGCGAAGACGGCCCGGATGGCACTCGCCGATTTGTCGGCATTGGGATTCAGGAACCGCTCGCCTTCAGTCACGCTCAGCCGCGTGTTCCAGGCGATTTCGCCCATGAAGCTGGACTCACGGGACAGGAAGCTCGGGCCCAGGCTGGCGATCCAGGAAAACTGTGCATGGCCGGTACGCCCGACCGCGTAGCCAGGATTGCTGTTGCTGAACGTGGTGCCCACGCCCACGCTCGGCAGCACCGTGGCAGCCGAACTCGCCAATGGCATGTTGTCCCGCACGGAGACCTCGCCCGCGAGCCCCCATTGATCGATCGACTTGGCGAAGCTCGCACCGAAGGCACGAATACCCTCGTGGTAGACCCATCGGTAGCAGCAGGGAGTCACTGCCGGCGGAACGCCGGTCAAGGTCGTGTAGAGGTTGCTTGGCGTGTACGAGTTGAACTGGATCGCGTACAGACCGAAGTCCGTGTCGATGGGGTCCGCGCGATAGCGCAGTTGCAGGCCACCCTGCCCGCCGTTCTTGGGTGTCTGGTCGGGCGTGCGGATGAACGTGCTGGTCGTCCCCGCGATGATTCGCTCTGCGCCAGGCCCCAACGCGTCGCTCGTGGAGAGGTAGGACCCGACAGGCATCAATCGCGTCGGGTCCCATTCGTAGCCGACGTACGCGCCGACAGACACCGCGTCGGTCAGCTGCGTCTGGCCGGAGAGCTTCCCGGTCGGGCGGGCAATTTCCTTGAACGTCGAGTTCGGCACCGACAGCAACTTGATGAGATCCACCGGCGCCTGCCCGCCGGCAATGCCGTTGGCCCCGAAGAACAGGCTTTCGCCCCACAGCAGCGTGTGACGCCCCAGGCGGAATGAAGCCGGGCGCTCGCCGAGATCGAAGTTGCCGTAGACGAAGGCGTCCAGGATCTCGGCATCGCGACCCATCAGCCTGCGCGTGTCGTCCGGGAACTCGTAGCGGGGGACGTGGTTGGACGTCAGCGTGGTGTTGCCGGTATTGCGGTTGTAGACCTGGTCGTACCAGGCGGCGCCGCTGACGCGCGCGCCCCAGTTGCGATAGCTCATGTCGAGCTCGCTCAGAAGATCCACGCGGCTGGAGATGAGTCCCTTGTCGAAGTTGTTGTCGCCGTCGTCCTGGTTGATGTTGTTCGGGCCCACGATGCCGTTGCGGCCGATGATCGTCCGGGACAGCGCGGGCGATCGGTCTTCGAGGCGCTGCGCCGCGCTGTACTTGACGGTGTTGTCCCAGCGGATCTTCAGGTCCGGGTTGCCAGTGTCGAACTCGAACGCATGGCTGCCGTTGCAGGCGAGCAGCGCGGCGGCAGCCAGCGCACTCGGGCGCGGCAGGCTTCGGCGGTGATTCAATGTGTCGGGCATGGTCTCCTCTTTCTCTCTCTCACTCATGGTTGGATCTGGGGGGAACGGGGCGTCGCTACGCAGGCGTTCGCACGACTTCGTCGAGTTCGCGGGACAGCCGCAGGAAGTCGGTGTCGATGTCCGGCGCCTCGTCCCAGTGCGCGGCGCGCATCGCGATGGACATCACCTGCTTCACACGCGGATGGCGGCGCTCGAACCAGGCCTGGGCGACGTCCGCCGGCGCGCGACCCGGTCTCAGAAGCTCACCCAGGACGATCGCGTCTTCGAGGGCCTGGGCAGCGGCCTGGCCGAAGTGCGGCGGCAAGGCGTGCGCGCAATCACCAACAGCCATCACGCGACCGCGCGTCCAGGGCGCGTCGAGCAATGCCGGACGGATCAGTCGACGAACCACCGGCTGGCTCGCATCCATGTGCTCTGCGAGCGCGCCGAGCGCCCCCGGAAACCGGGCCATCGCCGCGCGTACGCTCTCGGGCGTCACCGCGGGCAGCGGTCGCCGCGCAGAGAGCCGGACGCCGACGATGGAGCTGTTCACCGGCACGACATGGACTCTCTCGCCGGTGCCGGTGGCCGCGTGGATGGCCTCGTCGAGGCCGTAGGGGCGCCTTGCCAGAAAGTAGAGCCATTCGTTGGAAGCGGGCGCCACCGGTTCGCTGCCGAACACCTGCGCCCTCAACGCGCCGGCCCCGCCGCTCGCGAGCACCACGAGATCGGCAACCATGCCGTCGCCGCCGGTATCGAGGACCTTCATCGCACCCGATCGGTCCTGTGCAAGTCCCGCGACGTGGACGCCGTAGCGAAGGCACGCACCCGCCTGCATCGCGGCGGTCGCCAGCACGGCATGCAGGTCTGCCCGCACCATCCCGAGGGCGGCAGGATGGCTGGGGCCGGCCAGACGCGGCGCATCGAGCGACAGCAGCGGTGTGCCGCGCTGGCTCAACGCGGTGACGCGCCGATAGGGGAAGCCCGCACGCACGCATGCGTCCCCGACGCCGAGGCGAACAAGATCGCGCAGCATGTTGGGAACGACATCGACGTGATGCGACGGCACATCGCCCGGCACGGCCTGCGCTTCGTGAATGCGGACGTCCGCGCCAGCCCGCGCAGCGGCCAGACCACAAGCCAGTCCGGCCATTCCGCCGCCGACGATGGCGATCGCCAAACGCCTCACGACCGATCCCCTGCGCAGGATCTATCGATCCGCGCCGCACTCGCTGTTGCCACCTTTGTCTCCTGCACCTCTCGTTGAAGGTGGCGGGAGAATAGGAAGGCGCCTGGCTCCTGAAAAATTGTTTGTATCCATCCGAGCTATCGATCTCGGAAATACTTTTTGGGTTAACCCTAGGTCACGCGCCGCCGCGTACCATCCGACGCCGACGCGGGAGGCCCTCACATGCGCTTCAACAAACTGGATCTGAATCTGCTGGTCGCCCTCGATGCGATGCTCAACGACCTGAGCATCAGCCGGGCGGCGGAGCGGCTGCACATCAGCCAATCGGCGATGAGCAATGCGCTCTCCCGCCTGCGCGACTACTTCGACGACGAGCTTCTTGTGCAGGTGGGCAGGAAGATGGAGCTGACGCCGCGCGCGGAAGTCCTGCGCGACCCAGTCCGTGATGTCCTGGTGCGGGTGGACACCTCGATCGCGACGCAGCCCGAGTTCGTGCCTTCGGAATCCGATCGGGAGTTCCGCATCTTCATCTCGGATTTCACGCTGTCGACCTTGATGCCGCATGTGCTCGCGCGGGTGCATGCAAAGGCTCCCCGCGTTCGCCTCGCGCTTCGGCCGCAAGTCGAGGAACCGGCGCGGCCGCTCGAACGCGGCGAAGTCGATCTTCTCGTGATGCCGCTGGACTACTGCTCGCCCAACCACCCCACGGAGCTGCTCTTCGTCGAGTCGTTCAGTTGCGTGGTGTGGAACCGCGGGAGGTACGCGCATGCACCACTCACCTTCGATCACTACGCGGCCGCCGGTCATGTCTCCGTGCAGCCTGCCAGCACGCACCCGACGTCCTTCGAAGGCTGGGTGGTGGAGCGATACGGTCTCGACCGACGCGATGAAGTCGTGACCTACAGCTTCGCGTCCGCGCCCGGACTCGTGGTCGGCACGGACCGGATCGCGACCGTGCATTCGCGTCTCGCGCGCATGGCGGCTCGCAGCCTGCCCGTGACGCTGCACGAGCCGCCGCTCGCGTTTCCCGAGATGAGGCAGTCGATGCAATGGCACAAGTACCGCTCCAATGACCCGGGCCTCACCTGGCTGCGCGGCATCTTCCTGGCCTCCGTGGCCGACATGGATGCGGCCGTGAACGCGACGAACATCGCCTGATGCAACCCATCCTCGACGACGTGCCCCGAGGAGCCGACACCCATGACCCTTCCCATGATCCATCGCGTCGTCACGGGCCATGACGCACAGGGCAACGCCGTCGTCGCGAGCGACGGCGCCCCCGAGCTGCACGCGCGCAGCGCCGACGCGCTTCGCGAGGGCTTTTCCGAGATCGGCGATGCCGGCGCCTCGACGGGCGGCGGCGGCGCTCCCCATCCCCTGATGCACCGGACCGAATCGGTCGACTACAGCGTGGTGATCGAAGGCGAGATCACGCTCGTGCTCGACAAGACCGAGGTGCCGCTGAAGACGGGCAGCGTCGTGATCCAGCGCGGGACGAACCATGCGTGGGCCAACCGCTCCGGCCGGCCGTGCCGCATGCTCTTCCTGCTGGTCGATGGCGCATTCGATCCGCAGATCGCGCAGGCCATTTCAGCCAGGGGGCGAGGCAGCGACATCACGCTGCATGGCCGTCTCACTCAGCTGTAGTGCACCACGCTGCGGATCGACTTGCCTTCGTGCATCAGGTCGAACGCCTCGTTGATCTCGGTGAGCGGCATGGTGTGCGTGACGAAGGGCGCGAGCTGGATGCGGCCGGCCATGGCGTCTTCCACCATGCCGGGCAGCTGGCTGCGGCCCTTGACGCCGCCAAATGCGGTGCCCAGCCACCGCCGTCCGGTGACTAGCTGGAACGGCCGGGTCGAGATCTCCTGCCCCGCGCCAGCCACGCCGATGACCACGGACTGGCCCCAGCCGCGGTGCGCGCACTCGAGCGCCGCGCGCATCACGTTCACGTTGCCGATGCACTCGAAGCTGTGGTCCACGCCCCAGCCCGTCATCTCGACGATGACCTGCTGGATCGGCTTGTCATGGTCCTTCGGGTTGACGAAATCGGTGGCGCCGAAGGTGCGCGCCAGGTCGAACTTGGACGGGTTGGTGTCGATGGCGATGATGCGCCCGGCCTTGGCAAGCTTCGCGCCCTGGATCACCGCCAGGCCGATGCCGCCGAGCCCGAAGACGGCGACCGAATCGCCCTCCTGGACCTTGGCCGTGTTCTTGACCGCGCCGAGGCCCGTGGTCACGCCGCAGCCGAGCAGGCAGACCTGCTCGGGGTTCGCATCGGGATTGATCTTCGCCAGCGACACCTCGGCCACCACGGTGTATTCGCTGAAGGTGGAGCAGCCCATGTAGTGGTAGACCGGTTGCCCGTTGTAGCTGAAGCGGCTCGTGCCGTCGGGCATCACGCCCTTGCCTTGCGTGGCCCGCACCGACACGCACAGATTGGTCTTGCCGCTCTTGCAGAACAGGCATTCGCCGCACTCGGCGGTGTAGAGCGGGATGACGTGGTCGCCGGGCTTGACGCTGGTGACGCCCTCGCCCACCTCCACGACCACACCCGCGCCTTCATGGCCCAGCACGGCCGGGAAGAGCCCTTCGGGATCGTCACCGGAGAGCGTGAAGGCATCGGTGTGGCACACGCCGGTGTGCGTGATCTTGACGAGCACTTCGCCCTTCCTCGGCGGGGCGACGTCGATCTCGACGATCTGCAGGGGCTTTCCGGCTTCGAAGGCAACGGCGGCTCTGGATTTCATGGTGTCTGGTTCCTGGTTTCAATGGTCGATGGTCGATGTCGTGTGGCCCCGGTCGCCGTCCGCCGCCGCGCTTCTTCGCCGGCGGCCGGGTTCGCAGCAGGTAGCGGCCGGTGGCGGCCTCCACGTCCGGCAGATTTTCGTGCAAGCGCCGCAGCAACCCGATGAGTTGTTCTCGGTTGCCGGGATCAGAGGAGCGTTTCGTCGGACACAACGCGTTCCGCACAATGCAATGGCATTGTGATGTGTGCAACGGATACCTACAGTCGCCTCCAACCCAACGCGCAGACGCTGGGGAAATTCGGAGACAAGCAGATGCCCGCTTCGCAAGCGTTCACGGTCATGCGCCGGCCGAGTCGCCCTACTCCGCTGGTTCGCAATCACCAGCGGCATTCGTGCCACGAAGCGGCCGCGCCAAGTCTTCCCCCTTCCTCCTACACCTCGAGAGTTCCATCACCATGAGTCAGCTTCCTGAAATCGTTCGCGAGTTCGAACGCGTATCCGCCGACGTCGTCGCCAGGGCGGCGACATTCCAGGCCGCCATCCTTGCGGATGTCGCAGGCCGTCGCGGCACGATGAATGCCCGAGTCGCCCCGGTCCACCACAGCATGGCCGTCGCCGGGCCTGCCTTCACGGTGGAGGTACGCCCGGGCGACAACCTGATGGTCCACGCAGCGATCGCGCTGGCCAGGCCCGGCGACGTCCTGGTGATCGACGGCAAGGGTGACCAGACCGCCGCCCTGATGGGGACGCTGATGCTCAGCGCCTGCAAGAAGCAGGGCCTGGCCGGCGTGATCGTCGACGGCGCGATACGCGACAAGCTCGATCTGCTGGAGCTTGGCTTTCCGGTCTTCAGCGCGGGCTTCAACCCCGCCGGGCCGACGAAGTTCGTGCCGGGTCGCATCAACCACACCATCTCCGCCGGCGGCACCATGGTGAATCCGGGCGATTTGATCGTCGGCGACGCCGATGGCGTGGTCGTGATCGAACGGGCAAAAGCGCCCGCCATGCTGGCCCTCGCCGACAAGAAGCTGGCGGACGAAGCCGCGCGCCAGGAGGCCATCAACCGTGGCGACACCGCTTCCAGGTGGCTGCCTGCAGCACTGCGTGCCGCCGGCGTGCTCGAGGAAGGGGAATCGCTGTGAGCGTCATCGTCGTGACGGGCGCGGATCTCGCGCCACAGGCTCTCGAATTGCTGGAAGGCTACGACATGGTCTACGCAGGCAAGTCGCCGACTGAAGAGGACGTGATCGCCCTGTGCAGGAGACACAACCCCGTCGCAATCGTCGTGCGATATGGGAAGGTCACCGCCGCGATGATGGACGCAGCGCCTGCTTTGAAGGTCATCGCCAAGCACGGCACCGGGACGGACACGATCGACAGAGTGGCAGCCAAGGCGCGCGGCATCGAGGTCGTGGCAGCGGTCGGCGCGAATGCTGCCGCCGTGGCGGAGCAATCGCTCGCGCTCATGCTGGCCTGCGCCAAGTCCGTGGTCGAGCTCAACGATCGCATGCACCACGGTCACTGGGACAAGGCGACCCACAAGAGCCTCGAGCTCGGCAGCAAGACGGTGGGCCTGATCGGCCTCGGCGCCATCGGCCAACGCTTCGCAAAGATGGCTGACGCCATGGGCATGCGCGTGATCGGCTTCGACCCCTACGCGAAGGATGTGCCGTCCTACATCAAGGTCGTGGACCTTGAAGTCATCTGGCGCGAATCGGATGTCGTGTCGCTGCACTGCCCGCTCACCGACGACAACCGCGGCATGCTCAGTGCCGCCGCGCTCGCGAAGTGCAAGCGGGGCGTGATCATCGTCAATACCGCGCGTGGCGGACTGGTCGACGAGAACGCGCTGCTCGCCGCGCTGGAGTCGGGCCAGGTCGCAAGTGCCGGCCTGGACTCCTTCGCGGTCGAACCCCTTGCCGCCGGCCACCCTTTCCAGAAGCAGGGACGCATCGTGATGAGCCCGCACATCGGCGGCGTCACCGCGGATGCCTACGTGAACATGGGCGTCGGTGCCGCCCGGAATCTGCTCGCCGTTCTTGCCCACGCTTGAACAAGGGAACACCGATGCTCGATTCGCACATGCGCAGCGCGACAGGTTCGTGCTGCACCAGTAGGAGACAAGACATGCATCACCCAAGACATTCCGCGACCTCGCGCCGGAACGCGTGCCTGGCTGCGGCACTGTTTGCCGCAGCCATTCCGCTTGCTCACGCGGATGCGGCCAACTACCCCTCCAAGCCCGTGCGAGTCATCGTCGGCTTCTCGGCCGGTGGGCCGACCGATGTGGTCGCGCGGGCCTTCGCCGACTTCGCGGCGCGGTCGCTCGGCAAGCCCTTCGTGATCGACAACAAGCCGGGCGCCAACACGATTCTCGCGGCCGAGGCCGTGGCGAGTGCACCTGCCGATGGCTACACGCTGCTCGTCGGCGCAACGAACCACACCATGATCCCGGCGCTCTACAGCGCGCGGGTCAAGTTCGATTCCGTCCGCTCCTTCGTACCGATTTGCACGGTGGCGGTGAGTCCGACGGTGCTCGTCGTGGGCCCGTCGATGAAGACGCCGAACGTTGCCGCCTTCCTTCAGCAAGTGAAGGCCGAGCCCGGCAAGCGCACCTACGCAACGCCCGGTACCGGTAGCTCGGGCCACTTCGCGAGCGAGCAGTTCACCCGCCTGACCGGCACCCGCATGAACCACATCCCTTACAAGGGTGCAGCGCAAGTCGTCACGGACCTGATGAGCGGGCAGGTGGACAGCTCCTTCGCCACGCTGGGTTCGGTTCTTCCGCAGATCCAGGCCGGCAAGCTGACCGCCCTCGCCGTGGCGTCGCCACAGCGCTCGTCGCTGCTGCCCCAGGTGCCCACGTTCGAGGAGGCCGGCGTGAAGGGCTACCGGGCGGACATCTGGTATGGATTGCTTGCGCCGGCGGGCACGCCGCCCGAGGTTGTCGCCACGCTGCAAAAGACGGCGCAGGCATTCGCGCAAGCCCCAGCCACGCAGGAGAAGCTCAAGGGTCTGGGTATGGAGTCGCAGAGCGTATGCGGCTCCGCATTCGGCGACCAGCTCCAGCGCGAAGTGCAGAGCTACAGGCAGCTCGCACATGAGCTCGACATCAAGGCCGAGTGACCACAGAACCGCCCTCTTCTAAAACCGGAATCCACACCATGTCTTCGTTCAAGTTCTCGTTCGCAAGCCGCGCCGTCGTCGCAGCCCTTGCGCTCGCTGCCTTCGCTGCGCACGCTGCGTATCCCGATCGGACCATCACCGTCGTCGTGCCCTATGCGCCGGGCGGCGCTGCGGATGCGGTCGCACGGGTCGTTTCCGCGCGGCTGGGCGCCAAGCTCGGGGCCACCGTGATCGTCGACAACCGCGCTGGCGCCAGCGGCACCATTGGCGCTGCCTACGTCGCCAAGGCCGCGCCCGACGGCTACACCGTGCTGTACGACGCAACGCCCTACTCCATCAATCCGCACCTCTTTCCAAAGATGCCGTTCGCCGCGGACGCCCTGCAGCCGTTGTCGCTGGTGCTGCTCGCGCCCAATGCACTGATCGTCAAGGCCGACTCTCCGTTCAAGACGGTCAACGATCTGGTCGCCAGGTCCAAGGCGCAGCCCGGCAAGGTGAACTTCGCCTCGGGTGGCAGCGGCACGGTGCAGCGCCTTGCGTCGGAGCTGTTCCGCCAGAAGCTGGGCCTCGACATGGTCCATGTGCCCTACAAGAGCGGCGGGCCGGCCATCACCGATGTGATGGGCGGACAGGTCGACTTCATGTTCGCGACAGTGGCCGCAAGCTACCCGCTCGTCAGTTCAGGCAAGCTTCGTGCGCTGGCCGTGTCGTCGCCGAAACGATCGCCTCGCCTGCCCGATGTGCCGACTGTCGCGGAGACCGTCATTCCAGGCTACGAGGCCTTCGAATGGAACGGCATGTTGTTGCCCGCCAGGACGCCGAAGGAGATCACCGACAAGCTGCAGCGTGCCGTGGTCGAAGTCCTGAAGGAGGACGAGGTGCAGAAGCGATTGAGCGACCTGGGCGCGCAGCCCGTCGGCTCCACGCCCGAGGAGTTCGCGGCCTTCCTCAAGAAGGAGGACGCGAAGTGGGGCGAGGTCATTCGCAAGGGCGACATCAAGCTGGACTGACGGCCGTGACCTCGAGGCCCACGCTTTCGCAGCCGGCGCCATATACGGGCGGTTCGGCAAGGCCTGCGCGCCGGCTCCCGCCGATGGCATGCGACAGCCACATGCACATCTTCGATCCGCGGTTCGAGCCCTCGCCGCACTGGACGCGTCAGGCGCCCTATGCGCCGGTCTCCGCCTATCGAAACCTGCAGGAACGCCTGGGAACGAGCCGGGCCGTCGTGGTGACGCCTTCGACCTACGGCACCGACAACGCGTGCACGCTCGATGCGCTCGCGCAGTTGGGCTCCGAAGGCCGAGGCGTTGCGGTGGTGGACCAGGAAGTGTCCGACGCCGAGCTCGACCGCCTGGCGTCGCATCGCGTCTGCGGCTTGCGCGTGAACTTCGTGACGCCGCAGTCCTGGGGCATCACCACGCCTGACATGCTGACCACGCTAGCCTCAAAGGTGGATCGACTCGGGTGGCACATCCAGGTCCTGATTCGTCCGGAGCACCTGATCGAGCTTGCCCCTGTTCTCAAGGCGCTTCCGGTGCCCGTGGTCATCGATCATCTTGGACTCATCGATCCACGCCGGGAGACTGCGGCCATCGCCGTCCTGATGCAGCTCATCGAGTCCGGCAACACCTGGGTCAAGCTCTCCGGCGCGTACATGCGTTCGTCGACCGGAGGACCTTTCTACGCGGACACGGTGCCTTTGGGACAGGCGCTGGTGCGATCCGCGGCGCATCGCCTGGTGTGGGGAAGCGACTGGCCGCACACGACCGAAGCGCCCGGCACCGTGGATGACACGGCGCTCGTCGCCCTGCTCGGCATGTGGTGCTCCGGCGATGACGCGGTGATGGACCGCATCCTCGTCGACAACCCTGCAAGGCTCTATGGCTTTGTTTCCTGATCAGATCACCACCCATGTTTCTCATCCAACCACCCCATGTCCGCGAACTGAACCTGTTCAGCGCGATGCCCGGTCATTTCCGCCGCCCCGAGCGCAGCGCGTGGGCAGATGCCAATCGCGGCGGCGCGCCGACCGATTCCTTCCTCGAAGGGCCTGTCTTCGACGATGCCGGCAACCTCTACGTCACGGACATCCCCTGGGGCCGGATCTTTCGCATCGACCCGCAGGGCGGGTGGTCGCTGGTGGCCGAGTACGACGGCGAGCCCAACGGCATGAAGTTCCTCGACGCGGCCACGCTGCTCATCACCGACTACAAGAACGGCCTGATGCAGCTCGATGTGGAAAGCGGTCGCGTCACCCCGTTCCTTGCGCGCCGCAACAGCGAACGGTTCAAGGGCGTCAATGATCTGGTGTTCGACGCCTCAGGCAACCTCTACTTCACCGACCAGGGCCAGACCGGCCTGCACGATCCGACCGGACGGCTGTACCGGCTTGGGCGCGACGGCCGGCTCGATCTCCTGCTGGACAACATCCCGAGCCCCAACGGCGTTGCGCTCTCGCCTGACGAAAAGGTGCTGTACCTCGCGGTGACGCGGGGCAACTGCGTGTGGCGCATCCCTTTGCTGCCCGATGGAAGCGTTGCGAAGGTCGGCCAGTTCTTCACCTCGTACGGCCCGAGCGGCCCCGATGGACTGGCAGTGGATGCGCAAGGCCGATTGCTGATCGCCAATCCCGGCCTGGGTTATGTCTGGGTGCTCAACGGGCGTGCGGAGCCCGTGGAGGTGTTGCGCGGACCGCCCGGCGCGTCGATCACCAACCTTGCTTTCGGCGGACCCGAACGACGAACGCTGTTCGTCACCGATTCGACGCACGGCCACGTGCTGTGCGCCGGAATGGAGGCCTCGGGTTTGCCCTTGGCAAGGCGCTGATATCTCAGCGCGCGCCCTGCGTCATGGGTGCCACGTCGAGACGACCGGCGGGGTCGCCGCCGAGCGCTCGCCAGCCAGCGCGTACGACAGCTTGTTGGCCGCCTGCACCACGCTCTTGGCGTACTTTTCAAGCTTCGCCTTCGTGAGGCGCGAACTCGGCCCCGAGATGCACATCGATCCGAGCAGATTCCAGTTCGTCCGGAACACCGGCGCCGCAACGCTCGACACCTCGGACTCACGCTCCCCCATGGAGATATGGAAGCCGCGCAAACGGATGGATTCGTAGGGCTCACCCTTCGCGCCGCTGAAGGCGAGGATCACCCGGCCCGGAGCGCCCAGGTTCAGCGGAAGGCGCTCTCCGATCCGGACGTTGTGCCGCACCGACTGCGGCCCCTCCACCCGCGCGACGCAGGACCGGATGTCGCCCTCGCGCACATAGAAGGACGAGCTTTCGCCCGTCAGCTTGACCAGTTCGTGCAGGGCCGGCTCGACAACGTTGTTGACATCGAAGCCCGCCTGGTAGCGCGCGCCGAGCCACCCCGCGGCAGGGCCGAGCCGCCACTGGCCGTCGTCCGTCTGGACCATGTAGTTGGATTGGGCCAGCGTGCGCGCAAGTCGCAGCACCGTCGTCTTGTGCATTCCGCCTCGCCGGCTCAGTTCTGCGAGCGAGAGAGCGGACTCGCCCACATGAAATGCCTCCATCAGCGAGAGTGCCCGGGTGACTGCGATCACCCCACCGTCGCGCGCCGCGGCCGGCCCGTCCTTGCTGTCGTTGCGCATATTGCACCTCGGTTCACTGTATGCAACGCGATTGTACGTGGCGCAACCGGGTTCTACAGTTGCATGCATGGCGCCAACTTCAGGCGCCGCATATCGGAGACAAGTTCATGCATCCTTCCCGTCGCGCCATGCTGGCGTTCGCTGCCGCATCCATCCTGACCTCGGCAGCGCAGGCCCAGGGCTGGCCCTCCAAGCCGATTCGACTGATCGTGCCCTTCCCTGCAGGCGGCGGCACGGACATCATCGCGCGCGAGATTGCGAACAAGCTCACCAGCTACGGATACAACTTCGTGATCGACAACAAGCCGGGCTCCGGCGGCAATCTCGGCGTCGACGCCGCGGCCAAGGCGGCTCCGGACGGCTACACGCTGGTCCTGGGCCAGACCAGCAATCTCGCGATCAACCCGACGCTGTACAGCAAGCTTCCCTACGATCCGGTCAAGGACCTCACGCCGGTGAGCCTGGTGGCGAGCTCCCCGCTGGTGATCGTGGCCGGGTCGAGCACGCCCTACAAGACGATCGCCGATGTGGTCAAGGCAGCGAAAGACAAGCCGGGCTTCATCAACTACGCCTCATCCGGCAACGGCACCGTGTCCCATCTCGCGGGAGAGTCCTTCCAGAAGACCGCGGGGATCAAGCTCACGCACATTCCATACAAGGGTGCCAGCCAAGGGGCGACAGACGTGATCGGCGGAGAGGTTCAGTTGTACATCTCGACCGTGCCGACGCTGATCGGCCACATCAAGAGCGGAAAGATGCGCCCCGTCGCGGTGACATCCCTGCAGCGCGTCCAGGACCTGCCGCAGGTGCCCACCGTCGCCGAATCCGGCTACAAGGGCTTCGAGTCGACGACGTGGTTCGGCATCCTCGGCCCGGCCAATCTGCCCAAGGATGTCGTCTCCAAGCTGAACGCGGACATCAACAAGGTGCTCAAGGAGTCGGACTTGCGCCAGAAGCTCATTTCGCAGGGTGCTGACGTCACAGGAAGCAGTCCCGAGCAATTCTCAAGCCTGATTCGCGATGACATCGCTCGCTGGGGCAAGCTGGTGAAGGAATCCGGGGCCAGGATCGATTAAGGGACGGCGACCTTCACCCGGCCCTCGCCAAAGAAGCTGCGCAGGTTCTCGATCACCAGGTCGGCCATCGCCTGACGGGTTTCGCGGGTGGCGCTGGCGACGTGCGGCAGCAGCACCACGTTGTCGAGCGCGAAGAAGGCTTCGGGCACCTGCGGCTCCTTCTCGAACACGTCGAGCCCCGCGCCGGCGATGCGGCCCTCGCGCAGCGCTTCGAGCAAGGCCGCCTCGTCGACCACCGAGCCGCGCGAGATGTTGATGAGGAAGCCCTCCGGTCCGAGCGCGTCGAGCACGCCGGCGTCGACCAGCTTGCGCGTCTCGGGCCCGCCCGCGCTCGCGACCACGAGGAAGTCCGCCCAGCGCGCAAGGCCCTTCAGCGTGGCCTCGTAGGCATGAGGGCTGCCCTGCAGTTCGCGGCGATTGTGGTAGCGCACCTCCATGTCGAAGCCGCTGGCACGCCGCGCGATCACGCGGCCGATGCGGCCCATGCCGAGGATGCCGAGCTTCTTGCCGGAGATGCGAGTGGTCAGCGGGTACTGGCCCTTCAGCCAGTCGCCGCGGCGCACGAAGCGGTCGGCCGCCGAGAAGCGGCGCGCCACGTCCATCAGGAGGCCGAAGGCGGTGTCGGCCACGCAGTCGTTGAGCACGTCCGGCGTGTAGCCGACAGGGATGCCGCGCTCGCGCGCACGAGCCACGTCGATGGTCTCGTAGCCGACGCCGAAGCTGGAGATCACGCGCAGGTTGGGCAACGCGTCGATCAATGCGCGCTCGGCGCCGTAGCGGGCCGAGCTGGTCAGGCCGACGAACGCGTGGCCGTGCTCTGCCAGCCAGGCGCTGTTGTCCTTGTCGGGATCGAGCACGTGCACGTCATAGGCTTGCGCGAGCGCACTTTCGAGTTGCGGCAGCAGGCGGCCCTTCTGGAGGATGCGGGGTTTTGTCATGCGCTGGATGTCTTTCTGTTCCGGATTCATTCGGGCTGGATGCCGGCTTCCTTCGCGACCTTGGCCCATTTGCCCATTTCCTGCGTGATGAAGGCGGAGAACTGCTCGGGCGTGCCGCCCACCGGCTCCACGCCGGCATCCATCAGCCGTTGCTTCACGTCGGGCAGCGCGAGGATGCGCGTCGTCTCGGCGGCAAGCTTGGCGACCACCGGCTTCGGTGTGCCGGCAGGCGCGAGCAGACCGCCCCAGGTACTGGTCTCGTAGCCGGGCAGACCCGCTTCGGCCATGGTCGGCACATCAGGCAGCATCGCGACACGCTTCGACGTCGTGACGGCCAGGGCACGCAACTTCCCGGCCTTCACCTGCGTGCTCACCGCGGCGAGCGTGTCGAACATCAGCGAGACGCGGCCGCTCATCAGGTCGGGATGCGCGAGGGTGCTGCCCTTGTACGGCACATGCACCATGTCGATGCCGGCCATGCTCTTGAACAGCTCGCCGGAAAAATGCGGCGCGCCGCCCGAGCCGCTGGATGCGAAGGAGAGCTTGCCCGGGTTGGCCTTGCCGTAGGCGATCAGCTCCTTGAGGTCCTTCGCCGGGAACGACGGCGCGACCACCAGCACCAGCGGCACGACATGCGTCTGCACGACCGGCTCGAAGCTCTTCTGCGTATCGAAGGGCAGCTTCTTCACCATCAGCGGATTGATGGCGTGGCTGCTCGCGACCAAGGCGAGCGTGTGTCCGTCCGGCGGGCTCTTGGCGACGAAGTCGGTGCCGATGATGCCGGTCGCCCCGGTCCGGTTGTCGATCACCACCGGCTGGCCCCAGCTCTCCGACATCTTCTGGCCGATAAGCCGCGCGGCGAGATCGATCGCGCCGCCGGGCGAGGCAGGCACGACGATGGTCATCGGCTTGGCCGGGAAGGTCTGCGCCTGCGCGAGGCCGAGCGCGGCGAGCGTTGCGATAAGCGCGGGCCCGACCGCGAGCGTTCTGCGACGGATCATCAGGTTTCTCCGGTCACTCGATGTGCACGTTGCGCGCCTTGATCACGCGCGCATAGCGGTCCCTGTCGGCATCGATGGTGGCCTGCAGCTCGGCCGGCGTGGTGCCGCGCGGCGTTGCGCCCTGCGCGATGAGCTTGTCTCGCACGTCGGGCAGGGACACCACTTCCTTCACCGCGGCCGAGAGCTTGTCGATGATCGGCTGCGGCGTGCCCGCGGGAGCCAGAAGCGCGACCCATGAGCCCGATTCGGCATTGGCGATGCCCTGCTCCGCGAGCGTCGGCACTTCGGGCATGCCGGGCGACCGCGCCGGGCTCGTCACCGCGAGCGCGCGCAGCTTGCCCGACTTCACGTAGCTGGAGGTTTCGAGGATCGAGGCGAAGAGCATGTCGACGTGGCCGGCCATGAGGTCCGCCATCGCCGGTCCGCCGCCCTTGTACGGCACGTGCCTGAGCTTCGCGCCGGTGGCCTGCTGGAAGATCTCGGCGGTGAGATGCGGCGAGCCGCCGTTGCCGGAACTCGCGAAGGTGTACTTGTCCGGCTCGGCCTTCGCGAGCGCAACCAGCTCCTTTGGCGTCTTCGCGGGCACCTTGGGATTGATCACCAGCGCGAAAGGCAGGTCCGCGAACAGCGAGATCGGCGCGAACGCCTTGTCGGCGTCGTAAGGCATCTTGGGGTAGAGCGACTGATTGATCGCCTGCGTGCCCACGTTGCCCACCAGCAGCGTGTAGCCGTCGGGCTTGGCCTTGGCAACGGCTTCGGCGCCGACGATGCCGCCGGCGCCGGTGCGGTTGTCGACCACGAAGGTCTGCTTGAACTTCTCGCCCAGCTTGGTGGCGAGGATGCGTGCCGCGATGTCGGTGCCACCGCCCGGTGAGAAGGGCACGACGATGGTCACGATGCGTTCGGGGTAGCTGCCCTCTGCGTGAGCCATCGGCGCGACAGCGGCGCCCAGGGTGCCGAGCGCCAGGGCCACGATCGACCGACGCGCGAATCTGCTTGTCTGCATGCTTGCCTTTCTGGAGTGTCAGTCGGCGGTCGCGCCCGATTTCTTGACGAGTTCGGCCCAGCGCGGGATCTCGCGCGCCATGAAGTCGCGCAGCTCTTCCGGCGAGCTGCCGACGAGTTCCATCGCAAGCTGGTCATGCAGCTTGGCCTGCACGTCCGGCTGCTTGAGCGCGCTGACGATCTCGGCGTTCAGGCGATTGACGATCGGGCGCGGCGTGCCCTTGGGCACGTAGACCGCCTGCCACGACGACATCTCGAAGTTGGGCAGGCCCGACTCGATCATGGTGGGCAGGTTCGGCACCAATGCGATGCGCTTGCTGGTGGTCACCGCGAGCAGCTTGAGCTTGCCGCTCTGGACCAGCGGCATCGCGGCGGTCACCTGGTCGAACATGAAAGGCACGAGGCCGGCGGCCACATCGGTCATCGCGGGCGGCGTGCCTTTGTATGGAACGTGGGTCAGCTTGACGCCGATCTGGTCCGCGAAGAGCTCGCCCGCAAGATGCGTCGAGGTGCCCGCACCCGAAGACGCGAACGTGCGCTTGGTCTCGTCCTTCTTGAGCAGCGCGATCAGGTCCGCCACCGAATTCACGTTGAGCTGCGCATTGACGATGAGCACATTGGGCAGCCGTGCGACGAGCGAGACCGGCTCGAAGTCCTTCATCGGGTCGTACGGCAGCTTCTTGTAGAGGCTCGGGTTGATCGCGTGCGTGCTGATGGTGCCGCCGAAGAGCGTGTAGCCGTCCGGCGCCGCCTTCGCGACGTAGGCCGCGCCGACGCCGCCGGCCTGTCCGGGCCGGTTGTCGATGACGATCGACTGCTTGAGGTTCTCGGCCATCTTGTTGGCGAGCGTGCGGCCGACGATGTCGGTCGAGCCGCCGGCCGTGAAAGGCACCACGTAGGTGATCGGCTTGGCGGCGGGCCAGTCGGCGGCATGGGCTTGCAGCGAGGCAAGGGTCGGCAGTGCGCAGGCTGCGGCGAGCAGCGCGCGGCGAAGGAAGGTCATGGCTTGTCTCTCTTTGTGGTCTTGTCTTGTCGGGCTCTTTAGCGGCCCTTCGCCTCTCGCCACGCGGCGAAGTCGATGCGCGACTGCTCTTCGGTGGGCGGATAGAGGCCGAGGATGGAGCGGCCCTCCAGCACCTTCTCCTGCACGAAGTCCTCGAACGCGGTCATCTCGGTGGCCTCGGCCGCGATCTCGTCGGCGATGGCTGACGGGATCACGATCACGCCTTCGGCATCGCCGACGATCACGTCGCCGGGCCACACCGGCGCGTCGCCGCAGCCGATCGGCACGTTGATGTCGACGGCCTGGTGCAGCGTGAGATTGGTCGGCGCACTGGGCCGGCTGTGGTACGCGGGGAATGGCAACTTCGCGATGTCGGGGCTGTCGCGAAAGCCGCCGTCGGTCACCACGCCGGCCGCGCCGCGCTTCATCAGGCGGGCGACGAGGATGCCGCCGGCCGATGCGGCGCGCGCATCCTTGCGGCTGTCGATCACCATCACCGCGCCCGGCGGGCACTGCTCGACGGCCTGCCGCTGCGGATGCTGGCGGTCGTTGAACACGCTGATCGGGTTCAGGTCTTCGCGCGCCGGGATGTAGCGCAGCGTGAAGGCTTCGCCCACCATGTTGGGCAATCCGGCGTTGAGCGGGCGCACGTCCTGGATGAACTGGTTGCGCAATCCGCGCTTGAACAGCGCGGTGCAAAGGGTGGCGGTGCTGACCTTCATCAGCAGCTCGCGGGTCTTGGGATTCACTGGCTCGTCTCCGTGGCTTGTGGATTCAGAAGATGTCGGGCTCGGGCACCGGCTTGCCGAAGCTGGTCTCGAGGAAGTCGAAGTCGCAGCCGGCATCGGCCTGCAGGATGTGGCGGCCGAACATCCAGCCGTAGCCGCGTTCGTAGCGCGGCGGCGGTGGCGTCCAGGCGGCCCGGCGGTCGGCGAGTTCGGCGTCACTGATTTCGAGGTGGACGCGCCGCGCGGGCACGTCGACGGTGATGCGGTCGCCGGTCTTCACCAGGGCAAGCGGTCCGCCGACCGCGGCTTCGGGCGAGCAGTGCAACAGGCAGCCGCCGTAGCTGGTGCCGCTCATGCGCGCGTCGCTCAGGCGCAGCATGTCCTTCACGCCCTGCTTGAGCAGCTTGGTCGGGATGGGGAGCATTCCCCACTCGGGCATGCCCGCGCCGCGCGGGCCGGCAT
The DNA here is from genome assembly GCF_900107745.1 of Variovorax sp. YR216. Classification (GTDB taxonomy): domain Bacteria; phylum Pseudomonadota; class Gammaproteobacteria; order Burkholderiales; family Burkholderiaceae_C; genus Variovorax. Next base: position 80,389 of record NZ_FNRO01000010.1, on the reverse strand, counting down.
TGCGCAGCACGAGGATGTCATCGCCGGTCACGTCGAGGTCGGGATCGTCGACCGCCTTCTTCAGGCTCGGGTAGTCGTCGAAGACGATCGCGCGGCCGGTGTGCTGCAGCAGATGCGGCGCGCAGGCGCTGGGCTTGATCACCACGCCGTCGGGCGCGAGGTTGCCGCGCAGCACGGCGAGTGCGCCTTCGGCGTAGATCGGGTTGTCGAGCGGACGAATGACGTCGTCGTTGTAGACCTCGGCGCCTGCGATGTTCTCGCCGAGCGTGCGGCCGTTGACGGTCATCGCATCGGTCTTCAGGTGGCCGCGGATGCGCTCCAGCAGCGCGGGCAGGCCACCGGCGTAGAAGAAGTCCTCCATCAGGTAGGTGTCGCCGCTGGGCCGGATGTTGGCGATGACCGGCACGCGGCGGCTCGCATCGTCGAAGTCGTCCAGGCTCACCGGATGACCGGCGCGGCGCGACATCGCGATGAGATGAATGATCGCGTTGGTCGAACAGCCCATCGCCATCGCGCAGGCGATGCCGTTCTCGAAGCTGGCGCGCGTCAGCATCTTCGCGGGCGTGAGGTCGTCCCACACCATCTCGACGATGCGGCGGCCGCACTCGGCGCTCATGCGGATGTGGTTCGCATCCGCCGCCGGAATGCTGGAGGAACCCGGCAGCGCGAAGCCGACCGCTTCGGCAATGCCCATCATCGTCGCGGCGGTGCCCATCGTCATGCAGGTGCCGTGGCTGCGCGCGATGCCGGCTTCCATCTCGTGCCATGCCTGGTCGGAGAGACGCCCTGCCCTGCGCTCGTCCCAGTACTTGAAGGCGTCCGAGCCGGAGCCGAGCACATGCCCGCGCCAGTTGCCGCGCAGCATCGGGCCGGCCGGCAGGTAGATGAAGGGGATGCCCATGCTGAGCGCGCCCATGGTGAGCCCCGGCGTGGTTTTGTCGCAGCCGCCCATGAGCACCGCGCCATCGACCGGGTGGCTGCGCAGCAGCTCTTCGGTCTCCATTGCGAGGAAGTTGCGGTAGAGCATGGTGGTGGGCTTGACCATGCTCTCCGACAGCGAGATCGCCGGCAGCTCCAGCGGAAAGCCGCCAGCCTGCAGGATGCCGCGCTTGACGTCGTCGACGCGCTGCTTGAAGTGCGCATGGCACTGGTTGGCGTCGCTCCAGGTATTGACGATCGCGATCACCGGCTTGCCGGCCCAGTCGGCGGGCGCATAGCCCATCTGCATCACGCGGGAGCGGTGGCCGAAGGAGCGGAAGTCGTCCGGTGCGAACCACCGTGCGCTGCGCAGGGAATCGTAGGTGCGCTTCATGAGTGGGAAAGCCGTGCGGGCAGGCCTTGTCTCGTTGTGATGAAGGAATTAAAACACTAATATATTAGTACGTCAATGCGAGAATCCTGGCGATGAGCACCCTTCCGAAAGTCCGACTCGACCGCTCCCGACACGCCGCGCCGCAGGTGCTTGAAAAGCTGCGCGACGCCATCCTTTCACTCGAACTCGAGCCGGGCACCGTGCTGGCCCGGCAGGAACTGGCGGAGCATTTCGGCGTCAGCCAGACGCCGGTGCGCGAGGCCCTGCTCCGGCTGAGCGAGGAAGGCCTGGTCGACGTCTTTCCACAGCATGCGACGCTGGTGAGCCGCATCGATCTCGCGGCGGCGCGGCAGGCGCACTTTCTGCGGCGTTCGATCGAGCTGGAGATCGTTCATCAGCTCGCCGAAGCGGCGCCGCCCGGGTTGGTGGAGGACCTCGAGGCCCAGATCGCCCGCCAGGCCGCATTGGCGGCAGCGCAGCAGTACGGCGACTTCGTCGAAGCCGACCGCCGGTTTCATCAACTGATGTACGAGGCCGCCGGCGTCGCCGGCCTGTGGGACACGGTGGCCCGCATGTCAGGCCATGTGGACCGCCTGCGCCGCCTGCATCTCCCGACCGCGGGAAAGACCGAAGCCATCCTGCGCGACCATCGCGCGATTGCACAGGCCATCAAGCGCGGCGATCCGCCGGGCGCGCAGAAGGCATTGCGCAAGCATCTCTCCGGCACGCTCAGCGCCGTCGCGGAAATCTGCGCGCGCTACCCCGACTACATCGAAGCCGAAGACGCTCAGCCCGCGTAGGCGCCGATCACGCGGGCCTCGTCAATCCGCGACGCCGTAGGGCGTGAATCGGCTCTGGTTCTCGTCGACATCCAGCGGCCGGCCGACGAAGGGAAACGCCCGCTGCGGGCAATCCATCCGCTCGCAGACCTTGCAACCCATCCCGATCGGCGTCGCTGATTCCGGATCGCGCAGGTCGAGACCCTTGGCATAGACCAGACGCGGCGCGTGCCGGATGTCGCACCCGAGCCCGATCGAGAACACCCTTTGCGGTGCGCCATAGCCGCCTTGCCGGCTGGTCACCGTGCGCGCGATCCAGAGATACGAACGCCCATCCGGCATGCGCGCCAACTGGGGAAGGATGCGCCCGGGCTGCACGAACGCCTCGTACACATTCCACAGCGGGCAGGTGCCGCCGGTGCGGCTGAAGTGGAAGTGCGTCGCCGATTGCCGCTTGGAGATGTTGCCCGCCCGATCCACCCGCACGAAGAAGAAGGGCACGCCGGGTGCGCCGGGTCGCTGCAGGGTGCTGAGCCGATGGCAGACCGTCTCGAAGCCCACGCCGAACTGCTGCCCGAGCAGGTCGATGTCATAGCGCAGCCGTTCCGCTGCTTCCAGAAACTTCGAGTACGGCAGGAGCAAGGCGCCCGCGAAGTAGTTGGCCAGCCCCACCCGCGCCAGGTGACGGGATGGCGCATCCTCCGCGAACGGCGGAGCGGCGACAAGCGAATCGATCAGCGCCGAATGCTCGATCAGGGCGAGCTGCGTGGCGAGCTGGAACACCTGCTGGGCCGGGTCCAGCGCGGCCGACAGGCGGAGCGTTCGCGTTGCGGGATCGAAATGACGCTTGCCGCCATGCCCTTCCGCGACGGGGACCACGCGCACCTTGTGTCGCCGCAGCAAGCGCTGCATGAGCCAATCCACCAGCAGCGGACCGGTCGCGCCGGACTCACCGGCCAGTCCCTCGGCGCGCCGGTCGACGTCGTCGAAGTAGTTCTGGTTGGCGAAGAAGAAGTCCCGCACCGCTTCGAAAGGCATGGCGCGCGGCGGCGCGAGCTCGGATCGATCGTCGCCCATCCGCATCGCCATCGTTTCCAGTTGCTCCTGCGCCTCGACATGGCGGCGATGCAGGGCGACGAGGGCGCGGCCGAGCGCCGGCATCTGCGAGGCGACTTCTTTCAGTTCCGGTAGCGTGACCGGCTCGGGCACATCCGCGAGCGCTTCGCGCATGCCGGCCACGAGGCGGGCCTCCTCGTCTTCCGAGAACTGCTGGATGTCGATGCCGAGCGCGCGATGGATCCTCAGCAGCACCGCCACGGTGAGCGGACGCTGGTTCTGCTCCAGCTGATTCAGGTAGCTGGGCGACAGGCCCAGCGCATGCGCCAGCGCGACCTGCGACATGCCGCGCTCCGCGCGCAGCCTGCGCAGGCGCACACCCATGAAAGTTTTCTTCATGCGGGCCCCTCCGACAACTCGCGCTCCGACACCAGTGCATTCGCAACATTCGCATATTCGACGGATTTCATTCGCAACGATTCGCCAATTCAGTCATGGATCGAGAGCCACATTCTGCGTAAATTGCGAAGCATGACAACACTCTCGACCTTCAAGCCGAAGAAATCCGTGGCCCTTTCCGGCGTCGCCGCGGGCAACACCGCGCTGTGCACCGTCGGGCGCAGCGGCAACGACCTGCACTACCGCGGCTACGACATCCTCGACATCGCCGAGGTGTGCGAGTTCGAAGAGATCGCCCACCTGCTGGTGCATGGCAAGCTGCCCACGCGGGCCGAGCTGCGCGCCTACAAGAACCGCCTGAAGGCGATGCGCGGCCTGCCGGCGAGCGTCAAGGAAGCGCTCGAGCGCCTGCCGGCGAGCGCGCATCCGATGGACGTGATGCGCACCGGCGTCTCGGCGCTCGGCTGCATCCTGCCCGAGAAGGACGACCACAACATCGCCGGAGCGCGCGACATCGCCGACCGGCTGATGGCCTCGCTCGGCTCGATGCTGCTCTACTGGTACCACTGGAGCACACAGGGCAAGCGCATCGACGTCGAGACCGACGACGACTCGATCGGCGGCCACTTCCTGCATCTGCTGCACGGGCGCAAGCCTTCGCAGGCGTGGGTCGGCGCGATGCACACCTCGCTCAACCTGTATGCGGAGCATGAGTTCAACGCCAGCACCTTCACCGCGCGCGTGATCGCCGGCACCGGCAGCGACATGTACTCGGCCATCGCGGGTGCGATCGGTGCGCTGCGCGGGCCGAAGCACGGCGGCGCCAACGAGGTCGCGTTCGAGATCCAGAAGCGCTACGACAGCCCCGACGAGGCCGAGGCCGACATCCGCCGCCGCGTCGAGGCCAGGGAGGTGGTCATCGGATTCGGGCATCCGGTCTACACGGTCAGCGATCCGCGCAATGTCGTCATCAAGGGCGTGGCGAAGCGGCTGTCGGACGAGGCTGGCTCGACCCGGATGTTCGACATCGCCGAGCGGCTGGAATCGGTCATGTGGGAGGTCAAGAAGATGTTCCCCAACCTCGACTGGTTCAGCGCGGTGAGCTATCACCTGATGGGCGTACCGACCGCGATGTTCACGCCGCTCTTCGTCATCGCGCGCACCAGCGGCTGGGCCGCCCACGTGATCGAGCAGCGGATCGACAACAAGATCATCCGCCCGAGCGCCAACTACACCGGCCCCGAGGATCGGAAGTTCGTTTGCATCGACGAGCGCAAGTGACCGCAAGGCGGGTATTTGCGGATCAACGGCTTGGACCACGACAGCGGCTGGCGGCTAGCATGCAAGAGGGCCGCACCTCGAGCGGCTCGCCTCACTACGACAACACTGGAGACAGAGTCATGACGCTGAGCCGCCGCACGTTTTCCGCTGCCATTGCAAGCCTGGGTGTGCCCCTGCCGCTGATCGCACGCGCGCAGGACGCATTTCCCAGCAAGCCGATTCGCATCGTCTGCCCCTTCGCACCCGGGGGCGGTTCGGACTTCATCGCGCGGGTCGCGTCCAACCTGCTCAGCAAGGGATTGGGCCAGAGTGCGATCGTCGACAACCGGCCCGGCGCCGGCGGCACGCTCGGAACCGAATACGCGCTGCACACGCCGGCCGATGGCTACACGCTGCTGCTCATCGCCGGCAGCTACACGGTCAACCCGGCGCTCTACAAGCTGCGCTTCGATCCGGTGGCCGACATGACGCCGGTGATCCAGCTGTCCAAGGGCGCGTATGTGGTCTGCATCAATCCTTCCAAGGTGCAGGCCCGCAATCTGCAGGAGCTGCTGGCCTATGGCCGGCAGAACCCCGGAAAGCTGACGTTCGCGTCCGCCGGCAACGGCAGTCACCTCCACATCGTCACCGAATACATGTTCGGCATGGCCAACGTCAAGGCCACGCACGTGCCTTACAAAGGCACGGGCCCGGCGGTAACCGACCTGGTGGCGGGCAACGTCGACATGCTGGTGGCGGGCACGGAAGCATTGATGCCCCACGTGAAGTCGGGACGACTGCGCGCACTGGCCGTCACCACGGCACAGCGGCTGCCTGCGTACCCGGACATTCCGTCCGTGGCCGAATCCGGGCTGCGCGACTACGACGTCGTCGCGTGGCATGGGCTGATCGCGCCGAAGGGCGTGCCGCCGGCCGTGATTGCCAAGATCAACGGTGCACTCAATACGGGGCTGAAAGCGCCTGAGCTGGTCGCCCAGCTCGATCCCACGGGCGTATCGCCGGCAGGTGGCACACCCGAACAGTTCGGCGATCTCATCAAGGTCGAGATCCCCCGCTACGCGAAGGTCGCGAAAGACAACAACATCAAGGCCGAGTGAGTCCCCCACATTTCCATGAATCATCTCTATCGCCAGCCTCTCCCGAATACCCCTCTCGACTTCTACGACGCGCGCGCCGCCGTCGACGCGCTGCGGCCAGGTGCGTGGGCCACGCTGCCCTATACGGCGCGCGTCCATGCCGAGAACCTCGTGCGTCGTGCCGATCCGGCGCATCTCGCGGACTGCCTCACCCAATTGATCGAACGGCGCCGCGACATGGACTTTCCGTGGTATCCGGTGCGCGTGGTCTGCCACGACATCCTCGGCCAGACCGCGCTCGTGGATCTGGCCGGCCTGCGTGACGCGATCGCGGCGCAGGGCGGCGACCCGTCCGCGGTGAACCCCGTGGTGCCGGTGCAATTGATCGTCGACCACTCGCTGGCCGTGGAGTGCGGTGGCTTCGACCCCGACGCCTTCCGCAAGAACCGCGAGATCGAGGACCGCCGCAACGAAGACCGCTTCCACTTCATCGAATGGACGAAGAAGGCCTTCGACAACGTCGACGTGATCCCGGCGGGGAACGGGATCATGCATCAGATCAACCTGGAGAAGATGTCGCCGGTGGTCTACGTGCAGGACGGCGTGGCCTTCCCCGACACCTGCGTCGGCACCGACAGCCACACGCCGCACGTCGATGCGCTGGGCGTGATCGCCGTGGGCGTCGGCGGACTGGAAGCCGAGAACGTGATGCTGGGGCGCGCGTCATGGATGCGCCTGCCCGACATCGTCGGCGTCGAGCTCACCGGCCGCCGCCAGCCGGGCATCACCGCCACCGACATCGTGCTCGCACTGACCGAGTTCCTGCGCAAGGAAAAAGTGGTCGGCGCCTATGTCGAGTTCCATGGAGAAGGGGCGGAGAGCCTGTCGATCGGCGACCGCGCGACCATCTCCAACATGTGCCCGGAATACGGCGCGACCGCGGCACTGTTCTACATCGACCGGCAGACGATCGACTACCTCAGGCTCACCGGACGCGACGAAGCGCAGGTGGCGCTCGTCGAGACCTACGCGAAGACCGCGGGCTTCTGGGCCGGTGACCTGAAGACGGCGCAGTACGAGCGCGTGCTGCACTTCGATCTTTCCACGGTCGTGCGCAACATGGCGGGCCCTTCCAATCCACATCGCAGGCTGCCGGTGTCGGCGCTGGCCGAGCGCGGCGTCGCCGACGAGGCCAAGCTGCTCGCGGGCAAGGCGGACGAGTCCAGGGGGCTGATGCCCGATGGCGCGGTGATCATCGCGGCGATCACGAGTTGCACCAACACGAGCAATCCGCGCAACGTGATCGCCGCCGCCCTGCTCGCACGCAACGCGAATGCGCGCGGGCTCTCGCGCAAACCCTGGGTCAAGAGTTCGCTCGCGCCGGGTTCCAGGGCGGTCGAGCTCTACCTGAAGGAGGCGAAGCTGCTCGGCGAACTCGAGCAGTTGGGCTTCGGCATCGTCGCCTTCGCCTGCACGACCTGCAACGGCATGAGCGGTGCGCTCGATGCGAGGATCCAGCAGGAGATCATCGAGCGCGACCTCTACGCGACCGCCGTGCTGTCGGGCAACCGCAATTTCGACGGACGCATCCATCCCTACGCCAAGCAGGCATTCCTCGCCTCGCCGCCGCTGGTGGTGGCCTATGCGATCGCGGGCACCATCCGCTTCGACATCGAGCACGATGTGCTGGGCATCGATCCGCAAGGCAACGAGGTGAGGCTCAAGGACATCTGGCCCGACGACCAGGAGATCGACGCGATCGTCGCTGCCAGCGTGAAGCCCTCGCAATTCCGGCAGGTGTACGAACCGATGTTCGCCATCCGCGCCGACAGCGGCGAGCGCGTGGCGCCGCAGTACGACTGGCGCGCCATGTCCACCTACATCCGGCGACCGCCCTACTGGGACACTGAGGGTGTGGGCGCGCTGGCCGCCAACCCGCGCACGCTCACCGGCATGCGGCCGCTTGCGCTGCTGCCGGACAACATCACGACCGACCACCTGTCTCCTTCCAACGCGATCCTCCTGAACAGTGCGGCCGGCGAGTACCTGGCGAAGATGGGCCTCCCCGAGGAGGACTTCAACTCCTACGCCACGCACCGGGGCGACCACCTGACGGCCATGCGTGCCACCTTCGCCAATCCGCAGCTGGTCAACGAGATGGCCGTGGTCGACGGTGCGGTGAAGAAGGGTTCGCTGGCGCGCGTCGAGCCCGAAGGCAAGGTCGTGCGCATGTGGGAGGCCATCGAGACCTACCTGAACCGCCGGCAGCCGCTGATCGTCATCGCCGGCGCCGACTACGGCCAGGGCTCCAGCCGCGACTGGGCCGCCAAGGGCGTGCGCCTGGCGGGCGTCGAGACGGTGGTGGCAGAGGGCTTCGAGCGCATCCACCGCACCAACCTGATCGGCATGGGCGTGCTGCCGCTCGAGTTCCCGCCGGGCACCAACCGGCTCACGCTCGACCTGGACGGCACCGAAACCTACGACGTGGTTGGCGAGCGCACGCCGCGCGCCGAGTTGACCCTGGTCGTCCACCGCCGCAATGGCGACAGCGTGCGAGTGCCGGTCCTCTGCCGGCTCGACACGGCCGAGGAAGTCTCGGTCTATGAGGCCGGTGGCGTGCTGCAGCGCTTCGCGCAGGACTTCCTGGCTGCAGCCGCCCAGCCCGCATGATCGGAAACACGATGGCTTTCAAACCCCAGTTCAAGGTTGCCGCCACCTACATGCGTGGTGGCACCAGCAAAGGCGTGTTCTTCCGCCTCCGGGACCTGCCAGAGGATGCCCAGCGGCCCGGCCTGGCCCGCGACCAGTTCCTGATGCGTGTCATCGGCAGCCCCGATCCCTACGGCAAGCAGATCGACGGCATGGGCGGCGCGACGTCCAGCACCAGCAAGACCGTGATCCTGTCCGAGAGCACGCGGCCCGGGCACGACGTGGACTATCTCTTTGGCCAGGTTGCCATCGACAAGGCCTTCATCGACTGGTCCGGCAATTGCGGCAACCTGTCCGCCGCGGTCGGCCCTTTCGCCATCTCCAACGGCCTGGTCGACCCGGCGAAGGTGCCTCGCGATGGCCTGTGCACGGTGCGGATCTGGCAGGCCAACATCGGCAAGACCATCGTCGCCCACGTGCCGATCACCCGCGGCGAAGTGCAGGAGACCGGCGACTTCGAGCTGGATGGCGTGACCTTCCCTGCTGCCGAAATCGCGCTGGAGTTCATGGACCCGGCGGACGAAGGAGAGGATGGCGGCACCATGTTCCCGACCGGGAACCTGGTCGATGACCTGGAGGTGCCCGGCGTCGGCACCTTCAAGGCGACGCTGATCAATGCCGGCATTCCGACCATCTTCCTGAACGCGCGGGACCTCGGCTACTCGGGCACTGAACTGCAGGGTGCGATCAACGGCGACAAGGCGGCGCTGGCGCGCTTCGAGACGATTCGCGCGTGGGGCGCAGTGAAGATGGGGCTGATCAAGGATGTCGCCGAAGCGGCTACACGGCAGCACACGCCGAAGGTCGCGTTCGTCGCACCGCCGCAGGACTACGTCGCTTCCAGTGGCAAGGCGGTCCGTGCGGCCGATGTAGACCTGCTCGTGCGGGCGTTGTCCATGGGCCAGCTGCACCACGCGATGATGGGCACGGCGGCTGTGGCGATCGGCACTGCAGCGGCTGTCCCCGGCACGCTCGTCAATCTCGCGGCGGGCGGCGGGGAGCGCCATGCCGTCCGCTTCGGACATCCCTCCGGAACCCTGAGAGTGGGAGCCGAAGCGCGGCAGGAGGGCCGGCAATGGACAGTGACCAAGGCGCTGATGAGTCGCAGCGCCCGCGTCCTGATGGAAGGCTGGGTGCGCGTACCGGGATGAACGCCGACACGGAGGCGCGACGAAACCATGCATCATGGCGCCCCTGAGCCGTTCTATTCACATCCCAGGAGACCCCACATGAACAAGACCCGCATCGGACACCGCGCAGCGGTGGTCGCCCTTTCCGCCATGGCACTTGCCGGCGCCGCATCGGCCCAGCAGTGGCCCACCAAGCCGATCCATTTCGTCGTGCCCTTCTCGGCCGGCGGCGCCAACGACCTGATGGGCCGCGCCGCGGCCGATGGCGTGTCCAAGGCGCTCGGCCAGCCGGTGGTGGTCGACAACAAGCCCGGCGCGGGCGCGATGCTCGGCACGGACGTCGTCGCGAAGAGCGCGCCCGACGGCTACACCTTCCTGATCAGCGCGGCGGGCGTGGTGTCGAACAGCATGATCCGGAAGAACGTGCCCTACAAGGACAGCGACCTCGTGCCGGTGGCCATGATCGCCCTCGCGCCGTCGGTCGTCGTGGCGCCCGCAGACGCGCCCTACAAGGACCTGAAGGACTTCGTCGCCGCATCGAAGAAGGGCAAGGGATTGCACTTCGCTACCGCAGGCACCGGCAGCACACCGCATTTCGTCGAAGGCCTGCTCGAGAAGAACCATGGCGCCAAGCTCGACGTCGTGCCCTACAAGAGCGGCTCGGAGTCGATCACTGCCGTGCTGGGCAACCAGGTCGACGCGACCTCGGAGGCCAGCATCGTGGTGCTGCCCTACATCAAGAGCGGCAAGCTCAAGCCTCTGGCCACCACGTGGACGCAGCGCATCTCCGCCTATCCGGAACTGTCGACGGCGGTCGAACAGGGCTTCGACGATATCCGCATCGCGCATTGGGCCGGCGTGCATGCACCGGCCGGTACACCGCCCGCCATCCTCGACAAGATGGCCGAGGCGGTGGACAAGGCGATGAAGGACCCTGCCACCGTGCAGCGTCTGAAGGGCATGGGCATCGAGCCCATCGGCGGCACGCGCGCATCGTTCGTCAAGTTCGTGGATGAGGAACGTGCTCGCCTGGGCGCTGTCGTGAAGTCCACCGGTATGAAGGAAGACTGAGGATGAAGCTCACCCGCGGGCATGCGTCGGGGTGGGATCGCGCCGACGGCGTACTCTGCTCCGCGAATGTCCCCCGCCCTTCGGGCTCCTCCTTTATTTCGCTGCGCAGAGCACACCATCGTCGCGATCCGTCACGGCCGTGGTCGATCGGCCGGCACCACGCAGCGCTTCTCGTGGCGAGGATGCCGGGTGGTCCCCGCAGCGAAATAAAGGAGGAGGCGAAGCCGGGGGACATTCGCGGAGGGGACCACCCGGCGTCCTCGCCTCGCACCCCTGCCGCATCACTGAATTTCTCAACGTTCCATCAAGGACCTCCTCAATGAGCTCCATCCAAACCCGCAAGACCCTGCGCGCACTTGCGGAGGCACGCCGCGGCGTGCTGGTGCCCGGCGCCTTCAATGCGCTGTCTGCACGCGTCATCGAAGACCTGGGCTTCGAAGCCATCTACGTCACCGGCGCGGGCGTCACCAACATGTGGTTCGGCATGCCCGACCAGGGCTTCATGGGCCTGGCCGAAATTGCCGATCACACGGCGCGCATCCGCGATGCGGTCAGCCTTCCGCTCATCGTCGATGCCGACACCGGCTTCGGCAACGCGCTGAACGTGCGCCACACGGTGCGCACGCTGGAGCGCGCTGGCGCCGACTGCATCCAGTTCGAGGACCAGGTCGCGCCCAAGCGTTGCGGCCATTTCTCCGGCAAGGAGGTGATCTCCACCGAGGAAGCCGTCAGCAAGATCAAGGCGGCCGTCGATGCGCGCCAGGACGACGACCTGCTGATCCTGGCCCGCACCGACGCCTGCGCCACGCAGGGCTTCGAGGCGGCGATCGAACGGGCGCAGAAGTTCGCGGAGGCCGGCGCCGACATCCTGTTCGTCGAGGCCGTGACCGAGGCGGAGGAAGTGCGCGCCCTGCCCCGGCGCCTCGCGAAGCCGCAACTGATGAACATGGTGATCGGCGGCCGCACGCCGATCTTCAATGCCGACCAGCTTGCGGAACTGGGCTACGGCATCGTCCTCTACGCGAATGCGGCGCTGCAGGGTGCCGTCGCCGGCATGCAGAAGGCCTTGACCGTGCTGCGCGACGAAAAGGAAGTCCAGGAATCGAGCGGCCTGGTCACGCCCTTCGCGGAGCGCCAGCGGCTCGTCGGCAAGCCGGAATGGGACGCGCTCGAGAAGCGCTACGTCTGAACGCCCGTCATGAACGGGCGCCCCGGCGCGCCATCTCGACGAATGCCTTGAGATAGTCGATCTGCGTCTCCGTCTCGCGCGCGCCGAGATAGATGTGCTTGGCGATGCCGCGCGGGCCGAGACGCACCGGCACTACGTCCATCCTCTCCGCGTACTCCTCCACCAGCCAGCGAGGCAGCGCGGCAACGCCCCGGCCGCTGGCGACCATCTGCATCATGATGTCCGTGGTCTCGATGGTCTTGTGCCGCTTCGGGCTGATGCCGGCAGGCATCAGGAACTGGTTGTAGATGTCCAGGCGGTCCGTCTCGACGGGATAGGTGACCAGCACTTCCTGAGCGAGTTGCTTCGGCTTGAGGTAGGCGGCGCCGGCCAGCGGGTGGTTGCGGCCGACCACGAGCACCTGCTCGTAGTCGAACACCGGCTCGAACTTCAGCCCCGGCTTGAACAAGGGGTCCGGCGTGACCAGCAGGTCGATCTCGTAGCCGAAGAGCGCACCGATGCCCCCGAACTGGAATTTCTGCTTCACGTCGACGTCGACATCGGGCCATGCGGCCAGATAGGGAGACACGATCCTGAGCAGCCACTGGTAGCAGGGATGGCATTCCATGCCGATGCGCAGCGTGCCGCGCTCGCCCTGCGCGAACTGGCGCAGCCGCTCTTCGGCGAGATCCAGTTGCGGCAGCACGCGGTTGGCCACCGCCAGCAGGTACTGCCCGGCCTGCGTGAGCCTCAGGCTGCGCCCTTCGCGCAGCCAGATGTCGGTGCCGAGCTGCTGCTCCAGCTTCTTCATGCTGTGACTGAGCGCCGATTGCGTGACGCACAGAACGTTGGCGGCGGCAGTCAGAGAGCCCTGCTTCTCGACCTCCTGCACGATCGAGAGGTGCATCCGTTCAAGCATGATGTATGAGCTGCATTCATGGATACGTGAGATAAGACCATTTTACTTCATCGACTGTCGCGCCTAGCATCCGTGCCCTTGACTTGCACAGGACGCAGATGACCATCACTCACAACCTCGGATTCCCCCGCATCGGCGCCAGGCGCGAATTGAAGTTCGCCCTGGAGTCGTACTGGAGGGGGGACTCCTCGCGCGACGAACTCGAAGACCTCGGCGCGCGGCTCCGGCAGCGCCACTGGAACGACCAGCAGGGCATCGATCTCGTGCCGGTGGGCGACTTCTCTTTCTATGACCAGGTGCTCGACATGAGCTTCACGCTCGGCCATCTGCCCGAGCGGGTGCGAGGGTTCCACGGCGACGCGCTCGACAACTACTTCCGGGTGGCCCGCGGGCGTTCGGCGCAGGCGGCCGAAGCACACGTCGCCTGCTGCGGCGGCGTGGCCGCGGGCGAGATGACCAAGTGGTTCGACACCAACTACCACTACATCGTCCCCGAGTTCACCGCCGACACCGAGTTCAGGCTCGACGCATCGCGCCTGCTCGACCAACTCGCCGAAGCCCGGGCCCAGGGCGTGAAAGCCAAGCCGGTGATCGTCGGTCCGGTGACCTACCTGGGCATCGGCAAGGCCAAGGACGATTCCGACAGGCTCGCATTGCTGCCGCGCCTGCTGCCCGTCTACGCGGAACTGCTGGACACCCTGGCGAGCCGCGGCGTGGAATGGGTCCAGATCGACGAGCCGCTGCTCGTCACCGAACTGGATGCGGCCTGGCAGCATGCGTTCAACACCGCGTATCACCATCTCAAGAGCAGCCGCGTCAAGCTCCTGCTGGCGACCTATTTCGGCCAGCTTCAGGACAACAAGTACCTGGCCGCGAACCTGCCGGTCGCCGGCCTGCACATGGATGCGATCAACGGCCGCGACGACGTGCTGCCGCTCTTGGGCATGCTGCCGGCGCACAAGGTGCTGTCGCTCGGCGTCATCAACGGCCGCAACATCTGGAAGACCGACCTGGCGGCGGTGCTGGATTGGCTCGAGCCCATCGCAGAGCGGCTGGGCGATCGTCTCTGGATCGCGCCGTCATGCTCGCTGCTGCACGTGCCGGTGGACCTGGCCGGCGAGCACAAGCTCGATGCCGAGCTCAAGTCCTGGCTGGCGTTCGCGCTGCAGAAGCTCGGCGAACTGAAGGTGCTCGCGACCGCGCTTCGCGACGGCCGCGGGGCCGTCGCGGCGGAGCTCAGTGCCAACCGCGCCGCCCTGGCAGCGCGACGCGCTTCTCCCCGCGTGAACAATCCGGCGGTTCAGGCGGCCGTTGCGGCGATCGGCAAGCACCTCGGCCAGCGCGAGAGCCCGTACCCCAGCCGCGCCACGAAGCAGGCGGCCTTGCTGAAGCTCCCGCTGTATCCGACGACCACGATCGGCTCGTTTCCGCAGACCACCGAGATCCGCCATGCGCGCAGCGAATTCAAGGCGGGCCGACTGGACGGTGCAGGCTACAAGTCCGCGATGCAGGTCGAGATCCAGCGAAGCGTTCGCGAGCAGGAAGCCCTGGGGCTGGACGTGCTCGTACACGGCGAGGCCGAGCGCAACGACATGGTCGAGTACTTCGGCGAACAGCTCGAAGGCTATGCGTTCAGCCAGTTCGGCTGGGTGCAGTCCTATGGCTCGCGCTGCGTGAAGCCACCGATCCTGTTCGGCGACATCAGCCGCCCGCGCCCGATGACAGTCGAGTGGATCCGCTACGCGCAATCGCTCACCAGCAAGCCGATGAAGGGCATGCTGACCGGCCCGGTGACCATCCTGAACTGGTCCTTCGTGCGCGACGACCAGCCGCGCTCGGCATCGTGCAAGCAACTGGCGCTCGCCATTCGCGAAGAGGTGCTCGATCTCGAATCCGCAGGCGTGCGCGTGATCCAGATCGACGAAGCGGCGCTGCGCGAAGGCCTGCCGCTGCGCAAGGCGCAGTGGAAGGAGTACCTGGACTGGGCGGTCGAGTCGTTCCGCATCACCGCCAACGGCGTGAGCGACGAGACGCAGATCCACACCCACATGTGCTATTCGGAGTTCAACGACATCCTCGCGTCGATCGCCGACATGGACGCCGACGTGATCACGATCGAGACCTCGCGCTCGGACATGGAACTGCTCGACGCCTTCGACGACTTCAACTACCCGAACGAGATCGGCCCGGGCGTGTACGACATCCACTCGCCGAACATCCCGACGCAGGCGCACATCGAGCAACTGATGCGCAAGGCCGCGCAACGCATTCCCGCCCACCGGCTGTGGGTCAATCCGGACTGCGGGCTGAAGACGCGGCAGTGGGCCGAGGTGCTTCCTGCGCTGGCCAACATGGTGTCGGCAGCCAGGGCACTGCGCCCGGAGGCGAAGGCTGACCCGAGGGCCCAGCGCGCCTAAGGCACTGCCTCGGCGGCCGGGGCGTCGTTCATCGCGCCCATGACCGATTCGATCAGCAGGCGGCCCGCCACGGTCGGTGTTCCGTTGGCACTCAGGGCCGAATCCTCGGCGCAGGCCTGCTTCATCTGCGACGAAGCCATCCTGCGGCGACTGGGCATCGACCTGGCACATCCGGGCGTGATGCCGTTCAGCGTGCCGCCGGAGCAGCCGCCCGGCCCCTTTCTCGACATCCATGCCGGGGACTGGGAGACTTCCGCGATGCTCGCCTTCGACCCGGACGGCGCCGGCTGGCCTGATCCGCCCCAAACACCAACACAACCGAGAGAAATGAAGATGAAGACACAAGTCGCCATCATTGGCGCAGGACCGGCAGGCCTTTTCCTGGCCCACCTCTTGAAGCGGCACGGCATCGAGTCCGTCGTGCTGGAATCCCGCAGCCGCGCCTATGTCGAGGCGCGCGTGCGCGCAGGCGTGCTGGAGTCGGGAACCATCGACACGCTGAACAACCTCGGGCTGGGCGAGCGGATGATGCGCGAAGGTCTGGTCGACAACGGCCTGGACATGCGCTTTCGCGGACGGACCATCCATCTCGACCTGCCAGGCCTGACCGGCCGCAGCGTCAAGATCTACGGGCAGCAGGAGGTCGTGAAGGACCTCATCGGCGCGCGCGTGGCCGAGGGCGATCCGTTGATCTTCGATGCGGAAGTCGTCCGCATCGAGGGCCCCGAAACTGCGTCGCCACGGGTCCACTACGAGCACGAAGGCGTGGCCCGTACCCTGGACTGCACCTTCGTCGTCGGATGCGACGGCTTCCACGGCATCTCCCGCGCAGCCGTGCCGGAAGGCGTGATCACCACCTACACCCGGAACTACGACTTCGCGTGGCTCGGCGTGCTGGTCAAGGCCCCGCCCATCCCCGACATGACCTACACCAACCACGACCGGGGCTTCGCGCTGTGCAGCCGGCGGTCGATGAGCATCTCGCGGCTGTACCTGCAGGTGCCCGCGTCGGACCGGCCCGAGAACTGGTCCGATGCACAGATCTGGGACGAGCTGCACACCCGCATGTTCGACACCGATCGCACCGAGGTGAAGGAAGGCGAAATCTTCCAGCGCGACATGGCCCAGCTGCGCGCCTTCATCGCCAGCCCGATGCAATACGGCAACCTGTTCCTGGCCGGCGATGCGGTGCACATCGTTCCGCCGACCGGCGCCAAGGGCATGAACATGGCCGTCGCGGACGCACGCGTGCTCGCTCGCGGCATGGCGGCGTATTTCTCCGGCGGATCGCGCGCGGGGCTCGATCGCTACAGCGAAGAATGCGGACTGCGTGTCTGGAAGACGATCCGCTACTCCTCGTACATGACCGGGCTGCTGCATCGCTTCAACGAGCATTCGCCCTTCGACCGGGGCATGCAGCTGACCGAGCTGGAGTTCATCTCGCAGTCCGAGGCGGCGCAGCGAACGATCGCCGAGCAGTATGTGAAGCTCTCAGACGTAGCGGACTGAGTTGCCGCCCATGCGGCCTCGCGAATAATGCAGGCCATGACTTCGCAAACGCTCACTGAAAAAGAAGTGCGGGACTTTGCCGCCCGTGCGGCGGGTCGTGCACGTTGCAATGCGTGCACCCCGCTCTGGCGACCCGCGTGGGAGTCGCTCTCGGGCGCCACGCAGGTCGGCCATTTGTCCGGTGTCGGCTCGCTGCGCACCGAGGACGCGGCCGAACGGCTCGACGAATACCATCCCGGCGGAACCCACCTGTGGTCTCCCGACGCGCCGATCGCGCTGGGCTGGCACCCCTACAACCAGTGCTCGCTGTGGACCTGCAAGGCGTGCGACGCAGCCTTCCTGCGGTACACAGAATACGGCGGCTACTACCAGGACGAGCGCATTCGCCCGCTGATCGCCGACCTCATCGTCGTGCCGGACGCGCGCAAATAGCCTCAACTTCTCGGCCTGGACGGCACCCCCTCCTCAACCAGGGCGCGCATCCAGCGATGCGCGGCGTCCTCGTGAAAGCGCCGGTGCCACACCATGTACATCGGTAGCGGCGGACACGGAACCGGCGGCGCGACGCTCGCGAATTCACGCAGCAGCCCCTGGCCCAGCCGCGCCGGTGCGGTGGCCAGCAGCGGGCTGCCGCGCAGGAAGGCCGGCAGGCCGGCGAACCCGGGCACCGTCACGGCGAAACGCCTCTGCACGCCGGCATCGGCCAGCGCCTCGTCGACCGCGAGCATGCGGCGCGGCTCGTAGACCACGGTGACGTGGTCGGCCGCGAGGTAGTCGCGCCGGCCCTGCGGTGCCTCGCGCGCGGCGGGGTCGTAGTAGACGCGCCAGCGATCCTCGAACAACCGCTTCTGCATCACGTCCCCGCCTTCCGGGGGCCGGGGGCTGATCACGAGATGACAGCCGCCGCTGCGCAGCATCTCCAGCGTCGGCACGTCCGATGGAATGATCCGCAGCGACACGCCGGGCGCCAAGGCGCGCAGCCGCGCGGCCAACGCGGGGAGCAGCACATCGCGCTGGAAGTCGTTGGCGGCGATGGTGAAGGTGATGCGCCATCGGGTGGGCTCGAAGCGGTCGCCGCGCGCAAACGCTTCCATGTCGGCCAGCAGCTCGCGCGCCTGTGCTGCCAGCTCGCCCGCACGCACGGTCGCCACGATGCCGCGGCCCGACTTCACGAACAGCGGATCGCCCGCGATGGCCCGCAGGCGCCCCAGCAGATGGCTCACCGCCGACTGCGTGACGCCGAGCTGCGTCGCGGCGCCGGTGATCGAACCGGCCTCCACTACGGCAACCAGCAGCCGGAGCAGTCGGGTGTCGAGGTTGTATTCATCGATTTCGCTCATGTGTTTCATGATGACCCATCTGTTTATTTGTCGCAATCGAAGTCCGACACTGGAGTCCACCACATACCTGGAGACAGACATGGACGCACCGATTCCCGGCACCACGCTCTTCGACGGCGATCAGGCGAGGAAGGGCTACGCACTCAACAAGATGTGCTTTTCCTTCAACGAGGAAGCCAATCGCCGGGCCTTCCTGGCCGACGAAGAGGCGTACATGCGCCGCTTCGGCCTCAACGAGCAGCAGGCCGCAGCCATCCGTGCGCGCAACGTGCTGCAACTCATCGAGGCCGGCGGCAACGCCTACTACCTCGCGAAGTTCGCCGGCATCTTCAAGCTGGACATGCAGGACATCGGCGCGCAGCAGACCGGCATGACCAAGGAAGCCTTCCAGGCCATGCTGAACGCAGCAGCCCTGCAGTAGTCACAACCCATCACAGGAGACAGATCATGGCCAAGATCATCGGCGGGGTCGGCACCTCGCACATTCCCGCCATCGGCGGCGCCATTCACAAGGGCCTGCAGAACGAGCCCTACTGGAAGCCCTTCTTCGGCGCCTTCCCTCCCATCCACGACTGGCTGGCCACCGCGCGGCCCGACGTGGTGGTGATGTTCTACAACGACCACGGGCTGAACTTCTTCCTCGACAAGATGCCGACCTTCGCGGTCGGCGCCGCGGCCCAGTACGTCTCGGCCGACGAAGGCTGGGGCATTCCCACCCAGCCACCGGTCCAGGGTTGCCCGGACCTCTCGTGGCAACTGGTCAATACGCTGGTCGAGCGCGAGTTCGACATCGTGAGCTGCCAGGAGATGCTGATCGACCATGCCTGCACCCTGCCCCTGAAGCTGCTGTGGCCGGAATCCGGTGACGACTGGCCGGTGCGCATCGTGCCGGTGTGCATCAACACCGTGCAGTTCCCGCTGCCCAAGGCGAGCCGCGTCTATGCGCTGGGCAAGGCCGTCGGCGAGGCGGTGGCGGCCTGGGGTTCGGACCAACGGGTGCTGATGGTGGCCTCGGGCGGGCTGTCGCACCAGCTCGACGGCACCCGCGCGGGCCACATCAACAAGGGCTTCGACCTGCAATTCATGGACAGCCTGCTGACCAACCCGGAATGGGCGACGCAGTTCTCGATCCACGAGCTGGTCGAGAAGACCGGAACGCAGGGCATCGAGCTGCTGATGTGGCTTGCGATGCGGGGCTCGCTGACGGCTGCGGGACCTTCCGTGCGCAAGGTGCACAGCAATTACCACATTCCGATCTCGAACACGGCCACTGCCGTGATGGCGCTGGAGGTCTGAACCCGCTTCAGCGGCTCATCCACGCCACGAGCGCACGGGAAACCGCTTCAGGCTGCTCCATGGTGCTCATGTGTCCGCTGTGCTCGATCGCGACGAGCTCCGAGCCCGGACACATCTCGTGCATGCGCTCGTGACGCGCCAGCGGGCTCCAGGCATCCTGGCGGCCGCACAGGAACATGGTGGGGCAGCGCAGCGTGCCGAGCACAGGCGTCGCATCGGGGCGGTTGAGCAAGGCATGGATCTGCGCCGCGAAGACATCCGGCGTGCGACGCTCGATCATGTCGAGGATCTCGGCAAACACAGGCGTGTCGAGATGGTCTTCGTGGACCATGCCGCGCGCCCATTGCGCGCCCATGCTGCGCATGCCGTGCTCGCGCGCGATCTGCAGCAGCGCCATCCGCTTGTCGCGCTCGAGTGCACCGGCCTCTCCCGGGGCGATCGGATCGACGCCGGTATCCAGCAAGGCCAGTCGCTCGACGCGCTCGGGCGCGAGCTTCACGATCTCGAGCGCCACGCGCCCGCCCATGGAGTGGCCGGCCAGGCTGAATCGCCCGGAAGGCACGCTCGCCAGAACGCCGCGCGCCATGTCGCCGAGGTCGTTCGCCTCGCCGTAGGAGGGAATGAAGCAGTCCGCCGATGCCAGCGCCGAACGCTGGTGCCGCCAGACCGCTTCGTCGCAAAGCAGGCCGGGCAGCAGGACGAGGCAGGCGCGGCTCACGCGTCAGAACTCCTCGGTGTCCACTTCCTGCGTGGCCTGCGCCGCGTAGCGGTTGCCGATCACGGTGCTCTGGTTGATCAGCTCGCCAGCGCGGGCGATCACGGAGGCATCCAGCTTCAGGTCGGCCGCGGCGAGGTTCTCCCGGAGGTGATCGACGCGGGTCGTGCCCGGGATGGGGATGATGTCCGGCCCCTGTTGCAGCAACCAGACCAGCGCCAGTTGGGCCGGCGTGCAGCCGGCTTCGCGCGCCAGGGCTTCGAACGGAGGCAGCAGCTTCAGGTTGAGCGCGTAGTTCTCGGGCGAGAAGCGCGGCATCGGGCGCCGGATGTCCTTGGCGTCCAGCGAACCCACGTCGGTGAGCACACCGGTCAGGAAGGCGCGCGCGAGCGGACTGAACGCCACGAAGGCAGCGCCGATCTCACGGCAGGCGGCCAGCACGGCGATTTCGGGGTTGCGCGTCCAGAGCGAATACTCCGTCTGCACCGCCGCAATGGGATGCACCGCATGCGCGCGACGCACGGTGGCGGCCGAGACTTCCGACAGGCCCAGCGCGCGCACCTTGCCCTCCTCCACCAGCCGGGACATCGCACCGATCGAATCCTCGATCGGCACCTTCTTGTCCCAGCGATGCAGGTAGTAGAGGTCGATCACGTCCGTCCCGAGACGACGCAGGCTGTCCTCGCAGTTGCTACGCAGCGTTTCGGGTCGGCCATCGATCACGCGCCGCACGACGCCGTCGTCGCCCTTCACGCCACCCATGCCGCCCTTGCTGCACAGCGTGATGCGCTGGCGGTGGGGCTTGAGCACGCGCCCGACCAGCTGTTCGTTGGCGCCGAAGCCGTAGAGCGCGGCGGTGTCGAACAAGGTTTCCCCCGCATCGAGCGCCGCGAGCAGCACGCGCTCGCCCTCTTCGGCCGAGGGCGGAACGCCGTAGGCGTGGCTGAGGTTCATGCACCCCAGCCCGATCGCGCTGACCTCGAAGGGCCCGATCTTTCGCGTCTGCATGCCGTTTACTTCAGTTGCTGTTCCAGTTGGTGCAGCACCTGGTAGCACGGCAGCACCTGGGCCACGCTGGAGTTGGGCTCGCGTCCCTCGCGGATGGCCGCGAAGAACTCGCGGTCCTGCAGTTCGATGCCGTTCATCGACACGTCCACCTTGCTCACGTCCACCGGCGTCTCGGCGCCCTTGCTGTGCGATTGCACCAGGTCGTCGTAGCGCGCGATATAGGTGGCGGTGTCGCCGATGTAGCGGAAGAAGGTGCCGAGCGGGCCGTCGTTGTTGAACGAGAGGCTGAGCGTGCAGATCGCGCCGTTGGCGGCCTGCAGCTGGATGCTCATGTCCATCGCGATCTTCAGGTCCGGATGGATCGGACCCTGCACCGCGTTGGCCTTCACGATCGGGCTGCCGCACTGGTAGGCGAACAGGTCCACCGTGTGCGCGGCGTGGTGCCACAGCAGGTGATCGGTCCAGCTGCGCGGCTGGCCGAGCGCGTTCATGTTGGTGCGGCGGAAGAAATAGGTCTGCACGTCCATCTGCTGGATGTTGAACTCGCCGGCCTTGATCTTCTTGTGCACGTACTGGTGGCTCGGGTTGAAGCGGCGGGTGTGGCCCACCATCGCCACCTTGCCGGTCTTCTTCTGCAGCGCGAGGATTTCTTCGCCTTCCTTGAGGACGTCGCACAGCGGGATCTCCACCTGCACGTGCTTGCCAGCCTCCAGGCAGGCCTTGGTCTGCGCGGCGTGCATCTGCGTCGGCGTGCAGAGGATGACGGCGTCGACTTCCTTCAGCGCGAGGCTGTCGGACAGCTCGGTGGTGACGTGCTTGATGCCGTACTGGTTGGCAACCTCACGGGTCTTTTCGAGCTCGCGGCTGACGAGCGAGACGACTTCGACGCCGTCGATGTTCTTGATGCCGTCGAGGTGCTTGATGCCGAACGCGCCGGCACCGGCCAGGGCTACTTTGATGGTCATGTCAGTTGTTCTCCAGAATGAGGTGGCCGACGGCCGTGTTGGACGCCGGGACGTGGAAGAAGCGGTGCGCGACCTTCGGCGGCTTGCCGCCGGCCACGTCGGCCATCGCGCCGCGTGCGATGAGCCACATCACGAGCTCGATGCCTTCGCTGCCGGCTTCGCGCACGTAGTCGATGTGCGGCACCTTGGCGAGTTCGGCCGGCTCCGCGATGAGGCGGTCGAGGAACTTGTTGTCCCAGTCCGCGTTGATGAGGCCGGCGCGCGCGCCCTGCAGCTGGTGGCTCATGCCGCCCGTGCCCCAGATGTGGACGTTGAGGTCGTCGTCATAGCTTTCGACGGCCTTGCGGATCGCCTGACCGAGATTGAAGCAGCGCTGGCCCGAAGGGATCGGGTACTGCACCACGTTGACCGCGAAGGGGATCACCGGGCAGGGCCAGGCGCCTTCCTTCGGGTCCTGCTCGCCGCACATCAGCGACAGCGGCACCGTGAGGCCGTGGTCCACGTCCATCTTGTTCACGATGGTGAGGTCGAAGTCCTGCTGGATCACGCTTTGCGCGATGTGGCTGGCGAGTTCGGGATGACCCACGACCTTGGGCACCGGGCGCGGTCCCCAGCCTTCGTCCGCCGGCTGGTATTCGGCAGCGGTGCCGATGGCGAAGGTCGGGATCAGGTCCAGGCTGAACGCGGTCGCGTGGTCGTTGTAGACCAGGAAGACCACGTCCGGCTTGTTGTCCTTCATCCACTGCTTGGAGAAGTCATAGCCCGCGAACAGCGGCTTCCAGTAGTCTTCCTGGGTCTTGCCCAGGTCCATGGCCGCGCCGATGGCGGGGACGTGCGATGTATAGACGGATGC
This sequence comes from Variovorax sp. YR216, assembly GCF_900107745.1. Classification (GTDB taxonomy): domain Bacteria; phylum Pseudomonadota; class Gammaproteobacteria; order Burkholderiales; family Burkholderiaceae_C; genus Variovorax. The sequence goes on along the minus strand of NZ_FNRO01000010.1, from coordinate 57,386 downwards.
GGTGATGCGGGCCATTCAAGCCTCCTTCTTGCGGTGGGCGGCGCCTTGCGGCTGGTTCTGCGGCTGCGCATCGCCGTTCTCGCCCAGGTGACGGTTGCCTTCGACCGATCGACCGCCGTGGATCATCATGTCGCGGTATTCCTGCTCGGTCATGCCGGTCATGCTGCCGGCCATCTGCTGGAAGCTCTTGCCGTCGGTGGCGCCGATCTTCGCGAGGAAGTAGATATTGCCGCCGGTGCGCATGCACCAGTTGAGGTCGCGCGCGAGCACGGCCTGCTTCTGCTCCTCCGTCATCGCCCACTCGTCGAGGTAGGCGCGTTCGTCGGTCTTGAAGCGCTCGCGGTTCTCGGCCTTCATCAGGCTCATGCAGAACTGGTTGAGCCAGTAGCCCTTGCGGCTCTGCTCGGCGTCGAAAATGATCGTGCCGGGCACGTCGAGATAGGGTTTGTCGAGTGACATGGCGTTCTCCTACTTCGCTTCGTCAGGCCAGTACAGGCGCATCGGGTTGTCCACGAGCAGCTTCTTCTGCAACTCGGGCGTCGGCGCGATGTGCGGGATGAAGTCCACCAGCAGGCCGTCGTCGGGCATGTGGCCCTTGAGGTTGGGGTGCGGCCAGTCGGTGCCCCAGAGCACACGGTCGGGGAAGGTCTCGACCACCTTGCGGGCGAAGGGGACCACATCGCGGTAAGCGTTCTGCTCTCCGTCGAGTGCATTGGGGCCGGACACGGACAGCCGCTCGGGGCAGCTCACCTTGCTCCACACGTTCGGGTGCTCGCGCATGAACTTCAGGAACAGCTCGAACTCCGGGCCGTCGATCGGCTTGCTCACATCGGGGCGGCCCATGTGGTCGACCACCACGGTGGTGGGCAGGGCGGTGAAGAAGTCCCACAGCTCGGGCAGATCCACCGCCTCGAAGTAGATCACCACGTGCCAGCCCAGCTTGGCAATGCGGCCGGCGATCTCCATCAGTTCGTCCTTGGGCGTGAAGTCCACCAGACGCTTGACGAAGTTGAAGCGCACGCCGCGCACGCCGGCCGCATGCAGTGCATTCAGCTCGTCGTCGGTGACGCTGCGCTTGACGGTCGCAACGCCGCGCGCCTTGCCGTCGGACGACTGCAGCGCATCGACGAGTGCGCGGTTGTCGGCACCGTGGCAGGTGGCCTGCACGATCACGTTGCGGGCAAAGCCCAGGTGGTCGCGCAGCGCGAACAACTGCGCCTTGCTGGCATCACAGGGCGTGTACTTGCGCTCGGGCGCAAAGGGGAACTCCGCGCCCGGACCGAACACGTGGCAGTGTGCATCGACGCTGCCGGGCGGGACCTGGAACTTCGGCTTGCTCGGACCGGTGTACCAGTCCAGCCAGCCGGCTGTCTTCTCGAAGGGGCCTGTCGTGGGCTTGCTCATGTCGATGTCCTTCAGTCGATGTACTTCAGACCTGCAGCGGCCAGGGGTTCGCGCATCTTGTACATGTCCAGCCCCAGCACGCCGCTGGCCAGCTTGTCGCGCTTCTCGCCTTCGTTGGCCTCGCGCTTGCGGGCGGCTTCGAGCGTCTTGGCCGCGATGGCACGCGGCACGCAGACCACGCCGTCGTCGTCGGCCACGATCACGTCGCCGGGCGTCACCAGCATGCCGGCGCACACGACGGGGATGTTGACCGAGCCGATGGTGGCCTTGATGGTGCCCTTGCTGCTGATCGCCTTGCTCCACACCGGGAACTCCATCTCGGTGAGCGTCTTGACGTCGCGCACGCCGGCGTCGATCACGAGCGCCCGAGCGCCGCGCGCCTTGAAGCTGGTGGCCAGCAGGTCGCCGAAATAGCCGTCGGTGCACTCGGCCGTGATGGCGGCGACGACGATGTCGCCCGGCTGGATCTGCTCAGCCGCGACATGCATCATCCAGTTGTCGCCGGGATGCAGCAGCACGGTCACGGCCGTGCCCGAGACCTGCGCGCCGGCATAGATCGGGCGCATGTAGGGCTTGAGCAGGCCGACGCGGCCCATGGCCTCGTGCACGGTGGCCGAGCCGAGTGCGGCCAGCGCGTCGGCCGTTTCGCGATCGGTGCGCTGGATGTTGCGATAGACAACGCCGAGTTCATACATGTTCGTTCTCCTAGATTGCTGGATTACTTGCCCTTGGCCTTCAAGGCGGCGTCGAGGCGCGGGAAGACACGCCGTGCATTGCCCTCGAACACCATGTAGCGCTGCTCGTCCGTGAGGTTGGCGGTGGCGCTCACATAGCGCTTGGTGTCGTCGTAGTAGTTGCCGGTCTCCGGATCGATGCCGCGCACCGCGCCGATCATCTCGCTCGCGAACAGGATGTTCTCGACCGGGATCACCTTGGTCAGCAGGTCGATGCCCGGCTGGTGGTACACGCAGGTGTCGAAGAAGATGTTCTTCAGGATGTGCTCGGAGAGCAGCGGCTTCTTCATCTCCTGCGCCAGGCCGCGGAAGCGGCCCCAGTGGTAAGGCACTGCGCCGCCGCCGTGCGGAATGACGAACCTGAGCGTCGGGAAGTCCTTGAACAGGTCGCCCTGGATGCACTGCATGACCGCGGTGGTGTCGGCGTTCAGGTAGTGCGCGCCGGTCGTGTGGAAGCAGGCGTTGCAGCTCGTGCTGACGTGGATCATGGCCGGGATGTCGTACTCGACCATCTTCTCGTAGATGGGGTACCAGTGGCGATCGGTCAGCGGCGGGCTGTTCCAGTGGCCGCCCGAGGGGTCCGGGTTGAGGTTGATGCCGACGAAGCCGTATTCCTTGACGCATTTCTCCAGTTCGGGAATGCAGGTCTTCGGATCGACGCCCGGCGATTGCGGCAGCATGGCCGCGCCGATGAAGTTGTCTGGGAACAGCTGGCTCACGCGATGGCACAGCTCGTTGCAGATCGCGGCCCAGGTGCTGGAGACCTCGAAGTCGCCGATGTGGTGCGCCATGAAGCTCGCGCGCGGGCTGAAGATGGTGAGGTCGGAACCGCGCTCCTTCATCAGACGCAGCTGGTTCGTCTCGATCGATTCACGCAGCTCGTCGTCGCTGATCTTCAGGTCGGCAGGATTCGGTTTGGCCGATGGGTCCTTGATGCCGGCGATCTGGGCATTGCGCCAGTTCTCCAGCGCCTTCGGCGCCGTCGTGTAGTGGCCGTGGCAGTCGATGATCATGCTTGAGCTCCTGTTCTGTTTTGCAGTAGGTGAATATGTTCGGCCTGTTTGCCGGTCAGTGGGCGACAACCTGCATCGCCGCACCGCCCGCCGGGCCGGTCACGCGGTTCTTGATGAGCAGCGCCGCCGCGGCGATCAGCCCGGGGATGCCCACGATCAGGAAGACCTGCGGCAGTTCCAGGTGACGACGGGAGAGTTCCGCGACCAGGAACGAACCGGCGATGCCGCCGAAGCGACCGATGCCGAGCATCCAGGAAACACCGCTCGCCCGTCCGGACGTGGGATAGAACTCAGCCGCCAGTGCCTGCATCGACGACTGCGAGGCGTTCATGATCAGGCCAGCCAGGAACACTGCCACCACGAGCGATGCCACGCCGGAGCCGAGCACCTGCCCGATCAGCGCCACCGCGATGGCGGTCAGGAAGTAGCCGACCGCAATGATGAGGTTGGCGTTCCAACGGTCCATCAGCAGACCGAAGAAGATGGCGCCCACGCCGCCCAGCTGGAACAGCGCCGCGACGATCGAAGCCTGTGCGGGCGGGATGCCGGACTCCTTGAACAGCACCGGCATCCAGTTCACCAGCCCGTAGACGATGACCAGGCCCATGAAGTAGGCGATCCAGAGCATCAGCGTGCCGACGATGAACTTGCTGGTGAAGATCAGCCGCAGGCCCTGCGGACCGGCCTCGCCTGCCGCATGGGCCGGCTCGCGCATTTCATCGAGCGTGAAACTCTCTACCTTCGCGGCGCGCGGCGTGATGCGGGACAGCACCTTGCGAATTCGGTCGGCCGGATAGCGGCGCGCGACCATGAAGCGCACCGACTCGGGAAGCGCCACCAGCATCAGCACCGCCAGCAGCAGGGGCACGATGCCGCCGAGGATCAGCAGGCTGCGCCAGCCGAAATGGGGAATCAGCCAGGCCGCGAAAAAGCCGCCGAAGGCCGAACCCACGGGGAACCCGCAGAACATGCAATTGGTGATGAAGGACCGCTTGCTGTCTGGACAATATTCATTCATCAGCGTCACCGCGTTGGGCATCGCCGCACCGAGGCCGAGACCGGTGATGAAACGCCAGATCGTCAGGGACGTCAACGAGCCGGAACTGGCCGACACGAGGGAGGCCGCGCCCATGATCACGACCGCGACGGTCAGCACGCTCTTGCGGCCGAAGCGATCGGCCAGCGGGCCCGCGCTCAGTGCGCCGAACGCCAGCCCGAACAGGGCGGCGCTCAGCACCGGGCCGAGATCGCCCTTGTCGATGCCCCACTCGCTGATGAGCGACGGCGCGATGAAGCCGATGGCCGCCGTATCGAAGCCGTCGAGCAGCACGATGAGAAAGCACAACCCGAACACCATCCATTGGTAGGGCGTGAAGGGGGTTTCATTGAGCAGGGTCTGGACATTCGCCTGCGATCCGCGAAGAGTCGTTTCAGTCATTGCGTCTCCCGTTTGTTGTGTGATCGGTTGAAGAAAACTGCGCTCAGGCCGCGTCCATGCCCTGGCGCCGCTTGGCCTCGGCCGCTTCGGGCGAGGCCATGAAAGTCAGCAGGCGGCGCACGGCGTCGGCGTTCGCCGAACCGGCCACGATGCCGCCTGAGAAGGTGGTGGTGATCTGGATCTCTGCCGGCAGCGGGCCGACCACGTCGATGCCTTGCAGGCTGATCAGTTCGCTCAACTGCTGGAAGCCGAGCGCGACTTGCCCCTGGGCCACCAGCGAGCCGACGGGGACGCCGGGCGGGGCCTGCACCGTGCGCTCGCGCACCTGTTCGGCAATGCCCCAGCGCTCGAAGAGCTTCTGCAGTGCGACGCCGCTGGGGCCGGTCGAATAGCCGATCGTGGGAGCTGCCAGCACGGCCTGCCGGACAGTCGCTTCGGAGCTCAGATCTGGATGCGGCGTGCCCGTACGCACCGCTACCGCGACGCCGGAATGCACGAGGTCCACCTTGCTGCCCGGCACCACGCGCCCGGCGGCCTGCAGCTTGTCGATGGCGTCGGAAGCCAGGAAAACGACGTCGAAGGGTTCCTCGCCACCCTGCACGCGACGGGCCGCATCGACGCCGCCGACCGATTCGATGGCGACTGGTTCGCCGCCGCGCGTCGTCCAACCCTGGACCAGTTCGGCGAGAACCTGGCGGGTCGCCATGGACGAGATGCCTCGCAAGGGAGTGGTCATGCACTTGTCTCCTGATAGATGCTTCGCTCGGATGAAAGCGGCGGGAAGCTGAGCCGGATTGTCGGAAGGGCAACGCCTTCTGAACAGCGACTTCTGTTGCTATCAGTTAGAGCAAATCGGCATATCTTTCGATAAGATTCCCGTTTTCGCGATACCTATTGTCACGATCGACAGCGGCGGCGGACGTGGATCTCAAGCAACTTGAATATTTCGTGCGCGTAGCGGAGCTCGGCAGCTTCACGCGGGCCTCGCAGGTGCTGGACGTGGCTCAACCGGCCCTCTCCCGCCAGGTGCGATCGCTGGAGGTGGAACTGCGCCAGAACCTCCTGGCGCGCAACGGCCGCGGCGTCACGCTGACCGAGGCCGGGAACCTCCTGCTGGAGCATGGGCGAGGCATCCTGCACCAGGTCGCGCGCGCACAGGAGGAGCTGGCCTTCGAGCGCGGCGGTCTGGCCGGCCGCGTGGCGCTGGGCCTGCCTCCCAGCGTGGCCCGCGCCTACGCGGTGCCGCTGATGCGCGAATTTCGCCAGCGGCTGCCGCAGGCGCAGTTGTCGATCACCGAAGGACTGAGCATCTCCATGCAGGAGTCGCTGGCCTCCGGCCGCCTCGATGTCGCGGTGCTCTACAACGCCCAGCCCACCGCGGGCTTCGACATCCTTCCCCTGATGGAAGAGGAACTGGTGCTGGTGCAACAGCGCCCGCTCGGCCTGGCGGAAGACCCGCCGCTGCCCGTGTCCGCGCTGCAGTTGGCCGATTTGCCTTTGATCATTCCCAGCCGGCCCAATGCCATTCGCATGCAGGTGGAATCGGAATTGGCCGCGCTTGGCCGGCTGCCGCAGGTGGCGATGGAAATCGACGGCGTTCCTGCGATCCTCGAACTGGTCGCCGAGGGACTGGGCAGCGCCGTCCTGACGCGCCACGCGGTGGCGAGCTCGGTGCGGCCCTCGGCTTACATGGTGCGGCCGATCGGCGAGCCGTCATTGCGGGTGCGGGCCTGGTTGGCGACCAGTTCGCAACGACCGGTCACGCGCACCCAGCAGGCGGCTATCAAATTGCTGAAGGAACTGGTGGCGAGCCACTGATCTCGGCCGTCGCCTCAAGCTTTTCCAAGCGGCGGCCGCGAGAACGATCCGGAAGCGGTGGGTTTGCCGGCCCGGCGAACCGGTTCGGCCAACGCCGTCATTCCGCGAATTCAATCTCTATCGTGGTGTCGGCCTTCGTGCCGGCCATGGTCCCCGTGGCGATGGCCTTGATCGTTCCAGCCATGACCGCGCCGCTGGTCGTAGTGCGGTGCCGGGCCGTAGTACACGGGAGGCGGAGCAACGTAGACGGGACGCGGCGGAGCGACGTACACCGGGGCCGGGACATACACCGGGGCAGGTGCAGGAACGGGAAGCACTCCCGGGAGGTTGATGCCCACGCCGACGCTCACGTCGGCGGCATTGGCCGGTGCGGCAAGAAGCATGGCCGCAAGCGCAGCACCAGCAGTGGACAGGCGGAGGAAAGAAGATCGATCGAGGCTCAAGGCGTGGCTCTTGTCGGATAGGGCCCAAAACGGCCCTGCCATGAAAAAGCGACCCGAAGGCCGCGTTTGCTTCCAGACAGGCTGACGAAGCAGCATCGGGCAAGACTAGCACGGATGTGGATGACGAAGAGCGCGAGTACATGCCGAAACACTTGGCACGGCCAGCGCGCCGTATGGATACAAAATCCGTGAACTGCTCCCGCACATGAGCCAGCTCGAATGAAAGCCAATTGGAATACTCTGCATCGACTCTGGATGCTGCTCGCCCAAGCCGTCACCGTGGGCGCCGGCCTGCTGATCGCCTGGCATGCGTTCGGCCCTGCCTCGCCGCCGCCCGCCCGCAACGACGTCGTCACGATTCATGAGGCAGCCGGCAGTACATCGCTGGCGAGCACGATACTTGGCCGGCGCGACACGGGCTATCGCTCGGCAGCGCGCAAGGCGTCGGCCTCGGTCGTCAACATCTACACGCGCAGCGCGTCGAGCCGCCGCAGCCGGCGCGGCCAGGATTCGCTGAGCCTGGGCTCCGGCGTGATCGTCGCGGCACAGGGCTATATCCTGACCAACAACCACGTGGTGGACGGTGCGACTGAAATCGCCGTCATGCTGCCGAGCGGCAAGGTGGCTGACGCGCAGTTGCTCGGCCGCGACCCCGACACCGATCTCGCGGTGCTGAAGGTGGATGCGACGGACCTCCCGCCGATCACGTTCGCGGAGCCGGGCTCGGTACAGGTGGGGGACATCGTGCTTGCCGTGGGGGATCCGTTCGGGGTCGGACAGACCGTGACTCAGGGCATCGTCAGTGCCACCGGCCGGAATCGCCTTGGTATCAACACGTTCGAGAACTTCATCCAGACCGACGCAGCGATCAACCCCGGAAACTCGGGCGGTGCATTGGTGGACATCGACGGCAACCTGGTCGGAATCAATGCGGCCATCTTTTCGGAAAGCGGAGGATCCCAGGGCATCGGCTTCGCGATTCCGGTGAGCCTGGCGCGCGAAGTGATGGACCAGATCATTGCGCACGGGCGCGTCGAGCGAGGCTGGATCGGCGTGGTCGCGCGCGACGCCAAACACGGCGCCGAAGATGCCGCCGGCGCGGTGGTGGAGAAGGTTCAGCGCGGTGGGCCGGGCGAGAGAGCCGGGTTGCGCGTGGGCGATACCGTCACTGCGATGAATGGCAAGGGGATCGCCGATGCCACGGCCCTCATCAATGAAACGGCGATGCTGGCACCCGGCAGCCGTGTCGAGTTCAAGGTGACTCGCCACGGCGTGCCCATGGCCGTTGCAGTCGAGCTGGGCCGGCGTCCGATGCCGGCAGAGCGTCGCCGGTGATCGGCCTTCTCGTCGCGAAGGTCCCCGGCGCTGAATCGCCCTACGGAATCTGCGACTTCGACGCCTTCGTCGCAATCAACTGAACCAGCAGTTCATCCCGCTCACGGAGCATCGCGGCAAAGTCGCGCCCCTTCAGTTCGTCATCGACACCCCGCGCAATCTGATCGATATAGTCGTCCGTCTCCGGATACTTTCCGAGGTCGCGCGCCCATTCGCGCTGCGAGCCCCCCAGATGCTGCAGCAGATGGGTGATGCCCCCTGCCCCACCGGATGCGTGCAGGTTGATGAAGGGGCCGAGCAATGCCCATCGCAGGCCCGGCCCGTACGAGATCGCGGTGTCGATGTCTTCCACCGAGGCGACACCGCGCTGCACCAGCGAGATGGCTTCCTGCCAGAGCGCCACCTGCAGGCGGTTTGCAATGTGGCCCTTGACTTCCTTGTTGATGCGGATGGCCTTCTTGCCGGTCGATGCATAGAACGCCATCGCCCGGGTCACGTTCTCGGCCGACGTCAGCTTGCCGCCGCCAACCTCCACCAGCGGAATGAGGTGCGGCGGATTGAAGGGATGGCCCAGCACGATGCGCTCTGGATGCGTGGCGCCCGCCTGGATCTCGCTGGCCGACAGGCCGGACGAAGACGAGGCGATGATGACGTCGGTCCCCGCGGCGGATTCGATCGCCCGGATCAAGGCGTGCTTGACGTCCAGTCGCTCGGGGCTGCTCTCCTGGATGAAGACGGCGCCCTGCACCGCTTGCGCCACGTCCGTCGTGAACGACAGCCTGTCCTTCGATGCGCCATGCGCCAGGCCGAGCGCCTGAGCGGTTGGCCACTCGGCGTCGACCCATTCGCGCAGGCGCGCCTCGGCGCCGGGCGCCGGGTCCGTCGCCGTGACGTCGAATCCCTGCGCCAGGAAGTGAACCGCCCAGCCTGCACCGATGACGCCGGTGCCGACGACGGCCACCTTGGTGTTCGCTCTGTCCATGATCTCGCGTGTCTCAGCGCAGCGGACGCAGGCCGATGATCTCGCGCGCTTCGGCCGGCGTGGCCGGCTCGTAGCCCATCTCGCGAATCAGCCGGACGAGCCGCTCGACGAGCTGCACGTTGGTGGCCAGCACGCCGTGCTCGTAGTAGAGGTTGTCCTCGAGCCCAACGCGGACGTGGCCGCCCAGCAGCAGCGAGTTCATCGCCGCCGGCAGCTGCGCCGCGCCGATCGCGCTGACGTTGAACACGGTCTTCGCCGGAAGGTGGTCCACCATCGTCTGCAGCAGCTTCGGGGTGTAGGGCAAGGCGCCCTGGAAGGCATTGGCACCGATGACGATGTTGATGAAGTGAGGCGCGTCGTCGAGGCCCTCGTTGAGCGAGCGCTGGACGTCCTGGACGATGTCAGCGAGGCCGAACACCTCCCATTCGGGCTTGATGCCGCGCTCCTTCATCATGGTTGCGATCTGGCGGATCCACGTGGGCGGTGTCGCCACCAGGATTTCCTTGCCGCCGAAGCTCGCAATGACCGTCTGCGCATCGAGCGTGCACATCTCGACGCCCTCGCCCTGCATGCCTTTCAGGCGCTGCTCCCACTGGATCTCCCACAGGCCGTTGGGCAGCTCGCGCACCATGTCCCCGTTGATGCCGCCGCCGGTGGAGTTGTTCAGGATGATGTCGCACTTGTCCCGGATCAGCCGGTTGATGCGGGTGTAGATCGACGGCTCGCAGGTCGCCTCGTCGTCGGGCCGGCGCGCATGCACCGCCACCAGGCTGGCGCCGGCGTTGTAGCAGCGGTAGGTGTCGTCCGCGATCTCCTGCGGCTGCGTCGGCAGGTTCGGGTTCATCTTCTTGGTGGCCATGCCGCCGGTCGGGGCGATGGTCACGATGACTTTGGGTTTGCTCATGGCTCGGGTCTCGATAGAAGGACTTGTGGGGAGGGATGAAGTAATCAGGCGTCGGTGCCGACGCGCACCGCGCTCTTCGGCAAGGCGATCAGGATCGTGAGTCCGCCGACGATGACCAGTGCAGTCAAGGCGCCCAGGCCCATCTGGATGCTGCCGGTGAGGCTCTTGATCCAGCCGATCACCGTGGGACTGACGAAGCCCCCCAGGATGCCGAGCGAGCTGATGACGGCAATGCCGGCGGCGGCCGCGTCGCGGCCGAGGTAGGTCGGCGGAATCGACCAGAACAACGAGCCGCCGCCGAAGATGAAGAAGGCCGCGAAGCACAGCAGCAGCATCACCGGCGCGAAGGCCGTGCCGAGGAACGAGGTGGCGAACAGCGCCGCCGCACCCACGACGAGGGTTCCGCCGACATGCCAGCGACGCTCCTTGAATCGGTCGGAGCTGCGGCTGATCACCAGCACGCCGAGCGCGCCGAAGACGTAGGGAACGGCGGTGATCCAGCCGATCGCCCCGATCGAGGAAATGCCCAGGCCCTTGATCATCGTCGGCAGCCAGAAGGTGACTGTGTAGACCGCGCAGGCACAGCAGAAGTAGACGAAGGCGAGCACGTAGGTCTTTGGGTCCGACAGCGCGGCAGCCAGCTTGCCGTGGTGGCCGGATTTCGCGTCGGCCTTGTGGTCGGCCTTGTGGTCGGCGTCGAGCACCGATTGCACATGGGCCTTTTCAGCGTCGCTCAGCCACGGCGCCTGCGCCGGCTTGTTCGGCAGAAGGCGGTAGAGCAGGAAGCCGATCAGGACGGTCGGCAGGCCCTGCACGATGAACAGCCACTGCCAGCCATGCATCCCGGCCATGCCTTCCATGCCGCCCATGATCATTCCCGACAGGGGCCCGCCGAGCACGCCCGTGATCGGCATGCCGAAGAGGAACAGCCCGGTCACGCGGCCGCGGCGGTGGCTCGGATACCAGTAGGTGAGGTACAGGATGATGCCGGGGAAGAAGCCGGCTTCGAACATGCCCAGCAGCAGGCGCACGCCGTAGAACTGCCAGGGCTCGGTGACGAAGGCCGTGGCCGACGAGGCCAGCCCCCACAGCACCATGATGCGCAGGAAGGTCAGGCGGGCGCCGATCTTTTCGAGGAGCAGGTTGCTCGGCACCTCGAACAGCAGATAGGTGACGAAGAAGAGGCCGGCGCCCAGTCCGTAGATCGCATCGGAGAACGCCAGGTCCTGCTTCATCTGGAGCTGGGCGTAGCCGACGTTGATGCGGTCGAGGAACGCGAAGACGTAGGCGACCAGCACGATCGGCATGACCCGCCAGCTGATCCTGCGATAGATGTCGTCCTCCGCGGATCGGATCGATGACGGGTGGATGTCCGCGACCCCAGGGGCCACCGACGCTGCGTGGTTCATTGCGTGTCTCCTTGTGATGGCGCCATGCCATGGCACGCATCATTCCGGGCGGCCCGCCTTGCCGCAGTCGATCGTCCGACAGTTCGGATAAGGGTAAACCCGAGGGGCGCAATGCGGCCCTCGAAACGCCTACGGCACCAGTCGTTCCAGGCCGGGCAGATCGAGCATGACGATGCCTCCGTACTCGCTTCGCACGAGGCCGGCGTTCTTGAAGCGCATCAACGCGCTGTTGCAGCTCTGGCGCGAGACTGCGGCCAGATTGGCGAGCTCTTCCTGCGATATCTGCAGGTGGCGCTCGCCGCGCGGGTTCGCCAGCGGATGCACCATGCCCATGAGTGCGCGGGCCACCTGGCTGTCGGTATCCAGCAGGCCCTGCGCCGCGTAGTTGCCCATGAACCAGTGCAGGCGCTCGTTCACCTGCAGCAGGAGGAAGTCGTTGAACGACGGCCGGTGGTGGCGCAGCCAGTCGAAGGTGTCGAACGGAATCAGTGCGACCCTGCTGTGGCGCAGCGCCACGAGATCCGACTGGCGCGGCGTGTTGCGGATCAGCGTGCCCTCTCCGAACCAGCTGCCCACCGACTGGCCGCCCAGGGAGACCGTGCGCCCGTCGTGCGCGGTGATCGCCCACTTGACCAGCCCTTCGAGAACGCCATACCAGGCGTGCTGCTGCTCGCCGTGATGGCCGAGCGAATCACCCATCGCCACCGCGCGCTCGGTCGCATCGCGGCGAACCTGCGCCTGCGCGGGCTCGTCGAGCTGGACGAACCACGCGGACTGTTCGAGCAACTCGTCGAGCGTGAGCGACATGGCGGGCGCGCGTTGCTGGCGGCTCATCCCATCCTCCTCGGGCTCAACGCCTTGATATAGGGCAAACCCTTATCCCGAGTGTCGGCGCATCGACTGTGCGTTCGTGCGCAACGAAGAACAATGATCCCTATCGGAGCGAGCAGTTTGAAACCCATGAGCAAGACCATCGTCTATGTCGTCGACGTGCAGTTCGGCGACTGCGATCCCGCGGGCATTGTCTTCTTTCCGAACTACTCGCGATGGATGGATGCCGCTTCGCATCACTACTTCACCGCCTGCGGGCTGCCGCCCTGGCGTGCAATGACGGCGCTGCCGGGCTGCATCGGCGCGCCGCTGCTGGAAATCCACACCCGCTTCCGCACCGCGGTCTCCTATGGCGAGCGCATCGAGATTCACACCAGCGTCGAAGAATGGCGCGGCAAGGTCTTCATCCAGACCCACCGCGTGACGCGGGGCGACACGCTGATCTGCGAAGGGCGCGAGACCCGGGCGCTGTGCGTGAAGGAAGACAGCGGGAAGCTCAAGGCGGTGGTGGTGCCCGAATTCATCCGCGCCGCGTGCGCCTGAGCCAGGCCGCGATCCAGCGATCAAGGAGTTCCCCATGACAGCAGTCGACAGTCAACGCGTCCTTGTCACCGCGGGCGCGGGCGGCATCGGCCGTTCCATCGCCATGGCCTTCGCCTCCGCGGGCGCGCGCGTCCACGCCTGCGACATCGACGCGAATGCACTGGACGAACTGCGCACGCAGGCGCCCGGCATCACGACCAGCGTCTGCGACATCGCCGATCGCGGCGCGGTGCAGCGCATGGTCCAGGAGGCGACGGATGCGCTCGGCGGCCTCGACGTGCTGGTGAACAACGCCGGCATCGCGGGGCCGACTGCGAGCGTCGCGGACATGGACCCGGACGCATGGGAAGCCGTTCTGCGCATCAACCTCACGGGCACCTTCACGGTCACGCAGGCCGCCATCCCCCACCTGAAGAAGTCGGCCGCGGGATCGATCGTGGTGATGTCATCGCTCGCGGGGCGCTTCGGCTACCCGAATCGCAGCCCGTACGCGACCACCAAGTGGGGGCTCATCGGTTTCACCAAGACCCTCGCGCGCGAACTCGGCGAGTTCGGCATTCGCGTCAACGCGATCCTGCCCGGCGCGGTGGACGGCCCGCGCCTGCGCCAGGTCTTCGAAGGCCGCGCATCGGTCAGCGGACGCAGCATGGCGCAGGAAGAAGCGGCGGCGCTGGCCAACCAGTCCATCAAGCGCTTCGTCGATCCGGCGGACATCGCGGCACTGGTGGTCTTCCTGGCTTCCGGCGCCGGACGCTCGATCTCGGGACAGATGATCCCGATCGACGGCGATTCGCAGGCCGCGTCCTGAACCCTCACGCAACACCCAGCGACGGAGGCAAACATGCAGTTCTATCTGAATGGCTACGCGCCCGGCGACCCCGACATCACCAAGGAAAAGCTCCCCGACACCGTCGACGTGCTCATCGTCGGCAGCGGGCCCGCAGGGGCACTGCTGGCCGCGCAGCTGTCGAACTTCCCCAGCATCAGCACCCGGCTGATCGAGCGACGCGAGGGCCCGCTCAAGGTCGGCCAGGCGGACGGCATCGCCTGCCGCACGGTCGAGATGTTCGAGGCCTTCGGCCTGGCGCAGAAGCTCATCCGCGAGGCCTACTGGGTCAACGAGACCGTCTTCTGGCGGCCGTCGAAACAGGACCGCACGCGCATCGAGCGCACCGGCCGCGTGCAGGACACCGAGGACGGCCTGTCCGAGTTTCCGCACCTGATCGTCAACCAGGCCCGGCTGCAGCAGTACCTGCTCGACTACATGCGCATGTCGCCGACGCGGCTCGAGGCCAACTACGGGCTGGAGTTCGTCACCCTGGAGGTCGAGCCCGAGGGCGATCATCCGGTCGTGGTGACGCTGCGCGACGTGGCCAAGGGCTCCGAGAGCACGGTCCGCGCCCGGTACGTGGTGGGTTGCGATGGCGCGCGAAGCCTGGTGCGCAATTCGATCGGCGCGATGCCGCACGGCGACTTCGCCAACCACGCCTGGGGCGTCGTGGACATGCTGGCCGTCACCGACTTCCCGGACATCCGGCTGAAGGCCGCCATCCAGTCCGCGGACGAGGGCAACATCCTGCTCATCCCGCGCGAGGGCGGGTACATGGTGCGGCTCTACGTCGACCTCGGCGACATCGACCCGAACCATCGCGAAGCCATCAAGGACTTCACCCAGGAGAAGGTCATCGCGACGGCCCAGCGCGTCCTGCATCCCTACTCGCTCGACGTGAAACGGGTGGTGTGGTTCGCGGTGTACCAGGTCGGCCAGCGCGTCACCGACCGCTTCGACGACGTGCCCGCGGACCAGGCCGGCTCGCGCCTGCCGCACGTCTTCATCGCCGGCGATGCCTGCCACACCCACAGCGCGAAGGCCGGCCAGGGCATGAACGTCTCGATGCAGGACGCGTTCAACCTGGGCTGGAAGCTCGCCTCGGTGCTCGAAGGACGTGCCGGCCCGGAACTGCTGCGCACCTACCACACCGAGCGCCATGCGATCGCGCAGCAGCTCATCGACTTCGACAAGGAGTGGTCGAAGATCATGGCATCGCCACCGAAGGATCCGGCGCATCCGGAACTCGGCGGTGTCGATCCGCAGGAGCTCCAGGCCTACTTCGTGAAGTCGGGTCGCTACACGGCCGGGGTCGCGACGCACTACACACCGACGACGCCGCTGACGGCCGAAGCAACCCACCAGGACCTCGCCCGCGGATTCACGATCGGCATGCGCTTCCACTCGGGCCCGGTCGTGCGCCTTGCCGACGCCAAGCCGGTCCAGCTCGGCCATGCGGCGCGCGCCGATGGGGCCTGGCGCATCTATGCGTTCGCCGATGCGACCGGCAAGCGGCTGCGGGACCTCATGGCGTTCCTGGCGGATGCGCCGGACTCGCCGATCCACCGCTTCACGCCCACTGGGACCGATGTCGACATCGACAGCGTCATCGACGTCCGCGCGGTCTTCCAGCAGGGACACCGCGAGCTCAAGGTGGAGGAGCTGCCTTCGATCCTGATGCCGCGCAAGGGCTGCTTCGGCCTCATCGACTACGAGAAGGCCTATTGCCCGGATCTCAGGAAAGGCCCGGACATCTTCGACCTGCGCGGCATCGATCGCGCGAACGGCGCGATGGTCATCGTGCGTCCCGACCAGTACGTCTCGAACGTGCTTGCGCTGGACGCGCACAACGAACTGGCCGACTTCTTCGGCCAGTTCCTGCTCGATCGACGCTAGGCATCGGCGGGGACGCGCGCTTCGCGCGGATCAGAAGTCCCCGGCGAATGCTTCGTTTCCGCGCCGGTAGTCGATGTTCGTGATCGCGGGATTGCGGTTGACCAGCGGCCGGTTGAACAGCGGATGCCGCATGCTGCGGACCTCGTGCTCGACCTGGAAAAGGCGGCGTCCGTCTTCGGGATCGCAGATCCATTCGAGCCGCCATTCGTGCGGATCCACGTCCTTCGTGATGAGTCCGCGGTCCTTCAGCCACTGATACGGACCGGAGAAGTCCGCGAGGTAGATCAGGAAATGATGGCCGTCGTAGTCCGGCAAGGGGCGCTCGGTCTCGGTGAACCGCAACGATTGCGAAACGCCGGCCATGACTTCGACGCCCTGCTGCGCGAGGCGCACGGGCGTCTTCATCACCTGCTCGTAGAAACGCCCGATGCCCGCCGCGGTGCCCGGCGGCACGTCGAACTCGATATAGGAAAGGCCGAGTTCCATGCGGCCGAATCGCGCCGAAGGCGCATGGCAGCGGATTCGATTGCCCCACGGGCAACGCAGCTCGATCGCGTCCAGGCCCACCTGGTAGTCGAAGAGATGACCGCGCTCCGGTGCGACGCGTGCCATCTCGGCGCGAACAAAGTCCAGCCGGGCCGCCATGGCGGCGAGGTCGGGCACGACGAAACCGGCGGTGCCGCGCAGCCGCTGCGCCACGGGCGGATGGCCACGGCTGGGCATGTGGACCTGCGTTCGCCCGAAGTTGACCCACATGTTGTCGAGCCCGGTGAAGAGATACGGGTCGCGGGTTCCACCCATCGCCGTCACGTAGAACAGCGTCGCCAGGCGCTGGTCGTCGATCACGCAGTTGTAGTGCTCCAGGAGCACGATGTTGCCCACGCTCTCGGCCGCTCGATCAAGGGGTGTGGAAAGGATCTCGGTCATCGGGTCACCTGTGCGTCAATCTTGAACCGTTTTCCTCGCGGGCGCGAGATACCGGAGCACCACTTCCGTCGCCAGCTTTCGCGTCCGCGCGAGCTGCGCCGGGCTCGACAGGTCGCGCCCGAAGATCAGCCCGAAGGTGTGGCGGTTGGACACGTTGAAGATGCCGAGCGACACCATGACCTGATGAAGTTCGAACGGATCGACATCCTTGCGGAACACGCCCTCTCGCTGGCCACGCTCCAACACGGAGCGGGTCCGTGCGAGGTTGTGGGTGCCGCGGTCGCGCACGATGCCGGTTTGCCTCAGGAAGACGCCTTCCAATTGGTTCTCCACCGCAACGAGCGCGACAAAGCTCGGGTTCTGCGCATAGAAGTCGATCCGGAAATCGATCAGCTTGCGCATTGCCTTTTCCGGATCGAGTTTGTCCACATCCAGCGCCATTTCGGCCAGGTTGATGCCGCGGTACGCCTCTTCCAGCGTCGCCAGGTAGAGGCCCTCGCGCCCGCCGAAGTAGTAATAGATCATGGCCCGCGTGATGCCGACGGCTCGCGCCACGTTCTCCAGGCTGGCGCCCTTGAGACCATGGCTCGCGAACTCCAGCTTCGCAGCCTCGAGCAGCGCGCTGCGATTCAACTCGAGTTCGCCGTCGGCGGTTGAAGTCTTCGATGCAGCGGACGATGTTTTTGCGCGGGCCATGAGCCGAGTATGCGAGATGCGAGGCTGCGGGAAATCCCGGACCGGCGCGTGTTAACAACATTGTTAGCATGAGGCCATCGCGCAAGCGAGCCCATCGATACGCCACGCCAAGACCGCGCGAGCCCTTTCTTCCGGAGAACCGACGTGAAACTGCTCAGCGCCTGCCTGCTCGCCTTGCCGGCCGCCTTGCTGGTGGCCTGCGCATCACCCCAGCCGACGAGCGCCAAGCCCCCTGCGCTCGCCTGCGACGACAGCATCAAGACCGCGTTCCAGCCTGACGCGCAGACCCGCGTGATCGCGGTCCGCCGCATCGCCAAGGGCACGCAGCTCACGGCGGTCGATTCACAGAAGCCGGTCACCGCCGCGCGCGACATGTGTCTCGTCAAGCTGCTCGTGGGCCCCGGCGCCACCGCCGAGAAGGACCCAACCGCGCGCTCCTATACGGAGGGCATCGGCATGGAGATCTGGCTGCCCGACGGCTGGAACGAACGCATCCGCAACTACGGCGGCGGCGGCTGGGTGGGCGGTGGTCATCGCGAGCCCGACAAGATCGGCAGCAAGGTGCCGGCGATCGCCATCGCGAACATGGGATTCGCATCCGGCACGCACGATGGCGGCCAGCCGTGGTACCAGGATGTGTCATTCGCCTTTCTTTCCAACGGCGCGATCAACCTCGAAAGCATGCGCGACATGAGCCGGCGCGCCATGTACGAACAGGCGGTGAAGACCCGTGCACTCGTCGAGGCGTACTACGGCCGCGCGCCACGCTACGCCTACTACGACGGCCATTCCACCGGCGGCCGGCAGGGCCTGAAGGTGGCGCAGGAATGGCCGGCGCAGTACGACGGCTACCTCATCGCACAGCCGGCGGTGAACGCATCGCTGTTCGGGCTCGCGGCGCTCTATCCGCAGGTCGTGATGAAGTCCGACCTGGGCATCTCCGCGCTCGACAAGCCTGCCGCCACGACGTTCGCCCGCAAGGTATCGGCAGCCACCGCGCGCGCGGTCGCGAGCTGCGACAGGCCGAAGCTCGGCTACATCGTCGACCCGGCGTCGTGTGCCTACGATCCCCTGCGCGATGCTGCGACGCTCTGCACCGGCGCAGCGGGCGAAGGCGTCACCGGCACGAACGCCGATGCCGCAACCTGCATGTCCGTGCCCGAGGCTCGCGCGCTGAACAAGATCTGGTACGGCCCGACCACCGACGGCAGCTACGACCCGCAGCAGACGCGGGAAGGCCGCACGGGTGCCGTGCTGGGACCCAAGCAGCTCTGGTGGGGCTTTCCGCGCGGTTCCAACCTGACCGGGCAGATCGTCAATGCCCGCACCGATGTGCTCGCGCTCGCGATGCAGGACGTGCGATACGCCGCCGACGCCTCGGCCAACTCGGACCCGCCGATCGTCAATGCCTCGACACAGGAGCGCAACCGCTGGCAGGAGCTCACCTATGCCAGCTATGCGCAGGCACTGCAGCGCGTGCCCAGCGTCGCCTTCCTGCGCGAGCACCTCGCCGACAAGGCCGAGCTCGCGGAACTGCGCGACGGCGGCCGAAAGATGATCCTGTGGAACGGCCTCGCCGAGGACTCGATCCCGCCCGCCGGCGCCACCTTCTATTACGAGCGGGTCAAGTCGTGGGCCGGCGGCGACGCGCAGACACAGCGCTTCCTGCGCATGTACAACATTCCGGGCATGGCCCACAGCTCGCAGGGCCGCGGCTACACGGTGGCCGGGGCCAACGACATCGTCGCGATGCCCGCGCTCCCGGGTGACAACAACCAGGCGCCCACACGCGAATCGGACCAGATGTTCACCACTCTGCAGGACTGGGTGGAACGCGGCATCGCGCCCGACACGATCGTGATCACCTCGCGCGACAAGGCCACCACGCTGCCGATCTGCATCTACCCGCAGAAGCCGACCTGGAACGGGTCCGGTCCGGCGCGCACCGCTTCGTCGTACGCCTGTCTTTGATCGGCTTTCCTCTTCCCTAGCAACAGGATTCAGCATGCGCACCCTTCTCCTGACGGCCGCGACCGTTCTCGCTCTGGCCGGGCCGCTGCACGCGCAGGTCGTCGACAGACCCGTCCCCGGTGACCCGTTGCAGATCGATTCCGGCAAGGTGGCAGGCAAGGTGCTGGCATCGGGCGTGAAAGCGTACTTCGGCGTCCCGTTCGCCGCGCCGCCGGTGCGCGAACTGCGCTGGCGCGATCCCCAGCCCGTCAAGCCATGGAAGGGTGTCTACAACGCCGACCGGAAGGCGCCGGAGTGCATCCAGGTCCTGCGCCGCAAGAACATCAATCACTACTTCGGCGAAGAGGCCACGAACGAGGACTGCCTCTACCTCAACGTTTGGGAGCCCGCCCATGCGAAGCCGGGTGCAAAGCTGCCCGTCGTCGTGTTCATCTACGGCGGCGGCTACTCGCTCGGCTCCAGCGGCTCCGCGCTCTATGACGGCGAGAACGTCGCGAAGCGCGGTGCGGTGTTCGTCAACTTCAACTACCGCCTCGGCATCCTCGGCAACATGGCGCACCCGGAGCTGACGGCCGAGTCGTCGCACGGCAGCTCGGGCAACTATGGCTTCCTCGATCAGGTGGC
Source organism: Variovorax sp. YR216 (assembly GCF_900107745.1). Lineage (GTDB taxonomy): Bacteria > Pseudomonadota > Gammaproteobacteria > Burkholderiales > Burkholderiaceae_C > Variovorax. The sequence continues at coordinate 37,589 of NZ_FNRO01000010.1, read as the reverse complement.
AGCACTGCAATGGGTCCAGCGCAACATCGCGCGTTTTGGAGGCGATCCGCACAACGTGACGATCTCCGGGCAGTCCGCAGGCGCGTCCTCGGTATCGGCCCACACTGCAAGCCCGCTCTCGAAGGGCCTGTTCCATCGCGCCTTCGCGATGAGCGGCACCTTCATGGACCCCGGCCGCCCGCTGATCGGCCGCATGGAGGCCGAGAAGATCGGACTTGAAGTGCAGAAGGCATCCGGTGCCACCACGCTGGCCGAGATGCGCAATCTTCCGGCCGACAAGGTGCTCGAACTGCAGAAGGACTGCCAACTTGGCTGCGCGGGAACGATCACCGTGCCGGTGATCGTCGACGGCTACTTCCTGCCGGACTCCGTGCCGAACATCTATGCGGCCGGCAAGCAGAACGACGTACCGATCTTGGACGGATTTACGCGGGACGAAAGTTCCAATGCGCTTCGCACGGCGGCCACTCTCGACGAGTACAAGACCACCGCGAAGAAGCTGTTCGGTGAGAAGTCCGAGCGCTTCCTGCAGATCTATCCCGCCTCGACCGATGCCGAAGCGAAGGCCATGGGCAAGATCGCAGCGCGCGAGGGCTTGATCGAGCTGGGCGCGAACAGTTGGGCAGTGGCCCAGAGCCGTACCGGGAAGTCGCCGTTCTACATGTACATGTTCTCGCGCGTGCATCCCTTCGCGCCGGGCGTGACCTTCTACGACAACCCTGCCGCGATCGGGGCGTACCACACCTCGGACCTGCCCTACTTCTTCGACACGCTCGATGCGTTCAATCTCTTCCGAACGACCCGCGAGTGGACGCCCCTCGACCGCGAGCTTTCGGCACGCATGATGGACAGCCTGCTCGCCTTTGCGCGCACCGGCAACCCCGCAACGCGCGCCACACCATGGCCGCGCTGGACTTCCGAGCAGCCGCAGCTCGTCGAGTTCGGCGAAGACACGCGCGTGATCTCGGAAAGCCGCGAGCGGATGGCCTTCCACACGCCCGAGACGCTGACATCGTCGACGCCAAGACTTTCGCGGGACTGAATGAACAACATGAAAACTGCAGCAGTCGCAAGTCCGGGGCACCCGATGACGGGCCACGATGCGACCGCCGCGCTCGATGCGCCCCACCAGAGGTTCCCGCCAGGGGTGGAACGGACCTTCGACGTGATCCTCGCGGTGGTGCTTCTGCTGGAGCTGGTGCTCCTGTTCGGCAACACCGCCATTCGCGCGCTCTTCAATACCTCGCTGGTGTGGGCGAACGAAGTGGCCGAGTATTCCCTCACCAGCCTCGCCTTCATCGGCGGCGCCCTGGCCTATCACCGCGGGCAGCATCTGGTCGTGCGCTTTGCGATCGACCGGCTTCCCGGCAGCTGGCGCGAGTTTGTCGAGTGCGCCCGCCACTACTTCGTGATCGCCGTGGCGGTCATCGGCCTTTGCTACGCCCTTCCGATGTGGCAGGAGTCATGGACGCACCTGACGGTCGTGCTGCAGATCCCCAAGTCCTGGACACTGCTGCCGTTCTTCATCGGCATGGCGCTCACTGTCGTCTTTGCGCTGGCGGAATTGCGCCGGCACTCCAGGAAAGAGAACGCCGTCGCCGCGGCAGTCGTCGCCGTGCTGACCCTTGTCTGGTACGCCGCGCAGTACTGGACCGGCCCCTGGACGGGCGCGCCGGGGATCGGGTTCGCCCTCCTCCTGCTGCTGTTCCTCGTGTTCGCCGGCGTCCCGATCGCCTATGTGCTGGCGATCACCGCCTATCTCTTCATCTACAGCTCGGGCGAAGACATGATGGCGGTCTCCCTGGCGATGTCCAACGGCATCAGCAGCTTCATCCTGCTCGCGGTGCCGTTCTTCATTCTTGCGGGCAACGTGATGACCGACGGCGGCCTGACCAAGCCGCTGGCCGACTGGGTCACCGCGATGGTGGGACGCATGCGCGGCGGCCTCTTGCAGGCGCTCATCGTGGCGATGTACATCTTCTCGGGCATCTCGGGGTCGAAGATCGCCGATGTGGCAGCCGTGGGCACCACGCTCAAGGGCATGCTCAAGGAACAGGGCTACGACCCCGCGGAAAGCGGCGCCGTGCTGGCGGCCGCCGGCGTCATGGGCGAGACCATTCCGCCCAGCCTCGTGATGATGGTGCTGGCTTCAATCACCACGCTCTCGGTCGCGACATTCTTCGTCGCCGGGGTGGTGCCTGCTGCGCTGCTGGGCATCTGCATCATGTTCATCGTCAACCGGCGCGCCAGGAAGTTCGACTGGCCGCGCTGCGCCGCGATCAGCGTCTCCGAGAAGGCCGGGCTCAGCGTGCGGGCGCTGCCGGCGCTGCTGGTTCCCGTCATCCTGATCATCGGCATCGTCGGCGGCATCGCGACCACGACGGAGGTGTCATCGATCGCGGTGGTCTTCTCGATCCTCGTCTCGGTGTTCATCTACCGCGGCATGAGCTTCAAGTCGTTCATCACCACGCTGGCGGAGTCCGCCGCGATGTCCGGCATGGTGCTGTTCATGGTCAGTGCCGGTGCCGCCTTCTCCTGGACCCTGGCACTCAGCGGCTTGCAGGCGGTGGTGACGGACTTCCTCGCGCTGCTGGGCGGGTCGGCCTTCGCGTTCGTGACCTTCTCGATCGTGCTGATGGTGGTGATGGGGTCCATCCTGGAAGGCATGCCGTCGCTGCTGATCTTCGGGCCGATGCTGCTGCAGCTGACCAAGAACTACGGCGTCGATCCGATGGCATTCGGCATCGTCGTGATCATCGCCATGGGCATCGGCACCTTCATTCCGCCTTTCGGCGTCTGCTACTTCGTCACCTGCTCGGTGATGGACACCTCGGTCGAGCGCATGACGCCGCGCTTCCTGCCCTACCTGGTGGTCCTGCTGATCGGCCTGGTGCTCATCGCCCTCTTCCCGGCCATCAGCCTGGCGCTGCCGCACGCATTCAACCTTCATTGAGCCCGCCGCGCGCGCTCGGCATTCAATCCACAACCATCACAACCTTGGAGACTTCAGCATGAATCATTCGAAACGTTTTCTCTTGGCCGCCACGGCCTTCGCGGCCCTGTGCTGCGCCGTATCGCCGGCGCTCGCGCAGAACAAGTTCGTCCTGAAGCTCGCGCATTCGGACTCGGTCGACCTGAGCACCTCGCGCAAGGCGGTGATGGCCGACACCTTCGCCAAGGAGGTCAAGGCGAAGAGCAACGGACGAATCGACGTCCAGATCTTCGGCGCCGGCGCGCTCGGCGGCGAGCGCGAGCTGGTCGAAGGCGTCAAGAACGGGTTCATCCAGGCGGGCCTCGCGTCCGGCGTGGTGGCCAACTTCTATCCGAGCGCGATGGTCACGGACATCCCGTACCTGTTTCCCAGCAACGACGTCGCCGACCAGGTGATGGACGGACCCTTCGGCCAGAAGCTCTCGGAGAACTTCACGGCGGCCACGGGCATGCACAACCTCTGCTTCGGCGAAGTGGGCTTCCGCCACTTCAGCACCGGCAAGACGCCGGTTCACTCGCCGAAGGACCTGAACGGGTTGAAGATCCGCGTGCAGGAGACGCCTGTGTACGTGACCGAAATGAAGGCACTTGGCGCCATCCCGACGCCGATCGCGTTCCCCGAGACCTACACCGCGCTTCAGACGGGCGTGGTGGACGGCCAGGAGAACCCGGTGCCCACGGTCATCTTCGCCAAGCTCTACGAGGTGCAGAAGCACGTGACGCTCGATGGTCACAACTACGGCGTGGACTGGTTCGTCATGAGCGACAAGTTCTACAAGTCGCTGCCGCCGGATCTGCTCAAGGTGGTCAACGATGCGGCGAAGGTCGCCTGCGCGGCCGAACGCAAGGCGAACCGCGAATTCACCGCGAACGGCAACAAGATCCTGGTCGAGAAGGGCGTGACGGTGTACACACCAACGGCCGCGGAGATCGACCAGTTCCGCGCCGCCGCGCAGCCGCCGGTCGTCGAGTTCCTGAAGACCAAGATCGATCCGAAGCTGATCGACAGCATCCAGGCGGCGGTCAAGGAAGCCAACCCCAAGAAGTAGGAAGCATGAGCTCGACCATTCGTTGGGGCGTGCTCGGTGCGGCCGCCATCGCGGTCGGCCGCACGATGCCCGCACTCAAGGAGGCGCCCAGCGCAACCCTGTCGGCCCTGGCTTCGCGCGATCTCGAAAAAGGACGTGCGGCCGCGCAGAGCCTGGGTATCCCGAAGGTGTACGGCAGCTATGACGCGTTGCTCACCGACCCCGAAATCGACGCGGTGTATGTCCCGCTGCCCAATCAACTGCACTTCGAGTGGTCGATGCGCGCGATGCAGGCGGGCAAGCATGTGCTCTGCGAAAAGCCGCTTGCGATCAGCTCGGAGCAGATCAGGCAACTGTGCGCCGAACGCGATCGCAGCGGCAGGCACATCGAGGAGGGTTTCGCCTTCCGCAACCATCCGCAATGGGCCAGGCTGGACGAGATCATCGCTTCTGGCGTGATCGGCGATGTGCGGTCCGTGCACGTCACGCTCGCCAAGCAGTTCCTCGATCCCGCCGATGTGCGCAACGATCCGGCCGCGGGCGGCGGGGCCCTGTACGACCTGGGTTCCTACGCCATCAGCGCCTGCAACCTGGTGTTCAAGCGGCCGCCCCGGCGTGTGGTGGCCGCACTTGATCGCGACCCGGCCTTCGGCATCGATCGGCTGACCAGCGGACTGCTCGACTATGGCGACCGTCACGCGATGTTCACGGTGGGAACGCAAGCCGGGTCCGACGCATGGGGAACCCACCAGCAGTTCTCGGTGCTCGGGTCGCAGGGCTGGGCGCGGATGAACTTCGGCTTTGCGCACGCCCGCCCGACCGCATGCCAGCTGGAGGTCGGCGACGCCACCAGCGTGGGCGCATTTCCGACGCAGACCTTTGCCTTCGAGCCGGTCAATCACTACCTTCTTCAGGTGGAGCGGTTCTCCAGGCTCCTGCTGGGCCAATCCGTTCCGAGCTGGCCCATCGAGGACGCATTGCAGACGCTGCGCACGGTCGAGGCCCTCTTTGCGTCGGCGCGTACCGACGCCTGGGTCGCGGTCGCCGACTGACCGGCCGCGACTTCAGCTCACGGCATCGCTGTACGCGCGCGAGACCGGAACTCGCGCGGCGTGAGCCCGGTGTGCTTGCGGAAGAAGCGGCCGAAATACGCTTCGTCGACGAAGCCCAGGTCGCTCGCGAGCCGCTTGATGCTGACGTCGGTGTAGACCAGCTCGCGCTGCGCCTCGTGCACCAGCCGCGCGTGCAGCACCGCCAGGCTGGATGTCCCGAGCACTTCGCGGCACAGCCGCGTGAGCTGCCCCGGCGTGATGCCGAGCTCGGAGGCGTAGTCCTGCAGCGGCATGTGCTGCTTGAATCGCGCATCGACCAGCGCGCGGAACTTCTGGATCTGCCCGTGCTTGCGTGAATCGCGCAGCACCGGCGTGGCTGCATCGACCTGTCGCAGCCGCGCCACCTGCACCATCAGCGCGGTGATCAGCGACAGCGCCGCCGCGACCTGCCCGATCGAGCTTCGCCGCGATTCGCGTTCGATCGCGAGGAAGATCGGCATCAGCGCGTCCATCGCCTCGTCCTGCGATGCGAGCGACATCACGAGCGGCTTGCGGATGCTCTCGACGAGATCGGGCATGACCACCTGCGCCAGCGATTCGAGCGGCCGCTGCGCCGCGGTGACCACCGGTCCGTCGGTGTCGGGCGCGAAGTGGAATCCATGCACGGTTTGTGCAGGAATCAGGATCAGGCACGGCGCGCGTTCGCTGATCCGCGCATGGTCGAGCTGCACATCGGCAGCGCCCTCGCGCAGCAGGAGGATCTGCACGAAGGCGTCATGCGTGTGGGGCTGGATCTCCCAGTTGTAGCGCTTGGAACGTACAGGGATCCATTCGAAATCGAAGGTCGACTGCCAGCTCGGCTGTGCCTGATCGCCATAGAGCGAGTAGTTCGGAATGACTCTTGGCATGTGGGCAAGGCGCGGACGGGAAGGCCGGAATTGTCCTGTTGTTGGCATGAATCGTCAAACCGCTGCCAAGGGGTGCGCCGAACAATGAAGCCGTAGACCCAAGGAGACATTCATGACGACAACACATCCTTTCGGCAACGCATGGCTGGCGCTCGAAGACCAGGTCGCAGTGGTGACCGGCGCGGCCAGTGGCATCGGCGCGGCGGTCGCCCGATCGCTGGGCGATGCGGGCGCGAAGGTCGCACTGCTCGACCTGGACGGCAAGGGCGCTGAAACGGTCGCCGCGCAGTTGCGTTCGCAGGGACGAAGCGCCATCGGCATCGAGTGCGACATCGCCAGCGAGGGCAGCATCGGCAAGGCCGCGCAGCGCGTGGCCGACGAATTCGGCGCCTGCAGCGTGCTGGTCAACAACGCGGGCATGCTGCGCGCGGGCGACCTGGCGGACGTGAGCCTCGAGGCGTGGAACCAGGTGCTGGCCGTCAACCTCACCGGCTACCTGCTGTGCGCGCGCGCCTTCTCGAAGCCGATGCGCGACGCGCGGCGCGGCAGCATCGTGAACGTGGCTTCGATCTCGGCGCTGCATCCTCAGACCGGCAGCGGCGCCTACAGCGCGAGCAAGGCCGGCGTGCTGCTGATGTCGCGGCAGATGGCCGTGGAGTGGGGTCCGCTGGGCGTTCGCAGCAATGCGATCTGCCCCGGCATGATCCGCACCGCGCTCTCCTCCACCTTCTACGAGGAGCCCGGCTTCGAGGCGCGGCGCGCACAGGTGACCGCGAGCCGCCGCATCGGCGAGCCGCAGGACATCGCCGACGCCGCCCTCTTCCTCGCGAGCCCCCGTTCGGCGTATGTGAATGGCGCCGAACTCGTGGTGGACGGCGGCATGTCCAGCATGTTGATGGACATGGTGCCCCGCCCCGGCTTCAACCGCACGCCGGCTGCCGCCTGAACCCCTCCAAGGAGACACAGTCATGACCCACGAAACCGAATGCGATCTGCTGGTGGTCGGTTCCGGCGCAGCCGGGCTGGCCTGCGCGATCACCGCGAAGAAGCGCGGCCTCGATGTGATGGTGATCGAGAAGGAGCCCGTCTTCGGCGGCACCACGGCCCTGTCGGGCGGCGTGCTGTGGATCCCGCTGGCGCCGCATGGCCGTAAGCAGAATCCGGCCGACACCCGCGAGGCGGTGCGCGAATACCTCATGCAGGAGACGGGCCGCTTCTTCGACGCAGCCGCCGTCGACACCTTTCTAGACAACGGACCGAAGATGGTGGAGTTCTTCGAGCGCGAGACCGCCATGCAGTTCGTGCCGACGCTCTACCCCGACTATCACTGCGACGAGCCCGGCGGTGCGCAGATCGGCCGCTCGATCCTCGCTGCACCGTACGACATCCGCGGCCTCGGCGGGGACATGCAGCGGCTGAAGCCGCCGTTGAAGACCATCACCTTCATCGGGATGATGTTCAACTCGTCCAACGCGGACCTCAAGCATTTCTTCCGCGCCACGAAATCGCTCACCTCCTTCCTCTATGTCGCCCGGCGGCTGGCCACGCACATGAAGGAACTGCTGCTCTATCGTCGCGGCATCAACGTCACCAGCGGCAACGCGCTGGCCGCGCGGCTGGCCAAGTCGGCGCTCGACCTCGGCATCCCGATCGAGACCTCGACGCCCGCGCGCAAGGTGTTGATCGAAGACGGCCACGCGGTCGGTTTGCAGGTCGAAGGGCCCAACGGCAAGCGCACCATTCGCGCGCGGCGCGGCGTGGTGCTCGCCTGCGGTGGCTTCCCGCATGACGTACAGCGCATCGCCAAGGCGTATCCGCATGTGGCACGCGGCGGTGAGCACCTCTCGCCCACGCCGGTCGGCAACACCGGCGACGGCGTCGCGATGGCGGAAGCCGCCGGCGGCACCGCCGACATCCGCTTCGCCGACAGCGCAGCCTGGATGCCGGTGTCGCGCGTGCCCTATGCGAACGGCGAGTTCGGTGTGTTCCCCCATTTGCTCGACCGCTACAAGCCCGGCGTCATCGGCGTGCTGCGAAGCGGCAAGCGCTTCACCAACGAGTCGAACTCGTACCACGATGTCGGCGCCGCGATGATCCGCGCGTGCGCAGGCCAGAAGGAAACCGCGATGTGGCTGGTGGTCGCCAAGACCGCGCTCGCGAAGTACGGCCTCGGCTACGTGAAGCCCGCGCCGATGCCGATCGGGCCGCACCTGCGCAGCGGTTACCTGATCAAGGGCCGCACGCTGGCCGAGCTCGCGCAGCGCGCAGGCATCGACCCGGCGGGACTGGAAGCCACCGTGCGCGCGTACAACGCGGGCGGTGCTGCCCAAGGCAAGGACCCGGCCTTCGACCGCGGCCGCACTGCGTTCAACCGCTATCTGGCGGACCCCGAACACCGGCCCAACCCGTGCGTGGCGCCGATCGAAACCGGGCCGTTCTATGCGGTGAAGGTGGTGATGGGCGACCTCGGCACCTTCGACGGCATCCGCACGAGCGCGGTCGGTGAAGTGCTCAAGCGCGACGGCTCGCCAATCGCCGGCCTCTACGCCGTCGGCAACGACCGCGCGAGCATGATGGGCGGCAACTATCCGGGGGCCGGGATCACGCACGGGCCGAACATGACCTTCGCGTACGTCACGGCCAACCACGTCGCGGACCTGGCTGCCAGGCCCAGCGCAGCGGCATCCGAGGCCACCGACACCCGCCACCTGGAACCCGTTGCATGAACGCCATCGCCAGACCGCTCATCGACCATCGCATCTACACCATCGCGCTGCGCAAGATGCCGGAATTCCTCGATGTCTTCGACCGGCTCGCGATGCCCATCCTGCTGCAGACGCTCGGCCATCCGGTCGGCTTCTACACGAGCCTCATCGGCCCGCAGAACCAGTTCGTGCATCTGTGGGCCTACGAGAGCCTGGCCGACTACGAGGCCCGCAGCCGGGCCCGCGACTCGCATCCGGATTTCCCCGCGTACCTGCAGGCCTCGGCGCACCTGATCACGGCCCAGGAGACGCGGCTCGTTCGCGCTGCGGATCTCCCGAGCGTCGGAAGCCTCAGCCCGCAGCGCTGAAGAAGCGCGCCGGCATCACCGCGAGGTCCTTTGCAACGCGGGGCGCAAAGCCCATTTCGGCGAGCACGTCGCGTTCCAGGTCGATGCCGGGCGCGATCTCGAAAAGCTCCACACCCCCGGGCGTCAGCCGGAAGCTCGCGCGTTCGGTGAGGTAGAGCACTTCCTGCCCGCGAACGATCGACTGCGGGCCGCTGAAGGTGATCTGGTCCACGCGCTGCACCAGCTTCTTCACGGCGCCCTGCTGCATCACGCGCAGGGTGCCGCCGCCGGTGGCGAGCTTCACGCCCTTGGCCGCGAAGGTGCCGCAGAAGACCACCTTGCGCGCGTTCTGCGCGATGTCGATGAAGCCGCCCGGCCCGACGGTGAAGCCGCCCAAGCGCGAGACGTTGACACTGCCTTCCTCGTCGAACTCGCCGAAGCCGAGGAAGGCGATGTCGAGCCCGCCGCCCGCGTAGAAGTCGAACTGCGTCGCGGCGTCCAGCATGGCGCTCGCGTTGCGCGCATAGCCGAACAGTTCGCCATCCATCAGGAGGCCGCCGTAGGTGCCGTGCTCGATGGTCTGGTAGATGCGGCCGCTGTCGCCGCGCAGGGCGACGAGCCGCGCCACCGCGTCGGGCACGCCGACACCATAGTTGACGACCGGGCGCGCCTTGCCGGTGTTGAACAGTTCCTCGGCCGCACGGCGCGCCACGGCCTGGCGCTCCCCGAAGGCCTCGGCGGACGCGGCCTTTTCCATCGCGTGGTCGGTGGCTTCGCTGTCAAGGCGCGATGCGCCGGTGAGTTCGCCGGAGAACGCCGGATCGAACGGAATCGCGTAGCTGGTGGCCTGCGCCGGATCGACCACGATCGCATCGACCCAGGCCGACGGAATGCGCACCTCGCGCGCCTTGAGCGACCCGTTGGGCACCCGCTCCTTCACCTGCACGATCACCTTGCCGCCGCTGTTGCGCGCGGCCAGTGCGAGCGATTGCGCATCGAGGTTGGCCGCCTCGTGTTCGAAGCTGATGTTGCCGTCCTCGTCGGCCGCGCTCGCACGCACCAGCGCCACGTGGATCGGGAACGGCTTGTAGCGCAGGTATTCGCGGCCATCCATCTGCACGACTTCGGCGAGGTCCTCGCGCGCCGAGGCATTCATGCGTCCGCCGCCCTGGCGCGGGTCGCACACGGTGCCGATCCCGACATGCGTGAAGAGCCCCGGCCTTCCGGCGCCGATCTCGCGCATGAGCTGGCTGGAGACGCCACCCGGCAGGATGTAGGCCTCGATCTTTTCTTCTTCCGCGAGTCGCTGCATCGCCGGCGACCAGACCCAGTGGCCGCCGATCACGCGCTTCACCAGCCCTTCGTGCGCGAAGCAGTTCATCCCCTTGGTCTTCTTATCGCCGATGCCCAGCGCGTGCATCACGGTGAGTGCGCGCGGCGACTGCGTTTCGAGAAACCGTGCCTGCACGGCTTCGAAAAGATGCGTGGCTTCCATCAGGCCGCCGCCGCCGCCCATCAGGCCCACCGTGTCGCCATCGCAGATCAGCGCGGCGGCCTCGCGCGCCGTCATGAACTTGCCGCTGTTCGAATGTGTCATCGCCGTGGCTCCTAGCGATGAACATCGAAGAGCGCAGCGCCCTTCTTGATGACGCTCTTGGCGATCACGCCGCGATGGATCTCGCTGGTGCCGTCGAAGATGCGATAGATGCGCGCATCACGGTAGTAACGCTCGATCGGCAGCTCCTTGCAGAAGCCCATGCCACCGAAGACCTGCACCGCACGATCGACCACACGGCCCAGTGTTTCAGCCGCATGCACCTTGACCATGGCGATCTGCTCGCGCGCATCGAAGCCCTGGTCGAGCATCCACGCGGCGTGATAGACCATCCAGCGCGCGGCGTTGATCTCGATCACGCTGTCGGCCAGCATCTGCTGGACCATCTGGAAGTCGCCGATCCGCTGGCCGAACTGCTGGCGGTCATTGGCATAGGCAGTCATCAGCTCCAGCACATGCGTCGCCTTGCCGACGGCGCGTGCGCCGACCTGCGCGAGACGCACCACGTTGAGTGCACCCATCGCGAGCTTGAAGCCCTGGCCGCGCTCGCCGAGCAACGCAGCGTCTTCCAGTTGCACGTTGTCGAAGAAGAGTTCCAGGTGCGGCGTGCCGCGGATTCCCATCATCTTCTGGTCCTTGCCGACGCTGAAGCCCGCGAGGCCCTTGTCGACCATGAACATCGAGATCTCCTTCTCGCCGGTCTTCGCCGACACGAGGAAGAAGTCGCTCCATTCGCCGTCGCTGATGAAGTGCTTGCCGCCGTTGAGCACCCAGCCGGTGCCGGTCTTCTTCGCGTGGGTGCGGATGCCGGCCGCGTCCGACCCGGCGCCGGGCTCGGTGATCGCGATCGCGCAGGTGCGCTTTCCCGCGACCGCGGGTTCGAGCCATCGCGCGACCTGCTCGCCGCGGCAATGCAGCAGCGGCTCGTAGACGTTGCCGAAAGCGCGGCGGATCAGGTAGTCGGTGGTATGGCCGAACTGCTCTTCGCACAGGATGCGATCGAGGTTCGACAACCCGCCGCCGCCGAGCTCGGCCGGCATGTTCAGCGCGTAGAGGCCGAGCGCCTTCGCCTTCTCGTGGATCGTGGTGGCGGTGTCTCGATCGATGTGGCCGTCGTTCTCGAGCCGGTCCTCCAGCGGACGAAGCTCCTCGGCGATGAAGCGCCGCAAGGTGTCGATCATCATCTTCTGCTCGTCGTTGAGCGCGAAATCCATAACTTGTCTCTCGATCTGTCTATAGGGGTTGGGTGGACTCAGGCGATGAACGGGTGGCTGGCCTCGAGGCACTGGCGTGCCCATTCGGCAGGGTCCATGGCGCGCATGCGGTCGAGGTGCACCACCTCCACGCTCACGGGCAGGTCGGCCGGCAGCGCCGCAAAGAGGCCGGCGAGGTCGATGTCGCCTTCGCCGGGTTGCAGGCGGGCGCAGCGCGCGGTGTGGATCATTTCCTCGACCGTGAAGTCACGGCCCTGCCGCGCGCGACCCGGCGCGTCGCAGATCTGCGCGTAGTGCAGCAGTTGCCGCGGCAACGCGCGGATGTCCTCCAGCGTGGTGGCCGAGCGGTCGAAGTGCAGCGCGTCGACGAGGATGCCGGCGTTCGACGGCATGCCGGCAGCCTCGATGACCGACAGTGCTGCGCGTGCGTGCGGCACGGCGGTCCAGGGCATGAATTCGAGGTCGGCCGTCATGCCGTAGGGCTTCATCAGCTCGCACAGGCGCGCGTAGCCGTCGGCGAGGCGCGTTGCATTGGCATCGTCGCCCGCCACGAGCACCGCGCGTGCGCCAAGCGCCGCACCGGCATCGAGGAGCGGCCGATAGTCCAGCGGCTCGAAGCCCTCGTTGATGCGGATGATCTCCAGGTCGAACACGCCGACACCGGTGTCGCGCAGCAGCGCCACGGTTTCGCGCATCGCCTCGGGTTTGTCGATCAGATGCTGCTGAGGCGCACCGGGCGCATTGGGCAGCAGGCGCAGGCCCACGTGCGCATAGCCGAGCCGGGCCGCGATGCGCACCGCCTCTTGCGGCGTGGCATCGCATGCGGTGAGATACGCCATCGAAAGAACACGGGACATCACTGCTCCTTACTTCAGCGGCGAGACGGCCGTCGGCAGCGCGATCGTCGAGACCATGTCGGTGGTGAGCCACGCCGGCCCGCCCTTGGGCGGCCAGATGCCCTGCGCGACCGCATCGGCGCGTGCCTTGCTGCGCGCATCCAGCGAGGGATAGGCCCAGATGTTGGTGAAGCGCGGCGCGCCATCGAGCGCGACCATCGCGATGACGCACGGCGACAGCTTCTCGCGTGCGGGCAGGTACTCGGCCCACAGCTCGCTGGTCTTGCTCACGCCGCCGGGCTTGATGCCGTAGGTGCGGATCTCGTAGACCGGGCCGGCGATGCCGGATTCGGCGCTCGGCCGCACCGGCTTCATCCAGTCGAAGGCGCGGTAGCTCGCGAGTTCGAGGCGCTGGTAGAGCTCGCCGCAGCCGAAGGGGCTGGCGCTGGCAAGGGTGCGCTGTCGCGCGGCATCGAGCGCCGAGCGGTCCTCGAAGCCGCGCAGCACGATCATCTGGTTCAGCACGCCGATGTCGCTGGTCCAGCACGCCAGCAGTTCGCCGCCCGCGCCGGGCGCGTTCGCGAAGGCTTGCACCTGTTGCGCGGCCTGCGCGGCGGTGCCGAAGGGCAGGGTCAGAGTGGCTATCTCGTAGTACATGCGATGGATTCCTCGAAGAGTGGGTCGGGCGTGGAGACGGTTGGGATTGACGCCGGCGCGGAGGGCCGGCGATCGGCGGAAGTGAGCGTCGCGCCTGCGGCGTCGTGCGCGGCGATCCAGGCGAAGGTCATGGCGGGGCCGAGCGTGATGCCGCCGCTCGGGTAGTGGCCGCCCATCACGCTGGCCATGTCGTTGCCGGCCGCGTAGAGGCCGGCGATCGGCGCGCCATGCCGGTCGAGCACGCGCGCGTTCGCGTCGACACGCAATCCCGCGAAGGTGCCGAGGCTGCCGGCGACGACCTTCACGGCATGGAAGGGGCCGCGCTCGATCGGCGCCATGCAAGGATTCGCGAAACCAGTGCGCGCTTCGCCCTGTACCCGGTTGTAGGGCGTCTCGCCTTTTGCGAAATCTTCGTCGCGGCCCTGCCGGGCCTGCGCGTTGTAGCGCTCGACGGTGCCGGCCAGGGCCGCTGCGTCGATGCCGCACGCCGCAGCCAGTTCGTCCAGCGTGCGACCGCGCTTGAGATAGCCGTTCGCCAGCATTCGGCGTTGAGGGATCGGCGCAGGCTTGACGGCGCCGAGGCCGAAGCGGCGGATGAACCGGGCGTCGCAGATCAGCCAGGCCTCGACTGGCTCGCCGGCCGGTGTGGCGGCTATGAGTCCGCGCATGAAGTCGTGATAGGAGTCGGCCTCGTTGACGAAGCGGCGCCCGTCGCGACGCACGGCGATCAAGCCCGGCTTGGCGCGTTCGATCAGGTGCGGGAAGTGCGCGACCGAACCGTCGCCACGCGGCACCAGCGACACCGGTGCGAGCGCTGCGGCCTGCGCGAGATCGCCGGCGACATGGCCGCCCACCGACTCCCCCAGGCGCAGTCCGTCGCCCGTATTGCCGCGCGATGCGGCCGACCAGTGCTCTCGGCCGGTGGGTGCGTGCGGCAACAGCGCCTTCAGGCGTTCGGTGTCATGCGGAAATCCGCCGCATGCGAGGACGACGCCGCGCGATGCTTCGATGCGCACACGGCCCGCTGGCGACTCGACCATCGCGCCCACCACGCGCTCGCCACGACGCAACAGGCGGTGCGCCGCATGATCGACGAAGACCTGCACGCCGGCCTCGAAGGCCGATGCCGCGAGCGCACCGGTGAGCGCATTGCCATTGACCAGCCGGAGCCCGCGTCCATGCAGCAGGCGATCGCGGGCATAGGCGGCGAGGCGTTTCGCGACGTACCACGCGGAACGCGGCGACGTGCTCGCATCGAGGAAGTGCCGCAGCTCCCGCCCGGACGCGATGCCCATGCCCCAGAGCGTGGTCTCGGGCAACGGCGGCTTGATCTGGTGGATGCGCTCGCCGAGCCGCCGCGCGTCGAAGGGCGCTGCGCAGACCGAGCGCCCGCCCGTCGCGGCCTCGGGCGTGCGTCCATGGAAGTCGGGAACCGCATTGCCGTCGATGAACTGCAGTGCCGTGTGGCGCCGGAAGAAATCCACCATGCGCGGGCCGTTTTCGAGGAAGGCGCGCGCGCGCGCTTCGTCGAACTGCGCGCCAAGCTCGTGGCGCAGGTAGGCCAGCGGCCGCGCCATGTCTTCCTCGATGCCCGCGGCGCAGGCCAGCGGATTGCGCGGGATCCACATCCAGCCGCCGGACCACGCGGTGGTTCCGCCGAGCCGGGATTCTTTCTCCACGACGATGACCGAGAGGCCCAGGTGCGCGGCAGTGACCGCCGAGGCCAGGCCTCCGGCGCCGGAGCCGACGACAAGCAGATCGCACGCGAGGGTGGCCGAAGAACGGGGCGTGGAATCGTGAGGGTCTGTGTCGTCGGGCATCGTCGGAAGTGCCGCTACGCGGCGTAGATCGGCAATCGGCCGGACTTGCGTCCGCCGCTGCCGGAGTGGGCGCCCTGGAAGAAGGGCGAGGCGCCGCTCGCGGCGGCCATCTGGTCGCAGATCGAGAGCAGCTCGGGCGCGAGCGCGTGCATGCGCTCCTCGGTGAATCGCACCGTGGGTCCGGCGATCGTGATGACGCCGATCGGCGGCCGGTTTGCGAGGCGCACCGGCGCGGCCATCGCGTTGAGGCCCGCGGTGAAGGTTTCGACGGTCACGCTGTAGCCGCGTTCGCGCGTGGCATGCACCATGGCCATCATTTCCTGCATGGTGCGCGGTGCGTTGGGCCCGTATTCGTCAGGCTGGCCGATGCCCTGCCGGGAGGCGAGCGTCATCGCCTCGTCGTCGCTGAGGCCGGCCAACCATGCGAGGCCCGACGAGGAGCACGAAAGGCGCGCGTCACTGCCCATGTCGGGGTCGTAGCGCAGGCCCTGCCGCGCGCCCTGCGCGCGCGCAACCCATGTCAGCCGCTCGCCATCGACGACCGACAGGCGCACGAGTTCGCCAGAGATCTCGGCCAGCCGGTCGAGCAGCGGCTGCGAGAAGTCCACGATGCCGCTCTGGCTCAGGAACGACAGGCCGACCGACACCAGCTTGGTGGTCAGCATGTAGTCGCCGTGATCGCGCAACTGGCGCACGTAGCCGACGCGGATCAGGTCGTTCAGCAGGCGGTGTGCCGCGCTGCGCGGCATGTTGAGCCGGTCGGCGACGGCCGCGAGTTCGAGGCCTTCTCCGTGCTGGGACAGCAGCTCGAGAATGCCCAGTGTTCTTTCCATGACGCCGCTCATGATTCGTTCCTTCCTTCGTTGACGGGAAGGACCAGCGTATCCGAAGCGCGGGGCGCCCTGGCCGCGGCTTCGAGCACCGCGCGAGTCGCGGCCAATGTGCGCATGCCGTCGAGCGCGCTGCACAGGGAATCGGTTTCGCGGCCGTCGACGAGGTCGGCGAAATGTGCGAGCTGCCGCTCGTACGGATCGCCCGGGTGCACCACGCTCTGTTCGCGGGTGAGCTCCTCGTGCCAGCCGCGAGCGCCCTTGTAGTGCCACAGCGCGAGGTCGGGCAGCGAGAGCGAGCCGTGTGTGCCGGCAATGAAGTGCGACTGCACCGCCTGCCGCGGATATGCGGGCGATTCGCCGGCGCAGAAGTCCCAGCACCAGGGGGCCGCGGCTGCGTCCGAGACGATCACCGTACCGATCGCGCCGCTGCCGAATCGCAGCACGGCCGCCGCGCTGTCCTCGACGTCGAAGCCGCGCACGGCATGGCTGTCCGCCGCCTGCACCGATTCGATCTCGCCGACCAGGAAGCGCAGCAGGTCGATGTCGTGAATGAGGTTGATCAGCACAGGCCCGCCGCCGGGCTGGCGTCGCCATGCGGTCTCGAAGTAGCTGTCGGGCTTGAGGAAGGTCGCGAGCGCATTGACCGCAACGATGCGACCCAGCCGTCCGCCGGCAACGATCTCTCGCGCGCGCCGGATCACCGGGTTGTGACGGCGGTGGTGGCCGACCAGCACTGGCACGCGGTGTCGGGCTTCAGCCTCGACGAGCCGCTTCGCATCGGCCACGGTGTCGGCCACCGGCTTTTCGACCAGCACGGCGACACCCTCGGCGAGGCAGTCAAGCGCGAGCGACACGTGGGCCGCGTTCGGAGTCGCCACGATCGCACCGGCCGGTCGCACCGCTTCGAGCAACGCGCGGTGGTCCGCGAACCAGGGCACGCCGGCAATCTGCGCCGCTGCGCGGCCCGCTTCCGTCGGGTCGGCAATGCCGGCGAGCGCGACGCGATCGCTGCGCTGCAGCCGATCGAGATGCGTGCGGCCGATGGCGCCGGCGCCGAACAAGGCGATGGGGGTCTTTCGATGGTCCATGGTTGTCTCCGGCCAAATTCTAGAGATTTTCTGAATCAAATTCAACACTTGAATTGCATTCCATTTTTGACTACTATTTCGCCATCGGCCCGCACACGGCACGCGGACAGACACAACCAGGAGACGGATCGACATGTCGGAAGAGCTTTTGTTGAAC
The DNA here is from genome assembly GCF_900107745.1 of Variovorax sp. YR216. Taxonomy (GTDB): domain Bacteria; phylum Pseudomonadota; class Gammaproteobacteria; order Burkholderiales; family Burkholderiaceae_C; genus Variovorax. The sequence goes on along the minus strand of NZ_FNRO01000010.1, from coordinate 20,398 downwards.
GGTGCAACCCGCGTCCACTACATCGTGGGCGACCCCATCGCACAGGTGAAATCGCCGGGCGACGTGAGCCGCGCCTTCGCCGCCCGCGGACTCAATGCGATGGTGATGCCCGCCCATGTGGCCCCGGCGGCGCTCGCGCGCTGGCTGGAAGGTGTCTCGCTCGCGCAGAACGTGGATGGCGTCATCGTGACCGTGCCCCACAAGTTCGCGTGCTTCGCGCTCTGCGCCAGTGCGTCCGACCGCGCTCGCTTCCTCGGCGCGGTGAACACGATGCGCCGCAACCCCGATGGCACCTGGCACGGCGACATGTTCGACGGCCTCGGCTATGTCGCCGCGCTACGCGATCGCGACTACGACCCGGCCGGCCGCAAGGCGCTGCTCGTCGGTGCCGGCGGCGCGGGCTCCGCGATCGCGCATGCGCTCGTCATGGCCGGCGTCACCTCGCTCGCCATTCACGATGGCGACACCACGCGCCGCGATGCACTCGTGGCGCGCCTTGCGGGTCAGGGAAAGTGCCCGGTGGTCGCCGGCACCAGCGACCCGGCGGGCTTCGATCTCGTCATCAATGCCTCGCCAGCCGGCATGAAGGAAGGCGATCCGTATCCGATCGACGTCGGGCGCCTCGACCCGAAGACCTTCGTCGGGTGCGTGATCACCGCGCCCGCCATCTCGCCGCTGATCGCCGCGGCGCGCGCGAAGGGCTGCCGCACCGCCACCGGCGCCGACATGTTCGCGCGGGTGCGCGACCTGATGGTCGACTTCCTCGTGGAGCAATGACATGCATCGTATCCAGACCCTCGCTTCGCTGCCGCAGGACGCATCCTTCGACGTGGCGGTGATCGGCGCCGGCGGCGCCGGCATGGCCGCCGCGCTCTTCGCGGCGCTCGAAGGCCAGAAGGTGCTGCTCGTCGAGCGCACATCGCATGTCGGCGGAACCACCGCGCTGTCCGCCGGAACCACCTGGGTGCCCGGCACGCGCCTCGGCGCCGGCGTGAATCCGCAGGACACGATCGCGCAAGCAGCCCGCTACCTCGACAACGCGATCGGCGCCCGCACGCCCGCCGATCTGCGCCAGGCCTTTCTCGACCACGGCGCCGAAGCCATCGACGCGCTGGAAGCGAAGACCGACGTCAGGTTCCGCGCCTGTCCGAAGCACCCCGACTACATCTCCGATCTCGGCGGCTCGACGATCAACGGACGCGCGCTCGAACCGATGCCGTTCGACGGCCGGCTCCTGGGCGAGCTGTTCCCGCTCGTGCGCCCGCCGATCCCCGAATTCACGGTGCTCGGCGGCATGATGGTCGACCGCACCGACATCAACCATCTGCTGGGCATGTCGCGCTCCGCGGCCTCGCTGCGGCACTCGGCGAAGATCCTCGGACGCCACGCCGCCGACCGCTTGCGGCATGCGCGCGGCACACGGCTCGTGATGGGCAACGCGCTCGTCGCGCGGCTGCTGTATTCGCTCGCGCAACGCGACGAAGTCAGCCTCGCGCTCGACACCAGCGTCGAAAGGATCGGCCGAGCGAACGGCGGCATCGAATCGATTGTCCTCAAGCAGGGCGACACGCGCCGGACAGTGCGCATCCACGGCGGCGTCGTGCTGGCCAGCGGGGGCTTCAACCGCGATCCCGCGCGGCGTGAAGCGATGCTGCCGGGCGTCGACATCCAGTGGTGCCCCGGCGCACCCGGCCACACCGGCGAAGCGCACCCGCTCGCGGAGGCGGTCGGCGCGCGCTACGGCGAAGGTGCGATGAGCCCCGCCTTCTGGGCGCCCGTTTCCAAGCGCCGCCGCGCCGACGGCAGCACCGGCGTGTTCCCCCATTTCGTGATGGACCGCGCCAAGCCCGGCATGCTCACGGTGAACCAGGCCGGCGAGCGCTTCGTCAACGAAAGCACCTCGTATCACCTGTTCGGCCTCGCGATGCAGAAGCTGCAGCAGGGCGGCCGCAACAGCGTTCCGGCCTTTCTCATCTGCGACGCCGAGGCATTGCGCAAGTACGGCATCGGCATGGTTCGCCCTGGCGGCAAGGGCCTCGCGCCCTACCTCGCCGACGGCTACCTGGTGCGCGGCGACACGATCGCCTCGCTGGCGGACGCGCTGTCGATCGACCCCGCGAGGCTCGAGGCAACAGTGCGGCGCTTCAACGCGAATGCAAGTCAAGGCATCGACCCCGACTTCCACAGAGGCAGCACCGTCTACTCGCAGAACATCGGCGACGCGAGCTGGCCCGGCCCCAATCCCTGCCTCGGTCCGCTGACCCAGGGCCCCTTCTACGCGGTGCGTCTTTATCCGGGCGACATCGGCGCGGCGACCGGCTTCGCCACAGATTCGAATGCACGCGCGCTCGATGCGAACGGCGCACCGATCGAAGGCCTCTACGCGGTGGGCAACGACATGCACTCGATCATGGGCGGCGTCTACACCGCGCCCGGCATCACGATCGGGCCCGGCATCGTGTTCGCACGGCTTGCCGCGCGCCACGCCGCGCAGCGGGCCGCCCGTGCAGCGCCGCGCGCGGAGCCGGCAGAAGCCCTAGGGAAAACCTGATCGGCCGTGCACGAATTGTCCGGGTGTCGGCCGGAATCGTCGACACACGCGACACCCCCCTCGCAAAGAATTCCGCCATGGATGCGACGCGCGTCGAACACCGCGCAAACCGCATGGCAATTGAGGAAAGAAGGAGACAAGACATGCAGAAGACAGCGGACCACGAGCGCCCGCAGCGCGGCCGGCAGCACCTTGCCGCGGCGTCCCGCGATGCCGGATTCGGCCGGACACCAAACACGCGCCTCGCGGCCGCCTGAGCCATGGCCAACGCATCTCCCCACGCGCTGACCGCGCTGGTGACCGGCGCCGCCGACGGCATCGGCTGGGCGACCGCGGAGCGCTTTGCAGCGGCCGGCTGGCGCGTCGCGCTGCTCGACCTGCGCGACGACGCCGCGCAGGCACGGGCGGCCGCACTCGGCGGCGATCACATCGCCATCGCCTGCGATGTCACCGACGCCACCAGCGTGCGCGCGGCCGTGACGCACGCCGTCGAGCGCTTCGGCCGCATCGACGCGCTCGTCAACAACGCCGGCATCAGCGAACAGAACGCGCCGACGCTCGAGCAGACGCCCGAGGGTTTCGACCGCGTGCTGGCGGTCAACCTGAAGGGCGCGTTCCTCATGACGCAGGCGGTGCTCGCCACGATGCGCTCGCAGGCGCGCGATGCACGCGGCCAGCGCGGCGCGGTCGTCAACCTCGGCTCGATCGCAAGCCTCGCGGGCATCCCCGGCCGCAACGCCTACAGCGCCGCCAAGGCCGGCGTGCTCGGCATGACACGCGCACTCGCCAGCGAATGGGCGCGCGACGGCATCCGCGTCAATGCGGTGGCCCCCGGCTATGTGCGCACCGCGCTCGTGGCCGACCTGGTGCAACGCGGCGCGATCGATGCGCACGCCATCGCCGCGCGCACGCCGCTGGGCCGCATGGCCGAGCCGGCGGAGATCGCCGACGCGATCTTCTTCCTTTCATCGCCGGCTGCGAGCTACGTGACCGGTGCCGTCCTGTCCGCGGATGGCGGCTGGACAGCATTCGGCGCGCCCACCGGCGCGCTGGCCGATATCTGATTCGCAAGGAGACAAGACGATGCTCACCATCAACCTCTTCAACGGCCTGGTCTACGGCGCGCTGCTGATCATCATGTGCTCCGGCCTGGCGCTCATCTATGGCCTGCGGCGCGTGGTCAATTTCGCGCACGGCTCGCTCTACATGCTGGGTGCATACATCGGCTACTCGATCGCGCTGCACAGCAACTTCTGGGTTGCGCTCGTCGCCGCGCCCGCGGTGATGGCCCTGCTTGGCGTGGTGCTCGACCGCTACGGCTTCCGGCTCCTGCAGGACCGCGATCCGCTGACCGTGGTGCTGGTCACCTTCGGCCTGCTCCTCGTGATCGAGGACTTCGTGCAGACCGTCTGGGGCAAGAGCAACCTCACGGTCGACGTGCCCGCGGCGCTCGCGATGTCGGTCAACGTCCTCGGCACGCCGCTGCCCGCCTACCGCATCGGCGTGATCGTGATCGGCGCACTCGTCGCGCTCGGCCTCACGCTGTGGCTACGCCGTTCGAAGGTGGGGCTCTTCGTGCGCGCCGCGAGCACCGATCCGACGACCACCGCGATGCAGGGGGTGAACACCGACCTGCTCAGCGCCGGCGTGGTCGGGCTGGGCACCGCGCTCGCGGGCCTGGCCGGCGTGGTGGCCGCGCCCTTCCTCTCGCTCTCGCCGTCGATGAGCAGCGACGTGATCATCGATTCCTTCGTCGTCGTGGTCGTCGGCGGGCTCGGCTCGCTGGCCGGCGCCTTCGTCGCGGCGATGGCGCTCGGCATGATCCAGGCGCTCGGCGCGGTCTACGTGCCCGACTTCTCCGCGATCCTGCCCTTCGTGATCATGGTCGCGGTGCTGATCTGGAAGCCCTCGGGCTTTGCCGGCAGCAGGACATGAAGGACATGAGGTTCACCCCCAGGCTCCGCGCACTTCGTGTCGCTGCGCCAACCCCCTCTCCGGGGGCGCACCCGGCGGCCCGGCCAAGCCGGTTCCGCGGGTGCCCCACATCAAAAGTCTTTCTTCCCTCTAGGAAACTCGTATGAACATCACTCGGATGGGCTCGAGCGCGGTGGTCGCGCTTGTCGCCGGCGGCCTCGTGGCGGCATTCATCACATCGGGCACCGTTCTCTCGCTGCTCACGCAGGCCGTGATCTACGCTGTCTTCGCCATGGGCGTGGGCCTGCTGTTGCGGCAGAACGGCATGGTGAGTTTCGGCCACGCGCTCTTCTTCGGCGTGTCGGGCTACTCGATGGGGATCATCCTGGAACTCGGGCTGATGCCGGCCGAACTCGCGATCGCGCTCACGCTGCTCGGGGTCGCGGTCGTCGCGTTCGTCGTCGGCCTCGTGATCGTCCGCGTACCGGGCGTTGCCTTCAGCATGCTCACGCTGGCGATCGGGCAGATGGCCTTCCTCACCGCATCGCGGGCCCGGGGCCTGACGGGCGGTGCCGACGGCATGAACATCAACTGGCCGCAAAGCCTGTTCGGGTTGTCGCAATCGCAGTTGCATCAGCCGGCCGTGCTCTTCATCGTGTGCTGGACCGTGCTCGTTCTCGTCACGCTCGCGCTCGCCATGCTGCTGCGCAGCCGCTTCGGCGGCGTGACGGAGGCAGTGCGCGACAACGAGGAGCGCGCGCGCTTCATCGGCGTGCGCACGCTGCTGCCGCGCGCCGCGATCTATGCGCTGTCGGCACTCGTCACCAGCCTCGGCGGCGTGCTCTCGGCGCTGAACACCGGCTTCGTCTCGCCCGAGAGCCTGCACTGGAGCGTGTCGGGCGTCGCGCTGATGATGGTCGTCGTGGGTGGCTACAAGGCCCTGTGGGGCCCCGCTCTCGGCGCGATCGTGTACTTCCTGTTCAAGGATGTGCTCGGCGACTACGCGAACCACTGGATGGCGATCTTCGGCGTGGCGCTGATCACCGTCATCGTCTTCTCGCCCACCGGCATCGCAGGCGCGCTGGGCCGGGTCTTCAAGCCCCGCAAGATCCAGCCCGTCGCGCGCGCCGCGTCCGTCCACTGAAGGGAAATCTGAAATGGTCGACTACGTACTCCAGGCCGACGACGTCGCGATCCACTACGGTGGCGTGAAGGCGGTCGACGGCGTCTCGCTCACCCTCGAACGCGGCCAGATCCGCGGCCTGATCGGGCCCAACGGCGCGGGCAAGTCCACCGTGATCGATGCGATCACCGGTCGCCGCCGCCTCACGCGCGGCAAGGTGATGCTCGGCGGCGAGGACGTCACCGCCTTCGGCGTGGTCGAGCGCCGAGCGCGCGGCCTCTCGCGCAGCTTCCAGCGCACCAGCATCTTCGGGCAGATGAAGGTGCGCCGGCAGGTCGAGCTGGCCTCGCACCGCATGAACCCGAAGGACCACGAAGCGGACGCGCAGGCAGTCCTGCGCGAGCTCGATCTCCTGCATCGCGCCGACGATGTCGCGGAAGACCTCGGCTACGGCGAACAGCGCCGGCTCGATCTCGCGCTTGCGCTCGTGGGGCGGCCGACGGTGCTGCTGCTCGACGAGCCGATGGCCGGCCTGTCGGCGAAGGAATCGCACGACCTCGCCCATCACCTGAAGGCGCTGACCTCGCGCTGGAACGTGTCGGTGCTGCTGGTCGAGCACGACATGGACGTGGTGTTCGGCATCTCCGATGTCGTCACCGTCTTCGAACTTGGCCGTGTGATTGCGCAGGGCGAGCCCACCGCCGTGCGCGCCGATCCGCGCGTGCGTGAAGCCTATCTCGGGAGTGCCGCCTGATGAACCCTCTTCTCGAACTCGACAAGGTCGATGCCTGCTACGGCTCGGCGCACATCCTCCACAAGCTGAGCCTGAAGGTGAACGCCGGCGAGCGCGTCGCGCTGGTGGGCCGCAACGGCGTCGGCAAGACGACGGTGGTCAACACCATCCTGGGCCTGGCCAGCCTGCGCAGCGGCCGTGTCGCACTCGGCGGCCAGGTGCTCGCGCGGCCGCGCCCGTACGTCGCGGCCCAGCACGGCGTGGTGGTCGTTCCGCAGGGGCGGCGCATCGTCGCCAACCTCAGCGTGGAAGAGAACCTGTTGCTGGGCGCCGCGGTCGGCCGCAAGGGCCCGTGGAACGTGCCCGAGGTCTACAAGCTGTTCCCGATCCTCGCCGAGCGCGCGCACACGCCGGGCACTGCGCTTTCCGGCGGGCAGCAGCAGATGCTCGCGGTCGGGCGTGCGCTGATGGCGAACCCCTCGCTGATCCTGCTCGACGAACCGACCGAAGGCCTCGCGCCGGTGATCGTCGACCAGCTCTCGGACATCTTCAATCGCGTGGCGGACCAGGGCACGGCGCTGCTGCTCATCGAGCAGAACATGAGCCTCGTGGTGCGCGTCGCGCGTCGCTACTACGCCATGGCCAAGGGATCGGTCATCGCGCAAGGACAGGTCGAGGCCTCGCGAGAGAGCCTGCACGACCTCGAAGCCCACGTGATGGTCTGACCCCCGACAACTTCCGCACGGCCGCCGGACCGCCTCCGGCCTTTGCTTTGACTTTGATGACTCAGGAGACTCGTATGTTGAATCGAAAGACTTTCCGCTTCGGCCGTCACGCGATCGCGCTTGGCGCACTCGCGGCCGTGATTCCGTTCGCCGCGCTGGCGCAAGGCAAGGAGCCGGTCAAGGTCGGACTCGTTTCGTCCAAGTCGGGGGTCTTCGCGCAGCAGGGCGAAGAAGTCATGCGCGCGGTGAAGTTCGCGATCGACGAGGCCAATACCGCGGGCGGCGTGGACGGCCGCAAGGTCGAATACGCCGAAGCCGACGACGAAGGCACGCCCGATGCGGGCCGGCGCGTGGCCGAGAAGCTCGCGCGCGACGGCAACAACCTGCTGATCGGCGCCATCCCTTCTTCGATCTCGCTGGCGATCGCACAGAACCTCGATCGCTGGGACGCGGCCTATTTCGTGGTCGCGAGCAAATCCGACAAGCTCACGGGCGACACCTGCCGGCCGCGCAGCTTCCGCACCAACCATTCGGATGCGATGGACATCGCGATGATCAACGAGTGGGCCAAGGACCTGAAGGAGAAGACCTTCGCCGTGCTCGCGGCCGACTATGTGTGGGGGCGCGACTCCGGGGAGTCCTTCAAGAAGGCGGTCGAAGCCACCGGCAAGACGGTTCCGCTGTCGCTCTACGTGCCGCTGGGCACCAAGGACTTCTCGCCCTACATCGCACAGCTCAAGGCGGCCAACGTCGACGCGGTCTGGGTGGCCGAGACCGGCCGCGACGCGATCGCCTTCGTCAAGCAGGCCGAGGAGTTCGGCCTGATCCCGAAGACGAAGCTGATCGGCCACGCGCTGATCCAGAACTTCATGATCAACGCGACCGGCAAGGCGCTGGACGGCACGCCGGGCAACACCGCCTACACCGCCACCATCGACAACCCGCGCAACAAGGCCTTCGTCACGGCCTGGAAGGCGAAGTTCAATCGGCTGCCGACCGACAACGAAGGGCAGGCCTACAACGGCATGCAGGTGATGTTCGAGGGTGTGAAGAAGTCGGGCAGCGTGAAGCCGGCTGAAATCAGCAAGGCATTGCGCGGCGCGCAGATCGACTCCATCTACGGACCGGTGACGATGCGCGCCGCCGACAACCAGTTGCTGCTGCCCAACTACGTGGCGCGTGCGAAGCCTGTCGATGGCGCCATCGTGCCGGTGATCGAGCACACCTTCCCGCCGTCGCTGGTGCCGGCACCGTCGCCGCTGTGCAAGATGAGCTGAGGCCGGCCGACCGATGAAGCAGGTGCTCATCACCGGAGGCGGCGGCTTTCTCGCCGCATGGATCGCACGCCGCCTCGCGGCGCGCGGAACACGGCTCGCGCTGTTCGACGTTCCGGGCGCGCCAAGGACCGCGAGCGACATCGTCGGGCCGGGCCACGCATCGCTGCTCGAATGGCGCGAAGGCGACATCCGCAGCGCGGACGACGTGCACGCTGCGATGGAAGGCTGCGACGGCGTGATCCATCTCGCCGGCGTGCTCACGCCGGCGTGCAGCGCCAATCCGGTGCGCGGCGCGGAGATCAACCTGATCGGCTCGCTTCACGTGTTCGATGCCGCACGCGCGCAGGGTCTCTCGAAAGTGATCTACGCCAGCTCGGCGGGCGTGTATGGGCCCGCGCATTCACGGCATCCGGAGCCCGCGACGCACTACGGCGCGTTCAAGCTCGCGGTCGAAGGCGCTGCGCGTGCGTACTGGAACGAGCATCGCATCGCCAGCGTGGGCTTCCGGCCCTTCGTGGTCTACGGCCCGGGTCGCGAGACCGGCGTCAGCGCCGGCCCCAGCCTCGCGTGCCGTGCGGCCGTGCACGGCACCCCTTACGCGATCGGCTTCACGGGTGCGTGCGGACTGGTCTATGTCGACGATGTCGCGCAGGCTTTCGAAAACGCGCTCCTGGCGCCCGCCGACGGCGCGAACGTCTTCAATCTCGTGGGGCAGGTGCACACGATCGATGAGGTGATCGCCGAGATCCGGCGACAGGTGCCGGATGCCGACCTCCGCGCCGAAGGCCCGCCGCTGACGATTGCGGCCGACGTGGCCGAGGAAGGCCTCGACGCGTTGCTGCCGGCACGCGGACGAAGCACGCTGGCCGAGGGGATTGCCGCGACCCTTTCCTACTACCGTTCGTCTCGGGGTTCTGCATGACTGCGTCGACCACGAACAGGCGACACGCGCTCGTCACCGGCGGGCCCGGCGGCATCGGCCGCGGCATCTGCTTCGCGCTGATCGAGCAGGCACAGCGCGACGGGGCTGCGATCCACGTGACCGCGGCGGCATCACAGCCGGGTGATCGCCTCGATCGACTCGTGGATGAACTGCGTTCGGCCGGAGCGACCGCGACCGGCGTCGCCGGGGACCTCACCGATCCCGCATGCTGCGCGGACATCGTGCGGCAGGCCATCGACGCGGGCGGCGACCTCACGGCACTCGTGTGCAATGCCGGCGCATCGGGGCCTGGACGCCTCGCCGACCTGCCCACGGCCCAGTGGGACCGCACCTTCGATCTCAATGTGCGCGCGGTGTGGCTGCTCGCGCAATCGGCGCGCCCTTCTCTCGCACGGACAGGCGGGTCGATCACGGCGATCGCGTCCATGTCGGGCCACCTGCCGCATCCGGGCTACGGCGCGTACTCCGCGGCCAAGGCCGCCCTGGTGATGCTCTGCCGCCAGCTCGCGCAGGAATGGGCAGCCGATGGCGTCCGCGTGAACAGCGTCAGCCCGGGCATGATCCGGACCCCGCTGACCGAGGCGGCCTATGAGGATGAGGAAACGCATCGCGGCCGGCGCGCGCTCGTCCCGCTCGGGCGCATCGGAACCGTTGCCGACATCGGCGCCACGGTGGCATTTCTTGCGGGAACGGGGGCGGCCTACATCACAGGCCAGAGCATCGTGGTGGACGGAGGCATCTCCGATCGCATGCTCGGTTTGATTCCGGGGCGGCCGGGCAAGCCAGCCATCGTCGACTGAGCGGCGCCGCCGGAACATGACGCTGCGCCCGGCATCGCGGGCGCGCGCATCAGGAGAAGCCTCGCTCTGCCGTCAGGGCTTCTGCTTCTCGGGCGCGTCGGTGTTGCCGCCGCGCGCGAGCTCGCCGGACTTGTTGGCCTCGCGGGTCGCCGCGCGGCGCTTCGCGTTGGCGGCCTTGCGATCTTCACGCGAAACCTTCGGTGCTGCCGTGGGCTGCGGCTGGCCTTCGCCGATCTGCGGGCCGCGTGCAGCAGCGGCACCTGCGCCCTTGCGCTCGCCACGTGCCTCGGACCGCTCGGCCGGCGTGGTCGGCGCAACCGGGCGCGCCTTGCCTTGCGCAGGATCGACCTCGCCGCTCGACTGCGCAAATGCGGTGGACGCAATCATCGGAATCAGGGCAAGACCGGCGGTCAGGAGAATTTTTCGCATGGGGACCTTTATTGAAGTTGAAAGTGGCCCACGGCGTGGGCGCATGCATCTTGCCAAGAGTCCCCAGCCCTGTCCACATCGGGTGTTGCGCCCCGCCATCAGCGTTGACCTCGGGGAACCCATCAACCCGCGAGGACCGGATTGCGCCGGCTTTCGTCGATCCGCCGCTGACGATTGGCTTCCCTGCATTCGGCATGCTGTGCAGCCCTGGGCTGCGCACAGCTCCTGTTCACACAGACCGCGCGGGCGATGAAGGAGTAGCCACTGCATGCCGCCAGTGGGCCGCCTTGCTGCACAGGAAGGGCCTGATGCGAAGGGGTGGGCCTGGGCCGTACCGGCACGGTCTTCTGGATGTCGCGCTCTGCGTCGATCTCCGCGATGTTCGCGATGTTCGTGCCATCGACGGTCGCGGGGGTCTCGGAGCGCGCGTCCCTTTCCACACTCGGGTGCGTGTCGGACTTCGCCTGCGCATGCCTCGCATGCTCGCCCTGCGGAATGGCCAGCGGCGTCGCCGAGGCGCTCGCGTTCGGTGCGGGGAACACCGATTCGATGCTCGAGTGCTGGGGCAGCCCGACGGGGCCGGCCTCGCTCACGCGCAGCTTGTTCCATGCAAAGAAGCCGAGGAACATCAGGATCGGCGGCACCAACACGAGCAGCAGCATGCTTCGCAGCGCGGGGAGGTCAGAGAACTCCGGCCTCTCGAACGATTTGCGGTCCGTCGCCGTTGTCTCGCCGGACGGCTCATCGTCCGTCTCGTCCGCCGCCAGGAACGAGCCGCCGCACGCGCGGCAGCGGGCGGCCCCTCTGCGATTGAGGGTCTGGCAGAAGCCGCAGGTGGCAAAGACCGCCTCCTTCGGGTGAAGCAATATCTCCACCAGATCGCCGAGCTGCGCATAGGCGACGGACGGCGCCGCCGTTGACCAGATGGAATTCGCGGGCGTAACGAGTTGCATGCTGGACTCCTTCATGCTGGCGGCCTGATGTTCGACCCGCGCCTGTCGGGCCGTTGAAAGGCCATGCACGTGTCAAAGCAACTTTTGTCGATGCAAGACCGCAGCGTGCTTGTAAGACGGCACCTGTATCTGCATCACCAAAACGCTGAAGCAGCAATCGCTACCAAGAGTCAGGCAGGTGTCGAAACGCATCACGCGCTGACCCGTGCGAACTTGCGCGGACCGATCCGGTGTCGGCCGCGCCCTGGCGCCCGAATTCAGCGGGGCTTCAGCACCGTGAAATCGAGGTAGGCCGTCGGCGCGAAGCTTTCGCCGGCATCGTCCTGCTTCTCGGCGCGCGACTCGGGCACCGAGGGCAGGTATTCCATGAAGTCGGTGGCCGGGAAGGTGACGTCGTGGCGCACGGCTGCGCGCTGTTGAGCCTGGCGCTCGCGCGACTTCTCGCGCAGCCGCGCCAGATCGGCACGCACCTCGGCGAGCGTTCGCATGGGCTTGTCTTCAGGGACTTGCGCCTTCACGGCCGGCGCGACGACGGGCTGATCGACCACAGGTGCTGCCGCCCGCTGCGGAATCGCGACCGTCACAGGTTTCTCCACCTGGTCGACCTTGATGGACGCAACCGCCAACGGAGCCACGGCCTTCGCCGCCACCGCGGGCGATGCAACCGCTTTCGCTTCGACCGGCCGAGCGGGACGTGCCGCATGACGCCGGGCCGGCGCGGACTTCGCGAACACGGGCCTGTTGAGGAAGGCCATGAGTTCCTTGAAGAAGCGATTGAACGTTCCGAGAGACTGGGTTGCTTCCATGATGACGTGCGGTCGGGAGTTTCGGGCGATTGTGCTGTTGCACCGACTGAATGCAAACGAGTTACAGCGCGTCGCGCCGATCGATCCGCGCAAAAATGCACGGACCTTCAAGGCCATTTTTCCATTTCAGTGAGACATTAGTTTTCATTTCAAAAATCCCCCTGTCACGGTCCGTTCCATCTTCGTGAAATACGTCGCAGGCACACTTGGCGCTGTCGCGAACGGGATGGCGAATGCCGGGCCGGCCGTGCGAGTATCGAAATCTGAAACGAAATTTCCTGCGACGGGCAGCGAACCGAAGAGATCTTCCATGAGTATTTACGTCATCGACGACCACCCCCTGATGCGCGACGCCGTCTCGATGGTGCTGCGGCGCGTTCGTCCGGCCGCCAACATCGTCGAGCTCGACCGCCTCTCGAGGCTCTCGAGCGCCATCGGCAAGCATGGCGCCCCCACCCTGTTCTGTCTCGACCTGAACCTGCCGGATGCCAGCGGCTGCTCGGGCGTCGTCTCGCTGCGCGAAGAGTTCTCGGACGTTCCGCTCGCGGTCTACTCGGCATCGCCGGCCGAAGACATGGAGCAGCTCTGTCTCGCGAGCGGCGCCGACGTCTACATCGACAAGGCCACCGGCTCGTCGAGGCTCGCCGACTCCTTGCGCGCCCTGCTTTCGGAAGACACCGACGCGGAAGGCGACAGCGATGAAGCCGACATCCCTGCAGGTGCCGCAGCCGGCAAGCTGACCAAGCGTCAGGTGCAGCTCGTCGAGTGCATCGCTCGCGGTTACGGCAATCGCGAGATTGCCGAGCACCTGCAAGTCAGCGAGCACACGATCAAGGTCCACATGTACCGCCTGTTCAAGCGCATCGGCGTCACGAGCCGCACGCAGGCGCTGCACTACGCGCGGACCAACGGCCTGCTTCCTTCGAAGCACTGACGGCCCGAGGGCCGGGCGGTTTCAGGGCGCGGGCGGCTGCGCCTTGAGATAGGGCATCGGATCGACCGCATTGCCCTTTCGCCGAAGTTCGAAGTGAAGCTGGGTGCTGCTCGAATCCGTGCTGCCCATCTCCGCGATCTGCTGGCCCGCCTTCACCTGCTCGTCCTCGCGCACCAGGATCTTGCGGTTGTGTGCGTAGGCAGTGATGAACTCATCGTTGTGCTTCACCATGACGAGGTTGCCGTAGCCGCGCAGCTTCGAGCCCACATACACCACGCGCCCGCTGGCCGCCGCGACGACCGGATCGCCGGGATTGCCGCCAATGTTGATGCCCTTGTTGGTGCCTCCATTGAAGCGCCCGACGACCTGTCCCGAAGCAGGCCACAGGAAGGTGCCCGCCGCTGCGCCGGGTGATGGCGAAGCGGCGACCTTCGGCGCGGTCGAATTGCCGGATTTGCCCGCAGCGGCGGAACGGGTCGAACTGCTCTTGCGCCTCGGTTCAGCCTTCTTCGCGCGCGGCTTCTGGGTCTCGGTGCTGGCGGCGACATCGGACTTCGCGGTTGCCGAGTCCGCGCGCGAGACGGTCGGCGGCGAGGAGGAAGCACGCGAACGCGGTGGATCCTTCGGCGATGTGCCGCACGCCACGACCAGCGTGCAGATCAACACCCCGAAGGCGACGCGAAGACCCGAAACGATGCTTGAACTCTGGGGAATGTTTGCGAACTGACCCGTGCGGGTCGTTGGCCGGATGGCCCGATCTCTCTCTTGCATGTCGCGCTAATGTACCGGCCCGCGGCGCGAACCCGGAGTGTGCGCGTCAGCGAATCGTCGAGAGCCGGCCGAAGGCGGTGCCGCGTCCCATCGTGCTGGCGCATTCCCTCACCAGTTCCGCCGAGCGCGTGACCTGGTCGGTCATGCGGTCGTTGATGGTCTTTTCGCGGCGAAGGCGCGGCGCCAGCAGGCACCATCCAGCGCCGATCACGCCGATGGTCGCCGTCACACAGATCCAGTACGAGTCCATCCGAAACCCCTTGTTGAACTGGCAGGCAGTCTGCCTGCTGAGCTGGGGTCTTGCCTATACGCCGTTCGGACCGCCCTGTGCACAAGCGCACGGTCGGCACCGGTCAGATTTCACGGTTCGTGGGGGACTCTGCTTTCGCAGCCTTTGCCGCAGCGTGCGCGCGGACCCAATAGAACTCCTTGCGCGCACTCGTCTCGCCCACGCGCAGGGCACGGCGCGATGTCTCGAAGGGCGTGGGACTGATCGTCCCTCCCGCCTCGCAATAAAGCGGCAGGGCTGACGGCGTACGCCGATGCGCTTCGAGCAACTCGCGCAGCGGAACGCGGATGCTTTCAATCGACCTCGATGACGAACGCACCTTCACGAACTCGCGCGTCACGATCAGCTTGCTCGCCGCCTGGAACTCATCCCGGTCGCGTTCGCCGAGCGTCTCCCAGGTGGCCTCGACGGCCGGCGCCATCATGACCGAGTCGGGCGTCGGGTAGCCGCGCAGGTGCGCGCTGTCGGCGGCGGCGAGGCAGGCCAGCAGGTGCGGCGTGAGTTCGATGGCGACCCGTCCCGACACCGTCGTGCCGGCCGCACGGATTTCGATGATCGCCTTTCGCGCCGTGCTGCGCGCCCGCTCGGCGCGCGCCCGGCGCCGCCGAGCCCTGACACGCGCGAAGGCCGCGAGTCCGGCCACCGGCGTCGCGACGGCAACGAACTTGATGGCGAGGAGTTCGTTTCCTGAAAGGATCAGCAAAAGGCCCCCGGGCAATCGAAGCGGTGGGGCGCGGAAGAAGAGTCGGGCATCGGGAAGTGGCGCGTTCGCAAGTCGTACATGCGGCCCCTCAGCCGCTCAAGCATATTACCTGTGAACAGATGTTTCATGGGCGCGGCAAATACGGATGCGCGCCTCGCGATCCCGGGGGGCCGTTCCGGTCCCGGCGCGCAGCGTCAGCTACCGGTGACCCACCGCTTCCACCAGGGGCGCGGCGGCTCAGGCGGCTTCATCGCGAGCTGCTGGAGCTGGCTGGTTCTCTGCCGCCTGCGCAATTCGACCTCCAGAGCGTGCGCCACGCCGTAGGCCGACTTGTCGCCGCGCGAGGCTCGCGCGCGCCAGCCGTGCGCGTAGGCAATCAATTCCTCATCGTCGAGGCTCGCGAGTTCTTCATGGGAGGGGACGGCGGACATGGACTCGACCAATAGCAGGAAATTTCGCAGCAACCCCCCGGAATCTACACGAGGCGGCGCCGGGCGCTCACGCCTATGACGAATGCCATACGCATATCCGGCGCGCGCGCCCGCTATGCTCCTGCGGCATTCGTCATCGCATCGAACGGAGCACCGCCTTGCCTCAAGACCTCCACCTCGACGGCTACGTCAGCTTCACGATCGCAATCCTGCTGCTGTTCGTCGGCAAGGCGTGCACCCGGCGCTTCGAGTTGCTGCGGCGCTACAGCATTCCGGAAGCGGTCATGGGCGGCCTGGTCTGCATCGTCGTGGTCAGCGCGCTGTACCTGGGCATCGGGCTGAAGGTGGATTTCCAGCTCGGCGTGCGCGACATCCTGCTGCTCTATTTCTTCGCCGCGATCGGCCTGGGCTCGGACATACGGACGCTGCGCCAGGGCGGACGGCCGCTCCTGATTCTGGTGGCGCTCGCGAGCGCGTTCATCGTGATGCAAAACCTCGTCGGCATGGCGATCGCGAGCGCGTTCGGACTGGATCATCGCGCCGGTCTGCTCACGGGCTCGATCTCGCTGACCGGCGGCGTCGGCACCACGCTCGCCTGGGCGCCGCATTTCGCGCGCGACCTCGGCATCACCAACGCGGAGACCCTCGGGCTGGCCAGCAACATGGCAGGCCTGATCGCGGCCTGCGCGATCGGCGGGCCCATCGCGGCGTACCTGCTTCGACGCCGGCACGTCGTGTCGTCGGCCGAGGCGATGCTTCCCGCCGGCGGGCACTACGAGGACGAGGAACGCACCCGGCTCGACTACAACAGCGTGCTGATGGCGCTGCTCTGGCTCAACGTCGCGCTGATCCTCGGCCGCGGCGTGAGCGCCGCGATCGCGCTGACCGGCCTGCGACTGCCGGAGTTCGTCGGTTGCCTTATCGCCGGCATCCTGGTGCGCAACATCACCGCGATGTTCACGAAGCAGAAAGGCCAGCTCTGGCACTGGGACCGGATGCGCGCCGGCGTATCGCTGATCTCGGACATCTGTCTCGGGGTGTTCCTCACCATGGCGCTCATGGGCCTGCAGCTCTGGCAGATGCAGGGCGTCGCCACCTTCGTGCTGACTGCGCTGACGCTCCAGGTGCTCATGGCCATCGCGTTCACCGTGCTGGTGGTGTTCCGCTTCATGGGCCGCGACTACGACGCGGCCGTCGTCTGTGCGGGCTTCGGCGGCATCACGCTGGGGTCGACCGCCACCGCCATCGCCAACATGAGCGCGGTCACGCGAGAGCACGGCGCCGCGCCCCGCGCGTTCATCGTGGTGCCGCTGGTGTGCGGCTTCTTCATCGACCTGGTGAACGCCTTCGTGATCGGGTTCATGGCGCGCTGAGCACGCTCAGAGATACGCGGACAGCGCCTGCGCCGCTGCCTCGAGCAGCTGGAATTCCTCGTCGTCGAGGTGAATCGCCTCGGTATCGAAGTGCGAAATCGTGCCCCACACGTCGCCATACGGCGTCATCAACGGGACACTGTGGTAGGAGACGACGACGCCCCTGTAGGGATGCCCGCGCAGCCGCTCATCCACGGCAGAGTTGTCGGTACGGAACGAACCATCGCGCAGCGCGAAGCGACAGAAGCTCACCTCGAAAGGCACCGCGAGCAGGAATTCAGGCCGCGCGGCGCCCTTCTTGTCGAAGAGGAACTCGTTGCGCAGCAGCGCGCCCTCGAACCGGTAGATCGCACTGTACCGATGCGGCACGCCCGCGTTGAGCCAGGCGAGCGCCTCTTCGACGCCAGAACTGCGCACTACATCCAGAAAGGCCTCGACGCTGCGTAGGTTCATTCAAACAGTCTACGCCGGCACGGTGACGTGAGCATGGCGCTCACACCAACTGAAGCAATCGCCCATCCGCTGCGGGTGATTGCAGTCGACTGCAAGGGACTGCATACGACTGCAGAAAACTCTTTTGAAATCAATAGGTTAGCACCGTTTTTACGCACTGCAGACTTGCCGTGCCGCGGGCGCCCTCCTACGCTTCTTTTGCCCCCGGCCAGATGACCGGGTGATGTCCGGCCCGCAAGGGCCCTTGTTGAAGGAGATAGCCATGACAGCTGACGACCATCCTCATGACCACGGTGAGACCCCCCGCCGTTGCCCCGCCGCAGTGCGAGCGCGTTCTCGTGCGCGACGCCATCCCTGCGAGGGCAACGACCCCGCGGCGGCGACCGACGCGAGCGGCACCGTGCCAGCCGACAACTCGCCATCGCTCGCAGGTCATCACAAGACGGCGGACCGGCGGCCATTCAGCAAGCTGAAGTTCAACGAGCTTCAGTGTGCGTACACCGATCGGTCGCAGAAGATCTGGGACAGCGAGACGCCCGGCCTCGGCATCCGGCTGTCGCCCGGCGGTGCCCGCAAGTTCATCGTACAGGGGCGCGTCAGGGGCGCCGTCGTTCCTGTCACGCTCACTCTCTCACGCGCGTGCGACGAGTCGTCGCTCCTGGATGTGAAAGTGGAAGCGCTCAAGAAGCTGCAAGCGATGGCGGCTGGCATCGATCCCCGCGAGGTAGCGCGCGAGGCCGTCGAAGGCAACGTGGCCAAGAAGATCACCTTGCAGGAGATCTTCGATCTCTACAAGTTGACGAACCAGAAAAAGCGCGGCGCCAAGAGCGGGCCGCGCCGCCCATCGACACTGCGTCTCATGCAGTACACCTTGGACACCTATCTGGAAGGGATCAAGGGTTCGCCAGTAGCTTCAATCACGCCGAGGCTAGTGGCCGCATCCGGGCTCACTATCGGCTGGGCCGTGCAGCAAAGGCCTCATCGAAGGCCGCACGCAATTCCGCGTTTACCGCAGGAAGACCGTCGACCACGCGCTTGGCCCAATCGAAGTACTCCTGCCGACGCGCCAAGGGCCAATCGGCTGGCGGGGCGGCTGCAATATCTCGCAAATTGCACGTCTTGTCGGCAAGTTTGACGAGCGCTGCGGCCGGACTTTTATGCTGTGCATGTTCCACCTGTAGTTCCTTGCGACGGAATTTCGGCAGCGACTGTCGCCATCAAGTGCGCAAGGGCGATGGGGTGGTTGATGTACGGTGACGCGTCAGCGTCCTTGCGTCGTTGGTTTCTATGACGCTCAGCAGCGAAAAGAACTGCGTCCAGAAGTACAGATAGCTCGCTCACCCGCTTCTCCTTGTTGTTGGGCTGGACACCTTTCGGATGAGCCCATCAGCTGACAAAGGTGACCCAATCACCTTACTTCGTTGAAACGGCAGGATACGACAAGGACCTGACGATGCGAATCTGGCGTCACGGCGGACCGCTTTTGACCGACGGCGGCCGACCGCCATCTGTTGCGGTGAAGCGCCTTTGCCCGGGCCGAAGCCGCCCACCGGCGCCGGCCCTGGCTCAGTTCGTTAAAGACGAGCTCGACACCTTCTCGAGTACGGGCATCCTGGCCCAGGGCCCGCACGAGGCAGGCCCAAGAAGGGTTGGTCCTTGAAGCCCACCCGGGAGAAACCACGGTCTCACGGTAGTGGACGTTGTCCTACGCGACAAGTCCGGAAAAAGTGCTCGTTTGCCGCGTCTTCGCAGCCTTCTACGGCAGCCAATTCGCATCAGCGACGCGCTAGGACCTCAATATTCCGATTCGAACTTCCTGACAAGAGAAATTCCAGGGTGGCGTGCTGGTTGTTAGACGCGCAATACTGCCGCCCGCTGAAGGAGATTGTCATGGCCAACAAGAAAGTTCAGCTGAACGACGAACAGTGGAGTGCGCTCCAAGCCCTCCGCGAGGCCAATGCCCGGCGGTATCCGACCGACTCAATCAAAGTCTCGAATCGCCTAAGGTCGAACGGATTTGTGGCAATGGACAGTCAAGGCGGCAAGCTCCTGACAGACCAAGGGCTCTACCGGTTGCAACAAGGACGGTAAGCGATTAGTCGCCTTTGTAGGCGCGAGCACGTCCCCTCGCGGCGTGGTTTGTAGGTGTAGGCAACCCTATCGCTGTCGCTTCGAGACTTTGGCTCGCGTGCCATGGCGTCGGCGAATCTTCTTTCTGTCACCCTCGAAGCCGTGTCTTGGTCGCAACCCTCAAGGCTGTTCGAGTGCTCAACACGGGACCGTGGCGAAGGTCAGGAACTGGCCGAACGGAGCCGCGGCAGTGCAGCGATAGCGGCCCTTCAGGAAGGCAAGCACGGAAGACCGCAAGCCAGCGCTCTGCAGACATTCCTTTGCTGGGTACGCGAAGGCCACGTCCATCGGCTCACGCCCGGCCGCGGACCATGTCGAGCAGGCGACCCACGATGCGCTCGCCATCGGCCCGCAGGCCGTTGTGGGCGTACTCGTTGGTAACCCAGGCCCGCAGCCCACGAACGCCACGGGCCGTCTCCTCGGCAAATGATCGCTCCACGTAGACATCGTCGACGTACACGGTCGCTGCCACTGGGACCTCATTGCGGGCAAGGCGGTCAGCGTCGTACAGGCGCGGCCATGGATGCTGGGCCAGAAGCTGCGCCACCTCGCGGTGCGCGCGTAAGCCCGAGTAGTCGTCCCACATCCAAGGGAAGACGTGCTCTGCGCCGAGGAGGTCGCCGGTCATCGCCTCCTCGGGCGCGAGCCGGTGTGCCGACCAGCGAGTTGCACCCCCGTCGGCGTACGAGGACTCATGGAGCGTCGCGTAGATCGGATTGCGCTCCCAAGATGACGCCATCTGCGCGTCGACCATGAATGCGGCCGAGCCGAAGGGCAACTCGAGCAGGTGGTGAAGCCGTTCGAACCCGGCGCTATCGCCGAGCCACATTCCGGTCTGCCGGAACCGACGCGATGTGAGGCGGTCGCCGTTGGGCAAGCGGACATCTTCCTCGTCGAGCCGGCGCAGGATCGTCCGCAAACGATCGAGGTCTCCTGGGTATCGCGCGTGATAGCGCTGGTTCGCCTCGCGCACGCGCGCCCATGTCGCCGCGTAGACCTCGTCGACCGGCCGATTCGTGATCGGCGCGAGGCCGCCGGTGATCAATACCTCCCGCAGGCC
>NZ_FNRO01000037.1 GCF_900107745.1 Variovorax sp. YR216 | reverse complement strand
CGTAAGCGGGCGACCAAGGCCCTCTTGACGGGCCGTCAGCGGCTCATAGCTTGATCTGGGCGAGACGGTCGTTGACCTCGATGCTGTCGAGCGCTGCCGGGTCCCATGTATCGGCACCGATCCATTGCGCCAGGTGCGCGTGTTCGGGATGGTCCGGATCGGCCATGGCGCGCACGAAGTCCTCATACCCGGAGACGCCGCCGCAATCCTCGGGCGGCGTTGCCCCGGCCCCGCCGATGCAGAACGGAAGCTCCAGCAGCGGATCCCCGGGGAGCATCTTGTCCACCGTGATGCGATGGTCCCAGTAGTCGCCGAAGTCGTAGACATAGCTCAGCGTCGAGGACCGCAGCACCGTGGTCAGGCGTACGTTGTCGCTGCTGAGGGCCTCGGCGTCGTCGTACATCGGGTCGGGGCTGCCGAAGCGCTCGCCGTCACCGGCGATGAACTCGTGCAGATGTCCTCCGCTCCACCCGAAGGCGGCCCGGATCACCGAGTGCAGCTTGCGCAGCGTGATGGTCTGCGGCACCAGCACCCGGCGCCAGATCTTGGGCTTCGTACCGCGCAATTCGATGCGCAGTTGCAGGATGGTGGTTGCAGCAATTCGTTTGCGGGGTGTCTTGGTCGCCATGGTCATGCGGCTTGTCGTTGTTGCTCAGCGCATCGGCCGATGTTCCACGGCAGCAATTCTTCGATGCGGTTGATGGGGTGCTCGGCGATGCGCTCGAACACGTCGCGCAAATACTTCTCGGGATCGAGTCCGTTGAGTTTTGCCGACTCCACCAGGCCATAGATCCCTGCGGCACGCACGCCTCCGTCGTCAGAGCCGAAGAACAAGAAGTTCTTCCTTCCAAGACCGACGCCGCGCAGCGCGCGTTCGGCCGCATTGTTGTCGATCTCGATATTCCCGTCGTCACAGTAGCGCGTCAGCGCCTGCCAGTGCGTGAGCGTGTAGCCAATGGCTCGCGCCAGTTCAGACTTGGCCGACACACGCCCGACCATGTCTCTGAGCCAGTCGTGCAGATCCTTCAGCAACGGTGCCGCACGCGCTTGTCGCTGTCGTTGTCGTTCCTCGGGAAGTTGGCCGCGGATGTCGCTCTCGACCGCATACAACTCGGCGATGCGATGCAGCGCCTGCTCGGCCACGGATCCCGGGGTGAACCTGTTGTCCTCGTGCACCTCCCAGTAGTACCTCCTCGCGTGCGCCCAACAGGCCGCGTGCTGGACACGGCCGCTGTTGTAGACGCCCTCATAGCCCGAGTAGGCGTCAGCCTGCAGGATGCCGCGGTAGCGCTTGAGGTGTTCGCGCGGGTGCTTGCCTTGGCGGTCCGGCGAATAGCGGAACCACACCGCCGGTGGGTCGTGGCTGCCGCAGGGACGGTCATCACGCACGTACACCCACAGCCGCCCCGTCTTGGTCCGCCCGCGACCCGGATCGAGCACTGGCACGGGCGTATCGTCGGCGTGCACCTTGCCAGCGGCCAGCACGTAGTTGCCTGCCGCCGCCACCAGCGGGTCCAGCAGCTGATGGCCGCCATCGACCCAGCCGGTCATCGTCGAGCGATCGATCTCCACGCCGTCGCGCACATAGATGCGGCTCTGGCGGTACAGCGGCGTGTGGTCGCAATACTTGCCTACGAACACGTGCGCCAGCAGCGCCGGCCCGGGCAGCCCGCGCTGGATCGGACGACTGGGCGCAGCGGCCTGGAAGATGCCCTGGCAGCCGATGCACGCGAGCTTGGGTCGCACATGACGGATGACCTTGAAGCGCCCAGGCACGTACTCCAACTGCTCCGAGACGTCCTCGCCGAGCTGGCGCAGCTTGCCGCCGCATTCGCTGCATGCGCACGGCGCGTCGCCACCATGTCCCTTGGGGTAGTGCACCTGGGTCTCACGCGGCAGGTGCGCAGGCAACTCGCGCGGCTTGCGTCCGGCCTTGCGCCGCTGCTTGTTCTTCGGCGGCTCGGCCGCCGGCGCCGGCTGCGCTGGCTCTGCGGGGACGAGGGCGAGCTGTGCGCCAAGTTGCTCGCTGGAGGTGCCGTATTGCTCGCGGGCTCGACGCGCGAGCTGCAGCTTGAGCTTGTCGATGGTGAGCTTCAGCAGCGCCACCTCGGCGTCACGCTCGGCGACGACGCGCAGCAGCTCGTCGACGGTCAGCGCGATGGTGGCGGAGTTGGGCACGAACACCACTGTGCCCGGCACCTCGTGCGCAGCGCTATCAGGGGTGCACCCGAGGCATTCTTATCCAGTACTCACGCCGCGATCTGCGGCACGCGCAGCGCGTCGGGCTGCCAGGTGCGTTGCGGCATACGCCAATCAATGCCCTCCAGCAGCATCGACAGCTGCGCCGGTGTCAGCGACACCGCGCCGCTGTCGGCCTGCGGCCAGACGAAGCTGCCCCTCTCTAATCGCTTCGTGAACAGGCATAGGCCCTGGCCATCGAACCACAGGCACTTGATGATGTCGCCGCGGCGGCCACGGAAGACGAACACGTGCCCGCAGAATGGATTGGCCGCCAGCACCGTCTGCACCATCGCCGCCAGGCCATCGAAGCCGCGGCGCATGTCGGTATGGCCCGCCGCAAGCCACACGCGCGTGTTGGCCGACAGCCCGATCACGACAGCCCCCGCAGCGTGTGCAGCACACAGCGCACGTTGGACTCGTCAACCTGGCCGTGCAGGCGAACGCGCGCGCCGCCGATGTCAATCTCGATGATGCCCACGGGCTTCGACGAGGTCACCGGCGTCGCTTGCGGCACGGCCGGCGTCACCTCAGCTGCCACGTTCACCGGCACCAGCACGGCATGCGCAGCGTCATGACCCTTGGCGCGCGTGGTACCCCGCACATGTTCGCGCCGCCAGCGGAACAGCACGTTGGCGTTGATCCCGTTCTCCAGCGCGATTCCCGATACCGAGGCACCGGGCCGCAGGCAGCGCTCGACGAGTTCGCGCTTGAAGGTGGTCGTGTACTTGCGACGCGTGGACTTCGAGTGTGTGTCTTGCGAAGACATGGTGTGCACCTGTTGCGTGAAGTGCACACCATCCTTCGGCGAGCACGATCACACGATCGTCTTCATACAGTACGTCGCATTCAAGAGGGCCTCGGTCGCACGCTTACCTT
>NZ_FNRO01000048.1 GCF_900107745.1 Variovorax sp. YR216 | reverse complement strand
TCGCAGAACACCTCGTAGCTCCAGGTGCCGCCTTCGCGCCCCGTGCCCGATGCCTTGGTGCCGCCGAAAGGCTGGCGCAGGTCGCGCACGTTCTGGCTGTTGACGAAACACATGCCGGCTTCGATCGCAGCGGCCACGCGATGGGCCTTGCCGATGTTCTCCGTCCACACGTAGCTCGACAGGCCGTACTCGATGTCGTTGGCGAGGCGGATCGCATCGGCCTCGTCCTTGAACGGGATCAGGCAGGCCACCGGGCCGAAGATCTCGTCCTGCGCAATCTTCATGCGGTTGTCCACGTCCGCGAAGACCGTCGGCAGCACGTAGTTGCCCTTCTTCACACGCGCCGGCAGGTCGGGCGTGCCCAGGCCGCCGCACAGCAGCGTCGCGCCTTCCTTCGGGCCGAGCTCGATGTAGCTGCGCACCTTGGCGAGATGGGCCTGCGAGATCATCGGGCCGACGATCGTCTTCTCGTCCAGCGGATCGCCCACGGTGATCTTCTTCGCGCGCTCCACGAAGCGGTCGACGAACTTCGCATAGATCGACTTCTGCACCAGGATGCGGCTACCCGCGGTGCAGCGCTCGCCGTTGTTGCTGAAGATCATGAACACCGCCGCATCGAGCGCGCGTTCGAAGTCGGCGTCGTCGAAGATCACGAACGGGCTCTTGCCGCCGAGCTCCATGCTGAACTTCTTCAGGCCCGCCGACTTCACGATGCGGTTGCCGGTCGCGGTCGATCCGGTGAACGAGATCGCGCGCACATCCGGATGCGCCACCAGCGGCTCGCCCGCGTCCTTGCCATAGCCGTGCACGAGGTTCAGCACGCCGGGCGGGATGCCTGCTTCGAGCGCCAGCTCGCCAAGGCGCGCGGCGGTCATCGGCGACAGCTCGCTCATCTTGAGCACCGCGGTGTTGCCGAAGGCCAGGCAGGGCGCGACCTTCCACGTCGCGGTCATGAAGGGCACGTTCCACGGCGAGATCAGCGCGCACACGCCGACGGGGTGGAACAGCGTGTAGTTCAGATGCGTCGGCGTCGGGTAGGTGTGCCCATCGACCCGCGTGCACATCTCGGCGAAGTAGTAGAAGTTGTCCGCCGCACGCGGCACGAGCTGCTTGCCGGTCTGCGCGATCACCTGGCCGCAGTCGTTGGTCTCGGTCTG
>NZ_FNRO01000006.1 GCF_900107745.1 Variovorax sp. YR216 | reverse complement strand
ACCGAGTGCTCGCGCTCGGTCAAAACTGCCCCGGGCATGCGGTAGGTCGTACTCATGGCTCGCATTAGAACCCGAACGTACGCCCGCCTCCGGCGCGACCCGCTTGCCTGCGGCGGCCCAATTTCGATTCGGGTAGCGCTGAAAGTGCTGCGCAACAACACGTAGCGAGCGAGTCACTGAGGCGGCTTGAGCAACTTTTGTCGCAGCACCTGTGCGAACATGGCACGCTGTCCTCGTTCCGGAACTGAAACCTCTCAGCCTTGCGCTCTTCATCTGGCAGCTGCAAAAAACAAAGCCGGCCAACGCGATGTTGATCGGCTTCATCAGTGCTCTGGTGCCCAGGAAGGGACTCGAACCCCCACGATGTTACTCGCTAGTACCTGAAACTAGTGCGTCTACCAATTCCGCCACCTGGGCATTTCAGGAAGCGGTGGATTCTATATTGACCAGCAAGCGCGACCGATTCGATGTCGCGCTGACGTTCGCGCGCCGGCTCGATGCGAACCGGTCCAAGCAGCCGCGGCTGCACAACGTCAATCGCGAGCCGGGTGGTACGAGATCGCCCCAATCTTGCCACGCCGGATTCGAAGCCAACGCCGCGACGAGGCCGCGAGGCCGTCGCAAAGCACCGCGTGCAGAAGCGGCAAGCCGCTCAACTCAGGCTCCGGCGCTTCGCGCCAGAGCTTCCTTCAACTCGCCGCTGTCGATCAGCTTTTGCAAATCAGAGGCACCGCCTATCAGCGTACCCTTGACGAACACCATCGGAAATGTGGGCCAGCCGGTCCACATCTTGAGCGCATTGCGCTCCCTCCAGGTGTTGAGATAGTTCCCGTACTCCAGATAACGAAACGGCTGGCCAGCGGCTTCTAGCGCCTTGCGCGCTTTCTTGGGGAAGGGATTCAACCCCATGCCGACCACCACCACGTCGTTGGTGTCCACCGCATGCATGACCTCCCGCACGATGCCCTGCTGGTGCTCGGCGATCTTGCCGCGGATGTCGGGATGGATGCGGGCTTCGTCAAGAATCGGGCGCGGCATGGGCACTTCGGTGGATAGTGAAGCGGGCGAATGTATCGCAACGGCGGCACGCAGATGTAGAAGGTACCGTCGCTTTGCTTACTTCTGCCTGTCGGCATCGGCCGTCGCACGGTAGGACCGCAGCGTTTGCGGTCCTTCAGCTCGACGAACGCAAGTGCCTGCAAACCGCCTCTCTTCTGCCATTCCCGGTGGCTCACCTCGTTGTAGTGCCCGGAAGTCGCGTGGGGGCCCGTTGCCGACGGTCGGGTCGGTAGAGAGCGGACCTTCATGCACGCAATGACCAGCTATCGCAGCGCGATTCCGAATCAATGGATTCAGGCACGCCGCTGATCATCCGCGGCATTCGAGCACCGCCCGTGCCCGGATCAGAACTGGATAGTCGAAGCCTTCGGTGAACCTCTTGTAGGATCCAGTGCGCGTCTTCGACCAGGAAGAGCACCGGCTGCTGTTCGGACAATTGCTGCAGCAAATCGATCAGCGCTTCGAGCGTGTACGCCTTTTCCTCCTGCGGCGAGGCGCTGCCAGGCAAGGAGCGGCCACCATCGGGCAAGCCCACCAGCCGTAGAAGACAACCGAGGGAGGTTGCCGGCAGCGGGCCGGCCAGGCGCTCGAGCTTGTGCGCGCGATCCCCGGGCGAATCTGCCGGCGCCATGCCCGCGGCGTGCTCCAGATGCTGCACCACCGGGTACAGCGCGCTGCTGCTGAAGTAAGGCGAGCACTGCAGCAACACCGTGGCCACCGATTCACCGGCAAGCCGCTCGCGCAAGACCTGGCAGATGCGCGACTTGCCGATACCGGCCTCTCCCGACAGCAGCACGACCTGGCCTTCGCCATCGCACGCCAGTGCCCAGCGCTCGTGCAGCAGCGCGAGCTCGCTGTCGCGGCCGATGAACTCGACCAGGCCCTGCATGTGTTGCGCCTCGAAGCGCGTCGCGACCCTGCGCTCGCCGACCAGGCGCCACACTTCGACCGGCTCGGCGAAGCCCTTGAGAGCGAGCCTGCCCAACGATTCGAGCACCTACGTATCCCCGACGAGCTTGCGCGTGTCGTCGGCAAGCACGATCTCTCCCGGCTGGGCCCGCGCCTGCAGGCGCGCCGCGAGATTCGGCGTCTTGCCGCTGGCCGAACGTTCGGCGGCTGCCGTGCCCGTGCCAATCTCGCCGATGACGACCAGCCCGGTGGCGACGCCGATGCGGGTCTGCAGTTCGATGTCGCCCCGAGCCCGCCGTGCATCGAGCGCCTTGACGATACCCAGTGCCGAGCGCACGGCGCGCGCCGCGTCGTCCTCGTGCGCCTGCGGATAGCCGAAGTACACCAGCGCGCCGTCGCCGAGGAATTGCGCCACATGGCCCTCGTAGGGTGCGACCGCCAACGCCACTATCTCGTGATAGCCGCGAATGAGTTGTTGCAGGTCCTCGGGATCGAGCCGACCCGACAGCGCCGTCGAGCCGACCATGTCGCAAAACATCACGGTCAAGTGCCGGCGCTCGGCATCGCGAGGCGCCGTCGATGCCGCGGCGACCGGTTCCACGGACGCCGCCAACTGCGAGGGCGAGGCGCCGCTGTTCAGCGCGGCAATGGAGCGCAGCAGCCGCTTGCGATGACCGAGCGCGGCCACGCCAAGCACCTTCAAATCATCGTCGCCAAGTTCGCCGAGCAGGTCGAACTCGATCCCCTGCTCGGCGAACGCCTGCGCGTAGACCCCGAGGCCCAGACCTTGCAGCCACTGCTCCACGTCGTTCATCGCGCCAAACCTCTGAACAACCGTTCGATGACAGCGAACCGACGGGTCGGTGCTGCCCACTCCGATCTTCGGGACGGCGCAAGCATCGCACGGACGGTGCGGTCATGCGACAAGAAATTGGGTCTTCCACCCCAAAGCATCATTTTTGCTATGGAGGTTCCGGAGATCCGCAATTGCGCTGTCAGGTAGCGGCAAGAGCCGTTCGCACGAGATCGACCTGTCGCGTACAGCCCGCCTTTTCCATCACCGTCGCAATCTGCTTTCGTACGGTATTGATGGTGACTCCGTGGGCGGCTGCAATGTCTGCGGCCTTCTCGCCGGAGACCAGCGCATGCAGGACGGCGGCTTCAGCCTCCGTCAGTCCAATCGAAGTGCAGAGTGCGTCAAGGCAAAGATCCCCCTTGGCCCTTCCCGGCCGGAGGCGGACGACGAAAAGCGATCGGGAGTCGAGGCGATAAGGCTGCTCGGCGATGCTTGTCTCAAACAGGCATGTTCTCCCTCGCTCGCCCGGGAACAGCATCTTGCAGCTCTTGCCCGGGGCCACCTTTGCGAATGACGAGGAGATCAGGTCTCGCACTCTCTCGGAGGGATGCCAGAAACGCCCATTCCTGATTCGCAGGGAGCAGTTTCCCTCCAGGAGGGATCCAGCCGACGGGGAGGCGTGCAAGACCACCCCACCTGAGTCGACAAGGCACATGGCCTCGCCAAAACCCCTGAGCACAGCTTCCGCCGAGACAATCCATTGCGATGCCCTTTCGCGCCTCTTGGCAAGCGCTTCCTGGATGGCTTTCTTGAAAGTCACGATCGGTTCCGAGGCGAGGAACTGATCTGTATCCTCCACGTGATCGCGTTGAAAGTTGATGGTTGTCGCGTATCGCTCGTTCTCCTCGAGTACAAGCACCACCATCTGGTTCATCCGGTGCTTTCGCATGAAGTCGTGGTAGTAAGCGCTGTTGCGCTCGCCAACGCGCTGGAGGGCCTTTTGGGTATCCAGCCAAGTGCCCGGAGCCCTGAAGGCGCCGCCCTCCGTCACCAAAATGTCGTGGCGGTGAAAATGCGATATGTACTCGGTGACTGCGGAACTGTCGACGCCGAATTCCTGGAGCTCGACAGGCTTCCCGGTTTCGAGGGATAGAAATCCACCCCCGTAGCCGCGCATGAGCTCGGCCGAACTGCGGATGAAGTCGCACCAGGGCGGCGTGGGGTCGGACAAGTGACGAGCGGCGTCAAGCGCCCGCTTGAGTACAAGCGTGTTTTCCACGGCAACCCCTCCTGGCCTCGTGGGCCTGTGAAACGGTTGTCAGACCCCTATGGCAAGGGTTTCACCGCCGTCTTTCTTTGTTAGTACAAAAGGCTTCTTCTTGTGGACTGACGATACATCTGGTCGCGGAGTTGCGTCAATTTTCTGACTTGAGAGGTCAGGGAATTTTCTCCTCCGCATTGGGTAGATCCCAGGCGCCAACGGCCGCGCAGTGCCTCGCGCAATTCAGCGCTCCCCCTTTCCAAAAGCAAAAGTGGCCCCGCGCCAAAAAGCGCGAGGCCTTGAAGGGCAGCCGCGCGAGCGCGGCGTGCCGTGGAACTGTTGGTCCTGCCAGGCTACTGCGCCGGCTTGTAGAGAGCCCAGAGGGAGAAGGCGTCCATCTGATCCCTTGTACGCGAGACAAGCTGCAGAGTCGAAACATATGAGTTCTGGGCGTATTGGGTGACCCCTGTCGCTGTGTCGCAATGAGGATCGCCCGAGCTCTGAGGCGTGCAGTTGATGGTCGCGGTGCGTACGTTCGACGCGATCGAGAGATCGTCATTGAAGTTGGTGCGTACGTTGTTGATCAACGGTCCGCGTCCGAACACGCTGACCAGCGTCGGTCCGACGGCGGTCGCGGGCACCGTCCATGCGTCTGCTGCGTTGTTGCTGAAGTCGAAGACGTTGGGTGTGGTCGCACTCGGAGCGCCGTAGACAAACACACCATTGACGTTTGTCGAGGTGCGCTGAATCAGAAGAGCACGCATGCCGGACGTCAGCGAAACGAACGGGCTGCGCGCATTGGCCTCGGCTGCTGTCAGCGGCCGGCTTTCCGTTTTGTAGCTCTGTACCACGTTGGCCGTGCTCTGGTTGACGTGGAAGAACTCCATGCGCCAGACGCCCTGGTTGGGAATCTTGATGATCTGGTCGTCCGTGAACACGGTGGAGTCCACGAACAGTGCCGGCTCGAGCGTGCGCGGATCGCCCGCGCCTCCGTTCAGGAACTTCCCATTGAGCAGGACCACGGAGGTCGGCGACGTGACGACGCCGTTGATGGCGATGGCCAGGTACGAGTTGCCGGGAACCGGAAGAAGCGTATAGACCTTGCCTGTGGGAGAGGTCACTTCGACTTTCGAGAAGACCGACTGCCCGTTGGCGATCAGGTTGTTGGCGAAAACGTTGTATCCGACGCCGACCCAATCGAGGCCAGCGGAATTGACGTACTCCCGGCGCGACATCTGCGGGCGCACGCTCGCGTTGTAGATGTACTGGTTGCCGATCAGCTTCAACTCGTCGCCTTCGTAGCGCGCGGCGAGCGTGTCGAACGACCCCGAGCCCGCCGTATTGAGGCTGTGGTAGCGCAGGATGACGTCGCCGTTGCTGCGGTAGTGCCCGAGGGAGCCTTGGTCGAAGATCACGCCGGTGGCGTTCGAGCGGAACAGGCTGCTGAACGATCCGGCACCTGACGCATCGCGCCCGACACGGCTGCCACTGGACAGGTACTGGCCCGGATCGTTGCCCAGGAAGGCGCTCTTGCAAAGTGGGGAGATGACGTCCGTTGCCGTGCCGGTCACGCTTCCGGTGTCACTCGGCGCATTTACGCGCTTGGAGAGTGGCAGGGCATAGCACTGGGTCAGCCTGGCCAGGAGGGCATTGATGGCCTCCCCGACCCCAGGTTTGGCCAGTTGGTCGATCGTCACGGGGGGAAGCGCTGGCACAGTTGGGTCGGAGCTCCTGAAGTTGACCGAGATCGGCTGCTCGTTGGCCGAAGGAATCGCCTGCAGCGTGATCTCGATGTTTGCTGTGGTCCCATCCGGGCGCACCGTCACATCGATGGAGTCGAGCACACGATCATGGCCTGTGCCATCAGCGGTGAATGTTCCCGTGATGGGATCGACGGTACTTCCAAGGACGTCGAGAAGCGGCTTGAGGGCTGCCATCACCTCCGCCACCTGCTCGCTCACGCTTGCCTGATCGGGTACCGCGGTCCCCGCGGCGATGGCTGCGGCGAGCGCGGCAGGGTCTCCATTGGGCGAGAGCCGGGAGACCACGATGCTGGTGATCGGGGTGACGTTGATGCGCCCGCCCGAGGCGTTGACGCTGACGCTGTAAAGGCTCTCGGTGCCACGCTGCGCGGTGATCACCAGCGGGAAGACGGTGGTGGTCGGAAGCTTGCAGGTGTATGTGCCTTGGGCGTCCGTAGTGGTGTTGCATACCGTGGCGCCCGTCTTGTCGACGACCGTGAGGGTCGCGTTGTTGAACGGAGATCCCGAAGCTGCGACGCCCGAGATCGACACCTGCGCAGGCGCAGGCGCAGGCGCAGGCGCAGGCGCGGGCGATGGAGCGGGCGATGATCCGGAGGGAATGAACCCGCCATTGCTTCCGCCTCCTCCGCAGGCACTCAGGGCAAGGGCCATGGCGCCGGCCAGCGATAGGCCGAGGGCTCTGGAAGCGGCGCTCAAGCTCCGCTCGAGTTGGGGACGAGGGCACGGGGCAAGTTCAATCGACATCGTAGGCTCCTTCAAATGTTGAGCCGGACCGTAAGGCTGATTGATTGCCGGGCCATCCCAAAAATGGCCATTGACGATTCACGCATGCACGGGCACACGATGGCGGCACACCGATCACAAACGGCAGCCAACCATTGCCTAGATCACGCCCTTCCGCTCGCCGGGATGATTGGCGATGGCAGGGCCGGAGGCGCCCCAGCCGGCAGACGTCAACTTGGTCGTGACCGTCACCCCCGCTCAAACGCAAGCGCAGATCGCGGGCGCCGTCAATGCAAGGATGTGTGATGACAGGTGAGAACCATTGCGCGACAACGCGCATGGCGAACGCCCCAACCCCTTCAACCGACCAATGCGAGGTAAACCATGAACCGGATGCCGATGCTTTGTCTTATCGCATTCACAGCTCTGAACTGCGACGCTCAAACCGAAGCACTCGATGGGGCCTGGGTTGCGAAGTGGAATGCGCCGAACGGCACGGGCCGGGAGGCCAAGGTCGCGATCAAAGGTGAGCAAGGGACGTGGAAAATGGCGACCTCGCGCATGAATCGCGAGGACCCGTGCAACGGCAACCCCATCCCCTTCGACGTCTCGAAAAGCGATGAAGGAGTCGCCTTCGCCATGTCGCCATCCAAGGGCATGGCTGGATGCGGGCAGGACTACACCCTGAAGATGAAGAAGGTCGACGACAAGACGATGGAAGGCAGCTTCCGCGACGGCCGGACGTTCACCGTCACACGGCAGTGATCCCCCGGGGCGGCTGCCCTTGCCGCTGTCGCGCCTGAAGACTGGATACGGTTGAGGTAGCCGTAGATGTAGATCTTGAGCAGCACGGCCGGGTGATAACGGGGCCGACCGGTGCAAGCGGAGCGAATACCTTCGAACCCGAGTTCCTGAAAGTCCAGTTCGTCGACGAAGGCATCGACCACTCGGACCGAGTTGTCCTCCGCGA
The DNA here is from genome assembly GCF_900107745.1 of Variovorax sp. YR216. Taxonomy (GTDB): domain Bacteria; phylum Pseudomonadota; class Gammaproteobacteria; order Burkholderiales; family Burkholderiaceae_C; genus Variovorax. The sequence goes on along the minus strand of NZ_FNRO01000006.1, from coordinate 279,885 downwards.
TGAAGTCGTCGACGCACTTGCGAGAGACTGCAAGCAGTTCTGCAAATGCGCAGTCCACCCCGATTCCCGATACTGACGCCGGGCATCGCACATGATGCGATCAACCGCCCAGCGTTTCCGCCATGCGATGCTTGAGTTCCACAAAGTTGGTACGGACCGCATCTGCCAGTATGGGCAAGATCGGGTTCGAATCGGCCTTGCGTTGCAGCAACACGAGGAACTCGCCGGCGCCGGCACCTCGGAGGCTGCGAAACGAGGTTCCCGCGGCGCCAAGCAATGCGCACGAGGCTGGCACCAAGGCAACGCCGAGACCCGCTCCGACCAGGTCGAGCACGCCGTGCACCGTGCTCGCTTCGTAACGGATCCGCGGACTGAAGCCGGCCTTGGCGCACAAGTAGATGGATTGATCGAAGTACGCGGGCCCTCGGTGCCGGGTGAAGGCGACGAAATCGTGGTCCGCAAAACCGCGCAGATCCACCGGGTTGCCGGCGCGGCGGGCCTCCTGAGGTGTCAGCGCCAGGCAGAACGGATCAGCCATCTGAGCCGCTACGGTCAGGCGTGGGTGGTGCGGCTTGCTGCGCGCGATCCCGGCATCGAGATGACCCGCAGCCACCGCCTCGGCCTGCTCGCTGCTGATCATCTCGCGCAATTCGATATGAAGAGCCGGATGCGCCTTCTTGAGATGGCGAATCAGGTTCGGCAGCAAGGTGCTGCTGGCCGAGGGCACAAAGCCGAGCGCCAGGTGCCCACTGCTGGCGCTGCCCGTCACGGACTCTTTCATGCGCGCCGCGCGGTCCAGCAGAAAGCGCGCTTCCGGCAACAGGGACTCGCCGGCTGCCGTCAGGCGCACGCCTTTGGGATGGCGCACAAAGAGCGCCGTGCCCATTTCCTCTTCGAGTTGCCGGATCTGCACCGAGAGCGGCGGCTGCGCGATGAACAGCTTTTCTGCGGCCCTACTCAGGTTGCCAGTTTCGGCCACGGCCACGAAGTAGCGCAAATGCCTTAGTTCCATGGTTATGAAATCTCCATACGTGGGAGGTATCAATACCATAGCCTATCGGTGTTTGGAATATCGAACTTGGTCGTCCAGAATTCGTCCATTCCAGGCGCAGATGCGCCGCCCACCGAATGGAGACACACACATGAAGAAAGCCTTCGCCCTACTTGCGGGTTGCGCATTTGGCTTGGCCGCGTCAGCCCAAAGTTGGCCCACCAAGCCGGTCAAGATCGTCGTGCCGGCACCGGCCGGCAGCTCGCTCGACTTCATCGCCCGCACGCTGGGTGACAAGCTGCGGGATCGGTGGAAGCAGCCGGTACTGGTCGACAACAAGGCGGGTGCCGGCGGCATGCTGGGAATGAGCGCAGTCGCCAAGGCCCCCGCCGATGGCTATACGCTGGGTATCGGCTTCAACGGGCCGATCGCATTCGGCCCGCACATGTACAAGAAGATGGCATACGACCCGGCCAAGGATTTGCTGCCGATCGTGCTCACCTCGTCCCAGCCCAACGTTCTGGCGGTGGCGGCAAGTCATCCTGCGAAGACCCTGCCCGAATTCGTTGCATGGGCAAAGAAGCAGGGCAACAAGATCAACTACGCCTCCGTCGGCGCCGGCAGCTCTTCGCACCTGACCATGGAACTGTTCAAGAGCACCGCAGGTTTCGAGGCGACGCATGTCCCGTTTGCCGGCTCGCCCCCTGCCGGTATCTCGGTGGCGTCGGAAGAGACGCAGGCGCTGTTCACCGTGGCGCCGGCGCTGCTGCCCCTGATTCAAGGCGGTCGCATCCGTCTGCTGGCGGTCACGAGCCTGAAGCGCACCGAGACTATGAAGGACCTGCCGACCGTCGCCGAGTCGGGCTATCCCGGCTTCGAAGCGCTGGCCTGGAACGGCCTCTTCACCGCAGCCGGGACGCCCCCCGAAGTGGTGCGCCGCATCAACGCCGACGTCAACGAGGTGATGAAGGACAAGGGCGTGCGCGAGGCCTTCGCCAAGCAGGGATTGATCATTGGTGGCGGCTCGCCCGACGAGTTCAAGACTTTCATTGCGGATGAGAGCCTCAAATGGGGCGCCATCATCAAGAAGGTCGGCATCAGCATCGAATGACATCGGAATCAAGCACCATGCAAGCATTGCGCAAAACTCGCCCGGCAGCAGGCCTCGAATTGGTGGACGTACCGATTCCCGTGCTGGAAGCCGATTCCACGGATGTGCTGGTGAAGGTCAGCGCCACCGGCATCTGCGGCAGCGACCTGCACGTGGACGACTGGACGCCCAGCTATGCTTTCATCACCCAGAGCATTCCGGTCACGGTCGGGCATGAGTTCGTTGGGGTCGCGCAGACCGGTCCCCTGGCTGGCCAGCGCGTGGTGGTTCGTCCTTCGGTGACCTGTGGCGTCTGCGCCGCGTGCACCGCCGGCGACCACGACGGCTGTGAAAAGCGCCGTGGCATCGGGATGACACGGGATGGCGCCTTTGCAGCGTGGGTCCGGGTGCCCCTTCGCAATTGCGTGCCAGTGCCTGACAGCGTGAGTGACGAACTCGCCGCGCTCACCGAGCCGCTTACCATTTCGATGCAGGCGCTTCGCATCGCGGGGGAGGTGGCGGGCAAGCGCGTGCTCGTGATGGGCCCGGGCACCATTGGCCAAGGGATCGCCGCCCTGGCGCGCCGGGCAGGCGCCACGCAGGTGGTGGTCAGCGGCTTCGACGACGCAGCCCGATTCGATGCCTTGCGCCGCATGGGTTTCGAGGCATTGGTCGATGTGGCGACTCAGTCGCTCGCCGAGGGTTGCAACTTGCACACGGGCGGCGAGCCCTTCGATGTCGTCTTCGAAGCGACGGGGGTGCCTGAGACCATCACGGAAGGCTTGGCGCTGCTGCGGCGCAATGGCCCTGTCGTTGTCACCGGCATTCATGCCCGCCCGCTTACGCTGGACCTGACACCGATGGTGCGCAACCAGCAGCAGCTGCGTGGTTCGTTTCGTCCGCCCGAATCCGATTGGCCCCTTGCCCTCGAATTGCTGGGCGAGATGGATGCCGTCATGCGCCCGATGGTCAGCCATGTCCTGCCGTTGTCACAGGCTGCCGAGGGATTCGCACTGGCACACGCGAAGACGGCGAGCAAGGTGCTTCTGAAGCCGGAACCGCACGATGAATGACGACACCACGGGCGCGGGTGCCGTGCTGGCGCTGTGGAATGACGTCACGCCCGAGATGGATGCCGAATACAACGCGTGGCATGCGAACGAGCACGTGCCCGAGCGATTGACGGTCCCGGGGATGCTGTGGGGCCGGCGCTATCGGCGATTGAGCGATGACGCGGCGCCACGCTACCTCACGATCTACGGCATGCGGGATGCACGGGTCGTGGAGAGCGAGGCCTATCGCCTGCTGCTGAGCCAGCCGACGGCGATGAGCGCGCGCATGCGCCCGCACCTGTGCAACCTGTCGCGTTGGGTGTGCGACGTTCGCGAATCGCAGGAGTTCGGTGAGTCCACCCACGTGGCTGCGTGGACCTTCGAGGAGGAAAAGGTGGCGCGCTTGCGCGCTGCCGAACACGCATCGACCAGCAGCGGGTTGCTGCTCGGGCGCAGATCACTCGACGCAGTGCCCCTGCCGTGGCTTCGGGGCGACCAGGCGCACGCTATCGAAGGAAGCTGGTTCCTGACCATCGGATTGCCCGACGAAGTCATGGCAGCGTCGGTGCCGGCCCCAGGCGCGATGTTGTACCGCGCCCTTTAATCGCCACAGGCGGCGCTATGAAATGCTCTCCAACTCGCTGGCGACCAGTTCAAGAAATGTTTGCCCAAGCTGCGAGGGCGGCCGGTTGACATTGGTCACGCTGTAGATCGCGAACTGCGGCGCGTCAGGGATCTTGATCAGCGCAAGATCTTCCGAACGATGCGCGCGCGCAGACAGGTTGTCGACGAACGCGACGCCCGCCCCGCTGGCCGCCATGGCACAGACGGCATAGCCCGATCGCACTTCCACCGCGACCTGTCGTGCGATGCCGAACTTCTCGAGCCAGGCATCGATGATCCGGCTCTGCGGTGCTTCCGGGCTGTAGATGACCAGGCGCTGCCGCAGCGCCGTGGCCAGATCGAATTTCTTCGCCAACAACGCGTGGCCCTTGGGCACGACACACTGCAGCGTCCATCGCCCAATCTCTCGCACATCGAGCACCGGGTGGTCCAGTGGAGCACTTGAAATCGCGACATCCGCCTCCTCGGCGACCAGCGTCTGGACGATCTCGCGCGTCGGCAAGGATTCGAAAAACACTTTCGAATAGGAGAAGCGTTGCAGCAGCCTGGCGGTGGCGCCGGGCACGAGTTGCAGGGCGGTATTGGCGCTCGACAGCACCCTCAGCGTGGCGTGGTCGCCAAAGCGCAGGTGGGTCGCCACGTTCTGCACATGCTGCACGCCGCGATAGACCTTGTCGACTTCCGCTTGCAGGGTGTGCGCCTCCGGCGTCGCGATGAGACGGGCGTTTCGACGTTCGAAGAGCGTGACGCCCAGCTGGATTTCGAGATGGCGGATGAGCCGGCTGACCCCCGGTTGCGACACGTGCAGGAGCTTGGCGGCGTTGGTCGTCGAGCCGGTTGTCATGACGGCCCGAAAGACTTCGATCTGTCGCAGATTCACGCTGGGACCTACTACAAGTTGTTCGGTGGAAACCCCTATTTAGAACGCCATGTTATAGCCTGCGCCGCTCTTGGTATTGGACCGGCCAGAGAGGCGTCTCTAGCATCGGTGCCATTCCCCCACACGAAAGAGACATGCCATGACCGCCGCCGTTCGCCACTTGTTGAAAAGCCTCCTCGCTACCGGAACTGCGCTGGCCCTATGCACCGCACAGGCGCAGACCTATCCCACCAAGCCGGTGTCCCTTGTCGTCGGGTTTGCGCCCGGCGGCTCGGCCGATAGCCTCGCGCGCCTGTTGGCGCAGAAGCTCGGCAGTTCGCTCGGCCAACCCGTCATCGTCGACAACAAGCCCGGGGCGGGTGGCACCATCGCGACGGCAGCAGTCGCCGCGTCGAAGCCAGATGGCTACACGCTGTTGATGGTCACCAGCGGGCATGCGGGCAGCGCGGCGTTGTACCCGAAGCTGAGCTATGACACGCAAAAGAGCTTCGAGCCCGTCGCCAAAGTAGGCGCTTCGCCGGTCGTAATCGTGGCTCCGGCGTCGGCGCCCTACAAGACGTTGAAGGACGTGATCGATGCGGCCCGCAAGAGCCCGGGCAAGCTCAACTACGCAGCTGGCGGCGGCGGCGCAACCACCACGAGCCTGGCCGCCGAGTTCCTGAAGAATGAGGCGAAGGTTGATATGGTCATGGTGCCGTACAAGGGGTCCGGCCCGGCCCTGACGGCCCTGTTGTCTGGTGAGGTCGACCTGGGCTTCGACATTCCGTCCAGCGCACTGCCACACATCAAGGCGGGCAAGCTGCGTCCCCTCGCGGTGACCACGAAAACGCGCTCGAGCGTGCTGCCCGACGTTCCCACGGTCGCTGAGCAAGGCATGGCCGGGTTCGAGGTGACGGGTTGGTTCGGTGTCCTCGCACCGGCTGGCACACCCGCAGCGGTGGTCGCGCGCCTGAACAAGGAAATCAACGCGGTGCTGAGCGATCCGGAAACGAAGGACAAGCTCCAGAACATCGGCGTCGAGGCGGCCCCCGGCAGTCCTGCCGATTTCGGCAAGCTGATCGCCAGCGAAACGCAGCGTTACGGTGACGCGATCCGCAAGCTCGGCATCAAAGCAGAGTGAGCCGCATCATGAACGCCACTGAACGAACTGCCGACGTCGTGATCATCGGCGGTGGCCTGGGCGGGGTCTCCGCCACGCTGGCAGCGGCACGGCTGGGGGCGAAGGTCATCCTGGTGGAGGAGCTCGACTGGCTCGGCGGCCAGTTGACTTCGCAGGCCGTGCCCCCCGACGAATACCCCTGGATCGAGTACCTGACGGCCTCGCAGAGCTACGCCACGTTCCGCGAAACGATCCGCGACTACTACCGACGCCACATGCCGCTGACGGACGCAGCGCGCGCGCGCGTGCGGCTCAATCCCGGTCAAGGCAACGTCAGTTCGCTGTGCCACGAACCGTGGGTCGCGGTGAAGGCCATCGACGAAATCCTGGCGCCGCACGTTTCGGCCGGCCGAGTCACCGTGCTGCGCAAGCATCGCATGGTGAAAGCCGAGACCGATGGAGATCGCATCCGCACGGTGCATTTACGCAGCCTGGATGACGAGAAAGAGCTCGTACTGACTGCACCAATATTTATCGACGCCACGGAGATCGGCGACCTGCTCGAAATGGCCAATGTCGAGCACGTGTTCGGCGCTGAGGCCCAGTCGCAGACGAACGAATTGCACGCGCTGCCCGAAGCGGATCCTTTCGATCAACAGGCCATCACATGGTGCCTGGCTGCGGACTACCTGCCCGACGAGGACCACACGATCGACAAGCCAGCCGACTACGACCGTCTCAAGACACTGCAACTCGACTGCTGGCCTGGCCCGCAGTTGAGCTGGACGCTGAGCGACTTCGTCACGCACCAACCGCGCGAACGCCCGCTGTTCGTTGGGCCGACCGATACCGACTCTCTCTACGATCTGTGGCACGCGCGACGCATCGCGTACCGGCAGAACTTCCTGCCGGGCAGCTACGCCAGCGACATCACGCTGGCCAACTGGCCCCAGATGGACTATTGGGAAAAGCCGGTCGTTGGCGTGTCCGCCGAAGCAAAAGCGTTGGCCCTTGCCGAAGCGCGACAGTTCAGCCTCGCCTTCTTCTACTGGATGCAGACCGATGCACCGCGCCACGACGGAGGCTACGGCTACCGCGGCCTGAGACTGCGTGGCGACGTTCTGGGCACGATGGATGGCTTGGCCAAGCAGGCCTACTTTCGCGAAGGGCGCCGCATCCAGGCCGAGTTCACCGTGCTGGAGCAGCACATCGGCGTGGAGGCGCGACCAGGGCAATCCGGTGCCGAGCGCTTTGCCGACAGCGTTGGCATTGGTGCCTATCGCATCGATTTGCACCCCAGCACGCGTGGCCGCAACACGGTCGACATCGACTCCTTTCCATTCCAGATCCCGCTCGGCGCTCTTTTGCCGGTGCGCGTCGAGAACCTGCTCCCGGCCTGCAAGAACCTGGGAACCACACGCGTCACCAACGGCGCGTACCGCGAGCACGCAACGGAATGGAGCATCGGTGAAGCAGCCGGCACGCTGGCCGCGTTCTCACTCGCACGCAAGCAACCGCTGCGCGCGGTACGCGCAGACAAAGACTTGCTCGGAGACTTCCAGCGCACGCTGGAAGGGCAAGGCGTTCTGCTGGCATGGCCAAGCTTGGGCGCGTTGACGCCAGTTCAGCGGGTCGGCTACCAGCACGCCAAGCGCTGAAGCTTTTGTGATTGGCCCGGGGGCCACGTGCATAGGGCCGCGCGTGCGAATCAAACGACAGCTTGGGCACGTATTGTGGAAGTTCCAAGGCGCGATTCGAAATTCGGCTCTGGGCCTATTGTGTTGAAAAACCCGATGGCAAGTTGCGCACACTGATCTATTGTTGAAGCACTCGATCGATGAGGAGTGCAGCCAGATGCTGGGCCAGCGAGGCGGCGTTCAGGACAGGCTCTTCTACAGTTTCTGCTTGGACGATCACGTCCCTAGCAACCATCTATTGAGGGGAATCGACCAGTGCTTTGATCTCAGTGAACCTGCGCGAGCAGCTTGCCTCGTTCTACAGCCACACCGGTCGGCCGTCGATCGAGCAAGGTCGCCTTCGCCAAACTGTATGACCGCAAGACACCGCTGCCCGCAGCAGACCTGCTCAACGATCGGGTCGTGCCGTTCTTCGACCAGCACGGCATCCGGCTGCTGCGCGTGCTCACCGACCGCGGCACCGAGTACTGCGGCAACCCGCAGCACCACGAGTACGAGCTGTACCTCGCGCTGGAGGACATCGACCACACCCGCACGCGAGCGAGATCGCCTCAGACCAACGGCATCGTCTAGCGCCTGCACAAGACCATGCTCAACGAGTTCTACCGCATCGCATTCCGCAAGAAGATCTACGACACCAACGATGCCCTGCAGGCCGACCTCGACGCCTGGCTTGACCTGTACAACAACCAGCGCGAGCATCAAGGTCGATGGTGTTATGGCAAGACACCCATGCGCACCTTCCTCGACTCCCTCAACCTGGCCAAGGAGAAACTCATCGCCTACCACTGATCACACATCATCGAATCCGACCATGTGTCAGATCATGTCCCGGCCAATACACATACTCGAACTTCCAAACGTCCCCGACCTTGGATCACGGTGGTTGTCGCACATGCACACCGTCGGCCCTTCGAGGTCGATAGGCTGCTACGAAAAGGTCCCGCCATGACCGGCGCGCCTTGACAAACCAGTCCTCATAGAAGCGGACCTTCAGAACACAGCGCGACCTTGAGAATCCTGACGGACATCCGTCCATGTTCAGAGGGCAGCTTGACGTCTTCTTGCGTTCCGGCACACTTTGCTGCTCGCCCATTGTTGATTGGGAGTGCCCCGGAAGATCGACCGATGGCAGTTCTCCTAAATAGCGACACGAGGGGACATACTATGGCTGCACACTTGCCCAGCGATTCGTTGCCGAATCGTTCGCCTCGGACAGAACGGCTCTTGTGTACCCTTCGGGCGCTGGCGTTGGTGGCAATCCCCCTCGCGCTCCTGTTCGCCCTGCCATCGAGCGCGCAAGTTCCGGTCCTCCAGCGTGGATACGATCCTGGCGTGACGGGTGCGAATCTCTCGGAGACCGTGCTCAATGCGGCGAACGTCAATTCAAGCAACTTCGGCATGTTGTTCAAGTTGCCCGTTGACGATGTCATCTACGCACAACCGCTGTATGTGCCGGGCCTCACCATCGCGAACCAAGGGGTGCACAACGTCTTGTACGTCGCGACGATGAGCGACTCGCTTTACGCATTTGACGCGGACATCGCCGGCGCACCGCTCTGGACAGTCAATCTTGCGACTTCCGTCGGTGCGACGCCGGTGCCGATCGCCAACTTCACGTTTTCCGGGAATCGCAACATCACGGGCAATCTGGGCATCCTGAGCACGCCGGTCATCGATCGGTCCACCAACACGATGTACCTGATCGCATGCACCCTCGAAAGCAACACGATGGTGTACCGGCTCCACGCTATCGACATCACGAGCGGCGCGCTGCGACCGGGTTCCGGCGTCAAGATCATCGCGACCTATGGCGGTTCGACGTTCGACGGGCGTTACCAGACACAGCGTGTCTCGCTGGTGCTTTCCGGCAACCAGGTCGTCTTCGGCTTCGGCGCGGTCGAATTGGAATATTCCGGCGGCTATGTTGGATGGATGATGGCTTACGACAAGACGACACTGGCTCAGAGCGGTGTCTTCGCGACCGTCACGACCGGCAACCGAGGCGGTGGAGTCTGGCAATCGGGACGGCCACCGGTGGTCGACAGCGCGGGCTTCGTCTATGCCTTTGTGGGCAACGCCTACGGAAGCGGTTATGACGGCGTCAACAACTTCAGCGAGAGCGTGCTCAAGCTCGATCCGTCGAACGGATTGAGGCTGGTTGACTGGTTCACCCCGGGCAATTGGAGCTCTCTGGACAATCAGGATCTGGATCTCACCAGTTCCGGTCCGCTGCTGATTCCCGGAACGGGCCTTCTTGCGGGGGGCGGCAAGACAGGCGACCTGTACGTTCTCGACACGAGCAATCTCGGCAAATACAACGCGACGGACAGCCAGGTTGTCCAGAAGCAGAACATCTCCGCTTCCGAGTTCCGGGGTGGGCCCGTGTACTGGCAGCGCTCGGCGGCAAACGGTGGCCCGCTTCTCTATAACTGGGGAGTGAACGATCGACTCAAGGCCTACCCTTTCAATGGGCGCACGTTCGCGGCGAATCCCAGCGCGCAGGGCAGCGCCACCAACCAGATTTTCCCGGGGGGCCTCCTCACACTGTCCGCGAATGGCGACACGCCGGGCAGTGGTGTGCTCTGGGCAACGACGGCCGCAGGCGGTGATGCAGAAAACAATCCTCCTGTTGGCGGTGTGCTGCATGCCTATGACGCCGGAAACGTAGCCAATGAGTTATGGAATACGACCTTGAACGCGGCAAGCGACGGTTTCGGGAACCTTGCGAAGTTCGTGCCCCCGCTCGTCGTCAATGGGAAGGTCTATCAGGCGAGCTGGTCGAGCCAGGTGGCTGTCTACGGGCTAAAGAGTACATTCCCGAGTCTCAAGAACGTCGCTCCGGGCACTGGATCGGCAGGAACGACGGTGACACTGCAGGGAGGCGGATTCGCGCCTGGCGCATCCGTTGCCTTTGGGGGCGTCGCCGCAACCAATGTCGTCTTCTCTAGTAGCACGAGGCTGACGGCAACCGTCCCGGCGCACGCGGCCGGCGCCGTGGATGTCGTGGTAACCAATGCAGACGGACACAGCGCCACACTGCAGAGCGGGTTCACTTACAAGAAGTTGCATTGATGCAGGGCATGGGAAATACCGAGCCCGAAAGCAATCAATGGCGGCCGCGCGCAGCCGCCCGGTGCGCGCGCACGCAGCGCGTCGTTCTACGTTGTGTTCGAGCATCGCCTCTTGGAACTCGGATATGTCGATGGCAAGAACCTGATCGTTGATCCGGCCTTCGCCAAGGGAAAGCTGGAACGGCTCGCGCCGCTGTCGCGCGAACTCGTGGCGCGAGGCTACGTCAAGAGCCTCGCCCGGCCGGGTGGGAACATCACCGGCGTCCACGCCCACAGATCGAGGCCACCGCGAAGCGGCTCGAATCGCTCCACGACCTGTTGCCCGCCGCACGACGCATCGCAGGGATCTCGGGTGTGTTCACCGCAGACCAGATCGACGCCGCGCGCAAGGTGGGCAGGAACTGAAAGTGGAACTACATGTGCTCGAGCTGCGCGACTACCCCTATGACTAAGGACCGATCGTGAACCAGGCACGCGCCTCGAAGAGCGACGCAATGCTCGTCCTGATTTCGCCGCGGATGTTCCCCGGTCGAGAGAGTCTCTTGACCGAATTGCGCAAGCGGGCGGTACCGGCGGTTTTCGGCCTCGGCCAGCATGTCGACGCGGGAGGACTTGCATCGTTTGGTGTGTCGATCAATGCGCTCTTCGAACGCGCGGCGATCTACGTGGCCAAGGTCATCCAGGGTGAGGCGCCGTCGAGCGTGCCGATGGAACAACCGTCGGAGTTCGACTTGGTGGTGAACGTCAAGGAGGCGAACGAGCTTGGGGTCAAGATTCCTCAGTCCATTCTCATGCGGGCGACCAGGGTCGCTAGGTAGAGGTGTCGGAGATCGAGGACATGGATGCTCGGCTCAATTCGAAATCTGATGACGCGCACTAAGCCTGAGACGACTGCTTCGGAGCAGATTCTGTCGCGGTCACCAAGGTCCGGAACTGGCCGCATTCGGATAACGGCCGACTATTCTTTTCCATCATGCGAAGGTCAAGTCCAAGCCGAGCATCCTGCTAAGGCCGAAGGTGAGGAGCGAGAGGCCCAGGAGCGATAGCACGAAGACTGCGGCCACCTTGCCGCCCGCGCGTAGCACCGCGCTCTGCTTCTCCCTCCCCTTCTTCCCTCGCTCATAGTGCCACTTGATGGCGAAGAACATGCCCGTGCCGAACACGAGAACCTTGAACGTAACGAAGACTAATGGGACCCAATCCATCATTTTGAGTATTTCTAGGCTATTTCTTGACACTATGGTTCAAGTCATCGGATGTCTGGTCCTGGGCCGGTTGCCGCCGGTGCTCAGGTGCAAAGGACAAGCTGCGCGAGTTCCACGCTTGAGGAGCGGCCCGCCTTGGCTGCGGATGAACGCGAGCAGCATCTGCTAGCCTATCGCGCACCGTTGCGAGCTACGCGCCGGGCCCCCGCTCCACGGCAACGTCTTTTGCCTTCAACGCCGCATTGCATTCGGAGCAGACGGTGACGGGGTCGAACAGATGACCACATCCGACGTGCCGATGTAGCAAGGGCCGGCCGGCCTTCCCCGCCATGTGAACATCGCCCCAATGCACGATGGCCATCAGTACCGGGTGCAGGTCCAGCCCCTTTTGCGTCAGCTTGTACTCGTAACGCGGAGGCGACTCCTGGTAGGCCACCTTCTTGAGTACACCCGCGTCGACGAGCTTGCCCAGGCGGTCAGCAAGCATGGGGCGCGAGATGTCCAGTCGCTCCTGAAACTCGTCGAACCGACGGACACCCAGGAAGCAGTCCCGCAGCACGAGCAGAGTCCACCGGTCACCGATGACCGATACCGTGCGCGCAACCGAGCAGCGCTCTTGTTCAAGGTCGTTCCACTTCATGTTTCGACATTGTGCTTGACGAGTTCAGATTTTAAACCTAACCTCCAGTAAGTTCAAAAATAGAACTATGGAGACAAAGTCTGATGCCGCCCGCTTGCCTGAACCCTGTTGCGCTGCTCGAGTCCCTTCCCCGTCGGATGTCCCACGTCGTTCTTCCGTGGGCGCAGCGCTCACCTGACGCCCCTGCGTTGCTCGAGGGCACTCGCACGCTCTCCTACGCAGAACTGGCGAGCGCGATTGCCGAGAGCGAGCGGTGGCTCAGGGGCGCGGGCGTACAGCCCGGCGACCGCGTCATGCTTCTGGGAGAGAACTCCATCGCGCTGGCGGTGCTGGCTCTGGCAATAGGCGGCGTCGACGCTTGGCCCTTGGTGGTGAACGCCCGCATCAGCGAGCGCGAGGTCGATGCCATCCGCACTCATAGCGGCGCACGAGCAGTCTTGTGCACATCCGCGACCTCGAGCGAGGCCGCCCGACATGCCAAGCGACTCGAACTTCGCAATGAGGTCATCCCGGGCCTTGGCTCCGTAGCCGTAAGCGCTCTGGCGACGGACGCGCTGGCTGAGCGCGTTTCTCAGGACGCTGCCAGCCAGGTAGGCGCTCTCATCTATACCTCCGGCACGACCGGCGCGCCCAAAGGGGTGATGCTCAGCCACCGAAGCGTCATGTTCACCGCAGCCATCGGCGGAATCTTGCGCAGCTTCGAACCCGATGACCACGTGTACGGGGTCCTGCCCATGTCGCACATCGTGGGCTTTTCGTCGGTGCTCATTGGGACGTTGATGTCCGGCGCTTGCCTTGAACTGGTGCCGCGATTTGCCGCGGAGGCTGCCTTGCAAGCCCTGAAAAGCGGCCGCATTACCCGGTTCCAAGGCGTTCCCACCATGTACCAGCGTCTGCTCGAGGCGTCGACTGGCGAGGTCGAATGCCCCAATCTGCGCTCCATCGGCGTCGCCGGCGCGCCGTTGGACCTGACGCTCAAGCAGCAAACCGAAGCCGCATTTGGTCTGCCGCTGCACAACGGGTACGGCATCACCGAATGTTCGCCGACCATCTCATTCACTCGGATGGGCGACCCGCGCGCCGATACGACCGTCGGCCCGGTGATTCCCGGCGTGGACGTGAGGCTCGTCGGTCAAGAAGGCGCCGAGGTGCCATCCGGCGAAGTCGGCGAACTGCACGTCAAGGGCCCGAATGTCATGCTCGGCTACTACAAAGCGCCCGAACTGACCTCAGGCGTTATCGATGCGAATGGCTGGTTCAACACGGGCGACCTCGCTCGCTTCGATGGCGACTACCTGCACATCGCAGGCCGCACCAAGGAGCTCATCATCCGCTCGGGCTTCAATGTCTATCCCCCCGAAGTCGAAGCTGTCTTGGCTACCCACCCGGCGGTTGCAGCATGCGCAGTCGTTGGACGCAAGGTTCCAGGAAACGAAGAAGTCGTTGCGTTCGTCCAGTTGCGCGAAGGCGAACAAGCGACTTCCGAGCAAATTGCCGACTACGTCGGTCAGCGACTTGCCCCCTACAAGCGCCCCGCGGAAGTCCGCATCAAGGACGCACTGCCGGCCACCACTGCCGGGAAGATTCTCAAGCACGAACTAGCCAAGGAAGCCGAGCAGCCGTCTGCCTAGTCGACGCCTCGCCGCGCACCCATGCCTGCCGGCTGTCCGTACTTGCATTCCGTTCAACAACCCCTGGAGACCATATGACCGACAAGAAGGCCATTCTTGTGATTGGAGCCGGTGACGCCACTGGCGGCGCCATCGCGCAGAGGTTTGCCCGCGAGGGATACATCGCGTGCATGACCCGGCGCAATGTAGAGAAGCTGCAACCACTCGTCGAGCAGATTCAAAGCGCCGGAGGGGAGGCGCACGCCTTCGGCAGCGATGCGCGCAAAGAGGAGGAGATGGTCGCACTCGTGAACAAGATTGAAACCGAAATCGCTCCGATTGAGGTGGCCGTGTTCAACATTGGCGCAAACGTGCGATTTGGCATCGCCGAGACCACGGCTCGCGTGTACTACAAGGTGTGGGAGATGGCATGCTTCGCCGGCTTTCTGATGGGGCGCGAGACCGCCAAGGCCATGTTGCCTCGTGGGCGCGGAACCATCATCTTCACGGGCGCCACGGCAAGCCTGCGAGGCCGCGAGGGATTCGCGGCGTTCGCCGGCGCCAAGCATGGCCTGCGCGCACTCGCGCAAAGCATGGCGCGCGAACTCTGGCCGAAGGGCATTCACGTGGCGCATCCCGTCATCGACGGTGCCATCGACACCGAGTTCATTCGAACCAACTTTCCGGAGAGGTACGCGCTCAAGGACCGCGAAGGCATCGTCGACCCGGCTCATATCGCGGACCTGTATTGGCACCTGCACAACCAGCCTCGTGATGCCTGGACACACGAGACCGAGGTTCGTCCGTGGCTGGAATCCTGGTAATCGAAGCGCCTGTCGCAGTTCCAACGATTCCTCCCCAAGCAAAGGACATCCCAGCAATGAGCAAGACACGCGTTCAGTTCCTGTTCGACTTCGGCAGCCCCAATGCCTACCTCAGCCACAAAGTGATTCCCGGGATTGAAGCCCGCGCCGGCATCACCTTCGAGTACGTGCCCATCCTCTTGGGGGGGCTGTTCAAGCTCGCCAACAACCGCTCCCCCGCGGAATCGAACGCCGCGATTCCCCTCAAGCGAGCCTATGACCAGCTGGAGCTCAAGCGCTTCGTCAGTAAGCACCAGTTGGTGGACTTTCGGTCGAACCCCCACTTTCCCGTCAACACGCTCCAACTCATGCGCGGCGCCGTGGCGGCCCAGACCCTCGGCTGCTTTGAGCGCTATGTCGACGTTGTGTTCGCGAGCATGTGGGAGCGCGAGAAGAAGATGGACGACCCGCGGGTGATTGCAGCCGAACTCCAAGAAGCCGGACTCGACCCGGAAGCGCTTCTTGCCGCCAGCCAGACACCGGAGGTCAAGGCAAGGCTGCTTGCCAACACCGAGGACGCGTTTCGTCGGGGAGCCTTCGGGTCGCCGACGTTCTTCGTCGGTAGCGAGATGTACTTTGGCAAAGACCGCCTACGTGATGTCGAGGAACAGGCGACGCGCACCTGAAAGAAATTCAATTAGAGGAGACAAACTGCATGTTCAAAACTCGTCGCGCCGCATGTGCGGCCATCGCGGCTTCGGCCCTCCTGGGTGTCTCGGCCACCGCTGACGTTGCCTATCCGACGCGCCCCATCAAAATCGTCATCGGTTTCGCGCCCGGCGGCTCAACCGATGCACCCATGCGAGTGCTCGCGGAGGCTGTCTCCAAGACTCTCAAGCAGCCAGTCATCATCGAAAACAGACCTGGTGCCGGGGGCACCTTGCCCGGAGTCGTGCTGCAAAACGCTTCGAACGACGGATACACCTTGGGCATCGCATCATTGGGAATCTATCGCCTTCCATTTACGACCGACATCAAGTGGAACCCCGCCAAGGACCTGACGTACATCATCGGGCTCACCGGCTACGCTTTCGGCATCGTTGTTCCGTCTTCATCGTCTATCAAGACCTGGACCGACTACGTGTCTGCCGCGAAGGCCAAGCCGGGACAACTGACATACGGTAGTCCGGGCGTCGCGACCACCAACCATCTGACGATGGAGCAGATTTCACGAAAGGCTGGCATCCGACTCAATCACATCCCGTACAAGGGCACAGGCGAGACGATACAGGCGCTCCTGGGTGCACAAATCGATTCGGCAGCCGAAACCTCGGCTTGGGCGCCTTTCGTCAAAGAGGGAAAGATGCGACTGCTTGTGACATGGGGAGACAGGCGGATGGCAAGCTTCCCGGACGTACCCACTCTTCGCGAGGTCGGGATACCCATCACCCAGACCTCCCATTGGGGGCTGGTCGCGCCCAAGGGAATGGACCCGGCGATTGTGAGCAAGCTGCACGACGCCTTCAAGACTGCAATGCAGCAGCCCGAGTTCAAGCAAGTGCTGGCTCGCTACGACATGGAGCCCGACTACAAGAGCTCGGCCGACTTCCACAAGTTCGCCATAGACACGATGAAGCAGGAGAAGGAAATCCTGGACGAACTCGGTCTGAGTCGGAATTGAAAAACGACATGCGCGGTTGGGTTGCGGCGCCCCGCGTCACTCCCTCCGCTACGAGGCTGCGGCCACGACTGCCCCACTCAAACTCACGAGGATAGGAATGCGCACACGAATCACCGAGCTCTTCAACATCAAGTACCCCATCATTCAAGGCGGCATGCACTTTGTCGGCTTGGCTGAGCTGGCTTCCGCCGTCTCGAACGCGGGGGGCCTGGGACTTGTCACGGCGCTGACACAGCCTTCGCCGGCCGCCCTGGCGGACGAGATAGCGAAGTGCAGAGCGCTCACCGGCAATCCATTTGGCGTCAACTTGACGTTCCTACCTGCCGTCAAGCCCCCGGACTATCCTGGCTACATCCGGGCGATTGCCGATGGGGGCATCAAGATTGTGGAAACCGCAGGAAACAACCCTGCCAAGTGGATGCCGGCGCTCAAGGAAGCCGGAATCAAGGTTATCCACAAGTGCACGGCTGTCAGGCATGCGTTGAAGGCGCAAAGCATCGGGTGCGATGCCGTCAGCGTCGACGGATTCGAGTGCGGCGGCCACCCCGGCGAAGACGACGTCCCGAACTTCATCCTGCTGCCCCGCGCCGCCGAAGAGCTCGACATCCCTTTCATCGCATCGGGTGGGATGGCGGACGCCAGGTCACTGGTTGCGGCTCTGGCCCTGGGCGCTGACGGCATCAACATGGGAACGCGCTTCCTGGCGACGAAAGAAGCGCCTGTGCACGAGAACGTGAAGCAAGCGATTCTCGCAGCCACGGAATTGGACACCAGGTTGGTGATGCGCCCACTACGTAACACCGAGCGCGTTCTCAACAACGCTGGTGTTGAACGAATCCTCGAGAAGGAGAAGCGTCTTGGCGCCGACATCAACTTCGCGGACATCGCTCCCGAGGTTGCCGGCGTGTATCCCAAGGTGATGCGCAACGGTGAGATGGATGCCGGGGCGTGGTCTTGCGGCATGGTGGCGGGCCTGATTCACGACATCCCCACGATACAGGACCTTATCGAGCGGATAGTCAAGGATGCAGAGCGACTCGTTTCAGAGCGACTGGGCCGCGCCTTCTCGTAGCGCCTGCCGCCTGAAGGTTTTGCGCACACCGTCGTGCGTGGCGGGTGGAACTCAGGGGCATCGACGGCAGGAGAAGGTGCCGCGACGGCGCAACCTCATTCAAGCGGCCTCTGCGCCAGCCCGTGTTCAGTTCAACGGTGAGTTCGCCGCCTTGAGGGTGAATCCGAGAAGTGCAGCGGGGGGCTAATCTGGAACGAACTTCGCCTTGAACTTCGCGACGTCATCCGCCTGTTCCAGGGTCACGAGTTGGCCCATCTTGCCGTCGGCGAGGCGGCAGGCGGCGAATAGGCTGTAGCGGCCCTTCAGGGCATAACTCGGGAGGTCGATGAGCGCGTAGGGCTGCGGCACGAACACTTGGTGTTCGAACACTACCCGGTGCTCGTTGCGTGGCGAAGGGAAGAGCTTGTAGTCGGTGGTCTCGAAGGACCTTGCAGTAGCCATTTCGCAATTCTCGCTCACTGACGGTTGCATGCCCTTGTCAACGTCAGCTATCCGCGAATTCTGCGGCGGGGTCGACCGGCCGCTTCTGGCCGACTTGAGAAGTACGAACCGAGATGCCCGAGGGGCTGCTGGCAATCTCAAGTACCTGGCGTGGGATGGCCGACCCCCTGCCCTCTTGTGACCGCCTTCGCGCGCGCAGTGTTCTCAGATCGGGATCGAAAAGTGGGCCTTATCGCGCCGCAACCTTCTCTGCCATGCGCTCCTGCTCCTCGTCGGTCCTTCCCACCGTCGGGCCACAACGGTGCAGCGGAAGCCGCCACTCTGCGATGGCCAGCACATGGTGGACTTCTCGGTCTTCCGCAGGTTCGTCGCCCATGCCATCAAGTGCACCGGCGACCCGGATCTAGGACTGACGGGAGGGTACATGCTACAGCCTCATCACACGCCAATCGGAATCGGCATGGTGACGAGCAACAACCTGGGACGAGGCCTTCAGTTCCTGTGCCGCCATGCCAAGTTGATCTTCGCCAGTATCGAATTTCAACTGGAGAACGGTCCTCGATGAAGCACCCTCCGGGTCAAGCCCTTGCACCCGTTGTGCGAGACGCATGTCTTTGTCATGCAATCCGACCTCTGTTATGGCTAGATCGCTCGATTTCGCGACGCTAGAACTTCTTCGAGTACCCCACAGTGAGTCCATGTGGAAGTATTCGGACGGAGAATGGCGTTTCGTACTGTGTCGCCCAATAGCCCGTGAGCGTTCCGATCGCCCATCCGGCGAGCACATCTGTCTGCCAGTGCGCCTGGCTCTTCATTCGCGCCATGCCGTCGTAGAGCGGCAGGACTTCCAGCGCCCAGACCCACGGGTTCTGTGGGGCGTAGTTAATGATGATGGGCGTGATGAAACTGGCCTGCAGGGCCACTTCCCCGCTCGGGAAGCTCCGGTTTCCGCTGCCCTTGAACCACGCGTCCGGGCCTTCGCCCGACTCGGGTCTTGGCCTGCCCGTGGCGACCTTGAACGCCTCGACGGCAACGGCAGACACCGCCGACGCGTCGATGGCCTGCCACAGCGTATGGCCGAATTCGTCGTCGTTACCGAGCCATACCGCACCGGCGAGCTCGAAGATGACAACACCGTATTCGACGGCCTCCTGGTTTCGCCGCGCCCAGATTCCACTCTGGTCGAAGGCCAGCTTGTGGTCGATGCCGAGGGGACCGCCTCCGGCCAGCGCCGGCACCCCGCAGAGTCCGAGCGCCAGTGCGAGAAGTGCCTGTTGACAGCCCGGCAAGGCACGATCTTCTATCGTCCGCATGGCGTCCTCCCGAAGTGGTTGCGCCGAGGCATGCTCGACGCGCGTGAATCACTCTAGGACGTGAAGCTGTGCAGAGGCTGAATGCCGGGACATTGCGACTACGGTTGGTTCCTTGGCCACACGCGGTAATGGCGGCCAAGGTTGAGTGCCGGAATAACCACGCCGAGACCGGCAGGGGGGGGAACGACGGGGCCCGGCAACATTGACTATTGCTCCTGGGCTCCAGCCTTCGCGCGCTCCACGATAGTCACTGAGAGCCCCTCAGAGCATCCGCGCATCAATCCGAGAGACACCCGGCGACCAGAGCCGCATTGTTCCCTCCGAACGCGAAGGAGTTCGACACGGCCCACGAGGCCGGGTGCGTCGCGGGGCTCGCAACCAAGCACATCAATTGAGAAAGCGGGATCGAGCTGGCGCAGATTCGCGGTCGGCGGCAGCCGGCGGTGCACCAGTGCTCTAAAGCTGTCGGCAACTCAGCGCATCCACGTCAGCCTGGATTGTGGCCAGGTCGTGGAGCTCGTCCTCTCGGGCCTGCAATGGTTCGACACGCGGGCCGGCAAGGGCGGCGGCGGCCTCATCGATCTGGTCATGCACCTGCGCGCGTGCGATTTCGTCTCGGCGGTGCGCGCGCTTCTGAACTCGCCGCCGCTATCACCTTCACTCACCTGAACCGACAGATGGAAGCTCATACGAACACTCGCCGGACCCGCATACGCGCGATTGACCTGCCTCGCGACCCCCAGGCGCGAGCCGCACTGCTCAAAGAACGCAGACGCCAGGCCAGACGCGCCAAGAGACCGGACCACTACACGGGCCTGGGCATCCGCGAGGCCAACGTGCCGCGCGCCCGGCAGGCCCCCACGCGCTGCGCTCGCAACGCACGCCGGCGCAAGGAATTCCGCAAGGTCGATCCCGACATCAAGGACCTCGCGCCGATCATGGTCGGGCTGATGCCCGTGCCGATCCATCTGGAGAACCGCAACACGCTGATCTGCGCGTCGGTGGGCGCCGGCAAGTCCGTCGCGATGGAGGCCATGATCTCCTCAGCCGTCAAACTGGAACGGCAGCTCTCGGCAACCAAGCGGTTCTAGCTTCAAGGTCGGCCTACGCTGCACAGCGCATATTCGACCTTCCAATCATCCAAGGCCTCCGTCGCGCAAATTGAACCCGGTTCAAGACAGCCCCCGCCCCCGCGCTACCCGCCCCGTGGGCAACTACGTTCCTGAACACCATTGGTTTTCACACTGAAAACTTCTCAGTAGCGACGCTCGATTGGTCTCCCTACGATCCGTGTCTTTCGAAGCACACGACTTCTCGCGACACCAATCAGGAGACATCATGCCCACGCAGGCCCAACTTCAAAGCGCCACGAGCATTCCGGCGCCCCCCGTTTTGAACGCCCCCGACCTCGCGGAAAGCGAAGACGCGGTCTACGCCAAGGTAACGCGGCGCCTAATCAGCTTTCTCTTCATTTGCTTTGCCTTCGCTTTCCTAGACCGGATCAACGTCGGGTTCGCCAAGATCGGAATGCAGGCCGACCTGGGTTTCAGCGAAGCGGTGTTCGGGCTCGGCGCCGGCATCTTCTTCGTCAGCTACTTCCTGCTGGAAGTACCCAGCAACCTGCTGCTGGAGCGCTTCGGGGCCCGTCGCTGGATCGCCCGCATCATGGTGACCTGGGGCCTGCTGTCCATGGCGACCCTCTTCGTCAAGACACCGGCGCAGTTCTACGTCGTGCGCCTGCTCCTGGGCGCGGCCGAAGCCGGCTTCTTCCCCGGTGTGATGCTGTACCTGACCCAGTGGTATCCGGCCAGCCGACGCAGCCGCGTCATCACGCTGTTCATGGCCGCCATCCCGGTGTCGAGCATCTTCGGCGGCCCGTTGTCCGGCTGGGTCCTGCGTTCGTTCGACGGACATGCGGGCCTGGCAGCCTGGCAATGGCTGTACCTGATCGAAGGCATGCCGGCCGTTCTGCTGGGGCTGATCACTCTGCGCTATCTGCCGGACACCATCGGCCATGCGAAGTGGCTCAACGCCGGCGAGAAACGCCTTCTTCAGGATCGCGTGGCCAGCGATGCGCGGCACGCGGTTGCCCATCGGGTGCGCGACGCCTTCAGGTCACCCATCGTCTGGTTGCTCGCGTTCATCAACTTCGCGTTCCTGGCAGGCATCACGCTGGCATTCTGGATGCCGTCGCTGCTGCGCACCGCGGGGGAGAAAGACACAGTGCAGATCGGGTGGATGATTTCTGCGCCGTACGTGCTGGCCACCATCGGAATGCTGCTGCTCGGCCGCACATCCGACGCGTCGGGCGAGCGCCGCTGGCACAGTGCGTTGCCCGGCTTCGTATCCGCAGCCGGTCTCGCGGTGATGCCCTGGACGCTGAACGATCCAATGCTCCTGCTCGTGGCGAGCACCGTTGCCATCTGCGGCAACGTGATCGCCAACGCGCTCTACTGGAACCTGCCGACCGCCGTGCTGACCGCTGGCGCAGCCACTGTGGGGCTGGCTTTCATCAATGCCTTCGGACAGATCGCCGGGTTCGCAAGCCCCGCTTTGTTTGGCTGGCTGTTCACGTCCACGGGCAGCGCCACGCTCGGACTCGGCATCCTCGCCGGCTGCATCGCGCTGGGCAGCACCGCCGTGCTGCTGATGCCCAAGCACGCGGTCAACCGCTGACCGAGGAGTCGCACATGAACCACCCGACAGCACACCGACTCTTGCGTCGCCTCGACCAGCGAGAAATCTCGAGCGTCGAGCTTCTGAAGGATCAACTGGCGCGCATCTCGGCCAACGATTCCGCGATCAATGCCGTCGTCGTTCTCGACGAAGAGCGCGCGCTCCGCCAAGCGGCCGAAGCAGATGCAGCGCGCGCACGAGGAGAGAGCCTGGGCCCGCTGCATGGCCTGCCCATCACGGTCAAGGAGTCTTTCGATGTCACGAACCTGCCGACCACCTGGGGCTACCCGGCGTTCAGGAACAACGTCGCAAACCGCAATTCGACCGCCGTACAGCGTCTGGTGGACGCCGGGGCGATCATCTTCGGCAAGACGAACGTCCCTGTTTCGCTGGCCGACTGGCAGACGTTCAACCCGGTCTACGGAACCACGAACAACCCCTGGGACGTGACACGAGTCCCTGGTGGCTCCTCGGGCGGATCCGCTGCGGCATTGGCTGCAGGTTTTACGTCCCTCGAACTCGGGAGCGACATCGGCGCATCCATCCGCAACCCGGCGCACTATTGCGGCGTGTACGGCCACAAACCGACCTGGGGCGTGGTGCCCATGCACGGGCATGCACTGCCCGGAGCGGTCTGCATGGATTCCGTGGACATCGGTGTCGCCGGCCCGATGGCGCGAAGCGCCGGCGATCTTCAGTTGGCCATGGATGTGCTGACGTCGCCCCTGCGCAGCTTCGGTGGCCACGGATGGCGACAGGCGCGATGGCGCGATGCCGGACAGCCTGTCGAGCGCCTGCGCATCGCCGTCATTTCCGACGACGGCGTGGCGCGTGTGGACGATGCCATCGTCCACAGGCTCCGACAGTTGGCCTCGTTCCTGCGCGGAAAGGTGGCGCACGTCAGCGAAGACCGGCGGCCCGTCGACAGCGAGGAATCGCGATGCGTCTACCTTCACCTGGTGCGCGCCGCAACCGGTGCCTTCCTGCAGGACGCTGACCACGAAGCCGCCCGGCGAGTGGCGGATGCATTGGACCCGAAGGACATGAGCTACCGGGCCTGCCACTACCGTGGAAGCACCCTCACGCATCGGGACTGGTTCGCGTTCGACCAACGCCGCATCAGCCTCCGAATGCAATGGCAAAGCTTCTTCAATGATTTCGATCTGGTCATCTGCCCCGTCGCCACGACGCCCGCCTTTGCGCACAACCAGAAAGGCGAGCGCTGGGAACGCATGATCGATGTCAACGGGCAGCCGCAGGAAAGCACCGATTCGCTGTTCTGGGCGGGGTATCCGGGTGTCGTGGGCCTGCCGGCGACGGCCGTTCCCCTCGGCCGCAATGCACAAGGACTTCCCTTCGGCGCGCAGATCATCGCGCCGGCTTTCTCGGACCCGGTTGCGCTGCGCTTTGCAGGCTGGCTGGAGCGCGAGTGGTATGCCTTCCAGGCGCCGGAACTCGGCGATCGGATCGAGTCGAGAGCCTTTGCAGCATGAAGAACGAACTCATCGCCGCTTTGCGCGCCGTGGTCGGCGCATCGAGTGTCCTGACGTCTGAAGGCGCCGCTGCGGATCTGACCGCCTGGGAACGCGATTGGCGCGGGCTTCGACAAGGTCGCGCACTCGCCGTGGTGCGTCCGCGTTCGACCGAACAGGTTGCCGCCGTCGTGCGCACCTGCGCCGAGGCCGGTGTCTCCATCGTTCCTCAAGGCGGAAACACCGGGCTTGTCGTCGGGTCGACACCGGATGCAAGCGGACAGCAGGTGGTCCTCAGCCTGCGAGACATGAATCGCATACGCCGTTTCGATCCGGTCAATGCGAGCATGACCGTCGAAGCGGGATGCATCTTGCAGATTCTGCAGGAACACTGCGAAGGTGAAGGCTTTCTGTTTCCGTTGAGCCTCGGCGCCGAAGGCAGTTGCACGATTGGCGGCAATCTCGCGACCAACGCGGGAGGTACCCAGGTCATCCGTTTCGGGAATGCGCGCGACCTTTGCCTCGGGCTCGAAGTGGTGACAGCGGACGGGGAAATCTGGAGCGACCTCTCCGGCCTGCGCAAGAACAACACTGGATACGACCTGCGCAATCTCTTCATCGGCTCCGAAGGAACGCTGGGCATCATCACTGCAGCCACACTCAAGATGTACCCCAGCCCTGTTGCAGTCGTGACCGCGTTCGTCGCCGTGCCCACCCCGGACTCGGCCACGAATCTGCTCAAGCTCGCGGGACGTCGCCTCGGAAGCGCGCTCACCGGGTTCGAATTGATGAATCAGGCAGCGTTGGGCCTGGTGGCCAAGCATTACCCGCACCAGCAAGTCCCGCTGTGGCAGTCCTCGCCCTACTGCGTGCTCCTGGAAGTCTCGGACCACGAGTCCGAAGCGCACGCGCGCACGCTGCTTGAGGAGATGCTCGGCGACGCGCTCGAAGAGGGGGTGGTGACCGATGCCATCATTGCAGAGAGCATCGCCCAATCGCGCGCTCTGTGGCATGTGCGCGAATCGATCTCGCTGGCGCAAGCCGATGAAGGGGCACATCTGAAGCACGACATCTCCTTGCCGGTTTCCTCCATCCCGCAGTTCATTTCCGACGTGGAGGGGCAACTCGCCCGGCTGTCACCCGGACTTCGCCTGATCGACTTCGGCCATCTGGGAGACGGGAACCTGCACTTCAACGTCCAGGCGGCAGAAGCCGACCGCGATGGCAGCGCGTTGCGAAAGCTTCAGGGCGACATCACGCATGTCGTCTATGAGCAGGTGGCACGGTTCGGCGGGTCGTTCTCTGCCGAGCACGGCGTAGGAAGCCTCAAGACTGGCGAGCTTCGGAGCTACAAGTCCGCCAGTGCCATCAAGTTGATGACGAAGCTCAAAGTCGCACTCGACCCGCTCAACATGCTCAATCCCGGATGCGTGTTGGGCGCCCGTTGAAATGCTAGGCGGTACTGCTCGTCACGATACTGCGCAATGAAAGGCGTGCACTCTCGACGAACCATGTAGCCGCTGCATCCAGGCGGCTGTCCTTGCGCACGACGATGCCAATAGGGACCGTCGGAAGGGGCTCGTCCAAGATGATCTCCTGCGACAGTGGGGCCAACCAAGGCAGCGAGAGCGCGGCCTTTGGAACTGGTGCGATGGCATCGGTCTGTGTCGACAGGATAAATGCAGCCATCGAAGAGGGGCACTCGATGACATGTCGAGGCATGGGCACCTGGTGACGCAAGAGCCATTGACGTATTGCCTCGCTGATCCCGACCCGCGAGTCGTCCAGCAGCCACGCGGCATCACTCAGATCAGCGAGGCGATGCGGCCCGGGACCGAAACGACCGGGACGCCCTGCTAGTGCGATTGCTAAGCGACCCACCGGTTCGAATGCCAGATCGGCCCCCAAAACCTCGGGTAATACAGCGGTGATCGCCACGTCAATAGCGCCCTCCCTCAACATCGGCAGCAACTGCGACAAGAACGCGTCGCGGATGCTCAAGCGCGCATTTGGGAAACGGGTGCGGAAGCGCTGCAATGTATCCGGGAGGCACAGCATGGAAAAAGCCGGTGTCATTGCCACGGCAACGCGGTGGGCACCTTGACCACGCAGATTCTGAATCGCCGCGCGCGCCTCCTCCGTTTCTGTCAGGATGAGCTTGGCGCGGCGCAAAAGCTCCAATCCGGCGTCGGTGAGGCGCACCCCATGGGGACTGCGAGGTAGCAAGGTGACTTGAAGATCGAGCTCTAGCTCGCGCAACGACTTCGTCACCGCGGTCTGTGAAAGCGACAGCAACCGAGCCGCCGCGCGAATGGTGCCCTGTTCGGCTACGGCGACAAAGGCTTTGAGTTGGTTATTCTTCATGTGAGGGCTTTCGGCCGAACATTCTGCCAACTGTTTGCGCACCGGCTCAATCTGACCTGCGCGCTGCAGAACGGCATTCCCCGGTCTGCCCTTCGACGGCAATTCCGGGCCCGCTGCAGTCCTAGCTCCTGCGACATTGGGTGGCTTGTCTCAGGCATCAAGCGGTCGGATCGCATCGAAGCGTAGCCCAGGGCATTCAGCACTCGCGTGCGTGGCACGCGGCCTTCGACCAGGTCCAATTCGGACGCGTCCCCGTCATCGCCGTACTGCATGGTGCCGTCGTCGGAGGCGGACTGGAACTCGCTAGTGCAGCCCAACTTCGTGTCGCTGAATCCTCTACGTTCTATTGACTCCCGGAAGCTCAGCGCGGGATCTTCGTCGGCGGTGGCAGCTCGGCCCGAACTACGCGGCTGATAGGCGCCAACCGCATGGGGGACATGATGCTGACGGGGCGGGTCTTCGACGCCCAGGAGGGTCAATCCATCGGACTGTCGAACTACCTCGTGAGCGCCGCGGATGGGCTCAGAAGAGGGCTGGAACTGGCGGCAAAAATCGCCAGCAACGCGCCACTGTCGAACTATGCGATCAAGCGAGCGCTGCCACGCATCGCCGATCTGCCTCAAGGAGATGGGCTCTTCATGGAGGCCTTGACGTCCGCAGTGGCGTAAGGCGAAGAGGCGGCCAAGTTGCGCGTCCAGGCGTTCCTCGATAAACGCGCGGGCAAGATCATGCCGTCCTGACGTGGAGAGTGGAGCCGCCGGCGAGCACCGGCGGACGGAAGCTCTAGCTCGAAAGCTTCCGTTTCGAGCCCGGCCCGCCTCTGGCACCTTCGCCAAGATCGACTGGTGCCGAGAATCCCCCGAGGATGAATGCCACCAACTCATCGGCGGCATCTTTTGTCCTTGGCTGGGCAGCAACTTTTCCCTTTGAGGACAGCACGCTCCAGCCCACGGGCGACTTCTGGCCGAGGACCAGATAGCTCGCTCCGATGGCGCAAAGCATGCGCCACGTCATCTTCTCGCGTGGCACGCCCGGATAGCACTGGGCCAGCACGTCAAGAAACAACGCAGTGACACGCACCGAGTCCTCCAACAGGTGCTCTTTGCGCTCCGGGGCGACGTCCGCTGCGAACATCACGTGCAACAGCAGTTGCATGACCTCGCGACTGTTTTCGCGCTCCACATTTTCTATCCACGGGTCTTCCCAGCAACGCAGCACCGCCCGTGGGCTCGGCGGCTCGCCGCCGCTGCTCGCGAGCAAGGCCGCGAGGCGCTCAGATCGCGCATTCGCGATCTGGACGGCAGTACGTCGGACCACCTCATCCAGCAGCCCGTCGCGGTTGCCGAAGTGGTAGCTGATGAGGGCCACATTCGCGTTCGCCCTTGACGCCACGTCGAGCACCTTCAATCCCGCCAGGCCACGTTCGACCACGAGTTCGTGCGCTGCCTGGACCAGGCGCTCGCGGCTGTCCGGAGCAGGCGGGGTCTCGGGGGCGGATGCGCAGGACGCGCGACGGCGGGCGGGAGCTTAGACCAAGCTCTTGAAACGCAACTCCGACCGTCTGGTTTAGTGCGCAAGAACTGCCTCGCAAGAGAGCCTTTCCTATAGCGCCGGGAGGCGGCGCGGACCTCCTGCGAACGTCGATGAGGGCTCATGCTCAGTCCAGCTGGATGTTCAGGCTCTTGATGAGAGTCTCCATTTTTCGAGCCTCGTTGCGGGTGACCTCTCCAAACTGTTCGGGAGTTCCCACGACGACGTCCGAACCAATCTCCTTCCATTGCGCCCTGAATGCCGAATCCTGGAAGATTTCACGAATCTCAGCGTTCAGTCGGTCGATGACTGGCTTCGGAGTGCCCGCGGTCGTCGAGATGCCGTGCCATGCGTAGTACTCGAAATTCGGGTAACCAAGTTCGCTAATCGAGGGAACATCCGGTAGTTGTTCGGAACGGTTCTTGGTCGTCACAGCAAGCGCGTGAAGCTTGCCCGACTTAATGTGCTGCATCGAGCTGCCAAGAATGTCGAACATGCTGGTGACCTGACCGCCCATCAAGTCCACGATTGCGGGTCCCGCGCCCTTGTACGGGATATGCGTGATGTCAACCTTGGCGCTGGCCTTGAACAGCTCCCCGCCGAGATGCTGTGGAGTGCCATTGCCCGCCGATGCGAACGTGACTCGATTCATCGGCTTCTTGGCGTACTCCACATAATCCTTGAAGGATTTGATAGAGCTCGTTCCCGACACCTCCAGCACCAGGGGAAACTTCGAGATTTGGACAATCGGAGCCAAATCCTTGACCGGGTCGAAGCCCAGATTCTTGTAGAGGTACTGGTTGACCGAGAGATTTCCGCTGGCGGCCAGCAGGATGGTGTAACCGTCGGGCTTGGCCCGGACGACCTGCATGGTTCCAATGTTGCCGCTGGCACCAGCCTTGTTGTCTACGATGACGGGGACGTTCAACCGCTTCGACAGGGGCGTGGCAATTAGCCTAGCCATGAGGTCCGTCGGCCCCCCAGGCGGGAAGGGGACGACAAAGGTGATGGCCTTCTCCGGCCAATTTCCTTGCGCCAGGGCCGCGATTGGCAGCAGCATCGCGGCGAGCAGAGTGAGTTTCTTCATGGTTTCGTCTCCAGTGGTTTAGTTGGTGATTTCAGCGCGCGTCGTGGGAGTGAATCTGCAGCGCTTCGAGAAACCGCGACACCATGTTGTAGGCAGCAATCGTGGCCGTGAGGTCGACTAGTTGCTGTGGTGCGAAGTGCGCCGCGACGGCCACGAAAATTTCATCGGCGACCTGCACCTGGCGTGTCATCGCATCCACATAAGCCAGGACCGCTCTCTCGAGCGGATCGAATAGCGGGCACTGCGGCCAGTCAGCCAAACCTGCCAGCTTTCCTTCCGAGACCCCTTCACTCAATGCGATAGGCGCATGCTGGTCGGCCTCGTACGGTGCGCGGTTCAGCAATGCAACGCGCATGATGACCAACTCGCGCAGGGCTCCGTCCAAGCTAGATTTTTTCCGGATGGAAGTGAGGTATGCGAGCCAACCATCCGCAACAGCCGGGCTGTGCAGAAGCATCTGGTACAGGTGCAGGACGCTGCCGCGTTGGGTGACTATCTTGTCCGCCAAGGGACGCACAACATCGGTCTGGATGTCGGCGTAGGGAATGCGAGCCATGTATGAGTTGTCGATGAATCTTGGATGACGGCAATGCTATCGCCGGGTCATCTATCGGTGAAGTTCCAGATTTCTATTAATTTATAGAATCGCGGAATGAATGTTTCCCCTCGACACCTGCGCATGTTTTTGGCCCTGGCGGAGTCACTGAATTTCAGCAAGGCGGCTGAACAGTTGTTCATGACTCAACCCAGTCTGAGCAAGGCAGTTCGCGACTTAGAGGAGTCCTTGGGACTACCACTGTTCGAGCGCACTACGCGGCATGTTCGACTGACAGCGGGCGGCGCACAGCTCGTGGCGGTAGCGCGCAGTGTGGTGGGCGAGTACGAGGCCGGTCTCAAGCGACTGCAATCCTCGGCGGAGCGCGAGGCGAGACATCTAGCCATCGCAGCGTTTCCTTCGCTAGCCAGTGTGCTCCTCCCCCAAGTGTGCGCCGCGCTGGAAGCACGCCACGCTGCGTCCCGCATCACTGTCAATGACTGCAGCAATACAACGGCCGTGGGACAAGTGCTGCGCTATCAGGTGGACTTCGCGCTTGCTTCGGTCGCACCTTCCCACCCAGACCTGCACTACGAGGAAGTGGTCCGAGACCGTTTCGTTCTGCTCGCTGGCCGACGTTGGAGGCGGAAGTTGAATTCTGTAGTGTGCCTGGAAGAAATGATTTCCTTGCCTCTCATCACAATGACGGACAACAGCACTGCGTTGCGCTACATCAGCGCTGCATATCTGCAGCGCGGCATTGAATTCCGGCCGAAGATGCAGTTCGACCAACTCGGCACCGTGGCCGCGTTCGTGAATGAGGGTTTAGGAGTTGCAGTGCTTCCCTATCTGGCTGCCATGCCGTTGCTCCGACTACAGCGGTTCGACATCGCGGATGGTCCGCTGCGTTCCATCGGAATCGTCACACGACGCTTGGGTAATCCGACGCCGATAGCAGTCGATGCCATGGCGGAGGTGCGCCGAAGATTCGAGGAACTGATTTCGCGAAACCCTGAAGGGCTGCTTGCACCAACAAAATCGATGCGACGCGCAGTGGTTGACTAACGCGGATTGGGCGCATGCAGCACGTGGTTCTATAGAGGGCTATCTTTCCTCAGGGCATGAAGCTGCCGGTCGCCTCGAACGTCTGCTTTCCTGAGGCCGCCACTTCCGCAAGGGGCACCCACCTGCCGATAGCCGCGCCTCCGACGAGCGCGAAGGCCTCCTGGAGGCACCGGAGCGGGAGCCGTCAGGCTACCGCCGCTATGCCGACCGGCACATGCAGCGCCTGCAGTTCATCCGTCATTGCCGGTCGCTGGACATCCCACCTTCCGAGATCCGGGAGTTGCTGGAGTTCGCCGCCGCGCCGGACCAGTCCTGCAGCCATGTCGATGCCTTGCTCGACGAGCACATCGACCAGGTCCGGCAACGCCAAGGCCTTGCGAACGTTGGAAAAGCAACTGGTCGCCCTGCGCGCGCAATGCGACGGCGACCCGTCCCATTCATGTGCCATCCTCGAAAGCTTCATGAATGCCACCGCGGAGCACGCCGCCTCTCATCCGTAGCCCCAAAGGTCGGCTGCGGGATTGCGGTTCGCTGCGGAGCGTTGAGACGTCATGGCAAGATTGCGGCTATGACCATAGGCGACAAGCTGAGGAGCTGGGCGAAGCGAATCAAGCGCGACGGCGTGACGCTCTGGTTCGCCGGCAAACACCCTGCAACGCCTTTGCATGCGAAGGCCCTGGGCGTCTTCGTCGTGGCGTACGCGCTAAGTCCCATAGACCTCATTCCGGACTTCGTTCCGGTGCTCGGTTACGTGGACGATGTCTTGCTGCTCCCCGGCTTGGTCTGGCTGACCATCAGGCTCTTGCCGCCCGAGGTACTCGCCGACTGCCGGACGCAAGCAGACGTTTGGATGAAGACGCAGGGATCGAAGCCGAGCAGCCGAGTTGGCGCAGTGGTGATCGTGTTGCTTTGGATAGGAGTCGGCGCCGCCCTCTGGATTCGGCTTGTTCGGCCGCGTCTGTAGCCAGCGTGAGACGCCGATGGCTAATCACTCGTAGAGAACTGGCACGCGTTCACGGGCATGTCTTCTCGCTTGGCGTGGCCGCACTGCGGGCAGGTCGGCACTGAGCCGGGAACCACGCGACCCGATGAACTCTGTTGGCGAGTCACTGGCGCGCCCGTGGAGTCGCGCAGCCCCTCACGGCGCAGCGCTTGTTTGCCGGCGAAAAAAGATCCCACAGCGACACACCGACCATGGCTGGCGTCGTCGGAAGCATCGTCTCAGCAGCCGCATGCCCGGCCTGCTTTCCGGCACTGGCGAGCCTCGGCGCGGCCTTGGGCCTCGGGATCTTTGCCGAGTACGAAGGCCTCATCATGAGCCGACTGCTCCCGCTGTTCGCGGGCGTGGCGCTGCTCGCCAACGCGCTCGGATGGCTGCGCCATCGCCAGTGGCACCCAAGCCTGCTGGCGTTCGCTGGCGAAGGGTGGTTTGCCAAGCTCCTGCCTGCTTGCGCTCGACGACGGGACGCACTGCTTCGAAGCGCGAACGCTGGGCCAGCGCAAGCTCGACAATGTGCGTGAGCAACTCGCCGATCTGCGCCGGATCGAATCCGTGCTGGCACGCCTGGTGAGTGAATGCGAGAACGTGCGAGGCGCGGTGTCCTGCCCGCTGATCTTTGCGCTGCAGCGACGCCGATGAGGCCGACCACGAATGTCCGACTCGCAGACCAGGGCCCCTTCCACGAAAGCCCATGCTCTGTGAACGTCAATAAGAAGCATTCTCATCGCGATGCTAGACTGCCCCTCGAAACCAGTCCTACGAGGAGCACCATGAACCAGATCATCATCAACGCGACGCTGGGCATCGTCGCCGCGTTCGCAACCACCGCCGCTTTCGCGAAAGCCGACTGCAAGGCCTACCCGAAGGCCGAATGGATGAAGGAGGCCGACGCCAAGAGCAAGATCGAAGCGCACGGCTACACGATCAGCAAGTTCAAGGTCGATGGCAACTGCTACGAGATCTACGGCAAGAACAAGGAGGGCAAGAAGGTCGAGATCTACTTCGACGCCAAGACCCTTGAGCCGGTGAAGACCGAGATCGAGAAGTAGGCCATGCCGGCCTCCCGCCAACGGGAGCTTGCATCCGACGGCCGCGTGCCCGTGTGGGACGCAGCCGTTCGTCTTCTGCATTGGTCGCTAGCGGGGCTGGTGATCTTCGATCTCGTGCGCGACGACGGAGGCCCGCTGCATCGAGCGCTCGGCTACGTGGCTGTCGGCGTGGTGTTCATGCGCTTGCTGTGGGCGGCGCTTGTCCGAGGCCATGGAAGCTTCGCGGCGCTGAAGCCTTCCGTGCGTGCGACGCTGGCCTATCTTCGCGGCCACGCACCGCGTCAACTCGGCCATGACCCGCTGGGCCTGTGGATGGTGTGGCTGCAATGGTTGCTGGTCCTGCTGCTGGGGCTCACCGGATGGATGAGCCGGCTCGACGCGTTCTGGGGCGACGAACGCGTGCATGATCTGCACGCGTGGCTGGCCGACGCAATGCTCGTCGCGGTCGCGCTGCACCTTGCCGGCGTTGCGGCCATGAGCTGGCATTGGCGCGAGAACCTGCCCGCCTCGATGATCACCGGCGACAAGCGCGACGACGTCGGCAGCCAGGACTGAGCATCGCGTTCCCGTCGCGGTGCTCGTGGGGCCACGCTACTCAGTGGTTCGCAACTGATCGGCGAGATGCATCGGGCCGCCGTGGTGGGCCGGAAACCGTAGCCGGTGAGATAGACGATGTCCCTTTGCAGCGCGCAGGCGGGACTCATCTCGGGAATCTGCAGCTTGACGTCGGGCTATGCCACGCCGTGAGACGTAGGACGACCCTCTCAATAGGGGGAAGATGTCAACGCGCCGGAAATTGCGTCGACGAAGTAGCTCGGTAAGCCCGTCCAGTCCGATAGGTTGAAGATCGTCTGGGAGTCCGCAAGCTTCTTGATCTCGACGTTCGTCGCGGTCAACGGCGTCCCGGGGGCACAGACAGTCGGTGAATTCAGCGGCCGCACGAAATACACCGCGCTTTCCGAAGTCGTTGACGGATTCGTGACTCTTCGCGCCGTGAAGGCATGCGATCCCTTGTTGCCCTGCACCAGTAAGGCAGTCTCGACATCCACGCCGATACCGCGAGCGGCCGCGAAGCCGCTGCCCGAGGCGAGGATGCCGCCAGGGCAACCGGAGTTCGAATTGACGGCCACGAGCCGCGACACGAAGGCGATCAGGCGCCCCATTCGATCGCGGCTGTCGAGATGCGCATCGACGATGGTCGAGGCCAGGGCCGGGGGCGTCAAGAAGCCGCCGGTCAGACTCAGCGGACTCGGGTCGAGCGTCATGTATTTATTGAACGGATCGGCCAAGGCCTGCGTGCTGGTGACGCTTCCTCGAAGCGCTGCGAAGTCGAACTGGCCTAACACAGCCATGCCGGCACTCGTGCCACCGATCGGCACATTGTTCGCCAACAAACCCTGAAGCGTCTGATCCAGCCTGGTGCCCTTCCAGAAATTGATGTAGTCGCTCTGATCGCCGCCTGCAATGAATACAGCGTTCGCCCTGCCCACGACTGAATTCACGAAGGCATCATTCGCTGCCGCGACGCTGGGTATGACGAGCGTTTCGACAGAGCTCAGACCGAGCGATGCACCGCCGACCCACTGATCGGCGACGGTCGTCGCGGTCGTCAGCGCCGCGTCGCTGTAGTAGATGTAAGGATCGTAGGCGTCGGTGCCCGTCGCACGGATCACAACGAATCGGCCGCCCGTTCCCGGCTTGATGCCCGCTCTGGCGATCATCCAGCGGAATGCCTCGTCGACGTCCGGGCCACCACCCATCAACACAACCGAGGGCGTTGAAGATGATTGCAGCGTCGCGACTTGCGCGTCAGCGTCCCCGGTGACGAAGTAACTGTACGGCTTGCCCGCACTGGCGATGCCTAGGGCCATCGAAAGCACCGACCCGATTCCCCAACGCGTAAGCCCTCGCATCGAAATCGAAGTCGTCTTCAGAAGCGAAAACAAGAAGGAACTGGCTGTCATCGTTGTTGGCCCAGGAAGCGACGAACGAGACTGGCATTCTGCATGAACTACCTTCCATTCGATGGGTTGTCCGTGAGGCGAGCAGCCAACACGTTCGCCGGAAGGCCGGGAACGGCAGCGTCCGCTGCGTACCTGCCGTACGAGATCGAACGCGACAGACTGAATCGGACGACGTTGGCCCCTCGGAGTGGAAGCTCATGAGGGCCGTATCGAATTTGCAACCGAAGACCAACGGTTCGGCCGACCGTCGCCACCTGGCGCCCGTCGGCGCCTGATCTCTCCATGTTCATTCCCGAAACCAGATGATCACAGCGCTGGTGAGCAGACACATCGTGGCATTGCCGACATTGATGGCGATCGCGTCCCGTCGGGCAGATCAGTTGAGCCTTGCCACCACCTTCGCAATTCCGGCCTTAGCGCATGCTTCGTCTGTATGACCGCCCGGTGCGCCCGAAACACCGACGCCGCCAATCGTTTCCGATCCAGCCTTGATCGGTACGCCGCCGCCGATGGCGATGACCCCCGGGAATCTATCGCCAAGCAGCGTCGCAACGAAGCCGACGACGTCGGCCTTGCCTCAATGCACGGTCGCCGAAACGACTCATTGCCCCGCTTTGGGCTCGACGGCAACGAAGAGGTTGCTCGTACCCTTGCGCACCTACAGCTTCTTGACGTTGAGCTGAATCTGCAGATTCCTACTAAGCGTGAAGAACACCGCGGCATCGACGCGGGTGTACCCCGGAACGCCACTGCTGCATCTGGCACGAGGATGGTGGTCCGAGACTCGGCCAGCCGAATGAGATCGGGCGCGACCGGGCGCCCATCTCCTCTTCTCCGAGGATGCTTTCGAGGTCGCCCTTTTCGCTTCCCTCATCGAGACTCTCCAACACCCAGGAGCCCATTCCTGCAAGGAAGAGATCGCTACGCCCCGGCCCGTGGCTCCTCCGAAAAGTACGCCATGGCTGCCAGCACGCCGCTACCGGCCAGCGGAATCCCCGCCAGCTTGAGGCCCATCTCGACGCCCGTCAGCGCGGCCATCAGGGTGAGGTCGTTGCAATCGCCCAGGTGCCCGATCCGGAACATCCGCCCCTTGAGTTTGCCGAGCCCCGCGCCGAGCGAAAGATCGAAGCGCTCGTGGATCACACGCCGCAGCGCATCGGCATCGACTCCTTGCGGCGTGATGACGCCCGTCAACACCGGCGAATGCACCCGCTCGTCCGCGCATTGCGTCGGCAGGCCCCATGCACGCACGGCCGTGCGAACGCCCTCGCCCCAACGCTGGTGGCGTGCGAACACCGACGGCAAGCCTTGCGCCAGCACCATGTCGAGCGCTTCGCTGAGGCCGTAGAGCAGGTTCGTGCTCGGCGTGTAGGGCCAGTAGCCACCCTTGTTCATCTCGACGATCTCGTCCCAAGCCCAGAAGGCCTTGGGCAGGCGAGCCGACCTGCTGGCTTCGATGGCCTTCGGCGAGAGGGCATTGAAGCTGATACCCGGTGGCAGCATCAGGCCTTTCTGCGATCCGCTCACCGTCACGTCGACACCCCACTCGTCGTGGCGGTAGTCGGCGCTCGCCAGGCCGGAGATCGTGTCGACCATCAGCAAGGCCGGGTGGCCTGCGGCATCGATCGCGCGCCGCACGGCCGCGATGTCGGAGGTCACGCCGGTGGAGGTCTCGTTGTGCACCACGCACACCGCCTTGATGCGATGCGCGCCGTCCTTTCGCAGGCGCTCCTCGATCAGGTCGGCCTGCACGCCATGGCGCCAGCTCCGCGGCAGGCCGGTCTCGTCGGTGCCCGGCAGTGCGAGGAACTCCGGCTCCAGGCCGAGCCGCTGCGCCATCTTCTGCCACAGCGTTGCGAAGTGGCCCGTCTCGAACATCAGCACGTTGTCGCCGGGGCTCATCACGTTGACCAGCGCTGCCTCCCACGCGCCGGTTCCCGACGCGGGGTAGATGACCACCGGATGCCGCGTCTGGAACACCGCCTGCAATCCACTGATCACCTTCTTGCCGAGCGTCGCGAACTCGGGACCGCGATGGTCGATGGTGGGCAGGCTGATCGCCCGCAGGATGCGGTCAGGCACAGGGCTCGGCCCCGGGATCTGCAGGAAATGGCGGCCGCTGGGATGGTTGTCGAGAGCGATCATGTGTGTCTCAGTCCTTTGTCTCGTTCAGGGTTTACAACTGCACCGACGCATGGCCGATGCCCGGAAATTCAGCGGTGACGAAGTCGCCCTCGACCGCATTCAGGATGCCGACCCACGTGCCGGTGGTTACCACCGTGCCGGCCGCCAGGCGACTGCCGTCGCGGGTCGCATGACGCAGCCACGCGGGCAGCAGGTACGCAGGGTCGCCGAGCGAATGGGTGCCGCGGCGTTCGACTGTCGCCTGCGAGCCGATGCACACTGCGCAGGCCTGTGCACCCCAGTCGCGCGCGACAAAGGGAACCCAGTCGCCTAGCACCAGCGCACCGTGCGATTGCAGGTCGGCCAGCTTGCACAGCCCCGGCGCATCGAGCGCCTCCTGCCAACGCGAATCGACGATCTCTATCGAGACGGTCATCGCGTCGACCAAGGCGGGCGCGGTGCGCGCATCCAGCGTCGATGCGAGCGCCTGGTCGACATCGCGTCCCAGGCGAAGGGCAATTTCGGCCTCGATCCCGCGAAGGTGGAACGGCCACTCGCCGGCGCGGGCCGGACTCGTCCACACGCCGCCGGGCGGCAGCGGCGCGCAGGTCAACGCCGCGTCGCGCGACGCGCCTCCTGCTTTCCAGTAGCGTGGCGGCGAGGTCGCGAACCAGCCGAGTTCGGCCGCAACCCGCCCCTGCACCGCGTAGGCATCACCAGCGTCGCCCAGCGCGTCGGCCAGCGGCGCGGCGAGCGCCACGGTGCTTTCGCGGCGAGCACGGATCAGTGCCTCGGCGGCTGCATCGATCTTTGAAAGGGACATATCGATTTCCTGTGGTCGGCTTCGAGAAGTTCAGAAGAAGACGCTCAGCGGCGCGAGGCCTGCCACTTCAACGCGCACCGCTGTTCCTTGCGAGGCGAACAGCATTCCGGTGCACGAGCCGGTCGTGACGATCTGGCCGGCCTGCAGACTCGCGCCACGCGCAATGCAATGATTGGCCAGCCACACCAGCAGCCCGCCGACATCGGGGTGCGTGTGCTCGCCGACGGTGTGCGCGACGACCTGGTCGTCGAAGCGCATCACGACCTCGGTCTGCCTCAGGTCGAACCAGGCGCCATCGAAGGGCTCGGGCGCGCCCAGCACAAGTCCGCCATGGCTCAGCAGGTCGGCAAGCAGTGCCGTTGGCTCGGCATCGAGCCAGTCGGAAAGTCGGGTTTCTGCCACCTCGATCACCGGCAGCACGGACTCGATCGCCAACGCGACCTCGTCCCGCGTGTACGGCCGAGCGCGCGGCGGCAGGTCGGACCGGAGCCGGAATGCGACCTCGACTTCGGTTCCACGCAAGTGCCATGCACAGCCCTGGAGCGCCGACCCACCGGGCACCAGCCCCGTGGCCGGCAGCGGCGCACACACCGGCTCCTGACCCGGACCCGTCGCGCCGACTTTCCAGCCTCCGACCGCGCCGCTCGCAGCCAACGTCTCATCCTGGATCGCGTAGGCCTTGTCACGGTCGCGCGCCTGAAGCAGCGCCGACAGCACGCGTCGGCCGTCGCGCCGGGCACGACCCAACGCCTGAGCGGCAGCCTCGGGCGTGAGCTCGGGCACCGCGGGCGCGGAATCCGTCAAAGGTCGGGGAATCGCTGCCATGGATGGGCTTGCTCGATCGAGTGGGCCAGCGCGAGCAGCGCGTCATCCGCTCCCTCGCGCGCGACCAGTTGCATGCCGACCGGCATTCCGCCTGCGAAGCCGCAGGGCAGCGCAATGGCAGGCAAGCCCACGGCGTTAGCGAACCCCGCGAACACCGCATGGCCTCTCGGTCCGACTTCGCGGCCATCGATGCGCGGCGGGTGCGACGCGTTCGCCGGCCAAGGCAGCGCGGCGGCCGCCGGCGTCAGCAGGAAGTCGTAGCGGTCGAACACGCCCGACAGCCCGGCGCGCAGCCGCTCGGCTTCGAACAGCAGCTCGAACAGATCCGCCGCAGACGCCTTGCGACCGGTCTCGGCATTGGCCTGCATGGCCGGGCCGAACGACGACGCATCGAAAGGCCGGCCCGACAGTTCCCGAGGGTGCGCAACGAGCCAGGCCAGGCCCACCTGCGCCAGCAGCGGCCAGCGCTCATTGACCGCCTCGGCCATGTCGAAGTCCTGTGCCGTCGTGACCTCGTGGCCCATCGCGGCCAGCTTGCGCGCGGCCGCTTCGGTCAACGCGGCGATCTGCGGATCGACTGGATGATGCGCGAAGCGAGGGATGAAGAGAATGCGCGCGCGGGTAGCACTCCCCTCCTCCACCGGCCCTCGCCCGATCACCCGCATGACCGCGGCCGCATCGGCCACGCTGCGCGCAATTGGCCCCGCCACCTCGAAGTCGAGAAAGATCGGCGGCAGCCCATCGCCTCGCGGCACGCGTCCGCGCGAAGGCTTGAAGCCGACCAGGTTGGTGTGCGATGCGGGCCTGCGAATCGAGCCACCGCCATCGGTGCCCAGCGCGATCGGGCATCCGCCCGCTGCCACCAGGGCCACCGCCCCGCCCGACGAGCCGCCCGGCGTGAGTGCCGGATTCCACGGATTGCCCGTGGGGCCGAACACCGGGTTGTCGGTGTAGCCCTGCATCGTGAATTCGGGCACGTTGGTCTTGCCAAAGACCACAGCACCGGCCGCCCGCATACGCGCCACTGGCAATTCGTCCCGTTCCGCCACGAAGCCGGCCAGCGCGCGGCTGCCCCAACGGGTCGGCAAGCCGCGCACCTGCAGGTTGTCCTTGATGGTGACCGGCACGCCGTCAAGCGCACTCAATGCGCGTCCTTCACGCCACCGGACGCCGCTCTGCTCGGCGGCGTGCGCGGCCCCCTCCACGTCCAGCGCGACCAGTGCGTTCAGCCGGGGGTTGACGGCTTCGCTGCGGAGCAGGCACGACCGCAGCGCTTCGCTCGGCGTGAATGCGGCATCACGAAAGCCGGCCGCGAGTTCCGTCGCGGAGAGTTGCCAGAGCGCTTGCATCTCGGGCTACTTGAGACCGACCACCGGACCGACGACCTGCTTCCATGTCGCCGAGCATTTGTCATAGGACTTGTCGCACAGCTCGCTCCACGTCGGGAAGGACACGGTCGTCAGGGCCTCGCGAATCATCTGCTCGTCGGCAGCCTTGACCGGGACATCCTTCATCGCGAATTTCTTGACCGTCTTGCAGGGTTCCTTGCCGACGTTGCAGCGCGACGCATCGTCGAACAGCTCTTTGGAATAGGCCCACACCTCGGTCTCGAACTTCCTGAATGCAGCCGTCAACTTCGCCTGCTGGTCGGGCGTCATCGCGTTCCACTTGGACAGGTTGATCGCGTAGGCATTGAGAGCGATCTGGAAGCCGATGGGCATGAAATGCGTCGTCACTTCCGGCCAGCCTGCGGAATTGGCCGAACTGGGGCCCGTGATGGCGCAGTCCGTCACGCCGCGCTCCAGCGCCTGTTGCGTCTCGCCGAAGGGAATCGTCACCGGGATGCCGCCGAGCTTCTCGATGAACTTGGCGAGCGACTGGTCGTACACGCGCACCTTGCGCCCCTTCAGGTCCGCAAGGCCGTTGATCTGCACCTTGCAGAACACGACCTGCGGGCCGAAGGGGTAGATACCCAGCAGCTTGCCGCCGTGGCGCTCCTGCAGGCGCTTGTCGAAAGGGTCGCGGTATGCATCGACGACCTTGCGCGCGACGTCGTAGTCGGTCGACAGGCCCACGATGTCGGGGCCCAGAAAGAACGGCTCGTCCCGCGAGACCTGGGCCAGGCGCAGCGTGACCACGTCGAACAGGCCCGACTTCAACACGCGCAGTCCATCGGCGTCCTTGACGCCCAGCACGTCCATGGGCTTGTAGTCGGCATCGATGGGCAGGCCCGTGTTATTCGCGAAGTTCTCGAAGAAGGGCTGCTCCTTGGTCTGCTGGATCAGGCCGGTGGCCACCAGGTTGCCGGCCACGCGCAGTTTGGGGTTGTCCGCGTGGGCCGGCAGGGCCAGCGCGAGGGCCGCCGCGATCAGTGGGAGAACGAACTTCAGTTTCATGCCTGACTCCTTCAAAAGAAAACCGGTAAAGACGACGCCTTCACTTGCCGAACATGAGGTTGGGCAGGTAGGTGGCGATCGAGGGGTTGTGGATCAGGATCGCGGTCATCACGATCATGGCGGCGAAGAAGGGCAAGGTGCCCTGGAACACGTCGTTGATGGAGCCCTCGCCGCGCACGCCCTGGATCACGTAGAGCGTCATGCCGATGGGCGGGCTGATGAGCGAGATCTCGCACATGAGCACCATGAACACGCCGAAGAAGACCGGGTCGATGCCAGCTGCCTGGACGATCGGAAACACCACCGGCAGCGTGCCGACGAGCATCGGCATCGTCTCGAGCGCAATGCCGAGCACGAGATACAGGACCGCCAGCATCCAGAGCAGCATGACTGGCGAGACATCCGCCGACTTGATGAGACTGGCCAGCGCCTGCGGCACGCCCAGCATCGACAGCACGAAGTTCAGGTACAGCGCGGCCACCAGGATCAGCGCGGTCATCGCGGTGAGTCGCATGGTCGAGCGGAAACACTCGTGCAGCATCGCGATGTTCAGCTTTCTGTAGCCCGCCGCGATCGGCAGGCAGACGATCACGCCCAGCGCCGCGCTTTCCGTCACCGTGGCCCAGCCCGTGTAGATGCCACCCATCACCACGGCGAACACAGCCAGGGGCCCGAGCAGGTGCACGGAGTGACGCAACTTCTCCATCAGCGCCGTGCTGCCCTCGCGAGCGCCTGCCACCGAAGGCCGCCAGACGCAGATCGCCAGGATGGTGAGCAGGAACAGCACCGTCATGATGGCGCCCGGCAGGATGCCGGCCATGTACAGCCGCGCCGCCGAGGTGTTGGTCATCGAGCCGTAGATGATGAAAGCCACGCCGGGCGGAATCAGGTTGCCCAGGCTGGCGCCGGCAGCGATGGTGCCGAGCACCATGCGCTGGTCGTACTTGCGGTTCTTGAAGGCCGGCAGCGCCACGGTCGAAATCGTCGCGGCGGTCGCCACCGACGAGCCCGACACGGCGGAGAACAAGGCTGAAGCGCCGATGTTGGTGTGCAGCAGCCCGCCCGGCATGCGATTGAGCCATTGGCCGAGCGACTGGTACATCTTGTCGGTGGCGCCGCCGCGCATCAGGATTTCGCCAAGCAGGATGTAGAGCGGAATCGACAGCAGCAGGTAGTCCTCCCCCGCCGCCCATAGTTGCTCGCCCACTGCGTTGATGGCCGGCATGCCGAAGTGCATGAGCGCGCCCAGCAGGCCGACCACCAGCATCGTCGTCGCGACGTGAAAGCCGAGGAACATCAGGCCGAGCATGATCGCCAGGCCCACGAGAATTTCGAAGGGTCCGATCATGATGCGGCTCCGGTGGCGGCCATGGGCGCCGTCGGCGACGCAGGCGATGGCGATGACGATGGCGACTTCAGCTGGACTTCGGTTTCGGCCTCGATCTCTTCCTCGATCGTTTGCGGACCGAAGCGCTCGTTGAGTTCCCCCGTGCGGCGTTTGAGGAACAGGCGCAGCGCGTCCAGCGCGGCCCAGGTCGCGACCAGCGCAAACATCAAGTAGCCGCCCAGCCAGATCGCCTGCGGAATCCACATCGGCGTAGCGAGCGGCGTGGCTGCCGTGCTTCGCAGCTCGATGCTCTCCACCACCACGTTGAAGCCCCGCCAGAGGCACAGCAGCGCGAGCGCCGCCAAGCTCACCATGGCGAGCATGTTGAGCGCCGCGCGCGTCCCGACTGAGAAGCGCGACAGAAGAAAGTCGACTCTCGTGTGGCTGCGTGTGATGAGCGTGTAGGCAAAGCCGAACGCGCCGACGATGCCGTAGGTGTACGAGCCGATCTCGTCGATGCCCTGAAGGCTGAACGAGAACAGCTTGCGGCCGAGCATCTCGACGCAGGTCATGACGGACAACGCGATCAGCCACCAGCCGCAGGCGATCACGGTCCAGTCGCAAACCCGCGTGAGCGCTCGGCTCACGCCATGCGGTGGGAGCAATGTTTTCATGGTTTTGTTTGCCAGGTGTGCGGTTGAAGTGCACCCATTGGAGCGCGCGCCAGCGGCGGGCCGCGGACTATTCCGCTGCGCGGGAACGCGATCGAAATCGCTTGTGAATCAAGGACTTGGCGCTGTGCGCCGGTGGAAGACGGACTAGCAGGCGCGGCCGCCGTAGGCCGCCGTGATCTCGTCCGCCGCGGCGCGCACCCCGGCGCCGATCTGCGCGAAATCGGAACTCTTGATGCGCTGCGTCGGACCGACCAGCGAAATCGCACCGAAGGGCCGTCCGTGCTCGTCGCGGATGGCGGCGGCAATGCATCGCAGGCCCACCGCGTTCTGCTCGTCATCGATCGCGTGGCCCGCGCGGCGCACCTCGCCCAGCGTCTCGTGCAGCCGCGACGCCCGCGCGATCGTGTTGTTGGTGAGCTTCGGCAGCCCGTAGGTGCGCAAGTACTGCAGCACGTCTTCCTCCGCCATGGCGGCCAGGATCGACTGCCCCATAGCGGTGCCATGAAGCGGTGCACGAAAACCGGGCTTGCCGATGGCGCGCATCGTTTCGCGGCTTTCGACCTGCGTCACGAAGACGATGTCGCCGAGATCGGCAATGCCGAGATTGATGCTCTCGCCCGTGCTGTCGCGCAGCCGGCGCATCACAGGCAGCGCGAGGTGCGCTATGCGGCGGCGACGGCCGAACGCGGCACCCACCGAGAAACAGCGAACGCCGACGTACCAGAGGCTGGTCTCGCGGTCGAACTGGACGAACTGCCGTTGCTCCAGCGTCGTGAGCAGCCGGTGCGCCGTCGACGACGACAGGCCGCTGTGAGCCGCGATGTCCACCAGCCGATAGCCCTCGTCGTCCTCCGCGAGGAGTTCGAGCAACTGCATCGCACGCGTGAGCGACTGCACCGTGCTGTCGCCGTCACGGTCGATACGCGTGACTTTGGTGGTCTTGCTGGGCGTGCGCGGCGAGCTGGCGGTCATGGCGTGCCTTTTGCAAATTGCGCGCCACCGGCCTGACCGTGTGAAGCGAGCTGCGGTCTTGGATGGTCCGTGAAGAGCGAGATGTCGATCAGAGTGTTTACACCGATGTCGACACAGTTCCGAAGCGTCGCTGAACGACGCTCAGTCAGGCAGTTCGCCGGTGGGACGACCGAGCCACTTGACTGAAAGCTTGTCGAGGTCGCCGTTCTTCCGGGCTTCCGCAAGGATCTCGTTGACGCGCATGCGCAGCTTGTCCTCGCCCTTCGCGACGCCGACGAAGTTGGGCGAATCCTTGAGGACGAACTTGTATTCGGCGCCCAGTTGCGGGTTCTTGCTCATCATGGCCGAGGCCACCTGGGCGCTGGTGGCAACCAGTTGGGTCTGGCCAGCGACGAACGCGGAGATCGTGGTGTTGTTGTCCTCGAAGCGGCGAAGCTCGGTCGCCGGCGGCGCCACCTTGGTCAGCTCCGCGTCGTCGACGGAGCCGCGCGTGACCGCGATCGACTTGCCCGCGAGATCGGCCGGCGTCTTGAGCGTGATCGACTTCGGTCCGAACACACCGATGAAGAACGGCGAGTAGGCGACCGTGAAATCGATGACCTTCTCGCGCTCCGGGTTCTTGCCCAGCGTCGAAATGACGAGGTCAACCTTTCGGGTCTGCAGGTAGGCGATGCGGTTGGCGGTAGTCACCGGCAGCAACTCGGCCTTCACGCCGAGCTTGGCGGCGATGTAGCGGGCCATGTCGATGTCGAGGCCTTGCGGCGCGAGGTCGGTACCTACCGAGCCATAGGGCGGGAAGTCGGTCGGGATCGCGACACGGATCGACTTGGCCTTGAAGACATCATCGAGTGCCGTCTGCGCCGCGGAAAAGTCGGGCGCGGCAGCCAGGACGAGTGCGACCGACAGGGCGGTCGACCAATGAGACGTGGAGCGGAGAGAAACAGTCATCGAGTTGCTTGGGCGAAGGTGTGCGGTCGTGAACGGAATAGGTGCTTGATAGCCGGCATGGTCCTATGCAAGTTGGATGCCACCCGGTTGACAGGACGAAGCGACTCGCGCAACTGCTCGACAGGGTCTGTCGCCACCGGCATGGGCAGCCGGGACTCTGGGGTCAACAACGCTCGGGCAATGAGCGATCCTCTCTGGAGGGATTGGCTTAAAGTGTAGATGCCACCGAACTAG
This sequence comes from Variovorax sp. YR216, assembly GCF_900107745.1. Taxonomy (GTDB): domain Bacteria; phylum Pseudomonadota; class Gammaproteobacteria; order Burkholderiales; family Burkholderiaceae_C; genus Variovorax. The sequence continues at coordinate 235,548 of NZ_FNRO01000006.1, read as the reverse complement.
GCAATCACCCTGGGGTCGTCACATGCCGGGGGTGTTTTTCCGTGTGCAGTTGGTGCCAAGTCCGCCCCTTGGGACGAGAAAGCCCGCAATCGAGCAACCAGCGGCGCCGCACGTCTTCAACGAGCGGTTTCGGATTCGTCGACCGATCGCTATGTGCCCGAGGACCAACCCCGCGACGCGGATGTTTGGAACAGTGCCGGTGAATGCCCGCTTTGCGCAGTTTCGACGTCTGCTGAGCGGCTCCTGTGGGCCCTTTTGAGACAGTCAAGGCGCTACAACGCGGCCGTTCTGGCCGGCCAAGACGACGCTGTACGTTGCTCTTCTCGAGCAGGTTATTTCCGCGTGAGCCTGATGTTCCACCCCTGGGCCAACTGGCCTGCGAGCGTGTCTGCATCCAGCCAGACGAGACCGATCCGCCACGTCTCACACCCGGGCACAACCTCTCCTTGCAGGACTTCAAACGTGATCGCTGTATCGGTCTTCGTCAGAACTCGCAGGGGCATCCGCTTTACCAAACACTGGTTGTCGTCCTTCTGCACCATGTGAGAGTACCCATACCAGGTGCCCCGGTCACCATCGATCTGAACGTCCGCCTGAAACAGGACGGTGCCACCCCTGAACGTGGCGGTCCACCGCCCGTCGAATGTGGCCCCTCTCGGAAAGGCTATCGTCGACGCGTCAGGCCAAACCTTCAGCAACCCAACCTTGGCATTCGGGCTGTTGCCCAGGTTCGGAGCCCCCAAGTAGAACGCGTCCTTGTAGCGATAGACGACACGGCACCAATGCTCCTGCCGTGTCTTCCAGGCGAGATCGACGCAGTACGCTCCGCGTTCGTTGACTATCTGCTTGCCAGTGGCCAGATAGAGCCGCTGGCGGTCCGGGCGGTCGCCGTGCCGCTTGAAGAGGCAAAGCATGTCGCTATGACCCATTCCCACCTGGGGAGCAACGCACGCGCCTTCGCTAACCCGGCCGTGGTTTCTGCTCGGAGGCGTCGGAGCAATGACATCATTGCGTCCTGTTGGGGACGTTGGGCACCGAGTTTACGGCCCTAGTCGTGCCACATAGTCAACGGACCGCTTCTGGCCGACTGTAGCCGGTCCCGGTCATCCCCAAGACTTAGGAAGTCCGAGGAGAGGACGGTTCCGAAGACGAGCAAAATGTGCGGAGAAAAGGTACTCAACGGCGCCAACTCAGTGGCGCGAGGAGGAACCATGGAACTTCGCCGCCGCCTCATTGTCGGCGCAGCAACGGCTGCAGCTTTCGTATGCTGGCCACGGCTCGCGCTCTGCGACGATAGATGCTGGATTCTGGGCGTCTTGCTAACACCTGGAGCAACGGCCGACCGGGACGCCGCCGCCATCATGCGAGCTGCGCTGGAACGCCGAGGTCTCGTTGAAGGCAAACACTATGTTTTCGCATTACGTTTCTCAGGCGGAGATGCGCAGTACTTGCAGGCGGCCAAGGAACTCGTTTCCATGGGCGTTGACATGATTGTCACCATGGGAGGCTCCCCGAGCGTCAAAGCGGCGCTGGAAGCCACGAAGACTATCCCCATCGTGATGATGAGCTCGGCCGACCCTGTGGGTGACGGCTTCATAAACAGTCTGGCCCACCCCGGCGGAAACGTCACGGGGAACTGCATTTTTGGAGTCGAGCTCGCTGTCAAGCGACTTCAATTGCTGGTCCAGGCTCTAGCGAGTCCATCTGCCGTCGCATACCTGGCGACAAACTTAGGCGGCTTCACCAAGCGCGACGAACAGTATGACGTGGCTTTGGCTCAAGCGGCTAGCTCGATGAGCATCAGGATGGAGTTCGTCAAGCTGCGGTCCTTCGCGGAGCTTGCAGACGCCTTTGCTGAGATTAAGCAGCGCAACGTTGACGCGGTCGTCCTCAACAATTCAGCTGAATTCCTGGGCATACGAAAGCTGTTGGCTGAGCTTGCACTGCAGCACCGCCTCCCAGCCATTTGCGACACTCGCACCTTCGCGGAAGCAGGGCTAATGATGAGCTATGGAGCGGATTTGGCCTACGTGCTGGACAAGACAGCTGACTACATCGCAAGAATCTATCGAGGTGCCGCCCCTCGGGACCTACCGGTTGAGTTGGTACTGAAGTTCGACTTGGCGGTGAATACGAAGACTGCCGCAGCGTTGGGAATCACTTTCCCGAAGAGCCTCATGTTGATGGCCAATCGGGTTTATGCCTAAGGCTGGAAGCAAGTGCCTCTGAAGAACCAGTGCCTGGCCGGAGTCCGCTTCGGCCGCAGTGATGCGGCCATGGATGTCTGGTTTGGAGTGCGGATTCAACCGGTCGATGCAACACACTGAAGACTGCCGTTGGCAGAAGGAGTGTTGCAGATGGCGTACCGGACACGAACCTACTACACAGACAGCCAGAAGGCGTTGATGTGGGAGCGATGGAAGCAGGGATGGACCCTGCATCAGATCGCTGAGCTATTCAATCGGCCGCACACGTCGGTACAAGGTAAGCGCGCGGTGATCCCGTCTTGACTCCGGTCGCAGATCAGGATGTCGAAGCTGGCTGCCAGCGATGCGGCAACAACTCGGAGACGCGACTGGCCGGCTGGGTAGGCAGCCGCTCGAGGATGTCGCTGAGGTATGCGTGCGGCTCGAGTCCATTGAGCTTGGCTGACTGGATCAAGCTCATGATGGCCGCAGCGCGCTGGCCTGCCCGCAGCGATCCTGCGAACAGCCAGTTGGATCTTCCGATTGCAATCGGACGAATCTGGTTTTCCACCCAATTGTTGTCCGCAGGCAGATCGCCATCGTCGATGTAGCGCGTGAGCGCCTGCCAGCGCTTCAGGCTGTAGCCGAGCGCCTTGGCCGTTGCCGAGCCATTCGGCACCTTCAGCTGCTGCCCGGCGAGCCATTGCTTCAGGGCATCCGCTACCTCGCGCGACCTCTCCTGCCGTATTCGCCTTCGCTCGTCGGGTATCAACTGAGCGACTTCACGCTCGATGGCATAGAGCTCGCCGAAGAACTTCAGCGCCTGCTCGCCAACCTGGCTGCCTTGATTGACCCAGAGTTCGTGGAACTTGCGCCTCGCGTGCGCCAGGCAACCTGCCTCGGTGACGCCGAGCTCGAAGCACGCCTTATAGCCACTGAAGTCGTCGCACACCAGCGTGCCGCGCCAGCCATGTTCATCAGGCAGCCCGAGGAAGGCGCGAGCATGCTGGCCGCCCCGGCTGTCGGCGAAGTCGAACACCACCGCGCGCAGCGCGCTGTAGCTCGTCGTGCAGTAGCTCCAGAGGTACGCCCGGTGTGTCTTGCCGTTGCCGGGCTTGAGCATCGCCACCGGCGTCTCGTCGGCATGCAGCACACGGCATTGGAGCATTTCGCGCTTGAGCGCATCGACCAGCGGCTGCAACTGCGCGCCGCACTGTCCGACCCAGCTAGCCAGTGTCGAGCGCGGGATGGCCAGGCCGGCGCGACCGAAGATGGCTTCCTGCCTGTACAGCGGCAGGTGATCCAGGTACTTGCCCACCAGCACCTGTGAGAGCAGCCCAGCCGTGGGGATCCCCTTGTCGATGATGTGCGGGGCGATGGGTGCCTGCACCAGCGTCTCGCACTTTGTGCAGACCCATTTGCCGCGGACGTGGCGCTCCACGGTAAACACGCCAGGCTGGTAGTCGAGCTTCTCGGCCACATCCTCACCGATGCGCTGGAGAGTGCAGCCACAGGCACAGGTGGTGCTCTCGGGCTCGTGGCGGATCTCCCGGCGCGGCAAGTGTGCGGGCAACGCCTGGCGCCTGGGTTGTTGCTTCTCGCACCCCGCTGATGAGGTGCCTGCAAGTCTCTCCAGTTCGAGCTCCATTGCCGCGAGATCGACATCGATGGTCTCTTCTAGCAGGCTCTTCTGCTCGGCGTTGAAGGCTTCAGATTTGGCGGCGAACTTCAGCCGCTTGAGCACAGCCATCTCGTGCGTGAGCTTGTCGATGGCGGCCTGCTTGAACGCGATCTCGTGGTCGCGGCGTTCGATCTCGAGCTTGTCGGCTGCGGCTCCTCTTCTGAGCGAGAGGACCATCTCACGCAGTTGCTGAGCATCCAGGTGGTCAAGGTCGGCCGTGTCGATCACGGAAGGTGATGGTGCCCCGATGTCCCCGCGAACGCATCAGCACATTCGGCAATTGCACTACAGCACGCAGATGACCCCGGCTTCGCCAATACGCTGCCACGGCAGCCCGAGCACCAGCGCATCGAACTGGGGATGGGTCAAGCTGAGGGTGGTGCCACTGTCCTTGGGCCAGATGAACTTGCCCTGGTGCAGGCGTCTTGCCGATAACCAGATTCCGATTCCGTCGTGCACCAGGACCTTTATGCGGTTGGCACGTCGGTTGGCGAACAAGTATGCGTGGTGCGGGCGCGCAGCACCGAAGACACGAACCACGCGCGCCAGCGCAGCTTCGGTGCCTGCGCGCATGTCCAACGGCTCGATGGCAAGCCACAGTGCGTCGACCCGGATCACCTGAGGATCTCGCGCAGCCAGGCGGCGCATTGGCTCGATGCGCTCAACGGCCAGGTCACGTTCACCGCGATCGCACCGCGGCGAAGCTCGAGGTGGATGTCACTCGCGACGGTAGAGCTTGACGCCAGCGTCAGCGAGACGAATTCGGCTTGGCGCTCGCCGCTCTTCGAGTCGACGCCTCCCGCGTCGGCCGTGCGGCGCCACTTGTGAACGAGGTTGGCATTGAGGCCATGGGCCAGCGCCACCTGAGCCACCGACGCTCCGGGTTCCGCGCACGCGGCCAGCACTTGCCGCTTCAGATCGGCCGCGTGGCGCCGCCGGCTCAAGCGCTTGGAGTCTTCCATGGTGTCCACCTAAATCCTTGGTGGACACCATCGTCATGGACACAAGCCCCCAACTCAAGACGGGATCACCGCGCGCTTACGGTACAAGGCATTCTGTCCCGCACGGGCGGCATTCGACCGCCGCAGCGAAGCCGCTCCCCGATGGCTCTGACGCTGGCCGAGCGCGAGGAGATCTCACGTGCCATGGCAGCTGGCTTCTCGATTCGCGCGATCGCTGTGATCCTCGGGCCAGCTCCCTCCACCATCAGCCGCGAGATCAAGCGCAACGGTGGTCAGGGATGCTATCGGGCGGCTCAGGCCGACCAGGCCGCCTGGGAAAGAGACCATCGGCCCAAGCGCTGCAAGCTGGCCGAGAACCGACCCTTGGCACGCATCGTCACGGAGAAGCTTCGGCTGCAATGGTCTCCGGAGCAGATTGCCGGGTGGCTCAAACAAACTTACCCTTGCGACGAGACTTGCCACGTGTCACACGAGACCATCTACCGCAGCCTGTTCATTCAAGCCCGCGGGGCGTTGAAGAAGGAGTTGCTGCAGCATCTGAGGCGAACGCGAGGCATGCGACGGTCACGCCATTACTCGCAGAAGACCGATGCCCACGGAAGAATCGTTGACGCCGTCTCGATCAGCGAGCGACCGGCCGCTGTCGAAGATCGTGCGGTTCCTGGTCACTGGGAAGGCGACTTGCTGTTTGGAAGCGCCAACAGCCAGATCGCCACGCTGGTCGAGCGCCAGACACGCTATGTGATGCTTGTGAAGATCACAGGTAAGGACACCGAGACGGTCGTCAACGCACTGATCAAGAATGCTCGCAAGCTGCCGCAGGAGCTCTACAAGTCGCTCACCTGGGATCGAGGCAAGGAGATGGCGGGCCACAAGCAGTTCACCTTGGCGACCGACATCCAGGTCTTCTTCTGCGATCCTCAGAACCCGTGGCAGCGTGGAACCAACGAGAATACGAACGGGCTGCTGAGGCAGTACCTTCCCAAGGGCATCGATGTCTCGACTTACTCACAAGCCAAGCTCAATGCGCTGGCGCGGAGGTTGAACGAGCGCCCCAGAAAGACGCTCGACTTTCAAACACCGGCTGAAATGTTCAGCCAAATCGTTGCATCGACCGGTTGAATGCGCACCTCACAGCAGACGTTCGCGACACCCCCTTGGTGTCACGACCAAGACCAAGCATGCGTCGCCACGACGCGGCTGTGGTTAGGCTAGAGTCGGCCTCCTTCTTCCTGAGGAGGCGTCCCTGAACGCAGGTCGACGCGGGCTCCTGACGGCTCGCAACCCGGCCGAGGGACGATGACCAGCCTCTCCCAAAAAAAAGAAGCCTCCAGGCTATGCCGGAGGCTTCTTTCAGCACGTCCAAGCGCTGAGGGTTCTCTACCGCGCCAAACCGAGCGGGTGAGCGGTCGATTAGCTTAGCGCGAGGCTTGTTGCGTTTGTCGCGTGAAGTGCAGGCCCGTATTGAACTGAGCGGGCACTTGGTCTCGGTAGAACGAGCGGCTGTCGAGACTGTCGCGGTTCGCACTTGCCTTGGCGACGGCTTGAGCGCGAACTTCTGAACGGCTTGCGGTCGAAGTGAAGGGCTGAGCGTTCTCACCCGTGCTTGCGGCATCGCCGTACACGTTGCCCGCGTGCGCGGCGGCAACGGCTTCGCGGGCCACATCAGCGCGGCTGGCGGACGACGTCAGGGGGTGCACACCCTCATAGGTCTCCGCGTGAACGCCAGCGATAGCGATAAAAGACAGGGCCGTTGCAGCGAGAATTTTCGAGACTTTCATGGATGCTTCCTTTGGAGTTGTTTCGGGGCGTGAAACCGTGGGAAGAAGTCTCTCACGAAAAACATAGGGTAAACCCTAGTGAACCAGAACTGCCATGTTTTCGAAATGGAAACAATGTTTGAAGCACTTGCGTTTGCAGTGCTCGACCTTCTGAGCCTCTTTAATGTCGGTAGCCCGTTGCGGAAGTACACGCATCGAGGCTGATAGCCCAGCAGCAGACACTCACAGGTTTGATCGTCGTGCGCTGGTACGGGGCGTCTTCACGCGGTGCCTGGGACGTCGCGGGTGGGACTTGTTCAACCTGTGCTCGGTCGAACAGAACGACCGTACAACGCGGCCTGAAGATCACGCCATTCATCGGACTCGACGTTGAAGAGCCGCGCCACCTGCTTCCTCAACCACTGGCTGCGAGCGTCATGGTGAACGAGCGGATGCCAGTGCTGTTGCACCGCAAAGCTCGGCGGCGTGAACGGCAGGCGCAGTAGCTCGACCATTCCAAGCTGCACGAACCGAGCGCCCGTCGCCAGCGGCACGGTGGCCATCAGATCTGTGCTCTCAACGATCGCGGGCAGGCTCAGGTGATGAGGCGTTTCAAGCACGATCCTGCGCTTAATGGACCGCTTTTCCAGGAATGCTTCGAACAGCGCGTTAGTCCTGGCGGGCGAAGAGACGACGACGTGACCAATCTCGGAATAACTCTTCTCCGTGACCGTTCGAGCTGCGAGGGGATGTCCTCGACGAAGCATGCAGGCGTAGGTGTGGAAGTACAGGCGCTGCTGGAAAGACGACTGCGAATCGAGATCGGGAAAGTACCCGAGTGCGAGATCGATGTCACCATTGGACATCGCCTGTTTCAGCGTCTCCGTGTCCATGGAGGCGCAGGTTACGGTTGCATATGGCGCGTGCTGCTGCAGATGCTGAAGCAGCTTGGGAAGAAAAACAATCTCCGCGACATCAGCCATCGCCAGTCGGAAGACGGTGCGGGCGGTTGCCGGATCGAACCCGGGCTTTTGCAAGACTTCTTCCGTGACGCGCGACAGCACATCCTGAGCGGTCGCGATCATCTGCGCTGCCCGCGGGGTGGGAGACATACCCACTGGCGTGCGAACGAAAAGCGGGTCATCGAGCACTTGCCGCAACCGCGCAAGCGCGGTGCTGAAGCCCGATTGGCTCATGTCCAGAGCATGGGCAGCCTGGGTCACGTTCCGCGTTGCGGAGAGCGCGACCAGCACGCGCAAGAGGTTCAGATCGAAAGTGGTGTCTATCGTTTTCACAGATAGTGATCTTCCACCCAATCGTGTAGCGCGGGGGGGAGGGGCTTCCCTAAAGTCCCCCTCGAGCGCCCCGTTTTCAGAGCGGCGCCCCTACGGAGACGATGAACATGTTCTTGAAGAACTGCTGGTACGTGGCAGCCTGGGACCACGAAATCCTCGGCGATACGCTCTTGACGAGGACCCTCCTGGGGCAGCCCGTTCTTTTCTACCGCAAGGAGGACGGAACGGTGGTTGCCATGGACAACAAGTGCTGCCACCGGCACGCACCATTGCACATGGGCCGCAAGGAAGGCGATTGCGTCCGTTGCATGTACCACGGAGCGAAATACGATGCGACCGGCGCCTGTGTCGAAGTTCCCGGTCAAGAACGCATCCCGCCGAAGCTGCGCCAACGCGTCTACCCAACTGTGCAGCGTAAACGCTGGGTGTGGATCTGGATGGGAGATCCGGCGCTCGCCGACGACACGCTGATCCCCGACACCTACTCGCTCGCTCATCCGGACTGGCGATGGAAGCCTTCGTACCTCCACTACGAGTGCAACTACCTCCTGATCAGCGACAACCTTCTCGACTTTTCCCACCTCAGCTACGTGCATGAGAAGACCTTCGGTGGGTCACCAAACATCGCTGAGGCCCGGCCTGAAGTGCAGCGCATGGAGCGAGGCGTTCGGGTGAGCCGGCCGGTGCGCGGCACAGTTCCCGCGCCGTATCACCAGCGCCTCGGCAGCTTCGAAGGCAAGGTTGATCGCTGGTTCCGATATGACTTCCACGTCCCCGGAATTCTGCTTCTCGATGCTGGCGTGAAATCCGCTGCGACACCGGACGACGACATGAGCGGCGCGCTGCAGTTCCACAGTTGCCAGGCGATAACGCCTGAGACCGAGAAGTCAACGCATTACTTCTTCATGCAGGCCCACAACTTCCGGCTCGACGACGCTGTCGTCACGGAATCCATCGATCAGAGCCAGAAGCGCGCGTTCATCGAGGACAAGCAGATCCTCGAGGCGCAGCAGCAAATGATCGACAACTCGCCCGAGTCATCGATGGTCGCCATGGCAGCGGATGCGGGGCTCATCCAATATCGCCGGCTGTTGACCGAGTTGATCGATCTGGAGAACAAGGCGCCAGCGGTCATTCCCCTCATACCCGTGACAACCTGATTTCCCCGGCATACGTAAAACAACTGGAGACTCTCGATGAACTTTCCCCGCTTCATGCAGGTTGCAGCTGCAGCGTTGCTTGCGACCACAAGCGCTTTGGCTTCAGCTCAAGGCGGCAACTTTCCTAACAAGCCGATCACCATCGTGGTGCCGTTTCCAGCCGGCGGTGTCACCGACCAGCTCGCGCGCGGTGTCGGTCAGAAGATGTCCGAGAGCTTGAAGGTTCCGGTCATCGTGGATAACCGGCCAGGCGCCGGCGCGCAGATCGCCGCCAACTTCGTCAAGCAAGCGCCCGCAGACGGCCACACGATCTTCATCGGCGACATCGGCTCCTTCGCGCTCAACGGAAATCTCTATGCCAAGCTGAGCTACGACCCTCTGAAGGACTTCACGCCGCTTGCTCGTCTGGCCCTCGCTCCAGCGCTCCTCGTCGTGAATGCCGACGGCCCGTACAAGACCGCGGCCGATCTGATCTTGGCCGTGAAGACGAAGCCAGGCGGCGTGAGCATCGCCTCGCAGAGCACGGGCTCGGGCGGACACCTGTTCGCGGAGATGTTGCGCGACAAGACCAAGGGCAATCTGAACCATGTACCGTATCGGGGCTCATCACCGGCGCTGATCGACATGGTCGGCAACCAGGTCGAGGTCTTCTTCGATCCGATGATCACGAGCGGGCCGTTCGTGAAGGACGGAAAGCTCAGGGCGTTGGCCATCGGCGCTGAAAAGCGGTCGGCCCAATTTCCGAACGTGCCTACGCTGGCCGAGGTGGGTCTGGGTGACATCAATCTGGTCGCCTGGTTCGGGATGGCGGTCAAGGCAGGAACGCCCCCCGCTGTGGTCTCGCTGCTCAGCAATGAAGTCGTCAAGGCCATTCAGTCGCCGGAGTTGAGCAAGAAGTTCACTGATCAAGGGCTCGAGGTCGCACCGATGACGGATGCGCAGTTTGGCCCCTTCGTGAAAGATGAAACCGCGCGTTGGGGATTGGTGATCAAGAATGCGAGCATCAAGCTTGAGTAGAACGATGCTGCAGGTACGCGTCACTCGTAAATCGATGGACGCCGAAGACGTTGCGGTTCTGGAGTTGGCGAGCGTCGACGAGGAAAGGCAGCCACTTCCGGCATTTTCGGCTGGCGCGCACATTGATGTCCAGTTGCCGAACGGATTGGTGCGGCAGTACTCCTTGTGCAACAGTCCTGCCGACAGCCATCGCTATCAGATCGGCGTGTTGCGAGATTCCGCCTCGCGTGGGGGATCCACTGCTGTGCATGATCTGATCAAGGAGGGAACGACCCTCGAGATCAGTTCGCCGCGGAACCATTTCCCGCTGGCGATCGAAGCGAGTCACAGCATCCTGCTGGCGGGTGGCATTGGCGTGACGCCAATCTTGAGCATGGCCGAGCGGCTTTCGGCGATTGATGCGCCTTTTGATTTCCACTACTGCACGCGTTCGCTCCAGTGCACGGCGTTTCACAGTCGCATTCTTGCTTCTGCCTTTGCCACGCGCGTCAGCTTTCATCATGACGACGGCGACGAAGGTCAAAAGTTGCACTTGCGCGAACTCCTGGATTCACATCGGGAGGCGACTGGCGTTCACCTGTACGTGTGCGGTCCCCAGGGTTTCCTCGACTGGGTTATCCAGTCGGCGGAGGCCGCCGGATGGCCTGCGGCACAGCTTCACTACGAGTACTTTGGAGCAGAGGTCTCGAAGAGCAACAGCGATGCGGAGTTCGAAGTGCAAGTCTCCAGCAGCGGCTTGCTTGTCAGAGTGCTTGGTGGGCAAAGCGTGGTGGAAGCATTGGCGCAACACGGGGTCCAAGTAGAGACGTCATGCGAGCAAGGCGTCTGTGGGACGTGCGTCACTCGGGTACTTCGAGGCACGCCGGATCACCGGGACCACTACCTGACAGCCCAAGAGCATGCCGCGAATAACCAGTTCATGCCGTGTTGCTCGCGATCCAAATCTCCCGTCCTTGTCCTAGACCTCTAGCGCCCCGCCGATGCCTACAGGAGCGCGGCCATCGGATGCGGCCTGAATTCTTTGATGCTTGATCAAAGAAGGATGGACCTGGTGGCTGCCGGCCAGAGCGGTGCTGCACTCGGTATCGCTACAACGAATCTCAGTAGTCGTGGATCACAAAATCCATAGATGGAGACCACATGAAACCAAGAAAATATTTGATGACGGCCGTGGCCGCGTTCGTCTTGAGCGCGTGCGGCGGCGTCAACAATCGCATTCCTTTCGTAGGCGCAGGCGAAAGCACCGCCGCTCAAGGCGGCCTCGGCGGAGGTGCCGGCCAGGCAGGTCAAGGAGGCCAAGGAGAAACAGGCGGTGAGATCGCCGGCCCGGCACCGATTCCCCAACTAGCCGCTGCGCAAAGCGGCTCTCTCGGCTCTTCCTGCGAATCGTTGGCCAGCTTTATCTTCGACAAGACGAAGATTGTCACGGCCACGACGGTCTCGGCAGGGACGCTCACTGTTGCCGGCATTCCCATCGAGGAGCACTGCCGCGTGACAGGAAAGATGAATGAACGGGTAGGACCGGTCGACGGACAGCCATATTCAATCCAGTTCGAGATGAGACTGCCAAAGAATTGGAATGGACGCTTTCTTCATCAGGGCAACGGCGGTATCGACGGCAGCGTAGCGACCGCGACTGGCGATACAGGAGCGGGACAGACCAATGCACTGAAGTTAGGGTTTGCGGTTCTCAGCTCCGATGCGGGTCATTCGGCCGCTCAGAACCCCCTGTTCGGCATGGATCCTCAAGCTCGACTGGATTACGGCTATGCGGCGGTGGGAACCCTCACGCCGATGGCCAAGGCTCTCGTCAAGCTTGCGTATGGCAGGGGACCGGATCGGTCCTACTTCGCGGGCGGGTCCAACGGCGGCAGGCACACCATGGTGGCGGCCGCACGGTATGCCGCGGAATACGATGGCTTTCTGGCAGTTTCGCCCGGCTTCAACCTTCCCAAGTCGTCGATCGCGCAACTCTGGGGAGCGCAGCAGTGGGCAACCGTTGCGACCGATCTCGCAGATCTGGAAACTGCCTTCCCCGTCGCCGAACGTCGTCTGGTAGCCGATGCCATCCTTGCCCGATGCGATGCACTGGACGGTCTCGCGGACGGAATGGTGAACGACTATCAGGGCTGCCGCAAAGCCTTCGACATCCAACGTGACGTGCCCTCTTGCAGAGGCGCAAGAGATGGCACTTGCCTGACCGACGCCCAGAAAAGCGCGTTCTCGAACGTCTATCGGGGTCCCATCAACAGCGCGGGCGTAGCGCTGTATGCGAACTGGCCATTTGATCCCGGAATGGTCGCGTCGGGCTGGGCCGGTTGGACGTTCCGAAACTCCGTGGGCGCGAATCGCGGCCCGGTGTCTGCCGTGATCTTCGCTACGCCGCCCGAGCCTGCGAAGCTCGCCGACACTCTGGCTTACGCGCTCACCTTCAGCTTGGACGTGGACGCACCGAAGTTTTATGCGACGAGCGGCCTCTACACGGAAAGCGCCATTTCATACATGACACCGCCCAATCCGGAAAACCTTGACATGCTCAGAAACAGGGGCGCGAAGATGATCATTGTCCATGGCGAAGCGGACGGTGTCTTCTCCCCCAACGATACTGCTGCCTACATGGATGCGCTTGGCCGTCGGTACTTCGGAGACGAGTCGAAGTTCGTTCGATTCTTCCGCGTACCGGGCATGGGTCACGTCAGCGGAGGCCCCGCCACCGACCAGTATGCCGGCCTCAACATACTGATCGACTGGGTCGAGGCCGGGCGTGCGCCCTCCAGCATCGTTGCCCAGGCACGGGGGGCAGGCAATCCATCCGGCGTCAACGCAGACGTGCCGGCGACGTGGGCGCCCAACCGCAGTCGCCCCCTCTGTGCGTACCCGTTGATTGCGTTCTATAAGGGCGGCGATCCCGAGAGGGCGGCGAGCTTCGCTTGCGAGAAGGCTTCAAACTAGCTGACGCAATTCGCCCCCATTGGGGTGGAGGCGTCCGGCCGGTCAGCCCTTCGCTGAAGGCGCCTCGGCCGGTATGCCTTCCAGATCGGCCATCCATACCGCCGCTTCCGAATCGCTGGGCGCGCGCCAGTCGCCGCGCGGTGACAGCGATCCGCCGGAGCCGACCTTCGGCGAATTCGGCACGCAGGTGCGCTTGAACTGGCTGGTCTTGAAGAAGCGATAGAGAAAGGTGCCGAGATGGCGCCGGATCTCCGCGAGCCCGTATTCGTTGCGCTCGGTGTGCAATGCGTCGGGCCACGCGCCGAGCGTGCGGTCGTGCCATGCCTGCCAGGCCAGGTACGCCACCTTCGTCGGCCGGAAGCCGAAGCGCAGCGTGTAGTAGAGATGGAAGTCCTGCAGCTCGTAGGGGCCGATGGTGTCCTCGGTGCGCTGGCCCGGCTGCGCCTGCGCATCCGGGCCGCCCGCGGCGTTCGCAGGCACCAGTTCGGGACTGACTTCGGTATCGACGATCGCCTCGAGCACGCGGCTGCCCTCCGCGCCGATCTCGTTCTTCTCGGCGACCCAGCGCACCAGATGCTTGATGAGCGTCTTGGGCACGCTGGCATTCACGTTGTAGTGCGACATGTGGTCGCCCACGCCATAGGTGCACCACCCGAGTGCGAGCTCGCTGAGGTCACCGGTGCCGACGACGATGCCGCCATGATGGTTCGCGAGCCGGAAGAGATGGCTGGTGCGCTCGCCCGCCTGTACGTTTTCGAAGGTGATGTCGTACTGCGGCACCCCGTCCTTGAACGGATGGCCGAGGTCGTTCAGCATCTGGATGCAGCTCGGGCGGATGTCGATTTCCTGCGCGGTGCAGCCGACCGTGCGCATCAGCGCATGGGCCTGGCCCAGTGTGCGGTCGCTGGTCGCGAAGCCCGGCATCGTGTAGCCGAGGATGTTCGCGCGCGGGATGCCGAGCCGGTCCACCGCCTTTGCGCACACCAGCAGTGCATGGGTCGAATCCAGCCCGCCCGAGACGCCGATGACGAGCTTTTTGATGCCCGCGGCCTCCATGCGCTGCACCAGCGACTGCACCTGGATGTTGAACACCTCGTGGCAGCGCTCGTCGCGGTGCGCGGCATCGGCCGGCACATAGGGAAACCGCTCGACCTTGCGCAGCAGCGCGCGCGATGCGGGCTGCGGAATCTCCAGATCGAAGTCCACCGTGCGCCACGCCTGCAGCGCCGCGCGATGCTTCTGCGCCGAAACGCCGAAGGAGTTCTGCCGCATGCGCTCACGCGACAGATGCTCGAGGTCGACGTCGGCGCAGATCATGTGCGAGTCGTTGCTGAAGCGCTCGCTCTCGGCCAGCATCTCGCCGCTTTCGTAGATCAGCGCCTGCCCGTCCCACGCGAGATCGGTGGTCGATTCGCCGATGCCCGCCGACGAATAGAGATACGCCGCGAGGCAGCGAGCGGAATGCAGGCTCACGAGCTGGTGCCGGTAGGCCGACTTGCCGATCGTGATGTTCGACGCCGACAGGTTGACCAGCACCGTTGCTCCCGCGAGCGCGGCGAGGCTCGACGGCGGGATCGGCACCCACACGTCCTCGCAGATCTCGACGTGCAGCTTCAGCAAGGGCATCTGGCGCGCGCGCAGCATCAGGTCGGTGCCGAAGGGCACGCGCTGGCCGAACAGCTCGATCTCCGTCGCGAGCGCGGAATCGGCGGCCGCGAACTGGCGCGCCTCGTAGAACTCGCCGTAGTTCGGCAGGTAGGTCTTCGGGAACACACCGAGCACGCGTCCGCCGGCCACCGCGGCCGCACAGTTGAAGAGCCGATGGTCGACCCGCAGCGGCAATCCCACCACCGCCACCGCATTCACTTCCCGCGAGGCCTCGACCACCGTCCGCAAGGCCGCCTCGCAGGCATCGAGCAATGCGGCTTGGTGGAACAGATCGTCACAGGTGTAAGCGGAGAGCCCCAGTTCGGGGAAGGCCACCAGCACCGCCCCCTTGGCGGCGGCTTCGCGGTACATCCGCACCGTCTCGGCGGCATTGAACACGGGATCGGCGACGCGATTGCGCGGCACCGCGACGGCCACGCGGGCAAAGCCGTGGCGGTACGGATTGTGGAAATCGAGCGGAGTCGTCATGGACCGGATTTTGCAGGCACGCGCGCCGGCCGGCCGAATCCGGGACTTTCTGTCGGCATGGACTGACCCGCGCACGGGAACCACGCCGAAGGCGGCGCCCACCCGCTTCGGGCCTCATGTCGGACTCCAACTCAAGGAGCGGTGCATGACCGGGCTCAGCGAAAAGCAACTGGCTTCCTTGCGAAAGAAGCTCGACCGGCGAGAGGCCGAGCTCGCGGCCGAACTCGCGTCCATCAACAACGAGGCGATGGAGGAATCATCGCGGCTGCCGCCGATGGAAGCCGGCGACGCCGTGGACCAGGCCGAGGCGCGCATCCACGAAACGGTCCGCGACGGCGAGGCGCAGCGTGACGCGCTCGAACTGCGCCGGATCGCCGATGCCAGGGAACGCATGCGTAACGGGCGTTACGGCCGGTGTATCGACTGCAATACGCAGATCCCGCGAGAGAGACTGGAGGTTCAGCCCTCCAGCGAGCGCTGCGTGCCCTGCCAGCGGCTCCACGAGGCGCATCGACCACCCGGACACACCTGAGTACGGGGTCGCATGCAGACACGCTTTTCCACGCCGGCTGCTAGGCCGATACGGACCAGGGCCGAGGAAAGGACATAGAGTTTCGAATGAGTCACTGGCAGCCGAACCTCAGCTGGATCACGGAGCAGCTCGCCGTCGGTGGAAGCTTTCCGCTCGAACGGGTGGACGCTCTTGCGCGCGAACATCGCGTCGCCGCGGTGGTCGACCTGCGCGGCGAGGCCAAGCCCGACGCCGTGGTGATGCGCCGTCACGGCATCTCGCTGCTGCACCTTCCGACCGAGGACATGTGCGCGGTGGAAACGCCGGACCTCGAATACGGCATCCGCTTTGCCAATGAGTTCCTCGACGGGGGCCGGCGTGTGCTCATCCACTGCGAATACGGCATCGGCCGCTCGGCCACGCTCGCGCTGTGCGTGCTCGTGCATCGCGGCATGCCGCCGCTCGAGGCGCTGGCGCTCCTGAAAAGGCAGCGCCCGCAGGTGGCGCCCTCGCCGCCGCAGTTCGAATGCTGGCGCGCATGGCTGGACAGCTATCGCTTCACCCGCGATGTCGACTGGAAGCTGCCGAGCTTCGACGAATTCACCGATGTCGCCTACGTCCGGCGCACGCGCTGAGCCCGGTTTGCCCGCATGCGTGGAAAATGCGGTCCCGGCATGCGCGGCATGCCCAACGCGGGGACCCGACATGATCCAAAGCGACGACGTGCTCCAGGCCCAACGCAGGCTGCGCGGCAGCCTGCTCGATGACCGCTGCGCGCTGCCTTGGCGGCCGGCGCGCGAGTTCGCGGCACAGATGCTCCTCTATGTCGAGGACCCGCTCCAGTGCTGGCGCGTCGGCGTGGAGTGCCTGCGCGAACTGCTCGATGCCGACCGCGTCGACGGCGGCTTCGCACAGCCCGGGCAGGCGCTGTATGCGCCGCTCGTCGAATCGCTGCGGCCCGATCGCGCGGTGCCTTCGGTGGTCGGCGCGAAGATGGATGCGCGCGATTCGAGCCTCGCCGAGGTCTGGTCCTCCCACGATGTGGTGGTGTTCGACGACGTCGCGAGCGATGGGCGCTTCGGCCCGGCGATGCGCGCGCAGCTCTCGTCCATCGGGACGCGCACCAAGCTCTCGATGGCGCTGCATGACGGCGCCCGGCCGCTGGGCCTTCTGTGCGCAGACTGGATGGAGCCCCGGTCCCGCTGGCATTCGGAGGCCTGCGAGCATCTGCCGCTGCTCGCGCGTTCGGTGCTGAGTCCCGTGCTCACTGCCGCACGTTCGCTCGCCCGGGCCCACGTCGATTCGTCAGCGCACACCGCCGTCGCGGGACTCACGCCGGCCGAGCTGAAGGTCGCTCGCATGGCGGCGACGGGCATGAGCTACAAGGAGATTGCGCGTGAACTGGGTCGTTCGTTTTCCACCGTCGACCACCAGCTGCGCAGCGTGCGCGACAAGCTGGGCGTGAGCTCCACCGCGCGGCTCGCGCGGGCGCTGGCCGTCTCTCCGCATCACTGATTCCAGCCCCTCCGGGCGAACCCTATCGCGAATCTTCGCGATGGAGCCGCGCGCGCTCGCTCCCTAGACTGCGGCCCGAATCCACTGTCCGGAGACATCCCGTGAAGACCTTTGAGAACACCGTGAACGGCCGCCGCGTCGGTTCTGCGCGCACCTTTGAATCGAAGAACCCCGCCACCGGCGAAACGCTCGGCCTCGTGCCCCATTCCACGCCCGAGCAGGTCGCCGAGGCGGTCTCCGCGGCGCGTGCGGCGCAGCCTGCCTGGGCCGCGCGCCCCGATGCCGAGCGCAAGGCGCTTCTCATGAAGGTGGCGGAAGCCATCAAGGCCAACAACGAATACCTCGCCGAATGGGTCACGCGCGAACAGGGCAAACCGCTCGGCGGCGTCGGCCCCGACCAGGTGCCAGGCGCACGCTTCGAGATCTGGGGCTGCGAGGTCTGGACGCAGGTGCCCGCGAGCCTCGAGCTGCCGGTGGAAGTCGCCTTCGAGGACGACACCCGCCGCGACGAAGTGCACCGCAAGCCATTCGGCGTGGTGGCCGCCATCGCGCCGTGGAACTGGCCGCTCCTGATCGCCATCTGGCAGATCATCCCGTCGCTGCGCGCGGGCAACACAGTGGTGCTCAAGCCGTCCGAATACACCAGCATCGGCACGCTGGAGATGGTCCGCATCATTGCCGAGGTGCTGCCACCGGGGGTTCTCAACACGGTGAGCGGCGGCGGCGACGTGGGCGCCGCGCTGGTGGAGAACACGGACATCGACAAGATCATGTTCACCGGCTCGACCGCGACCGGCGCGCGCATCGCGGCCACCGCCGCGCGCAATCTCACGCCCACCACGATGGAACTCGGCGGCAACGACGCGGCAATCGTGCTGCCCGACGCCGACCCCAAGGCGATCGCGATGGGCCTCTTCTGGGGCGCCTTCCTCAACATGGGCCAGACCTGCGCTGCCGCGAAGCGCCTTTATGTGCCCGACAACCTGCATGACGCGGTGGTCGCCGAGCTCAAGGCGCTCGCCGAGGCCATGCCGATGGGCAACGGCATGGAGCCCGGCATCGCGATCGGGCCGATCCAGAACCGCATGCAGTTCGACAAGGTGGTGTCGCTGGTCGAGGACGCGAAGGCCCACGGCGCGACCGTCGTGTGCGGCGGCAAGGAAACTGGCGGTGCCGGCAATTTCTATCCGGTGACGCTGGTGACCGGCATCGCGGACGGCAGCCGGCTGGTCGACGAGGAGCAGTTCGGTCCGGTGCTGCCGATCATTCGCTACAAGGACGTGGAGTCCGCGATCGCGAGCGCGAACCGGCTCGACGTGGGTCTCGGCGCGTCGGTCTGGTCCGCCGACATTGGCAAGGCTCGCGCGGTCGCCTCGCGCATCCAGGCCGGCACGGTGTGGATCAACCAGCACGGCACGATCCACCCGATGGTGCCGTTCGGCGGCGTGAAGAGTTCGGGCTGGGGCGTGGAGTTCGGCATCGACGGCCTGAAGTCCGTGACGCAGCCGCAGGTGATCAGCTTGAAAAAGTAACACCCCCAGCGGCCCGGCAAAGCCGGTTCCGCGGGGTTTCTGGGCTTGCGCGTACCGTCCAATGGGGGCACGCTTCTTGCGCGAATACGCCCGAAGGTTTCGCCCCATGCAAGACGTCTGCTACACCACTCTCGATACCCGCGATGCGGATGAACATGCCGCGGGCCTGAGCGCCTGGGACCAGCGATACGAGCAGATCTCCGCAGGCCGCTTCGACGGCCATGTCGAAGACCTGCGCATCGGGCCGGTGCAGATCTTCGTGGAGACCGCGAGCCGGGCCGTGTTCCAGTGCGGCATGCCGCGCGCGGGCTCGCACACGATCGGGCTGATGCAGCCGAAGGCAGAAGGCGGCTGGTTCTGCGGTCATCGCCTGGACGGCGAGAACATGATCATGATCGCGTCGGATTCCGAATTCGACCTGACCGCCGGCGCCGGTATGGGCGTGACCGGCATCTCGATCGACACCGAGCACCTCGTCGCGCTGGCCACCCGGCTTCGCGGCGGCGAGCATGCGGTGCTTCCGGCGCGCGGGCCGTGCGTGCTCGATGCCTCCGATGCCGTGCAGGCCGGGCTGAGGAACCTCGTCGAAACCGCGCTCTCCCTCGCACGGCTGCAGCCCGCCATGCTGCAGCAGCACCCGGCGCAGCGCATGCTGGCGCTGTCGCTCTCCGAAGCCATGCTGGAGGGCATCGCCGGCGACCGTCGCGAGGCCGGCGTGCGGCCCAGCGCCGCCGCGCGCCGGCGCATCCTCAATGCCGCTCGCGACTACATGCGCGCCCATGCCGACGAGCCGATCAGCGTGCCCGACCTGTGCCAGGCCACCTGCGCATCCCGGCGCGCGCTGCAATACGCATTCGAAGAGATCCTGCACCTGAGCCCGGTGACCTACCTGCGCGTGATGCGGCTCAACCATGTGCGCGGCGAGCTGCTCGCGCGCTGCGACGACACCGTGGGCGACATCGCGGCGCGCTGGGGCTTCTGGCATCTCTCCCGCTTCGCAGCCGACTACCGGCAGCACTTCGGCGAGCTGCCCTCGGCGACCCGCGCACGCGGCGCCGCGCGGCTGGTGTCGCTCGCGCACTGAGTCTTCTCGCGCTCCCTGCCCTTTCCGCCCCCGCAAGTCTTGCCAAATCGGGATAACGGCCCGGCGGCCGGCGCTCGTACGCTTCGTGGCAACCACTCCCACAGCGACGCAGTACGACGATGCAGCTCCAATCGCCCAAGGCTTCCCGACCCCTCCGCACGCGCGCCGCCGCGCTGACCGCCATCGCGGCCATCACCGCCTGCGCGGCCCTTTCGACCTTCGCCCCGCCGGCGCACGCGCATGGCGGCGCAGCGCACATGGTGCCTCTAAAGAAAACGCTCGAAGACTTCGGCGCGAACGTGCGCTACGACAGCTTCGCGGGCGTCTTCACCATCGCACGCAACAGCACGCTGGTGCGGGTCAAGCCGGGCTCGCGCACCGCGCTGGTGAACGGCCAGCCGGTGAAGCTCGACGTGCCGGTGACCATGCGCGGCAACACCGCCTTCGTCTCGCACGACTTCATCAACCAGGTGTTCCAGTCGGGCCTGGACAAGACCTTCGCGATCGAGCGCACGCCGAGCCCGCTCAATCCGCTGACTGCCGATGAAATCAACGCGGCCGTATCGATCCTCAAGGCCTCCGGCCGCTACCAGCCCGGTTACCGCTTCACCGAGATCACGCTGAAGACGCCGCCGAAGGACGAAGTCTGGAACTTCGCGCTCACCGGCCAGCCGGTGCGTGCGACGCGCCAGGCGTCGGTGGTGGTGCTCGATGGCAAGAAGCTGATCGAAGGCACCGTCGACCTCGCCGCCCGCAGCGTGACGCGCTGGGAGCCTGTCGAAGGCGCGCACGGCATGGTGCTGATCGACGACTTCGCGACCGTGCAGGCTGCGATCGAAGCCAGCCCCGAGTACGCGCAGGCCCTGCGCAAGCGCGACATCAATGACGTGAAGAAGGTCGTCGCGACGCCGCTGACCGTCGGCTACTTCGATGGCAAGGATTCGCTGAAGCAGGAAGACCGGCTGCTCAAGGTGGTGAGCTACCTCGACGTGGGCGACGGCAACTACTGGGCGCACCCGATCGAGAACCTCGTCGCGGTGGTGGATCTCGAAAAGAAGCAGGTCGTGAAGATCGAGGACGAGGGCGTCATCCCGGTGCCGCTCAAGCCCACGCCGTACGACGGCCGCGACCGCAAGCTCACCGCACCGCACAAGCCGCTGGAGATCACCGAGCCCGAGGGCAAGAACTACACGATCACCGGCAACACGCTGCACTGGCGCAACTGGGACTTCCACCTGCGGCTCGATTCGCGCGTGGGGCTGGTGCTCTCGACCGTCACCTACAACGATCGCGGCACGCGCCGCAAGGTGATGTACGAAGGCTCGCTCGGCGGAATGATCGTGCCCTACGGAGACCCCGACGTGGGCTGGTACTTCAAGGCGTATCTCGATTCGGGCGAGTACGGCATGGGCACGCTCACCTCGCCGATCGAGCGCGGGCAGGACGCGCCCGACAACGCAGTGCTGCTCGACGCGACGCTCGCCGACTACACCGGCGCACCGGCCAAGGTGCCGAACGCCATCGCGGTCTTCGAGCGCTACGCCGACCCCGAGTTCAAGCACCAGGAAATGGGCAAGCCCAACGTGAGCACCGAGCGGCGTGAACTCGTGGTGCGCTGGATCAGCACCGTGGGCAACTACGACTACATGTTCGACTGGGTGTTCGCCGAGAACGGCACCATCGGCATCAACGCCGGCGCCACCGGCATCGAGGCGGTCAAGGGCGTGCGCTCGCGCACCATGCAGGACGCGACCGCCGCCGAGGACACGCGCTACGGAACGCTGCTCGACCACAACATCGTCGGAACGACGCACCAGCACATCTACAACTTCCGGCTCGACCTCGACGTGGACGGCGAAGCCAACTCGCTCACCGAGATCGACCCGGTGGTCGAGAAGAACACCCGCGGCGGTCCGCGCACCAGCACCATGCAGACGGTGCAGCGCACGGTGGCGAGCGAGAAGGCCGCGGCGCAGAAGTTCGATGCCTCGACGATCCGCCTCCTGAGCAACACGAACAAGCTCAACAAGGTCGGCAACCCGGTGTCGTACCAGCTCATTCCATACGCCGGCGGCACGCACCCGATCGCCAAGGGCGCCAACTTCGCGAAGGACGAGTGGATCAACCACCGCCTGAGCTTCATGGACCGCCAGATCTGGGTCACGCGGTACGACCCGGAAGAGAAGTTCCCCGAAGGCAAGTACCCCAACCGGTCGGGCAAGGACACGGGCCTGGGCCAGTTCACCGCCGACGACCAGCCGATCGTGAACACCGACAACGTGGTGTGGCTGACCACCGGCACCACGCACGTCGCGCGCGCCGAGGAGTGGCCGATCATGCCGACCGAATGGGTGCACGCGCTGCTGAAGCCGTGGAACTACTTCGACGAGACGCCCACGCTGGGGCTGAACCGTCCAACCCATCCAGTCAATCCGGCCAAGTAACCGGCTTCGCCTCGAATTCCAACACCCAAGACCACGAGAGCATCCACCATGACTGACATCGACGATTCGACTTCCGCTCACGGCACGGACACCGGCCGCCGCGAATTCCTCAAGACCGGCGCGGCGCTGCTCGCTGCGGCACCGCTGGGCGCGCTTGCGCAGGGGGCATCGGCCAAGGCCGCGAGCGAGATCACCGGCTGGTCCGCGATCGAGCTGTCCCGCGCGATCCAGTCGCGCAGCGTCTCGTGCGTGGAGGTGATGAACGCCTACCTCGCGCAAGTGGACAAGCTCAACCCCAAGGTCAACGCGATCGTCTCGCAGCAGCCGCGCGACGGGCTTCTGGAGCAGGCGAAGGAACGCGACGCGCAACTCGCGGCCGCGAAGAACGACGGCCGCACGGTCGGCTGGATGCACGGCTTTCCGCAGGCGCCGAAGGACCTCGCGGCCACGGCGGGCATTGTCACGACGCAGGGCTCGCCCATCTTCAAGAACTACGTGCCGAAGACCGACGCCATCGTTGTCGAGCGTGCACGCAAGTCCGGCGCGGTGCTGATCGGCAAGACGAACACGCCCGAGTTCGGCCTCGGCTCGCACACCTACAACACCGTGTTCGGCACCACGCTGAATGCCTTCGATCCGACCAGGAGCGCCGGCGGCAGCAGCGGCGGCGCGGCCGTGGCGCTCGCGCTCAACATGCTGCCGGTGGCCGACGGCAGCGACATGATGGGATCGCTGCGCAACCCTGCCGCATGGAACAACGTCTTCGGCTTCCGCCCTTCGTTCGGCCGCGTACCCTACGGGCCGACCAACGAGGTCTTCATCCAGCAGCTCGGCTACGAAGGCCCGATGGGCCGCAGCGTGGCGGATGTCGCGATGCTGCTGTCGGTGCAAGCCGGCTTCGATGCGCGCGTGCCGCTGTCGATCGACCAGGACCCGTCGATCTTCACGAAGCCGCTGAACAAGGACTTCAAGGGCGCGCGCATCGGGTGGATGGGCGACTACAACGGCTACCTGCCGATGGAGGCCGGCGTGCTCGACACCTGCACCAAGGCGCTCAAGCACTTCGAGACCATCGGCTGCACGGTCGACGCAGTGCAACCCGACTTCCCGATGGAGCGGCTGTGGAAGACCTGGCTCACGATGCGCGGCTTCATCGTCGCAGGCATCGCGGGCGGCCTCTACGCCGATCCGAAGACCCGCGCGATGATGAAGCCCGAGGCGGTGTGGGAAGTCGAGAACGGCCTCAACCTCAAGGGCGCGGACGTCTACCGCGCCTCCATCGACCGCAGTGCGTGGTACCAGGCGCTCAACACGCTCTTCCAACGCTACGACTACCTGGTGCTGCCGTCGGCGCAGATCTTCCCCTTCGATGCGAAGCTGGACTGGCCCAAGAGCATCAACGGCAAGCCGATGGACACCTACCACCGCTGGATGGAAGTGGTCGTGGGCGGCACGCTCTCGGGCTTGCCGGTACTCAACGTGCCGGCGGGCTTCGGGCCGGGCGGCTTGCCGATCGGGATGCAGGTGATCGGCCGCGCACAGGCCGATCTCGCGGTGCTGCAGATCGGGCATGCGTACGATCTCGCGTCGAAGTACAGCGCGACGCGCAGTCCGCTGCTGGGCTGATGGACCCCGCGCTGGGCGCCGGGCCTCGAAGTCCTCGGACCCTGAGGCTGCTATCTCCGTCTTCGCCGGCTCGCAGGTGGCGTGACCTGTTTCAGCGTCTCCTGTGCCCAGGTGTTGATGGCTTGCTCCGTGCTTCGGCCTTCCTCGATGAGCCAGGCGCGGAACTCCGCGATGACTGCGTTGTGCGTCGAGGCCGGTGACGTGTTGGCGTAGTAGTGTCGATGCATCGCGCCGTGCAGGCCGAACGGCGCGCACAACTTTCCGGTCACGATGTCGTCCGCCACCAGGAAGAGCGGCACCAGCACCACGCCCAATCCTTCTGCCGCGGCCTGCAAGGCGAAGTACATCTGCTCGAAGTGAAGCGTGCTCGCGCCGGCAATCTCGTCGATGCCCGCCGACTCGAACCATGTCGACCACGGGTAGGGCTCGGTCGTGTAGCGAATCAGCGTGTGTCGCTTCAGGTCCGCCGGGCTTCGCAAGCCACCCGATTCCACGAAGTCGGCGTGGCAGATCGGAACAATGGTTTCCGTCATGAAGGGCACGGAGTCGCAACCCGTCATGGGCTCCAGCGCGCCGCGTATCGCGATGTCGTAGTTGTTCTCCTGGAAGTGCACGGGCGCGATCGACGTCGTCAGTCGCACCTCGATGCCGGGCCGCTTTCTCTGATAGACCGATAGACGGGGAATCAACCATCGCATCGTGAAGGTCGGCGGCGCACTCACGCTGATGGCCGACGGGGCCGCCCTCTCCATCACCTGCGCAGTGACCACGGACAGGCGATCGAGGAGCGATGTGACCTCCTGCGCGTAGGCGCGGCCGCTATCGGTGAGCGCCACCTGCGAAGCGCCGCGCTGGAAGAGCGTCGCGCCCAGCCAGTCCTCCAGAAGCGAAACCTGCCGGCTGACGGCCCCGTGCGTGACGTGCAGTTCCTCCGCCGCCTTGGTGAAGCTGACGTGACGGGCGGCGGCCTCAAAGGCCTTCAAGGCGTTCAGTGGCGGGAGCTTTCTCATCATGGTCCCCGCAAATGTCGTGGCTTTCGCACGGTGTGAACCGTGAGATTTTCTCACGCCGCATCAGATTTGATCGATTGCTCGTGCAGAGGGCTGAAAACAAAATTCCCTTACCAAAACGAGACAAGCGAAGAAGGCAGCAGCACCGATGAATCTCCGGGAACGTGAGATTTACTGCCACAGCTTTCACCAAACGACATACACCCCGCGTTGAACCCATGAAAGCAGCCCCCTTCGACTACGTCCGCGCGGAATCCCTCGAACACGCGCTGGACTGCCTCCACCAGAACGGCATGGATGCCAAGGCCATCGCCGGTGGCCAGAGCCTGGTGCCGATGATGGCGATGCGCCTGGCGCGTCCCACGGTGCTTCTCGACATCTACCGGCTGCCCGAGCTGCGGCAAGTGAGCATCGAGGCGGACAGGGTACGGATGGGCCCCACCACCCGACAGCGCACAGTGGAGCACGGAACCGACCTACAAGCGGCCCTGCCTCTGGTGCGGGACGCGCTGCGCTGGGTGGGGCACATCCAGACGCGCAATCGCGGCACCGTGGGTGGCAGCCTTGTCCATGCCGATCCTTCTGCCGAGTTGCCGTTGGCCGCGACCGTTCTCGATGCGACGCTGCGCCTGCAGAGCCAGGCCGATGGCGAGCGGCAGATCTCCGCGCAGGAGTTCTTCCTCGGCCCCATGTTCACCGCGACCGGCGAAACCGAATGCCTGGTCGAGATCGAGTGGCCTGTCTGGCAAGGCCGTGTCTTCACTGCCTTCGATGAAACCGCGATTCGCCATGGCGACTTTGCCATGGCCTCCGCCGCCTGCCAGCTCGAACTGGATGCGGATGGTGTCTGCCGGCGCGCGGCCTTCGGTGTCGGTGGCGTGGATGGCACGCCGCGGGCCTTTCCTGATTTGGCGCGGCAACTGATCGGCTATCGCATCGATGCAGGAATGGCCAGGGAAATGGCCCAGGCAGCGATGCAACAGACCGAGCCGGGATCGGACCTGCATGCCAACGCCGACTACCGACGGCATCTGGGCGTCGTGATGCTCACGCGCGTCCTGCTCAAAGCCGCGCAGACCCATCGCGGCTCTCCCGCCCTTCATCACTGAGACAAGAAAGCCCAATCGCCATGTCCTCCCTAGTCACAGTCGAGATCAAGGTCAACGGAGTGATCCAGCCGCGTGCCGTGGAGCCGCGCACAACGCTGGTGGATTTCCTGCGCGACCATCTGGGCCTCACCGGAACCCACGTCGGCTGCGAGCACGGCATTTGCGGTGCGTGCTCCGTGCTGCTCGACGGCGAACCTGTGCGTTCGTGCTGCATGTTCGCCGTGCAGGCCGATGGCATGGCGGTGACCACCGTCGAAGGCCTGGCGCCTCAGCGTGGATGCCTCTCCAAGATCCAGGACGCCTTCTGCGAGACCCACGCACTGCAGTGCGGCTATTGCACGCCGGGAATGTTGGTCGCCTGCCACGCGCTGGTGGAGCGCACACCGCAGCCCGATGAGGCGCAGATCCGCGACGCCATCGGCGGCAACCTGTGCCGTTGCACCGGATACCAGCAGATCGTCGACGCGGTCAAGCTGGCGACCTCGCCTGGCTATGAGGTCAAGGATGCGCGCGCCAAGGGCACGGAGGCTTCCCATGGCTGATCCGAAGCACCCTGCCTACCAAGCCTTCAAGTACATCGGCCGTCATCGCCGGGCCGTCGAGCACCGGCGCTTCGTGACGGGCAACGGCCACTATGCAGCCGATGTGGTCCCGCCGGGCCTGCTTCATGTGGCGATCGTGGCCAGCCCTTACGCGAGCGCGCGGATCCTGTCGATCGACGCCTCCGCCGCGCAGGCCATGCCCGGCGTGCATGCGGTGCTGACCGGCGAGGAACTCAACGACGCTGTCGATCCGATGCTGCCGGGCGTCGATGCGCCCAAGGTCGCGCGCTACCCGCTTGCACGCGGCGTCGTCCGCTACGCCGGCGAATGGGTGGTGGCGGTGGTCGCGGAGTCGCGTGCGCTGGCGGAGGACGCCGCAGAGATGGTGAATGTCGAGTACGCGCCGACGCCGCATGTGGTGGACCCCGAAGCTGCGATGGCTCCGGACGCGCCCAGGGTGCATCCGGCCCATGGCGGCAACATCATCTGGCAGCGCAAGTTCACATGGGGCGATGTCGACGCGCACTTCGCGACTTCCGTGCACCAGTTGAGCTACCGGGTGCGGTGGGCTCGCAGCTCCACCGTGCCGATCGAGACCTTCGTCGCGACCTGCAGCTGGAACGACGCCACGCAGATCCTGGATGTCTGGGCCTCGATCCAGATGCCCAAGTACCCCGACCTGCTGGCCAAGTGCCTGCGCCTGCCGGGCAATGGCGTGCGCGTGCACTACGACGTCGACGTGGGCGGGAGCTACGGCGTCAAGCGGGGTCTCAAGCACACGGTCCTCGTGGGCTTCCTGGCGCGCAAGCTGGGTCGTCCCGTGCGTTTCCTGGAAGACCGGCTGGAGAACATGCGCGGCGGCGACATGCAGGGGCCGGACCGCATCTTCGACGTCACGCTCGCTTTCGACGGTGATGGAACGATCCGCTCGATGCGCATGCGCGCGGTCGATGACATCGGTGCGTACTCGGGGCGCTCCCCGCTTCAGCTCGGCAAGCCGGTGGGCGCCATCGTGGGTCCCTACAAGATCGCCAGCGTCGAGTACGACGCCTACTCGGTGATGACGAACAAGAC
This sequence comes from Variovorax sp. YR216, assembly GCF_900107745.1. GTDB lineage: Bacteria > Pseudomonadota > Gammaproteobacteria > Burkholderiales > Burkholderiaceae_C > Variovorax. The sequence continues at coordinate 207,952 of NZ_FNRO01000006.1, read as the reverse complement.
GCCCCAGGAAGCGGTGCGCGGCTTCGGCCAGGCGCCGACCAACTACGCCATCGAGACGGGCATCGACAGGATCGCCCGCCACCTCGGCATGGACCGCGTCGCGCTGCGCCGCAAGAACCTGATCCACAAGGACTCCTTCCCCTACCTGATCCCGAGCGGCACCTACTACGACTCGGGCGACTACGAGGCGGTGATGGACAAGGCGCTCGCGGCAGCGGCGTACGACGAACTGGTCGTGCAGCGCGACGCGCTGCGCGCCAAGGGCTTGCTGGCGGGCATCGGCGTGTCGACCTGCCTGGAGCCTTCGGGCGGCAACTCGGCCTTCGAGCCGCTGTTCAATCCGAAGAACGAGACCACGACCTGGATGGATTCGTGCCTCATCCGCATCGACCTCAACGGCGCGGTGACGGCATTGATGGGCACCTCCACCTCGGGGCAGGCGCACGAGACGCTGGTGTCGACGGTGGTCGGCGAAGTGCTGCAGCGCGAGCCGGACGGCATCCGCGTGCTGCATGCGGACTCGCTCAACGCACTGCCATCGAACAGCCCGGTAGGCAGCCGGATGGCCATCATGCTGGGCGGCGCTGCGGCCGGCGCCGCGAAGATCCTCAAGGACAAGCTGCTCACCATCGCGGCCCACAACCTGGAGGCGCCCAAGGAAGCCTTGACCTACGAGGACGGCGACGTCTTCGTCCAGGCCGACCCCGTGCGCCGGATGCGCTGGGACGCGCTCGTCGAGATCGCCCATCGCAAGTACCACTGCATGCCTCCGGGCATGGAGCCCGGGCTCCAGGAGAAGTTCTGCTGGGAGGTTCCCACCGGCGGAAAGATGCCGACCGAGGACGGTCGGGTGCAGATGTACCCCTGCCATTCCTTCGAGTCGCACGTCGTGCTCGCAAGCATCGATCCGCAGACCGGCAAGACGCACCTGCATCGCTACGCCGTCGGCCACGACTGCGGCGTGATGATCAGCCCCGACGTCGTTCATGGCATGACCTACGGCGGCGTCGCGCATGGCCTGGGCGCCGCGCTGATGGAGAAGTTCGCCTTCTCGGAGGAGGGGCAACTGCTGTCGGGCACCTTCATGGACTACCTCCTGCCCAGTGCAGAAGAGGTGCCGTCGATCACCATCGTCGACCACTGCACGCCATCGCCGCTGACGGCGTTCGGGCAGAAGGGTTCCGGGGAAGCCGGCTATCTCGGCGGCCCTGCAGTGATCGCCAGCGCGATCAACGACGCGCTCGCACCTGTCGGCGCAAACATCAATGAACTCCCCATGACGCCACAAGCGGTGTGGCGTGCGCTGCGCGCTGCGGGCGTGAAGGAATCCGAATGAACCACGCAGACATCCAGCAGCGCCTCGTGCGCGCCCACCATGGGGACGTGGCCGTCCGGCTGCAAGGCAATCCGAAGCACCCGGCCGTCGTCATGACCCACTCCATTCTTTCGTCGGCAGCCATGTGGGACGAGCAGGCTGCATTGCTCGCCGGTCAGGGCTGGTACGTGGTGCGCGTGGATGCCACGGGCCACGGTGATTCGCCCGCACCGAAGGCCGAAGCCGTGACCATGGATGGGCTCGCCGCGGACACGGTGGCGGTGCTGGACGCACTGGATATCGCGAGGGCGCACTACGTCGGACTCTCCCTCGGCGCGATGAGTGGCTTCGGGCTGGGCATCGGCCACGGCGCGCGACTCCTGAGCCTCGTGCTGTGCGATGGAAGGGCCGATGCGCCGCCTGCGGTAGCCGCGCCCTGGGACGAGCGTATTGCCATTGCCGAGCAGCGCGGGACCTGCGCGCCACTGGCCGCCCCGACGATCGAGCGCTGGTTCGGCAAGCCCTTCGTGATGGCGAACACCGGGATCGCCGAGCGCTTCGAGGCCATTGCCGCACGCACCTCCATCAAGGGATTCGTCGGCTGCGCCCGAGCCATTCAAGGCCTGGACTACCTGGCGGACCTGGCCGGCATTGCAACGCCCATGACGCTGATCGTCGGCTCGAACGACGGCGTGTTGCCCGAAGCGATGCGCGACCTGCAGCAGCGAATTGCCGGATCGGTCCTCGAAACGATCGCCGAAGCGGGACACCTGCCCAACGTCGACCAGCCCGCCGCGTTCAACGCGGCCCTGCTGCGGCACTTCGAGCGCGTCCGCAAGTAACCCATTTCCAACCACTACGGAGACCTTCATGCATCCGCATCTGATCATCGAGCAGCAGGGCCGCCTGCTGTCTGTAACCCTCAACCGCACCGACGACAACGGCGTCTCGGACAGCATGGCTTCGGCACTGTCGCAACTGCTGGCCAAGGCGCACGAGACCGCCGATGCCGTGCTGCTACGCAGTGCCGGCCCGGACTTCTGCACCGGCCGCATCCGTGACGCGGGCACCACCCCGCCCACCTCCGAGGCCTACACCCGTCGCGACGAGTACGACGGCATCTTCGGCAGCTACCAGGCCATGCGGGGCGCGAAGGTGCCGATCATCGGCGTCATCAAGGGTCGCTGCATGGGCTTCGGCACCGCCATCGCTTCCCTGTGCGATGTGAGCTTCGCCAGCGACACCGCCACCTTCAACATCCCCGAGATCGGTCACAACGTCATGCCGACGATGGTGATGTCGGCGGTGTACGACCGCATGAACCGGAACGCGATCCTGTGGATGGCGTACTCCACCGACTTCATCGACGCGCAGCGGGCGTTGGCCTACGGGCTCGTGAGCCACGTGGTTCCCGATGCGAAGCTGGACGCGGAGGTGAGTCGCTTCGTCGATGTGCTGCTCTCCCGCCCGCGTCCTGCGATCCTGGGCCTGAAGGAGTACCTGCGCGTGGCGCCTCGCATGGACGAGCAGGGCGCCATCGACTACGCACGCAGCCTGCACTCCATGGTCAACACGGCCGCCGCCATGAAGAAGAACACGCATTGAGGCGGCCATGGAAATCACCGGAACCCAAACCATCTCAGCGCCGCGCCAGCGGGTCTGGGATGCGCTGAACGACCCTGACATCCTCAAGAGGAGCCTGCCCGGCTGCGAGTCCGTCGAGCGCACATCCGCGGAGGAATTCAAGGTCATCATGGCCGCGGCCATCGGCCCTCTGCGTGCGCGTTTCAACGGCCTGCTCAGGATGTCCGATATCGAGGCGCCTACATCCTGCACCATGGTCTTCGAAGGACAGGGAGGCGCTGTCGGCTTCGGAAAGGGCAACTCGTCCGTCAAGTTGACCGAGTCGAACGGTCAGACTGAACTCACCTACACCGCGCAGGCACAGGTGGGCGGCAAGCTCGCCCAGGTCGGCTCGCGGCTCATCGACAGCGTGGCACGCAAGATGGCCGATGACTTCTTCAAGGCCTTCAAGACGCAACTGGCCGGAGTGCCCGTTGCTGCGAAGGAGACCGCAACTCGGCCGATCGGCGTTTCCGCCGGGCGTCCGGTGGCGGGCTCGACAGCCAGTGCTTCCGTCGCACCGACACCGGCGGCCGTCGCCGCGACTCGATCCGATGCAAGCGCCGCCGCAACGGTGATGGTTCCCGGCTGGTGGCTCGCGATTTCGGCCGTCATCGGCTCGGTCGCCACCCTGGCGGGTGTTCTGTTTGCACGCTGAACGGCGAAACGTTCATCCCACCGAGAAGAGAAGTTGAGATGGAGACAGACATGAAGAATGCCGGCATCGATCGGCGCACCTTCGTCCTGGCCGCAGCCGGCATGGGTCTCGCGGGTGCGGCACAGGCGCAAGTGAGCAAGGGGTCTCAGGTCGTGAAGATCATCGTCGGGTTCCCCGCCGGGCAGGCCACCGACATCGTTGCGCGGCTGCTCGCCAACAAGCTGCCCGCGGTGACCGGCGGCAACTACATCGTCGACAACAGACCCGGCCAGGGCGGTAGTCTCGCCATGGGGGCGCTTGCGAAGTCGCCGGCCGATGGCAGCGTGATGATGCTCACGCACATGTCCGCGGTGGCGACCAATCCGCACATGTACAAGTCAGTGCCCTACGACTCGCTGAAGGATTTCGAGCCCGTCGGATTGCTCGGCGATCTTCCGTTCGTGCTCGTGTGTCATCCGTCGACGCCGTTCAACAACGTCGAGCAGTTGGTGCGCTACGCCAAGGACAACCCCGGCAAGTTGACGAACGCGTCATCGGGCAACGGAACGGTCTCTCATCTGGCCATGGAAGACTTCAAGGCCCGTGCCGGCATCGACATCCTGCATGTGCCTTACAAGGGAAGCGGCCCGGGACTGACGGATGTGGTCGCGGGTCAGGTGTCGCTCGCGCTGGAAACCGCGGCCGCCGTGAAGCCGTTCGTCCAGTCCGGTCGCCTCAAGGCGCTCGGTGCCGGAACCACGAAGCGGCTCGGCACGATGCCAAACGTGCCCACCATCGCGGAACAGGGCTTCAAGGACTTCAGCGCTGTCACGTGGCTCATGCTTCTCTACCCTGCCGCCACCGACAAGCAATTGGTAGCAGGCACGTTCGGGGCCATGAACAAGGCCATGCAGACCATGGAGGTCGATGCCAGGATGCGCCAAATCGGCGCCGTTCCGCGGTTCAGCACCAGTCCGGCGGAAGCCGCGGCCTTTGTCCGCAGCGAGTACGCCCACTGGGGAGAAGCGGTCAGGCGAAGCGGGGTTCGGCTCGACTAGTTGTCGTGTGGCGCGGCCGCTCGACGACGCCCTCGAATTCGCCTACGCTGAGCCCCAAGGGCCAGTCGCCGCCGCGCTGCGCCGCCTGGCACGACCCATCATTTCTCTTTGAAGGGCACACGCAATGAATCTCCAACTCACGCGCAGGCTGGCGCTGGTGACCGGCAGCACGGCAGGCATCGGATTCGCCATCGCGAATGCCTTGGCGGCGGAGGGCGCACGCGTCATCGTCAATGGGCGTTCGCAGAACTCGGTGGACGCCGCGGTGGCTCAGATCAAGGCGGCGGAAGGCGGCGAAGTCATCGGTTTTGCCGGCGACCTGAGCACCGCCGCGGCGGCGCAAGCCCTGGTGGCGAAGTACCCCGGCATCGAGATTCTGGTCAACAACCTCGGCATCTTCGAACCCAAGCCGTTCGAAGACATTCCGGATGAAGACTGGACGCGCTTTTTCGATGTGAATGTCCTGAGCGGCGTGCGCCTGGCGCGTCTGGTATTGCCCGCGATGCGGCGGGCCAACTGGGGACGCATCATCTTCATCTCGAGCGAGAGCGCCATCCAGATTCCTTCGGAGATGATTCACTACGGCATGACGAAGACGGCGCAATTGGCCGTCTCCCGCGGATTGGCCGAGGCCGTCGCCGGCACTGGAATCACCGTCAACAGCATCCTGCCGGGCCCGACCAAGTCGCGCGGCGTGGGCGACTTCGTCGAGGCGCTTGCCAAGGCCGATGGCAAGTCCTTCGATGCCTACGAGAGGGAGTTCTTCGAAAAGGTGCGCCCGACGTCCCTCATCAAGCGGTTCGAAAATCCAGCGGAGATTGCCTCCATGGTGGCCTACATTGCCAGCCCGCTTTCATCGGGAACGACAGGGGCGGCGCTTCGCGTCGACGGCGGCTGTACGAAGAGCGCGTTCTAGGCTTTGCGCTTCTTCGATGCGCTTGCGTGCTTGACGTCCCTGGTGCAGCATGCGCGAAGAGCAAGTTGACACTGGGCTCCAACACCTGCCGGATGGCCCACGGGCCTCCGACGTATTCGCAACGGCACTGAAGATGAATGGAGGCTTCATGGCATCGAGTTTCACTTTCGCACGGCAATGGTCGGCCGCCTGCCTGCTCGCCGCAACGCTGAGCGTGGCGCATGCTCAGAGCTCCGCGGGCACCTGCTCCGTCTGTGGCACCGTCGAGTCCGTGAACCCTGCGCAGGCCTCGGCATCCACATCCGGAGTCGGCGCCGTGGCCGGCGGCGTGGTGGGAGGCGTCGTGGGCAATCAGGTCGGCAGCGGCAGGGGTCGGACGCTCGCCACCGTCGCTGGCGCCGCTGGCGGCGCCATGGCGGGCAATGCCGTCGAAAGAAACCGCAACACGCACACCATGTACAGGATCAACGTGCGTATGCAGGACGGGTCGCTGCGCACGATCGACTCCCGCAGTTCGTTCGCCGTCGGCCAACCGGTGACGGTCAAGGGAAATACGATCCTGCTGAACTGAGGGCGGGAACGGAACCTTCGGCGCGTTCAGGCCGCCTTACAGCGACCACTGGGCCCGCATGCTCGGCCTCTCGCCGAACGCGCCGAACCACTGCGCCACCGCAGGATGCCGGTCACGCCATCCAAAATCCGCGAATCGCAGATCCAGGTACCAGAGCGCGCATCCCACCGCGATCGCGCCGATATCCACCCGTCCTTCGAGCAGTTCGGGGCGCGCGTTCAGGTGCGCGAGCGACGTTTCCGCCTTGTCCAGTTGCGCCGCCCGCCATTCGGGCCAGCGCAGCGGCTCGGGCCGCGCCACGTCTTCGTAGCGTGCGATGAGTGCGCCATCCAGGATGCCGTCCCCCAGCGATTGAAGCGTGAGCGCTTCCCACCGCTTGGCGCCCGACGCGGGGAACAGCGCCCCGCCGGCCAGGTCGTTCAGGTATTCGCAGATCACGCGGCTGTCATACAGCACCTGCCCGTCGTCGGTGTAGAAGGTTGGTACCTTGCCCAGCGGGTTGTCGCGAATGATGTCGCGGTCGCGCTGGACGGGGTTCGCGTTCGAGGGCAGCAACTGCATGCGGTCGTCGAGCCCCAGCTCATGGGCCGTCACGAGGCACTTGCGCACATAGGGCGAGAAAGGGGAAAAGAGGATCTTCACGCGGTCTCCATTTCGACTTGTGGCTGTGTGGTGTGCTGCGCGACATGCCGGCCCGCGATCCATCCGAAGGTGAGCGCGGGGCCGAGCGTGATGCCGGGCGCCGGGTACTGTCCGCCCATCACGGACTGCATGTCATTGCCCGCCGCATAGAGACCGGAGATGGGCTGGCCATCGGCGTCCAGCGCCTGTGCATTCTCGTTGCAGCGGATGCCGCAGGCGGTGCCGATGTCGCCCGCGTAGACCTTCACCGCGTAGAACGGCCCCTTCTGCAACGGGCCCAGGCATTCGTTCGGCTTGTTGCCTGCGTCACCCAGATAGCGGTTGTACGCGGTGCTGCCCTTTCCGAACGCCTCATCTTCTCCCGCCTGCGCGTAGCGATTGAACTGTTCGGCTGATTCATTGAGCCCCTTGGCGTCGATGCCCAGCTTGGCGGCGAGTTCGTCCAGCGTGGCGGCGCGATAGAGGTAGCCCGCACGCACCAGATGTTCGCGCGGACGGCCGCCCGGCAGCGCGAGACCCAGGCCCCAGCGTTCGATGAAATCGCTGTCGCAGATCAGGTAGGCGGGCAGCGTCGGCAGCGTCTGGTGCGATCGGTACATGCCGATCACGAACTCGTGGTACGAGGTCGACTCGTTGACGAACCGCTTCCCGGCCGCGTTGACCGCCATCAGCCCCGGCTTGGCGCGGTCCCACACGAGATGCGGGTAGCGCACATGTGAGCCGTCCGGCTTCTGGAGGATCGAGACCGGCGCCCAGAAGGCCGGCGAGAAGTGGCCGCTGCCCATCGACGCACCGGCCGCGCGGGCGATTTCGATGCCCTCCCCCGCATTGCCCTGCGGCGACATGGACCACGGGCCGGTGGGTTGCGGGTAGAGCCTGCCGCGCATCTCCGTGCTCCACGGGAACCCGCCCGTTGCGACCACCACGCCGCGCTTCGCGCGAATGCGCTGCACACGCCCATCGCGCTCGATCTCGGCGCCCATGACGCTGCTGCCCTCGGTGATCAGCGACTTGAGCGGCGAGGCGAGCCAGTACTCGATGCGCCGGTCCAGCACGGTCTTGAAAAGGCGCGCCGCAAGCGCATTGCCGAGCACCAGCCGCGTGCCACGGTGGTAGCCGCGCAGGCGGTCGCCGAAAAAGCGCAGCACCAACTTCATGCCCTCCTTCCACGAGGCGAAGGAGCGCGTGACCGCGAGCAGATGGTTGACGTCGGTCATGGTGATCATCATGCCGCCGAGCACCATGAACTCCGGCAGCGGATCGCGCAGCTCGCGGAAGTGCTCGCCCAGCAGGCGGCCGTCGAACATGACCGGGTCCAGCGACCGGCCGCCGAATGCCGCGCCCTCGCGGTCGGGGTAGTAGTCCGGCGAATACTTGCGGGCGGCGAGCTTGAGCTCGGTGTTCTTCTCCAGAAAGTCCACCGCTTCGGCGCTCGAATTCAGGAAGGCTCGCTGCATCGCTTCCGGCGCGGCATCGCCCACCGTATTGCACATGTAGCTCCACGCCTTCTCGAAGGTGTCGGGGTGCCCGACCGCGGCGCTCTGCGAGTTCAGTGGCGCCCAGACAGCGCCGCCCGAGATCGCGGTCGAGCCGCCGATGCGGTCCGTCTTCTCCACCAGCAGCACCGAGCTGCCATGGATGTGCGCGGTGATCGCCGCGGTCATGCCACCGGCGCCGCCGCCGATGACCAGCACATCCACTTCCTTGTCCCACCGCGCCTGTGTCTTCGTCTTCATACGATCGAGCTTCCCAGCGACTTGCCGCCGTCGACGAACAGCACCTGTCCGGTGATGAAGCCCATCTCGGGCGAGACGAGGAACGACACCGCCCGCGCGATGTCTTCCGGCCGGCCGGCTTTGCCCGTCGGCTGCAGCGCGAGCTGCGCGGCCATCCGCTCGGGCGTGAGCGCGCGCAGCAGCGGCGTGTCGATCAGCCCCGGCGCGATCGCATTGACGAGGATGCCGCGCGAGGCCAGCTCCATCGCGCTCGCGCGCGTGTAGCCGACGATGGCGGCTTTCGACGCGACATAGTGCGGATGGTTGCGCGCACCGATATAGGCGCGTGAGGCGATGTTCACGATGCGCCCGCCATCGGGCATCCTGCGCGCGACTTCCTGCGTCAGCGTCGCGGCCGCGATCGTGTTGATCTCGTAGGCGCGGCGGAAGTCGTCGCTCGTCACTTCCATGAACTTGCGCTCGTCGAACACGCCGGCGTTGTTCACCAGCGCGCTGATGGGCGGCAGTTCCTGCACCATCGCGCGGACCGCGGCCTCGTCGGTGAGATCGACGATGCGCACCTGCACGTCGAGGCCCAAGCCCTTGAGGCGTTCCGTCTCCTTCACGGCCAGGGCTTCGACGCGATCGACCATGACGACCGCGAAGCCGTCGCGCGCAAGGCGCTCCACCGTCGCGAGGCCCATGCCGCTCGCGCCGCCGGTGACGAGCGCGACTGATTTGTTCGAATTCATGGACACACCTCAGGCAGAAAGGAAGCCGCCGTCCACCGGCAGGACCACACCGTTGACATAGCTGGCCATCTCGGATGCGAGGAACACGACCGGCCCGACGATCTCCTCGGGCTTGCCGCCGCGCTTGACCGGCACGCGGTTCATGTACCAGTCGGTGCCGCCAGGCACCTGCAATTGCGGCGTCACCATGTCGGTGAGCATCAGGCCGGGCGCCACCGCATTGGCGCGCACGCCGAAAGGCGCGAGATCGCGCGCCAGCGCCTGCGTGAAGGAGCGCACCGCGCCCTTCGATGCGACGTAGCCTGCCGACGAAATGCCGCTCACGAAAGCCACGATCGACGACAGGTTGATGATGCAGCCCTTCGACTGCTTCAAGGCCGGCACGAAGGCATGCGTGACGTTGAAGAGGCCCTGCAGGTTCACCTGGATCAACCGATCCCACACCTCCGTCGCGTTCGGATCGTCGATGCGCGCCTTGCCCGAGATGCCGGCGTTGTTCACCAGCACGTCGATCGGCCCGAGGCGCTCGGTCAGCGACTGCGCCATCTTCTGCGTCGCTTCGCGGTCGGTCACGTCCAAGGCCTCGGCCCAGGCTTCGCCGCCCTTCTCGCGGATCGCCCCTGCAACCGCTTCGGCCTTGTCGCGCTGCACATCCAGCACGATCACGCGGGCGCCTTCCTTCACGAAGCCGTGCGCCATCGCCGCGCCCAGTCCACCGCCGCCGCCCGTCACGAGGACCAGCTTGTCCTTCAACAGATTCATCGGGAAATCTCCTTGCGTTGGGCGTCGCTCAGACGCCTAGGTACGCCCGGCGGACCGCCGGGTCGTTCAATAGCTGCTTCGAGGGGCCGTGGAGGTTCAGCTCCCCGTTCTCGAGGATGTAGGCGTAGCTCGAAATGCGCAGCGCGAGCCGCACGTCCTGCTCCACCACCAGAATGGTCAGGCCCTGTTCGCGGTTCAGGCGCTGGATGATCTCGAAGATCTGTTCCACCAGCAGCGGCGAGAGGCCCATCGACGGTTCGTCGAGCAGGATCATCCTCGGCCGCGCCATGAGCGCGCGCCCGATCGCCAGCATCTGCTGTTCGCCGCCCGACAGCGTCGAGGCGCGTTGCTCGATGCGTTCCTTGAGGCGCGGGAACATCTGGTAGACGCGCTCGAAGTCCTCGGCAATTTCCTTTCGCGACGACTTGCGAAGGAAAGCGCCGAGTTCGAGGTTCTCGCGCACGCTCATGTCCTTGAAGACCTCGCGGCCCTCCGGCACCTGCACCAGGCCGCGCCGCACGATCTCGTCGGAGTGGAGCCGCCCGATCGACTGCCCGTCGAACCGGATCTCGCCCGCCGAAGGCTCGATGAGGTGGGAGACCGAATTGAGCGTGGTGCTCTTGCCCGCGCCGTTGCTTCCCAGCAGTGCCACGATCGCACCGCGCGGCACCTGCAGCGACACGTTCTGCAGCGCCTGGATCGCGCCATAGGAGGCGCTGACGCCGCGCAGCTCCAGCATCATGTCAGTCATTGGCGGCTCCCTTGCCCAAGTAGGCCTCGATGACGCGCGGGTCCTGCCCCACTTCGGCGGGCGTGCCTTCCGCGATCTTTTCGCCGAAGGACATCACGGTGATCCGGTCGGAGATCGACATCACCAATTGCATGACGTGTTCGACCAGCAGCACCGTGATGCCATCTCGCGTCGCGAGTTCGCGCAGCAGTTGGTCGAGACTTTCGATGTCCCTGTTGCGCAGCCCTGCGGCTGGCTCATCCAGCAGGAGCAGTTGCGGCTTGAGTGCCAGCGCCCGCGCCAGTTCGAGCAGCTTCTGGTGCCCGAAGTCCAGCTCGCGCGCGGTCGTGTTGCGATCGTGGGTGAGGCCCACGCGCTCGATCAGGCTGTCCACCAGGTCGCGCGTCTCGCCGTCGGGCCGGCGCAGCAGGCGCCGCACGGTGCTCGCGCTGTGCGAATAGCAGCCCAGCAGCACGTTCTCGTACACGCTCAGTTCGCCGAAGAGCTCCAGGTTCTGGAAGGTCCGCGCGACGCCGAAGCCGGCCATGCGGTCGGCGCGGGCGTGGCTCACGTCCTGGCCGTCGAGCACGATGCGGCCGGCGGTCGGCTGGTAGTAGCGCGAGATGCAGTTGAAGGTGGTGGACTTGCCCGCGCCGTTCGGGCCGATCAGCGCGTGGATCGTGCCCTTCTGCACCTGGAACGACAGGTCGTTGACCGCCGTCAGGCCACCGAAGCGGACAGTGATGCCCTGCACGTCGAGGAATGGAACCGCGCTCATGCATGGCTCCTTTCCGCCACGCCCGGATGGACCGCGCTACCGCCAAGCCCTTCCTGCGCGGCGGGACGCGCCGCGCGCTTCTTGCGATCGGCGAACAGGCCCCGCGGCTTGAACATCATGAAGCCCATCAGGATCACGCCATAGATGATTTCCTGCACCGAGAGCGCCTGCCGCAGCAGCTCCGAGATGATCCCGAATGTGATCGCCCCGGCGACCGCGCCGCGCACCGACCCGATGCCACCGACGACCACCATCGTCAGGACCAGGATCGTGGTCTGGAAGCCCAGGCTTTCCGGATGGATGAACGACACGAACAGGGTGTACATGCCGCCGGCGACCCCTGCGAAGGCACCAGAGATCGCGAACGCGGACTGCTTCATGGCACGCGCATTGATGCCCATCGCCGTGGCAGCCACATCGCTTTCGCGCACCGCGCGCAGCGCGGAGCCGAACTGCGAGCGCGAGATCGCGACCGTGGCCCACAGCATGAGTGCGGTGAGCCCGATCACGAAGGGATAGGCCTGCAGGTCGTTCGTGAGCTTGAGCCCGAACAGCTCGGCGGGCTGCAGGCGCATGCCGTTGGAGCCACCCGTGACGCCGTCCCAGTTGAGGAAGACCCACTGCATCGCTTCGCCGAACGCGAAGGTCGCGAGAGCGAGATAGATGTCCCGCATCCGCAGCGCCAGGAAGCCGATCAGGTAGCCGAGCACCGCGGAGAGCACGCCGCCCGCGATGATCGACACCACGAAGGGCGGATGCCAGGTCGCATTGATGATGCCGGCCGTATAGATGCCGATGCCGTAGAACGCAGTGTGCGACAGCGCGAACTGCCCGGCCTCGCCGATGACGACGTGCATGCCGAGGGCCAGCACCACGAACACCATCAGCAGGTTCACCACATACAGCACATAGCCCGTGGCCACGAAGGGCAGCACGCAGATCACCGCGAGCAGCACCAGCAGCGCCGCGTGATCGAGGTTGGGTTTCTTCATACCTTCTTCACCTGTACCTTGCCGCCGAGCAGACCCTGCGGCCGCACGATCAGCGTGACGAGGATGGCCAGGAACGGCGCGACGACGATGGCGTTCGTCGAGATGAACAGCCCGACGAGGTTCTCCACCACGCCGATGATCAGCCCGCCCAGCACCGCGCCCGGCAGGCTGGTGAAGCCGCCGACGATGGCCGCCGCATACGCGAGGATCGCGATGTGCGCGATGTCCGGCGTGACCAGTACCTTGGGCGTGATCAGCAAGGCCGCGATCGCGGAGATCAGCCCCGACATCGCCCACACGAGCATGCGGATGCGCGACAGCCGGATGCCGACGATCTGCGCCGCGCGCGGGTTCATGCCGACCGCGCGCATCGCCTTGCCGATGCGGGTGTAGGTGAACATCAGGTAGATCAGCACCATCACGACCACCGCCACGACGAAGATCGCGATGTCCAGCCGCGTCAGCGCGGCATCGCCGATCAGCACCGTATCGCCGGAGACCAGCGCGGGCAGCGAGCGCGGGGTGTCGCCGAGGCCGGTCTGCCGCACGAGGCCCTTCAGGAAATAGGCCAGCCCGAGCGTGGCGATGACCAACTGCACGCCGACCCCGCGCGAGCCGGTCACCCGCTCCATCACGACGCGCTGGAACAGCGCGCCGCCCAGCGCCACGATGACCAGCGTCAGCGGAATCACGGCGGCGTAGGGCAGCTTGGCCAGCAGCAGCAGGCTCAGCGCCACGTAGCCGCCGATCATCATCATCTCGCCCTGCGCGAAGTTGGGCACGTCCGTCGTCTTGAACACCGCCACGATGGCCAGTGCCAGCAATGCATACACGCTGCCCGTCACAAGGCCCGACAACAGGCCTTGCTGCAGGAACAGCCAGAAGTCACTGAAACTCATGGTCTGGAACCGGCGCGGAGGACGTCACTTGGGCTGGTAGACCCAGGCGCTGCGGTACGAGCCCGGCACCGGCGTCTTGTTCTCGCCATCGAACTTCAGGTAGATGGCGGACTTCTGGCCCGCATGGTCCGTCGGCGTCAGCTCGATCGGGCCGGCCATCACCTTGGAGTCGAACTTCGTCTTCGACAGCGCGTCGAGGAACTTCTCGCGGGTCAGTTGCGGGCCGGCGGCCTTGAGCGCGTTGACCACGGTCATCGCCGAAGGAATGCCGTAGGGCATGTAGGTCTGCGGGTAGCCGGGCTTGGCGGCCAGCTCGGGGTAGTAGTCCTTGTACATGTCGTACACCCACTGCAGCTTGGCGCCGCCGGGCACGTCGAGCATCACTTCCTGCAGGTACACGTTCTTGAACGCGTCCTTGTTGCCGACGTTCTCCACCAGTTGCTTCAGGTCGGCCGTGCCGTTGACCGCGATCACGATCGGCTTGTTCCAGCCGAGTTCCTGCGCCTTCTTCACCAGGAGGCTCACCGGCCGCGCGTAGGTGGTGATGACCAGCACGTCCGGATTGGCCGCGCGGATCTTGAGCATCGGCGCGGTCACGTCGGTGATGTTCGGGTTGATCGACTGCACCTGAAGGTCGGCGCCGACCTTCTTGGCCTGGAATTCGGCCGCTTCGAGGTTCCAGCCGCCGTAGGCGTCGTCGTGGTTGATGTAGCCGATCTTCTTGGCCTTGAGGTGCTCCACGGCGAACTGCACCATCGAGCCGCCGACCGCGCGCTGCGAGATCGAGAACGCGCCGTAGATGTACTTCGACGGCGGATACAGCGCGCCGTCGCCGGAGGCGTTGAGCATCACCAGCGGCACCTGCACGCGTTCCACGTATTCGCGCGCGCCGACGACCGGGCCCGAGCACGAGCCGCCATTGAGCAGGAAGACCTTGTCCTGCTCCGTCAGCTTCTTCACCGCGGCGAGCAGGTCGTTGGCGTTGCAGCGATCATCCTCGACGACCAGCTCGATCTTGCGGCCGTTGACGCCGCCTTCCTTGTTGACCTTGTCGTAGTACATCTTCGCCGCGTTGATGACGTCGAAGCCGTAGGCCATCGAGTTGCCCGACAGCGGGCCGAACATGCCGATCTTGATGGTCTTGTCCGTCAGACCGGGCTCGCCTTGCGCGCTGGCGCCGAAGGCGACGACCGTGGCCGCGAGCGCCACGACAAAGGACTTGCTCAACTTCATGCTTGTCTCCTGTGGAGTTTGTGGTGAGGGGGTTGGCGGGCGACCGATCGCCTCAGGCCGTGGAACGCGCCGCGTCGTCCTTCTCGAAGCCCGGACGCGGGATGAGGCCCAGCCAGGCCTGCGTGAGGCCGCCGTCGACCAGGATCTCCTGGCCGCTGATGTAGCTCGCACGCTCGCTGGCAAGGAACAGGACCGCCGCCGCGATGTCGTCCGGCGTGCTGATGCGGCCGGCCGGAACGATCTGCTCGCGGCGCTGCCGGACCTCGGGGTTCTGGTAGATGCCGTCGCTCATCGGCGTGCGGATCATGGCGGGGCTGACCACGTTGCTGCGGATGCCCTTTTCGCCCAACTCGACGGCCAGCAGTTGCGACAGCATCTTCACGCCGGCCTTGCTCACGCTGTAGGCGCCGCTGTAGGGCTGGGGGATGCTTCCGGAGATCGAGGCGATGTGCACCATCGAGCCGCCGCCCGCCGCCATCATCTGGCGGCCGAACACCTGCGCGCACAGCAGGTAGCCGGACAGGTTGACCGCGAGCAACTGGTTCCACTTGTCCAGCGCGATGTCCATGACCGCATCCGCATACAGCGCGGCAGCGTTGTTGACCAGCAGCGTCGCGGGGCCCCATGCCGCCTGGATCTGGTCGGCGGCAGCCTGCACGCTTTCCGCGCGGGTCACGTCGCAGGCGACCGGCATCACACGGCTCGCGGCATCGCCCACGCTCTCGACGACACCGTGCAGGGTGTCGGTATTGCGGTCGAGCAACGCCACGCGCGCCCCGGCATCCACGAGCTGGCGCGCGATCTCGGCGCCGATGCCTCCGCCCGCTCCGGTCACCACGCAGACCCGTTCGCCGAGTCCCAGCCAACTGGTTCCGAAGTCCTTGCCCACGCCCGTCATGCCGATACTCCTGATTCGCCGATATCGAAAGAATTAAAAGCATTATGTATACATGAATGCGATCAAACGCGAGGGTTTTCCCTGAAATAAGCTGTTATTGGCATCTCATGTATACGTCTACGCGAATACGTATACTTGAGCAGCGAAATCCGAACGGGGGAAACGGCCTATGAAAACACTGGCTCAGAACGTCACCGACACCCTTCGCGACTGGATCCTTCATGGCCAGGTGCGACCCGGCGCGCGGTTGGAAGAGGTGCCCCTGGCGGAGCAATTGGGCGTGTCGCGCACGCCCGTGCGCGCGGCGCTCGGCACGCTCGCCACCGAGGGACTGATCGACCACCAGCCGAAGCGCGGCTATCTGGTGCGCGGCTTCGACATGGAAGAAATCGTCGCCGCCTACGAAGTGCGATCGGTGCTCGAAGGGCTTGCATGCCGCAATGCAGCGGCACGCGGCCTCACCGAAGACCAGACCCGTCGCCTCAGGGCGAGCCTTGCGGACGGCGACCGCATCCTCTCGACCGGTGTGCTTCGGCCGGAAGACCACGAGCCCTATCAGCTCATGAACGTGACCATCCACGACACGCTGCTGACTGCTTCAGGCAATCCATGGGTCACGCGGTTCGCCGAGCAGGCGCAGAACATCCCTTTCGCATCGGACCGCATCGTGCTGTGGGACGACCACGCGATCATCCTGCGTTCGCACGGCGACCATCACCGCATCGTCGAAGCCGTCATCGCGCGCGACAGCATCCGCGCCGAGCAACTGATGCGCGAGCACGTCTACTACGCCGGCATCATCCTGCGGCGCAACTACGAGAAGCTGCTCGAAGCCGGCGACGCCGCGCCGGGCGTGAAGCCGACACGTCGCTTCGCGGCAACCACCGTGCCGCTCTGAGCGAGGGACGGCGAAGTCTCCCTCCTATACTGGCCCGGGCCTGTGCCAACAGGAGGCACGGCCCTGTCCAGCATTCAACAAGGAGACTTCAGTCAGATGAATAACAAGGTACGACATTGCGCCGCCGCAGCGACCCTGCTTTGCGCCGCCACATGGGCCGGCGCCCAGCCCGCGCCCGCGCCGATGCCGCCGCTCACGCCCGAGCAGCAACGCTTCCATGACATCTACAAGGAGCTGGTCGAGATCAACACCACGCACCTGAGCGGCAACAACACCGAGGCCGCGCAGGCGATGCGCAAGCACCTGCTGGATGCGGGCTTCAAGGCCGACGAGATCCAGCTCTTCGAGCCGTACCCGAACAAGGGCAACCTCGTCGTGCGCTACAAGGGCACGGGCGCGAAGAAGCCGCTCCTGCTGCTGGCCCACATCGACGTGGTCGAAGCCCGGCGCTCCGACTGGAAGACCGATCCCTTCAAGCTCAAGGAAGACGACGGCTACTTCACCGCGCGCGGCTCCTCGGACGACAAGGCCATGGCCGCCTCGTTCGTCTCGATCCTGTCGCAGCTCAAGCGCGAGGGCTTCAAGCCGAACCGCGACATCGTGCTCGCGCTCACGGCCGACGAAGAGCTCGGCGACGTGCCCACCAATGGCGCCTTCTGGCTGGTGAACAACCAGCGCGCGCTGCTCGATGCCGAGTTCGGCATCAACGAAGGCGGCGGCGGCCAGCTCAACAACGGCAAGCCGGTGCTGCACCGCGTGCAGGTGGCCGAGAAGATGTACACCACCTACAAGCTCGAGGTGCGCGACGTCGGCGGCCACAGCTCGCTGCCGACGCCGAGCAACCCCGTCTACGAGCTCGGCACCGCGCTGGACCGCCTGGGCAAGTACCGCTTCCCGGTGAAGCTCGCCGAAGTCACGCAGAAGTACTTCGAGCGCAGCGCGCAGTTCGAGACCGGCCAGATGGCCGAGGACATGCGCGCCGTCGCCTCCGGCAAGCCCGACGAAGCAGCCACCGACCGGCTGTCGAAATCGGCGCTCTACAACGCGACGCTGCGCACCACCTGTGTCGCCACGCAGGTCACCGCGGGCCATGCGGAGAACGCGCTGCCGCAATCGGCGAAGGCCACGGTCAACTGCCGCATCCTGCCGCACGACGACCCCGCCGAGGTCGATGCCGCGCTGCGCAAGGTGCTCGAGACCCCACGCATGAAGATCGAGCAGACCAACCCGCCGCTGAAGAGCCCGCCCTCGCCGCTGCGCCCGGACGTGGTGCAGGTGGTGGACTCGCTCACGCAGCAGATGTGGCCCGGCATCCCGGTGGTGCCGACGATGAGCACCGGCGCGACCGACAGCCGCTTCATGCGCAACATCGGCATCCCCATGTACGGCGTCTCGGGCATCTTCTCGGAGCCCAGCGACGCGCGCGCGCACGGCCTCGACGAGCGCGTCGCGATCCCGCGGCTCTATGACGGCCGCGAGTTCATGTACCGCATGGTCAAGTCGTTCGCGCAGTAGCACGCCGTGCATGGCGGACCGCGCCGGCTCGACCGGCGCGGTCGGCGCAGCTATCGCAGCTTGCCGAGCCAGAGCGCGGCGAGCGCCGAGCGATTCTTGACGCCGAACTTGCTGTAGATCGACTTGATGTGGAAATGGGTGGTGTTCGGACTCTGGTCCAGCGTCTGCGCGATCTGCTTTTCCACGTGTCCGTCGAGCATCCCCAGCAACACGCGTCGTTCGGCCGGCGTCAGGGGCGCATTGGCGATCAGGAGCCCGTGGCTGAGCAACTGCTGCCGGTAGAACCATCGCAGCCCGCGCATCACGAAGCCGAGCAGGCTGCTGTCCCGCGTGGAGAACCGCGGCGCCTGTGCGTCGCGAAAAACGAAGAGGTGGATCCGCACGTCGTCGTTGAGCGCACAACGCACAGACATGCTGTCGGCAAGGCCGACGTCCAGGTAGTGGCGGCGATAGTGCTCGCCCTCGAACCACTCGGGCGGCAGCGCTTCGAACAGCAGGCGCGTCCGGAACGGTTCGTCCCCCGACACGGCCAGGATCTGCGACAGGTCGACGTTGGGCGACCAGAGCGTGTCGAACTGCTCCTTGACCGACGCCGCAACCGTCGGAACCGGGTGCAGGAGCCGGATCAATCGCGGGCGCCAGCCGAGCAGCGGGTCCGCCGGCGCCGGCGAAGGCATTCGCACGACCACGGACCAGAGCGCATTCCGGGCCCCGAACATGGCGCACAGCGCAGCGAGCAGATGCACGAGCGCGGCATCGCCGTCGCCGACCGAGAACTCCGCCAAGCGATCCCAGAGCGCATAGACGTCGTCGCTCCGGGCATTCGTTGAATCCACGCCTTGATGCATGTCGCCCCCGAGAGGGGTCTGCGGGTCGCAGACCTCGGGCGAGCATAAGGGAGGTCGGGGCCACCTTTCCAGGTAGTACCTGCCCGGGTCGGTGCGCGCGATATTCAGCGCGGTCACCGGTCGCTTTCGCGTTCCGGCGCCTGTGGGACCCACGGCTCGACGAGGATGCCGGTGCAGCAGCCGCCATCGTCCGCCGGCAGCGACGCGTCGACCAGCGGCGTCCAGGTCGGCGCACGCAGGAAGTCCGACAGCGATGCGCCGGCAAGCGCCAGGAGAATCACGATCGCCAGCACTTCAAATTCACGCGCGCGTCCGGGATCGGTATCGAGCTTCATTGCGGCGTCTCCCGACCGTTCATTCGCCCGACACGCACAGCCGGTGCGCGGCGGATACGGCACTGCCCTTGGCCACCGGATGCTTGATCGCCGCCTGGACATGCCCGGCCGGACTGTTCCATGCCAATGCCAGAAGGACGCAGGCGACGACGAGCGTGACCACGTAGCCGGCGGACGTCCTTCTTGCAGCTGTGGAGAGGCTTCGAATGACACGGTCGAGCATCGGGGACCTTTCTTTGGTCGAGTGGTCTTGCGCGCAAGGTTAGGAAATCGCCCCCGCCGCCGCGTCATCCGAAGCGATGACGAACCCAAGCCCATGAAGAAAGGGAGATCGACATGAACGGTCTGGAAGGCATCACCGCCCAGCAGCTCTCCGACGTGATCGGATCCGTCTACGACTGCGCCCTCGACCCCGCGTTGTGGCCGGCCACCTGCCGCACGATCGCCAATCTCTGTGCCAGCACGGGAGGCGGCATTTGCGTGCATGACCTGAAGCAGGTTCAGAACGACCAGCTCTTCGTGTTCGGCTACCAGCCGGAATTCCTGGAGAAGCTGGGCAGCCGGTTCTCCGAAAGCCCGATGGCCACCGCCGATGTCGTCTCGAATGTCGGCGACGTCAACTCCCTGGCCGCGGAGCCGCGGCAGCTGTACGAAAGCCGGTTCTATCGGGAGGTGCTGGAGCCCTACGGACTGACGGACATGATGTGGTTTCCCGCGCTGCGAAACGGCGGCCGGACGGCGTCGCTGCATGCGTCCCGCAGTGACCAGCGACCTTGCTACCAGCAGCACGACGTGCGGCTGTTCAAGCTCCTGTCCCCGCATGTCTGCCGGGCGTTCGCGATTTCCGACGCGCTCGACATCCGCGCGCTCCGGTCCGAGATGCTCGAGAAGACATTGGACGGACTCGCCGCCGGCGTCTACCTCACGGCGAGCGACGGCCACGTCGTCTACATGAACGCCGCGGCCGAGCGCCAGGTCAGGGCCGGCCGTTCGATTCGCGTCGCCCAGAACCGGTTGTCCCCCATCGATCCCGTGGCGCGTGCGGCACTTGCGAAGAGCATCGATGCCGCGACGCGCGCGGATGTCGCATCACCCTGGAGCGAACATTCCGTGGCGATCCCGGACGGCGTCGGCGGCGGCTATGTCGCCACGCTGCTGCCGATCGAGAACGGCCAGCGCAGCGGGATCCTCGCGCCGTTCGCCGCGTCGGTCGCAGTGTTCATGCAGGACCCCATCAAGGTTCCGCTCATGCCGGGTGAGGCCTTCGCACGGCTGCACGGACTGACCGGCGCCGAACTCCGCGTCGTGCTGGCCCTGTCGCAGGGGCTCGGCGGGATGGAGTCGGCCGAGATGCTCGGCATCAGCGAACCGACCGTTCGCACCCACCTGCAGCGCATCTACGCGAAGACCGGGACGTCGCGGCAGGCCGATCTGCTGAGCCTGCTGCACCGCTCCACGCCGCCGGTTCGCGCCGCCGAGCGCGTGCAGTGAGGCAACAGCCCGGCGCTCAGAACAGGGACACAGCCACCGAACCGGTCGCGCCCGACGCATTCCAGTCGCCGTCGATCCAAGAACCCCGAAACAGCCGTCTTCCGCCACCCGCACGGGAAAGATTCCTACGTTGCGACATGCCCGCCCGGCCGAAGGTTTGCGATTCCGAATCCGCCATCCGACCACCGAGCCGCCTCATGACCCGCACAGATGATCCGCGGACCTTCCTCGAGCGCGCCCTGACGGCGATGAAGTCGTCGGCCACGACCTGCGAGATCCGCCCCGACGACCGCCGTGGACCCGCCGACGGGATGTCTCCGTCGACCGAGGGGCCGAACTGGACCGTGCGGCCCTACCTCCACGCGCGTGAGATACGCGTCGGCTGGACCGAGGGCCTGCTCATGAACGGTGACGGCACGCCGTGCAACGGCGGCCTCTGGCATCCCGACACCGAATACAACCGGCTGCTGCTCCTGCTGACCGTCGCGGAAGGACAGCGCCTGTTCGGCCTCATGACCCACTGGCTCGAGGAACGCGACGCCTGAGCCGCCGGACGCCGGACAGCGCGACGCCCCGTGCGACATGCGCGACTACCTGGGTGCGCCGCCAGCGAGAGCGGCGACGCAAGGCATACTCGACGCAAATTCAACTCGTCAGATCAAGCCCAATGGACAAGGAAGTCGACCCCGCGGTGCTCGGGATCATCAATGAAAAGCGCCTCCTGGGCGAAAAGCGCACGCCCGTCGAAATCATCGCGAGGATGGGCGTGTTCGACGCCCGCGAAAAAGCCGGCGACCTCGCATGGCTGGCCACCGGCGACAGCCTCAACGTCATCGCCACGCTGTGGGCGGAACTCGTCAACGTGAGCGCCAGCGGGCGCTGGTTCTACATCGAATCGCTGAATCCGCTCATCCGCATCGGCGGCGGCGACCGCAGCGCCCAGCAGGCGCAGCGCGCCAAGGACCGGCACGGCCTGCTCAAGCGCGCACACGACGCGGGCCAGGGCGTGCGCGTGGTGTTGCAGACCAACCGCGTGCCCGTGCTCGAAATGGAGTCGGACAGGACGGCCAAGGTGTCCGTCCGCGTGCCGGACGACGACGAATGGCACATCGTCGACTGGAATGCGGACCGGCAGCTCGCGATCCTGGTGCGCGGCGCACCCGGCTGGATGCCGGGCGACGAAGAGCTGCAGGCCGCGCGCGCACGCGCCGCCATTCCCGAGCCGGCGCCGGAAGCGGATGCGTCCGCCGGCCCGGCATCGCCGGAAGAATTGCACGCGGCCGCGATGGAGCACCTCACGAAGCACTTCGCAGGCTACGGCTACAAGGCCGAGAACGTCGCAGCCCAGGGGCTGGGCTACGACATCGAGGTCTCGGACAAGAAGGGCAAGACGCTGCTGAAGATCGCGGTGAAGGGCACGAAGTCGGGCGGGCCCGGCTTCCAGCTCACCAGCGCGGAACGCGCGTGCGCCAAGGCCGGCGATCCGTGGCGCCTCGCGGTGGTCAGCGATGCGCCCGGGCCGGCGGCGCAGCACAAGCTCTACCGCGGCTCCGAGATCGACAGCGCGCCGGGGCTGCAGCCGTCGTAGCGACGCTCAGCCCTCTTCCGCCAGCGCCAGCAGCACATCGAGCAGCACGTCCGCGCCCCGCAGCAGGTCTGCGGGCGCGGTGTGTTCGCGCGGGTTGTGGCTGATGCCGAGCGCGCTGGGCACGAAGACCATCGCCGCCGGACACACGCGGGCCATCATCTGCGCGTCGTGGCCGGCGCCGGAGGTCATGCGCCGCGTTGCGTGGCCGCGCGTCTGCGCTGCGCGCTCGATGACGCGCACCAGCCGCCCGTCGAAGACCACCGGCTCGAATCGCACCAGCCGGCGTGTGTCGATGCGCACCGATTGCTCGTCGGCGAGCTTGCCGACGAACGCGGCGAGCTCCCGCTCGACGCGTTGCAACGTGGCCTCGTCGGTATTCCTCAGGTCGACGCTGACCGTCGCGCGTGCCGGGATCACGTTGATGAGGTTCGGGTGCAGGTCGATCGCGCCCACGGTCGCAACCTGGCTTCCGCCCTCGCGCAGCGCCAGCTCGCGCACGAACACCGCGATCGCGGCCGCGCAATAGCCGGCGTCGCGGCGCAGGCGCATGGGCGTGGTGCCCGCATGGTTGGACTGGCCGGTGATCGTGAATTCCTGCCATGAAATGCCCTGCAGGTTCTCGACCGCGCCGATCTGCACGCCTTCGGCCTCCATGACCGGGCCCTGCTCGATGTGCAGTTCGACGAACGCATGCGGCACGATCGATCCACACGCCATCCCGCCGGCGTACCCGATGCGCGCCAGCTCGTCGCCCAGCCGCGCGCCGTCGGTGCCGACGGTGTCGAGCGCCTGCTGCAAGGGCAGGCCGCCGGCATGGACCAGCGAGCCCATCATGTCGGGCTGGAAACGCACGCCCTCCTCGTTCGTGAACGCCGCGACGACGAGCGGACGATGCGTGGCGATGCCGCGGTCATTGAGCCAGCGCACCACTTCGAGCCCCGCCATCACGCCGTAGTTGCCGTCGTAGCGGCCGCCGGTCGCGACAGTGTCGATGTGAGAGCCGGTCATCACCGGCGCCAGGTCCGCCTTGCCGCGGCGCACGCCGAAGATGTTGCCGATGCGGTCGATGGACACGGCGAGGCCGAGCTCGCGCATCCACGCGACGAGCCGGTCGCGTCCATCGCGGTCGGCATCGGTCAGCGCGATGCGGCAGACGCCGCCGCCTTCGATCGCGCCGATGGCGGCATGCGCCTCGATGCGTTCGACCAGCGCCGCCTCGCCGACCGAGCGCTGCCGCAGCCACTGCTGCTGGGCGGCGAGCACCTCATCGTGCGAGCGTCCGACGAGGCTTTCGTACACCGCCGGCGCGGTCGCCCCTTCGGTGTTGATGACGAGGACGCGTGCATCCGCGGCGAGGCCCGCCTGCTGCCGCCACGCATCGTTGCGCGCGATGCGCTCGAGCGCAGCCAGCCCCGCGACGCCGGATTCGCCTGCCACCACCGGGACATCGGCATGCGATCCGCCGGCCAGCAATCGCATCGCCTCCACCGCCTGCGCATCCGACACCGTCATGAAGACATCGACCGCCGGCTGCAGGAAGCGCCACGCGAGCGGCGATGTCTCGCCGCACGCCAGCCCCGCCATCACCGAATCCACGCTGCCGGTCGCGCGCGCCGGCCGACCTTGCAGCGCGCTTTGACAGAGGCAATCGGCCTGCTCGGGCTCCGCGACGACGAAGCGCGGACGGCGTTCGCCATAGCGCTCCCAGAAGTGGCTCACGATGCCGGCGGCCAGTCCGCCGACACCGCCTTGCAGAATCACATGCGTCCACGGACAGGCGTCGGAAGGCGCGGTCTCGAGCAGCTCTTCGGCGACGACGCCGTAGCCCTGCATCACGTCGCGCGGCACCTCCTCGTAGCCTTCGTACGAGGTGTCGGACACCACCTCCCATCCATTGACACGCGCGAGGCGCGCGGCCTCTTCCACCGATTCGTCGTAGTTGCCCGCGATGCGCACGATCTCGGCGCCGAACGCGGCGATCGCGTCCTCGCGCTCCTGGCTGACATGCGCGTGCAGCACGATCACGCATCGGCAGCCGATGCTCTGCGCGGCAGCGGCCAGCGCACGGCCATGGTTGCCGTCGGTGGCGCTGATGACGACGAAGCCGCGCAACTCGGCCGCGTGCGTTCCACGAAACAGATCATCCGCACGCCATCCACGATCGGGCCAGCGCCGCAGCACCAGCCGGATGAGCGCATTGGGCGCGCCGAGCGCCTTGAAGCTGCCGAGGCTGGAACGCCTGGACTCGTCCTTGAGCGTGAGCCCCGCGATTCCCAGCGAAGCAGCGAGACCCGGCAGCGACCACGCCGGGGTCGGGCACGGCGAGAGCCGGTCCCATGTCGACAGCCGCTGCCGGCTTGCGCGCCCTTCGGCAAGGTTCAAGATGGCCTGGAGATCGATGTCGTACAGACGACGGGTGGCGTGGGAATTGAGCAGGAACATGTCAGTTGGAACGGGGAAGCCGGATGCGCGCCAGCTCGGCGAAGTAGCGCGCTCCGATGGGAAGGATCGAGTCGTTGAAGTCGTAGCGCGCGTTGTGCAACGGCACCGCGCCGGGGCTGTCGCCATCGCCGTTGCCGATGAACACGAAGGCACCGGGAATGCTCTGCAGGAAGCGGCCGAAGTCTTCGGAAATCATCATCGGCGGTACATCGCCATCGACGTGCGCCGCGCCGGCAATGGCCCGTGCGGCCTGCACCGCGACGGGCACGCATTGCGGCCAGTTGACCGTGGGCGCGAATTCGTGGGTGTATTCGACGACGCAGCGCGCACCGTGCGCCTGGCAGATGCCCTCGCACAGCTCGCGCATGCGCTTCTCCAGCAGCGCCTGCACCTCCGGCGCATAGCTTCGCGTGTCACCCCTGATGACCACCTCAGTCGGGATCGCGTTGCGGATGCCGTCGGTGATGAACTCGGTGCACGACACCACCGCCGAATGACGCGGATCGACCGAACGCGCCACGATGGTCTGAAGCGCCAGCACGATCTCCGCGCCGATGACCAGCGGATCGACCGCCATGTGCGGCCGGGCCGCATGGCCGCCGCGGCCGGTGATGCGGATCACGAAGTTGTCCTCGCTGGCCATGATGCCGCCCACGCGGGTCGCGAAATGTCCGGCCGGCATGCCGGGGATGTTGTGCGCGCCGTAGATCTCGTCCATCGGGAAGCGCTCCAGCAGGCCATCGGCAAGCATCGCGGCCGCACCCTTGCCGTGCTCCTCGGCAGGCTGGAAGACGAGGCGCACCGTGCCGTCGAAGTCGCGCCCGGCAGCGAGCAACTGCGCCGCGCCGAGCAGCATCGCCATGTGGCCGTCGTGACCGCAGGCATGCATGCGGCCCGGGTGCGTCGAGACGTAGTCGCGACGCTCCGCGGTCTCGTGCATCGCGAGCGCGTCCATGTCGGCGCGAAGCCCGATCACGCCGCTGCCGGTGCCGACCTTCAGGTTCGCGACGACGCCGGTGCCGCCGATGCCGCGATGCACTTCCAGCCCCAGCAATTCCAGGATCTGTGCGACGCGGCCCGCAGTGCGCTGCTCGTCGAAGCCCGTCTCGGGAAAGCGGTGGAAGTCATGGCGCCAGCGCACCCACTCGGCTTCGGGCGCGATGTCGTTCGTGGTTTCCATGGTGGCCGGCTCCTGTCTGTCGTTCAATGGACAGAATTCTCGGTGCATCATTGTCTGGCGAGAACAAAGTCGTAGTCGAAACTCTAGTCAAGGCGCGGCCGCCTTTAGGGGACGCACGCGGCCAAAGACCCAAAAACTCGTATGAACGCGCTTCCAGACCTTGGCGTAGTACTCCGGCGGGACGTCAAGATAGGCGGAAAGCCTCGAGGAATTCCGCATCGAGCACGACGGCAACGAGGTCTCATCCATGACCAGCGACTTCGCGCTGACGACAGCCTTCCTCCCGAGCGTGATCTCGCGGAGCAATTCGGCGTCAGCCGCAACTCCGTTCGCCAAGCTCTGAGGTCACTTGAAGAGCAAGTGCTGCACTAACGCTCTTCACAGGCCCACGTAGGTGTGCAGCAGCGCGGGTTCGGCGCGCAATTGCGCCGAAGTGCCACTCCACATCGTGCGGCCCTTCGCGACGATGAAGTGCCGGTCCGCCAGGCGCAGCAGGGGGCCGATGTTCTTGTCGATCACCACCATCGCATGGCCCGCAGCCTTCAGCTGCGCGAGGCAGTTCCAGATCTCGCGGCGGATGAGCGGTGCAAGCCCTTCCGTGGCTTCATCCAGGATCAGCAGCCGCGGGTTCGTCATCAGCGCGCGTCCGATGGCGAGCATCTGCTGCTCGCCGCCGGACAGGTTGCAGGCGAGGTTGCGTTCGCGCTCGCGCAGGCGCGGAAACAGGCCGTAGATGCGCTCGAGTGTCCAGGGCTGCGGCTGCGCATGCCGGTTGGCAGCGGTGGCGACCAGGTTCTCACGCACGCTGAGATTGGGGAACACGCGCCGGCCCTCGGGCACCAGCCCGATGCCCGCCCGCGCCACATGGTGCGGCGGCCGGCCCGCGAGGTCGACGCCGGCGAGCCGCACCGTGCCGCGCCTCGGGGCGAGCAGCCCGGTGACGGACTTGACCAGGGTCGACTTGCCCATGCCATTGCGCCCCAGCAGCGTGACCACCTCGCCCGCCTTGACGTCGAAGCTCATGCCGAAAAGCACCTGGCTCGCACCGTAGCAAGTCTCGATGTCGCGGGCTTCCAGCAGGCTCACAGGACTTCCTCCTCGTCGCCGAGGTACGCATGTCGCACCTCGGGGTTGTCGCGGATCTCGTCGGGTGTGCCGGTGGCGATCGCCCTGCCGTACACGAGCACGGTGATGCGATCGGCGAGCGCGAAGACCGCGTCCATATCGTGCTCGACCAGCAGCATCGCGTGCCGGCCGCGAACCTGCTGCAACAGTTCCACCATCTCCGCCGACTCCTTCTGGCTCATGCCGGCCATCGGTTCGTCCAGCAGCATCAAGCGGGGGCGCAGCGCCAACGTCATCGCCAGTTCCAGTTGCCGGCGTGCACCATGCGCGAGCGAGGCGACGGGAACGTTCCCCCGCCCGCCCAAGCCCACGCTGGCCAGCAGCGCTTGCGCGGGCTCCACCAGCGAACGGTCCGCGATCACGGGGCGCACGAATCCGTAGCTGTGGCCGCTCGCGCTCTGCACCGCCAACATGACGTTCTGCAGGGCACTGAAATCCGGGAACACCGAGGTGACCTGGTAGCTGCGCGCCATTCCCATTGCGACGCGGCGCTGCACCGGCGTATGCACCACCTCCTCGCCCGCGAAGAGGATCGAGCCACCGTCGGGCCGCAGTTCGCCGCTTAACTGATTGATCAGCGTCGTCTTGCCCGCGCCGTTGGGGCCGATGATCGCGTGCACCTCGCCCTCGCCGATGTCGAGGTCGAAGCCGTCCGTGACCCGCAGGCCGCCGAAGCGCTTCGTCAGGCCGCGCACCTGCAGCAGAAAGCATGCACTCATTGCGTCTTCTCCTCACGCTGCTCGCGCTGCTGCAGCCAGCCGTACAGGCCCTGCTTCAGCGTCAGCGTGACCAGCACCACCACGATGCCCAGCACGCCCAGCCAGTGCGTCTTGAGCAGGGCTTCGAGATCGCCCGGCAGGCCCCAGGCGCCTGACGAGAGCAGTTCCTCCAGCGCGAGCCACACGATCGCGCCGAGCACCGGACCGAGAAGGCTGCCCGTGCCGCCGAGCACGGCCATCACGATCAGTTCGCCCGAGACCGACCATTGCATGTACGAGGGCGAGACGAAGCGCGCGAGGTTCGCCAGCAACATGCCGGCCAGCACACACACCAGTGCGGAGATGACGTAGGCGACGAGGCGTGCGCGCACTGTGTCGTAGCCCAGCGCGCGCATGCGGCGCTCGTTCGTCCTGCAGCCGCGCAGCAGCATGCCGAACCGGGCATTCACCAGCCGGTGGAACGCCAGCAGCGTGACAGCCAGCAGCGCGAAGATCACGTAGTACAGCGCCACGTCGTTCTCCAGGTTCAGCACGCCGAAGTCGCTGCGCGCGGGCAGCGCGTAGCCATCGTCGCCGCCGTACTGCTTCAGGCCCACCGCGGCGAAGTACATCATCTGCGCGAAGGCCAGCGTGATCATGATGAAGGCGATGCCGTTCACGCGCAGGCACACGAGGCCGATCAGCGTCGCGAGCACCGCGCCCGCTCCCAGCGCGACCGCGAGATGCACCCAGCCGTTGCCGATGCCGTGGAAGGACAGGATGCCCACCGCGAATGCGCCGACGCCGACGTAGAGCGCATGCCCGAAGCTGACCATGCCGCCGTAGCCGACGACGAGATTCAGGCCCAGTGCCGCGAGCGCGAAGACCATCATGCGCGACACGAGGGTCACGTAGTACGACTGTCCCGCGAGGAGCGAAACAAGCGGCACGACGGCCAGCGCCACGAGCAGCGCGAGGCCGAAGCCCAGGCGCAGTGGGCCCGCGCCGATGCGGCGCAGCGCGGCGGCCATGACCGGAGAGACCGGCGCCGTGGCGACGAGGGTCGGGTTCTTATCCATGCTTCACCGGAAACAGCCCCGCGGGGCGAAAAGCCAGCACTGCGGCCATGAGGAAATAGATCAGCATCGAGGCGATGGCCGGCCCGGCGTTCTGCGCGAACGAGCGCTCCACGAAGTCGCGCAGCAGCCCCGGCAGGAAGGCGCGCCCGACCGTGTCGACCACGCCGACGATGAGCGCGCCGTAGAACGCTCCGCGGATGGAGCCGATGCCGCCGGTGATGAGCACCACCAGCGCGAGGATGAGGACCGGCTCACCCATGCCGGGCTGCACCGTGAGGATCGGCCCCGCCATCAGCCCGGCGAGCCCGGCCAGGCCCGCGCCCACGGCGAACACGAGGCCGCTCACCAGTCCGTTGTCGACGCCGAGCGCCGAGAGCATCTGCGCATCGGACGCGCCGGCGCGGATCAGCATGCCCACCCGCGTGCGGTGGATGACGAGGTACAGCGCCAACCCCACGAGCAGCCCCACCACGATGATCGCGAAGCGGTACGCGGGGTAGGCCACCGGCCCGAGCTGGATGGTGCCCGCGAGCAACTGCGGCACGTCCATGAACACCGGCGCCTGTCCCCAGACGAAACGCGCGATCTCGTTGAAGACCAGGATCAGGCCGAAGGTGCCGAGCACCTGGTAGAGATGGTCGCGCTCGTAGAGGCGCGCGAGGACGAGGCGCTCCACCAGCACGCCCAGCACCATCGTGCCGCCGATCGCCGCGACCGCGGCCAGCGCGAAGGACTGCGTGGCGGCGAAGCTCGCGGCCCCGAAGTAGGCCCCCATCATGAACAGCGAGCCGTGCGCGAGGTTCACGAAGTTCATGATGCCCAGCACCAGCGTGAGCCCGGCGGACAGCAGGAACAGCAGCACGCCGAGCTGGAGGCCGTTCAGCGCCTGTGCGAAGAGAAGCGATGCGTTCATGGCGACACCCCCGCAACGTCGGCGCCGAGCCCGAGCGATTGCCGGAAGAAGCCGGCGTAGGCCTCGGCATCGGGCTTGAAGGGCGCGCTCAGGTTGAAGTGGCTGCGCGCGGCCGCCTGCGCGAGCGCCTGCAGGTCGCCGGCGGCGTAGCCGAGTTCCGCCAGCGAGCCCGGCAAGCCGAGATCGCGCATGAGCCCGCGCACGGCCTGCGCGGTGGAGACGGACGCGGGCAGGCCGAGCGCGTCATTGATCGCCGCCATGCGCGCGGAGACATGCACCGCGGTCGCGTCGAGCGTGGCCACGAGCCCGATGCCGCTCAGCACGCCGTGACGAAAGCCCTGGTCGCTGCAGGTGAGCGCGATGGCATGCGCCGGCCCGAGACCCATGCCGATGGAAACGCCGCCCGCGAAGGCGGCCAGCATCATTTCCGCGCGCGCATTCGCATCCGCACCAGCATCGACCGCGCGCCGCAGATGGCGCGCCACGCGCGCGATGCCGTCGAGCGCAATGGCCTTCCCCAGCGGCTGGTCGCGCTCGGACAGACAGCCCTCGATGCAATGCGACAGCGCATCGATGCCGGTGGCGGCTGTCAGCCATGGCGGCAGGCTGACAGTGAGCTCGGGGTCGAGCACCGCGAGGCGCGGCACCAGATGGCGCGAGTTGATGCCGACCGAGGGCGTGGTCGCGTCCGGATGCAGCCCGGCGGAGGGCGAAGCCTCGCTGCCCGTGCCCGCGGTGGTCGGGATCGCGGCCAGCGGCGCGGCCGCGCCATGGCGCGAGGCATTGGCGCCGACGTAGTCCGCGACGCGCCCCGGATTGGCGGCCAGCAGGGCGATGAGCTTGGCCGTGTCGATCACCGAACCGCCGCCCACAGCGACGACGCCATCGCAGCCTTGCGCCGCATAGCAGCCGGCGCCCGCATCCGCGTCGGCGAAGAGCGGGTTCTCCGTGACCGCGTCGAACAGCACCGGCGCGGCACTTTCTCCGCAGGCGCGCACGACCCGTTGCGCGATCCCCGCGGCGACGATGCCCTTGTCCGCCACCACCAGCGGCCGGCGCACGCCGAGCGCGACGAGCTCGGCCGCCAGTTGGCCGATGGCGCCCGCGCCGAACACGGTGCGCGGGAGATGCAGTGCATTCATCATGCTCACAGCGGGTATTGGCGCCTGGCCTGGCTGACCGTCACCAGGTTCAGGTCGGTGAACATGTCGATCGCCCAGCGGCCAAAGCGCGCCCAGCCGCTGTCCTTGACGCCGCCGAACGGGATCTGCGGCTCGCCGCCCATGGTCGGTCCGTTGACGTTGACCATGCCGGCGTGCACCTGCCCGCCGAGGCTGATCCCGCGCCAGACGTCGGCCGTCATGATGGAAGCCGACAGGCCATAGGCGGTCGCGTTGGCGCGTGACACCGCCTCCTGTTCGTCGTCGAAGGGCTCGACCAGCACGACCGGGCCGAAGACTTCCTCGCAGTGGATCGGCGCGTCGGCCGGCACCTCCACGAGCACGGTGGGGTCGAAGCAGCGGCCGCGAGGCGCGCCGCCGGTCAGCCGCCGGGCGCCGCCTGCGACGGCGGCATCGACGGCGCGCTGGACCTTCGCCACGGCGGCATCGTTGATCAGCGGACCGATGCGCGTGGCGGGATCGGCCGGATCGGCGGCGCGAATGGCCTCCGCCCGCGCCGCGAAGCGCTGGATGAACGCGTCGTACAGCGAACGGTGCACCAGGATCTTGCGGGTGTTCATGCAGATCTGGCCCTGGTGGAAGAAGGCCGCGAAGACCGCCGTGTCCACCGCGTCGTCGAGATCGGCATCGGCCAGCACGAGCATCGGGTTGTAGCCGCCCAGTTCCAGCGCGATGCGCTTGAGGTGCCGGCCCGCGCGCTCCGCCAGCATCGCGCCGGTGGCGGACGAGCCAGTGAAGTTGTAGGCGCGGACGTTCGGGCTTTCAAAGAGGCGGTCAGCCACCGGGCCCACTTCGCCGGGCGCATGCGTGACGACGTTGAGCACGCCGGGCGGCAACCCCGCCTCGTGGAAGATCTCGCCCATCAGCAGGCCCGCGCACACCGGCGCATCTTCCGAAGGCTTGAGCACCACCGTGTTGCCGCAGGCCAGCGGTGCGACCACGGTGCGAAAGCCCAGCGCGAGCGAGCCGTTCCACGGCGAGATGCCGCACACCACGCCCACGGGCTTGCGCACCGCCATGGCGAACACGCCCGGCGTGTCCGACGCGACGATCTCCCCGCCTGGCAGGTAGGGGTAGCCGGCCGCCTGCCGCAGCAGGCCCACCGCCCACTGGATCTGGAAGCGGGCGAAAGGCGCGGCGCAGCCGGTTTCCTGCGCCATCAGCAGCACCACTTCGTCGGCGCGGCGTTCGAGGATCGACGCGGTGTTCAGGAAGATCGCCTGGCGCGCCCGCGCGCCCATCGCGGCCCAGGAGGCGAAGGCCCGCTCGGCCGCGTCGATGGCGCGCTGCGCGTCCGCGGCGCCGGAGGCGGGGATGCGCGCGAAGAGCTCGCCGGTGTAGGGGTCGAAGTCGTCGAAGCTGCGGCCATCGTCGGCCGCGACCCATTCGCCCGCGATCAACTGGCGATAGGCGCGGGATTCGACGCGGGGTTCGGCGAGGGGCGGGAGTGCGTTCATCGTGGCGGTCATGGCGGTGGTCGGCGCGGTCACTTCATCGCGCACTTGGCGTGGTAGGAGTCCTGGTAGTTCTTCAGCGGCGTGGCGACGGTCTTCAGGCTGACGCGGCCCTTGGCGTCCTTGGCGACCTCGAAGGCGTACCAGTCGTTGATGGGGAAGTTGTTGTTGGCAAAGCGCAGGCTGCCGCGCACCGATTTCCCGCTGCCCTGCCTGAGCGCGGCCATGAAGGCCTTCTTGTCCGAGACGTCGCCCTTCACGCGGCCGATGGCCGCGTCGAGCAGCAGCGCCGAGTCGTAGCCCTGCGCCGCGAAGTTGGAGGGGATGCGTCCGTACTTCTTCTCGAATGCCTCGACGAACTGGCGGCTGACGGGGTTGTCGGTGTCGGGCGCCCAGAAGTGCACCGACTGGATGCCCAGCGCCGACTCCTTGAGCGCGGGCAGCGTGGTGCCGTCGGCCATCCCCACGGTGAGCAGCGGCACGGTCTTGAGGAGGCCCGCCTGCTGGTACTGGCGGATGAAGTTGATGCCGCCGCTGGGCACGAAGGCGAACACCGCATCGGGCTTGTCGGCGCCGATCTGGGTGAGCTCGGCCGAGAAGTCGGGCTGGGTCACGCCGGGATAGATCTCGTCGACGATCTGGCCCGTGTAGAACTTCTTGAAGCCGGCCACCGCGTCCTTGCCGGCCTGGTAGTTGGACGCCACGAGCAGCATGCGCTTGTAGCCCTTGTCGTTGGCGTACTTGCCCGCGGCCTCGGCCCAGCTGTCGTTCTGCCACGAGGCGACGAAGCGGTAGGGCGAGCACTGCGCGCCCGCGAGTTCCGAAGGGCCGGCGTTCGCGCCGATGAGGAACACTTCCTTCTCGGCGATGGCGCGCTGCACGGCCATCATCACGTTCGAGCCGGCCACGCCGGTGATGATGGGCACCTTGTCCTTCTCGATCATCTTCTGGACGATCTGATTGGCGACTTCGGGCTTGAACTGGTCGTCCTGCTTCAGGATCTCCACCGGCACGCCCCCGAGCTTGTTGCCGCCCTGCTCCACGCCGAGCATGAAGCCGTCGTACATGTCCTGGCCGAGCGAGCCGATCGGGCCCGAGAACGTGCTCAGGTAGCCGATGCGGATCGGCGACTGGGCCGCCGCGGGTGCGGCGGCGAAGCTGCCTGCCATGGCGAGCGCGAGCGCGGCCAGCGGTTTGCGCAGATCAAGCATGTGTCTCCTTTTTGTGCGGGGCCTTGCCCCGGTATCTCGACGAGGCCGACCGGCGGATGGCGAGTC
Organism: Variovorax sp. YR216; assembly: GCF_900107745.1. Lineage (GTDB taxonomy): Bacteria > Pseudomonadota > Gammaproteobacteria > Burkholderiales > Burkholderiaceae_C > Variovorax. The sequence goes on along the minus strand of NZ_FNRO01000006.1, from coordinate 174,407 downwards.
GGAATGGGCGCAAGCGTAGGAGCGCCGAGGTCTGCGCAAAAGATGCAGAAATGCCGACTGCGATAGCCCTTCGGCATCGCCGAGCGGGAACGTCGGCGCGCGGCCGCGCCCTCCGGCAGGTGCGGAAAGCGGTGGAAGGGTTGAAGAGGTGCGTCGCCCGCGGCGGGCCCGCGGGCAGCTCAGTCCCGGTGCAGCGCGGCCCGGCGGATCATGTCGCAGAAGTACTCGCCTGCCGGCGTCAGCGGCAACGACGAGCGGCGCACGATCGAGATCGGCGGCGCCAGCAGCCGCTCGCCCACATCGATGCGCGTGAGCAGCCCCGCGAAGGGTGGCGAGCGCTCCCACTGGATGGGCAGCATCATCAGCAGGTCCGAGTACGCGATCATGAAGAAGAAGGTGAGCGCCGAATGGCCCTGCACCACGATCTTCGGCGCCGGCAGCCCACGCTGCGTGAACAGGGGGACGATCTCGTCCTCAGCCCGGTGCGTGACCGAGGTGGTGACCCATTCGGCGTCCGCCAGTTCGGCCAGTGACCTGGCACCGGCGAGGGGGTGGCCTTTGCGCGCCAGGATGACGCGCTCGTTGTCGAACAGCCGCTCCGAAACCAGCTCGCCACCCACTTCGTCGTAGGAAGGGCCGATGTAGACATCGAGCGTGCCATCGATCAGGTCCCGCTCGACACGGGGCAACACGGTGTCGATGATTTCGAGCGCGACGTTGGGAAAGCGCTGCCGGAAAGGCCGCAGCGCATTGGGCAGCAGCGCCATGTGCGCGCCGCTCGAGAGGCAGATGCGGAGATGGCCATGGCGCAGGCCCTTGAGCTGGTCCATCTCCTCCTGCGCCCTGCGCATCTCGCTGCGCAGCGCCTGCGCACGCCGCAGGAAGACTTCACCCATGGGCGTGAGCATGACGCCGCGCGCGCGGCGCTCGAACAGCTCCACACCCAGTTCCTTTTCGAGCTCCTGGATGCTGCGCGTCATCGCCGGCTGCGCCAGGCTGAGCTGGCGCGCCGCGGCCCGCATGCTGCCGCGCTCGGCGACCGCCAGGAAGTCGCGCACTGTGTTGAGTTTCATCTCGTCCGATTCATTGCAAACACTTCGGGGCGCAAATTGTTCGGTTTTTGAATCACTCGCGTCTCTCGGTGCAAACCCGCGCCAGTCGCCACGCAATCAGCAGTGATGTGATTTGAGCATCGTTCGCGCATTTCCCGCATCTTTGGCGATCAGTCGCCCATTTCTACGATCCCGCTCCATCTGCGAAGTGAAGCCGAGGAAATACGACATGAACGAGACAACTCCGCCGCTGCCCGTGCTGATCGTCGGCGCGGGCCCGGTGGGACTGGCACTGGCGATCGAACTGGGTCATCGCGGCGTGCCATGCCTGGTGATCGAGCGCAACGACCGCGTCGGCTATGCGCCGCGCGCCAAGACCACCAACGTCCGAACGCGCGAGCACCTGCGCCGCTGGGGCATCGCCGACCAGTTGCGCGCGGCCTCGCCCCTGGGCGCCCAGTACCCGTCGAACGTGGTGTTCGTCACCCGGCTCGCGGGCCACGAGCTGGCGCGCTTCGAGAACGCGATGTACTGCGCCCCGGGTCGCAATCCGCTCTACTCCGAGCATGCGCAGTGGATTCCGCAATACACCGTCGAGGAAGTGATGCGGGCGCATGCCCAGTCGCTGCCGGGCGTGGAGCTGCGCTTCAACTGCGAGCTGCGCGGACTCGAACAGGACGCCGACGGCGTGACCGCCCGGCTGCACGACAAGGTGTGCGACCAGGACAGCACCGTGCGCGTGGCCTACCTGGTCGGCGCCGACGGCGCGCGCAGCACGGTGCGCGAGCAGATCGGCGCGCGCATGGAAGGCCGGTACGGCCTTTCGCGCAACTACAACATCGTCTTCCGCGCGCCGGGGCTCGCCGAGGCGCATCCGCACGGCCCGGCCATCATGTACTGGCAGATCAATGGCGACGTCCCCAGCCTGATCGGCCCGATGGACCGCGGCGACACCTGGTTCTTCATGCCCACGCACGTGCCCGAAGGCGTGCGCCTGGCCGACCTGGAAGCGCCCGCGCTGATTCGCCGCGCCACCGGCATCGACCTGCCCTACGAAGTGCTCAGCAGCGACGAATGGGTCGCCAGCCGCCTCATCGCCAACCGCTACCGCGACCGGCGCGTGTTCCTCGCCGGCGATGCCTGCCACCTGCATCCACCGTTCGGCGGCTATGGCATGAACATGGGCGTGGCCGACGGCGTGGATCTGGGCTGGAAGCTGGCCGCGGTGCTGCAGGGCTGGGGCGGCCCCGCGCTGCTGGAGAGCTACGAGGCCGAGCGCCGCCCGGTGCACGAATGGGTGATGGCCGAAGCCGAGGCCAACCACGCGATCCTCGGCAACCAGTTGGCCGCCGCCGGTCTGGAGGATGCGGGCGAGGCAGGCGAGGCCGTGCGGCGCGAGATTGGCGCCCGCATTGGCGCGAGCAAGATGCGCGAATTCATGACGCTCGGCGTGGTGCTGGGCTACCGTTACGAGCACTCGCCCGTGATCGTGCCGGACGGCACGTCCGCGCCGCCGGCGGACTTCATCAACTACGTACCGAGCTCGCGCCCCGGCAGCCTCGCGCCGCATGCCTGGCGGCACGACGGAAGCTCGCTGTACGACCACTTCGGCCAAGGCTTCACGCTGATGGCCGCCGAGCGCGGCACCGACGCGGAACTCGAAGCCGCGCGCGCCGCGGCCGCCGCCTGCGGCCTGCCGCTCACTGTGCTGCAGCCCGACGAGGGCTGCATCGCGAGCCTCTACCCCACCCGCTACACGCTCGTGCGCCCCGACCAGCACGTGGCCTGGCGTGGCCATGCCTGGCCGGCCGATGGCGAGGCGCTGCTGCGCCGCGTATCGGGCCGCGCCGCTTGAACCCGGAGGACCACACGATGAACAGCGAAACCCCGCGCCGCGCCGGCGCCATTGGCGTGCATTCGGTCCACCGCTTCGTCTTCTCGGTGCCGGACCTGGAGGAAGCCCGCCGCTTCTACACCGCCTTCGGGCTCGAGCCCCGGCAGGTCGGCGAAAGACTCGATCTCTACACCGCGGGCCATCCGCACTGCTGGGGATCGGTGCACGCGGGCGATGCGCCGAAGCGGCTGGAATACCTGAGCTACGGCATCCATGCCGAGGACGTGTCGGCCTTTCGCGACCGCATCGACCGCCACAGCCTGGGCTGTGCCGCGCATCCGCTGTCGGACGGCGCGGGCCTGTGGCTGCGCAACCCCGACGGCACGCCGCTGCAACTCGTGGTCGCACCGAAGGTCTCGCCAAGCGCCAAGAGCCGCCCCGCCGCGCGGCCGAGCCCGGCACCCGGGCAGGGCGCAGCGCCCGCGCGCAGCCAGGTCCGCATGGTGCGGCCGCGCGCGCTGTCGCACCTGCTCTTCTTCACCGCCGACGTGCCGCGCATGCTGAGGTTCTGCACCGAGATCCTCGGGCTGCGCCTGTCCGACCGCTCGCAGGACATCATCGCCTTCCTGCACGGCGCGCACGGCAGCGACCATCACCTCGTGGCCTTCGCCAAGTCGCATGCGCCGGGCCTGCACCATTCCAGCTGGACCGTCGCCAGCATCGACGAAGTGGGCAGCGGCGCGGAGCAGATGCGCGCGGCCGGCTTCGACCGGGGCTGGGGGCTGGGCCGGCATGTGCTCGGCTCCAACTACTTCCACTACGTGCGCGATCCATGGGGCAGCTTCGCCGAGTATTCCTTCGACATCGACTTCATCGCGCATGACGTCGACTGGCCGGTCGCGGACCATGCGCCGGAAGACTCGCTCTATGTCTGGGGTCCGGCCGTGCCGGAGGACTTCATCACCAATCACGAACAGCCGCACGCCAAGGAGACCACATGACTACACCCAGCCCGCAACTCACGCAGGTCTACGTGCCGCCGCCCGTGCGGCTGATCGCGCTGGAGGAACACTTCCTCTACGACGGCCTGCTCGCCACCTACGACGAGACCGACCGCGCCTTGCTCGCGCCCTCGCGCGTGCCCGGCCTCGACGAGATCGGCGACATGCGCATCGCCGAGATGGACCGCGCAGGCATCGACCTGCAGGTGCTCTCGCACACCAAGCCCGGCGCGCAGGAGATCGAGGACGGCGCGCAGGCCGCGGCGCTCGCCCGCGCGGCCAACGACTACCTCGCCGAAGCGGTGGCCCGCCATCCCACGCGCCTCGCCGCGTTCGCGACCTTGTCCACCGGCGCGCCGGAAGCGGCCGCCGCCGAGCTGGAGCGCACCGTGCAGCGCATGGGCTTCAAGGGCGCGATGATCAACGGCCACACGCGCGGCGCCTACCTCGACCAGCAACGCTTCTGGCCGATCTTCGAGGCGGCTGAAGCGCTCGGCGTGCCGATCTACCTGCACCCGTCCAACCCCCATCCGCAGGTGTTCGAGGCCTACTACAAGGACTTTCCGCAACTGGGCTTCGCGTCCTGGGGCTATGCGGTCGAGACCGCGACGCACGTGCTGCGGCTGATTCTCTCGGGCGTGTTCGACCGCTTCCCGGGCCTGCGCATGGTCATCGGCCACATGGGCGAGCTGCTGCCCTTCGCGCTGTGGCGTGCGGACGGGCGGCTCACGCCCAAGTCGCCGCACCTGAAGAAGTCGGTGCGCAACACCTTCATCGACCATTTCAGCGTGACGACCTCGGGGGTCTTCTCCACGCCCGAGCTGATGTGCACCGCGAGCGTGGTCGGGTGGGACAACATCCTGTTCTCGGTCGACTATCCGTTCGAATCGAACGTGGAGGCGGTGCGTTGGTTCTCGCACCTTCCCATTGCAGAGAGCGACCGCGAGAAGGTGGCGCACAGGAACGCCGAGCGGTTGCTGAAGCTGTCGCCCGCGCCGGCCAGGAGCGCAGCATGAAGAGGGGCGTTCTCCTCCCGCTCGCCCTCGCCTGCGCGATGGGCGCGTCGGCGCCTGCCTTCGCCGAGGGTTCGACCTTCCCGTCGCGGCCCGTCACGCTGGTGGTGCCCTTCACGCCCAGCAGCGGCAGCGACATCATCGCGCGCATCATCGGCCCCCGCCTCGCGGCACGCTGGGGCCAGCCCGTGGTGGTGGACAACCGGCCCGGCGCCAGCGGCAACCTCGGCACCGCCTTCGTGGCCAAGGCGCCGGGCGACGGCTACACGCTGCTGATGGCGATCAACACGCACACCATCACGCCGGCGATCTACAGGAGCCTGCCCTACGACGCGCTGCGCGATTTCGCGCCCATCGCGAAGCTGGCCGATGCCGACCTGACGCTCGCGGTCAACCCGAACCTGCCGGTGAAGGACATGAAGTCACTCATCGCCTACGGCAAGGCCAACCCCGGCCGGCTGAACTACGCCACGCCGGGCAACGGCACGCCGCACCACCTGGCGATGGAACTGCTCAAGACCTCTTACGGCGTCTCGTTCACGCACGTGCCGTACAAGGGCATCTCGGGCGCGCTGACCGATCTGATGGGCAGCCACGTGGACTTGATGTTCGCTTCCGTGCCGTCGGTGCGCACGCATGCGCAGGCCGGCAAGGTGCGGCTGCTGGCGGTCACGGGCGAGCGGCGCAGCAGCCAGGTCCCTGATGTACCGACCTTCCGCGAGCAGGGCTTCGCGGACATGGACGCGGTCAATGCCTGGTACGCGGTACTCGCGCCGGCACGCACGCCGCCCGAGCTCGTGGCACGGCTGAACGCCGACTTCGTCGCGGTGATGAACACCGCCGAGGTCAAGGCCGAGCTCGCGCAGCAGGGCCTTCAGGTGAGCACGGGCACGCCGGCGCAGCTGGGCAGCCTCATCCAGTCCGACATGGCGCGCTGGAAGAAAGTGGTGAGCGCCGCGGGCATCACCGCGGACTGAACGAGACAACGGACACGAAGAAGACGGAGACGGCAATGCACCACGAACTCGACCACCGCGCGGGACCGGCCGCATGAAGCGCGACGACGACCCGCAGGTCTCGCCATCGGCGATGCACCTGACCCGCTGGGGCGGGCACGGCCCCCGGGTGATCCTGGTGCACGGCAGCGCGCAGGGCAGCGCACTCGGCGGCGACAGCCACTTCTCGACGCAGCAGCGCCTCGCGGAACGCGGCTGGCAGCTCATCGTGCCCGACCGGCCCGGCCACGGCCGAAGCCCGGACCCCGGGCGGCCCGACGACGCGGAACTCGACGGCGCGCTCGTGGCGTCGCTGATGGGCGATGGCGCGCATCTGGTCGGCCATTCGTTCGGCGGCTGCGTCGCGCTGGCGGCGGCGGCGCGCGATCCTTCCAAGGTCCGCTCGCTCACGCTCATCGAACCGGCGATGGCCGCACTGGCGGTCAATCGCGCGCCGGTGCTGCGCTTCGTGCTGCGCATGGTCGGCACGCTGCTTCTCAGCCGCGGCCCGGTCGCGCGCATCCGGCGCTTCATCGGGCTGGTCAATATCCCGCCCGAAGTGCGCGGCGGCTCCAGCGACGGGGAACTGCGCCGCATGGGCGAGGCGATCAAGCGGCTGCGGCTGCCTTCCAAGGGCATGCTGGAGCGGCAACTGCGCGCGGTCCGCGAGGCTGGGGTGCCGCTGCTGGTGATCTCGGCGGGCTGGAGCCCTGCCTTCGACATCGTGTGCGACACGGTGGCCGCGATCGGCGGCGGGCGCAGGCTCGACATCGCCGCGCCGCATCACTTTCCCCAACTGGTGTCCGACGAATTCAACCGCGAGCTCGATACCTTCATGCGCGAGAGCGGTGTGAAGCGCGGCGCGGCCTGAACCCATCCCCCTACCTGTCCATCGCATGAAGAATCGAACCGCGTATCGCCTCTTTCCCGCCGCCTGCATGGCCCTCGCCTTGTGCAGCTCGCCATCGCTCAAGGCCGCGCAAGCCGACCTGATCCTTGACGGCGTGACGGTGGTCGACGTGAAGGACGGCCGCCTGTCGCCCCGCATGAGCGTGCTCATCCATGAGGGAAAGATCGCGCGCATCGCGCCGCAGATCGCCTCCGCCGGCGCAGCGCAGCGCGTCGATGCCTCGGGCAAGTTCGTGGTGCCCGGCTACCTCGACATGCACGCGCACCCGCTCAACGCTCCCGACCCGCGCGCCACGCTCAAGCTGATGCTCTCCAACGGCATCACCGGCTACCGGCAGATGTCGGGCTCGCCCGAGCTGCTGCGCGCGCGGCGCGAAGGCCGCCTGGACTTCGCGGATTCGCCGGCGCTGCTCTTGCTGCCCGGCACCATCCTCACCGACACGCTCGCGCCCACGCCGGATGCCGCGCGTGCCGAGGTGCGCCGGCAGAAGGCCGACGGCGCGGACTTCATCAAGACGGTCGGCCTGTCGAACAGGAACTTCTACGCCGCGGGCGAAGAGGCCAAGGCCCAGGGCCTGCCCTACGCCGGCCACATGAACATGGACGTGAACGTGCGCGAGGCAGCCAAGGTGATGCACGCGATCGAGCACCTGGGCCCGCTGGAAGTCATGCTGCTGGGCTGCTCGCGCGAGGAGGCGCCGATCCGCGAGGCGTTCTCGCATGTGCACATCGAGCCGCCGCAGGTCGGCCCGGCCTCGCCGGCCGCCCAGGCCATGATCGCCCGCGCCATCGCCAACCCGGCCATGCTGCCCCGGCCCGAGCAGTTCCGCAGCCTGCAGCGCGTGATCGACAGCTACGACGAGACGAAGTGCAGGGAGCTCGCGGGCGAGTTGATCCGCGACGGCGCCTGGCAGGTGCCGACGCTGATCCGCCTGCGCACCATGCAGGTCGCGGACGACCCGGCCTACCGCAACGACCCCAACCTGCGCTTCATGCCGGCACCGGTGCGCCAGATGTGGAGCGAACTCGGCACGCAGTTTCCGCAGCGCATCTCGGTGGCCGACCGCGCGGTGTACCGGCGCTTCTTCGACCTGCAGCTTCGCGGCCGCGCCGGCCGACACGCCGTTGGTGGTCGCGCTTCATGGCGGCACCTACACATCGGCCTACTTCGACGTGCCGGGCGCGTCGCTGATGGCGCAGGCGGCGGCCTGCCACATCCCGATCGTCGCGCCGGACCGCCCCGGCTACGGCGGCAGCCCCATCCTGCCGCCGCGAGAAGGCACCATCCGCGGCCAGGCCAGGGCGCTCACCGCGGCGCTGCATGACGCCTGGCAGCGATACGGCGCGGGCACGCGCGGCATCGTGCTCATCGGGCATTCGATCGGCGGCGCGATCGCCGCGACCATCGCGAGCGAACCTGACGGGCTGCCGATCATCGGCCTGGCGGTCTCGGGCGTCTGCATGAACACGCCGCCCGAGCACAAGCCCATGTGGGAGCAACTGCCGGACGTTCCCCTCGTCGAGATCCCACCCGAGGCCAAGGCGCAGTTCATGTTCGGCCCGCCCGGCAGCTTCGATGTCGATATGCCCGATATTTCCGCGCGTGTCGCAGGTGCCGGCGCGCCGAAGGACGAACTGGTGGACATCGTCAGCACATGGAGTTCCAGCGCGCCTTCGGTGCTCGGCAGGATCGCGGTGCCGGTGCACTACCGCCAGGCCGAGATCGATCACCTCTGGATCTGCGGGCAACAGGAAGTCGACAGCTTTGCCAAGGCGCTCGCCAATGCACCGCGCGTGGACGCCGCCATGATGCGCAACACGGGCCACTGCGTGGACTTCCACCGCGTAGGTCGTGCATTGCAGCTGCAGCAGCTGGCCTTTGCGCTGCAGTGCGCGGCCGAATTGCCGCGCTGAAGCTCCGGCCTGCGACGAGTCGCTTCGCGGCGATGCCGGAAGTAGATCAACCGCAGCATTTCGCCATCTCGCTTGCGCACTGGCCGCGTCATACATTGCGGCCAGCCATCAGACCAGACGTCGGAGCCATACCTTGACCGCAAGCAAACAGAGCCGGGCGCCCCCTATCTGAAGCGCTGCTGCCTGGACTGAGTGACCGCGAGGAAGCTCGGCCCCAGGGCCGCACGCACGGAGCCCGCGCTCCTGATTCCCATCGACAGAGACAACACCCCGCGTTGCCAGCGCAGCAACGCGAGGCGGGTCTGCGCGCGCCGCTTCTTTCGGCACCGCATGGACCCGGACGCGTTTTCCTTCAACAACGATTCAAGAGACAAACAAAGATGAAGAAGACTTCCGTATCGCTCGCACTCCTGGCCCTCGCAGGTGCCGCATCGGCTCAATCGTCGATGACGCTGTTCGGCGTCATCGACACCGCCGTGAGCTACTACAGGCTGAAGAGCGATAACGTCGGCGCGCTCACGCCATCGCGTCCGCCATCCGTCACCTTGAGCCAGACCGCGATGACCAGCGGCAACTGGGTCCCGAGCCGATGGGGCTTCCGCGGCACGGAAGATCTGGGCGGCGGCACATCCGCCAACTTCTGGATCGAGCAATCGCTCAATGTCGACGACGGCAGCCAGCCGCTCTATTCGCGTCGTTCGACGGTCAGCCTGGCGGGTGTGTACGGGGAGCTGCGACTCGGTCGGGATGTCTCCCCGACATTCTGGTCCGACACGATCGTCGACCCGTTCCTGAACAGCGGCGTCGGCGCCAACCTCATCGGCATGGTGAATGCCCGCCTGGCGGTCTTCACCGCCCTGCCCGGCGGCGGTCTGCTGGCAGGACCGAATGGCGGCCCGGCGAATTACATCTTCATCAACAACGCGGTCAACTACTTCACACCGAACTCCCTGGGTGGCTTCTACGGCCAGCTCACCGCAAACTTCCATGAGAACGCGAAGACCACGACCCAGCCGGACAGCCCTTCCAAACGTGGCCAGTTCTATGGAGGGCGGGTCGGCTACACAAATCAAAAGTTCGACGTCGCTGCCAGCTATGCCGTGAGCACCGCGATCGACGCATTGATGCCGTACACCACGCCGCTGACGGACACCAAGATCACGACGGTGAACCTGATGGCCACGTATGACTTCGGCTTCCTGAAGCTGGCAGGCGAACTCTCGCGTGCCACCAACGATTCGAAGTACGCGCTTCCCGGGCCCGCTGCTTCGACATCCGCCGACTACGACGGCGCGATGGTCGCCGCGACGATTCCGATCGGCGCGCTTCAATTGAAGAGCAGCTACAGCTATGTGAAGTACGACCCCCATGTGTCGGGGCTCGTCAATCCCGACGCATCGACCTCGAAGTTCGCGCTGGGTGCGACGTACAACTTGTCGAAGCGCACGCTCCTGTACGTGACCGGCGCTTACACCCGGATCACCGATGGCCGGAACAATCCGACCGTGCTCGGCGTGCCGCCTCAACCGACAGGTGCTTTCGCCGCGTTGACCGGCTATGCGCCGCGCTCGGCGATGGGCTACGACCTCGGCATCGCGCACAGTTTCTAGCTCGTCTACAGGTTCTGCCATGCGCGTCGTTCGCCGCGCTCCCATTCGGCCATGTGCCCGCGCGCGAACGTGATCGCGCGCTCGGCCAATTCGCTGTCGGCCGCGAGGGAGCGGAACAGCATGCGCATCGACGCTTCCATGTAGCCCTGCGGATCGGCCACGCCACGCTGGAAGGCGTGGATCGCACTGGCGGAGGCCCCCATCAGGAACTCGGTGGCCACCGTCACGTCATCGACCGTGAAGCAGCCCTGCTCGCGGCCGAGCCGGAGGTCGCTCGAAATCGCCTGGCCGAGCCGCGAGTCGTATTGCCAGGTGTCCAGCCGCGTGACGAAGAAGGCCCACTTGGGGTCTTGCCAGGCACGCACCATGAACACGCGGAAGCCCACCGCCACGCGCTGCCATGGCTCCTTCAGGAAATCGTAGAGCGGGAGGATGTCGCGCATCATCCGCTCGTGCGCCTCGCCGCCGGCCGCGACCAGCGCCTGGTCGAGCGAGTCGAAGTGCTTGTAGAAGGTGCCGCGCGAGATGCCGGCCTCGCGCACCACGTCCTCGATCACCGGGGCGTCGTCGCGGATGTGCGCGAAGACCTGGATGGTCGCGTCGAGGATCCGCGCGCGCATCTCCTCGCGCTTCTTCTGGGCGGTCAACACGCGGTGATCCTGCGCCGCGCCCGCGGCGACGGGTCCGCTCGGATCTGTCGGCATTCGCATGTCTCCTGCTCTCGCCAGCCGCGACGCATCGTCACGGTGACGTTTGGTCATTCTGACGTATGGAAGGTCTGCATGGCGCCATGGCGGGCCGCCGAAGACACTGCAGCCATTCCCGACAAGGAGCCCCCGATGACCCGCAGCCGCATCTATCCCGCCGCCCTTCGCGCCACCATGCGCCGGCTGGCGTCCGGCGTGACCGTCGTCACCTTCCGCTGCGGCGGCGAGGCCGCCGGCATGACGGCGAACTCCTTCCTGTCGGTCTCGCTGGACCCGGCCCTGGTGCTGGTGTCGGTGCGCAAGGGTTCGCGCTTCGCCGGGCATGTGAACGTCGGGCACCGCTACGGCGTGAGCATCCTCGGCGACGCGCAGCAGGCGCTGAGCGCGCACTTCGGCGGCCGGCGCGACGACACGCTGGACGTCGAGTTCGACCATGTCGACGACATCCCGCTGATTGCCGACAGCCTCGCGCAACTCACGGCACGCGTGACCGACGTGCATCCGGCCGGCGACCACCTGCTCTACATCGCCGAAGTCGAGCACCTGCGTTGCGGGTGCGATGCACCGCCGCTGCTCTTCCAGGGCGGCGCCTACCGGCGCATGCACCCCGCGCCTACCCATGTGCACTGGCAGCCGGGCGACGGCTGGTAGCGCAGCACTTTCCTTCCTCTTCCCATCCACCCGAACGAAGCAACGCTCCCGCGAGCGAAAGGAGACTCTCATGCCCGTGACGAACGAAACCGCCGCCCTGCGCGCAGAACTGGTCAAGTGCGTGCACGAACTGCACCCGCTGCTGCGCCGCAACGCCGCGCAGACCGAGAAGGACCGCCGCGTGCCCGATGAGAACATCCGCGCGGTGGAGGCCGCCGGCCTCTTCCGCGCTCTGCTGCCCAAGCGCTATGGCGGCTTCGAACTGCCGGTGGCCGCGCACCTGGACGTGACCGCGGCAATCGCCGAGGCCTGCCCGTCGACCGCCTGGGTGGTCAACCTCATCGGCATCTGCGGCTGGTTCGCGGCCCTGCTGCCGGGCCGCACGCAGGATGAGATCTTCGGGCGCAACCCCGCGGCGCGGGTGGCCGGCGTCTTCACGCCTAGCATGCAGACAGAGCGCACGGACGTCGAAGGCGGCATGGTCGTCTCCGGCAAGTGGTACTACGCCTCGGGCTGCCTGCATGCCGACTGGGGCCTGGTGGGCCTCGCGGAGCACGATGCCCAGGGCAACGTGATCGAGCAGTTCCTGGCCTACATCCCGATGTCGGACCTGCGCATCGAGGACACCTGGCACACGGTGGGCATGCGCGGCAGCGGCAGCAACTGCCTGGTGGCCGAGAACGTGTTCGTGCCCAATCACCGCATGCACTCGGTGCCGCGCCTGCTCGCGGGCGAGTACGCGAGCGAGCACAAGGCGGCCGAGCCGCTGTACCGCTCGGCCTTCGTGCCGATGGCAGCGCTGATCCTGGCCGGCCCGCAACTCGGCATGGGCCGCGCCGCGCTGGAGCACGTGCGCTCGCACGCCGACAAACGCGCCATCACCTACACGGTCTACGCGAAGCAGTCCGACTCCGTGGCCTTCCAGATGCAGTTGGCCGAAGCCGCGATGAAGGTGGAAACCGCGCACCTGCACGCGTACCGTTGCGCGGACGAGATCCACGCCTGGGCCGAGCGCGACCTGCACCCCGGCGTGCTGGCGCGGGCCCGCATGCGCTGCGATACCTCTTGGGCGATCCGCCACATCACCGAGGCGCTCGATCTGCTGATCACCGCGCACGGCGCGGGCTCTTTTGCCGAGTCGAGCCCCATGCAGCGTTGGTGGCGCGACGCAAATACCGGCGCCCGGCATGCGGTGGCGCTGCCGCAGGTCTCGCTGGAGGTGTACGGCAAGGCGCTGCTCGGCCTCGACACGCTGGTCACGCCGCTCGTTTGAGCGCACAGCGATACGCGATCCGCATCGCTCGAATGTTCTTCGCATCTTTGCCTATCGCAGGCCGGGATGCAGTATCCGCCCCTGACAAAGGAGACTCCGCATGTTCGTCCGTTCCGCCTATTGGGTCGGCGCGCCCAGGATGGGCGCCGCCCAGCATTTCCACGATCTGATCGAGAGCGTTGTACTGCCCGCGATGCGCCGCATGCCCGGCGTGCGCGCGGTGCATGGCCTGTGGCCGCGCAAGTTCGAAGATTCACCTCCGGCCATCGCGCTGCAGGTGCTGGTGGAGTTCGCCGATCGCAGCGACGCCGAGCGCATGCTCGCGAGCGAAGAGCGCAAAGCGCTGCGCCCGCGAGTGCTTGAAGCGGTCGCCCTCTTCGACGGCCACCTGAGCCACATCGAATTCGAAAGCCTTTCCTGAAAGACTGAACCATGAAACTGCTACGTCACGGCCCCGTGGGCCAGGAGAAACCGGGCGCCCTCGACGCCGACGGACAGGCGCGCGACCTCTCGCTGCTGGTGCCCGACTTCACCCCCGACTGGCTTGCGCCCGAGAAGCTTCAGGCGCTCGCGGCGATCGACCTGCGGCGCATGCCACTGGTGCCCAAGGGCACGCGGCTCGGTGTGCCGGTGGCTGGTGTTCGCCAGTTCGTGGCGATCGGACTGAACTACCGCAAACATGCAGAAGAAGCCGGCCTGGAAATCCCGAAGGAGCCGGTCGTCTTCACCAAGGCATTGACCTCGCTCGCAGGCCCCGACGACGACGTACGCCTGCCGCCGGGCTCCGAGGCCGGCGACTGGGAGATCGAACTTGGCTTCGTGATCGGAACCATCGCGCGCAACGTGCCGGTGCAAAGCGCCCTGTCGCATGTGGCGGGCTACTGCCTGGCCAACGACGTGTCGGAGCGCGACTGGCAGATCAAGCGCGGCGGCCAGTGGGGCAAAGGCAAGAGCTTCGACGGCTTCGGCCCCGTCGGCCCCTGGCTCGTCACGAGCGACGAGATTGCCGATCCGCAGGCCATCCCGCTGGAACTCAGGGTCAACGACGAGGTGCGTCAACGCAGCAACACTGCCGACATGATCTTCCCGGTCGCACAGCTCGTGTCGTACCTGAGCCAGTTCATGACGCTGCTTCCCGGGGACGTCGTGATCACGGGCACGCCGCAGGGTGTGGGCCTGGGCATCAAGCCCACGCCCGTCTTCCTGCGACGCGGCGACGTGATGACGCTCAGCGCGGGTCCGCTGGGCACGCAGCGGCAGCAAGTCGTATGACCCTTCCCAGGAGACAGTCCTCATGTCCTCGCAATCCATCCGCCCCAAGACCTTCGCGCACGTCGTCTATCGCACCTACCGGTTCCAGCAGATGCTGGACTGGTACGTGACGGTCTTCAACGGCAAGATCCAATACCACAACCCGGTGATCGCCTTCGTGACCTACGACGACGAGCACCATCGGGTCGCGCTGCTCAACCTGTCGGTCATCAAGGGCGAGTCGGATGCGCGCACGCCTCGCGGCCAGCCCGGCATGGACCACGTCGCCTACGGCTATCGCAGCCTGGGCGAGTTGCTCGACAAGTACACGGAGCTGAAGGCCAAGGACATCCTGCCCTACTGGTGCATCCATCACGGCATCACGGTCTCGCTCTACTACGCCGACCCGGACGGCAACCAGATGGAGTTCCAGGCGGACTGCTTCACGAGCAACGACGACGCCAACGCGTTCATGTACGGGCCGAACTTCGAGACCAACCCGATCGGCGTGGAGTTCGATCCCGAGTCGATGCTCGCGCGCCTTCGCGCCGGCGAGCCTGAAGCCGACCTGCTGCCGCGCCGCGAGCACCTGCCGGTGTCGGAGATCCGCGGCTCGCTGCTGGGCTGATCACGCGCGGCGCGGCGTCGCTCAGTGGGGCGAGGTCGCGACCACCGCACGGCCCCCCGTGGCAAGCCCGATGACTGCCAGCACGCCTCGAAAGAGGGGCGCAAGTTCAGTCACACATCCTAGACTTCAGTGAAACATGTCAATTGAAGCCTCGCGCCATTCCGGGACTTTCTAGTCCCACACGGGAAGGTTTTGCAAGGCATCATTGGGACGATCGACAATGTCGACGCCAGTGATGTCAGTTCCGCCCGGCAAGAGTTCGACGTCGCAAATGACTTCCCAGACATGGGTTTCAGTGCGCCGTGCAAGGCACACCTCCTCGCCGGAAGCAATGAGCTTGGTGCATTCGCCGATGCTGATCCGCTGTGCTGTGCCAAGGGCAAATTCTGTCGAACCGAACTCCTTGTCCACAACCGGGTGAATGGCGACGAAATCAATCCTTCCGCCCCTTAAGTGAACAGCGGTAATTGCATGCTGGGCCATCTCGACCTCCATTCGTGGAGAGCCCAGTATGGCTTCGGCGGCTGCCAGCGCCAATCTGCCTACCGTGGCCGTGGGCTCGATGCTCGACTGTACATCTCCGGCTGCGCGTCCCCCTCAGCAGTTCCGGGAAGCCGACACTGGTGAGGGGCGGCCCCCTTCCCAACTGGATTCTTTCGATGAACACCGCCAGTGTGCAGCGCGCCGTCTTCTTCATCCTGCTTGCGGGAGTCACTGTCGGATTTCTCTGGATCCTTCAACCGTTCTTTGGCGCAGTGATGTGGGCGATCGCCTTGGCCATCCTTTTCAGTCCGTTGTACAGGAGGCTGAGCAAAGCGATGGGAGCTGGCCTGTTGGGGTCTGACGATCTCGAGGTGGGACATGATCGGGTAGCAAGCCTGCGGGCTTGCCTGTGCGGTAGCGGACGTAGCAGACAATGTTGCTCATCCTCGAAACCAGCATCCGGAGGAAGCGATGGCCCTTCAACCCGAACCGAGAAAGAACCGCCTGCTCGCTGCGTTGCCCGATGGCGAATGGCAGCGCTGGTTGCCTCAGCTCGAAGCGGTCGAGATGCCATTGGGCCAGGTGCTGTATGAATCGGGCACCACGTTGAGCCATGTCTACTTTCCGAGCACCGCCATCGTCTCCTTGTTGTACGTCATGGAAAACGGCGCCTCGGCGGAGATCGCCGTGGTCGGCAACGAGGGTGTCGTGGGCATCTCGCTGTTCATGGGGGGTGAGTCCACTCCCAGTCGAGCCGTAGTGCAAAGCGCAGGCCAAGGCTTCAGGCTCAAGGCACAGGTGATCAAGGACGAGTTCAACCGGGCCCCAGTCCTTCACCTGCTGCTGCGCTACACCCAGGCGCTGATCACGCAGATGGCGCAAACGGCGGTCTGCAACCGCCACCACTCCCTGGATCAGCAACTGTGCCGCTGGCTCCTGCTGAGCTTGGACCGGCTGCAGGGCAATGAACTCGTGATGACGCAGGAACTGATCGCCAACATGCTCGGTGTGCGCCGCGAAGGCGTCACGGAAAGCGCACTCAAGCTGCAAAGGGCCGGCCTCATCAGTTATGCGCGCGGTCGCATCTCGGTGCTGGACCGGCAAGGGCTGGAGCGGCGCTCTTGCGAGTGCTATGCGGTGGTCAAGAAGGAATATGACAGACTCCTTCCGGACACGGTCGCCATCTAGAAGAACCGAACGGCATGGGTCGCGCGTCGGGCGCGATGTGCGCTGCCGCACAGACGGCGCCTCGGCGTCCGCCTTACAAAAGGGCATGAGAATTTCATGCAGACCCCGACCTTCGCCGCCTCGAGCCCAGCAGGGCTGATCTGAGCAGCGCGGCACGAGATTCGCCATGACGTTCACCCCGGTGAAGTCCCCCTCCCATGCGCGCGGCAACCCTCTATCCATCGATGCTTTCGCGGGTTTCGCCAGCATGTTGAGGATGTGGATTCAGAGCGACCAGCCTGTGGCGGTTTGCAGACTCTGTCGTACCGTCAATCGTGACGAGGCCAGGTTCTGCGCTGGCTGTGGTGGCAAGCTCCCGGCGTTCCATGCGGCCGCCTCGCATTCGACTCATGACCAACCGATCCGGGCATCGCAGTGGACTGAATGCTCCGCGAATTCGAGGGCGTTCCCGGGTCCGGGCGATGCCAACCCCGAGGTCGGGCCGGATCGAGGCCTCCATACCAACATGGACATCGCTGCGGCACAGCTGGTTCGGCGAGCGGAGCAATGGATTCGCCACGCCGATGCCCGCGAGTTGCTGCATGTCCTCCTGGCCGGCGGGCTGAGCGCCAATATCGCGGAAGACAACGGTCACTTCCGCAGCAGCGTCGAACTGGGCGAGCGTCGAGATGCACTCTCGAGCCTGGGAATCATCTGGGCCGATCTTCCTGCAGGCGAAACCCTGTCGATCTTTGCTCAGATCTGGGGTGCGTCGGCGCCACCTGGGCCCGAAGACGCGCGGGAGGCATGGTTTGCTGCCGACGCCAAGGCGCAAGAAGGCGCCAGGCAATGGCTCCGAGCGGAAGTCGCGGAGAACATCGCGCTCTTCGATACGTGTGTAACGGAATGGTGCCGACTCCGCTTGGCTTCACAGCTTCACTCTACCTGGCTCGCAAGTGCTTGACTGTGTCCGATGCCCTCCCCAGCGCGGTCGGCGTCGCCTTGCCCGAATCCGCGAGGAGATCCGACGCTGTCTGAGCCTGTTGCGCCATCAGACTCTGCCCCTGTGTGGACCAGTCCAGGAGGCTTGCCGAGTACTCGCGCGCGAACGTCGAGTAGTTTTCCGTGAGCTTGCGGATCAAGTCCGCGTAGACGTCGGAGACGACGACGCGCTCGAAGGATTGCTGCGCGAGCTCGAAGTACTTCTGGACATTGGCGTTTGCCATTTCGAACATCGCGGGCGACTGCGCGAAGTTCGTCAGGAGCGCCGCGTTGGCCTCGGCCAGATGGGTGAAGGGCTGGGTCATATCGTTCATGGTTGCCTTTTACCGGCTGCCGCCGGCCATCGAAGCTACTCAGGGGGAAGGTGCCCCACCAGCAGCTTCGGTAGCGGCGCACCGAACCGGAAGACAGGGCGTGCTGCCCTTGCATTCCGATTCGCTCACAGAGGCCGCCAGCTGTCGCGCCCAACCTCTGCCGCCTTTATACGGGTCGACTCGTCTCGCGTCGGTGCGTTGGAGCACGTAGATGCCGCCGAAGCTGCAGACCGGCGACATGCGGCCTGTGGCTGATGCACGGACGCTCGAGGCCGTGATTTCCAATCGCGTTCCACCCGCTGTTACGAAGCGGCAAGCAGAAACCACTATTGGGGCATGGCAATGCCCGCCCTGACAGACGGGCTCCTCGACGGCTCTATGTTCGACAGTGCACCGAGCGCGCATGATGTGGACTTGGGGCTGGACGTCGCCGACGCACAGTGGTCGCCAAACTTACCGGCTGAGCGCTTCGACTTTTTCGAAACCGGGGCTGCTGAACGAGGACCCTATGCATCGATTCCTCTACAACCATCGCGAAGAGCTCGTTGATCGATGCAAAGCCAAGGTTGCTCAGCGGCCCCGGCGAGAAGCCACAGCTGCGCAGCTCGCCAACGGCGTTCCGATTTTTCTGGACCAGTTGATGAGAACGCTGGAAGCGCAGGAGAACGGCGAGGTCGACGAGAGCTTCAGGATTTCAGGTGCCGCTGGCGGTGACGCCGCTGCCTTGTCTGAAATGGGCCTGAGCGCAGCAGCGCACGGCAAGCAGTTGATGGAGCTCGGCTTTTCCGTCGACCAGGTGGTACACGACTACGGCGACCTTTGCCAGGCCATCACAGACCTCGCCGTCGAGCTCGATGCGCCGTTCTCCGTCGACGAGTTCCGCACCTTGAACCGTTGCCTCGACAACGCCATCGCTGACGCGGTCACCGAATTCAGCACCTGGCGGGACGCCAGCGTCGCACTTCAGCAGACCGCCGAGGAGAACGAGCGCCTGGGCGTGCTGGTGCATGAGTTGCGGAACTACTTGCACACCGCAACGCTTGCGTTCACCGCGCTGGAATCGGGGAGGGTTCCACTTGGCGGCGCAACCGGCGCCGTGCTGAAAAGGAGCCTGACGTCGTTGGCGGCCCTGCTGAGTCTGTCACTGTCTCAGGTCAGGGTCACGGCCGAAGGTCCTCAGGAGGCAGCCTTTTCGGTCGCGTCGTTCGTTGCGGAGGCCAGGAATGTCGTCTCGCTCGATGCGAGCACAAAGGGCTGCACGCTCTGCGCCCTCGACGTCGATGCCACGCTGGGCATCTCGGGAAACCGCGAGCGGCTCCTGGCGGCCCTGGTGAACTTGCTGCAGAACGCCATAAAGTTCACCCATGCCCATACCGAAGTCACCCTGAGCGCCCATGCCGAAGGGGACTATGTCCTGGTCGACGTCAGGGACCACTGCGGTGGACTTCCTCCAGGAGCCACGGCGCGTATCTTCCAGCCCTTTGTCCAGGTCGGTGAGAACAAGAGCGGCTTGGGACTCGGCCTTTCCATCGCGCGACGAAGCGTGGAGTCTGACGGAGGCGTATTGACCGTTCGGGACCTCCCGGGCACGGGATGTGTCTTCACCATCAAGCTTCCACGAAAGACGCTTGACTCGCGAGACAGCCCTTGACAGGTGCTCAGCCTGCCTCACTGCTTCCCGGTGTCGATCGGTGGAGCCTGCGACGCTGGTACAAGCCTCAACTCGAACCTTCGGGCTTCATCATCTTCGAGGCCTGCGCCACCTGCTGAGTGATCTGGGTCTGGGCTTCGGCTGCCATTCCCATGAGGCTCTCGGCATGTTCTCGCGCAAAGGTCGAATAGTTGTCGGTCAGACTGCGGATCAGGTCCGCCTGGGCTTCGGATGCGGGCGTTCCTCCAAAGGTCTTCTGCGCCAGTTCGAGGTACTTCTGTGCGCTGGTGTTGACCAGGTCGACCATTTCCTGCGACTGCGCAAAGCGGGTGATGAGTTCCGCATTCGCGGTAGAAAGCTTGACGAAGGGTTGGGTGAGGTCTTGCATGGTGGCCTTTCTCGGCGGGTGCCGTTCAATCGGCATTTATAGGACGCCGTCGCCATCGCGTCTGTGCGCTGGCAGACAGTCGCACCGGGCAATTGCGCGCAGAGTGGCTCGCACCACTCACACGGAGCGATCCTTGGCCACGATCGAGAACCACCTCATCGAATTGCTTCCGCGCAACGACCGCCGGCGCCTGCTGGACGTCTGCGAGCCGATCCTGCTGATCCTGGCCGAGGTGATCCACGAGCCTGGCGCAGCAACCCGGCATGTCTACTTTCCTGTCGACGGCTTCATTTCATTGGTGGCTCGGATCGACGAGCATCCCGGAATCGAAGTCGGCATGGTGGGGCGCGAAGGGATGCTGGGCTCGAACCTCGTTCTCGGCGTGGACATCGCGCCCTTGCGCGCACTGGTGCAAGGCGCGGGCTCGGCCTGGCGCGTCACCGCGGTCGACTTCCGACGCGAACTGGCACGTAACGCGCCGCTGCAGCGAGTGCTGGACCGCTACATCCACGTCTCGATGTCTCAACTTGCGGCGTCGGCCGCCTGCCTGCGCTTTCACCAGATCGGCCCGCGCCTCGCGCGTTGGCTCCTCATGAGCCAGGACCGCGCCCATGCCGACAGCTTCAGCGTCACGCACGAGTTTCTCGCCTACATGCTGGGCGTGCGCCGTGTCGGCATCACCGAGGCCGCCGGTTCGCTGCAGCGCAGCGGGTTGATCCACTACCACCGCGGCACCATCAGCGTGCTCGATCGTCCGGGACTCGAGGCGACAGCTTGCGCCTGTTATGCCGCGGACAGGAAGAGCTACGCGGGAGTGCTTTGACCTCATGTTCCGCCCCTGCGGCCGACGCCTTTCGTCTGTGCGCTACCGGACCGACAACCGCGGCTGCCCGGTGTAGAAGTGAAATATTCGGCTCCGGCCGCGAACCCATCCAAGGACATCCCATGTCAAACCCTCCCTTCTTTCATGAGGCCTCAGGCGCCGTCCATTTCTGGGTGTCCATCGATGGCCAGCTCGTCGGTGCGAGCATTGGCAAGGAAACGCTGCACTACTGCTATCGGTCGACTGCCATCGACGACGAGCCGCTGGACACCTACCAGGTTCACGCCAAGGATATCGATGAGGCCGTGCGCAGGCGAGTCGCGGGCGGCTCCGTCGAACCCGTGATGCTGCGTGACTACGACCTGCACCCTGCGGTGGGCAAGGGCATCGAATAGGGGCGCGACTCGTGCGGCAAGTGCCCCAAGAGGAGCATCCAATGACTTCCCTTCAGGCCGCCGATCGCCGGCGGAGCAGCACGACTGATGACCGCCTGCAGCGAAGGTCAGTAGTCCACAGAAAGATGTACCTTCCGGGATCCGCGCTGGTTCTCGATGAAGGCGACCACGCGCTGCGCCACCCGCTGGAAGCTGAGATCCACCAGTTGGTCGCCGACCTTCATGTGGCGTACCTGGAGGCGGTCGATGTCATGCGGCAGGCGTGGCTGTCTCACATGCACGGTCATACGTGCGGTATCGATGTGCAAGCCGAGCGTTGCCTGCAGCAACATGAAGACTGACCCGGCCGACCATGCTTGCGGCAGACAGGCCACGGGATAGGCAACGGGCGCCTCCCCGGCCTCGCGCTTGAAGCCACAGAACAATTCGGGCAGGCGCATGCCGAAGAAGGTGGCTGCTTCGAACATGCCGCTCATCAGGTGGACGATGCCGTCGCGTTCCCCGTAGCGCGCCATGCCCGATGCGCACAGCACAACGTCATGGGGCCAGACCGAACCGTTGTGATAGGACATGGGGTTGTAGCGTGCAGCCTCCGGCGGCAGCGTGCGGATGCCCCAGCCCGAGTCAAACGCGCCGGTGAGCAACTGCCGGATGACCGCCTGCGCACGCTTCGGGGAAGGCAGCCCGCAATAAAGGAGATGACCCACGTTGGAAGACCGCACCCTGCAGGGCCGCCCCGTGCCGTCGAGTGCGAGCGCATAGAACTCCAGGTCATCGAGCCAGAAGTGCTGCTCGACAGCACGCCTGAGTGCGTCAGCGCGGCTCTTCCAGTGCGCGGCCGCGTCGGCTTCACCCCGCATGCCTGCGAGTTCGGCCATCGTGAGATAGGCGCGCCAGGCGTAGCCCTGCACTTCGATGAGCGCGATCGGCCCTTCGGGCGAACTGCCGTCTTCGTGGAAGACCGAATCGTCGCTGTCCTTCCATCCCTGGTTGGCCAGTCCGCTGGACTCGCCGCGCGCGTAGGTCAGGAAGCCCTCTGGATTGCCGCCGCTGCTGCGTTCGATCCACTGGGCCGCACTATTCAGAGCGGGCCAATAGGCATCGATCTCGCTCGCGCCGCCCATGCGAACTGCATAGGCGCCGGCGAGCATGACGAACAGTGGCGTGGTGTCGACCCCGCCGTAGTACTTGGCAAACGGGAGTTCGTCCACCGCTGCCATCTCGCCCTTGCGGGTCTCGTGCATGATCTTTCCCGGTTCCGAATCGCGGAAGGTGGAGGTCTGCTTCGCCTGGTTGTGCGCAAGGAACGAGAGCACGCCGTGCGCGAGGGAGGTATCGAGCCACAAGGTCTGCAGCGCGGTGATGATCGCATCGCGTCCGAAGGGCGTCGAGAACCACGGAATGCCCGCGTAGGGGTACGGCCCCGTCGGTAGTTCGGTGGTCAGCAGCGCGAGGTCAGCCCGCGACTTGTCCATCCAGTGCTGGAATAGCCGGGCCGACGAATAGATCCGCGCACCCCGGCGCTGCCGCAAGCGCATGCTGCGCCGTGCAGAGGCGGCGGCCTGTCGGTGACGGGCGCGGCCCGGCGCCATCGCGGGCGAAGGGCCGACCTCGATATAGAGCACCCAGGGCGTACGTTGGAGAACCTCGACGAAAAACTCTGCCTGGGATTCGTCCAGCCTCACGGGCATCTCCGAGAACGCGATGCTCACGGTTCGCAGGACCTTGTCCAGTCCTTCGTAGCTGAGCCGCGCGGTGCGCTCCTCCACCACGGCCGGCTGGGCGATGCCGCGCTGCGAGCGCTGCTGGCCACGCACCTCGAACATGTCGCGGAAGTCGGCGCCAAAGTGGATGGTCAACGGCGCTTTCACCGGTGCGCGCCCATAGTTGAACAGGCTGATCCGCTCGAAGATCCGGCCGCACCACAGAAGTCGCTCCCGCTCCACATGCATCACACCCTCGGGTGTCGCGGCATCGCCCAGCGGCGGCAACGGCTGGTTGGTCATATGGGCGGCAAAGAAGACGTTGTCCTGGCTCACGCCGCCCGACAGCAGCGAAGGCCTGCGGCCGCCGTAGCGAAGACGGAAAGTCGACAGCAGCCGCGTGTCGTTCACGAACAAGCCGTCAGCCGCGCCCGTCACATCGCCGTAGATGTCGGCGACCAGGAAGGTGTCTGCCTCCTTCAGCACGAACAGGCGCTGCGGGCTGCGTTCGATGAGTTCCTGCGTTTCGAGTCCCTGAAGCGCTGGCTCCTGCGCCATTCCCTGACCTTGGCTCATTGCAGCACCTTTCCTCAAGCGGCAGCAGGCAAGCTCATGGCCAGCAGCCGGTGGTAGAGCTCGACATAGGCCGTTGCCATCACCTTGGCGGAGAACCGGCGCTCGAACGCCGCCCGGATGCGCGCCCGATCGAGTTGCCCCACATTCTTCACAGCGGCCGTGGCCTCTTCCTCGTTGTCGACGATGAACCCGCTCAGGCCGTGCTCCAGCACCTCCGGCACGGATCCGCAGCGCCATGCAATCACCGGTGTGCCGCAGGCCATCGCCTCGATCATCACGAGCCCGAAGGGCTCGGGCCAGTCGATCGGAAACAGCAGCGCCCGTGCGTTCCCGAGGAACCCGGGCTTCTCGGCATCGCTCACTTCACCCATGTATTCGATCAGCGGATGCTGCAGCAGCGGGCGTATGCAGTTCTCGAAGTAGGCGCGGTCGACGGCATCCACCTTGGCTGCAATCCTGAGGGGCAGGCCCGCGCGAATCGCGATGTCGATCGCGCGGTCCGGACGCTTTTCGGGCGCAATGCGACCGAGAAAGGCGAGATATGCGCCCGTCGGCTTCGTCGCCGGCCGGAAATGCGTTTCGTCGATTCCGTTGTGCACCGTGCCGATCCAGTTTGCCAAGGGCATCGGCTTGCGCTGGTGATGGGAGAGCGAGACAAGGGGGAAGTCACTCCACCTCCCGTACGCCTCGGCCAAGTCCGTCAGGTCCAGCCGGCCATGGATCGTGGTGAGCGTGCGATCGGCTATGTCCTCGAAAAAAGGGAAATGCAACAGGTCCATGTGAAAGTGCAGTACATCGAACTCGTCGGCGCGTCGCCTCACTTCGCTCATGAGGAGCAGATGGGCGGCCAGCTCCGACTTGAGCGGTGCCGGATCGAGCCGCAGCGCCTGCCGTCGGACGGGCACCAGAGTCGCGCGTGTGTGCGACCCTCCTGCCGCGAAGAGGGTGACTTCATGGCCCTGGTCGACCAAGGCATTGCTGAGATTGGCGACTACGCGCTCAGTGCCCCCGTAGAACGTCGGTGGCACGGCCTCCCACAGTGGCGAAACCTGGGCGATCTTCATTTTCTTCTCCGGTGATCAATAAGAAGTCATCGTTCAAAATAGGAACGCTCTTTGCGCGAATAGCAAGAGGCGCAGACGCCGTCGCAGCCGACGCTCGGCATCACAGGATCCAAACCTTCACCGAAACACCTCGGAGACCATCTCAGCGCCTGGGGCCTCTTCGTCACCCGCTTGCAGAGGCTTGTGTCGAAGCGGATTCCAAATGCCGAGAGGCCAGACAGGCCGATGCCGATGCTCGACGTGGCACCGCACGTAGCAGGCGGTCTTGTGAGGCCTGGACGAATCCTTCGCCGGCGAGTGGCCCGGCGGCGCTATCGCTCGTTCCAAGCTGCTTTCACTGCAGCGATGCCACGCCCTGCGCTATGGGTCGATGAACGGTGAGCTGCCCTCGCCGCGATTCATGTCCCAATCGTCAATGAAAGCGCGCGACTTTCGTGCCTCGCCAAGCGCTGCGAACTCATTTCCTGCTTGGCGCACCCGGGCTGGCGCGACGCATCACTTCAATTCCACGCGGACTTCTCGGAACGCTGTTCGTAAAGTCCACGATAGAGCAAAGGCGCAGCTGTCCTCTGTGCGCTGTCGCACATAGTGACGAAACAGACGGAGGCATCCCTATCCGAGCGTTGCTGAACTGCTCGAAGTTCGAGACCCGAGTGCCCCTGCCACCACCAGCGGGCGAGCCCGCCTGAGCGGCCAGCGTCAGTTCAGCGCTTCCGCCGCCTGGTCGACATCGAGGCCGCGCGCCTGCGCGATCAGCCGGGCCGCCGCATTGGCTGCCATTTCCATGCGCTTGACGTCGCGATCGCCGAGATGGTCGCGCGCTTCGAGGCTGAATCCGCACAGCACGCCATAGAGGCCGCCATCGGCGAAGCGCACCGGCACGCCGATGTGCGCTCCGAGCACGCCGTACTCCGGCGGCAGGCCGTATTGCATACGCACCCGCGCGACGCTTTCCATGACGTTGGGCATGCGGCCGTCGACGATGCGCTGGCAGATGGTCTTGTCGATCTCGTGCGACTGGCCGACTTCGATGATCGCGTCGTCGTCCCTGGCAGCGACGTGACGGAAGATCCGCCGGCCAAAGGCGAACTCGCCGACGAAGACCACTTCGAGGTCAATCTGCTCGCGCACGATGCGCAACAGGCCGCCGATCGAACGTTCGATGGCTGAAATACCGTCGACCCCGTAGGCCTCGGCGGTGACTGCCGCGATACGTTCCGACCATTCCACATGATCGAACGCCGGCATCTCGCTCCCTCTTTTCACTATCGAATTGCTCCTGGTCGGGGGATGGTACGCGTGCCCCGCTGGCGACAGCCGCGCAACAGGGAAAAGACCTCCGATTTCGTCCCAAGCCGTGGTCAATATCCGACGGCCAACCTTCGTTTGAATACGTTTTTCTTGCATGCGCCGCGCTGCCCACGCAGCGAAAATGCAACGCTCCCGCAGCCCATGCGCCGCGGGGAAGGAGACTCTTGTGCAAACGTTCCCGGCATCGGACGACCGGCCCCAGGCTGCGCTGCGCGATCTGCTGCGCACGGTGCCGCGGCGATACCGGTCGCCGCCGCTGCCGCCGGGCCTCGATGCGGCCGTCGCCGCGGGCACCGAGGCCACGCTCGCGTTCGCCATCGAGTCGGCGCGTGCCGCCGCGGAACGCGGCACGCCGACGCCTGCCGCGCTGGGCGATGCCTTCACCGCCGCGCTGGCCGCACTGATCCACCGCGCGATGACGCCCGACGGCGGCGACCCGGTCTTCCAGGCGCAGGTGCTGTACTCGCGCGACGCGCAGGTTCGCGACTGGGTGCAGATCGAGAGCTCCGCAGCCGCCGACGCCCGGTCGGTGCGTGCGGCGGTCGATGCCTTCGCGCACCCAGGCAAGCTGCGCGACATGCCGGAAGGCGCGCGGCGTGACAACCTGTCGCACCTGCATGCGCTGGCCGCGGCCGGCGAATGGCGCACGCTCGCCTCGGAGGCCGGATCCCTCGGCGCCCCGTTGATCGGAAACGACGCGGCGCTGCACGCCCTTCTGCACGATCTCGCCACGCATCCCGCGCTGCAGCGACGCATCCACGCGGAAGCGATGACGGCGCTGGAACCGGTCCGGCGCTATCGCGCGCTGCGCGCCCGGCGCGTGCCACCGGCGGGGAGCGACGTCGCGCGGGGCCAGGGCCGCGCCGCGGCGCGCGAGGGCGCGCAGGCCGAGCACGCGGCGGCCGAGGCGCTCCGGCAGGTGGCCACGTTCCTGAACGACCTGGAAGGCGATGAGCGCGGCACGTACCGCGTCCTGCGCAGCCTGCTCACGCCGCGCGTGCTGTCCGGCGGCGGCGACCGGTCCAAGGAAGAGTGGGACGCGGCCCTCGTGAGAAGCATCGGCGGCGGCCTCTGCGACATCGTCCTGCTGGCCGAAGTGAAGGCTGCGCCGGCCGCCGTCACCTCCGACATGCCGCGCCTGCTGCGCGGGCTCGCGCGGCTTGCACAGGCGGACGGCGATGCGTCCTTTGCCTTCGCCTCGCTCGATGGCGCCGTGCGGCTGCGCGGTCGTTCCCTGCGCGCGCTGGCGCCGATCGGTCCGTCGCTGCCGGAACCGGTGATCTACCTCTGCCCGGCACCGACGGAATCGCGCCCCACGCTGCTCGGCGCGGCGGCCAAGGCCGTGTTGCTCTCGGAACCCGCCAGCCTGGAATTTGCCCGCGCGCTCGCCGATGGCGCCGCGCCGCTGCACGCCAGCCTGACGGCCGTCTGGAACGCGCTGCCGCACGAGTCGCGGCTGCGCGCGACGCTGAACCAGTACGACACGGCGCGCCGCGCGCGGGAGGCGATGCTGTACACGGGCGAT
The DNA here is from genome assembly GCF_900107745.1 of Variovorax sp. YR216. Lineage (GTDB taxonomy): Bacteria > Pseudomonadota > Gammaproteobacteria > Burkholderiales > Burkholderiaceae_C > Variovorax. The sequence goes on along the minus strand of NZ_FNRO01000006.1, from coordinate 147,167 downwards.
CTCCTCGCCACCGTCGCGCAGGCCGGAATGGTGCTTCCCCGACAATCCGCGCCATGACTCATTCGATCGATTCCCGTCCGGTGCTGATCGCCGGCGGCGGCATCGGGGGCATCGCCCTCGCGCTCACCCTGCATCAGATCGGCGTGCCCTGCGTCGTCTTCGAGGCCGTTCCCGAACTGCAGCCGCTGGGCGTAGGCATCAACCTGCAGCCCAACGCGGTGCGCGAGCTGTACGACCTCGGCATCGACGACCGCGCGCTCGACCGCATCGGCATCCAGGCGCGCGAATGGGCGCTGGTCGGGCGCAACGGCAACGACATCTATTCGGAGCCGCGCGGCCTGCTTGCGGGCTATTGCTGGCCGCAGTACTCGGTGCACCGCGGGCAGTTGCAGATGCTGCTTTACCGCACCGCGCTCGAACGTCTCGGCCCCGATGCGGTCCGGGTCGGCCATCGGGTCACCGGCTATCGCAACGACGGGAACGGCGTGACCGCATTCGTCGAAACACGCGACGGCCGGCGCATCGAAGCCGAAGGCCGGCTGCTGGTGGCGGCCGACGGCCTGCATTCGGCAGTGCGCGCGCAGATGCACCCCGCGCAGCCCCCGATCCAGTGGGGCGGCGCGATCCTGTGGCGCGGCACGACGCCGGGGGTGCCGATCCGCAGCGGCGCTTCGTTCGTCGGCGTCGGCTCGCTGCGGCATCGCGTGGTGCTCTATCCGATCTCGCCGCCCGATCCGGCGACAGGCCTGGCGACCATCAACTGGATCGCCGAGATCACGGTCGACAACTCCGAAGGCTGGACGCAGGGCGACTGGAACCGCCGCGTCTCGGTGGACGACTTCATCGGCCACTTCGAAGGCTGGAACTACGACTGGCTCGACGTGCCCGCGATGCTGCGCGGCGCCAAGGAGGTCTTCGAATACCCGATGATCGACCGCGACCCGGTGCCCACCTGGGTGGACGGCCGCGTTGCGCTGCTCGGCGACGCGGCGCATGTGATGTATCCCGTGGGCTCCAACGGTGCGAGCCAGGCCATCGTCGACGCGCGCGTGCTCGGTGCGTCGATGCTGGCTCACGGCGTCACGCCCGCGGCGCTCGATGCGTACGACGCGAAGCTCTGTGAGGACATCTCGGCGCTGGTGCTGCGCAATCGCGGCGCCGGCCCGTTCGGCATCCTCGGGCTGGTGGACGAACGCTGCGGCGGCGTGTTCGACGACATCGAGAAGGTCATCCCGGCGGCCGAGCGCGATGCCTTCATGGCACGCTACAAGGCCGCGGCCGGCTTTGCGATCGAGACGCTGAACTCGGCGCCGCCGACCATCGCGCCAGGTGCGCGGGTACACGGCGCGTAGACCGCTCAGGCCGGCAGCAGCGCCTTCCGCGCGGCGGCGACGAGCTGGCGGGTCAGGCCGTCGAGCAGGCCCGAGGCCGCGCGCGCCTGCTGCCAATGCAGGGGCACGTCCAGCGGCGTGTCGGGCACCAGTTCGACCAGCGACCCGTCGCGAAGATGCGCTGCGACCAGCACCAGCGGATGCAGCCCCCAGCCCATGCCGGCCAGGGACGCCGCGACGAAGGCGTGCGAGGACGGCAGCGCGTGCCGCGGCAGCTCGACATGCCGATGGCACAGGCGCCGCGCCCAGCGCGCCTGCAGTGCGTCCTTGCGGTTGAACACCAGGCTGGGCGCGGCCGCCAGACTGCGCGCCCCGACGCCCCGCGGGAAATGCCGCGCCACGAAAGCCGGACTGGCCGCCGCGACGTAGCGCATCACGCCAAGCGGCCGGCTGTCGCAGCCTGCGGCCGGCCGCGCGGTGCCGGTCACCGCGGCGAGCACCGCGCCGCTGCGGAGCCACTCGGCGGTGTGGTCCTGGTCGTCCACGGCGATTTCCATGAGCACCGGCGCCTCCGCCGCGAACGCGGCCACCGCCGGCGCGAACCAGGTCGCGAGGCTGTCGGCGTTCACTGCGACAGGCAGCGGGACCCGCGCGACGCCCGCGGGCGCAAGCGCCGGCAGCGCGCCCTCCAGTGTCTGCTCGAGCAGGCGGACCCGGTCCACGTGCTGGCACAAGCGCCGGCCGGTCTCGGTGGCCGTGCAAGGTTGCCCACGCACGACCAGCGCGCAGCCCACGCGCTCCTCGAGCAGGCGGATGCGTTGCGAGATGGCCGAGGGCGTGACGTGCAGCGCGCGCGCCGCGCGATCGAAGCTGCCTTCACGGATCACGGCGGCCAGCGCGGAGAGTGCCGAATAGTCGAGCATCGGATCAGTTTCTCTAAATCTGGATTAGCAGAGATAGTTTGTCTTCAGCCCATCGCGCAGGCAAGCTCGGCACATGCCCATGCTCCTGGCCAACGCTTCCCTCGCCTTTCCCGTCTTCATCCAGGGACTGGCCCTCTCGTTCGGGCTCATCGTCGCGATCGGTGCGCAGAACGCCTTCGTGCTGCGTCAGGGTCTGCGCCGCGAGCACGTGGGCGGCGTGGTGCTGTTCTGCGCGGTGGCGGATGGCGTCCTGATCGCGGCAGGCGTGCTGGGCGTGGCGCATGCGCTCGGGGATCGCCCCGGCCTGGCACGGGTGCTCGCGCTGGCCGGCGCAGCCTTCCTCGCGGCCTACGGCGTCCAGGCGCTGCGGCGCGCGCGCCGCGCGAACAGCCTGCACGCGGCGGAGGGAACGGCGAATCCGGGCCGTGCCGCCGTACTGGCGCAGGCGGCGGGCTTCACGCTGCTCAACCCGCATGTGTACCTCGACACCGTGCTGCTCGTCGGCAGCATCGGCGCTCAGCAGCCCGCGGCGCTGCGGGGCTGGTTCGTGGCGGGCGCGAGCGCGGCGAGCCTGTGCTGGTTCGGGCTGCTCGGCTACGGCGCGCGCTGGCTCGCGCCCTGGTTCGCGCGGCCGAGGGCCTGGCAGGCGCTGGACGCGCTCGTGGGCCTGACCATGACCGCTCTCGCGGTGCTGCTCGTGCGTCGCGCCTTCGCCGGCCTGTGACGGCGCACGCGCTCTTCCCTACTCCGCCTTGATGTTGTTGTCCTTGACCACCTTGCCCCAGCGCTGGGATTCGGCGCGCATCCATTCGGCGATCTGCTGTCGGGTCATCGGCGACGGCTCGGAGCCGAGCTCCTGCAGATGCCTGGCGAACTCGGGCTGCGCCACGATACGCGCAACGGCCGTCTGCAGCTTGTCGAGCACGGCCGGCGGCGTGTTGGCGGGCGCCAGCAGTCCCTGCCACGAGCCGGTGACGAAATCGGGGATCTGCGATGCCACGGTCGGCACACCCGGCGTCGCCGCGAACGGCTTGGCGCTGGTGACCGCGATCGCCTTGACCTTGCCGCCCTGCACCAGCGGGTTGGTGGCGACCACGCTCGCCATGGCGCTGTCGATCTGGCCGCCGGCGAGATCGGCCAGGGCCTGCGAGCCGCCCTTGTAGCCGATCACGTTGAACTCGAAGCCCCGGTTCTGCGCGAGCAGGATGCCGGCCAGCTGGCTGATGGACGCCAGCGGCGTGCCGAAGCTGACGGGCTTGCCGCTCTTCTTCGCGTAGGCGGCCAGCTCGTCGATGTTCTTCACCGGCAGGTCCTTGCGCACCACCAGCAGGTGCGGCGAATAGGCCGGGATCGCGATCGGCGCGAGGTCCTTCTCCGGGTTGTAGGTGAGCTGCGGCACCACGCTCGGGCCGATGGTCAGCACGCTCATGTCGAGCAGCAGCAGGGTGTAGCCGTCGGGCGCGGACTTGGCCACGAACGCCGCGCCGATGTGGCCGTTGCCGCCGGCCTTGTTCTCCACGATGACCGTCTGCTTGAACGCGTCGCCCAGCTCCTTGCCGAGCAGGCGCCCCAGCACGTCGGAGGTGCCGCCCGGCGGGTTGGGCACGATGATCCGGATCATCTTGTTGGGGTAGTTCGCCGCCGCGTCCTGCGCATGGACCGGCAGGGACGCACCCGCCAGCATCGCCACGGCGGCCATGCCGAGCAGCGCGCGCCGGGCCATGGCGGGGACGGGCGGGGTGGTGGAAATCTCTGCTTTCATGGATGTCTCCGTGGATGTGTGGACGCGAAGGAAGCCGTGCGCGATCAGGTCGCCTGGTAGATGACGTTCCGCAGCGGCTGCCCCTGTTGCAGCCGGAGGATGTTGTCGGCCATGAACCGGTAGCGCCGGTCGAGCAGCGCCGGCGTCAGGGCCGAGATGTGGGGCGTGGCGCGGACATTGGGCAGCGCGTGCAGCGGCCAGCGCGAAGGGTTCACGGGCGGCTGGCCCTTCTTCGGGTACTGGTACCAGACGTCGAGCACCGCCCGTGCGAGGCGCTGGTCGCGCAGGGCTTCGTACAGCGCCTGCTCGTCGACCACCTCGGCGCGCGCCACATTCACCAGCAGGGCCTCCGCGGGCAGCAGCGCGAGCTGGCGTGCGCCGACCAGGCCCCGGGTGCTGTCGTCGAGCGGACAGCAGATCACGAGGAACCGGGTGCGGGGCAGCACATCGTCCAGCGCCGACACGGCGACGAACTCGTCGGCCAGTTCCGCCGGGCCCGGCCGGCCGCTGCGCGTCACGGCGATCAAGTGCATGCCCAGGGCCCGCGCGCGGCGCGCGATCTCCTGTCCGATGTGGCCGAAGCCCACGATCGCAAGCGTCTTGCCGTGCGCCTCTTCATGCTGCGGCCGGTTGGCGTAGGCCGTCGCCCAGGCGTCGGCGTCCAGGCGCGACGGGTACTGCCAGAGTTGCAGGCCGTGCTCCAGGATGGCGTGGAGCGTGAACTCCGCGATCGGCACTTCGTGGCCGTGCACGTTGCACACCGTCGTGCCGGCAGGCAGCGATCGGCAGGCGATCTGCTCCGATCCGGCGCCGGGCACATGGACCAGCCGGCAGCGCAGGCGGGCCGCTTCCTCGGCGCTGATGCTGTTGCTGATGACGACGTCCGACTGGATCGCGCCTGCTTCGGGAAAGGCCTGCAACGCTTCGACCTCGTGCCCTGGGCCGAGGAGTTCGCGCAAGCGCGGCGCGTTGGGCGCATGGAGCCCGACGATCTGGATATGCATGGCTAGCGGCTTTCGCGAACGATGAGATCGGGCCGCCGCTTGAAGCTGTCCGCGAGACGCGTGCCCAGCCCGGCGGCCACGGTGGGCTGCGCCATGCCGTCGCGGATCACCGGCAGGTCGGTGACGATGTCGCGATACCAGGTGGCCAGCGTGGCGCGGACCACCTCCTGGTAGATCGCCGTCGGCGCATGCAGCGCCATCTGCAGGCCGGCCATCAGCGTGACCGGGCCGGTGCAGTCGTGCGGCGCCAGCGGCCGGTTGTAGGCCTGCGCCAGCGCCGCGATCTTGCGCCCTTCGCTGAAGCCGCCGCACCACGCGAGGTCCAGCATCACCACGTCGAGGGCATCGTTGGCCAGCAGGTCGCGGAAAGGGCGCAGGCCGCCCAGCGTCTCGCTGCCGCACACCGGCACGCGCGTGCGGCGCCGCAGGTCGGCGAGCGCGACGTAATCGTCCATCTTGCACAGCGGGTCCTCGACCCAGAACACGTCGTAGTCCTCCAGCGCCTGGCAGATGCGCAGGGCCGAGTGGCCGCCGAAGAGGCTGTGCAGCTCGCACATCACCTCGATCCGGTTGCCGACCGCCTCGCGGATCTTGCGGAACGGCGCCAGGCCCTTTTCGAGATCGGGCAGGCTGATGAGGTGGCCGCCGCTCTTGGGCGCGTAGATGTCGAACGGCCAGATCTTCATGGCCTTGTAACCCTCGTCGAGCAGGCTGCGCGCGAGTTCGCCGGCGTCGTGCATGAAGGCGACCTGGTCGTCGTAGGGGCCCTGGGGCCTGTCCTCGTCACCGATGTCGCGACGCCTGCCGTTCGTGTTGTAGGCATAGCCCGCGCAGGTGTTGTAGACCGGCACGCTCTCGCGCGCCGCGCCCCCGAGCGCCTCGTGGATCGGCACGCCCTGCCGCTGGCCGGCGAGGTCCCACAGGGCAATGTCGATCGCGCTGGCCGAGCGCACTTCCACGCCCGAGCCGTTGTAGCCCACGTACGGCGTGAGCAGGTGGCGCGAAATGCCTTCGATATGCCGCGCGTCGCGCCCCAGCAGCCAGGGCGCGAGCTCGTCGTGCAGGCAGGTCTCGACCGACACCGCGCCGCGGAAGGTTTCGCCAAGGCCGACGAGGCCGTCGCTCGTCTCGAGTTCGAGCCAGATCAGGCTGGGCCTGTCCGGCACCCGGTAGGTTCGGAGGCAGCGGATGGTTGACATGATTTACAGCTTTTTATATCTTTGAGGTCGATTCGCAGACCGGTTTGCGCCTGACGCAAATTGTCCTCACACGGAGAGCGCCTGCTTCTCACGATTTCCCTGTAAATAGCTGTTATATGAATACAAGCGTTTCAGACGCCGCGGACGCGACCCCGCCAACGCACAAGGCGGACCGCCTGCTCGGCGACAAGGTCTATGAAGACCTGCTCCAGTTGCTGGGCACCCCGGGCTTCGAGCCGCGTGCACGCTTGCCCGGCGAGACCGCCCTGTCGCAGCGCCTGGGCGTATCGCGCCCGGTGCTGCGACAGGCGCTTGCGCGCCTGCGTGAAGAAGGCCGCATCTACGTGCGCAAAGGCTCGGGCAACTTCGTCACCGACGCGTTGCCGCAAGCCAGGCCCGTTTCAATGAGCACCTTGAAGAACATCGCGGACATCCGCGCCTTTCTGGAATTCCGGTGCTTCATGGAAGGCGAGGCCGCCGCCCGGGCGGCGCGGATGCGCACCGCCGACGAAATGCACCACATCCGCCGCTGCCGCGAGCGCTTCGATCAGGCCTTGGCGGCCGGCAGCGATGCCATCGAAGAAGACGTCGCCTTCCACGACGCGGTGGCGCAGGCCTGCGGCAACCGCTTCTTCAGCATGACGATGACGGCACTGGCGCCGCAGACGCGCTTCAGCATCGGGCTCTCGCGCAGCCTCGCAGGGCGCCCGCAAGGCGAGCGCCGGGCCGGGGTGTGCCAGGAACACGCGGCCGTGGAGCAGGCCATCGAGCGGCAGGATGCCGATGCCGCGCGGCACGCGATGGAGGCGCACCTGCGCGGGGGCATCGCGCGGCTGTTCGGGCACGAAGAGCGCACCTGACGGCCTTCATCAACCGGTGCGCCCGAACCACACGAACGAAAGCACCCCCGCAGCGATCGCGAACACGGCCGAGATCAGCGTCACCATGCCGGACAGCTCGGTCTCGCGCGTCAGCACCTGCACGCGCGTGCCGAGGTTCCGGTAGACGCTGTGCAGCATTTCCGCGGTGCCTGCGTGGTGGTATTCGCCGGCGGTCATGCGCGCCACTTCGCGCAGCGTCGGCTCGTCGAGCTGCATGTAGATCGCCAGCCCATCGGCCGTGGGAACGTCGCCGTCGACCGTGCCGAGCCCGATCACGTAGATGCGGACGCCGCGATCGGCGGCCATCTTCGCGGCTTCCAGCGTGTCGACACCGGTGGTGCGGCGGCCGTCGCTGAGCAGGATGATGGCAGCGGAGTCGTACGACCCCGGCGCCACCGGCGTGAATTCCTTGACCGGCGACTTCTCCTTCTTGTCCAGGCTGCGCCCGTAGCGCGTGCTCGGCGTGTCGAGGTCGTCGAGTTCGATGCCCTGCTCCGGGAAGAGCTCCGCCAGGCACAGCACGATCCCGTTCCCGATCGCGGTGCCCATCTGCATCTGGATGCCATCGATGGTGGTGACGAGCGCCTCGCGGTCGAGCGTCATGCGCTGGGCGACCTGGCCGCTGCCTGCGAAGGTCACCAGGCCGACTTCGATGTTCTTCGGCAACTCGCGCAGGAATGACTTCGCGGCCTCCTGCGCCGCCGCGATCCGTGTCGGCTTGACGTCGCTGACGCGCATGCTGAGCGACACGTCGATGGCCAGCATGACCGATGACCGCATCCAGGGCAGCGGCACGCGTGCCACCGGTCGCGCCGCCGCAAGGACCAGCCCGATGAGCGCCAGCAGGAACAGCGCCGGCGGCAGATGCCGCCGCCATGTGCGCCCCACCGCGCCGCGCACCACGCTCAGGCTGCTGAAGCGCAACGCCGCCCTGCTGCGGCGCCGCAGCAACCAGACGTAGGCCGCCGGCAGCAGTGGCAGCAGGATCAGCACCCAGAGGACGTCAGGCCAGAGGAAGAACATCGGCGTCGTCGTGCGGTTTAGCACCGTGCCGCAGACGACGACGGGGGTGTCGACCCGTCTCGGCAGTGCCGCGATATCGTGCCCCCGAACCCCGCGATTCGCAACCGCCGGACGAGGGGTCGATCAACGATTCATTGCGCTCTCGCAAACCTTGCTGGAGGCTGACTCACTCGCCTGGCCAACGGTGCGTGTGCCCAACCGGGCCGCGTCGCGCCGAGGCTCACTTGTTCGGCTGCGGGGTGACGCGCAAGTACGGACGCACTGCCTTGTAGCCCTTCGGGAAACGCTCGGCGAGTTCCGCCGGGTCCTGCAGGCTGGGAAGGATGACCACGTCGTCGCCGTCCTTCCAGTTCACCGGCGTCGCCACCTTGTGGCTGTCGGTGAGCTGCAGCGAATCGATGACCCGGAGGATCTCGTCGAAGTTGCGGCCGGTGCTCGCCGGATAGGTGATGGTGGTGCGGATCACCTTCTTCGGATCGATGATGAACACGCTGCGCACCGTCGCGGTGGTGGAGGCATTCGGGTGGATCAGGTCGTACAGATCGGCCACCTTGCGGTCCGCATCCGCGAGGATCGGGAAATCGACCGTCGTGTTCTGCGTGTCGTTGATGTCGCCAATCCATTCCTTGTGCTTGTCGGCCGGATCGACGCTGACCGCGATCGGCTTGACGCCACGTTTGGCGAACTCGCCCGACAGCGCAGCCGTCTTGCCCAGCTCGGTGGTGCAGACCGGCGTGAAGTCGGCCGGGTGCGAGAACAGCACGACCCAAGAGTCGCCTGCCCAGTTATAGAACGCGATCGGACCCTCGCTGGAGTCCTGGGTGAAATCGGGGGCGGTGTCGCCGAGACGAAGCGTTGTCATGTGGATGTCCGGATTCGGGTGTGGAAGCGCTTCGATTGTCTGGAGCACCTGCCGCAAGGAAACGAATGAGTTGTTCTTTCGGTATGGCGATTTCGCATATCTCCGCGAACTCAGAACCCCTCAAGCACCACCTTGCCCTGCGCCCTGCCACTTTCGATCAACGCATGGGCACGGCGCAGGTTCGCCGCGTTGATCGCACCGAAGCTGGCATTGGCCGTGGTGCGGATGCGCCCGGCATCGACGAGCGCCGCGACTTCGGCCAGCAGCTCGCCCTGGCGTGGCATGTCCGGCGTTTCGAAGCGCGACCGCGCGAACATCATCTCCCAGTGCAGCGAGATCGACTTGGTCTTCAGCGGCATGGCGTCCAGCACCGGCATGTCGTCGATCACCGCGAGCTGTCCCTGCGGCTTGAGCGCTTCGATGATCTGCGCGTAGTGCTGCTGGGTCTGCGTCAGGCTGGCCACCCTATCGACCTGGCCGATGCCCGCGGCCTTGAGCTCGGCCGCGAGCGGTCGCGAATGGTCGATGACTGCGTGCGCGCCCAATGACAGGCACCAGTCGCGCGTCTCCGGCCGCGAGGCGGTGGCGATCACGCGCAACTGAGTCAGTTGCCGGGCGAGCTGGATCAGGATGGACCCCACGCCGCCCGCGCCCCCCGTGACCAGCAGCGTCTGCCCGGCACCGCCGCCCTTGGCGACACCGAGCCGGTCGAAGAGCAACTCATAGGCGGTGATCGTGGTCAGCGGCAGCGCGGCCGCCTGCGCATCGTCGAGGGTGCGCGGCGCGAGGGCGGCAATGCGCTCGTCGACCGCGTGCAGTTCGCTGTTCGCGCCGGGACGGATGACCGACCCGGCGTAGTACACGCGGTCGCCCGGCCTGAAGCCGCCGACCTGCGGCCCGACCGCTTCGACGATGCCGACTGCATCCCAGCCCAGGACCTTGACCTGCCCGGCCTCGGGCGCTGCGTTCTTTCGCACTTTCGTGTCGACCGGGTTCACCGAGATCGCCTTCACGCGGACCAGCAGGTCGCGCGCGGCCGGCGTCGGCTCGGGCAGTTCGAGATCCTCGAGCGATGCGGGGTCGTCGATGGGAAGGGATTGGCGGTAGCCGACGGCTTTCATGGGGTCCTTTCAATGCGGCAGATGAACAATGCCACGAATGTAGAGACACAATCCGAGTTTGATAACCGGATGTAAATAGCTTCAGTTTCAAATGAAAATTGAAAATCTGGCCGACCTGCGCGTGCTCGTGCACACCGCGCGCAACGGAACACTCACCGCCGCCGCGGGTGCGCTTGGCATCACCCCGGCGGCCGCAAGTGCGGCGCTCAAGCGGCTGGAGGCGCAACTGGGTGCGCGGCTCTTCGAGCGCTCCACCCGGGCGATGCGCCTCACCCCGCAGGGGCAGACCCTGCTCGACTACGCCGCGCGCGCCTTCGAACTGCTGGAGGAAGCCGAGTCGCAGGTGTCGGCCGATCGCGGCGCGCTGGTCGGCACGGTTCGCGTGGCCGCGCCGTCCGACCTGACCCGCGTCACGCTGCTGGCGTGGTTCGACGAGTTCCTGGACCTGCACCCGGGCCTGCAGCTGGCGCTGTCGGTCGGCGACCGCCCGCTGGACGTGACCCGCGACGAAGTCGATGTCGCGCTGCGCTACGGCGTGCTGTCGGATTCACGCCTGGTCGCGCGCCGCCTGGCCGAGTCCCGCCCGGTGTTGTGCGCGTCGCCGGACTACCTGCGCCGGCATCCCGCGCCGCAGACGCCGCAGGACCTCGCGCACCACAACTGCCTGACCTTCCACCGCAGCGGCCGCCGCCAGCGCGTGTGGCGTTTCGCGCGCGGCGGTCAGTGGACAGACGTGCGGGTGGACGGGGACCGCGTCGCCGACGATGCGTCGCTGGCGCGCGAATGGGCGCTGGCGGGACGCGGCATCACGCTCAAGTCCGCGCTCGACGTGCGGAACGACGAAGCGTCCGGCGCGCTCGTCCGGCTGCTGCCCGAATGGGACACCGAGCCCTACCCGCTGCACGCGCTCCTGCCGAGCGGGCGCTTCGTGCCGGCGCGCGTGCGGGCGCTGGTGGACTTTCTCGCGATGAAGTTCGCGCAAATCGCGGCTCCCGGCGCCCGGTAAGCGCAGGCTTACCGCCTTGCCGCTCCCCTGCGTTCTTCTCTTTGGCTTGCCGGCCGCCGGTGCTACGCTGCGGCCCACACGGGCACAGGAGACAAAGATGACGGCCAGCTACGTGGAAATCCAGGGCGCCCAGGCGGACATCGATCTCTGGGACGGACTCATCAAGGACCACAACGCGCTCATCGGTGCCATGCTGCAGCGGATGTCGCAGGTCGCGAGTCCGGAAGCCGAATGGTTCGACGAGCGGATCACCGAAGCCGAAAGCATCGAGAACCGCCTGGTCGTCGGACTCGAACGGGCACAGCGCCGATTGCGTGGGTTGATCTAGGGACACCTCGCGTTACCCAGGTTGCGCGGCTGTTACGGAATCTCCTAGACTGCCGCGCCCGCATCGGCGGGCTCGATCAACCCAAGGAGAATCTTCCCGATGCCCCGTCGTCTGGCCCTGGCCGCCGCTTGCGCGCTTGCGCTTCCTCTTTCCGTCGCACACGCACAGCGCCCCCAAGCGCCGCAGGGCCCTCTGTTCGCGGGCTACCTGTGCTGCAACATGTACACCTACGGCACGCAGATGGGCGACGGCAACTACCGTGAAGCCGGCACCAGCCTCGTGCCGGTCGGCACGCCGGCGCAGGTCACCGGCTATGAGATGCGCTTCGTCTACGCGCAGATCGGCGGCAAGGTGCAGCGCCTGAAGAACGACTACAGCCGCGACATCGCGATGACGCCGTTCGCCGAGCGCTACATCGTCAAGGAAGACCCCAAGGCCCGCATCGCGACCTTCGAGCCCGCGATCCGCGAAGCCATCCGCGACGCGAGGATCGCCGAGGGCATGACGCGCGAACAGGTGACCATGGCCGTCGGCTGGCCGATCACCAGCGAGAACCCGCGCCTGGATGCCAAGGTGTGGCGCTACTGGACGGACTCGTGGTCGGAGTACCAGGTGTCCTTCGACGACGCCGGCAAGGTGAAGACCGTGACCGGCGCGCCCGCGGTGCTGGAGCAGGTGCTGTACGTGCCGCGTTGATCAGTCGATGGTGACCTTCGCGTCCTTCACGAGCTGAGCGTACTTCGCGGTGTCGCTGCGGATCTGATCGGCCATCTGGGCGGGCGTGCTGCCGACCGGCTCCGCGCCGATCTCCTCCATGCGCTTCCTGAACTCCGGCGACTGCGTGATCTTCACGATCTCGGCGTTGAGCTTCTGCACGATCTCCAGCGGCGTGTCCTTCGGCGCCAGGATGCCGAACCAGGTGCCCTGATCGAAGTTCTTCAACCCTGATTCGGCCAGCGTCGGAACATCCGGAAGCGAGCTCGACCGCTTCGCCGTGGTCACGGCCAGCGCGCGCAGCTTGCCGGCCTTGATGTGCTGGATGACCGGCGTGATCGTGTCGAAGGACATGTCGACCTGCCCGCCGAGCAGGTCCGTGGTCAGTGGCGCGCTGCCCTTGTAGGGCACATGCAGCAGTTCGATGCCGGCCAGGCTCGCGAACTGCGTGCCGATCAGGTGCTGCACGGTGCCGTTTCCGTTCGAGCCATACGAGAGCTTGCTCGACGACGCCTTGGCCTGCGAGACGAGGCTCTTTACATCGGTGGCCGGATTCTTCGCATTCACCACCAGCACGTTGGGCACCATCGCCAGCACGGTGACGGGCGCGAAGCTCTTTTCGAAGTCGTACGGCAGCTTCTTGTAGACGCTGGTCGCGACCGTGTGGTGCACCGCGCCCATCAGCAGCGTGTAGCCGTCGGGCTTCGCCTTGGCCACGTAGTCGGCGCCGAGCGTCGCACCGGCGCCGGGCTTGCTCTCGACGATGACCGTCTGCCCGAGGCTCTGCGAAAGCTTGTCGGTCAGCGTGCGTGCGAGCACATCGGAACTGCCGCCCGGAGGAAAAGGCACGACGAGGCTGATGGGCTTCGTAGGCCATGTCTGCGCCGATGCGGCCGTGACGCCGAAGGCCAGCGCGACCCCGGTCGCGACCGCCAGGCGGCGGGAAATGATCCATGTCTTCACGAACTGTCTCCTTTGATTTATGAGGGCACTGTAGATAGGCAAGGGCTCTCGGAATCGGCCCCGAAGTCAATCCAGTCTTAACTGGCGTTCAACAATGCCGAAGCGCTCATCGCGTCTTCAGATCTGCGCGATGCGCAGCAGATTGGTGGTGCCCGACGCACCGAATGGCATGCCGGCGGAGATCACGACGGTCTGGCCCGCCGTGCCGAAACCTTCCTTCAATGCAGTGCGGCTCGCGAGGTCGCTCATCTCCGGCACGTCGGCCACCTCGTGGCAGAGCACCGCATGAACGCCCCAGCAGAGCGCAAGGCGGCGCGCGGTCGCCAGGCGTGGCGTCATGCCGATGATGGGCGCCTGCGGACGCTCGCGCGCCATGCGCAGGGCCGAGTAGCCCGAGCTGGTGTAGGCCACCGCCGCGGCTGCGTTCAGCAGGCCGGTGATGTCGCGCATCGCCGAGCCGATCGCATCGGCGGCCAGTGCGCGCGGCTGCGAGCGCGAGGCATCGATGGCGCTGCGGTAGTAGGGGTCGCCTTCGGTGTGCGTGATGATCTTGCTCATCATCTTCACCGCCTCGACCGGATGCCGCCCGCTTGCGGATTCGGCCGAGAGCATCACCGCATCCGCGCCTTCGTAGATCGCGGTCGCGACGTCCGAGGCTTCCGCGCGCGTCGGCACCGGTGCGTTGACCATCGATTCGAGCATCTGCGTCGCGACGATCACCGGCTTGCCCGCGCGACGGCAGGCACTGACGATGCGCTTCTGGATCGATGGCACCTGCTCGGCCGGCATCTCGACGCCGAGATCGCCGCGCGCGACCATCACCGCATCCGCTTCCGCGACGATCGCATCCAGCGATGCGATGGCCGCCGGCTTCTCCAGCTTGGCGACGATGCCGGCACGCGCACCGATCAACTCGCGCGCCTGCGCGATGTCCTCCGCGCGCTGCACGAAGGACAGGGCCACCCAGTCGATGCCGAGTGCAAGACCGTAGTCGAGGTCCGCGCGGTCCTTGTCGGTCATCGCCGAGAGCGGCAGCACCACGCCGGGCACATTGACGCCCTTGCGGTCCGAGAGCTTGCCGCCGACCACAACCCGCGTCTGCGCAAAGTCGGGGCCGAAGCGCTCTACGCAGAGACGCAGGCGGCCATCGTCGAGCAGCAGTTCGGCGCCTGTCTGCAGTGCGGCAAAGATTTCAGGGTGCGGCAGCGCCACGCGGCTCGCATCGCCCGGCGTCTTCGCATCGAGATCGAGCCGGAACGCCTTGCCCTCCACCAGCATGGCAGGTCCGTCGCGGAAGGTGCCGACGCGCAGCTTCGGTCCCTGCAGATCGATGAGCACGCCGATGGGCCGGCCGCTTTCGCGCTCCACCTCGCGGATCAGGTCGAGCCGGCGCTTGTGGTCCTCGCGCGTGCCGTGGCTGAAGTTGAGCCGGAAGACGTCGGCGCCGGCTTCGAACAGCGCGCGGATGGTGCCGCCCTCGTCGCTCGCGGGTCCGAGCGTCGCGACGATCTTGGCTTGCTTGATTCTTCTCATCGGGATTCCTTGGGGTGGGGTGCGCTGATCAGGATCGCGCGGAAGTCGTTGACGTTGGTGAGCGTCGGGCCGGTGACAACCGAATCGCCGAGCGACTGGAAGAAGCCGTGGCCGTCGTTATCGTCCAGGTGCCGGCGCGGATTCATCCCGCGCTGCCATGCGCGCGCGAGCGTGTCGGGCGCGAGCAAGGCGCCTGCGATTTCCTCCTGCCCGTCGACGCCGTCGGTGTCGCCCGCCAGCGCATGGATGCCCTGCTCGCCGTGGAGCGCGATGCCGAGCGCGAGAAGGAATTCGACGTTGCGCCCACCTCGCCCATTGCCCCGCACCGTGACCGTGGTTTCGCCGCCGGAGAGCAGCACGCAAGGTGGGGACACCGGCTGTGCGCGGCGCGAAACCTGGAGTGCGATGCCGGCCAACGTCTTCGCGACCTCGCGCGCTTCGCCTTCGATGGCATCGCCGAGGATGTGGGCCGCGAAACCCGCGTCGCGCGCGACCTTCGCCGCCGCCTCCAGCGCCATCTGCGGCGTGGCGATGAACCTCGTCTCGATCGCGGGCAGGCGCGGGTCGCCGGGCTTGAGGCTTTCGCCCTCGCCGCTTTCCAGCAGCGACAGCGCGCGCGACGGCACCTCGATCGCATGGCGGCGCAGGATCTCGAGCGCATCGCTGCAACAGGTCGGGTCGGGCACCGTCGGTCCGGAAGCGATGTCCACCGGATCGTCGCCCGGCACATCGGACAGCACGAGGTTGATGACCCGCGCCGGCTTGCACGCAGCCGCGAGCCGGCCGCCCTTGATGGCCGACAGGTGCCGGCGCACGCAGTTCATCTCGGAGATGCTCGCCCCGCTTGCCAGCAACGCCCGGTTGAGCGCCTGCTCGTCGGCCAGCGTGAGGCCGGGCAGCGCGAGCGGCAGCAGGGACGAGCCGCCGCCCGACATCAGGCACAGCACGAGGTCGTCGGCGCCGAGGCCTGCGACCGTTTCGAAGAGCCGCTTCGCCGCGCGTTCGCCCGCCTCGTCCGGCACCGGATGCGCGGCTTCGACGATCTCGATCCGGCTGCACGGGACCGCATAGCCGTAGCGCGTCACCACCAATCCGGAGAGGTCTCCCGGCCAATGGTCCTCCACCGCCTTCGCCATCGCCGCAGAGGCCTTGCCCGCGCCGATGACGACCAGACGGCCTTGGGGCGCGGCGGGAAGATGCCGGGGCACGCACAAGGCGGGCTGCGCAGCGGCAACGGCCGCATCGAACATGGCACGAAGCAGACTGTCAGGCGCGGCGTGATTCATCGCATCCTCCACCGGCATCAGGCTGCGGCGCGCACGCCAAGCTCGCCGAGATCGGCGCGGATCGGCTTGACGTTGCTGTCGTCATCGCCCTCGTACAGCTCGTGCAGGTCCTCGGGATCGGCCTGGCCGTCCAGCACCCGCGCGAGGCGCTGCCGGTCCACGGAGCCGACCCAGCGCGCAATCGCGATCGTGCCCACCGCATTGCCGATGGTGTTGGTGATCGCCCGCGCCTCGGACATGAAGCGGTCCACGCCCAGCAGCAGCACCATGCCGGCCACCGGGATCTTGCCCATCGACGCGAGCGTCGCCGCCAGCGTGATGAAGCCCGATCCGGTCACGCCCGCCGACCCCTTGGAGGTCAGCAGCAGCACGCCGAGCACCACGAGCTGGTCCGTCAAAGTCAGCGGCGTGTTGGTCGCCTGCGCGATGAAGATCGCGGCCATCGTGTAGTAGATGCACTGGCCGTCGGGGTTGAAGGTCAGGCCCGAAGGCACGACCAGGCCGACCACCGGCTTCGACACGCCGGCGTGCTCCAGCTTGCGCATGAGCTGCGGCACCACCGATTCCGACGAGCTGGTGCCCAGCACCGTGAAGAGCTCGTCCTTGATGTACTTGAGGAACTTCCAGAGGCTGAAGCCCGACAGCCGCGCGATCACGCCGAGCACCACCGTGACGAACAGGAAGCAGGTGATGTACATCGTCCCCATCAGCTTGCCGAGCGAGACCACCGAGCCGAGACCGTACTTGCCCACGGTAAAGGCCATCGCGCCGAAGGCCGCCATCGGTGCCAGCCGCATGATCATCCCGACGATGGCGAACACGCCATGCGTGAATGAATCGAGAAAATCCACCACCGGCTTCGCACGCGGCCCGATGTGCGACAGCGCCACGCCGAGCAGCGTCGCGAAGACGAGGATCTGCAGGATGTCGTTGCGCGCCAGCGCATCGAAGAGGCTGGTCGGCACGAGGTTCATCATGAAATCGATGAAGCCCTGCGGCTTCGCGGCGGTCGCGGTGTAGGTCGCGATGGCCTTCGTATCAAGATGGCTCGCGTCGATGTTCATGCCCCGGCCCGGGCCGACGACGTTGACCACTACCAGCCCGAGCGCGAGCGCGAAGGTCGACAGCACCTCGAAGTAGATCAGCGCGCGAAAGCCCACGCGGCCGAGCTCCTTCATGCTCTCCATCCGCGCGATGCCGAGCACAACGGTCGCGAAGATGATCGGCGCGAAGACCATCTTGATGAGCTTGATGAACACATCGCCCAGCGGCTTGAAGTCGCTCGCGAAGTTGGGTGCGAAGACGCCGAGCGCGATGCCGGCGAAGACGCCGATCAGCACCTGGACGTAGAGTTTTCCGAAAAAGCGCCGCATGACTGTCTCCTGAGGAATAAGTGGGCGCGAGCGCGCTCCCGCAGCTCGTTCGGCTGCTTTGGCGGGAGAGCGCAGCGGGGGATGAAGGCGCCCGGATTCGGGAATGGCCCCGGCGTGCGAGCCGGGGTCGGGCCTGGCTGCCGGTCAGGCAGCCTTGCGCTGGACGCCGGCCGAGAGCTGGCTGCAGACGGCTTCGGTCACCTGCGCGGTGGTGGCGGTGCCGCCGAGGTCGCGGGTGTGCAGCGCGGTGTTGGCGGTCACGCGCTCGACCGCCTCCATCACGCGGGCCGCCGCTTCATGCTCGCCGAGATGCTCCAGCAGCAGCACCACGGACCAGAAGGTGCCGACCGGATTGGCCAGGCCCTTGCCCATGATGTCGAAGGCCGAGCCGTGGATGGGCTCGAACATCGACGGATAGCGGCGCTCCGGATCGATGTTGCCGGTGGGCGCGATGCCCAGGCTGCCGGCCAGCGCCGCCGCGAGGTCGCTCAGGATGTCGGCGTGCAGGTTGGTGGCCACGATGGTGTCCAGGCTCGCCGGGCGGTTGACCATGCGCGCGGTCGCCGCATCGACCAGTTCCTTGTCCCACTTCACATCGGGATACTCGGCGGCGACCTCGCCCGCGATCTGGTCCCACATCACCATCGCATGGCGCTGTGCGTTGGACTTGGTGATCACGGTGAGCAGCTTGCGGGGACGCGACTGCGCGAGCTTGAAGGCGAAGCGCAGGATGCGCTCGACACCCACGCGGGTCATCATCGACACGTCGGTCGCCGCCTCGATCGGATGGCCCTGGTGCACGCGGCCGCCCACGCCGGAGTACTCGCCTTCGGAGTTCTCGCGGACGATGACCCAGTTCAGGTCCTCGGGCTTGCAGCGCTTCAGCGGCGCATCGATGCCGGGCAGGATGCGCGTCGGGCGCACGTTGGCGTACTGGTCGAAGCCCTGGCAGATCTTCAGGCGCAGGCCCCAGAGCGTGATGTGGTCGGGGATGTGCGGATCGCCGGCGGAGCCGAAGAGGATCGCGTCCTTGTCGCGCAGGGCATCGAGGCCGTCGTCCGGCATCATCACGCCGTGCTCGCGGAAGTAGTCGCCGCCCCAGTCGAAGTTCTCGAACTCGAAGGCAAAGGCCTTGCTGGTCGAAGCCAGCGTCTGCAGGACCTGCTGGCCGGCAGGCACGACTTCCTTGCCGATGCCGTCGCCAGGAATGGTCGCGATCTTGTACGTCTTCATGAATGTCTCCGGTGATGGGTGCGTGGGTTGAGGGGAACGTGGGATGAACTGTAGAAGTCCCCGCCACACCGGGATCGCCGGCAAAGTGAATCCATCGTTAACCTGAATTCAATAGTGATCGCGCCTTGATGCAGTACCGCACGCCGGAACCGCTCCGGGTTCCGGGTGCAGCGAAAAGCTGCGAACGGCTCAGAGATCGAGCCGGCTGATCTTCGTACCGTCGCGGCTCAGGTTCGGCATCAACCCGGCATTGCCCAAGGCGAAGCCGATGATGGGCTGCTGCGCGGTCTGCGGCCATTCTGCGCGCCGGGTGGGCATCACTCAAGCCGCTTTGCTACCGCTCGTCGATGGGTCTCGTCATGGTCTTTCCCAGGACGATGCCGGGTGCGCGGAGCCGGCCGTTCAGAATGGTCGACGACACGTCGCAGCGAGGTCGATCACCACCATGGCCATCCAGCTCAACCACACCATCGTCTCGGCCCGCGATCCGCTCGCGTCCGCCACCTTCCTGTCGGACATCCTCGGCTGCGCCGCGCCGGTGCCTTTCGGTCCCTTCCAGGGGGTCACGGTGGACAACGGCGTGACGCTGGACTACATCCGCGACGACGCTGAATTCCCGGTACAGCACTTCGCCTTCCTCGTGAGCGAGGAGGAGTTCGACGTGATCTTCGGGCGCATCCGTGCGCGCGGCCTGGACTACTGGGCCGATCCGCGCCACGCGCAGGCGGGCCGCATCAACCACAACGACGGCGGCCGCGGGGTGTATTGGGACGACCCCGACGGCCACGTGCTGGAGCTGCTCACGCGCCCCTACGGCAGTGGTGGACGCACCGGCTAGGCAGCCAGCGCGATCGTCCGCTTCGCGATGTTGATGAGGTGGATCTGGCTCGTTCCCTCGTAGAGCCTGAAGAGGCGCACATCGCGGAAGAAGCGCTCGGCCACGTTGCCGGCGATGTAGCCGCTGCCGCCGAACACCTGCACCGCCCGGTCGGCGACGCGGCCGCACATCTCGGAGGCGAAGAGCTTGCACATCGACGCTTCCATCGTCACGTCCGCACCCTCGTCGCGCATGCGCGCGGTCTCCAGCACCAGAGCGCGCGCCGCGTGCACTTCGGTGTTGCTCTCGGCGATGAACTGCTGCACGAGCTGGAATTCGCCAATCGGCTGGCCGAACTGCCGGCGCGAGCGCGCGTGGCGCACCATTTCGTCCACCAGACGGATCGCCGGCCCCACGCAGAGTGCAGCCAGGTTGATGCGCTGCTTGTTCAGCGTCTTCATCGCGGTGCGAAAGCCCTGCCCCTCGACGCCACCGACGATGGCGGACGCGGGAACGCGAACACCGTCCAGCACCACCTCGCCGACCGGCGATCCGTGCTGGCCCATCTTGCGATAGGGCTGTGACGTCGAAAGCCCCGGCGCGCCGCGCTCCACCAGGAACGCGCTGATGCCGTTCGCACCCTTTCCCTGCGGATCAGTGCGCGCGAACACGGTAAAGAGGTTCGCGACCGGCGCGTTGGTGATGAAGCACTTCCTGCCGGTGATCACGTGGTCGCCGCCATCGCGCACCGCCACCGTCTTCAGCGCGGTGGCGTCGGAGCCGGCCTCGGGCTCGGTGAGCGCGAAGCAGCCGGTGAGCTCGCCTCTGGCCATCCGCGGCAGGTAGCGATCCTTCTGTTCGGGGGTGCCGTCGACGACCAGTGATTCCGATGCGATGCCGGTGTTGCCGCCGAAGCGGGCGCGGAAGGTGGTCGCGGCCTGCGACACCTCGATGTTCACCAGCGCCAGTTCCTCGGTAGTGAGCCCCGCGCCGCCGAAGGCTTCGGGAATGCTGTGGCCGAACAGGCCGAGCTGCCGCATGCGCTGCACCAGCGGCTCGGGGATCTCGTCGGTCCGGTCGATCTCTTCCTCCAGCGGCAGGCACTCGCTGCGCACGAAGGCGCGCACCTCGGCGAGCAACGTATCGAATTTCTGCTTTTCGCGGATCATGCTTGCGGCCTTCTTCCTTCGCGCACCTGCCAGCACCCGGTAGGATTCCGACATCCATTGCCGTTGCGCCAGATCGAATCGGGTCGCGTTCGATCGATCGTAAGACGGCGCTTCTCCGCGAATCACCAACGTGCGCACAGCTTCTTTGCATCTTTCGAAATGAAGGCCCTCGATTCATTGCGGATCTTCGTGACCACGCAGAGGAAAGGCAGCCTCTCGGCCGCGGCCCGCAGCCTCAGCCTGTCGCCGGCCACGATCTCGCGCCGCATCAGCGCGCTGGAAGACGAGCTGGGCGTGCAACTGGTCGACCGCACCAGCCGAAACCTCAAGATGACCGAGGCCGGGCAGGCCTTTCTGGAGCGGGCCGAAGGCGTGCTGGAAGCGATGGCCGAGGCCGAGCAGGCCGCCCGCAATGCCCGCCAGCGGCCCGAAGGCCGGCTGCGGGTGCATTCGCGCACCCACATCGGCCTGCGCGTGGTGGCGCCGCTCTTGCCGCGCTTCGCGCAGCGCTACCCTGATATCCAGGTGCAGATCGAGCTGTCGGAGCATCCGGTCAACCTCGTCGAGCACGACTTCGACGTGGACATCCGCACCGGGGAATCGAACGACTCGGGCTTCGTCATCAAGCGGCTGCTGTCGAGCGACGAGGTGCTGGTGGCCAGCCCCGCGTTCGTCAAGACCTACGCGCGCATCAAGCACCCGAAGGACCTGCCGCATGCGCGCTGCCTGACCTACCGGCGCGAGCACGAGGCGACGAGCTGGAAGTACGTCGACGAGAACGGCGAGCAGCAGGAACTGCCCATCCAGGGCGTGCTGAGCGCCAACAACGGCGAACTCCTGCGGCTGGCCGCGCTCGGCGGCATGGGCATTGCGCTGCTGTCGGAACCCACGGTGCGCAGCAACCTGCAGGACGGCTCGCTGGTGCGCCTTCTGCCGGACTACCGCTTTGCGGTGCGCGCCTATTCGAATGGCATCTTCGCGGTGTTCCGGCAGAGCACCGTGCTGCCGCTGAAGGTGCGGGCTTTCGTGGATTTCATGGCGGAGGCGCTGCGGGACGAGAAGGCCTAAGCAACGCCGCGTCCGAACGTGCAGGACGCGGAAAGCATCTTTTCACTCCTTGCAGTTTCCGGCCATCGGGCGAGAACTAGACTGGACCGAGCGAGTCCGAATC
Organism: Variovorax sp. YR216; assembly: GCF_900107745.1. Classification (GTDB taxonomy): domain Bacteria; phylum Pseudomonadota; class Gammaproteobacteria; order Burkholderiales; family Burkholderiaceae_C; genus Variovorax. The sequence goes on along the minus strand of NZ_FNRO01000006.1, from coordinate 125,468 downwards.
GGGACCGGAAACAAGGAGACACAGTGAGCTTTCGGAAATTCGTCATGGGCCTGGCCCTCGGGGTCTGCGCCTTCGGCCCGGCGCTGGCCCAGCAGCAGGTGACCCGCATCGTGGTGCCCTTCGCCGCCGGCGGCGGCACCGACCAGTACTGCCGCATCCTGGCGCAGGAGCTCAACAAGCACGGCATGAACGTCATCATCGACAACAAGCCCGGTGCGAGCGGCATCATCGCCGCGGACTACGTGGCCCGTTCCAAGCCGGACGGCCAGACGGTGCTGGTGTCGTCGCTCGGCACGCTCGCCAACAACAGCGTGCTCTACGACAAGCTCCCCTACGACCCGCAGAAGGATTTCGCGCCGGTCACGCAGATCGCCTACCAGCCGGCCATCATCGTGGGCCGGACCGACCTGCCCTACAAGAACATCAAAGAGATGGTCGAGTACGCGAAGAAGAACCCCGGCAAGATCAACCGCGGCTCGCCCGGCGCGGCGATCCTGACCAACCTCGCGCCGATGGTGTTCGAGAAGAGCGCCGGCATCACCGCCACGCACATTCCGTTCAACGGCGACGCACCGGCGCTGCAGGCGCTGCTGGGCGACCAGATCGACATCCACGGCACCTCGATCACCGGATCGCTGCCCTACATCAAGTCCGGCAAGCTGCGCGTGCTCGGCGTGATGGACTCCAAGCGCCTGCCGCAGGTGCCCGATGCGCCGACCTTCAAGGAGCAGGGCTACGACCTCGAGGCGACGCTCTGGTATTCGTTCTCGGTGCCGACCGGAACGCCCAGGGAGGCGATCGACCGCCTGAACAAGGCGGTAAACCAGGTGATCGCCGATCCTGAGTTCGTGACCCGCGCCCGCGCGATCGGCATGGAGCCGAAGGGCAGCACGCCGGAAGAGCTCTCCAAGTTCGTCAAGGCCGAGTCCGACCGCTGGCTGCCGGTGCTGCAGAGCCTGAACCTGCCCAAGCAGCACTGAGCCCACTCGGCGGCTGTCAATGCGGCGAGACAGCCTCCGACAGATGCCGCAGCAGCGCGGCGCCATCCCCCTCCCAGGCGCTTCCGTGCATCACCGCCATCACGCGCGGTGACTGCGCGGCCAGCGCCGCCAGCCGCTGTGCCGTCTGCGGTGCGTGCGCGAAATAGTCCATCTGCAGCCGGAACGCCTCGCTCGGCCCGAGGATGTCGGCGTCGGTCAGCGCCCTCTCGCTCGGCCCGCCCTGCGTGAACAGATCGCCGCAGAAGAGCGTGCGCGTGCGGGTGTCCATCATCAGCCCGCATTCCCAGCCGTGCGGCACATGAGGCATGTCGAACCAGCGGATGGTGTGCTGGCCCAGGTCGAGCTCCTCGCCGTCGGCCATGGCGCGCGGCGGCCGGTCGGCGAGATCGGTCATCGAGACCATCGCCGCCACCTGGCTGCACAGTGGCACCGCCTGCGGTGCCACCGCCAGCAGCAGGTTCATCGCGCCGCACTCGTCGGCTTCCACGTGCGACAGCCCGATGTAGCGCAGCCGCTCGATCGGCATCACGCGCGCGATCGCCTCGCTCACCAGCGGGAAGAGCTGGCGCGGCCCGGTGTGGAACAGCAGCGGCGCATCGTCCACCACCAGGTACTGGTTGAAGCTGAAGAGCTGGCCGTCGGGCAGCGGCACGGGCGTGTTGATGCGAAAGATGCCGGTGGCGATTTCCTGCACATTGGTGCCGGCGGCGGCGTTGGTGATCATGCGGGGTCTCCTTGCGTCCGTGGGTGAATGACGGCAGGTTGTGCCGCGACGGGGCCGGGCGTTACAGCCATCTGGAAATTCCGCGCACACGCCGCTAAGCTGCGCCCCATGCCACATGCCGTGCAAGCGAAAGCCGCGCAATCGGCGGAATCCGACGCCGAGGTGACGCTGGCCCTGCGCATCGCCAGTGCGGGAGCAGCGCGCGACGTGGAGGCCGAGACGGCCCTCTACCGCCATCTGGCCCCGCGCGTGCGCCGCTACGGCCTTCGCCACCTGCGCGACGCCTCGGCGGCGGACGACCTCATGCAGCAGGTGATGCTGCTGGTGCTCGACCAGCTCCGCACCGGCCGTGTGCGCGAGCCCGAGCGGGTGGTGTCCTTCATCTTCGGAAGCTGTCGCACGCTGGTGGTGGCGATGCATCGCAAGGAATCGCGCCGCGAAAGCCTGCTGGAGCGCCACGGCGAGATGCTGGCCTCGTCGGACATCACGATCGCACCGCGCCACGATCACGAGCGCGTCGCCCGCTGCCTCGATGCGCTCCGCGAACGCGAACGCAGCGTGCTGCTGATGAGCTTCTACGACGAGAAGCCTGCCTGGGAGGTGGCGGATGAACTGGGCCTCACCGCCGGCAACGTGCGCGTGATCCGCCACCGGGGCATCGCCCAATTGCGCCGCTGCGTGGAAAGCGGCCGGGAGCTCGCGGCATGAACCCGCACCTCGACGAAGAGACCCTGCTGGCCTACTGGCTCGGCGAAACGGACGACGCGCAGACGGACGCCATCGACCTGCACCTGCTCGGCTGCGACCCGTGCGGCCGCACGCTGGAAGGACTGGTCGCACTCGGCGATGCGGTGCGGCGCGCCTTCGACGCCGGGCTGGTGCACGCCTTCGTGAGCGCGCCCTTCGTGCAGCACCTGATCGATGAGGGACGGCACGTGCGCGAATACCGCCTTGCGCACAACGGCAGCGTCAACTGCAGCGCCGCGCCCGAGGACGAGGTGCTGGTCGCACGCATCGAAGCCCCGCTGGCGGACGTCGAACGCGTCGATGCGGTGCTGCGCCTGTCGTTCGCAAACGATGCTGAGTACCGGGCGGAAGACATCCCCTTCGATCCCGCGTCCGGCGCGATCCTGATGGTGCCGAAGATCGCGATCGTGCGCGGCCTGCCCGCGCATGTGCTGACGGTGCGCCTGGTTGCGCACGCGGGAGTTGGGGAGCGGACGCTCGGCGAGTACAAGCTGAATCACAGTCCGTGGGCCGGCTGAGCCTCCCTCGCGCCGCGCTCACTCCGGCAGCGCGTTCAGCACATACACCGCCTCGATAAGCGGCGAGGGCACCATGCCCGGCGCGAAGGTCTGGCGGAACACGTTAACGATCTCGCCGCTGCGGTAGACCTCCGCCAGCGCGCGGTTCACCGCCAGGCGCATGTCCGGATCACGGCGCATCATCAACGAGTAGGTCTCCATCGAGAGGTAGTCGTCGCTCAGCCGCAGCGTGCTGCCGGCCGGGCCGCCGAGCACTTCGCCCACGAGGATCAGGCGGTCCGTCGCGTACGCATCGGCGCGTCCGTCGCGCACGGCGGCGATGCCGTCGGTGTGCGTCTGGACCGTGACGAAGACCGGCACGATGCCGCGGCCCGAGAGGTCCTTGAGCACCTTCTCCGTGGTGGACCCGGGAATCACGCCCACGCGCTTGCCGTTGAGTTCGACAGCACGCCCGACCGGCTTGGAGGACAGCGACACGAACGAAGCACCCTCCACCCAGATGGTGTTGCTGAAATCGACCTGCCGCTCGCGGCCGAGCGTGCGCGAGGTGCTTCCGCATTCGAGATCGACGGTCCCGTCGATCACCGACGGCATCCGCGAAGCGACGGTCACGGGCACCCACTGCACGTCGAGCTTGGCGAGGCCCAACTGCGACTTCAGCGAACTCGCGACACGCTTGCACAGTTCCACCGAATAGCCCGCGGGCGCGCCGTCAGGGCCATTGAAGGCGAAGGGCTTCGCATCCTCGCGGAAGCCCAGCCGGATCGTCTGCGTCTGGCTGATCCGCGCCAATGTGTCCTTGGGTGCCGCACCCGGTGGATTGGCGCAAGCGCCCAGGAGCATGGAAGTCAGCAGCAGCGGCACAAACGCCAGGAAGCGGGAAGTCATCCGTTCGTCCTTCGTTGAAGTGGCCGGCGCATTGTGGGGGGCAGGACCGCAGTTTGGCAACGACGACGATTCCGTTGCCGAACAGACTGGCAGGCTCGGAGGCGATGCGCGGGTCAGGTCGTCGCGCGCTGCGGCGCGATCATCTGTGCCTCAGCGGCGCTGCCGCCGTTGCGCCATTCCCTGATGCACGCCAGCAACTGTTGCGCGTCGGCGGGCTTCACGAAGTGCCTGTCGAAGCCCGCATCGAGCGCCGCCTGGCGATCCTCGGCCTGCCCGTAGCCGGTGAGCGCGATCAGCAGCACGCCGCGCCCCTGCGGCATCGCGCGCATGCGCCGCGCGACCTCGTAGCCATCGATCTTCGGCAGGCCGATGTCGAGGATGACCACCGCCGGCTCGAAGTCGACGAAGATCTCGAGGCCCTGCTCGCCGTCCAGCGCCACGCGGACCTCGTGGCCGTCGATATGCAACAGGGCCTCGATGCCGGCGGCGGCATCGAGGTTGTCGTCGACGACCAGCACCCTGCGGCCCGCGGCCCGCGGCGCGGGCTCGGATGCACCGGACGGCTCGACGGCCCCGGCCTCGTTCGCGCACGGCAGCCGCACCTTGAAGATCGAACCCCTGTCCTTGCCCTCGCTGAAGGCCTCGATGTCGCCGCCATGCAGGTGCGTGAGTCGCCGCGCGAGCGTCAGGCCCACGCCCAAGCCGCCTTGCGCACGATCCAGCCCGCGCTGGCCCTGCGCGAAGAGATCGAAGATGCGCGGCAGCAGTTCGGGCTCGATGCCCATGCCCTGGTCGTGCACCGTCAGCACGATCTCCTCGCCCTCGCGCCGCGCATGCAGCGCGATCGCCTTGCCCTCCGCGCTGTACTTCGATGCGTTGTGCAACAGGTTCGAGATCACCTGCGTGAGCCGCGCCACATCGCCGCGCACCCACAGTGGCTCGTCCGGGACATGCACGCTCAGCGTCTGCCGGTGCCGCTCGACCGCCGCTCGCACCGTCTCGACGCTCTGCGCGACGAGGTGGCGCAACTCGAAGCTCTCGTACTTGAGGACGATCTTTCCTTCGCTGATGCGCGAGACATCGAGCAGCTCCTCGATGAGCCGGGTCATCTGCCGCGACTGGCGGCTCGCGACATCGATCGCCCAGGTGAGCTTGCCTTCGTTCGGCGCAATCCGGCGGATCACCTCGATCGCGGTGGCGATGGACGCCAGCGGATTGCGAAGCTCGTGCGACATCATCGCGAGGAACTCGTCCTTGCGGCGGCTGGCCAGCTGCAGCTCCTGCTGGACCATCTGGCGCTCGACGATCTCCCGCTGCAGGAGCCCGTAGAGCCGCGCATTCTCGAACGCCACCGACGCCCGTACGGCTACTTCGCCGAGCACACCCGCGGCGGTCGCGTGCGGCCAGGCGCGGCCTTCGTCGAGCGCGACCCACAGCGCACCCAGCCGCCGGTCACCCGACGCCAAGGGCACCGCGGCCATCCATGCCCATGGCAGATCGCCGCGCCCTTCGCGCGCGGAATCGATTTCGACGGCATGGCCCGAATCGATGACCTTCCGGAGCAACGCTTCGACGGCCGGCTCCAGCGCCGCGCCCGGCTCCGCATTCGTACGGATGCGCACACCGCCGCCGGTCTCTTCGGCAACGCACCAGCCGTCGACCTCCGACTCGGCATCGATCAGCCGCACCACCGCCCTGGATCCGAACGCCGGCACGAGCAGCTCGGCCAGCTGCGCCATCGCGCGATCGATCTCCAGCGTTCCGCCCAGCGTGCGGCTCGCATGCGCGAGGAAGGCCGAGCGCCGGTCGTTCTCCTCGGCGACGCGGCGCGCGGCTTCGGCGGCCATCACGGCGGCGCGGCTGTCCGCCTGCACCTGGATCTGCCGCTTCATCTGGTAGAGCGACACGAACACGCCGACCTTGCTGCGCAGCACCTCGGGCACCACCGGCGAGATGATGAAGTCCACCGCCCCGAGCGAGTAGCCGCGTGCGCTTTGCACCTCGTCCCAGTAGGAGGTGATGAAGATGATCGGCGTGTAGGCGGAGCGGCGGTGCTTGCGGATCAGTGCCGCGGTCTCGAAGCCGTCGAGGTCCGGCATGTTGACGTCGAGCAGGATGACCGCGAACTCGCGCTTCAGGATCTCGCGCAACGCCTCCGCTCCCGAGCGCACCGCCACGAGGTTCTGGCCCAGATCCTCCAGCACCGTGCGGAAGACGAGCAGCTTCTCCGGCAGGTCGTCCACGATGAGGATGTCGACCGGCTCCGCCCCCTCGTCGGGCGGCTGCACCATCCCTGCGTTCGACGGGTCTAGTGGCACAGCCAGCCTCGCAGCACGACCAGCAGGTGGGCGGTCTCCACCGGCTTTGAAAGGTAGTCCCAGGCGCCCGCCTCGATGCACTTCTCCCGGTCGCCCTTCATCGCCTTCGCGGTCACCGCGATCAGCGGCAGGTGCTTGCCGCGCGGCAGCTTGCGCAGCTCGCGCATGGTTTCCATGCCGTCCATCTCCGGCATCATGATGTCCATCAGCACCACGTCGATGTCCGGATCTTCCTGGACCTGCCGGATCGCATCGCGGCCGTTTTCCGCCGAGACGATCGACATGCCCTGCTCGTCGAGCACCGCTGCGAGCGCGAAGATGTTGCGGATGTCGTCGTCGACGATCAGCGCCTTCTTGCCCGCGAGCGTGCGCACCGCATCGCTCACCGCGTCGACCGCGGCGCGCTCGGCCTGCGTCATCACCGCGATGCCCCGATGGAGGAAGAAGGTGGTCGCGTCGATCAGCCGCTCCAGCGTGGGCGCCAGGCACAGCGCCGAGCCTTGGGGGCCCGGCTCCCATCCTGGCAATGCGCCGCCGTCGGGGCTGAACAGCACGATGGGCAGCTGTCTGGCAGCCGACCGGTTCTCGACGAATTCGGCGATGTCGCCGCGATGCAAGCCCGCGGGAGAAGCGTCGGCGACGAGGCAATCCACATCGCTGCGCGCCAGTTCCTGCCGCACGCGTTCCACCGAATCCGCGATGGTGACCTGCACATCGCCGCCCAGCGACCCGACGTAGCGGTCGCGCAGGTCCGATGGCTTCATCGCGAGCAGCAGCCTGCGCGTGCCCGAGCGCAGGAAGTCGCGCAGGTCGGCGAGCGCCACATCCACCATGTCGATCGACTGCAGCGGCTTCTCGAGAAAGCCCACCGCCCCCGACTCGAGCGCGCGCTCGCGCGAGTCGTCGGTGGACACCACGAGCACCGGGATGTGCCGCGTCGCGAGATCGGCCTTGAGCCGCTCCAGGATGCGCCAGCCTTCCATGTCGGGCAGGAAGATGTCGAGCGTGATGAAGGCCGGCCGGTAGTCGCGCGTGAGCGCCAGCGCATCCGCGCCGCTCGCGCTCACCAGCCCCTTGAAACCCACGCGCCGCGCGGACTGGAGCAACATCTTCGAGAACGCAAGGTCGTTCTCCACGATCAGCGCGACCCGGTCGCCCGGGAGGATGTTGCCGCGATCGTCGTCGGCGACATTGACCTCGAAGTCATGCGCATCCGCTGCCGGCTCCACATGGGCAACCGCGGGTTCGGCGCGCGGCAGCGTTTCGGGCTCCACCTGCGCGCTGCGGCTGGTGCGCATGCTGCGCGACGGGCTGTAGTTCTGCGGCAGGTAGAGCGTGAAGGTGCTGCCCTGCGAGGGCACGCTCTTCAACCGGATCTCGCCGCCGAGCAGCCGCGCCAGTTCCCGGCTGATCGCAAGGCCGAGGCCCGTGCCACCGTACTTGCGCGAGGTCGATCCATCCGCCTGCTGGAAGGCCTCGAAGATGATCTGCTGCTTGTCCGCCGAGATGCCGATGCCGGTGTCGGACACCGAGAAGGCCACCACGCTGCTCGCGCGATTGAGCTCCTCGTTGTCACGCGACCAGCCGCCATCCACCCGCGAGATCGACAACGACACCGAGCCCTGGTGCGTGAACTTGAAGGCATTGGACAGCAGGTTCTTGATGATCTGCTGGAGCCGCTTCGCATCGGTGACCAGCGTCTCGGGCAACGTCTGCGGGGCGACGATCTCGAAGCCCACATGCCGCGATTCGGCCACATGGCGGAAGCTGCGTTCCACCGAACGCTGCAGGTCGTCGAGCCGAAGCTCGCTCACCTCGACCGCCACGGTGCCAGACTCGATCTTCGACAGGTCGAGGATGTCGTTGATGAGCATCAGCAGGTCGTTGCCTGACAGGTGGATGGTCTTGGCGAACTCCACCTGCTTGGCCGTGAGGTTGCCGCCGGTGTTCTTGCAGAGCTGGTCGGAGAGGATCAGCAGGCTGTTGAGCGGCGTGCGCAACTCGTGCGACATGTTCGCGAGGAACTCGGACTTGTACTTCGAGGTGAGCGCGAGCTGCTCGGCCTTTTCTTCGAGCGCCTGCCGGGCCTGCTCGACCTCGCGGTTCTTGCGCTCCACTTCCTGGTTCTGGTGCACCAGCAGGCGGGCCTTTTCCTGCAACTCCTCGTTGGTCTGCTGCAGTTCGAGCTGGCGGCTCTGGAGCTCTTCCGCGAGCGATTGCGATTGCGTGAGCAGATCTTCGGTGCGCATGTTGGCCGCGATCGTGTTGATCACGATGCCGATCGATTCGGTGAGTTGATCGAGGAAGGCCTGGTGCGACGGGTTGAAGCGCTCCAGCGACGCCAGCTCCATCACGCCGCGCACCTCGCCTTCGAACACGATCGGCAGCACGATCACGTCCATCGCCGCGCTTTCGCTGAGACCGGTCGCGATGCGGAAGGCCGGGTTGGCGATGTTGGTCAGCAGGATCTTCGACTTCTCGACCGCGCACTGGCCGACCAGTCCCTGTCCCAGCTCGATCTCTTTGCCGTGCGCGTTCTGCCCGGCCGATGCATAGCTCGCAAAGAGCTTGAGCCTGGGCGTGCCGCCCACGTTGGTGAGCACGTAGAACTCGGCCTGCTGCGCGCCGACCACCGGCGCAAGCTCCGACAGGATGAGCTGGCCGACCGTGAGCAGGTCCTTCTGCCCCTGCAGCATGCGACTGAACTTCGCGAGGTTGGTCTTGAGCCAGTCCTGCTCGGTGTTCTTCCGGATCGTGTCGCGCAGGTTGCGGATCATCTCGTTGATCGTGTCCTTGAGCGCGGCCACCTCGCCCTGCGCCTCGACCGTGATCGAGCGGGTGAGGTTGCCCTGCGTCACCGAAGTCGCCACCTCGGCGATCGCACGCACCTGCGTGGTGAGGTTGGCGGCAAGCTGGTTGACGTTCTCCGTCAGGCCCTTCCACGTGCCGGCCGCGCCGGGCACCTTGGCCTGGCCGCCGAGCTTGCCTTCCACGCCCACTTCGCGCGCGACCGTGGTCACCTGGTCGGCAAAGGTCGCGAGCGTGTCCGTCATGCTGTTGATGGTCTCGGCCAGCGCGGCAATCTCGCCCTTGGCCTCCACCGTCAGCTTCTGCTTGAGGTCGCCTCCGGCCACCGCGGTCACCACCTTCGCGATCCCGCGCACCTGGCCGGTCAGGTTGCCGGCCATGAAGTTCACGTTGTCGGTCAGGTCCTTCCAGGTACCCGAGACGCCCTTCACCTCGGCCTGTCCGCCGAGGCGGCCCTCGGTGCCCACTTCGCGCGCCACACGCGTCACTTCGGCGGCGAAGGACGAGAGCTGGTCCACCATCGTGTTGATGGTGGCCTTGAGTTCGAGGATCTCGCCCTTCACGTCCACCGTGATCTTCTTGGACAGATCGCCCGCCGCCACCGCCTTCGTCACGTCCGCGATGTTGCGCACCTGGCTCGTGAGGTTCGAGGCCATCAGGTTCACCGAATCGGTGAGGTCCTTCCAGGTGCCGGCCACGCCCTGCACGTCGGCCTGGCCGCCGAGCTTGCCTTCGGTGCCCACCTCGCGCGCCACGCGCGTCACTTCGGCCGCGAAGGAGTTGAGCGTGTCCACCATCGTGTTGACGGTGTTCTTCAGTTCGAGGATCTCGCCCTTCACATCCACCGTGATCTTCTTGGACAGATCGCCTGCGGCCACCGCCTTCGTCACATCCGCGATGTTGCGCACCTGCGAGGTGAGGTTCGACGCCATCGAGTTCACCGATTCGGTCAGGTCCTTCCAGGTGCCGGCCACGCCCTGCACGTCGGCCTGACCGCCGAGCTTGCCTTCGGTGCCCACCTCGCGCGCCACACGCGTCACTTCGGCGGCGAAGGAAGAAAGCTGGTCCACCATCGTGTTGATGGTGTTCTTGAGTTCGAGCACCTCGCCCTTCGCATCGACGGTGATCTTCTTGCCGAGGTCGCCCGCCGCCACGGCGGTGGTCACTTCGGCCACGTTGCGCACCTGCGAGGTCAGGTTGCCGGCCATGAAGTTCACCGACTCGGTGAGGTCCTTCCAGGTGCCGGCCACGCCCTGCACGTCGGCCTGCCCGCCGAGCTTGCCTTCGGTACCCACCTCGCGCGCCACCCGCGTCACTTCGGCCGCGAAGGAATTGAGCGTGTCGACCATCGTATTGATCGTGGCCTTCAGTTCGAGGATCTCGCCCTTCACGTCCACCGTGATCTTCTTGGACAGGTCGCCCGCCGCCACCGCCTTCGTCACGTCGGCGATGTTGCGCACCTGGCTCGTGAGGTTCGAGGCCATGGAGTTGACCGAGTTCGTCAGGTCCTTCCAGGTCCCGGCCACGCCCTGCACGTCGGCCTGGCCGCCGAGCTTGCCTTCGGTGCCCACTTCGCGCGCGACGCGCGTGACTTCGGCCGCGAACGAGCGAAGCTGGTCCACCATGCTGTTGATCGTGTTCTTGAGCTCCGAGATCTCGCCCTTCACGTCCACCGTGATCTTCTTGGAGAGGTCCCCCGCCGCCACCGCCGTGGTGACTTCGGCGATGTTGCGCACCTGCGAGGTCAGGTTGCCGGCCATGAAGTTCACCGACTCGGTGAGATCCTTCCAGGTGCCCGCCACGCCCTGCACGTCGGCCTGGCCACCCAGCTTGCCTTCGGTGCCCACTTCGCGCGCCACCCGCGTGACTTCGGCCGCGAACGATCGAAGCTGGTCGACCATGGTGTTGACCGTGTTCTTCAGCTCGAGGATCTCGCCTTTGACGTCCACCGTGATCTTCTTGGAAAGATCGCCTGCAGCCACCGCCTTCGTCACGTCCGCGATGTTGCGGACCTGGCTGGTGAGGTTGCCGGCCATCGAGTTAACCGAGTCGGTCAGGTCCTTCCATGTGCCGGAGACGCCCTCGACCCGCGCCTGACCGCCGAGCGAGCCTTCGGTGCCCACCTCGCGAGCGACCCGCGTCACTTCGGACGCGAACGAGCGAAGCTGGTCCACCATCGTGTTGATCGTGTTCTTCAGCGTCAGGAACTCGCCCTTGACGTCCACGTCGATCTTCTTAGAGAGGTCGCCTTTCGCAACCGCCGTGGTCACGTCCGCGATGTTGCGCACCTGGTCGGTGAGGTTGCCGGCCATCGAGTTGACGGAGTCGGTCAGGTCCTTCCAGGTGCCGGCCACGCCCTTGACCTTGGCCTGCCCGCCGAGCTTGCCTTCGGTGCCCACTTCGCGCGCCACGCGCGTCACTTCGGCGGAGAAGTCGCCGAGCTGCTCCACCATCTTGTTGATCGTCTTGGCGGTGCGCAGGAATTCGCCTTCGAGCTCGCGGCCGTCGACATCGAGCGCCATGCTCTTGGACAGATCGCCCTGCGCGACGGCGCCGATCACGCGCGCGACTTCGGTGGTCGGATGCACCAGGTCGTCGATGAGCGCATTCACGCATTCGATCGACTCGCCCCAGAAGCCGCGCGTCTCCGCCATCACCGCGCGCTGCTTGAGCTTGCCTTCGCGACCCACCACCTTGCGCAGCCGCACGAGCTCGGAAGCCAGCGCCGAGTTCTGTTCGACCACGTCGTTGAAGACTTCTGCCACCTTGCCGGAAAGGCCGGTCCAGTGCATCGGCAGACGCGCCTTGGAGTCGCCCTTGCGAAGTCGCGTGAGCGCCTCCAGAAGCAGCCCGAGCTCGTCCTCCGAGGCCACGAACGGAATCTTTTCAACCGCTTGCATGCTGGACCACCTTTGTGTGTGGAGAGACATCGCGGACGGCCTGTCTCTTCAGCAATGGGAGCGCCTCGGACAGCGTCTGCGTCCGGCAGCCTATCTCCTGGCCGCAGGATGCCAACTGGCACTATCACGCATGCGTGTCGAGTTCGCAACGGGGGTTCCCGGTCGATTTCCGATCTGCCTCACTCGGCAGTCGCGCGATGTAGGAAGCGGCTGACGCGATCCGGCTCCCTCGTCCGACCGAAGCCGCGAGGTGCTCGCGGCGGCGGACGTCAGGGCCGGTCGCTGGAGACGTTCGAGGCCTCGAAAGAGGTCAGCCAATCCCAGACCGTCGCCGGCGCCTCGACCATCACGTTGTGGCCATGCGGCCCGAGATCCGAGGCGTCCGGATCTATCGCGCGGAGCTGCTCCAGCGTCACGAGCGCATCGTTGCCCGCCCGGCCCAGGTGAACCGGACAGCGGGCCAGCTTGAACAGGTCGCCCGTCGGCGGCTTGCCGACGCCGTGCGCGCGAGGATCCATCGCCAGGCGCCAGCCCTCTGCGTCCCGCCGCACGCCGCGTCGCGCAGCCGGCGATCCGGCTTCGGCGAGGCCGGCGAGCCCCGACACCTTGAGATAGCGGTCCCAGGCTTCCTCTGATTCCGCGAACTGCTTCGCCGGCCGCGCGGCAAGCGTCTCCATGCCCCGCAGTTCGTCGTCGGTCCACGCGACCTTGATGCCCACGCCGAGGACCCGATGCGGCGCGATGCCGAACCACCCCGTCGCGAGCGCGAGACCGATCACGCCGCCGAGCGAATGCCCGAGCACCACGAGCCGCCCTGCGCGATCGACATGCGGCAGCACCGCGAGAGCCACGCTGGCGGCGTACTGGCCGACCGCGTAGGCGTCCTGGGGATCGGATTCGCCATGTCCCGGCAGGTCGACGGCCATCCAGCGGCCGCGCCAGCGGTCACTGGCCTGGGCGCACATCGGCGACCACACCGCCGCCGTCGCACCCATGCCGTGCAGCATCACGAGGAGGTCCGCGCCTTCTCCGCCTTGTTCGATGTACATCCGGTTGCCTCCGTCATTGTTCGAGGCGGTCGAGAGTACCCGACGAGCTTCAGGCCGGCTCCTTCAGCAGCCGGCGCAGCACCTTGCCGGTGCCGCTGGCCGGCAACGCATCCCGGAACTCCACCTGCCTGGGCACCTTGTAGTGCGACATGTTCTCCCGCGCCCAGCCCAGCAGCGCATCGATGTCGAGCGTCTTCGACTTGGGCACGACAAAGGCCTTCACCACCTCGCCCTTGTCCTTGTCGGGCACGCCGATCACCGCGACCTGCCTCACCTCGGGATGGAGGATCAGGATGGCCTCGACCTCCTCGGGGAACACGCTGAAACCGGACACCTTGATCATCTCCTTCACGCGGCCGATGAAGGTGAGGTAGCCCTGCGCGTCCATGCGGCCGATGTCGCCCGTGTGGACCCAGCCATTGCGCAGCACTTCGGCCGTGGCGTCGGGACGGTTCCAGTAGCCATGGAACACGCCGCGGCTGCGCACCGCGATCTCGCCGCTTTCGCCGACCGGCAGCTCGCGGCCGTCGACACCGAGGATCTTCAGCTCGACGCCCCGTCCCGGCACGCCGTTGGTGCCCCAGCGCACCGCGTCGCGGGGCATCAGCACGTCGTTGGTGTGCGTCTCCGACAGCCCGTAGCCCGCCTCGTACACCAGGCAGCCGTTGGCGAAGGCACTCCAGCGCCCGGCAAGCTCTTGGGTCAGCTTGATACCGAAGCTGGTCGCCATCGTGGTGTGCAGCGTGGAGAGATCGAACTTTTCCGCACCGGGCTCGTTCATCGCGGCGACCAGCATCGGCGCCATGGCATACCACCAGGTGACGCGATGCCGCTCGACGGCCTGCAGCACGGCCAGCGCGTCCATGCGGTTGAGCAGCACCACTGTCGCGCCGCTGTAGGCCAGCATGGTCACGCCGCAGATCATCCCGGCGATGTGATAGAGCGGCGCGACCGCGAGCATCACATCGTCGCTGCGGATACGGAACATCTCCTGCCCCACCGCCGTCTTGTAGAGCGCATTGCGATAGCTGAGCATCGCGCCCTTGGGCATGCCGGTGGTGCCCGAGGTGTAGGTCATCAGCGAGACATCGTCCATCGACAGGTCGACCGCCGGCGCGGCCACGTCCGCGCGCGTGACCGCCGCGTGGAAGTCGATGGTGCCTCCGGGCTGCGGCCGCCGCGCGGCAACTTCGTCGGGAACGCGCAGCGTGGGCTTCTCGGGCAGGAAGTCCGCGTAGCGCACGCTGAACAGGTTCGGCACCTTCACCCGGTCGGCGACCGACTGCACGATCGGCACCAGGTGGTCCGCCGCGACGATCGCCTTCGCGCCCAGATCACCCACCTGGTACGCGAACTCGTGCGCCTTGAACATCGGGCTGCACGGGCTCACGATCGCGCCGATCTTCTGGATTCCGAAGTGCGCGATCAGGTACTGCGGGCAGTTCTGCATGAAGAGCGCCACACGGTCGCCCTTCGCAACGCCGCGCTCGTGCAGCTCCCGCGCGAAGGCGTCGCTCAGGCGGTCGAGCTCACCGTAGCTGATCTCGCGCCCGTACCAGACGAGCGCAGGCTTCGCGGGATCGCGACGCGCATGGCCGCGCAGGTACTCGTGCAGCGGCTTCTCGCCCTGGAGGTAGTCGATGTCGTCGTTCATGTGTCTTGTGATCCTCAAAGGCCCAGCGCGTGCTTGGCCATGATGTTCTTCTGCACCTCGGTGCTGCCGCCATAGATCGTCATCGCCCGGCAGAAGAGGTACGTGGCGACCGGGCCGAGCGCATGCTCGGGCCCGATCAGGTCGCCTTCGCCCTGACCGAAGAGTGGCCCCGGCTGGTAGCGGATCGCATCCGGCCCACTCGCCTGCACCAGCAGCTCGGTGATGCGCTGCGCGATCTCGGTGCCGCGGATCTTGATGAAGGACGACTTGCCGGGCCCTGCGGGCGCGCCGGCATGCATGTCCGACAGCATGCGCAAGAGGCCGATCTCCAGTGCCTTGAACTGCACCTCGACCGCGCTCACCTCGGCCATGAACGAAGGGTCGTCCGCGAGCCGGCGGCCGTCGCCCTGCACCTGCGATGCAACGCGGCGCAGCTTCTGCAGCTCCTGCGTGATGAAGCGCAGGTTGGCGTTCTCCACGCGCTCATGCTCCAGCAGGAACTTCGCGTACGTCCAGCCGCGCCCCTCCTCGCCGATGAGGTTGGACGCCGGCACCTTCACATCATTGAAGAACACCGCGTTGAGGTAGTGGCGGCCATCCATCATCCGGATCGGCTGCACCTCGATGCCCGGCGTCTTCATGTCGATCAGCAGGAAGGAGATGCCCTGCTGCCGCTTGCCCTCGCGCCCGGTGCGCACGAGGCAGAACATCCAGTCGGCGAAATGCGCGTACGAGGTCCAGATCTTCTGGCCATTGACGAGGTAGTGGTCGCCGCGGTTCTCGGCGGCGGTCTGCAAGGACGCGAGGTCGGACCCGGCGCCCGGCTCCGAGTAGCCCTGGCACCACCACACCGACGAATCGCGGATCGCCGGCAGATGCCGGGCCTTCTGTTCCGGCGTGCCGAAGGTGTAGAGCACCGGCCCCACCATCGCCGGGCCGAAGACCTGCAGCTCGGGGCAATGCATCTCGCCCGCGACGCGATTGAAGATGATGGTCTGCATGGCCGTCCATGCATGGCCGCCGAACTCGTGCGGCCACGCGCCGGTGAACCAGCCCTTGCGGCCGAGGATCTGCTGCCAGCGCATGAAGTCCCCGCGATCGAGGTGCCGGTCCTGCCGCACCTTCTCGCGGATGTCGCCCGGCAACTCGCGCGCGATGAACTCGCGCACTTCCGTTTCGAATGCCTGCTCCTGAGGCGAAAGACCAAGGTCCACGCTTGCGTCCTCCCGTCCGGCTCAGGCCAGCGCGTGGCGCTGCAGGTGCCAGCTCATGTCGCCGAAGGTCACGCCGATCATCGACAGGCGCTTGAAGTAGTGGCCTACGGCGAGTTCCTCCGTCACCCCCATCGCGCCGTGGAGCTGGACCGCCTCCTGCCCGACGCGCCGCGCGGTGCGGTCGATCTCGATCTTGGTGGCCGAGAGCGCCTTGCGCCGCGCCGCCGGATCGGCCTCGCCCAGCATCAGCGCGCCGTAGAGCGCCATCGAGCGCGCCTCGTCGAGCGCGATGTACATGTCGACCATGCGGTGCTGCAGCGCCTGATTGGTGCCGATCGGCCGGCCGAACTGCTGGCGGGTCTTGAGGTATTCGAGCGTCATGTCGACCAGCGCGCCCATGGCGCCCACCGCTTCGGAGGCAATCGCGGCAATCGCCTGGTCGATCACCCGTTCGAGCGCCGGAAAGGCCGCGCCCGCTTCGCCGAGACGGCGGGCGTCGTCGATCTGCACGCCGTCGAAGACCAGATCGGCCGCACGCGTGCCGTCGTGCGTGGCGTAGGGCTTCACTTCGAGGCCGCGCGCGTTCGCGTCGACCACCAGCGCCGTCAGGCCCTGCGCATCGTCGCGCTGCCCCGAGGTGCGCGCGATCACCACGTAGAAGTCGGCCACGCCGCCGCCCTGGACGAAAGACTTGCGCCCGTCGATGCGCCAGCCCGCACCCGCGCGCTGCGCGGTGGTCTCGCAATGCGCGAGTTCGTAGCGCGATTCGGGCTCGGCATGGGCCAGTGCCAGCTTGCGCTGGCCGGTCATCATCGGCTGCAGCCATTCGGCCTTCTGGCCGGTACTCCCTAGCGCGGCGAGCACGCCGCCCGCGAGCACGACATTTGCCAGGTAAGGCTCCAGCAGCAGCCCGCGCCCGACGCCTTCCATGACGATGCCGGTGTCGGTCGCATCGCCGCCGATGCCGCCGTCCCCCTCGCTGAAGGGCACCGCGAGCCAGCCGAACTCGGCATAGCTGCGCCAGCAGTTCTCGTCGTGGCCGAGATCGCTCGCAGCGAGCTTGCGGCGGCGCGTGAAGTCGTATTCCTCGCGCACGAAGCGCTCGACGCTTTCCCTGAGCTGGTTCTGTTCGGGGGTGTACTGGAGATCCATGGGAGTCTTGATGTTGGCGTTGGAATGGAGTGAAGGCCCGTTCAGAGCGCGAGGTAGCGCTGCTGGACCTGCGGATTGGCGTCGAAGCGCTCCCAGTCGCCTTCGAACACCACGCGGCCGGTGTCGATCACGTAGACGTACTGGGTGCAGCGGCGGGCGAACCAGATGTTCTGTTCGCACAGCAGCAGCGCGACGTTTCCTTCGGTGCAGGTGCGCACCACGTCGTGCGCCATCTCCTCGACGATGATCGGCGCGAGCCCTTCGGTCGGCTCGTCGAGCAGCAGAAGGCGTGGGTTGGCAGCCATCGCGCGTGCGACCGCCAGCAGCTGCTGCTGCCCGCCACTGAGCTGGCCGCCGTAGCGCTGCTGCAGCGGCGCGAGCATCGGGAAGCGCGCGATGATGTCCGGCACGGGCACCGCGGGCCGCGAAGGCGACGCACCATAGCGTGCGATCGCGATGTTCTCGGTCACCGTGAGGTGGGTAAAGATGCGCCGGTCCTCCGGCACCAGCGACAGCCCCATGCGCGTGCGCTGGTGCGTCGGCACATCGCGCAGGTCCTTGCCGTCGAAGCGCACGACGCCGCGCACGCGCGGGCCGGCGTTCATCACGCTCTTGAGCAGGGTCGACTTGCCGGCGCCGTTGCGGCCGAGCAGCGCGACCCGCTGCCCCGCCTTCACCGAGATCTGCGCACCAAGCAGGATGTGGCTGTCGCCGTAGAAAGCATCGAGTTCGCGGACTTCAAGCACCGACCATCTCCTTGCCGAGGTAGACCTCGCGAACCTTCGGATCGGCGCGCACCTGCTCCACGCTGCCGGTGGAGACGACCGCGCCGTAGTTCATCACCATGATCCGGTGCGCGAGCCCGAACACCACATCCATGTCGTGCTCGGTCATGACCACCGTGATGCCGCGCTCCTTCTGCGCGCGCGAGACCATCTGCGCGATCTCGGCCCGGTCGCTCGGCGACATGCCGGCGGTGGGCTCGTCGAGCATCAGGATGGTCGGGCGGCCCGCCAGGGCGATCACGAACTCGAGCCGCTTCTTGTCGCCGTGCGACAGGAAGCGCGCCGCCTCGCCGGCCAGGGGGTGGAGCTTCACGTCCTCCAGCAGCGCCATCGCTTCGTCGCGCACGTCGGAGGAAGGGGCGCAGCGCCAGCGGGAACCCAGCGGCTCGCGCCTGAACTGGCGGCGTGCCTCGACCGCTGCGATCACGTTGTCGAGCACGGTGAAGTCGTGGAACACACGCGCCACCTGGAAGGTGCGGCCGAAGCCTTCGCGCACGCGCTCGTGCGCCGGCATGCGCGTGACGTCCTTGCCGCCGAAGCGGATCGAGCCGCCGTTGCACGGCACCTCGCCGGTCATGACCTTGAACATCGTGGTCTTGCCGGCGCCGTTGGGGCCGATGATCGCGAAGACCTCGCCGCGTGCGACCGACAGGCTCACCCCATGGAGCACCTCGATCGGACCATAGTTCTTGCGCACGTCCTCGACGCGCAGGAGCGCCTCGCTCATCGCGCACCTCCCGCTTCGAGCTTGCCGACGGGCGCGACGCGCGAAGGCGCTTCGGCCGGGCGTGTGGTGCGGCGGCCCCACAGCCGCTCCTCGACGCTGCGCCAGAGGCCGACCGCGCCGTTGGGTGCGAGCAGGATGATCGCGAGCAGGCCGGTGCCGACGATCAGTTCCGACAGGCCCACCAGCGTGCGCGTCGCATAGGTGATCGTGGCGAAGAGACCGGCGCCGACCACCGGGCCCCAGAAGGACCCGACGCCACCCAGCAGGGTGTTCAGCATCGGCTGCGCGGAAGCGAGCCAGTGCACTTCCTCCACCGTCACGATGCGCGACCACGGCGCATACAGCGCACCCGCCACCGCCGCCACCGCACCCGAGATCACGAACGCCGCGAGCCGGTAGCGCGCCACGTTCGTGCCCATGAAGGCGGCGCGCTCCGCGTCCTGCCGCACCGTCTGCAGCGTACGGCCGAAGCGGCTGTGCAGCAGCCACCACAGGAAGGCAGTGATCAACACCGTGGCGACGAGCAGGAACCAGTAGTAGGCGTTCGAGCTCGCGAGGTCGATGCGCAGCACGCCGAAGTCGAGCGCCGGGCGCGGGATATCGGTGATGCCGTCCTCGCGGCCCAGCAGGGTCGAGAAGCCGATGATGAGCCGCAGCGCCTCCGCCAGTGCGACGGTGAGCACGGCAAGGAAGACGCCGCTCATGCGCCGCAGTGCCAGCACGCCGATCACCCATGCGGCGCATGCGCCGAGCAATGCCGCTGCGCCGAGCACGCCGAGGAAAGGCACGCCCGCGACGTGGCGCAGCGCCAGCGCCGCCAGGTACGCGCCCAGCGCGAAGAAGCCTGCATGCCCGAAGGACACCAGCCCGGTGTAGCCGAAGAGGATGTTCCAGGACAGCGCGAACACCACCTGCACCAGCACCGTGCCCACCACATACAGCGGGCCGGCGTTGACCCACAGCGGCAGGGTCGCGAGCACGCCCACCGTGCCCACGCCCAGCACCTGCCAGACGCCGCGCGGAATGCGCGGCCGATGCAGCGGCCCCGTGCCGTGCGACTCGCCGCCGGACTCGGCCTGCGCCCCGACCGCGGGAAAGAGGCCGCTCGGCTTCCACAGCAGGAAGGCCGCGAGCACCACGTAGATCGCCAGCCCCGGCACCGAAGGCAGCAGCACCGTGTTCAGGCTCTGCACCAGCCCGAGCACCAGAGAGCCGATGAACGCGCCGCGGATGTTGCCAAGCCCGCCGATGATGACCGCGAAGAAGGCATACATCAGGTAGGAGTCGCCCAGGCCGGTGGACAGGCTCTGGTTCGGCAGCAGCAGCCCCCCCGCCAGCCCCGCAAGCAGGAAACTCGCCATCACGCTCAGCGCGATCCCGAAGGACACGTTGAGCCCGAGCACGCCCGACATCCACGGGTCGGCCGCGAGCGCCTGCATGAGCTTGCCGAACCACATGCGGTGGATCGCCACTTCGAGCAGCGCGTAGACCAGCACCCCGGCCGCGATCACGAAGATCTGGTAGGCCGAGAAGAACATGCCGAACGGGTTGAGCGGCTGGTCCAGCCCCGGCGGCGGATTGACCGAAAAGAAGTCCACGCCCCAGATCAGCTTGGTCGCGCCGGTGCACACCATCATCAGCGCGAAGGTGGCGATGAGCACATAGTGCGGGTCGACATTGCGCAGCCGGCGCAGCACCAGCTTGTCGGTAACGAGCCCCAGCAGCGCGACCACGACCCCGCCCACCAGGGCCGCGAACAGGAACATGCCGAGCGACTGCACGTCGCGCCCCATGACCGAATAGGCGGTGTAGGCGCCGATCATGAAGAAGCCGCCCTGCGCCATGTTGAGCAGGCGCATCAGGCCGAAGATCAGCGTCAGGCCCGCGGCGACCACGAAGATCGCCATGCCGAACGCGGCGGCGTTGAACACCGCGAAGAGAAGTTCGTTGACCACGCTCAGCCCTCGAATTTCCTGCCGGGCGACGGCGGCTCGACGATCTCTGTTTCATCCAGGCGAACGACCTGTTCCAGCCCGTAGCCCGGCGCCGCATCGCGCGCGCCGATCTTCGCGAAGTAGAACGAGCCGATGCCCTGGTGGTCTTCCTTGCGGATGCGGTACGGCCCCGCGGCGGTGTCGAACTGCAGGCCCTCCAGCGCAGCGATCACCGCGTCGGTGTCGGTCGAGTTCGCCTTCTTCACCGCGTTGAAGATCGCGAGCGCCGAGCGATGCGATGCCTGCACGATGCCCGGCACGTAGGGCGTGCCGGCAACCTTGACGATGTACTCGCTCAGGTCCCTGCTGACCGGGAACTGGGTCTTGAACGGCTCCAGCTCCGGCGCCCAGAAGGTCACGCCCCACAGGTTCTGCGGCGTCGACTTCTGCATCGCCTTGGCGATCATCAGCTCGGTGCCCGCCTCGCCGATCACCTTGAAGCGCTTCTCCATGCCCACCGCGCGGCCCTGCTGCAGCAGGCTCACGCAGGGCGCCGCGGTCAGGCCGATGAACAGGCCCTGCGCGCCGGAGTTCATGAGGTTGTTGATCTCGATCTTGTAGTCGGCCTTGTTCAGGCTCGCGAACACCGGCTCCAGCACCTGCACCTTGCGCCCGCTCTTGGCAGCCGCCTGCGCCACGCCGGCCTTGAAGTAGCGCGCGACGTCACGGCCGTTCTCGCTGTCCGGCGCGATCACCGCCCAGGTCTCGACGTCGGAGAAGCGGGTGGTCATCAGGCTGCCGATGCCGCCGTAGAGCATCAATGCGTTCGAGGACAGCCGGAAGAAGTTGCGGCTGAAGTTCTCGTGCGTCACCGACATCACGCTCGGTGCCGGCGCGACGACCACGCTCTTGAGCTCGGCGAGGATCGGCGCGATTGCCAGCGCCATCGGCGATTGGCCGGCGCCGATGGAAAGATTGACGCCGTCACCCGCCAGCTCGCGCGCCGCACTCACCGCGCCGGCGCTGGTGAACTTGTCGTCACGCACCACGATCTCGATCTGCCGGCCCAGCAGGCCGCCGTTGGCGTTCCACTGCATCTGCGCGGCCTTGATGCCGTTGAGCCAGGCCGCGCCGGCCTCGGCGCCGATGCCGCTCATCGGCAGCATCGCGCCGACGCGGACCGGCTGGCCCTCTGCATACGCGGAGGGAAAGAATCGCGCGCCGGCGCTGCCGAGCACGGCGGCCGCGCTCGCGGCCTGGACGAAGGTTCTGCGCTTGAGGCTCATGGACGTGTCTCCTTCGCGGCGTTCACATCGCGATCGCTTTGCCGGGCGACGGCGGCTCGGCCACGTCGGCTTCGTTGTAGGCAATGGCGTCGACGATGCCGTAGCCCGGATCGGCATCGCGCGCGCCCACCTGGGCGATGTACGCGGTGCCCAGGCCCTGGTGGTCTTCCTTGCGCACGTGGTAGGCACCCACGGCCGTGTCGAAGGTCAGCCCTTCGAGCGCGGCGATCACCGCATCCGTCTCGGTGCCGTTCGCCTTCTGGATCGCGTTGAAGAGCGCGAGCGCGCAGCGATGGCTCGACTGCACGATGCTCGGCGGGTTCCTGTCGCCGGTGAGCTTCACGTAGCCCTCGTAGAGCGGCGCGCTCATCGGGTTGCGGCGGCCGGCCTCGGTGCCGGGCACCCAGTAGCTGATGCTCCAGAGGTTGGCCGGCGTGGACTTCTGCATCGCCTTGGCGATCATCAGCTCGGTGCCCGCGTCGCCGATCACCTTGAACTTGCGGTCCATGCCCACTGCGCGACCCTGCTGCAGCAGGCTGATGCACGGCGCGGCGGTGAGGCCGACGAAGAGGCCCTGCGAGGGCGCGTTCATCAGGCTGTTGATCTCGATCTTGTAGTCGGCCTTGTTGAGGCTCGCGAACACCGGATCGAGCACCTTGACCTGCCGCCCGGCCTTGGCCGCGGCGCGCTGCACGCCGGTGGCGAAGAAGCGCGCCATGTCGCGGCCGTTTTCGCTGTCCGGCACGATGAGGGACCAGGTCTCCACGTCCTTGAAGCGGTCGGTGAGCATGTTTCCGATGCCCGCGAACGCGATGTACGCGTTCCACGAGAGGCGGAAGAAGTTGCGCTGGAAGTTCTCGTGCGTGAGCGACATCACCGTCGGGCACGGCGCGACCATCATGGCCTTGAGTTCCGGCAGGATCGGCGCGGTCGCCAGCGCCATCGGCGACTGCGAACCGCCGATCAGCAGGTTCACCCCGCTGCCAGCGAGCTCGCGCGCGGCGGCCACGGCGCCCGCGCTGGTGAACTTGTCGTCGCGCACCACGAGTTCGACCTGGCGCTTGAGCACGCCACCCTTGGAATTCCATTGCTCGGTCGCGACCTTTGCGCCCGCGAGCCAGGCCGCGCCCGCCTCGGCGCCGATGCCGCTCATCGGCAGCATCACGCCGATCCGGATCGGCCCGGACTGCGCGCGAGCCACGTTCATGGAAGACAGGCCCATCACGCCGACGGCTGCGGCCGCGGAGGTCTGGAGGAAGCTGCGCCTTTTCATCGACATCGGTGTCTCCTTGGATTGCGTCCCGACGACCTCGAGACGACATTTGTTATAACAGATGTCAATTTACAGGCGCGCATCCGCACGCCGCACTGGCGTAAACCCTAGCGAGATGGAATGAAGGAGACGGGAAAGGCGCCGGCCGGGCGTTCAGCGCGCGGCGCAGCGCAGCAGCACCGAGCGCAGCCAGCGGTTGGCGGCATCGTTGTCGGTGCTCGCATGCCAGTACATGTAGGCATCCATCGACGACAGCGGCGTCGGGAAAGCCATCACCTGGTTGCCGAACTGGCGGTTGGCCATGTGCGCGTAGCTCTCGGGCATGGTGAGAAGCAGATCGGTTTCCGACACCGTGCGGCAGGCCGCGAAGTAGAACTGGCAGCGCAGCGCGATCTGCCGCTGCACTCCCATGCGGCGCAACTCGATGTCCTCGAAGCCCATCCCCTGCCGCCGCGAGGTCACGAGGATGTGCCGCTGCGCGATGTAGGTGTCCAGGTCCACCGACCCGTCGATCGCAGGATGCCCCTTGCGGGCGACCACCGCCATCCCGTCGACCGTGATGCGCTTGACCTTGACCGCGTCCGACAGCGGAAGCAGCACGTCGACCGCGAGATCGAGCGTTCCCGCGGCCAGTTCGCTTTCGAGGCTGCGGCGGTTGGCGCGCACGCTGCAGACCTCGATCTCCGGCGCCTCGGCCGCGAGCACCTTCATCAGCGGCGACAGCACGGTCGATTCCATGAAGTCGCGCAGCCCGATCACGAAGCGCTTGCGGGCAACCGCAGGCTCGAAGCTCTGCGTGTCGTTGAGCAGCGAGCCGATCGACTGCAGCGAGCCGCGCAGCGGATCGATGAGCCGCTTGGTGAGCGGCGTCGGCACCATCCGGTGGCCCTGGCGCTCGAAGAGCGGGTCGTTGAACAGGTCGCGCAGCCGCGCCAGCGCGTGGCTGATCGCCGGCTGCGTCAGGTGCAGCTTCTCGGCCGCCTTGGTGATGCCGCCTTCGGTGTAGATGGTGTCGAGCACCACGAGCAGGTTGAGGTCGACTCTCGAGATATGCATTCGCTGTATCCAGGCCCATTCCAAGCATTCATTGGCCTCGCGGGCGCGGGTGCCCTTAGGCTCAATGCCAATGAACGCGCCACATCATGCCGCGTGATGGCGCCCGCGCGCATTCACCGAGGAGACAAGACCCCATGAGCGAACCCTTCAGCGGCACTACCGACGTGCAGCCAGCGCAGCGTTTCGACGAGGAGCGGCTGCGGCAGTGGTTCACCTCGCATGTGGACGAGGATGCGCGCGGAGACTTCGGTATCCGGCAGTTCAGGGGCGGCCAGTCGAACCCGACCTTCCTCGTCGATGCGGGCCGGCATCGCTACGTGCTGCGCCGCAAGCCTTCGGGCGAGCTGCTGCCCTCCGCACACGCGGTCGACCGCGAGTTCCGGATCATGAAGGCCCTCGCGCGGACCGAGGTGCCGGTGCCGCGCGTGCACGCGCTGTGCGAGGACGACGAGGTGATCGGCAGCGCCTTCTACGTCATGGACTACATGGACGGCCGCATCCTCTGGGACCCAAAGCTGCCCGACGCGAGTCGCGAGGAGCGCAGCCTGATCTGCGACGACATGAACCGGGTTCTCGCGGCGCTGCACGAGGTGGATGTCGAAGCCGCCGGGCTCGCGGACTTCGGCCGCACCGGCAACTACATCGAACGCCAGATCGCGCGCTGGACGCGCCAGTACCGCGCGAGCGAGACCGAGCACATCGAAGCCTTCGAGAACCTCATCGCGTGGTTGCCGCAACATGTGCCGGCCGTAGCGGCCACGCGTATCGTGCACGGCGACTTCCGGCTCGACAACCTCGTCTTCGCACGGGATTCGCCACGGGTCATCGCGGTACTCGACTGGGAGCTCTCGACGCTCGGCGATCCGATGGCCGACTTCGCCTACCACTGCATGGCCTGGCAGCTTCCGCCACCGTTCCGCGGGCTCGGCGACCTGTCGGGCATCCAGCTTGCCAGGCTGGGCTTGCCTTCCGTCGAGCGCCATCTCGCGCGCTACTGCGAGCGCCGTCGCCTTCCGGCGGTGACCACGGCAGCCTGGCGCTTCTATGGCGCCTTTAACCTGTTCCGCGCGGCCGCGATCGCACAGGGCATCATGGGCCGTGCGCTTGCGGGCAATGCGTCGAGTGCGCACGCACTCGAAGCGGGACGACAAGCCCGCGCGCTGGCAGAACTTGGCTGGCGCACCACGCAGGACTGAGCCTCGAATGACCGCAGAACTGCAGCCTCCCCGCTTTCACGGCTTGCGACTCGCCCTCGACCGCGAGGACGCGGCCTCGGTGTTCGGGCGGATCCTCGGCATGGAGACCGCGCCGCGATTCCATCTCGGCCAGCAATGGATCGAAGTCAACGCCACACCCGGCGACGCGCTGGACTTGCGCTGCGACGATCTCGTTACGAGGCGCACGCACTTGCGCCGCCTGGGCGTCGAGACGATGGATGGCATGGCGCTCGGCTGCGCGTCCGTCCTGCGGCTCGAACCCGTCGAAACCGGCGCATGCACGGTCGACCTGCGGGAGGAAGCAGCGGCCTGCGCCGATGGTCCGCACGCAGCCGATGTCAATGCGCGCCTGTGCGCGCTCGAGCTCGCGGTCCGCGCGCCGGAGCGCGTCGCCTTGCATTGGGCGCAGATGTTCAACGCCCCGACCGCGCGCGATGGCAACGGACTTCCGATGCTGGCGCTCGCCGGCATGGACTTGCGCTTTGCACCTCCGGCGGAAGGCCGGCTCGGCATCGCCGCGCTGGAGTTCGCGACCTCCGAGATCGATGCCTGGGCGAATCGCGCGTCCGGGCAGGGCTTCGAGGTCAACGACGGCGCCGACCGCGCGGTCTTCGCCGCGCTCGGTGTCGCGTTCCGGCTGCGCGCCCCCTAGCCGAAGGACCGGCCTTCGGCGACCAGCTTCCGGATCAGCGCCGCGGGCTGCCAGAACTTCGCATCTTCGTGCGGGTTCTTCGCGAAGCGCTTCATCGACTCGGCCACGTTGAAAAGGCCAACCTGCGAGGCGTAGTGCATCGGTCCGCCGTGCCAGATGGGGAAGCCGTAGCCGGTCAGGTACACCATGTCGATGTCGCCCGGCTTCGACGCAATGCCCTCTTCGAGGATGCGCGCACCTTCGTTGACCAGTGCATAGACGAGGCGCTGCACGATCTCTTCGTCCGGGATCATGCGTGGCGCGATGGCGCTTTCCCTGCGGCGGACCCCGGTCGCGCAGCCCATGCGGAACGGGCCCATCGCGAAGCCGAACTTCTCGATCGCCTTGTCCACCTGCTGCGGCGTGGCGCCTTCGTCGAGCAGGAAGCACGCCTGGCGCGAGTACTGCTCGATCATGCGGTTGCCGATGAAGCCGTCGCACACGCCCGAGACCACGGCTGTCTTCTCGATCTTCTTCGCGATGGCCATCACCGTGGCGAGCACGTCCTTGGCAGTCTGCTTGCCGCGCACCACTTCGAGCAGCTTCATCACGTTGGCCGGGCTGAAGAAGTGCACGCCGACCACGTCCTGCGGACGCTTGGTGAAGGCCGCGATCTTGTCCACGTCGAGCGTGGAGGTGTTCGAGGCCAGGATCGCACCCGGCTTGATCACGCGGTCGAGTTCGGTGAACACCTTTTCCTTGACGCCGAGTTCCTCGAACACAGCTTCGATGACCAAATCGACGTCCTTGAGATCGTCGTACGACAGCGTGGTCTTGAGCAACGCCATGCGCTGCTCGTACTTGTCCTGCTTGAGCTTGCCCTTCTTGACCTGCGCTTCGTAGTTGTTGCGGATCGTGGCGATGCCGCGGTCGAGCGCTTCCTGTTTCAACTCGAGGATGGTCACCGGGATGCCGGCGTCCAGGAAGTTCATCGAGATGCCTCCGCCCATCGTGCCGGCGCCGATCACGCCGACCGACTTGATCGCGCGCCGGGGCGTGTCCTCGGGAACGTCCGCGATCTTGCTTGCCGCGCGTTCGGCGAAGAAGGCGTTGCGCAACGCGGCGCTCTCGGGCGTCCACACCAATTCAGTGACCGCGACGCGCTCGTAGTCGACTGCGGCATCGAACGGCAGCCGCACCGACTGCGCCACGCAATCGAGGCAGCGCAAGGGAGCCGGGTACTGCGGCCACCTGGCGGCGACCATGTTGCGCGCGAACTGCAGATATGCCTCGGCGTTCGGATGCTCGACCTTGAGCTCACGCGAACGCGGCAGCGGGCGCACGTTGGCCATGTCGCGCGCCAGCTCGATCGCCGCCGCAACCACATCGTCTTCCACCAGGCGATCGAACAGCTTCTGCCCCGGCATCGCCGCGAGCAGGTCACTCATCGCGGTCTCGCCGGTCACGATCATGTTGAGCGCGGGTTCGAGCCCGATCAGGCGCGGAAGCCGCTGGGTGCCGGTGGCGCCGGGCAGGATGCCGATGCGCACCTCGGGCAGCGCGACCTGCGTGCCACTGCGGACCACGCGGTAGTGGCAGCCCATCGCGAGTTCGAGCCCGCCGCCCATCACCACGCCGTGGATCGCGGCCACGACAGGCTTGTCGCAGCCTTCGACGATGCGGATCACGTCGACCAGGTCGGGCGCCATGGTGGCTTCGGGCTTGTTGAACTCGCGGATGTCCGCGCCGCCGCAGAAGGCCCGGCCCTGGCCCGTCAGCACGATCGCGCGCACCGCGGCATCGTCCTCTGCACGCCGAACCGATTCGGCGATGAAACGGCGGTTGCCCAGTCCCAGGCTGTTGACCGGCGGGTTGTCCATCGAGACGACGGCAATGCCGCCCTGCACTTCGTAGCTTGCGGTCACACGGTCTCCTTCCGTGATGTGGTGGCAAGCGATGTTCGTCGAGGCGCTGCGCCGCCGCATCAACAAGACAAATGCGGCAGATGAAAAGGCTTCATGCGCAAGGCACCCCGCGCGCGCCGCTGCGCGGCACCATCGATGCATCCCCATCAGAAGCCTCTTTCCATGCCCATTCTCACGAGAGACAACCTGCAGCAGCACGTCGGCCAATCGATCGGAACCTCTTCCTGGGTCGACGTTCCGCAGTCGCGCATCGACGCCTTCGCGGACTGCACCGAAGACCGCCAGTGGATTCACATCGACGTCGATCGCGCGAAGCGCGAGAGCCCCTTCGGCGCGCCGATCGCGCATGGCTTTCTCACGCTGTCGCTGCTGCCGATCACGTCGTACGAGCTGCTCGGCGGGCTCAAGCCAACCAAGTCGGTCAACTACGGCCTCGACAAGCTGCGCTTCATGTCGCCGGTGTCCGCGGGCTCGCGGGTGCGCAACCACATCAAGTTGCTGGCCGCCGAGCCGCGCGAAGACGGCTGGACGCTGCTGCGCACCGAGAACACCGTCGAAATCGAAGGTCAGCCCAAGCCGGCGCTCGTCGCGGTGTCGCTCGGCCTGTTCTCGTGGAACTGATCGACCCTCATTTCACTTTCTCACTCGCCAATCACCATGCAATTCGACTACAGCCCCAAGGTCCAGGACCTTCGCACCCGCCTGCTCGCCTTCATGGACGAGTACATCTATCCCAACGAGAAGCGTCACGAGGAGGAAGCCCGGCAGTCCTACCTCAACGCGCAGAAGGGCGGCAAGTACACGACGCTGCCGCTGATGGAGGAGCTCAAGCCGAAGGCGCGCGCCGCCGGCCTGTGGAACCTGTTTCTTCCCGAGGCCGGCCACGGCGCGGGCCTCTCGAACCTCGAGTACGCGCCGCTCTGCGAGATCATGGGCCGCCGCTACTGGAGCGCCGAAGCCTTCAACTGCAGTGCGCCCGACACCGGCAACACCGAGGTGATCGCGCGCTACGGCTCGCCCGAACAGCAGGAGCGGTGGCTGCGCCCGCTGCTGGACGGCGAGATCCGGTCCTCGTTCGCGATGACCGAACCGGCGGTCGCATCGTCGGACGCGACCAACATCGAATGCAGCATCCGCCGCGACGGCAATGACTATGTGATCAACGGCCGGAAGTGGTACATCACCGGCGCGATGAACGAGCGCTGCAAGCTCTTCATCCTGATGGGCAAGACCGATCCGGACAACGCCGACCGGCATCGCCAGCAGTCGATGATCATCGTGCCGCGCGACACGCCCGGGGTCACGGTGGTGCGGGACATGGCGCTCATGGGCCACTTCGACGCGCCGTTCGGGCACCCGGAGGTTCTGTTCGACAACGTGCGCGTGCCGGGATCGAACATGCTTCTGGGCGAAGGCCGCGGCTTCGAGATCGCACAGGGCCGGCTCGGCCCGGGACGCATCCACCATTGCATGCGGATGATCGGCATGGCCGAATCGGCGCTGGAAATGATGTGCGAGCGCGTGGTGTCGCGCGTGGCTTTCGGCAGGCCGCTTGCCGAGCAGGGCGTGTGGCGCGAGCGGATCGCGCGTGCGCGCATGCTGATCGACCAGACCCGCTGGATGGTGCTGCATGCCGCCTGGCGCATGGACACCGTCGGCAACAAGGTTGCGGCCAAGGAGATCGCAATGATCAAGGTGATCGCGCCCAACAACTGCGTGCAGGTGATCGACGATGCGATGCAGGCTTTCGGCGCGGCGGGCCTGAGCCAGGACACGCTGCTGACGTCGTTCTATGCCTATGCACGCCACCTGCGCGTGGCGGACGGTCCGGACGAGGTCCACCGCAACGCCATCGCCAAGCACGAGCTGGCCGGCTATCGGCCCAAGGCCGCGGCACGCTGAAGCCGCGCGCGGTCCGGCCCCTTCAGTTGATCGCCATCGACGCGGAGGAGGCCGGGTCGTTCAGCATGCGGCGCAAAAGCTTGCCGTTCTTGGACGACGGCAGCCCGCTGCGGAAGATCACAGTGCGCGGCACCTTGTAGTGCGACATGTGCTGCAGGCACCACTCGATGATCTTCTGGTCCGCGCGGTCGCTCGGCCTGCCGGCGCGCACTCGCGCGGCAGCCTCTTCCTTCAGCACGACGTAGGCCTGCACCGCTTCGCCGCGATCGGGATCGGGCA
This sequence comes from Variovorax sp. YR216, assembly GCF_900107745.1. Classification (GTDB taxonomy): domain Bacteria; phylum Pseudomonadota; class Gammaproteobacteria; order Burkholderiales; family Burkholderiaceae_C; genus Variovorax. The sequence continues at coordinate 95,480 of NZ_FNRO01000006.1, read as the reverse complement.
GGCCCACGACCGCCGCCTGCCGCACGTCGGGGTGCAGCGCGAGGATGGCCTCGACCTCTTCAGGGAACACGCTGTAGCTCCACACCTTGATCATCTCCTTGGTGCGGCCGAGGAAGGTCAGGTAACCCTCATCGTCGAGCACGCCGACGTCGCCGGTGCGCAGCCAGCCGTCGAGCATCATGGCCTGCGTCGCTTCGGGCTGCAGCCAGTAGCCCTTGTAGCGCACCGGGCTGCGCAGCACGATCTCGCCGCGCTGGCCGGTGGGCACGTCGCGACCGGTCTCGGGATCGACGATGCGCACTTCCACGCCCGGCACGGGCTTGCCGTTGGTGCCCCACTTGATCGCATCGGGCGGCATCAGCGTGTCGCTGCTGTGGGTCTCGCTCAGGCCATAGCCGGCCTCGTGGACCTGGCAGCCGTTGGCGAAGGTGCTCCAGCGGCGCGCGAGCGACTCGGTCAGGCGCACGCCGAAACTCGTCCCCACGGTGGCGCGCAGCGAAGAAAGGTCATAGGTCGATGCGTCGTCGCTGTTCATGACCGACGGCAGCGAGGGCGCCATCGTGTACCACCAGCTCACCCGGCAAGCCTCGATGGCCTGCAGCACCGCGGAGGCGTCGAAGCGGTTCAGCAGCACCACGGTCGCGCCGCAGTAGATCGGCAGCGCAAGGCCGGTGTTCATCCCGGAGATGTGATGCAGCGGGACGTCCGCGAGGATCACGTCGTCCGCCCCCAGCCGAAAGCCCTCCGCGCCCGCCGCCGTCTTGTAGAGCGCGCACTCGAAGCTGATCATCGCGCCCTTGGGCAGGCCAGTGCTGCCCGACGTGTAGGCCATGAGGCAGACGTCGTCCATCGCGATGGTGTCGATGGCCGCGAAGGGCTCGGCCCCCGCCAGGGCATCCGCAAAATCGATCACGCAGGACGGCAGCGGCGGCGCGGCTTCGTGCCGCATGCGGATCCCGGGCGGCACGTCCATCGCGAGCGTCGCGGGCAGCATCTCGCCGTAGCGCACCGCGAAGACATGCGCGACGGTGCGCATCGCGTGCGACCCCATCAGGACCTTCAGCAGTTCCTCGCCCGCGACGACGGCGCTGGCGTCGAGTTCGGTGAGCTGGTGCTCGAGTTCGTAGGCGCGGGCGTCGGGGTTGCAGGGACTCACGATCGCGCCGAGCTTCTGCGCGCCGAAATGGGCGATCAGGTACTGCGGGCAGTTGTGCATGAAGAGCACCACCACGTCGCCCTGGCCGATCCCGCGGTCCCGCAGGGCCTGCGCGAAGCGGTCGCTCAGGTCGTCGAGCTCGGCGTAGGTGATCTTGCGGCCGTACCAGATCAGTGCGGCCTTGTCGGGCGTCTGGCGGGCGTGCTGGCGCAAATACTCATGCAGCGGCTGGAAGCCGTGGCGATAGGCGAACATGCAGGCTTGTCTCCGGGTCGTTCGGCGCTTCCGGATCGGCGCCCGTCGGGCGGGTCGTCCGGCTTTTTTCGCGATCATGCGGCCAGGGGGCGGATGCGGCAAGAGACGCCCGATGAATATTGGGCATCCACTTCCATTTCCCTGGTGCATGGACCCGGCCGGTACCGGGCGGGCGATCAGGCCGTCTGGCCCGCGGTGCGCCGCACGGGCGCAGACGGCTGCTCCACTGCCGCCGCGCGCTCACGCAGGTAGGCGAGGATAGGCGCCGCAGTGCGCTCGATCTCATCATGAATGCCGCGCCGCGCGACTTCGGCATCGTGCTTGCGCAGGCCGCGCATCACCATGTGGTGCGGATGCTGCTTGCGCGGCTCGCCGAGCGCGTGGGTCTGCAGCGCCTTCATGAGCGGGCCGCACTGCAGCCATAGGCTTTCGACGATCCGCTGCAGGACCGGCATGCCTGCGAGCGCATAGACAGCCATGTGGAAGCGCTCGGATTCGAGCAGCTCGCCGGCCGTATCGCCGGCCTCCTTCAATGCCGCCATGCGCTCGTGGATGGCCGCGAGCTTCTTCACGTCCTCCGGGCCCGCATGCTCGGCGGCCCGTGCAGCAGCCTGGCCTTCGAGCATGAGCCGCAGCTCGCGCACCTCGGAGAAGCGGGCCTCGCTCATCACCGGCACGCGCACCGAATGGTGGCCCACCTGCTCGAGCGCCTGCTCGGAGATCAACCGCGCCAGCGCCTCGCGAACCGGTGTGGGGCTGATGCCCATCTCGGCGGCGAGATCGCGCAGCTTGAGTTTCTCGCCGGGCGCGAACCTGCCGGCCTTGAGATCGCGGCACAGCCTGTTGTAGGCCTGTGCGTTGAGGCTGTCGCGGGTAAGGATGTCTTCCATGGTGGTGGAGACGTGCGCCGAGGCACGCTGTTTCAAATAGCTTATATGTTATTTCAACGCGGGTGTCTATTTCACCGCCCGGTGAAGGCTGGCGGACGCTTTTCGAGGAAATGCGCGACGCCTTCGCGGAAATCCTCGCTGGCGAATGACGCCTGCATCTCCTCGTCGGCGCGTCGCCACGCGGTGTTGAGGTCCTGGAACAGGCTGTCGTACACCTGCCGCTTGATGACGCCGATCGAACGCGGCGAGGCGTTCTCGGTCATGTCACGTGCAATCGCCTGCACCTTGGAGAGAAAGCCCTCCGAAGGCAGCGCCTTGACGAGTCCCAGCGCGGCGGCCTCGGCCGTGACCAGCGTGCGTGCTGACAGCAAGAGGTCCAGTGCATTCGTCGGACCGACCAATCGCGGCAGCATCCACGAAATGCCGTGCTCCGCAATCAAGCCGCGCTTGGCAAATGCAGTTGTCAGCCTCTGGCCCTCGGCCATGTAGCGGAAGTCGCAGAACACAGCCATGCACAGGCCGATGCCGGCGATCGGCCCGTTGATGGCGACGAAGATCGGTTTGCGCACGCGCAGCAGGTAGCTGAACTTCCATGCGTAGTTGGCCTCGATGCCCGATGGCGGCGATTCTGCCGGGGCGACGACGGGCTCGCCCACCGCACCGGCAGCGCCTGCTTCGAGGATGTCCATGTCCGCGCCTGCGCAAAAGCCGCGCCCCGCGCCTGTCACGACGATGGCGCGCACGCCCTCATCGACATCCGCGGCTTCGATCGCGCGGCGGAACTCGGCCTCCATGCGATGCGTCCAGGCGTTGAGCCGGTCCGGGCGGTTCAGCGTGATGGTGCGCACGCGCCCTTCGGTCGCGACGGTGATGTCCATGTAGTCCATGCCTCCTCCCGTGCGCTCAGGCTTCGCCGCCGATGGTCGCGCCGCCATCGATCACGAGGGTGGTGCCGGTGATGAAACGTCCCGCATCGGAGCCCAGCAGCAGCGCCGCACCCGCGATGTCCTCGGGATCGCCGATCGCGTTGAGCGGGCTCGAAGCCAGCGCCGCCGCAAGCGTCTTCGGGTTGTCCCACAGCGCCTTGGCAAAGTCGGTCTTGATCAGGCCCGGTGCGATGCAATTGGTGCGCACGCCCTGCTTGCCCCATTCGAGCGCGAGGTTGCGGGCGAGCTGCATGTCCGCGGCCTTCGAGATCGCATAGGCGCCCAGCACGCGCGAGCCGGTGATCCCGGCGATCGAGCTGATGATGACGATCGAACCGCCGCCCCGCTCCGCCATCGCCGGCGCGACGCGGTTGACCAGCCACAGGTTGGAGCGGATGTTGACGTCCATCACCTTCGAGAACGCTTCGTCGGAGATGCCGGACATCGGCCCGTAGTAGGGGTTGATGGCCGCATTGCAGACCAGCACGTCGACCGGCCCGTAGATCCTCTCGGTCTGCTCGACGAGCGCGAGCACCTCGTCCTTCTTCGAGATGTTGCAGGCGATCGCGGTGGCTTCCAGGCCTTCGCCTCGAAGCGCCTCGACGACCGCGAGGCAGGCGTCGACCTTGCGGCTGGTGATGACGACACGCGCGCCTGCGCGTGCATAGGCGATGGCGATGGCACGCCCGATGCCGCGCGACGAGCCGGTGACGATGGCGGTCTTGCCCTTGAGAGAAAAGCGGTCCATGGGTGCTGGCTCCTTCAACGGTGGACGAACTTCGGCGCGCGCTTCTCGACGAAGGCCCGGGCCGCTTCCTGGTGGTCTTCGGTCATGCCGCAGCGGATGTGGCGGATGGCCTCGTGGTCGAGCGCCTGCGCCAGCGTGGCGCCCTGCTCGGCGGCATTGAGATTCGCCTTGATGTGGCCGATCGTGATCGAAGGCCCATCGGCAAGCTGGTGGGCGAGCGTCGCGGCTTCGGCGTCGAGCTCGGCATCGGCCACCACGCGCGCGGCCAGTCCAAGCTGAAGCGCCTCGTCGGCCTTGACGACCGGCGACAGCAGCGCAAAGGCGCGCGCGCGCGGTCCCAGCAACTGCGTCAGAAACCAGGTACTGCCGAAATCGCCCGAGAGTCCTACCTTCACGAAGGCGGAAGTGAACTTGGCTGTTTCGCTCGCCAGCAGCAGATCGCAAGCGAGCGCTAGCGACAGGCCCGCGCCTGCCGCGGCGCCGCGCACCGCGGCGATGGTCGGCTTGGGCATCTCGCGCAACAGCCGCGAGCATTCCATGTGTTCGCGCAGCTGGAGCGTGCGCGATTCGAGCGTGTGCTGCGTCGCATCGTCCTCGGCCATCGCCTTGACGTCGCCGCCGGCGCAGAAGGCGCGGCCCGCGCCGGTCAGCACGACGGCGCGCACCTTCGTGTCGACCGCTGCGCGCCGGAGCGCGGCGAGCAGCGCTTCGGTCATCGGAACCGTGAGCGCATTGAGCCGCTCCGGCCGGTTGAGGGTGAGCGTGAGCACGCCCTGCTCGAGATGCTCGATGAGTTCGGTGGTCAAGTGGATGTCTCCTGCTGGTGGGTTTCTGGGACGATCGGCGTCAGAGCGCGCCTTCCGATTCGAGCGCCGCGATCTGGCTGCCCTCGTAGCCGAGCCACTGCAGGAGCACCTCGGCGTTGTGTTCTCCGACCTGCGGCAGCGCGCGTCGGATCGAAAGCGGCGTGTCGGAAAGATGGATGGTCACGCCCTGCACCGGCACCGTCACATCGCCGAACGGAATGTCGGCAATCGCTCCGCGATGATGGAGCTGCGGATTCGCGACCACTTCGTCGACCGTCGCAATCTTGGCGCACGGTACGCCCTCGGCCTCCAGGCGCGACACGATCTCGTCGGCGTCGAGCGACAGCATCCAATCGGCCACCGCACCTTCGACCGCCTCGCGGTGCGCGAGGCGCGAGGCCATCGTCGCGAAGCGGGGGTCGTCGAGCAGGGCCGGCTGCTTCATGGCGCGGACCGTGCGCGGGAACATGTTGTCGTCGCCCCCCACGATCAGTACATAGCGGCCGTCGCGCGTCGCGAACGTGTTGGACGGTGCGACGAAGCGGTCGCGGCTGCCCACGCGCGTCATCGTGGTGCCGAAGAGCTTCTGCTGCGGGATCGCGGTCATCAGCATCGAGACCGCGCTCTCGAGCAGCGACACATCCACGAGTTGGCCCTTGCCCGAGGCATGCCGCGCGTTGAGCGCCGACAGGATGCCGAGCGCCGCGTACATGCCGGTGGTGTAGTCGCACATGAAGGAACCGATCATGGTCGGCGCGCCGTCCTCGGGGCCGGTCATGTCCATCAGGCCGCTCATCGCCTGCGCGACGCCATCGAAGCACTGCTTGCTGGCGAGCGGCCCGTCCTGCCCGAAACCGGAGATGCGCGCCATCACGAGGCGCGGGTTGAGCGCGTGCACCGCATCCCAGCCGAGACCCATCTTCTCCATCGTGCCCGGGCGGAAGTTCTCGACCAGCACGTCGGCCCGCGCGATCAGCTCGCGCAGCACTTTCAGGCCGCTGCCGCTGCGCAGGTCGATTGCGAGGCTCTTCTTGTTGCGGTTGACGATGAAGGTGTAGAGGCTCTGGCCGTTGATGCCAGGCACGGCGCGCCGGGCGTACTCGCCCTCGCCCGGCGGTTCGATCTTGACGACCTCCGCCCCCATGTCGCCGAGGATCATGGCGCAGTAGGGCCCGGCGATGAAGCGGGAGAGATCAAGAACGCGCAATCCGGCAAGCGAAGTCATGGCTCGATGTCTCGTTGTGAATTTCGTATTTGTTATATCATATTAAACGACAACCACGAGAGGCAACCTGATGGCGAATCAATATCTGCGGCTGCGGCAGCTCTGTCTTGTGGCGCGCGAGCTCGCGCCGGTGCAAGAAGACCTGTGCGCGGTGTTCGGCGTGCGCGTGTGCCACCGCGACCCGGAAGTCGGCCAGTTCGGCCTGCACAACGCGCTCATGCCCTTCGGCACCAGCTTCGTGGAGGTGGTCGCGCCGCTGCGCGAGGGCACCACCGCCGGCCGCTATCTCGAACGGCGCAAGGGCGACGGCGGCTACATGGTGATCCTGGACAGCGAATCGCTGGAGCGCTGGCGCACGCACGTCGATGCGATCGGCGTGCGCATCGCCGCGCCGCTCGCGATCGGCGACTACGAGGGACTGCAACTTCATCCGCGCGACACCGGCGGCGCGCTGCTGGAAATCAACACCACCCTGAATGGGGCGGACCTGCAGGGGCCCTACTGGCCCGCCGGTCCGCACTGGCGCGATGCGGTGTCGCAACAGCGCGTGGAAGGCATCACCGGCGCGGTGCTGCAGGCGGACGATCCGTCGGCGCTGGCCGAACGCTGGGGCCGCATCCTTCAGCGGCCCGTGGAGCGCGATGGCACCGGCTGGCACCTCTCGCTCGATCAGGCGACCCTGCGCTTCATCGCACCGCGCGACGATCGCGGTGAAGGGCTGGCCGGCATCGAGCTGGCGGTCCGCGATGCCAAGGCCATCCGCGGGGCGGCCGAGGCGCGCGGTCTCCCCGGCGACGCAGGCGGCGTCTTCGTCGGCGGCGTCCGCTTCGCACTGCATTCGATCCGCTGAAAAGGAGACACAAGATGGAACTGGCCTTCACCCAAGAGGAGCAGGCGTTTGCCGACGAAGTGCGCGCCTTCATCACCGAGAACCTGCCGCAGGACATCGCGCGGCGCGTCGAGCACGACCTGCACCTCCATCGCGAGGACTTCATGCGCTGGCAGCAGATCCTCGGCCGGCGCGGCTGGCATGCCTACACCTGGCCCGTCGCCCAGGGGGGCCCCGGCTGGAACGCCACGCAGCGCTACATCTTCGAAACCATCAGCGCCGAGCTGAACTGCCCGACGATCCAGCCCTTCGGGCCGCGCATGGTGGGGCCGGTGATCTTCAACTTCGGCAGCGAGGCGCAGAAGCAGCAGCACCTGGCCGGCATCCGCGAATCGACCGTCTGGTGGTGCCAGGGCTACTCCGAGCCGGCCTCGGGATCGGACCTTGCCTCGCTGGCCACGCGCGCGGAGGACCGCGGCGATCACTACCTCGTCAACGGCCAGAAGATCTGGACCTCGTACGCGCACCATGCGGACTGGATGTTCTGCCTCGTGCGCACCAGCCGCGAGGCCAAGGCGCAGAACGGCATCTCCTTCCTGCTGATCGACATGAAGTCGCCCGGCATCGTGGTGCAGCCGATCCCGATGCTCGAAGGCACGCATTCATTCAACGCGGTGTTCCTGAGCGACGTGAAGGTCCCCAAGGCCAACCTCGTCGGCGAAGAGGGGCGCGGCTGGAGCTACGCCAAGTTCCTGCTCGAGCACGAGCGGGTCGAGAACTCGAACATCGGCTTCTCCACTTTCGCGCTGCGGCGCCTGCGCCGCATGGCCTCCGAAGTTCGCCAACGCGGCCGGCCACTGCTCGAGGACCCGGTGTTCCGCGCGAAGGTCTCGGCCATCGAGGCGCAGCTGAAGGCGCTCGAAGTGACCACCTTGCGTGCGCTGTCGAGCATGGGCTCGGGCAGTTCGCCAGGCGCCGGGCTGGCCTCGGCGCTCAAGATCCGCGGCACCGAGATCGGCCAGCGCATCACCGAGCTGATCTTCGAAGCGGCAGGCCCGGCCGGCCAGGTGCTCGATCCGGCGCAGACGCGCGGCGAAGGCCATCTCGAAGGCATCGAAGCCAGCGTGCGCAATGCGCCGCCCAACTACTTCTGGCGGCGCGCAATGTCGATCTACGGCGGGAGCAACGAGATCCAGCGCAACATCGTCGCCAAGCACGTGCTCGGGCTGTAGCCCCGAAACCCGGTCAAGGCCTTTCGCCCCGCGCCAGGCGCGCCTCGATGTCGTCGAGCACCGGCATCAGGTCGGCCACGCTGTCGATCACGTAGTGCGCGCCGGCCGCCTCCAGTTCGGCGGTCGCGCGATCGCGCACCGCCTGCTGGCCCGGGGCATCGAGGGCCTGCCACTCGGCGAGCGTGAGGCCGGCCGCGTTGCCGCTGATCGAGAGCCCGACGGTCCATGTCCCTGCATTGATGCCTTCCTGCAGTCCCACGCCGGTGTCGTCGACCTTGACCACCGTGTACGGCGGCCAGACGCCGAGATCGGCGAAGGTGCGATACATCATCAGAGGCGTCGGCCGGCCGGCGGCGAGGTCGCCGGCGCACACGAGGTTGTCAGGCACGTAGCCGCCCTCGGACGCGATCTTCGTGACCACCTCCATGATGGGCCGGTTGTAGCCGGTGGTCGATCCGATCCTGAGGCCGCGCCGGCGCACCGCCTTCACGGTTTCCAGCGCGCCGGGAATGAAGTCGCAGAAGTCGGGCACCACCGCCGCGTTCATCGGGGTGAAGACTTCGTACAGATGATCGATGTCGGCATTGGCAAAGGCCTTGCCGTAATTCGCCTCCCACTGCGCGGCCACGCGCGGCAGCTCGCTCAGCGCCTTGATGTGGTCCCACTTGGCGAGGCCCATCGGCCCGCGTGCTTCGGCAATGCTGATGTCGATGCCGAACTTCTCGAACAGGCGAACGAACGCACCCATCGGTGCGCAGGAGCCGAAGTCGATGATCGTGCCGGCCCAGTCGAAGACGACGGCCTGAAGTTTGTCTGGATGTTGGTTCATGGTGTTCGGTGCTACCAGCCGGCGAAGACGTCCTCGGCAATGCCGAAGGCAGTGCTGGCGCCGGTGCCGCTGGTCACGAGGACGAGCCGCGTGGCGGCGTCCGGCGCGTCGATCAGGCAGTCGGTCGTCGGTGATGAGGGATAGGTGCCCACCCAGCGTTGGGTCACGGTGTAGTCCGGCAGCTTGAGCGTTTCCTGCATGTGGCGCAGGATGAGGTCGTCCACCCGCGTGTCGGCAAAGGGCTCGACCACCGGGCCGTAGTGATGCGAATCGCCGACCACCAGCGAGCCGTCGGCGCTCTGCACCACGATCAGGTGAATGCCGTTGGCGAGCGATTCGCCCTCTTCCGCTTCGAGTTGCGCACGCAGCGCCGTGGCCGCAGGCAGCTCGCTGTAGCCGAGGTAGCGCACGAGGCTGAGGTCGGCCATGACCGAGCCCGGCAGGCGGAAGCCCTCGGGCGGGCGGACGCGCAGCATGTTGAGTTGGCACAACCGCAGGTTGTGCGGCGCAAGCCGCTCCGCGAAGAGGCCGCCGAGCTCGATGTTCGTGCACACCGCGACGCGGTCCGCGTGCAGCGTGGCGCGCGAGGTGCGTACGCGCGGCGTCGCGACTTCGAGCACCTGCTCACCGAACCGGAACGTCACGCCCTTGGCCTCGGCGAGCCACTTCGCGAGCAGGCCGATCGCGGTGCGCGATTCGACGCGCGCTTCGTGCGGGCTGTAGAGCACTGCCTGCGCGCCCTCCAACTGGAGCACCGGCGCCCGGCGCGCGGCCTCATCGATGCCCAGCAGCTCGCAACCCTCGGCCATCGGGGTGCCCATGAACGCTTCGAGTACCGCCAATGCCTTTGGACGAAACGCTGTCAGGTAGAGGCCACGATGGATGACATCGATGCCCGCCTGCGGCGCCACGTCGCCCCAGACTTCGCGCGCGCGACGTGCGCGGCGCCAGGTGTCGCCCGCGCCCTGTCCGGTGACGGTGACGAAGCCGAAGTTGCGGATCGACGCGCCGATGCAGGCCGCGTCCTTCTCCACCACGCACACCTTCAGGCCGCGCTGGGCCGCGGTGTACGCATGTGCCAGGCCGACGATACCGGCGCCGACGACGATCAGATCGAAGTTCGTTGTATTGCTCATGTTGTCGGAAAAGGGTTCAGCGCTGCCGCCACGCCTGGGTGCGGCGCTCCATCCAGCGCCCCGCGAGCAGGTACAGCAGCGTGACGACCGTGGAGGCGGCAGCGATCAGCACCGCCATCGCGGCGGCCGCGCCGATCTCGCCCGCCTCGTCGAGATTGAGGATGGCCACGGAAGCCAGCTTGGTGTCGGGCGAATAGAGGAAGACGACCGCCGAGATCGTGGTCATCGCGTTGATGAAGAAGTAGCGCGACACGTCCAGCAGCACCGGCAGGCAGATCGGCAGCGTCACGCGACGCAGCGTGACGTGGAACGGCACCTTGAGCGATGCCGACACCGCCTCGAACTCCGCGTCGATCGCCTTCAGCGCGGTCACCATCGTCAGATGCCCGGTGGTGTAGAAGTGCACGACGGTGCAGACGATCAGGATCGCCATCGTCTGGTACAGCCCATTGAGCGGATTTCCCGGCGCATTGAAGAAGAAGATGTAGCCAAGCCCCAGAACCAGCCCCGGCACTGCCATCGGCAGCATCGCCATCAGGCGCACCAGCGGGCGGGCCCAATCCATGCCGCGTGTCTTTTCCAGCAGGTACGCGCCGACGAACACCACCACGGTACCGAACACGGCGGTGCCGGCCGCCAGCTTCAGGCTGTTGATGACCGAATCGCCGAGTTCCGCATCCACGATGCCGGCGATGTAGTGCGTCAGGCTCGGCGTCAGGTTGTAGGGCCACAAGGTCACGAAGGACGCGAATACCGCCATGCCGAACATCGCGAGCATGAGCGCACAGATGAAGATGCAGTAGCCCGTCATCGCCGCATCGAAGCCGCGCGAGGCCCGCGGCATGTACGCCACGGCGCGCGCGGTCAGCATCGCGGTCTGCTTGCGCTGCACGAAGTGATCGACCGCGAAGGTGATGGCCGCCGGGGCGAGCAGCAGCAGCGCCACCACCGCGCCGCGCTGGAAGTCCTGCTGCCCGATCACCAGCTTGAACACGTCGGTCGCGAGCACGTTGAAGTTGCCGCCGACCACTTTCGGAATGCCGAAGTCGGTGATGACCAGCGTGAACACCACCAGCGCCGCCGAGATCAGCCCGTACTTCGCGCCGGGCAGCGTGATCGTGAAGAAGCGCCGCACGGTCGATGTGCCCATGGCATCGGCTGCTTCGTAGAGTCGCGCATCGGCCAGCGACAGTGCCGTCACCAGAATCATCAGCGCGTGCGGAAAGGTCGCAAAGCACTCGGCGAGCACGATGCCCGACGGCCCGTAGATGCCCGGAAACCCGAGCCCCAGCCAGAACGCCTTGGCCACGCCCTGGTTGCCGAACCAGTAGATCAGTGAGATCGCCGACAGCAGCGAAGGCGCGAGCAGCGGCAGCAGCGTGATGCTGCGCAGCAACCCCTTGGCCGGCATGCAGCTTCGCGTGAGTGCGTAGGCGAAGGCGAAGGCCAGAGGGATGACGACCAGCGTCACCATCACCGACACCCAGACGCTGTTCCACAAGCTGTTCAGGAGCGCCGGCGAAGCCAGGTACGACGTGAAGTTGGCCCAGCCGGCGTGGCCTTCGCCGCCCTGCACCGCCTGCGAGAGGATGGCGCCCAACGGAAAGACCAGCCCGATGAGCAGGAAGGCCGCGACCGCCAGCAGCGCGAGATGCGCCGCGCGCTCGCTCCAGTGCATGCGCAAGCGCGCGGGGGAAGATGGAAGGATTGCGGCCATGTCACCACGCCTTGACGCAGGACGCCCGCAGGCACCCGCGGAACCGGCTTTGCCGGGCCGCAGGGGTGCGCCCCCTTGAGGGGGTGCAGAGCCACACGAAGTGGGCGAGGCTGGGGGTGGGCTTCATTTTCTTGGGAAGACACGCAGCCGGTCGGTGCGCAGCGCGAAGTCCAGGCGGTGGCCTTCACGCACGTTGAACTCGTCCATCTGGTTCAACGAGAACTGCAATTGCAGCGGCATGCCGGGCAGGCATTCCGCATCGACTTCCGCGAGACAGTTGCCGCCGAGGAACTCGATGCGCTTGACCATGCCCGAGCAGCGGTCTGGATGATCGGCACCGGGATTGAGCATCACGCGGTCTTCGGGGCGCAGGTAGAGCATCACTTCCTGCCCGGCCTCGTAGCCGGCGCCCTGCCCGTCTTCGCAGCGGAGCGTCATCTTCCCGCACGCAAACGTGCGATCGCCCCCGGCCACGGCGGGCAGCCGGTTCACCTTGCCGACGAATCCAGCCACGAAGGGAGTGGCCGGTTCGCGATACACCTCCATGGGCGTTCCCACCTGCTCGATCGCGCCATGGTTCATCACCACCAGCCGGTCGGCCACCGAGAGCGCTTCTTCCTGGTCGTGCGTGACCATGATGGTGGTCACGCCCAGCTCGCGCTGCAATGCGTGGATCTCGTTGCGCAGGTGCACGCGCACGATCGCATCGAGCGCCGAGAGCGGCTCGTCGAGCAGCAGGAGCCCCGGCGACGTCGCCAGCGCGCGCGCGAGCGCCACGCGCTGCTGCTGGCCACCGGACATCTGCGCCGGGTACTTGCCGCCGCTGCCGGGCAGGCCGACGAGGTCGAGAAGCTCTTCCACGCGCGCCTTGATCTGCGCCCGGGGCTGGTGGCGGTTCACCAGCCCGTAGGCGACGTTGTCGGCGATCGTCAGGTTGGGAAAGAGCGCATAGGACTGGAACACGATCCCGTAGTCGCGCTCCGGCGGCGGCAGCAGCGAGATGTCGCGCCCGTCCTGCCACAGCCTGCCGCCGGTCTGCACCTCGAGCCCCGCGATGATGCGCAGCAGCGTCGTCTTGCCGCAGCCCGACGGGCCGAGGAAGCAGACGAACTCGCCGCGGCGGATCGCCAGGTCGATGTGCTCCAGCGCCGTGAAGGTGCCGAAGCGCTTGTGCACGCCTTCGATGCGCAGATAGGTGTCGTTCGGATCCATCCTGGCTCCTGGCTGGAACGCAGAAAGCGCCGGCGTACCGGCGCTGCGCTCCACGCCGAAGGCGCGCGCCGGTACGAGCCTCACTTCTTCGCCTCGCTCTTGGCGTCGTAGCGCCGGGTCCATTCGGCGAGGATGCGCTCGCGGTTGACGGCCGACTTCTCGAAGTCCATCTTGATCAGGCGCGCTTCGTAGTCGTCAGGAATGTTCGCCAGCTTCGGAGCCACGCCCGGTTGCGCGGTGATCGCGAAGTTCTTGCCGTACAGCAGCATCGCGTCCTTGGACGATGCCCAGTCGGCGAGCTTCTTCGCGGCCTCTTCCTTCTTCGTGCCCTTGTAGATCGCGAAGCCTTCGAGGTCCCAGCCGAGGCCTTCCTTGGGGAAGACGAGTTCGATCGGCGCGCCCTTGGCCTTGTTGGTGTGGCCGCGGTACTCGAAGGAGATGCCGGCCACGTACTCGCCCGCGGCGGCCATGTTGCAGGGCTTGGAGCCGGAGTGCGTGTACTGCGCGATGTTCTCGTGCAGCGCATCCATGTACTTCCAGCCGCCGCCCTTGCCGGCGTCGTCGCCCCACATCTGCAGCCACGCCGCGACGTCGAAGTAGCCGGTGCCCGATGAGGCCGGGTTCGGCATCACGATCTGGCCCTTGTACTCGGGCTTGAGCAGGTCCTTCCAGGTGGTGGGCACCGGGATGTTCTTCTTCTTGGCTTCGACGGTGTTGAAGCACACCGTCGCGCCGAACACGTCCATGCCCCACCATGCCGGCGGCGACTTCTTGTCACGGTACTGCGGCATGATCGCGTCGAGGTTCAGCGGCGCGTAGGGCTCCAGCATGCCGTTCTTCTCGAACAGCGCGAGGCTCGAAGCGGCCACGCCCCAGATGACGTCCGCCTGCGGGTTCGCTTTCTCGGCGAGCAGCTTGGCGGTGATCACGCCGGTGGAGTCGCGGACCCACTTGATCTCGATGTTGGGATTGACCTTGTTGAAGGCTTCCTGGTAGGCCTTGAGCTGGTCCGTCTCCAGTGCGGTGTAGACGGTCAGCTGGGTCTTCTGGGCCAGTGCGCCGGTCGCGCAGGTCAGGCCGATCAAGGCGGCCACGATGGTTTTGGCGTAGTGCATTTTGCGAACTCCTCGGACAAAAGGTGGGCCGAAATGTGCCGGGCGAAGAAGTCATCCTCGTGACACATCCGCGAAGCAAAATCGGGGCCAGTCGCTCAGCTTTGTCTATCGTCGATTGCAGATCGTAGACAATCTGCACCCGGCAACGTACAGTTTTTACCCATGCCCGGCAAGAAGATTTCTCCTCATCCCGCCATTGCACAGCTTCAGTGCAACTCGCTCGCGAATCTGGTGCAGACCGAGATCGAACGCATGATCCTGGCGGGCGACCTGCCCTCCGGTGCGAAGCTCACCGAGTCCACCCTGGCCGATCAGCTGGGCGTTTCGCGCGGCCCGGTGCGCGAGGCCTTCCGGATGCTGGAGGAAGCCGGTCTCGTGCGCACCGAGAAGAACCGCGGCGTGTTCGTGCGCGACGTGCCGATAGAGGAAGCGCTGCAGATCTTCGAGGTGCGCGCCGCGATGGATCTCTACGTCGGCCGCAAGCTCGCGCAGTCGCTCAACGCCACGCAGGTCAAGGAACTGCGCCAGCTCGTCGATGCGATGGAGCAGGCGGTGAAGGCCGAGAACGCGCAGGACTACCACCGCTTCAATCTCAAGTTCCATGACCGCCTGCTCGAGCTCGCGGGCAACGACAAGCTGCTTGCGACCTACCGCAAGCTGGTCAACGAGCTGTCGCTGTTCCGCCGGCAGAACCTCACCAGGGAATCGATGGCGGTCTACTCCCGCGAGCATCGGCAGATCGTCAAGGCGATCGCGGCCGGCGACGCGGAGGCCGCCGGGCAGGCGATGTTCCAGCACGTGATGAACAGCCGCGACCGTACGCTGCGCAACCATGAGCAGAAGCTCGCCGAAGGTGCCGCGACCTCGGCGGCAGCATCTCGTCAAACCGCAATGGCCTGAAGGCGGACACCGTGGCACTGACGCTCGACGACATCGAAATCCTGTTCCGCGACAAGGGCAACGCCCAGTACAGCGGCGAACCCGTGAGCCAGCTCGAACATGCGCTGCAAAGCGCGCATCTCGCCGAAGAGGAAGGCGCGGACGACGAGCTCGTCACCGCCGCCCTGTTGCACGATCTCGGCCACCTGCTCAACGACCAGGGCGAGACGCCGTCGCTGCGCGGCATCGACGACATGCACCAGTTCTTCGCCCTGCCCTTCCTGCGCGGCGTTTTCTCCGATCGCGTTCTCGACGCGATCCGCTGGCATGTCGATGCCAAGCGCTACCTGTGCGCCACGCGGCCCGCGTACTGGGCCGGGCTGTCCGAGGACTCCAGGCGCAGCCTGGTGCTGCAAGGCGGCGTGTTCTCGGGCGACGAAGCGCGCGAGTTCATTGGCCGCCCGCATGCGCAGGATGCGGTCCGTCTGCGTCTGTGGGACGACAAGGCCAAGAAGAGCAACCACGCCACGCCCGACCTGGCGCACTACCTGGCCCGTGCCCGGCGCTGCATGACGGCCGTCCCCGCGTGACGCTCACCGGCCCGATCGTGCTGGCGGTGCTGTTCGGCGCGCTGCTGCATGCGAGCTGGAACGCGCTGATCAAGTCGGCTTCCGACAAGTCGCTCGATACCGCACTCATCCACAGCCTCGGCTTCATCATCGCCGTGCCGATGCTGGCCATCACCGGCCTGCCGCCGCCGGCGGCGTGGCCCTACATCGTCACCTCGACGCTGGTCCATATCGGCTACTACATCGCGCTCGCAGGCGCCTACAAGCACGGGGACCTCAGCCTCACCTATCCACTGATGCGCGGCTGCGCCCCGCTGCTGGTGGCCCTCTCCAGCCATGCAGTGATCGGCGAATCCATCTCGCCGGTCGCCTGGGGCGGCGTCGCGGCCATCTGCACCGGCGTGATCCTGCTGGGTCTTTCCCCCGCGAGCCTGCATGCGGCCGAAGGGCATCGCGGCAAGGCGGTGCGCTACGCCCTGAGCAACGCCGCGATCATCGCGGTCTACACCGTGGTGGATGGCCTCGGGGTGCGCACATCGGGCAATGCAGCGGCCTATCTCGCGACGCTGTTCCTGTTCGACGGCATCCCCTACATGCTGCTGGTGATGTGGCGCCGCCGCGGCGCCGGGCAAGGACGTGCCGCGCTCGCGTACATGGCCGGGCGCTGGAAGATCGCCTGCCTCGGCACGCTCGCCTCGGTCGGCAGCTACGGCATTGCGCTCTGGGCCATGACGCGCGCGCCCGTCGCGGCGGTCGCGGCGTTGCGCGAGACCTCGGTGCTGTTCGCGGCGCTGATCGGCACGCTCTGGCTGCGCGAGGCCTTCGGCCGCCATCGGGCGGCAGGCACTGCGGTGCTCGTCGCGGGTGTGATCGCGCTGCGCTTCGGCTGAACGTGTAACAGCTCTCCCAGCTTTCTCCCGAATCGTTCGTCAGGATCGCGTGCGCGCGACCCCACTTCGTGGGTCCGATTTCGAAGGATCCGATGAGTTTCACACCCTCCCGCCTCGTCCTGTGCGCGATCAGCCTCGGCCTGGCCGCATGCAGCACCACCCAGGACGACAACCTCCGCTACCAGAGCACCACCAAGGCCAAGGCAACTTCGCTGGCCACCCCGCCGGATGTCACGCAGCTCATGCGCGTCCAGGGCGACATCGCTTCGCCGCGCGTGGCGTCCGCCAGCGACTACAAGGCCGCCCTTCCGCAGGCGGCCGCGCCTTCCACCGCGCCCAACGCGATCGGCGACGTACGCATGGAGGTCGAAGGCCAGCACCGGTGGCTGGTGGTCGGCCGCACGCCGGAGCAGCTCTGGGAGCCGCTGCGCAAGTTCTGGCAGGACAACGGCTTCGTGCTCGACACCGACCAGCCGGAGCGCCGCATCATGGAGACCGACTGGGCGGAGAGCCACGCCAAGGTGTCGACGGGCTTTGTCCGCGACGCGCTCTCCTCGGTGATGGAGCAATCACAGGGCAGCGCGGAGATGGACCGCTTCCGCACCCGGCTGGAACAGGTTCCGGGCGGCACCGAGATCTACGTCAGCCATCGCGGAATGCGCGAGGTCGCCGACACCACGCGCGAGGGCCACACCACCTTGCGCACGCTGCCGGCCGATGCCGAACTCGAAGCCGAATGGCTGCGCCGCATGATGGCCCGCCTCGGCGACGTTCCGGGTACCGCCACCGCAGCCGCAGGAGCAGCCCCGGCCGTACAGAAGCGCGGACCGCAGATCATCGACCCCAAGGGCCGGCCGACGCTGCAGCTGGCCGAGAGCTTCGATCCTGCCTGGCGGCACGTCGGCCTCGCGCTGGATCGCACCGGCTTCACCGTGGAGGACCGCAACCGCAGCGAGGGCACCTACTTCGTCCGCTACGTGCCGCCGAACATCAACGGCAAGGAGCCTGGCGTCTTCTCGAAGCTGATCGACTTCGTGCATCCGGGCCCGGTGGCCGCGCCGCTCAAGCTGGGCATCCAGGTGCGCAGCGAGAGCGACACGAGCGCAGTGACGGTGGTCGGCCGCGCCAACACCACCGTGGCACCTGCCGATGCGTTGCGCATCGTGCAGGTGATCGCGGCGGATCTTCAGTAGACCGGGTTCAGAACGACGTGCCGATCTGGAACTGGATGCGCTGCAGCCGGTCGGCCGCGATGCCGTTCGCCTCGTCCAGCTTCTGGTAGGTGATCGGCAGCGCATAGGCCAGGCGCAGCGGCCCGAGCGGCGAGATCCAGCTGATGCCGATGCCGGCCGAGGAGCGCAGCTTGTTCTGCGCGCTCCACTGCGCATCGGTCATCGACGCGGTGCGGGTGGAGAACACATTGCCCGCATCGAAGAAGCCGTAGAGCCGCAGCGAGCGATCGTTGCCCGCACCCGGGAACGGCGTGCTGAGCTCCATGTTGAAGATCGCCTTGCGCGTGCCGCCGAGCGCGGCGCCGGTGACCGAATCGGTCGGGCCGAGCGAGTTCTGCTCGAAGCCGCGGATCGATCCGAGGCCACCCGCATAGAAGTTCTTGAAGATCGGAAAGGTCGAGTCGCCGTAGGGCGTGGCATAGCCCAGCTGCCCGTTGAAGGCCAGCGTGTATTGCTTCGACAGCGGCACGTACTGCTGGTAGCTGTACTGGCTCTTCAGGTAGCGCATGTCCGAGCCGAGTCCCACTTCGACGCTGGCCGATTGCAGCCGTCCGCGCGAGGGCACCAGCGCGCTGTCGCGGTCGTCGCGCGACCAGCCGATGGTGGCCGGCACGCCGATCACGCTGCCCTTCGCGCAGACGACGCTCGGCACGGTCCCCGAGCACTGGAAGTAGTCCAGGTAGGCCTGCGGCGTCGCGGTATAGACATAGGAACCATCGACCAGCGTGTAGGTGCCGTTGGTGCCCGGCGAGAAGGTGTAGCGCTCCAGCCCCAGCCCGAAGTACACCGTGTTCAGCTCGTTGAAAGGCACGCCGAAGCGGATCGACCCGCCTTCGTTCGTCAGCTTGTAGTTGCCGTCGGCCGAGTAATAGGGCCGGGTGGTGGTGTGATAGACGCTCAGCGTGCGCGAGATGCCGTCCGAGGTGAAGTACGGATCGGTCGCGGTCAGCGAGATCGACTGGTTGTACGAGCTCGTGGTGACCTGCAGCCCGAGGTAGTTGCCCGAGCCGAAGAGATTTTCCTGCGTGATGCCGAAGGTCAGAGAGACCTTGTCGGTCGTGGAATAGCCCGCGCCGAGTTGCAGGCTGCCGGTGGGCTTCTCCTTGACATTGATCACCACGTCGACCTGGTCCGGGGCACCGGAGACTTCCTGCGTCTGCACGTCCACGTCGCTGAAGTAGCCCAGCCGGTCGATGCGGTCGCGCGAGAGCTTGATCTTGTCGCCGTCGTACCAGGAGGCCTCGAACTGCCGGAACTCGCGGCGGATCACTTCGTCGCGCGTGCGGTCGTTGCCCGAAATGACCACGCGTCGCACCGACACGCGGCGCGACGCATCGGACTGCAGCGTGAGGTGCACCTGGCCCTTCTCGCGATCGATCTCGGGCACCGGCCGCACCTGCGCGAACGCATAGCCGAAACTGCCGAAGTAGTCGGTGAAGGCCTTCACTGTCGCGTTGACCTCTTCGGCGTTGTACGGCTCGCCGGGGCGGATCTGAACCAGCGTCTTGAACTCGTCGTCGCGCCCGAAATAGTTGCCTTCCAGCTTCACGCCGGACACCACGAACTTCTCGCCTTCGGTGATGTTGACCGTGATGCTCAGGTCCTGCCGGTCGGGCGAGATCGCCACCTGCGTGGAGTCGATGTTGAACTCGAGATAGCCGCGCGTGAGGTAGTACGAGCGCAGCGTTTCGAGGTCGGCGTTGAGCTTGGCGCGCGAGTACTGGTTGGACTTGGTGTACCAGCTCAGCATCGTGCCGCCGTCCTGGTCGAACAGGTTCAGAAGCGTCTTCTCGCTGAAGGCCTTGTTGCCGACGATGCGCACTTCGCGGATGTGCGCCACCTCGCCTTCGGTCACCGTGAACGTGAGGTTCACGCGATTGCGCTCGATGGGCGTGACAGTCGTCACGATCTGCGCGTTGTAGAGGCTGCGGCTCACGTACTGCCGCTTGAGCTCCTGCTCGGCGCGGTCGGCGAGCGCCTTGTCGAAGGGGCGCCCGTCGGCGAGACCGACTTCGCGCAGGGCCTTGACCAGCGCCGCCTTGTCGAACTCCCTCGCGCCCACGAAGTCGACATCGGCCACCGTGGGCCGTTCCTCGACGATCACGACGAGCACGTTGCCCGCCACGTCGATGCGCGCGTCCTTGAACAACCCCAGATCGAAGAGCGCGCGAATCGCGCTCGCGCCGGTCTCGTCGGTGTAGGTGTCGCCGACGTGCACCGGCAGTGTCGCGAAGATCGTTCCGGCCTCAACGCGCTGGAGGCCCTCGACGCGGATGTCCTTGACGGTGAATGGTTCGATGGCCCAGGTGGTCGATGCGAGCACGGAGGACGCCAGGGCCAGGATGACGCGCCTCATCCGGCAGCGGCCTCCAGCATTTCAGAGGAAAGAATGGGCAGATGCAGGCCGGGCCTGCCGTACGAAACAAAAGATGCGTGCATCCCGCGAATGCTGCGCGCCAATCTGGGAAAGATTGGGGAGCCCGCTCCCCGATTTGTCCTCTTTCGGTCTCTAGATTCGCGGCTCGTATTCCGCCAAGCCGAACCATGAGCCCTGCCGCAGACAAGATCCGACGCGCACGATGCGCCGTCGATGACGTGATGCTGGAACTATTCAACCCGCAGATCGTCGAAGGCGCGCCTCACTCGCGCATCGTGGGCATCGCGAGCGATTGCCCCGAACACAGCCTGCATGCGGCGCGCCGGATCGCCGCCCTGCAGAGAACCGACGCGGGGCTGCACATGTGCCTGGCCGTCGCATCGGCGGCGCTGGAGGTCAGCCGCGCGCTGCTCGACCGGATGAGGGACGACGGCATCGATGACGGCGAAAGCGCCCTGCGCAGTTGCGCGCAGGATGCCGACCTCGTCGTCGAGGCAGCGCTCAGGGCGCGCGCGATCCTCGCTGATCGCTTGCCGGTTCCATCCGAATGCGGACAATCGCCCGCACCTGACGCCTCGATCAGGGCGCAGCAGTGACTTCGTCGAGCGCCGCAGCCAGGCCGGCAGACTCGATGCGGCGCAGCCAGTGGACCACGCGCGGCGCCCAGCGCACATCGTCCGCGCAGCCGGACGGCCAGATGGATGCGATCGACAGCAGCGCACGCACCGTGCCTTCGACATCGCCCGCATGCCGGCGGGCCAGCGCCTGCAACGCATCGGCCTGCGGGTCCGACATGGCGTAGGGGCGCCCGGCTTCGTCTTCGCCGCGCAGGTAGCGCATCCACGCTGCACACGCGAGCGCCAAGGGTTCGAGCTCGCGTCCCGCCGCCAAGCCATCGAGCAGCGGCGGTCCCCAGCGCAGCGGGATCTTCAACGAGCTATCGCTCGCGATCTGGTGCACGCGGTGACGCAGGTGCGGATTGGCGAAGCGCTCCAGCAGTGCATCGCGGTAGGCGGGTAGCCCGGGGCGGCTCAAGCTGGGAATGGCCACGCGCGACATGAAGGCGTGCACGAAGCGCCGCACGCCGGGCTGGGCGATGCCGTCGGCCACGGTGGCCCAACCCTGCACCGCTCCGATCATGGCCAGCGCCGTGTGGCTGCCATTGAGCATGCGCAGCTTCGCGTCCTCGAAGGGCTTGACGTCCTCCACCACCGTCACGCCGGCCCGGGCCAGCAGTTCGGCGTCCGACGGGTCGGCCATGCGCCGTTCGATCACCCATTCCCAGAAGGCCTCGGTGCTCAGAGCGCCGCGGTCTTCCACCCCCAGCGCGGCCGCTGCTGCGGCGTGCTGCGCGTCGGTGGATGCGGGGACGATGCGGTCGACCATGCTGTTCGGGAACGCGCATCGCGCCTCGATCCACGCGGCGAGCGCGGGCTCTCGCGCGGCGGCATCCGACAGGCACAGCGCCTGCAGCTTGCGGCCGTTGTCCGAGAGGTTGTCGCACGAGGCGACGGTCACTCCGGGCAGGCCCGACTTCATGCGCTGCGCCAGGCCATCCACGATCAGCGCCGCCAGATCCGGCGTGTAGCCCTTCTCCGTCACGGTCAAGGTGATCCAGCGCGTCTGCGGCGCTTCCATGGCGTCGACGACCTGCTGCCGCTCGCGCGCGGCGACGCAGGTGCGCAGCAGGGCGCCGGGGATCTGCCAACGCACCGAGTCGGCGTCCGCGATCTGCACCGAGTAGAGGCCGTCCTGCGCCGCCAGCGCATCCGCGAGCTGCGTGCTGCGCATGGCCACGCCGACCACGCCCCAGCGCGGATCGCCGCCCGCGATCAGGCGTTCGTAGACCAGCGCCTGGTGCGCCCGATGAAATGCGCCCAGGCCCAGATGCACCACACCCGGCTGAACGCCGCCACGCGTGGAATTTGGTAAGACCACCTGCGCCCCCGTGTCGAGCGCGCGCGCAGGCAGTGAGCCGAGAGGACGAGATCCAAGAGAGGGTAGGGACATGGGCGGAAGCAGCCGGCAGAATGGAAGAGGGATTAGATCGCCGGACAGACCAATCCCTATTCTGGTAAACCACTATGGGCCATTTGGCTCACCAATCCAATAATTGGTCCAACCACTTTCAACCATGAACCTCAAGCTCATTCCAGGCAACGCCCAAGCCGAAGGCTCTTCCAAGGTCGCGGAGCGCTCGTACCTGCGTCTGGCGGCGCAGATCATGGAGCTCATCCAGCACGGCGAGATCAAGCCCGGCGAACGCCTTCCCGCCGAGCGCGTGCTGGCAGAGCGCTTCGACGTGAGCCGCACCGCCGTGCGCGAGGCAACGATCTCCCTGGAGATCCAGGGCGTGGTCGAAGTGCGCGGCGGCTCCGGCGTCTACGTCACGCAGACGCCGACGCCATCCAGGAACATGGTCGTCACTCCCTTCATGCCTGCGTCCGAGCCCGGCCCCTTCGAGCTGCTGCGCGCGCGCTGCCTGATCGAGGCCGAGATCGCCGGGCAGGCCGCGCAGGTGCGCAAGGACTCGGACCTCGACCGCATCTTCTCGGCGCTGACCGAAATGCACGAGCAGATGGACAACAAGGAAGCCAATGCCGAGGCCGACCGCCTGTTCCATGTGCGCATTGCCGAATCCACCGGCAACAGCGTGCTGATGCAGATGGTCACCGCCCTCTGGGCACAGGCCCGCGGACCGATCTGGACCAAGATCGAGCACCACTTCCATACGCCTGAACTGCGCCAGGCCTCGCATGCGGACCACCAGCGCATCTTCAACGCGCTGCTCGCGCGCGACGCGGATGCTTCGCGTGCCGCCATGCGCGCGCACATCGAGCGCGTGATCACCGAATTCACCCAGGCCTGGCGCTAAGCAAACGCGCGCCACGCCATCCCATCAAAACAGGAGACAAGCCCGTGCATTCAACTTCTCAGCCTGACCGCGGTGCGAGCCTGCGCCGCGCCTTTGCCTGCGCGACCATGGCCATCGCAGCCACGGTGCCTCTCCTTGCCACGGCGCAGACTCCGCCGGCGCAAGGCGTCAGCCCACGCATCGACGCCATCCGCAAGGCGGGCGAGCTGCGCGTGGGTGTGCTGCAGAACGCGCCTTGGCTCATCGAGAA
This sequence comes from Variovorax sp. YR216, assembly GCF_900107745.1. Lineage (GTDB taxonomy): Bacteria > Pseudomonadota > Gammaproteobacteria > Burkholderiales > Burkholderiaceae_C > Variovorax. The sequence continues at coordinate 72,332 of NZ_FNRO01000006.1, read as the reverse complement.
CACCACTGGCAACGGCGAGCCCTGGAGCGGCCCGGCCTGGCTGCTGGCCAACGAATACGCGCGCCTGCTGGGCGTGAAGCTGCGCACGGTGGCCGTGTCGCACGAGACCAAGGTGCCGGTGCTGGCGGCCAACCAGGTCGACATGACGATCAGTCCGCTGGGCGAAACGCCGGAGCGCCTCAAGGTGGTGGACTTCGTCCTCTATTCGAGCACCAGCATCTGCATGTTCGGGCGGGCGGACAACGCGCGCTTCTCCAAGGCGACATCGGTCGACGACCTGAACAACCCCGAGGTGACCATTGCCTACTTCACCGGCGGCGCTGAAGAAAACTGGGTCAAGGAACGCTTTCCCAAGGCCCGCCTGCGCGCGGTCGCCAGCTCGGGCGCCACGGCGCCGGTCGAGGAAGTCATGGCGAAGCGTGCCGATGCAGCCCCCATCAACCGCGTGCCGTGGGTCGGCCTGCAGCGCAAGGTCAAGGGGCTCGCGGTGCTGCCGAGTGCCGACAACTGCCAGCACAGCACCGAGAAGGCCTCGCCGGTCGGGCTGGCCATCGACAAGAACCAGGCGCCTTACCTCGACTGGCTGCGCCAGGTCGCGAAGACCCTGAAGCCCAAGCTCGATGCCGACGAAGCGCGCGTGATCCAGGCCCAGCAGCCCTGAGCGGCCCGAGCCCGCTCCAACCCTCCTCGCAAGACAAGCCGATCAACGCCGCGTGCCGGCGTTGGGGAATACCTCACCCATTTTTTCCAGAACGGGAGACACACATGAAGACATTCGCCAGCACCATCGTCTCGGTCGCACTTGCATTCGCCGCAACGGCGGCCATGGCGCAGACGCCACCCCCGCCCGGCGCCAGTGCGCGCATCGACGCCATTCGCAAGGCTGGCGTGCTGCGCGTGGGCGTGGTCAACAACCCGCCGTGGCTCTCGCAGAACACGACCGGAACGGGCGAGCCGTGGTCGGGCCCCTCCTGGACGCTGGGCAACGAGTTCGCCAAGCTGCTGGGCGTGAAGATCGAGCCGGTGATGGTCAGCCATGAAACCAAGGTGCCGTCCCTGGTGGCCAACCAGATGGACATCATGATCGGCCCGCTGAACGAGACGGCCGAGCGCGCCAAGATCATCGACTTCGTCACCTTCTCCAACACCGGCGTGTGCATGTTCGGCCGCGCCAACAATCCCAAGTTCACCGCGGCCAAGTCGCTCGAGGACTTCAACAAGCCGGACATGACGCTCGCCTACTTCTCGGGCGCCGGTGAAGAACCGCTGATGAAGCAGACCTTCGGCAAGGCCACGCTGCGCGGCGTGACCAACTCCGGGTCGGTGGCGCCGATCGAGGAGGTGATGGCCGGCCGCTCCGATGCCGCACCGCTCAACCGCATGCTCTGGCCGAACATCAGCAAGAAGGTCAAGGGCCTGGCGGTTTTCCCCTCCGAGAACGACTGCCAGGACAGCAAGATCTTCCAGCTCGACACCGGCATGGGTGTGGCGAAGGACCAGAAGGTCTATCTGGACTGGCTGCGCGCCGTCGCGCAGCGCATGCAGCCCGTGCTCGCGCAGGAAGAGCGCGAAGCGACCAAGAACCTCAAGTAATCCCTGGCGCTGCTCCGAGGAAACCTCATGCTGAACTGTGCCATCCACGGCGCGCGCGACCTGCGCGTGGCCGATCTCACGCCCGAAGCGATCTCTCCCACGCAGGTCCGGGTGGCGGTCAAGGCCGTCGGCATCTGCGGCTCCGACCTGCACTACTTCCAGCACGGACGCGTGGGCGACTTCGTGATCCGCGCGCCCCTCACGCCGGGCCACGAGGCGGCCGGCCAGGTGCTGGAAGTGGGCGCGCAGGTGACGCACGTCAAGCCGGGCGACCGAGTGGCCCTGGATCCCGCGCGCACCTGCAGCACCTGCCGCTTCTGCCGGATGGGCGCATCCAACCACTGCGAGAACGTGCACTTCTTCGGCAGTGCGAGCCGCTGGCCGCACATGCAGGGCGCGATGCGCGAGCAGGTCGTCGTCGAAGGCTTTCAATGCGTGCCGGTGCCGGCCGAGCTGCCTTTCGAGATCGCTGCCTTCGGCGAGCCGCTGGCGGTGGCGCTGCATGCGGTGCACGCAGCGGGCTCGCTGCTGGGCAAGACCGTGATGGTGGTGGGCGCCGGGCCGATCGGCGCGCTCACGCTCATGGCCGCCAGGCTGGCGGGTGCCAGCCGCCTGATCGCGGTGGACATCGTGGACCACACGCTGGCAGCCTGTGCGCAGGTGGGTGCGACCGAGACCATCAATATCGCCAAGGACCCGCAAGGCATGGATGCGCTCGCCTCAGGCAAGGGCCAGGTCGACGTGAGCTTCGAGGCGGCCGGCCACTACAGCGCGCTGGGCAACTGCATCCGCGTGACGCGCCCGCGCGGCACGGTGGTGCAGATCGGCACGCTGGGCGGCAGCAGCGAGGGCTGCCCCTTCAACCAGATCATGGTCAAGAGCCTGTCCTACGTGGGCACCTTCCGCTTCGTGGACGAGTACGCCTGGTCGGTGGACTACCTCGCGCGCGGCGTGCTCGACGTGTCGCCCCTGCTTACGGCCGCCGTGCCCGTGGCGAAGGTGCACGAGGCCTTCGAGCTCGCGGCCGATCGCCAGCGCGCGATGAAGGTCATGGTCACCTTCTGAACGAGGTAGCAGACGACATGGAATTCGACTTTTCCCCGATCGCCGAGAACTGGCGCTTCTTCGTCAGCGGGCTGGGCGTCACGATCGCGCTCAGCATCGTCAGCGCGGTCACCAGCATCCTGGCCGGCCTCTTCATCGCGTTGCTTCGCCTGTACGGCCCGCGCTGGCTGCGACCGCTGCTGGTGTTCTACATCGACACCATGCGTGCCATCCCGGTGCTGGTGGTGCTGGTGTGGATGTACTTCGCGTTCCCGATCCTGGTGGGTGTCACGCTGCCGCCTTTCTGGGCCGCACTGGTCGCGCTGACCCTGCACATCGCCGCCTATTCGGCCGAGGTGATGCGCGCCGGCATCGAGTCGGTGCGGCCGGGCCAGACACGCGCCGCGCTGGCGCTGGGCATGTCGCGCGCCCAGCTGCTGCGCAAGGTGGTGCTGCCGCAGGCCACCATCCGGATGCTGCCGGCCTTCGGCTCGATCCTCACCATGGCCATCAAGGACACCGCCATCGCCACCGTGATCGCCGTGCCCGAGCTGATGCACAGTGCCGAGACCGTGGCCGGCCAGAGCTACCGGCCGGTGGAGGTGTTCACCGCGGTCATGATCGCCTTCTTCTGCATCCTGTTCCCGGTGACCCGGGGCGTGGACCGGCTGTACCAACGCGTGGCCCATCTGGGTCGCTCCTGAGGGAGGGCGGACACCATGCAATTCGACTGGTCCGTCATCTGGACACACCGCGAGGCCCTGCTGCACGGCGCCGCGCTGACCGTGGGCCTCACGGTCGTCACCATGCTCCTGGCCGTGCCGGGCGGCATCGTGCTTGCGCTGATGCGCCTGTCCTCCAACCGGCTGCTGAGCAATGTGTCGCTGGGCTTCGTGGAGTTCTTCCGCAACCTGCCGCTGATCCTGGTCATCTACTGGGTGTTCTACGTGATGCCCATGGCGGCCGACGTGCAGTTCTCGCCGCTCACCACGGCGCTGGTGGCGCTGGTGTGCAACGTGTCGGCCTACAACGCCGAGACCTTCCGCGCCGGCATCAACTCGATCCGCAAGGGGCAGATGGAAGCGGCACTGGCGATTGGCATGTCGCGCCGGCAGGCGATGTTCAAGGTGGTGATCCCGCAGGCGGCGCGCCGCATCCTGCCGGTGATCGCCAGCACCTGGATCTCGCTGTTCAAGGACACCTCGCTGGTCTCGGTGATCGCGGTCAGCGAACTGGCCTACAGCGCCATGCAGGTGCGCGCGCAGACCTTCCGCGTGCTGGAGATGCTCACCGCCATGGCCGCCCTCTACTGGCTCATGGGATACCCGCAGGCCAAGCTGGTGGACTGGTTCCACCGCCGTTATGGAGTCAAGGAATGAACCAATCCGATGCCGTCGCCGTCGCCGCCGCTGCGGCCCGCAAGAATGCCGACCAGCCGCCGGTGCTTGTGTACGACAAGGTACGCAAGCTCTACGGCGACTTCGTCGCGCTGCAAGGCGTGTCACTGCAGGTGCACAAGGGCGAGGTCATGTGCCTCATCGGCCCCTCGGGCTCGGGCAAGTCCACGCTCCTGCGCTGCACCAACGCGCTGGAGACGATCGACGGCGGCCAGGTCCTGGTCGACGGCGTGCCGCTGCCCAAGCGCGAGTCCGAAGTGCGGCAGGTGCGTCGCCGCATGGGCATGGTGTTCCAGAGCTTCGAGCTGTTCCCGCACAAGTCGGCGCTCGACAACGTGGCGATGGGCCCCATCACCGTGCTCGGCATGCGCGAGGACGAGGCCCGCAAGCGCGCGCAAGCGTTGCTGGAGAAGGTGGGCCTGGGAAGCAAGGCCGGCAACTTCCCGGCGAATCTCTCGGGCGGCCAGCAACAGCGCGTGGCCATCGCCCGCGCACTGGCCATGGAGCCCGAGGTGATGCTGTTCGACGAGCCCACCTCCGCGCTCGACCCCGAGACCGTCGGCGAAGTGCTCAGCGTGATGCAGAAGCTCGCGCAGGAAGGCATGACCATGATCGTGGTCACGCACGAGATGGGGTTCGCGCGCCGCGTGGCCGACTGGGTGGTGGTGTTCGAGTCGGGCGCCATCATCGAGCAGGGACCGCCTTCGCAGATCTTCGACAACCCCACGGTCGAGCGCACCCGCGACTTCCTGGGCCACCTCGGCTGGCACGGCTGAACTCATCCACCCAACACACACACGCAGAGCCTCCATGAAGATCACCAACGCCCGCGTCATCGTCTGCAGCCCCGGCCGCAACTTCGTGACCCTCAAGATCGAGACCGACGAAGGCCTCACCGGCATCGGCGATGCCACGCTCAACGGCCGCGAGCTGTCGGTCGCGTCCTATCTCACGGACCATGTCATCCCCTGCCTGATCGGGCGCGATGCGCACCAGATCGAGGACATCTGGCAGTTTCTCTACAAGGGCGCCTACTGGCGGCGCGGCCCGGTCACCATGAGCGCCATCGCCGCGGTCGACACGGCGCTGTGGGACATCAAGGCCAAGGCCGCCGGCCTGCCGCTCTACCAGCTGCTGGGCGGCAAGAGCCGCACTGGCGTGATGGTCTATGGCCATGCCAACGGCACCGACATCGAGCACACCGTGGATGAAGTGCTGCGCTATGCCGACGCCGGCTACAAGGCCATCCGCGCGCAAAGCGGCGTGCCGGGCCTGGACAAGGTCTATGGCGTCGGCAAGGGCACGCTGTTCTACGAGCCGGCCGATGCGGACCTGCCCTCGGAGCACGACTGGTCCACCGAGAAGTACCTGCGGCATACGCCCAAGCTGTTCGAGCGCATCCGCGAGAAGCTGGGCTTCGAGCATCACCTGCTGCACGACGTGCACCACCGCCTCACGCCCATCGAGGCTGGCCGCCTGGGCAAGGACCTGGAGCCCTACCGCCTGTTCTGGATGGAAGACGCCACGCCGGCCGAGAACCAGGACGCCTTCCGCCTGATCCGCCAGCACACCACCACGCCGCTGGCGGTGGGCGAGATCTTCAACAGCATCTGGGACTGCAAGGGCCTGATCGAGAACCAGCTGATCGACTACATCCGCGCGACGGTGGTCCATGCGGGTGGCATCACCCAGCTTCGCCGGATCGCAGACCTGGCATCGCTCTACCAGGTGCGCACCGGCTGCCATGGCGCGACCGACCTGTCGCCTGTGTGCATGGGCGCCGCCCTGCACTTCGACCTGTGGGTACCGAACTTCGGCATCCAGGAGTACATGCGGCACACGCCGGAGACCGACGCGGTGTTTCCGCATGCCTATACCTTCAGCGACGGCATGCTGTATCCGGGCGACGTGCCCGGCCACGGCGTGGAGCTCGACGAAGAGCTCGCGGCCCAATACCCGTACAAGCGCGCCTACCTGCCGGTCAACCGGCTGCAGCACGATGGCACGCTGTGGAACTGGTAGCGCATCGGCGCCGCAGCGCTTCGATCAGAAGCGGTCCGCGAGGCCCATTGCCGGATCGCTCACCGAGTGCCTGCCGGTTTCCACGCGACCGGCAAACCGGCGATAGAAGCCCGGGTCCGCGTCGCAGGTGACGACGAAGTCATACCAGTTGCCGCTGTCGTCCAGGCTCCAGCGCATGCTCGCATCGGCGCCGCCCTTGGCGCGAACGGTCCAGGAGCCGTCGCGGTTGCTCGCGATGGCGGCATTGCCGTCGCGATGGTCGTCGTGGTCGCCGTTGCCCTTGCCGTTATGGTTGCCGTTGTCGTCGTGGCCGTCCTTGCCGGCCACACCCAGCCCGTCCGGACGCGGATAGGCGCCGTTGGATCGCACCGTGAAGACGCAGTCGCGACGGCCATCGTTGCGCACCTGCAGGTGGATGTCGCCCCGGCGGCGGTCGTAGCCGACGCGGATCTCCGGCAGCGCCGCGCCACTGCTGCGCAGCTTGTTCAGGTCGCCCTTGAACTGGCGGTGGAAGCCGTTCGGGCCCAGCACCCACAGGTCGTAGAGGCCCGCGTTGTCGGTCATCGCGGCCCAGTAGTCGCTGAACTGCTTGCCCGGCTCGACCACGTAGCGGCGCGGCAGGCGATCCGACAGGTGCAGCTTGTCGTAGACGTGGAACACCGCAGCGGCGCGGCCGCTGTTCGCGAACAGCAGTTGCATGCGGCCGCCCAGCAGGTCCGCGCGTGCGCTCGTGTGCAGCTCGTACGGCAGCGCACGCGAGGGACGCACGCCGGTGGCCTGCACGGGCAGCGTCAGGTCCGTCGGCGGAACCAGCTTCGGCAGGGCCTGCTGCGCGAGCGTCAGCGCATCGGCCTCGTCCTTCGTCTTGCAACCGGCCAGCGTGGGCAACGGCTCGTCGTTGGGACGCTCGAAGTTGAAGGCGCTGGTGAGATCGCTGCACACCGCGCGGCGATGCGCGCTGATCTGCGGCTCGGCCACGCCGAAGACCTTTTCGAGGAAGAGCAACGTCGAGGTGTGGTCGCTGACCTGCGAGTTGACCCAGCCGCCGCGGCTCCACGGCGACACCACCCACAGCGGTACGCGCGGGCCGGGGCCATAGGGGCGGCCGTCGATCGCGGGCTGGCTCGTGGTGGCGGGCGCGTAGTTGTGGTACTCCACCGCGTTGTCGGCATCGGAGAGCGTGCTGCCGCCGGCGAGCGTTCCGTCCGCATTGCGCGAAGGCACCGCGGGCGAAGGCAGGTGGTCGAAGAAGCCGTCGTTCTCGTCGAAGTTGATCAGGAGCACCGTCTTGCTCCACACCTCGGGGTTGGAGGTGAGGGCATCCAGCACCTGCTGCACGTACCAGCCGCCCTTGGCCGGACTCGACGGCCCGGGGTGCTCACTGTAGGCGGAGGGCGCGATGATCCACGACACCGCCGGCAGCTTGCCGTTCTGGATGTCGTCGCGGAAGGTTTCGAGGAAGCCGTAGGGCATCGTGTTGCCGAAGCCCTTGGCGAGCGGGCTCAGCGCGTCGTCCACCACCGGGTCGTAGAAGGGACCTGCGGCAGTCACCGGCTGCGTGATGTCGGTCGAGGCGACGTAGATCGGGCGACGCGATTCCGGCATCTGCTCGATCGCGGCGCGCCAGTGGCGGAAGCCCATCATCTCGTTGCAGCCGTAGTTGTCGATCAGGCTCTGGTAGACCTTCCACTTCACGCCGGCCTTTTCCAGGCGATCGGCATAGGTGGTCCAGGTCCAGCCCTGCGTCGACGGGCCGATGTCGTTGCCGCCGTTGAACTGGTTGTTCAGCGCCGCGACGTTCACCCGGGTGCCGTCCACCGGGCTGGTGCCGTTCGGGCCGTTGGTGCCGCTCCAGTAGAAGAGCCGGTTCGCGATCGTGCCGGTGTGCATGCCGCAGTGGTAGTGGTCGCACAGCGTGAAGGCATCGGCCAGTGCGCGCTGGAACGGCACTTCCGCGTTCTCGTAGTAGCCGAGCGACAGCAGGTTCTTTGCATCGGGCCACTTGTCCATGCGGCCGTGGTCCCACGCGGCCTGCGAATCGGACCAGGTGTGCGGCGTGCTGCCGGCGCGCTGCGCGTTGCCCTTGCTCGCGTCGAGATGGTAGGGAACGTAGGTGGCCGTGGGCGTGACCTTGGTGTAGGTCTGATAGAAGACGTTCTTGCCGTTCGAGGTCGGAACCGCGAAGCGGTCACCGAAGCCGCGCACCCCCTTGAAGGTGCCGAAGTAGCTGTCGAACGAACGGTTCTCCTGCATCAGCAGCACGACGTGCTTGACGTCCTTGACCGTGCCGGTATCGCGATGCGCGGGGATCGCGAGTGCACGGCGGATGCTCGGGGGAAACGCGGACAGCGTCGCGGCGGCGATGCCGGAAGTGGCCGTGCTCTGGAGAAATTTTCGGCGAGAGTTGTTGGTCATGCTTTTTTCTGCTCGTGGAAAAGATGGGGCGCGTTGCGCGCGTCGGGTGCGTCGAGAAGACGCGGCGCAAGGCTAGGCACCGGACGTGTCATCGGCGTGACGACGCCCGTCACCGCCGCCCCCTACCAGGCAGGTCGCATGACCTCTATTTCTCGAAATCGATCAGGTGAGAAATGTCTTCGCGTGTTTCCTCGAGCTGCACGAGCGTCGCCTGCCGCGCTGCGAGCGAATCGTGATTGAGGATCGCGGTGAGGATCGCCTTGTGCCGCGGCAGCGACAGGGCGTGGGTGTTCGGATGCTGGCTGCTGAGCTTGATCGACTCGCGCAGGGCCAGCGACAGCATGTTGCCGATATAGGCCAGCAGGTCATTGCCGGTGGCCTCGGCAATGCGGCGATGGAAGGCGAGGTCGGGCTCGAGCAGTTCCTCGGGCGTACTCGCCGCCTCCATGCCGGCATAGGCCTCGGAGATGCCCTCGAGCTTCTCGGGGGTCGCTACCCTGGCGGCCAGCGCGGCGGCGGCGGGCTCGAAGATGCGCCGCACCGTCAGCAGTGTCTCGACGAACTCTCGCTGCGGCTTGGTCTGGATGAGCCAGTACAGCACGTCGGGGTCGAGCAGGTGCCAGTCGCTGCGCGCGCGCACGATCGCCCCGGCGCGCTGCTTGGAGACCACGAGCCCCTTGGCGACCAGCACGCGGGTGGCCTCGCGCAGCACCGGCCGGCTCACGTCGTAGGCCGCGCACAGCGAGGCCTCGGCCGGCAGGCGCTCGCCGGGCTTGTATTCGCCGGAGACGATGCGCATGCCCAGATCGCGCACGATCTGCGCGTGCATGCTCTTGCGCTCCGGCGGCCGGCGATAGCCGAGGTCGCTGTCTGATGCGTTCATGGAGGCGTTCGATCGAATGGAAAATAGTAATACTACTTTGATTGAATTCCAGCCGTATAAGCCCTAACAACAGCAGCAAGCACCTCGATTAAGTATGACTACATAATCGCCGCACTTCACTTCGCCCACCCGCGCCATGACTGCTTTCGCCCACTATCCGAGCCTCACCGACCGCACCGTGCTGATCACCGGCGGCGCCACCGGCATCGGGGCCACGCTCGTCGAGGAGTTCGTCGCGCAGGGCGCGAAAGTCGGCTTCGTCGACATCGACGCCACCTCGGGTGCGGCGCTGGCAGAGCGGCTGGCCGGCGGCGCGCGGCATGCCCCGCTCTTCGCCTGCGCCGACCTCACCGACATCCCGGCGCTGGAGGCAGCGATCGATGCGGTGCGGGGCCGTCACGGGCCGATCTCGGTGCTGCTCAACAACGCGGCCAACGACCGCCGCCACCGCATCGAGGACACCACGCCCGAGGCGTGGGATGCGGGCATCGCGGTCAACCTGCGACACCAGTTCTTCGCGGCGCGCCATGTCGCGGCCGACATGCGCGCGGCAGGCGGTGGTTCGATCGTCAACTTCGGCTCGATCAGCTGGATGCTCAAGCAGGGCGGCATGCCGGTCTACACGACGGCCAAGGCCGCGGTACAGGGCCTCACGCGCAGCCTCGCGCGCGATCTCGGCGCGTTCAATATCCGGGTCAATACGCTGGTGCCCGGTTGGGTGATGACCGACAAACAGGTGCGCCTGTGGGTCGACGACGCCGCACGCGCAGAGATCGCGCGCGGACAGTGCATCAACCGGCCGCTCTTGGCCGAGCACATCGCGCGCATGGCGCTGTTCCTCGCGGCCGACGACAGCGCCATGTGCACCGCGCAGGACTTCGTGGTCGATGGAGGCTGGACATGAAGGCACAACTGCTGGTCGATGCGCGCGCCCGGCTCGGCGAATGCCCGCTGTGGTGCGAGCGCACCGGGTCGCTCTACTGGACCGACATCGAAAGCGCGACGCTGCACAACTGGCGCGCGGCCGATGGCCGCCTGCGCCAGTGGACGCTGCCGGAGCGCGTGGGCAGCTTCGCGCTGTGCGAGCGCGATTCGCAACTGCTGCTCGGGCTGGCCTCGGGCATCGCGCTGTTCGATCTCGAGCGCGAATCGCTGTCGGCGATCGTGCCGGTCGATGCCGAACAGCCTTCGACCCGCATCAACGACGGCCGCTGCGACCGGCAGGGCCGCTTCGTGTTCGGCATGTTCAACCCGGCCGAGGCCGCGATCGGCCACTTCTACCGCGTGCATGCGGACCTGCGCGTCGAGCGCCTGCCGCTGCCGCCGGCCGGCGTCGGCAACAGCCTCGCGTTCAGCCCTGACGGCGCGGTGCTCTACTACACCGATTCGCCGACGCGCACGATCTGGCGCGTCGACTATCACGCCGACGGGCGCCTCGGCGCGCCGAGTCTGTTCGTGCAACTGCCAGCGAACGAAGGCTTCGCCGATGGCTCGACGGTCGATGCCGAAGGCGGTCTCTGGAACGCGCAGTGGAAGGGCAACCGGGTGGTCCGCTACGACGCCTCGGGCGCCGAGAGCGCACGCTTCGATGTGCCGGCCTCGCAGGTCACCTGCCCTGCTTTCGGCGGCGCCGCGCTCGACCAACTCTACGTGAGCAGCGCGCGCATCGGGCTCGATGACGCAGCCCTCTCGCACGAACCCGCGGCTGGCGGGATCTTCGTGCTGCAGACGGGCTGGCGCGGGTTGCCCGAGGCTCGCTTCGCGAGCGCGCGATGAACGGCCCCTACTGAAAGGACCCCATGACCACCACCCGCACGCCGCGCTACCGCGGCATCTTCCCCGTGGCGCCCACCACCTTCACGGAATCGGGCGAGCTCGACCTCGAAAGCCAGAAGCGCTGCATCGACTTCATGATCGACTCGGGCGTGGACGGCATCTGCATCCTCGCGAACTTCTCCGAGCAGTTCCTGATCGCCGACGACGAGCGTGAACTGCTCACGCGCACCGTGCTCGAGCATGTGGCCGGCCGCGTGCCGGTGATCGTGACCACGACGCACACGAGCACCAAGGTCTGCGCCGAACGCAGCCGGCGCGCGCAGGCCATGGGCGCGGCGATGCTGATGGTGATGCCGCCCTACCACGGCGCGACCTTCCGCGTCGGCGAGAACCAGATCCACGAATTCTTCGCGCGCCTGTCGGATGCGGTCGACATCCCGATCATGATCCAGGACGCACCGGCGAGCGGCACCGTGCTCTCGGCACCCTTTCTCGCGCGCATGGCCAAGGAGATCGAGCAGGTCTCCTACTTCAAGATCGAGACGCAGGGCGCGGCGAACAAGCTGCGCGAGCTGATCCGCCTTGGCGGCGACGCGATCGAAGGACCGTGGGACGGCGAAGAGGCCATCACGCTGCTGGCGGATCTCGATGCCGGCGCCACCGGCTCGATGACCGGCGGCGGCTTCGCAGACGGCATCCGCCCGATCATCGAGGCGCACCGCACGGGCGACCGCGACCAGGCCTTTGCGCTCTACCAGCGCTGGCTGCCGCTCATCAACCACGAGAACCGGCAGGCGGGATTCCTCGCGGCGAAGGCGCTGATGAAGGAAGGCGGCGTGATCGCCTGCGACGCGCCGCGCCATCCGTGGCCGCCGCTTCATCCCGCGGTGCGCGAAGGGCTCATCGACATCGCGCGCCGGCTCGATCCGCTGGTGCTGCGCTGGGGTCGCTGAGACCCGGAGCAAGAAGCCAAGACCGAAAAAACTCAGGCGGACCGGCGATGAACCGGCCCGCCTGAACGACGGGACAAACGGGCGAAGCGAATCAGCCCGCCAGATCGAAGCGATCGAGGTTCATCACCTTGGTCCAGGCTGCCACGAAGTCGTCGACGAACTTCTTCTTGGCATCCGAGCTTGCATAGACCTCGGAGATCGCGCGCAGTTGCGAGTTCGATCCGAAGACGAGGTCGACGCGCGTGCCGGTCCACTTCGCCTTGCCGGTCTTGCGGTCGCTGCCTTCGAACTGCTCCTTGGCATCCGAGGTGGGCTTCCACTCCGTGCCCATGTCGAGCAGGTTGACGAAGTAGTCGTTGCTGAGCGTGCCCGGCTTCTGCGTGAAGACGCCGTGCTTGGTGCCACCGACGTTGGCGCCCAGCACGCGCAGGCCGCCGATGAGCACCGTCATCTCGGGCGCGGTCAGCGTCAGCAGTTGCGCCTTGTCGATCAACAGGGCTTCCGCCGGCACCGCGAACGGCGCCTTCACATAGTTGCGGAAGCCATCGGCCACCGGCTCCAGCGGCGCGAAGGATTCGACGTCGGTCTGCTCCTGCGAAGCATCGGTGCGACCCGGCGAGAACGGAACCGTCACATCCTGGCCCGCATCCTTCGCGGCCTTCTCGACAGCGGCATCGCCCGCCAGCACGATCAGGTCGGCCAGCGAGATCTTCTTGCCGCCGCTTGCCGCACCGTTGAACTTCTCGCGGATGCCCTCCAGCGTCTGCAGCACCTTGGCGAGCTGGTCCGGCTGATTGACGGCCCAGTCCTTCTGCGGCGCGAGGCGGATGCGCGCGCCGTTGGCGCCGCCGCGCTTGTCGGATCCGCGGAAGGTCGAAGCCGACGCCCAGGCGGTCGAGACGAGTTGCGGCACCGTCAGGCCCGAGGCGAGCACGTCCTTCTTGAGCGCGGCCACGTCCTTCGCGTCGACCAGCGGGTGGTCGACCTTCGGGACCGGGTCTTGCCAGATCAGCTGCTCGGCAGGAACTTCGGGACCCAGGTAGCGGGCGACCGGCCCCATGTCGCGGTGCGTGAGCTTGAACCACGCGCGCGCGAAGGCGTCGGCGAACTGGTCCGGGTGCTCCATGAAGCGGCGCGAGATCTTCTCGTAGGCCGGATCGAAGCGCAGCGACAGGTCGGTGGTGAGCATGGTCGGCACCAGCTTCTTCGATGGGTCGTGCGCATGCGGGATGGTCGCGCCCGCCCCCTTGGCCACCCACTGCTGGGCGCCGGCCGGGCTCTTGGTCAACTCGTACTCGTAGCCGAACAGGTTCCAGAAGAAGTTGTTGCTCCACTTGGTCGGCGTGGTGGTCCAGGTGACTTCCAGGCCGCTGGTGATGGTGTCGCCGCCCTTGCCGGTGCCGAAGGCGTTCTTCCAGCCCAGGCCCTGCTCTTCGAGGCCGGCCGCTTCGGGCTCGTGCGCCACGTTGGTGGCCGGGCCGGCGCCGTGTGTCTTGCCGAAGGTGTGGCCGCCGGCGATCAGCGCAACGGTTTCCTCGTCGTCCATCGCCATGCGGCCGAAGGTGTCGCGGATGTCCTTCGCGGCGGCCAGCGGGTCGGGGTTGCCGTCCGGGCCCTCGGGGTTGACATAGATCAGGCCCATCTGGACGGCCGCCAGCGGGTTCTCGAGGTCGCGGGTGTGCGCCACCTTGCTGTCATCGTCCTTCACGAGCACACCGCGGTCCTTCTCGACGCCCGGCGAGCCCTTGGCATAGCGGATGTCGCCACCCAGCCAGGTGGTCTCGCGGCCCCAGTAGACGTCGTTGTCGGGCTCCCACACGTCGGGCCGTCCGCCGCCGAAGCCGAAGGTCTTGAAGCCCATGGTTTCGAGGGCCACGTTGCCGGTGAGGATCATCAGGTCGGCCCACGAGATGCTCTGGCCGTACTTCTGCTTGATCGGCCACAGCAGGCGGCGGGCCTTGTCGAGGCTCACGTTGTCGGGCCAGCTGTTGAGCGGCGCGAAGCGCTGCTGGCCGCGGCCACCGCCTCCGCGTCCATCGCCGATGCGATAGGTGCCGGCGCTGTGCCAGGCCATGCGGATGAAGAGCGGACCGTAGTGGCCGAAGTCGGCGGGCCACCAGTCCTGCGAGTCGGTCATGAGGTCGGCGAGGTCTTTCTTGAGCGCCGCGTAGTCCAGGCTCTTGAATGCCTTCCTGTACTCGAAGTCCTCGCCCAGCGGGTCGGACTTGGAGGAATGCTGATGAAGCAGGTCGAGGCGCAGTTGCTGCGGCCACCAGTCGCGGTTGGTGGTTCCTCCGCTGGCCCGGCTGCTGAACGGGCACTTGGCTTCCGTCTTCTCGTCTACAGTCTTTTCGCTACTCATGTGAGCCACTCCTTGGGTTGTATCGGGGGAGGAAGGGGCATTCTGTGTCAGAACCCGTTTTGGTGCGACCAAAAACGACTATGGCGACGATAGCAAGCGTTGACGTCAGGTTTCCAGTGGGCTTGCCTATCTCCTGGCGCGCCGCACGCGCGGGAAGAACCAGTTGCGGCTCGGTTTCGTCCAGAGCAGCACGACACCGATCAGGCAGAGCAGCGCCTCGGCCGCTTCGAACAGCAGATCGCCCTCGGCCACCGGCTGGTCGATTCCGCCGGTGACGAGGTCGAGGAGATTCGGCAGCTCGAGCACCAGCAGCAGAACGCTCAGCACGATGGCCGCCCACCGCGCCCGCCCGACGACCTGCCACAGCAGGTAGGCGACCACCAGCATGACCGCCGCGACGACCATCAGCCCGTAGGCCTGGCCTTCGCCCGGCAGGTCGTTCAGGGCGATGAGCCAGGAGACGAGGTCGACCGCGAGCGCAAGCGAAAGAAGTGCAACCGCCACGAACACGGTCGTCGGTTTGCGGGGATAGTCAACACTGGCCACCGGCCCTCCATCAGAAATTGGCAAGGGCTTCATTGTGTCGCCAGCATCTGCCTGCTTGCTGACAAGCCTGTGACGCCGGCCCCGGCCCCGCGCGGGGCCGGGCACGCTTCAAAGCTCCAGGACGAGCTTTTCGCCGCCGCAGGCGCGCGAGCAGCAGGCCATCATGCGCGCGCCGGCGTCGCGCTCCGCGCGCGTGAGCACCACGTCGCGGTGGTCGATCCGCCCGCCCAGCACGCGGACCTCGCACGAGCCGCACAGGCCCTCCTCGCAGTCGCTCTGCACGTCGATGTTGGCGCCGCGCAGCGCGCTCAGCAGGGTCTGGTCGGCCGGCACGTGGACCACGATGCCGGAGTCCTTCAGTTCGACATCGAAGGCCTGTTCGCGCGACGGGTCGAGCGTGCGCAGCGTCGATTCGAAATGCTCGATATGCAGCGCGTCCTCGGGCCAGGCGGCGCAATGGCTTTCGAGCGCCGACAGCATGCGCTTGGGCCCGCAGGCGTACACCTGGGTGCCCGGCTGCGGCGTGGCGAGGAGCGCGGCGAGATCGTTGCGCCGGCCTTCGTCACCCGCGTAGACCGCCAGCCGGTCGCCGTGCATCGCGGCGAGCTCATCCAGCATCGCCATGCTGGTGCGCGAACGCCCGCTGTAGTGCACCGTGTAGTCGATGCCCAGCGCCTTCGCGCGCCTTGCCATCGCGCTCACCGGAGTGATGCCGATGCCGCCGGCAATGAAGATCACATTCCTGGCCGACTCGTCCAGGTGGAAGTGATTGCGCGGGCCGCGGATCTTGAGCTTGTCGCCGGCCTTCACGTTCGCATGGATCCAGGCCGAGCCGCCGCGACCTTGGGGCTCGTGCAGCACCGCGATCTCGAGCGCGTTGGCGTCGTCAGGGTCACCGCACAGCGAGTACTGCCGAGACAGATCCGGATGCCCGCATTCGATGTCGATGTGCGAACCCGGCGTCCAGCGCGGCATCGGCCGGCCGTCCGGCGCGACGAGGCGCAGCCTCACGATGCCGTCCGCCGCGCGCGTGACGCGCTCGACCACCACCGGCCGCGTGATCGCACCCTTCGACGGTTCGCCGACGCGCACAGGCACCGGAACATCGGGGCGCCGCAGCGCGGGCCGCATGCGCTCGGGATTCATCGCCGGATCCCATTCGACCCACAGATGCTCGGGCCCGCGGAACGAGGTGTTGGGCACGTAGCTGAACTTCTGCTCCGCCAGCCGCATGTGCGGCAGCCGGCGCGCGAACTCCTCCAGGAAGATCTGCATCTCCATGCGCGCGAGGTTCTTTCCCATGCACTGGTGAGATCCGTAACCGAAGGTGAGATGGTCGCTCGCGTTGTCACGGCGGATGTCGAAGAAATCGGCATCCGCGAAGTGCGCCTGGTCGTGGTTGGCCGACGAGGTGACGATCAGCAGCTTCGAGCCCTTCGGCAGATCGACGCCACCCACCTGCGCATCGGCGGTGACGATGCGCCGCCACGCGGCCACCGAGCCGTTGTGGCGCAGGCATTCCTCGACCGCGTTGGGAATCAGGCTCGGGTCCTCGCAGATCTCGCGCCACACGTCCGGATGCTGCAGCAGCAGCTTCATCGCGTTGGCCGTGGCGTTGGCGGTCGTCTCGTGCGCGGCGACGATGCCGGCCATCATCATCGAGTGAAGGTACGAATCGGTGACCACCTCGGGCAGCTCGCGCTGCTTGCGCAGGCCGTACTGCATCCAGCCGCCACCTTCGGGGTTCTCGCGCATCTTGTCCAGCACCTTGCCGGCGAACTGCCAGAAGTTGCCGACCGCATGCGCCACCGCCACCTGCTCTTCAGGCTTGGGCCGGCCCCAGGTGTTGACGGTGTGCGCAATCGAATACTTGCGCAGCGTGTCCATGTCCTCCTCGGGCACGCCGAGGAAATGCAGCGCCACGGTCAGCGGCACTTCCCACAGCATCTGGTCGACCAGATCGGCGCGGCCGTCGTCGATGAAGCGGTCGACATACTCGCGCGCGAGCTGCCGCACCATCGGCTCGTGATGCTTGAGCTCCTCGGGCGTGAACGGGTCCATCAGCGCGCGGCGGCGCGGCATGTGCGCAGGCTCATCCTCGTTGACGAGTGTGCGGTTCAAAGCAAAGCCGTAGGAGGCCAGCACCGCGTTCGCGTCGTCGCCCGTCGGCGTGATCTTCTCGAGCGCGATCGCCGGGCTGAAGGTGATGTTGTCGCGGAAGATCGACTTGATGTCGTCATAGCGCGTGACCACCCAGTAGCCCAGCTTCGGGCTCCAGAAGATGGGCTCCTTCTCGCGCGCCCAGCGCACGTACTCGGGCGGGTCCTGCTGGTAGCCGTCTTCGAAGGGGTCGAAGTCGGCGGCGCGCTGGCTCACGGGGCAGCCGGTCGGCGTGCGCTCGGCCGAGAGCGCACCATGCGCCACCGGGCAGCCGGTGGTTCGGCGGGGGACTTCCACGGTGCTCATCGCGCGCTCCTCAATCCAGCGTGATCTTCAGGTCGCGGATGAGCTTCTGCCACTTGTCGGACTCGGTCTTGAGCAGCGCCGCGAACTGCGCCGGCGTGTCGCCGACCGGCTCGACGCCGAAGTCGACGAGGCGCTGGTGCACCGCCGGGTCGTTGATCGCGGCAACCACCTGCTTGTTGATCGCGGCGATCGTCGCGGGCGGCGTGCCGGCCGGCACCACCATGCCGACGAGCGCGGCGGCTTCGACATTCTTGTAGCCCAGCTCGGCGAAGGTCGGCACATCGGGCAGCTGCGGCAGGCGGGTCGCGTTCGCCACCGCGAGCGCCTTGACCTTGCCGCCCTTGATGAAGGCCGCGCCCGCGGCAAGGTCGACCATCATGGCCGGGATCTGTCCACCGGCCACGTCGGCCAGCGCCGGCGCGGCGCCACGGTACGGCGCGTGGACCATCTCGATGCCGGCTTCGGACTTCAGCAGCTCCATCGCCAGGTGATGCGGGCTGCCGGCGCCGGCCGAGCCGTAGTTGAAGCCGCCCGCCTTGGCCTTCGCCTGCGCGATGAAATCCTTGGCGTCCTTCACCTGGATGCCGGGGCCGACGACCAGGATCATCGGGAAGCGGCCCATCAGCGTGACCGGCGCGAGGTCCTTGGTCGGGTTGTAGCTCAGCGACTTGTAGAGCACCGGGTTGAACACCAGCGTGCCGTTGTCCGCCGACAGCACCGTGTAGCCATCCGCCGCCGCGCGCGCGACCTCGGACGCGCCGAGCGCGGTGTTGCCGCCGGGCTTGTTGTCCACCACCACGGGCTGGCCCGCCTGCGTCGACCACGTCTGGCCGATGGTGCGCGCGAGGAAGTCCGAGCCGCCGCCCGCTGCATAGGGAACGATCCAGCGCACCGGCTTGGTCGGGAATGCCGGCTGGGCGAAGGCGGACATCGGGAGGACGGGCAACGCCAGCAGCGCGGCGGCAACGAGACGAGCGAGCAGCTTCTTCATCGGGAAAATCCTTTGGAACAATTTGCGTAATTGTTCTACGCTATGCGTAATTGACGACATGGGGTTTCTACCCACCACGCCCCCCTGAGTACGATCCAGCGCCATGAGAAAGACCCGCAATCCCGAGGCATCCGCCGACGCCACCCCGCCGCCGCGCGTGCTGGAGCGCCGGCAGCGCGTGCAATCCGCCGAGACCGGCATGGCGGTGCTGAAGACCCTGTCGGCCATGGGCGGCAGCGCCAGCCTGAGCGCGCTGGCCGCGCAGGTCGACGAAAGCCCGGCCAAGGTGCATCGCTACCTCGCCAGCCTGATCCAGGAAGGACTGGTCGACCAGGACGCGGGCTCGCAGCGCTATTTCCTCGGCCCCGAACTGATCCGCATCGGCCTCACCGCGATGCGGCAGGCCGAGCCCATCCGCCTGGTCGAACCGGCGCTGGTGCGACTGCGCGAGCGCCTCGAAGTCACCTGCTTCGTCGCGCTGATGGGCAACAAGGGGCCGACCATCATGCGTTTCGAGGAGCCCGGGCTGCCGGTGACGGTCAACGTTCGCGCGGGCAGCGTGATGTCGCTGGTCTGGTCGGCCACCGGCCGCGTCTTCCTCGGCCTGCTCGACGAAGCCCGCGTGCGGACACTCGCCGAAGAAGAGCTCGCCGCGGCGACGCCCGAGATGCTCGCGATGCTGCCGATGCCGGACCCGATCACGAAGTTGCAGAAGGAAGTCCGCGCGGCCGGCTGTGCGATCGTGCGGGATGTCTATCTCCGCGGCATCAGCGCGGTGGCGGCGCCGGTCTACGACTACACCGGCCGCGTGTGCGCCGTGATCACTGCGCTCGGCGCGACCGGCGGCTTCGATCCCTCGGCCGACGGCGTGATCGCGACTGCGCTACGACGCGAAGCCGAGGCGACGAGCATGAAGCTCGGCCACGCGCCGCAGAGCTAGCGGGGCCTCGCCCGCGAGCGTACCGGCGGTTTGCCCGCAACCACCTGGATCGGGTCCCGCCGCTCCCCGGCGCGCGCCGTGCGCATCAAGAGACTTTCCGTCGAGGTTACGCCGACGATGCGCGCCAGCTGCCGGCTGGTGCTGACGTATGCATGACCGATGCGACTGTCGAAATAGAGCGAATCGCCCCGGCCGAGCCGCACGACCTGGCCGGTGTCGAAATGCACCTCGATCGTGCCCGAGAGCACGTAGGCGAACTCCTCGCCGTCATGGCGCGCGAAATCCTCGGGCCCGTCGATGCGCCGTGCGTGCACCGTGCCGATGACGGGACTCATGAGCTTCCCGGTGGCGGTCGTGCCGAGGAACTCGTAGGCGAAGGAAAGACCGCGATAGACGACGCCCTGCCCGGATCGCGTCACGACAGGCGCCTGCAACGCAGAGGTCTTCACGCCTTCGCCCGCGAACATGGCGTTCATGTCCATCTTCAGTGCGCGGCCCAACGCTGCGAAGTTTTCGTAGCCCAGCGCCAGTTGTCCACGTTCCGCACGCGAGATGGTCGGCACGGAAACGCCTGAGAGGCCCGACAACTGCTGCAGCGTCCAGCCCAGGCTCTTGCGGGCACTTCGCAAACGGCGACCGAAAGTCTCGCGGTCCAGCAACTGGCCCTCGGGCTGCGCGCCCTCGCTCTCGCGCGGCTTCATGGGTTCATCCTTGATCTCCTGTGTGTTTCTGCGGGCCTGCCCAGCCGGGATTCTGCCAGTCGGCACCCATGGGCAATGCCGCACTACTGGCCTGGATTTTGCGTCAATGCAAATTGCGAATCCGCAAATTCACCAATGTAGATCGGTGAGTGTTTACCCTGAAATGCCCATCTATCTTTTTCGTATCTGCAAATTCTTCCCTACACTCCGCGTCTTCCGAACCGCGCCAACTTCTTTCGAACCATGACTTCCGAGACCGCCGCCATCCAAGCCGACTTCCTCGTGATCGGTGCGGGCATCGCAGGTGCATCCGTTGCGCACTGGCTTGCACCGCATGGGCGCACCATCGTGCTCGAGCGCGAATCGCAGCCCGGCTATCACTCGACCGGGCGTTCGGCGGCCCTGTTCATGGAAAGCTACGGCACCGAGCAGGTGCGCGCGCTCACCCTGGCCAGCCGCGCGTTCTTCGAGTCGCCGCCGCCGGGCTTCACCGAGCACCCGCTGCTGACGCCTCGCGGCGCCATGATGGTCGGCACGCCCGAGCAACGCGCCGAACTCGATGCGCACTGGGCTGTGCTCAGCGCGATGTCCCCGCGCGCGCGCCGGCTGACGCCCGCCGAAGCCTGCGCGCTCGTCCCCGCTCTGCGGGCCGACCAGTTGCACGGCGCCGTCTACGAGCCGGACGCAGCCGACATGGACGTGCACGCGATCCATCAGGGCTATCTGCGCGGCATGCGACGCGCGGGCGGCACGCTGGTGTGCGATGCCGGGGTGTCGGCGATGCGGCGCATCGGCGGCCGCTGGCAGGTCACTGCGGGAACCGCGACCTACGAGGCCCCCGTGGTACTCAATGCGGCCGGCGCCTGGTGCGACGTGATCGGTCGACTGGCCGGCGCACAGCCGCTGGGACTTCAGCCTTGCCGCCGCTCGGCATTCATCTTTGCCGGCTCTCCCGGGCAGGATCACACCCATTGGCCCATGGTGCACGGCGCCACCGAAGACTGGTACATCAAGCCCGATGCAGGGATGCTTCTGGGTTCGCCAGCCAACGCGGACCCCGTCGATCCGCAGGACATCCAGCCGGAAGAGCTGGACATCGCGCTGGCCATCCACCGCATCGAGGAAATGACCACGCTGCAGATCCGCCGGCCCACGCGCACCTGGGCCGGGCTGCGTTCCTTCGTGGCCGACGGCAACCTCGTCGGCGGCTTCGACGACCAGGTGGAAGGCTTATTCTGGATCGCCGCCCAGGGCGGCTACGGCATCCAGACCTCCGCCGCGATGGGCGAGACCTGCGCGGCACTCGCGCGCGGGCTGCCCGTGCCTCCGCACCCTTCTTCCTTCGGCCTGACCGAAGAGATGCTGAGTCCAGGGCGCCTGCGCCAGCAGGAAGCCGTCGCTACCTGATTCCATTCGTCATTCGCCACAGGAGTACTCCGCCGTGCGTGTCTTCAGCGCCTCCCTCGCCACCGAAACCAACACCTTCGGTCCCATGCCGACAGGCCTGGCGTCCTTTCGTGATCGCGGCTACTTCCCGGCCGGGCAGCATCCCGACACCCTGACGCTGTTCTCCGGTCCGCTGTGGGCGGCGCGCCTGCGCGGCAAGGAGGCGGGCTGGACGCTCATCGAAGGCATGGTCGCAGCAGCCCAACCCAGTGGCATCACGACGCGTCTGGCCTACGAGTCCTTGCGCGACGAGTTGCTGCGCGACCTGAAGGCCGCCCTGCCGGTGGACGTGGTGCTGCTCGGCCTGCACGGCGCCATGGTGGCCGACGGCTACGACGATTGCGAAGGCGACCTGCTGCAACGCGTGCGTGCGCTCGCCGGCCCGGACACGGTCATCGGCGCGGAGCTCGACCCGCACTGCCATCTCACGCCCGAGATGGTGGAGCACGCCGACGTCCTCATCACCTTCAAGGAGTACCCGCACACCGACGTGCTCGAGCGCGGACTGGAACTGGTGGACCTGTGCGTCGCCACGGCGCAGAAAAAGATACGCCCCGTCGCCGCCGTGGTGGATACCGGCCTGATCCTCACGGTGCACACCTCGCGCGAACCCGCGCGCGGCTTCGTGCAGCGCATGCAATCGCTCGAAGGAAAGGACCGCGTGCTCTCCATCTCGCTCGCGCACGGGTTCAGCTGGGGCGACGTGCCGGGCATGGGCACCAAGATGCTGGTCTACACCGACGGCCATGCCGCCCAGGCGCAAGCCCTCGCAAGGCAGCTCGCCGACGAGGTGATCGGCATGCGCGACGCGCTCGCCGTGAACTATCCCGACATCGATGCCGCGCTGGACGAGGCGATGGCCTTCCAGGGCGGCCCGGTGGTCATGGCCGACGGCGCCGACAACGCCGGCGGCGGCGCGGCGAGCGATTCGACCTTCGTGCTGCAGCGCATGGTCGACCGTCGCATCACCAACGCGGCGCTCGGCCCGCTGTGGGACCCGATCGCGGTGCGCATCGCCTTCGATGCCGGCGAAGGCGCACGCCTGCGGATGCGCATCGGCGGCAAGATC
Organism: Variovorax sp. YR216; assembly: GCF_900107745.1. Classification (GTDB taxonomy): domain Bacteria; phylum Pseudomonadota; class Gammaproteobacteria; order Burkholderiales; family Burkholderiaceae_C; genus Variovorax. The sequence goes on along the minus strand of NZ_FNRO01000006.1, from coordinate 49,728 downwards.
AGTCCGCTGTCGGGACAGCCGCTGGACCTGGACTGCACCGTCAAGGCGCTCAAGCCCGGCCTCGTCATGACGGGCCTTGCGGGCACGCCCACGCCCATGGGCGATTGCGCCCTGGTGGAAGTCGCGGGCATCGAGATCGTGCTGATCACGCTGCGCAACCAGGCCATGGGCACCGACCTCTTCACGCAACTCGGCTGCGATCTCGCGGCCAGGCAGCTCATCGTGGTGAAGTCCTCGCAGCACTTCTACGCGTCCTTCTCCAAGGTGGGCAAGCACGTGATCTACGTCGCCGCGCCGGGCTCCGTGACGCTGGACCTGAGCACCCTCCCCTACCAGAAGATCCAGCGCCCCAAGTGGCCCATGGATGCACTCGCCGCCTGACCGCAGTTTCCTTCTCTCCCTTGTGACGAACCTTTCCGGAGTCCCGACGATGAAACGACGCACCCTTGCTGCCCTGGCCGCCTTCGGCGCCCTCACGCTCGGCACGTTCAGCCCGGCCGCGATGGCCCAGGCGCCAGCGAAGACCCTTCGCGTGGTGGCGCATGCCGACCTGAAGATCCTCGATCCGACCTTCACCACGGCCTACATCTCGCGCAACTTCGGCTACATGGTCTACGACACCCTGTTCGCGCAGGACACCAGCGGCAAGCCCCAGCCCCAGATGGTGGAGAAGTACACCCAGTCGCCCGACGGCAAGCAGTGGAGCTTCACGCTGCGCCCGGGCCTGAAGTTCTCCGACGGCTCGCCCGTCACCACCGCGGACGTCATCGCCTCGCTGCAACGCTGGACGAGCCGGGACAGCCTCGGCCGCGCGATGGCTGCGAACGGCGCCGAGTTCAAGGCGGTGGACGCGCGCACCTTCACGCTGACGCTGGCACAGCCCTTCGGCATGGTGATGGAAGCGCTTGCCAAGCCTTCGGGCTTCCCCGCCTTCATCCTGCCCGAGAAGCTGGCCAAGCTGCCCGCCTCCGCGCCGATGACCGAAGTGCTGGGCTCCGGCCCCTTCGTCTTCAAGCGCGACGAGTGGGTGCCGGGGAACAAGGCCGTGTTCGTGCGCAATACGCAATACGTGCCACGCACCGAGGCCGTCAACGGCCTGTCCGGCGGCAAGAAGAGCAACTTCGAACGGGTGGAGTGGCTCTACCTGCCCGACGCGAACAGCGCCGTGGCCGCCCTGCAGCGCGGCGAGGTGGACCTGATCGAACAGCTGCCCCCGGACTACATCACACCACTGCGCGCCGACAGCAAGATCAAGGTGGGCAGCGGCGGCGGCTACCAGGCCTTCCTGGTGCTCAACCACCTGCACGCGCCCTTCGACAACATCAAGGCCCGCCAGGCCTTCCAGATGGCGGTAAACCAGGAGCGCTTCGTCGCCGCGATGGGCTACCCGGCGGACATGCGCATGGCCTACTGCCACACCTACTTCATGTGCGGCAGCCCCAACGACACGGCGGCGGGCTCCCAGGGCCGGGCCAAGCCCGACCTCGCGAAGGCCAAGGCCTTGCTGGCCGAATCCGGCTACAAGGGCGAGAAGGTGGTGCTGCTGGTGCCCACCGATGTCACCTACCTCAACGCACTCGCCCTGATGGCCGCACAGACCCTGCGCAGCATCGGCGTGAACGTGGACATGCAGTCGATGGACTGGGCCTCGATCGGTGCCCGTCGCGCCAAACGCGACGCGCCATCCGCCGGCGGTTGGAACGTGTATGTGACCGTCGCCGGCGAGTTCGACGCCAACTCGCCCATCACCAACGCCTACCTGAGCCCCGCCTGCGGCAACTCCCTGCCCGGCTGGCCGTGCGACAAGGAACTCGACGCCTTGCGCGCCGCCTGGCTCCAGGCGAGCGATGCCTCCCAGCGCAAGCCGCGCCTGGACGCCTTCCAGACCCGCGCCTTCGAGGCCGTGCCCTACATCAACGCGGGCCAGTACTCCGCCGTCTATGCCGCGCGCGCCGACCTCAAGGGCCTGGACAAGCTCTGGGGCGGCATGCCGCTGGTGTGGGCGCTGGACAAGTAAGACCGCCTGCAAGCGCCAGCCATGGGCTACATCCTGCGTCGCCTTGTCGCCACCCTGCCCGTCATGGCGGTGGTGGCGGTGGTGGTCTTCCTGCTGATCCATCTTTCGCCGGGCGATCCGGCCGCGCTCATCGCGGGCGATCTCGCCACCGAGGACGACATCCACCGCTTGCGCGAAACGCTGGGACTGAACCTGCCGATCTGGCAGCAGTTCCTGATCTGGATCGGCAAGCTGGCGACGGGTGATCTGGGCACGTCGATCTTCACGCAGGTCTCGGTGACCACCCTGCTCGCGCAGCGCGTCGAGCCCACGCTGGCGATCGCGCTCGTCACGATGCTCTTCACCATCCTGATCGCGATTCCGCTCGGCACGCTCGCGGCGTATCGCGCGGGCAGCTGGATCGACCGGGTGGTGATGCTCTTCGCGGTGCTCGCGTTCTCCGTGCCGGCCTTCCTGGTGGGCTACCTGCTGGTCTACGGCTTCGCGATCCGGCTGCCGTGGTTCCCCGTGCAAGGCTATGCGCGAATGAGCGACGGCCTGGGGCCCTGGCTGCGCAGCATCGTGCTGCCCTGCGTGAACCTCGCGCTGGTGTACATCGCGCTGGTCACGCGCATGACGCGGGCGACGGTGATGGAAGTCCTCCACGAAGACTACATCCGCACCGCGCGGGCCAAGGGCCTTGGCGTGCTGCCCGTGCTGGGCCACGCGTTGCGCAACGCGGCCGTCCCGATTGCAACGACGGTGGGCGTGGGCATCGCACTGCTCATCGGCGGCGTGGTCGTGACCGAGACCGTGTTCGCCATTCCGGGCGTGGGGCGGCTGGTCGTCGATTCGGTGCAGCGCCATGACTATCCGGTGATTCAAAGCGTGCTCCTGCTGTCGGCGGGGGTCTACGTCGTGATCAACCTGCTGATCGACCTGAGCTACCGGCTCTTCGATCCGCGCATCCGGTATTGAAATGAAAACACCCCCCAAGCCGCTTCGCGGCTCCCCCCTCTCTCGCCTTCGGCGGGAGGGGGGCGCACCCAGCGGCCCGGCAAAGCCGGTTCCGCGGGAGCCCTGGAATGGGGCGCGCCAGTTTCATGGTCCGCGGGTGGCGCGTGGCGCCTCGCTGCGCAGAGCACACCATCGTCGCGATCCGTCACGGCTGCTCTTGATCGGCCGGCACGACGCGGCGGCTCCCGTGGCGAGGATGCAGGGTGGTCCCCGCAGCGAAATAAAGGAGGAGGCGAAGCCGGGGGACATTCGCGGAGGGGACCACCCTGCGTCCTCGCCACGCACCCCGAACGCCCCGCTGCAGTTCTCAGCCGCGGCCAATCGCTTCTGACACGACCTACAACAAGATGTCCGCTGTCCCACTGCAAAAGACCGCACCACCGAGCGACGAATCGGTGTTCGTGCCTCCGCGCTGGCGCTGGGTGCGCAAGCATCCGACGTTGATCATCGGCGCCGCGCTGCTGCTGGTCGTGGCCGCCATCGCGCTGGCCGCCCCCTGGATCGCCACGCACGATCCGCAGGACATCGACCCGCTGGCGCGCATGCAGGCGCCTTCGTCTGAACACTGGTTCGGCACCGATGCACTCGGCCGCGATGTGTTCAGCCGCACCGTGTGGGGAGGACGCGTGTCGCTGATCGTCGGCATCAGCGTCGCCATCGTTTCCACCTTGCTTGGCGTGACGCTCGGGCTCGCGGCCGGCTTCGTGCGGCGCATCGACGGCTTCATCATGCGCATCATGGACGGGCTCATGGCGATTCCCGGCATCCTGCTGGCCATCGCGCTGATGGCCGTGACCCGCGCCAGCCTTGCGACAGTGGTCGTCGCCATCATCGTGCCCGAGGTGCCGCGCGTGGTGCGGCTGGTGCGCTCGCTGGCGCTCACGCTGCGTGAACAGCTCTTCGTGGAAGCCGCTCACGCCGTGGGCACGCGCCTGCCGGTGATCCTGCTGCGCCACGTGCTGCCGAACATGATCGCGCCGCTGGTGGTGCAGGCCACCTTCATCGCAGCCTCGGCGGTGCTGATCGAGGCGGCGCTTTCCTTTCTCGGCGTCGGGGTTCCGCCCACCACGCCCAGTTGGGGAAACATGATGGCCGAAGGACGCAACTTCGTCGCGGTGGCCTTCCACATCATCCTCTACCCAGGGATGCTGCTTGCCGCCACCGTGCTCGCCATCAACCTGCTGGGCGACGGCCTGCGCGACGCGCTGGACCCACGCCTCGCGCGTCAACTCTGAAGCCGGAGGCTCTTCGGATGAACCGTTCCGCACGTACAGCGCCGCCCAGGGGCGAAGTCCTGCTCGAGGTGGACAACCTCTACACGCGCTTCGACACGCTCGACGGCCCGGCCCGCGCCGTGGACGGCGTCTCCTACACCGTGCGCGCCGGACAGACGCTGGGCGTGGTCGGCGAATCGGGCTGCGGCAAGAGCGTCACGGCCATGTCCATCATGCGCCTGCTGCCCACGCCGCCGGCCCGCCTGTACGGCGCCGTACGCCTGCGTGGCACCGACCTGCTTTCGCTCAGCGAGGCCGAGATGCGCGCGATTCGCGGCAATCGCATCTCGATGATCTTCCAGGAGCCGATGACCTCGCTGAACCCCGTGCTCACCGTGGGCCGCCAGATCGCCGAGACCGTTCGCCTGCATCAGAAGGCCAGTCGCGCCGAAGCCCTGGCACGCGCGGTGGAGATGCTGCGGCTCGTGCAGATCCCCGAGCCGGAGCGTCGCGCGAAGGAATACCCGCACCAGCTCTCCGGCGGCATGCGCCAGCGGGTGATGATCGCCCTCGCGCTGGCCTGCAATCCCGAGGTGCTGATCGCCGACGAGCCCACGACCGCGCTCGATGTCACCATCCAGGCTCAGATCCTCGACCTGATCAAGCGACTGCAGAAGGAACTGGGCATGGGCGTGGTCATGATCACGCACGACCTGGGCGTGGTGGCCGAGAGCTGCGACAGCGTGGTCGTGATGTATGCCGGCCGCAAGGTGGAGGAAGCCGATGTGCAGGAGCTCTTCGACCGCCCGCTGCATCCCTACACCCGCGCGCTGATGGCCTCGATGCCCTCGATGAACACCCGCAGCCCACGGCTGACCGAAATCCCGGGCCTCGTGCCGTCTCCGCTGGAGCCGCGCCGCGGCTGCGCGTTCGCCGCGCGCTGCAGTCTCGCCAACGCACGCTGCACCTCGGAGATTCCGGGGCTGACGGAACAAGGCAAAGGCCATGGCGTGGCCTGCTTCGCAGTCGAAGAAGGCCGATACGCCCCATCCACACGGGAGACAGCGAGCGCATGACCTCCTCCACGAACACTCTCCTGCGGGTCGAAGGGCTGCGCAAGCACTACAGCAGCCCGCGGCGCTGGCTCTCGCGCCCGCAACCGCCGGTGCAGGCGGTGGACGATGTCTCTTTCACGGTGGCGCGCGGCGAGACCTTGTCGCTCGTCGGCGAATCGGGCTGCGGCAAGACCACGACGGCCAAGTCGGTGATGCGCCTGATCGAACCCACGTCCGGCTCGGTGCTGCTCGACGGCGAGGACCTGCTCAAGCTCAGCCCCTCGCAGATGCGCCAGCGCCGGCGCGACGTGCAGATCATCTTCCAGGACCCCTACGCGTCGCTGAGCCCGCGGCTGAAGGCCGGCGAGATCGTGGCCGAGCCACTGAAGAACTTCGGCAAGCAATCCGCCGCCGAGCGCCGCGAACGCGTCCAGTGGCTGTTCAGCAAGGTGGGGCTGCGGCCCGAGGCGGTCGACAAGTATCCGCACGAGTTCTCGGGCGGGCAGCGCCAGCGCCTGGGCATCGCACGCGCGTTGGCGATGCAGCCCAAGCTCATCGTCTGCGACGAGCCGGTATCTGCGCTCGACGTCTCGGTGCAGGCCCAGGTGGTCAACCTGCTGATGGACCTGCAGACCGAGTTCGGCATCGCCTATCTCTTCGTCGCGCACGACCTTTCGGTGGTTCGCCACATCAGCCATCGCGTGGCGGTGATGTACCTCGGCCGCATCGTCGAGCTGGCCGACCGCGATACCTTGTTCAGTGCACCGCGCCATCCGTACACGCAGATCCTGCTGTCGGCCGTGCCCGTTCCCAATCCGCGCTCGCCCGCGCAGCGCATGCTGCTGCAGGGCGATCCCCCGAGCCCCGCCAATCCGCCCTCGGGCTGCCGGTTCCATACGCGCTGCCCGCTTGCCCAGCCTGTCTGCAAGGAACAGGCGCCGCCGTTGTCGGTGCGTGCGGCCTCTGCCGGCGCGGACGGCGGGCAGGAGCACTGGGTGGCCTGTCACTTCCGTTGAGCGGCACCGCCGTATTGCTTTCAGGAGTCAAGATGAAATCCAACCACCATGACCTGCTGATCCGCGGCGGCACCGTGATCGACGGAACGCGCGCACCCCGCTTCGATGCCGACGTGGCGGTGCGCGACGGGCGCATCAGCGCCATCGGCGACCTCCGCGACCATAGCGCCGACACCGTGATCGAAGCCGGCGGCCGCATCGTCGCACCGGGCTTCATCGATTCGCACACGCATGACGACCAGGCCGTGCTGTCGCAGGCCACCATGCCCTTCAAGGTCTCGCAAGGGGTGACGACCGTCATCGCCGGCAACTGCGGCATCAGCGCGGCGCCGCTGCGTGCCGAGATGGAGCTGCCCATGCCGCTGAGCCTGCTGGACACGCCCGCCGAAGATCGCTTCACCACCTTCCGCGCCTACCTCGATGCCCTGCGCGCACAACCTTCGTCGGTCAACGTGGCGGCGATGGTGGGACATTCCACGCTGCGCGCGGTCACCATGGACTCGACCGATCGCGAGGCCACGCCCGAGGAGATCGCCCGCATGCAGGCGCTCGTGGAGGAGGCGATGGAAGCCGGCGCCATCGGCCTCTCGACCGGCACCTTCTATCCTCCGGCGGCCAAGGCGACGACCGAGGAGATCATCGAGGTCTGTCGCCCGCTCAGCGCACGCAACGCGCTCTACGTCACGCACATGCGCGACGAAGCCGACCAGGTGATGGAGTCGCTGGACGAGACCTTCCGCATCGGCCGCGAACTGGGCGTGCCCGTGGTCGTCTCGCATCACAAGGTGCAGAACACCCAGAACTTCGGGAGATCGCAGACCACGCTGCCGCACATTCAAGAGGCCATGAAACGCCAGCGCATCTGCCTCGACTGCTATCCCTATACCGCCGGCTCCACCATGATCCGCGCGGACCGCGGGATGCTCGACTGCCGCGTGCTCATCGCCGACAGCCAGCCGCACCCCGAATGCGCCGGTCGCGATCTCGACGACATCGCGCGCGAATGGGGTGTCGACAAGGTCGAGGCGTCGCGCCGTCTCCAGCCTGGCAGCGCCATCTACTTCCTGATGGACGAGAACGACGTGCAGCGCATCCTCGCCTTCGACGAAACCATGATCGGTTCCGACGGCATTCCGCTGGGCGAGAAGCCGCACCCGCGCCTGTGGGGCACCTTCCCGCGCGTGCTCGGCCACTACAGCCGCGACGTGGGGCTGTTCCCGCTGGAAACGGCGGTCTGGAAGATGACCGGGCTCACCGCACGCAACTTCGGTCTGCACGAGCGCGGCACGCTTCAGGTCGGACGCCACGCCGACATCGTCGTGTTCGACGCCGCGACGATCCGGGACTCCGCCAGCTACGAATCCCCCAAGACGCCGGCCGAGGGCATCGAGGCCGTCATCGTCAACGGCCTCGTCACCTGGCGGCACGGCGCCCACACCGGCGCGCGCAATGGGCAGGTCATCACCCGCCAATCCTCGAACGAACGACAAGGTGCCAGCACATGAACATCGAACGCATCCCCTCCTCTTTGCCGGTCCCCTTCTCCAAGGCCGTCCGTGCCGGTGGCTTCCTGTTTCTCTCGGGCGTGCTCGCCATGGACGCGCAGGGCGGCATCATCGACGGCGACGTGCAGGTGCAGACCCGAGCCATCCTGGAGCGCATCGCCCAAAGCCTGAAGGAATGCGACACCAGCATGGCGAGCGTGGTGCGCGCCACCATCTGGCTGGCGGATCTGGGCGACTTCGCCGCGTTCAACGAAGAGTACGCAAGGCACTTCCCCGAGGGCCTGCCTTCCCGCTCATGCGTGCAGGCCGTGCTCTACAAGGGGGCGAAGGTCGAGATCGAGGTGCAGGCCCTGGACATCCGCTAGGTCGACGCGCCACCGAACTCGCGGCATACGCCTACTCGACGACGGGCGAACGGGCCGGTGGCGTCCGGCACGGATGAGAGCAACTTGGACGCCATGAAAGTCCTCGTTCCACTCCTCGCCGCGGCCGCACTCACCGGTTGCGTGGCCTATCCCTATGACGCCGGTCCGCCGCCAGGCCAGTACTACAGCCGGCCGGCTCCGCCGCCCCCGGGCTGGCGGCGTGACTACGACCGCGACGGCGTGCCGTACCGCTACGACCGCCGTCCGGACAACCCGTACCGCTACTGACGCTCGCAGTCCGCAGGCGCGCTAGGCGCAGCCGCGAACCCAACGGGCGTAAAGGCGCGTGAGAACCGTGGTCATGCGTGCGGTTCTCAGCTCAAGGTCGCTCAGGGCATCCGCAGGATCGCTGACCGCAGGATTGCCTGCGGCAAACTGCCGCCTGAGTTGCTCGCCATTGCGCTCGAGCGAAAGCTCGACGAGCGCGGGCGTCATCTCCAGGTGGGACTGCAGCAGCAAGTGACGATCGCGCAAGACAAAGGCCTGGTTCGCGCAGTACTCGCTGCGCGCAATCTGCCGTGCCCCGGGCGGCGGCTGGAACGTGTCGCCGTGCCACTGGAACGTCTGCACCTCTCTTGCGGCGAACTCGCCCCACCAGTCCAGCGCAAGCGCATCGCTTCCGGTCTGCAACGGCTGCCAGCCGATCTCGGGCGCGGCATGCCGTGCCACGCTGCCGCCGAGCGCCAGTGCAACCAGCTGGCTGCCGAGGCAATGCCCCGCCACAGGCAGACCGCGCGCGTCGGCATCGCGAATCAGCGCCAGCTCGCGCGGGATCCATGGCAGGTCGTCATGGACACCCATGTAGCCGCCCATGAAGACGAGCCCGGAGAAGTCGGTGGCGCTCTCCGGCACCGGCTCGCCGTCGACGATGCGGATCACGCGCACCGTGTGGCCAAGCGATAGCAGGATGGGGACCACGGTGCCGGGCGCGCCGACTTCGGTGTGCTGGAAAACGGCGATCGGCTTCATGGCGTCAGGCTGGGAGTTCTTCGATGCCGACGCCCAGCAGACGATCGAGCAATGCGACGTCGGCGGCGAGCTCGGCACTGGGGCCCGCATGCACCACGGTGCCGCGTTCCAGGACGATGGCCTGGTGGGTCATCTCCAGCGCAAGCACCGGATGCTGTTCGACCACGACCGATGCCAGTCCTTCGCTTTCGCAAAGGCGCCGGATCGACCGGGCCAGCTCCTCCACGATGATGGGCGCGAGGCCTTCCATCGGCTCGTCGAGCAGGAGCAGCGCCGGGTTGGTCATCAGCGCCCGGCCGATGGCCAGCATCTGCTGCTCGCCGCCGGAGAGCTGGTTGCCGTAGTTGGCACGACGCTCGCGCAGACGCGGGAAGAAGTCGTAGACCCGGCCGAGGTTCCACGGACCCGGTCGCGCGACCACGGTGAGGTTCTCCTCGACCGTCAGCGAGGGGAAGACCTCGCGCTCCTGCGGCACCCAACCGAGACCCGCGCGCACCCGCAGGTGCGCGGGCCAGCGGGTGATGTCATCGCCGCGCCAACGGATCGCGCCGCTCATCACGCGGGTGTTGCCCATCAGCGTTTCGAGCAAGGTGGTCTTGCCCACGCCATTGCGCCCGAGGATGGCCAGGCTCTGCCCCTGCACGATCGAGAAGGACAGGCGGTCCAGCACCACCGCGTTGCCGTAGCCCGCGGTGACTTGATCGAAGACGAGCATGTCAGGCATAGGCGACCTTCGAGTTGGCGGCATGCGCGGCGACATGCGTGTTGCCCAGGTACACCTCGCGCACGCGCGGGTCGCTGCCGATCTCGGCCGGCGTGCCCTCCGTGAGGATGCGGCCCGCCACCAGCACCGAGATCCGGCGCGAGAAGCGAAAGACGAGGTTCATGTCGTGCTCGATGAAGAGGATGCTGATGTCTTGCGGCAGGTTGGCGATGACTTCGAAGAGCTCGCCGCTCTCGTCCTCGGGAACGCCCGCTGCGGGCTCGTCCAGCAGGAGGATGCGCGGGCGCGCAGCGAGGGCCAGCGCGATCTCGAGCAGGCGCTGCTTGCCATAGGCGAGCTGGGCCACCGGAACGTTTGCGAGGTCATCCAGGCGCAGGCGCGCGAGCAATGCATGCGCCTCGTCGAAGACATGGGTGCAGCGCTTCAACGGGCGCCACCACGTGGCCGCCAGGCCTTCGCGCTCGCTGATCGCCAGCACGACCGACAGCAGCGGCGTGAGACTCGGAAAGAGCGTGTTGATCTGGAAGGTCCGCGCCAGTCCCAGGCGGGCGCGCTGGTCGCAGGTCAGCGCGGTGATGTCCTGGTCGCCCATGCGGATCGATCCCGCCGTCGGCCGGTACACGCCGGTGAGCAGGTTGATCAGCGTGGTCTTGCCCGCGCCATTGGGGCCGATCAGTGCCTGGCGTGCGCCCGGCTCCAGCGTGAGATCCACGTCCGCCACGGCCTGGAAGGCGCCGAAGCTGATGCCCAGGCCGCGTGTCTGCAATGCGTGCACGGCGCTCATCGGGACGGCTCCTCGATGCGAAAGCGGCGCGACAGCGCGCCCATGATCCCGCCGCGCCCGAGCATGACCGCGGCGATCAGGAAGATGCCGAGCCAGAACATCCAGTACTGCGGGTTCATGTCGGCGAACCAGTCGTGCACCAGCATGTAGACGATGGCACCGACCATGCCGCCGTACAGGCGTCCCGTTCCGCCGAGCACCAGGATGATCAGCACCTCGGCGGAGCGGTTGAAGCCGATGGACTCGATGCCCACGAACTGCGTGGTCTGCGCCAGCAGCGCGCCGGCGACACCGGCCACTGCCGCGGAGAAGGCGTAGGCCATGCGAAGGCGCGCTTCCACCGGCGAGCCGATGGCCAGCATGCGCTTGCGGCTGTCGTGGATGCCGCGCAGCGCCAGCCCGAAGGGCGATCGCAGCACCAGGCGCACCAGCAGGAACATGACCAGCACGACCACGAAGGCATAGCCGAACGCGGTCTTGCCGAACAGATCGAACTCGAACAGGCCCAGCACCGGCCACACCACTATGCCCTGCAGGCCATCGGTACCACCGGTGATGCCCGACAGGCGGTTGGCGAGCTCGGCCAGCAGCACGCACACGCCGATGGTGATCATCAGCCGCGTGAGGTCGGCGCCGCGCACCACCAGGTAGCTGAGCGCATAGCCGAGCGCGGCGCAGGCGAGCAGCGCGACCAGCAGGCCGCTGATCGGTTCGCCCCAGCCGTGCTTGGCCAGCAGCCCCGCCACGTAGGCGCCGGCGCCGAAAAAGGCGGCATGACCGACGGTGAGGATGCCGGCGTAGCCCAGGGCCATGTCCAGCGAGACGGCGAACAGGCCGAAGATCAGGATCTGGCTCATCAGCGTGAGCTGGTCGGGCAGCATGAAGAAGCTGCCGGCCAGCGCGAGCCAGAAGACGACCTCGGCGGCGCGCAGCCTTTGCGGCGTGAGCGTCAAAGTGTTCTTCACGTGAGTCCCTTGCGAGGCACGATGCCATGGGGCCGCAGCAGCAGCATGGCGATCATGAATACGTAGATGAGGAATGCGCCGGCTTCGGGCAGGTAGTACTTCCCGGCCACGTCCACGATGCCGACCAGCAGCGCGGCGATGAACGGACCCGCGATGGTGCCGGCGCCGCCGACGCACACCACGATCAGGAAGTACACGAGGTACTTGAGCGGGAAGCTGGGCTCCAGGCCCAGCATGCCCAGGCTCAGTGCGCCACCCAGTCCTGCGAGGCCGCAGCCCAGCGAGAACGTGAGGAAGAACAGGCGCTGCACGTGGATGCCCGTGCCGCCGGCGACCCGCTGGTTGTCGACCGCGGCGCGCACCATCGCCCCATAGCGCGTCTTGCTCAAGGCCAGCAGCAGCCCCGCGAGCACCAGCACACCGGCCACGATGAGGAACAGCCGATAGCGTCCCACGGCGAAGCTGCCGATCGTCAGTTGCCCTTCCAGCCAGGAGGGAAGCGAGAACGGTTGCATCGTGGGGCCGAAGCCCCAGGTGAAGGCGGCGATGGAGACGAACACCAACCCGATGGAGAGCAGCACCTGATCCAGGGGATGGGCGCGGTACAGGCGCCGGTAGAAGAAGAACTCCAGCACCGCGCCGACCAGCGCCGCTGCCACGAAGGCGGCGGCCAGGGCCGGAAAGAAGCCCAACCCCATGCGGTTCATGAGCGCGCTCGCCGCGTAGCCGCCCACCATGGCAAAGCTGCCATGCGCGAGGTTGACGAAGTTCATCAGCCCCATCGTGATGGACAAGCCCACCCCGATCAGGAACAGGAGCATCCCGTAGGCCACTCCGTCGAAGATAACGATACCCATCTTGAGACTTTCACCCCCCAAGCCGCTTCGCGGGTCGCGCGACGGCTTGGTGGTAGCGGTGGACTTACTGGGCTTCCTTCGCGGGATCCTTGACGCGATCGAACTTGTCGAATTCCACGTTCACCAGCTTGCCACCCACCTTCTCGACCTTGCGGATGTAGACCGTCTGCACGATGTCGCGCGTGGCCGCATCGATCTCGATCGGGCCGCGCGGGCTCTCGAACGACAGGCCCTTGAGGGCCTGCATCACCTTGTCGCCCGAGGCGTCGCCCTTGGTCTTCGCCAGCGCCAGATCGATGGCTGCCATGGCGTCGTAGGCCGTCACCGCGAAATAGTTCGGACGCAGCGAGGTGCCGAACTGCGCCTCGAAGTCCTTCACGAACTTCTGGTTCTTGGTGCTGGGGTGCGCGTACGAATAGTGGTGGCTGGTGACCAGGCCCATCGCCACGTCGCCCGTGACTTCCATGAAGCTGTCATCGGTGGCCTCGCCGGTGGCGAAGAGCTTGATCCCGGCTTCCTCCATGCCGCGTTCCTTCCAGACCTTGAGGAAGGCCGGAGGCATCACGCCCGAGGGGAAGAAGAAGAACACCGACTGCGGCTTGGCATCCTTGATGCGCTGCACGTAGGCCGAGAAGTCCGGGTTGTTCATCGGCGTGCGCACCTCGCCGACCACCTTGCCGCCGCCCGCCGCAAAGGCCTTCTTGAACGCGGTCTCCGCGTCCTGGCCCGACGCATAGTCGGCCACCACCGTGTAGGCCTCCTTGACGCCTTGCTTGAGCATGTAGCGCGCCATCGGATCGGTCACCTGCTGCACCGTGAAGGACAGGCGCGCGATGTAGGGCGAGCTGCCGGTGATCGCGGAGGACGCCGCGTTCATCACGATGGTGGGGATCTTGGCCTGCGTGGCGACCGCGCCGACGGCATAGGCGTTCGGGCTGAAGTCCAGCCCGGTCAGCACGCTGACCTTGTCGCGCACGACCAGCTCCTGTGCGATGCGCTTGGCGGCATCGGGCGCCGGTCCTGCGGTGTCCTTCTTGATGATCTCGACGGGGCGGCCCGCGATCTTGCCGCCGTGCTCCTTGAGGTAGAGCGCCACGCCCGCGTCGAACTGGCGGCCGTAGTCGGCGTAGGGGCCGGAGTAGGTGGCGATCAGGCCGATCCGCAGCGCGTCCTGCGCCAACGCAGGTCCGTGTGCAGCGGCGCAAGCCAGGATGGCTGCACCCAACAATGTTCTCTTGGTCATCTTCATCGAGGAACTCCTAGGGTTGACCGGCGAGCCGGTGGAAATCTGGTGTCGGGGAACCGGCGGGCGCCGGCTCATCCCTGAAAGGTCTTGAGGTCGAAGGACTCGTCCCGCAGTTGCCGTGGGTCGATCCGCGCGCGACGCGCGATCAGCTTCCGCCCCAGCATGTGTTCGGCCGGCCGGTTCACCGAGTGCGCTGCCACGACCGCGCCATCGCGCAGGTAGAAGAGGCTGAACCAGTCCGCCTGCAGGTCGCCGCGCGCGACGACTTCATCGCCGGGCATCGGAAGACCCGCCATCTGCAGCTTGAGGTTGTGCTGGTCGCTCCAGAACCACGGCACGCCTTCGAAGGGTTGAGGCCTGCCCGCCAGCGCACTCGCGGCTGCGCGCGCGCCGTCATTGGCCGCCTGGATGGATTCCAGCCGGATGCGCGCGGGTGCTCCGGGATTCGTCGGCGCTTCGGTATTGGCGACGTCGCCAACGGCAATGACGTTCGGTGCGCTGGTGCGTCCCAGTGCATCGGTGAGGATGCCGTTGTCGCAGGCAATGCCCGCTCGCTGCGCCAGCTCGACATTGGGCTGCACGCCGATGCCGAGGACGACCATGTCGCAGTCGATGCGAAGGCCATCGTCCAGTTCGACGTATTCGACGCGACCGGAGGCACCGCCCAGGGCCCGCACGCCGCGGCCGAGAACGAGGTCCACATGGCGCTGGCGATGGGCGTCGGCGAGGTACTCCGACATGAGCGGCGGAAAGCTGCGCGCGAGCAGCCGCGGCTGGCTCTCGACGACGGTCACCGCGGCACCTCGTGCCGCCAGCGCCGACGCGACCTCCAGGCCGATGAAGCCACCGCCGACCACGCAGGCCCGCGTGGCCTTCGACAGCGCATCGGACACGCGCAACGCGTCGTCCAGCGTCCGGAGGTTGAAGACGCCGTCGAGGTCGTTGCCAGGAACTGCAAGCGGCCTGCAGCGAGCGCCCGTGGCCAACGCCAGCGAGCCGTACTTCAGGGTGCTGCCATCGTCCAGCGTCAGGGTCTGTGTTCCGGGGTCGAGTGCAGTCGCCCGATGTCCCAGGCGAAGATCGATGCCCTGTGCGCCCCAGAAGTCCGCGCCTCGCAGCGGCAGCGCGTCCAGGGACGTCTTGCCGGTCAGCACCCCTTTCGAGAGCGGCGGGCGCTGATACGGCGCATGGCGTTCGTCGCCCAGCAGGACGATGGGCGCGTCGAAGCCCAGCTCCCGGGCACTGGCGGCCAGTTGCGTGCCGGCATACGAAGCCCCGACGATGACGAGCGCGGGAGGGGCGTTCATCACACCTGGCTCTCGGGAATGCGCACGGTGAGCCCTTCGAGCGCCGGGGTGATGACGAGCTGGCAGCCCAGGCGGCTGCCGGGCAGCCGGTCGGAAGCGACGCCGTCGAGCAGTTCGTTCTCCATGTCATCGGGCGCGGGCAGCCGGTCCATGAATGCGTCTTCGACATAGACATGGCAGGTCGCGCAGGAGCAGCACCCGCCGCATTCGGCATCGATGCCGCGCACGTTGTGGTGGATCGCGGTCTCCATGACACTGGCGCCGACCTTGGCGTCGATGCTGCGCGTGCTGCCGTCCTTCAGGATGTAGTGGATCGTGGGCATGGGAAGAGCTCAGAACATGTCGAAGTACTCGCGGTGTTCCCACTCGCTGACTTCGAGGTTGAAGCGGGCGATCTCCGCCTCCTTGATGTGGCAGTAGTACTCGACGAAGCGCGTGCCGAGTTGCTCCGCCAGCACGGTGTCGGCACGCAGCGCGGCGAGCGCATCGCCCAGCGAACGCGGCAGTTGGTCGGCGGGTGTTTCGTAAGGGGCGTCTGCCGACGGTCCCGGGTCGAGTTGCCGCCTCATGCCGTCGAGCCCCGAGAAGATCTGCGACGCGAGGTACAGGTACGGATTGGCCGTCGGCTCGCCCACGCGGTTCTCGATGCGCGTCGCGTTCTGGCCGGCCCCGCCGAGCACCCGCAGCATGGCGCCGCGGTTGTCGCGCGCCCAGATCGCGCGGTCGGGCGCCAGCGAGAAGGGCCGGTAGCGGCGGTAGCCGTTGATGGTGGGACTGGCCAGGGGCGCGGCGCCGCGCGCATGCGCCTTGAGACCCGCCAGGTAGTGCATGCCCAAGGGACTCAGCGCAGTGGCGTCGTCCTGCGGCACGAAGGCGTTGCGGCCATCCGGTTTGCTGCGCAACGACTGGTGCAGGTGCCAGCCGCTGGACATCACGTTGGGAATGCGCGGCCGGCACATGAAGGTCGCGTGGTATCCGTGACGCTGGCAGATCTGCTTGATGGCACTGCGCAACAGCACCATCGTGTCTGCAGGCACGAGGCCCGCGGTCGGCCCGAACACCAGCTCGAACTGGCTGGGACCGAACTCGATTTCCAGCGAGAGCAGCGGAAGCCCCAGCGCGATCAGCTGCGAGCGCAGGAGCTCCATGAGCGGCTCCACGCGGTCGTAGCGCAGCTCGGTCAGGTATTGATGGCCCTGCGTCAGCAGCGACACACGCGGCGGCTCACCGGGTTGCCCGGCATGCTCGAGGCGCAGGCTCGGGTCGTCGAGCTTGAACACATGGAACTCGACTTCGAGGCCGGCGACGAACTCCAGGCCCATGGCATCCAGCTCGCCGACGGCACGCTGCAGGATCTGCCGTGTGCCGAACAGGCAGGGCTTGCCGTCCGTGGTGAAGGCATCGCACAGCACCCAGCCGGTGCGTGGCGACCATGGAAGCACGCGAAAGGTGCCCGGGTCCGGCACGATCTTGAAATCCGCGCCGCCTTGCATGCCGGGGTTGTCGAAGCCGCCGCCGGCCGAGAACACCGGGAAGACCGTCCTGTGGGACGTGTCCTTGGCCAGCAGGGTGGACGTCAGGTTGACCCCTTCCAGCAGCGCATCCACTGCAGCACTTGCGACCAGCGTCTTGCCCCGCAGCATGCCGTGCTGATCGGGCCAGGCGAAGCGGACCACATCCACTTCGCCTGACTTGAGACGGGCGATGACCTCGTGCGCCTGCTTGTGCTGGTCCGCGGACCAGAGGCCGAAGCGTTCGACAAAGCTTTCCATGATCGGCGTGCTCAGGCGGACAGGCGTGCGGAAGCCCAGTCGCTGCTCCGGCGCCGCGCGAGGTCGGCGTCGTGGCAGTACGTCTCGACGTTGGCGGTGCTCGCCACGCCATCGATGGACGGCGGACCGGTGAGCGCGCTCGCCTGTTCGGCGCTGGGCTGCATCGGAGCCGCGTCGCCGGCCATCGTGCTGTCGATGGCTTCGAGCAGCATGCGGCGATAGGCAACGATGCCCTTGTCGGTGGTGCCGAGGTGCTCGCGGGTTCGGTTCTGGATCGGCCCCATGGACTCGCACGCCCACTGGTCGTGCACGTTGATGTCCATGCCCATGCCGGTGTAGGTCTGGCTCTGCTGCTCCTCGACGCTGTAGCCGTAGTTGTTGCGCTTGTTCTTGCGCGAGGTGTATTCGGGCAACTCGATCGTGCCCAGGCGCTGCTCGCGCATCTGCTGCTTGTCGACCGGGCCGGTGAAGCTGGTGAAGATCGCATACCAGTAGCAGTGCGTGTCGTCCACCGGCACATGCCATTGGGAGATCGTCATCTCGCTGCTCATCGGGATCACGAAGGCCTGCGGAAAAACGACGTTGGTGACGCGCACGTGTGTCTGCTCTTCGGAGAGCTTGCGCAGCGTGGTCAGTTGCATGCCGTAGGGCGCAGGTGCGACGCGGATCTCCGGGCAGTCGTACTCGCGCAGCACTTGGGTGATCGCCATCTTGGAATCGGCGGACGCGCCCCTGAACTGCTTGCCGTAGCTCTCGGACGTGTCCTCGTCCTCGAAGAAGCGATGCAGAAACGAGGCGTGCGCGGGGTCCATGCCGACTTCGAGCGCCTGCAGCCAGTTGCACTCCCACAGTCCCTTGAAGGCGAAGGTGTGGCTGTCGGGTGCGACGAAGCAGTCGAAGTCCGGGAAGGCCGGGGGCTCGCCTTCGCCGATGTATGCAAAGACGACCCCACTCTTCTCGACCACCGGGTAGGCCGACTGCTGGATCCGCGTGCAGAGCTTGCTGCCCGCCGGTTCGGCCGGCGTTTCCAGGCATTGGCCGGTGGCATCGAACAGCCAGCCGTGGAATGCGCAGCGCAGGCCGCCGCTTTCCAACCGGCCGAAGGCGAGGTCGGCCCCGCGGTGGGGGCAGTCGCGATCGAGCATGCCGAGCTTGCCTTGCGGGTCGCGGAAGAGGACGAAGTCCTGGCCCATCAGCTTCACCGGCTTGAGGGGACGCGGCCCCTTCAACTCCTCGGCCAGGGCCACGGGTTGCCAGTAGCGGCGAAGCAGCTTGCCCGCCGGCATATCGGGCCCGACGCGGGTCATCAGGTCATTCTTTTCAGCGCTGATCATGTGGGACTCCTAGAAATTGGCATGGTCTGCACGCGATTGCATGCAATGGCACGCATTGTTCTTCCGGAGATTGACGCAAGTCAATAAACGAGGCGGTTCGAGCACCCGAAATAGCGGGTAAACACCTACTTTCGTTTGCCTTCTTGCCCTCATAGGTCACCTTTTCTTGGTGCGCAACTGTCGAATTCACTCGTCATGCGTCCATGTGCATGCATTAAACGGGCCAGATACGCTTTCTTGCGTGCGAAGGAAGGCGCGCAGATACAATGAGCCGTCTTGATTGCATGCAGCCGCCGATATGGACTCTCAACAATCCCGGGTCTTGGTACAGCTGCGGGACATGATCCTCAAGGGCGAGTTCGTCCCCGGGGAACGTCTTGCGGAGATCCCCCTTGCCGAACGAATGGGCGCGTCGCGCACGCCGGTGCGGCTCGCCCTGGGCAGCCTGGAGCACGAAGGGCTGATCGAGCCGTCGCCCGCCGGCGGCTACCAGATGCGGCGCTTCACATCACGCGAGATCGCCGACGCGATCCGGGTGCGCGGCGTCATCGAGGGCTTCGCGGCCCGCCTGCTCGCTGAAGAAGGCGCGCCGCGCCAGCTGCTGCGGGACCTGAACGAGTGTCTCGATGCCGGCGACAAGGCGGTGAACAAGCCCCAGATGGAACTGGACGACTACGCGGCGTATGTCGAGATGAACGACACCTTCCATCGGCTCATCATCGACGGCTGCGGCAATTCGACGCTGAAGCGAATCATGGAACTGCTGGTGGGGCAGCCGTTTGCGTCGCCCAGCGCCATGCTGCCGATGCAGTCGTCCATGGAAGAAGGCCAGCAGTGGATGCAGCAGGCCCATCGCCAGCATCACGCGCTCGTCCAGGCGATCGAGCGGGGCCAGGGATCCCGGGCGCAAGCCCTGGGCGAAGAACACGTCGAGATCGCGCGCATGAATCTCGACTACGCGCTGGACCGGCCGGAGCTGGCGGCGGAGCTCATGCCGGGCATCCGCCTCGTGGCCGCAAAGGGCCGAAGCTGAACGCGGACGGCGGCGGCTAAGTCTGGATGAACCCGCCCGGCGGCAGGCCGGAGGGCTGCTGCGGCTGCGCCTCGCCCATCATTTCGCGCAGCGTCGATTCGATCATGTCCGACATCGCATCGAGCGCGAGGTCGTTCGGCTCGGTGCCGAAGGGCTCCTCGATCTCGGCGCTCAGGGCTTCGAGCGCGAAGAAGGTGTAGGCGATGAACGCCACGATCACCGGCGTCATCGGCCCGATCGCATCCACCAGCCCGAAGGGCAGCAGCACGCAATACAAGTAGATCGTGCGGTGGATGATCACCGAGTAGGTGAACGGGATCGGCGTGCTCGCGATGCGCTCGCAGCCGCCCAGGGCTTCGGTCAGACGCCCGAGCGGCACTTCCATCGCCTGCACCAGCGCGGGTGAGACCTGCCCTGCCCTGAGTCGATCAGCCAGCCACTCGCCCGACATGAGCAGCAGCTTCGCCGGCTTGTAGCGCGTGGCCTGCACGCGGGCGCAATCCTGCGGCGCGAGCAATCGTTCCAGATCGGCCTTCGCATCGGTCGTGCGCAACTGATGCCGCAGCGCATGCACGAAAGCGATCAGCCGCGCGGTGAGCGTCGGCACGTCCGATGGCGAATCAACGAGCGTCAGCGCCTGCCGCACCAGCACGCGCGTCTCGTTGAGCAGCGTGCCCCAGAGCGTGCGCGCCTCCCAGTAGCGCGCATAGCTCGTGCTGTTGCGAAAGCCCAGGAAGATCGCCAGCGTCAGCCCGATCAGCGAGAACGGCACGAAGTTGAGCGGGATCTTCCAGGCGAACACGCGGCCGTGCAGCACGGTGACCAGAACCGCGAAAGCGGTCGTCCCGATCAGCTGCGGCAGGATCACCGGCAACACCGAGCCCCGCCAGACGAAGAGCATGCGAAACCAGTTCGGGCGCGGGCGGACGATCATGCGCCCGATTCTCCGGCCAATCGCGCATGTGCAGGCCTGCAGGACAACGCGGCGCACTGCCGTCATATTTCTGTCACCCAGACTCATGACCATGCGACTTTTGTTTACACGAGGAGCTGCCATGAATTGGAGGAAGGGTCTGTTCGCTGCCACCTGTGTCGCGAGCGCTCTGGCATGTACCACCGCCCAGGCGATCGATCTGATCGCCATCGGCACCTTGCCCGGAAACGGCACCGACCATTCGGGCCAGAGCCAGTTGCTCGAGAACGGCGTGCGCGCCGACCTGCTCGGCGGCATCGGCTCGGGCCTGGCCTGGGCCGGCGGCAGCACCTTCCTGGCGCTGCCGGACCGCGGCCCCAATGCGGTCGCCTGGAACGCCACCGTCGACAACACGACCAGCTACATTCCGCGCTTCCACACGCTGCACCTGCACCTGAAGCGCCAGCCGGACAGCGCCACCGGGCTCCCCTTCACGCTGCAGCCGGTGCTTGCGCAGACCACGCTGCTGTATAGCCGCGAGCGCCTGCACTACGGCGGCGCGGTGGCCGGCTTCGGCGCCACTCCGGCGAGCAACACGCGCGGGCACGACTACTTTTCTGGCCGCTCGGACAACTTCGATGCCGCCACTGCCTCGTCGGACGCGCTGGACGCGCGGCTGGACACGGAAGGCATCCGCCTATCGCGCGACGGCAAGAGCGTGTTCATCTCCGACGAATACGGGCCCTACCTCTACCAGTTCGACCGCCGCACGGGCGAACGCCTGCGCGTGTTCACGCTGCCTGCGATCCTGGCGGTGAGCCACAAGTCGCCGATGGGTGCCACGGAGATTTCCGGCAACACCTCGGGCCGCGTGGCAAACAAGGGCATGGAAGGCCTTGCCATCTCGCCGGACGGCAAGACGCTGTTCGGCTTCATGCAGAGCCCGCTGATCCAGGACGGCGGGGACGGAGGCCGTGCCAACCGCATCGTCGCGGTGGACATCAAGACCGGCGCGACATCGCAGTACGCCTACGACAACTACCTGACCGACAAATCGAAGGCCTATAACAGCAGCGAGTTGCTCGCGCTCAACGAGCATGAGCTGCTCGTGCTCGAACGCGACGGCAAGGGCCTCGGGGATGACAGCAATGCCGATGTGAAGCGGATCTACAAGGTCGACATCCAGGGCGCCGCCGATGTCTCGGGCCTGAGCGGGCAGGCTGCGCTCCTGCAGAAGGCGGCCCCGAAGACCCTGTTCCTCGACATCGCCGCGGCCCTGAAGGCGTACGGCCTGACCGCCGCGCAGATCCCCGCCAAGCTCGAGGGCATGGCCTTCGGCGAAGACGTGTTCGTGGATGGCGTGACGAAGCACACGCTGTACATCGCTAATGACAACGACTTCCTCGCCACGACGCCCGGCGGGCTCGCCAATCCGAACCAGTGGTTCGTCTTCGCCTTCACCGACGCCGACCTGGGCGGCTCGCTGTTCGTCAATCAGCGCCTGGGAGACGAGCACGGCCGCCGCGGGAACGACGAAGACGACGACAGGCAATAGGCGCACGCGCAACCTCCATCGGCATTTGCCTTCGGACGTATAAAGCGCGCCGGAGAAGCGCGCCCCTTGGAAACCGCCAAGGGCCTCTGGGGCATCTACGCGACCTTCTCGGTCGTGTGCCGGCTCAGCAGGTCACGCCGCCGTCGATGACGAGGCTCTGCCCCGTCATGAACGCGCCGGCCTTCGATGCCAGGAACACCGCGGCGCCGGCGATCTCGTCGGGCTCGCCGATGCGGCGCAGCGGCGTGGTCGAGGTGCGGCGCTGCAGGGTCTCCGGATCGTCCCAGAGCGCGCGTGCGAAATCGGTCTTGATGAGCCCCGGCGCGATGCAGTTCACCCGCACGTTGTGCGGTCCGTATTCGACCGCGAGATTGCGCGCGAGCTGGAAGTCGGCCGCCTTCGAGACGTTGTAGGCGCCGATCACCGGCGAGCCGCGCAGCCCGCCGATCGACGACACGATGATGATCGCGCCGTCCTTGCGCTCGATCATCTGCGGCACCGCGAAGTTGATGAGCCAGTGATTGGCGATGACGTTGTTCTCGAGGATCTTGCGGAACTGGTCGTCCTCGATGCCGCCGAGCGGGCCGTAGTAGGGATTCGACGCCGCATTGCAGACCACCACGTCCACCCGGCCGAGCTGGCGCGTGGTCTCTTCGACCAGATGGCGCAGGTCTTCCTTCGACGAGATGTTGGCGGGGATCGAGATCGCCGCGCCGCTGCCGTGCGCGGCGTTGATCGCATCGCGCACCTCGTCGCACGGCTGCGGCTTGCGCGACGAGATCACGACCTTCGCACCGTGCTCGGCCATGCGCTCGGCGATGGCGCGGCCGATGCCGCGCGACGAGCCGGTGATGATGGCGACCTTGCCGGCCAGCGAAAACAGGGGGGCGGACGTGGGCATCGGTGTCTCCTTCTCGGGTGTTGGCTTCGCCCGATTGGAACCCACCTCCCCGCCGCGCACCCGTCGCCTATTTGTCTCGCTCGCGGATGCCCTTCCAGGTCTGCTCGTACGCCTCGGTGAGCCGCTGGTACTCGGCGAAGCCGTCGCCGGCGATCTGGTCGAGGCGTGTCTCGAAGTCCGGGCTGCGCTCGGCGAACTCCAGTTTCTCCTTGAGGTCCCTCAGGTCGCTGCAGTAGGTGCGCAGCGCGATCCACAGCTCGCGCGGCGCGTAGAAGGTCTTGACCAGCGTGACCAGCGTTGCCAGGGCGCTGAGCACCAGCACCACGTTCGTCGCGACCGCGCCCAGCCCGGTGCCGCCTGCCACCTGGAAGCCGGTGATCACGGTGATGGTCGCGGACAGCAGCGCGATCGCCAGCTGGGTCACGAAGCTGTACACCCGATACCGGTTGGCGCGCGGCTCGCGGTCCCGCAGCTGCGCGTCGATCGCCTGGTAGACGTACTGCAGCTGGTTGGCCTGGGGCACGGGCGTCAGCGACGCGACGCGCTGCGGCGAGGCCTCGAGCGCGGGTTCGACCTGCTGCGGCAAGTCCGATGGATCAGCGGCCATGGACGACTCCTTCCTCGTTCCGGTCGGCCGGAAGTTCCCGCATCATCGAACCGGGCCGGAGACGGCCCAATACGCCGAACGGCCTAGGGTGGCCCGATCCGGATTGACACCCCGCCCGAATGGCTCAACGATGCCCTCCCCACCTGCGCGAGGAGACGGCGATGCAGAAGAAGGTCGGTGTCGAGGCCATCCATGTGCGTTCGGGAACCACGACGCAGGCGAACAACATCCTCGCGACGCTCGACCTCGGGCATCCGGTCGAAGACCTGGAAGACGGGCCTTCGGGCTGGATGCACGTGCGCACCGAGGTCGACGGCAAGGAGGTCGAGGGCTTCGCCGTCAGCGAGCTGCGCAAGACCGCCGCGTGGAACCCGCCGCCGCAGCCCACCTTTCGCCCCTTCGAAAGCGATGCCCGCGAAGCGCTGGCCGATGCGGCCGTCGAGCAGTGGATCCGCTTCGACCGCGGCGAGGGCCTGGAAAGCAAGGAGCCGTTCAGCAGCTTCATCGGCGCAATGTGGAAGCACTTCGGCGAGAAATTCACCGGCAAGGACCAGCAGATGCCCTGGTCGGCGGTCGCGATCTCGCTGATGGTGCGCAATGCCGCGGCCAAGGGCTTCGCGGCCTACGGCAACTTTCCCGAATCGACCGGGCATGCGCGGTACATCTGGTCGTCGATCCGCGCGATGGCGAGCGGCGACACGGCAGCCACCTTCTGGGGCGTGCGCCGCAACAACCAGAAGCCGCTGGTCGGCGACATCATCGCGAACTGGCGCAACGATCCGCACAGCTACGACCAGTTCCTGGCCGCGCAGTCGAACCCCGAGTGGCCGAGCCACACGGACATCGTGGTGGCAGTGGGGCCGAACATGTGCCTGGCCATCGGCGGGAACGTCCGCAACACCGTCTACGCCACGCGCTACCAGCTCGACAACAGCGGCTTTCTGTCGCCGAACCAGCGCGTCGCCGACGGCAAGCCCGTCGGCGAGGTCATTGCGCTGATGTCGAACCGGGCCTGACCCAGGCTGCTGGAGCGCCATGCGGCAGGACTATTGGCAGGCGAAGTTCTCGGCCTTCTCGATGTCGCCGCTGCCCTTGTAGCGCGCCACCTTCGGATAGGCGCACAGCGGACGGGTCCGGTCGGGCGCCCAGGTCGCGGGCACATCGGCGTTCACGCCGCCCACGTTGCCGGTGCCACGCGCGGAAGCGACGACGGAATCCGCGGCCTGGCCCTTCTCCACCCAGTTGACCAGCGGCGTGAGCATGTCGAACTGATCGGTCGTCGGGCCGCCGCTGCAGTGGTTCATGCCCGGCACGCGATAGAAGCGCGCGAAGTTCGAGGCATCGCCGCCGTTGGCCGCCATGAGCTGGTCGTACCAGTGTTGCGTGTCGTCGCTCGAGAAGATCGGATCGCTGGTGCCGTGATAGACCATCGCCTTCGCGCCGCGCTTCTTCAGCTTGCTGAGGTCCGTCGGGTTCGGCGGCGTCATGAAGGACAGCGAGTTCTCGGTGTAGAGCGAGTCGGTGGACGTGATCTTCGCGAGGATCGTGTCGATGTTCGAGGTGAGCGTGAAGGTTGGACCGTCGAAGCCCGTCTGGCTCGCCGGCGGCACCTGCCAGATAAAGGCGACCGCGCCCGAGTCGAGGTTGAGCGAGTTGCTGAACTTCCAGCCGGCCCATCCAGTGGTGCCCAACCCCGCATCCCACGGGAAGCTCGAATAGAACTTCTTGCCGTTGCCGTCGAGTGCACCCGCGAAGAGCTGGCCGATGCGCTGCTTCTGGGCCGCCGAGAGGCAGGTGCCGTCGCGCGAACCGCTGCAGGTCGGCACGTCGCGGTCGAGGTTGAACGCCGCCTGGCAGGCGCCGGTGTCCTGCACCAGCCCGTCGGCCGCGCCGTCGAGCGCATCGCACTTGGCGAGCACCGCGTTCGACACCAGCGTCCGCTCGGCCGGGGTGAAGCCGGTGCCCAGGTTTGCCGCCGTCATTGCCGTCGTGTCGGCGAGCGCGTGGTAGTTCTGCGCGCCGACGATGTTGGCAGCGGCCGCGAGCGGCAGGCGGAAGCCCGGGTCGCCCACGAGGAAGCCGTCGTAGTCGTCCGGATAGCGCGACATCGCGACCATGGTGTGGCGTCCGCCGTTGGAGCACCCGCCGAAGTAAGAGCGATCCGGGCCCTTGCCGTAGGCCGACGCGATCAGCGCCTTCGCCATCGGCGTGAGCTTGGCGACGGCCTGGTAGCCGTAGTCGAGGCGCGCTTGCGGATCGAGGCCGAAGAATGGGCCGAGGGCCGCCCGATGCCCCGCGTCGGAGCTGATCACGGCAAAGCCCATGTCGAGCGCGTTGTCCAGCGCCCCGCCGCCGCCGATGCCGCCGGTCGCGGTGCTGACACTGCCGTCGATGCCGCCGTTGGCCTGATAGAAGAAGCGGCCGTTCCAGTTCGTGGGCAGCCGCATCTCGAAGCCGACGGCATAGCTCTGTCCATCCGTGCCGGTGCGCGGGTACATCGAGCCCGACACCTGGCAATGCGCAGCGACCGGTTTGCCCGCCACGGTCAGCGTGCCGGCCGTGATCGAGTTGGCCACAGTGATCGTGGTGTTCGCGAAAGTGAAGCCGGCGAGCGAGGCGCAGTCCTTGAGCGTCGCGCCGACCGCGGCCCCGAGGACAGGCAATGTCTCGACTGCCGGCGTGGTCGTCGTGCCGCCCGAGGCCGGCGGCGTGCTGCTGCCGCTCGATGTCGGCGTACCGGCCGACTGGGTTGGAATGAAGCTGCTGCCACCACCACCGCAGGCGGCAAGCAACGTGGCGACGAGGGCCAGGGATGCTGCTGATGTTGTCTTCAAGTATGTCTCCTCCGACGCATGCACGGGCGTCAACTAGTTAATCTAATTAACTATGACTGGTAACCAATCTATCGTTTACACCCAGTCTGCCGCGGTGTAGGTGGAGACCCCCAGTGAATAACGTTCATCAAAAGAACAAACAGGCGCAAAGCCACAATAAGGCCGATGCCCAGGAACAAAAACGCCCCCCTTGATGCCACGCCCGCGGGCCGGCTGGTCGAAGCCTCGCTGCACCGGGTGTTCGGCTATCAGCTCGCGCAGGCGACCATCGTCACGGATGCGGTCTTCGCCGAGCAGGTGGGCGGGCCTCACGAGCTGCGGCCGGTGGAATACACCGTGCTCGCGCTGATCCACGAGAACCCGGACGTGTCGGCTGCACGGCTCGCGAAGGCGCTCGCGGTGACCGCGCCCAACATCGCCGCGTGGATCGACCGCCTCGAGAAGCGCGGCCTGATCCGCCGCATTCCGCACGCGACCGATCGGCGCGCGCAGCACCTGCGCACCACGCCGGCGGGCGCGACGCTGGTGACCAAGGCCACGCAGTCGGTGCTCAAGGGCGAGGAAGAGGCGCTCGCATCGCTCACGCAGGGCGAGCTCATGATCCTGATCGAGCTGCTGCACAAGGTCGCGAACTGCCGCCGCGCCTGAGGCCGCCGGGGCGGCGCTACTGCAGCACGCCGAGATCCACTACTTCGAAGGCCCAGAACCCCAGCAGCACGTGGGACACCGACACGCCGACGAGCCCGCCCTGCCGCGCATAGAGCCAGCCCCAGAACAGCCCCGCGACGAAGGCGACCACCGCCAGCCCCGGCGACACATACAGGTGCGCGGCCGAGAAGATGATGTTCGCGCCGACGATCGCCAGCCAGGTGCTCCAGCGGCCGGTGAGGAAGTGCGACAGCGGCCCCTGCACGCCGCCGCGATAGATCAGCTCCTGGAACGGCGCGAAGACCACGTAGGCCGCGGCCAGCCACGGATTGAAGCCATTCCCTGGTGACGAGGGCGAGAACATCTGGATGAGCGGCTGCCCGTGCATCGCCGGCACCCAGGTCACCAGCGCGAGCTTCAGCAGCACGGTGGCGGCCATCAGCGGCAGGGTGAAGAGCACCGCCTCGCGCACATGCGGGCCGGCGTTCTCGGTCGTCAGCCCGAAGAAGCGCGGCGGATAGCGCGACACGCGCACGAAGACGAAGAGGATCGCGCAGCACACGAAGATCGCCGGCACGGTGACGAACTCGCTGTGGCCGAAGGTCTCCTTCACCCGCATCGCGGTGCCGAGCACCCACGTGTACAGCGTGTAGGCCATGATCAGCAGCAGCGTGAAGCGGCCCATCACCGCGCGGGTGCGCTCCTGCGCCAGGATGCGGTCGGCGGCGGCCGCGGCGTTGGCGCTGGTCACCCGCAGGCGTTCGGCCACGAGCGCGCCGATGTCCATCAGCACCGGCACCAGCGAGGGCCGCGATTCGGCCAGGTGGACGATGTCGGACAGCGGCAGCGAAAGGCCGCGCACCGGGCCCTCGGCGCGCACCGTGGCCGAGCGGGGCACGATGTCGAACAGCGCCATCTCGCCGATCGAATCGCCGGGCCCGACGCGGTTGATGAGGTGCTCGTCGCCGTTCGCGCCGCGCTTGAGCACCTGCGCCTGGCCGTGCTCGATGACGAGCAGCTCTTCCGGCGTGTCGCCTTCGCGCACGAGATCCACGCCGTCCGCGTAGTCGACCCAGCGGGTGCTGCGGGCGAGCGCCACGAGGTCGGCGGCGCTGCATCGGCGGAAGATCGCGCAGCGGCCGAGGAGCGCCCGGGCGCTGTCCTCGAGCCCGGCGGTGTTCGCGGTATCGGCGTGGCGGGTCATCGTCACGTGGCCGCCCTGTCCTGCCGCGGCAGCCGAAGAACCGCCGGTGCGCAGAGCAACATCAGCGCGCAAACCACGGACAGGGCTGTTTCGATGGCCGTGCGCGCATCCGCGCCCCGCCCCGCGATGTGGCCGACCGCGACGCTGCCGGCCAGCAACCCGACATCGGTCAGCCACGCCACCGCACCCTGCGCCAGCCCCTGCGCATCGCGCGGCAGCGCACGCGCGGCGGCATAGCGCAGCGGCCCGCCCGAAAGCATGCCGATGCCGAAACCCAGTGCCGCGCCGCCCGCCATGAAGAAGCCCGGCCCCGCGGGCGCGGCCACGACCAGCAGCACGCCCGCGATCGCGCTCGCGAAGCCGGTGATGACCAGCGGGCGCGATCCCAAGCGGTCGAGCCAGCGGATCACGCAGGCGGTGGCGAACAGGCCGCCCAGCAGCAGCGGCACCATCAGCGGCGCGGTGGCGGTCATGCCCAGCCCCATCCGCGTGGCCGCGACCGTCGGCATCCACACGAGCGCGGACTGACCGGCGCCGGTGCCCAGCGCCAGCAGGATGGTGGGAAGCATCGGCCGGCTGAAGGCCAGCCACCACGGTGCCGAGCGATCCGTGTCATGCGATGCCGGCGAGCCCGGCAGCGGCCAGGCGAGCGACAGCAATGCGAGGCAGGCGCCGAACGAGAACGCGCTGCGCCAGCCGAGTTGCAGCAGGAACGGTGTGCCGATGGTGGCTGCCACGTAGGTCAGTCCGTACGCCATCGACACCTGCCCGAGCAGACGGCCGTGCTGCTCCGGCGGCCAGTGCGTCACGATGACGGCCGCCACCAGCGGCAGCAAGGGGCCATGCGCCAACCCTTGCAGCGCCCGCGCGACCAGCACGCCGTCCGGGCTGGGTAGCACGCTGGCGAGGCCGCCTGCGACGACCGCCAGCATCAGGCAGCCGCGCAACAGCCGCGTCGCGCCCACGCGACGAACCGCCAACGCCGCCAGCGGCACCGCCACGAGCGTCGCGGCGACGAACACCGACAACAGCCATGAAGCCAGTTGCGCCGACGCGCCGGTGGAGGCACGCATCGCCGGCAGCACGTAGCTGATCGCGCCGGCCTCGAAGCCCGCGGTGATCGCTGCGCCAAGCAGCGCCACCATGCGGCGCGAGGCGTGGTCCATCGAAGCGGCGTGCATCGGGCCAACTGCCGGCGGCATTCGGGCGTCGATCTTCGGTTCCACGGGCTCGGGCATGGGGCGCAGTGTAGGGCCGGCTTCGTGCCCTATGCTTGCGGCCCATGTCCCGGACGATCTTCGACACACCGCTGCTGGAGCCCATCCTGAGGTCCACGTCCCGTAGCGTGCTGCGCGTGCTCGGCTGGAAGGTGCATGGCGAGCTGCCGCCGCGCGCGGTGCGTTGCGTCGTCATCGCGGCGCCGCACACCAGCAACTGGGACTTCCCCTTCACGCTCCTGGCGGCCTTCGCACTGCGCATGCGCATCCGCTGGATGGGCAAGGCTTCTCTGTTTCGCCGGCCTTTTGGCGGGCTCATGCGCTGGCTGGGCGGCATCCCGGTGCATCGCGAGCGATCCAACAACCTGATCGCGGCATCGGTCGAGGCGCTGAAATCCGCCCCCGGCCCGCTGCAACTGGTGGTGGCGCCCGAAGGCACGCGCAGCCGCACCCGCCAATGGAAGGCCGGCTTCCATCACATTGCACGGGGCGCCGGTTTGCCGATCCAGCTTTCCTATCTTGACTGGGGGACGCGTTCCTGCGGACTCGGCCCGCTGGTCGACCCGACCGACGACGTCGAGGGCGACATCGCCCGCATCCGGGCCTTCTACGCGCCCTTTCGCGGGCGCAACGTCGATCAGTTCGACTCGGGCTGAGGCAGCGCGACGCCGTATTTCTCGGCCCACGGGCGCAGCGCGGGCAGGATGCCTGCGTGCAGCAGCACGCCGCCACTTCGACGAGACCCGCGGCGGGAAGGCGGCGGGCGGCGGCGTCCTGCTGCATGGCGGCTCCCGGCGGCTACTTGTAGAAGACCTCGACCTTGCCCTTGAGCTTGATCAGCAGGGGCTGGCCCTTGCGATCGAGCGCCCGGCCCGCCGGAACCTTGATCCAGCCTTCGCTGATGCAGTATTCCTCGACGTCGCTGCGGTCCTTGCCGTTGAAGCGGACGCCGATGTCGTGCTCGAAGATGGCGGGGACGTGGTGCGGGCTGCGCGGATCGACCGAAAGATGATCGGGCAGCGGCGGCGTTTGTGCGGAATCGGACATCGATGAAGCTCTGGAAAAGTGAATTCGGCCCGTAGTGTGACAGTCCCCTCGTGCCAGGGGCGTGTCAAGGCTGCGTATGAATGCGCTGACAGAAGAACTGCGCGAACGCGTACAGAGGCACACCGACCGGCCGTCTTGCGCATGGGTACGAAAGACGGCAACGTTCAATGTTGAGTGACCTCTTCATCCCAGACAGGAGAACAGCATGACGTTGGACGAAGAACGCAATCCCGGCCAAACCTTGTCGCACCGCGGACGAGGCTTTGCGGCAATGGATCCGACACGACAGCGCGACATCGCCCGGGAAGGCGGACGCGCGGCACATGAGAAAGGCACTGCCCACGAGTTCACCTCTGAGGAGGCGCGGGCAGCCGGACTGAAGAGTCGCATGAATCGCCTCGCGCGCGAAGCGAACCGGCAAGGCTGACAGCCGGATTGCGGACAGCGACCGGCGAAACGGACTGGCGGTCAGTCGATCCACGGCCCGCCGAGCATCGCCTGGATGTAGGCCGCGACCTTCACGAGGTCCTCGTCGGACAGCGGCAGCGGCGGTGCGTCGACCAGATGCTCGGCCACCAGGTGCAGCTTGGCGGATGCATTGGGCGCTTCCTGCAGAAGCACCGCGATCGCTGCGGTGTGCGCGACCGCCCGCAACTCGAGCGCGCGCAGCCTTGCATTGATATCTTCCAGTTCCATTCTCTTCTCCTGTCGCGGACCAGGTTGGCACATCCGATTCTGCAGTCTGGCGCAGCCGATTGTTTCGGCAAATGCAATGCCGAATTGACCGGGAACGTCTTTTTCGCCGGCGAAGCTAGGCGGAAACGAAGCGCCGGTTGCGCATCCACTTGGTCATGACCCACTTCTCGCCCCGCGTCACTGGCGCGCTGGCATGCAGCGAGCGGGGATCGACGCGGCCGCTGTCGTCGCCGTACTCGAAGTAGCAGGCATTGCCGCAGAGCGGCGAAACCGCCAGGCCAAGCTGCGGGAACACGGTCTGACCGCCTTCGGGTGCGTCGTTGAGATAGGTCACCAGGGTACTCACGCGCTGGCCGCTGCGCGCGATGGACTCTCGGTTGGCGGCGTTGGTGGGCGCCAGGTAGTCGTGGTGGGGCTCGCTGCCCGCACCTGTCGGGTAGTGCAGCACCTGCAATCCCTCGCCGTTCTCGAGCGGCAGATTCATCAGCACCGAGAGGCGCCGGTCGAGCCGGGCAATCAATTCGTTCTCTTCCAGGCGGAAGAACATGCCCCAGCTCGTGCGCTTGTCGCTCACGATGTCGCGGCCGCTCATCGGGTCGACCAGCGTCGAGGGCTTCAGCCGCGGGCGCGCCATGTCGATCACGGCCTGGCATTCCTTGGCGTCCAGGACGTTGCCGAGCGAGGCGAAGACCGGGTCGTCGGTGCGCGAATGCACGGCGATCTCGCGATCGCTTGCCACGATGCGCGTGCCTGGGGCAAGTCGCGCAGGAGGCCTGGCAAAGGCCTCGTCCGGCAGCTCGATGCTGTCGGTCGGCATCGCTCCACCGCGCTGCCGGGCATCGACATAGGCCGCGACGATCGCTTGCGCGGCGCGCTCGTTCATTCCCTGTTTCTGCATCGTCGCAAGAAGCGCCTGCGGCGGCTGGCCGCTGTCGAGGTTGTGCGTTAGCCAGCGGCCGAGATCCGGTGAAAAGCGGACGATCGCGCTCATCTCATACCGGTCCGATCTTGGGGAGCCAGCCCCTGTCTTCGAGCGTGAAGCCCTGGCGCAATTGCACGCTGCCGGCGCCCTGGATGACCCGCGCGATCATCGGGAACACGCGCTGCGCCTCGGGGTCCTGCATCCACGGCGCGGGTTCGACCTGATAGGTGTAGCTCACCACCACTTGCGGATGCTGCGCATCCTGCGCGTCCACCTGCACACCGACGACCTTCTCGCGCTTGAGATGCGCCACGCAGAAGTCATTGGCGTGCGCCTCGCCGCCGCGCGCCGTGTACGGGTGCGGCTTGTAGAACTTGCGGCCGTTCTCGGTCAGTTCGAAGCGCTTGACGGCGCCGTCCGGGTTCTCCTTGCTCTTGGGCGCCTCGACGATGGTGCTGTGCAGGAGGCCGAGCTTTTCCATGACCGGGAACTGCACTGCACGGCGCGCGCCGGAGCCGGCCTCGGCTTCCGTCAGGTCGGCCGGCCAGTCGAACATCGAGAGGCACAGGTCGCCGCGCTGGGCCAGGTAGTCGTCCAGCGCGATGGCCATGTTCTCGGGTGTCGGCGCCTTGGCGTCGTGGACAGCGTCGCAAGCGGCCAGGGAGAAGGCTGCTGCGATACCCAGCAGAAGCTGGAGAGGAAAGCGGGTGTTCATGAGTTGGAGTTGCATAGGAGAAGAGAAATCAGTGCTCGTCGAGTTCGTCCGCGACCCAGCCATGCGGCGTCAGGTGCACGCCCAGGCGCACCTGCATCGTCTTTTCGTTCTGGATGGCGTGCGCCAGCAGCGGAAAGGCACGCAGCACCTCGGGCGCGGCGGCCCAGGGCTCGGGCGCGATGCGGTAGGTGAACAGCAGCGAGGTCCCCGTGCGGCCGTCGCGCGTTTGCGGTGCCTCCCAGCCGAGCAGACGATCCAGCGTCAGGGAGGCGACGCAGAAGTCCGCCGGGTGGACGACATTGCGCGTCGCAGTGCGGATCACCACCGGCTCGTGCCGGTAGAACTTCCGCCCCTCGGCGGTCAGCGAGTATTCGCGCGCGGTGTCGTCATTGCCCGAGGCGTCCCTGCGGACGATGTCGCGGCCGCTCACGAGGCCGATCTTTTCGAGCACCGGCATCTGCTGCGCATCGGCGCTGAGCGAGCCGGTCGCCACCGCGATGGGCCAGTCGTACTTGGCCAGGCACACGTGCCCGCGCTGCGCGAGGAAGTCGTTCACCGTCGCCGTGAAGTTGTCCCGGTTCGGAAAACGGACCTGTTCGTTGTCGCCGCATGCGCACAGCACGGCCAGCGACATCAGGAGGAAGGCAGCGAGACCGGCGCCCTTCGTATTCGTGTTCGTATTCAATTGACGC
The DNA here is from genome assembly GCF_900107745.1 of Variovorax sp. YR216. Taxonomy (GTDB): domain Bacteria; phylum Pseudomonadota; class Gammaproteobacteria; order Burkholderiales; family Burkholderiaceae_C; genus Variovorax. The sequence continues at coordinate 16,558 of NZ_FNRO01000006.1, read as the reverse complement.
AAGTTCCGCCAGTTGGTGCTTCCGCCGGTGGCTGATAGCCGTCGCTCAGGACACCCAGGAAGCAGATCAGGTCTTTCATGTCCTGCTCCGTGAGCTGCGATGTCGAGCCCGCGACGCGCGGCTGGGCACCGTTGAGCGCCGTGTTGCCGCCCGCATCGGTCTGGCCCTGCCCCAGCGGCGCTTCCTCGTCGATGTTGCCTTGATAGATCGCGGGCAGATCGTTGAATTTGTTGACCGTCGCGCCCGGCACATACGTCGGCTGCAGCGCATAGGGGGGATTGGCCATCGCCGTGCCGCTGCCGCCGGTCGAGGGATACCAGTACTCGGGGTTCGTGTCGCGCGTGTTGTAGAAACGGACCACCTGCTCCAGCGAGTGGAAGACGCCGTTGTGGAAGAACACCGAGCGCGACGCGACGTTGCGCAAGGTCGGCACCTTGAAGCGGCCGCAGTACGGATCCGGGTTGTTGGCGCCGGTGAAGGGGTCCGGCGCCGCTCCGGCCTTGGGCGTTCCCGGCTTGTGGCCGTTGTAGCTGTTGTCGTTGGCGGGGCCGCACAGGCCCATGTCGAAGTAGGCCGGGTCGTCGTTGGCCGGAATGGGATCGGGGTTGTTCGGGATCGATCGGTCGTTTCGCGGCGCGCCGATGGCCTGGTAGGTAAAGTCGGTCATCAATCCCGCGCTGCCATTGAAGTTGGCGCCCTGGAAGTGGCAAGCCAGGCAGTTGCCCCGGTCTTGCCGGTTGAAGATCGCCAGACCGCGCATCTCGGCGGCCGTCAACGTGCCGCCGATCTTGTTGCCGATGTAGAGGTCGTACTTGCTCTTGTACGGATGGAAGCTGATGTCTTCGGTTTCGAAGGCCGCGATCGCCTGGCCGATGTCGGCGAAGGCGGTGTCCGTATCGTCGAGCGCATTCGCGCCAAAGGCCTGCTTGAACAGCGCCGCATAGGAAGCGCTGCGCGCGACCTGGACCACCGCTTCCTTCGAGGCATTGTTCATCTCGATCGGATTCAGCAGCGGGAGCGTCACCTGTTCGGCCAGCGTGGGCGCGCGGCCATCCAGCATGAAGCCGCCGCCGGGCGCGCTCGTCGTCACGCCGTCGGGATTCTCGGCCACGTCGCTGTAGGGCGGCGTCATGTCCTTGTAGCGCAGCGAAGGCACCGCGCGCTGGCCCTTGGACAGCCCGTCCGAGCCGAGCTGCACGGCCAGGCTGTTGGGCGGGCCGTAGGCGTAGTTCGGGTCATGGCAGCTCGCGCACGACTGGTTCTTGCTGCCGGACAAATCCTGGTCAAAGAACAACTTCTGGCCGACCTGGGCAGCAAGGCTCAGGTTGCTGGTGTTCGTCGTGGTGCCACTGGGGTTGCCGGTGGTGCCAGCGGTCTGCGTTCCCGCCGCTGGCGTTGGTGACGCGCCGCCGGAGCCTCCACCGCCCCCACAGGCCGCCAGCGTCAAGGCGGCGCATGACACGAACAACTGGATGGCGAACGAGCGGATGGAGGACCGCCTCGTCGCATGGACCTTGCGCATTGAGTTCCCTTGGGACAAATACCAAAAAGCCGGGAAGCGGCCGAAGCCGCCTCCCTGCTCTTGTTGCTGCTTCTGCTTGTCAGACGCTGCTCAGCGCGCGGAACCCCAGATGCTTTCCTGCGTTGCGTCCGGACCGGTCTGGTACGAAGGCGCGGCGGTGCCAGCCGCATACGCGTAGTCCGCCGGATTCAGACGCTGCTGGTAGCTGGCCGGAATCACGTAGGCATGATTGATCGGACGCACGGCGTCGAAGTGGGTGTCGGCGCTGCTCTGGAGCTCTGGCAGGTTGGTGATGTTCGCGAGAACGAAATGCTCCGTGTACTTTGCGCGGTTCAGGTAGGTCGCATCCTTGGCCGGATCAGCCAGCTGGAACATGTCCTGGAAGGTACGCACCAGCGAGAAGTGGCTGTAGGAGTCGCTGTCCACCACGCCCTTGTTCTGCTTGCCGAGGTCATGCTGGTTGGTCATGACGCCGAAGATGGTCTGGCCATGGCCGAAGTTGCCCTGCTGGTAGTTGGTGGGCGACGTCTTCGTGATCGTGCCGTCCGCAGCAATCGTCAGCGGTTGCGCGCCCGAGGTCTTGCTGGGGTTCCAGCCGCAGCATGCGGTGCTGGAGCCTTCGCCTTCGTCGAAGATCACGACGATCGCATTGCGTTGCTGCGGGTTCTTCCACAGCGCCGAGTTGCGGATCTTGCTGATCACCTTTTGCAGGTAGATGTCGGCACGCGTCAGGCCCACGGCCGCGCCGTTGTTGTTGTTGGCGCAACTCACGTCACTGCCGACGCCGTGCATGTCGTCGCACTGGTCGGGCACGATGAAGTTGATGTTGCCCACGTCCCCCGTGTCCAGATCCCTGCTGAACTGGTCGTAGACCCAGGCCGACTTGTCGTAGCCCGCATAGGCGGTCGACTTCTTCCAGTCCGCTTCCTGGTACTGCGTACCGAAGATCGTGCGGTTGTCAGCGAAGAACTCCGGCAGGTTGCGTGCATCCTGCCAGGCGATCGATGGACCGTGCTTGACCTTGTACAGGCCGCCTGCCACCGCATAGTTGGCCGTGCCCACGAGGGCACCGCTGGTCAGCGACGGGTTGCCGTCGATCGCGGCCTGGGTGAGCAGGTCGTCGGTGACATAGGCGCCGGTGTAGGTGGCGGTGATGCCAGCTTCGGCGACGCTGTCCGCGCGGGCATCCTGGCCCGGGTTCATCGACTCGCTGTAGGTGCGCGCGGTCAGGCCGGCCTGCGACAGCAGCGTGAAGAGGTTGGCGCCCGGAATGTTGTGGACCGTGCCGCTCGTCGGGGTGAGGCCGCAGGCAGCGGTGGCGGTGGTGCTGTAGCCCGCCAGGAGGCTGCTGTTCTGGCCGCCGGTCTCGGTGCCGCCTGCGGTCGGCAGCACGAAGGTCGCCGGCAGGGGCTGCCCGTCCGAGGCGACGCTGGCCGCTCGCGCCTTGTCCGTCACGACATAAGGCGTTCCCGGCTGGGCGCCGCAACCGAACCAGTTGTCATCAGTGATGCCGTAGTCATCGCCACCGCCCAGGGCCGTGTAGTTGGGCTCTGACGGATTGCCGGTCGAGTAGTAGGTCGTGAGCTGGTTGAACTTGCTCAGCATCGCGTTCATGTAGGGCACGCGCGGGTTGCCCAGGATGGCGCCCGAGGACTTGTTCTCCTCGACGATGACGAAGATGTGGTCGTAAGCCGGCACGCCTTCGACGTTGAACGCCGCCTGCTGGGCCTGGGCGAAGGTGATCTTCGCTTGCGTCTGGGTCGGTTGCACGATGGTGGCGGGGCTCGCGCCGCTGCCGACCAGGCGCGGGTCGCCGCCCGTGACGGCCAGGTGGTCCGGATACATGTCACCGCGGTCGAGCTTGGCGGTCGCGTAGGTGTAGCGGTTGGTCAGCTGGTTGTCTTCATAGAGCACCGCGTACTGGGCCGCGCCGCTCAGGGTGTTGACGTCTGCCAGCGGGTCGGCGACCGAGGCGTTGCCGAGGTTGAATGCCGGGCCGCTCAGGCGCGTGGCGAGGTGGGCCTTCTCGGTCGCGTAGTCGGTGCCGCGGGCTTCGACCAGGCGCTGCGCTTCGCTCGACAACGGGCTGATGACGACGTTGGAGACACCCTGGTCGGCAATCTGCGCGGCCGAGGCACGCAGAACGAGGTGCTGGGCGACGGCGGAACCGGTGGCGGTGTTGGTGGCCGAGGTGGTGATGTCGGCAACGAGCTGGCCGGTGGCACTGGCCTTCAGCGTGAACTTGCCGTTGGCGTCGGTGACGGTCGAGACTTCGCCGCTGTCGAGCACGCCGTTGCCATTGGCATCGAGGAAGACCTTGGCGTTCTGGTAGTAGCCGGCCTTTAGCGTCGGGTTGCCGGTGGCGCTGCCCGGGACGTAGCCGCTGGCCGCCACGACGCCGCTGAGGGTCGTGGTGTTCGAAGCGCCCGTGGAGGTCGAGGTGATAGGGAAGCTGCTGCTGTTGCTGCCGCCACCGCAGGCGGCGAGCGCGCAGGCTGCGACGGCCGTCAGGGACGTGAGCAGGGTTCTTCTATGGGACATGTTCATGGAGTGTGAGGCGATGGTTGGCGAAATGGCCTGCGCGCGTTCGGTCGCGCCCGGTTCTTCCAGGTGCAGGTGCTGAGGGGCGCCAGACCGAAGAAAAATGTAGAAACATTGAGTGACACATGCGTGTCACAAAACTGACCATCACCTGACCGAACCGCCTCAACCAAAGGTGAACGCAAAGGCCCGCGCGCCGGCATCGAGAAAGCGGATCTCCACCACGCGATCGTCGATGGATCCGCGCTGCCGCACCAGTTGGTAGAGGCGGGTCGCATCGATCGCGCCGTGGCCTTCGGCGTCGACGTCGTCGCCATGATCCGCACCGGGTGCGCGCCCATCGAGCGTGAGCTGGAACGGGATCGGCCCATGGCCCGCCGCAAACCCCAGCACCAGGTGCGCATCGCGCGCATGGAAGCGGATCGCGACCGCGCCGCCGGCCTCGTCGAGCTGGACGAACTCGGGGCCGACGGTCCACGCACCCTTCAGGCCCCAGTCGTTGAGGCCGAGCCGGCCCAGCGTGTAGACCTTGCTTCGATCGCTGGCAATGCGGGACGGCGACGCGAAGCCGCTGGCCTGGCGGTAGCCCAGGTAGGTCTCGGGCGAACGCACGTTGCGCAGGTCGGCCGCGAGCCCCGGGCCGCGCGTGTCGGGCACGACGGGCGCCGCCGCGGTGGCATCGGCGCCGGCCTCGCGCAGCAGGGCCTGGATCACCTGTTCCGAACGCACTTCCCCGCCTTCGCCGAACTGGTGGTGCCGCACGCGGCCCTCTGCATCGATGAAGTACAGCGCCGGCCAGTACTGGTTCTGGAACGCGCGCCAGACGGCGAAGTCGTTGTCCTGTGCCACCGGGTAGGTGATGCCCAGCCGCTTGAGCGCCTTCTGGACGTTGCCCGTCTCCTTCTCGAACGCGAACTCGGGCGTGTGCACGCCGATCACCACCAGCCCCTGGCCGGCGTACGTCTGCGCCCACGCGCGCACATGCGGCAAGGTGCGCAGGCAGTTGATGCACGAGTAGGTCCAGAAGTTGACCAGCACCACCTTGCCGCGCAACTGCTGCAGGTCCAGCGGTTGGCCGTTGAGCCAGTTCACCGCGCCTGACAGATCGGGCCGGATCGGCTCGACCGGCAGCCCCGAGGGCGTGCCGCGCGGTCCATCGGCGCCCTTCGCCCCGCCGGCCACCGTGTCCGCTGCGGCAGCGCCCATGGGGAGCGCTTGCAGCACGCGCTGCTCGAGACCGTTGCTCCAGTCCAGCGACAGGCGCGCCAGCGCGCCGGTGTCCACGCCGGCAGCGACCGCCGCCACGCCCGCCAGCATGGCCGAGCCGAGCACCCGGCGCGGCCAGGCGCTGCTGCGCAGCCGTGCGCTCAAGCCGGCGAATCGCTCTTCTCCCGCGCGCAGGGCGACAGCGAGCGAGAGCGACGCACCAGCCGCATAGGCCAGCAGCAGCGACGAAGTCTCCACGCCGGGGCCGGCCAGCGCCGCACTGGAGAGGATGAGGCCGAGGATCGGCCCCGCGCACGGCGACCACACGAGTCCCGTCGCCACGCCGAGCAGCACCGAGCCGACCCAGCCGGTGTCGCGGCCCACGTGGTTCGACAGCCGATCGCCCAACCGCACCAGCGGTCGCGTCACCCGGTCCGCCCATCGCGGCGAAAGCAGCGCCAGCGCACTGATCGCCAACGCGAAGAGCGCCGCCGCGCGGCCGAACTGGTTGAATCGCACCGCCCAGCCGCCGGCGACCGCACCCAGCGAAGCGACCGCCGCGAAGGTCAGCGCCATGCCCAGCAGCAGCGGCAGCGTGCCCTGCCGGAAGGGCCGCCCCGTGCGCGCGAGGACGAAGGGCAGCACCGGCAGGATGCACGGGCTCAGCAGGGTCAGCGCACCGCCCGAGAAGGCGGCGAGGTACAGGGAGGCATTCATCACGATCTCCTTCGGCAGTCCGGATTGCCGCGAATCAGAGGCGCACCGCGTCGAGCACCGCCCGCGCGAAATCCGCCGGCGCCTCTTGCGGCAGGTTGTGGCCGATGCCGCCGCGCAAGGCGCGGTGCTGGTAGGGCCCTGCGAACTTGGCCGCGTAGACCGATGGATCGGGATGAGGGGCGCCGTTGGCATCGCCTTCGAGCGTGATCGTCGGCAGCGCGATGCGCGGTGCCTCGGCCAGCCGGGCTTCGAGCGCATCGAAGCGCGCCTCGCCCTGCACCAGCCCGATGCGCCAGCGGTAGTTGTGGATGACGACCGCGACATGGTCGGGGTTGTCGAACGCCGCCGCCGAACGCGCGAAGGTCGCATCGTCGAACTGCCATTGCGGCGACGCCTGGCGCCAGATGAAGCGTGCGAACGCAGCACGGTCCTTCTCGTAGCCCTCGCGGCCGCGGTCGGTCGCGAAGTACGACTGGTACCACCATGCGAACTCGGCCACCGGCGACTGCGGCATCGCATTGACCTTTGGATTGCCGATCAGGTAGCCACTGACCGAAACCAGCGCATCGAAGCGCTCGGGCCACAGCGCCGCGAGGATGCAGGCGGTGCGTGCGCCCCAGTCGCAACCGGCGATGGTCGCGCGCTGGATCTTCAGCGCGTCCATGAGCGCGATGATGTCCTGCGCCACCGCGGCCTGTTGGCCGTTGCGCGGCGTGCTCGCGGCAAGGAAGCGCGTCGAGCCGTAGCCGCGCAGATACGGAACGATGACGCGGTGCCCCGCGGCCGCAAGGATCGGCGCGACGTCCACGTAGGTGTGGATGTCGTAGGGCCAGCCGTGCAGCAGGATCACCGGGGCCCCATCGGCCGGACCGGCTTCGGCATAGCCGACGTTCAGGTCGCCGGCATCGATCTGCCGCAGCGTCTGGAAGCGCGACTGCCCGTTGCTGCGCGCCGGCTCGGCCGCCTGGGCTGCGGACGACAGGAGTCCGCTGAAGGGCACGGCAGCCAGCGTGGCGGCGGCACCTGCGAGAAAGCTGCGGCGGGCGGTGGGAGCGTTCGTTGTGTTCATGGCGTCAGTCCTCGTTGGTTGGAGTGACGCCAGTAGACCGCCCGGATGTACGCGGCATGTGTCGCGCGCGGCCCAGAGTGAATGTCCGTGTACCGGGCGGGCCGCCAGATACACAACGGTACAAACTAGGCCGCGTCGTCCATCGCCTCGACCTCCGCCGAGAACACATACCCCTCGCTGCGCACCGTCTTGATGTACCGCGGCTCCCGCGCATCCTCGCGCAGCGCCTTGCGCAGCCGGCTCACCATCAGGTCGATGGAACGCTCGAACAGCTCCGCGTCGCGCCCCTGCGTGATGTTAAGGATCTGGTCGCGGTTGAGCACCTTCTGCGGATGGTCGAGGAACATGCGCAGCAGCCGGTACTCCGCGCCGCTCAGCGACACCACCACGCCCTCGGCGTCGAGCAGGTGGCGCTCGACGGTGTCCAGCCGCCAGTCGCCAAAGACCAGCCAGCGCGCCTCGGTGCTGCTGCGCATGTTGGGCGGCAGCATGCGCGTGCGGCGCAGAACCGATCGGATGCGCGCCAGCAGCTCGCGCGCAGCGAAGGGCTTGGCGAGGTAGTCGTCCGCGCCCATCTCCAGCCCCAGGATCCGGTCGGCCTCGTCGCCGCGCGCGGTCAGCATCAGGATCGGGATCGCCTTCTGCTTGCCGGCGCGCAGGTCGCGGCAGAGCTGGAGGCCGTCCTCGCCCGGCAGCATCAGGTCGAGGATGATCAAATCGAACGGCCCCGCCTGCTCGAGCGCCTGCCGCATGTGGCGGCCGGTGGGCACCGCCTCCACGCGCATGCCGTTCTTGACGAGGTAGGCGGTGATCAGCTCGCGGATCTCGCGGTCGTCGTCCACCACCAGGATGTGGTCGGCGGCGGGATCGGTGACGGACATGGGGAATCTCCAGGAATCAGGTTCAGACGGGCAGGCGCAGCACCGCCTCCAGCCCGCCTTCGGGGCGGTTGCCCAGCACGAGCTGGCCGCCCATCGACAGCGTGAGCTGGTGCGCGATGGCCAGGCCCAGTCCGGTGCCGCCGGTCTCGCGGCTGCGCGAGCCTTCGACGCGATAGAACGGTTGCAGCACCGCCTCGAGCTGGTCCGGCGGAATGCCCGGGCCGTCGTCGAGCACCGCGATGTGCAGTTGCGCACCGCCCGCCGTTTCGATGCGCGACAGGTGCACTTCCACCTTCGTGCCGAACTTGAGCGCGTTGTCCACCAGATTGGCGACGACGCGCCGCAGTGCATTGGGACGCGACGAGATGGGTTCGCCCGCATCGCCGCCCAACGTCACCGGCTGGCCGGTGTCGGCGTAGTCGTTGACGATGCTCTGGATCAGCGCCCCGGCATCCACGCGGCGCTCGGCCTCGGTGCTGCCCTGGAGCGTTCGCGCGTAGCTCACGCCCTCCTGCACGAGGCTGCGCATGGACTCGAGGTCCTGCCGGAATTTGTCGCGCTCGGGCAAGTCGTCGTCCATCAGGTCGACGCGAAGCCGCATGCGGGTGATCGGTGTCTGCAGGTCATGCGATACGGCCGCGAGGATCTGGATCCGCTCCTGCACATAGCCCGCGATGCGCCGCTGCATCGCGTTGAAGGCACGCGCGGTGCGCGCCACCTCGACCGGGCCGCTCTCGTCGACCACCTGGGGGCGCAGGTCGGGGCCCAAGGCATCGGCGGCATCGCCCAGGCGCTTCAGCGGCCGCGTCACGAGGCGCGCGGCCTGGAAGGCGCAAAGCCCCAGCACCAGCAGTTGCGCCAGCAGCAGCCAGATCACCCATTCCGACACCGGCATCGGCACCCGCCGCGCGAGCAGGTAGACGCTGCTGCCGTCGCTCAGCCGCACCTGCATGCGCACCGCTTCCCGCATCGACGGCACCTGCCCCACGGCGAGCACCGGATAGGGCTTGAGCGCGGCCGCGATCACGTCGACGAACTGGCGCAGCGCCCCGGAAGCGGGCGCGGACGTATCGACGTCGCCGGCCAGCGCAAAGCGGAAGTTGGGGCGTTCGAGGCGGTCCAGCCACTCCGGCCGCTCGGCGGCAGGCAGCCGGTCCAGCACGGCAATCGAGCTGGCGATGTCGCGCTCGACACCGCTGATCATCAGCGACTGCATCGCCTGTCCGCGTTCGTAGCGGATCGCCATGAAGGTCAGCGCCTGCGCGATCACCATGCCGGCGACCACCACCAATGTGATTCGCGCAAGAAGCGTGCGGAGAAGCGGCATGGGAGATCTCTCAGGAAGTGCGATGGTTCGGTTGGCGGTGCGCACCAAGGCGCAATCCTGGCCTCATTGCATTCCTTCCCCTGGCTCGCGCTGGGCGAATTGTTTGCTTTCGCGAGCATGCTGATGATGATCGAGAAGCGCCAGGCCAACTTTTGGCCCGAGAAGCATTGATGCTATGCCGATGCTTTTCGTCCTCGGGAATGCTGACAATACCGGCATTGTTGCCTCTCTCGCAGTTCCTCTTCGGCGAGGGGCTTGCGGGCCTCATCGGTGTGTCGGCACTCGTGGTGTAGCCATTCCCCGAACCTCTCGTAACTCTCCATGTCACTGCGTCGATTGGGCGCGCAAAGATAGTAGCCCAGGGAGCTCTCGAAGCGCTGTTCGAAGGGCTCGATCAATTGCCCGCTGGCCAGCGCCTCGTCCACCAAGCAGGAAGGCACCAGTGCAACACCCATTCCGGACACTGCGGCCTGGATGACCAGATTGAAGAGATTGAATCCAGGGCCGATGCGAGCACTCTTGTGCTCGCCGGCATAGGCGATGAACCAGTCCTCCCAGGCCAAAGGAATTTCATTGTGCTGCAGCAGTGTGCAGTCCTTGAGGTCGGCCAGATGCTTGATCTTGAACCGGTCCCGGTACCTGGGTGAACAGACGACGCTGGTCTCCTTGCCGATGAGGTAGGTAGCCTCTGCAATCGCCCAGTCGCCATAGCCATATTGGATGGATGCATCGTGGTCGGGACTGGCCTCCACGCTGTCGATGGTGTGATAGCGCACGAAGTTGATGGAGATGTCCGCATTGAGCGACCTGAATGTCTCCAGCCTGCAGAGCAGCCAGTTGGCCGCGAAAGTGGGCGCCACTGACAAATTGAGGAGGTGCGTGTGCTTCGCCGTCGACATCACTTGTGTGGTGGCGCCCTCCAGCGCTTGCAGGGCTGAGCGCACCTGCTTGAGGTAGGTTTCGCCGATATGCGTCAGCGCCAGGCCGTTTCGGGAGCGGATGAAAAGCGGATGTCCAAGGTAGCCCTCAAGCTCCGCGATGTGCCTGCTGATGGCACTTTGCGTCACGAACAGTTCCTTGGCGGCCTTTGAGAACGACGCATGGCGCGCCGACACGACGAAGGCATTCAGCTCGGAGATGGTGGGGCAACGTCTGCGCATGACACCCATGAGTATTACTCATGAGGATAGAAGTAACTAGCACCGAGTTGTCCCAAAAAAGCGAAGGCGGCTTTCGCCTGGACCGCTAAATTTCATGTCACGGAGACAACGAAGGCTGCGTATTGCGCGCCAGACAGCTATGCGACCAACCCTCATTCGTAATGCCAAGATTCTCGACACCCGAAATCTTGAGTTGCATTTTACTCATGCTGTCCTGATCAAGGACGGCGTGATCGAGAAGATCGGCGGGGCCAATCTGACCTGCGAAGGCGCACTGGAAATCGACGCCAGGGGCATGACCCTGATGCCGGGCCTGATCGACTGTCACGTGCACGTGATGGCTTCGTCCTTCAATCTGGGCGCCGTCGCCCGCATGCCCAACGCGCTGGCGCTGCTTCGCGCACTGCCCATCATGAAGGGCATGCTGGACCGCGGGTTCACCTCGGTGCGCGATGCCGGGGGCGCCGACTGGGCGCTGGCCGAGGCGGTCAGAACACGCCAGGTCGTCGGGCCTCGCCTGTTCTGCGCCGGCAAAGCCCTGTCGCAGACCGGTGGGCACGGCGACTTCCGTGCCCGCAATGACATCCTGGAAGATCCCTGCGCATGCGCCTACAAGCTCGGGAACATTGCCCGCGTGGTCGACGGCGTCGATGCCTGCCGCCTGGCGGTGCGCGAGGAAATCCTCAAGGGTGCATCGCAGATCAAGGTCATGGCCTCGGGCGGCGTAGCGTCGCCCAATGATCCGATCATCAACCTGGGGTTCTCCGAAGCCGAGCTGCGCGCCATCGTGGAGGAAGCGGGCAATGCCAACACCTACGTCATGGCCCACGCCTATACCCCCCGGGCCATCGCGCGCGCCATTCGGTGCGGCGTGCGTACCATCGAGCACGGCAACCTGGTGGACGAGGCAACAGCACAACTGATGAAAGAGATGGGTGCCTACATGGTGCCCACGCTCATCACCTACGAGGGCCTTGCGAACGACGGCCCCAAGTACGGGCTGCCCCCTGAATCGGTGCGCAAGATCGCTGGCGTGCGTACCAACGGTCTCGAAGCACTGAAGGTGCTCGATCAGGTGGGCGTGAAGATGGGCTACGGCTCCGACTTGCTGGGCGAAACGCACGATCTGCAGTCCGAAGAACTGCTGCTGCGCGCCAAGGTCCTTGGCAATGCCAAGACGATCCAGCAGGCGACGCTGGTCGGCGCCGAGATCCTGAATCAGACGGGACGCCTGGGAGAGGTCGTCGAGCAGGCCTATGCCGACCTGCTGTTGATCGACGGCAATCCGCTCGATGACATCGCATTGCTGACCCGGCACGACACGGCCATGCGGCTCGTCATGCAAGACGGCGTCATCCACGCGAACCGCCTTTGAACGACATCCTTCCACCGTCCTCCGGAGCACGCCATGTACACCATCTCGGACCGCCTCGAGCGGCTGCCGTTCAGCCGCTTTCACTTCAAACTTCTCATCATTGGCGGCCTGGGTCTTGCCTTTGAAGCACTGGATGCAGGCATCATCGCCTTCATCCTGCCGTCCCTGCGCGAGCAATGGGGATTGACCGGCGGCCAAGCCGGCTGGATCGCCAGCAGCACCTACGTCGGTTTCCTGGTGGGCGCCTTGCTGTCGGGACTGCTTGGCGACCGTTTCGGCCGCAAGGTGGTGATGATGTGGTCGCTGGTGCTGTTCTGCGTTGCCACATTCGTCAACGCCTTCGCGACGAACTTCCATGAGTTCTACGCCCTGCGCATGATCGCAGGCGTGGGCATGGGGGCCGAGGGCGCCATCGTCGCACCGTATCTGACCGAATTCGTCAGCAGCCGCTATCGCGGCCGCTTCACGGGCGCGCTGGCGGGCTTCTTTTCGTTCGGCTTCGTTCTTTCCGCGCTGCTGGGCTATTTCGTCGTCCCGACGGGCCCCAGCGGCTGGCGCTATCTGATGGTCATCGCGGCACTGCCAGTGGTGTTCCTGCTGTGGATGCGGCGCTCATTGTTCGAATCTCCGCGCTGGCTCGAGCAGATCGGCCGCCACGACGAAGCGGCGCGCGTGTGCGATGCCATCGAAGCCCAGGTGAAGGACTCCCCCGGCCGATCCTTGCCGACGCCGGAAAAATCGCGCGAACACACCGCGCCTGAGGGACCCATCGAGCGCAAGAGCTTCTTCGGCGGGCTGGCTCTGCTGTTCACGCCGCAGTACCGCAGCACCACCATCGTGGTCTGGGTCTTCTGGATCGCCGTCATCTTCTGCTACTACGCGTTCCTTGTCTGGATTCCCAGCCTGCTCGTCAGCAAGGGCTTTACCGTCACAAAGAGCTTCTCGTTCACCATCCTCATCTATCTGGCGCAAATCCCTGGCTACTATTCGGCCGCCTACCTGAACGACAAGATCGGCCGCAAGTACACCATCCTGGCTTATATGGCCGTAGCGTGCCTCGCCGCACTGGGACTCGCCTTCGCCGCGAGCGACACGGACATCGTTCTCTACAGCATGCTGCTGTCCTTCGGCATGAACGGCGTGATCGCCGGCCAGTACACCTACACGGCGGAGGTCTACCCCACCTCCATCCGCGCCACCGGCATGGGCACGGCGTCGGCTCTCGCCCGCATCGGCTCGATTGCATCGCCCACGATCGTCGGCGCAGCCTACCCGGTGCTTGGTTTTGGCGGGGTGTTCCTGCTGATCACCGCAGTACTCTTCGTCGGCGGCACGGGCATCTTGTTCTTCGGCAAGAACACGCAAGGCGTGACCTTGGAAAGCATCAACGAATGACGCACGAGCAGAAACTGAAGCGCCTCGCTCAGGCAGCGCATGCGCTGGGGAGAGCCGAAAGCGCCGAGGCGCAGTGGTCCGAGATCTCGCGCCTGGCCGAATCGGTCTTCGGTTACCGCCTCTTGACGGGACTGGTGTTCCTGAAGGAACAACGCCTCATGCGGCGCATCTTCTCAAGCGACGAGACCATCAGTCCATTGGGCGGCTTCAAGGCGACCGGCAAAGGCCCCTGGTCGGCACGGGTGCTCGAACAGGGGTTGCCCTACATCGGCAGCAACGAGGAAGATATTCGCACCGTGTTTTCCGAGGCGGAACTGCTGATCGAGCGCGATCTGCATTCCGTGCTCAACCTTCCTATCTGGAGCGCGGGCGGTGTAGTCGGAGCGCTCAATCTTCTCTCCCACAGGCACGCCTACGACCAAATCGACGAGCAGTTGATTGAATTGGTGTCGGGCATCTGCGTACCCGTCTTCTTGTCGGCGAGAGAGGCCGAACAAGGGGCTGCAGCTTCCTTGGACATTTCGAAGTTGGATAGCGTTTGAGTCAATTCGAGCGATCGAGGCTATCAACGGCAGTCCCCAGTGCGCGGCATCGACCGGACCTAGTGAAGAAGGGGCGCGCCGGCACCGTCACCCATGACCCGACTTGAGAATCAAGTCCCAACCCGTCCGCGCAACAGGGTCAAGTCCACACCTCATTGCGGCCCCTCGCTGACCGACCAGCTCACCGCAGAGACATAGGGTGCCAGCGCCAGTTCACCGATCAGCGTCTCCAGCAAGCTATCCTGTTGCTGGGACGCAAGTACCACGGCGTTCACCTCGACCTGCCCGCCGATCTTCAGCGCGTGGCTTTCCAGGCTCTGCAGGGCGAGTCCGTTGGCATTCAGGCGTTGCAGCAGCGTGGCCCGTACCAGGGCTTCCTGCTGCGACTGCGTGACCGCTTCGATCATGTAGTAGCGCTCGACACTCGGTTCGATGTGCGCGTGGCGGTAGATCAGTCGGCCCAGCGGGGGCAGCGTCAGGTTGCAAAGAATGATCAACAACGTGGCAATGAGGCCTGCGGCGGGGAACCCGCTGCCGGCGATCACGCCCACTGCGCCGGTGCACCAGATGGTCGCGGCGGTGCTCAGCCCGCGCACGCTGAGGCCGTCGCGCATGATGACGCCCGCTCCCAAGAAGCCAATGCCGGTGACGACCGGCGCCACCATCCGCACCACCTGGTCTTCCGAGCCAAGGAGGAACGGCAGAGTCGCGAAAGTGGCTGCGCCCAGTGCCACCAGTGCATGCGTCGCGATCCCCGTGAAACGCTGTCGCCACTGTCGCTCCAAGCCAATCAGCGCGCCGAATGTCAGCGCTGCCAGCAGGTCAAGGGTGACCTCAATGTACATGCCGTCGTGCTCCGTATGCTACGAGCACAATCTTGGGGCGCATTGGCTCTGAAGGACAGCACTGTAGCTGCGCGCGCAGGGAATGGGAATATTGGTGGAACGATGGCCGAAAGGCCAGAAACCAGAATGTCCCCAAGCGGGCGGATAGCGTGCGCAGCATCCTCAAATCCCTCGATGTTCAGTCGCAAGGCTCATGAGTTGCAACTTCAGTAGCGATCGCTCGTTTGAGCCCTACGCGGGGTCGAGCGCTTTGGATCACATCGGTCTTTGCCGGGGCCGTCGCTCGCAGGCGCCCCCTTGGACGCCATAGCCGGACTTGACCGCGGCCGAGTGTGATCCATCCGGCGCACCCTTACGTAGAAGTGTGCGGCGGACAAAGTGGGAATTGCCGCTTCACGTAGCGGTAGCAATTGAAGCCAACAAGGAGTGGCTCGCCGCTTGGAGCGGTACCGAACTTCCGGCCGCGTGAGCTGGTTGCACCTTGCCTCGCATCTGACTGCTTTGAGGAGACGATGTGGCCTCTACAAATCAAAAGATGTCCCGCGTGCAGCTCACTGCCATGGTCGTCGGTGGGATGGTGGGCGCGGGAATATTTTCCCTCCCTCGGACCTTTGCCAATGCGACTGGACCGTTCGGCGCGGTCATAGCGTGGCTTATCGCTGGCACGGGCATGTACATGCTCGCGCGGGTCTTCCAGGCGCTGGCCGAGCGCAAGCCCGACCTTGACGCCGGCGTCTTCGCCTATGCGAAGGCCGGCTTTGGCGACTACCCCGGCTTTCTCTCGGCCTTCGGCTACTGGATCGGTAGCTGCATCGGCAACGTCTCCTACTGGGTGCTGATCAAATCCACGCTCGGGGCCTTCTTCCCGGCCTTTGGCGACGGCAACACCGTCATTGCGATCCTGGTCGCCTCAGTGGGCATCTGGATGTTTCACTTCACCATCCTGCGAGGCATCAAGCAGGCCGCTTTCATCAACAGCGTGGTCACGGTTGCGAAGGTGATACCCATCATCGTGTTCATCGTGATCCTCGTCTTCGCGTTCAAGATGGACCTGTTCCGCTTGAACTTCTATGGCGCGGGGTTGGAGGGCGGGCTGTTCGCCCAGGTGCGAGCGACGATGTTGGTCACGGTGTTCGTGTTCTTGGGTATCGAGGGCGCGAGCGTGTACTCTCGTTTTGCCAAGGAGCGCTCGGACGTCGGCAAGGCGACCATCCTGGGTTTTGTAAGCGTCACCGCGCTGATGGTCCTCGTCTCGATGCTGCCCTACGCGGTGCTGCCGCGCGCGAACGTCGCGGGCATGCGACAGCCCTCCATGGCCAGCGTCCTCGAAGCGGTGGTCGGGCCTTGGGGTGCAATCTTCGTGAGCGTAGGGTTGATCGTCTCGGTGCTGGGCGCGTACCTGGCCTGGTCGCTGATCTGCGCCGAAGTGCTGTTCACGGCCGCGAAGACGCGGGACATGCCCTCGGTGTTTGCGCGCGAGAACGCCAACAAGGTGCCGGCCAATGCGCTGTGGCTGACGAACATCATCGTGCAGCTGATCGTCATCACGACCTACTGGTCGCGGGACGCCTTTGCGTTGATGCTGAATCTCACGAGCGCGATGTCGCTCATCCCGTACCTCTTTGTTGCCGCCTATGGCTACATGCTTTGCAAACGGGGGGAGAGCTATGAAATGCGGCCGCAGGAGCGGGGGCGGGATCTCTTCATCGCCGCGGTGGCAGTGGTCTACACCGTGTTCATGATCTACGCGGGTGGCCTGAAGTTCATCCTGCTGTCCGCGGTGCTGTATGCGCCGGGCACGATCCTGTACATCTGGGCACGCCGAGAGCAGGGCAAACCGGTTTTCACGCCGATCGACTGGATTGTCTTCATCGTCGCCGTCATCGGCGCGGTCGTCGGCATCTACAGCCTGGCAACGGGCGCCATCACCATCTGACAGGAGACATACATGGCCAAATCCAGTGCGGCGAGTGCGGCG
>NZ_FNRO01000011.1 GCF_900107745.1 Variovorax sp. YR216 | reverse complement strand
ACCTTGGCTTCGTTCTTCAGCTTGTCCACCAGCGTGGCGACGTCGGGCACCTTGATGCCGGCACCGCGCTTGGGAGGCTCGGCCACCTTCAGGGTCTTCAGGCGCGGCTTCACGTCCACGCCGAGGTCCTCGGGCTTGACGGTGTCGAGCTGCTTCTTCTTGGCCTTCATGATGTTGGGCAAGGTGACGTAGCGCGGCTCGTTCAGGCGCAGGTCGCTGGTGATGACGGCGGGCAGCGACAGGGACAGGGTTTCCAGGCCGCCATCCACTTCGCGGGTGACGCTCACCTTGTCGCCGGCAACTTCGACCTTCGAGGCGAAGGTGGCTTGCGGCAGGTCGGCCAAGGCCGCCAGCATCTGGCCGGTCTGGTTGTTGTCGTCGTCGATCGCCTGCTTGCCGAGGATGACCAGCGAAGGCTGTTCCTTGTCGACCAGTGCCTTGAGCAGCTTGGCAACGGCCAGCGGCTGGAGTTCTTCGGTGGTCTCCACGAGGATGCCGCGATCGGCGCCAATGGCCATGGCGGTGCGCAGCGTCTCCTGGCATTTTGAATCGCCGCAGGACACGGCGATGATTTCCGTCGCCACGCCCTTCTCCTTCAGGCGAACCGCCTCTTCGACGGCAATCTCGTCGAAGGGGTTCATGCTCATCTTGACGTTGGCAATGTCCACACCGGTGCCGTCGCTCTTCACGCGCACCTTCACGTTGTAGTCGACGACCCGCTTGACGGGGACCAGGATCTTCATTGGCTTGACTCCATTGAATTGCGAAACCGGGAGATGTACAGGGCAGCCGATGATTTTAGGCACCGGGCCCTGCGCGAAGTGTTCATTTCAATCAGGGGTTGCGCTGCGAAAGCAGGCGCGAAGGAAAATCGAACGATCGTGCTTTTTTCGTAATTATAGATGGGCATCTGGCAAAGGCGAAGCATCAGAAGGTAACGATGCGACGCGAACCACCCGCTGCGGGTTGGCGATGGTGATACCCGCCGAACGCAGCCCCTCGAGAATGGCGATGTTGATCGCCGAGCGAAGGTTGTCCCGTCCCTTGTCGGGGTCGGACACCCAGAAATTGAGGTTGAACTCTAATCCGTCGGGCACGAAGTTCAGCAGGAAGGCGACGGGCGCCGGGTCGGACAGGACCCGCGCCTGCGCCTTGGTCGCGTCCAACAGAATGGCCTGCACCTTCGCCACATCGCTGTCGTAGGCGACGATGATGTTCGTCTGGATGTTGAACTTGAGATCCGCCTGCGACAGGTTCTCGACGCGGCTCGTGATCAGCGATTCGTTCGGCACGATCGACTCGCGCCCATTGCCCGCCCTCACCAGCGTGTAGCGCGTCTTGATGTCGGTGATGCGCCCCTCGAAGCCGTCGACCCGCACGTTGTCGCCGATGCGTATCGAGCGTTCCAGAAGAATCACGAAGCCGCTCACGTAGTTGGCCGCAAGCTTCTGCAGGCCGAAGCCGAGGCCGACGCCCAGCGCGCCGCCGAGCACCGACAGCGCCGTCAGGTCCACCCCGACCGCGGACAGCGCGAACAGGAGGCCGATCAGCAGCAGGAAGGCGCGGATTGCATTCGACGCGACCTTGCGCATCGAGAGATCGGTCACCGCTTCGCGCAGGATGCGCTTCTCGATCGTCGACGAGATCCACAGCGCGATCGCCAGCACCAGCCCGGCCGACAGCGCGCCGTCGAGGATGGTGCGCAGGCTCACGCGCGTGCGGCCGAAGGCGAGCGTGATCTCGTCCAGCTCCGCCAGCACAGGCGGCAGCAGGCCGACGATCCAGAGGATTGCGCCGACCCAGACCACCCACGAGATCGTGCGCTCCAGCAGCCGCGCCATCGCCGAGGCCGGGAACACGGCACGCAGCACCCGCGCGAAGAACCGGATCACCGCCAGCGAGATGAACACCGACACGGCGATGCGCAGCACCAGCACCGGCTGGAAGGTCATCACCCCGCGCCGCGCCAGGTCGGTGAAGAGCAACGCCAGCAACGGGAACAGCAGCCCGTCGATGATGCGCACGCCGAACCAGATGGAGTCCTTCGGCTGGTCGCGCCCGAACCAGCGGCAGACGCCCCATGCGACCGCCACGCAGGCAACGAGGATGGCAAATTCGATCGAGAGGCTGCGCGCCTCGACCTGGCTGAGTTTCTGGGTAAAGGTAAGGGCGCTGAAATCCATCGATCTACAAATCGGCCAGCACCCTCAGATGTTCTTCGACGCTGCGCGCCAGCGCATCGAGGTTGTAGCCGCCTTCAAGCATTGAAACGATGCGGCCCTGCGCATGGCGGCGCGCCACATCGACGATGCGGCTGGTGATCCAGCCGTAGTCGTTTTCGTTGAGTTTGAGTTGGCCGAGATCGTCGTCGCGATGCGCATCGAAGCCTGCGCTCACGAAGATCATCTGCGGCTTGAACTCTTCGAGCCGCGGCATCCAGCAAGCCTCGATCAGCTCGCGAACGTCCATGCCGCGCGTGTAGGCGGGCACGGGCAGGTTGAGCATGTTCGGCGCCGGATGCTCCGTGCCGCTGTATGGATAGAACGGATGCTGGAAGATGCCCACCATCAGCACCCGCGGATCGTTGCTGAGGATGTCTTCGGTGCCGTTGCCGTGGTGCACGTCGAAATCGACGACAGCGACGCGCTCCAGCCCGTGGTGTTCGAGGGCATGGCGCGCCGCGATCGCGACGTTGTTGTAGAAGCAGAAGCCCATCGCCTTGTCGCGGCAGGCGTGATGGCCCGGCGGGCGCACCGCGCAGAAGGCGTTGTCGAGCTGGCCGGCGATCACCGCGTCCGTCGCCGCGATGGCAGCCCCGGCGGCGCGGCGGGCGGCCAGCACGGTGAAGCGGTTCATCGACGTGTCGGGATCGATCTGCGCATGGTCCGGGCCGCCGGCGGGCTCGTCCTCGATGAGGCGCTGGCTGAGCGCTTCGAGATGCTCCATGTGCGCCACGCTGTGGGCGCGCGTGATTTGCGGCAGCGTCGCCAGCGGCACCTCGCCGCGTTCGAGCGCGTCGCCGACGCCGGTGACGAGCAATCGGTCTTCGATCGCATCGAGCCTCGCGGGACATTCCGGATGCCCGAGCCCCATCTCGTGTCTCCAGCAGTCGCGGTGCGTGAAATAACCGGTTTTGCCCATGGGTCGTTCTTCGCCAGGGCCTTGCGTCCGAGGGGCCGCGAGGCTTAGGGTATGGTTTGCATATGGATACAAAAATGGACGTTGCCGCGAAGCTCGCCAGTTTGCTCGGGCAGCTTAACACGGTGATCGTCGGCAAAGAGGCCCAGGTACGCGACTGCGTGGCCTGCCTTCTGGCCGGCGGCCACCTGCTGATCGAGGACGTGCCCGGCGTCGGCAAGACGACCCTGGCGCATGCGCTGTCGCACACCTTCGGGCTGCAGTTCTCGCGCGTCCAGTTCACCGCCGACCTGATGCCGGGCGACCTGTCGGGCGTCGCGATTTACGACCGCGGGCAGCAGAGCTTCGTGTTCCACCCCGGCCCCATCTTTGCGCAGGTGCTGCTCGCGGACGAGATCAACCGCGCCAGCCCCAAGACGCAGAGCGCCCTGCTCGAAGCCATGGAAGAGAAGCAGGTGACCGTCGAAGGCGAGACCCGCCCGCTGCCGACGCCCTTCTTCGTCATCGCGACGCAGAACCCGCACGAGCAGCTCGGCACCTTCGCGTTGCCCGAGTCGCAGCTGGACCGCTTCCTGATGCGCATTTCGCTCGGCTATCCCGACCGTGCGGCCGAACGCCAGCTGCTGGCAGGCGCCGACCGACGCGACCTGCTTGCCGGTCTGCCGGCGCTGCTCACCGCCGGCGAACTCACCGCCCTGCAACAGCGCGTGCTGCAGGTGCATGCGGCGGAACCCTTGCTCAGCTACGTGCAGGACCTGATCGCCGCGACGCGATCGGGCCGATGGTTCCTGCAGGGCCTGTCGCCGCGCGCGGGCATCGCGGTGCTGCGTGCGGCCAAGGCGCAGGCGCTGCTCGCCAACCGCGACTACGTGGCGCCCGACGACGTGCAGGCGGTGCTGCCGCAGACCATCGCCCACCGCCTCACGCCGGTCGGCGATGCGGGCCGCGGCGCGGTCGAGCAGGTGCGCGCCATGATCGCGGCGGTGCCTTTGCCGTGACTTCGCCGGCGCCCGCTCGCAGGTGGGTCGCGCATCCGTTCGCGCCGCTGCGGTCCCGCATCGACCGGTGGTTCCTGTCGCGGCGCGCGCCGTCCGACACGCTCGAGCTCACGCAGCGCAACGTCTACATCCTGCCGACACGGGCCGGCTGGATGCTCGCGGCGACGCTGCTCGTCCTGCTCGTTGGCTCGATCAACTACCAGCTCAACCTCGGCTACCTGCTGACCTTCCTGCTTGCGGGCTGCGTGGCGGTCGGCATGCATGTGTGCCATGGCACCCTGCGCGGGCTGGCGATGCGGCTCATGCCGCCCGAGCCGCAGTACGCCGGCTCGGCCGCGGTGTTCCGCATCGTGCTCACCAACGCACGCCGCAGCACGCGCTACGGCATCGGATTCGCGGTGCACCGCAGCAGGCAATGGTCCTGGAGCGACGTGCCTGCGCAAGGCAGCGCGACGGTCGAAGTGGCGTTCAAGCCCGAGCGGCGCGGCCTCCATGCCGTGCCCACGCTGACCGCGGAAACGCGCTTCCCGCTCGGCACCTTCCGGGTCTGGTCGATCTGGCGGCCGGCCTCGCAGGTGCTGGTCTACCCCGCGCCGGAACCCAACCCGCCGCCACTGCCCGAGGCCGAACCGCTGGCCGGCCCCAGTGCCGCGATGGCGACGCGCGCACACGTCGCCGGCGAGTACGACGGCGTGCGCGCCTATCGCCGGGGCGATTCGCTCAAGCTCGTCGTCTGGAAGCGCGCCGCGCAGGCGCAGGCCGCCGGCTCCGATGAACTGATCAGCCGCGATACGCTGCAAGCGCAACGCGCGCAGCTCTGGCTCGATGCGCAGCATGCCGGCCTGCCCGACGCCGAAGCGCGGCTTTCCCGCCTCTGTGCCTGGGTGCTGATGGCCGATCACCTGGGCGTGGACTACGGCCTGCGTGCGGGCGGCCGCATCGTCCAGCCATCGCAGGGCGAGGCGCACAAGCGGCAATGCCTGGAGGTGCTCGCCCTATGTTGAGCAGGCTCCAGGCCCTGCCGAGGGACGCGCGGGACACGCTCTTCCTGCTCTCGGTCATCGGCCTCATCCTCCTGCCGCAGGTGCCGCATCTGCCCTGGTGGTGCACCCTGCTCGCGGCGATCGTGCTGGCCTGGCGCGGCTCGCTCGCGGTGCAGGCCCGGCCGCTGCCCAGCAAATGGTGGCGCGTCGCACTGCTCGCGATCACGCTCGTCGCCACCTACGCCACCCACCGCACGCTGCTCGGCCGCGATGCGGGCGTGACGCTCATCGTGATCCTGCTCGCACTCAAGACGCTGGAACTGCGCGCGCGGCGCGATGCGTTCGTCATCTTCTTCCTGGGCTTCTTCACGATGCTCACGAACTTTTTCTATTCGCAATCCCTGCCGACTGCGTTCGCGATGCTGCTCGCGCTGCTGGGGCTGCTCACCGCGCTGGTCAACGCCCACATGCCCGTCGGCCGCCCACCGCTCGCGCAGGCGGCGCGCACCGCAGGGGCCATGGCGTTGCTGGGCGCGCCGATCATGGTGGTGCTGTTCGTGCTCTTTCCGCGCATCGCGCCGCTCTGGGGCATGCCGGGCGACGCGATGGCCGGACGCACCGGACTGTCGGGCTCCATGCGGGTCGGCACCATCGCGGAACTCGCGCTGGACGACGGCATCGCCGCCCGGGTCAAGTTCGACGGCGACCGCATCCCGGCACGATCGAGCCTCTACTTCCGCGGCCCGGTGCTTTCGCAGTTCGACGGGCGCGAATGGAAGGCAGCGCCCGCCTCGAGACAACAGCCCCCTTTGGACCTGAAGACACGCGGCGAGCCGGTCAACTACGAAGTCACGCTCGAGCCTTCCAACCGCCCGTGGCTGCTCACGCTCGAAGCCACGCCCCATGCGCCCGACCTGCCCGAATACACGGTGCTCGGCACGTCCGATCTGCAGTGGATTGCCAGCCGCCCCCTCGGCGATCTCGTGCGCTATCGCGCCGAAAGTTTCACCGATTTCCAGTACGGCCCGCTGCGCCGCACCCGCGCGCTGCAGGCCTACGTCGCGCTGCCGCCGGGATCCAACCCGCGCACCGTCGCGCTCGCCGCCGAAATGCGCAGCGACCCCGCGCTGGCCGGCGCGTCGACGCGCGCGCTGGCGCAGAACGTGCTGCAGCGCCTTCGCACCGGCGGCTATTCGTACACGCTCGAGCCCGGCGTGTACGGCGACGACACCGCCGATGTGTTCTGGTTCGACACCAAGGCCGGCTTCTGCGAGCACATCGCTTCAGCCTTCGTGGTGCTGATGCGCGCGCTCGACATTCCTGCGCGCATCGTCACCGGGTACCAGGGCGGCGAGGCCAATTCGGTCGACAACTACTGGGTGCTGCGCCACAGCGACGCCCACGCCTGGGCCGAGATCTGGCAGGAAGGCGTGGGCTGGACCCGCGTCGACCCCACCGGTGCGATCTCGCCCGACCGGGTCGGCCAGTTCCGCCGCCTCGCAACACGACCGGGCCTCATTGTCGAGGCGATCGAGGCGATGACGCCATCGCTCGTCGTCAACCTGCGTGCCACGTGGGAAGCCATCAACAACGGCTGGAACCAGTGGGTGCTCAACTACACCCAGAGCCGGCAGCTCAACCTGCTCAAGAACATCGGCTTCGAGGCCCCGAGCCTGCAGGACCTGATCCTCGTGCTGCTGGTGCTCCTTGTCGCCGCCAGCCTCGCCGGTGCCGGCTGGACCTTGTGGGAACGCAGCCAGCACGACCCGTGGCTGCGTCTGCTCGCACAGGCCCGTGCGCGCCTCAGGCTGGCCGGCATCGATGTCCCCGACGCCACGCCACCGCGCCAGATGGCAGCGCGCCTCGCTGAACGATTCGGCGCCGATGCGCAGGCGGCGCAGGACTGGCTGCTGCGCCTCGAAGCACAGCGCTACGCGAAATCGCCGGCGGCTGCGCTGCCGGCGCTCCGCGCGGAGTTCCGCCGGCTCACCTGGCCGCGCTGAATCGCCGCTGAAACCACATGTGAACTTCATCCGATGCGTGCCGCACCGACGGCACAATCCAAGCGATGCCACGCCCCCTGCCCTCCGTTCTCTCCCACGCGCTCTTCGCGGCCCTGCTCTGCGCCGCCTCCTTGCTGCCCGGCACGCTGTCCACCGCGCAGGCGGCGCCTGACAAGCGCAATGCACCTTCGCGCGGCATCCCTTATTCCACCCGTGAAGACGCGATGCAGTTCGCGGACGAGATGGCCGCGCGCCGCAACCTCGACCGCGAATGGGTGCGCACCACCATCGGCAATGCCAAGCTGTTGCCCAGCGTGCCGCGCCTGATGCTTCCCGCGCCCACCGGCACGCCGAAGAACTGGTATGTCTACCGCAGCCGCTTCATCGACCCGGTGCGCATCCAGGCTGGCATCCGCTTCTGGCGCAACAACGCGGCCACGCTCGCGCGCGCCGAGGCGGAGTTCGGCGTGCCGGCCGAAATCATCGTCGGCATCATCGGCGTCGAAACCATCTACGGACGCAACATGGGAAGCTTTCGGGTGATCGACGCGCTCGCCACGCTGGCCTTCGACTTTCCGGACGCGCACCCGCGCGCGAAGGAACGGCAGGCCTTCTTCCGCAGCGAGCTCGAATGCTTCCTCAGCACCGAAAGCCGCACCAACGAAAACCCGCTGCTTCCGCTCGGCAGCTACGCCGGCGCGATGGGCATGCCGCAATTCATGCCCAGCAGCATCGCCAAGTACGCGGTCGACTACGACGGCGACGGCCGCATCGACCTGGTCAACAACCCGGTCGACGTGATCGGCTCGGTGGCCAACTACTTCAAGGCTTTCGGCTGGCAGCCGGGCATGCCGCCGATCTTCCCGGTGCGCTTCGACGAAGCGCGCCTGCAGAAGGCGGTGCTGCTCGGCCCGGACATCGTGCCCACCTTCAGCGCCGATGCCTTCGTCGCGGGCGGCGCGGCACTCGATGGCGAAGCACAGCAGTTCAAGGGATTGCTTGCGCTCATCGAGCTGCAGAACGGCGGCGATGCACCCAGCTACGTGGCCGGCACGCAGAACTTCTACGTGATCACGCGCTACAACTGGAGCAGCTACTACGCGATGTCGGTGATCGAACTCGGACGCGAAGTGCGCGCCGCGATGGAGAACTGATGGACGAGGCCGCACTGCACGATTCGTGGGTCAACGCCTGGCGCGCACTCGGCGTCGCATCGCCCAGCGAAGCCTTGCTGGACGAACTGCTGGCCGCCCATTGCGAGGCGCATCGCGCCTATCACACGCTCCAGCACCTGGGCGAATGCCTCGCACTCCTGCACGCGCGGCGCGACCGGCCTGCGAAGCACCCGGCCGAAGTGGCACTCGCGCTGTGGTTCCATGACGCGGTCTATGACGTGCACCGCCAGGACAACGAGGAGCGCAGCGCCGAATGGGCCCGGCGCGTGATGCTCGAATCGGGCATCGCGCCCGACGCCGCGGATCGCGTCCACGCGCTGATCATGGCGACGCGCCACGATGCACGGCCCGAAGACGCGGATGCGCAACTGCTGGTCGACATCGACCTCGCCATCCTCGGTGCGACGCCCGAGCGCTTCGCGGAATACGAACGGCAGATCCGCATCGAATACCTGCACGTGCCCGCCGACGTGTTCGAGGCGAAGCGGCGCGAAATCCTCGCGGGCTTTCTCGCGCGCGATCCGCTCTATCTCACCGGACCGATGCGCGCGCGCTTCGAGGAAGCCGCACGCGCCAACCTCAGCCGCGCGATCAAGCGCTGACCATCGCTGCACATCCAACAGCGGACACCCTCCATGAACGACGATCTCGATGAACGCATCCGCTCGGGCAAGGCGCTGAGCGAATCGATGGGCAACTTCCATGTGACCGGATGGGACCCCGAACGCAAGCTGCTCAGCGCCGCCTTCACGGTGCGGCGCGAGTACTGCCACACCAACGGCACGATCGCGCAAGGCGGCTTCATCACCGCATGGCTCGACGCGGCGATGGCGCACGCGGTGATGCACGAGTCCGATCACAAGCAGACCGTCTTCAGCCTGGAGATCAAGGTCAGCTTCTACGAAAAGGTCGGGCCCGGGGAGGGCCGCACGGAAGCGCGCGTCATCCGGCGCGGCAAGCGGGTCGCGTTTCTCGAGGCCTCGCTCTACAACCCGCAAGGAAAGCTCGCGGCGGAAGCGACCTCGACGGGGATGCTGGCAGATCTCTAGCCGCAGTCGCCGCGTTCCGCGGTCACTCGGGACCCGAGCGGCGTATGCTTGCCGCCAACCGCAGTTCCGAGAAGGGGGATTCCATGCCCGATGCGGACCCGATGATTCGCGCCGAAGCACCGCCCTCGGTCGCGACGCGGTGCATCAAGAGCCCAGCCTGGGATCTCGTCTGGATCCTGAACCCTCTATGGCTGGTGCCCCTGGTGCTGCTGCTCGCGCAGGACCATGAAGACGCACGCAACAGCCCTGTCGACGGCTTGTTCTTCGTCCTCGCCGTGCCGCTGTGGTTCGGCCACCGGGTGTCTTCCGCCTGGCTGGCCTACGCGACCCCGGCCTACCGCCCTCTCCTCGCCCGGCAACGGCTGCGCTTCGTCGCGGCCCCGCTGCTCATCGCGGCGGCTTGCTTCGCCGTGCTGATGGCACCCGAGCGCGTGCTGCCGATGCCTCTGGAGGAACGCGTCCTCTGGTTGGTGGTGCTGGACTTCCTGCTGGTCAGTCACCATTACGCCGCCCAGCACTTCGGCCTGCTCAGCCTCTACCGCGCGCGGGCTGGGCGGGCCTCATCGCCGAACACGCGACGCCTCGACCGATGGTTCGCGCTCATCGTGGGCGGCGGCTTCGTCGTGGTGGCGCAGGCCTTGACCGGGTCGATCGCCTTTCAGGAGCGCTGGATCGACCCGTGGCTCGGAGAAGTCGCGTCGGACCTGTTGGCACGCACACTGCACGACGGCGGCATTGCCCTCGTCGTGATCCTCACCGCCCTCGTGCTCGGCGTGGAGTTGCGCTCGGAGCGCCCCTCTCTTCCGCGCATCGGCTATGTCCTCGGCCTGGCGGCGATGGTGCTCCTGGCCTTCATCGCGCGCGATCCGTTTCTCTTCATCGTGTTATGGAGCGTGCAGCATTGGAGTGCCGCGATGGGCCTCACCTCACTCGCGGCGGCGGGTGGCGAGCAGGCAGCGACCACGCGCTGGCAGCGCCTGCTGGCACCCATCAACCGGCGCGGCTGGGCCGTGCTGCTCGCGCTCTCTGTCGTCTCCGTCCTGCTGCTGCCGCTGCTGGAGGTCGAAGCCGTGACCGACGACTACGTCTACGCCGACCGCATCTTCGGCGAGGCTGCATGGTGGCTGCGCTCGTCGCCCTTCGTGCCGGTGCTGCTGGCGCTGGGCTTTGCGACCGGCTTCATCCACTACCTGCTGGACCGCGCGGCCTTCCGCTTCTCGTCACCGGACGTGCGGCAGGCCGCCCGTGGCTTGCTGATCGCGCCGGGTCTTACCGCTTCTTCTCCACGTGCCGCGCAAAGTTCTCCAGGATCGCCTGCCAGCCTTGCTGCTGCTGCTCGACCGGGAACGTCGTCTCCGCATCGAAGGTCACGCGCACCTTGACGCCATCGGCGGCGTCGGTGAATTCGACCTGCGCGGTGCGGTCGCCGAAGGAATATTCGATCAACGCCTGCGGCACGATCTTCGTGTAGGTGCCCGCGAAGTCGAAGCCCATGCTGCCATCCTTGGCCTCCATGCGCGACGAGAAGGCGCCGCCTTCGCGCAGGTCCACGGTGGCCGCCGTGGTGTGCCAGTCGTCGGACGCGGCATTCCACTGCTTGATGTCTTCGGGGGTGGTGTAGGCGCACCAGACTTCGGAGAGGGGGGCGGAGACGGTGGTTTCGACGGTGATTCTCATGAGGCTAGTGAGATCGGAGAAAAGCGCAATGCTGCCCGATTCACCAAATGCCAGCAACAGAAGTTGCGAACGCAAGGTGCCCCAGATAAATGCCTTGCCCAAAGCAGACTTGGGGCTCAACCCGGGCGACCGTCGATACGAGGCCGCGACAGAACCGGCCAGTAGCGCAAGGCGTAGAGCGCAAAAGCCGCAGACCAAAGCGCAGCCGAACACAAGATGGCATGAATGGCCTGGCCCGGCGCGAGGAGCGGCAGGGCAACACGGACCACTGCGGCGGAAAGAACGAGGACGTAGCAGGTGGTCTCGTAGCGGTCGGCACGCAATGGGCGACCCGTGTGTCCCTTGGCTGTCCGAGTCATCATTCCCATGATGAGACCGCCTGCTGCGCCGACCATCAGCGCATGCGCGGCCACCGACGGAGCCACCCATCCGAATTCGCCCAGTACGCGAAGAAGCAAGTGGACGGGAACCCATACGTAGGCCAAATGCAGCACCCAGACGAGAGGCGCACGCAGGGTCTTCCATGGCTGCCACAGTGTCCATCTCCACAGGTGCGCCACGCAGGCGACCGCCGCGGCGGCTGCAACTGGCCACCCATGCACGCCGAGGGCATCGGCGACGAGCAGTAGGAGCACGGCACCGAGTGCCGTCTTCTCGACGCCAGGCCTCCTGGTCGCAGATGCGCCTGGCACGCCGTTGTTGGTGAACATGGGGATGACACGGCCTCCCATCACAGCCAGGACAAACAGCACGACGTCGAGCGCAACCTGGAGCCCCGCCCATGCCGGAACCGCGAGGAGGCCGAGTTGCGTCAGATGGATGAAGGCAGCCGCGAATGCCAGCAGAACGAGCAGTGCAATGAAGAAGTAGTTGCGCTTGTTCCGCGCCCTCACGAACGGCACCGCGAGCGCAGCGGCAGCGGCCAGGGGGAAGGCGACATTGGCCACAGCCGCGGCGACCGCGTAGGGCGTCAGCACCAGGACGCGCGCAGCGACCCAAAGGACAGCCAATCCACAAAGCGGCCAGCCGGTCGGGGTCGGCAAGCTGGTCCAGTTGCGACCCGCTGTGAAGAGAAAGCCGACGATGACTGCCAGAGTGAAGCCGAAGAGCATTTCGTGGGCGTGCCACACCGGACCAGCCAGATAAGGATGCGGAAGGATGCCGGAGAACTGCAGCGCCCACAGCGGGATGGACAGCGCTGCAAAGACGCTTGCGAGCAGATAGAAGGGACGGAAGCCCAGTTCGAACAATGCGAAGGCCTTGGGCGCCCCGCGAGTCGGCTCGTCGATGTTCAGCATGGGCGCCACTCGAGGGTGCATCCTTGTGGTTGCAGGAGTTGCTTCAAGCTCCACCGCACGAGCCGCAGCACCGACCGTTGCCGTGGTCCCCGATCAGCTTCGTGATGCGCACGCGCCAGGTATCGGGGCCGTTCTCGAGGTCGTCCCACGCGAATTTGCCCGGCAGGACCTCCTGGAACTGGAAGTACAGCGGTCGCGGATCGTGGTCGTTGATGAGTTCCATCGCCTCGCTCTCGCCCAGACTGCGGAATGTGTTGAAGATGAGCGAATGGCGTTCACGCGGAGCAATGGGCCGAACGTCGATCTTGGTACCGTAGGTGGTGAGGGTCATGGAGGGCTCCAGCGGTTGCAGATGCATGAGGGATGCATCCATTTTCGATGCCCCTATTGCATGCCTGCATTGATGGCCATCAACCCTTTGCGAGCCCGGGACAAAGCAAAACCGCGCGCAGGGCCCCGGCCCCGCGCGCGTTCATCTCTCTCGATCCAGGCGAAGGTTCAGCGCACCTTCCCATCCCTCCAGGCCGTCAACAACTTGTTGTAGTCGATGGTCTCCCCCTTCGGCTTCTCGTTGTCCAGCTTCTTCCACGGCGCATGCTCGGTGCTCAGCATCTTCGCCGGATCCCCCTTTGCCGCGAGCTTGGGCGCGCACTTCGCCATGCCCGCGCGTTCCAGCCGCGCCATCACCTGGTCCATCTCTTCGGCGAGGTTGTCCATCGCCTTCTGCGGCGTCTTCTCGCCGGTCACGGCTTCGGCCACGTTCTTCCACCACAGTTGCGCGAGCTTCGGATAGTCGGGCACGTTGGTGCCGGTGGGCGTCCACGCCACGCGCGCGGGGCTGCGGTAGAACTCGATCAGGCCGCCGTACTTGTCGGCGTTCTTGGTGAAGTAGTCGTGGCGGATGTCGCTTTCGCGGATGAAGGTCAGGCCGACGACGCTCTTCTTGGCCGAGACGGTCTTCGATGTCACGAACTGGGCGTAGAGCCATGCGGCGGCGGTCTTGTTGGCGTCATGGCTCTTGAAGAAGGTCCACGAGCCGACGTCCTGGTAGCCGTTCTGCATGCCCTGCTTCCAGTACGGGCCGTTGGGGCCGGGGGCCATGCGCCACTTGGGCGAACCATCGGCGTTGACGACCGGCAAGCCGGCCTTGGTCATATCGGCGGTGAAGGCGGTGTACCAGAAGATCTGCTGCGCGATCTGGCCTTGCGCGGGCACGGGGCCGGCTTCGCCGAAGGTCATGCCGGTGGCTTCCTTGGGCGCGTATTTCTTCATCCAGTCAACGTACTTGGTGAGCGCATAGACGGCTGCCGGTGAATTGGTCGCGCCGCCGCGCGACACGCTGGCACCGACGGGGGTGCACTTGTCGGCCGCCACCTTGATGCCCCACTCATCCACCGGCATGCCGTTGGGGATGCCGATGTCGGCGGAGCCGGCCATCGAGAGCCATGCATCGGTAAAGCGCCAGCCGAGGGATGGGTCCTTCTTGCCGTAGTCCATGTGGCCATAGATGGGCTTGCCGTCGATGGTCTTCACGTCGTTGGTGAAGAACTCGGCGATGTCTTCGTACGCGCTCCAGTTGAGCGGCACGCCGAGGTCGTAGCCGTACTTGGCCTTGAACTTGTCTTTCAGGTCCTGCCGCGCGAAGAGGTCGGCGCGGAACCAGTAGAGGTTGGCGAACTGCTGGTCGGGCAGCTGGTAGAGCTGGCCGTCGGGCGCGGTCGTGAAGCTGGTGCCGATGAAGTCCTTCACGTCGAGGCCGGGGTTGGTCCACTCCTTGCCGGCGCCGGCCATGTACTCGGTGAGCGACATGATCTTGCCGTAGCGGTAGTGGGTGCCGATGAGGTCGGAGTCGGAGATCCAGCCGTCATAGATCGACTTGCCCGACTGCATCGACGTCTGCAGTTTCTCGACGACGTCGCCTTCCTGGATGATGTCGTGCTTGACCTTGATGCCGGTGATTTCCTCGAAGGCCTTTGTGAGGGTCTTCGATTCGTACTCGTGCGTGGTGATGGTCTCGGAGACGACCGAGATCTCCTTCACGCCCTTGTCCTGGAGTTTCTTCGCGGTGTCCATGAACCACTTCATCTCGGCCATCTGCTGGTCCTTGTTGAGACTCGATGGCTGGAACTCGCTGTCGATCCATTTCTTCGCTTCCGCCTCCCCGGCCCAGGCGCTGTGCATGGCCAGCGACGCCGCGGCTACTGCCAATGCTGTGTAGCGAAACTTCATACATGTCTCCTCGATGGCGCTTCCCGCGGTTGTTTCGGAAGCCGGCTCCGGGAAAGCGGAGAGCCGGTCCGGTTTGAAAACTCTTCAGCCCTTTCGCATGATCAGCATCAGCACGAGCATCGAGAGGACGAAGCTGATCCAGATCGATGGCTCGGCATCGAGGCTCAGCCATTCCTGCAGCTTGCCGGCGATGCCGACGAAGATGAGGTTGATGTAGGCCGCGGTGAGCAGCCCGATGAAGAGCCGGTCGCCGCGTGTGGTTTCGAGCGGCAGCCAGCCGCGGCGCAGCGTGGTGGGCGACTTGATTTCCCACACGGTCATGCCGATCAACGCGAGCACCACGCACGTAAAGAAGATCGCCACCGGCGTCGTCCACACCATCCAGTCAAGCATGATCAAACCCTCCCCATCGCGAAGCCTTTGGCGATGTAGTGACGCACGAACCAGATGACAATGGCGCCGGGCACGATGGTGAGCACACCGGCCGCCGCGAGCGTGGCCCAGTCCATGCCGGATGCGCTCACCGTGCGGGTCATCGTCGCGACGATGGGCTTCGCGTTGACGCTGGTGAGGGTGCGCGCAAGCAGCAGCTCGACCCAGCTGAACATGAAGCAGAAGAAGGCCGCGACGCCGACGCCCGCCTTGATGAGCGGCAGGAAGATGGTGAGGAAGAAGCGCGGGAAGGAGTAGCCGTCGATGTAGGCCGTCTCGTCGATCTCGCGCGGGATGCCGCTCATGAAGCCTTCGAGAATCCACACCGCGAGCGGCACGTTGAACAGCAGGTGCGCGAGCGCGACGCCGATGTGCGTATCCATCAGACCGACCGTCGAATAGAGCTGGAAGAACGGCAGCAGGAAGACCGCCGGTGGCGTCATGCGGTTGGTCAGCAGCCAGAAGAAGACGTGCTTGTCACCGAGGAAGGAATAGCGCGAGAACGCATACGCGGCAGGCAGCGCCACGCACAGCGAAATGACGGTGTTGATGACGACGTAGATCAGACTGTTGATGTAGCCGGAGTACCAGGATTCGTCCGTGAAGATGCGCCGGTAGTTGTCCCAGGTGAAGGTCTGCGGCAGGAACGAGAAGCTCGACAGGATCTCCTCGTTCGTCTTGAAGCTCATGTTGATCATCCAGTAGATGGGCAACAGCGCGAAGATGAGATACAGCACCATGAACAGGGTGCGCTTCTGGAAGCGGTCTTCGTTCATTTCTCTTCCCCTCCAAGATCCTGCGTGCCGACACGCAGCATCCAGTTGTAGAGCACGAAGCACAGCAGCAGGATGATGAGGAAGTAGATCAGCGAGAACGCAGCCGCCGGGCCGAGGTCGAACTGGCCGACCGCTTTCTGCGTGAGGTACTGGCTCAGGAAGGTGGTCGCGTTGCCCGGCCCGCCGCCGGTGAGGACGAAGGGCTCCGTGTAGATCATGAAGCTGTCCATGAAGCGCAGCAGCACTGCGATGACGAGCACGCCGCGCATCTTGGGCAGCTGGATGTAGCGGAACACGGCGAACTTGCTCGCGCCGTCGATGCGCGCGGCCTGGTAGTAGGCATCGGGGATTGCGCGCAGGCCCGCGAAGCACAGCAGCGCGACGAGCGGCGTCCAGTGCCACACATCCATCAGCAGCACCGTGAGCCACGCATGGCGCGCATTGCCGGTGTAGTTGTAGTCGATGCCGATCTTCTGCAGCGCGTAGCCGAAGAGGCCGATGTCGGCGCGGCCGAAGATCTGCCAGATGGTGCCGACGACGTTCCACGGGATCAGCAGCGACAGCGCGACGATGACGAGCACCGCCGACGCCTTCCAGCCGGTGGATGGCATCGAAAGCGCGAGCATGATGCCGAGCGGGATCTCCACCAGCAGCACCGCGAGCGAGAAGCCAAGTTGCCGCCACAGCGCGGCGTGCAGCTCGTCGTCGCGCATCACCGAGGCGAACCACTCGGTGCCGACGAAGACGCGGCGCTCGGGCGAGATGATGTCCTGCACCGAGTAGTTGACCACCGTCATCAGCGGCACGATGGCCGAGAAGGCCACGCAGAGCAGCACCGGCAGGACGAGCCACCATGCCTTTTGATTGAGAGGCTTGTTGGTACCGTTCATGCGACCAGCTCCTCATCACGGTAAAAGCAGCTCTTGGTGCCGACTATCCGCAGCCACACGGTGCTGCCGACTTCGGGCAACGGCGCGTCGGGGGCAAGACGCGCTTTCACCGTGCTTTCACCGAGCCGCGCAGTCAGCATCACGTGTGTGCCGACATCCTGCGATTGGGTGAGCACGGCGGGCACCGCGCCGGGCGTGCTGGCTTCGACCAGCGTGACGTATTCGGGGCGGATGCCGAGCTTGAGAGGGCCTTCGGGCAGCTCGCGCGCGGCCGGCAGGCGCGCGCCAGCGATGTCGAGCATGCCGCCGGTGCTGGTGACCGGCAGGAAGTTCATGCCCGGCGAGCCGATGAAGTGGCCGACGAAGGTGTGGGCGGGCCGTTCGAACAGCGCTTCGGCGGTGCCGATCTGCACCGCTTTGCCGCGCGTCATGACGACCACTTCCTCGGCGAAGGTGAGCGCCTCGACCTGGTCGTGCGTGACGTAGATCAGCGTGAGCTTGAGTTCGCGATGGATCTGCTTGAGTTTGCGCCGCAGCTGCCACTTGAGATGCGGGTCGATGACGGTCAGCGGTTCGTCGAAGAGCACCGCCGACACGTCGCTGCGCACGAGGCCGCGGCCGAGGGAGATCTTCTGCTTGGCATCGGCCGCGAGGCCCGCGGCGCGCTGGTTGAGCTGGCCGCTCAGGTCGAGCATCTCCGCGATCTCGCCGACGCGCCTGCGGATCTGTTCGGCCGGCATGTTGCGGTTGCGCAGCGGAAACGCCAGGTTCTGCGCCACGGTCATGGTGTCGTAGATCACCGGGAACTGGAATACCTGCGCGATGTTGCGCTGCTGCGGCGTCTCCAGTGTGACGTCGCGGCCGTTGAACTTGACGGTGCCTTTGGACGGCACCAGCAGGCCCGAGATGATGTTGAGCATCGTGGTCTTGCCGCAGCCCGAAGGGCCCAGCAAGGCGTAGGCGCCACCGTCGCGGAAGCTCATCTTCAGCGGCAGCAGCGCATAGTCGCTGTCCTGCGTGGGGTTGGGCCGGTAGGCGTGCGCGAGGTCGAGGTCGATGCGTGCCATGTCAGTGCCAGCCCTTCTTCCTGCGCCACTCGGGCGCGACCGCGAGCCGCTCGCTGCTGTCGAACACGTAGGCTTGCGATGCGCTGAAGTACAGCGTGATCGCCGCGCCGAGCTCG
Organism: Variovorax sp. YR216; assembly: GCF_900107745.1. Taxonomy (GTDB): domain Bacteria; phylum Pseudomonadota; class Gammaproteobacteria; order Burkholderiales; family Burkholderiaceae_C; genus Variovorax. The sequence continues at coordinate 179,447 of NZ_FNRO01000011.1, read as the reverse complement.
AAGCGGTGCACGCCGGTGAGTTGCGCCACCACTTCACCGACCAGCGTTTCGACGTGCACGAAGGTGTCGGAGCCCGAGATTTCCGCCAGCTCCACCTTGCCGGGCAAGGCCATTTCGCCTTCGGTGGGGCGCACGTCGAAGGCGCTGGCGCGCACGCCGATGGTCACCGGGCCTTCGACTTCGGGCGGCAGCGCCAGCGGCAGCAGCGGGCCGCCGTCGATCTGCGCACCGTCGGCCACCGTGCGTCCGGCCATGAGGTTCATCGGCGGATCGCTGAAGGCGCGGGCCACGCGCAGCGATTGCGGCGCGTGGAAGACTTCGGCGGTCGGGCCGTATTGCAGCAGTTCGCCGGCATCCATCACCGCGGTGTAGCCGCCGAGCAGCAGCGCCTCGCCGGGTTCGGTGGTGGCGTAGATCACGGTTGAATCACCGCTTGCAAACAAGTGCGTGAGTTCTTCGCGCAGGCCCTCGCGCAGCTTGTAGTCCAGGTTGACGAGCGGCTCGTCGAGCAGCATCAGCGGCGCGTTCTTCGCCAGGGCACGCGCGAGCGCCACGCGCTGCTGCTGGCCGCCTGAGAGTTCGGCGGGATAGCGGTCGAGGAACATGCCGATGTGCAGCTTGTCGGCCAGCTCGCGCACGCGGGCTTCGATGTTCTTTTCGCCGCGCAGCTTGAGCGGCGAGCCGATGTTCTCGGCGACCTTGAGGGAGGGGTAGTTGATGAATTGCTGGTAGACCATCGCGACGTTGCGCTCGCGAACCGGCACGCCGGTGACGTCCTTGCCGTCAACGAAGACCTTGCCCTCGGTGGGCGCGTCGAGGCCGGCCATGAGCCGCATGAGGCTCGTCTTGCCGGCCTGTGTGGCGCCGAGCAGCACGGTGACCGCGCCGCTGCGCGGCGCGATGCTCTGCGGATAGAGCCAGGTCTGCGCGCCCACCTTCTTGGAGACGCGGTCAAGTGACAGCTGCATGGACCTCCTCTTTGTCGGGTTCATGGACCTGCATCCACGTGTTGACCTGCTCGCGCTCGACGCGGGTGTAGTGCAGGCCGAGCTTGGAGCGCCGCCAGAGCACGTCGTCGCCGCTGCACGCCCATTCCTCGTTCTGCAGGTAGCGCAACTCGCGCTCGTGCAGGCCGGGGGCGACAGCGGGGCCGAGGTCGGCCATCGACCGTGCGTCGCCGATGACCTCGGTGATGCGTGCGCCGTAAGCGCGTGCAAGGCGCCGCGCGATGCCGGCGTCGAGCCACGGATGGCGCTTGCGCACTTCGGCGACGAAGCGCTCGAAGTCGACATCGGGGCGCGATGTGCGGCTCGTCGGGCCGATCCATGCCGACAGATCGCCGCCCGCCAGGAAGGCGCCTTCGGTCCACGGCTTGCGCGCATCGCCAAGCATGAGGCCGACTTCAGCGGCGGCGTCTTCCGCCAGCTTGCGGAAGGTGGTGATCTTGCCGCCCCACACCGACAGCAGCGGCGCGGCGGCGGTGTTGGATTCGAGCAGGTAGTCGCGCGTGACGGCGGACGGGTCGCCCGAGGCGTCGTCGAGCAGCGGGCGCACGCCGGAGTAGGTCCAGACCACATCCGAGGGCTTGATCGGCTTTTCGAAATAGCGGCTGGCCTGCGTGCAGAGGTAGTCGACCTCGTCGTCGCTGATGCGCGCTGCGCCGGGGTCGTCGCCGGGCAGCTCGATGTCGGTCGTGCCGATCAGCGTGAAGTCGTCCTGGTACGGGATCGCGAAGATGATCCGCTTGTCCGGGTTCTGGAAGATGTAGGCATGGTCATGTGCAAACACGCGCGGCACGATGATGTGGCTGCCCTTCACGAGACGCAGGTGCCGGGTGGCGAGCGCCTCGTCGCGCGCCGAGCGGGCCACGCCGCGCAGGAAGGCTTCGGCCCACGGCCCCGCCGCGTTGACGACCGCGCGGGCGCGCACGGTGCGCCGGCCTCCGGGGCCTTCGAGCACGGCGGTCCATGCGTCGGCGCTGCGCTGCGCGCTCACGCAACGGGTGCGGGTGAGCACCTCGGCGCCGCGCTCGCGCGCATCGAGCGCATTCAGCACCACCAGGCGCGCGTCGTCCACCCAGCCATCCGAATAAACGAAGCCGCGTTTGAACGCGCTTTTGAGCGGTTCGCCGGCCTTGTGCTTTCGCAGGTCCACGCTGCGCGAACCGGGCAGCACCTCGCGCCTGGCGAGATGGTCGTACATGAAGAGCCCCATGCGGATCATCCAGGCCGGCCGCATCGAGGGGTCGTGGGGCATGACGAAACGCAGCGGCCACATGATGTGCGGTGCGCTTTTCAGCAGCACCTCGCGCTCCTGCAGCGCCTTGCGCACGAGCGAAAACTCGTAGTACTCCAGGTAGCGAAGTCCGCCGTGAATCAGCTTCGTGGACGAAGATGAAGTGTGGGCCGCGAGGTCGTCCTTCTCGCAGAGGATGACGCGCCAGCCGCGCCCCGCGAGGTCACGTGCGATGCCGCAGCCGTTGATGCCGCCGCCGACGATCAGGACGTCGCAGTCGGCCTCGGTTGCGGCGGATGACGCTTGGGGAGCACGCACGAAAACGGGGTCTCCAGGTTGGCGCGAGGCGCGATTTGAAGGGAATTCGTGTTCGAATCTTTTCATTTTGGTTCCTTAGTACGCGATTTTCGTCGGCGTTAACCCTTAAGTCCATTCGTTTCTTTTCGTTCTAAATTCATTCGCCCCTCCCTTCTGCCCCGTGAACTCGAACCCCCGACAACTCAAGCTCCTCAACACCGTGCGCTCGCGCGGGTCGATCAACGTCGACGAACTGGCCAACATGCTCGGCGTGACCCTTCAAACCGTGCGCCGCGACGTGCAGCGGCTGGCCGACGCAGGCCTGCTCACTCGCTTTCATGGCGGCGTGCGGGTGCCGAGCTCGACCACCGAGAACATCGGCTACCAGCAGCGCGAGAACCTGCATGCCGATGGCAAGGCGCGCATTGCGCGCGCGGTGGCGTCGAAGGTGCCAAACGACTGTTCGCTGATCCTGAACATCGGCACGACCACCGAGGCGATCGCGAAAGCGCTGCTCGGGCACACCGGGCTGCGCGTGATCACCAACAACCTCAATGTGGCGACGATCCTGAGCGACAACCCGAACTGCGAGGTGATCGTGGCCGGCGGCTCGGTGCGGCTGCGCGACCGCGCGATCGTCGGCGAGGCGACGGTGGATTTCATCCGGCAGTTCAAGGTCGACATCGCGCTGATCGGCGTGTCGAGCATCGAGGCCGACGGCACGCTGCGGGACTTCGACCTGCGCGAGGTGAAGGTGGCGCAGACCATCATCGCGCAGGCGCGCGAGGTGTGGCTGGCCGCCGACGCGAGCAAGTTCAACCGGCCCGCGATGATCGAGCTTGCAAAGCTTTCGCAGATCGATTGCCTGTTTACCGACGCGGAACCTCCACCGCCCTTCCCGGAATTGATCGAACGCGCGCAAGTACGCTGCGTGATTGCATGAACTGTTGCTCGCCCCCAGGCTGCGCGCACTTCGTGTCGCTTCGCCACCCCCCTGCCGGGGGCGCTGCTGGCGGCCCGGCAGAGCCGGTTCCGCGGCAGCTCCCGAAGGGCGCGCTACGCGGCGCGGCGGGAAGACAATCCGAACGGACTCCAGGAGCAATTGACGCATGACCTACCTGCTTGCCCTCGACCAGGGCACATCGAGCTCGCGCAGCATCGTCTTCGACCGTGAGAGCCGCATCGTCGCCATCGCGCAGCGCGAGTTGCCGCAGATCTATCCCCAGCCCGGCTGGGTGGAGCACGACGCGATGCAGATCTGGAACGACCAGTTCGCCACCGCGCGCGACGTGCTCGCCAAGGCGAAGCTGACTGCCAAGGACATCCATGCGATCGGCATCACGAACCAGCGCGAAACCACGGTGGTGTGGGACCGCAAGACGGGGCACCCGGTGCATCACGCGATCGTGTGGCAGGACCGCCGTGCCGAGCCCCTGTGCGCGCGGCTGCGCGAGGACGGCATGGCCGGCACGATCCAGGAAAAGACCGGCCTCGTGATCGACGCCTACTTCTCCGGCACCAAGCTGCGCTGGCTGCTCGACAACGTGCCGGGAGTGCGCGCGCGGGCCGAACTCGGAGAGCTGGCCTTCGGCACCGTCGACAGCTGGCTCATCTGGCAGCTCACCGCCGGCAAGGTGCACGTGACCGACGTGAGCAACGCCTCGCGCACGATGCTCTTCGATGTGCACACCAACCAGTGGGACGCCGAGTTGCTGAAGGCGCTCGACATCCCCGCCTCGCTGATGCCGGAGGTCAAGCCGTCGAGCGCGCATTTCGCCGATACCGCGGCAGGTCTCTTCGATCGCAGCCTGCCAATCGGCGGTGTGGCCGGCGACCAGCAAAGCGCCCTTTTCGGCCAAGCCTGCTTCGAGGCCGGCATGGCGAAGAACACCTATGGCACCGGCTGCTTCATGCTGATGCACACCGGCGGCGACTTCCAGCCGTCGCACAACGGCCTGCTCGTGACCAGCGCCGCGCAGACCGGCACGAAGCCGCAATACGCGATGGAGGGCAGCGTCTTCGTCGGCGGCGCGGTGGTGCAGTGGCTGCGCGACGGGCTCAAGGCCATTCCCGGCAGCGCGCATGTGCAGGCATTGGCCGAAAGCGTGCCCGATGCGGGCGGCGTGATGATGGTGCCGGCCTTCACCGGCCTCGGCGCACCGTATTGGGACGCGGAAGCACGCGGCATCATCACCGGCCTGACGCGAGGCACCACAGTGGCGCATATCGCGCGTGCGGCGCTCGAAAGCATCGCCTACCAGAGCGCCGCGCTGCTGCAGGCCATGAGCCGCGATGCGGTCGCGGCGGGCGGCACCCCGGTGGCCGAACTGCGCGTGGACGGCGGCGCCTGCGTCAACAACCTGCTGATGCAGTTCCAGGCCGACCTGCTCGGCATCCCGGTGGTGCGGCCCGAGGTGACCGAGACCACTGCGCTCGGCGCCGCGTATCTCGCGGGGCTGTCGACCGGCTTCTACAGCGACGTGAGCGAGCTCTCGAAGCTCTGGCGCGTCGAGCGCCGCTTCATGCCGACGCTGAGCCGCGACAAGGCGGACGAAGCGATGGCGCGCTGGGAGCGCGCCATTCGTCAAGCTACAGCCAGCTGAAGCGCGCGCCCCTCAGGCCAGGAATACCGCGGAACCGGCTCTGCCGGGCCGCTGGTATTGCCCCCGGTAGGGGGTGGAGAGCGACACGAAGTGCGCGAGCCTGGGGGCGAGCAACAATCACTGGGCGGGGACGAGGAAGTCCTGGCTGATGCGCCACCCGAGTTCGTTCACGCGATCGAGGAACTGCGTGAGATACGCATGCAAACCCGTCGCAAGGATCTCGTCCACCGTCGCGTACTGAAGATCCGCCAGCAGCTTGCCCGCACGGCGCTGCGTTTCCGCGCTCTGGTCGTTCTTTACCTTGTCGAGGTTGTTCACCACTTCGACGAGGCTCGCATGCAGCGAGCGCGGCATGTCCGCACGCAGGATCAGCAACTCGGCCACGCGCTCCGGCTTGATCACGTCGCGATAGACCTTGCGATAGACCTCGAAGGCCGAGACGCTGCGCAGGATCGCGCTCCAGTGATAGAAGTCGTACTCCTGGTCTTCCTCGGTGGCGGTGCCGAAGAACTCGCTGTTGAGGGCGTGGAACTTCACGTCCACGAGCCGTGCGGTGTTGTCGGCCCGTTCGAGGAAGGTGCCCAGGCGCGAGAAATGGAAGGCCTCGTCCTGCAGCATGGTGCCGAGCGTCACGCCGCGCGAGAGGTGCGAGCGGAACTTCACCCATTCGAAGAACTGCGCCGGGTCGCGCTCGAGGTCGCCCGCGCGCAGCATGCGGTTGACTTCGAGCCAGGTGGTGTTCTGTGTCTCCCATGCCTCGGTGGTGAGCGCGCCGCGCACCGCGCGTGCGTTCTCGCGCGCCGCGCGCAGGCACGAGAGGATGGACGAAGGATTCGACTCGTCCTTGACCATGAACTCCATCACTTCGTTGGGTTCGATCTGGTCGTGGTCCTCGTTGTACATCGGCAGCAGCTCGCTGATCGACAACAGCCCCTGCCAGCCGTACTTGGCGACTTCGGCCGATTGCGGCAGCAGCGAGGTCTGGTAGTTGACGTCGAGCATGCGCGCGGTGTTTTCCGCGCGCTCGGTGTAGCGCGACATCCAGTAGAGGTGATCGGCGGTGCGTGACAACATGATCTGAAGGCTCCCGATCAGGACGTTTGCGTTTGTGTTTGTGTTTGCGACTGGCCTTGCGAGCGTTGCCCGTTGCTGCGGTCGCCTTCGAGGATCCAGGTGTCCTTGGTGCCGCCGCCCTGCGACGAGTTGACCACCAGCGAGCCTTCCTTGAGCGCGACGCGCGTGAGGCCGCCGGGCACCATCTGCACCTCCTTGCCCGACAGCACGAAGGGCCGCAGGTCGATGTGGCGCGGCGCGATGCCTGCATCGACGAAGGTGGGCGAGCTCGACAGGCTCAGCGTCGGCTGCGCGATGTAGCCATCGGGCTTGGCGAGCACCGCCTTCTTGAAGTCCTCGATCTCGGCCTGCGTGGCGGCGGGGCCGATCAGCATGCCGTAGCCGCCCGCGCCGTGCACTTCCTTGACCACGAGGTCCTTCATGTTGGCGAGCGTGTAGTCGAGGTCGTCCTTGTTGCGGCAGATGTAGGTCGGCACGTTCTTGAGGATCGGCTTCTCGCCGAGGTAGAACTCGATCATCTTCGGCACGTACGGATAGATCGACTTGTCGTCCGCCACGCCGGTGCCGACCGCGTTGCAGATCACGACGTTGCCTTCGCGGTAAGCGCGCATGAGGCCGGCGCAGCCGAGCGTGGAGGTCGGCCGGAACACCTCGGGGTCGAGGAAGTCATCGTCCACGCGCCGGTAGATGACGTCGACGCGCTTCGGCCCGCGCGTGGTGCGCATGTAGACGAAGTTGTCCTTGACGAAGAGGTCCTGCCCTTCGACCAGTTCCACGCCCATCTGCTGCGCGAGGAAGGCGTGTTCGAAATAGGCGCTGTTGTACATGCCGGGCGTGAGCACCACGACGGTCGGCTCGGCGGTGGCCGGCGGCGCGGAGGCGCGCAGGGTTTCGAGCAGCAGGTCGGGGTAGTGCGCGACCGGCGCGATACGGTTCTGGCTGAACAGCTCCGGGAAGAGCCGCATCATCATCTTGCGGTTCTCCAGCATGTAGCTCACGCCGCTGGGCACGCGCAGGTTGTCTTCGAGCACGTAGTACTCGCCGTTGCCGCTCGCGTCGGGTGCGCGCACGATGTCGATGCCGGCGATGTGCGAATAGACGTCGTTGGGCACCTTCACGCCCGCCATCTCGGGCCGGTACTGGGCGTTCTTCAGGATCTGGTCGGCGGGGATGACGCCGGCCTTGATGATTTCCTGGTCGTGGTAGACGTCATGGATGAAGCGGTTGAGCGCGGTGACGCGCTGCACGAGCCCCTTTTCCATCGATGCCCACTCGTGCGCGGGAATGATGCGCGGCAGGAGGTCGAAGGGAATCAGGCGCTCGGTGCCCGACCCATCCTCGTCCTTCGCGCCGTAGACGGCGAAGGTGATGCCGACCCGGCGGAAGATCATTTCCGCCTCTTCGCGCCGCGAACGCATCACCGCTTCGGGTTGCTTCGCGAGCCATTGGTCGTATCGCTTGTAGTGGCTCCGGACGGCAGCGCCGGTGTAGGGAACCTGCTCATACATCTCGTCGAATTTGTGCATGGACGACCAATCTCCTTGACCATAGCTTAGCAAGTTCAAGGCCAAACTTCGGTGCCGGATGGGGGAAACGAGGGGTCTGATTGGCGGGCTTGCGCGCCGTCAATACATCTGGTGATGCCAGTAGCGCCGCGCCGTGTTCCTCTGGCAAAACATTTCGCCCGGCAAGGTGCTGGACCATGTCGCGGCGCCGCAATGGGGCGTGTCGATGAGCCTGATACCGTAGTCGGCATAGCGTTCCACCACTTCCGGCGCGGGATGCCCGAACCGGTTGCGCCAGCCCGCCTGGACGATCGCGAGGCGCGGGAGCACCGCTTCGAGCAGCCAAGGACTCGACGAAGTCTTGCTCCCGTGGTGCGGCACCAGCAGCACGTCGGCAGCCAGGTCGGCGTGCCGCAGCACCAGCGCGGTTTCCTGCAGGCGCTCGATGTCGCCGGCCAGCAGCGCGGTCGCCCGTCCGTTCCCGATGCGCAGCACGCAGGAAATCGCGTTGGGCTTGGCGAAGGCGCTGTAGTCGCTTTCGGCGGGATGGAGGATCTCGAAATCGACGCCATCCCAAGTCCAACGCTGGCCGGCGATGCAACGCTCCACCTTGCGCAGCGCCTGCAGCGGATGGTCGGCCTCGATCGAGCTCAGCAGCCTCGCCTTCGGCTGGATCGCCAGCACCGCCGGCGCGCCGCCCGTGTGGTCCGTGTCGCGATGGCTCAGAACGACAGCGTCCAGACGCTCGCCGAAGGCGCGCAGCAGCGGCACGAGCACGCGATGGCCGGCATCGCTCGCGAGGCTGTACCGGGGCCCCGCGTCGTAGAGCAGGCTGTGCGAGGCGGTACGCACCAGCACCGCGTTGCCCTGCCCCACGTCGGCGGCCAGCAACTCGAATTCGCCCATCGGCGGGCGCGGGGACTGCCAGAGCAGCGCCGGCACCAGAAGTGGCAGACCCAGGGCGCGAACCGACCACGGCAGGCGCATGGCAAGCAGGATGCCGCCCAGGACGCCCGCGGCGGCCATCCAGAGCGGCGGCGTGGGCATCGACAGGGTCGCGAGCGGCCAGCTCGCGAGCCATTGCAACAGCCACGACAGCACCTGCACCGCCCATGATGCGGGTTCCCACAGCCAGGGCAGCAGCAGGCCGAGCATCGAAAGCGGCGTCACGACCAGCGTCACCCAGGGGATCGCGATCAGGTTGGCCGGGAGCCCGACCACCGAAATCTGCTGAAACAGCAACAGGGTCAGCGGCGTCAGCGCCAGCGTCACGACCCACTGCTCGCGCAACAGCCTGGCGATGCGCGCCGCAATACCGGAGGGCCCATCGTCGGGCGCACCATTGCCGGCGGCAAAGAGAACCCCCACCGCCACGAAGCTGAGCCAGAAGCCCGGCTGGGTCAGCGACCACGGATCGATCGCCACCACCACCGCGCAGACCAGCAGCCACACGAACGGCCACGGCCACATCCGCCCGCCGAGCCGGAGCAGGCCGACGACCGCGAGCATCCACACCGTGCGCTGAGACGGCACGCCCCAGCCGCTGAAGGCCGCGTAGAGCGCTGCGAGCGCCACGCCGCCGGCAAGCCCCGCATGCTGCGCCGGCCATCGCAGCATCAAGCGGCGGCTGCGGCGCCACAAGGCCTCGAACGCCAGCGCGGCAAGCCAGGCGAACATCGTGACGTGGAGCCCCGAGATCGCCATGAGGTGCGCCACGCCGGTCGCGCGGAAGACGTCCCAGTCGGCACGCTCGATCGCGTCCTGGTCGCCGGTGACCAACGCGGCGATGACGCCCGCGCTCTGGCGGTCGGCGACGCGCATCAGAATGGCATCGCGTACCGCTTCGCGCGCGCGTTCGATCGGATGGCGCCATGTCGCCGCGATGCGCTCCGGGGGCGGCACGCCGCCACGCAGGTAGCCGGTGGCCTGCTCGCCCTGCTCCCACAGGCGCAACTCGTAGTCGAATCCGTGCGGATTGAGGTTGCCATGCGGCGCCTTCAGCCGCACCGGCAGCCGCCAGCGTTCGCCCGCGTGCAGCGGTGCGCCCGGCTCGCCGTTCGCGTCCGCATACCAGCTGAGCGAAATGCGCGGCGGCACCTGGGGCGGCGCACGCCGGTCATCCGCAGCGCCGGGCCAGCGCGCCGATTCGACTTCGAGCGCGAAGCGCAATCCGCTTTCGTTGCGCAACGGCATCTGCGCAACCACCCCGGTCACCACCAGATCGCTGCCCTCGAGCGCCGGCGGCAGCGCATCCGCTGCAAAGCACACCGCGCGCCAGCCCGCCAGACCGGCACCGGCCATGCCGCCGAGCAGCAGCGCCACCGGGAGGACGAGCGCGCCGCGCCGCAGCCGCTCCAGCGGGCGCAACCCGAACCCGCCGACCACCGCTCCCGCCACGAGCGCCGCATAGCCGGCCTCGCGCCACAACGCCGCCTGTTGCAATTGCAACGCCGTTCCAACGATAAGACCCAGCATGGCGGCCAGCACCCGCAGGCCGCGGACATCCCATCCCTGCATACCTCAATTCGCTCCCTGTCACGCCACTTTTTTGGCGCGCTAATTGCTTTCTGTGTCGGCTAGTATGCGTCTCACCCCGAGGCACGACCGACGAACAACATGTCCATTCACGCCGCGCTCCACCACGTCACTCACTACAAGTACGACCGCCCGGTGCAATTGGGCCCGCAGGTCATCCGCCTGCGACCTGCGCCGCACTGCCGCAGCAACGTGATCTCGTACTCGCTGCGCATCGAGCCCGAGCAGCATTTCATCAACTGGCAGCAGGACCCTTTCGCGAACTACCTCGCGCGGCTGGTGTTTCCCGAAAAGACGACCTCGTTCAAGGTCACGGTCGACCTGGTCGTCGAGATGGCGGTCTACAACCCGTTCGACTTCTTCCTCGAACCGCAGGCCGAGAACTTCCCCTTCAAGTACACCGAGGCGCAGGCGCAGGAGCTCGCGCCGTATCTCGTGGCCGATGCGCCCACGCCGCTGGTGCAGGCGTATCTCGACCGTATCGACCGCAAGGAACAGCGCACCATCGACTTTCTGGTTCAACTCAACCAGCAGGTGCAGAACGACGTCAACTACCTGATCCGCATGGAGCCCGGCGTGCAGACGCCGGAGGAAACGCTGGCCAAGGGCTCGGGCTCGTGCCGCGATTCGGGCTGGCTGCTGGTACAGCTGCTGCGGCATTGCGGGCTCGCGGCGCGCTTCGTCTCGGGCTATCTGATCCAGCTCACGCCCGACGTGAAATCGCTGGACGGCCCGAGCGGCACCACGGTCGACTTCACCGACCTGCACGCCTGGTGCGAGGTCTACCTGCCGGGCGCAGGCTGGATCGGGCTCGATGCCACGTCGGGCCTTCTGGCTGGCGAAGGCCACATCCCGCTCGCCTGCACGCCGACGCCTTCGAGCGCCGCGCCGATCGAGGGCGTGGTGGACGATGCCAAGGTCGAATTCGGCCACGAGATGAAGGTCACGCGCATCTACGAATCCCCGCGCGTCACCAAGCCCTACACCGAAGAACAGTGGGCCGAGGTTCTCGCGCTCGGCGAGGCGGTGGACAAGCGCCTGAAGGCCGGCGACGTGCGCCTGACCATGGGCGGCGAGCCGACCTATGTCGCAACCTCCGACCGCGACGCGGCCGAATGGAACACCGACGCGCTCGGCCCCACCAAGCGCGGCTACGCGACCGAGCTGGTGCAAAAGCTGCGCGCCGAATACGGCGAAGGCGGCTTCCTGCACTTCGGGCAGGGCAAGTGGTATCCGGGCGAACAATTGCCGCGCTGGGCACTGTCGATCCTCTGGCGCGCCGACGGCGAAAGGATCTGGCACAACCCCGATCTCTTCGCGGACGAACGGCATCCGACGAACTACACGAGCGAGGATGCCAGCCGCTTCACCAATGCGCTGGCGCGACGCCTCGGCCTGACCGAGCGCTACATCCAGCCGGGCTACGAGGACGTCTACTACTACCTCTGGCGCGAGCGCCGGCTCCCGGTGAACGTGGACCCCTTCGACTCGAAGCTCGACGACGAGATGGAACGCATGCGCCTGCGGCGCGTGTTCACGCAGAAGCTGGATGCGGTGATCGGCTACATGCTGCCGATCGAGGCGTCGAACGCCGACGCCGACGCGCCCGCCCTCGCCGGCCCCGGCTGGAAGACCGGCCCGTGGTTCCTGCGCGATGACCGCCTCTACCTCATGCCCGGCGATTCGCCAATGGGCTATCGGCTTCCACTCGATTCGCAGCCGTGGGCCAGCAAGGGCGACTACCCCTACCTCGTCGAACGCGACCCGACCGCGCCGCGCGCCGGGCTGCCCGCCGCTGCCGACTACCGCGCACGCTACGTCGGCGTGGCCGGTTCATTCGGCGCAGGCGATGCCGATCGCCGCGCGGTGCCCTACGACTTCGGCACGCCGCAAGCCACGCCCAGCGCCCTGCGGATGCAGTCGCCGGGCGAAGCCGCGACCTTGCGCGACGCCACGCAGGATCCGGCCGCAACGCGCCAGCCGCGCCGCGGCGAATCCGCCCACTGGATCACTCGCACCGCGCTGTGCGTCGAAGTGCGCGACCCGCGCCGCGCCAACGGGCCGGCGGCGGAAAAGGTCGGCAGCGCTTCGGGCGTGCTCTACGTCTTCATGCCGCCGCTCGCGCGGCTGGAGGACTATCTCGACCTGGTCGCCGCGGTCGAAGCCACCGCCGAAGAGCTTGGCGTCAAGATCGTCATCGAGGGCTATCCGCCACCGCGCGATCCACGCCTGAAGCTGCTGCAGGTGACGCCCGACCCGGGCGTCATCGAAGTCAACATCCATCCCGCGCACAACTGGGGCGAACTGGTGCAGCACACCGAGTTCCTCTACCACGCGGCTTTCGAGACGCGCCTGTCGGCCGAGAAGTTCATGACCGACGGCCGCCACACCGGCACCGGTGGCGGCAACCACTTCGTGCTCGGCGGCGCGACGCCGGCGGACAGCCCCTTCCTGCGCCGGCCCGAGCTGCTCGCGAGCCTGCTGCTGTACTGGCACAACCATCCGTCGCTGAGCTATCTGTTCTCGGGCATGTTCATCGGGCCGACCAGCCAGGCACCGCGCGTGGACGAAGCACGCAATGACCAGGTCTACGAGCTGGAGATCGCGCTCAAGGAAATCGCGCGCAGCCGTGAAACCTACGGCCAGAACATGCCCGCATGGCTGGTGGACCGCACGCTGCGCAACATCCTCATCGACGTCACCGGCAACACGCACCGCAGCGAGTTCTGCATCGACAAGCTGTACTCGCCCGACACGAGCACCGGCCGCCTCGGCCTGCTGGAGTTGCGCGCCTTCGAGATGCCGCCCCACGCACGCATGAGCGTCGCCCAGCAACTGCTGCTGCGCGCGCTGGTCGCCCGCTTCTGGGATGCGCCCTACGCCGCGCCGGCCACCCGCTGGGGCACCGAGCTGCACGACCGTTTCCTGCTGCCCACCTTCGTGAAGATGGACTTCGAGGACGTGATCAGCGAGATGCGCCAGGCCGGCTTCCCCTTCGATCCGAACTGGTTCGCGCCGCATTTCGAGTTCCGCTTCCCGCTGGTCGGGCAGGTGCAGGCGATGGGCGTGGAGCTGTCGCTGCGCAACGCGCTCGAACCATGGCACGTGATGGGCGAGGAAGGCGCGCCCGGCGGCACGGCGCGCTATGTCGACTCGTCGCTGGAGCGCGTCGAGATCCGCGTCACCGGCATGAACGAGAGCCGCCACGTCATCACCGTCAACGGCCAGGTGCTGCCGCTGCAGCCGACCGGCACCATGGGCGAATTTGTCGCGGGCGTGCGCTACAAGGCGTGGAATCCGCCCTCGTCGCTGCATCCGACCATCGGCGTCCATGCGCCGCTGACCTTCGACATCGTCGACACCTGGATGAAGCGCTCGCTGGGCGGCTGCCAGTACTTCGTCGCTCACCCGGGCGGACGCAACTACGACACTTTCCCGGTCAACGCCTACGAGGCCGAAAGCCGCCGCCACGCGCGCTTCACGCGCATGGGCCATACGCCAGGATTGATGACCACGCCGCCGGCGACGATCGAAATCAGCGGCAGCCGGGAGTTTCCTTTCACGCTCGACTTGCGACGGTAGCGCCCCCAAATCCAGTAACCCCGCGGAACCGGCTTTGCCGGGCCGCCGGGGTTGCCCCCGGAGAGGGGGTGCAGAGCCGCACGAAGTGGGCGAGGCTGGGGGTGAACTCATAATCTACCGTGGATCCACAGAACACTTCCCTCTTCGATGCCCAGGCGTTGGAAGCGCCGGCCGAGCTGGCATCCGCCCTCGCGCCGCCGGCTGCACCGGGGCATTTCGACGAGCTGCGCGGCATCGCCACGCCGCAGACCACCCCTCGCCTCGGCACGCCTTCGCAGCCCGCGCCGCTGTATGACGCGGCATCGGTGCCACCCGCAGCACCGGCCGCCGACGAGACCGACCTCGCACCGGGCGAGCATGCGCCGGTCGCGCCCGCCTGGGCCGGCTTCTTCGAGAACCTCGGCCCCGGCGGCTTCGACGACCTGCCGCGCCGCGCGGTCAGCCTGGAGCGGCAGATCCGCGACAACGGCGTCACCTACAACGTCTATGCCGATGCCGCCCACGGACCGCAGCGGCCGTGGTCGCTCGATCTCTTTCCGCTGATCGTCTCGCCCGAGAGTTGGGCGCACATCGAAGCCGGCGTCCAGCAGCGCGCTCGCCTGCTCGACCGCGTGATGGCCGATGTCTACGGGCCGCAGCAACTGCTCTGCGAAGGTCTGCTGCCGCCGGCATTGGTGCAGGGCAATCCGGGCTACCTGCGCGCGATGCACGGCGTGAAGCCGCCTGGCGACACCTGGCTGCACATCGCAGCCTTCGACCTCGCACGCGGGCCGGACGGCAACTGGTGGGTGGTCTCGCAGCGCACGCAGGCGCCCTCGGGTCTCGGCTACCTGCTGGAAAACCGCCTCGCGATCGCGCGCCAGTTTCCGCAGGCCTTCGAGAACCTGAACGTGCAGCGCCTCGCCGCGACCTACAACGCGATGATGGAAGGCCTGCAGCGCATGTGCCCCGCCGGCCAGCCGCCGCACATCGCGCTGCTGACGCCGGGCCCGTACAACGAGACCTACTTCGAGCACGCCTACCTTTCGCGCTACCTCGGCATCACGCTGGTCGAGGGCAGCGACCTCACGGTGCGCGACCAGCGGCTCTACCTGAAGACGCTGCAGGGCCTGCGGCCGGTGCACGGCCTCATCAAGCGGCTGGACGACCAGTTCCTCGACCCGCTGGAGCTGCGGCCAGATTCCACGCTAGGCGTGCCCGGGCTGCTGCAGGCGATCCGCGCCGGCAACGTGCTGGTGGCCAACATGCCGGGCTCGGCGTTTCTCGAATCGCCGGCGCTGCTCGGCTTCCTGCCCGCGCTCTCGCGTCGGCTGCTGGGCGAGAAGCTGCAGCTGCCGGCGCTGCCGACCTGGTGGTGCGGCGAGCGCGCCGCGATGGAAGCGGTGCTGCCGCTGCTCTCCGACTGCGCGATCAAGGCCACCTACCCCGGCGACGATTCGCACACCAGCTTCGACTCGGTGCTCGGCACCCGCATGGGCCAGCGCGCACTCGACGAATGGGCGGGCCGCATCATGCGCCGGGGCGACGAGCACACGGTGCAAAGCTATCTCCCGCTGTCGCAGATGCCGACCTGGACGCAGAACTTCGACCGCGGCCATATCGCGCCGCGCGCCGTGGTGCTGCGCGCCTTCGCGATCAGCGACGGCCCGCAGTCGTGGCGCGTGCTGCCAGGCGGCCTGGCGCGGCTGGCCGGCCCCGATGCCCAGATCGCCTCGATGCAGCGCGGCGGCAGCAGCGCCGATGTCTGGGTGCAGACGCTCGGCGAGGTCGACATGACCACGCTGCTCCCTTCGCATGCCACGCCGGCGTCGCTTGCGCGGCACCGGGCACCGGTCACCAGCCGGGCCGCCGAGAACATGTACTGGCTCGGGCGCTACACCGAGCGGGCCGAGAACGCGGTGCGCCTCGCGCGCGTCACGCTCGACCTGCTCGGCGGCGAGGAAGCCTCGTCGCGTGCACTTCTGAATTGGCTGCATCAGCTCGCGGAGCGCAACGCGCTCGTGCCGCGCGAGGTGCCGAGCCTGCCGAAGTCCCGCCGTGTGTTCGAGCGCGTCCTGATCGCGGAACTGGGCGACGTCGAGCACGGCGGCAGCGTCGGCTTCAGCCTGAGCTGCGTGCGGCGCGCGGCCGCCGCGGTGCGCGAGCGACTGTCCCAGGACCACTGGAACCAGATCGTGCGTGCCGAAGCCGACTTCCTGCGCCGCAGCGCCGAACAGGCCGGAGAGAAAGGCGAAGCGGGCTATGAATCAGGCGCCGCACTGCGCCTGCTCGAATCGGCAAGCACCGCACTGGCCGCGATGACCGGCGCGCAGACCGACCGGATGACGCGCGACGATGCGTGGCGCCTGCTGTCCATCGGGCGGCACATCGAGCGGCTGGCCTTTCTTTGCAGCGCACTCGCGGCGGGCTTCGAAACCGGCGCGGTGCACGAGGTATCCGGCTTCGAGGCGATGGTGGCGCTGTTCGACAGCACCATCACCTTCCATGCGCGTTACCAGCAGCGGCGCGATGTCGCGACGCTGGTCGACCTGCTGGTGCTCGACGGCGACAACCCGCGCTCGCTCGCCTGGGTCACGCACACCCTGCGAAAGCGCATCGCCAGGCTCGCGGGCAGCGCGCCGGGCAAGCTCTCCGCGCTGTCGTACGAACTGCCCGACCCCGACATCTGGACGCTGGAGCACCTCTGCGAAGCCGGCGCCGGGGCGCGATACGGCGCGCTGCTCGACCTGTGCACCGCGTGCGAAACCGCGGCCTACCATGTCTCGGACGCGATCGGCACGCGCTACTTCACGCTCACATCCGAATCGCTGCGTTCTGTCGGAGCCTGACCATGCTGCTTCACGTCACGCACTTCACCCGCTACGACTACACGCCGCCAGTCGACACCGCGCAGCATCTCGCGCACCTGAAGCCGATGAACACGCCGTCGCAGCGGCTGGTGAGCCATGCGCTCAGGATCACCCCGCAGCCGGTGCAAAGCAACGAATCGCCGGACGTGTACGGCAATGCGCGAACCTTCTTCGCGCTCGACTCGACACACGAGGAACTCGTCGTCACCGCCGAAAGCGTGGTCGAAACCTCGGTGCCGCAGCTGCCCGCCTCGGTCGCGCGCGAATTGCCGTGGGAGGAGGTGCGCGAGCGCTTCCGGTACATCAAGGATTCGCACTACGATCCCGCGGCCGAGTTTCTCTTTCCGTCGCGCTACGTGCCGCGCCATGACGATTTCGCGGCCTATGCGCGGCCGAGCTTCGCCGCCGGCCGCCCGACCTTCGATGTCGCGATGGACCTCGCGCTGCGGATGTTCAAGGACTTCGACTACGACGCCGAGAGCACCGAGATCAGCACGCCGGCGGTCGAGGCGCTCGCGCAGCGGCGCGGCGTGTGCCAGGACTTCGCGCACATCATGATCGCGTGCATGCGCACCATGGGCCTGCCGGCGCGCTACGTCAGCGGCTACCTGCTCACCCAGCCACCGCCCGGCCAGCCGCGCCTGGTCGGTGCGGATGCGTCGCATGCGTGGGTCTCGGTCTACCTGCCGGGTGCGGACGGACCGGGCGACTGGGTCGACTTCGATCCGACCAACGGCCGCCAGCCCGGCGAAGATTACGTGACGCTCGCGATCGGACGCGACTATTCCGACGTCTCGCCGATGCGCGGCGTGCTGCATGGCGGCGCGCGCCACACGCTGAACGTCGGCGTGACGGTGCAGCCCATCGAGGAGCGGCGCGACGAAGCCGCGAGCGCCGCCCGCGCCGAAGCGGGCCCGGTGGCGGACAATCCGCCATCCGGTTCCCTGCCACCCGACAACAAGGACATTCCATGAGCATCCAGGACAAACTCAAGAGCCTCGGCATCACGCTGCCGCCCGTCGCCGTTCCCGCCGCCGCCTACGTGCCCTTCGT
Organism: Variovorax sp. YR216; assembly: GCF_900107745.1. Lineage (GTDB taxonomy): Bacteria > Pseudomonadota > Gammaproteobacteria > Burkholderiales > Burkholderiaceae_C > Variovorax. The sequence continues at coordinate 161,714 of NZ_FNRO01000011.1, read as the reverse complement.
GCAGACTGGCAAGCTGGTATTTCTCTCCGGCCACATCGCCAAGAAGGACGGCAAGCCGTGGGTCGGCCAGCTCGGCGCCAACATGACCACCGAGGAAGGCAAGCAGGCCGCACGCGCGATCGCGATCGACCTGCTCGGCACGCTGAACGCGGCGGTCGGCAATCTCGACAAGGTCAAGCGCATCGTGAAGGTGATGAGCCTGGTCAACTCGACCGGCAGCTTCACCGAGCAGCACCTCGTGACCAACGGCGCGAGCGAATTCTTCGCCGAAGTGTTCGGCAGCGAGAAAGGCGCGCATGCGCGCAGCGCCTTCGGCGTCGCGCAGGTTCCGTTCGGCGCCTGCGTCGAGATCGAACTCATCGCCGAAATCGAATAGCGCGTTGGACGACACCGACCGCCACCTGCTGAGCCTGCTGCAAGCCAACGCGCGCGAGTCCGCTGCGCTGCTCGCGCGCAAGCTCGGCGTGGCGCGCACCACCATCGTCGCGCGCATCGCGCGCCTCGAGCGCGAGGGCGTGATCGCCGGCTATGGCGTGCGTCTCGGCAAGCGGCTCGAGGAAGCCGCGGTGCGCGCCTATTGCGGGCTCAGCGTTGCACCCAAGACCGGCACCGCGGTCATGCGCGCACTGGAACGGTTGCCCGAGGTCGAGGAAATCTCGGCCGTCAGCGGGCAGTTCGACTACATGGTGCTGCTGCGGTGCGAGACCAACGAGCAGCTCGACGCGCTGCTCGACCGCATCGGGCTCATCGAGGGCATCCAGCACACGCACACCTCGGTGGTGCTCAGCCGCAAGCTGGATCGGCGAAGTGCGGTTCCGCCGCCGCCTGCGGCCTGACCTCGCCGAACCGCCGGAACCGGCGGACCTGACCCGCCGGGAAAGTCACTCCAGGTGGATTTCGCCATCGAACCCGACCTTAAGCTGCACACCGGGGATCTCGAGCGTCATCTTCGCGGGCAGCGCCGCATCGCCTGCAATCAATCCTGATTCCAGTGCCTTGCTGACAGCCTGTTCGATCTCGCGCTGCGAGCTCACGCCGACCATCTTGAGGAACTTGCGGATGCTGATGTTGAAGCTCTCTTCGTTCATGGCACGCTCCTGGTGAGGACATGGCGGACAAGATTTGATTTTCGAATCCGAAGGGTTCAAATTCAACGGCTGGAGCCATTCCCATGCCCGCTGTGCGCCACGCCGCCGTCCAGGGCCTGTTCTATCCAGCTGCGCAACGCGAGTTGCGGGAACAGGTCGAGGCCTTTCTGCGTGACGGCGCCGGCGATGCCGTGGAAGCGCATCCGCGGCCCAAGCTGCTGGTCGCGCCGCACGCGGGCTATGTCTATTCCGGGCCCATCGCCGCCAGCGCGTACGCCCTGCTCCGGCGTCCGGACGCAACGCCCATCCGCCGCGTGGTGCTGCTGGGGCCGGCGCATCGCGTGTGGGTGAATGGCCTTGCCGCACCGCAGGCCGACGCCTTCCAGACGCCACTCGGCCGGATTTCCATCGATCGCGAGATGCTCGAGCGCATCGCCGATCTGCCGCAGGTGATCCGCAGCGACCGCGCGCATGCGCAGGAGCACTCGCTGGAAGTGCACCTGCCCTTCCTGCAGGCGACGCTCGGCGACTTCACGCTGGTGCCGCTGGTGGTCGGCGATACCGACGGCGCTGCGGTCGCGCAGGTGCTCGAGCGGCTCTGGGGTGGTGACGAAACGCTGATCGTCGTCAGCTCGGATCTGTCGCACTACCTGCCCTACGCCAAGGCCAGGCTTGCCGACAAGGCGACCGTGCAGCGCATCCTGCGCTTCGATGCCGGGCTCACACCGCACGAAGCCTGCGGCTCGGAAGCCATCAACGGCGCGCTGTTGGCCGCGCGTCGCCATGGCCTCCATCCGCGCCTGCTCGATCTGCGCAACTCCGGCGACACGGCGGGCGATCACGATCGCGTCGTCGGCTACGGCGCAATCGCCTTCGAGGCGTGAACGGGGTGCCGATGGACCGCCCCGCCCGCTGGTGGCATCACCTGGACGACGGACGCATTCAATGCGACCTCTGCCCGCGCGACTGTCGCCTGCACGAGGGACAGCGCGGCATGTGCTTCGTGCGACAGCGCGTCGGCGATGCGATGGTGCTCACCACCTACGGACGCAGCTCGGGCTTCTGCATCGACCCGATCGAGAAGAAGCCGCTCAACCATTTCCTGCCCGGAAGCAGCGTGCTGAGCTTCGGCACCGCGGGCTGCAATCTGGCGTGCAAGTTCTGCCAGAACTGGGACATCTCGAAGAGCCGCGAACTCGACCGGTTGATGGACACTGCATCGCCCGAACGCATCGCCCGGGCGGCAAGAGAAAGCGGCGCCGACGGCGTGGCCTTCACCTACAACGACCCGGTGATCTTCGCCGAGTACGCGATGGACACCGCCGACGCCTGCCACGCGCTGGGCCTGCACAGCGTGGCCGTGACCGCCGGCTACATGCATGCGGACCCGCGCCGCGCGTTCTACGAGCGGATGGATGCGGCGAACGTCGACCTCAAGGGCTTCACCGAGCGCTTCTACTTCCAGCAGACCGGCGCGCATCTGGCGCCGGTGCTCGATACGCTGCAGTACCTGAAGCACGAAACCCGCTGCTGGTTCGAGATCACGACGCTGCTGATTCCCGGACACAACGACGACAGCGCCGAGATCGAAGCCATGACGCGCTGGATCGCCGACCACCTCGGCCCCGACGTGCCGCTGCACTTCACCGCCTTTCATCCGGACTACAGGATGCTCGACGTGGAACCAACACCACCCGCGACGCTGACGCGCGCCCGCGCGATCGCGCTCGCCAACGGGCTGCATCACGTCTACACCGGCAACGTGCACGATGTCGAAGGCGGCACCACCTTCTGTGCGTCATGCGGCGCGCCGCTGGTGCGGCGCGACTGGTATCTGGTGCTGGACTACCGGCTCGACGAGCGCGGCGCCTGCCCGCATTGCGGCACGCCGGTCGCGGGCCGCTTCGGCGCGTTCAAGAGCGGCTTCGGGCGGCGGCGGATCCCGGTGCGTCTCGCGGCATAGCGACCGCGCATCAGCCGAACGTGATGCCCTGCGCCAGCGGCAGTTCGGTCGAGTAGTTGATGGTGTTGGTGGTCCGGCGCATGTACTGCTTCCACGCATCGGAGCCGCTTTCGCGATCGCCGCCGGTCTCCTTCTCGCCACCGAACGCACCGCCGATCTCGGCGCCGCTCGGACCGATGTTCACGTTGGCCATGCCGCAGTCGGAGCCCGAAGCGGAGATGAAGCGCTCGACCTCGCGCATGTCGTTCGAGAAGATGCACGAGGAGAGCCCCTGCGGCACATCGTTGTGCATCTCGATCGCCGCGTCGAAGTCGTCGTAGGCCAGCACGTAGAGCAGCGGCCCGAAGGTTTCGCGGCGCACGAGCTCCGTCTGCACAGCCATTTCGGCGATGGCCGGACGCACGTAGAAGCCTTTCGGAAATCGGTCCGCCAGCACGCGCCCGCCGCCGGTGAGCAGGCGGCCGCCATGCGCTTCGACTTCCGCGATGGCGAGCTGCAGCGTGTTGAACGCCGCCTCGTCGATCAAGGGTCCGACCAGCGTGCCTTCTTCCAGCGGATGACCGATGCGCAGGCTTTCGTAGGCGGCCAGCAGCTTTGAAACCAGCACATCCTTGACCGAGCGATGCACGATGAGCCGACGCAGCGACGTGCAGCGCTGCCCCGCCGTGCCGACGGCGCTGAAGAGGATCGCCCGGAGCGCCATGTCGAGGTCCGCATTCGGCGTCACGATCATCGCGTTGTTGCCGCCGAGCTCGAGGATGCGGCGCCCGAAGCGCGCCGCCACGCGCGGGCCGACCTCGCGGCCCATGCGCGTCGACCCGGTGGCCGAGACGAGCGGAATGTCGGGGCTGTCGACCAGCGCGCGCGCCTCGGCGGCGCGGCCGATCACGATCTGGGCGAGGCCCGCCGGCGCGCGGTCGCCGAAGCGCGCAATGGCGCGCTCCAGGGCCCGGAAGGTCGCGAGGCCCGAGAGCGGTGCTTTCTCCGAAGGCTTGAAGATCACCGGATCCCCGCACACGAGCGCGATCGCCGCGTTCCATGCGAACACCGCGCTCGGAAAGTTGAACGCGGTGATGATCGCCACCGGACCTAGGGGGTGGTACTGCTCCATCATGCGATGGCCGGGCCGCTCCGAAACGATGGTCTTGCCATGGAGCTGCCGCGAGAGCCCGAGTGCGAACTCGCAGATGTCGACGCCTTCCTGCACTTCGCCGAGGCCCTCCTGCGCAATCTTGCCGACCTCCACCGAGATCACGCGGCCGATGTCGGCCTTGCCCTTGCGAAGCTCCTCGCCCCAGAGGCGCACGAGTTCGCCGCGCACCGGCGCCGGCACGTCGCGCCAGCGCCGGAACGCGGCCTTGGCGCGCCCGATCACCTCGGGCATGGATGCCTCCGGCGTTTCGTGCAGCCGCGCGATTTCCGCGCCGTCGATGGCCGAGCGCACGGCCAGCGTGCCGCCGGTGCGTTGGGACGCCGCGATGCCGCAGCGCTCGAAAAGTGCGGACAGATCGTTCGCGTCGTTCATGGACTTGGCTCCTTCCGGGTCCGGCGTTGCGCCTGGGGTGGCCAAGTATGAGCGAAGGTGCTTCCGCGGTGCGGTGCCGCCGGCGTCCGGCTCGCCGGCGATTCGGCCAGGCCCGCATAGCAGTTGCCGACCCGCGTCGAAAGAAAGTCCTCGAGCGCCACTTGTTCCTGCCCCACGAAGCCGCGCGCCGGCAGCCGGCCGGTGCGAAGCAGCTCGAAGACGCCGACCACGCCGGCAGCGGTCGAGAGCTCGATCGCGGTGCGGTCCACGCCGCGCAAGCGGCCGCCGTGGATGCGCGCCAGTCGCGTCTCCTGCTCGAAGCGGCCGCCGCGCAGGCCGGATGCGGAAGCGAAGACGATCACCATGTCTTCGCGGCTGTGCGGCACCGCGTTCTCCAGCACCTGCCGCAGCAGGTCGCGCCGCTCGATCAGGCGCAGGTCATGCAGCAGCAGCTTCATCGCGTCGCGGTGACCCGGATAGCGGATCGTCTTGTAGTCGAGATTGCGCACGCGGCCGGCCAGCGTCTCGCACAGCGTGCCGAGTCCGCCGGAGGTGTTGAAGGCCTCGTAGGTGTCGCCGTCGAGCACCAGCGTCTCATGGCCCTCCAGCGGCGGCACGGACACGCGTTGTCCCTGCGCAATGGCCATGCACGGCTGGCAGTATTCGTTGATGACCCCGTCGATGCTCCAGGTGAAGTTGTAGCGCAGGCCGTTGGTCGCGTGCCGCGAGAGTGCACCCACGCGCAGGTGCAGATCGCACAGCTCGTCGAAGCGGCCCGCGAGATGCGCGCCGAGCATGCCGATCACGCCGGGTGCGAGGCCGCTCTGCGGCATCAGCACGGAATTCGCATCCACCGCCAGCGCGCGGATCGCGGTGGTGGCGGCGACGTCTTCGGTCAGATCGAAGTAATGGACGCCCGCCGCACGGGCCGCCACCGCGACCCGCGCCGCGAGGAAGAACGGCAGCGCATTGATGACCACGTCGTGCCCCGCCAGCACGGCAGCCAGCGATGCTTCGTCTTCCACGTCGAGGATCGCGCGCGTCACCAGCCGGTCGTCGGGCTCGTGCCGCACGTGCTGCCGGTCTGCGAGCGTGACGGGAAGGCGGTGGTACTCGGCCACCATGTCGGCGACCGTGCTGCCGACCTTGCCGGCGCCAAGGACAAGGACCTTGCGGATGACGGGCGCTGCCATGTGATTCCCCTCAAGAACATTTCGCTGTGGATGCGAACGACTCTAGAAGGGAGTGCAGCCGGCCGGAAGCCGCCAGAGCGTCAAGGACGCGCGGCTTCCGGACGAAATGACGAGTGCCCCGGTCGAAACGGCGGCAGCGAGAAATTTCAGCGCTTGTAAAGCCGTCGCGACGCCAGTGCCGAAGTCGCGCACGACGCCGACTGGCTGCTGACGGTCGAATTCCTCCAGGCCTGGGAAACCACGCACGGGCGCATCCCCGAAGGGTGCATGGGTGCTGCTGCGCACCGACTGGTCCAAGCGCCTTGGCGATCCGGCCGCGTTCGTCAACATGCACGACGATGGCGCGCACACGCCCGGGCCGACGCAGGCGGCGGTCGAGTGGCTGATGCACGAACGCAAGGTGCACGGCTTCGGACGTTGAAGATCCAGGAAGGATCGGGAAGCCCGTTGCGGGTGCTGGCGTTGGTGGAAACACCGGCATCTTAGTTTCGGTAACGCGAAATTAATTTGACCAGACGTTCTCCCGAACTTATATTCCGTTTTTCCGAAACTATCGATGCGCAGCCATCGCGGCGGCCATAGTATCGGGATCACGGAACAATGGCGAGAACCCTTCCCCTTTTCGACCCGCATCTCGAGCCCAGCGTCTCCGATCTCATCGACCTCGGGAAACTGGTGCGCAATCGACGCGCCAAAGCGAAGCTCCGCATCGACGATGCCGCCGCACTTTGCGGCGTTTCGAGCGATGTCCTTTCGCGTCTGGAAAACGGCAAGCCGATCACGGCCGACAAACTGCTGCTGGTTCTTGGAGGCCTCGGACTCAGGATGCTCGTCGTGCCCAAGGAGGACGTCCCCACGAACCTTGGCGCAGCGTTGCCCGATGGAGCAGTCGATGAGTGACTATGTCCTGGAGGTGTTCTCGGATACGCGCCGGCTGGGGACGCTCCAGTACGAGCCCGAGCACGACGACTTCTCGCTCAACTACGACCCGGAATGGGTCGCCAGTCCGGTCGGCTACGCGCTCTCGCCACAGTTGCCACTGAACGGGAGCGGCTCGTCGCGAGCGATCAGGCGCTTTCTCGAGAATCTGCTGCCCGAGGGCGTTGCGCTGGATGTGGCATCGCGTGACGCGCGCGTGACGCGGAACAACATCTTCGGACTCATTCGCCACCTGGGCCACGAGACCGCAGGTGCGTTGAGCTTCCTGCCGCCGAACGGCGGCTTCGCCGAGCAGGAGACGATGCGGCGGGCACTGCCGTTCGAAGAGCTCGAGCAGCGCATTGCCGACCGGGCGAATCGACCGTTCAACATCTGGGACGGCAAGGTGCGCATGTCCATTGCGGGTCACCAGGACAAGCTGCTGGTCGAGCGCCGCGAAGGAAGGCTCTTTCTCGTCGATGGGTCGCTCTCCTCGACCCATATCCTCAAACCGGAGCCTTTCGGCGTGGCCACTCCATGCATGGTTGCCAACGAGCACTACTGCATGTCGCTTGCCAACCGGATGAGCCACCGGCGCTTCGGATCCGACATGGCCGCCGCGGTGGAAATCCTCCGTATGCCGTCCCCGGTGCTCAGCGTCGAGCGATTCGATCGGAGTCGGAAAGACGACCGGATCGAACGGCTGCACATCATCGACGGCTGCCAGGCACTCGACCTTTCCGTCGCTGCGAAATATGAGCGCAACCTGGGCGATGGGCCGCAAGTTCAGCACATCAGGGATGGCGCCAGCTTCGAAAAGCTGGGTGCGCTTCGTTCGCTGCTGGTCGAGCCTGCGCTGGGCATGCAGCGAATCGCGATATGGGCCGTCACCACTCTGCTGTTTGGCAACAGTGACGCGCATGGCAAGAACATATCGTTTCGCGTCACACGGGCAGGTCTTTCAGTGACCGCGCTGTACGACCTCGTCAGCGTGGTCCAGTACGACCGGTTCGACCACTCGCTCGCCATGGCGTTCGGCGATGTTTTCGCGTTGGAGGAAGTCAGGGCGTTTGCACTGGCTGATTTCTGCGAGCGCCTCGGCGTTCCTCGGCCGTACTTCGCTCGCGAACTCACGCGCCTTTGCCGTCTGGCGATCGAAGAAGCGCCAGCGCAGGCCAAGGAGCCGGCCTATCAGGGCGACGAGGTCAAGTTCGTTGCGCAGTTGGCCGGCTATGTCGCCGCCCGCGCCCAGGCACTGCTGGCGATGGCAAGCGACATTGCGAAATTCAAGGCGGACAACTTCTAGCGCGAGCGTTTGCTGCTCAGGCCAGGCCTGACGACCCCCGAATGATCAATTCGCCGGGCAGCAGCAACTGCCGCGGCGGACCCTCCAGGCCCTGGAGCCGCTCGATCAGGCAAGTCGCGGCAGTGCGCCCGATCGCATCGGTGGGCTGGGCGATCGCGCTCAGGCCCGGGCCGATCAGCGGCGCCCATTCGGCATCGTCGAAGCCGACGAAGCCGACATCGCTGCCGAAATGCAGGCCCAGCCGCGCCATCGCGCTCGCCACGCGCAGCGTCACGATCGCGTTGCCGGCGAGCACCGCCGGACGGCGCCCGCGCCTGGCCCGCTTGTGCAGCGCACGCAGCGCGGCGTCGAGGCCTTCGCTGTCATCGCCAGTGCACTCGAATACCGTCCCCGCCACCCGCGGTTCATGCGCCGTCACGCAGCCGCCGAAGGCGGTCGCGCGCTCGCGCCGCGAACTCACGCCCTTGAGCGGTTCGGTGATGTAGAGCAGCTCGCGAAATCCGCTCTCGACCAGATGCCCGCAGGCCGCCTTCATGGCCGCGGCGTTGTCGAGCGAAACGAAATCGGTGTGCATGCCCGCGTGCCGGCGGTCCACCAGCACTGCCGGCTTGCCGTGCAGCGCCTCGGCATCGGCGAGGCCTACGCCACGGCCCAGCGTGTTCAGGATGAACCCGTCGACCTGATAGCCGGCGAGCGCATCGATGGCCTCGCGCTCGCGGTCGATGTCGTTGCCGAGGTTGAACAGCATCACGAGGTAGCCGGCGTCCTGGCAGGCCTTCTCGGCGCCGCGCAGCACCGCCACCGAATACGGATTGGTGATGTCGGCCACGATCAGGCCGATGAGCCGCGAGCGGCCATGGCTCAGGGCCTGCGCCATCGGGCTCGGCGTGTAGTCGAGCTGGGCGATGGCGGCCTCGACGCGCGCAGCGATGTCCGGGCTCAACAACCGTTCGCGGTGATTGAGGAAGCGCGAGACGGTGGCCTTGGACACGCCCGCCGCCTTGGCGACGTCGGCGATGGTCGCGCGGGCCGGGCGTTGCATGGGGGCTCTCGCGTTCAAGCCGAAGCCGTGTCGTAGACCGCCGGCGGACGCTCGCCTGCGAGCGCGCGCAGCAGGTTCGTCGTCGCGAGCTCGGCCATCGCATGGCGCGTCTCGTGCGTGGCCGAACCGATGTGCGGCAGCGGCGTCACACGCGGATGCGTGCGCAGCGGCGAATCCTTGGGCAGGGGTTCCGTGGCGAACACATCGAGTCCGGCGGCGCGCAGGCGCCCGCTGTCGAGTGCGGCGAGCAAGGCGTCTTCGCGGACCGTGGCGCCGCGCCCACCGTTGATGAAGACGGCGCCGGGCTTCATCGCATCGAACACGCTCGCGTCGATCATGTCGCGCGTGCTGTCCGACAGCGGCAGCATCGCGACCACGAAATCGGCACGCGCAAGAAGCTCGTCACGCGCCGTGAACAGCGCGCGCCCCTGCAGCTCGGGCGCCTGCGCGGCGAGATCCACCGGCCGGCGCGTGTGATAGAGCACCGGCATGCCGAAGCCGAGCGACGCACGCCGCGCAATCGCCTGCCCGATGCGCCCGAAGCCGATCAGCCCCAGCGTTTTGCCGTGCACATCGAAGCCGAACAGGTCTTCGTCGATGTTCTTCGTCCAACGGCCTTCGCGCACGAGGTTCGACAGCTCGACCACGCGGCGGCTGGTCGCCATCAGCAGCGCGAAGACCGTGTCGGCGACGGTCTCGTCGAGCACGCCCGGCGTGTGGCACAACAGGATGCCGCGCGCATGCAGCGCGGGGAGTGCGTAGTTGTCGACGCCGACGGAGACGCTGGACACCACTTCGAGCTGCGGCGCACGCGCGAGCAGCGCGTCGTCGATCGGATAGCTGGAGCCGATCAGCCCTTGCGCGCGTGGCAGCGCGGCATCGAACGCCGCGCGCTGCGCATCGATGCGCGGGTTGGCGACGGTGACTTCATGCTCGGCCTTGAGCCGCACGAGCTGGACGTCGGGCAACTCGCGGAAGACGAGGATGTTCTTGCGCGTCATAGGCGGGCCTCCTCGAGTTGCGCGCGCGTCGGCAGGCCCTCGGTGTCGCCGAGCACCTGAACGGCGCGTGCGCCGATCCATGCGCCACGACGCACGGCGTCTTGCACTGACTTGCCTTCGAGCAAGGCACTGACGACGCCGGCTGCGAAGCCGTCACCGGCGCCCACGGTGTCGATCACTTCCTTGACTGGAAAGCCTTCGACGGTGCCGGTGCCCGCGACATCGCTGTCGTAGTAGGCGCCCTTCGCGCCGAGCTTGACCACCACGAGCTTCGCGCCGCGCTCGCGGTAGAAACGTGCGATGTCTTCGGGCGTGTCGTGGCCGGTGAGGATCAGGCCCTCCTCGATGCCGGGCAGGACCCAGTCCGCGCGCGCAGCGAGATCGTTGATCCAGTGCCGCATCGTCTCGGTCGACGACCAGAGCGTCGGGCGCAGGTTGGGGTCGAAGGAGATGGTGCGGCCGGCCGCGCGCATCACGTCCATCGACTTGATCGCGGCAGGCAGGGTGGTCTCGGAGATGGCGGCGAACACGCCGGTGGCGTGCAAGTGGCGCGCCGAGCGCAGCCAGTCTTCGTCCACATCGGCCGGGCCCATGAAGCTGGCAGCCGATCCCTTGCGGTGGGACTCGACCGGCGGATCGCTTCCATCCGTCACGCGGCCCTTGAACTGGAGGCCAGTGCGCTGCGTCGGATCGCAGACGACGTGCGAGCAGTCGATGCCCTCGCCTTTCATGGCTGCGAGCAGCGCGCGGCCCATCGAGTCGGTACCCAGGCGGCTCGCCCAGCCGACCTTCAGGCCGAGGCGCGCCAGACCGATGGCGACGTTGGTTTCCGCACCCGCGGTGCGCTTGTGAAAGACGGTGGCGTTCTCGATCGGCCCGGGCTGGTCGGCGACCAGCAGCAGCATGGCCTCGCCGAACAGCGCGACGTCGAAGGCGGATGAAGTCATGGGGTGGTTCGCAGTGAACGGATGAGCGCGACCTGGTCGCGCGTGACAGCGAGCAGATCGTCGCCGATCAGCGGGTACTCGATGGCATGGGGCACATCGGCCGGCAGAGCGCGCAGCACCGAGCGCCACGGCGCGATCGAATCGGCGAGCGGCACCGCGACCCATTTCGCGGGAAGTCGCTGCACGCCCTTGCAATGCACGTAGCGCACGCGCCGGCCCAGCGCCTGCGCGGCTTGCAGCGGACATTCGCCAAGCCAATGCCAGTTGCCCATGTCGAAGGTCATGCCGAGGTCGAGCCCGATGCGGTCGGCTGCATCGAAGAACGCCTGCAATGCGGGCAGCGTGCCGGCGGAAACGGTCTGGTCGTTCTCGATGACGAGCTCGATCGAGGTCTCGGCAAGGCGGGCTTTCAGACCGGCGAGCGAACCGTGCGACGAGGGGCCGAAGTCGCCGATGGCCATCTTCAGGCGTGCCGCGCCAAGCGTTTTCGCGCTGGCCACACCGCGACCCAACGCGGCCTCGTCGAACAGCCCACCCTGCGCGAAGAGCCCTTCGGGGCTCGAATAGACCGCTGCGAGGCCGGCCAGCGCCGGCAGCTCGGCGGCGGGATCGCGCAACAACTCGCCACGCACCTCGACGCTGTCGGCGCCAGCGGCCTTTGCAAGCTGCGCGCACCAGAGCTGCCCATGGCGGCCGATCTCGGCGGCGCCGAAAGATGAAAGAGAAATCAGAACCGGCGTGGCCATCAGTGATGCGAGCTCAGGATCTGGCCGAGAAACTGGCGCGTCTTCTCGTGCTTCGGGTTGCCGAAGAACTCCGTCGGAGCGCCTTGCTCGACGATCTTGCCGTCGGCCATGAAGATCACCCGATCCGCCACACTGCGCGCGAAGCCCATTTCGTGCGTCACGCACAGCATGGTCATGCCGTCTTCGGCGAGCCCGATCATGGTGTCGAGCACTTCCTTGACCATTTCCGGATCGAGCGCCGAGGTGGGCTCGTCGAACAGCATGATCTTGGGCGACATGCACAGCGCACGCGCGATCGCCACGCGCTGCTGCTGGCCGCCGGAAAGCTGGCTCGGGTACTTGTGTGCCTGCTCGGGAATGCGCACGCGGGTGAGGTACTTCATCGCGACCTCTTCCGCCTCTCCCTTCGACATGCCGCGCGAGCGCATCGGCGCGAGCGTGCAGTTCTGCAGGATCGTGAGGTGCGGGAACAGGTTGAACTGCTGGAACACCATGCCGACCTCGGCGCGCACCGCGTCGACGTTCTTGCCGCCTGCCGTGAGCTCGATGCCGTCGACCACGATGCGGCCCTTCTGCACCGTCTCCAGCCGGTTGATGCAGCGGATCAGCGTCGACTTGCCCGAGCCCGAAGGGCCGCAGATGACGATGCGTTCACCGGTGCGCACCGACAGGTCGATGTCGGTCAGCACCTGGAAGGTGCCGTACCACTTGTTCACCGCCTCGAGCTGGATGATGGTGTCCGTGCCCGCGTGGGTCGTGACTGCGTCGGTCATGGATGTTCCCTGTGTTCGCCTGGGCGCTTACTGCAGCTTCGGAAGGTCGGTCTGCAGCCACTTCTGGTAGAGCTTGTTCAGCTCGCCATTCGCTGTGTTCTTCTGCACGAACTCGTTGACGTTCTTCAGCAGGTCGTCCTGGCCGGGACGCATCGCGATGCCCATGTTCTGCTGCACCAGCGTGAACTTGTTTTCGAAGGTGTCGGCCGGCACGCGCTTGGCGATCTGCGCAGCAACGGTGGTCGAAGCGCCGATCGCATCGACCTGGCCCGACATCAGCGCCTGCATGGCGGAAGCATCGTCGTCGAAGCGGCGGATCTCGGTGCCTTCCGGCGCGGCCTTGGTCACGGCCACGTCCTGCGTGCTGGCGCGGGCCACGCCCACGCGCACTGTCTTCAGGTCGGCGGCGCTCTTGATCGGGAGCGCCTTCTTGCCGTAGAGCACGATGGTCGCAGCCGCGTAGGGCTGCGAGAACTGCACCTGCTTCGCGCGCTCGGGCGTGATCGCGAGCGAGGCGACCAGCAGGTCGACCTTGTTGGTCAGCAGGAAGGGAATGCGGTTCGGGCCCGTCACAGGCACGATGTTGGCCTTCACGCCCCAGTCCTTGGCGAGCAGCTTGGCCACGTCGGCGTCGTAGCCGTCCGGCTGGTTCTGCGCGTTGGTCGTGCCGTAGGGTGGGAAGTCGACCAGCATGCCGATGGTGATCTCGCCCTTCTTCTTGATGTCCGCGACGGACTGCGCGGAAGCGAGCGGTGCGAACACGGTGAGTGCGGCGCCCAGGCCCAGGGCTGCGATGGCAGCGCGGCGGGTGGTCAAACGGATCATGCGAAGTCTCCTGAGTTGAGAACGGGAACTGGAAAAGAGAAATTCAGCGGGCAAGGGTGCGGGCGCGCTGCCGCTCCATGCGAGCCGCGAGCAGCGACAGCGGCCAACAGATGAGGAAGTAGATCGCCGCTACGGTCGTGAACACATGCAGCGGCTGGAAGGTCGCGTTGTTGATGATCTGCCCGGCGCGCGTGACTTCGGTGAAACCGATGATGGCCGCGAGCGAGGTGCCCTTGATGATCTGCACCACGTAGCCCACCGTCGGCGGCAGCGCGATCTTGAAGGCCTGGGGCAGCACCACGTCGCGCATGAGCGCGGTGTAGCTGAGGTTGAGCGCATGCGCCGCCTCCCACTGGCCGCGCGGAATCGCCTCGATGCAGCCGCGCCAGATCTCGGCGAGGAAGGCCGCGCTGTTCAGGACGAGCGCCACGCCCGCCGCGATCCACGGATTGATGTCGAAGCCGAGCACCGGCGCTCCGAAGAAGATCAGGAAGAGCTGCAGCAAGAGCGGCGTGCCCTGGAAGATCTGGATGAAGCCGGTGGACAGCACGCGCGCCGTCTTGCTCTCGGACGTGCGGGCGAGCGCGACGATCAACCCCAGGATCGCGCCACCGAGGAAGGCGATCGCCGACAACGCCAGCGTCCACTTGGCCGCCTCGAGGATGAACAGGAATTCAGGAAAGCCGAAGGTCCGCATGGTGTTCAGCGCCGATCCGGGTAGTTGAGGGTGCGCCTGTAGATCAGCTTGAACAGCGCCGAGAACGCCAACGCCAGCGCGAGGTAAATGCCCGCGACCACGATGTAGATCTCGAAGCTGCGGAAGGTCTGCGACTGCAGGTTGGCCGCGACCGAGGTGAGGTCGTCCGCCGAGATCACCGACACCACCGCGGAACTCAGCATCAGCAGGATGAACTGGCTCGTGAGCGCCGGGTAGATGGCCTTCAGCGCGGGCTTGATGATGACGAAGCGGAAGATCTCCCAGCCCTTGAGGTTCAGCGCCCTGCCCGCCTCGATCTGGCCCTTGGGGATGGACTCGATGCCCGCGCGCACGATCTCCGCCGCATAGGCGCCGAGGTTGACCACCATGGCCGTGAGCGCCGCCGTGTACGGCGACCAGCGCAGGCCCACCGCAGGCAGCGCAAAGAAAAAGAAGAAGAGCTGCACCAGGAACGGCGTATTGCGGATGACCTCGATGTACGCGTTGATGACGAAGCGCAGCCACTTCGGCCCCGAGACCTTGCCCCAGGCGCAGAAGATCGCGACCACGAGACCCAGCGCGGTGGCCACGAGCGAGAGCTGGATCGTGATCCAGGTGCCCTTCAGCAGCAGCGGCCAGGCGGCGAAAACAGCGTCGAACTGGAATTGGTAGTTCACGAAGGAAACAGGGCTTGAGTGCGTGTTCGCAATTGGTGCATCCCGCGAAAAACGCACTTCATCGCGGGCCGCGCCAGTATATGTGAAACCGGTTTCAGCACCGACATAGGGATTCCCCTAGGACACATGGATGCCTACACTGGCGCGATGCTGGTCAACACAACAACAGAGGCAAGAACACAGCAAGCAGGCCCGGAGAGCGCCCCCACCGTGCACCACCTGCGCCAGAACCTGCTGTGGCCTGTGCGTCTGATGACGACACGCGGACCCCGGCCCTCACGGCGAGGCCCATGGCAGGTGCTGCGCGACATGGGCGACGCATCGCCCTGGCGCGAAGAGATCGACGAATACACCGGCAGCAGCGACCGCTTTCACGAGCGCCACTACAACGAGTTCGTGAGCTTCCTGCCCTACGTTCAGCGCTTTCTCTACGGTGATGGCCGCAAGGGCCGCGCCGCCAATCCCGAAGGCGATTCGCCGATGCGCGTCTTCCGCCGCAGCGACGTGGCCGCGGTGCGCGTGAAGGCCCATGCGGGCGATGCGCCCGTCACGCTCCAGGTGGTTCACGTCGATCTCTACTTCTTCTTCGACGTCGATGTGGTGATGCTCAATGTCGAGGTCGGCGCCGACATGCTGAGCCTGCCGATGGCGCAGGAGATCCTCTACCGCTTCGGCCGCGCCTATCCCGGCGGCTGGGACGCAAACGGCGCGGCGCTGCATTGCATGCACAGCGTCGAATGGCTCGGCGCCGATGGCCAGGTGCTGGCCGCCTCCGATGCGCAGCAGCGCGAGACCTTTCTGTCGCACGTGGCCGAGCACCGCGCGCCGCGCACCGCGGCGCACTGGGCATGGCTCATGCGGCCGCTGGCGCTCGACCATTCCGACGAGGCCGGCGAACTGCGGTACCGGCAAATCGAGTACTACCGCATGCCGGTGATGGCCTACCTCGCGCTCGACGATCCGCGCCGGCTGTCGCGCGCGGATTTCGTGCGCCTCGCACTCGTCTCCGGCGCGGCCGAACCGGCGGTGTCGGGCAGCGGCCCCCTGCCCTTCGGCGAGGACCTGATGATCGACTTCGAGCAGCGCTACTGCTATGACCGCTTCTGGGTCAACGCCGGCGCCGCACCGAACACGCGCTACCTGTGCAACGGCCGCGCGCTCATCGTGGTGGGCCAGGCCGATTCCGATTTCTTCTGCTGCCGCGACCGCGGCGTGCTGGCGCAGTTCCGGCACCAGCACTTCCTGCTGTTCCTGATCGCGCACTTCCAGAAGGCCGCGCTGCTGATGTATTCGGACCGGCTGGTCGAAGCGCTGCGCCGGCTCGACATCCACGACGTCACGAGCGTCAAGTATTTCAAGCGCGCGATCCGCGCGTGCTTCGAGGGCTTCCTGCGCTTCACGCACCGCTACTGGTTCCACGAGATCTCGGAGCAGGCGCAGGTGCGCGCGCTGTCGCACCTGTGCACCACGCATCTCGGGCTCGATCCGCTCTACGAGGAGGTCAAGGAGCGCATCGCCGACATGAACACCTACCTCGACGCCGACAGCCTCCGGCGCCAGGCGAACACGGTCGTGCGGCTCACCGTGGTCACGCTGTTCGGGCTCATCGGCACCGTCACTACCGGTTTCCTCGGCATGAACCTGCTGGCGGAAGCCGATGCGCCGCTCTGGGAAAAGCTGACATGGTTCGGCATCGTCTTCGTGCTCACGACCTGGCTCACGTTCTACACGATGATCAAGTCGAAGCGGCTGTCGGACTTCATCGACGTGTTGTCCGATGAGCGCGCCACCTTCCGCACCAAGCTCGGCGTGCTCGCGCGGGTGTGGCGGCCGGGCGGGGACTAGGGCCTGTTCACACTACTTTCATAGTGCCCGTTGCCCCGCAAAGGGGGTGGCTGCAAGGCGCAAACCGCAGCCGGGCTGTCTGCCCGGCGAGGATTTGCAACGCCGCAGACGCCGCCTTTGCGGGGCAACCCTTCGGGCACTATGAAAGTAGTGTGAACAGGCCCTAGGTTCAGTCCAGCGTTCGGTTGCGGTACTCCGCGATCTCGGTGCGGCGGAAGTCGCCGACCGGAATGCGCAGGTCGTCGAGGTCCGTGATCCGCATGCGGATATGCCCACCGTCGCGCACCCAGCAGCCGCGCAGCGTGGCACCGTCCCACCATGTCAGGTAGCCGAGACGGGCCGGTGCATCGCAGACGTCCTGCTCGTCGGTCAGGCTGAGCACATTGAACTCGCCGCCGTTCGCCACGAAGATCACCGCCGGTTGCGACTCGCACGCGGCGATCAATGCGCAAGCGGCCACAAAGCCTGCGATCGGTGATGTGTCCATGGCCGTCCTCCTGGGATCACCGACGATTGGACTCCTCCGCCGAAGCGCTGTCATCACCCGCGCAGGTGAATGGCGCGCGCTCGCGCTCAGTTACCTGCCGCGTCCTTGGTCCGCGGCAGCCAGACTTCGATCGCGCCCGGATCGGCCTTGACCGACCGCGGCAGAAGTTTGATGACCCAGGGCTGACCGGTGGGCGAGTTCGCCGTCTGGATGAGCGCCTGCGCGCAGGCTCGGGACGACTCTTCGCGGATGACCACTGTCGGATCAGGGTGGCCGACCGGCGGCGCGCGTCCCGCGCGGCGCGAGGTGCTCAGCACATCTTCGATCGGCGGCACCGACGCGCCGAGCGCACGCCAGGGCCCGCGCCAGTTGCGCGCCTTGTCGCGCAACGCGGTGCCGTAGGTCTGGATATAGACCACCGCGCCCGCGCAGGCATCGGACGGTGGCTTCGCCGGCGCTGGCGATCCCGTCGGCAACCCACTGCCGTCAGGCAATACGGGCGCGGGCGCGTAGGCCGGCGGCGCGACGGCACCCGGAAGCGCCACGGGCGGCGGCGGGGGCGGCGGCGCCGCCGCCACCTGGGTTTCCTCGCCGCGGCGTCCGGTCAGCACGTCGCGCACCCACACGGCCACCGGCCAGGGCTCGGGCAAGGTGCCGCTGCAGTTCTGCTTCGAGCCGGTCTGCCCGGAGTAGTCACGCGCCCAGTAGCGCGGCGCGCACGGAGGCGCCTGCGCGGGCTGCAGGCAATCGATGCCGTTGCCCGGATCGAGCAGGCGCAGGCATGCGGGCGAGCGCTGGCCCGCCACCTCGTTGCCGCACGCCTGCTTGGCATCGTCGACGATGCGCACCGACAAGCGGAACCTGGCCATGAAGTTGTCGCTGCCTTCGCGGCACAGCAGGTCGCCCGTGCGCAGCAGCTCCGCGGCCAGCAGCGCGGGCGCATCGCCGCTGCCGTTGCCGCTGTGCAGGTGCGCCCAGCGCTCGGTCAGGTCCTTGAAGGCGCCATTCTCCGAGCGCTCCTGATCCGCCCGTTGCGAACGCCAGCTGTCGATGCCCTGCCAGGCGGCCACGCCGAAAGTCGCGGCGGTGCCGATGCCGATCGAGGCAGTCACCGCACCGGCCTTCAGCACGCGTGCCTGCAGCCGGCTCATTGAGCCCACCGCCGCGGCGGTCGCGCTGTCCTTGTCGCCAGCCTTGACCGCGTGCGGCGTCGAATCCGGCTGCCCGTCGTCGGGCACGAAGAGGCCGACAGCGCCCGTCGCGACGTGCGAGAGCATCTCCTCCTCCAGGCGGTTGCCGATTTCCGAGCCGAGGCGGAAGTAGCTCTCCCACTGCGCCTCGTCGAAGAACTGGTCGGTGGTCGGCTGCTGGGGGAACAGCGGATTGGCCGCCTTGAAGTTCACCAGGTCCACCGGCAGCGAGGCGGAGACGTTCGGCTTCACCAGCACGATCTGCCCTGTGGCGCCGCTCGCATAGCGCACCTGCGCGAGCGCGAGGCAGGCCTGGCTGCTGGGCGATGCGAGGTCGTTGAGCGAGCCGAAGGCTTCGAGGTGCTTCCAGTCCGCGCCCGGCCGAGGCTTCATGAAGGTGATCTCGGCATTGAGGTCGATGCGTGCGCGACGGATCAGGATCTCGAGATCGCAGAAGCGGTAGTCGGGATCGGCGCCGCAGTCCGCGATGACGATCAGCGCGGCCTCCTGCCGCAGCAGCGCATACGCGGCGGTGTTCTCGAAATGGCCGCCGTCGCTCAGGTACCAATTGGCGGAACTGCTGCCCGGAAACGCGCCGAAGCATTCGAGCAGCAGGAAGCGCGTCTTCATCAGCAGCGGACTCGAATGCACCACCGCCCCGCGCTGCACGATGCCGGCGTCCGCGCTGTTCCACCAGTAGCCGAGCCGCAATCCGGCGAACACCGAGAGCGTCGCGAGGCCGCGCTTCGTCAACCGCCCGAGCCCGGGCGCGAAGGCCGCGCCCGAGATCGCCGTCCATGCACCGAGCGTGAGCGCGCCGTCGCCATGCGCCTGCGTCCAGTGCGCGCCACCGGCCTGCATCCAGCCCAGGGGGCCGACGGTGAGCGGCTGGCTCTTGCGGTCGCGGTTGAAGAGCTTGTCCTTGGTGCTGTGCGTCTGGTTGATGCAGATGTTCGCCAGGTGCACCGGGCCGCCGTGCACATGCGGCGCGTAGCGCAACTGCGAGATGTCGTCGTGCGGGTCCACCTCGCCCACCGGCACCTGGGGCGGCTCCAGCCCCGAGACCTGGTCCACGGGGCTCGCACCGAGCCGCCGCGCATTCGCCGCGCCGAGATAGCCGCGCACGATGCGCGCCTTATAGAACATGTGCAGCGACGACACGTTGAGGAACGCGAAGTTGCGCCCCGTCACGATTGCGTAGCTGCCGATGATCACCGCGATGGTGCCGAGCCAGGCCCAGCCGCGCGTGAAGTCGAGCCCCGCGGGCGTGAACACCGGCAGCAGCGCCACGCTGTAGACGACGCCGATCCACCATGCCGCCAGACAGAAGGCCAGCGCCAGGCCCAGCAGGCTCGCGATCGTGAGCATCACCGACTTGCCGACGCCCGGAATCTCCTGCCGGTGAGACAGCAGCATCGGCAGCACGCCGCGCAGCGCGGCGGCCAACACCAGAAGCACCGCGCCATAGGACACGCGCTGCTGGGAGTCTTCCGCCGCGAGCCACCAGGCGCTGCGGTCGAGCAGGCCCAGCATCACGATCAGCAGCGCGGTGTTGATGACCGAGGCCAGCCGGTCGGTGAGCTCGTTGCGCATCGCGGCCGGCGCCTTCCGGTGGCTCTTGAACAACACCCAGACCAGCGCGACGACCCAGCACATCGAGAACCCGACGAAAGCCGGCGTGATCCACACCGGCCCGCTGTAGCGCTGGACCAGCGGCCCACCGATCAGGCTCGCGCCGATGCCGAGCGCGAGCCACATCCCGATCTGCAGCAGCATCGAAGCGTTCGACGGCTTGTCGCGCACCGACCAGTACGCGCATGCGAGGACGACCGAAGCGATGAAGGGCCCCACCAGCGTGAACCACAAGGTCGGCCATTGCGTCGCCCACTCCACGAGCAGCCGCACGTACTGCGTGGCGTCGAGGTCGGTGACGCTGCTGACCGTGTCGGGCGGCACGCTGTTGAGGTCCACCGCGCGGAACACCGCATCCCACAGCAGCAGGTTGGTCGCGGCGAGCACCATGCCGATCAGGCTCGCCGCGATCGCGAGTTCGATGTGCGTGCCCAGGAGATTGCGCAGGTAGAGCGCCACTGCGAAGAGCGTGTCGCGCAATCCACCCGGAATGAGATAGCGGCCGTTGGCGCGCAGCCACCAGCCGAAGCGCGCGCGGTCCACGTCACCCAGCGCCCGCTCGATCTCGCGCACGTCGTCCGGCGACTTGGCGTCGGTGCACAGGCGGCCGATCGTCGCGCCGATGTAACCGCCGCCGGAGACGGTCGAGACCAGGTCGAACTTGAGCAGTTGCCGATGTCCGGCCAACGCCTTGAGCAGGCCGAGGCAGAAGGTGGCGCTGCGGATGCCTCCGCCGGACAGCGCGAGCCCCCAGGGGCGATGACCATCGTCGACGCCGTGGAGCGCGCGGCGGCGCTCTCCTACCAGCTGCTGGATGGTGTCGTCCATGCCGCTCCTCGTCGTTCTGCGACGCAATATTTCATGCCTTGCGCGGCGCAGCAATGGAGCGAAAGGTCTATGGCTTCGGGCGGGCAATCACGGTGCACAACCGCACGAGCCGCGCGCACCCGTGCGCGCTGGCGGCCCTGGCTCCGATAGCCCTTCGCGCCAGCCCTGAATGCGCTGCAGCGCGCAACGAGCGAGTTTCAGAATCCGGCTTCGTCCAAGCCTGCACGCAAGCCCATGCCGATCCGATCGACCCCAAAGCCCTGGCAAGCCATCGCCGCGATCACGGGGATCGCAGGCCTGTTCATCGTCCTCGGGCACGATGGGCGGCGAGTGGCGCAGCTGCTGGTGTTGCTGCTGCCGCTTCTCGCGTGGTTCGCATGGCCGGTGCGCAGCGGCGCCGTGCGTTGGCTTCGCCGCATCGCCGTGTGGCTGTGGGTGATGGCCTTCGCGCTCGATGGTGCGATACGCGCCTATCTGCTGGACGCCTACCAGGCGGCCCCGGACGGCGCGCTGGTGCTCGGCGCGGCGGCCAACTCCAATGCACGGGAGACGAGCGAATACCTGTCGATGCACTGGCGCACCGCGGTGCTGTGGAGCGTCGCACTGCTCACCGCCGGCGCATGCGTCTGGCGGCTCGCGCGGCACGGTCGGCGCGCGCCGCAACGCCCATCGCGCGGTGCGATCCTCCTGTTGGCATTGACGCTCCTGGTCTGCGCCGCGGCCTATGCGAGCAAGCCATGGCGGCGTCTGCATCCGGTGGTGTTCTGGGCGGGCTGGGCGCAATCGATCCAGACCTTGCGCGCGAGCTGGGCCGATGAAGAACGCGGCCGCAAAGAGGCGCTGGCGCGCGCACGGATCGCCGCGCCAGCGATCACACGCGATGGCCCGTCCACCGTCGTGCTCGTCGTCACCGACAGCATCAACCGCGACAACATGGCGCTCTACGGCTATGGCCGCGCGACCACCCCGCGCCTCGTCGCGCATCGGAAGCAACAGGGCGACCGGATGCTGGTGCTGCGCAATGCATGGTCTGCCGATGCGAGCACGCTGCCCGCGCTGCGCAACATGTTCGGCTTCGGCCAGCCCGAAAGCGGCAACGCGCAGCATCTGCTCGCGCTGGCGCGCGCCGCCGGCTACAAGGTCTGGTGGATGAGCAACCACGACGACATCGCGATCGAGCAGCAGCACGCGCGCCTCGCCGACGTGGTCGACTTCGTCAACCGCACGCCCGGTCGCGCCAGCGCATCGCTCGACGGCGAACTGCTCGACTGCGTGCAGGAAGCGCTGGAGGACCCGGCGGAGCGCAAGTTCATCGTGGTGCACCTGCTGGGCGCGCATCCGCACTACAGCCTTCGCTTTCCGCAGGGCCACAACCCCTTCGACGATCAGGTCGACGCGGTGGAAGCGGGGCTCATCGAGGAAGGTCGCTCCGCGTGGGTCCGGCGCTTCCGGCAGGAGTACGACGCGGCCTTGCTGTACCACGACTTCGTGGTGTCGGAGACGTTGCAGCTCACCCGCACCATCGGCCGCGGCGACGCATACCGGGCGTGGATGTACCTGTCCGACCACGGACAGGAAGTGGGCCACGGCACCGATCGTGCGGGCCACAGCCCCGCGACCGAGTCGGGTTACCGCATCCCCACCGTGGTGTGGCAGAGCGACCAGCCGCTGCCGATGGCGACGGAGATCGCACAACGCCCGTTCCGTGCCGACTGGGTCGGCTGGACGCTGGCCGATCTGCTGCACCTGCAATGGGAGGGCCGGCAGCCAGCGCGCAACGTACTGGCCGCGGACTACCGCTGGGAGCCGCCCGCCCTGCCACTGCAGGTGCGTTCCTTCACCGACTGACGAGGGTCAGCGCCGCCGCTGCTGCTGACGTTCGCGCGCGCGCCGCACCTGGCGGCTCTGCGATGCGTATTCAGCCGCGCGCGCCTTGTGCGCCTTGCCCTCGCGCCGCCGCTTGGACAACCAACGCCCGAGCGCGAAGCTCGCGATCCCGCTCACGATCGCGATGACAAGACCGAGGATGCCGATTTCCATGCACGTGTCTCCGTTCGCGCGCGTTACTGCACGCGCGTGACGCTTGCCGGCTTGAAGCCGAGATCGGCCGCCTTGCCCTTGCGCGCACGGGCGGCGCGCGCATTGTTGAGCGATCGGATCTCCAGCGTTTCCTCGCGCTCCTTGCCGCCGCGGCCGATGCCTTCGATCTTCACGCTGCGCGTGTAGGCGGCAGCACCCGCAAGCGTGTCCTTGGCTTCCAGATCGATCAGCGTCAAGCCGCGACCGCCCTTCGGCAGCGCCTTGAGTTCGCCGATCTCGAAGGTCAGGATGCGTCCGCCCGTCGACGCGCAGCACACATGCGTGGCCGCCGGCAGCGGCTCGGCGCCACCCGCGCCGCCGACCAGCGAGGGCTGGCAGAGCTGCTCGCCCTCGCCCACGTCGACAAAAGCCTTGCCGCCCTTCTGGCGCGAGATCATGTTCTCGACCGCCGCGATGAAGCCGTAGCCGCCGCTGCTCGACAGCAGCAGGTTCGCGCCGAGCGGTCCCGCGAAGTAGTGCGCGACGTGCGTTCCGCTTTCGAGATCAATCAGCGTGGTGACCGGCTGGCCGTCGCCACGGCCGCCCGGCAGCGACGCCACCGGCACGCTGTACACGCGCACGCCCTTGTCCTTGGCAGTGCCGAAGACCAGCAGCGTATCGACCGAGCGGCACTCGAAGGCGCCATACAGCGCATCGCCGGACTTGAAGCTGTACTCGGGCGGCGCGGATCCCGCCGCGCGCTCGCTGGCCCAGCCCTTCTGGGTGCGGACCCAGCCCTTCTGCGAGACGATCACCGTCACCGGCTCGTCGACCACGCGCACTTCGGCCACGGCGCGCTTCTCGGCCTGAATCAGCGTGCGGCGCGGATCTTCGAAGTTCTTCGCATCGGCTTCGATTTCCTTGACCAGCAGGCGGCGCAGCGCGGCCGGGCTCGCGAGGATGTCTTCGAGCTTCTTCTGCTCTTCGCGCAGGCTCTTGAGCTCCTGCTCGATCTTGATGGCTTCGAGGCGCGCCAATTGGCGCAGGCGGATTTCGAGGATGTCCTCGGCCTGCCGGTCGCTGAGGTTGAAGCGCGCGATCAGCGCCGCCTTCGGCTCGTCGGAGGCGCGGATGATCGCGATCACCTCGTCGATGTTCAGCAGGACGATCTGCCGGCCTTCGAGGATGTGGATGCGGTCCTGCACCTTGCCCAGGCGATGCCGCGAACGCTTCTCGACCGTGACTTCGCGGAACGCGATCCACTCGTTCAGTATTTGCCGCAGCGACTTCTGCGTGGGCTTGCCGTCGATGCCGACCATCGTGAGGTTGATCGACGAGGAGGTCTCCAGCGAGGTCTGCGACAGCAGCGTGCCGATGAATTCCTCCTGGCTGATCTTCGAGGTCTTCGGCTCGAACACGAGGCGCACCGGCGCATCCTTGCTCGATTCATCGCGCACGCCGTCGAGCACCGCGAGCACGGCCGCCTTGAGCTGCGTCTGCTCGGCGGTCAGCGCCTTCTTGCCGGCGCGCACCTTCGGGTTGGTGAGTTCCTCGATTTCCTCGAGCACCTTCTGCGAGCTCACGCCCGGCGGCAGTTCGTTGACCACCACCTGCCACTGGCCGCGCGCGAGTTCTTCGATCTTCCAGCGCGCACGCACCTTGAGCGAGCCGCGACCGGTGCGATAGGCTTCGCCGATCTCGGCCGCGCTGCTGATGATCTGCGCGCCGCCCGGGTAGTCCGGCCCCGGCACGAACGAAAACAACTCTTCGTCGCTCAGCTTGCCGTTGGACTTGATCAGCGCCACGCAGGCGTCGGCCACTTCGCGCAGGTTGTGGCTCGGGATCTCGGTCGCGAGGCCGACCGCGATGCCGCTCGCGCCGTTGAGCAGCACGAAGGGCAGCCGCGCCGGCAACAGGCGCGGCTCGTCGGTCGAGCCGTCGTAGTTGGGGATGAAATCGACCGTGCCTTCGTCGATCTCGTCGAGCAGGAGGCTGGTGATGCGCGAGAGGCGCGCTTCGGTGTAGCGCATCGCCGCGGCGCCGTCGCCATCGCGGCTGCCGAAGTTGCCCTGGCCGTCGACCAGCGGATAGCGCTGCGAGAAATCCTGCGCCATGCGCACCAGCGCGTCGTAGGCGGCCTGGTCGCCGTGCGGATGGAAACGGCCGAGCACGTCGCCGACCACGCGCGCGCTCTTCACCGGCTTGGCGCCGACGGTGCCATTGGCGCCGCCGAAGCCCAGGCCCATGCGCGACATCGAATAGAGGATGCGTCGCTGCACCGGCTTCTGGCCGTCGCTCACATCGGGCAGGGCGCGCCCCTTGACGACGCTCAGCGCGTATTCGAGATACGCGGTCTGCGCATAGTCGGCCAGCGTCAACGCGCCATCGTCTTCAGGGCTCTGGAAATCGAGCGTGGGTTGGTCCATGGGAACAGGAAAGTGAAAAAGATGTCGGGTCAGTGCACTTCGGCACGCTCACCCTTTGGGGAAATTCGGGAAATCACGGCGCCGGCTCCGCCGGTACGGTCATCGGCACCTCGGGCAGCTCCGGCATGGCCGGGCGGCTGCGTGCGTCGGGCGGCATATTGCCACGACCGAGGGCACCGCCCACCGGCACACCCATTTCCATGCGGATGCGCGCCGGCGCCTTGCCTCGGCCGATCGCGGCCGAAGGCTTGAGATAGGCATAGAGCTGAAGCACCGTGCTCACGTAATTCTGCGTCTCACGGTAGTTGGGGATCCTGTTGCCCGCGCGTTGCACCGCCCCTTCGCCCGCGTTGTAGGCAGCCAGCGCGAGTTCGAGATCACCGGGGAACATCCCCATGAGGTCGCGCAGGTAGCGAGCGCCGGTGGCGATATTGACGCGCGGGTCGAAGAGCTTCTTCTCGATCGAGGCGCGCTTGTCCGCCGCCACCCCGTAGCGCTCCGCCGTCGCCGGCATGACCTGCATGAGTCCGAGCGCTCCCTTGGGCGAGACGGCCTGCGCATCGAAGCCCGACTCGGTCGCGATCAGCGCCTGCAGCAGCTCGTAGTCGATCGAATGGCGTCGCGCGGCTTCACGCATCGCGCCCTGTGCAGGCCTGTAGCTCGGCGACGCCTCGAACATGGAGACCAGCGCCTGCGAGGCGCGCGGCACCGTGCCGTTGATCGGGCCGCCGCGCCCCCGGCCGAGGCCGTTCGAGGTGTCGAAGCTCTGCCCGCCGCGAAAGAACAATTGGTAGCGCTCGTCGAGCTTTTCCGACGCGAAATGCGCCACGCCTTTCTCGTCGACGTAACCGAAGATGTCCGTCGCCCGGGCGGCCTGCGGCGAAGCTGCCAGCACGAGTGCCGACAGCAACGCAGCGATCCATCCAGAAAACCTCATCGATTTCGCCATGCGGCACTATGCCCGCGCCCGGTAAACGCACGTGGTCCGCACCGTCACAAAATGTTCGACACCGGTGCGGGAGACGGCGGCGCGAATCAGATATCTATTTCGACGTCATCGGCCCGCAGCTCCATCAGCTCGCGGCGCGCCGCGGCTTCGCCCTTGCCCATGAGCTTCGTGATCTCGCCCTGCGTGCCCTGCACGTCGAAGCGGCCGAGCCGCACCTGCAGGAGGCGCCGCGTGTCCGGATTCAGCGTGGTTTCCCACAACTGCTCCGCGCTCATTTCGCCCAGCCCCTTGAAGCGGCTGATGCTCCATGCGCCTTCGCGCACGCCGTCCTTGCGCAGCTTGTCGAGGATGGCGGTGAGTTCGCCTTCGTCCAGCGCATAGACCTTCGAGGCCGGCTTCTTGCCGCGCGCCGGTGCATCGACGCGGAAGAGCGGCGGTTTCGCCACATACACATTCCCCGCCTCGATGAGCTTCGGAAAATGGCGGAAGAACAGCGTGAGCAGCAGCACCTGGATGTGCGAGCCGTCCACGTCGGCATCGCTCAGGATGCAGATCTTTCCGTAGCGCAAGCCCGAGAGGTCGGGCGTGTCGTCGGGACCGTGCGGGTCGACGCCGATCGCGACCGAAATGTCATGAATCTCGGTATTGGCGAAGAGACGGTCGCGCTCGACCTCCCAGGTGTTGAGCACCTTGCCGCGCAGGGGCAGGATGGCCTGACATTCCTTGTCGCGGCCCATCTTGGCGCTGCCGCCGGCCGAATCGCCCTCGACGAGGAAGACCTCGTTGTGCGCGGTGTCGCGGCTTTCGCAATCGGTCAGCTTGCCGGGCAGCACCGCCACGCCGGAGCCCTTGCGCTTCTCGACCTTCTGGCCGGCGCGCTGACGGGTCTGCGCTGCCTTGATGGCGAGTTCGGCGAGCTTCTTGCCGTAGTCCACATGCTGGTTCAGCCACAGCTCCATCGCCGGCCGCACGAAGCTGGACACCAGCCGCACCGCATCGCGCGAGTTGAGGCGTTCCTTGATCTGGCCCTGGAACTGCGGGTCGAGCACCTTGGCCGAGAGCACGTACGAAGCCCGCGCGAACACATCCTCGGGCAGCAGCTTCACGCCCTTGGGCAGCAGCGAATGCAGGTCGATAAAGCTCTTGACCGCGTTGAAGAGGCCGTCGCGCAAGCCGCTGTCGTGCGTGCCGCCGGCGCTGGTCGGGATCAGGTTGACGTAGCTCTCGCGCACCGGCTGGCCGTCCTCTGTGAAGGCGACGCACCAATCGGCGCCCTCGCCTTCGGCGAAGTTGTCGGCGTTCTTGTCGGCATGGCCCGAGCCGTCGAACAGCGGGATCACCGGGTCGCCGTTGAGCGTCTGCATCAGGTAGTCGCGCAGGCCGCCCTTGTAGAGCCAGGTCTGGGTTTCCTTGGTCTTCTCGACCACCAGCGTGACCGAGACGCCGGGCATCAGCACCGCCTTGCTGCGCAGCAGGTGCGTGAGTTCGTGAATGGGCAGCACAGCCGACTCGAAGTACGACGCATCGGGCCACGCGCGTACCGTGGTGCCCTGCCGGCGGTCGCGCGGCCCGTCGCCGTTGGAGGCGGCGGCGCTTTCCTGCGGACGCACCTTGAGCTTCTCGACCACGTCGCCGGCCGCGAATGCGATCTGCGCGACCGAGCCCTCGCGGTACGAGGTGACTTCAAGGCGCTTCGACAGCGCGTTGGTCACCGAGACGCCCACGCCGTGCAAACCGCCCGAGAAGCTGTACGCGCCGCCCGATCCCTTGTCGAACTTGCCGCCCGCGTGCAGCCGGGTGAACACCAGCTCGACGACCGGCGCCTTCTCCTCGGGATGCAGCCCGAACGGAATGCCGCGGCCGTCGTCTTCCACGCTCACCGAGCCGTCGGTGTGGATCACGACCTTGATCTTCTTGCCGTACCCCGCGAGCGCCTCGTCGGCGGCGTTGTCCAGCACTTCCTGAATGATGTGCAGCGGGTTGTCGGTCCGGGTGTACATGCCCGGCCGCTGCTTGACGGGCTCTAAGCCCTTGAGGACGCGAATGGACGCTTCCCCGTAACTGCCTGGTTCCTTGCTTGCCATGGCGCGGGATTCTAGGGCGACGGCCTGGTCCGCCGGGGCGGGTCGCCGCTTTCGCCTCATCAATGCGATGCGCAAATATCAATAATCGCTTTTGGCCTCAGGCCGGCGCCGCCAGCGGCTTTTCGGTACATTGCCCGCCATGAATCCCTCCGCCAGCCAGCCTCTCAGCCTCAAGCAGGTCCTCGTCTGCGGGGCCATGATCGTCACGCTGTCGATGGGGATCCGCCACGGCTTCGGCCTGTGGCTGCAGCCGATCACGCAGGAACAGGGCTGGTCGCGGCAGGCGTTCTCGTTCGCGATCGCGGTGCAAAACCTCTCGTGGGGCCTGATCGGCGTGTTCGCCGGCATGCTGGCCGACAAGCTGGGCGCGTTCCGCGTGCTGGTGGCCGGCGCGGTGCTGTATGCGCTGGGCCTGCTCGGGATGGCGTTTTCGCCCACGCCGTTCATGTTTGCGCTCACGGCCGGCGTGCTGATCGGCGCGGCGCAGGCCGGCACGACCTACGCGGTGATCTACGGCGTGATCGGCCGGCAGATCTCGCCCGAAAAGCGGTCCTGGGCCATGGGCGTGGCGGCCGCGGCCGGCTCGTTCGGCCAGTTCCTGATGGTGCCGGTCGAGGGCCAGTTGATCGCCCGCCTCGGCGCGCACACCTCGCTGGTCGTGCTGGCCGCCATGGTCCTCATGATCGTGCCGCTGGCTTTCGGGCTGCGCGAGCCGCGCCACGATTCGGTTGCGGTGCGCCGCCATCAAACTATCGGCCAGGCGATGCGTGAAGCCTTCGGCTATCCGAGCTTCATGCTGCTGACGGCCGGCTACTTCGTCTGCGGCTTCCAGGTGGTGTTCATCGGCGTGCACATGCCGAGCTACCTGCGCGACCAGGGCCTGTCGCCCGAGGTGGCGAGCTATGCGCTGGCGCTGATCGGGTTGTTCAATGTCTTCGGTACCTACGTCGCCGGCTCGCTGGGTGCCCGGCTGGCCAAGCGCAAGCTGCTCGCGGCGATCTACATCACCCGGGCGGTGGCGATCGCGCTCTTCCTGCTCGTGCCGATTTCGCCTTTCACCGTCTATGTCTTCGCGGCCGTGATGGGCTTTCTGTGGCTGTCGACCGTTCCGCTGACCAGCGGCATCGTGGCGCAGATCTTCGGCGTGGCGCACCTTTCGATGCTGGGCGGAATCGTGTTCTTCAGCCATCAGGTGGGCTCGTTCCTGGGCGTCTGGCTCGGCGGCTACCTCTATGACCGGACCGGCAGCTACGACATCGTCTGGTACATCGCGATCGCGCTGGGGGTGTTCGCGGCGCTGATCAACCTGCCGGTCAAGGAAGGCGCCATCGCGCGCCCGGCCGCACAGCCCGCATAGATGGAACTCACCCCCAGCCTCGCCCACTTCGTGTGGCTCGGACACCCCCTCTCCGGGGGCAACCCCGGCGGCCCGGCAAAGCCGGTTCCGCGGGGTTCCTGGCCTCGGCTGCGTCGTGGCTCGTGGGAGGAACTCAACTCGGGAGCGTTCTGAGATGTCGCTGTCGAGGCCAGTCCTTCTTCGTGTCATCCGGGCCGGCTGCCTGGGTGCAACAGCCGTCGTACTCGCGGGGGTGTTCGCGCTTTACACGCAACCGGCCTTCCTCGTGACGATGATCGACCAGCTCTGGGCCTGCTTTTGAACCACGCTTCCCTCGCGCCCTCGCCCTGGATCGAGCGCTGGTGGCATCTCCTGGCGCCGGGCGCAACGGTCCTGGACGTCGCCTGCGGCTCCGGACGGCACATGCGTTTCGCGGCCCAACGGGGCCATGCGGCCACCGGTGTCGACCGGTCGCAGGAGGCGCTGGATGCCGCCGCGCCGTATGGACAGACGCTTCTGGCGGACATCGAAAACGGTCCCTGGCCATTTCCAGACCAGCAGTTCGGCGGGGTGATCGTCACGAACTACCTCTGGCGGCCCCGGCTCACAGACATCGTGGCGGCCGTGGCACCGGGCGGCGTGTTGCTTTATGAAACCTTCGCGGCGGGCAACGAAACGATCGGAAAACCCTCCCGGGCCGATTTCCTCCTGCAGCCGGGTGAATTGCTGACAGCCTGCGCCGGCCTGCGAGTGGTCGCCTACGAAAACGGCTTCCTGGCCGAGCCGGACCGCTTCGTCCAGCGGATTGCCGCCTGGCGACCGGGGGCACAGCCGGGCGGCTTGCCACCCCGCCACCCGCTCGGCGCCCGCTGAGGCCCCGGGGCGGCCCTGAGCCGCAAGCAACGGCGGATCAGTAGAATGTTCGCTTTTCGTCCACCGACAAAGAGATTCCCCTTGGAGCAACTCACAGGCAGCATCGTCGCCCTCGTCACGCCGATGCATGACGACGGCAGCGTCGACTACCCCGCCCTGCGCCGGCTGATCGACTGGCACATCGACGAAGGCACGGATTGCCTCGGCGTGGTCGGCACCACCGGCGAGTCGCCGACGGTCGACGTCGAAGAGCATTGCGAGATCATCCGGGTCTCGGTCGAACAGGCAAAGGGCCGCGTCCCCGTCATGGCCGGCTGCGGCGCCAACTCCACCAAGGAAGCCATCGAGCTCGCCAAGTTCGCCAAGAGCGTCGGCGCCGATTGCCAGCTTCAGGTGGTGCCCTACTACAACAAGCCGACGCAGGAAGGCCAGTACCAGCACTTCAAGGCGATCGCCGAGGCCGTTGGCGACCTGCCCATCGTGCTCTACAACGTGCCCGGCCGCACGGTCGCCGATATGGCGCACGACACGGTGCTTCGCCTCGCGAAGGTGCCTGGCATCATCGGCATCAAGGAAGCCACGGGCAACATCGAACGGGCCCAATGGCTCATCCGCGAAGTCCCGAAGAACTTCGCCATCTATTCGGGCGATGACCCGACGGCCGTTGCGCTCATGCTGTGTGGCGGCCAGGGCAACATCAGCGTCACCGCCAACGTGGCGCCGCGCAAGATGCACGAGCTGTGCGTGGCGGCCATTGCCGGCGACGTGAAGCGTGCCATGCAGATCCAGTTCGAGCTCATGCCGCTGCATCGCAACCTTTTCGTGGAACCCAATCCCATCCCTGTCAAGTGGGCCATGGCACGGCTCGGGCTGTGCGGCGGCGCGTTGCGCCTGCCCCTCACCGAGCTTGGCGAAGCCAGCCGTCCGGTCGTCGAGGCCGCGCTGCGAGCGACCGGGCTCCTCAAGGGTTGATCCATCTTTACCGCGCAGTTCGCGAATGCGGGCAACCTTTTGCTCCGGCTGCGCTCTGAAACTGCGGGCGATGCAGCCCATCCGTTGAGCTAGACATTCCCAGAAAGAAGATGACGTTGAACACCATTTCGCGATTCGCGCTGCTGGCCGTGGTCGCCAGTCTTGCTGCATGCTCGACCTTTGAAAGCGACAAGATCGACTACAAGAGCGCGGGCAAGGCACCCACGCTCGAGGTGCCGCCGGACCTGTCGCAGCTCTCGCGCGACAACCGCTACGCCATTCCCGGCGGCGCGGTTTCGGCCAACACCTATCAGGCCGGCCTCTCCAACGCACCGGGCATGCCGACGGCCGTCTCTTCCGTCGGGGACGTTCGCATGGAGCGCGCAGGCTCGCAGCGCTGGCTGGTCATCAACCGCACCCCCGAGCAACTCTGGGATCCGGTCAAGGACTTCTGGCAGGAGAGCGGCTTCCTGATCACCACCGAGCAACGCAACCTCGGCATCATGGAAACCGACTGGGCCGAGAACCGCGCCAAGCTGCCGCAGGACGTCATCCGCAGCACGCTGGGCAAGTTCATGGACTCGCTCTATTCGACCGGCGAACTCGACCGCTTCCGCACGCGCATGGAGCGCACCTCCAACGGCACCGAAATCTTCGTCAGCCACCGCGGGATGCAGGAGGTCTACAGCACCGCCCGCCAGGACGCCACCATGTGGCAGCCCCGACCGAGCGACCCCGAGCTCGAGGCCGAGTTCCTTCGTCGCCTCATGGTCAAGCTCGGCGTTTCGCAAGAGCAGTCCAAGGCCATCGTCGCGGCCGGCGCCCCCATCCAGACATCCAAGATCGCCGATGTCAACGGCCAGCCCGTGGTCCAGATCAGCGAAGGCTTCGAGCGCGCGTGGCGCCGCGTCGGCCTTGCGCTGGATCGCACCGGCTTCACCGTGGAGGATCGCGACCGCACGGCCGGCACCTACTTCGTGCGCTACGTTCCGCCGAATCCGAACAAGAGCGAGCCGGGCATCTTCGGCAAGCTGTTCACTTTCGGCTCGGGCAAGACCGAGGCGCCGCTCAAATTCCGGATCCTGGTCAAGGGCTCGGGCAATTCGAGCACGGTGTCGGTGCTCGACGGTTCAGGTGCGCCTGACAGCTCGGCCAACGCCAAGCGCATCGTCCAGGTCATCGCCGACGATCTGAAGTGACACTCTCCCCCAGGCTCGCGCACGTCGTGTCGCTCTCCACCCCCTCACCGGGGGCAATCCCAGCGGCCCGGCAAAGCCGGTTCCGCGGGATTCCACGAACGGGCCCCGCTTCGCTGGCCGGATCGCTTCACGGCCCGGCGGCCTAGACAGCCATGCTGCGCTTTCGCAGCCTGGGCAGCGGCAGCACGGGCAACGCCACGCTGGTCGAGGCGACCAGCGGCGGCAGGACCTCGCGGCTTCTGATCGACTGCGGCTTCACGCTGCGTCATCTCGAAGTCCGGCTTGCACGAGCCGGTCTTTCACCGGCCGATATCGACGCCGTCTTCATCACGCACGAGCACGCCGATCACATCGGCTGCGCGCACACGCTGTCGCGCCGTGAACGCATTCCCGTGTGGATGAGCGAAGGAACCTGGCTCGCCACCGGTGGCCGCGATTTCGAAGGGCGACTCCAGCTCGCGCACGATGGCGTGGACATCGTGGTCGGCGACATGCTCGTCCAGCCCTTCACCGTGCCCCACGATGCGCGCGAGCCGCTTCAATTGCGTTGCACCGATGGTGCGCGCAGCCTCGGCGTCCTGACCGATCTGGGACACGCGACGCCGCATGTGCTGGGCCGGCTCATGCGCCTCGATGCACTGCTGCTCGAGTTCAACCACGACAGCGACATGCTCGCAAGCTCCCGGTATCCACCCTTTCTCAAGCAGCGAGTCGGCGGCAACTATGGCCATCTGTCGAACACCGCAGCCGCGGAAATCGCGCGCACCGTCACGCACGGAGGACTTCGCCATGTGCTCGCCGCGCATCTGAGCGAGCAGAACAACAGGCCGGAGATCGTTCGCCGCATCATGGCCGAGGCACTCGGCGCGCGCGAGGACGAAATGCTCACCGCCACCGCGGCGGACGGATCACCCTGGCTCGACGTCTAGTTCCGCGGACGTAATCGCACCCCGTTCGGTCGCCAGCGCACGCCGGCTGCCCCGGCACCGCCTCGTGGTGCACTAAAGAGCCGAGGTGGCGACGAGGCGCGGCAGGGTCAGCGTGACGACCAGACCGGCCTGCTCGCCGTTGCGCAGCTCGAGGGTGCCGCGATGCCGGCGCGCGATGTCCTGTGCAATCGACAAGCCCAGGCCCACGCCGCCGTGGCTGCGGTTGCGCGAGCCTTCCAGCCGGTAGAAGGGCTCCAGCACGCGTTCGAGTTCAACCGCGGGAATGCCGGGACCCTCGTCGCGCACTTCGATGCACAGGCGATCGGGGTGGTCGCTCAGCCGGATGCGAGCCTGGCCGCCGTAGCGCACGGCGTTCTCGACCAGGTTGTCGACGCAGCGTCGGAGCGACGAAGTCTGCGCCTCGATCGGCCGAGCCGAATCCGCCGTCAGGCGCACGTCCTGCCCGCAGCCCTGCCGGTCGTCGGCCAGGCTGTTCAGCAGCGACGCGACGTCCAGCGGCGCGAAGGGCTCAGGGGCGGCGGCGCCGCGCAGGTAGTCCAGCGTCGCGGTGATCATGTCGTTCATCTCGACGATGTCTTGCCTGAACTGTTGCCGCTGCACTGTGTCGGCCAGGCCTTCGGCGCGCAGGGCCAGGCGCGTCAGAGGTGTGCGCAGGTCGTGCGACACCGCCGCCACGAAGCGATCGCGCTCATCGAGCTGGCGACGGATCTGGGCCTGCATCTGGTTGAAGACGCGGGTGGCCGCGCGGCATTCGACCGTGCCGTTTTCGACCATCGGCGGGCGGTGGATGTCCAGGCCGATCTCGCGCGCAGCGGCGGCCAGTTGCTTGATCGGCTGCGAAAGCCAGCGCGCGCCGATCCAGGCCGCCAGCATCAGTGCGCCCAGACGGACGCCGACGTCCATGAAGAACCCGGGGAAAGGCTGCGGGCCGTGCGGATGAGGTTCATGCATCCGGTGGCCGGGCGGTGGCTCCGGGCGCAGCTCGAACATGAGCGTCAGGGCCAGGACGTGGCTGACCAGCACGGCGACGAACAGCAGAAGCGCGAGGCGACCGAGCAATGTGCTGGGCAAGAAGCGGGTCCAGGGGCGTGGCATCAAATCTGCCAGGCGACCTGGCCCTGTACCGAGCGGACGTTGAACAGGTAGCCGGCCCCGCGGATCGTCTTGATCATCTTCGGCTCGCGTGGATCATCGGCAAGCTTCTGGCGCAGCCGGGACACCAACAGGTCGATGCTGCGGTCGAAGGATTCCATGCTGCGCCCACGTGCCTGCTCCATGAGCTGGTCGCGGCTGAACAAGCGCCGCGGCATCTGTAGAAAGGTGAAGAGCAGACGGAACTCGGCGTTGGACAAGGCCACCATCAGGCCGGCAGGAGAAACCAGGCATCGGTCGTCGCGGTGCAGCGCCCAGCCGTCAAAGAGCACGACGTTGCCGCGGATCTCCGGATCAGCCGCGTGCCGCGCGCCACCGGCACGGCGCAGCACCGTCTGGATTCGGGCAACCAGCTCGCGCGGCTCGAAAGGCTTGCTCATGTAGTCGTCGGCACCGGACTCGAGGCCGAGCACGCGGTCATACGGATGGGAGCGCGCGGTGAGCATGATGATCGGGATGTGCGCGCTCTGGCGCACCTCGCGGGCCAGCGCCAGGCCATCGGTGCCGGGCAGCATCAGGTCGAGCACGATCAGGTCGATGGGGTGCGCGGCCAGTTGCGCGCGCATGGCCGTGTCGTGGTTGGCCACATGGGCTTTGAAGCCGAAGCGGGCCAGGTAGTCGTGCAGCAGCGTGGTGATGCCTTCGTCGTCGTCGACGATCAGGATTTGCGGCTGCCGGCTGCTCGATGGACTCATGGCGTCAAAGAGTCTAGTCAGCACCGGTTCGGCTTCAAAGCCCGATCAAGCGGGTAAATCGCCCCTTGTTCCCGCACTGAAAACGCCTTTCGTATCGGCCCTGGTACAAAGCCGACAAACGCTGCTTACGAGGCCTCTCAAGAATCACGGGCGTCGCTGCCCACTGCCCGGTGGGCACGACGTTTCACTCAACCATGAACTAGGAGGATCCTCACCATGAGTTCCATCAGCGGGATCGGCGGCACCAGCAGCGCTTGGTCCGATATGAGCGCCATGCGCAGTCTGATGCAGGCCAAGATGTTCGCCAAGGCCGATGCAGACGGCAGCGGCGGCGTCGATCAAACCGAACTCCAGGGCGTGCTCGACGCCGTGGCCGAGAAGACTGGCTTCACCAACAGTAGCAGCACCGCCGAACTGTTGACCAAGATGGACAGCGACGGCAACGGCACCCTGTCCAGCGACGAGTTGGCCAAAGGCATGCAAGGGATGATGCCGCCCCCGCCCGACGGTGGCGGCACAGGCGGATCGGACGATCTGTTTTCCAAGATCGACTCCGACGGCGACAGCCTGGTCAGCAAGGTCGAGATGCAGATCTTCCTGGCCAAGATGACGCCAGACGGCGAGGCGGACAGCGCCTCCGGCAGCACGGACACGACCAAGAGCGATGAATTGTTCGCCAAGCTCGACACCGATGGCGACGGCAGCCTGAGTCAAAGCGAATTCGACGCCGGACGCCCCGAGGCAGGTGCGCAGACCGCGCAGGCCCCGGGCGGTACACCGCCGGCGGGTGGCGCGGGCGGCGGCGGTGGTGGTGGCGCCGTCTCGGGCGTCACGACCTATGACCCGCTGGACACCAACGAGGACGGCGTCGTGTCGCTGGAAGAGCGGATGGCGGGCAATGCGTCGACTGACGCAGTGCAAGCGCTGTTCGAGGCGATCGACACCGATGGCGACTCCGAGATCAGCAGCGCCGAGTCGAACGCCTTCATCCAGGCCTTGAGTGACCAAGTCAACTCCACGGACGTGTCAGCGCAAGGCGCCCTGGGCAGTGCGAGGCTGGTGGAACTGGTGCAGCGCGCCTATGCGCAGGTGGCCGGCGAATCGGTGGCGCCCACGCAAGGCGGCACGATCGACATCACGACCTGATCGGTCGGGAAGAACAAAGGCCGCCCATGGGCGGCCTTTGTTCTTCCGGGCAGCGCGCTCAGGGCTTGGCCGGCGGCGTCTCGGCTTCCTTCTTCGCGGCTTCGGTCGCGGCATTCGCAGCATCGAGCGCGGACTGCGCATTGGGCGACGGTGTCGTGGTCGTCGCGTCCGACGAAGGCGATGCAGGCGCGGCCGGCGCCGACGCCGGTGCAGCAGGTGGCGCCACGACGGCCGGTGCAGGTTCTTCCTTCTTTCCGCATGCGGTCAACGCGGCAGCGGCGACCAGCGACGCGAGCAATACGTGCTTGTTCATTTCACGGCTCCTTTGGATGAGGGTCACGGTCAAAAAATTCTAGACCCGCATCCTTGCGCGAGGCTGTTTCAAGGTGCGATTCGCGGCATTGGCTTACAAGCCCAATGTCGAAGTCGGAAAACCCGGTTTCGCATGGCGAAGGCATTCGTCGATACGCTCGCGCACCGCACGCCGGCTCTCGGGACTGGCGCCGCAGACACCTCGCACATGTTCGATGTCGATACGGTGAAGAAACCATGACGGCGTCCAGATGGCGCTCGGAACCTGTGGCATGCCCGGCCCATTGCAGACGCGGCAATCGATGATGTGACCCCACATCCTGCGCCAGTGCACGAACCGCGCGTGCTCGCGCTCGAACACGTCGAAGCGCTGCGCGACCATGACCAGTTGGCGACCCGCCGAGGCCCATGCCTGCAGCGCATCGATGACGCTGCGCTCGCCGAGCGGCCAATCGCTGAAATCCGGATCGCTCCACACGAACTCGCGCCAGTTCTGCTGGGCGGCCGCGGCGAACGCGCTGCGCAAGTGCACGTCGAAGGCATGACGCCCGTCGAACGAGCCTTCGGGCAATTGGATGCGCGGATCGTCTTCAGTCTGCATGCAGCCACCCCGCTTCGCACCAGTCACTCAGGAGCGACAGCGCATCTTCGCTTGCACCTGCCAGATCGCGCGGACCGAGCGTGCGCTGATCCGCCAGCCGGCGCATCAGTTTGGCATCGCGGCCCGATGCGCGAAAGCTCTCTCCGTTGATGTAGAGGTGGCGCGCGTCATACAGCATGCGCGTGCGGCGGTCCAGCGACACACCATTCGATCCCGCAAGCGGCTCGCCCTGGTCGAACCACACCGTGGGCTTCGGCTCGGTCATCGATTCGCCGAGCGCGCGATCGATCATGTCGCCGTCGCGCATGATGGCGAGCACCGCTTCGCGCGCGAACGTCTGCAACGCAGAGGGCATCTCGGCAGGGTTCTGCAATGCAGGCTGCGAAGGATCGCGGTAGTGCGTCGCCGCCTGCCCCACCGCGTCCTGCAATTCGTCGGCGCGTGCCTCGGCGATGCGTGCCAGCAGATCCGCGCCGAGCGGTTCAGCCGCGGGCGAACGCAGGCCGATGGAGTAGGTCATGCAATCGCCGCCGACCGCCACGCCATCGTGCGCGTAACGAGGCGGCAGATAGAGCATGTCCCCTGGCTCGAGGACGAAGGTTTCCTCGGGCTCGAACTGCGCGAGGATCTTCAGCGGCACGTTCGGCTGGAGACGCAGGTCGCGCTGCCGCCCGATGGACCAGCGGCGTGTGCCATGCGCCTGCAGCAGGAACACGTCGTAGCTGTCGAAGTGCGGCCCCACCCCGCCGCCGTCGCTGGCGTAGCTGATCATGAGGTCGTCGAGCCGCGCATCGGGCACGAAGCGGAAGCGCCGCAACAGCTCGTGGACGCCCTGGTGATGCAGGTCGACGCCCTGCACCAGCAGCGTCCATTCGGCCTGGCGCAGCGAAGGCAACGCGCGGCGGGCGAACGGGCCATGCCGCAGCGACCACCCCTTGTTGCCGTGCCGGATGAGGCGCGACTCGACATCCTCACGCGCAGCCAGGTCGAACAGTTCGCCGCGCGCGATTGGTGGCACCATGTCGGGTATCGCCTGCCGAATCAGCAGCGGCTTTTTCTGCCAGTGGCGTCGCATGAATTGCTGGGCGGTCAGGCCGCCGAGCAGAGGCAAGGGTTGATCAATCTCCATGGGAGAATTCTCGTATGGAAATCTCTGAACAATGCGTGGTCGGCCTCACCTGGACCCTCAAGGACACGCTCGGCGACGTGCTCGACGTGCTGGATGACCCGATTGAATTCCTCATCGGCGGCGACGACCTCTTCGATGCCATCGAAGCGGCCCTCCTCGGCCATGGGCCTGGCGCCAAGGTACAGCTCCAGTTGGAACCCGAGCAGGCATTCGGCGACTTCAACGACCAGTTGCTCTTTCTCGAGCCGCGCTCGCTCTTCCCGGAAGGCGTCGAGGAAGGCATGACCTTCGACGGCGCTGCGCTGCCCAATGGCGTGAATCCGGACATGCCGAAGGATGTTCTCTATACGGTCAGCGAGATCTATCCGGAGCACCTCGTGCTGGATGGCAACCACCCGCTCGCGGGCATCGCGATCCGCCTCGACATCACGGTGAACTCCGTGCGCGAGGCGACGGAGGAGGAAGTGGGCCGCGGCACCGCAGGCACCGGCTTCTTCAAGATTCCGACGACCGCGCCCGGCAACGACCTGTTGCACTGAGCCGTTCGGACAAAGAAAAAAGCCGGGTATTGCCCGGCTTTTTCAATGGCGAAGCCGCACTCAATAGCGGGAAATCTGGCCGTTGTTGATGACCACGCGATCGCCGATGCGCAGGTCGCCCGGCGACGGCACATCGAATGCGCGATAGCCGCCGTTGTCGGTCTGGATCGACACGCGGTAGGTCTGGTACGTCCTCGGCGCATTGTTGTTCGCCTCGATGCTGTTGCCCAGCAACGCGCCGCCCACGAGGCCCAGCGCCGTGGCGGCCGCGCGACCGCCGCCATGGCCGATCTGATTGCCGAGCACACCGCCGACGGCCCCACCGGCGATCGCGCCGGCTCCGGTCGTCGGAGCACCCGACGATTGGCTCTGGATCACCTCGATGTTGGCGACACGGCCGTATTCCACATAGGCACCGGGTGCCATCTGCGGCGGCGGGGGCTGGTAGGGATAACGGGCGGTTTCATAGACCGGTTGCGGCGCCACGCAGGCCGTCAGCGCCGAAAGCGCGACGACCGAAGCGACGATGGCAAGGGGACGAATCGAGATCTTCATGTTTGGATGCTTCCTCAAAATGGTGCGTCGAAAGGCGCGCCTCACGTGTCCGTCAACGCGCTACCGAGGCGCGCGATGACGCAGTTCACATGTTGAAACCTTCGATGCGGCGCGCGGCGTGGGGTTCCTGTCTTTACGCGCGCGAAACGGTTGCGCAATCCGATGCGGCAGGCCTGCTTGGCACTGGCGTCAGTGCTTGCCGGTCGAGCCGTAACCGCCCTCGCCGCGTTCGCTCGGCGGAAACTCTGCCACCACGCGGAATTGCGCCTGCACCACCGGGACGATCATCAATTGCGCCAGCCGCTCCATCGGCTGCAGCACGAACGGCGTGTTGCTGCGGTTCCAGGCGCTCACCTTGAGCTCACCCTGGTAGTCGCTGTCGATCAGTCCGACCAGGTTGCCGAGCACGATGCCGTGCTTGTGCCCGAGCCCCGATCGCGGAAGGATCAGCGCCGCGTAACCCGGGTCCGCGAGGTGGATCGCGATGCCGGTGCCAACGAGCTGCCAGCCGTTCGGCTCGAGCGTGATCGGCGCATCGAGGCAGGCCCTCAGGTCCAGCCCGGCGCTGCCGGGCGTGGCATAGGCAGGCAGCTGGTCCTGCATGCGGGGATCGAGGATGCGAACGTCGACTTTCACTGAATGGGTCCTTGAGTGTTTGAAAATTTCATTGCTTTTTTGCCGAACGCACGTAGTCCGGCACGCGCGCCGCGATCTCTGCCACGAGCTCGCGCGCCAGCGTGAGCTTGGGCGCGCGAGGCAGTTCGCGAACGCCCTTGGCGTCGACCAGCAGCAGGCTGTTGTGGTCCTGGCCGAAGGTCAGCGGCCCGATGTTGCCAACCAGGAGGGGAATGCCCTTGCGCTCGCGCTTGGCCTTGGCATGCTCCACGAGGTTTTCGCTTTCCGCGGCAAAGCCGACGCAGAAAAGGTCACCGCCCTTGGCGCGTACGCCCTGCGCGACGGTGAGCAGGATGTCCTCGTTCTCGACGAAATGCAGCACGGGCGGCTGGCCGCTGCCGTCCTTTTTGATCTTCTGCGCACTGTGCGTCGCCGGCCGCCAGTCGGCCACCGCGGCGGTCGCGACGAAGATCGATGCAACCTGGACCGCCTGGAGCGTCGCGCCGAGCATGTCCTGCGCCGACTTGACGTCGATCCGGCGCACGCCGCGCGGGGTCGGCAGGTGCACGGGGCCGGCGATCAGCGTGACTTCGGCGCCGGCATCGTGTGCCGCGCGTGCAATCGAAAAACCCATCTTGCCGGACGAATGGTTGGTGATGCCGCGGATCGGATCGAGCGCCTCGAAAGTCGGCCCGGCGGTCACCACGACATGCTGGCCCGCCAGCACCTTGGGCTGGAACTGGGCGACGATTTCCTCGAAAAGCTGCTCGGCCTCGAGCATGCGGCCGTCACCGGTTTCGCCGCAGGCCTGCCAGCCGTTGCCGACCCCCAGCACACGGGCGCCGTCGGCATCGACCTGGCGGAGGTTGCGCTGGGTGGCCGGATGGCTCCACATCTCGCGATTCATGGCCGGCGCAATCAGGAGCGGCACCCGGTCGATGGGCCGCGCGAGGCACATCAGGCTCAACAGCTCGTCGGAACGGCCCTGCACCAGCCGCGCGATGAAATCGGCGCTGGCCGGCGCCAGCACGATCGCGTCGGCTTCCCGGCTGAGGTTGATGTGGGGCATGTTGTTGGCCTCGCGCGCATCCCACTGCGAGGTGTAGACAGGCCGCCCAGACAACGCCTGCATCGTGACCGGCGTGATGAACTGCGTCGCCGCCTCGGTCATGACGACCTGCACCGTCGCCCCGGCCTTGACCAGCAGCCGGCACAGCTCGGCCGACTTGTAGCAGGCGATCCCGCCCGTCAATCCCAGAACGATGTGCTTGCCCGTGAGGTCTTGTTGCATCGGGCCAGTTTAATGGGTGGTCGTCCTCTACAATCCCCATTTCCCACTTCCCGGACACGCGTCCGGAACTGGCATGACCAAATTCGTCTTCGTCACCGGCGGTGTGGTGTCTTCCCTGGGCAAGGGAATCGCCTCCGCCTCCCTCGCCGCATTGCTCGAATCGCGCGGCCTCCAAGTCACCCTCATCAAGCTCGACCCGTACATCAACGTCGACCCGGGCACCATGTCGCCGTTCCAGCACGGCGAGGTCTTCGTCACCGATGACGGCGCCGAAACCGACCTCGACCTCGGCCACTACGAGCGCTTCATCACGACACGCATGCGGCGTGCCAACAACTTCACCACGGGCCAGATCTACAAGACCGTGCTCGAGAAGGAACGCCGCGGCGACTACCTCGGCAAGACGGTGCAGGTGATCCCGCACATCACCAACGAGATCCAGGAATACATCAAGCGCGGTGCCGGCATCGGCACGGCGCACGAGGTCGACGTGGCGATCGTCGAAATCGGCGGGACGGTGGGCGACATCGAGTCCCTGCCCTTCCTCGAAGCCGTGCGCCAGATGAGCCTGCGCGCGGGCCCCAACAACTCGGCCTTCGTGCACCTGAGCTATGTGCCCTGGATCGCCGCGGCCGGCGAGCTCAAGACCAAGCCGACCCAGCACACCGCGCAGAAGCTGCGCGAAATCGGCATCCAGGCCGACGCCCTGCTGTGCCGCGCCGACCGGCCGATCCCCGACGACGAGCGCGCCAAGATCTCCCTCTTCTCGAACGTGCCCGAGTGGGGCGTGATCTCGATGTGGGACGTCGACACCATCTACAAGGTGCCGCGCATGTTGCACGAGCAAGGTCTCGACGGGCTCATCTGCGACAAGCTGCGCATCAACACGCCGCCCGCCAAGCTCCAGCGCTGGGACGACCTGGTCTATGAGGTGGAGCATCCGCAGCGGGAAGTCACCATCGCCATGGTCGGCAAGTACGTCGACCTGTCCGACAGCTACAAGTCGCTGAACGAGGCGCTGCGCCACGCCGGCATGAAGAACCATGCGCGCGTGAAGATCGACTATGTCGACTCCGAAACCATCACGCCGCAAGACGTGGCGCGGCTCGGCAAGTACGACGCGATCCTGGTGCCGGGCGGCTTCGGCCAGCGCGGCGTCGAGGGCAAGATCGCCGCAGCGCGTTTTGCCCGTGAAACCAAGGTGCCGTACCTGGGCATCTGCCTGGGCATGCAGGTCGCGACCATCGAGTACGCGCGCAACGTGGCCGGCCTCAAGAACGCCAATAGCACCGAGTTCGACCCTTCGACCCCGACGCCCGTGATCGCGCTGATCACCGAGTGGAAGGACGCCGACGGCACGGTCAAGATCCGCGACGAGAAATCCGACCTCGGCGGCACCATGCGCCTGGGTGCTCAGAGTTCGGACGTGGCCCCCGGCACGCTGGCCCACAGCATCTATGGCGACGTCGTCACCGAACGCCATCGCCACCGCTAC
The DNA here is from genome assembly GCF_900107745.1 of Variovorax sp. YR216. Classification (GTDB taxonomy): domain Bacteria; phylum Pseudomonadota; class Gammaproteobacteria; order Burkholderiales; family Burkholderiaceae_C; genus Variovorax. The sequence goes on along the minus strand of NZ_FNRO01000011.1, from coordinate 118,693 downwards.
GAAGCCAACGTCAACTACCTCGACGACCTGCGCCGCGCCGGCCTCGTGATCTCGGCGCTGACGCAGCGCGAGCACCTCACCGAAATCGTCGAACTGCCGCAGAACGTGCACCCCTGGTTCATGGGCGTGCAGTTCCACCCCGAATTCAAGTCCACCCCATGGGGCGGTCATCCGTTGTTCAACGCGTTCATCAAGGCCGCGCTGGAACATCAGGGCGCGGACAAGAAGGCTCTGAAGGTGGTGGTATGAAGCTTTGCGGATTCGACATCGGGCTCGACAGGCCCTTCTTCCTGATCGCGGGCCCCTGCGTCGTCGAGTCCGAACAGCTCCAGATGGACACGGCCGGCACGCTGAAGGAAATCACCTCCGCGCTCGGCATCCCCTTCATCTTCAAGAGCAGCTTCGACAAGGCCAATCGTTCGTCCGGCACCAGCTTCCGCGGTCCTGGCCGTGAGCGCGGGCTCGACGTGCTCGCCAAGGTCAAGCGCGAACTCGGCCTGCCGGTGCTGACCGACGTCCATACCGAGGATGACATCACCGCCGCCGCCAAGGTGGTCGACGTGCTGCAGACGCCTGCCTTCCTGTGCCGCCAGACGGACTTCATCCGCGCCGTTGCGCAGTCGGGCAAGCCGGTCAACATCAAGAAGGGCCAGTTCCTCGCGCCGCACGACATGAAGAACGTGATCGACAAGGCGCGCGCGGCCGCGAAGGAAAAGGGCCTGCCCGAAGACAACTTCATGGCCTGCGAACGCGGCGCGAGCTTCGGCTACAACAACCTCGTCTCGGACATGCGTTCGCTCGCGATCATGCGCGAGACCGGTGCGCCGGTCGTCTTCGACGCCACGCACTCGGTGCAACTCCCCGGTGGCCAGGGCACGAGTTCCGGTGGCCAGCGCGAGATGGTGCCGGTGCTGTCGCGCGCCGCGGTCGCGGTCGGTGTGGCGGGCCTGTTCATGGAAACGCACCCCGACCCCGCCAACGCGCTGAGCGATGGGCCCAACGCCGTGCCGCTCAAGCACATGAAGGCGCTGCTCGAGACGCTGCTCGCGCTCGATACCGTCACCAAGAAGAACGCTTTTCTAGAGGACTCGTTTCAAGCATGACCAGCGCCTACATCATCGCGAACGTCGAAGTCACGAATCCGACGCAGTACGAGGAGTACAAGAAGTGGTCCACCGAGGCCATGAAGGCGCATGGCGCGGAAGTCTGCGTGCGCGGTGGCAAGGTCGAGGTGCTTGAAGGCGACTGGCATCCGCAGCGCCTCGTGATCCTCAAGTTTCCGAATGTCGAGGCGGCGAAGAAATTCAACGATTCGCCCGAATACGGCAAGGCGCGCGCATCGCGCCAGGGCGCGGCGATCATGCGCATGATCGTCGTCGAAGGTATTTGACCCAGGAGAAAGTAAAGAGATGAGTGCAATCGTAGATATCGTCGGGCGCGAGATCCTCGACAGCCGCGGCAACCCCACCGTCGAATGCGACGTCCTGCTCGAATCGGGCACCATGGGCCGCGCGGCCGTTCCCTCGGGCGCGTCGACCGGCTCGCGCGAAGCCATCGAGCTGCGCGACGGCGACAAGAGCCGCTACCTCGGCAAGGGCGTGCTCAAGGCCGTCGAGAACATCAACACCGAAATCTCGGAAGCCGTGCTCGGCCTCGACGCCAGCGAGCAGGCCTTCCTGGACCGCACCCTGCTCGACCTCGACGGCACCGAGAACAAGGCCCGCCTGGGCGCGAACGCGACGCTCGCCGTATCGATGGCCGTGGCCCGAGCGGCCGCTGAAGAGTCCGGCCTGCCGCTGTACCGCTATTTCGGCGGCATGGGCGGCATGCAGTTGCCGGTGCCGATGATGAACGTCATCAACGGCGGCGCACACGCCAACAACAGCCTCGACCTGCAGGAATTCATGATCATCCCCGTGGGCGCGAAGAGCTTCCGCGAGTCGCTGCGTTATGGCGCCGAGGTGTTCCACGCACTCAAGAAGATCCTGGGCGACCGCGGCATCAGCACCGCCGTGGGCGACGAAGGCGGCTTCGCGCCGAGCGTCGAAAGCCACGAAGCCGCGATCCAGCTCATCCTCGAAGCGATCGACAAGGCCGGCTACACCGCCGGCGAGCAGATCGCGCTGGGCCTCGATTGCGCCGCGAGCGAGTTCTACAAGGACGGCAAGTACGTCCTGTCGGGCGAGAACCTGAGCCTCACCGCCGAAAGCTGGACCGACATGCTGTCGAGCTGGGTCGACAAGTACCCGATCATCAGCATCGAAGACGGCATGCACGAAGGCGACTGGGACGGCTGGAAGCTGCTCACCGAACGCCTGGGCAAGCGCGTGCAGCTGGTGGGCGACGACCTCTTCGTCACCAACACCAAGATCCTGCAGGAAGGCATCGAGAAGGGCATCGCCAATTCGATCCTCATCAAGATCAATCAGATCGGCACCCTGACCGAGACGTTCGCCGCGATCGAGATGGCCAAGCGCGCGAGCTACACCGCCGTGATCAGCCACCGTTCGGGCGAGACCGAGGACAGCACCATCGCCGACATCGCGGTGGGCACCAATGCCGGCCAGATCAAGACCGGCTCGCTGTCGCGTTCGGACCGCATGGCCAAGTACAACCAGCTCCTGCGCATTGAGGAAGACCTCGGTGACGTGGCCGTTTACCCCGGTCGCGCCGCCTTCTACAACTTGAAGTGAAGCTCACCCCCAGCCTCGCCCACTTCGTGTGGCTCGGGCAACCCCTCACCGGGGGCAACTCCAGTGGCCCGGCAAAGCCGGTTCCACGGGGTTCCTGGTGTGAGGCTGGCGGGGTCTAATCGAGCTTATGCGCTCCCGCATCGTCCCGATCATCCTGGTCCTGCTGCTGCTGATCATCCAGTGGCAGCTCTGGACCGGGCGCGGCAGCGTGCGCGACGTGGCGCAACTGCAGGAAAAGCTCGCCGACCAGAAGCAGGCCAACGCGCGCGCCGCGTTGGCCAACGAGCGCCTGGAGTCCGAAGTCAACGATCTGAAGGAAGGGCTGGAGATGGTCGAGGAACGGGCCCGCCAGGAGCTTGGGATGGTCAAGCCGAACGAAGTCTTCGTGCAAATTACGAAATGACCCCCAGCCTCGCCCACTTCGTGTGGCTCGGGCACCCCCTTCCAGGGGGTAATCCCGTCGGCCCGGCAGAGCCGGTTCCGCGGGATTCCTGACATGGACTGCGACCGTGACGCCTGTTCTTCCTGTCGGTTGCGTGATGGCGGTGCTGGGCGCCCGAAGCACCGGCAAGACGGAGCTCGCGAACGCGCTCGCCGCGCGGCTGCTGCAGCGCGGTGTCGTGGCTGCGCTGGTGGCCGATCCCGCACGGCGGTCGCCAACGCAACAGGAACTGGCTGAAGCAGCCTTCGAACAGACGAACCGCATCGCCGCCGCAGCCCGGCGCGGCGTGGTCATCGCGGATTCGACCGCCCTGATGCTCGCCGTCGATGCCGAAATGCGCTTTGGCGACACGTCCCTCTACGAGCACGCGCTGGCGGCGCACCGCAGTCATGCGGTCACGCTGCTCATGGCGCTGGATCTTCCGCAAGCTGACGGCTCGACACCTGCTGAACTGGCCGAAGCAGAGAGGACGGATGCGCTGCTGCGTGCCGCGCTTGCGCGCGCAGGATCGCCTTTCGCCGTCATTCATGGTCGCGGTCCGGAGCGGCTCGCCAGCGCATGGAACGCCATCAACGCCCGCGCCGAGGATGCAGGCGTCAGTTCGAGCTCGGGCCGAACCGCCTCCGGCGAGCGCGCGTGGTTCTGGCCCTGCGACAAGTGTTCCGATCCGGCGTGCGAGCATCGGCTTTTCCGTGATCTCATCGCACGGCGCCCCTAGCGCAAGGCGGTGCATCGCAAGACCCATGGCACGTTCTCCCCATCCCCGGCTTCTCGGAGCATCCGGCATCGCCGCCCTCGCTCTTTCCGCATCGACGGCCTTCGCGGCACCTGCGACGGTGACCGTCGAGAACAAGACCCGTCCCACCGCCTGCGCGGAGGAAGACAACGTCTCGATGGTGCTGCGCGGGCAGCGCATCACGAATTTCCGCGTCGAGGCGCTCCAGCCTTCCTACATCGACAAGATCGAGAAGGACGTCACCGCGCCCGACTTCTCGGCCTGCAACTTCGACGGCGGGGCCCATCCGACCGACCCGAGCTTCAAGTTCAAACAGCGTCGCGTGGTGCTGTACGACGGCCCGCAATGGATGATCGTGGGGATGACGCTGCCGTCCTTCTGGCGGCCGAATCGGGTGCCGGTTCGCGTCGGCGCACGTTCAGGCAACGACTTTCATCTGGTCCAGGTTTTTGCCAAGGCCACGCAGCAGGACAAGAAGCCGATGGAGGCTCTGGTGCTCTACCCCGCCGACGGCTACTGGCGCCTCAAGCCATTGCCGCTGCCGCGTTTCGGCGACGGCGTGTACGGCTCGTCATTCCTCATGGGACCGGTGCAGGATGCCGGCCGGCCAGTGGTCAACATCTCGTCGATCTCGATCCAGACACAGCCGCTCTCGTTCCGCCTGCGCTTCGCCAACGGTGGCAGCGCGTCGGTCAGGGTCGCGGAGATCAGCCAGGCGCGCACCGCCCTCGACGTCTCGCTGCATCCCCCCACCCAGAAGTCTCAGCCTTTCGCGGTGCTGCGTTCGATGTTCGTGTCGGTGGACAACGCGGACGTGAGCGAACTGACCTGGCAATCGGCCCACTCCGCCGCGGCCGAGACGAAGCCGCTCCCCGAGATTTCATCGATCGAAGCCGCCCAGGTCCGTTTTGCACGGACCACGCCGTCGCGCCACAACACCAGCGCGCCGGACATCCGCTTCAGCGACTTCGAAACGGCGCGGCGCCACTGAGCGCCGCGCGGCTACTGGACGACCGCGCTGCCCGGCATCTGATCGCCGGGCGCGGTAAAGATCTGCGCCGCATCCACTGCATCGAAGTGGTACTGCTTGCCACAGAAATCGCAGCCGACCTCGATGTTGCCGCGCTCCGAGATGATGCTCTCGGCCTCGTCGCGGCCAAGGCCGCGGATCATGCTTTCCACCCGCGCACGCCCGCAGGTGCAGGCGAAATGCGGACCCAGCATGCCGGTCTGCGGCTCGAAGCGCCGCACCGTCTCTTCCCAGAACAGGCGGCGAAGAATCGTGTCGACATCGAGCGAGAGCAGCTCGTCGCGCGTCAGGCTCGACGCGAGGATCGAGATGCGGTTGTAGTCCTCGTTGTGCCCGATCTGGTCCTGCTGCACCTGCTCGCGCCCGCCTTCGGCCGTCCCTTCGAGGTTGGCCTCGCCCTTCACCGGCAGGCGCTGGATCAGCAGGCCGGCCGCAATCTTGTCGTTGGCGGCGAGCACCAGCGTGGTGTCGAGCTGCTCGCTCAGCAGCATGTAGTGCTGGAGGATGTCGCTCATCCGCTCGAGCTTCTTGCCTTTCTCGTCGATGAGGGGCACGACGCCCTGGTAGGGCTGCTGGCCCGGCAGCTTGTCCTTGGGGTCGAGCGTGATCGCGCAACGGCCCTTGCCGTGCACATTGACCATGTCCGAGAGCTTCGCGTCCGCCGCGATCTCCCCGATCGCCTTGGCGGTGGCGCGCAGGCTCAGGTCCGGCTTGACCTCGGCCACCGCGACCTTGACCGGCCCGTCGCCGAAGATCTGCAGGATCAGCGACCCGTTGAACTTGATGTTGGCCTGCATCAGCGTGGCCGCGGCGGTCATCTCGCCGAGCAGCTCGGCCAGGGGCTGCGGATAGGCGCCCGTATCGGAGTTGGACGCGCGACGCGCCAGCACTTCCTGCCAGGACTCTGTGAGGCGCACGATCATCCCGCGCACCGGCAGGCCTTCGAACAGGAACTTGTGGAGTTCGGACATTCAGGCGATCTTTTTCAGACCCTTCGCGAAGCGATGGGCGTTTTCGACATAGTGTTCGGCGCTCTGCCGCAGCTTGGCGGCCGCCGCTTCATCCAGCGTGCGGACCACCTTGGCGGGTGAACCGATGATGAGAGAGTTGTCGGGAAACTCCTTGCCCTCGGTCACCACGCTGCCGGCGCCGACGATGCAGTTGCGGCCGATCTTCGCGTTATTCAAGACCACCGCCTGGATGCCGATCAGCGAGTTGTCGCCGACGGTGCAGCCGTGGAGCATCACCTGATGGCCGACGGTGACGTTCTCTCCGATGGTCAACGGGCAACCGCGATCGGCGTGAAGCACCGACAGGTCCTGGATGTTGCTGTTGCGACCGATCCGCAGGGTGTCGGTGTCGCCGCGCAGCACCGCGCCGAACCACACGCTGGCGTTCTCGGCCAGCACGACATCGCCCATCACCTGCGCGCTGTCGGCGACCCAGGCGCCTTCTCCCAGTTGCGGCGCCACGCCATCGAGTTCATACAAAGCCATCGCGGTGTCTCCAGAGGTCGAAAACCTAGAATTGTAGGGATGCACCCCCGCCTTGGCGCCCTCGCGGCCTTGCGCCTCACAGACCCCGAACAGAAGGTGGCCGCCGCCCGTGCGCTCTTCGCGCAACTGCACGGAGCGCCCCTTTCGCTGCAACCGGTGCGCACCCCCGGCGACGACGCCGGCGTGCCCGGCCGGCCGGAGCGCCCGCTGCGCGTGTCGGCCACGGCGGTCGAGAAACGCTCGCCCTTCACACCCGAAGGCCGTGCGGCACTCATCCATTCGATCTGCCACATCGAGTTCAACGCGATCAATCTCGCGCTCGACGCCGCCTGGCGCTTCGACGGCATGCCGGAGGACTTCTACCGCGACTGGCTGCGCATCGCCGACGAGGAAGCCCAGCACTTCGCACTGCTCCACGCACACCTGCAGGGCATGGGGCACCGCTACGGCGACTTCACCGGCCACGACGGCCTGTGGAACATGTGCGAGAAGACCAAGGACGACATCGTCGCGCGCATGGCGCTGGTGCCACGCACCCTCGAAGCGCGCGGGCTCGACGCGACACCACTGATCCAGGCCAAGCTGCGCCGCGTCAACACGCCGGACGCGCTCGCGGCCTGCGCGATCCTCGACATCATCCTGCGCGATGAGGTCGGCCATGTCGCGATCGGCAACCGCTGGTATCGGTGGCTGTGCGAACGCGACGGGCTCGATCCGGTCTCGCACTACCGGGTGCTCTACCGCCGGCATGAGGCTCCACGCCTGAGGGCGCCCTTCAATATGGAAGCTCGCGCGCAGGCCGGCTTCACCGACGAAGAGCTTCAGGCTCTCGCGCAAGGCTGAAGTCCGAACTCGGGGACAACTCGGCGATGGAGAGCCTCTTCAACTCGTCGAATGGCTCATCCGTCCAAATACTAATGACGTTGGGTATCCGCACATCGGTACAAACGTCGGCCTCGTAGTCGATTCCATCGATCCCGAACCCGAACAGGCGCAAGAACTCTGATCTGTAGCCTGCGAAATCCGTCACCTCGTCGCGTCATCCGCTCGACCATCATCGACGCGCCGATCGAGCGCGTGTGGGCGGTGCTGCGCGACTTCAACAGCCATGACCAATGGCACGACGTGGTCGAGCAGAGCCGCATCGAGGCGCAGGAGCGCAGCGATCAGGTGGGCTGCGTGCGCAGCTTCCAGCTCCGCGACGGCAACCGCATCCGCGAGCAATTGCTGACCCTTTCGGACGCCGAGCACAAGAGCACCTACTGCATCGTCGAAGCGACCGTGCCGCTGCAGCGCTATGTCTCGACCGTCACGCTCAAGCCGGTGACCGACGGCAACCGCACTTTCTGGCACTGGACTTCGACCTTCGCGACGCCGCCCGGCATGGAGCGCGAGCTGCGCGAGATGGTGGCGCGTGGTGTGTACGAGGCCGGCTTCGAGAACCTGCGCCGCCATCTGCGCCAGGGCGGCGACCTGCGCACGCCCGGCAGCGCGCCGATGCCGACCGCCCTTCCCTTGCCCGCGCGCCGGATCGCGGTGGAACGCTACGGCGGCCCGGAAGTGTTGCGGCCGCAAACTGTCGACGTGCCCGCGCCACGTGCCGGCGAGGTGCGCATCCAGCAGCGCGCGATCGGCGTGAACTTCCTCGACGTCTACCTGCGGCGCGGCTGGATCCCGTCGCTGATGCCGGTGTCGCGCGAAGCCCCCGGCGTGCCGGGCATGGAAGCGGCCGGCAGCGTGCTCGATGTGGGTCCGCAGGTGACCGGTGTGCTGCCCGGCGATCGCGTCGCCTACCTGGGCCCGGTGCCCGGCGCCTATTGCGGCATGCGCTGCGTGCCGGCCGACTGGGTGGTGCGCCTGCCGGCGGCCATCGAAGACGCAACCGCCGCCGCGCTGCTGCTCAAGGGCATCACCGCCGACTACCTGCTGCGCGATCTCGGCCATGTGCAGCGCGGCACGCGCCTGCTGGTGCATGCGGCGGCCGGTGGCGTGGGCCTGTTGGTCTGCAGTTGGGCACGAAGGCTCGGCGCGACCGTGATCGGCACCGTGTCGAGCGAAGAGAAGGCCCGCATCGCGCGCGAGCACGGCTGCGAGCATGTGATCGTCACGCGCGACTATCGCTTTGCCGATGCGGTGCAGCGCGCGTGCGGCGGCGCGGACGTGGTGATCGACGGCCTCGGCGATGCCGCGCGCGAGGAGAACCTCGCCGCCCTCGCGCGGCGCGGCCACTGGATCAGCCTCGGGCAGGCCAGCGGCCCGCTCTCGCCTCTGCCGCCCGATGCGCTGGTCGCGAACTCGCTGACCTTCTCGCGCCCCGTGGTCTTCGACTACACCGCCACGAACGAACAGCTTGCACAGCGCTCGCAGCGCGTGTGGGATGCATTGGCCGACGGCTCGATCCGCCCACCCCTGATCGAACGCTTCAGCCTCGATGCCGCCGCCGATGCGCATGCGCGACTCGAATCGCGCGCCACCATCGGCGCGCTGGTGCTGGTGCCCTGACCGAACCCGCAAGGAGACAAGGAATGATCGTCGGCATGAACCACTTCACTCACCGCGCGCGGGTTGCGCAAGGTGAAGGCGCGGTTCGATGCCAGCGGAACGAAGTACGACCTGCGGCAGCAGGGTGGCGCGGGGACGTGGCAGTTGTTCTGCCACGACCCCAACGGCGCAAAGGTGGAGCTGGACTTCGATCCGTCAGAATCACCATAAGGCCCGCAAACACCCCCTGAGTGCCAGAAACACCGCGGAACCGGCTCGGCCGGGCCGCCGGTGTTGCCCCCGGCGAGGGGGTGGAGAGCGACACGAAGTGCGCGAGCCTGGGGGAGAGCCAATCACTCAGGCTTGATCGCAGCCGCCCGCACGATCCGCCCATTGCTCTCGAACTCGCTCGCGATCTCGTTCGCGAACTCTTCCGCTCGTCCACCGGTCGGCACGTTGTCCGACGCCTTCAATCGCGCGCGGAAATCAGGGCTCGCGAGCACCTTGTTGATTTCCACGTTGTACTTCTCGATCAGGATCGGCGACGTACCCGCAGGCGCGAACACGCCGAACAGCGACGACTGGTTGGCCGCCGCGTAGCCCAACTCGGCCAGCGTCGGGACTTTCGGCAGGCTTTCGAGCCGTGCCGGTGCGGCGACCGCCAGCGGGCGCAGCTTGCCCGTCTGAATCTGCGTCGCGACCGACGGCCCGGCATTGGTCGACAGAATTTCGAACTGCCCGCCGACCGCATCGGTCAACTGCTGGCCGCCTCCCTTGTACGGGATGTGCGTGATGTCGACCTTCGCCACCGCGCGCACCTGTTCGAGCACGATGTGCCCAAGCGAAGCCTGCCCCGAAGTGGCCCAGCGCACCGCACCAGGCCGTGCGCGCGCATCGTCGACCAGCGACTTGAAATCGCGCGTTCCTGTCGCCGGCGTCGCGAGCAGCAGCACCGGCGAATACATCACGCTCACCACCGGCGCGATGTCCTTCATCGGATCGAAGGGCGACTTGGTGAGATGCGGGTTGAGCACCAGCGGGCTGATGGACGAGAAGCCCAGCGTCGCGCCATCGGGCGCGGCCTTGGCGACCGCGTCCATGCCAATGGTGCCGCTCGCGCCGGCCTTGTTCTCGACGATGAAGGTGACGCCGAGTTGCGCCGAAAGCTTGTCGGCCAGCGACCGGGCGATGACATCGCTCACGCCACCCGTCGGGTAGGCCACGATGAGCCGGACGGTCTTCGGCACCGCCTGCGCGTGCACTGCCGCTGCAATGAATGAAAGACCCAGCGCGGCCGCGAGTGCGCGTCGGCGTTTGTTCAAGGACATGAATGCAACTCCTGCAAGATCAAAGACTAGCCGCGGGGATGGTGCTGCGCATGCAACTGCTTCAGCCGCTCCCGCGCGACGTGCGTGTAGATGGTGGTGGTCGAAATGTCCGCGTGCCCCAGCAACAGTTGCACCGCGCGCAGGTCCGCGCCGTGGTTGAGCAGGTGTGTCGCGAACGCATGCCGCAGCGTGTGCGGCGACAGCGGAACGTGAATGCCCGCCGCCTGCGCCTGTTTCTTGACGATGACCCAGAACATCGCGCGCGTCATGCCCGCGCCGCGGTTCGTCACGAAGAGGTCCTGCGTCTGCTGGCCGTCGAGGATCGCGGGACGCGACTCGTGCATGTAGCGCTCGATCCACCGCCGCGCCTCGCCGCCGAAAGGCACCAGCCGTTCCTTGCTGCCCTTGCCGAGCACGCGCAGCACGCCGTCGTTGAGGCTCATCTCGAAGATCTTGAGCGCGACGAGTTCGCTCACGCGCAGGCCGCTCGCGTACATCAGTTCCAGCATCGCGCGGTCGCGCAGGCCGAGCGGCGTTTCAACGTCCGGCGCGGCGAGCAGGTCGTCCACCTGCTTTTCGGACAGCGTCTTGATCGCGCGCGGCATCTGGCGCGCCGGCATCAACCGCAGGCTCGGGTCGGCCGGGATGCGGTGCTCGCGCAGCGCCCACCGGTAGTAGCGCTTGAACACGGTGAGCCGCCGGTTGGCCGAGGTGGCCTTGCCCTTATCGGACAGGCGCACGCCCATGTAGGCCTGCAGATCGGTCTCCTGCGCGCCGTCGAGCGCCTTGGCTCGCTCGGCCGCGAGCCACTTCGAAAACAGCTCCAGATCGCGGCGGTAGGCGGCCAGCGTGTTCCTGGAAAGCCCGTCCTCCAGCCAGAGGGCGTCGATGAATTCGTCGATTTCAGTGGATTCGGTGACCACGGTCATGCGGGGCAAGATAGCAAAAAACCAAAGGGCCGGCGGGAGCGGGTCGTCCGCGGCCCCTGCGCGCCGAATTGTCGGGCGGCCGTCTCTGGGTCGATCGGGCCATCCTCACCGCCTTCATCATCGTGATGGAGAGGGTCGACAGCCACTCGAGTTCAATACTGCCCGTTCCGTGAGCATCGCAATGGAAGCCAAGCAGGATGCGGCTCCGATGAGATGCTCACTACGTTGTCCACAGAGTCATCCACCGGCCGCGGGGAAAACAAGCGCTTGACTTTCGCATTTTGGTGCACTGCACAAAAGCACTTTTCCCTCGGAAGCGGCATCAGGCGGCTGCATTTCGTGGTGCATGGGAGCCGGCCATGTTGGTGCATGGGGCGCTGTCTTTTCCACAGATGAAGGCGAGCGGCAACTTACTCTGCCGTCGACCCCGGGGGCGCCGATCCGCGTTGCGACGCCGGCTCACGCAACCCGACGCAAAGCCGCCATGACTTCCGAGGTTGGCGGCAACTCGCTGGTTCGCCAAGCCAATCGGGCATGACGATCGAAAACGTGTACCGGCCACGATGAAGCGCCGGCGCCGGGTCGATGCGGGTGTCGTAAAAGTGCCCATTGGCGCACTCAGACCGGCATGGTTTGGCGCGAGGTGCTACTTTGCAGTCGATGTCTTCACTCCGCCCCCCACGCCATGGACTCCATGATCGCCGCGTCCGCGCGCGCACTCGCCGCCGGTGATCCGCTCGGCGCGCTCAAGCGCGTCGCCCTGCGCGAAGATCCGCCGGCGCTCGCGCTGCGCGGCATCGCCATGGCGCAACTCGGCGAGCACCCTCGCGCCCGCGAGTTGCTGCGGCGCGCGGTGCGCGGCTTCGGTGCGCATGAGGATCTGGCGCGCGCACGCTGCGTCGTCGCCGAGGCCGAAGTCGCACTCGCGATGCGCGATCTCGGCGGCTCGCCGCGCGCGCTGGCCGCGGCATCGTCGACGCTCGAAGCGCGTGCCGATCGCGCGAATGCCTTGCAGGCGCGGTTGATCGCCGCGCGTCGTCTGCTGCTGCTCGGCCGACTCGACGAGGCCGGGGCCGCGCTGGCACAACTCGATGCGCACGGCCTGCCGCCGCTGTCGGCCGCCATCGCCGAGCTGACCGCGGCGGAGCTGGCGCTGCGCTCGCTGCGCATCGACGCGGCGCATGAAGCGCTCGCCCGCGCGCAGGAGGCGGCAAGCCGCAGTGGGGTGCAGGCGCTCATGGCCGAGGTGGCGGAGGCGCACGACGCGCTCGGCCGCCCTGCGGCGCGGCGCCTTTCCACGGGCAGCGAGAAAGCCTTGACCCTGGGCGAAGTCGCCGCGCTCATGGCCTCCGGCGCAGTGGTCGTGGATGCATGCCGCCATGGCATTCGCACGATCGGCTCATGGCTGCCGCTCGCGCGTCGCCCGGTGCTCTTCGCCCTCGCCCGGGAATTGGCCGAAGCCTGGCCGGGCGATGTCGATCGCGATGCCCTGATCGCGACAGCCTTTCGCATGCGGCAGCCCGATGAAACCCACCGCGCGCGCCTGCGGGTGGAGATCGGTCGGCTGCGCGCAATCGTCAAGCCGATGGCAGCCATCGAGGCGACGGCGCAGGGCTTCAAGCTCGCGCCGCGTCATGCGCGCGAAGTCGTGCTGCTCGCGCCGCCGATCGACGGCGATCAGGCGTCACTGATTGCGCTGCTGTCGGACGGCGCGGCCTGGTCCACATCGGGCCTCGCACTGGCGCTGGGGGCAAGCCAGCGCACGGTGCAGCGCGCGCTGGTCGAGCTGGAGGCCACGGGGCGCGTGCGGTCGATCGGCCGTGCGCGGGCGCAGCGCTGGCTCGCGCCGCCGCTGGCGGGATTCACGACGATCTTGTTACTCCCCGCTTCGCTGCCGTTTGAATAGAGTGCTTCCAACGGCGCCGCTTGAGGCGCCCAACAGGAGCCCTTGATGAGCAGCAAGACGAGCAAGGACGGCACCGCGCCGACAGCGCGTGCGGCAGAGATCGTGCGGGAATACGGCCCCTTCGGGGGCGCCGACCGGATCCACGGCGTGACCCATGACGGCCAGCGCGTGTGGGCCGCCACCGGCCCGCGGCTGGTCGCCTTCGATCCCGAGAGCGGCGACACCACGCGCACACTCGACCATCCCTGCGACGCCGGCACCGCCTTCGACGGCAAGCACCTCTACCAGATCGCCGAATCGCGCATCGACAAGATCGATCCGGCCACCGGCCAGACGCTGGCATCGATTCCGGCGCCGGGCAACGGCTACGACTCGGGCCTCGCCTGGGCCGAGGGCAGCCTGTGGGTCGGGCAGTACCGCGACCGCAAGATCCACCAGATCGATCCGGAGACCGGCAAGATCAAGCGCACCATCGAATCCAACCGCTTCGTCACCGGCGTGACCTGGGTCGATGGCGAGCTCTGGCACGGCACCTGGGAAGACGAAGAAAGCGAGCTCCGCCGCATCGACCCCGACAGCGGCGCGGTGCTCGAACGTCTCGAAATGCCGCAGGGCATCGGTGTCAGCGGGCTCGAGTCCGATGGCGACGGGCTCTTCTACTGCGGCGGCGGAACGAGTGGCAAGGTCCGCGCCGTACGGCGGCCGAAGACGCCCGCCTGAACAACCCCATCGAACGAAGGAGCACACCATGACCCCATCGACCGCCGTTGAATCGGGCGCTGCCAACCATGCCGTCGTGTCCAGGGACCGCTGGATCGCCGAGCGCAAGGTGCTGCTCGCCCGCGAGAAGGAGCTCACGCGCCTGCACGACCAGGTCGCCCGCGAACGCCGCGCGCTGCCGTGGGTGCGCGTCGAGAAGCGCTATGTCTTCGACACGCCGGACGGGCCGCGCACGCTGGCCGACCTGTTCGACGGGCACGACCAGCTCATCGTGCAGCACTTCATGCTCGGCCCCGGATGGGACCAGGGCTGCGTGGGCTGCTCCTACATGGCGGACCACACCGACGGCATGACGGTGCATCTTGAGCACCGCGACATCGCCTGGGTCGCGATCTCGCGCGCACCGCTCGCCGAGATCGAACGCTTCCAGCGCCGCATGGGCTGGAAGTTCGCCTGGGTGTCGTCGAACGGCAGCACCTTCAACCACGACTTCGGCGTGAGCTTCACTCCCGAGGAGCGGGAACGCGGGGAGGTCTACTACAACTATGGAATGCAGGCCTTCCCGCACGAGGAGGCGCCCGGCATCAGCGTGTTCTACAAGGACGAGGCGGGCGAGGTTTTCCACACCTACTCCACCTATGGCCGCGGCGTGGAAGTGATGATGGGCGCCTACAGCATGGTGGACCTCACACCCAGGGGCCGCGACGAAGGCGATGCAGGCATGGGCTGGGTGCGTCACCGCGACCGCTACGAACCGGCGCCGAAGAAGGCCGCGGCGGCAGCCGGATCGTGCTGCAGCTCGCACGGCTGACGGGTACGCGGGGTTCGATGGGGCCGATGTCATGGCGCAGCTCTGGCCATGGCTGGTGGTTGCGGGCAGCGGCGCCCTTCACGGGCTCAACCCCACCACCGGCTGGATGTTCGCCGCGGTCTGGGGCCTTCGTTCGGGCGACCGGTCGCAGGTGCTCCGGGCGCTGACGCCGATCGCGGGCGGGCATGCGGCATCGATCGCGCTGGTGGCGGCCGCGGTGGCGCTCGGCGTGTCGATGGACCGCGCAGTGCTGCAGGCCACGGCGGCGGGGCTGCTGGTGATCGCCCTGCTGGTGCACCTGTCGGGCCGCAAGTCGCGCCATCCCGACCCGCAATTGCACGGCCACGGCCACGGCCCGGTCGGGCATGCCGGCCTCGCGCTCTGGTCCTTCATGATGTCCACCGCGCACGGCGCGGGATTGATGCTGGTGCCCGCGCTGGTCCCACTGTGCATGGGGAGCGCACCGGGACAGGCAACCACCGCATCGGGCGCGCTGGCGCTCGCGCTCACGGTGGTGGGCATACACACGACGGCGATGCTCGCGGTGACCGCGTTGATCGCCACCGGCGTCTGCCACGGCTTCGACAGCGGCAGACGCCTGGTGGGAAGGCTTACTCGAGCTGGAGCTTCTGCTTCGCCACGACTTCCTTGTAGACCTCGTATTCGGCCTTGATCTGCGCTGCGAACTGCTCGGGCGTGTTGGCGACAACGAGCGAACCGGTGTCCTCGATGCGCTTGCGCACCGCCGGATCCTCCACCGACTTCTTGACGGCCGCATTGATCTTGTCGACCACTTCCTTCGGCAGCCCCTTCGGGCCGAGGATGCCGTAGTAGGCCATGCGGTTCACCGGCTCCAGGCCGACTTCCTTGAAGGTCGGCACGTCAGGCAGCTCCTTGAGCCGCTGCGGTGCAGCCACCACGATCGGCACCAGCCGGCCACTCTTGATGAAAGGCAGTGCCGAGGGAATGTTGTCGAACATGATCGCCACCTGGCCTGCCACCACGTCGTTGAGCGCCGGGCCCGCGCCGCGGTAGGGGATGTGGGTCACGTAGGTGTTGGTCAGGCTCTTGTAGAGCTCCATCAGCAGGTGCCCGATGCCGCCCGTGCCCGACGAAGCGTACGAATACTTGCCCGGGTTCTTCTTGAGCACCGCGAGGAACTCGGCGTAGTTCTTCGCCGGGAAGCCCGGGTGCACCGCGATGATGTTCGGCGTTGCCGCGATATTGATGATCGGCGTGAAGTCGTTGATCGGGTCGTACGGCGTCTTCGGATTGATCGCCGGGTTGGCCGCGGTGCTCGACACGGTCGCGATGCCGAGCTTGTAGCCGTCCGGCGCGGCGCGCGCGGTCTCGGCCGCGCCGACGATGCCGCCGCCGCCCGCCTTATTGATCACCACCACGCTCTGCCCCAGCGCCTTGGTCAGCGGTTCGGCAATTACACGGGCAACGATGTCGGTGGTGCCACCCGGCGCGAACGGCACTTGGAGTTCGATGGGCTTGTTGGGGTAGTTCTGCGCCCAGCTGGACCCTGCGACCGCGAACAGCGCGGCTGCGCCGGCGAACGCATTCCATTGACGACGGTTCATTGAATGGCCTCCTGAGCCAAGAAGAAACGAGAGAAGTCTGGATGCTAGCGGCTCGCTCCCCGCGCTACCTCGTGGATAACCCACAAGAAGACCACCGTTTATCCTCGACCGGGTGAACTATGCGCAGCTTCTCTTCCCGGACTTCTCACTCATCGCCTGCGGCTGGCTCCTGTGCCGCTACACCGCACTCAACCGCCTCGTGTGGGACCAGGTCGAAAGCCTCGTCTACTACTTCCTCTTCCCGGTGCTGCTCTTCCATTCGATCGTGCGCAGCCCGCTCGATTTCGGAGCGACCTCGAACCTGCTGACCGCCGGCGTCGGAGTCGGGCTCTCGGGCATCGCGCTCGCCTACGCCCTGCCCTTCCTGCCGGTGATCGGGGGGCGCATCGACCGGCGCGAGCACGCCGCAAGCGCGCAGATCGCCTTTCGCTTCAATTCGTTCATCTGCCTCGCGCTCGCGGGCCGCGTGGCGGGCCCCGAAGGACTGCTGATGATCGCCGTGCTGATCGGCGTGTGCGTGCCGATGTTCAACATCGCAGCGGTATGGCCGATGGCGCGGCATGCGCAGAGCGGCTTCGCGCGGCAGCTCGCGCGCAATCCGCTCATCATCGCCACCGTGACCGGGCTCATCGCCAACCTGCTGGGCCTGGGCGTGCCGACCTGGCTCGAACCCACGCTCTCGCGCATCGGCGCGTCATCGCTCGCGCTGGGGCTGATGGCCGCCGGCGCCGGCATGCAGTTCGCGTCGCTCGCGCGCGGCAAGCTGCTGGCGCTGTCGCTGCTCGCGATCCGTCATCTGGCGCTGCCGCTCATCGGCTGGAACCTGGCGGTCGCGCTGCGGCTCGATGCGGCACAGGCGGCGGTGCTGATGACCTTCTCCGCCGTGCCGACCGCGTCGAGTGCCTATGTGCTCGCGGCGCGCATGGGCTACAACGGGCCCTACGTCGCGGGACTGGTCACGCTCTCGACACTGCTGGGCGTGGCAAGCCTGCCCTTCGCGCTGTCGCTGATCTCGCGCTGACGTTGCCGCTGCCGCAAAGCCCGGGCAGCGGCTACGATGCGCTGATGCGCAACTTCCTCGTCGCTGTCGCCGCCGCGTCGCTCGCAGGCGCCGCGCCGGCGCAGGACTACACGCGCTACCAGGGCGCATGGAACGGCCCTTTTCTCTTCTACTTCGCGCAGCAGGACGGCGGCGCGATGGGGCCACCGATGGTCTACCCCGGCACGCTGCGGATCGAGCAGGACGGTACCGTGCAGGGCAGCGTTCCCGATGCGGCCTGCCTGATGGCCGGCTCCAGCGCCGACTACGTGTCGCCGGTGAATGCGACGATCGATCTCGATGTCAGCGGCTGCCAGGACGTGCGCTTCAACGGCCGCTACAGCGGCAAGCTGCTGGGCAATCCGGCACTGAAGTACGCCTCGATCCGCCTGAGCTCCACGCGCTCGCTCGAGACAGGCACCGCGCAGATTTCCGCGATCATCCGGCACTGAGGCCGAGCGCCCATTCGACATGCTCGCGCACCAGCGCGCTGGGGTGCGACAAGCGCATCTCCAACGCGGCGCGGGCGCTGTCGTCGCCGGCACGCAGCGCATTGCCGAGCGCGACCGCCACGTTGCGCAGCCACCGTTCATGGCCGATGCGGCGGATCGGACTGCCCTCCGTGTAGCGGAGGAACGCCTCTTCGCTCCACCCGAACAGTTCGCCGAGCTGCCGGCCGGTGAGGCCCTCGCGCGCATCGAAGTCGGGCAGTGCGCTCTTCTTCGCGAACTTGTTCCACGGACAGATGAGCTGGCAGTCGTCGCAGCCGTAGATGCGGTTCGCCATCAACGGCCGCAGGTCGACCGGGATCGGCCCCGCGTGCTCGATGGTGAGGTAGGAGATGCAGCGTCTCGCGTCGAGGCGGTGGGGCGCGATGATCGCCCCCGTCGGGCACACATCGATACAGGCACTGCAGCTGCCGCAATGCGCGCTGACCGGCTCGCTCGCCGGCAGCGCCATGTCCACGTAGATCTCGCCGAGGAAGAACATCGAGCCCGCCTCGCGGTCCAGCACCAGCGTGTGCTTGCCGCGCCAGCCCTGCCCGCTGCGCGACGCGAGCTCGGCTTCGAGCACCGGCGCGGAATCGGTGAAGGCGCGATGGCCGAAGGGGCCGACCTCCTGCGCGATGCGCTCCGCGAGCTTCGAGAGGCGAGCGCGCAGGACCTTGTGATAGTCCCTGCCGCGCGCGTAGAGCGAGACGATGCCTTCGCCCGGCCGCTTCAATCGCGCGAACTCCACGGTCTGCCAGTCGTCGGGCGTGGCGCGCGGCAGGTAGTCCATGCGCGCGGTGATCACCGACACCGTGCCCGGCACCAGCTCGGCAGGTCGCGCTCGCCGCATGCCATGCGCGGCCATGTAGTGCATGTCGCCGTGAAAGCCCTTCGCGAGCCACTCCGCGAGGCCCGGCTCCGCACTCGACAGATCGACACCCGCGATCCCGATTTGGGAGAATTCGAGTTCCTGGGCGAGTGCCCGAATCCGATTCACGAGTTGATGGCTGCCGATCACCTGCCGATTGTAGAAACGCACAGCACCACGCGCGTCTGGCGCACGGAAGACGACACGGAAGCATTGGCTCGCGCGCTCGCGTCATCGCCAGCGCTGCGTGATGCGTTCATTTCACTGCAGGGCGATCTCGGCGCGGGCAAGACGACTTTCGTACGCCACTTGCTGCGAGCGCTCGGCATCACGGGCCGCATCAAGAGCCCGACTTATGCCGTGGTGGAACCGCACGAGGCGCCGGATGGACTTGCAATCTTTCATTTCGACTTCTACCGATTCAGCGACCCGCGCGAATGGGAAGACGCGGGTTTCCGCGACATCTTCGCGGGGCCCGGCGTCAAGGTGGCCGAATGGCCTGAAAACGCCGCAGGGCGCATCCCGCTTGCAGATCTTGCTATTAAAATCGAAGCAATGACCGACGACACCCGCACCGTGACCCTTCGCGCCAATACCGAGCGCGGCAGCCGGTTGCTCGCCGCCGCATGAGCCCGGAAGGATTGAAACGCCGCGCATTGCTGCAAGGCGGCAGCCTCGCCCTTCTGCTCGGCATTCACGAGATCGCGCGCGGCGCGAGCATCGTCGCCGTTCGCGTCTGGCCCGCGGAAGACTACACGCGCGTCACCATCGAGTCCGACGGGCGACTGAATTCGCAGCAGCTGGTCGTCGGCAATCCGCCCCGCCTCGCGGTGGACATCGAAGGCATCGACCTGAACCCCGCGCTGCGCGAACTCGTCGGCAAGATCAAGCCTGACGACCCCTACATCAACGGCCTGCGGGTCGGGCAGTTCGCGCCGAGCGTGGTGCGCATCGTGTTCGATCTGAAGCAGGCGGTGGCGCCGCAAGTCTTCTCGCTCGCGCCGGTGGCGGCGTATCGCGACCGGCTGGTGCTCGATCTCTATCCACAGAAACCGATCGATCCGCTCGAGAGCTTCATCAGCGAGCGCATGCGCGAAGTGCCCAACAAGGCACAGGCCGCCGCGCCTGCGCCGCGCAATGCCCCGCAGATGGCAGAAGCACCGGCCGCGCCCAAGGCCGGTGCCGAAGCCACCGATCCGCTCGGTGACCTGATGGCACAAGCGGCGCGCGCAACGCAGCAGCCCTCTTCCACCGCATCCGCCGCCGCCGCAGGCCGCGCACCGGCTGGCGGTGGACTGCCGCTGCAAGTGCCGCCGGTCGCAAGCGCGCCGACGCCTTCGCCCTCGCCCGCGCGCGGCGGCGCCACGCCGAACCAGACCGACCGCATCATCATCGTCGCGCTCGACCCGGGTCATGGCGGCGAGGACCCGGGCGCGATCGGCTCGAACGGCACGCGCGAAAAGGACATCGTGCTGCAGATCGCGCACCGACTGCGCGAGCGCATCAACGCGAGCAGCGTCAACGGCAATCCGATGCGCGCCTTCCTCACGCGCGACGCGGACTTCTTCGTGCCGCTCGGCACGCGCGTGCAGAAGGCGCGGCGCGTGCAGGCCGACCTGTTCGTGAGCATCCATGCCGACGCCTTCACCACGCCGGACGCGCGCGGCGCGAGCGTGTTCGCGCTGAGCCAGGGCGCCGCGTCGAGCAGCGCGGCGCGCTGGCTCGCCAACAAGGAAAACCAGGCCGACAAGGTCGGCGGCGTCAACGTGGGCAACCACGAAGTGCAGGTGCAGCGCGCCCTGCTCGACATGAGCACCACGGCGCAGATCAACGACAGCCTCCGCCTCGGCGGCGCGATGCTCGGCGAAATCCGCGGCATCGGCGCGCGGCTGCACAAGGGGCAGGTCGAGCAGGCCGGGTTCGCGGTCCTCAAGGCGCCGGACATCCCGAGCGTGCTGGTCGAGACGGCCTTCATCAGCAACCCCGAGGAAGAAGCCAAGCTGCGCAGCGTGGCCTACCAGGAAGACCTTGCGGATGCGCTGATGCGCGGAATCCAGCGCTACTTCGCCCAGAACCCGCCCCTGGCACGGAGCCGGCAGCTCTAGCTCGCGCGCTACTTCAGATCGATCTGCGGGTGTCGCAGCGGCAGCGGGTCCTGGGCGCCGCAAGAGCGCATCGACTCCTTCTTGAGCTTGGCGATGTCGCCCTTCGATGTGGGTGGCGAAGCGCGAAAGGCCGTGGCGAAGGCCTCGGCGCTGCAACTGCAGAAGTCGCCATGGTTGGGCCGCCTGTCGGCGTTCGAGATGCAGTCCTGGCGGAACCATGCATAGATGCTCGACTTCGCGGCCGGGCATTGCTGCAGCAGCTTGTAGTCGCGCACGAGCGCCCGGCGCCGGAAGGTCGAGCCAGTCTCCCTCACCGCCTCCCGGTAGCCTTCGGTGAGGCAGCGGCAGTCGTAGAGATCGGGGTAGTCCTCGTTCTTGGCGCATGCGACGGCGAAGCGCTGAACCTCCTGCTCGAGCTTGGCCGGGGACGCCGCACCCGCGCCGAGCGCAGAAGCCAGCGCCGAAGCCAGAAACGCCATCGCGCGGATCGCGCGCCAAGCCCCGTTCATCCGTTCTCCTCTGAAGCAGCCGCCACCGGTCGGCGGCGACCATGTTGCCGGGTCTCGCCCCGGCTGTATATGGCGGCTTCCACGAAAGTTGAAACGCGCCGCCTTGATGAACCATCCAATGGGCAAGAGAAGCACATGTCACACATCGCACCCACTCCTTCCAGCCCGCCCTCGCCGCAGGACTCCGATGCCGGGCTCGCGGCCCGTGCCGCCGGCGGCGACGCGCAGGCCTTCGCGCTCATCATGCGGCGTCACAACCAGCTCCTGTTCCGCACCGCACGCAGCATCCTGCGCAGCGACGACGAAGCGGAAGAGGCTTTGCAGGAAGCGTACCTGCGCGCCTGGCGCGCGATCGGCAGCTTCCGCGAGGAGGCCCGCCTGTCGACCTGGCTCGCACGCATCGTCATCAACGAAGCCCTGGCGCGCCTGCGTCGCCGCAGCGCCCAGGTGATCCCGCTCGACACCGCGATCGACGCGGCCGCCGACACCGGCGCGTCCTGGGAAGAAGCCGACCCCGACCTGCAACCGGAGCGCATCGCCATGCGGCAGGAAATCCGAAACCTCATCGAGCACCGGATCGACCGCTTGCCCGAGGCCTATCGCACCGTGTTCGTGCTGCGCGCCGTCGAGGAGATGAGCGTTTCGGAAACCGCCGAGGCGCTCCAGCTCAACGAGGCCACGGTGCGCACGCGCTTCCTGCGTGCGCGCGGGATGCTGCGCGAGCACCTGTCGCGTGACATCGACGTCGCGCTGGGCGATGCCTTCTCGTTCGCCGGCGCGCGTTGCGATCGCATCGTGGCCGGCGTGCTCGCACGCCTGTCCGAGGACGCGCAGCCTCCGCGTGACTGACCCATCCACCACCTGAAGGGAGCCCACCATGTCGTTCTTTCTGATGCCATCGACCGCCTCCGCGCGACGTCTCTTTCTCGGCCAGACCGGGCTCGTGCTCTCCGGCACGGCCGTGGCGCTGCTCGCCGGCAACCATGCTCTCGCGGCCAAGGCCGGCGGCGACGGCGCCAATGACGTGCGCATCCTCAACACCGCGCTGGGCGCGGAGTTCGAAGCCATCGCTGCCTATCAGGTCGGCGCGGAAAGCCAGCTGCTCGACAAGCCCGTGCTCGACCTGGCCACGACCTTCCAGGGCCATCACAAGCAACATGCGGACGTGCTCGCGGCAACGATCACCAAGCTGGGTGGCAAGCCTGTCATGGCCAAGTCGAAGTACGACTTCCCGATGGAGCAACTGAAGTCGCAGGCCGACGTGCTGCGCTTCGCGGCGAAGCTGGAACAGGGTGCGGTCAGCGCCTATCTGGGCGCGGTGCCGCTGTTCCATGAGCGCGAGCTCTCGAAGGCGGCGGCCAGCATCCTCGGCGACGAGGCGATGCACTGGGCCGTGTTGCGCCAGGCGGTGGGCGAGTCGCCAGTTCCTGCGGCCTTCGTATCGTGAAGGCCCACTCGCTGGCGGCGGCGGTCGCGTTGACCGCCGGCGCGACCGTGCCCGCGCTCGCAGCACCGGACGTCGCGCGCGGCGAACAACTCTATGTCCGGTGCATGGCCTGCCATGCGCTCGCCACCGACCGCGTCGGACCGCGGCATTGCGGCCTGTTCGGCCGGCACGCGGGCAGCATCCCGGGCTACCCCTATTCGGATGCGATGAAGAACTCGCGCATCGTCTGGAACGACAAGTCGCTGGATCGATTTCTTTCGAATCCGCCCGCCACCGTACCCGGCACCACGATGACCTACGCCGGCATCGACGACCCGGGCGAACGCGCGGACCTGATCGCCTTCCTGCGGCAAGCCGGCGATGGGCCGCCCTGCGGGCACTGAGGGCTGGTGCGATGATCGACGCCAGACCATGAGTGCATTCGACAACGCGCTGAACCACGAGATCGCGTCCCTGCTCGCGAGCCTGTCCGAGCGCCTGCGCCCGGGTCCGCTCGATGCGCCATCGCAGCAGATGCTGCACCGGTTGCGCGAGGTCTTCTCGCCCGCGCTCGCGGCGCACGACGAATGGCTGTCGACGCAGCTCTTCCCCGCACTGTACGAATCGATGGCCGGCTCCGATGCCGTCTGCATTCGCGACATGGAAAGCGGCATGCGCGAAAACCACCGCAGCCTCGCGGCGCAATGGCGCGCGCTGGCGCCCCTGCTCGGCAGCGACGCACTCCCTTCGACCGATGCGCAGGCGCTGCTGCCGAGCATCGAACCGCTGGCCGCGCTGTGCACGCATCTCGCCGACTTCGAGCGCGACGAGCTCTTCCCGATGGCCGAACGGCTGCTGAGCGACGAGGCGCTGGCCCGCCTGCGCAGCTGATCCGTCGCGGTCTGCAATCGCTAAGATTGCGGATCCTCGCCATGGCAGCTCCACGCACCCCAAGCCCTTCGACGCGCCGCTTCGCGTGGCTGCTATGGGTCATGCTGCTGCTTCCGGTGGCGCAAGTCGCCGCGCTGTGGCACGGCGTGTCGCATGTGGTGCCCACGGCCCAGCAAGGCGCACCGACACCCGACGAGCCGCTGTCGCAGGCCGGCCATTGCGACCTCTGCCTGCTGGCGGCCACCATCCATGGCGGCGCGCTGCCCAGCGCGCCGATCGTGCTCCCGCATCCCCCCGTACGGCACGAAGCGCCGCTGGTCGCTTTCGTTGCCGATTGGGCGGGATCGCCTGCGCTCCCCTATCGCAGCCGCGCGCCGCCCGCTTCCTCGCTCTGATCCGTTGACTCCACGCCCGCCCGCGCCCAGCGCCAGGCGGGCGCCCTCCAACGTTCCTGCGAGGAGCTTCTGCTCATGCAATACCTTTCCCGGGCCGGCCTCGCGCTGGCCCTGGCCATGCCGCTCGGCGCGCTGGCCGATCCTTCGTCCTCCGATGTCGACGCACTTCGACGGGAGATCCAGTCCATGCGCGCCGACTACGAAGCGCGCCTGCAGGCGCTCGAACAACGCGTGAAGGCAGCCGAGTCCGCCGCGGCACAGGCGACCGCGCCGGCCGCCACCGCCGCCGCGCCGGCCATCCCGACGCCGCCGCCCGCCGCCGAGCCGCCTGCGGCAGCGGTCGCGTCCACGGGCGCCGGCGCCGGAGCGAGCGCCTTCAATCCCGCCCTGTCGCTGATCCTCTCGGGCGGCTACACCCGCACCTCGCAGGACCCGGCCAAGTACGCGATCACCGGCTTCCCGCTGCCGCCGGACGCGCAGATCGGGCCCGGCACGCGGGGCTTCAGCCTCTCGGAATCGGAGCTGGGCTTCTCGGCCAGCATCGACCCGTGGCTGCGTGGCGCAGCCAACATCGCACTGGAGCCGGACAACTCGGTGTCGGTGGAAGAAGCCTTCATCCAGACGACTTCGCTGGACAACGGGTTGTCGCTCAAGGCGGGCCGTTTCTTCTCGGGGATCGGCTATCTCAACTCGCAACATTCCCACACCTGGGATTTCGTCGACAACCCGCTCGCCTACCAGGCGATGCTCGGCACGCAGTACGGTGACGACGGCATGCAGCTCACCTGGATCGCGCCGATCGACCACTACATCGAACTCGGCGCCGAGATCGGCCGGGGCCGCACCTTTCCGGGCAGCGATTCGAGCAGCAACGGCGCCGGCATGACCGCGCTCACGCTGCACACCGGCGGCGACATCGGCGACAGCAGCAACTGGCGCGCCGGCGTCTCGGTGCTCAACGCCAAGGCGAACAACCAGGCCCTGGTCTCGACGAACGCAGCGGGCGCGACGGTGAACGACATCTTCAACGGCGACACCCGCGTGTGGGTGCTCGACGGTGTGTGGAAGTGGGCGCCCAACGGCAACGCCACGCGGACCAACTTCAAGCTGCAGGGCGAATACCTGCGCAGCACGCGCAACGGCAACCTGCTCTACGACGTGGGCAACACCGACGCCTTCGGCGACTATCGCGTGGCGCAGTCGGGCTGGTACGTGCAGGGCGTCTACCAGTTCATGCCGCGCTGGCGCGTCGGCGTGCGGACGGAACAACTCGACCCCGGCACGCCGAGCTTCGGGCTGGCTTCCACCGCGCTGTTCAGCAACTACCGGCCGCGCAAGAACTCGGTGATGGTGGACTTCAACCCGAGCGAGTTCTCGCGCATCCGGCTGCAGTTCGCGCAGGACCGCGCGCGCGAAGGGTTCATCGACAACCAGATCACCCTGCAATACCAGATGAGTCTCGGCGCCCACGGCGCGCATAACTATTGAACGCATCCCACGAACACACGACAAGGAGCACACCATGAAGATTCGCCCTCCCCTTCCCCTCATCGCCCTGCTGGCCGCGCCGCTGATGCTGCTGGCCGCACCCGCGCAGGCCGCGCTGCGCGTCTTCGCCTGCGAGCCCGAATGGGGTGCGCTGGCACAGGAACTCGGCGGCAGTCTCGTCGACGTCTCGGTCGCCACCAACGCACTGCAGGACCCGCATCAGATCCAGGCCAAGCCGAGCCTGATCGCCCGCGCGCGCAGTGCAGACCTCGTGGTCTGCACCGGCGCGGAGCTGGAGATCGGCTGGCTGCCGGTGCTGCTGCAGCAGTCGGGCAACGCGAAGGTGCAGCCCGGCCAGCCCGGCAACTTCGCGGCCGCCGACTTCGTGCGCAAGCTCGAGGTGCCGACGCAGGTCGACCGCTCGCAGGGCGACGTGCATGCGGCGGGCAATCCGCACATCCAGACCGACCCGCGCAACATCGCGCTGGTCGCCACCGCGCTCGGCAAGCGGCTGCAGCAGGTCGATCCGGCCAACGCTGCCGAGTACGCCAAGCGCGGCGCCGACTTCAGCCAGCGCTGGCAGCAGGCGATGACGCGCTGGAGCACGCAGGGCGCGCCGCTCAAGGGCGCACCGGTGGTTTCACAGCACAACGCCTTCGTCTATCTCTATGACTGGCTCGGCATGAAGGAGGTCGCGGTGCTCGAACCCAAGCCCGGCGTCGAGCCCACCGCCTCGCATCTCCAGGAAGTGCAGGCGACCCTCAAGGGCACGCCCGCGAAGATGGTGATCCACGCCGCCTACCAGGACTCGCGGCCATCGGACTGGCTCAGCAAGAACGCAGGCGTTCCGGCGGTCAAGCTGCCCTTCACCGTGGGCGGCACCGACGGCGCGAAGGACCTGTTCGGCCTCTTCGACGACACGCTCGCGCGGCTCGTCGGCGCCGGGGCGAAGTCGTGAGCTGGAGCGCGCTCGACGCGGGCATCCTCGGCCCGGCGCTGATCGCGGGCCTTCTGGTGCTGGCCACGCACGTGCCGCTGGGCATGCAGGTGCTGGACCGGGGCATCGTCTTCATCGACCTGGCGATCGCGCAGATCGCCGGCCTCGGCGTGATCGCCGCCGATGCCGTCGGCTTGCCCGAGGGCGGTGTCGCGGTGCAGGCCGCGGCTGTCACGGCAGCGCTGCTCGGCGCCTGGCTGCTGACGTGGACCGAGCGCCGCGCGCCGCAGCAGCAGGAAGCGCTGATCGGCGTGATGTTCATCCTCGCGGCCTGCGCCGGCATCCTGCTGCTCGCGAGCAATCCGCATGGCGGCGAGCATCTGAAGGACCTGCTCGTCGGCCAGATCCTGTGGGTGAACAAGACGCAACTGCTGTGGCTCGGCGGCATCTCCGTCGTGCTGCTGCTCGCGATGCGGCTCGGATGGATCGAGCGGCTGGGCCGCTTCGGCTTCTACGCGGCCTTCGCGCTCGCGGTGACAGCCTCGGTGCAGCTCGTCGGCGTGTACCTCGTGTTCTCCAGCCTCATCATCCCGGCGCTCGGCACCCGGGCGCACAACGGAGCTCGGCGGCTGCGCATCGCCTACACCGTCGGCGCGCTGGGCTATGCGCTCGGGCTCGCGCTGTCGGCGCTGTTCGACCTGCCCTCGGGCGCGGTGATCGTCTGGACGCTCGCGGCCTGCGCGCTGGCAGGAGCGCTCTTGATTGGCCCGCGCCTCGATCACAGCTTGTAGGTCGACAGCAGGATGCTGGTCTCGCTGTTCGAGATCCCGGGGATCGAACGGATCGCGGTCAGCACCCGGTCGAACGCTTCGAGCGTGTCCGCGCGCAGTTCGGCCAGCAGGTCCCACCGGCCGTTGGTGGAATGCAGGGTGATCACGTTCGGATGGCCCCGCAGCGCACGACGCACCTCGTCGCCGTTCGGCCCGTCGACCTCGATGCTCATCATCGCGCGGATGCGGTAACCCTCCGCATCGGGCCGCAGGCGCACGGTGTAGCCGACGATGGTGCCGTCGGCCTCCAGCTTCGCGATGCGGTTCTGGACCGTGGCGCGCGCCACGCGCAGCTTGTGCGCCAGCGCCACCACCGACATGCGGGCGTCGTCCCTGAGCAGCGCAATGAGTTGGCGGTCGACGTCGTCCATGACGTGGCATTTTGCTATTTTTGGCTAGCAAACTGCAAGCTTCAACGCTGTATTTGACAGGTTGAAGGGTTCAATCTGGCACCTCTCAGCGGAACAATGAGTGCATCCCGGCAACGCCCGGCATCCCGCAAGGAGAGCCCCATGACCCGCTTCATCGATGTCCCCACCATGTCCCGACTGATCCAGGGCGTGGGCGTGATCCCGTTCATCCGCCAGCTCTCCGACGTCATCCGTGAGGACTTCATCCGCTGGGCCGATTTCGACAAATCGGCCCGCTTGGCGAGCCACTCCGACATCGGCGTGATCGAGCTGATGCCAGTGTCGAGCGCCAAGACCTACGCCTTCAAGTACGTCAACGGCCACCCGAGCAACACCGCGAAGGGCCTGTACACCGTGATGGCTTTCGGGGTGCTCGCGGAAGTGGAAACGGGCTACCCGGTGCTGCTGTCCGAGCTCACCGTGGCCACCGCGCTGCGCACCTGCGCGACCTCGCTGACGGCGGCGCGCGCACTCGCACGGCCCGACGCGCGACGGATGGCATTGATCGGCAACGGGGCGCAGAGCGAATTCCAGGCGCTGGCTTTTCATGCGCATCTGGGCATCGACGAGATCGCGGTCTACGACGTCGACCCGCGCGCCACGGACAAGCTGCTTCGCAACCTCTCGATCCATCCGCACCTGAAGCTGCTCCGCTGCGCATCGACCGCCGAAGCCGTTCGTGGCGCCGACATCGTGACCACCGTCACCGCCGACAAGACCTACGCGACCATCCTCACGCCGGACATGATCGAGCCGGGCATGCACATCAATGCGGTCGGCGGCGATTGCCCCGGCAAGACCGAACTGCACGTCGATGTGCTGCGCCGGGCGCGGGTGTTCGTCGAATACGAGCCGCAGACGCGCATCGAGGGCGACATCCAGCAATTGCCGAAGGATTTCCCGGTGGTCGACCTGTGGCGCGTGCTCGCCGGCATCGAGGCCGGCCGCCAGCACGCCTCGCAGGTCACCGTCTTCGATTCGGTGGGCTTCGCGCTCGAGGACTACTCGACGCTGCGCTACGTGTTCGACCAGGCCATGTCGCGCGACATGGGCGTCGATGTCGAACTCGTGCCCTCGGCCGACGACCCGAAGGACCTGTTCCGCTACACCCGCCCCGGTGCTTCGCGCGCAGTGATGCGCCGCGTGGCCTGAACGTCAATCCAGCAAGAGAGAGGAAACGCACGCATGTCCCGGCTCCAATCCATCCAGGCCCCTTCCGCGATCGTGATGATTCGCCCGCATGGCTTCACGCCCAATCCCGAGACCGCGGCGGACAACGCATTCCAGACGCGCGCCGCGAAGGAAGCCGCGCAGGCGATCGCGCAGTCGGCCTACCGCGAAGTGACCTCGGCCGCCGAACGCCTCGAAGCCGAAGGCGTGCGCGTGCATCTCTTCGAGGACCGCGGTGAGCGCGACACGCCGGATTCGGTGTTCCCGAACAACTGGTTCTCGACGCATCCGGGCGGCCATGTCGCGCTCTTTCCGATGTACTGCGAGAACCGTCGTCGCGAGCGACGGCCCGAGATCATCGAGACGCTGAAGGCCGACTACCGCGTGCAGGAAGTGATCGACTATTCAGGCCTCGAGCACGACGGCCTCTTTCTCGAAGGCACCGGCGCGATGGTGTTCGACCATGTGGCGCGCGTTGCATACGTCGCACGCTCGAACCGCGCCGATCCGGTGGCGCTGGAGCGCTTCAGCACGCACTTCAACTTCGAACCGGTCGCGTTCGACACCTGCGATGCGGCAGGCCAGCCGGTCTATCACACCAATGTGCTGATGTGCGTCGCGACCGAGTTCGCGATGGTGGGCTTCGACCTCATTCCCGACCGCCGCCGTGCCGATGAAGTGCGTGCGCGGCTCGAGGAATCGGGGCGCGAGGTCATCGCATTGAGCGCGGCGCAGATCACCGACTTCGCGGGCAATGCGATCGAGTTGTCGGGACGCGACGGGCGCATGCTCGCGCTTTCGCGGCGCGCCCATGACAGCCTCACTACGCAGCAGAAAGCGGTCATCGAGCGATCCGCGCGACTGGTGCCGCTCGCGGTGCCCACTGTCGAAATGGCAGGCGGTTCGGTGCGCTGCATGATTGCAGGCGTTCACCTCGCGCCGAGGCAGCGCAACGCAGTGCGTCTGCACTGATGCCTTGCGCGCAATTTGTCGTGCACGTGCCGATAGTGCATTCGCTCAAGACACCGGGGCCGTCTCCTACACCCGCGCACAGCCGTCTCCAGAGAATGAATCCACCAATCACTGAAAGGTGGACATCATGAAGACGAGACTCTGGATCACGACCGCGGCTGCCACCGCCATCATGACGCTGGCGGGCTGTGCCGCAGGACCCAATGAACAATTGGGAACGGCCGGCGGCGCAGTGGGCGGCGCGGTGATCGGCCACGCAGTCGGCGGCAGCACTGCGGCGACGGTGGGCGGCGCAGCAGTCGGTGGGCTGATCGGCAATCAGGTGGGCCGCAGCGCGGACCAGCGCAACTACAACCAGCAGTACTACCCGAGCAACAGCTACTACCCGAACAACGGGCCACGGTATTAGCCCGCCCCCAGGCTCGCGCACTGCGTGTCGCTCTCCACCCCCTCGCGGGGGCAACCCCGGCGGACCGGCGGAGCCGGATCCGCGGGGTTTCTGGAACAAAAAAAGCGCGCCTTCGGGCGCGCTTTTTTGTTTGGGGTGCTCGGTGGTTAACGGGCTGTGGAGGCGCTGCGGGAGCCGCGCCAGGCGCCGAAGATCGCGATCAGGCCGGGGATGAGGATCAGGCCCCAGATGATCTTTTCCAGATGCTCGCGCACCAGCGGGAGGTTGCCGAAGAAGTACCCCGCCGTCGTGATGCCGAGCACCCAGATCAAACCACCCACCACGTTGAACATCGTGAACTTCCCGCGCGTCATGTCGGCCACGCCGGCCACGAAAGGCGCGAAGGTGCGGATGAACGGCATGAAGCGCGCGAGGATGATGGTGATGCCGCCGTAGCGCTCGTAGAACGCATGCGCCTGGTCGAAGGCCTTGCGGTTGAAGAAGCGGGAACTCTCCCACTGGAACACCTTCGGCCCGAAGTAGCGGCCGATGCTGTAGTTGCACTGGTCGCCGAGGATCGCGGCCGCGAGCAGGATCGGCACCGCAACCCCATAGCTCATGAGCCCCGCACCGGCCAGTGCGCCGACGATGAACAGCAGCGAATCGCCGGGCAGGAAGGGCATCACGACGAGCCCTGTTTCGACGAACACGATCACGAAGAGAAGGCCATACACCCAGACCCCGTAGCTCGCTACGAAGGCCTCGAGGTGCTTGTCGATATGAAGGATGAAATCGATGAGAAAGCTGATGATTTCCATGGCGCGCATTATCACGACTGCAGCAGGGGTGCCCTTCTAGAATGTCCCCGTGAGCGCACTCCCCTCTTCCACGGCCCCTGCGGCGCGGCGCCCGATCCGCGAGCTTCCTGACGAACTGATCAGCCAGATCGCGGCGGGCGAAGTCGTGGAGCGCCCGGCCTCGGTGATTCGCGAGCTGCTCGACAACGCACTGGATGCCGGTGCACGGCAGATCACGGTGCGGCTTTCGGCTGGCGGCGTTCGCCTGATCTCGGTCGAGGACGACGGCTCCGGCCTGCCGCAGGGCGAGCTTCCGCTCGCATTGCGGCGTCATGCGACCAGCAAGATCACGAGCCTCCATGATCTCGAGACCGTCGGCACCATGGGCTTTCGCGGCGAAGCGCTCGCGGCCATCAACGCCATCGCCGAGCTCAGCATCCAGTCGCGCTTTGCCGGCGCCGACAGCGCATTCGCGCTCGATGGCCGCACCGGCGAATTGCGCCCGGTGGCGCGCGCGATCGGCACCACAGTCGAAGTGCGCGAATTGTTCTTCGCGACGCCCGCGCGCCGCAAGTTCCTGAAGACCGATGCGACCGAGCTCGCGCACTGCATCGAGGCGGTTCGCCGCCACGCGCTCGCCCGGCCCGATGTCGGCTTCTCGATCTGGCACGAAGGTCGCCTCGTCGAACAATGGCGCGCGGCGGCCACGCTGGAGCAGCGACTGGCCGACACGCTCGGCGACGACTTCGTCAAGCACAGCGTCGCGGTCGCGCGCGAAGCCGGTCCGGTGCGCGTCACCGGCCGTGCGGGCATTCCCGATGCCGCACGGTCGCGCGCCGACCAGCAGTTCTTCTACGTCAATGGCCGATTCGTTCGCGACAAGGTGCTCGCACACGCGGTGCGCAGCGCCTACGAGGACGTGCTGCATGGCCAGCGCCAGCCGGTGTATGCGCTGTACCTCGAGATCGATCCGGCGCGTGTCGATGTCAATGTGCATCCGAC
This sequence comes from Variovorax sp. YR216, assembly GCF_900107745.1. Classification (GTDB taxonomy): domain Bacteria; phylum Pseudomonadota; class Gammaproteobacteria; order Burkholderiales; family Burkholderiaceae_C; genus Variovorax. The sequence continues at coordinate 86,817 of NZ_FNRO01000011.1, read as the reverse complement.
CAAGATCGAAGTGCGCTTCCGCGACGGCCGCGAAGTGCATCAGGCGGTGCGCCACGCGATCGAGGACGCGCTCGCGGCGCCGCGCGCAGGCGATGCGGTGGCAGCGCCCGCCGAACCTTTCTTCAAGCCGCGCGCATTGCCCGAAGCGGCTTCATGGACACAGCCTGCGATTCCGTTTGCCTCCGAGCGCGGCCTCGGCGACGCGGCGGCGATGTGGCCCGCCTATCGCAACGAGACGTCCGCGCCGGTCGCGCTGCCGACATCAGATGCACATTCGACGCCCGCAGCGGCAGCCCCGAGATTCGCACCGGCTGTGCAGGCCCCTGCAAGCATCGGCGCGGCCCCGGAAGGAAGCTGGCCGCTGGGCCGCGCGCTGGCCCAGCTGCAAGGCATCTACATCCTCGCGGAGAACAGCCAGGGCCTCGTGATCGTCGACATGCATGCGGCGCACGAGCGCATCGTCTACGAGCGCCTCAAGACGCAGCTCGATGGCGCCTCGATCGCGAGCCAGCCGTTGCTGATTCCGGCCACCTTCGCGGCCACGCCGCAGGAAGTCGCGACGGCCGAAGCCTGCGCCGCGGTGCTGCCCTCGCTCGGACTGGAGATCTCGCCGTTTTCGCCGCGCACCCTGGCAGTGCGTGCCGTGCCCAGCACGCTGGCGGACGGCGACCCGGTCGAACTCGCGCGCAGCGTGCTCGCCGAGCTGGCCAACCACGACGCCAGCACCGTGGTGCAGCGCGCCCAGAACGAACTGCTCTCCACCATGGCGTGTCACGGCGCGGTACGCGCCAACCGCAAGCTGACCCTTGACGAGATGAACGCGCTGCTGCGCCAGATGGAAGCCACGGAACGCTCCGACCAGTGCAACCATGGCCGGCCGACATGGCGCCAGTTGTCGGTCCGGGAGCTCGACGCGCTGTTCATGCGCGGTCGCTGAGCGAACACTCACCGCGCTTCTTTTCCTTACCTCGCTTACATCCGGCGGTTTTCGGGCCCCGGATGCGCGTACAGCCGCGCCGAACCTAGGGTTTTCCGGGGTCATCGACTTGCCAGGCACATCCGTTGCATGAGGTCTTTCGTTGAACTTTTCCGGCTAAGCCCCCATCCTTCGACGTTCATGAAAAAGTGGTCCCTGTATGCATCCGCTACCGCCCTGGTTGCCCTGCTGGCAGCAGGTTGCTCGACCCTCGACGAACGTCAGCGCGAATGGATCTTCCAGCCCAGCGACCGAAGCTGGGGCAATTCGGAAGCCAGCAGCGTCGGCATGGAGGACGTCTGGATCGAGTTCGAGTCCACCCTCACCGGCGAGCCGGTGAAGCTGCACGGACTCTGGCTCGGCGGCCGCGCGCCGGAGTCGCCGGACCAGCCGGTCATGCTCTACCTGCACGGTGCGCGCTACAACGTGGCCGGCTCGTCGCCACGGATGCGGCGGATGAACGAGTTGGGCTTCTCGGTGCTCGCGATCGACTACCGCGGTTTCGGCAAGAGCTCCAAGGGCTTGCCTTCTGAAGATTCGGCCCGCGAGGACGCACTCGAAGCCTGGAAGTGGCTCGCCGCGCAGCACCCCAGGCAGCCGCGCTACATCTTCGGCCACTCGCTCGGTGGCGCGATCGGCATCGACCTCGCATCGCGGGTGCACGACGAGAGCGGCACCATCGTCGAAAGCACTTTTACCTCCATCGCCGACGTGGTCAGCAGCTTCAAGTGGGGATGGCTGCCCTTCGGGCCGTTCATCACGCAGCGCTTCGAGGCGATCAGCAAGGTCAAGGACATCGGGGCGCCGCTGCTCGTGGTGCACGGCACCGCCGACAGCCTGATCAACCCGACGCTGGGCCGCAAGCTCTACGACGCCGCGACGGTGCCGAAGATGTTCGTGCTGGTCGAAGGCGGGTCGCACCACAACCTCAATTCGATCGGGCAGGGGCAGTACCGCTCGGCCCTCACCCAACTCTTCCGCATGCACGAGCCGCCGCTGGAGCCGCCCTCGGACATGGCGGCGAACCAGCCCACCGTCGCGCACAACGCGTCCACGCCTTCGCTCTGACCCGGGCTTTGTTACCCTTGGGCGCATGCCGCCCCCTGCCGCACAGGCTCTCTCTCCTTCTTCCACGAACTCCGCACGCATCGCCGGCATGCCGGCGGCGCTGGTCGTGCTCATGCTCGCGCTGCTGCTGGGCATCCAGCCGATCACGACCGATCTCTACCTGCCCGCGCTTCCCGCGCTCACGGCCAGCCTCGGCGCGCAGATGGCGCATGCGCAGCTCACGCTGAGCGCACTGCTGCTGGCCTTCGGGAGTTCGCAGCTCGTCTTCGGGCCACTGTCGGACCGCTTCGGCCGGCGGCCGGTGCTGTTGTGGGGACTGGGCGGCTACGTGCTGGCAAGCATCGGCAGCGCGGTCGCGCCTTCCATCGAAGTGCTGATCGTCTGGCGCACGCTGCAGGGCGCGGCCATGGGCTCGGCGGTGATGGCGGCACGTGCGATCGTGCGCGACCTCTACCAGCCGGCCGAGGGCGCGCGCGTCATGTCGCGCGCGCTGACCGGCCTGGGCGTCATCGCGTGCCTGTGCGCACCGACGGGCGGACTGGTCTCCGACTTCTTCGGCTGGCGCTTCGCGCTGCTGGTGCCGACCTTGTTCGGCGCGGCCACGCTCGCACTGATTGCATTTCGCTTCAACGAAACCCTTCCGGCGCGCAATCCTGACGCCCTGCGCTTCGCCACCCTGGTCAGCACCTGGGCGATGGTGCTGCGCAACCCGACCTTCCTGGCCTTCAGCGCGCTCACCACGGCAGCCTACGGGCTCCTCTTCACCTTCCTGGCTTCGTCCTCCTTCGTCTTCATCCAGGTGCTGGGCCTCACGAAGACGCAGTACGGCCTCGTGATGCTGTGGAACTCCGTCGCCTACATCGCGGGCACCTTCATCTGCCGCCGCTGGCTCGCGCGATACGGCGTTCGCGGCAGCGTCGCGCGGGCCAGCGTTCTCACGCTGGTCGGCGGCACCGCGATGGGCGCGCTCTCGCTGGCGGGGGTGCAGTCGGTCGCCGCGATCGTGGGGCCGCTCACGCTCATGATGCTCGCGCACGGCGTGCACCAGCCCTGCGGCCAAACGGGCGCGGTCGGGCCCTTCCCGAAGGCGGCGGGCGCGGCATCGGCACTCAACGGCTTCATCATGATGCTGGCCGCCTTCGGCATCGGTGGCTGGCTCGGTGCGCGCATGGACGGCACCGTGATGCCGCTCACGCTCGGCATGTGGTTCTGGAGCGCCTGCATCGCGCTCGTCGCGTGGACGCTGGTGCGCAGGCATGGAGAGGCGCATGGCCACTGACGCGCACGCCGCGCCGCGCTACGTCGCGCTGGGCGGGCCGACCGCATCGGGCAAGACGGCGGCGGCACTTGCCGTGGCGCGCGTGCGGCCGGTCGAGATCGTCAGCGTCGATTCGGCGCTGGTCTATCGCGGCATGGACATCGGCACCGCCAAGCCCTCGCGCGAAGAGCGCGCCGAAGTGCCGCATCACCTGATCGACATCATCGACCCGAGCGACACCTACAGCGCCGCCGCCTTCGTGCAGGATGCGCGTCGGCTCATCGCCGACATCGGCGCGCGCGGGAAGCTGCCGCTCCTGGTCGGCGGCACGATGCTCTACTTCAAGGCGCTCGCCGAAGGCATCGACGCCATGCCGGCCGCCGACCCCGAAGTCCGCAAGCAGCTCGAAGCCGACGCCGCCGCGCTGGGCTGGCCCGCGATGCACGCGCGGCTGGCGGAAGTCGACCCGGTCGCTGCCGCACGTCTCGCACCGAACGACAGCCAGCGTATCCAGCGAGCGCTGGAGGTGTGGCACACCAGCGGACAGCCGCTGTCGAGCTTCCATGCCGCCGGCAGCACCGGCGCGCTCGCGAGCGGATGGCCGTCCGCGGCGCTGATCTCGCTCGAGCCCACCGAACGCGCATGGCTGCACGAACGCATTGCGCTGCGCTTCGACGCGATGCTGGCTTCGGGCTTCCTCGACGAAGTGCACGCACTGCGCGCGCGCGGCGACCTGCATGCCGACCTGCCCTCGATGCGCTGCGTCGGCTACCGGCAGGCGTGGGAAGCGTTGGACGGCGACTGGCCCATGGCCGAGCTTCGCGAGCGCGGCATCGCGGCCACGCGCCAGCTCGCCAAGCGACAGATCACCTGGCTGCGCAGCATGCCGCAGCGCCGGGTCATTGCGGCGGAAGCGCCGGATGCGATCGAGCAGGTGGTGCGGCAGGTGGCACAGATCGCATGAGTCTGCGCATCACCGACCTGGGCAAGCACTACGGCGATGTGCCGGTGTTCGAGCACGTCTCGCTCGAAGTCGCGAAAGGCGAATTCGTGGCGATCGTCGGCGAATCGGGCGTCGGCAAATCGACGCTGCTCAACTGCATGGCCGGCCTCGACCATTGGGACGCCGGCAGTGTCGTGCACGACGGCGTCGACATCGGGGCACTCGATGCCGAGGCCCGGGCCATCTGGCGGCGCAGGCATGTCGGCTTCGTGTTCCAGGCCTTCCATGTGCTGCCGCACCTCGACGTGTCGCAGAACGTCGCGCTGCCGCTGATGCTGCTCGGAGAGCGCGGCGCGGCGGCCGATGAGCGTGTGACACGAATGCTCGATGCGGTAGGACTGGCCGGGCTCGGCGACCGCCTGCCGCAGCAGCTCAGCGGCGGGCAGTTGCAGCGGGTCGCGATCGCGCGCGCGCTGGTGCACCAGCCTTCGCTGCTGCTGGCGGACGAGCCGACCGGCAACCTCGACCCGACCACCGCCGCGCGCGTGCTGGAGGTGCTGCTCGCGCAGACGCGCGAGCACGGCGCGGCGCTGGTGCTGGTCACGCACTCGGAAGCCGCGGCGGCACGGGCCGACCGGGTGCTGCACCTGAGTGCGGATGGCGTGCGCTAGGCCGGCTGCCCGGCAAGCAGCGCCGCAAAGCGCACCAGATCGACATTGCCGCCGCTGATCAGCACCCCCACGCGCGCGCCCTTGATCGCATCGCCCGCAGCGCACGCACCCGCGAAGGCGAGGCACCCCGTGGGCTCGACGACCATCTTCATCCGCTCGGCGAAGAACCGCATCGCCTCGACCAGTTGCGCGTCGCTCACCGTGAAGATGTCGTTCACGTCTCTCTTGATGATGCCGAAGGTGTATTCACCAAGATGCTGCGTCTGCGCGCCGTCCGCGATGGTCTTCGGTGTGTCGATATGCACGATGCGACCTTCGCGCAGCGAGCGCTGGCCGTCGTTGCCGGCCTCGGGCTCGACGCCGTAGATCCTGCATTGGGGCGACAGCGCGCGCGCGGACAGCGCCGAGCCGCTGGTCAGCCCGCCGCCGCCGAGGCACACGTACAGCACGTCAAGCTGCCCCGCCTCCTCGATCAGCTCCTTCGCCGCCGTGCCCTGGCCCGCGATCACGTCGGGGTGGTCGTAGGGCGGGATCAGCGTCATGCCGCGCTCCTGGGCGAGCTTTCGCGTGAGCGCCTCGCGGTCCTCGGTGAACCGGTCGTACTGCACCACTTCCGCGCCGTAGCCGCGCGTGGCGGCGAGCTTGGCCGCCGGCGCGTCGTTGGGCATCACGATGACCGCGGGCATGCCGAGGATGCCCGCGGCGAGCGCCACCGCCTGCGCGTGATTTCCGGACGAGAACGCAATCACGCCAGCCTTGCGCTGCGCGGCGTCGAACTTCGACAGGGCATTGAACGCGCCGCGGAACTTGAAGGCGCCCATGCGCTGGAAGTTCTCGCACTTGAAGAAGAACTGCGCGCCCCAGCGCGCATCGGCGGTGCGCGAACGCAGCACCGGCGTGCGGTGGGCATGGCCATGGATTCGCCCGGCGGCGGCAATGACATCGTCGTAGGTGGGAAGTGGGTGCATATCGGCCTCGGTAGTGACAGCGCTGTCGGACACGGCTGACAGACAGCAGAGTTGGAGCGTGCAATTTTTACCGGATGTCCAATCCTCTCGTCTGCGGCAACTGCGGAACGCCCAACCGCGCGAATGCGAAGTTCTGCATCGGCTGCGCGGGCCGGCTCCCCGGCCTCGCACCGGCCGGCGGTGTTGCAGCGCAGATCCCGGCGATGCAGGTCTTCGAGCGCGAACGGCCGATTGCCGCATCGCGACCGGAGGCGTCGCCCACGTCGTTCTGGCTGCATCTCGGCCTCGTGGGGTTGACGATGATCTTCGCCTTCGTCGCGTGGTGCATCTACGTCCTGCACGGACGGCCCGCACCGTGGAGCCAGCGCGCCGATGCGACGGCATCGCAGGCGGCGCAAGCGCGCGAGCCCGTCCGGGTGCTGGTGCCCGTTCCGACCCCTGTGCCTGCACCTGCCGCGCCGCCTGCCCCCGAGCCGGCCAGAACGGCGGCCGCCGAACCCCCAACCCCGGTCGCAAGCGCTCCCCCGCCCCCGGATGCCGTGACGCAGGCCCTCGCCCTGGCAAGGCGGCAGGCGGCTTCGGCCGGCCAAGCCGCCACCCCGGCGCCTCCCGCACAGCGGCAAACGGCGGCAGCGGAACGGACAGCACCAGCCGCATCCCGACCCGCGCCGACTCGCACCGCCTCCATCACGCGCGCACGCCGCGACACGCGCGAGCCCGAGGATCTCCTCGACTATCCGGTGGTCGTCCGCCGACCCGGTTCACAGCCGGATCCCGGACCACCGATCGCCGCGGGGCCGGGCCCGCAATACAGCTGGACGCGGCCCGCCTCGCCGCGCGTTCCCGATGACCTCGGCCCGCCCATCGCCGCCGGACCCGGCCCGCGCTATGAGGCGCGGCCCGAAGTGCGCGCGCCAGTCTCGGCCGTCATGCCGAGCGGCGACTCGGGCCCGCCCATCGCGGTCGGTCCGGGGCCACGGTACGACTACTCGACCCCCTCGGCCCGGGAGCGCTGAGAAGCGTCCGTCCTCCACCCCGCCTCGCACTTTTTCGGCACATGCTGTCGAAATGCCCCCTTGCGCGCCGTCATTGCAGTGAGCGATCCTGCTCGGCACATTTCTTTGCGAGGTTTCCATGCAATACATGCTCATGTTCTATCAGCCGGAATCGGAATTCCTGGAGCGCGACGAGATCTCCACCCAGGCCTACCGCGCCAGCTGGATGGACTACGTGGGTGCGATCCGCAAGTCCGGCGTCGCGCTCAACGGCCACGGCCTGCATCCGCCGATGACCGGGACCACGCTGCGCATCCGCGGCGACAAGCGCCAAGTCCAGGACGGCCCGTTCGCCGACACCAAGGAGCAGCTCGGCGGCTACTTCGTGATCGACGTCGCCGACCTCGACACCGCGCTCGAATGGGCTGCGCGCGCGCCCTGCGCGAGCACCGGCGGCGTCGAGGTGCGCCCGGTCTTCACCACGGCCGCGATGTGACGCAGGCCGCGCAGCGCGAGGCACGGACGGCTGCCGAAAACGCGGCGGAGCGGGCCGCACGCCAGTCGTACGGCCGTCTTGTCGCGATTCTTTCGGCGCGCACGCGGGACATCGCGGCGTCGGAAGACGCGCTCGCCGACGCCTTCGCGCGCGCGCTCGAACGCTGGCCGGCCGAGGGCGTGCCGGACCGGCCCGAGGCCTGGCTGCTCAGCGTCGCGCGCCATCGCACGCTCGATGCGTGGCGGCACAGCCGGGTGCAGGACGACGCGGCGCAGACCCTGCTCCTGCTGGCCGATGAAGTCGCAGCGGACACGGAGGGCGCGGAAGCGGTGCCGGACGACCGACTGCGCCTGCTCTTCGTGTGCGCGCATCCGGCGATCGACGAGGCGGCCCGCGCGCCGCTGATGCTGCAGACGGTGCTCGGCCTCGACGCGACGCGCATGGCCGGCGCCTTCCTCACCGCGCCGGCGACGCTCGGGCAGCGGCTGGTGCGCGCGAAGGCGCGCATCCGGGCTGCAGGCATTCCATTCGAATTTCCGCGCGCGCAGGATTTGCCGCAGCGCCTGCAGGACGTGCAGGACGGCATCTATGCCGCCTACGGCACGGGGTGGGACGACGTCGACGGCGCGGATGCCAAGCAGCGCGGCCTCACGGCCGAAGCCATCGAGCTGGGCCGCATCCTGTGCCAACTCATGCCCCGCGAGCCAGAGCCCTGGGGGCTTCTCGCCCTGATGCTCTTTTGCGAAAGCCGCGCCGCCGCCCGCCGCAGCGACGCAGGCGACTACGTGCCGCTCGACGAACAGGACATCGCGCGCTGGGACCATGCCCTTCGCGCGCAGGCCGAGCAGGCGCTGCGCACCGCCGCGGCCCTGGACCGGCCGGGCGCCTACCAGATGGAGGCTGCGATCCAGTCGGCCCACTGCGCGCGGCGCCTTGGCGCCGAGGTGCCGGCCGATGCGCTCGTGGCGCTGTACGACGGCCTCCTTGCCTTGCGCCCGGGCCTCGGCGCACAGGTGAGCCGTGCCTGCGCGCTGGCGAATGCCGCCGGTCCGGCCGAAGGATTGCGCGCGCTCGATGCCACGACACCGGCGCAGATTGCGAACTACCAGCCCTACTGGGCCGCACGCGCTTATTTGCTGGGAGAGACGGGGAAGGCAGCCGAGGCGCGCGAGGCCTATGCGCGTGCAGCCGGCCTCAGCACGAGCCCGGCCATCCGGGCCTATCTGATGGCAGCGGCCAGCCGCTTGTGAACCGCGGTCAGTTCGCGCCCTTGAGCCGGAGCCAGGACGGGAACGCGCGATCGAATTCCTGGGCCGTCACGTCCTGGAGATGGTCGCAGGCACTGAGCGGCAGCCCCACGCTGACCTCGCGATGCCAGAGCACCACCCCGGCCAGGCGCTTGACGAGGATCCGCTCCTCGCGCGGCACCGGGTAGTCGGACACACTGCTCGGCAGCCGCTCCATGGCGACCCGGCGGCGGACCTCCACGGTCGTCAACCCCTTGCGTTGCCTCCTGATACAGATCGACCTGCCCAACCAGTGCTCCAGATAGAGCTCCCGAAGTGCAAATGCAGCGACCAGAACAAGCACACAAGCCAACATGAAATGTCCGCCGTAAGTGGTTGAGTTGAAAGAGTTTGACCTTCGTCGAAAGATAGGCCCGAGGCCCGGCGCTGCGCAATACGGCAAAAGCAGTAAACGCCCGGTGCGAACACGAACTGCGTGACTTTTGTCGCATCCGAACAACCATCCGCTACCGCGGCAGAATGCTTCGCATGTGGGCGCTGCTCTCCACCTTCTCCTTGCAGGAACTGCGCCACCACCCGTGGCGCAATGCGGCCGCGATCGTCGCGGTGATGCTCGGCGTGGCGCTGGCCTTTTCGGTCCAGCTCATCAACGCGTCGGCGCTCGACGAGTTCTCGAGCGCGGTGCGGTCGGTCAACGGCCAGCCCGATCTGGAATTGCGCGCCGTGCAGGGCGGCTTCGACGAAGCCGTCTTCGCGAAAGTGGCGACGCATCCGATGGTGTCGCTGGCGAGCCCCGTGGTCGAAGTGCCGACCGTCGCCCTGGCGGACGGGCGGCAGATCCCGATCCGCGCGGTGGGCATCGACCCGCTGGTGCTGCCGTCGATCGCGCCCGCATTGATGCCGAGGCCGGCGGAAGGGAGCGAGCGTCTTTCGCTGCTCCGGCCGGGCCATGTGTTCCTCAACGCCGCGGCGCGCAACGCACTCGGCGAGACGGCCGCGACGTTGCAGTTGCGTGTCGGGGGCCGATGGCAAACCGTGAAGGTCGCCGGCCAGGTGGCGGCCGGCGGCGCGGCGCTCGCGGTGATGGACATTGGCGCGGCGCAGGATCTCTTCGATCGCGGCGGTCAGCTCACGCGCATCGATCTCCGGATGGCGCCAGGCACTGACCGCGCCACCTTCATGCGCACCTTGCGCGAATCGCCCGGGTGGCCGCAAGGCATCCAGATCGCGGAGCCCGGCGACGCAGCCGAGCGCGTGAGCAATCTCTCGCGTGCCTATCGCGTCAACCTCACGGTGCTCGCCCTCGTGGCGCTGTTCACCGGCGCATTTCTGGTCTTCTCGGTCCTGGCGCTCAGCGTGGCGAAGCGCGCACAGCAGTTCGCGCTGCTCGGCGTGCTGGGGCTCACGCCGCGCGAGCGGCTGAAACTGGTGCTGGCCGAATCGCTGGTGCTGGGCCTGATCGGCAGCGCGGCCGGCATCGCGCTCGGCACCGCACTCGCTGCGTTTGCGCTCAAGGTGCTCGGCGGCGATCTCGGCGGCGGCTATTTCGAAGGCGTCGCGCCCACGCTGCGCTGGAGCTGGGGCGCCGCCCTGCTCTACGGCGCGCTCGGCGTGCTTGCGGCGCTGGTGGGCGGCTGGTGGCCGGCGCGCGCGGCGCAGGCGCTGCCGGAGGCGCAGACGCTGAAGGGCCTCGGCACGACGCATGCGCAGCGCGGCGCGCACCGGGTCGCCTTGCTGCTGATCGCCGCCGGCATGGCACTCGCGACGGCGCCGGCGGTGTTCGGCATTCCGATCGCCGCCTATCTCTCGGTCGGCTTCCTGCTGGTCGGCGGCATCGCTGCGCTGCCGTGGCTCATCGCGTTGCTCTACGACCGCATCGCGCCGCTCTTCTCGCAGCGCGTGCTGCCGCTGCTCGCGATCGAACGGGCGCGGCGCATGCGTGGCACGGCGGCGGTCGCGGTCAGCGGCGTGGTGGCGAGCCTGAGCCTCGCGGTCGCGCTCACGGTGATGGTCGCGAGCTTCCGCGATTCGGTCACGCGCTGGCTCGATGTGGTGCTGCCGGCCGATCTCTATGTCCGCAGTTCGAGCGGCGGCAGTTCCACCAGCGAGCAGGCCTCGTTCGCGCCGGCAACGGTGCAGGCGCTCGCGCAGATTCCCGGTGTGGCGCGCACCGGCACCCTGCGCACGCGCGCATTGCTGCTCGACCCGTCGCGGCCCGCGGTCACGCTGATCGCGCGCAGCCTCGACGATGGCGCCGACCGCTCGCTGCCGCTGCTCGGCGCGGCGCTGCCAGCGCCTGAGGGCCAGATCGGCGTCTACGTGAGCGAGGCGATGGTCGAGCTCTACGGTGCGCGGCCCGGCGCGGAGTTCGAGCCGCTCTCGCGCGCGTTCGCCGCCGCTTCATCCGCCACGCCGCCCGTCTTCTTCGTCTCCGGTGTGTGGCGCGACTACGTGCGGCAGTTCGGCGCCATCACGATCGATGCCCGCGACTTTGAGCGCCTGACCGGCGACCGCAGCGTCAGCGACGTGGCGCTGTGGCTCGCGCCCGGTGCGGATGCGTCGAAGGTGACGCAGGCGGTGCGCGACGTCGCGGCGCAAGAACTCGGCCCGGCCGAGCCGGTCGAGATCGCCTCGGTCGGCCAGATCCGCGCCACTTCGCTGCGTATCTTCGACCGCAGCTTCGCGGTCACCTACTGGCTTCAGGCGGTGGCGATCGGCATCGGCCTGTTCGGCATCGCGGCCAGCTTCAGCGCGCAGGTGCTCGCGCGGCGCAAGGAGTTCGGGCTCCTGGCGCACCTCGGCTTCACGCGAAGGCAGGTGCTCGCGATCGTCGCGGGCGAAGGCGCGGCGTGGACCGCCATCGGCGCGATCGCCGGCCTGGTGCTCGGGCTCGCGGTGTCGGTGGTGCTGGTGCACGTCGTGAATCCGCAGAGCTTCCACTGGACGATGGACCTGCTGGTGCCGTGGCTGCGGCTCTTCGCGCTGTGCGCTGCGGTGCTTGCGGCCGGCACGCTCACCGCATGGCTTGCAGGTCGTGCCGCAGCCGGCCATGACGCGGTGATGGCCGTCAAGGAAGACTGGTGAGCGACCGATGACCCTCGTTCGCATGCATGCCCCCTCATTCCCGCGCCTGTCGCGGCGCTCGCTGGTGCTCTGCGCGCTCGCCGCACCCATGGCCGCGTGGGCGCTCCCGCCGCGCGAGATGCGCTTTCCGCGCGACTTCGGCAGCCATCCCGATCTCAACACCGAGTGGTGGTACATCACCGGCCATGCGCGCTCCGGTGCGCGAGAGTTCGGATTCCAGCTCACCTTCTTCCGGTCACGCATCGCCGAAACGCAGGACATGCGATCGGAATTCGCCGCGCGCCAGTTGATCTTTGCGCATGCGGCCATCACCGATCTCGAAGGCCGCAAGCTCTGGCACGACCAGCGCATCGCGCGCGCGGGCTTTGGCGTGGCGTCGGCCTCGGAAGGAGACACCGACGTGCGCCTGCGCAACTGGACGCTCAAGCGCGATGACAAGCACTACGTCGCGCAACTGCCGGCCGAAGGCTTCGCGCTCGATCTGCGCTTCAGGCCCACGCAGGCGGTGATGCTGCAAGGCAGCGCGGGTCTTTCGCGCAAAGGGCCGGATGCCGAACAGTCGAGCTACTACTACAGCGAGCCGCAACTCGCCACCGAGGGTCGACTCATCCTGCAAGGCCGCGGCTTCGACGTGCAAGGCACCGCGTGGCTCGACCACGAATGGAGCGATGCCTACCTGCATCCCGAGGCGTCGGGCTGGGACTGGATCGGGATGAACCTCTTCGACGGCAGCGCACTGATGGCCTTCCGCATCCGGCATCGCGATGGCTCGACGCTTTGGGCCGGTGGTTCGATGCGCAGCGCGGATGGACGCATGCGTGTGTTCAGTCCGGAGGAAATGCAGTTCACCCCCGAAGGGCGATGGGTGAGTCCGCGCACGCGGGCGGACTATCCGGTGCGGCTGCGCATCCAGACGCCGGTGGGTACGTTCAGCGTGCATCCGCTGCTGGACGACCAGGAGCTGGACAGCAGCGGGTCGACCGGGGCGGTGTACTGGGAGGGTCTGAGCGATCTGCGCGATGCGCAGGGGCGGACCGTCGGGCGGGGGTATCTGGAGCTGACAGGCTACGTGCGGGCGCTGCGGATGTGATGGCCACGACGCTCCGTGCGCCCGCTACTGCCCGCTCGTTCGTCAGAACCGATACGAAGCGAAGACACCATAGGTGTTCTGCGTCTTGTCTTCCGTGATCGGACTGCGCTTGGCGTCGCCTTGCAGCCAGGCGGTGATGATGCTCGCCCCAATGCCCCACTGCTCGGTCAACTGATACTGGGCGCCGATCGAAAAGCGCACCGTATTGAGACCGGCTCCGGCCCGGTACGGGGGCACTCCGGCAATCAGGCTTTGTGCGGCGGTGATTCCATAGAAGGTCTGGGTATAGCTGCCGTTGGCCCAGGTGATGCCGGGTCCTGCGGTCAGCAACAGTCTTTCGTTGACCATGTACTTGCCCTCGACATCGAAGGCGATGCGCGTACCTTGGCCGTTGCTGCCCAGGTCGGAAACCAGAAAGCCTCGGACGGTCAGCCAGTCAAGCGAGTAGGTGGCGAACACGCTTCCAAGCGCTGTCTCGGGAATATCGCCCCAGCCATGGAGGAGCGGCGCATCGGACGCCTTCCGCGGCTTGGTCAGTTCTCCCCCCAGGGCCACGCCGAAGCGCCAGGTGTCGTCCTGAATGAGGTTGAAGCCGACGCCGAACGGAAAGCCCGCTCCCGGCGTGCCCCCGATGAAATAGCGTCCGTAGTTGGCGGTGACGAGCGGTACCGCCACAACCTGGCTGTCGCCGCTGCCGGGATACCGGGGGCGATCGAAGACGCCGAGCCCCGCCGAAAAGCGCCAGGTCTCATCGCTCGCCTGCTCCAGCCGCGCCTGGGCTCGCGCATCCTGCGCAGTGATCGCGGCGGCGAGCGTCGCCCCCGAAAGAATGAAAAGGGCGCTGCGCTTGCGACGGTGGATCATTGGGCGATCTGTTGAGGTTGGGACGACGGAGTATCGCAAACGCGCCTGCGCTGCCGAACCCCTTCGGGATCCGGCAGCGCAGCGCGGCGTCGATGTCGGCTATCAGTGTGGCAGGAACGACACGCCCATCAGGACGTAGTCGGTGTCTCCATTGACTTCCGTCGCGGTGGAGTCCTTCTTCGCACTGACGAGGACGTACACGTACTTGGTGATGCCGTCGAGCGTGTACTTGAACGCCTTGGCATGCAGGACAGCGATGCCGTTGGCCTTTTGTTGCTCAAGTCCCGCTGCGGTGAAGGCCTGCGCGATACCTGCCTGGGGCGCGTCGCTCGCTTCGCCGGTGGGCGTGAACACGAACGAGCCGTCTTCCAGGAATCGCGAGGTGCCGGTGCGAGCGCAGTCCTCGTATTCATCGAAGTACAGGCCCTGCAATTCGGTCGGATCCGTCACCGGGACCAGATCGTCCGAGACGTAGACGTACTGGCTGCGCACAACGCTGGCACTCGAGGTGCACAGCTCGCCGACGCGATTGGCGTCGAAGGTCACGAAACCAGGGAACCCGACCAGGTTGCCCATGTTGCCGTCTTGATCGTAGGTGCCGTAGAGCCACATCGTTCCCCGGTTGGGGTCGGGGATGACCATCGTGTAGTTGCCCGCCACCGTCTTGGCTGCAGCCACTTGAATGGTCGTGAGATTCGGCGTCGTGAAGGCAGTAGCCGCATAGGCTTCCAGCGTCAGCGTCTGTCCGCCTGCAGCACGCGTTGCCGCCTCGGTCTGGCTGAGGCCGGCTGCCGACAGAGCGGTACGGTAGCTCTCGAGCAGGTCGTCGCCGGCATCGCCCTGCTTGGCACTGAACTGCGAAGTGAGGGGATCGAATCCGTCGGGCAATGCAAGCTTGCCAGGAAGGGAGGCAAGAATCACCTTGAACTGGGTCAGCGCGCTGGACACAGCGGTCGACGTGATCACGCCACCCAGCGCCGCGTTGGTCGCGCTTGCGAACCAGGTGGCCGGATCCTGCCCGCTGAGGATGCCCACGATCAGGTCGGTCAGCGGGGTGATGTTGGCTGTGCCCGGTGCGGTCACCACGGAGTGAAGCACGATCGTGGTAGGTACCGCGATGAAGTTGACCATCGAGGCGAAGTTGCTGTTGCCTTGCAATCCCGTGACGCGAGCGACGCAGGGATAGTCCGTGCTCTTGAGCGATGCGGTCCAGACGCCGTCGGCGTCGGTGGTCGCGGCCGTCGTTGCACCCGAAGCGCACTTCAGTTCCACGGTCCCGCCGCTGATCGGCGAGCCGACAGCGGCGACGCCCGTGACAGTCGTGGTGCTGCTGGCCGGGGCGCTGGGCGAGCTCGCGGCCGGCGCGACGCCGTAGTAGCCGCCACCACCGCCGCCGCACGCAGTCATCGCGGCCACCATCAGGGCGCCCAGCGCCAACCGAGCGACGACGCTCCTGTTCCCAGTGTTCTTCAATTTCCGTCCTTCCGAGCTTGTTGAGGAGGTCGCCGTGCCGCGTGGTGGCGGGCGGCCTCGGACGGGCAATGGCCACGTCTGTCGATTCATATCGGTCGCGAACTGAAGAACCTGAAGGCAGGCGTCCGCATCGAGCGGGACAGCGCTGTGATCGACACCCGGGCCGCACTCGGCCATCATCCTCGACGCCCAGCTTTTCCAATACACCGCCATGGCGGCAGAACCGAGGTGCCTCTCATGTTTCCCAAGCGACTTTCCGATGGCTACCAGGCGTTCCTGAGCGGCCGTTTCCACAACGAACGCATCCGCTACGAACAACTGGGCGAACTCGGACAGAGCCCCGAGATCCTGCTGATCGGCTGCTGCGATTCGCGTGTCTCGCCGGAGGTCATCTTCGACGCCGGGCCGGGCGAGATGTTCGTCATCCGCAACGTGGCCAACCTGGTGCCGCCGTACGAACGCGAGGCAGAGTCCTCTTCCTATCACGGCACCAGCGCGGCCATCGAGTTCGCCGTCAATGCGCTCGACGTCAAGCACATCGTGGTGCTGGGCCACGCTTCGTGCGGCGGCGTGCGCGCCGTGTTCGACGACGTCGAACCGCTGACCAAGATCGATTTCGTCGGCAAGTGGGTGTCGCAGATCGTCCCCGTGGCCGACAGCCTGCCGCGCACGGGCGATCGCGCCATCGATGTCCAACGGCTGGAATGGGCAGTGGTCGGGCACAGCCTGGCCAATCTCATGACGTTCCCGTCGATACGCGCCCGGGTCGAGCAGGGCAAGCTGGAGCTGCACGGTGCCTATTTCGGCGTGGCGACCGGACTGCTGTTCCTGCGCGACCCCGCCACCGGCGAGTTCTCGCCCTGCCCCTCACGGTAGGATCGCCCGGCCACAACACCCACGCTCAGCCATGTCCGACTTCCCTCAAGACATCTACACCGAACCCTCCGACCTCGACGGCAACACGCTCGCCAACCTGGGGCCCCTGCGCCGCATGGCGGGGCTGTGGCGCGGAGAGAAAGGCGTCGACGTCAAGCCCAAGGCGCAAGGCCCGAAGACGCAGGTCTACGTCGAACACTACGAGCTGCAGCCCATCGATCCGCAGACCAACGGCCCGCAGGTCTTCTACGGACTGCGCTATCACACCTTCATCCACAAGCCGGGACTCACCAAGATGTATCACGACCAGGTCGGCTACTGGCTCTGGGAGCCCGCGACCGGCCAGGTGCTGCACACGCTCGCGATTCCTCGCGGCCAGATCGCGATGGCGACCGGTCACGCGACCGCGGACGCGGATCGCTTCGAGCTCACTGCCGTGCGCGGCAGCCTGACCAACGGCATCGTGTCCAACCCGTTCCTCGAGCACGCCTTCACCACCACGGACTGGCGCGTCGAGGTGGAGTTCAACGCCGACGGCACATGGACCTACCGGCAGGACACGGTGTTGCAGATCCGCGGCCAGGCCGAGCCCTTCCACCACACCGACCGGAACACGCTCACGAAGGTGGGTGAGCCGTCTCCGAACCCGCTGGCGTCGGCCGCGACGCTCTAACTAACCGGCCAGCGCGAAGACGCCCACGGCCGCCACCAGCCCGCCGGCCTGCGCCTGCAGCGAGGTGGCCGCGACCGCAGCCTGGCCGACCAGCGACGCGTTCTCCTGCGTCACCTGGTCCATCCGGGCGATGGCGCGATTGATCTCCTCGATGCCCGCGGTCTGCGTCTGGCTCGCGGCGGTGATCTCGTCCATGATGTCCGTCACGCGCCGGACGCTGCTGAGGATCTCCTCCATGGTCCTGCCGGCGTCGCCGACGAGTTCGGTGCCGGCCTCGACCTTGCCCACGGAGTCATCGATCAGTCCCTTGATCTCCCTGGCAGCGGCAGCCGAGCGCTGTGCGAGGTTTCGCACCTCGGCCGCCACGACCGCAAAACCACGGCCCTGCTCGCCTGCGCGAGCGGCTTCCACCGCCGCATTGAGCGCGAGGATGTTCGTCTGGAACGCAATGCCGTCGATCACGCCGATGATGTCGACGATCCTGCGGGACGAGGCATTGATCGAGGCCATGGTGTCGACCACCTGCCCCACCACCTCGCCGCCGCGCGCAGCCACCTGCGACGCCGAGCGCGCGAGCTGGTTGGCCTGGAGTGCGTTGCCAGCGTTCTGGGCCACGGTGCCCGTGAGGCGCTCCATCGAGACCGCCGTCTCGCGCAGCGAGCCCGCCTGCTGCCCGGTGCGCGAAGACAGGTCCTGATTGCCGAGCGCGATATCGCCCGACGCATCGGCCATGCTGAGCGTGCTTCGACGCATGTCGCCAATGGTGGTGCGCAAGGTCGCGACGATGCGTTCGAACGACGCACCCAGCGGGCTTTTCGCGGGAACGCCCTCGAGCGAAAGGTCGATGGTGCCCTCAGGGCCCCTGCCGAGCGCCCTGACCATGTCTTCCACCTCGGCGGCCTGGTGGGCCTCCTTGCGCAAGGCCTCCGCGAGGTAGACCAGCACGGCACATTCCGCGACCACATAGGCCGCATGGGCCAACACGATCTTCAGGCCCGGCTCGGTGAAGCAGACGACGCCCCAGCCCCACGACTGCAGATAGTTGAAGACGAGGTGATGCACCGCGATCAGCGCGGCCGCGATGACGATCGGTCGCCAGTCCCGGTAGCTCAGCAGAAAGGCCAACATGACGAAGAGGCCGAAGTGCAATTCGGTCATGCCCTTCATCTGCTGGATGTGCAGCGCGCAGAACACGACCATGGTGGCCGCGATGACCACGCGTGTTGCAAGGGATCCGGGCGAAAGAAGCGCCAGCGCCGTGCACCCCAATGCAACGGGAAGTCCGATGAGCAGCGCCCATGGCAGCGTGGCGTTCACGGCGGCCAGGGCAAGCGACATCGCGAACAGGGCCCATATGACGACCAGCATGAGTCTGTCGGCCTTCACGTGAATGACGCGCAGGGCGGAATCGGTTTGGTTCATTGTTCTCGTCGGGTGCAGCAGAGGTCCTCGGCTATCGGCAGATTGCCTGACGCTCTGAATGGGCGCGGCGCAGACAAATGCAAACGCCGTGTGAAGTACTCCACACGGCGTTCGTCTTGTCCAACCGCGCCGCAGATGCGGCACCCGAGTGGGCTGGCCGCCCCTCAACCCTTCGACGCGCCGCGCCTGCGATCCATGAAGGCGATGATCTCGCCCATCACCCCGCGCCGGAACGCGAGCACGCAGATTACGAAGATCAGGCCGGTGACCATGGTGACCGATTCGCCGAGCGTGTTGAACCAGTCGACGGTCGTGATGCGCGCCAGCAGGTGGCCGAACTCGCCGATCTTGTTCTCGAGAAGCACCACCACCGCTGCGCCGACCAGCGGACCGGAAAGCGTGCCGAGGCCGCCGACCAGCGTCATGAGGATGACCTGGCCCGAAGCGCTCCAATGCACGTCGGACAGCGTCGCGAAGCCGAGCACCAGCGTCTTGAGCGAACCGGCGAGACCCGACAGCGCCGCAGAGATCACGAATGCGAGCAGCTTGAAGCGGCTCACGTCGTAGCCCAGAGAGACGGCGCGGGGCTCGTTTTCCTTGATGCCCTTGAGCACCTGGCCGAACGGCGAATGGATGGTGCGCACGATGAGAAGGAAGGCCGCGACGACGATCGCGAGCGTGACGTAGTACATCGTCAGATCGCTCTGCAGGTCGACCACCCCGAAGAGCTTGCCGCGCGGCACGCCCTGCAGGCCGTCTTCGCCACCAGTGAACTTGGCCTGCAGCGCGACGAAGAACACCATCTGCGCGAGCGCAAGCGTGATCATCGCGAAGTAGATGCCCTGCCGGCGGATCGCCAGTACGCCGAAGATCCAGCCCAGCAGCGCGCCGGTGAGCGTGCCGGCGATGAGGCCGAGTTCCGGCGTCAGCCCCCAGACCTTCATCGCCTGGCCGGCAATGTAGGCCGAGCCGCCGAGGAAGGCCGCATGCCCGAAGGACAGCAGGCCGGTGTAGCCGAGCAGCAGGTTGAAGGCCGAGGCGAACAGCGCGAAGCACATCAGCTTCATCACGAACACCGGGTAGGCGCCGGCGAACGGTGCCACCACGAGCGCCGCGAGAAGCAGCAGATAGAAAACGAGGGATGTCTTTTTCATGCGGCTGCTGTCTTATTTTTCTTTGCCGAACAGGCCTGCCGGGCGGATGAGCAGCACGATGACCATGATCACGAACACGACGGTGGAGGAGGCCTCCGGGTAGAACACCTTGGTCAAGCCCTCGACGACGCCGAGTCCGAGACCAGTGAGGATCGCGCCCATGATCGAGCCCATGCCGCCGATCACCACCACGGCGAACACCACGATGATGAGGTTCTGCCCCATCAGCGGCGACACCTGGATCACCGGTGCGGCGAGCACGCCGGCGAAAGCGGCGAGCGCGACACCGAACCCGTAGGTGAGCGTGATCATCAACGGCACGTTGACGCCGAAGGCCTCGACGAGCCGCGGGTTCTCGGTGCCGGCGCGCAAGTAGGCGCCGATGCGGGTCTTCTCGATGACGAACCAGGTCGCGAAGCAAACCACCAGTGAGGCCACGACGACCCACGCGCGGTAGTTGGGCAGGATCATGAAGCCGAGGTCGGTCGCGCTCGCGAGGGCATCGGGCGTGTCGTAAGGCAGGCCCGAGACGCCATAGATGGAGCGGAACACGCCCTCGATCAGCAGCGTGAGTCCGAGCGTGAGCAGCAGGCCGTAGAGATGATCGAGCTTGTAGATCCAGCGCAGCAGCAGCCGCTCGATGACCACGCCGAACAGGCCGACGAGCACCGGCGCGACGATCAACATCACCCAGTAGTTGACGTTGAAGTAGTTCATCGCCATCCAGGTCGACACCGCGCCCAGCATGAACAGCGCGCCATGCGCGAAGTTGATGACGTTGAGCAAGCCGAAGATGACCGCGAGCCCGAGGCTCAGGATGGCGTAGAACGACCCGTTGACCAGCCCCAGAAGGAGCTGGCTCAACAGGGCAGGAAGAGAAATGCTCATGAACTGACGATTACTTCCAGAGGGCGCACTTGGACTCGGCCTTGGTCGTGAAGACCTCCTCGCCCGGCAGCTTGGCGACGACCTTGTAGTAGTCCCACGGCTGGCTCGACTCGGACGGCGCCTTGACCTGCACGAGGTACATGTCGTGCACGAAACGGCCGTCGGCGCGGACGGTGCCCTTGGCGTAGAAGTCGTTGATCGGCGTCTTCTTGATCTCCGCCATCACCTTGTCGGCGTCGGTGCTCTTGGCCGCCTGCACCGCCTTCAGGTAGGTCATCGTGGCCGAGTAGTCGGCGGCCTGGATGTCGGTGGGCATGCGCTTGGTCTTGTCGAAGAACTTCTTGCCGAAGGCGCGCGTCTGGTCGTTCAGGTTCCAGTCCCAGCTCGTGGTGAGCAGCAGACCCTCGGTGTTCTTCAGGCCCAGGCTGTGGATGTCGGTGATGAAGACCAGCAGTCCGGCCATCTTCATGCTCTTGGTGATGCCGAATTCCTTGGCGGCCTTGATCGCGTTGATCGTGTCGCCGCCTGCATTCGCGAGGCCGAGGATCTGCGCCTTGGAGTTCTGCGCCTGCAAGAGGAAGGACGAGAAGTCCGACGCATTGAGCGGATGCTTGACGCCGCCGACCACCGTACCGCCCTTCTCCTTCACGACCTTGGCGGTGTCGGCTTCGAGCGCCGCGCCGAAGGCGTAGTCGGCCGTCAGGAAGAACCAGCTCTTGCCGCCGTTGGCGACGACCGCACCGCCGGTGCCCTTGGCGAGCGCGACGGTGTCGTAAGCGTAGTGCACGGTGTAGGGGCTGCACTGCTCGTTGGTCAGCGCCGAGGTGCCGGCGCCGTTGACCATGAAGACGCGCTTCTTCTCCTGTGCAACCTTCGCCATCGCGAGGCCGGTGCCGGAGTTGGTGCCGCCGAAGAGCATCGACAGGTTCTCGGTGTCGATCCACTCGCGCGCCTTCGAGGCGGCGATGTCGGCCTTGTTCTGGTGGTCGGCCGTGATGAGCTCGATCGGCATGCCGTTGACCTTGCCGCCGAAGTCGTCGATCGCCATCTGGATGGCGGTCGCGCCGTTCTTGCCCTCGACGTCCGCATAGAGGCTCGACATGTCGGTGATGAAGCCGATCTTGACCTTGTCCTGGGCCTGTGCGGCGCCTGCCGCGAGCGCGATGGCGAGAGAGACGGCGGAAAGTGCGAGGGTCTTTTTCATGTTCTGGGTGAGTTGTGGGACAAAGAAAGGGGCGGTGTTATTTCCAGAGGGCGCACTTGGAATCGGCCTTGGTCGTGAAGACCTGCTCGCCCGGCAGCTTGGTGATGACCTTGAGGTAGTCCCACGGCTGCTTCGATTCGGCCGGCGTCTTCACTTCGACGAGGTACATGTCGTGCACGAAGCGGCCATCGGCCCGGATCTGGCCCTTGGCGTAGAAGTCGTCGACCGGCATCTTCCTGAGTTCGGCCATGACCTTGTCGGCATCGGTGGTCTTGGCCGCCTGCACCGCCTTCAGGTAGGTCATCGTGGCCGAGTAGTCGGCGGCCTGGATGTCGGTGGGCATGCGCTTGGTCTTGTCGAAGAACTTCTTGCCGAACGCGCGCGTCTGGTCGTTCAGGTCCCAGTACCAGCTGGTGGTGTGCAGCAGGCCCTCGGTGTTCTTCAGGCCCAGGCTGTGGATGTCGCTCAGGAAGATCAGCAGGCCGGCGAGCTTCATGTTCTTGCCGACGCCGAATTCCTTGGCGGCCTTGATCGAGTTGATCGTGTCGCCACCTGCATTCGCGAGGCCGAGGATCTGTGCCTTGGAGTTCTGCGCCTGCAGCAGGAAGGACGAGAAGTCCGATGCATTGAGCGGGTGCCGCACAGCACCGACCACGGTGCCGCCCTTGGCCTTGACGACGGCGCTGGTGTCGGCTTCGAGCGCATGGCCGAAGGCGTAGTCGGCAGTCAGGAAGAACCAGTTCTTGCCGCCGCGGTCGACCACCGCGCCGCCGGTGCCCTTGGCGAGCGCAACCGTGTCGTAGGCGTAGTGCACGGTGTAGGGGCTGCACTGCTCGTTGGTCAGCGCGGACGAGGCGGCGCCGTTGTTGAAGTACACGCGCTTCTTTTCCTGCGCCACCTTGGCGGTCGCGAGCGCGGTGCCGGAATTGGTGCCGCCGAAGACCATGGTCACGCCGTCGGTGTCGATCCATTCGCGCGCCTTCGAGGCGGCGATGTCGGCCTTGTTCTGGTGGTCGGCGGTGAGCAGTTCGATCGGCTGGCCGAGCACCTTGCCGCCGAAGTCGTCGATCGCCATCTGGATGGCGAGCGCGCCGTTCTTGCCTTCGACGTCGGCGTAGAGGCTCGACATGTCGGTCACGAAACCGATCTTCACTTTTTCCTGCGCCTGGGCGCCGGATGCGAAGGCCAGTGCGGCCACGGCGAGCGAGAGTGCGGAGAGAGAGGTCTTCATGCTTGACTCCATCCAGTCAGAAAAGGTTGAGGAATCAGACGCCGAGCAGCTCATTGAGCACCGGCATCTTGGCGTCGAGTTCGGCCGCACTGAAAGCCTCGACCATGCGGCCGTGCTCCATCACGTAGAAGCGGTCCGCGAGCGGTGCGGCGAAGCGGAAGTTCTGCTCCACCATGACCACGGTGTAGCCCTTGCCGCGCAGGGTGTGGATCATCCTGGCCAGCGCCTGCACGATGACCGGCGCCAGCCCTTCGGAGATCTCGTCGAGCAAGAGGAGCTTGGCGCCCGTGCGCAGGATGCGGCCGACTGCGAGCATCTGCTGTTCGCCGCCCGACAGGCGCGTGCCCTGGCTGTTGCGGCGCTCGGCGAGGTTGGGGAACATCGCGTAGATCTCGTCCACCGACATTCCCTTGTCACCGCCCTTCAGCGGCGGCGGAAGCATCAGGTTCTCCTCGCACGACAGGCTCGCGAAGATGCCGCGCTCCTCGGGGCAGTAGCCGATTCCGAAGTGTGCGATGCGATGCGTCGGCAGGTGGATCGTCTCGTGGCCGTTGACCTTGATGCTGCCTTTGCGCGCGCCGGTCAGCCCGAGGATCGCGCGCATCGTCGTGGTGCGCCCTGCGCCGTTGCGGCCCAGCAGGGTGACAACTTCGCCGGGCTGCACCACCATGTCGACGCCGTGCAGCACGTGCGACTCGCCGTACCAGGCCTGCAGGCCGCTGATTTCGAGTGCGGGGACTGCCATCAGTGCGCCCCCTGCAGTTGGCCTTCGGTGGTGCCCATGTAGGCTTCCATGACCTGCGGATTCTTCGAGACCACGGCATACGGGCCTTCGGCGAGCACTGCGCCGCGCTGCAGCACGGTGATGGTGTCGGCGATGGTGGAGACCACGCTCATGTTGTGCTCGACCATCAGGATGGTGCGTCCCGCCGACACGCGCTTGATGAGTTCGGCCACGCGATGCACGTCCTCATGGCCCATGCCCTGCGTGGGCTCGTCGAGCAGCATCAGCTCGGGTTCCATCGCGAGCGTGGTCGCGATCTCGAGCGCGCGCTTGCGGCCGTAGGGCAGGTTCACGGTGAGCTCATCGGCAAGGTCTTCCAGGCCGACCTGCGCGAGCAGT
This sequence comes from Variovorax sp. YR216, assembly GCF_900107745.1. Lineage (GTDB taxonomy): Bacteria > Pseudomonadota > Gammaproteobacteria > Burkholderiales > Burkholderiaceae_C > Variovorax. The sequence goes on along the minus strand of NZ_FNRO01000011.1, from coordinate 63,113 downwards.
TCGCGCGCCCGCGCGTTGAGCGGCGTCAGCGATCTTTCGCTCTTCCAGAAGTGGTACGAGGTGCCGAGCGAGCGCTGCAGTCCGAGGCGCACGTTTTCGAGCAGCGTCAGGTGCGGGAACACGGCGGAAATCTGGAACGAGCGGATGATGCCGCGGCGCGCGATCTGCGCCGGCCGCTCGCGGGTGATGTCCGTGCCGTTGAACAGGATCGTGCCCGAGGTCGGCTCGAGGAACTTGGTCAACAGGTTGAAGCAGGTCGTCTTGCCCGCGCCGTTGGGACCGATCAAGGCATGGATCGATCCGCGAACGACCGACAGATCAACCTTGCTGACTGCGGTGAAGCCCTTGAATTCCTTGGTGAGCTGGCGCGTTTCGAGAATGATGTCGGTCATCTCGCGATCGCGCCCTTGAGCTGGCAGAAAAGATCAGTCATGCGGTCCATGTCCGCGCACGCCACCGTGGCTGCGCGACCGCATTGTTCGCAGGCGTAACGAACCTGCCTACTGGGGCAAATGCCTATGCTGCGCTGCGGGAGTCAGATCGCCCGCAAGAAGGGCGCCGGCGAAGCCCGGCGGGTTCGCGGAACACCGCGGAACCGGCTCAGCCGGGCCGCTGGTGTTGCCCCCTGCAAGGGGGTTGGCGTAGCGACACGAAGTGCGCGAAGCCTGGGGGTGAGCCCCGTTCAGTGCGCGCCGGCGGCGGCATCCGACGAACCGCCTCCGCGCGCCGGCTTCGCCAACCACACGAGCGGAATCAGCAGCAGGAACAGGATCGCCGAGCCGTAGAACACGTCGCTCGACGCCAGCATGAAGGCCTGCTGGTCGACCAGGCGATTGATCTGCCCCAGCACCTGCTCGGCACTGAAGCCGGCGCCGCCCAGATTGGCCATTGCGCCGCTTGCGGCGGAACTGCCCTGGTTGATCGCCTCGACCAACTGCGCGTGGTGCAGCGTCGCCCTGTTCTCCCACAGCGTCGTCGCGGTCGAGGTGCCGATGGCGCCCGCCGTGATGCGCAGGAAGTTCGAGAGGCCCGACGCGGCCGGGATGCGGTCCGGCGTGAGGCCCGACAGCGTGATCGTCACCAGCGGGATGAAGAAGAACGCCATCGCCACGCCCTGGATGACCGTCGGGATCATGATCGTCCAGAAGTCCGCCTGGGTGTTGAAGTTGGAGCGCATCCACAGCACCAGCGCGAAGACCAGGAACGAGAAGGTCGCATAGCGCCGTGGATCGACCTTCCCCACCGTCATGCCCACGATCGGCGAGAAGAAGATCGCCAGCAGCCCCACCGGCGCCATGATCATCCCCGCCTGCGTGGCGGTGTAGCCCATGTACTGCTGCAGCCACAGCGGCAGGAGCACCACGTTGCCGAAGAAGAGCCCATAGGCCACTGCGGTTGCGAGCGCACCCGACCAGAAGTTGCGGCGCTTGAAGAGCGACAGGTCGACCACCGGATGCTTGTCGGTGAGTTCCCAGACCAGGAAGAACGCGAAGCCCACCACCGCCACCACCGCGAGTGTCACGATCTGGGCCGAGTGGAACCAGTCGAGCTCCTTGCCCTTGTCGAGCATGAGCTGGAGCGATCCGACCCACAGGACCAGCAGAGCGAGGCCGATGCCGTCGATCGGCACCTTGCGCGTCGCGCTTTCACGCTTGTGGTAGATGGCCCAGGTGATGCCGGCGGCCAGAAGGCCCACGGGGATGTTGATGTAGAAGATCCACGGCCAGGAGATGTTGTCGGTGATCCAGCCGCCGAGCAGCGGCCCCATCACCGGCGCGACCAGCGTGGTCATCGACCACATCGCCATGGCCAGCCCCGCCTTGGCACGCGAATAACTCGACAGCAGCAGCGTCTGCGACAACGGGATCATCGGCCCCGCGACGAAACCCTGCAGCGCGCGAAAGGCAATCAGCATCGTCATGTTGGGCGCGAGACCGCACAGCCACGAGCTGATGATGAACAGCAGCACGCTCGCCATGAACAGGCGCACCTGCCCGAAGCGCTGCGTGAGCCAGCCCGTGAGCGGCACCGCGATGGCGTTGGCCACCGCGAAGCTCGTGATGACCCAGGTGCCCTGCGTCGAGCTCACGCCGAGGTCGCCGGAGATCGCCGGCAGCGACACGTTCGCAATGGAAGTGTCGAGCACGTTCATGAAGGTCGCGGCCGACAGCGCGATGGTTCCCCACATGCGTGCGGAACCTTCGAGCGGCGGAAGCGGCTGCTGTGCAGCGGCGTTCGACATTGCGCGAACCTCGCTCGATCAGCCCGGCTGGGCCACCGATGCGGACGGCGTCGCCGACTTGGTGCCATTCGAAGCCGGCGCCTTCTGCGCGGCTTCGTGGCCGAGGTTCGCTGCGATGATGCGCTGCACTTCTGCATCGGCGCCACGCTCGAGCTGGCTGTAGACCTGCGTCTGCGCCGCCGCTGCTTCGCCGCGCGGTGCGTCGGCGAGCATCTTGCCGCCCTTGTCGCGCACGTCGATCTCGGCGTCCATCGACAGGCCCACGCGCAGCGGGTTGGCCTTGAGCTGCTCGGGTTCGAGCGCGATGCGGACCGGCACGCGCTGCACCACCTTGATCCAGTTGCCGGTCGCGTTCTGCGCGGGCAGCAGCGCGAAGGCTGCGCCGGTGCCGACGCCGAGGCCCTGCACATGGCCGGTGTACTCGACCTTCTTGCCGTACAGGTCGGCAGTGAGCTTCACCGGCTGGCCGATACGGATGCTGCGCAGTTGCACTTCCTTGAAGTTGGCGTCGACCCAGAGCTGGTTGAGCGGAACGATCGACATCATCGGCGTGCCGGCGGTGACGCGCTGGCCGAGTTGCACGGTGCGCTTGGCAACGTAGCCGTCGACCGGTGCGGGCATCCCGACGCGCTGCGTCGCGAGGAAGGCCTCGCGCACCTTGGCGGCGGCTGCCTGCACGCTCGGGTGCTGCTCGACGCTCGTGCCTTCGGTGAGCGACTGGTTGCTCGACAACTGCTCGCGCGCGGCGAGTACGCCTGCCTGCGCGGCCGCCAGCGCGCTCTTGGCGTTGGCCAGCGCGGTTTCGGAGTGGTTGAGCTCTTCCTTCGACACGGCGCCGCCGCCCGCGAGCGCCTGGCGGCGCTTCAGGTCGTCTTCGGCCCGCGCGATGTCGCTCTGCGCCCGGACGATGTCCGCCTGCTTCAGGGAGACCTGCGCCGCCAGCGAGGCGTTGTTGACGTACAGCGTCCGGACCTGCCTGACCGCCTGGGCCAGTGCCGCCTCCGCCTGATCGAGCGCCACGCGGGCGTCGGACGGATCGAGTTGCACGAGCGGCTGGCCGGCCTTCACGAAATCCGTGTCATCGGCATTGATCGCCATCACGGTGCCCGCGATCTGCGGCGTGATCTGGATCACGTTGCCCTGCACGTAGGCGTTGTCGGTCGACTCGTAGTGGCTGGCGACCAGCCATTCATACCCGCCCCAGCCGGCGCCGACGACCACGACGGCCGCGGCCAGCGCGGTCAGCGCGCGGCGGCGCTTGTTGTTGGAGCCCGGTGCTTCTGCTGCGGCTCCAGCCGGAGCGGCGGGGTTGGCGGCGTTGTTGTTTTCCATGACGATGTCTTTCGAGTACGAAACGTTTGTTCAGTTGTGCGCGGTGGCAGAGCCGGCCGCAGCGGTCTTGGCGTCTTCAGGCTGCCAGCCGCCGCCCAGTGCGCGAGCGAGGCCGACCTGCGAATCCAGGGCGCGCGCGGCGAGATCCACGCTATCGCGGCGCTGTGCCAGCACCGTGACTTCGGCCGTCAGCACGTCGAGATAGGTGCCGAGGCCGGCGCTGTAGCGCTGCACCGCGATGTCGTAGGCAGCCTCGGCAGCGGCCTGCGCTTCGCGCTGCTGCACCTGCTGGCGCCCGACCGACTGGACGCTGGAGATCTGGTCCGCGACGTCGCGCACCGCATCGATCACGGTCGCGTTGTAGCTTTCGATCGCGGTGTCGAGATCGGCCGACTTGCCGCGCAGGTTGGCGCGCAGACGGCCTCCTTCGAAGATCGGCAGGCGCACTGCGGGGCCCACGCCCCATTGCTGGCTTCCGGACTTCAGCAGGTTGTCGAAGCCGATGCTCTGGAATCCGGCAAAGGCCACCAGGTTGACGTTGGGATAGAACAGCGTCTTGGCGTTCGCCACGTCGCTCGTGGCGGCTTCGACGCGCCAACGCGCGGCCGCGATGTCTGCACGGCGGCCCAGCAGGTCGGCCGGGATCGTCGACTGCAGCGCGATCGGCTTCATGTTGGCGAGCACCGGCGCAGTCAGTGCCTGGGTGACGCCCGGCTTGGCAACCAGCGCATCGAGCGCATGCTGGGCGATCTCGACCTGCTCCTTGAGCGATTCGATCTGCTGGCGCGCTTCAGGCAGGCCGCCTTCGCTCTGCTTCAACTGCAGACGGGTATCGAGCCCGGCGGAGACGCGGTCACGCACGAGCTTGAAGGTCTCCTCGCGCTGCGCGAGCGTGCGGTTGGCGACTGCAAGGCGATCCTGCAGGCGCGCCCACTGCACGTAGCCGCGCGCGACGTTGCTCGCGAGCAGCACGCGCGCCGCATCGGCATCCGCGGCGGCGGCGTTGGCGCTGCCGATGGCGGCCTCGATCGCGGTGCGGTTCTTGCCGAAGAAGTCGAGCTCCCAGCTGCCATTGAACTGCAACGTGCCCGCTTCCTGGATCGAGCCGCCCAGCGGAGACGGATAGATGTAGTTGGCGGAGAACTTCTCGCGCGTGAGGTCGAGCGCACCGTTGAGCTGCGGCTTGTCGTAGGACTCGGTCACGGAAACCGCCGCCTGCGCACGTGCGAGGCGCGCACGGGCGACTTGCAGATTCGGATTGCCTTCCAGCGACTGTGCGATCAGCGAATTGAGCTGGGCATCGCCGAAGGCGAGCCACCACTGGCTGTCGAGGGCCGGAGCGGCCGCAACAGGCGCGGCAGCCGCCGGTGCCGTCAGACCGAGCGAATCGGCATCGCGCAGCTTGGCCTGCGACGAAATGCCACCCATGTCGGCACAACCCGCGAGCGCCAACGCGAACACGGCGGTCGCGACTGCAGTGGTTCGGCGCAAGGCGCCTTCAGGAAGAAGAAGAGTCATTCTTTTCTTTTCGGGCCGAGATGGCCTGTGCGTTATCAAGGATGCGGCGCAGATAGCTCTTGAGCTGCTCCCATTCCTCGTCGGAAAAACCGGCGAGGTGCTCGTTCTGCACGCGGCAGAGCAGATGCGGTACTTGTTTGGCGGCGGCACGGCCTTCGTCGGTCAGTTCGATGTTGACCACACGGCGGTCGGATACCGAGCGAACACGCCGGCAGAGGCCCTTGGCCTCGAGACGATCCAGAAGGCGGGTCATGGCGCCGGTGTCGAGTTCGCACTCGCGCGCCAGTTCGGCCACGGTGGTGGCCTGCCCCATGTGAAGCTTGTGCAGCGGTACCCATTGCGGGTAGGTCGGGCTGCCAGGTTCGCACATCAGCGATTCCACGGACTGGCCGACTGCCGTCATGATGCGCCGCATCAGGTAGCCGATGCTCTCCTCGGAACGGTAGTTCTCGGCCTTGTAGAACGCCTTGACGGCACGCCGCCCGCCGGGCGGCGTCTCTTGCAGCATGGACTCGGGGCTCTTGGACTGGGACATGCCGGAATATTAGTTGCCGGGGCAATTATTGTCAAGGCGACCTTTGAGTGGGCAAGCGTTAGCTAGAATCGGGCCATGGCTTCCTCCGCATCCAACCGGCCCGGCAAAGGCTCCCCGAAGTCCTTGTCCGGGCTGGCGCCCTTTCTTCGGCCCTACCGCATTCAGATCATCCTGGCCGGGGTTTTTCTGGTGCTTGCCGCCGTGACGACGCTGGTCTTCCCGATCGCACTGCGCAGCCTGATCGATGGGGGGCTCGTCTCCAGCGACAAAGGCGCACAGACGATGGCGCTGCGCGACCATTTCGTCGCCCTCTTCGGCGTCGCCGTGGCCCTCGGCCTTTTCTCCGCAGCGCGCTTCTACACAGTGAGCTGGCTCGGGGAGCGTGTCACGGCGGACCTGCGCAATGCCGTCTACGCACACGTGTTGCGCCAGAGTCCGGTCTTCTTCGAAACCACGCAGACAGGCGAGGTGCTTTCGCGCCTGACCGCCGACACCACGCTGGTCCAGACCGTCGTAGGCTCCTCGCTCAGCATGGGTCTGCGCAATGCGGTGATGGGCGTGGGCGCGCTCGCCATGCTGATCTGGACCAATCCTTACGTGATGGTCCAGGTGCTCGGCATCCTCGTGCTGGTGGTGCTGCCGAGCATGTGGTTCGGCCGGCGCGTGCGCAAGCTGTCCCGTGCCAGCCAGGATCGCGTGGCGGACTCGAGCGCCATCGCTGCCGAAGTGCTCAACGCCATCCCGGTCGTCCAGAGCTACACCGCGGAAGCGCGCGAATCGGCCCGCTTCGACGCATCGACGGACAGCGCCTTCCATACCGCCGTACGCCGCACGAAGGCGCGATCCATCCTTGTCGCGTTCATCATCATCGCGACCTCTGCGGCCCTGCTCTGGGGGCTCTACCAGGGCACGCAGGCGGTTCTGCACGGCGACATCACCGCCGGCCACCTGGGACAGACCGTCGTCTACGTGATCATCCTTGCGAGTGCCGCGGCGGTGCTCGGCGAGGTCTACGGGGATCTGCTGCGCGCGGCCGGCGCGACCGAGCGGCTGATGGAACTGCTCCACGCCAGGTCGGCGATCGAATCGCCCATCGCGCCGATCAAGGCGCCCGCGTCCGCGGGGGGAAGTTCGGTCCGGTTCGAATCGGTGACCTTCCACTACCCTTCGCGCCCCGCCGTTCCCGCGCTGCGCGATTTCGACCTCGCGATCACGCCCGGCGAAACCGTGGCGCTGGTGGGCTCGAGCGGGGCCGGCAAGAGCACGGTCTTCCAGCTGCTCTTGCGCTATTACGATCCCCAGTCGGGAGGCATCTCGCTGGACGATGCGCCGCTCGGCGCGCTGTCGCTGAACACACTGCGCGAGCGGATCGGCCTGGTCCCGCAGGACGCAGTCATCTTCTCGGCCACCGCCTTCGAGAACATCCGCTACGGCCGGCCGGATGCGACGGCCGAAGAGGTCCGAGCCGCGGCCAAGGCCGCCTTTGCGGACGACTTCCTGCGCGCTCTACCGGAGGGATACGACACCTTCCTGGGCGAGCGTGGCGTGCGGCTGTCCGGCGGCCAGCGGCAACGCATCGCGATCGCGCGCGCCATGCTGAAGAATCCACCGCTGCTGCTGCTCGACGAGGCCACCAGCGCACTCGACGCCGAGAGCGAGCGCATGGTGCAGGCAGCACTCGAATCGGCGATGTCCGGACGCACCACGATCGTGATCGCGCACCGGCTCGCGACGGTGCAGAAGGCCGATCGCATCGTCGTGCTCGACCACGGCGGCATCGTCGAGCAAGGGACGCATTCGAGCCTGGTTGCGCAGAACGGCGTCTACGCACGGCTCGCGGCGCTGCAATTCGTGGCCTGAAGAACGCCCGGGAGCGGGTGGTCCCAGCCAGCGCGCTCCGTTACTGCAGGGTTTCCTTAAGCGCCGGTGGCAAAGGCAGCGAAAACACCGGGATGCCCTCGTCGATCAGACTTTGAGCCTGCTCGCGCGTGGTCTGGCCACGGATGCCGCGCTCTTCCGCCTCGCCGTAGTGCATCTTGCGCGCCTCGTCAGCGAAGCGGTCGCCGACATCCTCGGTTTGCGCGATCACCTTGCGCACCGCTTGAAGCCAGCGACCCTCCGGCGAATTACCCTCGGCCGGCACCGGTTGAGGCTCGGCCGGCTTGGTGCTGCCCAGATTCAGTCGTGGCGCGGCCAGCAGCTTCGTGATCTTCCTGTCTCCACACAGGGGGCACTCGACCAACCCGCTCGAGCGCTGGCTATCGAACTCCTCGTGGGATGCGAACCATCCCTCGAAGCCGTGCCCGAGTGCGCATTGCAGGTTGAGGACCTTCATGCGCCCATTATCTCGCCGCACTGAACGGCGCGGGCGATTGCCAGTCTAGGGCCCATGCGCCGGACAGGATGTTCTGCAGCCACAGCGCGCAGGTCTGCGACTTGGCGTCGGTCACGATCCCGTCCCGGCACCAGGCAAGCACCTCGTCCGGCGTCGCCGTGATCACGTCGAGGAACTCGCCGTGGTCGAGCTGGCGGGTTCCGAGCGAAAGACCGCGCGCGAAGTAGATGTGGATGATTTCCGTCGAATAGGCCACGGCGAGATGCATTGCACCCGCGTACGCCCATTCGCGCGCGGTGTAGCCGGTCTCCTCGAGCAGTTCGCGCTGGCCGCACAGCAGGGCATCCTCGCCGGCATCGAGCTTTCCGGCGGGAAATTCGGTCATCACATGGCCGATCGGGTAGCGGTACTGGCGCTCGAGCACCAGGCGCCCATCGTCCAGCAGCGGCACCACCACGACCGCGCCCGGATGCACGATGTATTCGCGCGTTGCAGTGTGCCCGTCCGGCAGCTTGACGGTATCTCGCTTCGCGCGAAGGAAGTTTCCCTGGAACAACAGCTCGCTGGCCGTGCACTCTTCCCGGAGGTGCGTATCGATGCCATCCTGGGTCTTGGAGCTCATGCAATTTCCCTCACCGATGCTTCAACAGGTAGCGCCACGTGAATCCCGGGAACGCCAGAACGATGAACAGCGCGGCCGTGACGGCGTAGAACTCCCATCCCTGCGGCGCGATCTGCCCGACGCGGCGTTCGAACAGCAGACCGATGCCCCCGACAACGAAGTACAGCAGCACCAGCTCACCGAGCCGGATCGCAAGCGACTTGGTCGCACCGGACGGTGGAATCAGCCCGAGTATGCGCTCGGTGCAGAACGGGAAATTGGCTGCCAGCAACGCGACCAGCAGCACCACCCAGACCGAGGCGCTCTGCGACACGGAGTCGAATCAGCTCGCCAGCGTTGCCACGATCGCCTGCGCGCACAGCGTCATCAGGCTACCGGGCAGGATCCCCAGGATCAGGATCAGCGCGCCGTTGACGGTCAGCACGGCACGGACATCGTGCGGCGCCGACACCGTCGTCGCGGTCAGCGGTTCGTCGAAGTACATGACCTTGACCACGCGCAGGTAGTAGAACGCGCCGATCAACGACATGATCACCGCGAAGACGGCCAGCGCGATGTGCATGGTCTGTCCCGACGCGATCAGGGCCTGGAGTATCGCGAACTTGGCGTAGAAGCCAACCAGCGGCGGCACGCCCGCCAGCGAGAACATGGCGATCGCCATCACGCCGGCGTACAGCGGGCTGCGCTGGTTGAGGCCGGCGAGGTCGGTGATCTCCTCGCTTTCGAAGCCCTCGCGCGCCAGCAGCAGGATGATCCCGAAGCTCGCGAGCGTGGTGAGCACATAGGTCACGATGTAGAACATCGCGGCGCTGTAGGCGAATTGCGCGTTGTACGTGTTGCCGTTCACCACGCCGGCGACCAGGCCGAGGAGCATGAAGCCCATCTGCGCGATGGTCGAATAGGCCAGCATCCGCTTGAGGTTCGTCTGGGCGATGGCCGCGAGATTGCCGACCAGCAGCGACGCGATCGCCAACAGGGTCAGCATCTGCTGCCAATCGATGGCGAGCGGAAGCAGGCCTTCCACCAGCAGGCGGATGATGATCGCGAAGGCGGCCAGTTCGGGCGCCGCGCCGATCATCAGCGTGATCGCCGTCGGGGCGCCCTGGTAGACGTCCGGCACCCACATGTGGAACGGCGCCGCACCAACCTTGAACGCCAGGCCGGCGACGATGAAGACGAGACCGAACACGAGCACCTGGTGATTGACCTGGCGGCTCGCGATGGCCTTGAAGACTTCGTTGATGTCGAGCGAACCGGTCGCGCCGTACATCATCGAGAGGCCGTAGAGCAGGAAGCCGCTGGCCATCGCGCCGAGGACGAAATACTTCATCGCCGCCTCGCTCGCGACGGCGTTGTCGCGGCGCAATGCCACCAGTGCGTAGCTCGACAGCGTCAGCAGCTCGAGGCCGAGGTAGATGACCAGGAAATTGCTGCCCGCGATCATCACGAACATGCCGAGCAGGGCCAGCATGCTCATGGTGAACATCTCGCCGCCACGCAGCATCCCGCGATCGGCCGCGTAGGGCCGGCCATAGACCAGCGTGACCATCAGCGCCAGCGTGGCGAAGCACTTGAGCCAGTTGCCCATCGGATCGCTCACGACCATCCCGCCGAAGCCATAGATGGTCTTGCCCGAGGCGGCGTTGAATCCGGTGAGCACCGCGATCACGGCCAGCGTCAGCAGCGTCAGCACGTAGGTGGCCGTACGGCGGGGGCTGGTGGTGGACAGATCCAACAGCGCGATCACGCATGCCATGATGAGCAGCGCCGCCTCTGGGTAGATCGCCATCCAGCTGAGTTTGTCAATCATCTCGTTCTCTTCTTCAGCTTGGATTTAGGGCAGCTTGGAAACGGCCACATGACGCAGCAGTTCGGTCACGGACACGTTCATCACATCGGTGAAGGGCTTGGGATAGATGCCCATCCAGAGCACCGCGATCGCCAGCAATGCCAGCATGAGGAATTCGCGCGCGCCGATGTCGCTCAGTTCCTTCACGTGGTCGTTGCCGGGCGCGCCGAGGTAGACGCGCTTGTACATCCAAAGGGTGTAGGCGGCACCGAAGATCAGCGCGGTCGCAGCGCCCAGGCCAAGCCAGAAGTTCGACTTGACTGCGCCGATGATCACCATCCACTCGCCGACGAAGCCGGCGGTTCCGGGCAGGCCGCAGTTGGCCATCGCGAACAGCAGCGCGAACGCGGCGAACTTGGGCATCGTGTTGACCACGCCGCCGTAGTCGGCGATCTGGCGCGAATGCACGCGGTCGTACAGCACGCCGATGCAAAGGAACATTGCGCCCGACACGAAGCCGTGGGAAATCATCTGGACGATGCCGCCCGAGACGCCGAGTTCGTTGAAGATGAAGAAGCCGAGCGTCACGAACCCCATGTGAGCCACAGACGAATAGGCCACCAGCTTCTTCATGTCCTGCTGGACCAGCGCGACCAGGCCGACATAGATCACGGCGATCAGCGACAGCGCGATCATGAGCCCGGCCCACTCGTGCGAAGCATCAGGTGCGATCGGCATCGAGAAACGCAGGAAGCCATAGGCGCCCAGCTTCAGCATGATCGCTGCCAGCACCGCGGAACCGCCCGTCGGCGCCTCGACGTGCACGTCCGGCAACCACGTGTGGACCGGCCACATCGGGACCTTCACCGCGAAGGCCGCAAGGAAGGCGAAGAACAGGAAGGTCTGCGTGCTCCGCTCGAGCGGCAGCTTGTGCCACGTCAGGATGTCGAAGCTGCCACCCGACTTGTTGTACAGGAAGATCAGCGCGACCAGCGTCAACAGCGAGCCGAGCAGCGTGTAGATGAAGAACTTGAAAGCCGCGTAGATCTTGTTCGGACCACCCCAGATGCCGATGATCAGGTACATCGGGATCAGCGTGGCTTCGAAGAAGACGTAGAACAGGATCCCGTCGAGCGCGGCAAAGGTGCCGATCATCAGGCCGGACAGGATCAGGAACGCGCCCATGTACTGGTTGACGCGTTCGGTGATCACTTCCCACGCCGAGATCACGACGATGACCGTGATGAACGCCGTCAGCAGCACCAGCCAGAACGAGATGCCGTCCAGGCCGACGTGGTAGTTGATGTTGAAACGCTCGATCCAGGACGTCTTCTCGACGAACTGCATCGCGGCGGTGCCGGTATCGAAGCGCGCGTAGAGCGGCAGCGTGACCAGGAAGCTCGCAATCGAACCGACGAGTGCGATCCAGCGCACCATCGTCGCCTGACTGTCACGACCGAAGGCCAATAGCACGGCGCCGATGATGATCGGCATCCAGATGGCAAGGCTCAACAGACCCATTTTTGTTTTTCTCCAGCGAGAGCCGCTTACCGTTTAAACCAGACGAAGTACGACATCAGCACAAAGATGCCCAGCAGCATCGCGAATGCGTAGTGATAGATGTAGCCCGACTGCATCCAGCGCACGGCACCGGCAATGCGGCCGACGAGCTTCCACGAACCGTTGACGATGGCGCCGTCGATGATGCCCTGGTCGCCGCCCTTCCAGAGACCGGTGCCCAAGGCGCGGGTCGCACGGGCGATCACGTTCTCGTTGAACCAGTCCATGTAGTACTTGTTGTCGAGCAGGCGGTAGATGGGACCGAAGGCACGCTTGATCGCCGCCGGCAGCGCCGGGTTGACGAGATACATGTACCAGGACAGCACCACGCCTGCGAGCGCAAGCCAGAACGGCGCGGCGGTCAGGCCGTGGAGTGCCATGGCCACCGGACCATGGAACGCTTCGGCCAGTTCCTTCATCGCTTCGTGCTTCGTCTCGTCGATGACGATCGCGCCGCTGAAGAAGTCGCCATAGAGCATCGGCTGGATCGTCATGAAACCGATGACGACCGAGGGAATGGCCAGCAATACCAGCGGCAGCCACACCACCCAAGGCGATTCGTGCGGTTTGGAGTGATCGTCGTGGTGGCCATGATCCGGCTCGGCATCGGCGGCGTGATGATGCGCGTCGGGATTCTGGTCGTAGCGCTCCTTGCCGTGGAACACCAGGAAGTACATGCGGAACGAGTAGAACGCCGTGACGAACACACCGGCGAGCACCGCGAAGTACGCGAAGCCGGAACCCCACAGGTGGCTCTCGTGGACCGCCTCGATGATGGTGTCCTTCGAGTAGAAGCCCGCGAAAAGCGGCGTGCCGATCAAGGCGAGCGAACCGACGAGCGAGGTGATCCAGGTGATCGGCATGTACTTGCGCAAGCCACCCATCCAGCGGATGTCCTGGTTGTGGTGCATCCCGATGATGACCGAGCCCGCACCAAGGAACAGCAGCGCCTTGAAGAAGGCGTGCGTCATCAGGTGGAACACGGCGGCGGAATACGCCGACGCGCCGAGCGCGACCGTCATGTAGCCGAGCTGCGAAAGCGTCGAATAGGCCACCACGCGCTTGATGTCGTTCTGGATGATGCCGAGGAAGCCCATGAAGAGCGCCGTGATCGCACCGATCACCAGGACGAAACTCAGGGCCGTGTCGCTCAGTTCGAACAGCGGGGACATGCGCGCCACCATGAAGATGCCGGCGGTCACCATCGTCGCCGCGTGAATCAGCGCGGAGATCGGGGTCGGGCCTTCCATCGAATCAGGCAGCCACACGTGCAGCGGGAACTGCGCGCTCTTGCCCATGGCACCGATGAACAGGCAGATGCAGATCACCGTGATGAGCATCCACTCGGTCCCCGGGAAGGCAAGCTTCGCCAGTTCGTCGGCCTTGGCGAAGGCTTCGCCATAGTTCAGCGTTCCGGCATAGGCGGCAATCAGGCCGATGCCGAGGATGAAGCCGAAGTCGCCCACGCGGTTGACCAGGAAGGCCTTCATGTTCGCGAAGATCGCTGTCGGCCGGTTGAACCAGAACCCGATCAGCAGGTAGGACACCAAGCCCACTGCTTCCCAGCCGAAGAAGAGCTGGAGCATGTTGTTGCTCATCACGAGCATCAACATCGAGAAGGTGAACAGCGAGATGTAGGAGAAGAAACGGTTGTAGCCGTCGTCCTCCTCCATGTAGCCGATGGTGTAGATGTGAACCATCAGCGACACGAAGGTCACGACGCACATCATCATGGCGGTGAGACCGTCGATCAGGAAACCGATCTCCATCTTGAGGCCGCCGACCGTCATCCACTCGTAGATCGTCTCGTTGAAGCGGGCGCCGTCAGCGACCACGCTCTTGAGCGTCATGGCCGAAATGACGAAGGCCACCAGCACGCCGAGGATGGTCAGCGAATGCGTGACGCGGCGGCCGATATGGTTGCCGCCGAACTTCGTACCGAAGAGGCCCGCGACGACGGCGCCAACCAGGGGAGCCAGCGGGACGGCCAGCAGCGAGGATGCAGAAAGTGTTGCGCTCATGTTGATCCTTAACCCTTGAGCGCGTTGAGTTCGTCGACGTTGATGTTCGACCTGTTGCGGAACAGGAGGACGAGCAGCGCCAGACCGATCGCGGATTCCGCCGCGGCGACCGTCAGGATGAAGAACACGAAGATCTGGCCGTGCATGTCGCCAAGGAAGTACGAGAAGGCGACGAAGTTCATGTTGACGGCCAGGAGCATGAGCTCGATGCACATCAGCAGAACGATGAGGTTCTTCCGGTTGAGGAAGATGCCGATCACGGAAAGCGCGAACAGCATCGCGCCCAGGGAGAGGAAATGTCCGAGCGTGAGCGTCATGCCTTGGTCTCCGCAGCTGCCGCTTGTTCTTCGGCGACGGGTTCTGCCGCACGGGTCACCGGCATCTGGACGATGCGAACCCGGTCGCGCGCCTTCACCCGGACCTGGTCGGCCGGGTTGACGTACTTGCTGTCCTTGCGGGTGCGCAGCGTCAGCGCGATGGCCGCAACGATCGCAACGAGCAGGATGACCGCCGCGATCTCCAGCGGATACAGGTAGTCGGTGTAGAGAAGCTTGCCGAGTTCGAGCGTGTTGGAGGTGTCGGGACCGGTCGCAAGCGGATTCTTCGGCGCAGCCAGCCGGAAGCCGCCCATGAGGACTGCCGCCATTTCAAGGGCGATGAGCGCACCGACGCCAGCGGCAAGCGGGAAGTGCCGCCAGAAGCCCTCTCGGAGACTGTCGACGTTGATGTCCAGCATCATCACGACGAACAGGAACAGCACCATCACCGCACCGACGTAGACGAGCACGAGCGAGATCGCCAGAAACTCGGCGCGCAGCAGGAGCCAGATCGCCGAAGCCTGGAAGAAGGCCAGCACCAGATAGAGCGCGGCATACACGGGGTTGCGCGCGGTGATCACGCGGAAGGCTGCGAACAGCAGTACCGCGGAAAACAGATAGAACAGACCGGTCTTGACGTCCATGGGTCGAATTCGTTGCGAGGTTCGGGCCAGACCGCTTAGCGGTACTTGGCGTCTGCTGCCTTGTTGGCAGCGATTTCTTTTTCGTAGCGGTCGCCCACAGCCAGGAGCATGTCCTTGGTGAAGTAGAGGTCACCGCGCTTTTCCCCGTGGTATTCGAAGATGTGCGTTTCCACGATCGAGTCGACCGGGCAGCTTTCTTCACAGAACCCGCAGAAGATGCACTTGGTCAGGTCGATGTCGTAGCGGGTGGTGCGGCGAGAGCCGTCGTCACGCACTTCGGATTCGATCGTGATTGCCAAGGCGGGGCACACGGCCTCGCAGAGCTTGCAGGCGATGCACCGCTCTTCCCCGTTTTCATAGCGGCGAAGCGCATGAAGACCACGGAAGCGCGGCGAAAGCGGCGTCTTCTCTTCCGGGAACTGGACGGTGATCTTCCGGCTGAAAGCGTACTTGCCGGTGACCGCAAGGCCCTTGAACAATTCGAACAGCATGAAGCTGCGCAGAAAGTCCTTGAGCGAAAACGGCTGCGCCGTCGTCGATGATGAGCGCGCAAGCGCGCTGGTGGTTTGCGCAGACATGGCGATTACTTCCAGATGTTGAACGGGGTCTGCATCCACGCGCCGACCACCACCAGCCACACCAGCGTGACCGGAATGAAGATCTTCCAGCCCAGACGCATGATCTGGTCATAGCGGAAGCGCGGGAAAGTCGAACGGACCCACAGGAACATGGTGACCACGCAGAAGGTCTTGACGCCCAGCCAGATCCACCCCGGGATGAACGAGAGGAACTCGAACGGAGGCAGCCAGCCACCCAGGAACAGGACCACGCAAAGGATCGAGACCAGCCACATGTTGGCGTACTCGGCCAGGAAGAACATGGCGAAGCTCATGCCCGAGTACTCGATCATGTGGCCCGCGACGATCTCCGACTCACCTTCGACGACGTCGAAGGGGTGGCGGTTGGTCTCGGCCAGGCCGGAGATGAAGTAGACGAGGAAGATGGGCAGCAACGGCAGCCAGTTCCACGACAGGAAGCCGACGCCCATCGAAGCGAAGTGTCCCCTGCCCTGCCCCATCACGATGTCGGTCATGTTGAGGCTGGCCGACACCATCAGCACGACGACGAAGCAGAAGCCCATCGCGATTTCGTAGCTGACCATCTGGGCGGACGCACGCAGCGCGCCGAGGAAGGCGTACTTCGAATTCGACGCCCATCCCGCGATGATCACGCCGTAGACCTCGAGCGAGGTGATCGCCATGACGAAAAGCAGACCCGCGTTGATGTTGGCGAGCGCCACTTCCGGGCCGAAGGGGATCACGGCCCATGCGGCCAGCGCCGGCATGATCGTCATGATCGGGCCCAGCAGGAACAAGCCCTTGTTCGCGACCGTCGGAAGAATGATTTCCTTCGTCAGCAGCTTGAGCGCGTCGGCGATGGGCTGCAGCAGGCCCAGGGGCCCGATCCGGTTGGGGCCGATGCGGATCTGCGTGAAGCCGATGGCCTTGCGTTCCCAAAGCGTCAGGTAGGCGACCGCACCCATCAGCGGCAAAACGACGACGACGATCTTGATGAGCGTCCAGATGACGGGCCAGATGATGCCGGTCCACCAGCCTGCGGAGACGAGTCCGGCTCCGAAGCCGTGCAGTGCGTCGATCATGCGAGCACCTCCTCTGCCGCGGCGGCCTGTACAAGACGAGCGTCGGCCGTGAGTTGAAGCGACGGCGCGCGACGGACGATCGAGTCGAGTTGGTAGATGCTTGCCACCGCAGGCGCGGCTTGCGTCGCGGAGCCGGCAGTCGCCGGCGCCGAGGATGCATTACCCAGCTTGCCCGCCACTGCCTCGGCAGACGCGCCGGTGTCAGCGAGGACGTCCGCCGACGATTCGAACGCAAACCCGGGCAAACCGAGCAGGTTGGCCAGAACGCGCAGGACCTTCCAGGCCGGACGCGCCTCGCCCAGCGGCTTCACCACCGCATGGAAACTCTGCACGCGCCCTTCGGCATTCACGAAAGTGCCTGCCGTTTCGGTGAACGGGGCGATCGGCAGCAGCACGTCGCTGAATTCGAGATTGGCCTTGAACGGGCTCAAGGTCACGACCATCTGCGCGTGAGCCAGACCTTCGACGGCAGACTCTCCCGCAGCCGAGTCGAACACGGGTTCGTTGTTGAGCAGCAGCGCGGCCTTGAGTCCGCCGGCCAACATCTGGCCCGCATTCTGTCCGCCGGACTTGGGCAGCGCGCCCACGACCTGCGCACCGACCGTATTGGCAGCCTCGGTCAGGAACCCGACCGTTGCGCCCGTTTGCGCGCCGATCCAGTTCGCCAGCGACAGCAAGGTGCTTGCCTGCGCGTGGTGGGCGGCCGCATTGCCCAGCAGGATGGACTTGCGTTCACCATCGAGCAGGGAAGCGGCGATCGCCTTGGCGGCATCACTCGGGGAACCGTTTGCAGCGACGGGCGCACTTGCGCCCTTGCTTTCAGCGATTGCAGCCGCGACCTGCGCCAGCACATCGACCCAGCGATCGGAAGACACGCGAACCGCGTTGGCGACCGGGATCGCCCAAGCTCCGTCGTCGGCAAAAAGTGCCTGCGAGGTGATTGCGCTCAGAACGCCACCCTTGCGAACCGCCTGGCGAATCCGCTGCGCGAACAAGGGGTGATCCTTGCGAAGGTTGGAGCCGATCACGAGTGCGCGTTGTACCTGCGACAGCGAGGCGATCGACGTTCCGAGCCAGCGGACACCCTCGGCGGCCGAGAACTCGGCATTGCGCAGACGGTAGTCGATGTTGTCGCTACCGAGGCCGTTCGTGAGCAGCTTGGCCAGATGCAGCTCTTCGAGCGTGCTGTGCGGGCTGACAAGCGTCCCGATGGCCTGCGCGCCGTGGTCGGCCTTGATCTGCTTGAGACCATTGGCGACATATTCCAGCGCCGTCTGCCAGTCCACTTGCTGCCATTGACCACCTTGCTTGAGCATCGGCTGTGTCAGGCGCTCGGGGCCGTTCAGTGCCTCATAGGAGAAACGATCGCGGTCGGCAATCCAGCACTCGTTCACGTCTTCGTTTTCGAGCGGGACGACACGCATCACGCGGTTGTTCTTGACCTGGACGATGAGGTTGGCGCCCGTCGAATCGTGCGGGCTCACCGACTTGCGGCGCGACAGTTCCCAGGTGCGGGCGCTGTAGCGGAAGGGCTTGCTCGTCAGCGCGCCCACCGGACAGATGTCGATCATGTTGCCCGACAACTCGGAATCCACGGAATCGCCCAGGAAGGTTTCGATCTCGGAGTGCTCGCCGCGATTCGACATGCCGAGCTCCATCACGCCGGCGACTTCCTGGCCGAAGCGGACGCAGCGCGTGCAATGGATGCAGCGGCTCATTTCCTCCATGCTGATCAGCGGTCCGACGTCCTTGTGGAAGACGACGCGCTTCTCTTCTTCGTAACGCGACGAAGAACCGCCGTAACCGACGGCGAGATCCTGGAGCTGGCATTCGCCGCCCTGGTCGCAGATCGGGCAATCCAGCGGGTGGTTGATCAGGAGGAACTCCATCACCGACTGCTGGGCCTTGATCGCCTTGTCGCTCTTGGTGCGGACGATCATGCCCTGCGTCACAGGCGTGGCGCAGGCCGGCATCGGCTTGGGCGCCTTCTCGACGTCGACCAGGCACATCCGGCAGTTGGCGGCGATGCTGAGCTTCTTGTGGTAGCAGAAGTGCGGGATGTAGGTGCCCGCCTTTTCGGCCGCATGCATGACCATGCTGCCTTCGGTCACTTCGACCTTCTTGCCGTCAAGTTCGATTTCAACCATATGTGTTGTGTTCTTCTTGCGCTCAGGCCTTGGCGGGAGCCTTCGGGACGTAGCCCGGGACCAGGGCTTCGAACTCGTGGCGGAAGTGCTTGATCATGGCCCGCACCGGCATGGCCGCTGCGTCGCCCAGCGCGCAGATGGTGCGGCCCTGGATGTTGTCGGCGACGGAATTCAGCAGGTCCATGTCGGTCGGCTTTCCGCGACCGTTGTGGATGCGATCCACCACGCGCCACAGCCAGCCGGTTCCTTCGCGGCACGGCGTGCACTGGCCGCAGGACTCGTGCATGTAGAAGTACGAGAGACGCTTGAGCGACTCGACCATCGAGCGGCTGTCGTCCATCACGATGACCGCGCCGGAACCGAGCATCGAGCCCGCCTTGGCGATCGAGTCGTAGTCCATCGTGCATTCCATCATGATGGAAGCCGGCAGCACAGGCGCCGAAGATCCACCGGGGATCACCGCCTTCAGTTGGCGGCCCTTGCGGACGCCGCCCGCCAGTTCAAGCAACTTGGAGAACGGCGTGCCCATCGGCACTTCGTAGTTACCGGGCATCTCGACGTCACCGCTGACGGAGAAGATCTTGGTGCCGCCGTTGTTCGGCTTGCCGCACTCGAGGTAGGCAACACCGCCGTTGTTGATGATCCACGGCACCGCAGCAAAGGTCTCGGTGTTGTTGATCGTGGTCGGCTTGCCGTAGAGGCCGAAGCTCGCCGGGAACGGCGGCTTGAAGCGCGGCTGCCCCTTCTTGCCTTCGAGCGACTCCAGCAGCGCTGTTTCTTCGCCGCAGATGTAGGCACCGAAGCCGTGCGCGGCGTGCAGCTGGAAGTTGTAGCTGCTGCCCATGATCTTGTCGCCGAGGTAGCCGGCGGCGCGCGCTTCTTCCAGCGCTTCCTCGAAGCGGTCGTAGGTCTGGAAGATCTCGCCGTGGATGTAGTTGTAGCCCACGCTGATGCCCATCGCGTAGGCCGCGATGGCCATGCCCTCGATCACGATGTGCGGGTTGAACTGCAGGATGTCGCGGTCCTTGCAGGTGCCGGGCTCGCCCTCGTCGGAATTGCAGACGAGATACTTCTGGCCCGGGAACTGCCGGGGCATGAAGCTCCACTTGAGGCCGGTCGGGAATCCCGCACCGCCGCGTCCGCGAAGACCGGAGGCCTTGACTTCGGCGATCACCTGATCGGGCGTCAGGCCTTCGGTCAGGATCTTGCGCAGCGCCTTGTAGCCGCCGCGCGCTTCGTAGTCGGCAAGTCGCCAATTGGTGCCATCCAGGCCGGCATAGATCTGCGGCTCGATGTGACGATCGTGGAAGCAGGTCTGGACGCCGGTCGCCTGGAACTGCGACAGCACTTGTTCGGGCGACATCATTGCGCTCCCTTCGCGTTCGAATCGCGCAGGCCGTCGATCAGCTGGTCGAGCTTCTCGTTGCTCATGAAGCTGCACATCGTGCGGTCGTTGACCAGCATCACGGGCGAATCGGCGCAGGCGCCCAAGCATTCGCTCTGCTGCAGGGTGAACATGCCGTCGGGCGTGGTCTCGCCCATCTGGATGCCGAGCTTCTTCTCGAGGTGGTGCAGCGCGTGCTGGCCGTCGCGCAGCTGGCACGGCAGGTTGGTGCAGACGTTGAGCTTGAACTTGCCCACCGGCCGCTGGTTGTACATGTTGTAGAACGTCGTGACCTCGTGCACGGCGATGGGCGCCATGCCGAGGTAGGCCGCGATCTCGCGCTCGCGCGATTCGCTGACGTAGCCCTCTTCCTGCTGCACGATGGCAAGGCAGGCCATCACGGCGGATTGCTTGCCGGCCGGCGGGTACTTGGCAACCTCGCGTGCAAAGCGTGCAAGCGTCGCTTCCGATAGCGGCGCCTGTTCGCGGTGGGTGGTGTCGGAAGTCATCGTTTCGCTTACCTGTCAATCTCGCCGAACACGATGTCCATCGTGCCGATCACGGCGACGGCGTCGGCAATCATGTGGCCGCGCGACATTTCGTCGAGTGCCGCCAGATGCGGGAAGCCTGGCGCACGAATCTTGAGTCGATACGGCTTGTTCGCACCATCACTCACGAGATAGATGCCGAACTCACCCTTCGGGTGCTCGACGGCGGCATACGCCTCACCTTCGGGCACATGGAAGCCTTCGGTGAAGAGCTTGAAGTGGTGGATCAGCTCCTCCATGTTCGCCTTCATGGATTCGCGCGCCGGTGCGGCCACCTTGTGGTTGTCGGTAATGACCGGGCCCGGATTCGCGCGCAGCCACGCGGAACACTGCTGGATGATCCGGTTGGCCTGGCGCATTTCCTCGACGCGCACGAGGTACCGGTCATAGCAGTCGCCGGTACGGCCGACGGGCACGTCGAATTCCATGCGGTCGTACACGTCGTACGGCTGCTTCTTCCGCAGATCCCATTCGACGCCCGAGCCACGCAGCATCGGACCTGTGAAGCCGAGATTGAGCGCACGCTCCGGCGAGACGACGCCGATGCCGACGGTGCGCTGCTTCCAGATCCGGTTGTCGGTGAGCAGCGTTTCGTACTCGTCGACCATCTTCGGGAAGCGCTTGCAGAAGTCGTCGACGAAGTCGAGCATCGAGCCCTGGCGGTTCTCGTTGAGCCTCTCGATCGCCTTGGCGTTCTTGATCTTGCTGGCCTTGTACTGCGGCATCGAATCCGGCAGATCGCGATAGACACCGCCCGGACGGAAATACGCCGCGTGCATGCGGGCACCGGACACCGCCTCATACAAGTCGAACAGGTCTTCGCGCTCGCGGAAGCAGTAGATGAGCATGTTCATCGCACCGCAATCCAGACCGTGCGCGCCCAGCCACAGCAGGTGGTTCAGCAGCCGCGTGATCTCCGCGAACATGACGCGGATGTACTGCGCGCGAATCGGTACCTCGAGGCCAAGCATCCGCTCGATCGCGAGGCAGTACGCATGCTCGTTGCTCATCATCGACACGTAGTCGAGACGGTCCATGTAGGGCAGCGACTGGATGAAGGTGCGCGTTTCCGCGAGCTTCTCGGTCGCGCGATGCAACAAACCAATATGAGGATCGGCACGCTGGATGACTTCGCCATCCAGCTCGAGCACGAGGCGCAGCACACCGTGGGCCGCAGGGTGCTGGGGCCCGAAGTTGAGCGTGTAGTTCTTGATTTCGGCCATCAGTGGAGTCCGCCGTAGTTGTCTTCGCGAATGACCCTCGGCGTGATTTCACGCGGCTCGATGGTCACCGGCTGATAGATCACGCGCTTCTGTTCCGCGTCGTAGCGCATCTCGACGTGACCGGAGACCGGGAAATCCTTGCGGAACGGATGACCGATGAAGCCGTAGTCGGTCAGAAGACGGCGCAGGTCGTCGTGGCCCTCGAAGACGATGCCGTAGAGATCGAAGGCCTCGCGCTCGAACCAGCCCGCGCTGTTCCAGATGCTGGTGAGCGAGTCGACGACCGGGAGATCCTCGTTCGGCACGAACACCTTCAGGCGCACGCGCTGATTGAGACTCACCGACAGCAGATGGGACACGACACCGAAGCGCTCGCCATCCCATTCGCCGTCACGGTAGCTGGAGTAGTCCATTCCGCAGAGGTCGATGAGCTGCTCGAAACGGCAGCCCGGGGCATCACGCAGCAACGCGGCCGCAGCAAGATAGTCGGACGCTCCAACAACCACCGTCACCTCGCCAAGCGAGACCGTGACGCTTTTCGCCTTGGAGCCAAGCGTTTCGGTGATCTGGGTCTGGAGCGCCTCTGGAGAAATGGCAAAGTCGGTCATCGTCTTGCTCTTCAGGCGCGCGCGATCGTATTGGTACGCCGGATCTTCTGCTGGAGCTGGATCACGCCATACAGAAGCGCCTCGGCGGTCGGCGGGCAACCCGGCACATAGACATCGACCGGCACGATGCGATCGCATCCGCGCACGACCGAATAGCTGTAGTGGTAGTAACCACCACCATTGGCGCACGAGCCCATCGAAAGGACCCAGCGCGGCTCCGGCATCTGGTCGTAGACCTTGCGCAAGGCCGGCGCCATCTTGTTGCAGAGCGTTCCAGCCACGATCATCAGATCGGACTGCCGCGGACTGGGCCGGAACAGCATGCCGAAGCGGTCGATGTCATAACGGGCCGCACCCGCATGCATCATCTCCACTGCGCAGCACGCCAGACCAAAGGTCATGGGCCACAGAGATCCGGTCTTGGCCCAATTCACCACCGAGTCGTAGGTCGTGGTGACGAAGCCTTCCTTCATGACGCCTTCAATGGCCATTTTTGGAATTCCTTGTCATTCCCAGTCGAGCGCGCCCTTTTTCCACTCGTAGACAAAGCCCACGACGAGGATGGCGAGAAAAATCATCATCGCCCAGAAGCCGACAGCACCAATCTCCTTGAGCGCGATCGCCCACGGGAAGAGAAAAGCGATTTCGAGATCGAAGAGGATGAAGAGGATGGCGACGAGGTAGTACCGGACGTCGAACTTCATCCGAGCGTCTTCGAAGGCCTCGAAGCCGCATTCATAGGGGGAATTTTTTTGGGCGTCCGGTCGATTGGGACCGAGGATGTAACCCAGAACCTGAGGCGCGACACCGACGCCGACACCGACCAAGATGAACAACAGGACGGGGAGGTAGGAATCGAGGTTCATCAGGGGGCTCTATCACCGCTTGACACCGGCAGGAAGCAGGATTCCTGCCGGTGAGATTTGGTGCGGTCGGCGAGACTCGAACTCGCACAGCTTTCGCCACTACCCCCTCAAGATAGCGTGTCTACCAATTTCACCACGACCGCGGTTTTTGTCTGCCCGGATGGCATGAGGAACCCTCAACAGGTTTTTGGCTTTCCGGAACAGCTTTAGAGTTTACCCTGAAAAACTGCCGTTTTCACTCGGCAAGCATAGTTTCGTCAGATTACTTGTTCGGAATCTGGTTGGCGCCGCCGGCAGGCGCGGCGGGAGCCGATGCGGGCGCGCTCGTCGCAGGTGCCGAAGGCGCACTGCCAGCAGGAATTTCTGCAGAACCGGCCGGAGCCGTCGCAGGCGCCGGCGTCGGCGCGCCAACTGCGGCGCGCTCGAGCAGCGTGCCACCCCCCTGAGGACGGGCATGCCCGAAATAGGCCAGCACCAGGGTGCAGGCAAAGAACACGACGGCGAGAACCGCCGTCGAGCGAGAAAGAAAATTCGCACTGCCGCTGGCGCCGAACAGGCTGCCCGCGCTGCCGCTGCCGAAGGCCGCGCCCATGTCGGCACCCTTGCCGTGCTGGACCAGAATCAAGCCGATCATGGCGAGCGCGGCAAGCATCTGCACGCCGACCAGGATATTGAGGACCAAGTTCATTCGTTCTAACTCCTAATTTTTTGTCGACCGCGGCTCGTCAGCGAGCGGCGGCAATGATCTGCAGAAAGTCGGGGGCCTTGAGCGAGGCGCCACCAATGAGTCCGCCATCGATATCGGGCTGGGCGAGCAACTCGGCTGCATTGGAAGCGTTCATGCTGCCGCCATACAGGATCCGGATGCCCCCCGCGTGCTCGTTGGCCGCGTGATGCAGTTGCGCCCGCAACAAGGCATGCACCGCCTGCGCCTGGTCCGGCGTTGCGGTCTTGCCCGTGCCGATGGCCCAGACGGGCTCGTAAGCCACGACGATCTCGCTGATGCAATGGCCGTTGACATGAATGACCGCGGCAAGCTGGCGCTTGACCACTTCCTCCGTCTGCCCGGCCTCGCGCTGCGCCAGGGTTTCGCCCACGCAGACGATCGGTGTCAGGCCGTTGGCGAGGGCGGCGGCAGCCTTCGCGGCGACCAGCTCATCGGTTTCACCGTGGTATTGCCGGCGCTCCGAGTGCCCCACGATCACGTAGCGCACACCGAAGTCCTTCAGCATGGCAGCCGACTGCTCGCCGGTAAAGGCACCCTGAGGCTGCGCAGAAACGTCCTGAGCACCCACGGCAATCGACGAGCCGCCAATGAGCGACTGCACCTGCGCCAGATAAGGCGCCGGAACGCACACCGCAACGTCGCAGGCAGGCGCCCCGATCCCTTGCAGCAGCGCCTGGAGCAGCGCCTCGTTGGCCGCGAGGCTACCGTTCATCTTCCAGTTGCCCGCAATCAGTTTCTTTTTCATTTCCGTCATGTTCACCACGTCAGCACGATCTTGCCGATGTGTTGGTTCGACTCCATCAGCGCATGCGCCTGTGCCGCGCCACTGGGCTCACCGCCCGCAGCAAAACTGCTGTGGATCACCGGCTTGACAGCGCCGCTTTCGAGCAAAGGCCAGACCTTCTCGAGAAGGGCCTTCGCGATCGCGCCCTTGAACTCGACAGGACGCGGACGCAGCGTCGATCCAGTGATCGTGAGGCGGCGGCGCAGCACCAGGCCCGCATTGAATTCACTCTTGACACCGCCCTGCACTGCGATGATCACGAGGCGGCCGTCTTCGGCGAGGCATTCAACCTCCCGAGCCACATAGCCGCCGGCCACCATGTCGAGCACCACATCCACGCCCTTGCCGCCGGTGAGGCGCTTGGCCTCTTCGACGAAATCGGCGGTCTTGTAGTTGATCGCGTGGTCGGCGCCCAGCTTGAGGCAGGCATCGCACTTTTCGTCGCTGCCGGCAGTCACGATCACCGTCGCGCCCAGCGCCTTGCCGAGTTGGATCGCGGTCACGCCGATGCCGCTGGAGCCGCCCTGGATCAGCAGGGTCTCGCCCTTCTGCAGACGGCCTCGCTCGAAGACGTTGCTCCACACAGTGAAGAAAGTTTCGGGCAGCGTTGCAGCCTCGACGTCGGTCCACCCCTTGGGCACCGGCAGGCATTGCGCCACCGGCGCAACACAGAGCTCCGCGTAGCCGCCGCCGGCGATCAGCGCACAAACGTGATCCCCGATCTCGAGGCCGGCCGCCGCGAGCGCTTTCTCATCGCCGGCGACGATCTCGCCGGCAACCTCGAGGCCCGGGAGGTCCGAAGCACCGGGCGGCACCGGGTAGTGGCCCATGCGCTGCAGCACGTCGGGACGATTCACGCCGCTCGCGGACACGCGAATCAGCAGCTCGCCCTGCCCCGCAACGGGCGCGGGGCGTTCCACCATGCGCAGCACCTCCGGGGCACCGTACGACGAGATCTCAATGGCTTTCATGGACTTTCCGACTGGATTTGAAATGCGTGCCGTCTGGCAGATTCGCAAGATCCGGAGGGACGGCGGCGTCGCCGCCGCCGGACCTCATCAGGGCTGCTGATCGCCGCGGTTCGATTCTTGCAGCGGCAGTTGCTCCGCCACCTGCTCGACCGGTTCGCCGCGCTCGGTGTTTTCAGCACGCGGGGCGCGCTCGCCGCGGGGCGGACGCTCACGGCGCTCACCACGCTCTTCGCGCGGCGGGCGGTCGCTGCCTTCCATGCCGGCCGGACGCTCGGTCAGCGCCTTCATCGACAGCTTCACGCGGCCTTTGTCGTCGGTCTCGAGCACCTTGACCTTCACGATCTGGCCTTCGCTCAGATAGTCGGTCACCTTCTCGACGCGCTCGTGCGCGATCTGGCTGATGTGCAGCAGGCCGTCCTTGCCGGGCAGCAGGTTGATCAGCGCACCGAAGTCCAGGATCTTGGTGACCGGGCCTTCGTACACCTTGCCGATCTCGACTTCCGCCGTGATCTGCTCGATGCGCTTCTTGGCCTCTTCGGCCTTGGCCGGGTCGGTCGACGCGATCGTGATGGTGCCGTCTTCGTCGATGTTGATCTGCGTGCCGGTTTCTTCCGTCAGCGCACGGATCACCGAGCCGCCCTTGCCGATCACGTCGCGGATCTTCTCGGGGTTGATCTTCATCGTGAACAGGCGCGGTGCGAAGCTCGACACCTCGGCCTTGGCTTCGCCCATCGCTTCCTGCATCTTGCCGAGGATGTGCATGCGCGCTTCCTTGGCTTGCGCCAGGGCGACCTGCATGATTTCCTTGGTGATGCCCTGGATCTTGATGTCCATCTGCAGCGCGGTGATGCCGTTGGTCGTGCCCGCGACCTTGAAGTCCATGTCGCCGAGGTGGTCCTCGTCGCCCAGGATGTCGGTCAGCACGGCGAAGCGGTTGCCTTCCTTGATCAGGCCCATCGCGATGCCTGCCACGTGCGCCTTCATCGGCACGCCGGCGTCCATCATCGAGAGGCAGCCGCCGCAGACCGAAGCCATCGACGAGGAGCCGTTCGATTCGGTGATCTCCGAGACGACGCGGATGGTGTAGGGGAACTCTTCCTTGCTCGGCAGGCAGGCGACGAGCGCGCGCTTGGCGAGGCGGCCGTGGCCAACTTCACGGCGCTTGGTCGAGCCCATGCGGCCGACTTCGCCGGTCGCGAAGGGAGGCATGTTGTAGTGGAACAGGAAGCGGTCTTCGAACTCGCCAGCCAGCGCGTCGATGCGCTGTGCGTCGCGCTCGGTGCCCAGCGTGGTCACGACCAGCGCCTGCGTTTCGCCGCGGGTGAACAGCGCCGAGCCGTGGGTGCGCGGCAGCACGCTGTTGCGGATCTCGATCGGGCGCACCGTGCGCGTGTCGCGGCCATCGATGCGGGGTTCGCCCGCGAGGATCTGGCTGCGCACGATCTGCGATTCGATCGAGAACAGCAGGTCGCCGACCTTGGCTGCATCGACAGGCTCGCCGCCTTCCTTGAGCGCTTCCATCACGCTCGCATTGGCTTCGCGCAGGGCTTGCGTGCGCGCCTGCTTGCTGCGGATCTGGTAGACGGCGCGCAGCTTTTCTTCGGCCAGGCCCTTGATCTTGGCGACAAAAGCCTCGTCCTCGGCAGGCGCCTGCCAGTCCCACACCGGCTTGCCGGCGTCGCGCACGAGTTCGTGGATCGCGTTGATGGCGATGTTGGCCTGTTCGTGGCCGAACACCACGCCGCCGAGCATGATTTCCTCGCTCAGCTGCAGGGCCTCGGACTCGACCATCAGCACGGCCGCCTCGGTGCCGGCGACGACCAGATCCATCTGCGAATCCTTGCGCTCGGTCTGACCGGGGTTCAGGACGTACTGACCGTTGACGTAGCCCACGCGCGCGGCGCCGATCGGGCCGTTGAACGGAATGCCGGACACCGACAGCGCGGCGCTGGTCGCGATCATCGCGGCGATATCGGCATCGACTTCAGGGTTCAGCGACAGCGTGTGGATGACCACATGCACTTCGTTCAGGAAGCCTTCGGGGAAGAGCGGACGGATCGGGCGGTCGATCAGGCGCGAGGTCAGCGTTTCGAGTTCGCTGGGCTTGGCTTCACGCTTGAAGAAGCTGCCGGGGATCTTGCCGGCGGCGTAGGTCTTCTCGATGTAGTCGACGGTGAGCGGGAAGAAGTCCTGGCCGGGCTTGGCCGACTTGGACGCCACCACGGTCGCGAGGACGACGGTGCCCTCGATGTCGACGAGCACGGCACCGGTGGCCTGACGAGCGATTTCGCCGGTTTCCATGACGACGGTCTTGCCGCCCCACTGGAAGGTCTTGGTGACTTTGTTGAAGAGGCTCATGTTTAGCTCCTGTTTTTGTTGACGGCCCAGTCCGCTGCTTTCAGGGACCGGACGGTGGCGGAGCGCTTGTCAGAACACGATGCCATTCCAGAGAAGCTCAGTGATCGAACTTCGTTGGAATGACACAGCTTCGCTCTGTTCGGCACTCCAGAATCGATTCGCGAAGTAAAAAACGCCTGAGCTAGCGGACTAACCCAGGCGTTCCTTCATTGCGAATCGCTTTACTTGCGCAGACCCAGTTTGGCGATCAGCGCGGTGTAGCGTTCAGCGTCCTTGGCCTTCAGATAGTCGAGGAGCTTGCGGCGGCGGCTCACCATGCGCAGCAGACCGCGACGGCCGTGGTGGTCCTTGGCGTGCGTCTTGAAGTGCGGGGTGAGTTCGTTGATGCGGGCGGTCAGCAGTGCGACTTGCACTTCGGGGCTGCCGGTGTCGCTGGCGGAGCGAGCGTTGTCCTTGACAACTTCGGCCTTGATGGAGGCTGCGATCATTGGGTGTTTCCTGTTCCGGGATGTTTGACTTGCGATGTGCGCTGGAACTGCACGCATCGTGTGCCTTGCGGGTGCAAAGCCTTGGGATTATAGCTCGCGCCCAGGCTGCGCGCACTTCGTGTCGCTTCGCCAACCCCTACCGGGGGCAACACCGGCGGACCGGCGAAGCCGGATCCGCGGTGTTTCTGGGCTTATTGCGCCTGTAGCCAGCGCTTCAGGCGATTGACGCCTTCTATCAGGCGCTGCTTGTCCTTTGAGGCAAAGCACCAGCGGAGCCAGCCTTGCGCCTCGGGGGCGAAGGCGTTGCCGGGGGCCAGGCCGAGGCCGGCTTCGGCGACGAGGCGCTTGGCGACGACGAGCGAATCGTCGAAGCCGTCGAGCTTGAAGAAGGCGTACATGCCGCCCCGCGCAGGCGCCACTTGCACGCCGGGGATGTCTGCCAGCAACGGCACGAGCGTGTCCCGGCAGGATTTGAGGTGCGCGACGATCCGCGGCGTGATTTCCTCGGTGTGGGCCAGCGCAGCGATGCCGGCGCGCTGCGTGAACACGCTCGCGCAGGAGGTGTTGAACTCGATGAGCTTGCCCATGCCGTCCATCAGCGCCGGCGGAAGCACCAGCCAGCCAAGCCGCCAGCCGGTCATCAGGAAGCTCTTGGAAAAGCTGTGAGCGACCACCAGGCGGTCGTCGGGCGTCGCCACGTCGAGGAAGCTGGGCGCACAGCGATTGGCCGTAGGTTCGTAGTAGAGCCGCTCGTAGACCTCGTCGGCGAGGATCCAGGTGCCTGTCTTGCGGCAATGGTCGAGGATGGCCTGTTGTTCGTCGCGGCTGAGCGTCCAGCCCGTCGGGTTGTTGGGCGCGTTGACGATGAGCAGCTTCGTCTTCGAGGTGACCGCGGCCCGCAGGGCATCGATGTCGAGCGTCCACTGCCCGCCCTGCGGCACCAGCGACACGCACCGCACGTCGGCGCCGAGGATCGCCGGCTGCGCCGTCAGGTTCGGCCAGACCGGCGTGACGGCCACGACCTCGTCGCCCGCATCCACCAGCGCCTGCACCGCGAGCATGAGCGCACTGACGCCACCGGAGGTGATCGCGATCCGGGAGGCATCGATCTTCGGATGCAATCCGCTCATGTACGCCGCGACGGCTTCGCGAAGTTCGGGCAGGCCCAGGTTGTGGGCATAGAAGGTCTCGCCGCGCTGCAGCGAGTCGATGGCGGCCTGGCGAATGACGTCCGGCGTGACTTCGTCGCTTTCGCCGAACCAGAACGCGAGCACGTCGGAACGGCCGAGCCCGGCATTGGCGACTTCGCGGATCTTGGAGGCTTCGAGGTTGTGGATGGCTTCGCGCATCGATTTCTCTATCTTGGAATTCAAGGGCGCTGCATTCTGCAGCTCGTCGGCATTTGCGCGCGGTCAGCAGGGATGATCTTCACGACGCGGAAGCCATAGCCCGACCCTTCGACGTCGAACTTCACGCCGGGCGCGCCCTGCTTGTCCATGACGCCGACCACCAGCGTCTGCTGGAACTGGTGATCCTCGGCGCGCATGCGACCCCGCTGGCCCGCGAGCGTGACATCCGCTGTTTCGAGCGCGCGCGCGACGGCCACCGTGTCGACGGTGCCCGCCTTTTCGATCGCCTGCGCGAGCGCCTCGACGAGCAACTGCATGCGCATGTGCACGTAGTCGTCCGAGGGCTTCGGAAACCGCGCGCGGAACGACTGGTAGAAGGCCTCCGACTGCGGTGTCTGCACATTGGGCAGCCAGTCGGCGACCGCGATGACACGGCCGATGCCCGCGTCGCCGATCGCCGCAGGCGCACCGAGCGCATTGCCATAGAAGGTGTAGAAGCTGCCGCTGAACCCCGCTTCCCGCGCCGCCTTCACGAGCAGCGTGAGGTCGTTGCCCCAGTTGCCGGTGATCACCGCCTGCGCGCCGCTGGCCATGATCTTGGTCGCGTAGGGGGCGAAGTCCTTCACGCGGCCCATCGGATGCAGTTCCTCGCCGACGATCTGGACGTCCGGACGCAGCTCGGCCAACTGCCGTTTCGATTCGCGCAGCACCGACTGGCCGAAGCTGTAGTCCTGCCCGATGAGGTAGACGCGCTTGAGCGACTTGTCGTCCTTCATCATCTCCATGAGCGCGGCGACGCGCATGTCGGTATGCGCATCGAAGCGGAAGTGCCAGAAGCTGCAGCGCTCGTTGGTCAGGATCGGGTCGACCGCCGAGTAGTTGAGGAACAGGACACGCCTTGCAGGATCGCGCTCGTTGTTCTTGTCGATCGCATCGATCAGGGCGGCGGCGGTCGCGGACGAATTGCCCTGCAGCACGATACGTGCGCCGTCATCCATCGCGGCGCGCAGGGCGGAGAGCGCCTCTTCGTTCTGCCCCTTGCTGTCGTAGCGATCGAGCTGCAGGAAGCGCGCACCGCCCGGCAGCTTCACGCCGCCGCGGGCATTGACCCGCTCGACGGCCCACAGCAGATTGCGGAAGACGGCCTCGCCGGTATTGGCGAACGGGCCGCTCATGCTTTCGATCAGCGCGAGCCGGATCGGCTTCGTGTCCTGCGCCTGCAGTGGTGCGATCGCACCTGTGCATAGCGCCAGAGCCGCGAATTTCAAGGCCCTGCGACGCCAAATAAAGCTGGAAGCCATTCTCTTGAAACGCATTGCGCAATGCCTAGATGTGGAGGCATGCGGCACTTGTCTTGTTGAAACGCCGCGCAGTGTACGGGACACACATTCTTGTCCTCTTCGTCATGCCCAGGAGTTCACACATGTTTTTCGCACCCGCCATTCGCACCGCCCGTTTCGCTCCGCGTTCGTTCGACCGCAGTGTGGAGCGCTTCTTCAACGAAGCCTTCACCGGCGCCCAACGCTCGGTCAACGTCGAGCAGGACGAGAAGACCTGGACCTTGACGCTCGATGTGCCGGGCCTGTCGCGCGACGACCTGACGATCGGCATCGAAGGCGCGGTGGTTCGCATCGAGAGCAAGGCCGAAGCCAAGCGCCAGGTCAAGGCGGCGTACGAGCTGCCGCAGGAAATCGACGCCACCGCGAGCGAAGCCAAGCTCGAAAACGGCGTTCTGACCCTCAAGCTGGGCAAGCGCGTGCCGGTCAGCAACGTCGCGCAACTCGCCATCAACTGACCGCCAAGCGGCGGCATCTCCGGCAAATTCGGGCGCCGGACAGTCGTAAAGAAAGCCCCTAAGGACGGGTCGGTAACTTTTGGTTGCCGGCCCTTTCTTATTTCTAACTCACAATCCGTGCGAAATACGTCACGTTCTGTGACGTATTTTTCAAAGCTTTCGTACTAACCCGTGCCCGAGGGGGCGGCGGACTGCTAACGCAGCCGGCGCGCCAGGGGGTACCTGCACGAACACTCATGAAGACGCATTTGAAGCTTGCAGACGCCGATGCTCGTTCCGACACCCTCCTGGTGTTCCTCCCCGGGGCATTCCTGAAGCCTGAAGAATTCGAACGCGAGGGATTCATCGGTGCCGTGCACGAGCGCGAGTTCGCGGCCGACGCCCTGCTCGTCGATGCCGACGTGTCCTATTTCTACGACCAGACCTTCGTCGAACGGCTGCATGAGGACGTGATCGAGCCCCAGCGCGCGGCGGGCTACAAGAAGCTCTGGCTCGTGGGCATTTCCATCGGCGGCTTCGGTGCGCTCATCCACGAACTGGCCAAGCCCGGCACGATCGACGGCATCGTGACGCTGGCCCCGTACCTCGGTCGCCGCCCGGTGGCCGCCGAGATCCAGAAGGCGGGCGGCCTGCGCACCTGGAAGGTGCCGGAGGGCCCGCCCCCGGACCAGGAAGTGGATCGCAAGCTCTGGCCGTGGCTGCAGCAGTACGCATCGCCGGAACGCGCGGAAAGCCTGCCCCCGCTCTATCTGGGCTACGGCCTCGGCGACCGTTTCGCGGCCAATCATCAATTGCTGGCAGATGCCCTGCCCGCCGGCCATGTCTTCACCACCGAAGGCGGCCACGACTGGCCGCAATGGTCCCAGCTCTGGCGACAGATGCTCGACGTGCTTCCGCTGCCGAAGAAGACCGCCAGACAACCCGTCAGGCCGGCTCCGGTTCTGCGCTCAGCGATGCCAATGGCCATCGCGGCTTGACGTCGAACGCATAGCGCTCGGTCGGCTGCTGGATGCCGGCCTGCAGGCGCATCGCGGCGGCCATCGCGATCATGGCGCCGTTGTCGGTGCACAAGTGAAGTTCGGGGTAGTGCACGCGCACGCCGCGCCTGGCGCACGCCGCGTCGAGCTGATCGCGCAGCGATCGGTTCGCACCGACGCCGCCAGCGACCACCAGCCGGTTCAGCCCGGTCTGCTCGATCGCTGCGATGGATTTCTTCAGCAACACCTCGACGATTGCCGCCTGGGTCGAGGCCGCCAGATCGGACTTGCGTGAATCCAGCGCGTCGCCGAGCTTCTTTGCCTGCGTCAGAACGGCCGTCTTGAGCCCGGCGAAGGAGAAATCCAGATCCCCGCTGTGCAGCAGCGGGCGTGGCAGCTTGAAAGCGGCTGCGTCGCCGGTTTCCGCCAGCTTGGCGAGCCACGGACCGCCTGGATAGGGCAGGCCCAGCAGCTTGGCGCTCTTGTCGAAGGCTTCGCCGGCCGCGTCGTCGATGGTTTCGCCGAGCAGTTCGTACTTCCCCACGCCGTCCACCCGCATGAGCTGCGTGTGGCCGCCAGACACCAGCAGCGCCACGAATGGAAACTCGGGCGGATCCGCGCTCAGGAATGGCGACAGCAGGTGCCCTTCGAGGTGATGCACGCCCAGCACCGGTTTGCCCAGCGCAGCGCCCAGCGCGCACGCCACCCCCGCGCCAACGAGAAGCGCACCCGCGAGCCCCGGCCCGCGCGTGTACGCCACGACGTCCACGTCGGAAAGCTGCTGCCCGGCCTGCGCGAAGACGGATTCGGCCAGCGGCAGCACGCGGCGGATGTGGTCGCGGCTCGCCAGTTCGGGCACGACGCCGCCGTAGGCCTGGTGCATCGCGATCTGGCTGTGCAACGCGTGCGCCGCAAGGCGCGGCAGACCGCTCGCGCCGGCCTCCACCAGCGCTACGCCGGTTTCGTCGCAGGAGGACTCGATTCCCAATACAAACATCCCGCGAGTGTAGGTGGCGACCAGGATCGGGGCACGGATGTTGCTCCAAGTCCTTCGAGATGGACCCGCACCCCCGATGAAATCAGGCCTCGGTTTTCTGATTGCCGCCCTGCGCTGCGAGATCGAGGGGCTCGAGCAGCTCGACCGCACCAGCGAATTGGTCGGCACGATCGGGCGGCTGGTGCACGCGCTCCAGCGCGAGCGCGGTCTCTCCAACGTCCTGCTGGCTTCGCAGGGCCAGCGCTTCGCCGAACAGCGCCGCGAGCAGCTCGCGGAAAGCCAGCACATGGAAGCCGCTGTGCGCCAGAGCTTCGAGCAACTGGCCGCGCAGAGCCGCATCGGCAACGGCGCGCGCCTGTTCAGCCGCATCGCCTGGGTGCTGCCCGGGCTCGACGCGCTGCCGGAACTGCGGCGCCGCATCGGCGTGCTGGAGATTGGCGCGGCCGAGTCGACCGCCGCGTTCGTCAAGCTCATCGCCGGCTTGCTCGCGGTCGTCTTCGAGGCCGCGGACGGCGCAACCGACCCCGAGATCTCGCGCGTGCTGGTGGCCCTGTTCAACTTCATGCAGGGCAAGGAATTCGCAGGCCAGGAACGCGCCTGCGGCGCTGCGGCCTTCGCCTCGGGCCGGAACGACGGCGCGCGGCAGCAGCAATGGCTGCACCTGATCGATTCGCAGGAGCGCTGCTTCAAGGTCTTCGTGAGCTTTTCGAACGCGGCCCTCGCCGAGGTGTGGCGCGCGAATCAGCCGCCCGGACAGATCGCCGAACTCGAGCGCCTGCGCCGAATCGCCTGCGCCGCGCCTGCCGGCGTCGCACTGGACCCCGAGCTGAGCCCGTTGTGGTTCGACTGCTGCACGCAGCGTATCGATGCGATGCAGGCGGTCGAGGAGCAGCTGGCCGGGCAACTGCGCAGCATCTGCAAGCAGAAGACGGCCGAGGCGCGCGACGAGCTCGCGGCACACGAAGCGCTGCTGCTGAAGTTGGCGGATGCCTCCGATCCGCCCGGTGCGGCGTTCTTCGATTCCCATGGCCCTGCGCAACCGGCCGGCGACGCCGCGCCTTACGGACGGCAGCTCGAACGCTCCATTCTCGACATGGTCCAGGAACAGTCGCACCGCCTGCAGGCGATGAGCGACGAGCTCGAAACCGTCCGCACCGCGCTGAACGAGCGCAAGGTGGTCGAGCGCGCCAAGGGACTCCTGATGGCGCATCGCCGCATCAGCGAACAGGAAGCGCACAAGATGCTGCGCCAGACCGCGATGAACCAGGGCCGCAGGCTGACCGAGGTCGCCGAGTCGGTGCTCGCGATGGCGGAGCTGCTGCCCCGGAATGCGGCTCCCTGAGGCGCTGGCGATCCGGATTGGTGCAGCGCACAACGGCGGCAGCCTGAACGCCTCGGCACGCCGAACTTCCGTGGAAACCTAATGCCTTCCGCACCTTGGCGCTATCTTTTCCATAGCATCGAACACGCACGAGCGGCTGGCACGCCGCTTGCTGAATCTCTCGCGTAGACCGACGAAGGTCTCAGGCAGGCAGCATCCAACGGCGGATGCGGCCCACCCACCGGACAAAGGCGTCCCCACCCGCAAGGGCTCGTTTTCGAGCAGCCCCTGCGCGGTGTGGACGCCTTTTTGTTTTTGCGTTTTGACCTTGCTGACTGGAGCTCGCCCCATGACCGATTCGCTCACCCACAAACTCAGTCGCCGCCGTGTGCTGCAGGCCGCGGCCGCCGGCGCGCTGGGGCTGGACCCTGCGCTGCGCGCCGCCGTCTGGGCGCAGGGTTCGGACAAGCCCGAAAAGGAGGAAGTGAAGATCGGCTTCATTCCCCTCACCGACTGCGCCAGCGTCGTGATGGCCTCGGTGCTCGGCATCGACAAGAAGTACGGCGTGAAGATCGTCCCGAGCAAGGAAGCGAGCTGGGCCGGCGTGCGCGACAAGCTGGTCAACGGCGAGCTGGACTTCGCCCATGTGCTCTACGGGCTGGTCTACGGCGTGCATCTCGGCATCGGCGGCCCGAAGAAGGACATGGCGGTGCTGATGACGCTCAACAACAACGGGCAGGCGATCACGCTGTCGAAGAAACTCGCCGAAAAAGGCGCAGTGGATGGCGCCTCGCTCGCCAAGGTCATGGCCGCCGACAAGGGCGAATACACCTTCGCGCAGACCTTCCCGACCGGCACGCACGCGATGTGGCTCTACTACTGGATGGCAGCCAACGGCATCAACCCGCTCAAGGACGCCAAGGTCATCACCGTGCCGCCGCCGCAGATGGTCGCGAACATGCGCGTGGGCAACATGGACGGCTACTGCGTCGGCGAGCCCTGGGGCCAGCGCGCGATCATGGACGGCATCGGCATCACCGCCGTCACCACGCAGGACATCTGGAAGGACCATCCGGAAAAGGTGCTCGGCACCACCGGCGACTTCGTCAAGAAGTACCCCAACACCGCACGCGCGGTAACCGCGGCAATCCTCGAAGCCAGCAAGTGGATCGACACCGGCCTGCAGAACAAGAACAAGATGGCCGAGACGATTGCCGACAAGAGCTACGTCAACACCAGCGTGGACGCCATCAACCAGCGCATCCTGGGGCGCTACACCAACGGGCTCGGCAGGAACTGGGACGACCCCAACTACATGAAGTTCTACAACGACGGTGCGGTCAGCTTCCCGTACCTGTCGGACGGCATGTGGTTCCTCACACAGCACAAGCGCTGGGGTCTGCTCAAGGACCATCCGGACTACCTGCAGGTAGCCACGCAGATCAACCAGATCGACATCTACAAGCAGGCCGCCGCCGCCACGAAGACCGCCGTGCCGAAGGACGCCATGCGCACCAGCAAGCTGATCGACGGCGTGGTGTGGGACGGCAAGAACCCGAAGCAGTACGCCGATTCGTTCAAGGTCCACGCCTGAGGAGCACGTCATGGTCAGTGCCGTCTTTCACTCTCCCATCGACGCCATGCCGCAGGCGCCGAAGAGCGCGCCGCTCGCTGCGCCAAGACCTGCACCGGAGCCGGCTCCCGTTGTCGCGAAGTCGGTGCCGCGCGCGCCGCGCGACTTCAGCGGCCTTTGGCTACGGGTGCTTCCGCCGGTGCTCGGCATCGCGCTCTTGATCCTCGTCTGGGAACTGGTCGCGATGAAAAGCACCACCGGCTTCCCCACGCCGCTCGCCACCTGGCAGCAGGCGGTGCAGGTGTTCAGCGATCCGTTCTACAGCAAGGGGCCGAACGACCAGGGCGTGGGCTGGAACGTGCTCTCGTCCCTCCGGCGCGTGGCGCTGGGCTTCGGCCTCGCGGCGCTGGTCGGCATTCCGGCGGGCTTCGCGATCGGGCGATTCGAGTTCCTCTCGCGCATGTTCAATCCGCTGATCAGCCTGCTGCGTCCGGTCTCGCCGCTCGCGTGGCTGCCGATCGGCCTGCTGGTCTTCAAGGGCGCGAACCCGGCCGCCATCTGGACCATCTTCATCTGCTCGATCTGGCCGATGATCATCAACACCGCGGTGGGCGTGCAGCGCGTGCCAAGCGACTACATGAACGTCGCGCGCGTGCTCGACCTGAGCGAATGGAAGATCTTCACCAGGATCCTCTTCCCCGCGGTGCTTCCCTACATGCTCACCGGCGTGCGCCTCGCGGTCGGCACCGCATGGCTCGTGATCGTCGCGGCCGAGATGCTGACCGGCGGCGTCGGCATCGGCTTCTGGGTGTGGGACGAATGGAACAACCTCAACGTCGCCAACATCATCATCGCGATCTTCGTCATCGGCATCGTCGGCCTCGTGCTCGAGTTCGCGCTGATCAAGGTCGCCACCGCATTCACGTTCGAAGAGGTGAAGTCATGAATGATCAGAAGTACATCGACATCCACGGTGTGGAGCAACGCTTCAAGACGCCGAAGGGCAGCTTCCTCGCGCTGCGAGACATCCATCTGCAGGTGGCCAAGGGTGAGTTCATCACGCTGATCGGGCATTCGGGCTGCGGCAAGTCGACGCTGCTGAACCTGATCGCCGGGCTCACCACGCCCACCCAGGGCGCGCTGCTGTGCGCCAACCGGGAGATCAAGGGCCCCGGACCGGAACGGGCGGTGGTGTTCCAGAACCATTCGCTGCTGCCGTGGCTCACCTGCTACGAGAACGTCCATCTGGCGGTCGAGCGCGTCTTCGCGTCAACCGAAAACAGGGCGCAACTGAAGGCGCGCACCGAAGCGGCGCTCGCGATGGTCGGACTCACCGCCGCGGCGCAGAAGCGCCCCGGCGAAATCTCCGGCGGCATGAAGCAGCGCGTGGGCATCGCGCGTGCCCTGTCGATGGAACCCAAGGTGCTGCTGATGGACGAGCCTTTCGGCGCGCTCGACGCACTCACCCGCGCCAAGCTGCAGGACGAATTGCTCGCGATCGTGCAGAAGACGCACAGCACGGTGGTCATGGTCACGCACGACGTGGACGAAGCGGTGCTGCTGTCGGACCGTATCGTGATGCTCACCAACGGCCCCGCGGCGACCATCGGCGAAGTGCTGTCCGTCGACCTTCCGCGCCCGCGCAACCGTGTGGAACTGGCCGAAGACCCGGTCTACGTGCATGCGCGCAAGGCAGTGATCGACTTCCTGTACACCCGCCAGGCGCACGTGGAGAAGGTCGCCGCCTGAACGGAACCGGCGGAGTCAGGACATGAGGACCTGCAGACTGTGCTCGTACGACGCAGTGAGCTGGTCGAAAGTCTCGACCAGCGCGTCGCTGGATCGCACCAGCGCGGCGCGCCCTTCGGCGCTGTCGACCTCGCGCACGCCGCGCACCAATCGCAGCCACTCGTCGCCAGCGGACGCAAGCGCGGCGCGGATGTCGGGCGAGCTGAGCGGCGCCTGTTCCAGTTCGAGCAGCGCGGATTCGAATTCGCCCATGGTCGGCGCCAGGCGTTCGCGCGAGGCGCCGGATGAGAGCGTCGAAGCCAGCAGCGCATCCTTCGCGAGCCGCTGCGCGCGCATGCGCTGGCGGCCGCAGATGTTGACGATGCGCAGCGCGCGTCGTGCGCCGGAAATCTCCAGCGCGCCGGTCAGCGCTTCGGCGGCAAGCAGCAATGCATCGGCGCGCCCGTCGATGTCCGCAAGCACCTGCGGCGACATCCGCATGCCGAGCGCCACTTCGAGCGCGTTCCAGGCCACACGCGCTTCCGCCAGCGCGTGCGATGCCGTTCCATCGAGTTCGAGGGCCGCCAGATGAACGAAGTTGTCCTGCACGCGCTCGGTCGACTGGGTGCGAAGCACTCGGGCGCGCCTGGCGTCGATGCCCGCCAACGCCTGAGCGGAAAGACGGACGAGTCGCTGCGACAGCATGCGCAACTGCCCTGCACGATTGATCGCATCCGCCCAACGCGAGGCCTCGACCACCGATCGCGAGACCTCGCCGAGACGCAGGTTCGCGTGCATCGCCGCGCCGCGCAGCAGGCCGAAAGCCTCGTCTTCGCCGATGCCGCGCGCCGACATCAGCAGGCCTTTCGCGCGATCGATCCACTTGCGTTCGTCGAAGCGGGTGCGCAGCGCGTCCAGTTCGGTGCGCAGCGCCGATTCGCGCGCCCAGCGCGCGCGGGCACGGCTGAGCAGTGCATCGAGCGTGCGTGCGTCCAGCGATTCGATGGGCATCCACGCATTGACGCCCAGCGCAGCCAGCCTCTCGTGGCCATCGCGCTCCAGCGGTTCGGAGACAAGACTCAGCGGGCAAGGCAGCACACCGCCGCACGCCGCCAGTGCATCGAGAAGGTCCGGCAGTGCCTGCGCCATATACGCCACGATCTCGCGCGAGCCGAGTGCTGCGGCCTGCGACAAGAGCGTGTCCGGCGTGGCGCGCGCGATGGCCGAAAAATCAACGCCATCGCCCAATGCCCGCTGCAGCACATCGGGCAGTCCGGCGGACTCGGAAGGAAGAACGACAAGAAGGGAGTTCACGGCCAACATCGGGATACAGATGGAAGCATAGGCCACGCCTGCACGTATGGACTGGCATGCGTCTTGCGTGAACGTGGGTGCGGTGTAACGAAGCACCGCTTTGGTGAAGCTGCAGAGTCCTGCACGTCGAACACCGCTCACGCCGTCAGCGTCCGCTGCCGGCACTCCACCCCACCCTCGCCCCACGACACGGCCCGCCAACGGCTGCGCCGCGGCGTTTCGCATTGAAAGCCCATGTCCAGCTTCAAGTCCTTCTTGCGCGCAGGCCACGGCCCGACGTTGTTCGCGGCCTTCCTGTACTTCGCCTTCTCGTGCTGCATCTGGGTGCTCAATGGCGCGATGGCGCCGTTCATCGGCGAGACCTTCAACCTGTCGCCGGCGCAGAAGGGGCTGATGCTGTCGGTACCGATCATTGCGGGCGCGCTGATGCGCTTCCCGCTCGGCGTGCTCGCGCAATACATCGGCCGCAAGAAGGCCACGCTGGTCGAGATGGGCCTGATCGCCGTCGCGATGCTGTTCGGCTTCTTCATGGTGCACACCTTCAACGACCTGCTCGCGATGGGCGTGCTGCTGGGCATCGCGGGCGCGAGCTTCGGCGTGGCGCTGTCGCTCGGCTCGGGCTGGTTCCCGCCGCAGCACAAGGGCCTGGCGATGGGCCTCGTCGGTGCGGGCAACGTGGGTACCGCGGTGTCGGTGCTGGTCGCGCCGCCGCTGGCGCAATGGCTGGGCTGGCAGAGCGTCTACGGCATCGCGGCGGTCGCGATCCTGGTGCCGATGATCGTGATGGTCGTCTGCGCGAAGGAACCGCCGGACGTCGACAGCCACGCGAGCTTGCGCGAACACATCGCCTGCCTGTTCGAGAAGGACGGCTGGGTGTTCAGCCTGATCTACGGCGTGACCTTCGGAGGCTTCATCGGCCTCACGACCTTCCTGCCCTCGTACTACTACGACCAGTTCGGGGTGAGCAAGGTGCAGGCCGGGCAGCTCACGATGCTGGCTGCCTTCATGGGTGCGGCGGTGCGCGTGATCGGCGGCTGGATCTCCGA
This sequence comes from Variovorax sp. YR216, assembly GCF_900107745.1. Taxonomy (GTDB): domain Bacteria; phylum Pseudomonadota; class Gammaproteobacteria; order Burkholderiales; family Burkholderiaceae_C; genus Variovorax. Next base: position 22,334 of record NZ_FNRO01000011.1, on the reverse strand, counting down.
TCGTTGGGGCGGTGTCAACACGCTCACGCTGGTGCTGCTGGTGGTGGCTGTCGCGCTGGTGCTGGTCGGCTTCTCGTCGGGCTCGCTGGCGATCACCACCCTGCTGCTGATCGTCTGCTTCGCGGCACTCGGCGCGGGCAACGGGGCCCTGTTCCAGCTCGTGCCGCTGCGCTGGCCCGCGACCACCGCGGTGGCCGGCTCGATGATCGGCGAGATCGGCGCGCTCGGCGGCGGGCTGGTGCCGAATGCCATGGGCCTGTCGAAGCAGTACCTCGGCAGCTACACCTGGGGCTTCGTCTTCTTCGCCGTGCTCTCGGTCGTGATGCTCGGCGTGATGCGCGTCATGCAGATCCGCTGGACGCGCACCTGGGCCGAGAAAGGCGGACGCGCCCGCGCGACAGTGCATGCGCCCGCGCCGGCTCACGCGCCCAAGCGCACTCCCAAGGCACGCAACGCGTGAGCAAGGCGAACGTCATGACGCACGAAGATTCAGCGCGGAAGGAAAAGCAGCCAGAAGGCAAGCAGCGCGTTGAGCAGCACCGACACGGCCAGGGCAATCTTGTAGAGCGCCGCCGGATCGCGGTGGATCAACGGCGTGGCGCTCGGCGCGCTGACGGGTCTCGCGGCGCCGCGCTCCAGCGCGAGCAGCATCTCCTCGGCGGTCTCGAAGCGCTGCCTGGGATCGCGTGCGACCGCCTTGCACACCAGGTGGTCGAGCCAGATCGGCACGTCGGGACGGATGCGCGACAAGGCGACCGGATCGCGCCGGTAGCGCGCGGACTGGTAGGGCTCGATCTCGCCGTAGGGCAGACGCCCGGCCAGCCACTGGTAGAGCGTGACGCCGAGCGCGAACAGGTCGCTCGCCGCATCGGCGCCCTGCCCGTCCCACTGCTCGGGGTTGATGTAGCTCGGCGTGCCGGCATGCAACTCGCGCTGGGCCTCGCCTTCGCGCCCGGAAAGCGCCACGCCCAGATCGAGGATGCGCCAGTGTCCGTCCTCGCCGAGGTGCAGGTTGCCGGGCTTGATGTCGCGATGCACCACCCCATGACGGTGCAGGCGGCCCAGCGCGCGGGCGACTTCGATGGCTGCGGCGACAACTTCGGCGACCGCGCCGCGCGGCTGCGTCTTCCGGATCTGCTCCAGCGTGCGCCCGCCGTGCCAGTCGAAGACGGTGTAGAGCGCACTCGCACCGGGCGCGCGTTCGTGCACTCGCACGAAGCCGCCATCCGCGCGCGTGCTGACGCGCAGGCCGAGCCAGGCTTCGTGCGCGAGCATCGCGCGCTCCTGAGGATCGCTGGCACGAGCGGGGTGCAGGGTCTTGAGCGCGACCAATTTGCGCGTCCCCTGGTCGCGCGCCTGGTAGAGCAGATGAATGCCGGTGTCGGCCACCAATGCGGTCACCACGTAGCCATCGATGGTGTCGCCCACCTTCAGCACGGGCGGCGGCGCGAGCCGGCGAACGTCGCCGAGTTCGTCGTCGAGCTGGCGCGCGTCCAGACCCGTGATGCGAATCACCAGCGCAGTTGCGTTGTCGCGCGTGCCGGCGGCCAGCGCGACGCGCACGAGCGCATCGCTCGCTTCGGCCGCATTGCCGCGCAACGCGATCTCGGCGAGATGCTGCGGCTTGAGCACCCCGTGCACGCCGTCAGAGCTCAGCACGAAGCAATCGCCGACGCGCACATCGCCCTGCACGTAGTCGACACGCACCAGATCGTCGAGGCCGATCGCGCGCGTCAGGCGGCTGCGCAGGTCGGGATGGTCGAACGCATGGTCCTGCGTCAGCGGTGCGGCGGGCTCGCCGTCCTGCCGCACGCGCCATGCGCGGGTATCGCCGACGTGCGCGAGCGTGTAGCTCTGCCCGTGCAGAACCAAGGCGGTGAGCGTGGTGAGCGCCGCACCGCCGCCTTGGCGACGGCGGTTGTGGTCGGCGAGCCAGGAGTTCTGCGCGCCGATCAGGCGGTCCAGTGCGGCCGTCGGCTCCCAGGTGTCGGGCGTCGCGAAGTAGTCGCCCAGAAGCCCCATCACCGTGGTCTGCGCGGCTTCCAGGCCCCGGCCGCCGGTCGAGACGCCGTCCGCAATGGCGGCGATCAGCCCACGCGCCTCCTCGCCCTTCGGCGCACGCACCGCGCCCGCGAAGTCCTCGTTGACGTCGCGCGGTCCGCGCTCGCTGCTGTAGCCGATGTCCACCTCGAAACTCATGGCGCGATTCTCCACGCGCGCCGTGGCCACGCGATTGCTTGATTCAGGAAAGGTTGAGCCCCATGAAGAAGATGAAACTCGTGATGATCGGCAACGGCATGGCCGGCGTGCGCACGATCGAAGAGCTGCTCAAGATCGAGCCCGAGCTCTACGACATCACCGTGTTCGGCGCGGAGCCGCATCCCAACTACAACCGCATCCTGCTGTCGCCGGTGCTCGCGGGCGAGCAGACGATCGACGAGATCGTCCTCAACAGCTGGGAGTGGTACGCCGAGAACAACATCACCCTGCATGCCGGCAAGAAGGTGGTCGAGGTGGACCGCGTCCGGCGCATCGTGCGCGCCGAAGACGGCACCGAGGCCGCCTACGACCGCCTGCTGATGTGCACGGGCTCCAACCCTTTCATGCTGCCGGTGCCGGGCAAGGATCTCAAGGGCGTGATCGCCTACCGAGACATCGCGGACACCGACTACATGATCGAGACGGCGCGCACGCACAAGAACGCGGTGGTCATCGGCGGCGGCCTGCTGGGCCTCGAAGCGGCGAACGGATTGATGCTGCGCGGGATGAACGTCACCGTGGTGCACGTCATGCCCTGGCTGATGGAGCGCCAGCTCGATGACGTCGCCGGCAAGATGCTGCAGAAGTCGCTCGAAGACCGCGGCCTGAGCTTCCTGATCGGCGCGCAGACGCAGGAACTGGTCGGCGGCGACGACGGCCGCGTGAAGGCGATCCGCTTCAAGGACGGCACCGAGGTCGCGGCCGATCTCGTGGTGATGGCGGTCGGCATCCGCCCCAACACCGAGCTGGCGGAAAAGATCCACCTGCACGTCAACCGCGGCATCGTGGTCACCGACACCATGCAGACCGTGACCGACCCGCGCATCTACTCGGTCGGCGAATGCGCGGCACATCGCGGCATCGCCTATGGGCTGGTCGCGCCGCTGTTCGAGCAGGCCAAGGTCGCGGCCAACCACCTGGCCCACTTCGGCATCGGCCGCTACCAGGGTTCGCTGACCTCGACCAAGCTCAAGGTCACCGGCATCGACCTGTTCTCGGCCGGGGAATTCATGGGCGGCGAAGGCACCGAAGAGATCGTGATGAGCGACCCCTTCGGCGGCGTCTACAAGAAGCTGGTGATCAAGGACGACAAGCTGGTCGGCGCCTGCCTCTACGGCGACACGGTGGACGGCAGCTGGTACTTCAAGCTGCTGCGCGACGGGCGCAGCGTGCACGACATCCGCGACAAGCTGATGTTCGGCGAGTCGAACATCGGCGACACCGGGCACGAAGGCCACAGCAAGGCCGCGACGATGCCCGACGAGGCCGAGGTCTGCGGTTGCAACGGTGTCACCAAGGGCACGATCTGCAAGGCCATCAAGGACAAGGGCCTGTTCACGCTCGAAGAGGTCAAGAAGCACACCAAGGCCAGCGCCTCGTGCGGATCGTGCACCGGGCTGGTGGAGCAGATCCTGATGTTCACCGCCGGCGGCGACTACTCCGCGGCCCCGAAGAAGAAAGCCATGTGCGGCTGCACCGACGTGAGCCACCAGGACGCGCGCGACGCGATCCGCAAGGAGCACTACCTGACGCACGACGAGGTCTACCGCAACCTCGGCTGGCGCACGCCGAACGGCTGCTCGAGCTGCCGGCCCGCCATCAACTACTACCTGATCTCGACCTGGCCCAAGGAGGCGAAGGACGATCCGCAGAGCCGCTTCATCAACGAGCGCAGCCACGCGAACATCCAGAAGGACGGCACCTATTCGGTGATCCCGCGCATGTGGGGCGGCCACACCACGCCCGACGAGTTGCGCCGCATTGCCGACGCAGCGGACAAGTACAAGATCCCGACGGTCAAGGTCACGGGCGGGCAGCGCATCGACCTGCTGGGCGTGAAGAAGGAAGACCTGGAGAACGTCTGGAAGGATATCGGCATGCCCTCCGGCTTCGCCTACGCCAAGTCGCTGCGCACGGTGAAGACCTGCGTGGGCAGCGAGTGGTGCCGCTTCGGCACGCAGGACTCGACGCAGATGGGCAAGGATCTGGAGCGCGCGCTGTGGGCGATGTACTCGCCGCACAAGGTCAAGCTCGCGGTGTCGGGGTGCCCCCGCAACTGTGCCGAATCGGGCATCAAGGATGTTGGTGTGATCGGCGTCGACTCGGGCTGGGAGATCTATGTCGGTGGCAATGGCGGCATCAAGACCGAGGTGGCGCACTTCCTGGTCAAGGTGAAGAGTTCCGAGGAGGTGATGGAGTACGCCGGCGCCTTCCTGCAGCTCTATCGCGAGGAAGGCTGGTACCTGGAGCGCACGGTGCACTACATCGGGCGCGTCGGCCTCGACTACGTGAAGAAGAAGATCCTCGAAGACGCGGAAGGCCGCAAGGCGCTCTGGGAGCGGCTCCAGTTCGCGCTCGACGGCGAGCCCGATCCGTGGTTCGCGTCGGCGGAAGCCTCGGTCGACGTGCGGCAGTTCAAGCCCGTGGCCGTGATCCACCCCGCCGCACAACCGGCCTGAAAGGAACCACGATGAGCGAATGGAAAGTGATCTGCCGCGTCGACGACATCCCGGTGCTCGGGGCGCGGCGCGTGAACCGGCCGGTGGGCGTCGATGTGGCGGTGTTCCGCAATTCCGAGAACGAAGTCTTCGCGCTGCTCGACCGCTGCCCGCACAAGGGCGGCCCGCTGAGTCAGGGCATCGTCTTCGGCACCAGCGTCGCGTGCCCGCTGCACAACTGGTCGATCGGCCTCGACGACGGCTGCGCGAAAGCGCCCGACGAAGGCTGCACGCCGCGCTTTGCGGTGAAGGTGAGCGATGGCGTGGTGCACCTGGACGCACAGGAACTCGAATCGCACGCGATCGATCTGCCGAAGCCGGTCGCCGGCCCGAAGCACACGATCGAAGTCTGAGGGCCGACCCATGAAGGAAACACGCTCGACCTGCCCTTACTGTGGCGTGGGCTGTGGCGTGATCATCGAATCCGATGGCGCGCAGATCACCGGCGTGCGCGGCGATCCTGCGCATCCCGCCAACTTCGGCCGGCTGTGCACCAAGGGATCGACGCTGCACCTCACCGCCAGCGCCGCGGTCACGATGCAGACGCGCCTGCTGCGCCCGATGCAGCGCGCCACGCGCGGCTCGACGCCGGAACCGATCAGCTGGGACGGCGCGCTGGACCTCGCGGTCGAAAAGTTCGCGCAGGTCATCCGCGACCACGGACCGGACGCGGTCGGTTTTTATGTGTCCGGCCAGTTGCTGACCGAGGACTACTACGTCTTCAACAAGCTCGCCAAGGGGCTGGTCGCGACCAACAACATCGACACCAACTCGCGCCTGTGCATGAGCAGCGCGGTCGCGGGCTACAAGAAGACGCTGGGCGCCGATGCGCCGCCCGCCTGCTACGACGACCTGAAGCACGCGCAGTGCCTCTTCATCGTGGGCAGCAACACCGCATGGGCGCACCCGATCCTGTTCCGCCGCATCGAGGACGCGAAGGCGGCGAATCCGGCGATGAAGATCATCGTGGCCGATCCGCGCCGCACCGACACGGCGGAGATTGCCGACCTGTTCCTGCCGATCCAGCCGGGCACCGACGTGATGTTGTTCAACGGCATGCTGCACCTGATGCTGTGGGAAGGCTGGACCGATGCGCGCTACATCGCCGAACACACCAGTGGATTCGATGCGCTCAAGGCCACGGTGCGGGACTGCACGCCGGATCGCGTCGCGCAGGTCTGCGGCATCTCGAAGGAGGACCTGCTCGAAGCGGCGCGCCTGTTCGCGACGTCGCCCGCCACGTTGAGCCTCTACTGCCAGGGCCTCAACCAGTCGTCGTCGGGCACGATCAAGAACGCGGCGCTGATCAACCTGCACCTTGCAACCGCGCAGATCGGCAAGCCCGGCGCGGGCCCGTTCTCGCTGACCGGGCAACCCAACGCGATGGGCGGGCGCGAAGTGGGCGGGCTCGCCAACCTGCTGTCGGCGCATCGCGATCTCGCGAATCCGCAGCATCGCGCCGAGGTTGCGGCGTTCTGGGGCATCGCCGATGTGCCGGAGAAGCCCGGCAAGACCGCCGTCGAGATGTTCCAGGCGGCGGCCGACGGCGAGATCCGCGCGCTGTGGATCGCCTGCACCAACCCCGCGCAGTCGATGCCCGACCAGGCGACCGTGCGCCGCGCGCTCGAGCGCTGCGAGTTCGTGGTGGTGCAGGAAGCCTTCTCGACCACCGCGACCTGCGCGTACGCCGACCTGCTGCTCCCGGCCACCACCTGGGGCGAGAAGGACGGCACGGTCACCAACAGCGAGCGGCGCATCTCGCGCGTGCGGCCGGCGGTCTCCGCGCCCGGCGAAGCGCGCAACGACTGGGCGATCGGCGTGGACTTCGCGCGCCGGCTGGAAGAGCGCCTGGGCCGCACGCAGACGCTGTTCCCCTACGACACGCCCGAATCGGTCTGGAACGAGCACCGCGAGACCACCCACGGCCGCGACCTCGACATCACCGGCATGAGCTACGCGATGCTCGAAGCCGCGCCGCAGCAATGGCCGCTGCGCAAGGGCGAGACCGTGGGCCGCGCCCGGCTCTACGAAGACGGCATCTTCCCGACGCCGGACGGCCGCGCCCGCTTCGCCGACACGCCCTACAAGCCCGTCGCGGAGGCACGCGAAGCGCGCTACCCGTTCTCGCTGAACACCGGGCGCCTGCGCGACCAGTGGCACGGCATGAGCCGCACCGGCACGCTGGGCCGCCTCTTCGGCCATGCGGCGGAGCCCACCCTGCAGATGCATCCGCAGGACATGGCGCGCCGCCAGATCGCGGAGGGCGACCTCGTCCACGTCACCTCGCGGCGCGGCTCGATCGTGGTGCCGGTCGCCGGCAGCACCGAGGTCGGCCTGAGCCAGGCGTTCATCGCGATGCACTGGGGCGGCGAGTACCTGAGCGGGTCGTCGAGCACGGGCACACCGCTCGCGGGCGTGAACGCGCTGACCACTTCGAGCTACTGCCCCGATTCGAAGCAGCCGGAGCTGAAGCACGCGGCGGTCAAGATCCTCAAGGCCGAGCTGCCGTGGTCGCTGCTCGCGGCGGCGTGGCTGCCGCAAGGGACTTCGCTGGAGGTCGCGGTCGCGCTGCGCGAGCTGATGCGGTCCTTCCCCTTTGCGAGCTGCGTGCCCTTCGGCAGCGGCGCGGCGCTCGGCGGCGATGGCCAGGAGCGCGCCGGCGTGCTTTTCCGGGCAGCGGCGTATGAAGCGCCGCCGGATGCGCTGCTCGCACAGATCGAGAACCTGCTGTCCCTCAGCGGCGCGGAAACGCTTCGCTACGCCGACGCACGACGCGGCCAGCGCCGTGCGGTCAGGCTGGTGCGCAGCGGCGCCGACGCCTACCTGGAAGGATTCCTCCTCGGCGGCGACACGCGGGCCGAGGCGTGGATCAAGGCCCTGCTGCAGGACCGCCTGCCGGCACAGGCCTATGGCCGCCAGCTCCTGCGCCCCGGCGCGGCGGCGCCCGGCAATGTGGCGTCCAAGGGCAAGATCATCTGCAGCTGCTTCGGCGTGACGGAGACGGCGATTGCCGGACAGCTCGCCGCATCGGGCGGATCGGACGAAGAGCGGCTGGCGGCGCTCCAGGGTTCGCTCAAATGCGGAACCAACTGCGGTTCGTGCGTGCCCGAACTCAAGCGCATGGTGCGCGCCAGCGCCCCGCCGGCCGTCGCGGTGGCGCCATGATCAGTCCCGCCGCGATCGCGGAAGCAGACCTTCCTGCGGGGCGGGGCATAAGGACGCCCGCTTTGCGGCATAAGCCTTGCGGGACAATCCCCACACCCATGGGAATCAGCCACTACATCAAGGAAATCGGCCGCGGCGCGCGCGGCGCGAAGCCGCTCGAGCGCGAGCAGGCGTGCGACCTGTTCGGCCAGGTGCTGGACGGCACGGTGAGCGATCTCGAGATCGGCGCCTTCTGCCTCGCGATGCGCATCAAGGGCGAGACGCCGGAGGAGCTGGCCGGCTTTCTCGATGCGACGCATGCGCGGCTCAACCGCTTTCCCGCGACCGGCCGGCCGCTGGTCGTGCTGCCCAGCTACAACGGCGCGCGACGCCTGCCGGTGCTGACGCCGCTTCTCGCACTGCTGTTGGCGCGCGAAGGGCTGCCGGTGCTGGTGCATGGCACGGCGACCGAATCGGCGCGCGTTCTCGCATCCAATGTGCTCGCGGGGCTCGGCGTGCCGGCCCTCACGGCCATTCGCGCGATCGACGATGGCGAAGTCGTCTTCGCACCGACCGAACTGCTCTCGCCCGGGCTCAAGCGTCTGCTCGACGTGCGGCGCGTGGTCGGCCTGCGCAACTCCGGCCATAGCGTGGTCAAGCTGATGCAGCCGACCGCCGGCGAATCCGTGGTGATCGGCAGCTACACCCATCCCGAATACGCCAGGTCGATGGCCGCCACCTTCGAGCTGATGGGCATGACCGCCCTGCTCTCGCGCGGCCTCGAAGGCGAAAGCGCGGCCGATCCGCGTCGAACCGCGCAGATCGACGGCTTCGTGCACGGACGGCACGTCGCCTTGCAGGAACAGCAGCCGGGCACGCAGGGCGACGTGCCGGGGCTTCCGAAGGACATCGACGTCGACACCACGGTGGACTACACGCGCCGCGTGCTGTCCGGCGAAACACCCGTGCCCCATGCCATCGCGCAGCAGGTCGCGCAGATCGTCCAGCTCGCCAACCTCGCCCAACAGACACAGCCGCAAGAGACGGAGATCCGATGAACACCAACTCCCCCCAAGGCACCTGCACATTGGTCGGCGCCGGCCCCGGCGACCCCGAACTGCTGACGATCAAGGCCGTCAAGGCGATCCAGGCGGCCACCGTGCTGCTGGTCGACGACCTGGTCAACGACGAGATCCTCGCCTATGCACGGCCCGACGCACGCATCATCCACGTGGGCAAGCGCGGCGGCTGCCGCAGCACGCCGCAGGCTTTCATCGAGCGGCTGATGATCACCGCGGTGCAGGAAGGCGAAACCGTGGTTCGCCTGAAAGGCGGCGACCCGTTCATCTTCGGCCGCGGCGGCGAGGAGGTCGAGCACCTGCGCGAAGCCGGCATCGAATGCACCGTGGTCAACGGCATCACCGCCGGGCTCGCCGCGGTCACTGCGCTGGGCGTGCCGCTGACACATCGCGATCATGCGCAGGGCGTGGTGTTCGTCACCGGCCACGCCAAGACGGGCCATTCGGCCGCCGAGAACCCGACCGACTGGCAACAGCTCGCCGCGACGGCGCGAGATGCGCGGCTGACGCTGGTCATCTACATGGGCGTCTCCGGCGTGGCTCACATCCAGAACGAGCTGCTGCACGGACTGCCCGGCGACACGCCGGTGGCCGTGATCCAGCATGCGAGCCTGCCGCACCAGCGGCACATCACGAGCACGCTGTCGTGCCTGCGCACGGACCTCACCGCCGCCGGGCTCGGAAGCCCGTCGGTGATCGTCGTGGGCGACGTGCTGCAAGGGCTTGCGGCTGCGGGCGTATCCGTCACCCGCTTCGGCACCTGATGTCGGACGGTCAGAAGTCGTTCGACGCCATCGTCATCGGCGCAGGCGCCGCAGGCCTCTTCTGCGCTGCGCAGGCGGGGCAGCGCGGCGTGAAGGTGCTGCTGCTCGACCACAACGACCGCATCGCCGAGAAGATTCGCATCTCCGGCGGCGGGCGCGCCAATTTCACCAATCGCGATCTGGACGTGCGCGCACCTCAGCGGCACTTCATCGGCGACAACCCGCATTTCTGCCGCTCGGCGCTGTCGCGCTATGCACCGCAGCAGTTCATCGACATGGTGCAGCGGCACGGCATCGCCTACCACGAGAAGCACAAGGGGCAGCTCTTCTGCGACGGCTCTTCGCAGCAGATCATCGACATGCTGCTGGCCGAGTGCCGGGCCGGCGGCGTCGAGCACTGGCAGCCCTGCAGCGTGGGCGCGATCGGCTGGTCGGATGACGGCGGCTATCAGGTCGAGACCGGCCGCGGCGCGGTTCGCGCACCCCAGCTGGTGATCGCGACCGGCGGTCTTTCGATCCCCCAGATCGGCGCGAGCGACTTCGGCTACCGGATGGCCGAACAGTTCGGACTGCGCGTGGTCACGCCGCGCCCGGCGCTGGTGCCGCTGACGTTCGGCGGCGAAGGCTGGGCCCCCTATGCCGGGTTGGCGGGCCTTTCCCTGCCGGTGCAGATCGAAACCGGCAGCAAGAAGGAGCGGATGCACTTTCTCGAAGACCTGCTCTTCACGCATCGAGGGCTTTCCGGCCCTGCGGTTCTGCAGATTTCGAGCTATTGGCGGCCCGGCTCGCCGCTCACGATCGACTTCGCGCCCGGCACGGACGTCGCCGAAGCGCTCGGCGAGGCCAAGCGGCAGTCCCGCAAGCGCATCGCCAACGAATTGGCCACGCTGGTGCCGTCGCGACTCGCCGATGCCTGGGTGGGCGAGGATGCGGCGTTGCAGCGACCGATCAACGAGGCCGCCGATCGTGCGCTGGCCGCCCTGGCGGAGCGCATCGCCCGATGGCAGATCACGCCGACGGGCACGGAGGGCTACAAGAAGGCCGAGGTCACCGCGGGCGGCGTCGATACACGCGACCTGTCCTCGCAGACCATGGAATCGAAGCAGCCGGGCCTCTACTTCATCGGCGAGGTGGTCGACGTCACCGGCTGGCTCGGCGGTTACAACTTCCAGTGGGCGTGGGCGAGCGCACATGCTTGTGCGGAAGCACTGTCGCTGAAAAGCAAAGCTCAGGCTATAATGACGGGCTAACTTTGGCCTCCCCTCAACGGCCGCACCCATTTTTCAGTTGAGGAACCCGGCTTGGGTGCCGATCTTGCCCGCGCCAAATTCAACCGATTCACTAAATGACCACCATCCGCGTAAAAGAAAACGAGCCCTTCGACGTCGCGCTGCGCCGCTTCAAGCGCACCATCGAAAAGCTCGGCCTGCTGACCGACCTGCGTGCCCGCGAGTTCTACGAAAAGCCGACCGCCGAGCGCAAGCGCAAGAAGGCAGCTGCCGTCAAGCGTCATTACAAGCGCGTGCGCAGCATGCAGCTCCCCAAGAAGCTGTACTGATCACCCGCTGCGCTGGCCAGGCGCCAGTGCCCGGTTCAGCTTCAGCTCCTTCCCCGAGCCGCGCCAGGATTGCCTGCCGCGGCTCTTGTTTTTTCACCGCCAAGGAAAGCCAGACATGAGCCTCAAGGACCAGATCAACGAAGACATGAAGACCGCGATGCGCGCCAAGGACTCCGAGCGCCTGGGCACCATCCGTCTGCTGCTCGCCGCCATGAAGCAGAAGGAAGTCGACGAGCGTGTCGTGCTGGACGACGCCATGATCGTTTCGATCGTCGACAAGCTGGTGAAGCAGCGCAAGGACTCGGTCGCCGCGTTCACCCAGGGCGGCCGCATGGATCTCGCCGACAAGGAAGCCGCCGAGATCAAGGTGCTGGAGGTGTACCTGCCGCAGCGGATGAGCGCCGACGAAGTCGCCGTGGAGGTGAAGGCCATCGTGGCCGAGCTCGGCGCCAAGGGCCCCGGCGACATGGGCAAGGTCATGGGTGTCGTGAAGACGCGCCTCGCCGGCAAGGCTGACATGGGCCAGGTCAGCGCTGCGGTCAAGGCCGCACTGTCGGGCGCCTCTGCATGACGAAGCGCCCGGTCCTCAAGGCCTGCGCCTGCCTGGTGGACGATCAGGGCCGCCTCCTGGTCTTCCATCACCCCGAGGACCGTGGCATGCAGCTCCCGAAGGGCACGATCGAGCCCGGCGAAGCCCCGGAAGATGCGGTGCGCCGGGAGCTGCTGGAGGAATCCGGCATCGACTACACCGGGGAACTGGAGCCGCTGGGCACCATCGATCGCTACTGCGAGGCGGGCATCGAGGGCAACAAGCACCGGCATCCGCAGCTCTGGCACCTGTTCCTGATGAGAACGCAGGAGGTTCTGCCGGAAACCTTCGACCACGTGGCCATGGGCAGCCCCGAGGAAGACGGCCTCGTCTTCAGCTTCAGCTGGCTGACGCACGACGCGCCCCTCGATGCCTTCGCCGAACCCTATGCGCGGGCGATCTCCCGGGTGCGGCAGCTTCTTCAGGCCGCACCGCCGCCCGCGTGGACGTGACAACAGCCCCCTGGCGCGGCGCGGACGCCGTCTTCGACCAGCTGGAAGGCGCCTGGGATCTGGACCGGACCATCGAGAACCAGGCCACGATGACCGGCATCGCCCTGTTCGAGCGACAGCATCCCGATGTGCTGACCTACCGCGAAGAAGGCCGTGTCCGACTGGCCGGCGGCAAGGTGCTCGACGCGTCCCGCGAATACCGTTTCGAGCGCGCTCCCGGCGGCTTCACGGTGTTCTTCAACGAAGCGCCGCCCCGCCTCTTCCACCACATCGAACTCCAGCGGCAGGGCGATGCGTTCGGCGGCCTGGCCACGCACCTGTGCTCGCCCGACACCTACGACAGCAGCTACCGCTTTCTGGTCGACGGGACTTTCGTCATCTGCCACACCGTGCGCGGCCCCCGCAAGGACTACGTTTCAGCGACGGTGTTCAAGCGACGCTAGGCGCCTCAAGCCGCGCTTCCGTTCAATCGCGGCCGAGCCGCCAGCTGGGCATGCCCCGCATCACGGTCTGCACGACCACGGCACAGATGCCGCACTTGACCAGGTCGCCGGGAATGAAGATCAGCATGGCCAGCGCGGCCTGCGACAGCGACATGTGGGCCACGAACGACAGCCCGACGATTCCGAAGGCATAGACCACCACGATCCCGCCGATCACCGAGGACAAGAAGCTCGTCGCCAGCAACCCCTTGCCCGTGGAGTCGCCGAGGCGAGGCACCAGCAGGCGCATCAGCAGGCCGCAGGCGAAGGCGCCGAACATCCAGCCGAACAGGAAGCCCGAGGTCGCGCCCACGAACACGCCGAGTCCACCGCGCCCGCCGGGCAGCAGCGGCAGGCCCAGCGCCACAGCGAGCAGGAAAAGCGCCATCGCGAGAAAGCCGCGGCGCGGCCCCAGCAGGCAGCCGGCCAGCATCACGCCAAGCGATTGCAGCGTGATGGGCACGCCGAACGGCAGGTCGATCTTGGGAATCAGTCCCAGCACTGCCATCAACGCCGCGAACAGGGCGATGTGAGCGAGGGATCGCGAAGACGAGGTGCCGGCGTGGGGGTTTGCGGGCATGGGAAGCAGCTTTCAAGGAAGGGTTTGAACGAATCACCGGCCGAGCCGTGCAGCCAGTGCGTCGGCCACACGGTCAGCGGTCTGAAGGGTGCGGATCGTCATCGGCGCCAGGAGCCGCATTCCGCCGCCCCGGCCGGCGCGAGCGCGGTACGCGTCATCGAGGCGATGCCACTGCGCATGGAAGTTCTCTGCGAAGCGCAGCATGAGGCCCAGTGCGAGCGCGACGCGCCCGGTCGGCACGCCGATGCGCTGCAACGGACGCATGACGGCCTCGAGCACGGCCAGCAGGTCTTCGAAGCGCGTGGTCAGCGTGAGCATCAGCGCGAGCACTGCCGCACTCCCGAGGCGCAAGGCGCTCGCCGCGCCTTGCGCGGTCGTGCCCATCACCCAGTGGAAGAGAACGATCAGTCCGCCCGCAATGGCCACCCCGCCCAGCATCCGGAAGCTGCGCCACGCGGGCGCCCCCAGCGACATGAAGATCGAAAGCGCCAGAACGCACCCAGCGATCAGGTACGCGGGCCGCTCGATCCACACCAGGATCGTGCCGCAGATCGACAACAGCGCGAGCTTGATCCAGGCCGGAACGCCGTGCATCCAGGTTGCCTGCGCCGAATAGAGACTACGCATGGCTGCCTCGCTCTGCCTCTGCTCGCGCACGCTCCCGCACGTCAGCCGCGTAGGCTTCACAGACCGCGCGGCCGGGGCCATCGACACGCACGCGGCCCTCTTCCAGCCACAGCACACGTTCGAAGTCATGCACATGCTCGAGCAGATGGGTCGACAGGATGATCTGCTGCCGAGACGCATCGATCTGAGCGGCGAGCCGCGACTGGCTCGGCAAATCGAGGCTTGCGTAGGGTTCGTCGAGGAGCAGCGTCTGCGGCTCGCTGATCTGGAGCGCCATCAGGCAGACCTGCTGGCGCTGGCCCTGGCTCAATTCGCCGACGGAGCGGCCAGCCCACGCGGACAAGCCGCGCCCGGCCAGGAAGTCGAGCGCCCGCTGCCGCGCCGCCTGGCGCGTTTCACCACGCGCGGTGAGGCTGAAGACCAGCTCCTCGGCCACGGTCGGGAAAATGATCTGGTCGTCGGGGTTCTGGAACAGCAGCCCGACCTGTCCCGGCGACGCGGAGCCGGACAGGATCACGTGGCCCTGCTGCGGCTTGTCGAGCCCGCTGATCAGGCGGAACAGACTGCTCTTGCCCGCGCCGTTGTCGCCGATCAGCCCGATCCTCGATTCCCGCAGGTCCAGCGTCAGCCCTTCGAAGATTCGCTGGTGACCCCGCACCAGCGTGACGTCCTCGATGCGAACGCCGCTGCCGACGCCATCCTCCGGCAGGATGGGCTGCCGCGCCGGCCAGGCGCCGCCGCGCGCCAATCTCAGCTCCCCGCGACCTTCATCCGGTTGACGAGCAGGGAACCCGTCGTCTTCGCGCCGTAGTTGTAGGCATCGGCGCCGACGGCCTCGATGCCGAGCAGCATGTCCTTGAGGTTGCCGGCGATGGTGATCTCCTGCACCGGATAGGCGATCTTCCCGTTCTCGACCCAGAAGCCGCTCGCGCCGCGCGAATAGTCGCCGGTCACGTAGTTCACGCCCTGCCCCATCAGTTCGATCACGAACAGGCCCGTGCCGAGCTTGGCCAGCATCGCATCCAGATCGTCGCCCGGTTGCGTGAGCCGCGACGTCAGCGTCAGGTTGTGCGAGCCGCCGGCATTGCCGGTGGTCTTCATCCCGAGCTTGCGCGCCGAATAGGTGCTCAGGAAATAGCCTTCGAGGCGGCCGCCGTCGACCAGCTTGCGCTTGCGCGTGACCACGCCCTCGTCGTCGAAGGGCGAACTGCCCTTGCCGCGGCGCACATGCGGGTCTTCCACCACATCGACGTGCGACGGCAGCACCTGCTTGCCGAGCGAGTCGAGCAGGAAAGTGCTCCGGCGATAAAGCGCCCCGCCGCTGGTCGCCTGCACGAGCCCGCCAAGCAGGCCGGCCGCGAGCGGCGATTCGAACAGCACCGGGCATTCCGTGGTCTTGATCTTGCGGGACTTCAGCCGGCTCAGCGCGCGCTCGGCTGCATAGCGCCCGACGGCCTGCGGGCTCGCGAGCTCATCGGCAGAACGCATGGAGCTGTACCACGCATCGCGCTGCATGTCGTCGCCCTTGCCGGCGATCGGCGCCACCGAGATCGAATGGCGCGAACTCGCGTAACCACCGCGGAAGCCGCGCGTGTGGGCGCTGAAGAAATGGCTCTGCTGCGCTGAAACGCCCGCGCCTTCGCTGTTGGTGATGCGCTTGTCCGTGGACAGCGCGGCGGCTTCGCACACCAGCGCGAGCTCGGCCGCCTGTTCGCTGGTGATGTCCCAGGGGTGGAAGAGGTCGAGATCGGGATGATCCTTGGCGATATCTTCCTCTTCGGGCAGGCCGCTGACGGGGTCCTCGGCCGTGAAGCGCGCGATGTCATAGGCCGCCTGCACGGTCTGCGCGACTGCTGCTTCCGAGAAGTCGGATGTGCTCGCGTTGCCGCGCCGATGGCCGATATAGACCGTCACGCCCAGCGACTTGTCGCGATTGCGTTCGACGTTCTCGAGCTCGCCCTTGCGCACCGACACACTCAGGCCGCAGCCTTCGGACGCCTCGGCGCCCACGTCGGTGGCGCCGAGCTTCCTGGCATGGGCCAAGGCTGAGTCGACCAGGTTTTCGAAGAAGGAACGGCTGTAGGCGAAGCCGGATTCGGCGCGCGAGGAAGGTGTGCTCATGTGTTGGCTATGATACTTGCCCCCTTTCCGGACGCGCGGCACACACCCGGTTCGAGGAGAGGCCTACGATTGTCTCTATGTCCCGCAAACCCAAAAAAGGCTACTTCGTCCGCGGCCAATTCGTCGCCGAAGGCAGCGAACTCGACCTCGAGCTCAAGCGTGAACTCAAGGGCACTGAAGCGGCGAGCAAGACCGATCTCAAGCGCGAAAGCGCCGAACTCCAGTCGCTCGGCGAAGCCCTGCTGACGCTGCGTGCCGGTCTCTTCGACAAACTCGACCTCGGCGACAAGCTGCGCGACGCCATCGCCGACGCCCGGCGCATCACCAACTTCGAAGGCAAGCGCCGGCAGATGCAGTTCGTCGGCAAGCTGATGCGCGGGCTGGATGAGTCGGTCGTCGAAGCGGTGCGCGTCGCATTGGCCGAACAGAACCGCGGCCCGGCCCAGGAAGCCGCCGCGCTGCACGAGGCCGAGCGCTGGCGCGACCGCCTCATCGCCGACGACGACGCGCTCGGCGGCTGGATCGAA
Source organism: Variovorax sp. YR216 (assembly GCF_900107745.1). GTDB lineage: Bacteria > Pseudomonadota > Gammaproteobacteria > Burkholderiales > Burkholderiaceae_C > Variovorax. The sequence goes on along the minus strand of NZ_FNRO01000011.1, from coordinate 5,654 downwards.
ACGCACCCGGGCACCGATGCCCAGCAATTGCGAGCGCTGGTGCGCCAGGCGCGCAAGGACATGAAGTCCGGCCCCCCCGGCGAAGCCCCGCGCCAGGGCAAGGCGTACCGCGAGGTGTTCCAGCTCGTGCGCGAGCAGCTGCGCGTGCATGGCACTGAGGATCACGCCGCGGAGGCTGCCGAACAATCCCGAGAGGAAGACGCATGACTGGCACTGGCTTCGATCCAGTACGCATCGGGATCGTCTCGATCAGCGACCGCGCATCGAGCGGCGTCTATGAAGACAAGGGCCTGCCGGCCCTGCAGGAGTGGCTGCAGCGCGCGCTGCGCAATCCGATCACCTTCGCTTCGCGGCTGATCCCCGACGAGAAGGAAGGCATCAGCGCCGCGCTGGTTGAACTGGTCGACGCCGGCTGCTCGCTGGTGCTGACCACCGGCGGCACCGGCCCGGCGCTGCGCGATGTGACCCCTGAAGCCACGCTGGCCGTGGCGCACAAGGAGATGCCGGGCTTCGGCGAACAGATGCGGCAGATCAGCCTGCGCTTCGTGCCGACTGCGATCCTGTCGCGGCAGGTGGCGGTGATCCGCCACAAGAGCCTCATCATCAATCTGCCGGGCCAGCCCAAGTCGATCGCCGAGACGCTCGAAGGGCTGAAGAACCCGGACGGCACGCAGGCCGTGCCGGGCATCTTCGCCGCGGTGCCCTACTGCATCGACCTGATCGGCGGGCCGTACCTCGAGACCGACGAATCGGTCTGCAAGGCGTTCCGGCCCAAGTCGGCGATCCGCGCGCCGAAATAGGCCGGGGTTCGGCTCATCAAGCCAGCGTGTAGGCGGTCTTCACCGTGGTGAAGAACTCCTGCGCATAGCGGCCCTGCTCGCGCGGGCCGTAGCTCGATCCCTTGCGGCCACCGAAGGGCACGTGGTAGTCCACGCCGGCGGTCGGCAGGTTCACCATCACCATGCCCGCCTGGCTGTGGCGCTTGAAGTGCGTCGCGTACTTCAGGCTGGTGGTCGCAATGCCGGCCGAGAGGCCGAACTCCGTGTCGTTCGCGGTCGCGAGCGCCTCTTCGTAGTTCTTCACCTTGATGACGCTCGCCACCGGGCCGAAGATCTCTTCCTTGTTGATGCGCATCGCCGCCACCGATTCGCTGAAGAGGGCCGGCGACATGTAGAAGCCGTCCGTGTCGAGCTTGAGCCGCTCGCCGCCCGCGGCCAGCGTCGCGCCTTCCTTCTTGCCGATCTCGACGTATTCCAGATCCTGCTGCAACTGGCTGCCGCTGGAGACCGGGCCGATGTCGGTGCCCTGCGCGAGCGCATCGCCGACCTTGATCTTCGCCATGCGCGCCTTCATCGCCTCGATGAACTTCGGGTAGATGCCTTCGGTGACGATGAGACGGCTCGAGGCGGTGCAACGCTGGCCGGTGGAATAGAACGCGCTCTGCACGCTGAGCTCCACGGCTTGATTGAGATCGGCATCGTCCAGCACCACCTGCGGGTTCTTGCCGCCCATCTCCAGCTGGACCTTCTTGCCGCGGGTCGCGCACTGCACCGCGATGTCGCGGCCCACGCCCACCGAGCCAGTGAAGCTGATCGCATGGATGCCGGGATGCTGGACCAGCGCATTGCCGATCACGCTGCCGCGGCCCATCACGAGGTTGAAGACGCCGGCCGGGATGCCCGAGCGGCTGATGATCTCGGCCAATGCCCAGGCGCAGCCCGGCACCAGGTCGGCGGGCTTGACCACCACGCAGTTGCCGAAGGCCAGCGCCGGCGCGATCTTCCAGGCGGGGATCGCGATGGGGAAGTTCCATGGCGTGATCAGGCCGACGACGCCGACCGGCTCGCGCGTGATCTCGATGCCGATGCCCGGGCGCACCGAGGGGATGACTTCACCCGAGAGGCGCAGGCACTCGCCGGCAAAGAACTTGAAGATCTGGCCGGCGCGCGTGGCTTCGCCGATGCCTTCGGCTTTCGTCTTGCCTTCTTCACGTGCAAGCAGGGTGCCCAGCTCTTCCTTGCGCGCGAGGATCTCGCTGCCGATCTTGTCCAGCGCTTCGGAGCGCGCCTGCACGCCGCCGGTGGACCAGGCGGGGAAGGCGGCGGTAGCAGCCGCAACGGCGGCATCGACTTGGCCGGCATCGCCTTGGGCGTACTCGCCCAGCACGTCCGCGAGGTTGCTCGGATTGGTGTTCGCGCTGTAGCTGGCGCCGGCGGTCCATTCGCCGTTGATGAGGTTGTCGAATTTCTGCATGGCGGTGTCCTTGGGGAATCGATCAAGAAGAAAAAGGCGGCCCGGCCCTGAAGGAGCCGGCCGCCGCCGTACTGACAGGCCGGTCTGCAGCTTACTGCGGACCCAGCTTCGCGATCAGCGTTTCGAGCGCCTGGTATTCGTCGGCCTTGAGGTCGGTCAGCGGCGTGCGCACCGGGCCTGCGTCGTGGCCGACGATCTTCGCGCCGGCCTTCACGATGCTCACCGCGTAGCCCTGGCCCTGGTTGCGGATCGCAAGGTAGGGCATGAAGAAGTCCCTCAGCAGGCGGTGCTGCGTCGCGGTGTCGTCGGTGGCGACGGCGCGGTAGAACTCCATCGCGGTCTTCGGGATGAAGTTGAAGACGGCCGACGAATACACCGGCGTGCCGAGCGCCTTGTAGGCCGCGGCATAGACCTCCGCGGTCGGCAGGCCGCCGAGGTAGGCGAAACGGTCGCCCATCTTCAGGTAGATGGAGCTCATCAGCTCGATGTCGCCGATGCCATCCTTGAAGCCCACGAGGTTCGGGCAGCGCTCGGCCAGCTTGGCGAGCGTTTCGGGATAGAGCTTGCTCTGGCCGCGGTTGTAGACGATGACGCCGAACTTCACGCTCTTGCAGACCGCTTCGACGTGCGCGGCGAGGCCTTCCTGGCCGGCTTCGGTGAGGTAGTGCGGCAGCAGCAGGATGCCGTGCGCACCAGCCTTCTCGGCCGCTTGCGCACACTGGATCGCGAAGCGCGTCGGGCCGCCGGCGCCCGCGATGATCGGCACCTTGCCGCGGCAGGTCTCGACCGCGGTCTGGATGATCTCGGGGTACTCGTCGCCGGTCAGCGAGAAGAACTCACCGGTGCCACCGGCCGCGAACAGTGCGCTCGCACCATAGGGCGCCAGCCATTCGAGGCGTTCGATGTAGCCCTTCTTGTTGAAGTCGCCGTTCGCGTCGAAGTCGGTCAGCGGGAACGACAGCAGGCCGGAGCCCATGATGGACTTGAGTTCTTGTGGATTCATGGTGAGCAGTGATAAGTAGTGGTCAGTGGAAAAAGCGGGTGCAACCCAACCCAGGAATCCCGCGGAACCGGCTTCGCCGGCCCGCCGGGATTGCCCCCGGAAAGGGGGTGTCCGAGCCACACGAAGTGGGCGAGGCTGGGGGTGAACGAAATCAATCCAGCTTGATTTGCGCGGCGTTAACAACCTTTGCCCAGCGGGCACGTTCCTTGTCGAAGAACTGGTCCTGCTCGGGCGGCGTCATCGTCACGACTTCGGCGCCCTGACCTGCGAGGCGCGAGCGCACGTCGGTCGAGCGGATGATCGCGATCAGTTCCTTGTTCAGGCGCTGCACCACCGCTTCGGGCGTGCCGCGCGGCACCAGAACGCCTTGCCAGGTGCCGGATTCGAAGCCGGGCACACCCTGCTCCGCGATGGTCGGCACTTCGCCGATCAGCGGCATGCGCGTCGGCTTGGAAACGCCGAGCACCTTGAGCTTGCCGCTCTGCACATGGGGCCAGGTCGCGAGCATGCCGTTCATCAGCACCTGGGTCTGGCCGGCGACGGTGTCCTGTACCGCCTGCACGCCGCCCTTGTAGGGCACGTATTGCCAGCGCGCGCCGCTTGCACGTTCCAGCGCGACACCGGCGAGATGCGGCGCGCTGCCGGTGGCGGTCACCGCGAAGTTGAGATCGGATTTCTTCGACAGCGCGATCAGTTCCTTGAGGTTGCTGGCCTGCACCGAGGGGTGCACCACCAGCAGGTGCGGTGAATAGGCCAGCATGGTCACGCCACGCAGGTCCTTCGACGGATCGAACGGCAGCTTGGTGTAGACCGAGGGGCTGATCGCCAGCGCGCCGACGTCACACAGCAGCACCGTGTAGCCGTCGGCCGGCGCCTTGGCGACGTAATCGGCACCGAGATTGCCGTTGGCGCCCGCCTTGTTCTCGACGATGACGGACTGCTTGAGCGCCTCGGACAACTGCACGCTGATGATCCGCGCAATGATGTCTGACGACCCGCCGGGCGGATACGGCACCACGATGCGAATCGGCTTCGAAGGCCAGGCGTCGGCGGCACGCGCCGCGCCGGTGGTCATCAGGCCTGCGCCGAGCGCGCCGAACATGAGTTCACGGCGGTTCAAGGTCATGGGTGTCGTCTCCAGATGCAATCGAATTGAATGACGACAGACTTGACAGTCAATCGTCGTCAGTCATCGTACAACTAGTTTGAAGCGAAGTCCAGCGTTTCGGACAATCGGCGTCAAGCCGACGGCGCAGGACCGGAAGCAGGCGCCGCGTCCGAAGCCGGGGCACCACCGGGGGCGCTGCTGCGCGCCGCCTCCTGCGCGATGCGCAGGCGCTCGCGGCTGTTCGTCAGGTGGATGCGCATCGCGGCGCGCGCGGAGTCCGGATCGCGCCGCGCGATCGCCGCGTAGATCTCCTCGTGCTCGCGGTTCACGCGCGTCAGATATTCGCCGCGCCGGTCGTGGTTGCGGATGGCGTTGATGCGCGTGCGCGGAATGATCGTGGTGCCCAGGTGGCTCATGATGTCCGCGAAATAGGGGTTGCCTGTCGCCTGCGCGATTTCCAGGTGAAAGCGGAAATCGGGCGCCACCGTGTCCCCCGCCACTGCCACATTGCGCTCGAAATCGTCAAGTGCTTCGCGCATCGCCGCGAGCTGGTCTTCGGTGCGGCGCGTGGCGGCCAACCCGGCGGATTCGGTCTCCAGGCTGATCCGCAACTCGAGCACCGCAAGCACATCGACGGAGGCCGCGAGCTCCGATGCATCGAGCCGGAACATCCCCGCCGCCTTGGGCTGCAGCACGAAGGTGCCGATGCCGTGGTGTGTTTCGACCAACCCCGCGGCCTGCAGCTTGGAGAGCGCCTCGCGAACCACGGTGCGGCTGACGCCGTAGGCCTGCATGATGGCCGACTCGGTCGGCAGCTTGTCGCCCGGCCGCAGTTGCTGGCTGCGAATCTTCTCGCCGAGATCGTCGACGAGCCCATGCGCCAGGCCTCGGCCTCTTCGGCGCGGACTGGCGCCGAAAGCGGGTTGATCTGCGGTTGAGGTTGACCCCGTTGACAGGTTCGACATGGCGTGATGATAATCGCCGCGCTGTTGTACGACAACCGATAACTTACGACAAGAGATCCGGAAATTCCATGAGCGAGACAACCTCTTCCAAACATGTTCCCCGCCTGCTGCTCACCGGCGCCGCGGGCGGCCTCGGCAAGGTGCTTCGCGAGCGCCTGCGCCCCTACGCCGACATCCTGCGTCTTTCGGACATTGCTTCACTCGCCCCGCCCGCGGGCCCTCATGAAGAGGTCGTGCCCTGCGACCTCTCGGACAAGAAGGCGGTCGATGCGCTCGTGGCCGGCTGCGACGCCATCGTCCACCTGGGCGGCGTTTCGGTCGAGCG
>NZ_FNRO01000034.1 GCF_900107745.1 Variovorax sp. YR216 | reverse complement strand
ATGTCGATGCCGCGCGTGACTTCGCCCTGCGCATCGGTGAAGACCTTGCCGTGCTCGGCGGTGATCAGGTGCGCGAGCTCGTCGCGGTGCTTGTTCAGCAGTTCGAGGAACTTGAACATCACGCGCGCCCGGCGGATCGGCGGCGTGTCGGCCCAGGCGGGAAACGCGGCCCGGGCAGCGGCGACGGCCGCATCGACGTCAGCGCGGTCGGCCAGTGCGACGGCGCCGGTTGCCGCGCCGGTCGCAGGATTGAATACATCCTGGCTGCGAGGGGAATTCGGGGCGGCGACGCGGCCTCCGATGAAGTGATGGATCGGTGTCTTACTCATCTGCATGGCGTTCTCCTGCCGACAACAGGGCCGGCTGATGGCGGAATGGATCGGTTTCGGTCGCCGATTGTGGCAAACGCCTGAGCGATACGCGACCGACCGGCGCGTCGTGCGCGTTCGCCCCGAGGGTTTGCCCGGACGCACCCGGTTACGATGCTGCGTTCGTCTGCGACACCCTATCCGTCTGCATGTCTGCCAACCCTTCGTCCATCACCGCGCAGGAAACCGAGAGCGATCAGCCTCGCGTGCAAGAGCGCCAGCAGGAGGGCGGCAACTGGGCCATCGCGACCGGCCGCTGGACGGCGCTCTCGATGTCGTCGCGGCGAGCCTGGGAAGCGCTGTCCGGGAACCTGGCCGGCGTGCCGCCGAGCGACGATCGCGCATGGGACCTGCGTCCCATCGAGCAGCTCGATCACATCGGTGCGCAGCTCCTGTGGAACCACTGGCGACATGCCTGGCCCGCCCGCATCGAAATGGATTCGCAGCACAAGGCGGTGCTCGACCAGGTGGCGCTCTACACCTGCGTGGCGCCCGCCGAAGCCGGTCCGACGCTCACGGACCGGTTCAAGGCCTTCGCGCACAACGGGCCGCGCATGATGTTCGTCGCGCGCGATTTCCTGGGGCTCATCGGCCAGCTCACGCTGGACATCGGGAGGCTCTTGCGCGCACCGCACCGCGCGCCGTGGCGCGACTTCTCGGGGCAGATCTATCACTTCGGCACCACCGCATTGCCGATCACGGCGCTCGTCGGGCTGCTGATCGGCGTGGTGCTGGCCTACCTGACATCGCAGCAGTTGCGGCAGTACGGCGCGGAAACCTTCATCGTCAACATCCTGGGGCTGTCGCTGATTCGCGAGCTCGGCCCGGTGCTTGCGGCGGTGCTGATCGCGGGGCGGTCCGGCTCGGCGATCACCGCGCAGATCGGCGTGATGCGCGTGACCGAGGAGCTCGACGCGATGCGCGTCATGGGCATCTCGCACGGCTTCCGGCTCGTGATGCCGCGCGTGCTGGCGCTGGCGATCTCGATGCCGCTGATCAGCATGTGGACCTCGATGGCGGCACTCTTCGGCGGGATGATCGCGGCCGATCTGGCGCTCGACATCTCGCCGGCGTACTTCATGTCGGCGCTGCCGCGCGCGGTGCCGATGGCGAACCTCTGGCTCGCGATGTCGAAGTCGGCGGTGTTCGGCGTGCTGATTGCGCTCATCGCCTGCTATTTCGGCCTCAAGGTGAAGCCCAATACCGAAAGCCTCGGGCGCGGCACCACGTCGTCGGTGGTGACCTCGATCACGGTCGTGATCCTTGTCGACGCGCTCTTCGCGGTGCTGTTCAAGGGCGTGGGATTCCGCTAGGCATGACACTCACCCCCAGCGCGAATGGCGCACCTCTCGTCGAGATCCGCAAGCTCTGGACGGTCTTCAAGACGCCGGACGGCGACCAGGTCGTGCATCGCGATCTCGACCTCACGATCCGGCGCGGCGAAGTGCTGTCGCTCGTCGGCGGATCGGGCACCGGCAAGACGGTGCTGCTGCGCCAGATCCTCGGGCTGGAGCATGCGTCGAAGGGCACGGTCACGGTGCTCGGCCGGCCGCCGGGCCAGTTCAGCGCGAAGGGCGCGGCCAATGTCGGCATGCTGTTCCAGCACGGTGCGCTGTTCTCGGCCTTCAACGTGCTCGACAACATCGCCTTTCCGCTGCGCGAACTGAAGGTGCTGCCGGACGAACTCATCCGCGATGCTGCGCTGGTCAAGCTGCAGATGGTGGGGCTGGACCCCAAGCACGCGACCAAGAGCCCTGCCGATCTCTCCGGCGGGATGATCAAGCGCGTGGCGCTCGCGCGCGCGCTCATCATGGACCCGCCGCTGTTGCTGCTCGACGAGCCCACCGCTGGCCTCGACCCCGAGGGCGCCGACGGTTTCTGCGACCTGCTGCGCGGGCTGCATCGCGAACTCGGGCTCACGGTGGTGATGGTCACGCACGACCTCGACACGCTGTTCGACCTGAGCACGCGCATCGCGGTGCTGGCCGACCACAAGGTGATCGTCGCGGGCACGGCGCGCGACGTGATCGCCTACCCGCATCCCTTCATCCACGAATACTTTCTCGGCGGCCGCGGGAAGCGCGCCATGGAGGCGCTCCATGACGGCTCCGTCCCCGCGGCCCTGGCCGGACCGGCTGGCGATGCGCCAGCCCCCCACAACGAAAGGTAGCTGCCATGGAAAACAAAGCCCATGCTATGGCCGCCGGTGTCTTCGTCCTCGGCCTGGTCGCCGTGCTCGTCGCACTGGTCGTCTGGCTCACGCGCGACGATACGGTGCGCAACATCTATGAGCTGTCCACACGCGACCCGGTGAGCGGCCTCCAGCCGCAGGCGATGGTGCGCTATCGCGGCATCGCTGTCGGCAAGGTCGCGTCGATCGACTTCGATCCCAAGGTCAAGGGCAACGTGCGCGTGCGCATCACGGTCGACGAGCGCGTGCCGCTCACCACCTCGACCTTCGCGACGCTGAGCTACCAGGGCGTGACCGGGCTGGCTTTCATCGCGCTCGACGACAAGGGTGAATCGCAGGTGGCGCTCACGCCCGACAACCAGAACCCGCCGCGCATTCCGCTCAAGCCTTCGCTGCTCTCGCAGCTTCAGGATCGCGGCGAGGCGATCATCGGCCGGGTCGAGGAGGCGACGAAGCGCATCAATACGCTGCTGAGCGAGGACAACCAGAAGCGCATCGCCGACTCGCTGGAAAACATCGCCCAGGCCGCGGCCAGCGCCAACAAGCTCACCAAGTCGCTGGACGACTCGGTCAAGAATGGGCTGAACCCCACGCTCAAGGCGCTGCCGCCGCTGGTGGAGCGCACGAAAGACACCATGGTGTCGGTCAAGGGCGCGGCCGGCGACGTGTCGCGCGTGGCGAAGAACCTCAACACCACCGTGGTGCGGCTCAACGCGCAGGACGGCCCGATCGATCGGCTCGGAGACGGAACCAAGTCGCTGTCACAAGCGGTGGAGTCGTTCAACAATGCCACGTTGCCGCGCTTGAACCGCGTTGCCGACGACACCTCGCGCGCGGTGCGTCGCCTCGGGCGCGCGGCGGACAGCATCAACGACAACCCGCAATCGCTGCTGTTCGGCAGCGGCGGCGTGGTCGCGGGGCCGGGCGAGCCGGGCTTTGAGTCGCCCGCCGCATCCCCGGCGCGTCCTTGAGATCATGATCATGAAGATGCATCCACCGTTGAAGAACGCCGCCGTCCTCGGCGCTTTGCTCGCGACGCTCCTGATGGCGGGCTGCGGCGCGCTGCCCGACAAGCCCACGCGCGCAACGCTCTATGACTTCGGGCCGGGGCCGGCCACTGCGCCCGCTCGTACCGGCACGCCCGCGTTCCAGCCGCTGGCGCTGGCCGATATCGATGCGAATGCACGGCTCGACGGCACGCAGATGCTCTACCGCCTGGGCTACGCCGACGCGAACGAGGTCAGACCCTACGGCCAGTCGCGCTGGAGCCAGGCGCCGGCCCAGTTGTTCCGGCAGCGCCTGCGCGAGGCGCTCGCCGCCACGCGCCCGGTGTTGGGGCCGGAGGAGAGCGCCACCATCGCCCGCACCGAGGGCCGGGTGCCCGACACGCTGCGCGTCACGCTGGAGGAGTTCAGCCACTTCTTCGAATCGCCCTCGAGCAGCGTGGGCCTGGTCCGCGTGAACGTGACCTTGATCCGCACCGCACCGGGCGGCGATCGCGTGCTCGCACAGCGAAGCTTCACGGCGCAGCGGCCGGCGCCGAGCAACGATGCGCCGGGTGGCGTGAAGGCGCTTGCGGCCGCGAGCGACGCGGTGGTCGCCGACATCGTGGCCTGGGTGAGCCAGCCGCGCTGAGGGCCGCGATACCGGCGACTGCCGCATGCGACGCATCGGTCTCATCTCGGACACGCACGGGCTGCTCCGGCCGGAAGCGTCGGCGTTCCTGCGCGGGTGCGACCACATCGTTCATGGCGGCGACATTTGCGAGCAGCGCATCCTCGACGAACTCGCCATGATTGCGCCGTTGACCGTCGTTCGCGGCAACAACGACACGGGTGCATGGGCAGAGGACATTCCAGAAACGGTGTTGTTCGAGATCGAGGGCGTGCGCTTCTACGCGATCCACAACCTCGCGGAATTGCCCATCGATCCGGTCGCCGCCGGCGTGCGCGTGGTGGTCTCGGGGCATTCGCACCGGCCGGTGGCGCAGGGGCGCGACGGCGTGCTCTACATCAATCCAGGGAGTGCCGGGCCGAGGCGCTTCAAGCTGCCGATCTCCGCCGGCGAATTGCTGCTCGATGGCGGCGCGATCACGCCGCGCATCGTCGAACTCGCAGCGCGCTAGCGTCGGGGACTACGATGCGCGGCGCAGTACCGGGAACAGCGTGCCGAGCCCGGCCGCCATCACCTCCACCGCGAGCGCTGCGAGGATCAGGCCCATCAGGCGCGTCATCACGTTGATGCCGGTCTTGCCGAGTACGCGCGAGATCGGCTCGGCGAGCGAGAAGGTCACGCCGGTGGCCAGTCCGATCACCACGCCATAGCCGACCAGCACTGCCAGCTCCCAGTAGTGCTGCGCCCGCTCCGCGAAGATGACCACCGTCGACATCGTGGCCGGTCCGGTCAGAAGCGGGATGGTCAGGGGCACCACCGCGATCGAGGCACCGAGCGACGCCTTCACCTCAGTCGCGCGGATTTCCTCGGTGGTGGTCTTGGATTCGGCCGGTTGCGCATTGAGCATGCTCAGCGAACTCATCAGCAGGAGCATGCCGCCGCCGACCTGGAAGCTCGCGATCGAGATGCCGAAGAACGACAGCAGCTGCAGCCCGAGGAGGGCGCTCACCGCGATGACGACGAACGCGCTGAACGCCGACACCCAGGCCGTGCGCTTGCGCTGCAGATCGGTACAGCCCTGGGTGTAGTGGATGAAGAACGGGACGATCGCCACCGGATTCACGATGGCAAGCAGCGTGATCAGCGGCTTGATCAGGTCCATCGTCGGCGTGGCCATCTAGCGTCCGCCCGTCACGTCGAGCGAGGTGCCCGTCACGTAGCTTGCCTCGTCCGACAGCAGCCAGACGATGGCCTGCGCCACTTCCTCGGCGCTGCCGGTGCGTTTCATCGGCACCGTCGGCGCGAGCTGGAAGGCGCGGTCGGGCATGCCGCCCGAAGCGTGGATCTCGGTGTCGATCAGGCCCGGCCGAACCGCGTTGACACGGATGCCTTCGCCCGCGACTTCCTTCGCCAGCCCGATGGTGAAGCTCTCGATGGCGCCCTTGCTCGCCGCGTAGTCGACGTATTGCCCCGGCGAGCCGAGCCGCGCGGCGGCGCTGGAGAGATTGACGATCACGCCGCCTTCACCGCCGTGCTTCGTGCTCATGCGCCGCACGGCCTCGCGCGCGCAGACGAAGCTGCCGATCACGTTGATGCGCAGCATGCGTTCGAGCCGCAGGGCGCTCATCTCGTCGACGCGCGCCTGCACGTCGACGATGCCCGCGTTGTTCACCAGCGCGGTGAGGCGGCCGAGCTTGGCGTCGACCTTGTCGAACATCGCGAGCACCTGCGCTTCGTCGCCCACGTCGGCCTGCACGGTGATCGCGGTGCCGCCGTCAGCGCGGATCGCGCGCACCACTTCATCGGCGGCGAGCGAATTGCTCGTGTAGTTGACCGCGACCGCGTAGCCGCGCTTTGCCGCCAGCAAAGCGGTGGCCGCGCCGATGCCGCGACTTCCGCCCGTGACCAAGAGCACCTTGTCCAAACCCCACCTCCTGCACAGAAGCCGTGCCTCAGTTAAAAACCCTGGGTCGGATTACATCATCGAGGAGCCTCCCGTGAGCCGCACCATCGACTACTACTTCACGCCCCAGAGTCCCTGGACCTATCTTGGGCACGCGCGTTTCGCACGCCTTGCAAAGTCCCACGGGGCTGCCGTGCGCGTGCGGCCGATCGATTTCGGCGCGGTGTTTCCGGTGTCCGGCGGGCTTCCGCTGGGCAAGCGTGCGCCGCAGCGGCAGGCCTACCGGCTGGTCGATCTGGCGCGCTTTTCCCGGCATCTCGACATCCCGCTGAATCCGAAGCCCAAGTTCTTTCCGGTCGCGAGCGATGACGCGGCCAAGCTCATCATCGCGGTCGATCTGCACGACGGCACCGACATCGCGATGACATTGTGCGGTGCGATCTTCGCGGCGGTGTGGGTGCAGGAACGTAACATCGCGGACCCCAAGGTCCTGGAAGCGCTCGTCGCCGAATGCGGGCTGTCGGCGCGGCGCGTCGAACAGTCGCTCAGCCAGACCGTGCAGGAACGCTACGAGGACTACACGCAGGAAGCCATCGACGCGAAGGTGTTCGGTGCGCCGAGCTATGTGATCGACGGCGAGATCTTCTGGGGGCAGGACCGGCTCGAATTCGTCGAGCGCGCACTCAAGCAATAACCATCAACAAAGGAGTTATGACCATGGGTCAATTCATCGATCTCACCGCCAAGGACGGCTTCACCTTTCCCGCTTACGTGGCGGAGCCGGCGGGCAAGCCCAAGGGGGCCGTGGTCGTCGTGCAGGAGATCTTCGGCGTGAACTCGCACATCCGTTCGGTGGCGGACGGCTACGCGGCAGACGGTTATCTCGCGATTGCGCCGGCGACGTTCCACCGCGTGAAGCAGGGCGTCGAACTGGGCTACGCCGAGGACGACATGAAGGCCGGCATCGCGCTCAAGATGGCCGTCGAAGGCTTGCCGGCGCCGGGCGTGTTGCAGGACTTGCAGGCGGCAGTCGACTATGCGTCGAAGGCCGGCAAGGTAGGCATCGTCGGTTACTGCTGGGGCGGCCTGCTGACGTGGCGCGCAGCCGCGGAAGTCTCGGGGCTGTCGGCTGCGGCGCCTTACTACGGCGGTGGTTCGACGACACCCGAGGAAATCGCCCGCAAGCCCAAGGTGCCGGTGCTTGCGCACTTCGGCAAGGAAGACCACTGGATTCCGCTCGACACCGTCGAAGCGCTCAAGAAGGCGCATCCCGAGGTCGAAGTCCACATCTATGACTGCGGCCACGGGTTCAACTGCGACCAGCGCGGCGCGTACAACGCCGCAGCGGCCAAGCTCGCGAAGGAACGCACGCTGGCGTTCTTCGCCAAGCACCTCGCCTGACGGCTCAGGCCGGCGCCGCCGACGCGGCGCGGGCGCCGCCGGCGCTGCGCTTCGCGGGCCGGGCTGCCGCCTCCTTGTTCACCTTGGCCTCGAGGAAGTCGAGCATCGCGCGAAGGGCTGCGCTGTTGTGGCGGCGCTGCGTGTAGGCGGCGTATAGCCACAGGTCGGTGGGCATGTATTCCTTGAGCACCGGTACGAGCGCGCCGCGCTCGATATCCGGCTGGGCCATGATCGTCGGCACGCACACTGCGCCGAGCCCGGCCAGGGCCACGCCGATGAGCGGCGCCGCGTCGTTCGCGTCCATGCGGCTGTGCACCGGGACGCTGTAGGGCTTGCCGTTGACTTCGAAGGGCAGGCTGGGCGTGTTGCCCGCCAGTGAATAGGTCAACACGTCGTGCCGGCGCATGTCGTCCGGCTTTTTGGGAAGCCCGCGCTTGGCCCAGTAGCCCGGCGTTGCGCAAAGCGCGAGATCCATCTGCTGCAGGCGTCGCACGATGAGGTTTTCGTCGCGAATGCGGCCCAGGCGCAGCGCGATGTCCACGCCCTCTTCGACAAGATCGATCACGCGGTTGCTCAGGTGCAGGCTCACGTGCACTTCCGGGTAGGTCGACATGAAATCACCGATCAGCCCCGGGAGCTTTCCCTGGCTCAGCCCGTGCGGCGCGGTGATCCGCAGGCGTCCGCGCGGATTTCCGGCGTGCTCCTGCAACTCGCTCTGCGTGAGCTCGACCATTTCCATCAACGGGGTGCTGCGCTCGAGCAGCAGGTGCCCGGCGTCGGTCAGGCTCACGGAGCGCGTCGAGCGGTTCAGCAGGCGCACGCCGAAGCGTTCCTCGAGCTGCGCCACGTACTTGCTGACGTTGGCCTTCGACATCCCGAGCGCGATCGCGGCGCGCGAGAAGCTGCCCCGCGCGGCGACTTCACGAAAGGCTTTCAGCAAGTCAAGACCATCCATTGGAATTCCATTGTTTCTTTTTGATGAACACCGTTGTTCTGTTTTATAGGGTTTCTACCTAGAAAACTGGCGCAAACTCGCCGGCACAGAACAGCCAAGGCTGGTCTGGTTCAGGCCGGCACCGCATCTTCCGTGAGTGACCGGTCGATTTAACGAAAAAGCAATCCTAGGAAGGACACCAGAATGAAGACCTCGAAGCTCATCGCCGCCGCAGCCCTCTCGATTCTCGCCGCCGCCGGCGCCCAGGCCGAAACGTACGAAGGCGTGCACGCCCCCGTGTCGGCCAACAGCCGGGCCGAAGTCCAGGCGCAAGGCGTGGTCGCTGCCCGCAGCGAAAATCCCTACGGCGATGCCGCCTCGTCGCGTGTCGAACCCGCGTTGACCGCATCGGCCGACCGTTCGACGGTTCGCTCCACCGCTGTCGCGGCCGCGCACTCGGCCAACCAGAACCTGAAGCGCGAGGCTTTCGTCAACAGCCAGGTCCCGTCGCAGTTCAAGCTCGAGCGCACGCAGCAAGCCGGCCTGTAATTTCCGGCCGATCCGGAACCAGGAGGCGGGCCGCGCGCAAGCGTGGTCTGCCTTTGTCTTCTGTTCGCTTCCGCGATTGTTTCGATCGCGGAAACGCCGTGTCTCGTTTCTCGGTGTTTTCCCTGAGGCGTTCCACCGGACACTCAGCCGCACAGGCCAGCGACAGCGAGCCTGGGTTGAAAACGATCTCCGACGAACCAAAGGAACTGAAAATGAAGACCTCGCACATCCTCGCCGCTGCCGCTCTCTCGATCCTCGCCGCCGCTGGCGCACAAGCTGAATCCTATGACGGCGTTCATGCCGGCGCAGCTGTCAAGAGCCGCGATGAAGTGAACACGGAAGCCGTTCGCGCCGCCGCTGCGCCTGATCAGAACATCCCGCGCGGTTCGCGTGGCGCCGAGCAGTTCAAGTCGGTCAACGACCCGGCCGCCGTGCGCGCTCAAGCCGTCGCAACGGCCAACGCGCCTGACCAGAACGTGGTCGGCGGCTCGAAGTACAACAGCCGCGTGATCTCGACGATGAACAAGTCGGTCGAGCCGCGCGTCCAGGCCCAGAAGGAAGGCGCTGCCGCAGCCAAGTAATCCGGCTCCGCCTGCCAAGGCCGGACGGTGCGAAAGCGCCGTCCGGCTTTTTGTTTGGGCGCTCCTTCCTCCTAGCGCGTGCGTGCGAGGTAGCGCTTGCGCCAGAAGATCACCACGAGCGCCACCGCGATCGCGCCCATGGATCCCATGGCGATCCAGAAGCCGTCGGCCTTGTGGATGAGAGGGATGAATTCGAAGTTCATCCCGAAGATGCCCGCGATCAGGTTCAGCGGCAGGAACACCGCGGTCAGCGCGGTGAGCACGCGCATGATGTCGTTGGCCCGGTGGCTCTGTACGCTGAAGTGCATCTGCACCGCGGTTTCGGCGTTCTGTTCGAGACGCCGCACGTGATGGACCACGCGCTCGATGTGCTCGAGAACGTCCCGGCTGCGGATCATGACGAGTTCGTGCTCCCGCTGCGCCGTCGCGCCGGTCGGGCCCGGCAGGGTTTCGAGCGCGTCGATCCAGTCCTGGATGCAGGCGCGCTGGTCTTCGCAGATTTCGTCGAGATGATGGAGCGACTGACGGGCATCCATCAACGCGCCCCAGTTGGTGAAGCGGCTCTTCGGGTCGATCAGTTCGGACTGCCAGTGATCGAGCTGACGGGTCAGTTCGCGCCGCAGGTCGAGGTAGGCATCGACGATGTGGTTGACCACGCGCAGCATCAGGTCGGCCGGGCTCGCGGGAATGCGCGCCGAAACCGCCCGCACATCCAGTGCGGGCGCGGCGACGCCGCCGCGTTCACCGGGCGCAGCGGCGGCCAGGAGCTTGGAAGCGAACGCATCGCGGACCGCGCCGTCTTTCGGATGGACCGACAGGAGTACCCGATCGAACAGCGCAAAGCCGACGGGGCGCGTGTCGACCCGCCGCAGCACGGTCGGCCCCGCCTTTGGCGCGGCGGGTTCGTCCGTGCCGGGCGGATGGCCGTTGGAGGCTGCCAGCCGGCGAAACACCAGCAGGTCGTATTGCGACGTGTAGTCGTAGCGCGAAGGAAGCTGGTCGTTCTGCAGGTCGCTCACATGCAGGTCGACCAGATGCGTGTTGCAGAGCGACTGGAGCACGTCCTGCACCTGAGCAAGCGAGGTGCGGAACTCGTCCCGCGTCAGCGACAGCCAGAGGTAGCCGTGCTCGCAGGCGCCCGGCGCCGCCATGGGTGCGAGCGCGTCGTGCTCGGTGACCTGCGTGCCATTGATCTTGAAGATACGCATCTTGTCGTTGGTCGATGACGCCGGTGCCGAGCCCGAGGCGCCGGCGAATGCACCCGCTCAGCGCTGCTTCAGCAGCCGTGCCGCATCGCGCGCGAAATAGGTGAGCACGCCGTCGGCGCCGGCGCGTTTGAACGCGAGCAGGCTTTCGAGGATGACCGCGTCGCGGTCGAGCCAGCCGTTCTGAGCTGCGGCCATGAGCATCGCGTACTCCCCACTGACCTGGTAGGCAAAGGTCGGGACGCGGAACTCGTCCTTGACGCGGCGGACGATGTCCAGATACGGCATGCCCGGCTTGACCATCACCATGTCGGCGCCTTCAGCGATGTCGATCGCGACTTCGCGCAGGGCTTCGTTGCTGTTGCCCGGATCCATCTGGTAGACCTTCTTGTTGCTCTTGCCGAGGTTGGCGGCCGAGCCGACGGCGTCGCGGAAGGGGCCGTAGAAGGCGCTGGCGTACTTGGCGCTGTAGGCCATGATTCGCGTATGGATGTCGCCGCGCGCCTCGAGCGCCTGGCGGATCGCGCCGATGCGGCCGTCCATCATGTCGCTGGGCGCCACGATGTCGACGCCGGCCCGGGATTGGGTGAGCGCCTGCTTCACCAGGACTTCCACGGTCGGGTCGTTGAGGATGTAGCCGGTCTCGTCGAGCAGGCCGTCCTGCCCATGGCTGGTGTAGGGGTCCAGCGCGACGTCGGTCATCACGCCGAGGTCCGGGAAACGGGACTTGAGCGCCGCGACCACCCGCGGAATCAGGCCGTCGGGATTGCAGGCCTCGTCTCCGGCGGGCGTCTTGAGGCTGGGGTCGATCACCGGAAACAGCGCCATCACCGGGATGCCGAGTTCGACGCATTCCTCTGCGACCGGCAGAAGCGCGTCCAGGCTCAAGCGCTCCACGCCCGGCATTGACGGGACCGGGTCCCGGCGCTTTTCGCCCTCCTGCACGAAGACCGGATAAATCAGGTCATTAGATGTAAGTGTGTATTCACGTACGAGGTCGCGCGTGAAGGCGTCACGGCGAAGCCGACGCGGCCGTCCGGCAGGAAAGGGGGCATGGAGGGTCATGCTGAAAATTGTGCCCCAAGAGACGTTTGCCGATTTTCGGGGGCGGGCGATCGACGCAGATATCTCGGAAAAAAACCATTAGACGGGGCCTCTCGAACCGCAATCTGTAGATCGAAAGCACAAAAAAAGTCACCGTTAGCTTGATAGGTTGTTTTGCCTTTGTTAAATTCTGTCTTGGGCGGCTTGCCGCTCCCCGCTTTTCCTCCCTGAGCGGGTGCCTTGATGTGTGACAGCAAAAGGGCTTCCCGCCCGGCGTTTTGACGCCGGGCTTTTTTTTGCCCGCTCGAGTGGTCGAGCTCCGTCCCCGGAACCGGCCACTAAACTGCCCGCCATGCTCTGGGTCAAGTCGCTGCACATCGTGTTCATCGCCAGCTGGTTTGCTGGTTTGTTCTATCTGCCGCGGATCTTCGTGAACCTGGCCATGGTGGCGCCCGAGTCGGTCGCGGAGCGTGCGCGGCTCCTGCTGATGGCGCGCAAGTTGTTCCGGTTCACCACGTTCCTGGCTGTGCCTGCGGTGGCTTTCGGTCTCTGGTTGTGGCTCGGATACGGCATCGGCAGAGGTCCGGGCAATGGCTGGATGCACGCAAAGCTCGCGCTGGTGCTCGTCGTGATCGGCTATCACCATGGCTGCGGCGTGCTTCTGCGCCGCCTGGCTTCGGGAGAAGACAGGCACAGCCACCGCTGGTATCGATGGTTCAATGAACTCCCGGTGCTCCTGTTGCTCGGAATCGTGGTGTTGGTCGTCGTCAAACCTTTCTGAGCGCTGTGGCAACGCAGCACAAGTCCATCGCCTTGCCGCTGGCCTTGGCGTACGCGGTTCTCATCGTCTATGCGAGCCTCTATCCCTTCGCGGACTGGCGCGACCAGGGGATCGCGCCCTGGGCCTATCTCGCGGCGCCGTGGCCGCGGTGGTGGACCGGCTTTGATTTCGGGGTCAATGTCATTGGCTACATGCCGCTCGGCTTCCTGGGCGCCGTGGCGCTCCTGCGCTCGAGGCCGGAGGCGTCCGCGATGGGTGCGGCGCTGCGCGCCACGGTGGCGGGCGGGGCGATTTCCTTCGCGATGGAGACCCTGCAAAGCTACCTGCCGTCGCGCGTCCCCTCGAACGTCGACCTGGGACTGAACACCCTCGGCACCTTCGCTGGTGCGTTGCTGGCGGCTGCCTTCGAGCGCTTCGGCCTGGTGGCGCACTGGCAGCGCGCGCGGACCAACTGGTTCGTGGAAGACGCGCGGGGAGGGCTGGTGCTGCTCGCGCTCTGGCCGCCGGCCCTGCTGTTTCCCGCCGCGGTCACCTTCGGGCTCGGCCAGGTGTTCGAGCGGGTGGAAGGCGCGATCTCGGAATGGCTCCTGGACACGCCTTTCATCGATTGGCTGCCAGTCCGTCAATTCGAACTCGAGCCGCTGGTGCCGGGCGCGGAGTTGCTCTGCGTGATGCTCGGCGCGCTGGTTCCCTGTCTGCTGGGCTTTCTCATCACGCGCTCGGTCGTCCGGCGAGCGATCCTGCTGCCGGCCACGCTGACGGCCGGCGTCGCGGCCAGCGCGTTGTCGGCCGCGCTGAGTTACGGACCGGAGCACGCCTGGGCGTGGCTGGGTCTTCCGGTGCAGATCGGCATCGCTGCGGCGCTGTTTGTGGGGATCCTGCTGGTTCCGGCGTCCAGGCGGCTGTGTGCAGCGCTGCTGCTGATCGCCTTGATCGTCCACCTGAGCCTGCTGAACCAGGCGCCTGAAAGCGCCTATTTCGCTCAGACGCTCGCGACCTGGGAGCAGGGGCGTTTCATCCGATTCCACGGCGTGGCGCAATGGCTGGGGTGGATCTGGCCATTCGCGACGCTCGGCTATGTGCTGATGGTGCTTTCCGGTCGGCCGCGAAACGGCGACCCGCACGACCCTGCTGGAACATCCGGCGGGGAGGGCTCCCTAAAATGACCCGATGTCCAGTTCCAACGCACCGGCGCCGCAGGGTTACTACGGCCGACACATCTTTTTTTGTCTGAACGAGCGCAAGGGCGATGAAGATTCCTGCTCGAAGCACAACGCGCAGGAAGGGTTCGATCGCTGCAAGTCGCGCGTCAAGGCCGAAGGTCTTGCGGGTCCCGGCAAGGTTCGCGTCAACAAGGCCGGCTGCCTGGATCGCTGCGCCGGCGGCCCGGTGGCGGTCGTCTATCCGGAAGCGGTCTGGTACACCTTCGTCGACACCAGCGACATCGACGAGATCGTCGACTCCCATCTGAAGAACGGCAAGGTGGTGGAGCGTCTGCTGCTGCCGCCCAACGTCGGGCGCTGAGGCATCGATCCGCCATGAATTCCCGTACTGAAAAACTTGAGCTCAAGGGGGCTGCCGGCGCCATCGAAGCGCTTCGGGACCCGGCAGCGGACGGCACGCCGGCGCTGGGCGTTGCAGTCATCACCCATCCGCACCCGCTGTTCGGCGGCACCATGGACAACAAGGTGGTCCAGACCCTGGCGCGTGCGTTCGTGGCCTGCGGATGGACTGCGGTGCGCTTCAACTTCCGCGGCGTCGGTGCCAGCGAAGGCGTGCACGACGAAGGGCGCGGCGAGTACGAAGACCTGCTTTCAGTGGTCGATCAGGTCGCGCACGACGGGCCGCTGGCCATCGCCGGCTTTTCGTTCGGCGCCTTCGTTGCCAGCCGCGCCATCGAGAAGTTGCACGCGTCCCGCGATATCCGCCACATCGTTCTGGTCGGCACTGCGGCCGCGCGCTTCTCGGTCGCGGCCGTGCCCGCCGACTGGCATGAGCGCACGCTCGTCGTGCATGGCGAGCAGGACGACACGGTTCCATTGGCGGCCGTCATGGGCTGGGCGCGTCCGCAGACACTTCCTGTGACAGTCGTCCCCGGGGGCGGTCATTTCTTTCACGGACAATTGCCGCTTCTGAAGAACCTCGTCGTCCGCCATTTGCGCGCGGGTTAGCGCTCGTCTCGGCTCCCCCCCCATGAATCGTTGGATCAAAGCGCTGCGTGCGTTCGCGCTGGCCGCTGTCGCTTCCTTTGGCATCGTCGCCGCTGCGCAGGTGCCGGCGCCGCCGGAAATCGCGGCACGAAGCTATCTGCTTGTCGATGTGACGGCCAACCAGGTGCTGGCGCAAAAGGACATCGACAGCCCGGTGGAACCGGCCTCGCTGACCAAGCTGATGACCGCCTACCTGGTCTTCGATGCACTGAAGTCCCAGAAGATCACGCTCCAGCAGACCCTGCCTGTGAGTACGCGCGCCTGGAAGATGCCGGGCGCGCGGATGTTCATCGATCCGAAGATGAAGGTTCCGGTCGAGGATCTGCTCAAGGGGCTGATCGTCCAGTCGGGCAATGACGCCACGATCGCGCTGGCCGAGGGCGTCGGCGGCACGGTCGAGCACTTTGTCGAACTGATGAACGAGCAGGCCAAGGCGCTCGGGCTGAACAGCACCACCTACAAGAACCCGGAAGGCCTGGCGACGCCCGGCCATACGACGACTGCGCGCGATCTCAGCACCCTCGCCACGCGGCTGATGCGCGACTTCCCGCAGTACATGTATTTCTATGCGATCAAGAAGTACCGCTTGCCGGGCACGCCGTCGACCAACGACACCAACCGCAACGTGCTTCTGTTCCGCGATCCCACTGTCGACGGATTGAAGACGGGCCATACCGACGCTGCCGGCTATTGCATGGTCGTGACCGCCAAGCGCGACTTCCCGAACCTCAGCAGTGGCCGACGCCTGCTGTCGATCGTTCTGGGTGCTGCCAACGAGAACGCACGCGCCAATGAATCGCAGAAGTTGCTGAACTGGGGCTATACCGCCTTCGACGCGGTCCGCCTGTTCGACGCCAACCAGCCCGTCGCGACGCCGCCGGTGTGGAAGGGCAAGGAAGGCACCATCAAGCTGGGTCGGCCGGAGCCGATCGTCGTGGCCGTTCCTGCAGGCGCCGCGAGCAAGATCAAGACAGAGGTGGCGAGGCCCGATCCGCTGGTGGCGCCTTTCACCAGGCTCCAGCCGGTCGGCTCGCTCAAGGTCACCCTTGCCGATCAGCCGGTCGCCGAAGTGCCGCTGCTCGCGCTCGAGCCCGTGGAGCAGGCTGGCGTGCTCGGGCGGGCCTGGGACGCCATTCGCCTTTGGATTAAGTAGCGTTGCTCGCCCCCAGGCTTGCTCACTTCGTGTAGCCGCCCACTCCCTACCGGGGGCGCATTCAGCGGCCCGGCAAAGCCGGTTCCGCGACTGCCCGCGAACGGGCGAGCGCTGAGCGCCGCCCAGACAGGCCATGACGCCGGTCACCGGCCGGCGAAGCCCGGCCTGTTGGTGAAACACCGCGGATCCGGCTTTGCCAGTCCGCTGGTGTTGCCCCCTGCAAGGGGGTGCAGAGCCACACGCAGTGGGCGAGGCTGGGGGTGTGCTAAGTGCACGAGGCTGGGGGTGTGCTATGATCTTTGGCTTTTCGGAAATTCCGAAGGGTTTCACGTTTTCGTTCATCTCCTGGTCCCCTTGCCTGTCACGTCATGGCGAGGACTCTGGCTGGGGTGTTTTGGGACTTATTCATTCATGCCAACCATCAATCAACTGGTGCGTCAGGGTCGCGAGGTCGAGAAGACCAAGTCGAAGAGCCCTGCCATGCAGAACTCGCCGCAGCGTCGCGGTGTCTGCACCCGGGTCTACACCACGACCCCCAAGAAGCCGAACTCGGCGCTGCGTAAGGTTGCCAAGGTGCGCCTGACCAACGGCTTCGAAGTCATTTCCTACATCGGCGGCGAAGGCCACAACCTCCAGGAGCACAGCGTCGTGCTGGTTCGTGGCGGTCGTGTCAAGGATCTGCCGGGTGTTCGCTATCACATCGTCCGCGGTTCGCTGGATCTGCAGGGCGTCAAGGATCGCAAGCAGTCTCGCTCCAAGTACGGCGCGAAGCGTCCCAAGAAGGCCTGATCGGTCGAGTTTCAACGGTGTTCGGTCGCCTGGCTGGCGCATCGGACGGAGTGACCCGCCATTGGGTCGAGTAAGTGAGGGCTCTTGTCGGCTCTCGCGGTGCCCGCAAACGGCGCCAACTGAAGCAAAGAGGTTAAGAAAATGCCACGTCGTCGCGAAGTCCCCAAACGTGAAATCCTGCCGGATCCGAAATACGGCAATGTCGAGCTGTCGAAGTTCATGAACGTGATCATGGAAGGCGGCAAGAAGGCGGTTGCAGAGCGCATCATCTATGGCGCCCTCGACCAGATCGAAAAGAAGAACCCGGGCAAGGACCCGCTGGAAGCCTTCACGATCGCCATCAACAACGTCAAGCCGATGGTCGAAGTGAAGTCGCGCCGCGTCGGCGGTGCGAACTACCAGGTGCCGGTCGAAGTCCGCCCGGTTCGTCGCCTGGCGCTGTCGATGCGCTGGATCAAGGAAGCCGCCCGCAAGCGCGGCGAGAAGTCGATGGCCCTTCGCCTGGCCAACGAAATCATGGAAGCCACGGAAGGTCGTGGCGGTGCCATGAAGAAGCGTGACGAAGTGCACCGCATGGCCGAGGCCAACAAGGCCTTCAGTCACTTCCGCTTCTAAGAATCGTCACATAAGTCAGACAGGCTGGAAGCCCGACCCGCTGAATTGGTGGGCGGGCTTTCATCCGTTAACGGAGTAATTTCATGTCACGCAAGACCCCCATCGAGCGCTACCGCAACATCGGTATTTCGGCGCACATCGACGCCGGCAAGACCACCACGACCGAGCGCATCCTTTTCTACACCGGCGTCACCCACAAGCTGGGCGAAGTGCACGATGGTGCGGCGACCACCGACTGGATGGAGCAGGAGCAAGAGCGTGGCATCACGATCACGTCCGCGGCCGTGACCTGCTTCTGGAAGGGCATGGACCGCTCCTTCCCCGAGCACCGCATCAACATCATCGACACCCCCGGGCACGTGGACTTCACCATCGAGGTGGAGCGTTCCATGCGCGTGCTCGACGGCGCGGTGATGGTGTATGACTCGGTCGGCGGTGTTCAGCCCCAGTCCGAAACCGTCTGGCGCCAGGCCAACAAGTACAAGGTTCCGCGCCTCGCGTTCGTGAACAAGATGGACCGGATCGGTGCCAACTTCTTCCGCGTGCGCCAGATGATGGTCGACCGCCTGCGTGCGAACCCCGTTCCGATCGTGATCCCGATCGGTGCCGAGGACAAGTTCCAGGGCGTCGTGGACCTGCGCAAGATGAAGGCCATCTTCTGGGATGAAGCCTCGCAAGGCATGAAGTTCGAGTTCCGCGAGATTCCCGCCGAGCTGCTGGAGTCGGCCAAGGAGTGGCGCGAGAAGATGGTCGAGAGTGCGGCCGAGGCTTCCGAAGAACTCATGAACAAGTACCTCGAAGAGGGTGACCTCAGCGAGGAGGACATCACGCTGGGCCTGCGCACTCGCACCATCGCCGGCGAGATCCAGCCGATGCTTTGCGGCAGCGCCTTCAAGAACAAGGGCGTGCAGCGCATGCTCGACGCCGTGATCGAACTGATGCCGTCGCCGCTGGACATTCCGCCCGTCGGCGGTACGGACGAGGACGAAAAGGAAGTCAACCGCAAGCCGGACGATGGCGAGAAGTTCTCGGCCCTGGCGTTCAAGCTGATGACCGACCCCTATGTCGGCCAGTTGACCTTCGTGCGCGTCTATTCGGGCGTTCTGGCCAAGGGCGACACCGTCTACAACCCGGTGAAGGGCAAGAAGGAGCGCATCGGCCGGATCGTGCAGATGCATGCCAACGAGCGCCTCGAGATCGAAGAAATTCGCGCTGGCGACATCGCCGCTTGCGTGGGCCTGAAGGACGTGACCACGGGTGAGACCCTGTGCGATCCGGACTCCGTCATCACCCTCGAGCGCATGGAGTTCCCCGAGCCCGTGATCTCGCAGGCCGTGGAGCCGAAGACCAAGGCCGACCAGGAAAAGATGGGCATCGCCCTTCAGCGCCTGGCGTCGGAAGATCCGTCGTTCCGCGTGCGTACCGATGAAGAATCCGGCCAGACCATCATTTCGGGCATGGGCGAACTGCACCTCGAAATCATCGTGGACCGCATGAAGCGCGAGTTCGGCGTGGAAGCCAACGTCGGCAAGCCGCAAGTGGCCTACCGCGAAACCATCCGCAAGACGGTCGAAGAAGCCGAAGGCAAGTTCGTGCGGCAGTCGGGCGGCAAGGGCCAGTACGGTCACGTCGTGCTCAAGCTCGAGCCGAACGAAGCCGGCAAGGGCTTCGAGTTCGTCGACGCGATCAAGGGTGGTGTGGTGCCGCGCGAGTACATCCCTGCGGTCGAGAAGGGCGTCATCGAGGCGTTGGGTCAGGGCGTGCTCGCCAACTACCCGGTCGTCGACGTCAAGGTCACGCTGCACTTCGGTTCGTACCATGACGTGGACTCGAACGAAATGGCGTTCAAGATGGCCGCGATCTTCGGCTTCAAGGAAGGCGCCCGCAAGGCCAACCCGGTGATTCTCGAGCCGATGATGGCCGTGGAAGTCGAGACGCCCGAAGACTACGCCGGCAACGTGATGGGCGATCTGTCCTCGCGTCGTGGCATGGTCCAGGGCATGGACGACATGATCGGCGGCGGCAAGGTCATCAGGGCCGAGGTTCCGTTGTCGGAAATGTTCGGCTACTCGACCACGCTGCGTTCGGCCACCCAGGGGCGCGCCACGTACACGATGGAGTTCAAG
This sequence comes from Variovorax sp. YR216, assembly GCF_900107745.1. Taxonomy (GTDB): domain Bacteria; phylum Pseudomonadota; class Gammaproteobacteria; order Burkholderiales; family Burkholderiaceae_C; genus Variovorax. The sequence goes on along the minus strand of NZ_FNRO01000034.1, from coordinate 276 downwards.
CACTACGCCGAAGCTCCTCGCAACGTCGCCGAAGCGATCGTTGCAGCGCGCGCGAAGTAATTCGTCGGCAAGCCTTTCGAATCTGTCTGCGACCGTGTGCCCCTCGTTGTCCGTGGCGAGGGACCCAGCAACACGGTGCAGACGTTAAACCCCACACGGACTCTGCTCTTTCAAGGATTGAAAAATGGCAAAAGGAAAATTCACCCGCACGAAGCCGCACGTGAACGTGGGCACGATTGGTCACGTTGACCACGGCAAGACGACTCTGACGGCGGC
>NZ_FNRO01000005.1 GCF_900107745.1 Variovorax sp. YR216 | reverse complement strand
GATAGTGCGGGTTCCCGTGTGAAAGTAGGTCATCGTCAGGCTCTTACAGCCCCAAAAAGCCCAGCCCCACAAGGCTGGGCTTTTTGCTTTTTGCGCAGCTTTTCGAGTATGGCGGCGGCCCGCCCCCTTTTTCTCGATTCAATGGCTCGCCGGCGCTCGCAGTTCCCTGCGCAGAATCTTCCCGACATTCGTCTTCGGCAGCGAATCCCGAAACTCGATGTGTTTTGGGCGCTTATAGCCAGTCAGTTGGTCATGGCAATAGCGCATGACTACCTCTTCCGTCACCGAGGCGTCTTTTCGAACCACGAACACCGTGATAGCCTCGCCCTGCTTTTCATCGGCCACGCCAACTGCGGCGCATTCGACCACGCCCGGACATAGGGAGATCACGTTCTCGAGTTCGTTGGGAAAGACGTTGAAGCCGCTGACCAGAATCATGTCCTTCTTCCGATCCACGATGCGGCTATAGCCGTCCGGCTGCATCACCGCGATATCCCCCGTACGCATGAAGCCATCGGCTGTGAATGCTGCCGCGGTCTCTGCCGGCTGGTTGTAGTAGCCAGCCATGACGTTCGGTCCCTTGATGCAAAGCTCCCCGGCTTCGCCCGGCGGCAGTGAGCATCCTTCGTCATCCTTGATCGCGATCTCGATCCCCGGCAACGGCAGCCCGATCGTCCCAGTGAATTTGAAGTTCGAAACCGGGTTGTTGGTCCCGATCGCGCAGGTCTCACTCATGCCCCAGCCCTCGATCATCGGGCACCCGGTAACTTCGAACCACTTGCGGGCGGTGCCTTCCGACGCCGCCATGCCGCCGGCCTGCGAAACGAAGAGCGATGAAAAATCGACCGTCTTGAACTCTGGATGCACCAGCAAGGCGTTGAACAAGGTGTTGACCGCCGGCAGCATGTGGAAGGGGCGTCGCTTGAGCACGTCGATGAACTTGTCGAAATCGCGTGGATTGGGAATCAGCGTGAGATGCGAGCCCTGCCGGATCGCCAGCAGGCAAAGCGTCAGCGCAAAGATGTGATACAGCGGCAGCGCGGCGATGCTGTTGACCTTCGAGAGATCCCCCGCGCGCGCTAGCGCCGGTGTGAACCAGGCCTCCGCCTGGAGTGTCGCCGCAACGATGTTCCGGTGCGTGAGCACTGCGCCTTTGGAGAGCCCTGTGGTGCCGCCCGTGTATTGCAGGAACGCGATCGAGTCGAGCGTACTCGGGTCTGCGGCCAGCGGGCGTCCGCGGCCTTCTTCGATCGCTTTGGCGAATGGCGTGACCGTTCGGCCCTTGTCTAGTGGCAACTTGTACGCCGGCACCATCTTGGCGAGATGCCGGACGGCCAATGTGATCCAGGCGCCATAGACGCCACCCAGAAGATCGCCCATCGACGCGATGACAACATGCTGGATCGCGGTCCGATCGATGACCTGTTCGAGCGTCGCTGCGAAGTTCTCGAGGATCACGATGGCTGTCGCGCCCGAATCCTTGAGCTGATGCTCCAGTTCGCGCGCGGTGTACAGCGGATTGACATTGACGCACGTGAGCCCTGCACGCAAGACGCCGCACATCGTCACTGGAAACTGCGGGATGTTCGGAAGCATGATGGCCACGCGTGCACCGGGCTCGAGACCGCGCGTCTGAAGCCATGCGCCCATGGATTGCGACAATGTGTCGAGCTCCCCATAGGACATCCACCTCTCCATGCACACCGAGAAAGGCCGCGTCGCATAGCGCGTGAACGACTCGCCGAAGAGCTGTCCAAGATTGCGGTACTGCTCGGGGTGCACTTCGTGCGGAATACCGGGCGGATAGTTCAGTCGTGCAGCGTCCTGCATGTGGTCTCCTTTGGCGCGGATTGTCGAAGCGAGTGCCTCCTTGCGCCCTCGGGGCTTGTCCTAGGGAACCAGGCGCCCGGGCCGCCCATGCGATAGTTGCGCCCATGATTGCGCGACTACAGCGATGGTTGGTGTTGGGGTCACTCGTCGTCGCCATCCTCTGGGTGAGTGCCTGGTGGTTCCGCTCACCGGCGATTGCGGTCGCGGGACTGTGCGTCCTGTCTCTCGGCCATGCAGGGTTCCTCGCATTCGAGTTCATCGCCAGCTACCGCGTCGGTGCGAACGATCCGATTCAGCGTGCCACTGCCATGCAGTACGTCAGCGCCTGGCTTGCCGAATGCCGGATTGCGCCGCGCGTCTTCTGCTGGCAGCAGCCCTTTCGTTGGGCGTCGATTCCCGATCGGCTGCAGCCGGACGATCGCCGCGGCGCGGTCCTGATTCACGGCTTCGTCTGCAACCGCGGCTTCTGGAATCCCTGGTTGCGCGAACTCCGCGCGATAGGACGCACCTTCGTCGCAGTCAATCTGGAGCCGCCGTTCGGCTCCATCGACAACTACGCCCGGATCGTCGACGACGCCATCGCGCGTGTGACCGCCGCGACCGGGCGGCCGCCGCTCCTGATCTGCCACAGCATGGGCGGTCTTGCGGCCCGGGCATGGCTGCGCGACGCCGATGGAGCGCGCGTGCACCGAATCGTCACGATTGCCACACCGCACCGTGGCACATGGCTCGCGCGATTCGGTCGCACAGTCAACGGCCGGGAAATGCGGATGGGCGGTGAGTGGCTTCAGAGGGTCGATTGCGAACAGACCAGCGCGCGGCAAGTGCCCTTCACCTGCTGGTATTCGACCAGCGACAACATCGTGTTCCCTCCGTCCGTGGCCACGCTGCCGGGCGCCGACAACCGCCCCGTCGTGGGCCAGGGGCATGTGGAAATGGCCTTCGACGAGCGCGTCAGGCGCGAGACCCTGGCGCTGCTCGACTGACTCAGGGTGCCCCCACTGCTCCGCCGGCCAACAACGCGCCGCCTGTCCCGCCGACGGGTTACTTGAGCCAGCGATCCATCGTGCGCTGGAAGTCGCCGCTCGCCTGCGACAAGTGCAGCCATTGGTCGACATACGCCTTGAAGGCCACGTCGTCGCGCGGCAGCATCCAGGCCATCTCGCCATACTGCAGCGGCTTGTCGGGATTGATCGCGCAGAGGCCCGGCTTGAGCTTCTGCTGCGTGATCGCTTCGGCCGACTCGGTGACGAAGACGTCGGCGCGATTGGCGAGGATCTCGTCGAAGATCGTCACGTTCTCGCCATGCACCGTGAGCTTGGCGCGCTTGAAGTTCGCGCGCGCAAAGCGCTCGTTGCTGCCGCCGGGATTGAAGATCACCCGGACCTCGGGTTTGTCGATCTGCTCGACCGTCTGATACTTGGCCACGTCCGCGCAGCGTGCGATCGGCGTCTTGCCGTTGACCATGTAGGGCGCGCTGAAGAACGCGCGCTTCTGCCGGTCGGTGGTCACCGAAACGCCGCCGACGGCCATGTCGCACTTGCCCGCGGCAAGATCCGGCAACAGGTTGGCCCAGGTCGTCTTGATCCATTCAGGTTTCGCGCCGAGGCTGCCGCTGAACGCGGTCATCAGGTCGACGTCGATGCCTTCGTAGCTCGCGTCCGTCTTCTGGAAGCTGAACGGCCGGTAGTCGCCCGGCGTACAGACTCGAAGCACGCCGGACTTCTGCACTGCGTCGAGCCGCGAAGCGGTCGTCGACGCACCCTGCTGCGCGGGCATCGCGCATCCGCCCAACGTCAACGCCACAGCCATCATCGAGAGGGATGAACGAAGCGAAGTCGTCAGACGCATGCGAAGCTCCAGTGAGTGAAAAGGGAGCGCTATTGTGCGGCGGCGAGCACTCCGCGGCGCATCTGATCGAGTTCGATGCTCTCGAACAGCGCCTTGAAGTTGCCTTCGCCGAAGCCCTCGTCGCCCTTGCGCTGGATGAACTCGAAGAAGATCGGGCCGAGCTGGTTCTCGCTGAAGATCTGCAGCAGCAGCGCACCCTTCTTGCCGTCGACGAGGATCTTGCGCTTCTTCAGCGCCGCCACGTTCTCGCCGTGACCGGGAATGCGCTTGTCCACCAGCTCGTAGTAGGTGTCGATTGTGTCCAGAAGCTTGACGCCGGACGCGCGCAGCGCATCCACCGTATGCGGCAGGTCGCGCGAACCCAGCGCGATGTGCTGGATGCCCTCGCCGCGATAGCTGTCGAGGTACTCCTGAATCTGCCCGGCCTTCTCGTTGCCCTCTTCGTTGATCGGGATGCGGATCTTGCCGCACGGACTGGTCATGGCCTTGCTCTTCACACCCGTGACCTGGCCTTCGATGTCGAAGTAGCGGATCTCGCGGAAGTTGAACAGGCGCTCGTAGAAGTCCGCCCACTCCTTGAGCCGGCCACGATGCACGTTGTGCGTTAGGTGGTCGATGTAGGTCAGCCCGTGGCCTTCCGGTGCGAGCGCTTCGACCGCCGTCAGGCCGGGCAGCGCTTCGAAGTCCACGTCGTAGAAGCCGATGTTGCCGATGTCGCCGGGCTGCGCACCGTTCTTGCCGCGCCAGCGATCGACGAAATAGATCAGGCTGTCGCCGATGCCCTTGATGGCCGGAATGTTCAGCTCGCCAGGGCCGGCGCCGGGTGCGAAGCCCCAGGCGCCCAGTGAAATGGCGCGCTCGTAGGCGGCTTTCGCGTCCTGCACGCGGAATGCGATCGCGCAGATGCTCGGGCCGTGCTGGCGGGCGAAGCGCTGCGCGAACGAATCCGGCTCCGAATTGATGATGAAGTTGATCGTCCCCTGGCGATAGAGCAGCACATTCTTGTGGCGGTGCTTCGCGATGGGCCGGAAGCCCATCTGTTCGAAGACCTTGCCCATGGCGGCGGGGTCCGGTGCCGCGTACTCGATGAATTCGAAGCCATCGGTGCCCATCGGGTTGTCCCAAGGCGTGAAGGCTGTGGTGTCGGTGCTGCTCATGGCGCGGTCTCCGGGGTGGGGTTCGGGATGGGTTTCAGTTTCACGCCGCACGGCCCGCGGCGTCCGTTTGCAACTGTAAAAGCGCTGGCGATCACGATTTCGGCGTTGTCGGGCCTGCCTCAAGCAATCCTTGCAGGAAAATTGCAAAATCCAGTCCATGGACGCATTGGACAAGATCGATCGACACATTCTGCGCAGCCTGCAGGCCGACGGGCGCGCCACTTACGATCAACTGGCCGAGCAGGTCAGCCTCTCCGCGAGCGCGGTACTCCGGCGGGTCAAGCGGCTGGAGGAATCCCGCGTCATCGACCGCTACGTGGCGCTCGTGAAGCCCGAGTCGGTGGGCCTGGGCCTGACCGCCTACCTCAATGTCCGCCTCGAAAAGAACACCGAGAGCCACAAGAGAAACCCGATGGACCTCTTCCGGGCCAGCGTGCAGACTTGGCCCGAGGTGGTCGAATGCGCGGCCCTTACGGGGGAGATGGACTATCTCCTGCGCGTCGTCGTCGCCGACATGGCTCACTACAGCCGCTTCATCATGGACACACTGCTCAAGCACCCCAGCGTGCAGGACTGCAAGACCAGTTTCGTGCTGGACCGCGTGAAGGCCACCACGGCTGTTCCGGTGTAACGCCGGCGAGACAGATTGGCGTCATTTTCGATCACCTCCGGTACTTGTTCACCCATGAGACGCCAAAGCAACCCCATGCAGTTGAAGGCTAGGGGAAAACCCTTATATTTGGGCCATGCTTACCGCCAAGGCCCTCCTCAAAGCCTCACTCGGCGTCGGCTCGTTCCTGAAGGCGCCGATGGTTGAGGCGCAACCGCGGGCGGCTGCGCCCGCCCCTGTGATGGTTCCGATCCGCTCGATCGGGCCGCGCGAGCGTGATCGTATCGCTCAGCACCTCCTTTCACTTTCCCCCCACGACCGCTACTTGCGGTTCGGCTATGCGGCATCGGACGAACAGGTCCAGCGCTATGTCGACGGGCTCGATTTCGAACGCGACGAATTGTTCGGCATCTACAACCGGCGGCTCGACCTGATCGCGATGGCTCACCTGGCCTTCCCGCCTGCCGACCAGGAGCAGGATTGCGCCGAGTTCGGTGTTTCTGTCGCTGAACACGCGCGCGGTCGCGGCTACGGCGCCCGCCTTTTCGAGCGAGCGGTGGTCGTCGCGCGCAACGAAGGCGTCGGCATGCTGTTCATCCACGCGCTCAGCGAGAACGCCGCGATGCTGAAGATCGCCCGCAACGCAGGCGCGACCGTCGTGCGCAGCGGCTCCGAATCCGAAGCCCACCTCGAACTGCCCGCAGCGACCTTCGACAGCCGGATGAGCGAAATCGCCCTGCAGCATTACGCGCAGGTCGACTACCAGCTCAAGACGCGCGCCAAGCAGTTCTGGGCCTTCCTGGCCGAGCTGCAGGACATTCGCAGCGGCGTGCGGGCCGCGCGCGAGCGATCCGCGCAGTGAATTTGCTCGCCCCCAGGCTTGCTCACTTCGTGTAGCCGCCAACCCCCTACCGGGGGCGCTGCCGGTGGCCCGGCCGAGCCGGTTCCACGGCAGCCCACGAACGGACGGGCGCGTTGCGCCGTCTAGGAGTCCGGCCCGAGCCACACGCAGTGGGCGAGGCTGGGGGTGTATCCTTGTCATTCCCCAACTCCGCCCTCCTGCAGTGGCTGAACCTCACCCTGAACGCGCGCCCGCCGAACGCGAAGACAAGCGCAGCTTTTTCCAGAAGCTCGCGGAATTCATCAACCCTGGCCCGGATTCGCGCGACGAGCTGATCGAAACGCTCGCCGACGCCGAGGACAATGAAGTCATCGGCGCCGAATCGCGCGTGATGCTCGAGGGCGTGCTTCGCATGGCCGACATGACGGCCGGGGACGTGATGGTGGCGGCGCCGCGCATGGACCTCGTCAACATCGACGCGCCGTACGACACGCTGCTGAACCTGGTCATCGACACGGCGCACTCGCGCTTCCCGGTCTACGAGGGCGAGAAGGAAAACATCATCGGCATCCTTCTGGCGAAGGATCTCCTCAAGCTGCAACGCGCGCCGGGCCTGAACATCCGCGCGCTGCTGCGCCCCGCCACCTTCGTGCCCGAAAGCAAGGGGCTCAACGACCTGCTTCGCGAATTCCGCGGCAATCGCAATCACCTCGCGGTGGTCATCGACGAGTTCGGCCGGGTGGCAGGCCTGATCACCATCGAGGATGTGCTCGAGCAGATCGTCGGCGAGATCGAGGACGAGTTCGACATTCCCGAGGACGAGGGCGACATCTTCGGCCTCGCCGACCACACCTATCGGGTCGCGGGCGACACGCCGATCGAGCGTGTGGCCGAAGCCTTCGGCATCAATTTCGACGACCAGGCTCGCGGCGAAGACTTCGACACCATCGGCGGACTGATCGCGCACGAGATGGGCCATGTGCCCAAGCGCGGCGAGCACTATGCGCTCGGCAGCTTCGATTTCGTCGTGCTGCACACCAAGGGTGGCGCGGTGCGCTGGTTCAAGGTCTCGCCGGCGCGCGGCGACGACGCCGCCGATTGAACGCGCTGGTTCGCGCCCTGGGCTTCGGGCTTGCGGGGCTCGCCCAGGCGGCTTCCATTGCCGCGCCATGGAACGGCCAGCCGCAGTGGTGGCTCCAGCTGCTCTCGCTCGCGGCGCTCGTCTGGCTGCTCGACGGATTGCGCAATGCCGACGGCCGCGCCGGCGCGTGGCGCTGCGGTGCGTTCCAGGGATGGATCTTCACGACCACCTGGCTGTGCGGCACCTTCTGGTGGCTCTTCATCTCGATGCACACCTATGGCGGCCTGCCCGCGCCGCTTGCCGCGATTGCCGTATTCGCCTTGTCGGCGGCACTCGCGCTTTACTACGTCGTGGCGTGCGGCCTCTACGTCGCCTTTGCGCCTTCCAGTCCTGTGGGCTCGGCTGCGTTCTTCGCTGCGTTGTGGACCCTGGCGGAGCTCGTGCGCGGAAGCTGGTTCACCGGCTTTCCATGGGGCGCCGGCGGCTATGCGCACGTCGATGGTCCGCTGGCCGTCTACGCGCCGTGGATCGGGGTGTACGGCATTGGTGCCATCTCGGCTGCCATCGCGGCGCTCGTGGCCATCGCCTTGCGGCGTGCTCGCAGCCGCCCGGTTGCGATCAACGCAGGGCTCGCGCTGATCCTGCTGTGCGTGCCGGCGCTGCTTGGCGCTATCCGCGGCACACCCGTTGACGACGCCGCGCGCTCGCACGGCCAGCTTCGCATCGCCCTCCTGCAGGGCAACATCCCCCAGGACGAAAAGTTCATCCCTGGCGGTGGCATCGCGACCGCGCTGCGCTGGTACGGCGAACAGCTCCACACCGCCGCAGCGCCGCTGGTCATCACGCCGGAAACCGCATTGCCGCTGCTGCCATCGCAGTTGCCGCCCGGCTACCTCGAAGCCATCGCGGCGCGCTACGCGAGCGGCAACCAGGCCGCGATCGTCGGCCTGCCGCTCGGCGACCGCAACGGCTACAGCAACGCGGTGGTCGGCTTCCGCCCTGGCGAGTCGCAGACCTATCGATACGAAAAGCACCACCTCGTGCCCTTCGGCGAATTCATCCCGGGGCTGTTCCGCTGGTTCACGGAGATGATGAACATCCCGCTCGGCGACTTCAACAGCGGCGGCCTCGCGCAGGCACCATTCGCCTGGCAGGGCCAGCGCATCGCGCCGAACATCTGCTATGAAGATCTCTTCGGCGATGAGATCGGCGCGAATTTCCGCAACGAGGCCGACGCGCCCACGATCCTGCTCAACGTGAGCAATATCGCGTGGTTCGGCGATTCGATCGCGATCGACCAGCATCTCGCGATCTCGCGCATGCGCGCGCTCGAATTCCAGCGTCCGATGGTGCGCGCGACGAACACCGGCGCCACTGCAGTCATCGACCACCGCGGCCGCGTGACGCACGAGCTGCCGCGGCTCACGCGCGGCGTCCTCGAAGCCGAAGTCGAAGGCCGTACGGGCATCACGCCCTATGCGTTCTGGGTCTCGCGCTTCCGCCTCTGGCCGTTGTGGGCCCTTGCGCTGGTCGTCGTCGCGGCCACGCTGTTGGCGCAACGCGGCCGACGCGTGCAGACCGCCGCCGTCATCGGCTGACCGGCCAGTCGCGCAGCTTTCCCGGATTCAGCAGTCCCTGCGGGTCGAAGCGCCTCTTCATCTCGACGATCTCCGGCGCAAGCGCGCCGCCGGCCTTGCCGTCCTCGACGATGAAGGTGTGCGGGTTGTTGATGCGCACGCCGCGCTCGCGGTGCATACGGATGATTTCGCCCAGCCGCTCTTCGGTGGTGAAGCGCACCAGCTGCAGCGCGCTGCAGGTGATGAGGCCATCGAGATTGCGCAGGAACTCCGCGTGCATCAGGACCTCGCCTGCGAAGAGCTCCTCCATCGCCGTGATCTGTTCGACCTGCTGCCCCGGCACGAAGCTGCTTTGCAGGTAGGTCAGCGTCTTGTCGACCTTCAGCGCGTGCAGCGTCGTGTGGTTCCAGGTGAACTCCATCAGCGTGCGATTGCTCTTGCGTACTTCCTCCGCGGTCTTGCGGTAGCTCATCGTGCCGCCATGCGCCTGCATCAATTCGAGCATCGGGACTTCGGACGATTCATCAACCAGCGACAGCACCGCATGGCATCCCTTCGGCAGGTATTCGGCAAGCTGCGCGAGATGGTCGGGCACCGGGCTGGCAAAGAACGCGACCTCGCGCTTCACGATGCCCGGCGCGTGCGCGAGCGCATTGCCGAAGGCGAGCGCCTTGTCGAAGGCATCGAAGACGACGAGGCTTTCGAGCCACGGATGCGCAGGCGCCAGTGCCACTTCGAGCTCCAGCACCAGGCCGTTCGTGCCCCACAGGTGATGCATCCGCAGCGCCTCGGCGCCACGCAGCTCGACGATCTGCGGCTCCGGCTCGATCGTCATCGCGCGCGACCCCAGCACGTTGCCCGGTGCACCGAGCGGCCCGTAGTTGATCGAACCCACGCCGCCGAAGCCGCCGCCGAACAGCCCGCCCAGCGTCGCGCTGCGATAGGTCGACGGAATGCAGCGCAGCTCCTGTCCGCTGGCCTTGGTGTGCTTTTCGAGTTCGCCCAGCCGGATGCCCGTCTGTGCGCGCGCCACGCCGGGTCGCACCCACTGCACCGCGTTGTAGGCCGTCATGTCGAGCACCACGCCACCGGCGAGCGGCGTTGTCTGGCCGTAGTTGCCAGTGCCGCTGCCACGAATCGTGATCGGCACGTTCAGTCGTGCGCAGGCGCTCACCAGGGCGCGAATCTCGTCCTCGGTGCGCGGTCGCACGACCGCATCGGCGCGCTTGTCCTTGAGCTGCCGGTCCAGCACCGGGCTGAACCACGCGAAGTCCTGCGACAGCCGGGCGATGCGGCCCGGGTCGGTGATCCAGTCGAGCTCGGGCAGTTCGAGGTGCAATCGCTCGATGGGGGAAACGGGTGCGTTCATCGATTCAATCCTGTGAGAGTTCGCTGGCGTGCCAAGAGCCGAGCGCGAGTTTGGTGAGCCACGCCATCAGGACGAACAGCGCGACACCGGTCAGTGAAATCAGAAGCAGCGCGGCGAACATGCGCGGGATGTTGAGCTGGAAGCCCGCCTGCAGGATCTGGTAGGCCAGCCCCGCGCCGGAGCCGCCGGTGCCCGCGACGAATTCCGCCACCACCGCGCCGATCAGCGCGAGGCCGCTGGAGATGCGCAGGCCGCCGAAGAAGTAGGGCAGCGCACTCGGAATGCGCAGCCGAACGAGTTGTTGCCAGCGCGACGCATGATTGAGCTTGAAGTAGCTCTGCAGATCGGGCTCCACGCTGCGCAGGCCCAGCGTGGTGTTGCTGATGATCGGGAACAGCGCCACCAGCGCCGCGCACACCACCATCGCGGCGGTCGGGTTCTTCACCCAGATGATGATCAGCGGAGCGACCGCGACGATCGGCGTGACCTGCAGCAGCACTGCGTACGGGAAGAGCGCGGTCTCGATCAACTTGCTCTGCACGAAGAGGAACGAGATCAGCACGCCCGCGATGGTCGCCACCACGAACGAGAGCACCGTGATCTTCAGCGTCACCAGGAGCGCCATGCCGAGCGGCATCCAGTCGGTCACCAGCGTCTGCATCATCAGGTAGGGTGAGGGCACGAGGTAGGGCGGCAGCTCCAATGCCGTGACGAGGCCCTGCCAGAGCGCCACCAGTACTACACCGACCAGCAGTGGATAGGCGACGCGCTGGACGCGCGGTTGCTGCAGAAGGGGCGTGCGCTTGGCTTTCGGCAGGCGTTGCGGCTTCGCGGGGTTCTGAGGCACGGCTCGGACCTTGGCGGATGCGGAGGGGTCGGAGGCCGGACTCGTCGTTGGTGCGATTGCGCTCATGCGTGCACCTCGTCGGCCGTTGTGCTCGCGCGCAGCAGGCTGTCCTGCAGCTTCTTCGCATAGCGGCTGAACTGCGGTGACACCATGAAGTCCGCGGTGCGCGGGTAGGGCTCGGGGATCTCGAACTCCTCCACCACGCGACCGGGCCGCGCGGCCATCATGATCACGCGGCTCGACAGGAAGACGGCTTCATGGATCGAGTGCGTCACGAAGATCACCGTGAGCTTCTTCTTGCGCCACAGGTCGAGCAGTTCCGCGTCGAGTTTGTGGCGCGTGATCTCGTCGAGTGCGCCGAAGGGCTCGTCCATCAACAGCAGGTCGGGCTGCGTGACGAGGCCGCGCGCGATCGACACCCGCATCTGCATGCCCCCCGAGAGTGCGCGCGGCAATGCCGAACCGAACTTCTCGAGCCCGACCAGTTCGAGTGCTTCCGAGACGCGCGCCTGCGCTTCCTTGCGCGGCACGCCGGCGAGATCCAGCGGCAGGCGCACATTCGTGCGCACGCTGGCCCACGGCATCAGCGTGGGCGACTGGAACACGAAAGCCATGCGCCGCCCGCTCGATTCGATCTGCTGCACCGGCTTGCGGAACACCTTGAGGCGGCCGTCGGTCGGATCGAGCATGCCGGCGACCATCTTCAGCAGCGTGCTCTTGCCGCATCCGGAAGGGCCGAGCAGCGTGACGAACTCGCCTTCGCCAATGGTCAGGTCCACGGGCATCAGCGCCCGCGTGCCGTTCGGATAAGTCTTCTCTGCCGAAAGCACTTCGACGGCGGGCGTCGTTGCGACACGTGTCGGCAGGTCGTAGGTGGCGGATTGGGGTTCGTTCATGCATGGCCTTTCGAGAGGAGGCCCGAGCTCGGGCCTCCGGTGTTTCAGGGCAGGACCTTCGCGTCCTTCACGAATTCGGTGGTGTAGGTCTTGGCGATCTCGACCTTCGAGGGGTCGAGCAGCTTGGCGGACACGAGGAAGTCATAGCTCGCCTTGGTGCGCGCATCGGTGATCACGCCGATGCCCTGTGTCTGCGCATCGCCGCCGGTGACCATGCCCATTTCCTTCAGCTTCGCGACGCTGTAGGCGAGCTGGTCGTCGGTCATGTTGGGGTTGTCCTTCTTGATCAGCGCATTGGCGGGCGCCGGATCGGCGAGATAGCTCTTCCAGCCTTCTGCCGATGCCTTCACGAAGGCGGCGACCTGCTTGGCGCGCTCCTTCACCGTCTTGTCCATGCACGACACGGTGGTCGCGTAGGCCGGGAATCCGTGGTCGCTGAACATCAGCACCGTCGTCTTCACGCCGGCCTTCTGGATCGCGTAGGGCTCGGAGGTGAGATAGCCCTGTTGCGCCGTGTTCTTGTCCGCGACGAAGGGCTGGATGTTGAAGGTGTACGGCCGCGTCTGTTCGTCGGTGAAACCGAACTTCGCCTTCAGCCACGGCCAGTAGCCGCGATTGGCCTGCGAGCCGATCAGGATCGTCTTCCCCTTGAGATCCTCGAACTTCTTGACGTCGTCGTGCGCGATGAGCACCTGCGGGTCCTTCTGGAAGAACGCCGCAACATTGACCACCGGCACGCCGCCTTCGCGCACCTGCATCATCTGGATGTCGCTCGAACCCATGATGCAGTCGGCCTGGCCGGCGGCCATCATCTGCGTGATGTTGACCTGAGGGCCGCCCATCTTGATGGTCACGTCCAGCCCGTACTTCTTGTAGATGCCCTGTGCCACTGCCTGGTAGAAGCCGCCATGCTCGGCTTGCGCGTACCAGTTGGTCATGTAGACGAACTTGTCCTCCGCGTGAGCGGGCGCAGTCGCCGCGATGGCGAGCGCCGCGGCAGCGGCAAGACGACCGAGAGGGGAAGCGATGTGTTGGCGCATGGTGAGGACCTTCGAGGTGGGGAATGAATTTGGCGGGACGCGCGATGCAAGGAACGAGCCTCAGCCGGCAAAGGCTGGTTGGGCGGACTGTATGAAGCCCTGCTCGTGGCCGCGCCCCCAGGTGGATTCGTCGCGCACCACCCAGCGCAGGGCGTAGAGCTCGGTCAGCGCCTGGACCCAGCTGTCGGCCAGCGTGTCGAGGATTTCCTCGCCCTGTTCGCGCGTTGCGCTGGTCGGGTCGCCGATCACGCCGCTGGGGCCGAAGTCGCGCGCGGTCCACGCGCAGGCGGGCCGGCCATCGGCCGACAGCAGCTTGATCGGGAAGGGCGGCGGGAAGTTGGCGGCCGCGCGCTCCATGTGCACCGTTTCGGGCGCGAGTGCGAGCATCAGTGCGGTTTCGGAATGGCCCGCGTGCATCGCAAGCCGCTTCTCCTGCTCGCTCACCTGCTTGCTCGCCGCGCTCGGCAACCGCGAGACGCCATGCGGCACGACCACGAAATCGCCATGGCGCAGACGCAGTTCGCGCGCCGCCATTTCGAGCACCTGCGGCTGCCCGCCGTGCCCGTTCGCAAACAGCAGCTTGCGAAAGCCCGAGCGGTACACCGATTCGCCGATCTCGATCACCGTCGACAGCAGCGTGGTGCCGGTCAACGTCATCGTGCCGGGGAAGTGCAGGTGCTCTTCCGACTTGCCGTAGGTGATCGTCGGCAGCGCGAAGGCGCGCACCTCGGCGGGCAACCGTTCGAGCGCCTTGCCCATCACGCCGGAGGAGATGACGCTGTCCACCGAGCACGGCAGGTGCGGCCCGTGTTGTTCGATCGCGCCGCAGGGCAGCACGATCACGGTGTTCTCGCGATCGGGCAGCGCGTCGATCTCGGTCCAGCTCAGGTAGGGCAGGAAGCGGTGGGGTGGGATGTAGCCGTGGAGCATGGAGTGAATCCTGTAGAGAGAGCAGCAGCCGTATCAGGCAAAACGCGCCATCGCACTGCCCACGCGCTGGAGGAAGCGCTTGAGCTGCGGCTCGGTCGCGACGTTCATGTGGTAGTGCGCGTGGTAGTCCACCCGCGCCTGCTTGCCGGTCAGGCGGCGCATGTAGCGCGTGACGATCTTGCGCGGCGGGTCGCCCATGTACCAGGCGACCCAGCGCGGCCGGCCGTAGGTGACGACCGCCGAGATGCGCTGGATGTTCGTCAGCATCGGCTTGACGTTCTGCGGGTCGCGCAGGTCGAAGGCCACGCCCGGCATGAAGAGCCTGTCGAAGTAGCCCTTGAGCATCGCCGGCAGCCCGAAGCACCACGTCGGAAAGCAGAACACGATGCCCTCGGCCCACTGCAGCCGCTCGACGTAGGGCTTGAGTGGAATCTGGTTGCTCGGCACCTCGTGATAGCCCAGCCGCTCCTCGCGCGACAGCACCGGATCGAATCCCTCGGCATACAGGTCGCAGTCGTCCACCTCGTGGCCGGCGGCGCGCAGGTTGCGCACGACCTCCTGGTGCAGGGCGGCATGAAAGCTGGTTTCGACCGGATGGCAGTAGACGACGAGCACGCGCATGGTGTGTTGACCGCTTAATCAGAGCAAGTGGTCAGGTTACGCAAGCGACGTGCCAGCCGGCTCGCACCAAAAGCGGGAGGATGGTCAGCGAACGGGAGCGGAGCCTGGGAAGGCCTCCTCGCCGGGCAGAGGAGCAGTCCAATCCGCAGCACGGAGTTTGCGGGTCGCGAAATGGTGATCCAACCGTGAAATAGTTCTGATTCGGGTGGCGCTGCATGGCCTTGAGCGGAGCGCGCCGTTGTAGGACGACGCCAAAGCACCCATGATGAAGGCTCTCGTGGGAACCTTTTCTCCAAGGTCGACCACCGACCTCTTGCCCCGACTGGAAACAGCCGGGGCTTTTTCGCGGTTGGGCCTTCGTGTGGTGTGGGTACTCCAGGCGGACACATGCCGCCTAGGGTTTTCCCTAAAATGGAGCCTCCTGATTCACGAGGCTCACATGCTCACCCTCGCACTTGTGCTCGTTGCTGCCGCTGGCCTCGTCGTCCACGGCGTCCAAACGTCCGACGGTGACCAGCCGCTCTGATCGACCCCATGTCTCCTCAGGTCCGGCAAGGACCTGACCTCGGCCCCGCGCAGCGATGCCCGGGGCCTTTTCTTTGCCCGTCGGCAGCCGGGGCTACGCCCTGATGCCGCAGCCGCCCAGCACGAAGGCGATGAGCTCGCGCGCGATCGGCTCCCGGTCGAGTGGCGCATCGGGCGGCAGGCCCAGCATCACGCGCGTCTGCAGCGCGTAGTCCGCGTAGCTCTGGGTCATGGCCCAGATGTGCATCAACAGCAGGCGCGCGTCGAGCGGGCGCATCTGCCCGCGCGCGATCCAGCCGTTGATGATGTCCACCTTCTTCTGCGTCCACATGCGTGCGTTGGGCCAGTAGCGCTCCAGGTTGCGCCCGCCGTCCAGCACTTCGCGCGTGAAGATGCGCGAGATCTCGGGGTTGTCGAAGGCGTGGTCCAGCTTCTTGCGGATGTAGTCGGCCAGCACCGCGCCGGGGTCGTTGGCGTTCTCCTGGAAGTCGAACACCACCTTCCAGTCGTGCAGCACCTGCATCAGCAGCTCTTCGTACAACTCTTCCTTGCCGGGGATGTAGTAGTGGAGCTGCGGCTTGGTGAGCCCCGCGCGCGCCGCGATCGCCTGCGTCGAAGCACCTTTCAGCCCATGCAGGCTGAATTCCGCGATCGCCGCTGCACGAATCGCCGCCAGGATGCGCTCGCGCCCCGGCCTCGCGCGCGACAGCGGCCCGTTCGGGGCGGGCATCTGTTGGGCGCTCATGGCGGCGGACGTGGATGTATCGGTCATCGCGTCGGCGATGGTAGCGCTTGCCCGAATCGGACCGCGGCTGCATGCTTGCCGAGCCGGCCGCATGACGGCATGCGAGCTTGGCATTGCGTGCATGTGCGGCGAAGGCGTGGTTTGGCTATCGTCTCGCCCGCTTCGTCACACAACTGTCAAAGGAGCTTCCATGTACCTTGCATCCAGACTTCGCGCATTCGCGGGCGCGGCCGCGTTGATCACCGCCAGTGCGATCGCGCATGCGCAGGCGGCCCTGCCCAATGTCGTCATCCTGGCCACCGGCGGCACCATCGCGGGCGCCGGCGCATCGGCCGTCAACAGCGCCACCTATTCGGCCGCCAAGGTGCCGGTGGACAAGCTCATCGCCGGCCTGCCCGAACTCTCGAAAGTTGCCAACGTGCGCGGCGAACAGGTCTTCCAGGTCGCTTCCGAAAGCCTGACCAACGACAACCTGTTGACCCTCGCCAAGCGCGTCTCGGCGCTGTCCAAGCAGGCCGACGTCGACGGCATCGTCATCACCCACGGCACCGACACGATCGAGGAAACCGGCTACTTCCTGACGCTGACCGTGCACACCAGCAAGCCGATCATCGTCGTCGGCTCGATGCGCCCGGGCACGGCGCTGTCGGCCGATGGCGCGCTGAATCTGTTCGATGCAGTGAACGTTGCGGCCAGCAAGGATGCGGCAGGCAAGGGCGTGCTCGTGGTGATGAACGACGAGATCCACACCGCGCGCGACGTCAACAAGACAGTCAACATCAAGACCGAGGCCTTCAAGAGCCAGTGGGGTCCGCTCGGCATGATCGTCGAGGGCAAGAACTACTGGTTCCGCGCGCCGGTCAAGCGCCACACCATGCAGTCGGAGTTCGACATCGACACCATCACCGCGCTGCCCGCGGTCGAGATCGTCTACGGCTACCAGAGCGTGCCCTCGACGGCGATCGATGCCTTCGCCAAGAGCGGCGTCAAGGCCATCGTCCATGCCGGCACCGGCAATGGCTCCGTGGCCGATCGCATCGTGCCCGTGCTGCAGAAGGTGCGCTCCGACGGCACCATCGTGGTCCGCAGCTCGCGCGTGCCGGACGGCTTCGTGATCCGCAACGCCGAGCAGCCCGACGACAAGTACGACTGGGTCGTCGCGCATGACCTGCGCCCGCAGAAGGCGCGCATCCTGACCATGGTCGCGTTGACCAAGACCAACGACACCAAGGAACTGCAGCGGATCTTCTGGGAGTACTGAGCGCTAGATCGACAGGCAGATGCCGATCAGGCCGAGCATCACGAGGCTGAGCCCGAGCAACTCGCGCGGGCTCAGCGCCTGTTCCTGGAAGATCCTGCGGGACACGAGGTAGCTGAAGAAGACCTCCACCAGTCCCAGCGTGCGGACCTGCGCCGCCGACTGCATCGCGAACGCGGTGAACCAGCCGATGGACGCCACCGCACCCATCAGCCCGGCCACCAGCGACACACGCCAGCCGGTCAGCACCGCGCGCACCGTCTGCGGCGAGCGCCACAGCAGCCAGGCCAGCATCAGCACCGACTGCACCGCCTGGGCCCACATCACGCCCCAGGCGCCGGCCAGCCAGGGCGAAAGTTCCGGCACCTGCAATGAAGCGCCGCGATAGCCCACCGCAGAGATCGCGAAACACGCGCCCGAGGCCAGCCCGTAGATCGCCGGTCGAAATCCCGAAGGCTGCGCACCATCGACTCCCCGACCGAGCGCGCCCGGCTGCAGCGACAGCAGCACGATCCCCGCGCTGGCGATCAGCATCGCCACCAGCGCGAGCGTGCCGGGCACCTCGCCCAGGAACAGTGCGCTGAAAAGCGCCACCTGCAGCACTTCCGTCTTCGAGAAAGCCACGCCCACGACGAATTGCCGCGTCTGCATGGCGGCCAGCAGAAACGCAGTCGCCGCGATCTGGGCGATGGCCCCCGCCAGCAGCCACGCGAAGTACGCCGTGCCGAAGTGCGCCACTGGCGCCGTCGTGGCCGGCAGCGCCTGCAGCACGGCGACCCACAGCGCGGCGAACGGCAGCCCGTAGAGAAAGCGCACCAGCGTCGCGCCCAGCGTGCCGGCCTGCGCGGTCAGCGAGCGTTGCGCGGCGTTGCGTGCAGACTGGGCGGCCGCGGCGAACACCACAATCACGATCCAGGTCCAGGCGGGGAGCGAATGAGAGTCCAACATAGCACCCGATGTTGCGGCACGCCGAAAGAGGGCGCGGCATCGCTTGGACAGGGGCCCCCTCGTCGCACGCGAAGGGTCGCGACGCAAGAGGCGCTCGGCCGCGTCAGGGCTCTTAAAATCCCCGGTTCGCCGTCACGGGGCTCCCTGCCTCCAGCGGCCACCGGGCTCACCATGCTGACTTTCCAACAAATCATCCTCAAGCTTCAGGCCTACTGGGCCGACCAGGGCTGCGCGCTGCTGCAGCCGTACGACATGGAGGTCGGCGCAGGCACATCGCACACCGCCACCTTCCTCCGCGCCATCGGCCCGGAGCCCTGGAAAGCGGCCTACGTGCAGCCCAGCCGTCGCCCCAAGGACGGCCGCTACGGCGAGAACCCCAACCGCCTGCAGCACTACTACCAGTACCAGGTGGTGCTCAAGCCGGCGCCGAGCAACATCCTCGAGCTCTACCTCGGCTCGCTCGAAGCGCTCGGCTTCGACCTCAAGAAGAACGACATCCGCTTCGTCGAGGACGATTGGGAGAACCCCACGCTCGGCGCCTGGGGCCTCGGTTGGGAGGTCTGGCTCAACGGCATGGAAGTGACCCAGTTCACCTACTTCCAGCAGGTCGGCGGCATCGATTGCCGTCCCATCACCGGCGAGATCACCTACGGCCTCGAACGCCTCGCGATGTATCTCCAGGGCAAGGAAAGCATCTACGAACTCGAATGGGCGCCGAACGTCAGCTACGGCGACGTCTATCACCAGAACGAGGTCGAACAGTCGGCCTACAACTTCGAGCACAGCGACGCCGACTTCCTTTTCACTGCCTTCTCGGCGCACGAGAAGCAAGCCAAGCACCTGATGGAAGCGCAGTTGGCGCTGCCTGCCTACGAGCAAGTGCTCAAAGCTGCGCATACCTTCAACCTGCTCGATGCCCGCGGCGCGATCAGCGTGACCGAACGCGCGGCCTACATCGGCCGCATCCGCAACCTTGCGCGCAGCGTCGCGCAAAGCTACTACGACAGCCGCGAGCGCCTGGGCTTCCCCATGGCTCCGCGCGAGTGGGTCGCGCAAATCCCGAAGAAGGCGGCCTGATCGATGACCACCAAGAACAACCTGCTCGTCGAACTCTTCGTCGAGGAACTCCCCCCCAAGGCCCTGCGCAAGCTGGGTGAAGCCTTCGCCACCGTGCTTCGCGACCAGCTCGTCGCCGCCGGTCTGGCCGATGCCGGCTCGGTGCTCACGCCGTACGCATCGCCGCGCCGCCTGGCCGCGCACCTCACCAACGTGCTCGCGCAGGCCGCCGACAAGGCCGTCTCGCAAAAGCTCATGCCGGTCTCGGTCGGCCTCGATGCCTCCGGCAACCCCACGCCCGCGCTGCTCAAGCGCCTCGGTGCGCTCGGCGCCGACGCCAGCGTGGTACCCGAACTGCGCCGCGCCATGGACGGCAAGGCCGAAGCGCTCTTCTACGAAAGCACTGCCAAGGGCGCGACCCTTGCCGAAGGGCTCCAGAAGGCCCTGGCCGAGGCCATCGCCAAGCTGCCGATCCCCAAGGTCATGAGCTACCAGCTCGAATCCGGTTGCGAGTTGCCGGGCTGGAGCAGCGTGAGCTTCGTGCGTCCCGCCCACGGGCTTGTCGCGCTGCATGGCGACACCGTCGTGCCCGTCGAGGCACTGGGCCTGCAGGCCGGCCGCGAAACCCACGGACACCGTTTCGAAGCCAGCGTCGATCCCGTATCGCTGCGCGATGCCAACGGCTACGACCAGCAGTTGCAGGACGAAGGCGCCGTCATCCCCGGCTTCGAGGCACGCCGCGCCGAGATCGCGCGTCAGCTCGCCGAGGCGGCGATCAAGGTCGGCGGCAACACGCAGCCGATCAATGACGACGCGCTGCTCGACGAAGTCACCGCGCTGGTCGAACGGCCCAATGTGCTCATCTGCGAATTCGAACGCGAGTTCCTCGACGTGCCGCAGGAATGCCTCATCCTCACGATGAAGGCCAACCAGAAGTACTTCCCGCTGCTCGATGCGCACGGCCGCCTGACCAACAAGTTCCTCGTCGTCAGCAACATCAACCCGGCCGATGCGAGCGCCGTCATCGGCGGCAACGAGCGCGTGGTGCGCCCGCGTCTGGCCGACGCCAAGTTCTTCTTCGACCAGGACCGCAAGAAGTCGCTCGCCTCGCGCGTCGAATCGCTCGCCAAGGTCGTCTATCACAACAAGCTCGGCACACAGGGCGAGCGCGTGGAGCGCGTCATGCGCATCGCGCACGCCATCGGCGAGAAGATCGGCACGCCCATCGGCGACGCCCACCTCGCGCCCCGCGCCGTGCAGGCAGCGCAACTCGCCAAGGCCGATCTCGTCACCGACATGGTCGGCGAGTTCCCCGAGCTGCAAGGCATCATGGGCCGCTACTACGCGCTGCATGACGGCCTCGATCACACCGTCGCCGACGCCATCGAAGACCACTACAAGCCGCGCTTTGCCGGCGACGAGCTGCCGCGCAGCAACGTCGGCATCGTCGTGGCGCTGGCCGACAAGCTCGAAACCCTCGTGGGCATGTTCGGCATCGGCAACCTGCCCACCGGCGACCGCGACCCCTTCGCGCTGCGCCGCCATGCGCTCGGCGTCATCCGCATGCTCATCGAGCGCAACCTCTCGCTCGACCTGCGCACCATGCTCAGCGACGCTTTCGCCGCCTTCGGCGCGCACAAGGGCGGCGAGATCGCGCTGACCGACCCGACCGACGCGCTCGAAGCCTTCATCTACGACCGCCTCGCCGGCAGCCTGCGCGAGCAGGGCGCCAGCGCGCAGGAAGTCGAAGCCGTGCTCAGCCCGCGCCCGCAGCGCCTGGCCGAAGTGCCCAAGCTCCTCGCCGCCGTGCGCGCCTTCGCCGCACTGCCCGAAGCCCCCGCGCTCGCCGCCGCCAACAAGCGCATCGGCAACATCCTCAAGAAGTCGCCCGAGGCCGACGCGCACGTGAGCGAACTCCTCCTGAAGGAACCCGCCGAAAAGGCACTGCACGCCGCGATGCAGCAGGTCGTGCCGGTGGCCAACGGTCAGTTCGAAGCCGGCGACTACACCGCATCGCTGCAAACCCTCGCCGCACTGCGCGACCCCGTGGATGCCTTCTTCGACGACGTCATGGTCAACGCCGAGCAATCCGACCTGCGCCTCAACCGCCTCGGCCTGCTCATGATCCTGCACGGCGCGATGAACCGGGTTGCACAACTCGAGCGGCTGGCGGCGTAAGCTTCAGGCACCATGAAACTCGTCATCCTCGACCGCAATGGCACCCTCAACGTACACCGTGAGGATTTCGTCAAGAGCGACATCGAGTGGACGCCGCTCCCCGGTGCGCTCGAAGCGGTGGCGAGACTCAATCACGCCGGCTGGCACGTCGTCATCGCGTCCAACCAGTCCGGCCTGGGCCGCGGCCTGTTCGACGTCGCATCGCTCAACGCCATGCACGCCAAGATGCACAAGATGCTCGCCGCCGTCGGTGGGCGCATCGAAGCCATCTTCTACTGCCCGCACAGCCCCGACGAGGGCTGCGACTGCCGCAAGCCCAAGCCCGGCCTGTTCCGCCAGATCGGCGAGCGCTTCGGCGTCGACCTTGCCCACATCCCGGTCGCCGGCGACAGCCTGCGCGACCTGCAAGCCGGCGCAGCCGCCGGGTGCGAGCCGCACCTGCTGCTCACCGGCATGGGTGCCGCCTGCCGTGGCATGAACCCGCTGCCGCCCGAATATCCACCCAACACCCGCGTTCACGAAGACCTCGCCGCCTTCGTCGACTTCCTCCTCGAACGCGAAGAAAAAGCCGCCCTGAAGGTGGCCGTCTGATGTCCTTCATCCGCTCTGTCATCCACGCCCTGTGGATGCTCGTCACCGTGGTTCCGTGGGGAATCATCATGTGCGTCAATTCCCTCTGGAAGCGCGGCATCCCGCTCTACTGGATGGCCGTGCGCTGGCTCAGCTGGGCCATCGGCGGGGCGCGCCTGATCCTCGGCATCCAGTACCGCGTCACCGGCATGGAAAACCTGCCGCAGGACAAGCTCGCCGGCGCCGTCCTGCTCGTCAAGCACCAGTCCACCTACGAAACCTTCCTGATGCCCACGCTCATGCCGCACCCGCTGGCATTCGTCTTCAAGAAGGAACTCATCTACGTGCCCTTCTTCGGCTGGGCCATGGCGCGGCTCGACATGATCCACATCGACCGCAGCCAGCGCACGCAGGCCTTCAACAAGGTCGTCTCTCAAGGCCGCGAGCTGCTCAAACAGGGCATCTGGATCATCATGTTCCCCGAAGGCACGCGCATTCCGCGCGGCAAGCAAGGCAACTACAAGACCGGCGGAACCCGTCTCGCCATCGAAACCGGCGTGCCCGTCGTCCCCATCGCAGTCACCTCGGCCAAGGTCTGGCCGCGCAAGGCCTTCGTCAAGACGCCGGGCGTCGTCGATGTCTCCATCGGCCCCGCCATCCCCAGCACCGGCCGCCGCCCCGACGAACTCATGCGCGAAGTCGAGACCTGGATCGAAGGCGAAATGCGCCGCCTCGATCCCGAGGCCTACGCCACCGAACCCTCGTCGGCCGCATCCACCACCGCCTGAGGCCCGCATGCGCGCGCTGCTGCAGTTCACGCTCGATTTGTTCGACCCGCCCGCGCCTGCGCCCACGCGCACGCCGAAACAACAGCAGCCCACGCACCCGCAACCGCCCGGCGCCGACGACGCGCGGCAATACCCGCCTGCGACCCCGCTCGCCGATGTGCTGAGCCGCGTCAGCTTCATCCACCCGCGCGCCTCCCGCGAAGTCGTGCTCGGCAACGCCCGCGTCGCCTACGAATTCACCCGCGGCAAACGCCGCACCATCGGCTTCGTCGTCGGCGCCGAAGGCCTTTCGGTGCGTGCGCCGCGCTGGGTTGCGCTGCGCGACGTCGATGCAGCGGTGGTCGAGAAATCCGGCTGG
The DNA here is from genome assembly GCF_900107745.1 of Variovorax sp. YR216. GTDB lineage: Bacteria > Pseudomonadota > Gammaproteobacteria > Burkholderiales > Burkholderiaceae_C > Variovorax. Next base: position 285,217 of record NZ_FNRO01000005.1, on the reverse strand, counting down.
ATCCTGCGCAAGCTCTCCGAAACCCAGCAGCGCCAGGACCGCCTCGAAGCCACCCGCATCGACTGGAAAGACGGCGTCAGCTTTCCCTTTCTCGGCCAGCAAGTCACCGTGCGGCTCGACCCGCACCATGCCTTCGACGGCGTGGGTGCCGTGCTCGACGCCGTCGCTGGCGACGGCCCGCCGACGCTGCGCCTTGCGCTCGCCAACAACGCCACCTCCGTGCAGATCCGCGACGCCGCACAGGCATGGCTCATGCGGCAGGCCAAGCGCATCTTCATCGAGCGCCTCGACCACTTCGCGCCGCGCCTGGGCGTGCGGTGGCAAAAGCTCAGCCTCTCGAACGCCACCACCCGCTGGGGCAGCGCCAGCGCCGACGGCGGCATCCGCCTGCACTGGCGGCTGGTGCACTTCCGCATGTCCGTCATCGACTACGTCGTCGCGCACGAGCTGAGCCACCTGCGCGTGATGGACCACAGCCCCCGCTTCTGGGAAACCGTCGAAAGCGTCGTGCCCGACTACGAGCTGCTGCGCCGGCAGCTCAAGGACGAGGCCGTTCCTCGCTGGTAAGCCCGCCGCGCCCGCGCAGCCGCGCCCACAGCGCACGCAGCCTTCGCGCTCGATCCTCGAAGACAAACGAGCCCGCCAGCGCCAGCAGACCGGAAACCACACCCGTCACCACGGCCTCCAGATGCGGAATGCCGTAGTGCCCCGGGTGCGAGAAAGTGTCGCCAGCCATCGTCAGCAACCCGACCAGCAGCGCGTTGCCATAGCGATTCGCGAACAGCTTCATCGCCGGCGTGAAGGTCAGGGCCAGCGCGAGAAGCCCGGTGAACAAACCGGTCTGCAACGCAAGCGCCCAATGGGGAGCGCTCAGGAGGTTCGTGAGGCTCCCGGGCATGCAGGTCATGCACGCGCTGGTCGGTTGCCAGAAGCGCTTGATGAACAGGACGAATCGACGCTTCCATGGATTTGCTGGCATCACGCGCACCCCGTCAAATGCATCGGCCGCCATCGTCGCACAGAGGCGGGCGGATGGCGCATGCGCATGGAGGTGCGGGAGCCGCCAAAGTGGGCGGCCCGCCGCACCGTTGTCGAGCCGCGCCTACTGCGGCTTTCGTCGCAGCAGATAGGGCGGTCTGCCCGCCTCGACCACGTCGTCGGGCGACGCGACCGGGTCGGCGTACAGCGACGGCGCGAGCAACCTGGCCGTGGCCTCGGTCGCCTGCAAACGCCGCTCGAATTCGCCGACGACCACCGTGATCAGGCTTTCCACCTCGCGGTGGCTGAAGCCGCGCTCATCGCGGCTCAAACCGCGCGTGTGAACGAGCAGCTTGCGCAAGCAGGTGAGCGCGCGGCCGGCTTCACTCGCGGCGTTGAGTTCGGCGTTGACCTGCTCGGCGAGCAGGTCGCGCTCGGTCTCGGTGGTGGGAGGCGGGCGGGCGCCAGCGGGGGAAGGGTTGGGGAGGCGCGCGTGCGCGCAAGTAGGGTAAGCCATGGAGGCCTCCAGAAGCTGCGTTTTTACAAAAACCGCCGCTCCCAACGCCAATTGAGGGCGGCGGCTCGAACAGGTTGGCGTACCGGGCAGCTCCTGCGAGAACCGGCGAGCCTCGCGGCTCCCTGCTCGAGCCGCCATAAAAGGAGGCACGAGCGACGAAGCCGCAGGGCGACTGCGGTCAGAGGTTTCTGCGGCTTTCGTCGCAGAGCTGCTTTGGGACGCCAATCCCGGACACGTCATTGTTTGACGGACCACCAAGTATAGGGACCGCTAGGAGGTTCGGCCGTTACTGCTGAGGAATCGGCGATCAGCCTACTCTCGGCCGCACGCCGGCGACGCTTTGAGATCCGACCTCCAGCGCATTGCCCTCAATCCACCGTCGCCCCCGACTCCTTAACAATCTTCGCCCACTTAGGCAGATCACTCTTGATCAACGCCGCAAACTGATCCGGCGAACTCTTGAACGGCTCGCACCCCACGCCGTCCAGCCGACTCTTGACGTCCGCGTCATCCAGCGCCTTGCCGATCTCGGTCTGCAGGCGGGCGACGATCTCCTTCGGCGTGCCGCGGGGCGCGAGCACGCCGTACCACGGCGTGGAGCCGAAGCCCTTGATCGTCTCGCCGATGGTGGGCGCATCGGGCAGCGCGGAGACGCGCTTCTCGTTCACCACGCCGAGCACCTTCACCGTGCCGGCCTTGATGAACTGGAGGGAGGAGGGCAGGCTCTGCACCGACACCTGCACCTGTCCGGCGATGAGGTCGTTCATGGAGGCCGCCGAGCCCTTGTACGGCACATGCATCTGCTGGATGCCGGCCTCCTTCTGGAGCATTTCGCCGATCAGGTGATTCAGCGTGCCGTTGCCGGCGGACGAGATGGCGATCTTGCCGGGCTGGGCCTTCGCGGCCTTGATGAGTTCGGCGACGTTGTTGGGCGCGAAGTTCTTGTTGGCGACGAGCACGTAGCCGGCGGTCGCGACGGGGGTGATGGGCTCGAAGTCCTTCACCGGGTCGAAGCCCGTGCTCTTGTAGAGCGCGGGGTTGATGACCTGGGCGCTGTTCACGGTCAGCAGCAAGGTGTAGCCGTCGGGCTTGGCGCGGGCCGCTTGAGCGGTGCCGACGTTGCCGCCTGCGCCGGGGCGGTTGTCGACGACGAAGGTCTGGCCCATCTGCTCGCCGAGCTTCTGCGCGACGATGCGCGCGATGGTGTCGTTCGCGCCGCCGGCGGCCTGCGGCACGATGAGGGTGACCGGGTGGCTCGGGTACTTGTCTTCTGCTGCAGCATGGCCGGCCGCGCTGACGGCGAGGGTGGCGGCGATCAGGATGGCGGCGGTGCGGCGGGTGAATCGCATGGTCTGTGTCTCCGTAGGGTGGGTCGGTGCGCCGTGTGTTCTTGGTTCATTCCGTTGCCCCGGCGCCGGGCCGCTCTTGCTGGCGTATGGCGCGATTCTGGAATCCGCCGGCCGGCGGCGGAATGGCAAAGCGGCGTTTCCAGCTTTCGCGGTTCGCGAAAGCTCGGCCGGGTTAACCCTTGGCCGGGCGCGATGCGTTCGCCGGCGACTGCGGCTGGCAGAGGTGGTCGATGAGCATGCGCACATGGCGCGGCACGGCGGCGGCGTCGCGCAGGCCGATGAGCAGGTGCCGGCTGGCCCATTCGTCTTCGAGCTCGATCTGGCGCAGGTCCATCGACTTCACATGCGGCAGGATCGATTCGCGCGGCAGCACGGCCACGCCCATGCCTGCCGCGACCATCTGGCACATGGCGTCGAAGCTGCGCACCTGGATGCGGATCTTCAGCCGCCGCCCGAGCGCTTCGGTCTCGGCCTGCAGGCGCTTGGCGAGCGAGGTGCCTTTGGAGAGGCAGACGAAGTCCTGCTCGATCGCTTCCTCGAAGCGCACCGAGCGGCGGCGCGCCAGCGCATGGCCGCGCGGCACGACGAGGCCCAGGCGGTCGGAGCGGTAGTTCATCACCTGCAGGCCGGGCGCGGGCGTGCGGTCCGCGAAGATGCCGATGTCGGCGCGGCCGTCCATCACGGCGAGCACGACTTCGTTACTGTCTTCTTCTTCGAGCTCGATGCGGATGCCGGGATTGGCCTGCACGAAGCTCGCGATGTCCTTCGGCAGGAACTGCGTGACCGCCGAGGTGTTGCACCACAGGCGCACCACGCCGACGAGGCCCGATGCGTAGTCCGACAGATCGGCCGTGAGCTGGTCGACATCGCCGAGGATGCGCTGCGCATGCCGGTGCAGCGCCTGCCCCGCCACGGTAAGGGTGACGCCGCGCGAGTGGCGCTCCAGGAGCGGCGTGCCGACGGCGGCTTCGAGATCGGTGATGCGTTTACTGGCCGCACCCACGGCCAGCAGCGCCAGTTCCGCGCCCTTGCTGATGCTGCCGCTGCGCGCGACGAGGCTGAACAGTTGCAGCGAAACCAGATCGAGGCGGTGAAGGTTCACGGTGGGAGAACGCGGCCGGGTGGGCCGGATTCTCCACCGCTGGGCTTCAGGTGCGCAACGCGCGGGCGGGTGCGGTGGCCTAGCGGGGATTTGCGGTACGCACAAAAGCTTGAGTACGCCTATGAGGCTCAGCCGTGTTTTGAAAACCCGGGCCGCTTCACTTGGCTTTCAGGTGCGCCACACCGAGCTCCAACCCCTGATCAAAGGCGTCCTGCAAGCTATGCGCCCGATGACTCGTCGGGCGGTCCGTCAAGCGATCCGCGCGTCCCTGGTTGTCATGAAGGTACACATGAAACAGCCATTCGTCGGCATCGATGCTGTACCCGGCGATCACTTCGATCCGGACGCCTTGATAGGTGCCCTGAATGACATGGCGCGGTCCGGTTTCCACCTGCACAAGGTTTTCGATCTGTTCCATTCTCAGCTCCGTTCACTGCAATTTGGCATGCCGCGAGCCGGCATCTCAGTGATCTGGCGCATCGGCCACCCGAGCACGAGTTCTATTGAACTCGATTGTGATTGCGTAAGGGGGACGAATGTGAGTTGATGGGGTGATTCAAACGCACATGGCGTCTGCTCCCACACCGCCACGGGCCAATCTCTCTGGCGCCGTCGGGGTGGAGACCGCAAGATGACCGGTTGCAATCACCGGAGAGCGACATGTCCAATCCCTGGTTGAAGAAGAACCCCTTCATGAGCATGTGGCTCAGTGCGGCCAACTCGGCCGCCGGTTCCGCGCGAGGGCGAATGACGGCGGAAGCAAGACGCGCGGCCACCTCGGCCGCGTCCTCAGCAAGCTCGGAATGGATCAAGCTATGGACCGCACCGCCCAAATCGACGCGCACCACGCGCAGCAAGAGGCGTCGTTGATGCCGCGCATTGAGACTGAAAGGTCGCCATGAAGCAGATGACCTGCTCGAAATGCGGCAATCGCGTCTTCTTCGAGAACCTGCGCTGCGAGGCCTGCGGTTCGAGCCTCGGCTACGTACCGGATGAGCAGCGCATGCTCGCCTTCGAGGAGTCGAGCGACGATTCATGGCGCCGGCTGGGCCCGGAAGGTCCCGCATACAGGCCGTGCGCCAACCGCCAGGCGAATGTGTGCAACTGGATGGTGCCTTCGTCCACCCGCCATCGGTTTTGCCTGTCGTGCCGGACGACGCACACGATTCCCGCGCTGGCCAAGCCGGAGAACCACGGGTATTGGGCCGCGCTCGAACAGGCCAAGCGCCGTCTTTTCTACACGCTGATCGAACTCGTGCTGCCGACGCCGAACAAGCTCGAGGACCCCGTCAACGGCCTGTCGTTCGAGTTTCTCGAGCAGGTGAACCCGCAGGAGCATGTGCTCACCGGGCACGACGAAGGCGTCATCACGCTCAACATCGCCGAGGCGGACGATGCGCGCCGCGAGTACATCCGCCAGTCGATGCACGAGCCCAGCCGCACGCTGCTGGGTCACTTCCGCCACGAGATCGGCCACTACTACTGGGACCGGCTGGTGCGCGGCACGCCTTGGATCGAAGAGTTCCGCTCGCTTTTCGGCGACGAGCGCGCGGACTACGAATCGGCGTTGAAGACACACTATGCGTGGCCGATCGCGGATTGGCCCCAGCGCTTCATCAGCGCGTACGCGAGCTCGCATCCGTGGGAGGACTGGGCCGAGACCTGGGCGCACTACCTGCACATGGTGGACGGTCTGGAAACCGCCGCCTCCTGGGGCACGCACCTGGAGCTGGCGTCGCCGTCCGGTCCCGCCCTGAAGGTGCGCCCGCTCGACCTGAACGCCGAATCCATCCGCGAGCCCATCGTCCTGCAATGGCTGCCGGTCTCGCAGTTCATCAACGCGATGGACCGCAGTCTCGGCGCGCATGACAGCTATCCGTTCATCGTGGTCCCGCCGGTGATCGAGAAGCTCGACTTCATCCACCGCGTGGTGCAGGCCGGAAGCGCCGGCCGCGTGCCCATGAACTTCCTGCCGCGCTCCTGATTCCGTCATGGACGACCTGCCGAGCGGCGGTTCGCCGGGTCCGATTTCCCAAATCCGCCCCATTGGAGGACAATACTGGGGCGTTCCTGGCCGTTCCACTGTCAGGTTCGTGATCCGGTGATCGTCTTCGCGCCACAGCGCATTGCTGTTGTGACTCTTAACTCCACCGCTTCATGTTTGGTGGTTTGAATTAGGAGTCCTCAATGGGCAAGAAACTTTACGTGGGCAATCTCGCCTACTCCGTGCGCGACAACGACCTTGAACAGGCTTTCGGCCAATACGGGTCGGTCGCCAGTGCCAAGGTCATGATCGAGCGTGATACCGACCGCTCCAAAGGCTTCGGCTTTGTCGAAATGGGCACCGACGCGGAAGCGCTGGCGGCCATCGAAGGTCTGAATGGCCGTTCGCTGGGCGGCCGCAACCTGACCGTCAATGAGGCTCGCCCGATGGAGCCGCGTTCCGGAGGCGGCGGCTATGGCGGTGGCGGCTATGGCGGTGGCGGCGGCGGTGGTCGCAGCGGTGGTTATGGTGGCGGCGGTGGCGGATATGGCGGCGGCAATCGCAATGGCGGTGGTCGCGGCGGATACTGAGCGCCTTGCAGCGTCATCAAAGAAGCTCCTTCGGGAGCTTTTTTCATTGAGGGCTTCGGGGCCCTGGATGCGCCTGGCGGCTGAGCGTGAACTTGATCAATCGGTCATGGATGCCGCGGCGGTGCGGGAACCGGGCCACCGGGGAACAGCGCCGGGAATGGTTGGAACTCGTCCTCGAATGCGCGCCGCATTTCGCGGGTCAGCCGCAACTGCTTGTTGGCGCGATGCTGGACCTTGAGCGCGCGTGCGAGCAACCAGCACAGCACGCCGAGGCTGAGGGCGATCGCGAATCCACCGACGACTTCGATGGCGAAATAGGTCATTCGGCGACTACCTCGCCCAGTCCATCCGAGAACTCGTGGTACAGAGGAAAGCTTCTCTCCTCCGCCCAGTTCTCTGCGAGCAGCTCCAGTGGATATGAGCGGTTGTGCATGAAGAAGGCGCACAGCGCCTCCCGGGCGTCGTCTGTTCCGAGTGCAGACAGCATCTCGGTCCTGTAGCAGCCATTGGCGCCCACCACGACCTTCGTCCTGGTCTCGTGACAAACAAGGCTGTATCTGGTGATCAGGTTCTCGTCAGGAGCGGGAACCAGGTGGAGAGCAGGCGGAGGCATCAAACTCACCAGATCGGCCGAGCCTTTCGATGCCCGACGATCGCGGGTGGGGAACATGGGGTCTTCCTGTTGCGAGGAATCGGGATGCCTCGATCTCGCATCTTGCGCGTGGTTGCTCGATTCACCTAAGAGTCTTTTCGGCACTACCCGCGGTAGTGCCATGAATCCGAAGCGCCCCGAGCAACTCGAACAGCCCCATGCCTTCGTCGAAGTCGTCGTCAGCGCGCGTGCGTCACGCCGCCATCGACGATGAGCGTCGAGCCCATCACATAGTCGCCCGCGCGCGAGGCGAGGTAGATCGCCGCGCCGGCCATGTCTTCCGGCTCGCCGATGCGGCCGGCGGGGATGTGGCCCTTGACTTCGTCGGCGTGGTCGCGCGCTTCCTTGTTCATGTTCGACGCGAAGGCGCCCGGTGCGATCGCGCTGACCACGATGCGGTCCTGCGCCAGGCGCAGCGCCATGCGGCGGGTGAGCTGGATCAGGCCGGCCTTGCTGGCGGCGTACGAATAGGTTTCCTGCGGATTGACCGAGATGCCGTCGATCGACGCGATGTTGATGACCTTCGCGAGATGGTCGGTCGCGGCCTTCTTGAGCATCGGCGTGAGCGCCTTGGTCAGGAAGAACGGTGTCTTCAGGTTGAGATCGACGACCTTGTCCCAGCCGCTTTCCGGGAACTCTTCGTAGGGCGCGCCCCAGGCTGCGCCGGCGTTGTTGACGAGGATGTCGAGCTTGTCTTCATGCTTGGCGTAGGCATCGACGAGCGCCTGCGCGCCTTCGAGCGTGGAGACATCCGCCGGCAGCGAAACGCAGTGGCCGAAGGCGGAAAGCTCCTTCGCGGTCTGGTCGCAGGCGTCGGCCTTGCGGGCCGAGATATAGACGCGCGCGCCCTGCGCCAGAAAGCCTTCGGCGATCATGCGGCCGATGCCGCGCGAGCCGCCGGTGATGAGGGCGGTGCGGCCCTTGAGCGAGAAGAGTCGGGTGGTGTCCATGCGGTTGTCTCCTGATGAAGCTGCCGCAAGCTTAGTGCTGCCTGCCGGAGAGCCGCGTCACCTAGGCGGCAGCGCGAGCGACCGGTTGCTGGCGAAGAAGCGCTCCGCGCCGCTGAGCGGGTCGCGAAAACGCACCTCGCGCGCCAGCAGTTGCAGCGGACGCTCGTAGTCGTCGGTGCCTTCGGGGCGCAGCACCGGGTAGATGGCGTCGTTGAGGATCGGCATGCCGAGTGCGTGGCAATGCACTCGCAGCTGGTGCCGGCGGCCGGTGACGGGCGAGAGCGACAGATGCGCCCAGTCCGCGCCGGTGGCGAGCACTTCGATGTGCGTCTCGGAATTGGGCTCGCCGGGCACTTCGCGCATGCGCATGAAATGAGTGTCGTCGTCTACGAGGCGGCTTGCGCGCACGGCGGGCGGCGCGAAGTCGGCGGGGCGATGCACGATCGCCTCGTAGCGCTTCTCAATGGTGCGTTCGGCGAAGAGCTGGACATACGCGCCCCGGCTGGCGCGCTGCACCGAGAAGAGAATGACGCCGGCCGTCTCGCGGTCGATGCGGTGCAGCGGCACGAGCTCGTCGATGCCCAGCTTGCGTTTGAGGCGCACCAGCAGCGTTTCCTGCACGTACTTGCCGACCGGCGAGATCGAGAGGAAGTGCGGCTTGTCCACCGCGAGCAGGTGCTCGTCGCGGAAGAGCACCTGCTCCTCGAACGGCACGCGGGGTTCGGAATCGAGCTGGCGGTAGTAGTAGATGCGCAGGTGTTGCTCGAAGCGCCGCGTTTCGGTGATCGGCACGCCTTGCACGTCGACCACCTCGCCCGCGCTCATGCGGGCCTGCCATTGCGGACGCGTCACGGCGGTGAAGCGGTGCACGAAGTAGTCGAGCACCGTCGGCCAGTCGCCCGCGGGCAGCACCACGCAGCTCGGGCCCACGCCGTGGCGCACGGGGAGCGGCGATGCGCGCTGGGTCGAGCGGCTCATGCGGAAAGGAGCGAGGCGATTTCTGCGAAAACCGGGCGGGCTGCGATGTCGGTCGCCATGCAGCGCGACTGGAGCTGCGCGAGAAGGGTGTGCCGCGCCTGCTCGTCTTCGGTGGGTTCGCAATGCGCCAGCAGTTCTTCGAGCAAACATCCGAAGGCCCGCGCCTCGATGCGTTCGAGCGTCCGGCTGGTGGCTTCGTCGTCGCGCGGCAGGAAGCACGCGGCGCCGAAGTCGCCGAGCATCACATCGCCTTGGCCGTTCCAGAGCATGTTGTGCGCGTACAGGTCGCCGTGGACGACGCCGTGTTCGTGCAGTTGTGCGACCGCCGAGGCGATGCCGCCCGCCATGCGCCATGCGGTCGCGAAGGACCAGCGCGCGTCGTCGGCGTACACATCGCGTGTGCACGACTGGAAACTCGGCGGCCCCGCCAGATTGCGGAACGACGGATCGACCAGCTTCAGCACGAGGCCGGGCGTGCCCTGCGGATGGTCGTGGATGCGGCCCAGCACCTCGATGAGGTTCGGATGCCTGTCGACCGCGATGCACGCGGCCATTTCGCTGTGCGGCCAGCCGTCGCTGGTGACTTCGCCCTTGAAGAGCTTGACCGCGACGGCCTGCGTGCTGCCGTCGGCGCGCTGCCAATCTGCTTGATGAATCACGCCGGAGGCGCCTTCGCCCAGCTTGTGTTGCAGCGAGAGTTGCCGCCATGGCACTGCTTCGGTCGGCACCGCATTCATCGCGGCAACTTCCGGCCCTTCGTCGAACGGATTGCCCGAGAAGGCCAGCCAGGAAAGGCGCGGCAGCGAAAGCAGCCACCCGGGCAGTGCATCGAACTCGTTGGCGGAGATGCGGACCAGCTCCAGCGCCTGGCAAGAGGCCATTTCGGGCGGCAGTGCGCGCAGACGGTTCCCGGCGAGCATCAGCTTTTGCAGTCGCGGCCGGCGGCCGAGTTCCGCGGGCAGCGATTCGATCTGGTTGTTGGTCAGGATCAGCCAGCGCAACTGCGGCGGCAGCGACTCGGCCGGCACGCTGCGGATGCGGTTGGCCTTGAAGGCGAGCATTTCGAGCCTGGCGCATCGCCCCAGCGCCGCCGGCACTTCGGTGAAAGGGTTGTCGGAGCAGAACAGCACGCGCAGTTGCCCGAGCCGGTGCAGGTCGTCGGGCAGCGTGCTCAGCGCATTGCCGGAGAGGTCGAGCACCTCCAGCGTCTGGGCGAGCTCGAAGATTTCGCGCGGAAAGGCTGTCAGCCCGCAACCGCGGAGATCCAGCCGCCGCGCTCCGGCCAGTTGGCCGGCGCGGAGCGGGTCCAGCACGCTCATTTGAAGGCGCCGAAGCGATAGACGCCGTCTTCGCCGCGTCGACGCTGCACCTGGCCCGAGAACCAGAGCAGGTGCAGGTGCGCGACGGTTTCGCCCATCGCGAAAGTCATCTGGTGCAGGTCGAGGGCGCGCTTGAAGAGGATCGGCAATCCCTCCGCCGCGCTGTGGGGCCTGGCGACGCAGGCTTCGAGCAGCTCGGCGAGGCGGTCGCGGTGGTGTTCCTTCAGTTGCTCCACGCGCCGGTGCACGCCAGTGAAGGGCTTGCCGTGCGAGGGGAGGCCCAGCACGTCCTCCGGCAGTTGCTTGAAGCGCTCGATGCTGTCGAGGAAGAGCCTGAGCGAATTGGCTTCAGGCTCGCCCGCGTGCACGCTGACGTTGGTCGAGATGCGCGGCAGCATCATGTCGCCGCCGAGCAGCGCATTGAGTTCTTCGCAGTAGAGCGCGATGTGCTCGGGCGCATGGCCGTAGCCGCTGATGCAGCGCCATGCGCGGCCGCCGATCGTGACGATGTCGCCGTCCAGCATGCGGACGAAGGACGCGGGCACGGCGGGCACCATGTTCGCGTAGTAGCTCGTTCGCGCGCGGATCTGGGCGACGGCTTCCGGATCGACGAGGCCGTGTGATGCGAAGAAGTCGGCCGCCGCATCGCCGCCGGCGAGCGTGTCGCCCGCGGTGGTCAGCACACGCGCGACGTGGTAGTCGGTCGAGCTGATCCACAGCGGCGCATTCCAGCGCTTGCACAGCCAGTCGGCGAGACCGATGTGGTCGGGGTGCATGTGGGTCACGATGACGCGCAGGACGGGCAGGCCCTGCAGCTGCGTCTCGAAGATCTGTTCCCACTGTGCGCGCGACGCGTCGTGCGAAATGCAGGTGTCGACCACCGACCAGCCGTCCACGCCGTCGATGTTGTCGCGCAGCAGCCAGAGGTTGATGTGATCGAGCGCAAAGGGCAGCGCCATGCGGATCCAGCGCACGCCGGGCGCCACTTCGATCGCCTCGCCGGGGGCTGGCAGGGTGTCACCGAGGGGGTATTTGAGTTCGCGTTCGAGAAGGTTCATGTACGATTGACGTTAACGTAAACGTCATGGCAAGGAGCCATCATTGTAGGCAGTGCGTCCCAAACATGCTGTCGCACTCGTTTCGATCCGGATTACATGCCGTCACAAACCTTCACCATCGGCGAGCTCGCGAAGGAGTTCGACCTCACCACGCGGGCGATCCGTTTCTATGAGGACATGGGCCTGCTGTCGCCCGAGCGAGCGGGGCTGCAGCGCATCTACAGCTCGCGCGACCGCGCCCGGCTCACGCTGACGCTGCGCGCCAAGCGGCTGGGGCTGACGCTCACCGAGGCGAAGGACATCCTCGACATGTACGACAGCCCGCGCGACACCGCGGCCCAATTGCAGCGCTTCCTGGGCGTGCTCGGCAATCACCGGCAGCAGCTCGAAGCGCAGTTGACGGACCTGCAGGCCAACATCGACGAGATCCGCGCGCAGGAGAAGAAGGCACGCGCCGCACTGGCACGGGCCGAGAAACCGAAGGCGCGCTGATCGCGCTGCCGCATCACCACTTCCCCATCATCAGAAGACACACATGGACAACTCCACAGACAACCTCGAAGACCTGTTCGCCCACAACCGCTCCTGGTCGGCGCGCATGGAGCGCGACCGTCCCGGCTTCTTCACCAGCCTGGTGAAGCAGCAGACGCCCAAGTACATGTGGATCGGCTGCTCCGACAGCCGCGTGCCGGCGAACCAGATCACCGGACTGGAGCCGGGCGAGGTCTTCGTGCATCGCAACGTGGCGAACATCGTGGTGCATTCCGATCTGAATGCGCTCTCGGCGATCCAGTTCGCCGTGGAGCGGCTGAAGGTGCAACACATCATGGTGGTCGGCCACTACGGCTGCTCGGGCGTGCAGGCCGCGCTCGAAGGCGCGCGCATCGGCATCGCGGACAACTGGCTGCGCCACATCCAGGATGTGCGCGACCGGCACCATGTGATGCTCGACACCATTCCGGAGGAAAACCGCGCCAACGCGCTGTGCGAGCTGAACGTGGCGGAGCAGGTGGTCAACGTGGCGGTCAGCACGGTGATGCAGGACGCGTGGACCCGCAACCAGTCGGTCACGATCCACGGCTGGGCCTTCGGCGTGCACGACGGTCTCATCCAGGACCTGGAGCTCACCGTCGACGGCACCAAGCCGATGGAAAACCTCTACCGCGCAGCGGTGCAGCGCATCCGCTACAAGTGGAGCAAGCCTGCGGAGACGCCGACGTCCGAATACATCAAGTAACCGGCGCCTTTCGCACGGCCCATGTTCCCGCAGCGCCTCGATTCACCGCTGGCCTACGACATCGCCAAGGCGATGCGGGACGGGTTCGACCGGCACTACCGGTTGTTCCGGGCCGAATCGGCGCGCGCCAAGCATCGCTTCGAGACCGCCGACTGGCATGGCCAGCAGCGGGCGCAGCGCGAGCGAATCGAGTTCTACGACCTGCGAGTGGGCGAGGCGGTGGCGCGGCTCGAGAAGGAGTTCAAGGCCGGCGACCAGCCGATGGATGTGTGGCACCAGGTCAAGCTGCACTTCATCGGCCTCCTGGTCGACCATCACCAGCCTGAGCTGGCGGAGACCTTCTTCAACTCGGTCACGACCAAGATCCTGCATCGCTCGTATTTCCAGAACGACTTCATCTTCGTTCGGCCCGCGATCAGCACGGAATACATCGAGCAGCAAGGCGCGCCGACCTACCGTGCCTATTACCCGACGCCGGAGTCGCTGCCAAGCGTCGTCCAGTCGCTGCTGCTGGACTATCGCCTGCTGGGCCGCGGCTATGCCAACCTGGAGCGCGATGCGGGCCGGGTGGCGACTGCGATCCTCGGCCGCTTCCACCAGGTAAAGCTGCGTGCCAACTTCCAGCTGCAGGTGCTCTCGGGGCTCTTCTATCGCAACAAGGGCGCGTATGTGGTCGGCAAGATCATCAACGGCTTCACCGAGTTGCCGTTCGCGCTGCCGATCCTGCACGACGCGGACAACAGGTTCTACATCGACGCGGTGCTCTTCGGCGAGGAAGACCTGCAGATGCTCTTCAGCTTTGCGCGCGCGTACTTCATGGTCGAGATGGAAGTGCCTTCGGCCTATGTGCAGTTCCTGCGCTCGCTGATGCCGCGCAAGCCGCGCGCGGAGATCTACAACGCGCTCGGGCTCGCCAAGCAGGGCAAGACCCTGTTCTATCGCGACTTTCTCGCCCACCTGAACTATTCGAGCGACAAGTTTCGCAGCGCGCCGGGCATCAAGGGCATGGTGATGCTGGTGTTCGACCTGCCGTCGTTTCCATACGTGTTCAAGCTGATTCGCGACTACTACCCGCCGCAGAAGGACACCACGCGCGAGCAGGTCAAGAGCAAGTACATGCTGGTGAAGCAGCACGACCGCGTGGGCCGCATGGCCGACACCCTGGAGTACAGCAACGTCGGTTTTCCGCTCGACCGCTTCGAGCCCGAGCTGATCGAGGAGATCAAGCGGTTCGCGCCGAGCCAGCTCGAGATCGGCGACCGCGACGGCAACGGGGAGATGGAAGTGGTGCTCAAGCACTGCTACATCGAGCGGCGCATGATCCCGCTCAATATCTACCTGCAGGAGGCGTTCGACCTGCTCGACCAGCCCGAGCATGCCCACCGCGCGAGCAAGCAGCTGGAGCATGCGGTGGTCGAGTACGGCAATGCGATCAAGGACATGGTGGCCGCGAACATCTTTCCGGGCGACATGCTGTTTAAGAACTTCGGCGTCACGCGCGGCGGCAAGGTCGTGTTCTACGACTACGACGAGATCGAATACCTGACCGACTGCAACTTCCGCAAGGTGCCCACGCCGCGCACCGAGGAAGAAGAGATGAGCGGCGAGGTCTGGTATGCAGTCGGGCCCAAGGATGTGTTCCCGGAGACCTTCGGCCCTTTTCTCCTCGGCAACGCCGCGGTGCGCGAGGCCTTCATGGCGCATCACGCGGACCTGCTCGATGCGGCCTTCTGGCAGAGCCACAAGGAGCGGATCCAGGCGGGGCAGATGCTCGATGTTTTCCCCTACGACGAGGCCCAGCGTTTCAAGCACGAAGGCCACGCCCCCTATTTTTGACAACTTTCTGAAGGAGCAACTTCCATGAGCGAATCGATCGTGATCGTCGGCGCAGCCCGCACCCCGATGGGCGGCTTCCAGGGCGACTTTTCTTCCCTCTCGGCGCATGACCTGGGTGGCGTGGCCATCAAGGCCGCCGTCGAACGCGCGGGCATCAGTGCCGACAGCGTGGGCGAAGTGCTCTTCGGCAACTGCCTGATGGCCGGCCAGGGGCAGGCACCGGCGCGTCAGGCGGCCTACAAGGGCGGCCTGCCCGACAGCGCGGGCGCGGTCACGCTCAGCAAGATGTGCGGCTCGGCGATGAAGGCGGCCATGATGGCGCACGACATGCTGCTCGCGGGCACGCACGAGGTGATGGTGGCCGGCGGCATGGAAAGCATGACCAACGCGCCCTACCTCATGCTCAAGGGCCGCGGCGGCTACCGCATGGGCCATGACCGCATCTTCGATCACATGATGCTCGACGGCCTGGAAGACGCCTACCAGCCGGGCCGCTCGATGGGTACCTTCGGCGAGGACTGCGCGGCCAAGTACAAGTTCACGCGCGAGCAGCAGGATGCGTTCGCCATCGCCAGCGTGGAGCGCGCGAAGGCGGCAACGACTTCGGGCGCGTTCAAGGCCGAGATCGCGGCGGTGACCGTCAAGGGCCGCGGCGGCGAGACCGTGATCGACATCGACGAAGGTCCGGGCAAGGTCAAGGTCGACAAGATCCCGACGCTCAAGCCCGCGTTCAAGAAGGACGGCGGCACCATCACCGCCGCATCGAGCTCGTCCATCAATGACGGCGCCGCTGCGCTGGTGATGATGACCGAGAGCACCGCGAGGAAGTACGGCGCCAAGCCGATCGCGCGCCTCGTCGCCCACGCCACGCACGCGCAGCAGCCCGAATGGTTCTCCACCGCGCCGGTCGGTGCGGTCGCCAAGCTGTTCAAGAAGACCGGCTGGGCCGTGAAGGACGTGGACCTGTGGGAAGTCAACGAGGCCTTCGCCGTGGTGCCCATGGCGCTGATGCACGAACTGTCGGTGGCGCATGACATCGTCAACGTGAACGGCGGCGCCTGTGCGCTCGGTCACCCGATCGGCGCGAGCGGCGCGCGCATCATGGTGACGCTGATCCATGCGCTGCAGCAGCGCGGCAAGAAGCGCGGTGTCGCGACGCTGTGCATCGGCGGCGGCGAAGGCACCGCCGTCGCGATCGAGCTGGTCTGATTTTTTACGCGGCCCCGTGACGGCCGCCGCCCGCATCGTCGTGTGACGGTGCGGGCTTTTTTCTTTCAGGCTTCCGTGCGCGCGCCAGCCAGCAGCCGGCTGAAGAGGCGCGCCGTCTTGGCGTCGCACGCCATGCCGTGGTCGAGGTGCACGTTCATCGCAAAGCCGTCGAAGGCCATCAGCACCACCCCGGCGATGACGTCGCTTTCCGCGGCTGAAACGGAAAGGCAACTCTCGATCCACTTTGCCACGCGCGACTGGAACAGCTCGCGCAGATGCGGGCTGTAGGCGTCGCCGCCGCCGGTGGTGGAGAGCGCCTGCATGATGTTCTTGGCGAAGCCGTTGGTCTCGTGCGGCAGATCGCGCCACAGCGCCACCAGCAGGCGCTCCAGCCGCGCTTCGGGCGAAGCGACGCGCTTCAGCGAGCGGTCCAGCTTTTCGAGCCGCTCGTTGAGCCACGGCTCGTACAGCGTGTAGAGGATGTCGAGCTTCGAGGCGAAGTAGACGTACACGTTCGCCGTCGAGATGCCGGCCTCCCGCGCAATGGCGGGAATGGAGGTCTCGATATAGCTCTGCGCCGAGAACAGCCGGAACGCTGCCGCGAGGATCGCTTCGCGAACGCCTTCTTTCTTTCGCTGGGACATGGTTGGGCCTGGGTCCTGTTCGGAGACGGATCCATTCTCTCAAAAATGAATGGTATTCGCTATTGACACGGATTAGCTTGACTCCTAAAGTAGTTTTCAGTCCCAGGTTTTGACCCAGATCAGGAAACCCAACGATGCAATCAGCGATCCGCACCCAAGAGCTGAACCCGGCGAAGCTCACGTCTCTCTTTCGCAAGCAGTTCGAGCTGTGTCGCGTCGGTCCCGGCCAGACGGTCGCGATCGTGAGCGATCTCGGCACCCGCCGCGAGTACATCCAGTCCGCCTTTGCCGCGGCGCAGGACATCGGCTTCGACATCTACGAGATGTGCGTCAACGCCATCCCCGGATGGAACAGCGTCGGCGTTCCGACCATCGGCAAGTGCAAGGGCACGCTGGAAGCCCTGATGGCGGTGGACATGGTGCTCATCTTCCACGTCCCGCTCTTCTCGAAGTGGCTGCGCGACGTGCAGGCCAAGGGCGTGCGCGTGCAGATGATCATCGACGCGCCGGACGACCTGTATCAGCTGCAGTCGCCACCGGGGCTGAAGGAAGCCGTGGTGCACGCGCACAGGCTCTATGAGAAGACGCGCGACGTGCGCGTGACGAGCAAGGCCGGCACCGACCTCAGCTACAAGTGCGGCGAATACCCGGTCATGAGCCAGTACGGCATGGCCGACGAACCCGGTCGCTTCGACCACTGGGGCGTGGGCCTGCTCCACACCTTCCCGAACGAAGGCAGCGCGCAGGGTCGTGTGGTGATCGCGCCGGGGGACGTGGTGATCCTTCCTTATTGCCGCTACGTGCAGGACGCGATCGAGCTGGAGATCCGCGACGGCCACATCGTGAGCATCGAAGGCGGACTCGATGCCTCGCTGATGCGCGAATGGCTCGCCGAGGGCAAGACCAGCGAGAACGACAAGGACCCGTACGCACTCTCCCATCTCGGCTGGGGCCTGAACCCGCAATGCCGCTGGGATTCGCTCGCTCTGTACGGCGATTCGCCCGAGCGCAGCCGTGCGGCGTCGCGCAGCTTTCCGGGCAACTTCCTCTTCTCGACCGGCCCGAACACGCAGGGCGGCGGCAAGCGCACCACACGCGGCCACTACGACGTGCCGATGCGCAACTGCACCATCTCGCTCGACGGCAACGTCGTGGTGAAGGACGGGCGCATCGTCGACCCGAAGATGATCGTCGAGCGCGTCGCACGCTGAACCGGAGACGCGCTTCATGCTGATCGAAGGTCAATTCCCCATCGCGGCGCCGCCCGAGACGCTGCTGGTCCATCTGTTCGACGCCGGCCTGATGGCCTCCTGCCTGCCCGGTTGCGAAAAGCTCGAGGCGCTCGACGCCGACCGCTATCGCGCAGTGGTCGCCATCTCGATGGCGGGCATCAAGGCGCGCTTCGACCTGCTGGTCGAAATCACGAAGCGCGACGACAGCAACGTGTGGGCGGTCACGCGCGGCGACGAAGGCGGTCACGCCAGCAACCTGCAGGCGGACAGCCAGGTCACCCTGCAACCCACGCCCGAGGGCACGCTGGTGAGCTACCGCTCCGAAGTCTCGGTGACCGGCCGGCTCGGCCGCTTCGCGCTCGGCATGATGAAGAAGAAGGCGCAGAGCATGGGCGACGAGTTCGCCGTCAATCTGCAGCGCAAGCTCGAACAGATCGGCGCCGCCCCGGCCGCGCAGCACTGAAAGGCCGACCATGACGACGCTGCAGGGGCTCTATCGCCCGAAGACCGTCGCCGAGGCCACGGCCTTGCTCGCGCAGGACCCGGACGCGAAGCCGCTCGCGGGTGGCGCGACGCTGGTCGCGATGCTCAATGCCCACGTGCTCGAACCGGCTGCGCTGGTCAGCCTCGCGGACATCGACGAGATCAAGGGCATCAGCACGATGCCCGATGGTCGTGTGCGCATCGGTGCCTTCACGCGGCATCGCGACACCGCCGCTTGCACGCTACGGCTGGGTAGTTGCGCGGTGGTCCCGCATGCGGCATCGCAGATCGCCAACGCGACGGTGCGCAACATGGGGACCATCGGCGGCTCGATCTCCTTCGCAGATCCGGGGCTGGACTATCCGCCCGCGCTGGTTGCCGCGAAGGCTGAGATCGAGATCGCGTCCGCTGAAGGGCGACGCGTTCTGCCGGCCTCCGGATTCTTCGTGGACTGGTATCTCACCGCGCTGGAGCCCGGCGAGATGGTCACCGCCGTCTACCTCCCGCCCAACGATGGCGGCGTGGGTACCTACGTCAAGCACGCACGCGTGGCGGGTGACTATGCAACTGCATCGATCGCGGCCTGCATGCGTGGCGACGGGCGCCTGAGCGTCGCGGTTGGCGCTTGCGGTCCGACCCCGCTGTCCGATCCCGAAGCCGATGCCGTGCTGTCGGAAGGCCGCAGCGATGCCAGCGTGGCGCGCGCCGCGCAGATCCTCGTGGAGCACGCCGATCCGCTCGACGACGTACGAGGCAGCGCGGACTACCGCCGCCAGTTGATCCCCCGTTTGTTGCTGCGTGCCGTGCGCACGCTCGAAGCCGCCCCCCGGAGCGCCGCATGAATTCCCCCCCGATCACTCTCCACGTCAACGGCGAAAGCACGCAGGCGGAGGCCGGCCTGCACGACACCCTGCTCACCGTGCTGCGCGACCGCCTGCAACTCACCGCCGCCAAGCGCGGCTGCAACCAGGGCGTCTGTGGCGCGTGCACCATCAGCGTCGACGGCGTGCCGATGCGCGCCTGCCTGAGCCTTGCGCACAACTGCGAAAGCGCCGATGTCAAGACGCTCGAAGGTCTGCAGGACAGCGCCGAGATGCGCGCGCTGCAAGCGGCCTTCGCAGCATCGGGCGCATTCCAGTGCGGCTTCTGCACGCCGGGCATGCTGGTCAGCGCTCGAGCGCTGCTGCAACGCAATCCCGACCCGGACGATGCGGCGATTCGCTCCGCGCTCTCGGGCAACCTGTGCCGCTGTACCGGCTACGTGAAGATCATCGACGCAGTCCGCACCGCCGCCCGCGCGCTCCAGGGCGAAGGAGTCGCATCGTGAGCGCGGCCGTCGTCGACATCCCCGGTGGCGTCGGGCAGGCGATCCCGCAGCTCGAATCGGACGAGAAACTCACCGGCCGTGCGCAATACATTGCCGACCTGTACCGCCCCGGCA
This sequence comes from Variovorax sp. YR216, assembly GCF_900107745.1. Lineage (GTDB taxonomy): Bacteria > Pseudomonadota > Gammaproteobacteria > Burkholderiales > Burkholderiaceae_C > Variovorax. Next base: position 265,658 of record NZ_FNRO01000005.1, on the reverse strand, counting down.
TGCTGCACGGCGCGATCCTGCAGAGCCCGTACGCGCATGCGCGCATTCGAGGGTATGACCTGCGTGAAGCGCTGGCGCTGCCCGGTGTGCGCGCGATCGTGACCGGCGACGACCTGGATGACGCGCACAAGATGGGCGCGTTCATCAAGGACGAGCCGGCCTTTGCCAAGGGCAAGGTGCGCTACGTCGGCGAGATCGTCGCGGCCGTCGCCGCGGACACCGAAGCCATCGCTCGGCAGGCGACACGGCTCATCCGTGTCGACTACGAAGAATTGCCCGCGGTGCTGGGCCCCGAGGAAGCGCTTGCACCCGGCGCTGCACTCGTGCACGAAGACACGGGTTCCTATGTCAAGGTGTTCGACTCGGGCACCGACGGCAACCTGTGCTCGCGCACCTCCTTCCGGTCCGGCGACATCGACAGCGCCTGGGCGCAGTGCGACGTCGTGGTCGAAGGCCACTACCAGACGCAGGCGCAGGCGCATCTTTCGCTCGAGCCTTGCGGCGCGCTGGCGGAGGCCGATGCCGCGGGTCGCGTCACGCTGTGGTCGGCCAACCAGTCGGTGTTCCGCGTGCAGGCCAGCGTGTGCGAATCGCTGGGCCTGCCGATGACGCGGCTGCGCTGCCTGACGCCGCGCATCGGTGCGGGATTCGGCAACAAGATGGAAGCGCATGTGCAGCCCGCGGTCGTGCTGCTGGCGCTCAAGACGCGCAAGCCGGTCAAGCTCATCATGAGCCGCGAGGAAGACTTCGAGGCGGTCCGCGCGCGCCATCCGGTCACCATCCGCATGAAGACCGGCGTGAAGCGCGACGGCACCATCGTCGCGCGCGAAACCGAACTGCTGCTCGACGGCGGCGCGTTCGGCGACGACAGCCCGGGCGTGCTCGGCTACGCGCTGCTCATGAACTGCGGGCCCTATCGCATCCCGAACGTGCATGCACACGGCCGCGTGGCCTACACCAACAAGCTGCGCTTCGGTGCATTCCGTGGCTTCGGCGTGCCGCAGGTGACCTTCGCGTCCGAAACGCAACTCGACGAAGTCGCGCACAAGCTCGGCATGGATCCGATCGCGCTGCGGCGCAAGAACATGCTGGTCGACGGCGACCCGTGGTTCGGCGGACAGCCGATCCTCTCCAACGGCCTCGCAGAGTGCCTCGACATCGTGCAGAAGGAATCGGGCTGGCCGTCGCCTTCCGAAAGCCCGCCGGGCCGCCATCGCGGATTCGGTGTAGCGCTCACCGCACACATCAGCGGGCTCCTGGCGTCCGGCGCGATCGTCCGCGTACTGGAAGACGGATCGGTTCTGCTCAACACCGGCGCGGTCGATATCGGCCAAGGCTCGAACACCGTGCTCACCCAGATGTGCGCCGAAGCGCTGAAGCTGCCGGTCGATCGTGTCGCAATCGCGAGCCCGGACACCGATGGCTCGCCCTACAACTGGGGCACCACCGCCAGCCGCGTGACCTACGTGGCAGGTCGTTCGGTCGTCGGCGCCTCCGAGGAGGTCGCGGACAAGCTCAAGCAGCAGGCCAGCGAGATGCTCGAATGCGCCGTGGAAGACCTCGAACTGCTTCCGGGCGGCAAGGTTGCGATCAAGGGCGTCGAGCAACGCGCGGTCAGCTTCGCCGAGATTTCCGGCCGCGCCCACTGGGCGGCGGGCGGGCCGATCATCGGCACGCACAGCTGGGTGTTCAACCAGAAGACGGTCGATCCCAAGCGTGCGGTGGTGCAGGGCCTGCCGTTCCCGCAGATCGGCATCTACAGCTTCGGCGCGCTGGTGGTCGAGGTGGAGGTCGACGAGCTCACCGGCAAGGTGCGCGTGGTGCGCGCATGGTCGGCCTGCGACATCGGCCGGGCGATCAATCCGACCATGGCGACCGGGCAGATCGAGGGTGCCTTCGTGCAGGGCATGGGCTATGCGCTGACCGAGGAAATGGTCTGGGACGGCGCGCGCCTCGCGAACCCGAGCCTGATGGACTACAAGATCCCGACCTTCGCCGAGCTGCCCGAAAGCCTGAAGGCGTATCTCGTCGAATCGAACGAGCCCAGCGGTCCGTTCGGTGCCAAGAGCGTGGGCGAGATCGGCATCAACGGCGTGGCGGCCGCGATCGCCAACGGCATCGCGCATGCGACCGGCGCGCGGTTGCACCAGTTGCCGCTCAGCTCCGAGCGCGTGCTCAACGCGCTGCTTGCGCAGGATGGCGAGGGGGCTGCATCGTGAAGCTCGATCACTACCCGCCGCAGGAGCCGCTGTCGCCGCTCGGCGCGGCATATCAGGACCGCATCCTCAAGCTCGGCGAAGGCGTTGCCGGCCATGAAGCCGCATATGGCGACGACCCGTACCAGACGCTCACCGTGTTCCGCCCCGAGTCGCCCAGCGGCGATGTGCTGGTCTTCTTTCACGGCGGCGGCTGGACCAGCGGCTACAAGGAGTGGATGTACTTCATGGCCCCGGCGCTGACGGCGCGGGGCGTCACGCTGGTCAGTGCGGGCTACCGCCTTGCGCCGACGCGCGTTTTTCCGACCGGTCTCGACGACGCCGCGGACGCAGTCGCCTGGGTGTGGCGCAACATCGCGTCGCATGGCGGCGACCCGAAGCGAATCTTCGTCGGCGGCCACTCCGCAGGCGGGCACTACGCCGCATTGCTCGCAGTGAATGGCGAATGGCGCAAGCCGCGCGCGCTTCCGGACGATGTGCTGCGTGGGTGCCTGCCGGTGTCCGGCGTCTATCGCTTCGGGCCGGGCAGCGGTCTTTCCGTGCGGCCGCGATTCCTCGGCGTCGGCGACGAGGAACGCACCGACGCCGCCGCGTCGCCGCTGCATCGCCTCGACGGTGCGGTGAGCGCGCCATTCCTCATCGCCTACGGCGGCCGCGATTTCCCGCACCTCGTCACGCAGGCGCAGCAGATGGAAGCGGCGCTGCGCGCCGCCGGCGTGCCGGTGCAAGTCCAGATCCTCGAAGGCTGTGACCACTTCGAGGCCAGCGTCGCCTGTGGCGAACATCCTTCGGGATGGCCGGCACTCGCAGCAGCGTGGATGCGGCAGACCGCTGCATCACCCCATCCCGTCGACACCAGGAGAAACTAATGCAAAGCCCCACATGGAATCGCAGGTTGGTCATGAGCAGCATCGCGGCGCTGGCCGCGATGGTCTTCGCGCCATCCACTTTCGCGCAGGCCGACAAGCCGATACGCATCGGCTATTCGATGGCGCGCACCGGCATGCTCGCCAACGCGACGCCCTCGCAGAACAACACCTACGAGTTGTGGAAGGAGCAGGTCAACGCGCGCGGCGGCATGGACGTCGGCGGCACGAAGCGCAAGGTCGAGTTCGTGACCTACGACGACCAGTCCAAGCCCGAGCAGGCGGTGCGCATCTATGAAAAGCTCATCACCGACGACAAGGTCGACCTGCTGCTCGCGCCGTGGGGAACGCCATTCCAGATCGCGGTCGCGCCGGTGCTGGAGAAGTTCAAGTTCCCGATGGTCGGCAACACCGCCGCGTCGGTGTCGCTGCGGCAGGTGAAGCCGGGCTACATCTGGTTCCCGACCTCGGCGATCCCCGACCGCATCGGCGTGGAGCTCACCGCGATGCTGAAGGCCAACAACGTGAAGTCGGCGGTGGTGCTGGCCAACGTGCTGCCTTTCACCAAGGAGATCAAGAACTACCTCGAGCCCGAGCTCAAGAAGGCCGGCATCGAGATCAAGCTCTCGACCGAGTACCCGCCGGACATCAAGGACATGACATCGATCCTCACGCAGGTGAAGCAGGCGAATCCCGATGCGGTGCTCGCGCTCGCGTACCCGGGCGATTCGGTGCTCTACGCGAAGCAGGCGAAGGAACTCGGCCTGGCGAGCCCGGTGCAGTTCATCGCGATCGGCCCGAGCGACGCTTTCTTCGCGAAGGCGGTCGGCCCCACGGTCGCGGAAGGCGTGATCACCATCGCGCACTGGTCGCCACGTCCGGAATGGAAGGGCTCGCAGGCCTTCTATGACGCCTACGTCAAGAAATTCGGCGAGGACCCCGACTACCTGAACTCCGCGCTCGCATGGATGTCGCTGGAGATCCTCGAAACGGCGGTTGCGAAGGACGGACTCGACAAGGCCAAGATCCGCGAAACCATCAGCAAGGACACTTTCGACACGATCAACGGCAAGGTGAAATTCGACGGCGTTCAGAACGTGATCACGCCCACCGCCTTCGTGCAGACGCAGAAGGGAAAGCTCCAGATCGTGTGGCCCAAGTCCATTGCGACCGGGCAGTACGAGGCCAAGAAGTCCTGGTAAATGTCCGTACTCGATGTGCTGCTCTCGGGGCAGCTGCTGTTCGCTGCCCTCGTCACGGGCTCGCTCTATGCGCTGGTCGCATTGGGACTCAACCTGGTCTACGGGACCATGCGGATGCTCAATGTCGCGCATGGCGACCTCGTGATGCTGGGCGCGTACGCGGCCTATTGGGCGTTCAGCCTGCTCGGCATCTCCCCGCTGATCGCGGCGCCGGTGGTAGGGGGCCTCGGCGCGCTGCTGGGCTACCTGCTCTACAAGGGGTTGTTCCGGCGGCTGCTTGCTGCGCCTTCGCCCAACGCGGGGCGCATGGAGAGCAACTCGCTTCTGCTCTTCTTCGGCCTGTCGATCATCCTGCAGAACGTGGCGGCGATGCTCTTCACGCCGAACAACCGCGCCTACCAGTACCTCGATGATGTGTTGCACGTCGGCAATGTCGCGATGACCGGCAACCGCATCGCCGCTCTCGCAGTGGCGGGCACGACCTGCATCGCGATCGCGCTCTTCCTCGGGCGCAGCATGGCGGGGCTGGCGATGCGCGCGGTGATCGAGCGGCGCGAGGCAGCGTACGTGGTCGGCGTCGACGTGGACCGTGTGCAGTGGGGCAGCTTTGCGCTCGGCTTCGGCAGTGCGGCCCTCGCGGGCGCGCTGATCTCGATGCTGGAGCAGTTCTCGCCGTTCTCGGGCTTTCCGCTCACCATCGCAGGCTTCATCGTGATCATCCTCGGCGGTCTCGGCAACGTGATGGCCGGGCTCGCGGCCGCGCTGCTGCTGGGCGTGATCGAGACCTACGGCGTTGCACTGACCTCGGCCAACCTGCGCTCGGTCCTGCTCTACGGCTGCTTCGTCGCGGCCCTGCTGCTCTTTCCCAACGGCCTTCTGGCGAAGCGATGACCCATCCAGAAACGAATTCCCGCCGAAGTGCCAACGGCTGGCTCGCTGCAATGGCGGCCGGCACCGTCGCGATGCTGGTGCTGCCCTTCGTCGCTAACGACTATCTCGTCGGCACCGGGCTCACATTGCTGATGTGGCTCGCGCTCACGCAAAGCTGGTGCGTGCTCTCGAAGATGACCGGCTACGTCTCGCTTGGCCATGTGGTGTTCTACGGCCTCGGCGCCTACCTGATGGTGGTGACCTGGCAGCAGGCGCCATTTCCGCTGGTCGTGATCGGTGCGGGCCTGCTTGCGGCGGTGTTCGCGGGGCTGGTCGGCCTGCCGGTGCTGCGCGTGCGGGGACCCTACTTCGTGATCCTGACCTTCGGCCTTGCCGAGCTGGTGAAGTACATCATCATCGCGGCCGAATCCGCGAGCGGCACGGCGAGCCGCATCCTCTTCGGCACGCCGGACCTCATCGTCGTGTACTTCTCGATGTTCGCGCTGGCCGTGCTCGCGACCGGGCTGCTCACCTGGGTCAGCCGCTCGCGCTTCGGCCACGGGCTGCGTTCGCTGCGCGAGAACGAAGAGGCCGCCGAGACCCTCGGCGTACCGGTGGTGCGCTTCAAGCTGCTGGCTTTCGTGCTGTCGGCCGCGATCCCCGGGATGGTCGGCGCGGTGATGGCGCTGCGCTCGACCTACTTCGTGGTGGGCGGGGTATTCGATCCGATGATCTCGATCACCATGATCGCGATGGCGATCCTCGGCGGCGGCGACAACGCGAAGGGACCGGTGCTCGGCGTGGTGTTTCTGTTCGCGATCCAGGAACTGCTGTGGGCCAACGCGCCGCTGCTCTACATGATCATCCTCGGCGCGATCCTCATCACCTTCGTGCTGGTGCTGCCCGACGGCCTCGTCGGCATCGCGGATGCGCGTGCGCGCAAGCGCTCCGAGCGGGCATCGACCGCGGAAGGAGCGAAGGCATGAGCACGCTGCTTTCCATACGCGGGCTGGGCAAGCGCTTCGGCGGGCTGACCGCGCTGAACAACGTCTCCTTCGATGTCGAGGCCGGCCGCATCGTCGGCGTGATGGGTGCCAACGGCGCCGGCAAGACCACGCTGTTCGCGCTCATCGCGGGCAATGTGCGGCCGACGGCGGGAGAGATCGCGTTCGAGGGCAAGCCGATCGTCGGCCTGCGGCCCGACCAGGTCTGCCGGCTCGGCGTCGCGCGCACCTTCCAGATCGTCAAACCCTTTCCGTCGCTCACCGTGCTGGAAAACCTGCGCACCGGCGCAATGTTCGGGCACGCGCAGTTCCGGCGCGAGGCCGAAGCGGATGTCGCATGCATGCAGGTGCTTGAAGAGGTCGGGCTCGCGAATGTGGCCCACCGGCCTGCGTCGTCGCTGACGCTGTCCGGCCAGAAGCGGCTGGAGATCGCGCGCTGCGTCGCGACCGGTGCGCGGCTGGTGCTGCTCGACGAGGTGATGGCGGGCCTCACGCCGACCGAGGTCGCGCAGATGCTCGAAACCCTGCGGCGGCTGCAGACCTCGCGGGGCCTCACGCTGCTGGTCATCGAGCATGTGATGCGCGCATTGATGGAACTGTGTGGCCGCATCGTCGTGTTGCACCACGGCGAGCTGATCGCCGAAGGCACTCCGGCGCAGATCGGCGAGAACGAGAAGGTGCTGTCGGTCTACTTCGGAGCGCACGCATGAGCTCGAATCCGATCCTCGAGGTGGACCGGCTCGTCACCGGCTACGGCGCGACGCGTGTGGTGCATGGCCTGTCGCTGCAGGTGCGCGAAGGCGGCGTGACCGCGCTGCTGGGCGCCAACGGCGCGGGCAAGACCACACTGATGAAGACCCTCTGCGGCCTGCTGCCGGTGCAGGGTGGTGCGCTGCGCTTCATGGGCGAAGAGATCGGCCACCGGACCGCCGACAAGCGCGTGCTCTCGGGCCTCGTGCTGGTGCCCGAGGGGCGCATGGTGTTTCCGACGCTCAGCGTGCACGAGAACCTGCGCCTCGGCGGCATCAACCTGCGCGCGCGCCCGCGCCTGCGGCAGAACATCGATCGGGTGTTCGATATCTTCCCGCGCCTGCGTGAGCGCAGTTCCCAGGCCGCGGCAACGCTTTCCGGCGGCGAGCAGCAGATGCTCGCGATCGGCCGCGGCCTGATGGCCGAGCCGAAGCTGATGCTGCTCGACGAGCCCACGCTGGGCCTCGCGCCGGTGATGGCGCTCGAGATCTTCGCGTTGGTGCGCCGCCTCACTGCCGAAGGGCTCACGCTGCTGCTGGCCGAGCAGGACGTGCATCGCACGCTTGAAGTTGCCACGCATGCGTATGTGGTCGAGAACGGTCGTGTCGCAGCGGAAGGCCCCGCCGCCGAGATTGCGGGCGATCCGCGCATCCGCCAGGCCTATCTGGGCCTTTGAACAAAGAGAGAGATTCCCGAACCATGTCCGAGACCTATCGCATCCCTGGCACGCCCTCTCTGGCCGTCGATCTCGCTGGCGCGGGCCCGCTCGCGCTTTTCATGCACGGCATTGGCGGCAACCGCACCAACTGGCGCGCACAGTTGCCGGCCTTTGCGCCGCACTTCTCGTGCGTGGCGTGGGATGCGCGTGGCTACGGCAGCAGCGACGACTACGAAGGCGCATTGGCCTTCGACGACTTCGTGGATGACGTGCTGCGCGTGCTCGATCATTTCGGCGTCGAACGCGCCCATCTCGTGGGCCTGTCGATGGGGGGGCGCATCGCGATGCGCACCGCGCTGCTTCACCCCGATCGCGTTGGTACGCTGACGTTGCTCGACACGCACGAGGGCTTCGAGGCCTTCTCCCCCGAGCAGCGCCAGGCCTTCGTCGACAGCCGGCGCGCGCCGCTGCTCGCCGGCAAGGAGCCGGCCGATATCGCGGAGGGGGTGGCGCGTTCGCTCGTCGGCCCGAAGGCCACGCAGGCGCAGCTCCAGCAGCTCATCGACAGCATCGCGGCGCTGCACAAAGAGTCGTACATCAAGTCGTTGCAGGCCACGGTGGACCAAGTGGTGCTCGGCGACATCTCGCTGATCCGCGCGCCGGCACATTTCGTGGTCGGCGCCGACGACCGCCTCACGCCGGTCGCGATGCATCACGAGATGGCGGCCAAGCTCGGCGGCGCCCCCGTCAGCGTGCTGCCGGATGCCGGCCACCTCAGCAACATCGAGAACGCACCGGCCTTCAACGATGCGGCGCTGGCGTGGCTGCGGCCGCGCGCCGAACTGGGCTCGGTGCCGCGCGATTGGCCGCACTGATCGCGCGGGTTTCGCTCCCTAGAATGGAAGGCTTGTCCATTCAGCAGGAGAAACCTGTTCATGCATCCGGCCTTCCCCCGCGGCGCGATCGCAATGCTGCTCGCTTCCGCTTTCCTTGCCTCCGCCGCTCACGCACAGACCCGCGATCAGGCCCTGTTCGATGCCGCCACCGCTGAGAAGCCGGCGGTCATCAAGACCCTTGAAAACCTGGTCAACATCGAAACCGGCACTGGCGACGCGGAAGGTCTCGAAGCCGCTGGAAAGTACCTCGAAGACCAGCTCAAGTCGCTGGGCTTCACCGTCACGCGCAGCAAGTCGGCCGGCATCGTGGTCGGGGACAACATCGTCGGCAAGATCAAGGGCAAGGGCGGCAAGAACCTGCTCTTGATCTCGCACATGGACACGGTCTACCTCAAGGGCATCCTCGCCAAGGCACCGTTCCGCATCGAGGGCGACAAGGCCTATGGCCCCGGCATTGCCGACGACAAGGGCGGCAACGCGGTGATCATCCACACGCTCAAGTTGCTCAAGGCGCGGGGCTTCGACGACTTCGGCAGCATCACCGTGCTGTTCAACACCGACGAGGAGAAGGGCTCCTTCGGCTCCCGCGACCTGATCCAGGAAGAAGCCGCGAAGTCCGACTACGTGCTGTCCTTCGAGCCCACCGGCGCGGGCAAGGAAGATCTTTCACTCGGAACCTCCGGCATCGCCTACGTACAGGCCAACATCACCGGCAAGGCGTCGCATGCGGGCGCGGCGCCCGAGCTGGGCGTGAACGCGCTGGTCGAGGCATCGGACCTCGTGCTGCGCACGCAGGACATCGACGACAAGGCCAAGGGCCTGCGCTTCAACTGGACCATCGCCAAGGCCGGCGCGGTGTCGAACATCATCCCGGCGAGCGCCACGCTCAACGCCGACGTGCGCTACGCGAAGAACGAAGACTTCGAAGCCGCGATGAAGACGCTCGAAACCCGCGCGCAGAAGAAGAAGCTGCCGGATGCCGACGTCAAGGTGCTCGTCACGCGCGGCCGCCCGGCCTTCAATGCCGGCGAAGGCGGCCGCAAGCTGGTCGACAAGGCGGTGGCCTACTACAAGGAAGCCGGCGGCGAGCTCACGGTGACCGAGCGCACCGGTGGCGGCACCGATGCGGCCTACGCGGCGCTTGCGGGCAAGCCGGTCATCGAAAGCCTGGGCCTGCCGGGCTTCGGCTACCACAGCGACAAGGCCGAGTTCGTGGACACCAGCGCGATCCCGCGCCGCCTGTACATGGCCAGCAAGCTGATCATGGACCTCGGCCAAGGCAAGTAAACACAGCGAACGGAAGGAGCCCCGCCATGCTGCTCAACACCGACCAGGAAGCCATTCGCGATGCCGTGCGCGCCTTTGCGCAGGCCGAGCTCTGGCCCAACGCGCCGCAATGGGACCGCGACCACAGCTTTCCCAAGGCGGCCCACGAGGGCTTGGCGGCGCTGGGTGCCTATGGCATCTGCGTGCCGGAGGAAGACGGCGGCGCGGGGCTCGACTACCTCACGCTCGCACTGGTGCTCGAGGAAATCGCCGCCGGCGACGGCGGCACCAGCACCGCGATCAGCGTGACCAACTGCCCGGTCAACGCGATCCTGATGCGCTACGGCAATGCGGCGCAGAAGAAGCAATGGCTGCAGCCGCTCGCGCAGGGAAAGATGCTCGGCGCCTTCTGCCTGACCGAGCCGCAGGCGGGCAGCGATGCATCGTCGCTGCGCACCACGGCGCGCAAGGACGGGGACGGCTGGGTGATCGATGGCGTCAAGCAGTTCATCACCAGCGGCAAGAACGGGCAGGTCGCGATCGTGATCGCGGTCACCGACAAGGGCGCAGGCAAGCGTGGCATGAGCGCCTTCATCGTGCCGACCGATGCACCCGGCTACGACGTTGCGCGCCTCGAAGACAAGCTGGGACAGCATTCGAGCGACACCGCGCAGATCAATTTCGACGGCTGCCGCATCCCGGCCGAGAACCTGATCGGCCAGGAAGGCGAGGGCTACAAGATCGCGCTCGGCGCGCTCGAGGGCGGGCGCATCGGCATCGCCGCGCAGAGCGTGGGCATGGCGCGCAGCGCGTTCGAGTTCGCGGTCAACTACGCGAAGGAGCGTCAGGCCTTCGGCGGTTCGATCTTGCAGCAGCAGGCAGTGGGCTTCCGGCTCGCGGAGTGCGCGACGCAGATCGAAGCGGCTCGCCAGTTGATCTGGCACGCGGCGAGCCTGCGCGATGCGGGCCTGCCGTGCCTCAAGGAAGCGGCGATGGCGAAGCTCTTCGCGAGCGAGATGGCCGAGCGCGTGTGCAGCGCCGCGATCCAGACGCTGGGCGGCTACGGCTACGTCAACGACTTTCCGCTGGAGCGCATCTACCGCGACGTGCGGGTGTGCCAGATCTACGAAGGCACTTCGGACATACAGAAGCTGCTGATCCAGCGCGCGCTGGCCTGAAGCGGCCCGCTGTCATCGATTTCGATGACAGACAAGCGACGCACGGCGTAGCAGCATGGCGGCTCCTTGTCGGAGGTGCTGCCATGCCCTGTTCGTTCACCCCTTCCGCCCTGCGCGCAGCGGCGGTACTTTGCATCAGCGCTGCCGGTTTGCCGGCGTGGGCTGAATCCGCCGCGCCGGATCTGGCGACGCTGACGGCCAGCGAGGCTGCGCGGCAGATCTGCTCGGGTTCGCTCAGCAGCGAGCAACTGGTGTCGGCCTACATCGCGCAGGCCAAGGCGAAGCCGCAGCTGAATGCCTTCGTCACGCTCGATGAAGCGGGCGCGCTGAAGGCGGCGCGTGCGGCGGATGCGGCGCGCAAGCGGGGTGGCGCCTGCCTGCCCCTGGCGGGTGTCCCGGTGGTCGTGAAGGACAACATCCAGGTCAAGGGCCTGCCCGCGACGGCCGGCACGCCTGCGCTCAAGAATTTCGTCCCCGCGGCGGATGCGCCGGTGGTCGCCAAGCTGCGCGCGGCTGGCGCGATCATCCTGGGCAAGACGAACATGCACGAACTGGCGTTTGGCGTCACGGGCTACAACCCCGCGTTCCAGACCGGACCGGAGGTGGGCGTGCGCAATGCCTACGACAGCAGTCGCATCGCGGGCGGGTCGTCCTCGGGCACTGGCGCAGCGCTCGGCGCCCGCATGGCGCCGGCCGGTCTGGGCACCGACACGGGTGGCTCGGTACGCATCCCGTGCGCGTTCAACGGCTGCGCTTCGCTGCGGCCGACGGTGGGGCGCTATTCGCAGGACGGCATCGCGCCGATTTCGCACACCCGTGACACGGCGGGGCCAATGGCGGTGTCGGTGGTGGACGTCGCCCTGCTCGATCGCGTCATCGCCGGCGGAACGGCCGTCAAGCCCGCGAGCCTGAAGCACGTGCGGCTCGGCGTGGTGAAGGATTTCCACGCGAACCTCGATGCCGACACGCGCGGCGCCGTCGACGCGGCGCTTGCCAAGCTGCGCGGGGCCGGCGTCACGCTGGTGGATGTGGACATGCCGAAGCTGGCGGAGCTCAACGGCGCCGTCGGGTTCCCGGTCGCGCTCTACGAGGCGCATGACGACATCGCGACCTATCTTGCCAGGTACCGCACCGGTGTCGATCTGGCGCAATTGGCGGCGGGCATCGCCAGTCCGGACGTCAAGGGCACTTTCGACGGCCTGATCATCCCGCGCAAGCTGCCGGCCCCCAACGGCGTGGTGGATGCGAAGCCCGCCTACGACAACGCGATGCGCGTGGCCCGGCCGGCGCTGCAGAAGCTCTATCGCGACACTTTCACGAAAAACAGGCTGGACGCGCTGGTGTTCCCGACGGTGCCTCGCGTGGCGATCGCGGCCACCCCGGAGGCGAGCAGCGTGGAGAACTTCGTCGCCCTGATCCAGAACACGGACCCCGGCAGCAACGCGGGCATTCCGGGGTTGCAACTGCCGGTGGCATTGGGCGCCACGAGCGGTCTTCCCGTGGGCCTGGAGCTGGATGGACCGGCCGGCAGTGATCGCAAGCTGCTGGCGCTGGGCCTTGCGATCGAGCCGTTGCTGGGTCGGCTGCCGGCGCCGGCAAAGTAGGGGCGGGCCCGCTCCTCAGTCCGGGCGATCCGGCCCCGCCAGGCCGGCCAGCGCCGCACGGCGTTCGATGCCGAGCTTGTCGAAGATGCGCCGCAGATAGGTGCGGACAGTCGGCACGCCAACGCCCATGCGCCGTGCGATGTCCTTGTCGGTGAGTCCCTTGCACACGGCTGCCGCGACCTCGCGTTCGCGCTCGCTCAGTCGCGACCACGCGGGTGCGGTGTCGGCCGCCGCTGGCGCCACACGCTGTGCGCGTCGCAGCGCGCCGGCAAAGGCCGGTTCGATGAGGTCGAGCAGCGCCTTGTCGTGGTCGCTGAAGTCGCCGCGGTCCCGACGGCGCCAGATGCGCAGGTCGCCCAGTGCGCGGTCGCCGTGAAAGGCGTGGAGATTCATGCCCCAGTGCAGTCCGTCGCGCGAGAGGAAGTCGGTGAAGAACGCGGTCCGCATCAACTCGCGCTGCGGCATCACTTCGGTGACGCGGGTGGCATGGCGGCGCGCCTGCAGCACGAAGGTGATGGGGTCGTGGTACTGGTGCCAGCGGTTGTAGCGATCGAGATTGGCCGGGTCCATGTTGAGCGCGACCCGGTCGTCGAAGGTGCCGCTGGCGGCGTCCCACACGAAGGAGGCGAACTGGTCTGCCCGCAACAGGTCGAGCAGCGCCCAGCCGGTGCGCTCGCGGATCTCGCGCTGGCTCTGGTCTTCTGCGAGCAGCGCGAAGATGCTGCGCAGCGCGTGTTGCTCCGAACCACTGAGGTACATCGTCGCTCCATGGAGGCCGTCCAAGCTTAGCCCTGCTGCAAGTGCCGCGCCATCGGCTGGATTCAGGGTTTGCGCGCAGTGGGCGGGCGCGGTCGTCACAATACGCGACGGCTTTCCATCCTCGATCCTGCATGTCCGCATCCTCCTCAGGCCCCGCCCTTGTTCACTGCCCCTGCGGGCGCCGCGATCGCAGGGCACTTGCGTTGCCCTATGCCCAGTGCTGCGGCCGCTATCTGGACGACTTCGAGCGCACGCCCGCGCCCGATGCCGAATCGCTCATGCGCTCGCGCTACACCGCCTTCGTGCGCGAGCGTGCCGATTACCTGCTCGCAACGTGGCATCGCACCACGCGGCCTGCAACGCTCGATTTCGAGCCGGGCGTGAAATGGCTGGGGCTCGATGTCCGTTCGCGGTCGACATCGGCGGACCACGCCGAGGTGGAGTTCGTCGCCCGCCAGCGCGGCAGGTCCGGCGTCGCGGTGCGCCTGCACGAGCGCAGCCGCTTCGTCTGCGAACCTGACGGAAAGCTGAATCGCTGGTACTACGTCGACGGCGATTTGCTCTGATTGGCGCGGATTCGCGCGACGCGGCGCGGGATTGTGTCCGCGATCGATACAGTCCGATTCCTTTTGGCCTATTTATCTTGCGGCGCCGAACCCTCACACTCCGTGGCAGTGGGTAAAAGCGTCAAGCGCGCTTGCCCGAAGACCAACAACACGAGGCAGGAGCGCGACATGACGATCGGCAAGACGATTCGCAATGTGCAGTGGCGAGGCATCGCATCCGCGTTGCCGCTGGCGGCAGCGCTGCTGGCCGCACCTCTGGCCCATGCGGCGGGTGAGGCGCCGCTGCTGACGCCCTTTTCCAGTGCGCAGGGCGCGCAGGCGCCGCAGCCGTGGCGCTTCACCACGCTGCCCAACAAGGCCGCCACGCGGTTCGAAGTGGTCCAGGAAGACGGCAAGCGCGTGCTCAAGGTGGATTCGGACCAGTCGTACGGCAACCTCGTGCACCCCGCGCACCTGCCGCTGAATGCCAATGCGACACTGGCATGGCGCTGGCGCGTCGACGAGTTCGTGGAGGGTGCCGATCTGCGCACCCGCGCCGGCGACGACGGCGCCGCGAAGATCTGCGTGTTCTTCGACTTCCCGACCGACAAGCTGTCGGTGAGCGAGCGCGCACGCCTCGCGCTGGCGCGCAAGACCACCGGCGAGGACGTGCCGAGCGAGGCGCTGTGCTACGTGTGGGACAACAAGGAAACCAAGGGCACCGCGCTGGCGAATGCCTTCACCCGCCGCGTGCGGATGTTCGTCATCGAATCGGGCCCGGCATCCAAGCCCGGCACATGGGTCGCGGAACGCCGCAATCTGCTCGCGGACTACAAGCGCACCTTCGGCGATGAAGCCGGCGATACGGTGCCGGACATCGTGGCGGTCGCGATCTCCGCGGATTCGGACAACACCCACGGCCATGGCATCGCCTATTTCTCCGACGTCGAGTTGCACGGCGGACCATCGACCCAGGAAGCGGCGACCCAACCCAAGGAATAGCCAGCCATCCATCCCACATCACCTCCAGGTTCCAAGAAATGAACGACTTCGTTGCACTCCTCGCCAGCCAGGGTTCTGCCCTGGTGTTCGTCGCCACCCTGGCGGCGCGGCTGGGTGCGCCGGTGCCCGCCGTTCCTTTCCTGGTGGTGGCCGGTGGATTGACGGTCGGGGGCGAGGTGTCGTTCGTCGCCGTCACGCTGGCGGCGCTGCTGGGAAACATCCTCGGCGACGGCGCATGGTTCGTCGCCGGACGGCGCTGGGGCTATCGTGTGATGCGCCTGCTGTGCCGCATCTCCCTGTCGGCGGATTCGTGCGTCAAGCGCAGCGAGAACATCATCGGCCGCTGGGGTGGCCTGTCGCTGATCGCAGCCAAGTTCGTGCCGGGCGTGTCGGTGGTGGCGCCGCCGATGGCGGGCGCGCTGGGCATGTCGAATGCGCGCTTCCTTTCCTACGAGACGGTGGCCGCGCTGATCTGGACCCTGGGCTTCCTGCTGCTCGGGCGCGTGTTCCACGCGGCCATCCAGGATGTGCTGGCGGTGCTCTCGAGCGTGGGCGTGACCGCCGCCGCGGTGTTCGCAATGCTGCTCGGCGCATTCGTCGCGTGGCGCTACTGGCAACGCCGGCTTGCGTTGCAGGCGGATGACATCGATCGCATCGAAGTGGGCGCCCTGCGCGCAGCACTCTCGGCGGGCACGGACGTGACGGTGATCGACGTGCGTTCCGAAGACGCACGCCTGCTGGACGGCCGCGTGATTCCGGGTGCGATCGGCGTGTCGCTCAAGCACATTCCGTCGCGCATCGACGGCTTCGCGGATGGCCGCGAGCTGGTGGTGTACTGCGACTGCCCCGAAGACGGCGGTGCGATTGCCGCTGCGCGTCTCTTCATCGCCGCTGGCGTGCCGCGCGTCCGTGTGCTGGCCGGTGGCATCGATGCATGGATGGCCGAGACCGTCTTCGAAGCGCCGGTGGCCGCCGCGCCAATGGCCGTCGCACGTCCAGCCTGATCGCCGCCTGACCCGCGGCTTGATCCCCCGCGCGGCCTGCGCCTAGAATCGGCCCCGCTCCGGGGTGCGCGCAATGAGGCGCGCTGAGATGGCCAAAGGCCGAACCCGCGAACTTGATCTGGTTCATGCCAGCGTAAGAAGAGCTGCAACTCCCGCGATGCCAAAGGCCCATCATCCAAGCCCGGCATCCATCAGTGGAGCGATTGCGGAGCACCCCGTTGAACCCAACCAGGAGTGCCCCGCATGAATGCCGTCGACAAGTTCGCCTCTCTCCTCACGCTGACGCGTGAGCCTTTCCCCGCTTCCACCAAGGGCGCCATCACTGGCAGCCGGCCCGACCTGCGAGTGCCGGTGCGCGACGTGCGTTTGACCAACGGCGAGTGCGTGTCGCTCTACGACACCTCCGGCCCGTATACCGATCCTTCCGTCGAGATCGACGTGCGGCGCGGCCTTCCCGGTGTGCGCGAAGCGTGGATCGCCGAGCGCGGCGACACCGAGAGCTACGAAGGCCGCATCCACAAGGCCATCGACGACGGCGCGACGCACGCCGACCGCGATGCGCAGCGCATCGCCGAGCTGCGCGCCGGCGCAGCGAGCCTGCAGCGCACGCCGCGCCGCGCCAAGTCCGGCGCGAACGTCACGCAGATGCACTACGCACGCCGCGGCATCGTCACGCCCGAGATGGAATACGTTGCACTGCGCGAGAACGGCCGCCGCGAATGGATGGCCGAGTACATGGCCGATGCCGCGCGCGAGAAGCGCCTCGCCGGCAACCCGATGGGCGCAAGCATCCCGAAGATCATCACGCCCGAGTTCGTGCGCGACGAAGTGGCGCGCGGCCGCGCGATCATCCCGGCCAACATCAACCACCCGGAAGTCGAGCCGATGGCGATCGGGCGCAACTTCAAGGTCAAGATCAACGCCAACATCGGCAATTCGGCCGTGACCTCGAGCATCGAGGAGGAAGTGGAGAAGCTCGTGTGGGCGATCCGCTGGGGCGCGGACAACGTGATGGACCTCTCCACCGGCCGCAACATCCACACCACCCGCGACTGGATCGTGCGCAACAGCCCGGTGCCGATCGGCACGGTGCCCATCTACCAGGCGCTGGAGAAGGTCGGCGGCGTCGCCGAGGACCTCACCTGGGAGATCTACCGCGACACGCTGATCGAGCAGGCCGAGCAGGGCGTCGACTACTTCACCATCCACGCGGGGCTGCGGCTGCCGTTCATCCATCTGACCGCCAACCGGCGCACCGGCATCGTCTCGCGCGGCGGCTCGATCATGGCCAAGTGGTGCATCGCGCATCACAAGGAGAGCTTCCTCTACACGCACTTCGAGGACATCTGCGACATCATGAAGGCGTACGACGTGAGCTTCTCGCTCGGCGACGGCTTGCGGCCCGGCTGTGCATCGGATGCCAATGACGAGGCCCAGTTCGCCGAACTGCGCACGCTCGGCGAGCTCACGCAGATCGCCTGGAAGCACGACGTGCAGACCATGATCGAAGGCCCGGGCCATGTGCCGATGCACCTGGTCCAGGCCAACATGGACGAGCAGCTCAAGCACTGTCACGAGGCCCCGTTCTACACACTGGGCCCGCTGACCATCGACATCGCGCCCGGCTACGACCACATCGCCAGCGCGATCGGCGCCGCGATGATCGGCTGGTTCGGCACCGCGATGCTCTGCTACGTCACGCCCAAGGAGCACCTGGGCCTGCCGGACCGGGACGATGTGAAGCAGGGGATCATCGCGTACAAGATCGCTGCGCACGCGGCGGACGTCGCCAAGGGCCACCCGGGTGCGCGGGCGCGCGACGACGCGCTCTCGCAGGCGCGTTTCGACTTCCGCTGGCAGGACCAGTTCAACCTCGGCCTCGACCCCGACACCGCACGCGAATTCCATGACGAGACGCTGCCCAAGGACAGCAGCAAGGTTGCGCACTTCTGCTCGATGTGCGGTCCGAAGTTCTGCTCGATGAAGATCACGCAGGAAGTGCGCGAGTACGCGGCACAGAAGGGCCTCGACGAAGGCGCTGCGGTCGAGGCGGGCATGGCCGGCAAGTCCGCGGAGTTCAAGGCGGGAGGCGGCGAGATTTACATCCCGGTCAAGCCCGTCGTCTGACATGGAGCTGAAAGGGCTTCGTTGATAGGATCGGCGCCATGCGTGCCTTTCCTTTCGATGCCGTCCTTTTCGACTGCGACGGCGTCCTTGTCGATTCCGAGCCCATCACCAACCGCGTCCTGGCAGAAATGCTCGGCGAGCTGGGCTGGGCGTTGACGGTCGAGGAGTGCATGCGCATCTTCACCGGCAAGGCCGTGAAGGACGAGGCGACTTTGATCCAGGCGCGCACCGGCTTCACCCTCACGCCGGAGTGGCTCGTCGGCTTCCGCGAGCGGCGCAACATCGCGCTGGAGCGGGAGCTCGTGGCCATTCCGGGTGCTGCGACGGCGGTGCGGGCGCTGCATGCGGGGCTCGAGGGCCGCATTGCCTGCGCATCGGGCGCCGATCGCTTCAAGGTCGAACTGCAGCTCGACAAGATCGGCATCCTCGACTGCTTCAAGGGCCGGGTGTTCAGCGGGCACGAGATGCCGCGCTCCAAGCCGGCGCCCGACGTCTACCTCGCGGCGGCGGAGGCCCTCGGGGTCGATCCGGCGCGTTGTGCGGTGGTCGAGGACACGGTCACCGGCGCCAGCGCCGGGGTTGCGGCCGGCGCCACCGTCTTCGGCTACAGCCCGAGCGACCTGGGCCACAGCGGGCCCGAGGCGCTGCGCGCGGTCGGCGCGGCGCATGTGTTCACGGACATGGCGCAGCTTCCCGGGCTGCTCGCCGATTGGCGTTTCGTCCCCGCCTGAAACGTCTATGCGGGGCCTGCGCGCGTTATGGCCAGTCCTGATCGCCGCATGCCTTTCGGCCTGCTCGTCGCTGCGGCCATGGATCAACGATCCGCTGCCTGAGAACCCGCCGCCGCGATCGGCCATCATCGCGACCGCGCAGCGCGATCCGACCATCCTGGTGGCGGTCACGCTGTCCGGCGGCGGTGCGCGCGCGGCCGCTTTCGGCTACGGCGTGCTCGAGGAGCTGCGCGACACCAGATTCCAGTGGAACGGCCGCGAGACCGATCTGCTCAACGCCACCGATGTCATCAGCGGTGTGTCGGGCGGGAGCATCCTGGCGGCCTACTACGCGGCTTTCGGCGCCGAGGGCTTGCCGAATTTCGAAACCATCTTCCTGCGCCAGAACTTCCAGAACAGCCTGATCCTGCAGGCGCTCCGGCCGAGCAGCCTGCACGACCTGACCTCGCCCTGGTACGGCCGCTCGCACCTGCTGGCGCGGCGGCTCGACGCGATCTACCAGGGCAAGACCTACGCCGACATCGAGAACGATCCGCGGCACCCGCAACTGGTGATCGCGGCGACGGACATGTCGCTCGGAACCCCCTTCGAATTCACGCAGGACCAGTTCGAGCTGATCTGCTCCGACCTGCAGACCGTGCCGCTCTCGTTCGCGGTCGCGGCGTCGTCGGCCGTCCCGGTCCTTCTCAGCCCGATGACGCTCCAGAACCATGCGCAGGTGTGCCAGGACCGGGGCATCACGCCGCGCCTCGCAACGGTGGGCGGCGCGAACTACCGGGCGCGCATGTTCCGCATGCAGGCGAACAGCTACCTCGACGCCCACGCGCGGCCGTTCATCCATCTGGTCGACGGCGGCGTCGCCGACAACCTCGCGGTGCGGCGGCTGCTCGACCGGGCGCTGCTCGGCGGTGGGCTGCGCGAGAGCTTCGAGGAGGTCGGCATCCCCCCCGGAAGTGTGCGGAAACTGGTGGTGATCAGCGTGAATTCGGCGCGCGACCCGGCCAACAACATCGACCAGAGCGACCGGGTGCCCGGCATCCGTCAGGTGACCGACACACTGCTTTTCGGCGCCGGCGCGCGCGCCACGCTCGAGACGCAGGAATTCCTTCTGGATACCGCCCGGCAGTGGCGCGAGGATCTGCGCCGCCGCAGTTCCGGCGCCGACGCCTTCGCGCCCGACGCAGAAATCCACGTGGTGCAGGCCAATCTGCGAGACGCCGCGGACGGCGAATTGCGGCTGCGGCTGTTACAAGTGCCGACCGCGTTCTCGATCAGCGACGAGGAGGTCACCCGGTTGATCGCCGCCGGGCGGAGCGCGCTGCGGCGTTCCGCCGATTTCCAGGCGCTGAAGCAGTCGCTGGGGGTGAAGGACGATTGAGACGCGGGCGGGGCCAAGGCCCGCCCGGAGGGGGAAATATCAGCGGTTGCCGAGCACCGACGCGGCCTTGGCCACGGCGACGAGCGATTGGGTCATGGCCTGCGCCCGGTCGGCCCACATGTTCATGACCAGCTGGTCGGCGTTCTCGTTCACGAAAGCCCCGTTGCGCGTGCGTCCCGACGTGGCGATGAAATCCATGAGATCGGCGAAATCGGAACTGTCGGTGTCGGGGATTTGTTGCATTTCGTAATACTAGGGCCGCAGAGATGTAGTGCCGGGCCGGGAGGCACTCCTGGAGTGCATCCGGCGCGGAATTGTTCACGGATTAGGGCCTGGAGCGCGTTCTTTGTATGTACGAAAAGTCTGAAATTGTTAAGGGGGTGCTCAAACGCCGCTGCGCTGCAGCAGGCCCCGCTGCCTGAACGCGCCGGGCGTCAGCCCGCTCCAGGCGCGAAACGCCCGCGAAAAGCTCTTCTCGTTGCGAAAACCCACCGCCAGGGCGATCTGCTTGATCGGCCGTTCGGTGCGGCGGAGCTGTTCGGCGGCCAATTCGTGGCGGACCTCATCCTTCAGCGCCTGGAGCGAGATGCCTTCTTCCTGCAACTGGCGGTGCAGGGTGCGGCTGGAGAGGTTCAGCAGCGCCGCGATCGACTCGGCGTTGCCGGCCTCCGGCCCGCGGGTGCGCAGCAGTTCGCGCACCCGTTGGCCCAGCAGCCGGTCGCGCCGGTACTGCAGCACGGTGAGCGGCAGGGCGCGCCGGAGCATCGTCCGCAGTGCGCGTTCGTCGCGCAGCAGGGGCATCGCGAGGTAGCGCTCGTCGAAGCTGTAGCTGGTGCGGTCGGCGCCGAAGCGCAGTTCGCCGCCGAACATCAGCGGATAGGCGTCGCGATGGCGCGGCGCCGCGTACGAGAAGGCGGCCGCGCTCAGCGACACGCGTGAATCGATCGCCCAGCTGGCATAGCCGTGCAGGAACCGGAGGCTGGTGACCAGGCAGAACTCGCGGAACGCCCCGAGGTCGCGGCGCTCGGTGATCGCCACGGTCGCCGTGCCGCCGGCCGTCGACAGGTCGAGTGCGATGTCTTCCGTGAGCAGGCGATGGTGGCGGCACCAGCGCTTGATCGCGACGCCGAGGTCGGGCGCGCCGAGCGATGCGCGGCAGAGCATCCCGTAGGTGCCCCAGGGCAGGCGGCGCGAGAACCAGCCGAGCGCCTCGTCGTCGAGCTCCTGCATCGCGAAGCCCGACAGCACCTCGAACTGCGCCGCCGTCACCCGGGCGTCGGGGTTGTCCACCTCATGCGGCGCGATCTGTGCCTCCGCCAAGGCGGCCGACGGGTCCATGCCGTAGCGTTCATAGCCCAGCGCGATGGCTTTGACAAAGGCCATCGGCGTGGCCGCGCGGCGGCTGCTTCGGAGCGGGGACGAGGACATGAGCGGGCGTCGGATGGTGGCGCGATTTGCAACCATTGTGGCGCCAATTGCAACGGCACACGGCGTAAGCTGCAACTTTTCCGCGCGTGACATCCGCGCGCCGCCGACCCAACAGGAGACAACCCAATGCACGATCCCGGCCTGAACTTCGACCTGGGCGACACCATCGATTCCCTGCGCGACGCCATCCAGCACTTCGCCGCCGAGGAAATCGCGCCGCGCGCCGCCGACATCGACCGCGACAACCTGTTTCCCCACGACCTCTGGAAGAAGCTGGGCGACCTCGGCCTGCACGGCATGACCGTGAGCGAGGAATACGGCGGCACGCAGCTGGGCTACCTCGCGCACATCGTGGCGATGGAAGAAGTCTCGCGCGCATCGGCCTCGGTCGGCCTGTCGTACGGCGCGCACTCCAACCTGTGCGTGAACCAGATCCACCGCAACGGCAGCGAGGCGCAGAAGAAGAAATACCTGCCCAAGCTGGTC
This sequence comes from Variovorax sp. YR216, assembly GCF_900107745.1. Lineage (GTDB taxonomy): Bacteria > Pseudomonadota > Gammaproteobacteria > Burkholderiales > Burkholderiaceae_C > Variovorax. The sequence goes on along the minus strand of NZ_FNRO01000005.1, from coordinate 243,688 downwards.
AGCGGCGAGCACGTCGGTGCGCTGGCGATGAGCGAACCCAATGCCGGCTCCGACGTGGTCAGCATGAAGCTGCGCGCCGAGAAGAAGGGCGACCGCTACGTGCTCAACGGCGGCAAGATGTGGATCACCAACGGCGGCGATGCCGACACGCTGGTCATCTACGCCAAGACCGAGCCGGAGATGGGCGCGCGCGGCATGACCGCCTTCATCGTCGAGAAGGGCTTCAAGGGCTTCTCGGCCGGCACCAAGCTCGATAAGCTGGGCATGCGCGGATCGAACACCTTCCCGCTCTTCTTCGACAACTGCGAAGTGCCGGAAGAGAACGTGCTCGGCGGCGAGGGCATGGGCGCCAAGGTGCTGATGAGCGGCCTCGACTACGAGCGCGCCGTGCTCTCGGGCGGCCCGCTGGGCATCATGGCCGCGTGCATGGACACGGTGCTGCCTTTCATCCACGAGCGCAAGCAGTTCGGCCAGAGCATCGGCGAGTTCCAGCTCATGCAGGGCAAGGTGGCCGACATGTATTCGACCTGGCAAGCGACGCGCGCGTACGTGTACGCGGTCGGCAAGGCCTGCGACCGCAACGACCATGCGCGCACTTTCCGCAAGGACGCGGCCGGCGCGATCCTCTACTCCGCCGAGAAGGCGACCTGGATGGCCGGCGAAGCGATCCAGGCGCTGGGCGGCGTGGGCTACACCAAGGACTTCCCGGTCGAACGCCTGTGGCGCGACGCCAAGCTCTACGAGATCGGCGCCGGCACCAGCGAAATCCGCCGCATGCTGATCGGCCGCGAACTGTTCTCCGAGACGGCCTGACCCGCAGGAGGCGCACATGACCTCGAAGCCCAGCCTGGCGCAAGGCGCCACCGACGTGCCGCTGATCGAGCAGACCATCGGCGATTTCTTCGACGACATGGCCGCGCGGCAAGGCGACCGCGACGCGCTGGTCAGCGCGCATGAGAAGAAGCGCCTGAGCTACCTCGAACTGCAGCGCGAATCGAACCGGCTCGCCAGCGCACTGCTGAAGCTTGGCCTGCAGTCCGGCGACCGCGTCGGCATCTGGTCGCACAACAACGTACCGTGGGTGCTGATGCAGATCGCAACCGCGAAGGTCGGGATCATCCTGGTCAACATCAACCCGGCCTACCGCACCTCGGAGCTCGAATACGCGCTCAACAAGGTCGCGTGCAAGGCGCTGGTGACGATGAAGAGCTTCAAGACCAGCGAGTACGTCGGCATGCTGCGCGAGTTGGCGCCCGAGCTCGCTGCTGCGAAGCCCGGCGAGCTGAAGGCCGCACGCCTGCCGCACCTGCGCACGGTGGCGTGGATCGACACGCCGGCCGACAGTGGTGAGCAGCCGGGCCTGATGCGCTTTTCCGCGCTGCTCGAAAGCGGCTCGGCCGACGACCCGAAGGTCGCCGCCGCCGGGAAGACGTTGAAGGCCACCGACCCGATCAACATCCAGTTCACCAGCGGCACCACCGGCTTCCCGAAGGGCGCGACGCTCACGCACCGGAACATCCTCAACAACGGCTTCTTCATCGGCGAGTGCATGAAGCTCACGCCGGCCGACCGGCTGTGCATCCCGGTGCCGCTCTATCACTGCTTCGGCATGGTGCTGGGCAACCTCGCGTGCATCACGCACGGCAGCGCCATCGTCTATCCCAATGACGGCTTCGATCCGATCACGGTCCTGCAGACGGTGCAGGACGAGAAGTGCACCGGCCTGCATGGCGTGCCGACGATGTTCATCGCCGAGCTCGACCATCCGCGCTTCAAGGAGTTCGATCTCTCGACCTTGCGCACCGGCATCATGGCCGGCTCGCCGTGCCCCACCGAAGTCATGAAGCGAGTGGTCGAGCAGATGCACCTGCGCGAGATCACCATCGCCTACGGCATGACCGAGACCAGCCCCGTGAGCTGCCAGAGCTCGACGGACACGCCGCTCGAAAAGCGCGTGTCGACCGTCGGCACGGTGCAGCCGCACCTGGAGATCAAGATCGTCGACCCGGTCACCGGCGACATCGTCCCGCGCGGCCAGTCGGGCGAGTTCTGCACGCGCGGCTATTCGGTGATGCACGGCTACTGGGAAGACCCCGAGAAGACCCGCGAAGCCATCGACACCGACGGCTGGATGCACACCGGCGACCTCGCCACGATGGACGACGAGGGCTACGTCAACATCGTCGGCCGCATCAAGGACCTCGTGATCCGCGGCGGCGAGAACATCTACCCGCGCGAGATCGAGGAATTTCTCTACCGCCACCCGAAGGTGCAGGACGTGCAGGTGGTCGGCCTGCCCGACAAGAAATACGGCGAGGAGCTCTGCGCCTGGATCATCGTCAAGCCCGGCCAGACTGCCACGGCCGACGAGATCCGCGAATTCTGCAAGGGCCAGATCGCGCACTACAAGGTGCCGCGCTACATCGAGTTCGTCACCGAATTCCCGATGACCGTGACCGGCAAGATCCAGAAATTCAAGATCCGCGAAGCGATGAAGGGCCGCCTCGGCCTCGACGAAGAAAGAACTGCATGAAGCTGGAGACCCAACTCAACGCCCGTTCGGCCGAATTCCAGGCCAATGCCACCGCGATGCGCGCGCTGGTCGACGACCTGCGCGTCCAGTTCGCGAAGGTCGAGGCCGGCGGCGGCGAGGCCGCACGCAGCAAGCACACGGCGCGCGGCAAGCTGCTGCCGCGTGATCGCGTCGCGCAGCTGCTCGACCCCGGCACACCGTTCCTGGAGATCTCGCCGCTCGCCGCGCATGCGATGTACCACGGCGCCGCACCCGGCGCGGGCCTCATCGCGGGCATCGGGCGCGTCAGCGGCGTCGACTGCATGATCGTCTGCAACGACGCGACGGTGAAGGGCGGCACCTACTACCCGATGACGGTCAAGAAGCACCTGCGTGCGCAGGAGATCGCCGAGCAGAACCGCCTGCCGTGCATCTACCTGGTCGATTCGGGCGGCGCCAACCTGCCGAACCAGGACGAGGTGTTTCCGGACCGCGAGCACTTCGGCCGCATCTTCTACAACCAGGCGAACATGAGCGCGCAGGGCATCGCGCAGATCGCGGTGGTCATGGGTTCGTGCACGGCCGGCGGCGCGTATGTGCCCGCGATGAGCGACGAAAGCATCATCGTCAAGAACCAGGGCACCATCTTCCTGGGCGGCCCGCCGCTCGTGAAGGCGGCGACCGGTGAAGTCGTGACGGCCGAAGACCTCGGTGGCGGCGACGTGCACACGCGGCTCTCGGGCGTGGCCGATCACCTGGCGCAGAACGACCTGCACGCGCTCGCGCTGGCGCGCACGGCGGTCGCCAACCTCAACGCACGCGCGCCGAAAAGCGATGCGCCCGCGCCGCGTGCACCGGAGTACGCGGCCGAGGAGCTCTATGGCGTGATCCCCGTCGACACGCGCAAGCCCTTCGACGTGCGCGAGATCATCGCGCGCATCGTCGACGGCAGCGAGTTCCACGAGTTCAAGGCCCGCTTCGGCAGCACGCTGGTCTGCGGCTTCGCCGAAATCGAGGGCATGCCGGTGGGCATCGTCGCCAACAACGGCATCCTGTTCTCCGAATCGGCGCAGAAGGGCGCGCACTTCATCGAGCTGTGCTGCCAGCGCAAGATCCCGCTGGTGTTCCTGCAGAACATCACCGGCTTCATGGTGGGCCGAAAGTACGAGAACGAAGGCATCGCGCGCCATGGCGCCAAGATGGTGACGGCAGTGGCCACGGCCAACGTGCCCAAGTTCACGATCATCATCGGCGGCAGCTTCGGCGCGGGCAACTACGGCATGTGCGGTCGCGCGTACTCACCGCGCTTCCTCTGGATGTGGCCCAACGCGCGCATCAGCGTGATGGGCGGCGAGCAGGCCGCGAGCGTGCTCGCCACCGTCAAGCGCGACGGCATCGAGGCCAAGGGCGGGCAATGGAGCGCCGAGGAAGAAGAGGCCTTCAAGTCGCCGATTCGCCAGCAGTACGAAGTGCAGGGCCATCCGTACTACGCCACGGCGCGCCTGTGGGACGACGGCATCATCGACCCGGCCGACACGCGCCGGGTGTTGGCGCTGGGGCTCGCCGCCACGCGCAATGCGCCGATCCCCGAGCCGAAGTTCGGCATCTTCCGCATGTGAGAGGTTCGCCATGACGCTGCCGAACTACTTCGCGAGCCTCGCGCGCTATCACGTCTGGGCCACGTACAAGCTGATCGACACGAACCTGCGCGGACTGTCCGACGACGACTGGCATCGCGACTGCGGCCTGTACTTCCGTTCCGTGCACCGCACGGTCAACCACCTGCTGCTGACCGACAACATCTGGTTCTCGCGCTTTGCCGAGGGGCGCTCGCCGCGCATGCCGCTCGATACCGAGCTGCATGGGGATCGCGCCGAAGTGTGCAAGGCCTTGCGCGAAGCCGTGGCGCGCTGGAGCCCGTGGCTCGCGACGCTGACGTCGGAGCGCTTCGATGGCGAGCTGGTCTATGTGCGCAACAACGGCGAAGAGGTGCGGATCCCCTTCGCACCGGCGCTTGGCCATGTCTTCAACCACGCGACCCATCATCGCGGGCAGCTGACCGCTGCACTGACGGCGATGGTCCATCCGGGACCGGAGCTCGACTGGGTCTACCTGCTGCAACAAGAGTCCCGTTCCTCATCATGAGCACCTCGTTCACCACACTCGAACTCTCCATCGAAGGCGCGGTCGCGCGCATCTGGCTCAACCGGCCCGAGCTGCGCAACGCCTTCGACGACATCGTGATCGCCGAGCTGACGCAGGCGTTCATCGAAGCCGGTGCGTCGTCGCAGGTCCGGGCCATCGTTCTCGGTGCGAACGGACCGGCCTTCTGCGCGGGCGCGAACCTCAACTGGATGAAGCGCATGGCCGACTACACGCGTGACGAGAACGTCGCCGATGCGGGCAAGCTGGCGACCATGCTGCGCACCATCGCCGACTGTCCCAAGCCCACCATCGCGCGCGTGCAGGGCGATGTCTACGCGGGCGGCATGGGGCTCGTGGCCGCGTGCGACATCGCAGTGAGCGTGGATACGGCCTGGTACTGCCTGAGCGAAGTGAAGATCGGCCTGATCCCGGCGACCATCAGCCCCTACGTGCTGCGCGCGATGGGCACGCGAGCTTCGCAGCGCTGGTTCCTCACGGCCGAGCGCTTCGCGGCCGCGGAGGCGCACCGCATCGGCTTCGTGCACGAGGTCGTTGCCGCCGATGCGCTCGATGCCAAGGTGGCCGAGATCGTGAAAGCACTGACCGGTGCGAGCCCGGCGGCGGTGCGTGCCTGCAAGACGCTGATCGCCGACGTTGCCGGCCGCGAGATCGACGATGCACTCGTCGCGAAGACGGTCGAGGGCATCGCGGACATCCGCGCAAGCGAAGAGGGCCGTGAAGGCGTGCAGGCCTTCCTTCAGAAGCGCAAGCCTTCCTGGTTGAACTGACGCATCGGACGACCATGGACGCCCTGGACATGCCGCAATTGCTCGCGTTGGCTGCCGCACTCGGCTGGGCCAGCGGCGTGCGGCTGTACCTCGTCGTGCTGCTGACCGGTCTCGCGGGCTACCTCGGCTGGGTGCAGTTGCCCGGCGGCCTGCAACTGCTGGCGCACCCGGTGGTGCTGGTGGCGAGCGGGTTCATGGTGTTCGTCGAGTTCTTCGCCGACAAGATCCCGGGCCTCGATTCGCTCTGGGACATGGTCCACACCGTGATCCGCATCCCCGCCGGAGCCGCTCTGGCAGCGGGCGTGTTCGGTGCCGACCATGCGGTGATGGCGCTCGTCGCCGCGCTGCTGGGCGGCGGCTTCGCTGCCACCGCGCATGCGGCGAAGGCGACGACGCGCGCGGCCATCAACACCTCGCCCGAACCCTTCAGCAACGTCGGCGCGTCGCTGGTCGAGGACAGCGTGGTGCCGGTCAGCCTCTGGCTCGCGGTCGTGCATCCGCTGGTGTTCGGCATCCTCTTCATCGCCGTGCTGGTCTTCAGCGTATGGCTCATTCGCAAGAGCTGGCGCTTCCTCAGATCCCTCTTCGCCCGCGTGGCCCGCATCTTCAGCGGGCGGCCCGATCCCGGCGTGACGCCGGCCTTCCAGCTCAAGAAGAATCCTCCTGGAGACTCATCGAATGTTTAAGAAGATCCTCATCGCCAACCGTGGCGAGATCGCCTGCCGTGTCGCGGCCACAGCACGCCGCATGGCGATCCGCACCGTCGCGGTGTACTCCGATGCCGACGCGCACGCCAGCCATGTGCGCGCCTGCGACGAATCGGTTCACCTTGGCGGCAGTGCGCCGAAGGAAAGCTACCTGCGCTGGGAGAAGATCCTCGAAGCCGCGAAGTCCAAGGGCGCCGAAGCGGTGCATCCGGGCTACGGCTTCCTGAGCGAGAACGAGGAATTCGCGCAGGCCTGCGCCAATGCCGGCCTGGTCTTCATCGGCCCGCCGCCGTCGGCGATCAAGGCGATGGGCCTCAAGGCCGAGTCCAAGCAGCTGATGGAAAAGGCCGATGTGCCGCTGGTGCCCGGCTACCACGGCAGCGACCAGAACCCCGAACTGCTGCAGAGCGAGGCCGACCGCATCGGCTACCCGGTGCTCATCAAGGCCAGCGCCGGCGGCGGCGGCAAGGGCATGCGCATCGTCGAGAAGAAGGGCGACTTCGCAGCCGCGCTGGCGTCGTGCCAGCGCGAGGCGATCAACAGCTTCGGCGACGATGCCGTGCTGATCGAGAAATACGTGCAGCGCCCGCGCCACATCGAGATCCAGGTCTTCGGCGACACGCACGGCAACTACGTCTACCTCTTCGAGCGCGACTGCTCGGTGCAGCGGCGCCACCAGAAGGTGCTGGAAGAAGCGCCCGCGCCCGGCATGACCGAGGCGATGCGCAAGCAGATGGGCGAGGCGGCTGTGGCCGCCGCGCGCGCGGTCAACTACGTCGGCGCGGGCACGGTGGAATTCATCGTCGAGCAGCGCGACGACGGCAGCATGAATTTCTTCTTCATGGAGATGAACACGCGCCTGCAGGTGGAGCACCCGGTGACCGAGGCGATCACCGGCCTCGACCTCGTCGAATGGCAGTTGCGCGTGGCCTCGGGCGAGCCCTTGCCGCTGAAGCAGGAGCAGTTGCAGATCCACGGCCATGCGATCGAGGCGCGCATCTGCGCCGAGAACCCCGACAACAACTTCCTGCCCGCCACCGGCACGCTGCACGTGTACCGCAAGCCGCAGGCCACTGCCTTCCAGCGCAGCCGCGTGCGCATCGACGACGGCGTGCGCGAAGGCGGCGTGATCTCGCCCTTCTACGACTCGATGATCGCCAAGCTCATCGTGCACGGCGCGACGCGCGAAGAGGCGCTCGCGCGGCTCGACCAGGCGCTGGCGCAGACGCACATCGTGGGCGTGGCGACCAACGTGCAGTTCCTGCGCGGCATCCTGCGCACTGATTCGTTCGCCCATGCCAAGCTCGACACCGCGCTGATCGAGCGCGAGCGTGCGGTGCTGTTCGACCAGGAGCCGCTGGGCCTGCCCCTCGCAGCCGCTGCCTCGATCGCGAACACCCTGCTGGCCGAACGCGCGACCGCAAGCGCCGATCCGTTCAGCCGCCGCGACGGCTGGCAATCGCACGGCATCGCCACGCGGCCCTTCGAGTTCGAGTTCCGCGGCGAGACCAAGAACGCCGAGCTGCGCTACCTGCACGACGGTGCGCTCGCGCTCAGCGTGGGTGAGGTCTCCGGCCCGCTCGAAATCGGCAGCTTCCCGACGGGCCAACTCGAACTGATGTTCAACGGCCACCGGCACACGCTCAACGTCTACGAGGACCAGGCGACCGCGCACGTCTTCGCCGCCGACGGCGCGACGAAGATCACCGCGATCGACCGCCTCGCGCATGCCGGCGACACGCACGCCGAAGGCGGCCGCCTCACCGCGCCGATGCCGGGCAAGGTGGTGTCCTTCGCGGTCAAGGCGGGCGACAAGGTCAGCCGCGGCCAGGCGCTGGCGGTGATGGAGGCGATGAAGATGGAGCACACCATCGCCGCGCCTGCGGACGGGACGGTCGAGGAACTGCTCTTCGCGCCGGGCGACCAGGTCACCGAGGGGGCAGAGCTGCTTCGTATTGCCGCTTAAGCTCGGGGAATGACTTCCTCCCGAATGCGAATCCTCGTCAGCCTGACCGACCTCCGCCCCGACGCCTGGGTTGCGGGATTTCAGGCGGCCTTCCCCGAGGCCGAAGTGGAACCCTGGCAGCCCGGCGCTGCGCCGGCCGATCACGCGGTCGTCTGGGCGCCGCCGCAGCAGATGCTGGATGAGCAACCCGGCTTGAAGGGGCTCTTCAACATCGGCGCTGGCGTCGATGCGCTGCTCAAGCTCAAGGTGCCGCCGCAGACCCGCGTGGTGCGGCTCGACGATGCCGGCATGGCGGTGCAGATGGCGGAATACGTCTGCCACTACCTGATCCGCCACTTCCGCGAGTTCGACGCGTACGAAGCCGAGTCGCGTGCGGGCCGCTGGAGCTTTCGCAAGCCGCGCGAGCGTGAGGATTTCGCGGTGGGGATCATGGGGCTGGGCGTGCTCGGCGAGCGAGTCGCGAAGGCGGTGCAGCACTTCGAATTCCCGGTCAATGGCTGGAGCCGGTCACCGAAGGATCTGGCCGGCGTGCGGTGTCATGCGGGCGAGAAGGACTTCGACGCCTTCCTCGGCGCGACCCGCGTGCTGGTCAACCTGCTGCCGCTCACGCCCGACACGCGCGGCATCATGAACCGCCAGACGCTCTCGAAGCTCAACGGCGGCAAGCCGGGCGGCTACGTCATCAACGTCGCGCGCGGCGCGCATCTGGTCGAAGCCGACCTGATCCCGCTGCTCGACAGCGGCCAGCTCGCAGGTGCGACGCTCGATGTGTTCGAGGTCGAGCCGCTGCCGGCCGAACATCCTTTCTGGCACCACCCGAAGATCAACGTCACGCCGCACGGCTCGGCGCGCACCCTGCGCGAGGCATCGATCGCGCAGATCGCCGGCAAGATCCGCGCGATGTCCCGCGGAGAACCCATTGCCGGCGTGGTCGATACACAGCGCGGATACTAGTTCGAACGTCGAGCCAGTGCTTTACAGAGTCGGGTGTGAATCATCTTTCCTGCCGCACCGCCGGCAACAATTGTTGCAAGCCAAACGCCGAGGGAGAGGAGATAGATGGTCGTGATGTCCTTGTCATTTTTGATGTAGCGCGGTCCGTACCATAGCGAGAACGCGTCAATCATGTAGAACGAAGCGACGGCGGTTAGCAACGCAGAACCGATCATGCACAGAGCTATGCAAAACAAGCGTTTCATGGGATCGGCCAGAACCAGATGGACTCCGATTTCAGATAGTTGGACCAGTAGCCTTCCCATGAGATGCGGTAGCGTAGTCGCAGCCAACTGGAAACGTCAGTCAAGCGTCGGCTATTCCACAGATCAATGTGGTCGCCTTGTCGACCCGATCCCCAGTAGTTCTGAAAGAACACGATACCGGTGCTTACTGAGAGAGGAATTCTGTCGAATACTGATTCCCCGGATTCTTTGTTCTCAATTTCGTTGCCCTTGAATCTCTTGGGCCCGAAGGGAATGCCGGTGGGCGTTCGTGCGAGCCAGTCGGCGAGTTCCTGTGCGCGAATGGGGTACTTGGGACGGTCCTGTTGCCATGAGCGCGTGCCTTTGAACCCGTCGAGATTCATACCGGAACGGATTAGGGCGACTGCCAGATTGATTGCGCATTGATCGTTGTAGACCTTTTTGTCCAATACCGGCCCTTCCCCCGTGACGTGAGGATGGTTCTTCCAAAGATCCGAGAATTTCACTATCGTCATCGATGAGCTCCCTTTGATTTTCGAGAGAGTTTGCACTATCTGCCTTGGCAGCAAATCTTCCAGTCCGTTGAATGATTCAGCATCGAGGGCATAGCGTCTGGAACAGGACGCCATACGCTTCAGCCATATGAACTAGGTAATACCGATGAAATACCCCACCAAAGTCAAGATCGTCGACGTCGGCCCGCGCGACGGCCTGCAGAACGAGAAGCAGCCGGTCCCCGCCGAAGTCAAGATCGGCCTCGTCCATCGCCTGCAGGACGCGGGCCTCAGGGAAATCGAAGTCACCAGCTTCGTTTCTCCCAAGTGGGTTCCGCAGATGGCGGACAACGCGGAGGTGATGCATGGCATCCGGCGCAAGCCTGGCGTGCGCTACTCGGTGCTTACGCCGAACATGAAGGGCTTCGAGGCCGCGATCGCCGCGCCGCGCGAAGAGTGGCCCGACGAGATCGTGGTGTTCGGCGCCGCGAGCGAGGCCTTCAGCCAGCGCAACATCAACTGCTCGATCGCGGAGAGCATCGAGCGCTTCCGGCCGGTGGTCGAGGCGGCGCGCGAGAAGGGTATCTATGTGCGCGGTGCGATGTCGTGCACCGTGGGGTGTCCGTACGAAGGCGAGATCGCGCCGGAGCGCGTCGAGATGCTGGCCGGGCTGATGAAGGAGATCGGCGTGCAGCATGTCGGCGTGGCCGACACCATCGGCGTGGGCACGCCGGTGAAGGTGCAGCGCGCGCTGGAAGCCACGCTCAAGCACTACGGCATCGACGACATCTCGGGCCACTACCACGACACCTATGGACAGGCGCTCGGCAACACGCTCGCGAGCCTGGAGATGGGCGTGTGGCAATTCGACACCTCGTCGGCCGGGCTCGGCGGCTGCCCCTACGCGAAGGGCGCGACCGGGAATGTCGCGACCGAGGACGTGGTCTACATGCTGCAGGGCATGGGCATCGAAACCGGCATCGATCTCGACAAGCTGATCGATGCGGGCGTCTACATCAGCGACGCACTGGGCCGCGAGCCGAATTCGCGCGCGTCGAAAGCCATCCGCACCAAGAGGGCCGGTTGAACCATGTGTGGCGCTGAACTGACCTCCTTGCCCGAAGGCGTGCAGCGCGTCGCGCGCGTGCTGCAGGACAAGGGCCATCCGCATTCGCCGCGCATGCTCGACGACGCCGCGCGCACCGCGCAGCAGGCCGCCGATGCGCTGGGCATCGAGCTCGGGCAGATCGCCAAGAGCATCGTGTTCCGCCGCAAGTCGGACGAGAGCGCGGTGCTGGTGGTGACCTCGGGCGACAGGCGCGTGGACGAGAAGAAGGTCGAGGCCATCGTGGGCAAGCTCGGCCGCGCCGATGCGGAGTTCGTGAAGTCGCGCACCGGTTTTTCGATCGGCGGTGTGTCGCCGTTCGGCCACGCGACCGAGCCGGTGATGCTGATCGATCGCGACCTCTTCCGCTTCGACGAGATCTGGGCCGCCGCGGGCCATCCGCACGCGGTGGTGCGGCTGCGTCCGCAGGATCTCGAAGGCCTGACCGGCGCGCCGGTCGCGGACGTGGTGTGAGCGTCGTCGACCGCGCCATTGCCGCACGCGCGGTCGCGAGTGGCGTGCCGTCGCCCTGCATCTCGATCTGCCGGATGGACCCGGAGAGCGGCTTCTGCGAAGGGTGCCTGCGCACCATCGACGAGATTGCGGCATGGAGCCGCATGGGCGATGCCGACAAGCGCGGCGTGTGGCGCGCCATCGAACTGCGTGCGCAGGCCGGCTTCCTCGCCAGCGCCGGAGACAAGCCATGAAGCACATCACCTTCCATCTCGACTTCATCTCGCCTTACGCGTACCTCGCCTTCGAGCATCTGCCGCAGGCGCTCGAAGGGCTGACCTACAGCGTGGCGTACCGGCCGCTGCTCTTCGGTGCGCTGCTCAAGCACCACGGCCAGCTCGGGCCGGCGGAGATCCCTTCGAAGCGCACATGGACCTACCGGCACATCCTGTGGCAGGGACGCGAAAACGGCATCCCGGTCCAGATGCCGGCGACGCATCCTTTCAATCCGCTGCCGCACCTGCGGTTGGCGCTCGCGACATCGACCGACGGCGACATCAATCGCCACGTGACCGAGACACTCTTCCGCGACATCTGGCGCACCGGCGGCGAGCCGGGCGACGAAGCCCGCCTTGCCGCGCTCGCTGCGCAGTTGCGCCAGGTGCGCGATGCGGGCGGCGACGAGGTGAAGGCGCAACTCAAGAAGAACACCGACGAGGCCATCGCGCGCGGCATCTTCGGCGTGCCCACGTTCGAGGTCGACGGCCGCCAGTTCTGGGGCTTCGACGGCCTCGGCATGCTGCGCGCCTACCTCGCCGGTGACGACTGGTTCGACGGCGCCGAATGGGCCACGGCTGACCAGCGCCCTTCGCTGCGCCGCAACAAAGGCTGACATTTTCTACAGGCTGAAAAGCGATCCGCGGGTTAGACCCTAAGCTGTCAGCAACGATTCAGTTTGGCGACAGCCTCGGGTCAGTCGGCACTCCAAGAATGCGTGACGTCCCACGCCGTGGGCGAAACACTAGAAGGAGACGACATGGCAGCCACACTAGATTCACGGGGAGCGCCGACCAGCGGTCCGCGTCCCATGACCGCCGAGGAGAAGAAGGTCATCTTCGCTTCCTCCCTCGGAACGGTGTTCGAGTGGTACGACTTCTACCTCTACGGTTCGCTCGCAGCGATCATCGCGAAGCAGTTCTTCAGCGGCCTGGATGCCGGCGCGGCCTTCATCTTCGCGCTGCTGGCCTTCGCGGCGGGCTTCCTCGTCCGTCCCTTCGGCGCCATCGTGTTCGGCCGCCTCGGCGACATGATCGGGCGCAAGTACACCTTCCTGGTCACGATCCTGATCATGGGTCTGTCGACCTTCATCGTCGGCCTGCTGCCGAGCTACGCGACCATCGGCGTCGCAGCGCCGGTGATCCTCATCGCGTTGCGACTGCTGCAGGGCCTCGCCCTCGGCGGCGAGTACGGCGGTGCGGCCACCTATGTGGCCGAGCACTCGCCGCACGGCAAGCGCGGCGCGTACACCTCGTGGATCCAGACCACCGCCACGCTCGGCCTGTTCCTGAGCCTCTTGGTCATCCTCGGCGTGCGCGAAGGCGTCGGCGAAGCAGCCTTCGCCGATTGGGCATGGCGCATTCCTTTCCTCGTCTCGATCCTGCTGCTGGGCGTCTCGGTTTGGATCCGCCTGTCGCTGTCCGAATCGCCGGCATTCCAGCGCATGAAGGCCGAGGGCAAGACCTCGAAGGCGCCGCTCGCCGAATCCTTCGGCCAGTGGAAGAACCTCAAGATCGTGATCCTGGCGCTCATCGGCCTCACCGCCGGCCAAGCCGTGGTCTGGTACACCGGCCAGTTCTATGCGTTGTTCTTCCTGACGCAGCAGCTCAAGGTCGATGCGACGACCGCCAACCTGATGATCGCGGCCGCCCTGCTGATCGGCACGCCGTTCTTCGTGGTGTGGGGCACGCTGTCCGACAAGATCGGCCGCAAGTCGATCATCCTGGCCGGCTGCCTGCTGGCGGTCGTGACCTACTTCCCGGTCTTCAAGATGCTGACCGAAGCCGCCAACCCTGCCCTCGCCAAGGCACAGGCGACCGCTGGCGTGACCGTCACCGCCGACCCGGGCACCTGCTCGTTCCAGGGCAACCCGGTGGCACGCGAAATCGACTTCCGCAGCTCCTGCGATATCGCCAAGCGCTTCCTGGTGCAGAACTCGGTGAGCTATGAGCGCATCGACGGCCCCGCCGGTTCGCCGGCCGTGGTGAAGATCGGCGATGTCGCGATCAACTCGCCGGTCGGCAACGTGGTCAACCACAAGTTCGACGAAGCCTCGAGCAAGGAAATCGCCGCCTTCAAGAAGAGCGTGACCGAGCAGCTCAAGACCGCGGGCTACCCGAGCAAGGCCGACCCAGCCCAGATGAACAAGGTCCTGACCGTGGCGCTGCTCTTCTGGCTGGTGCTGCTGGTGACGATGGTCTACGGGCCGATCGCCGCCATGCTGGTCGAGATGTTCCCCACCCGTATCCGCTACACCTCGATGAGCCTGCCGTACCACGTCGGCAACGGCTGGTTCGGCGGCCTGCTGCCCACCACCGCGTTTGCGATCGTGGCCAGCACCGGCAACATGTACAACGGGCTGTGGTATCCGATCGTGATCGCGGCAGTGACCCTGGTGGTCGGCACGATCTTCATCCGCGAAACCAAGGATGTGGACATCTACGCCAACGATTAGGCACACCCCCAGCCTCGCTCACTTCGTGTAGCGACCGACGGGCGGCCGCCAGAGGCGGCTGCTCTTCGGGCACGTCCAGGCCTGCGCAGGCAGGCCCGGAGCCGCGGCCCTCAGCCCCCTTGCAGGGGGCAATACCAGCGGCCCGGCGGAGCCGGTTCCGCGGTATTTCCCGGATGGCTGGATCGAAGGCCTCGCGCTGTGTCGGCTCGGGGCCTTTTGCCGCATCAGTCCTCGCCGGGCACCAGGATGAGTGCCCGTTTTCGAGGCAACGCAGTCGCAAGCCGCGCCGGGCCTGCGTTCGCGCCCTTTCGTCCTCGCACAACACACAACGTTATCCACAGAAACGAGGTGCAACTCGGTCAGTCGATGTGTCGCTCGATCCAGCCGATGACGCCCTCGATGCTGCGGAACTCATCCGCCGAGCGGGCGGGGATGTCCGCTTGCCGCTCGTTCCACATGCGGGCCAGCGCCTGCCCGGGACCGATTTCGAGCACGCATCGCACGCGTCGCGCCGCAATGCTCTCCATGCATTCGTCCCAGTGGACGGTGTGGTCGATCTGGCGCGCGAGTGCGGCCTTGGCCTGATCGGCATCGCGAACGCGGCCGCCGACGTTGCTGAGCAAGGGGACTCGTGGCGACCCGAACGAGCGCGGAGCGAGCAAGGCTTCGAACGAGCGCGCCGCGTCGGTCATCCATCGCGTGTGCGATGCGACGTGGACGTTGAGCCTCGTGACGTGGCCGCCGAGGCGTTGCGCCGCTTCGGCGGCCGGCGCGAGCGCTGCCGCAGGGCCGCCGAGCACGACGTTGACCGCGCCGTTGCGGATGGCCACCGCGAGGCCGAAGTCCGCGCACAGCGCGTCGAGCGCTTCGGCGCCGAGGCCGCTCACCGCGATCAGGCCGCAGTCGCAGCGTTCGGCATCGCGGTCCATCAGCTCGGCGCGGTGCCGCACCAGGTCGATGGCGGTCGGCGCGTCGTAGACGCCGGCCGCCGCGAAGGCCGCCACTTCGCCGACGCTGTAGCCCGCGACGACCGCCGGCGCAGGATGATGCGGGGCAAGCGCCGTCCACGCAGCGAGTCCAAGCGCGGTGAGGAGCAGTTGGGCATTGGCGTTGCGGCCCGCCCAATCGGGATCGCGCAGGCGCTCGCGCCAATCGTGGCCCAGATCGCGTTGAACGTGTCGCAGGAGTTCGCCCTCGGCCAGCCACGCCAGCATGTCGGGATGCTGCATGCCCTGGCCCGAGAAGATCAGCGCGTAGCTCATTGGATGACCTCCGTGCTTCGCACTGCGGTGCGAGCGCCCTCGGGCGGCGGGGCGGCGCTCATGCCAGCCGTGTGCAGATGCGCCGCATCCAGCAGGCGGCCGCGAGCGTGTCGGCCGCGCCCCCGGGCGACAGGCGGCGCGCGACGAAATCGCGATGGATGGCCCATGCGGCTTCAAAGTGCTTGTCGGTCGCCGCGCCACCGCGTTCGAGATAGCCGCGCGCGGCATGCCGTGCGTGGTGCAAGCCCGCGAGGCCGCCTCGATGCGCGAGGTTGCTGTCGTCGAGCGACGCCATGATGGCGAACAGCGTGTCGAGCCGAGCACGCTGCGAGTCCAGTCCGCAACGGGTTGCCGCGGCGAGTGCCGGTACGGCGATGTCGAACAGCACCGGGAATCCGAGCGCGGCTTCTTCCGACGCGCTGCGCAGTCCGTATCGGCGCGCAGCGACGCCGCCGGGCAACATCGATACGCGGCGGCTGCGCGTATGGAGCGCATCGCCCCAGTGCCGGCGCAGAGCGGTGCGCAACGCGTGCGGCGACAGCGGTTGTCCTTCGCGCACGAGCGCACCCGCCGATGCGCAAAGCAGGCCGAGCGTGAAGATTGCGCCGCGATGCGTGTTGATGCCACCGGTGGCCGCGAGCATCCGTTGTTCGGCGGCGATGCCGCAGTGCTCCAGCGCTTCGAAGGGCGCGTGCGCTTCGCCCAGTGCCGCGATTTGCACGAAGTAGTGACGCAGTGCGAACAGGCTGCGCATGAAGGTGTGCGCGTCCATGTCGGCGTGGCTGCCGCTGTCGATGAACGACACGAGGCCTGGCTTGGGTGCGAGTTCGAGCTCGTCGTGCAATGCGAGCGTCGCGGCGCGCCCGATGTCGGCGACGGTGAGGCGCAGCGCATGCGTCGCGCGATGCGCGCCGTGCGACATGGCGAGTGCAGTCATTCGGAAACCTCCGCGCTCCGCGCTGCGGTGCGAGCGCCTTCGGGCGGCCGGGCGGCGCTCATTGGGTAACCTTCGCGCAGCAGCGCTTCGGAATTCGCCTTCGGAGCGGCCGGGCGGCTCATGCCGCCATCTCCAGCGCCGGCGCATGCCGGCGCACGAAGGACGCATCCGCCATCGACGCGCCGTGCAGGCGTTTCACGAGCAGGTGGCGCGCACGGCCTGCGCGCCATGCCTGCCACTCGCGCCATGCGACGGCCGTACCGTCCTCGAAGACCAGTTCGCCGTCGAGTCGCGGATGTCGGGGCGCGAAGGCTTCGAGGTGGTGGGCGACGGCGTCCGCCTGCTCGGCGTCGCGCACGCCAATCCACACATCGATGTCGGAGCTTTCGCGGACGCAGGGGAGTCCGGTCAGCAACTGCCAGCCGTAGGCGCCGTAGACGCGCGCCGAGGCATGGCAGGCCGCGAGCTGGCGCCCCAGCGTGCGCCAGGCGGCGCGCGGAATGCGCGGCAGCAGGCTCGCGGCATCTTCCGCGCGCGGGAACTCGTCGAACCAGGCCAGCGCGCTGCGGGGCACGTGGATCGCGAGGCGGCGCCGATCCCATTGCAGTGGCGCCGGCAGGCCGAGCGCGATCCGGCCTTCGCCCGAATCCGCTTGCGGCTGGCGCGTGACGACCAGCGGCAGGCGATGCGCGGCCCAGTGGTCGATGCAGGCCTGTGCCTGGGCGTCCCACGCACGGGCGCGGACGTCGGCCCAGCCCATGTCCGAAAGAAAGGCCAGCCGGTGACGGCGCAGCGGCATCATGGCGAGCCTCAGGCCGCGTCCAGCACGCGCTGCGCGACAGCGGCGGCCAGCCGGCGGCCGCCGCGCTCGGCACCATCGACGGCGCGCCGGTCGTCCCTCGGCGTGTGCGCGAGCGCGTCGCGCAGCGCGGCGGCCAGGTCGCCCTCCCACAGCGCGCGCACGCCGCCCATCGCGACGTAGTTCGCAACACCGGGCGCGAACACCGGATTCGACTGCGACAACGCGACGAGCATGTCCTCGGGCAGCTTCGTCACGCGCGCCATCGCGGGGATTCGCATCACGCGGATCTCGGCTTCGGGGAGCGCATAGCACGCGTCCGCGATCAGGCCCGAGGTGATGAAGCCGCCGGACAGCGCCTGGTCGTACACCAGCCCGATCACGCGGTGTCCGCGGCGCCGCGCGAGATCGATGCTTGCGCCGAGGTGCGCCATCGCGCGGTTGATGCCGAGCAGTTCGTCGCGCCGGCGCAATTGCTGGCCCTGCGTGTCGATGAGCAGCAGGATCGGCCGCTCCGGGTGCTGCGCGATGGTGTCCAGCACCACGCGCGCCTGTGCCAGAGCCACCCGCACGCCGATGGGCGCGTGGTTCGTGGTGCCGACCACCGTGATCGGCCGGCCGTCGAAGTGCACGGTGCCGTGCAGGAAATCGTCCTCTGCGGTGATGCCGTGAGCGGCGCCGAAGAGGCGGGTGGCGAGAAGGTTCCAGTCCATCGTCTTGCTCCTGAGCGTCTCATTCCGGGCGCAGCGCACGCACGGCGGCCACGTCGAGTTCGGGCACGCGCGCGGCGTCGGGGATGCCCAGGCGGGTCCACAGCGCGATGGCGTCGTCGCCCGCTTCGTCCGCGGTCGGCAGCATGCGCAGGCGCGCAGCAAGCAGCGCGTGTTCTTGTTCGAGCGCGTCGAGCGTCACCGGCCTCGACGCGCCGATCGCGTCGAGCGCGGCCTGCCTGAACGCAGCCACGTCGTCTTCCACCAGCACGTCGCAATCGCCGATGAGCCAGCGATGCTTGCCGCCGGTGGTGCGCCACACCAGTGCACGGTCGCGCGAGTCGAATTCCTCCACGCCGTGCGAGGCCTCGATCACCTCGGGGCCGGACATGGCGAGCCGCCCCACGTCGCTCATCACGATGTGGTCGGTGCAGCGCGCGACGATGCCCATCCCGCCGAAGCAGCCGTTGGCGCCGCCGATCAGCGTGATGACCGGCACGCCGGCCGCGCGCACGTCGAGCACGGCGCGCATCACCTCCGACACCGCGATCAGCCCGGCGTTGGCCTCGTGCAGCCGAACGCCGCCCGATTCGGCCAGCAGCAGCACCGCCGCCGGCCGGTCGCGCAGCGCGCGGCGCAGCAGGCCGACCAGCTTGGCGCCATGCACTTCGCCGACACCGCCGCCCATGAAGGCGCCTTCCTGCGCGGCGACGAACACCTCCACGCCGCCGAGCTTCGCGCGGCCGATGGCCACGCCGTCGTCGAAGGAAGAAGGCACGCCGAGCTGCGCGAGATGCGGGCTGGTGAGCCGTTCGGACGGCGGCAGCCATTCATGGAAGCTCCCCGCATCGAGCACCTGCGCGAGCCGTTCGCGCGCCGAGCATTCGGCGTAGCTGATCATGGCTGTCCTCCTTGTGCCGCTTTCGGCAGTTCGGCCACGGCCTGGTCGAGCCGCAGGCTGACGACGGCGGGTGTCGCACCCATGTCGTTAATGGAGATGCTTACGCCGGCCAGCGGATGCCGTTCGTGGAAGTCGCCGAGCACGGCTTCCCAGATCGGGCCGAAGCCGCGCGCCGAGGTCTCGACGCGCACGCTGCAGCCGTCGCCGCCGGCTGCTTCGAGCAGCACCTCCAGGTTGCCCGAGCCGACGACGCCGACCAGCACCGGCGCGAAGGTGCCGGCCGGCCGGATGCCGGCGAAGGAGAAATCGAGGGCTTCGAGCCCTGCGGGAATGGTCATGGTCGTTCTCCGATCACCAGTTTCTGAATCGCTTGGGGGGCTGATAGAGACCGCCCGATGCGCGCACCAGATCGCGCATGCTCCGCGCCGCCAGCAGGTTGCGCGTGGCCTCGCGCGGATCGATGCCGAGGTCTTCCGGGCGGCGGATCACGCCGCGGTCGCGCAGGTTTTCGACAGCGCGGCGATCGCGGCCGAGCCCGATGGCGGTGTAGCCGGCCACGCCGCGGATCGCCTGCTCGCGCTCCGCATCGGTGCGGCACAGCAGCAGGTTGGCAATGCCTTCCTCGGTGAGGATGTGCGTGACGTCGTCGCCGTAGATCATGATCGGCGGCAGTTCCATGCCGGCCTGCTCCTGCAGGGTCCAGGCATCGAGCCTGTCGACGAAGGCAGGCTGCATGTGCTCGCGGAAGGTCTCGACCATCTGCACCACGAGCTTCTGTCCGCGCGGCGTGCCGGCCGCGCCGCTACGACCGTTGCGCGCCTCGCGGCCCGCCTTGAGCCACGCCGGGCTCGCATGGCGCCGCCCGCGCGCATCGGCGCCCATGTTGGGCGCGCCGCCGAAGCCGGCGATGCGGCCCAGCGTCGCGGTCGAGCTGTTGCCGTCCAGGTCGATCTGCAGCGTCGAGCCGATGAACAGGTCGCACGCATAGTGGCCTGCCGCCTGGCACAGCGCGCGGTTGCTGCGCAGGCTGCCGTCGGGCCCCGTGAAGAACACGTCGGAGCGCGCGCGGATGTAGTCCTCCATGCCCAGCTCCGAGCCGAAGGAATGCACTGATTCCACCCAGCCCGCCTCGATGGCGGGGATCAGCGCCGGATGCGGGTTCAGCGCCCAGTGCTTGCAGATCTTTCCCTTGAGGCCGAGCGACTCCGCATAGGTCGGCAGCAGCAGCTCGATGGCGGCGGTGTCGAAGCCGATGCCGTGGTTCAGGCGCTGCACGCCGTACTCGGCGTAGATGCCCTTGATCGCCATCATCGCCATCAGCACCTGGATCTCGCTGATCTGCGCCGGGTCACGCGTGAACAGCGGTTCGATGAAGTTGGGACGCGGCGCCTTGACGACGAAGGAGACCCAGTCGGCCGGAATGTCCACGCGCGGCAGTGTGGTGGTCTTGCCGTCGACCAGCTCGTTCACCTGCGCGATCAGGATGCCGCCCGAGAAGGCCGTGGCCTCCGCGATGACCGGCGTGTCCTCGGTGTTGGGGCCGGTGTAGAGGTTGCCTTCGGCATCGGCCGCATGCGCGGTCACCAGCGCCACCTTCGGCGTGAGGTCGACGAAGTAGCGCGCGAAGAGTTCGAGGTAGGTGTGGATGGCGCCGATCTCGATGCGCCCGCCCGACACCAGCTTGGCCAGCCGTGCGCCCTGCGGGCCCGAGAAGCTGAAGTCCAGCCGCGCGGCGACGCCGTTCTCGAACACATCGAGGTGCTCGGGCAGCGCGAGCACCGACTGCACCATGTGCAGGCCGTGCACCTTCGCCGGATCGACCTGCACCAGCGCGCGCGCCAGGAAATCGGCCTGCTTCTGGTTGTTGCCTTCGAGGCAGACCCGGTCGCCCGGCTCCAGCACGGCTTCGAGCAGCTTGCCGATCGCTTCGGTGGCGACGTGCTTGCCCGCCAGGTCGGTGCCGAGCGCGTTGGCCGCTCGCGCAAGTCGCGCCGCGCGGTTCTCGGCCTTGGTGTTCCAGTTCATTCGGTCCATGGAGATTCCTCAACCCACCAATGCCTTGGTGGCAAAAAACAGCACCGACGGACCCATCAGGCAGCCGAGGCCGGTGTGAAAGGTCGCGACCAGTGCGCCGTAGGGCACCAGCTTGCGGTCGGTGGCGGCGAGACCGGCGGACACGCCGCTCACGGTGCCGGCGAGCCCGCCGAACACCATCGCCGAGCGCGGCGTCTTCAGTGCCAGAAAGCGCGCGGCGATCGGCGTGCCCACCATCACGAGGATGGCCTTGACCAGCCCCGTCGCGATGCTCAGCGCCATCACGTCCGGCGTCGCGCCGATGGCCGCGCCCGTGACGGGGCCGACGATGTAGGTGACGGCGCCCGCGCCGATGGTGGTCATGCTCACCGCGTCCGAATAGCCGAAGCTCCAGGCGATGCCCGCGCCGACGATGAAGGGCAGCACGGTGCCGAGCACCAGCGACACCACGCCGATCAGCCCGGCCTTGCGCGCCTCGGTGGCCTGCACCTCGAACGCGGTGGCGACGATCGCGAAGTCGCGCAGCATCGCGCCGCCCATCAATCCGATGCCGCCGAACAGCGACATGTCGGCCAGCCCCTTGTGGCCGCCGGTCTGCGTGCCGCCCCAGTAGGCGAGCGCCAGGCCGATCACGATCGCGATGGCGGAGCCATGCACGCGGCCGAAGGTCAGCCGGCGCGAGATCTGGCCCGACAGCAGGATGATCAGGCCGACCACCGCGAAGGCGGTCACGAGGCCATTGTGGATGGCGGCTTTTTCGAGGATTTCGATCATGTTGGTTACTCCGCTTCAGTCAGCAGGGGGTTGTCGTGCAGCGTCGGTGCGCTTTCGGTTTCGACGTGGGGCCGTTCGGACCGATTGATCGCTGCGATCACGCAGGCACACACCGCGACGGCGGCGATGGCCGAGAGCACCGCGACCGGGCCGCCGCGCAGCGCCGAGACCATGTCCTGTTGCGCCGCCATGGCGACCACGACGGGGATGTACATCGCGCCCCAGTACTCGACGCCGAGCTCGGTCAGCTTCGGCAGGAAGTCGCGCTTCTGCATGTAGAGCCGCGCGAAGATCAGCAGCAGCATGGCGATGCCGACGCCGCCGACGTTGGTCTTCACGCCCAGCGCCTGCCCCAGCAGATCCCCGAGGAAGATGCCCAGCAGATGGCATACGGCCAGCAGGGCGGTTCCGAAAATGATCATGTGCGTCTCCTTTGTGATGCGCCGCGCGGAAAGCGCGGCGTTCTGGAGACGTACGGTATCGGCGGCCCCCCGCGCGATCAATTAACGGGGGGCGGCGATGCTTACGGTGCGTGAAACGGTCGCGGGTTAACCCTCGGGCGACACCTTAGGCGAGATCGGCCTTCGAGCTTCGGCACAGCGCCAGCAGCGCGAGCAGGTTGGGATCGCGCTCGCGGGTGCGCAGGAAGTTCACCGCGATGGTCTGGCGCACCAGGTACTTCGGCTGCAGCGGCACCAGCCGCACGTTGTGCGGCAGCGCCCCGCGCACACGACCCGGCAGCAGCGTGTAGCCGACACCGCCGCTCACGAGGTTCATCAGCGAGAAGATGTCGCCCGTGCGCATCACGACGTCCGGCGCGAAGTCCGCGATGCGGAACGATTCCATGAAGCCGCTGTAGGTCACGAAGCCTTCCGACAGGCTCACGAAGCGCTCGTGCCTGCACGCGCCGAGGTCGACTTCGGCCATCTCCGCGTAGCGCGAGCCAGTGGGCGCGGCGAAGAAGATGTCGTCCTCGAAGAGCGGCTCCGATTCGACATCCTGCGCCTCGTCGGGGACGGCCATCAGCACCGCGTCGACCGCGCCGTCGCGCAGCTTCTGCAGCAGGTCGGCGTTGGAGCCCAGCACCAGTTCGGTGTGCAGATCGGGCTTGCGCAGCTTCATGCCCATGATCACCTTCGGTACCGTCCGGCTGGTCAGCGAAAAGAGCGATCCGATGCGGATGCGGTCGGCCGAGTAGCCCGCCACCTCGCGCGTGGCGCGGATGCCTTCGGACATCGTGTGCACCACCTCGCGCGCCACGTCGGCCAGTGTCCTGGCGGCATCCGTGGGCAGCAGGTTGCGGCCTTCGAGCCGGAACAGCGCACAGCGCGCGCCGGTCTCCAGCGAGTGCAGCGCGCGATGGACGCTGACCGTGCTGATGTCGAGCTTCTCGGCCGTGCGCGCGAGATTGCCGGTCTCCATGAAGGCCAGCAGGATCTCCAGCTTGCGGAACGTGATTTCTTCGTCGACGAGGAATGTCATGAGCTGGCGGGATGTCGGATTTGAGCCGGATTGTGGGCCGCTTGCGGCGCCGGCGGATGTGTGTCGGTGTGTAAGCGATTCGCCCGGCCATCGTGTTGGGCGGCCGCAAGCGAAGGTGCGTCCGAATTCCTAGAATGTCTGCCCCATTCCGCAAGGCATTCATGACACAGGGTTCCATCCGCATTCGCGGCGCACGTCAGCACAACCTCCAGAACCTCGATCTCGACATCCGCACCGGCGAGATGACGGTGGTCACCGGCCCGAGCGGCTCGGGCAAGTCGAGCCTGGTGTTCGACACCCTCTACGCCGAAGGCCAGCGGCGCTACGTCGAGACCTTCTCGGCCTACGCGCGGCAGTTCCTCGACCGCATGGACAAGCCGGCGGTCGACAAGGTGGAAGGCGTGCCGCCCGCGATCGCGATCGACCAGACGAACCCGGTGCGCTCGTCGCGTTCGACCGTCGGCACGATGACGGAACTCAACGACCACCTGAAGCTGCTGTTTGCGCGTGCGGCGCAGTTGTTCGATCGCGAGACCGCGCTGCCGGTGCGTCACGACTCGCCGGATTCGATCTATGCCGAGATGGTGTCGCGCGCAGCGGCGGCGGGCGATCCGCGCGTGGTCCTGACCTTTCCGGTCGAATTGCCGGCGAGCACCTCCGCGGAGGAGGTCACGCAATGGCTTTCCGCGAGCGGCTTCACACGCATCCAGGCCGAGCGCGAAGTGGCCACGCCCACCGGCCCGCGCAAGGTGCTCGATGTGGTGGCCGACCGCTTCCGCATGTCGAATGCGGAGCGCGCGCGCGCCATCGAGGCGATCGAGGTGGCGCTCAAGCGTGGCAGCGGCCGGCTCACGGTCTACGCGTTGCCTGCGGAAGAAAGTGCCGCGCCCGAAATCTGGAAGTTCTCCACCGGCCTGCATTGCCCCGAAAGCGACATTCGCTATTCGGACCCGATTCCGTCGATGTTCTCCTTCAACTCGGCGGTGGGGGCCTGCGAGACGTGCCGGGGTTTCGGCCGCGTGATCGGGGTCGATCTCGGCCTCGTGATCCCGAACGACAAGCTCACGCTGCGCGCCGGCGCGATCAAGACGATCCAGACGCCCGCATGGAAAGAAGCGCAGGACGACCTGATGCGCCACGCGGAAGCCGCCGGCATTCCGCGCGACACGCCCTGGAACAAGCTCACCGACGAGCAGAAGCAGTGGGTCATCGAAGGCACGCCCAACTACAAGGAAGGCAACTGGAGCAAGCAGTGGTACGGCATCCGCCGCTTCTTCGGCTACCTGGAGAGCAAGGCGTACAAGATGCACATCCGCGTGCTCTTGTCCAAGTACCGCAGCTACACGCCATGCCCGACCTGCGCGGGTGCGCGGCTCAAGCTCGAAAGCCTGCTGTGGCGCATCGGCGGCAAGGAAGATGCCGACGCGGTGCTCGAACCGGTCAAGCGCTTCATGCCCAAGGGCGCGAAGTGGTCGCGCGCGCAGCTCGAATCCCTGCCGGGCCTGTGCCTGCACGACCTGATGCTGCTGCCGATCGAGCGCCTGCGCCGCTTCTTCGATGGCATGGAAAGCCACGGCAACCACAGCAATGCGAGCGAAGGCGAGGTACAGGCGCTCAAGCTGCTGTTCGAGGAAATCACGACGCGGCTGCGCTACCTGCACGACGTGGGCATCGGCTATCTGACGCTCGACCGCCAGAGCCGCACGCTGAGCGGCGGCGAGGTGCAGCGCATCAACCTCACGACCGCGCTCGGCACCTCGCTGGTCAACACGCTCTTCGTGCTCGACGAGCCCAGCATCGGGCTGCATCCGCGCGACATGAACCGCATCACCGAAGCGATGCTGCGCTTGCGCGACGCCGGCAACACGCTGGTGGTGGTGGAGCACGATCCGGCCGTGATGCTCGCGGCCGACCGCGTGATCGACATGGGCCCCGGCCCCGGCGTGCGCGGCGGGCGCGTGGTGTTCGACGGCACGACCAACGCGCTGCGCGACGCCGACACGCTCACCGGCCAGTACCTCGGCGGCCGCAAGCAGATCGGCATGGGTTTCCGCCGCATGGTGAGCGAGAACACGCCGCGCCTCATCCTCGAAGGCGCGCGCGAGCACAACCTGAAGGACGTGACAGTGGAGATCCCGCTGTCGCGCCTCGTGTGCATCACGGGCGTGAGCGGATCGGGCAAGTCGACGCTGGTGCAGGACGTGCTCGCGCCCGCGTTGATGCGGCACTTCGGCCGCGCGACCGAATCGCCGGGCGCGCATGACCGTCTGCTGGGCGCCGATCATCTGAGCGACGTGGTGTTCGTCGACCAGTCGCCGATCGGCAAGACCGCGCGGTCCAATCCTGCGAGCTATGTGGGCGCCTGGGATGCGATCCGCGAGATCTTCGCGACCGCGGCGCTCTCGCGGCAGCGCGGCTACACCTCGTCGAAGTTCAGCTTCAACAGCGGCGACGGGCGCTGCCCGACCTGCGGCGGCTCGGGCTTCGAGCATGTGGAGATGCAGTTCCTCTCCGATGTGTACCTGCGCTGCCCGGATTGCGATGGCAAGCGCTACCGGCCGGAGATCCTCGAAGTCACGATCGAGCGCAAGGGACGCGCGATGAACGTCGCCGATGTGCTCGAACTCACCGTGGCCGAGGCGGCCGCCGCGTTCGATAGTGATCGCGAAGTGCTGCGCATGCTGCAGCCGATCGTCGACGTCGGCCTCGACTACGTGAAGCTCGGCCAGCCGGTGCCGACACTCAGCGGCGGCGAGGCGCAGCGGCTCAAGCTCGCGGGCTTCCTCGCGGAGGCCGCGAAGAGCGGCAGCGCGAGCAAGCAGCCGCTGGCGCGCAAGGGCACGCTGTTTCTTTTCGACGAGCCGACCACCGGCCTGCACTTCGACGACATCGCGCGCCTGATGCGAGCGCTGCGCAAGCTGCTCGACGCGGGGCATTCGCTGGTGGTGATCGAGCACAACCTGGACGTGATCCGCGCGAGCGACTGGATCATCGATCTCGGCCCCGAAGGCGGCGAGGGCGGTGGGCAGATCGTGGCGGTTGGTACGCCCGAGCAGGTGCGCGAGAACCGCGCCTCGCTCACCGGCGAGGCGCTGGCCGACTACGAACTCGCGATCGGCCCGGGTGCCTTCAAGGTGGCCGAGCGCGCGGCGCGCGACTACGCGGCGCATGCGCAGCCGGCGCCGGGCCGCGATGCGATCCAGATCGTGAATGCGCGCGAGCACAACCTCAAGCACCTGTCGGTCGACATTCCACGCGGCAAGTTCAGCGTGGTGACCGGCGTGAGCGGATCGGGCAAGTCGACGCTGGCCTTCGACATCCTGTTCAACGAAGGGCAGCGACGGTATCTCGAATCGCTCAACGCCTATGCGCGCAGCATCGTGCAGCCGGCGGGCCGGCCCGAAGTCGACGCGGTGTACGGCATTCCGCCGACCGTGGCGATCGAGCAGCGTCTGTCGCGCGGCGGTCGCAAGAGCACGGTGGGCACGACGACCGAGGTGTGGCATTTCCTGCGGCTGCTGTACGTCAAGCTCGGCGTGCAGCACTGCATCCACGACGGCGCGGCGGTTCAGCCGCAGACACCGGACAGCATCGCGGCGCAGTTGCTGAAGAACTTCAAGGGCCAGCACATCGGCCTGCTCGCGCCGCTGGTGACCAACCGCAAGGGCGTCTACACCGAGCTGGCCGACTGGGCGCGGCCGCGCGGCTACACGCATCTGCGGGTGGATGGCGAGTTCCTGCCGACCACGGGCTTCCCGCGCATCGACCGCTTCAAGGAGCACAACATCGAGCTGCCGGTGGCGAGCCTCGATGTGCTGCCGTCGCAGGAGACCGAACTCCGGCAGGCGCTCACGCGTGCGCTGGAGCACGGCAAAGGCGTGGTGCATGTGCTGAGCGAGCTGACCGGCCTGCGTGGCGCGATGATGGCCGGCGCGCCGACCCGTGGCATCGGGCGTGCGCATGTGTTTTCGACGCTGCGCGCCTGCCCGGTGTGCAGCACCAGCTATGCGGAGCTCGATCCGCGCCTGTTCTCGTACAACAGCAAGCACGGCTGGTGCCCCGATTGCGTGGGCACGGGCGTCAAGCTCACCAAGGAGCAGCGCAAGGTCTACGACGACTCGGTGATGGCCGACGACCAGAAGGGGCGCGAGCAGACCTTCGCAGAGCCGGAAGCCGAGGACGTGGGTGACGTGGTGTGCCCGACCTGCGAGGGCACACGGCTCAATGCGACGGCGCGTGCGGTGCTCTTCGGCGCTTCGGATGCATCGGGCAACGGCGGCATCGGCATCACGCAACTGGCGCGCATGAGCGTGAGCGACATCCGCGTGTGGTTCGAGGGCCTGCAGCTCGTGGGGCGCGAGGCAGAGATCGCGCGCGACCTGGTGCCGGAGATCAAGAGCCGACTCGAATTCCTCGAAGAGGTGGGCCTGGGCTACCTGACGCTCGATCGCGGCGCACCGACGTTGAGCGGCGGCGAGGCGCAGCGCATCCGTCTCGCGGCGCAGCTCGGCAGCAACCTGCAGGGCGTCTGCTACGTGCTCGACGAGCCGACGATCGGCCTGCATGCGCGCGACAACCAGATCCTGCTCGACGCGCTGCACAAGCTGGGCGACAAGGGCAACACGCTGGTGGTGGTGGAGCACGACGAGGACACGATCCGCCGCGCCGACCACATCATCGACATCGGCCCGAGCGCGGGCAAGCGCGGCGGGCGGCTGGTCGCGGAGGGCACGGTGGCCGACATCCAGGCCGCCGGCGAGTCACAGACGGGCCGCTACCTGCGCGATGCAATCAAGCATCCGTTGCAGGCGCGGCGTCCGGTGCCTGCGCCCGCGCCCGGTGCGCCGGACTGGCTGATGGTGCGCGGCGCGGATATGCACAACCTCCAGGATGTGACGGTGTCGCTGCCGCTCAAGCGCCTGGTCGCGGTGACGGGCGTGAGCGGCTCGGGCAAGTCGACGCTGGCGCGCGATGTCTTGCTGGCCAATGTGCATGCCGTGGTGGTGCAACGCATGACGAAGGCGGGGCGCGATGCGGATGCGGCGGGCAAGCGTCCGGCATGGGCCGGGTGCAGCGCGGTCGAAGGCTACGAGACGATCGACCGCGTGCTCGAAGTCGACCAGACGCCGATCGGCAAGACGCCGCGCAGTTGCCCGGCCACCTACATCGGTTTCTGGGACACGATCCGAAAGCTGTTCGCGGACACGCTGGAGGCGAAGGCGCGCGGCTATGGTCCGGCCCGCTTCAGCTTCAACACCGGCGAGGGGCGCTGCCCCGGTTGCGATGGCGCGGGTGTACGAACCATCGAGATGAGCTTCCTGCCCGACGTGAAGGTGCCTTGCGAGGTGTGCCATGGCGCGCGCTTCAACCCCGAGACGCTGGCGGTGAGCTGGCGCGGCAAGAGCATCGGCGACGTGCTGCAGATGGAGGTGGACGAGGCGGTGGAGTTCTTCGCCTCGATGCCGAACATCAGTCATCCGCTGCAGTTGCTGAAGGACGTGGGGCTGGGGTATCTGACGCTGGGGCAGCCTTCACCGACCTTGTCGGGCGGCGAGGCGCAGCGCATCAAGCTCGTGACGGAGCTGAGCAAGGTGCGTGACGATGTCACGCGTCGCGGCAACAAGACGCCGCACACGCTGTACGTGCTCGACGAGCCGACGGTGGGGTTGCACATGGCGGATGTCGAGAAGCTCATCCATGTGCTGCATCGGCTGGTGAACGGCGGGCACAGCGTGGTGGTGATCGAGCACGATCTCGATGTGATTGCCGAGGCGGATTGGCTGGTCGATCTTGGGCCCGAAGGTGGTAGCGCCGGAGGACGCATCGTGGCGGCTGCGCCGCCGGAAGAAGTCGTGGCGCTTCGGACGCACACGGGGGTGGCGCTGGCGCCCGTGCTGGCCCGGGCGGCGCGTTCGGCCCATGTGGTCGTGCCGCTGCCTGTTCAGGACGCCGCTTCCGAAGGGCTGCGGCGGGAGGCTTAGCGCGATGCTCACCGTCTTCAATCACCTCCACACCGTGCATCACGGCAAGGTGGAGATGTTCCGCGGCCAGCTCGTGCCGTGCTTCGAGGTCCCGGCCCGCGCGGACTACGTCCTGCGCGAATTGCAGGAGCGCAACCTCGGACCGATCGAGTCGCCCGCCGAATTCGACGAATCCGTATTCGCGCGTGTTCATTCACAGCGCTATCTCGACTTCCTTGCCAACGCATGGGACCAGTGGGTTGCGCTGGACCCGGCCAACGCGGAGCGCGATGCACTGCCTTCGTACTGGCCGATCCGCACCTTCCGCTCCGACGTGCTGCCCGCGAGCTTCGCGGCGCGCATGGGCCTGTTCTCGTACGACGCCGGCACGCCGCTGACGTCTGGCACATGGCGCGCGGCGCGCGCGGGCGCCTGCTGCGCGTTGACTGCCGTCTCGCGTGTGCTGCAGGGCAGGCGCGCCGCCTTTGCGCTCACGCGGCCGCCGGGGCATCACGCAGGGGCGGACTTCTTCGGCGGCTACTGCTTTCTCAACAACGCGGCGATTGCCGCACAGGCGCTGCGCGATGCGGGCGTGGAACGCGTGGCGGTGCTCGACATCGACTACCACCACGGCAACGGGACGCAGGCCATCTTCTACGACCGCGCCGATGTGCAGTTCACCAGCATCCACGGCGATCCGCACACCGAATACCCGTACTACCTCGGCTATGCCGACGAGCGCGGCGCGGGCGGGGGGCTGGGCTTCAATCGCAACCTTCCGTTGCCGCGAGGCACGGGTTTCGAGCGCTGGCGCGAGGCGCTGAAGGAAGCGTTGCGCGGCATCGCCGAATTCAAGGCGGGCGCGGTCGTCGTTTCGCTCGGCCTCGACACCTTCGAAGGCGACCCGATCGCGGGCTTCACGCTCGCCACGCCCGACTACCTGCGCATCGGCGAGGACCTCGCGCGGACGGGGCTGCCGACCGTCTTCGTCTTCGAAGGCGGCTATGCGGTGGCCGAGGTCGGCGCCAATGCGGTCAACGTGCTCGACGGATTCATGCAGCAGGCAGGCTGACCGGGGGCTTACCCGGTTGCCCGGCGAATATCCCGGCGGCCAAATGCGGGCCTTACCTTGGGAGCAACAACATGATTCGTCGACACCTCCTGTGCGCGGCCCTGCTCGGCGTCGCAGCAACCACCGGCGCCTACGCGCAGAGTTTTCCGAGCCGGCCGATCAAGCTCGTCATCGCGTTCCCGGCCGGCGGGCCCACCGACATCACGATGCGGCAGCTGGCCGACAACGCATCGAAGATCATCGGCCAGCCGATCGTGATCGACAACAAGCCCGGTGCCGGTGGCACGCTGCCCGCGCAGGCGCTGCAGACCGCTGCGCCTGATGGCTACACCATCGCGCAGATCCCGCTCGGCGTGTTCCGGCTGCCCTACACCACCAGGATCACGTGGGATCCGGTCAAGGACATCAACTACGTCATCAACCTCACGGGCTACGCGTTCGGCATTGCGGTGCCGGCGGACAGCCCATTCAAGAACTGGAACGACTTCGTCGCCTACGCGAAGGCCAATCCGGGCACGCTCACCTACGGCTCGACCGGCACACTGACGAGCCCGCACCTGACTACCGAGCTGATCGCGCAGCAGCTCGGCATCCAGTTGCAGCATGTGCCGTACAAGGGCAGCGCCGATCTCGCGCAGGCGGTGCTCGGGGGGCACCTGATGGCGATCGCGGATTCGACCGGCTTCGCGCCGCTGGTCGAATCGGGCAAGCTCAGGGTGCTCAACACCTGGGGCGACAAGCGGCTCGCCAAGTTCCCCGATGCGCCGACGCTCAAGGAACTCGGGATCGACGTGGTGCAGAACTCGCCGTTCGGCATTGGTGCGCCAAAGGGCACGCCGCCGGAGATCGTGAAGAAGCTGCACGACGCATTCAAGCAGGCGATGGAGGAACAAAGCTACGTCGCCGCGCTCGGCCGTTACGACATGCTGCCGATCTACATGAGTTCGGCCGACTACACGAGGTTCGCGCAGACGACATTCACGCGCGAGAAGGTGCTGATCGAGAAGCTGGGCTTGGCGAAGCCGCAGTGATCGTGGACCGAAGCCCATGAAAAAGCCCCGCATCGCGGGGCTTTTCACTGTGCGCGTGCGTGCTATTTCGCCCGCGCCGCAATGGCTTGTTCGGCCTTGGTCACGAGGTCGTTGCCCACCGTGGACTTCCACTTGTTGTAGACCGGGCGGGTGGCCTTGACGAAGGCCTCGCGCTCGGCCGGCGTCAGGTCGGTCACGGTCACGCCCATGGCGGCGATGTCCTTGAGCACCGGCTTGCCAGCCTCGACGAGCCCCTTGCGGGCGAGCGCGATGTTCTGCTTGCCGGCATCGATCGCGGCCTGGCGCACGATGGCCTGGTCGGCCGGCGTCCACGAGGACCAGACTTCCTTGTTGACCACGAACACGAGCGGGTCGCAGACGTAGCCCCAGGTGGTGACGAACTTCTGGCCGACGGTGTGCATCTTGAGCACGGTGAAGAGGAAGAGAGGGTTCTCCTGGCCGTCGACCGCGCCGCTGGCGAGTGCGGGCTGTGCATCGGCCCAGCTCATCTGGGTCGGGTTGGCGCCGAGGGCGCTGAAGGTGTCGGAGAAGATCGGCGAGCCGACGACGCGGATCTTCATGCCCTTCAGGTCTTCAGGCGACTTGATGGGCTTCTTGGAGTTGGTGATCTCGCGGAAGCCGTTTTCACCCCACGCGAGCGGTACGACGCCGGCCTTCTCGAGCGTTGCGAACATTTCCTTGCCGACGGCGCCTTGCGTGAGGGTGTCGACGGCGGCGTAGTCGGGCATCAGGAAGGGCATCGAGAACAGGTTCAGCTGCTTGACCTGCGGCGACCAGTTGATGGTGGAGCCGACGGCCATGTCGATGACGCCCTGGCGCAGTGCGCTGAATTCGCGGGTCTGGTCGCCCTGGATCAGCGAGACGCCGGGGTAGAGCTTGATGTTGATGCGACCCTGGGTGCGCTCCTTGACGAGGTCGGCCCAGATGCGGCCTGCCTCACCCCATGGGGTCGGGGGGCCGAGCACGAGCGACATCTTGTATTCGGCCTTGTAGTTCTGGGCGGTGGCGCTGACCGAGAAACCGCCCAGGGCGGCGGCGACGGCCAGGAGGCCGACGAGGGAGCGACGGAATTTCATGGGTTGGGTCTCCTTGGGGTTGATTGCTGTAGTTCTGTGGTCGTTGGATGGGCCGCCTGGTTGGCGGTTCGGCGCTGCGGGCTTCACTACGCCGGCCCTTCGGGCTCCCCTGCAGTGCTCGCTTCAGGCGGGGTCCGCGCAAACTCGCTTCGCTCAAACATGCGCGGCCCTTTTTCCGCCTGAAGCTGCGCGCTTCGGCGGCGTAGAGGCGCCCGCAGCGCCGCACCGCCAACTAGGCTCAGGGGGTGATCAACCATTCAATACCCCAATGTCCTTGGTAACCAAAGCGCCAGCTCCGGCCAGATGATCACGGCGACCATCACGAGGAACATCGCGAACAGCATCCAGCCGACCCAGCGCACGGTCTCTTCCATGCGGACGTTGGCGATGCGGCACGACACCATCAGGTTCACGGCCAGCGGCGGGGTGAACTGGCCGAGCGCGACCTTGAGCGTGAGGATCACGCCGAACCACACCGGGTCCCACTTGTAGTGCTGCACGATCGGCCACAAGAGCGGCACGAAGATCAGGAAGATCGACACGCCATCGAGGAACATGCCGACGGTGATGAGCAGCAGGATCAGCAGCGACAGCACGCCGTATTCGCCCAGGCCCGAGTTGACGATCGCGCGCGTGACCGGATCGATCACGCCCAGCGTCGACAGCGAATACGCGAAGATGCCCGCGAGCGACACCACCAGCAGGATCACCGCCGACAGCTCGCCCGATTCGCGCAGGATCGCGAAGAGGTCGCGAAGCTGGATCGTGCGGTGGATCGCCATGCCGACGAAGAGGCCGTAGAACACCGCGACCACGGCCGCCTCGGTCGGCGTGAAGAGGCCGGCGCGCATGCCGCCGAGGATCAGCACCGGCGCGGCGAGCCCCCAGGTCGCTTCGCGGAAGCTCTTCCAGAACGGCGGACGCGGCAGGCTCGATTCGAGCGCGCCCATCTTGTGCTTGCGCGCGAGCCACACGGCCGGAACGATCAGCGCGACGCCCGCCAGGATGCCCGGAATCATGCCGGCCGCGAACAGCGCCGGCACCGATGCGCCCGGCACCAGCACCGAATACACGATGAAGGCGACCGAAGGCGGGATCAGGATGTCCGTTGCCGCCGCAGCGCCGACCACGCTGGCGGAATAGGCATCGGGATAGCCCGCGCGAGACATCGCCGCGATCATCACCGCGCCGACCGCCGCCGCATTGGCCGGGCCCGAACCCGAGATGCCGCCGAGGAACATCGCGACCACGATCGCCACCAGCGGCAGCATGCCGGGCCCGCGTCCGACGATCGCGATCGCGAAATTGACCAGCCGCAACGCCACGCCGGAGCGATCGAAGATCGAGCCCACGAGCACGAACATCGGGATCGCGAGCAATGGGTACTTGCCAAGGCCGGCATAGAAGTTCTGCGGCACCGCGAGCAGGCCGAACCATTGCGTATCGCCATTCGCCAAAGCGATGCAAGCCGCGCCCGCGAGGCCCAGGGCCGCGCCGATCGGCACGCCGACCAGCATCATCACGATGAAGGCGGCGAAGAGGAGCGTCGGGATCATGGGGTGGCACTTCCGTCGTTCGCGTTGATCGTCTTGCGGCCGCGGCGGATGAACAGTCCCACGGCACGCAAGGCGATCGCCAGCGAGACGATCGGCAGCCAGATCGAATACCACCACTGCGGCACGCCGATGCCCGGGGAGGTTTCTTCGAAGCGGTAGTCGTCCCACACCACGCGCACGCTCAGCGCCGCGATCAGGAAGAACAGCAGCGCCACCATCGCCGCGCCGAACTGCGCGAGGCGTTTGCGGCGCACCATCGAGCCGCCCTCTGCGAAGTACTCGATGCGGATGTGGCGGTCGCGCGCCACGGCGGCCGAGCCGGCCACGAGCGCGAGCAGGATCATGAGGAACACCGAGAACTCCTCGGTCCACGCGAAGGAGGAGTCGGTGAAGTAGCGCACCAGGACGTTGGCGAATGTGATGCACGCCAGGAGGCCCATGATGACCACCGTCGCCCAGTCCTCGATGGCGAGCGGGACGCGCGTCTTTTCGTCGGCGGCTTCGATTTCAGGGGGGAGGGGGCTGGCGGCGTCCAGCACGGGGCCGGACTCGTTGGGGATGGTCATCGGGCTGGTGAGGGATACGCCGTGTCGCCGGGCGGTCGCCGGACGCGATCCGTACACCTCGACAGGGAAACAGTGATCGATCGTAACGATCGATGACCTCTCATCCATCGGGGGATTTCCCCAGCCGGCCCCCGATGGCCGGCGCCCGCGAACCCGGTCAGTCGAAGTAGGCGCGCGCCCGGTCCAGGTGCTCCCGGCACTCCCGCACCATGCGCTCGAGCAGCTCTGCGCAGGTCGGCACGTCGTCGATCAGACCGATGCACTGGCCCGCCGAGACGACGCCGCCGTTGACCTCGCCGGACGCCAGCGCCGCGCGGCCGCGCACACCGGCGACCAAGGGGCGGATGTCCTCGAACTGGCAGCCGCCGGGGCGGTTCTCGGTCGCGACCACTTCCTCGGAGATCGCGTTCCGGAACACGCGCGCGGTGTTCTTCATGGTGCGGAACATCAGCTTGGTGTCGCGCTCGGAGGCCGCGACCAGCGCCTGCTTGATGTTGTAGTGGATCGGCGCCTCCTGCGTCACGCAGAAGCGGGTGCCCATGTTGACGCCTTCGGCGCCCAGCGACAGCGCCGCCGCCATGCCGCGCCCGTCGGCGATGCCGCCCGAGGCGATGATGGGGATGCTCAGCGCCCGTGCCGCGATCGGCAGCAGTACGAGGCCGGGCACATCGTCCTCACCCGGGTGGCCCGCGCATTCGAAGCCGTCGACCGAGACCGCATCGACCCCGTTGCGCTCCGCCGACAGCGCATGTCGCACCGAGGTGCACTTGTGGACGATCTTGATGCCGTGCGCCTTGAATTGCGCGATGAAGTCCCGCGGGCTGTTGCCGGCCGTCTCGACGATCTTCACGCCGCTGTCGATGATGGCCTGCACGTATTCGGCATACGGCGGCGGCTTCATCGCGGGCAGGATCGTGAGGTTCACGCCGAACGGCTTGTCGGTCATCGTGCGCGTGCGCTCGATCTCGCGGCGCAGGTCGTCGGGCGTCTGCAGCGTCAGGGCCGTCAGGATGCCGAGGCCGCCGGCGTTGGAGACCGCCGAGGCCAGCTCCGCCAGTCCCACCCATTGCATGCCGCCCTGGATGATCGGGTAGCGGATGCCGAGCAGTTCGGTGACGCGGGTCTTCATGGTGCTTCCTTTCGCGGCGCGGTCAGAGTGCCTTCACGAGCTCGGGCACGGCCGTGAACAGATCGGCCACGAGGCCGTAGTCGGCCACCGAGAAGATCGGGGCTTCTTCGTCCTTGTTGATCGCGACGATCACCTTGGAGTCCTTCATGCCCGCCAGGTGCTGGATCGCGCCGGAGATGCCGGCGGCGATGTACAGCTGCGGCGCCACGATCTTGCCCGTCTGGCCCACTTGCCAGTCGTTCGGGGCATAGCCTGCGTCGACGGCGGCGCGGCTGGCGCCGAGCGCTGCACCGAGCTTGTCGGCCAGAGGTGCCATCACTTCGGTGAACTTCTCGGCGCTGCCGAGAGCCCGGCCTCCGGAGACGATGATCTTGGCGGCCGTCAGTTCGGGACGCTCGCTCTTGGTGACTTCGCGACCCACGAAGCTCGATTTGCCACTGTCGGCGACACCTTCGGCGCTATCGACCGCGGCGCTGCCGCCGGTGGCGGCTGCGGCGTCGAAGCCGGTCGTGCGCACCGTGATGACCTTGATCGCATCACTGCTCTGCACGGTCGCAATGGCGTTGCCGGCATAGATCGGACGCTCGAAGGTGTCGGCGCTGTCTACCTTGGTGATGTCGCTGATCTGGGCCACATCCAGCTTGGCGGCCACGCGCGGAGCCACGTTCTTGCCGTTGGCGGTAGCGGGGAACAGGATGTGGCTGTAATTCTTCGCGATCGCGAGGACCTGCGCGGCCACGTTCTCGGCGAGGTTCTCGGCCAACGAGGGGCTGTCCGCGACGATCACCTTGGCAACGCCTGCAACCTGCGCTGCCGCCTTGCCGGCTTCCGCAGCATTGGCACCAGCCACGAGGACATGCACATCGCCACCGCAGGCGATCCCGGCGGTCACGGTATTGAGGGTCGCCGGCTTGAGCGTGGCGTGGTCGTGTTCGGCAATAACAAGTACGGTCATGACAGTCTTCCTCAGATCACCTTGGCTTCGTTCTTCAGCTTGTCCACCAGCGTGGCGACATCGGGCACCTTGATGCCGGCGCCGCGCTTGGGAGGCTCTGCGACCTTCAGCGTCTTCAGGCGCGGC
This sequence comes from Variovorax sp. YR216, assembly GCF_900107745.1. Taxonomy (GTDB): domain Bacteria; phylum Pseudomonadota; class Gammaproteobacteria; order Burkholderiales; family Burkholderiaceae_C; genus Variovorax. The sequence goes on along the minus strand of NZ_FNRO01000005.1, from coordinate 207,197 downwards.
TTCACGTCCACGCCGAGGTCCTCGGGCTTGACGGTATCGAGCTGCTTCTTCTTGGCCTTCATGATGTTGGGCAGCGTCACGTAGCGCGGCTCGTTCAGGCGCAGGTCGCTGGTGATGACGGCGGGCAGCGAGAGAGACAGGGTCTCCAGGCCGCCATCGACTTCGCGGGTGACGCTCACCTTGTCGCCGGCAACTTCGACCTTCGAGGCGAAGGTGGCTTGCGGCAGGTCGGCCAGCGCCGCCAGCATCTGGCCGGTCTGGTTGTTGTCGTCGTCGATCGCCTGCTTGCCGAGGATGACGAGCGAGGGTTGTTCCTTGTCGACCAGCGCCTTGAGCAGCTTGGCAACGGCCAGCGGCTGCAACTCCTCGGACGATTCAACGAGGATGCCGCGATCGGCGCCAATCGCCATGGCGGTGCGCAGCGTCTCCTGGCACTTCGCATCACCGCAGGACACGGCGATGATTTCGGTCGCCACGCCCTTTTCCTTCAGGCGCACCGCCTCTTCGACGGCAATCTCGTCGAAGGGGTTCATGCTCATCTTGACGTTGGCAATGTCCACACCGGTGCCGTCGCTCTTCACGCGCACCTTCACGTTGTAGTCGACGACCCGCTTGACGGGGACAAGAATCTTCACGGCATCACTCCTTCAATTGAAAAACTCATTCGAGCTTCGCGCCCGATTGCTTGATGAGGCGCTCCCACACCGGGCGCTCCTGCTTGTAGGCGGCGGCAAAGGCTTCGGGCGAGCTGTCCTTCACCTCGAACCCCATGGCCGCGATGCGCGTCTGCACGTCGGGCTGCTGCGTCGCCTTGCGCACCTCATCCGCGATGCGCTGCACGATCGGCTGGGGCGTCTTGGCCGGCACCGCGATCGCGAGCCAGCCGGTGACGCGGTAGGCCTCGTCCTTCAGGCCCTGCTCGGCCAGCGTGGGCACGTTCGGCAGCACGCTCATGCGACGCTCGCCGCTCACGCCGATGGCCCTGAGCTTGCCGGCCTCGATGTGCGGCTTGGCCACCAGCGCGCTCGCGAAGGCCATCTGGATCTGGCCGCTGATCAGGTCCGTGATCATCGGCGCCTCGCCCTTGTAGGCCACGTGGTTCATGTCGGCCTGCTGGGTCAGGCTCATGTGCGCGCCGGCCAGGTGCGGATAGGCGCCGATGCCGTACGAGCCATAGGCGACCTTGCCCTTGTTCGCACTGACGTACTTGAGCAGTTCGGGGGCGGTCTTGACCGGCACGCTCGGGTGCACCACCAGCACCAGCGGCGCTGCCGCGATCTGGTAGACCATCGTCAGGTCGCGCTGCGGGTCGTAGGGCAGCTTCTCGTAGAGGAACTGGTTGGTCAGCAGTGAATTGCTCAGCGACAGCACGATGGTGTAGCCGTCGGGCGCGGCCTTGGCGACCGCGTCGGTGCCGATGATGCCGGCCGCGCCGGCCCTGTTGTCGACGATGACCGGCTGGCCCATGCTGGCCGCCATCTTCTCGCCGATCACGCGGGCGAGCACATCGGTCGCGCCGCCGGCCGGAAAGGGCACGACCAGCTTGATCGGCTTGGTCGGGTAGGTCTGCGCGTGGACGGACGCGAGGCTGCCGCACAGCGCGACCGTGCACGCTGCTGCCCGCAGCCACGCGCGGCGGCTGGAAATCGATCTGTTCATGGCTTGTCTCCGGAAGATTGTTTGACGCAGCTATTGCAGGACCACCTGCGTCTTGAAAGGCAGGCGTCCCAGCACCTGCTGCAGTTGCGCGTGCAATGGCGCGGCCTGGGCGCCGACGGCCGCTGTATTGACGACGACCTTGAGCGCGCTTTCGCCATCCGCCTCGACCTGCGGCCGCGCCGCATCGCCGAGGCCGAGTGACGCACAGGCTTCGTCGACGATCGCCGCCGCCACCCTGCGCGCGGCCATCGCGCGCAACTGGGGCTTGTAGATCTTGCCGACGTTGGTCATCGGCATGTGCTCGATCACGATCACCGACTTGGGCTTGGCGGGCGCTTCATCGACGCGTTCGCCGGTGAAGGCGAGCAGCTCCGCCTCGGTCGCCGATGCGCCGGGCACGAGCGTCGCGAAGATCACCGGCAGTTCACCCGCATAGGCGTCGGGCGCGCCCACCGCGGCGCACAGCTGCACCGCGGGATGCGCGCCGAGCGCATCCTCGATCACCTTGGGATCGATGTTGTGGCCGCTGCGGATGATCAGGTCCTTGGAACGGCCCGAGAGATTGAGCCGCCCTTCTTCGTCCAGCCAGCCCAGGTCGCCGGTCGCGAGCCAGCCGTCGGCGGTGAACGCCTTCGCGGTGTCGGCCGGATCGACGAAGCCCGAGAACACATTGGGCGACTTGAAAAGCACCATGCCCTGCTCGCCGGCCGGCAGGTCGCGATCGCTCGCGTTGCCGTTCTGGTCGAGTGCCACGATGCGCATCTGCGAGTAGGGAAGCCGGAAGCCGACGCAGCCCGCGGGTCCGTTCACGCCCGGCGGCGTGATGGTGGAAATGCCCGCCATCTCGGTCATGCCGAGGCTCTCGTGCACATGCAGGCCGAAGAGCCGCTCGAATCGCGCCGCCAGTTCGGGCGGCAGCACCGCCGCGCCGGTGCGGCAGTAGTTGATCGACGAGATGTCCGCGCCGGCCAGCGGCACGTTGGCCAGGGCCGCGAGCACCGTGGGCACCGCCGAGAGCGAAGTCGCCCGGTACTTCTCGACCAGCCGCCAGTAGTTCGCCAGCACCTCCTTGTTGCGAAGCAGCGATGGCGTCGGGATGATCATTTCCACGCCCGCCGACAGCAGCGCCAGCGAAGCCGGCAGCACGCCCGCGACATGGAACAGCGGGTAGCCGTTGATCGAGGTGTCCTTGGCGCTCTGGCCGGTGAGCTTGATGCTGGCCCACGCGGTAAAGACTTGCGCGCCGTGGCTGTGCCGCGCGAGCTTGGGCGCGCCGGTGGTGCCGCCGGTGTGGAAGTACGCGGCGATGTCGCTGGCCTGGATGTCGCGTCCGCTCACCAGTCGATCGTCAGGTTCCTTCGCGCGCTCCACGAGGAAGTCCTGCACGCCAGCGGGCAGCGGGCCAGTGCTGCCCGGCGCCTCGTCGTGCGGCGCGACGCGAAGCACAGTGGTGAGCGAGGGCACCTGTTCGCGCAGGCGCATCGCCTTCGACCACATGCCGGACTCGACATCGTTGCCGTAGGCGATCAGCACCTTCGCGCGGCCCGCCTTCATCAGCGAGACCAGCTTCTCGTCCGTCAGGAGCGGATTGAGCGGTTGCGCAATGCCGGCCGCTGCGCCGCCCCACAGCGCGAGGTGGTATTCGAGACAGCCCGGCAGCAGGATCGCGACCGCATCGTCCGGCCCGACGCCGAGCCGGTGCAGCAGGTTCGCGGTCTGGTGGATGCCGTTCATCAGCTGCGCATACGACCAGCGGATCGGCGCGTCGTCCGGATTGCCGGTGCGCAGGAAGGTCAGCGCGGTCTTGTCGCCGAAGGCGGCTGCCGAGTTGCGGAAGATCTCGTAGGTGCTGCGCACCGTGAGCGCTTCGCCAAGCGGCGTTTCCTCCAGCCTGCGGATGTCGGCCACGCTGCGGATCGGAAACGATGCAGTGAAGGGCGCCGCGATGGGCGGATGGTTCGTGCTCATGACGAGGCTCTCTCAGGGATGGCCGAGCGCGATGTAGCGCTGCAGGTGAATCTTCATGACCTCACTCCTTGCTTCGGCTAGTTGACGGCGATCTGCTTATCGCGGATTACCTTGCCCCACTTGTCGAAATCGGTGCGGATGCGGCTCGCCATCTGCGTCGGGTCACCGAACGCGGCCGCCGCACCTGCCTTCACCAGGCGCTCCTGGACCTCCTTGTCGGCGAGGATCTGCTTCACCTCGGTGCTGATGCGATCCACGATCGGCTTGGGCGTGCCCGCGGGTGCCAGCAGGCCGCCCCAGGAGACGGCGTCGAAGCCCTTGAAGCCCTGCTCCGCGATGGTCTTCACGTTCGGCAACTGGACGATGCGCTGCGGTGAGCCCACGGCAATCGCGCGCAGCTTGCCGGCCTGGATGTGCGGCAGCGCGGCCACGAGGTCCGCATACATCACCGGCACCTGGCCGCCCAGCAGGTCGGTCACGGCCGGCGTGCCGCCCTTGTAGGCGATGTGCTGCATGTCGAAGCCGCCGAGGCTCTTGAGCATCTCCATCGTCAGGTGGCCGAAACTGCCCGGGCCCGAACTCGTGTAGTTGAGCTTGCCGCCATCGGTCTTCGCCTTCGCGATCAGGTCGGGCAGCGTCTTCACGTCGGGCAGCACCGTGGGGTTCACCACCACCACGATCGGCAGGTCGTACACGGTGGCGATTGGCGCGAAGTCCTTCAGCATGTCATAGCCCGCGGCCTTGTACAGATGCGGTGCCAGCAGCGTGGGCGTGGCGAGCATCATCAGCGTGTAGCCATCGGGCGCGCTCTTGGCGACGAACTGCGCCGCGATGGTGCCGGAAGCACCGGCGCGGTTTTCCACCACCACGGGTTGCTTGAGCCGCTCGGCCAGCTTCTGGCCGACCACGCGCGAGGCGGTGTCGGTCGGGCCGCCTGGCGGGAAGGGCACGATCAACTTGATCGGCTTCGAGGGCCACTCCTGTGCCATGGCGGGAACAGCGGAGAGAACGGCCAGCGTGGCGAAAGCCATGCCCAGAGCGCCTCGGCGAGTGAAGTTTGCGAATTTCATCGGTTTTCCAGTTCAGTTCAATTCCCCGGGGCCACGAAGTGCGCGAGCCTGGGGAGAGCTCCTACAAGACCCCGTCTCGCCGCAGCGCGGCGATGGTCCCGGCATCCATGCCCAGCAGGCCGCCGAGCACTTGATTGGTATCCTGCGCGAGCAGGGGCGGCGCGGCGCGCACGGGCAGCCGCTGGCCGTCGATGCGGTACGGCGGCGCGAGCACCTGCACGCGGCCGGTCTCGGGATTGGGCAGCTCGGCCACGAGGCCCGCTTCGGCGGAACGCGGCGACTGCAGCGCTTCCAGCAGGCCCAGCACCTCGCCGCACGGAATACCTGCCGCGGTCAGGCGCGTCAACAGCAGCTCGCGCGGCCTGCGGCCGAGTTCGGTGCGCAGCTCCGGCAGCAGCGCGTGGCGGTTCTGCGAGCGGCCGATGTTGGTCGCGAAGCGCTCGTCGGTCGCGAGGTCGGGCCGGTCGAGCACGTCGGTGCAGAAGCGCTGGAACTGCGCGTTGTTGCCCACGGTGACGACCAGCGGACCATCGGCCGCGTCGAACACGCCGTAGGGCACGATGGACGGATGCGCATTGCCGTACTTGGGCGGGTCGTTGCCCATCAGCAGCGCCTCCATGCCGTAGTAGGCGGTGATCATCAGGCCGCAGTCGTACAGCGCCATCTCCACATGCCGGCCCTGGCCGGTGCGCTGGCGATCGAACAGCGCCGCGAGGATGGCCTGCGCGGAATACATGCCGGTGAACATGTCCACGGCCGCCACTCCGAACTTCAGCGGCCCCTGGCCTTCCTCGCCGTTGAGCGCCATCAGGCCCGCCTCGCCCTGCACCACGAGGTCGTAGCCGGGGCGGGTCGCCTCGGGGCCATCGCTGCGGTAGCCGGTGATCGAGCAGTACACGATGCTCGGATTGACGGCCTTCAGCGATTCATAGTCCAGGCCCATCTTCGCGATGCCGCCGAACTTGAAGTTCTGGATCACCACGTCGCTCTTCTTCGCGAGCTCGCGCACGATGCGCTGGCCCTCGGGCTTTTGCAGGTCCACGCCCAGCGACTGCTTGTTGCGGTTCGCGCTGTTGAAGTAGGCGGTGTTGCGCGAGCCGACCCGGATGCCCCAGTCGCGCGTGTCGTCGCCCCGGGCGGGGTGCTCGATCTTGATGACTTCGGCGCCCAGGTCGCCGAGCGCCTGCGCGCACATTGGGCCGGCCAGCACGCGCGACAGGTCCAGCACGCGCACGCCGGACAAAGGCAGACGAGGTTCGCCGTTCGCGCTCATGACTTTCTCTTCAGCCCGGTGAAGTCGGGCTTCTGCTTGGCCAGGAAGGCATCGATGCCGGGAGCCGATTCGGCGCTTCCCTGCGCTTCGGTCGATCCGATGGTCATTGCGCCAGTTCCCGGCCGAGCTCGATGAAGCGCTGCAGGTGGTGGTCTTCGTCGCCGAGCTGGTGGTCGATCATCACCAGCCGCTTGGCGAAGTGCGCGAGCGGCAGCTCCCAGGTCATGCCGATGCCGCCGTGCATCTGGATGCTCTCCTGCGCGACCAGCGTGCCGATGCGGCCGATGCTGAACTTCGCGGCCGACAGCGCGCGCTCGCGCGTGACGCGGTCCGAATCCATCGCCGCCGCCGCGTTGATGACGGCCGAGCGTGCCTGCTCGATTTCCAGCAGCAGGTCGGCCATGCGGTGCTGGAGCGCCTGGAAGCTGCCGATGAACACGCCGAACTGCTTGCGGGTGCGCAGGTACTCCAGCGTGGCGTCCTTGGCCGATTCCATCGCGCCGAGCGCTTCGGCGCACAGCGCGAGCACGCCGCGTCCGACGGCGCGTTCGAGCGCTTCGAAGCCCTTGCCTTCGGCGCCGAGCAATGCATCCGCGCCGACCTTCGTGTTGTCGAACGTCAGCTCCGCCACACGGCCGCCGTCGATCGCGGGGCAGCCGCGCACCTTGAGTCCCGGGGTGTTCGCCGGCACGAGGAACAGCGAGATGCCTGCTTCGTCATCCATGCCGCCCGAAGTGCGCGCGGAGACCACGAAGAGGTTGGCCTGTTCGCCTTGCTGCACCACAGCCTTCGCGCCATCGAGCACCCAGCCGTCGCCGCTGCGTTCGGCGCGCGTCTGCACGCGCGACAGCTCGTAGTGCGATTCGGGTTCGTCATTTGCGAAGGCGGCGATGGTGGCGCCGCTCATGATGTCCGCGAGCTTCGCCTTCTGTGCGGCGTTGCCCGCGACAGAGATCGCCTCGCCGGCCATCACGGCACCCAGCAGTGGCTCCACCACGAGCCCGCGCCCCAGTGCCTCGAAGACCACCGCGACGTCGAAGCCCGCACCGCCGAAGCCGCCATCGGCCTCGCTGAACAGGGCACCGATCACGCCCAGCTCCGCGAACTGTTGCCAGATCTGCTGGCTGAATCCTTCCTTCGATTGCGCGATGCGATTGCGCGATTCGAATCCGTACTGCTCCGCGATGAAGCGGTTCAGGCTGTCGGCGAGCATGCGCCGGTCTTCGGTGTGTTCAAAATTCATATCGGCCTCCGATGCTCACAAGCCCAGGATCATCTTGGAGATGATGTTCTTTTGAATCTCGTTCGAGCCGCCGAAGATCGACAGCTTGCGGTTGTTGAAGTAGCGTGCCGCCGCAGCCGGCGCGGGGCTGAACGCCTCGCCGGCAAAGCCTTCCGCCAGCGCCTCGGCGACGAAGGGCCGCGCCTGCGCGCCCATCGCGCGCCGCGTGAGCGACGAGATCTCCTGCCGGATCTCGGTGCCGCGGATCTTGAGCATCGAGCTTTCCGCGCCGGGCACGCCGCCGCCAGCCACCGCCGCGATCACGCGCAGGTTGGTCGTCTTCATGTTCTCCAGGTCGATCTCGACTTTCGCCATCCGCGCCGCGAAGGCCGGGTCTTCGGCGAGCGGTCGGCCGTTCTTCTTCTGCTTCGCGGCGATGACCTTGAGCTGCTCCATCGCCGCAACCGAGAAGCCCACGCCCGCGATGTTGGTGCGCTCGTAGGTCAGCAGGTACTTGGCGCAGGTCCAGCCCTTGTCTTCCTCGCCGACGAGGTTCTCGGCCGGCACGCGCACATCGGAGAAGAACACCTCGTTGACTTCATGCTCGCCGTCGAGCGTGATGATCGGGCGCACATCCACGCCCGGCGACTTCATGTCGATCAGGAGGAAGCTGATGCCTTCCTGCTTCTTGGCGTCCTTGTTGGTGCGCACCAGGCAGAAGATCATGTCCGCATGCTGGCCCAGCGTGGTCCAGGTCTTCTGGCCGTTGACGATGTAGTGGTCGCCCTGCGCGTCGCGTCCGCGCACGGCGGAGGTCTTGACCGATGCGAGGTCCGAGCCCGCGCCCGGTTCCGAATAGCCCTGGCACCACCAGTCGCTGCCGTCGAGGATGCGCGGCAGCCAGTGCTGCTTCTGCGCCTCGTTGCCGTACTTGATGAGCACCGGACCGAGCATGTTCACACCGAAGGGCACGATGCGCGGCGCGTGGGCGAGGGCGCATTCGTTCTCGAAGATGAACTTCTCGACGGCGGTCCAGCCCGGGCCGCCGTACTGCTTCGGCCAGTGGTTGGCGAGCCAACCGCGCTCGTTGAGGATGGCGTGCCATTCCTGCATGTCGGCCTTGGTCAGGTGCTTGCCGGTCGCGACCTTGTCGGACAGGCGCTGGGGCAGCTTCGCGGCCAGGAAGGCGCGCACCTCGTCGCGGAAGGCTTCTTCCGCGGGTGTGAAGTTCAGGTCCACGGCGGACTCCTCAATAGATTTCAAAAAGGCCCGCAGCGCCCATGCCGCCGGCGATGCACATCGTGACCACCGCGTACTTCGCGCCGCGGCGCTTGCCTTCGATCAGCACATGGCCCGCGAGGCGCGCGCCGGTCATGCCGAAGGGGTGGCCGATGGAGATCGCGCCGCCGTTGACGTTGAGGCGTTCCGACGGAATGCCCAGCTTGTCCTGGCAGTAGATCGACTGCGAAGCAAAGGCCTCGTTGAGTTCCCACAGGTCGATGTCCTGAACCTTCAGGCCGTGGCGCGCGAGCAGCTTCGGCACCGCGAAGACCGGGCCGATGCCCATCTCGTCGGGCTCGCAACCGGCGACCGCCAAGCCACGGAAAGCGCCCAGCGGCTTGAGGTTGGCGCGCTCGGCTTCCTTCGCTTCCATCAGCACGCAGGCCGAGGCGCCATCGGACAGTTGCGAGGCGTTGCCGGCGGTGATGAACTTGTCTTCGCCCATCACCGGCTTGAGCTTCGCGAGCGCGTCGTAGGTGGTGCCGCGGCGGTTGCAGTTGTCTTCGGTGGCGGTGACCTCGCGGTAGGTGACTTCCTTGGTCTCCTTGTCGGTCACCGCCATGGTGGTGGTGCACGAGACGATCTCGTCCTTGTAGCGGCCGGCGATCTGCGCCTCTTCGGTCCTGCGCTGGCTCTCGGCGGAGAAGCGGTCCTGCGCCTCGCGGCTGATGCCGTAGCGCTGGGCGACGATGTCGGCGGTCTCGATCATTGCCATGTAGAGCGCGGGCTTGTGCTCGACGATCCACGGGTCCATGCCACTGTCGCCGCTGTCGGTGGCGCTGCGGGTGCGGATCTGCGAGATGCTCTCGACACCGCCCGCGATCATGGCCGGGGCGCCGTCCACCACGATGCGGCCGGCGGCGATCGCGATCGCCTGCAGGCCCGAGGCGCAGAAGCGGTTCACGGTGGTGCCGGCGATCGAGATCGGCAGGCCGGCGCGGATGATCGCCTGGCGCGCGATGTTGCGGCCGGTGGTGCCTTCGGGGTAGCCGCAGCCGAGGATCGCGTCCTCGATCAGCGCCGGGTCGAGGCCCGAGCGCTCCACCGCGGCCTTGACTGCGAAGGCGGCCAGCGTGGGGCCGGGCGTGATGTTGAATTCGCCGCGATGCGCCTTGGTGAGCGGTGTGCGGGCGGTGGAAACGATGACGGCTTCGCGCATGGGAATGTCTCCTGGGACCTGTGATTACTCGGATTGATTGAGGCTTGCGAAATCGGCGCCGCGTTCGACCAGCTCGACCAGCAGCGGCGAGGGCTTCCAGAACAGCGGGTCCTGCTTCTCGAATTCACGGATGTCGGCGAGCACCTTGGCCAGGCCCACCGTGTCGGCGTACTTCATCGGGCCGCCGCGATGGCGCGGGAAGCCGTAGCCGTAGAGGAAGGTCACGTCCACGTCGAGCGGGCGCAGCGCGATGCGCTGGTGCACCACGTTCGCGCCTTCGTTGATCATCGCGGCCATGTAGCGGCGCATGATTTCCTCGTCAGTGAAGCTGCGTGGCGTGATGCCCGCGCGCTCGCGTTCGGCATCGATGATCGCGAGGACCTCGGGGTCGGGCTGGCCGGTGCGCGCGCCTTCGGGGTACAGGTAGTAGCCGCGCTGCGTCTTCTGGCCGAACCAGCCGCGCTCGCAGATGCGGTCGGCCACTTGCACGTAGCGCGCCTTCGGATCCCGCGTCGCGGCCTTGCGCTTGCGCGTGGCCCAGCCGATGTCGCCGCCGGCGAGATCGGACACCTGGAACGGCCCCATCGGGTAGCCGAAGTCGCGCACCGCCTGGTCGATCTGGTAGGGCGAGGCGCCGTCTTCCATCATGTGGTCGGCCGCCTGGCGATAGACCGCGAGGATGCGGTTGCCGATGAAGCCGTCGCACACGCCGGCGCGCACCGGCACCTTCTTGAGCTTCTTCGCGAGCTCGAAGCCGGTGGCGACCACGTCGGCGCTGACCTTCGCGGGCACCACGATCTCCAGCAGCTTCATGATGTTGGCCGGCGAGAAGAAGTGCAGGCCCACCACGTCCTGCGGGCGCGAGATGCTCGCGGCGATCTCGTCGATGTCGAGGTACGAGGTATTGGTGGCGATCACGGCGCCGGGTTTGCACACGCGATCGAGCTCGGCGAAGACGGCCTTCTTGACGCCCATCTCCTCGAACACTGCTTCGACCACGATGTCGACCTTCGCCAGTGCGTCGTACGAGGTCGAGCCGGTGAAGCGCGCCATCACGGCGGCCTTGGCTTCGGGCGTCATGCGGCCCTTCTGGATCAGGCCGTCGTAGACCTTCTCCACATTGGCGCGGCCGCGCGCGAGCTGCGTGTCGTCGCGCTCGATCATGGTGACCGGGATGCCCGCGTCGAGCATCGACACCGCGATGCCCGCGCCCATGGTGCCGCCGCCGACGATGCCGGCCGAATCGAGCGGGCGCGGCTTGGCGGCCTTGGTCTCGGGTGCTTTCAGCACTTCGCGTTCGGCGAAGAACGCATGGATGAGTCCGGCGCGCTGCGGACTGTCGATGCATTGCAGGAACAGCTTGCGCTCCAGCGCCATGCCTTCATCGAAGGGCAGGGTCAGCGCGGCCTCGACCGCTTCGACGATTTTCATCGGCGAGAACAGGCCGCGGCTCTTCTTCGCGGTGTCGGCGCGTGCGGCGTCGAGCGCGGCGCGGCTCGCGGTGGCATCGGCCAGTGCCTGCGCGTCGCGCGTGCGGCGCACGGGGGCCTTGGCGGCGATGAGTTCCTTCGCGTAGGCGAGGCCTTCTGCGAAGGCATCGGCGCCAACGCCTGCGCGGTCGATCAGGCCGAGCGAGAGGGCTTCCTTGGCGCCCGCATGGCGGCCGCTCAGCATCAGCTCGATCGCGGGCTTCACGCCGATCAGGCGCGGCGTGCGCTGCGTGCCGCCGGAGCCGGGGATCAGGCCGAGAGCCACTTCGGGCAGGCCCAGCTTGGCCGAGGGCACCGCGAGGCGGTAGTGGGCGGAAAGGGCGATCTCCAGCCCGCCGCCGAGCGCCGCGCCGTGGATCGCGGCCACCACCGGCTTGTTGCAGTCCTCGATGCGCTTGCAGACCTCGGGCAGCGACGGCGGCTGCGGCGTCTTGCCGAATTCGCGGATGTCGGCTCCGGCGATGAAGTTGCGGCCCGCGCCCACGATCAGCACTGCGGCCGCGTTGACATCGGCCTCTGCGGCTTCGATCGCGGCGACGAGGCCGCGGCGGACGTCGACGCCGAGCGCGTTGACCGGCGGGTTGTCGATGGTGACGACGAACACATCGCCATCGCGGCGGAAGCTGACGGGAGAAGACGTGGATGAGGGCGTGGAAGAAGCGGGGGAAGCCATGCAGTGTGTCTCCGAGGGCGCGAACCAGAACGGTTCCTTGAGGGTGAACCTCGGATTCTTGGGCTCGCGGGCGCCTTTGACAATTGCATTCGCGATTGACAGACTGTCAAAGAATTTTTGACAGAATCGGGCTTGCATGGATCTGCAATCGCTCACTCTCCTCGTCGAAATCCTGGACGCCGGCAACCTCAGCGAGGCCGCGCGCCGGCTCAAGATGACCCGTGCGAACGTGAGCTACCACCTGAACCAGCTGGAGCGTTCGGTGGGCGCCCAGCTCGTGCGCCGCACCACGCGCCGCGCGGAGCCGACCGAGATCGGGCTGCGGCTGTACCAGCACGGTCTTGCCATCCAGAGCGAGCTCGCGGCGGCACGCGAGTCGGTCACCACCCTCGGGCAGAGCCTGCTCGGCCGGGTCCGCCTGAGCGTGCCGAGCGGCTACGGGCAGATCGTGATGTCCGAATGGCTGATCGACTTCAAGCGCCAGTACCCGGGCATCGTGCTCGACGTGCTGTTCGAGAACCGCATCGAGGACCTGCTGCGCGACGAAGTCGACATCGCGATCCGCGTGATCCCGGAGCCGCCACAGAACCTCGTCGCGCGCGATCTCGGCCCGGTGCGCTACGTCGCTTGCGCGTCGCGCGAATACGCGGCGCAGCACGGCTTGCCGATGCAACTCGACGAACTGCAGTCCGCGCCGGTGGTCACTGCCGCGGTCATCGGGCGCCAGCTGCGCGTCGCGGCCTACCAGGGCGAGGAACGACGCGAAGTGGTGCTGGAGCCGACGCTGATCTCGGAGAACTTCCTTTTCCTGCGGCAAGCGATCCTTGCGGGGCTCGGCATCGGCCTCGTGCCCGACTACCTCATGAACGACGACGTGCGGCGCGGCGATGTGCTGACCACGCTCGACGACTGGCGGCTCAGCATCTTCGGCACGCAGATGTACATGCTCTACATGCCCAACCGGCAGCACACGCGGGCCACGCGCACCTTCATCGATTTCATCCTCGCCAGGGTCCGAGGCGCCTCTCCAGTAGCATCGCAGGCATGAGCTTCGAAAACCTGACGATGAGGAGCCCTGGGTCGGATGCGTACGTGCTCGGCACGCCGATCGAGGTGCTGGACGGTGCTGCCAGCGTGGGAATCGTACGAACGGTCGTGCTTGCGGCTACAGGCGACGAGATCCTGCTGGGCGATTTCGAGGCGACCAATCAGGCGGACTTCCTGGCCAGACGCATCGCGAAGCTCGTCATCGCGGAAGTGGTCAACTTCGTGGCCACCACCTACGAGGCGATCAGTGGCATCGAGATCATGCTGGGCCGCGACATCGACGGCTTCGAGGGCCGGCAGGCCTATCTGGCGCAAGCCCGCGCGGACCTGCTGCAGAGCATCGGCGCGCGGAACGTCCAGGTCGCGCCGAAGCCGCTTCGCGGCAAGGAAGCGCACTTCGCGGTCAGCGGCATGTGGGCGTACGACCGTCCCAGCCTCGAAGCGCTCGAAGCCGTGCTGCACGCGGAGCGCGCCGCCTACGCGCAGTTCAAGGCGGCGCAGATCACGGCCGCGCCCGCGCCCCGGCGTCGCTCGGTGCTGAGCCGCGTCTTCGCGTCGAACGACTGAACATTTGTTTCCAGGCGCCGGGGCGGCGCGATGGGACAATCCGGCCCCATGAACAGCCCCGTCGACACCCTCACCATCACCCGCCCCGACGACTGGCACCTGCATGTGCGCGATGGCGCCGCGCTCGAAGCCGTGGTCCCGCATTCCGCACGCCAGTTCGGCCGCGCGCTGATCATGCCGAACCTGCGTCCGCCGGTGACCACCGCCGAGCAGGCCGTGGCGTACCGCGAGCGCATCCGCGCCGCGGTGCCTGCCGGCACGGATTTCGAGCCGGTGATGTCGCTCTACCTCACCGACAACCTGCCGCCCGACGAGATCCAGCGCGCTGCCGACGCCGGCGTGCGTGCCCTCAAGCTCTACCCCGCCGGCGCGACGACCAACAGCGATGCCGGCGTCACCGACATCCGCAAGACCTACGCGACGCTCGAAGCGATGCAGAAGCACGGCTTGCTGCTGCTGGTGCACGGCGAGGTGACCGATCCGGCGGTCGACCTCTTCGACCGCGAAGCGGTGTTCATCGACCGCGTCATGATTCCGCTGCGCCGCGACTTTCCCGAACTCAAGGTGGTGTTCGAACACCTCACGACGATGGAAGGCGCGCACTACGTGCGCGACGCGAGCCGCTTCACCGCCGCGACGATCACCGCGCACCATCTGCTCTACAACCGCAACGCGATCTTCACCGGCGGCATCCGGCCGCACTACTACTGCCTGCCGGTGCTCAAGCGCGAGACGCATCGCGTCGCGCTGGTCGAAGCGGCCACCAGCGGCAGTGATCGCTTTTTCCTCGGCACCGACAGCGCGCCGCATCCCGCGCACCTCAAGGAGCATGCGCTCGGCTGCGCGGGCTGCTACACCGGCCTCACCGCGCTGGAGCTGTACGCCGAAGCCTTCGACAAGGCCGGCGCGCTCGACAAGCTCGAAGGATTCGCGAGCTTTCATGGTGCGGACTTCTACGGCCTGCCGCGCAACAAGGGCACCGTCACCCTGCGCCGCGAAAACTGGACCGTGCCCGAGACCGTGCCCTACGGCGATGCAACGCTGAAGCCGCTGCGCGGCGGTGAAACCGTCGGCTGGAGAATGGTGTGAACGCCCCGCTGTGCGTGGCCCTGCTGATCGACGCCGACAACGTATCGGCTGACGTGATCGAGCAGGCCGTGCAACTCACGAAGGCCGAATACGGCAGCATCCATGTGCGGCGGGCGTACTGCAACGTGGAGACGGCGCTCAAGCAGCACGGTCTCTTCAAGCGCCTCTCGGTGCGGCCGATGGTCAACATCTCCGCCGGCAAGAACAGCACCGACATCGCGATGGCGGTCGATGCCATGGACCTCGTGATCGCCGAGCGGCCGGATGTGGTGGTGCTGGTGTCGTCGGATTCGGACTTCGCGCCGCTGGTGATCAGGCTGCGCGAGAAGGGCTGCCGTGTCTGCGGCATCGGCCAGCAGGGCAAGACGGGCGATGACACCGTGGCGATCTACGACAGCTTCGTCGATCTCCTGCATCACCAGGTTCCGAAGAAGGCCGTGCCGGCCAAGCGCACCCGACGGGCCAAGGTCGCTCCGCCACCCGCGCCAAGTGTTCCGGATCTGCCCGACGAGGTGGTTCGCATCCTCGACGCGGTGGTCGAATTGGCGACGGGCAACAAGGTCGAACTCAATCTGGCTGCCGAACGGCTGCGCGCCGCCAAGCTCCTGGGCAAGAGCGCGAGCTCGCCGAAGCTGTTCAAGAAGCATCCCGAGCTGTTCCTGCTGACACCCGAGAAGACGCCCAACAAGGTGCAGTACGTCGGCCCCATGCGGTCGTGAGCGCATCCGCCGACGTCTGGGGCTTCGATACGAGCGCGCCCTGGATGGCGACCTACGCTGCGCGCGTGTCGAACGTCGCTGCGAAGGTGGCGCAGGGTACCAGCGTCAGCGAAGCGCTCTCGGGTGAATCGGCATCCATCGCGCTGGCTTCGGGCCCGCTGCGGTTCGTGCCCGGGGACAGCGCGCCGCCGGGCGAGGCCTACGAAGCCTTCATCCATCGAACCGCGTGCGTCCCCACGCGCGACAACCTGCACGACTTCTTCAATGGGTTGGTCTGGCTGCACTATCCCGAAAGCAAGCGGCGACTCAACGAACTGCAGGCCGCCGAGATCGCGCGTGACGGAATCGGCGCCACGCGCGGGCCGCTGCGCGATGCGCTGACGCTGTTCGACGAGAACGGCGCCGTGCTCGATGCGCCCAAGCCGCTGTGGGATGTCTTGCGCGCCCGCGATTGGCGAGGCCTTTTCGTCACGCATCGACCGTTGTGGCGCGAGGCGCGATTGCTCGTCTTCGGCCATGCCTTGCTCGAGAAGCTGACCGTGCCGCGCAAGGCGGCAACCGCCCATGTCCTCATCGCGCCGGGGGAAATGACATCGGGCGCTTTGGACGATGCGACCATTGCCGCTTCGCTCCACCCTGCGCATCTGGCGACCAAGCCTTTCACCCCGTTGCCGGTGCTCGGTGTGCCAGGCTGGTGCGTTCAAAACGAGAACTTTTCCTTCTATGATGATTCGGAAGTCTTTCGTCCACGCAGGGACGCAGAACGAAGTCCAACCCCCAGTCCCTGCGACGGCGGCGCAGCTTGAAGCGGGCCGGTCCGGCCCCCATCTGTGCCACGTTTGCCTCACGGAGAAATCAACTTGAAACGCATCCTTCTGTTTGTGCTGACCAACGTCCTGGTCGTGGCGGTGCTCGGCATCGTCGCGAGCCTGCTTGGCGTCAATCGCTTCCTCACCGCCAATGGGCTGAACCTTGGCGCGCTGCTGGGCTTTGCGCTCGTCATGGGCTTCGGCGGCGCGATCATCTCGCTCCTGATCAGCAAGCCGATGGCCAAGTGGTCGGCGGGCGTTCGCATCATCAACGATCCGCAGTCGCCCGATGAGGCCTGGATCGTTCAGACGGTCAAGAAGTTTGCCGACAAGGCCGGCATCGGCATGCCGGAGGTCGGCATCTTCGAAGGCGAGCCCAATGCCTTCGCCACCGGTGCGTTCAAGAATTCGTCGCTGGTCGCGGTCTCCACCGGCCTGCTGCAGAACATGACCCGCGAGGAAGTCGAGGCCGTGATCGGCCACGAAATCGCGCACGTCGCCAACGGCGACATGGTCACGATGACGCTGATCCAGGGCGTGATGAACACCTTCGTCGTGTTCCTCTCGCGCGTGATCGGCTATGCGGTCGACAGCTTCCTGCGCCGCGGCGACGACCGTTCCTCGGGTCCCGGCATCGGCTACTTCGTGACCACGATCGTGCTGGACATCGTGCTCGGCTTCGCCGCCGCGATCGTCGTCGCCTGGTTCTCGCGCCAGCGGGAGTTCCGTGCCGACGCAGGCTCCGCGCAGCTCATGGGCCGCAAGCAGCCGATGGTGAACGCACTGGCCCGCCTCGGTGGCCTGCCTGCGGGCGAGCTGCCGAAGTCGGTCGAGGCGATGGGTATCACCGGCAAGCTGGGCAGCCTGTTCGCGACGCACCCGCCGATCGAACAGCGCATTGCTGCGCTGCAAGCTTCGCAGCAGGCCTGATCAAAGGGCCCGCTCGACAAAGCCAAAGCCGCCTTCGGGCGGCTTTTTTCGTTCAGGCGGCTTGCGCGGCGATGGTCCGCGCCACCGCTTCGGCCACCTTCAGACCGTCGACGCCCGCCGACAGAATCCCGCCCGCATACCCCGCGCCTTCACCGGCCGGGTAGAGGCCACGCAGGTTGAGGCTCTGGAAGTCGTCGCCGCGCCCGATCCGGATCGGCGACGAGGTGCGCGTCTCGACGCCGGTCAGCACCGCGTCGTGCAGGTCGAAGTCCTTGATCTTGCGGCCGAAGGCCGGGAAGGCTTCGCGCATCGCTTCGATCGCGTAGGTGGGCAGTGCGGCGTGCAGATCGCCGAGCGTCACGCCCGGCTTGTAGGACGGCTCGACGCTGCCGAGCGCAGTCGACGGCTTGCCCGCAATGAAGTCGCCCACCAGCTGCCCCGGCGCGCGGTAGTTGCTGCCGCCGAGCACGTAGGCGTTCGATTCCAGCGACCGCTGCAACTCGATGCCCGCGAGCGGCGAACCGGTACGGCCGTCTTCCCAGCCCGGGTAGTCGCTCGGCTCGATGCCCACCACGATGCCGGCGTTGGCATTGCGCTCGTTGCGCGAGTACTGGCTCATGCCGTTGGTCACGACACGGCCCGGCTCGCTCGTCGCCGCGACGACGGTGCCGCCGGGGCACATGCAGAAGCTGTAGACCGATCGCCCGTTGCTCGCGTGATGCACCAGCTTGTAGTCGGCCGCGCCCAGCAGCGGATGCCCGGCATGTCGGCCCCAGCGCGCACGGTCGATCAGGCCCTGCGGATGCTCCACGCGAAAGCCGATCGAGAAGGGCTTGGCCTCGATGTCGACGCCGCGCTCGTGCAGCATCGCGAAGGTGTCGCGGGAGCTGTGGCCGAGCGCCATCACCACCTGGTCGGCGCGCAGTTCGCTGGTCTGGCCGGTGCGCTGGTCGAGCACCGTCAGGCCGCGCAAGTGTTTGCCGTCCGGTCCGTCCTCGACCAGCACGTCGGTCACGCGCTGTTCGAAGCGGATCTCGCCGCCGAGTTCGATGATCTGCTCGCGGATGTTCTCGACCACCTTCACCAGCTTGAAGGTGCCGATGTGCGGATGCGCGACGTAGAGGATCTCCGGCGGCGCGCCGGCCTTGACGAACTCCTCCATCACCTTGCGGCCGAGGAAGCGCGGGTCCTTGATCTGGCTGTAGAGCTTGCCGTCGGAAAAGGTGCCGGCGCCGCCTTCGCCGAACTGCACGTTCGACTCGGGGTTCAGCACGCCCTTGCGCCAGAGGCCCCAGGTGTCCTTCGTGCGCTCGCGCACCGTCTTGCCGCGCTCCAGCACGATCGGCTTGAAGCCCATCTGCGCAAGCGCGAGCGCGGCGAAGATGCCGCAGGGGCCGAAGCCGACCACCACCGGACGCAGTGCGAGCCCGGCGGGGGCCTGGGCGGGCGGGTGCCACGCCATGTCGGGCGTCGGCGCCACGCGGGGGTTCTCGGCGAACCGGGCGAGCAACTGCGCTTCGAGCGCCGGGTCCGCGAAGGCCACATCGAGGATATAGACCTGCAGCAGTTGCACCTTGCGCGCATCGAAGCTGCGCTTGTAGACCTTGATCGCGCTCACCGCGCCGGGCGGCGTGCCCAGCAGGGCGTTGACGGCGTGAGAGAGGGCCGCTTCGTCATGGTCGAGCGGCAGTTTGATTTCAGAAATTCGCAGCATGTCGTGGGCTTGTGGTTATCAAGCAGGGTGCGAATCATAAGGCTCGCTCCCGCGGCGAGCCCGTTTCTTATGCTGGAAGGAAGCCGTCCACAGAGAGGTAGCGCTCGCCGGTGTCGTAGTTGAAACCCAGGACCACCGCATCCGGCGCCAGTGAGGGCAGCTTCTGCGCGATCGCGGTCAGCGTGGCGCCCGACGAGATGCCGACCAGGATGCCTTCCTCGCGTGCGCAGCGCCGCGCCATCTCGCGCGCCGGTTCGGCATCGACCTGAATCACGCCGTCGAGCAGCGAGGTGTCGAGGTTCTTCGGAATGAATCCCGCGCCGATGCCCTGGATCGGGTGCGGCGAGGGCTGGCCGCCAGAGATCACCGGCGAGGCGACCGGCTCGACCGCGAAGACCTTGAGCTTCGGCCACTTCTTCTTGAGGATCCGCGCGCAGCCGGTGATGTGGCCGCCGGTGCCGACGCCGGTGATCAGCACGTCGACGCCCTCGGGGAAGTCGGCCGCGATCTCCTCGGCCGTGGTGCGCTCGTGCACCGCCACGTTGGCCGGGTTGTTGAACTGCTGCGGCATCCAGGCGCCGGGCGTGCCGGCGACGATCTCCTCGGCGCGGGCGATGGAGCCTTTCATGCCCTTTTCGCGCGGTGTGAGGTCGAAGGTCGCGCCGTAGGCGAGCATGAGGCGGCGGCGCTCGACCGACATGCTGTCGGGCATCACGAGGATGAGCTTGTAGCCCTTGACCGCCGCGACCATCGCCAGGCCGATGCCGGTGTTGCCCGAGGTCGGCTCGACGATCGTGCCGCCGGGCCTGAGCGCGCCCGAGCGCTCGGCATCTTCGACCATCGACAGGGCGATGCGGTCCTTGATCGAGCCGCCAGGGTTGGCACGCTCGGACTTGATCCAGACCTGCTGGGTCGCGTTGCCGAACAGGCGCTGGACGCGGATGTGCGGCGTGTTGCCGATGGTCTGCAGGATGTTTTCTGCTTTCATGGTTGCTTGCCCCGGGCTTGAGCGATGAGTGAACGGGAGCGCCATTGTGGCGATAATCCCCGTGTGAAGCACGCCGGACCGCCGCTGGTGCATGTCTCGAAAGAGCGCACTGGAGGAACGTCCGGACTGCACAGGACAGCGCAGGAGCTAACGGCTCTCCACCGCGAGGTGAGGATCAGAGCAACAGAGACGAGTCGAGCGGGGGCAACTCCGGTCGGGTGAAACGGGCAATCTCTGCGCGCAGCAACACCAAGTAGGCCAGCGTCGATGTGGTTCCGCAGAGCTGGCGGGTAGGTGGCACCGAGCCGTCTGGTGACAGGCGGCCCAGAGTAATGGCGGTCACATCGGCGTCTCGAAAGAGCGCCGATGCACAGAATCCGGCTTATAGGCGTGCTTCACACTATTTTTCGATCCGGTCTCATGCCAACGACAGGGCATCTAGGAATCGGCGCGCCACAACCACTGGCGCGAACTGCGCCACGTGCGTTCTCGCGTTGTGCAGATACCGGCGATACCCCGATGCTTCGCCCTGACGCCAGTCATGCGCGCGAACCTGCGCCATGCCGGATGCCACAGCGCCGGCCAATGCGTCGATGTCAGCCGTCTGCACCAGTCGAGCCAGACCGCCGCAGATGGCCGGAACATTCGAGTTTCCGTAGGCGATGACGCTGCAGCCGCTCGCGATGGCCTCAATGATGGGAACGCAGAAACCCTCATGGTAGGTGGGCAGCACGAAGATGTCCGCGGACCCGAGGATCGAATGCTTGACGTGATCCGACGCATTTCCCTGCAAATGGATTTCGAGTTGCGGGATGGATGCGCGTAGCCGACTGATGTCGTGATCCAGCTGAACAAGCAGCGATGGGTCCGAGAACTGAAGATTGCCGACGAGATCGAGACGGACCCGTCTTGGCAAAGCAGAATCACTTTGTTCTTGTGACAGGACGCGCTCGATGGCGACAAGAAGATCATGAGGTCCCTTGGCGCGAGTGAAGCGGCCGACGAACGCGATGCGGATCTGGTCGTCGCCGAAGCTGGGTTTGGTCTCGGGCGCGGCCAGCGCTGAGTGGAGTGCCAGCGGCACCACCACCGCGTCCGTCGTGATGCCGCGATCTTCGAGAACGCGCAGATTGCTGGTGCTGTCGCAGACCACGCGATCCGCCCACCGGATGTTGTCCAACTGGACGAAGGACTTCTCGATCAGCCAGTGGTCACGGGAAGGAACGAACTCCTTCGGTGTGATGTTGTGGAAAACGACAATCCGTTTCGAGTTCTTGGGGCTGGCCGGAAGCAGGTCGAACAGCGGGTAGTACACGCCGAAATGGAAGACGACGATGTCACTCGCTTGAAAATGCGGACTCAGCGCGATGTCTGAGACCCGGTCGACGCGGGTGTGCGGCAGCTCGGAATAGTCGCAGGCCTGCGCATAGAGATGTACGTCCCTGCAGCCCGCGTCATTCAGGAAGCCGAGTTCGTCGCGAATGGCATTGGAGATGGCGTCATGACGGACACACACGCTGTTGATGTACGAGATCCT
Organism: Variovorax sp. YR216; assembly: GCF_900107745.1. Lineage (GTDB taxonomy): Bacteria > Pseudomonadota > Gammaproteobacteria > Burkholderiales > Burkholderiaceae_C > Variovorax. Next base: position 186,002 of record NZ_FNRO01000005.1, on the reverse strand, counting down.
CATTCGCCGGATTTCCGGAAGTTTGCTTGCGCCAACCGGTACAGATCGACACTGACCTCTGCCATTCGCGCGGCGGTGAATCGCTCCTCGAAGACGCGACGTCCGGCCTGCCCGAGTCGATTTCTGGACTCCGGTGAGCGGATGAGTTCGAGCAACGCCGCGACCAGTTCGTCCGCATCTCCGGGCTTGATCAAGAGTCCGGTTTGCTGGTGTCGGATGATCTCCGGCATGCCGCCGATGGCGCATCCAATGACGGGCTTTGACTCGCGCATCGCTTCGAGGAACACCAATCCGAAGGATTCGAACCGACTCGGGGCGACGAAGATGTCGCAGCCGGCGTAGGCGCTGCGCAATTGCTTGTCAGTCACCCGGCCTTCGAAGGCGACCTTTTCCTTCCATCGCCGGCCCTCGTCACTCTTCTCGAACTCTTGCGAAGGGTTGTAGCCGTCCGGTTCCGTGATCGTGTTGTCGCCGAGGATCCGGAATCGCACATCGGGCGCGCGTTCCAGGACTCGTGGGATTGCCCGCAGGAGCACATCGATGCCCTTCCGGTGTTCGAGACGGCCTACGAAAAGCACCGTACAGACGCCATCCGTCGGTGATTCTGCGCTGGGTGTCTGACGTGCAAGGCCCAAGGGGAGCACCTTGAGTGTGTCGGGCTGAAAGCGCATGTCATACGCCGCCTCGATGGCGGACCGGATGGCGTCGCTGATGGATCGCACGGCATCCGACCCAAGCATCAACGCTCGCTCCGCACGGAGCATGGGCGTTCCGAAGGCGGCCATCCAAGTTGCGTCATTTCTGTGCTCGGGGTGGGATTCGAGCCAGAAATGGAGTGTCGTCTGAAGGCTGGTCGTGAGCGCCCAGCGACGATCCAGCAGGAAGGCAATTCCTTCGCAATCCCAGATCGGCGCTTCCACGACATCAACGCGGCGGTGGCTTGCGATACGGGCTGTCTCCTCGTGCGCCACCGCTGACCAATCCCAGATGTGTTGTGGCAGTTGCAGCGCGACCGCAGCCGGTGGGCGCTCCATTTGTCTCGGAACGAGGCGATGGATCCAGACGCCGTTTTCGAAATCGACGCGATTGACGTCCGGGCTTTGCGTGATGACGTGAACGATGTTGCCGCGCGCGGCGTAGGCCTCGGCGAGATCCTTGGTAAAAGTCGCGATCCCGCCCCCGTGGCCCGGTGGAAAGTCCTTGGAAATCAGGACGAGGGTCGACGAGTCCGTCTCGCGCAGGGGATGGAACCGACGGAAATCCCCCGCCCATTGCTGACGCTTCGCGGCCGTGAGCATCATGTCGGGCTTGGCGCCTTCCATGCCTCGCTGCAGGCCCACGGTGAGCGCACGATCGATGTCCGTCTGAAAGGCTTCGTGTTCGCCTTGCGATATCAGCCCATTGGACGCGGCCCACGTCATTTCGTCGCGTTGGTGCTGGATGAAGTCGGCTTGCTCCTTGAGCACCCGTTCCATTGAATGGAACTCCCGCCCATGCTTGAGCGAGAAATAGACCTTGTTCTTGATGATCGGGTAGCGATTGCGCGCAACACGGTTGGCGCCTCTCAGACTGCTGGGGGCAAATTTGTGGTGAACATAGGCGTTGGGCAACTGTGCGATCAGATAGCCCGCATCCACCATGCGCAGGCAGACGTCCGTCTCGTCGAGGAAATACTCATACTCCTCGTCGAACCCGCCGATTTCAATGAGGGCTTCGGTTCGGAACGAAGAGTTGGCGCCGAGCAGATGCGGAAAGCGGTAGCTCTTGGGAAAGCAGAGGTCAGGCATTGCGCCCGAAGGCGTCAGGTCGGCATTGCCGAACCGGTCCACCAGGCAGTACCGATACTGGAACGAGTAGCCGGTATGGTCGAACACGAAGCCACCGGCCGCGCCGACCATCGGGTTGTCGTAGGCCGACGCCAACTGTTCGAGCCACTCCGGTTCGGGTATGGCGTCATCGTCGATGAACGCGACGATCTGCCCGCGCGCCATGCAGATTCCTATGTTTCTGGACACGGACAGGTTGGCGACGGGGCAGCGCGCAGCGCGTATCGACCCGCTCCATCGCTCGATGACTTCCTCCGAATTGTCGGTCGAGGGTCCGTTGACAACGATGACTTCGAACGCCCCGGCATAGCGGAGCCAGCGAAAGCTCTCCAAGGTGGCCTGCAGGTTGGAGGCTCGGTTCAGGGTGTTGATGACGATCGATATGGAGGGACGGTGCGGGGATGACGCGATGCTCGGTGAATTCATGGCGAATCCGCCTGTTTCGTGGCCACGATCTCGAATTCGTAGCATTCGCCGTTCCGGCGACCGCGTTCAACCACGCGCACATTCTTGAATCCCGCTTCTTCCAACAGTTCGGTCAGCGACGCAGGGGTGAACATGTTGAAGTGGAAGTCGCCCTCATAGTCTTGGCCACCAAAAGTGACTTCTCGAAGCGACTGGTATGGATATTCGCCGCGCGAATAGTGGTCCATCATCGCCTCTGCGTCCGGCACCACGGCGCGCAGCGTTCCACCAGTCCGCAGCAGACCCTGCCAATAGGGCAACAGCGATCGACGTAGTTGTTCTTGTGGAAAGTGCTCGAGGACATGGGCGGAGTGGATTTCCGAAATTTCCCCGTCCTGGAATGGCAGGTTGTCGATTTCCGCAACGAGATCCACGCCTGGGAGTGCGCGCCGATCGACATTGAGGTAGCCATCGAGCGGAACATGCCCGCAGCCAAGATTGAGCCTGAGGCCCTTTCTCCTCGCGTCCTTCAGCTTTTCCGGGGCCAGTATCTGGGTGGTTGCTTCGAGCTTTTCGCCTGCGCGGTGTTGCGCCGAGGCGCCATAGCGGACCTCATACAGCAGTTCGCGTCGAACGAACTCCACCCGCCCGAACAGATAGCTGGCCGCGTTCGACAACTCGGAGGTTTTCTGGTCCTGTTTCGCGTTGACTTCATGGATGTCTCGTCGAATGGCGCGCAGTGCCACGGGAACAGATTGCGCGAGGGATTCCTGCTCCGCGGCGCTCCTGGATTGCCGGTGATTGATATCGGACAGCGCTTCGAGAATCTTGGGGAACTCATGATGGAAAAAGGCCGCAAAGCGCTCGTTGTCCACGAACAATTGCGCTTGCCGCTCGTACAACTGCGCCTGTGCGTCGGCGAGGTGTACGTGCGCCTGCGTCAACTGCGCGCAGGCATCAAGTAGTTGCGGGCCCCGGATGATGGCCACGCCGATTCGGGCGAACCGACCCACGAACGGCCAACGACCGACGCGGCGTATCGCGCGTCGCAGGCGAGGCTTCAAGCCTTGTGCAGTGATGTCGCTCATGGCTGTGCTCCCGAAACCGCTTGCGGGCGCGCGACCGGCGGTTCGAGGCGGGCTGTCGTTGAATGGTATGACGAGGCTGTTGGCATGTGCCGTTTCTCCCTAGGTTGCAATGCGGCGCCCGTGGTGGCGCAACGGATAGTCGAATGGGTGCAGAGCCCGCACGTGCTGTCGGCGACGTGGCGCTTGCGGGAGACCAGTAGGCGGCCGGTCTCTCGAGGTTCGATCAGTCGATGAGGTCGGCGATCCGCACGTGGCGGGGGCTGTTGCCGGGAATCGCGAGGATGTTGATGAATCCGCCGGACGCCGGATCGATGTCGGAGGAAAGTCGCGCCTGCAGTCGACAACGGGTGAGCGTGACCAATCTCGGATTGGCTTCCGAGACCTCGTACATCAGATAGCCCAACTGCTCGAGTCGATCCGGAACCGCCCTGGGTTCATCGCCGGCATGCTGAAGGCCGAAAGGCCAGAACTCGAGCAGCATCACGGGCCGCCAGCCGGCATCGAGGAGGTGGCGCGCACCTGCGAGCATCCGCGCTTCCGAGCCTTGCGTGTCCGACTTGACGATGTCAGGAAGACGCTGTTCTCCACCGAGAATGGTGTCGAGATTGCCGATAGGGACATCGAGGAACGAGCGCGATGTGCCGTCGTCGAAGACCCGATGGTCGCCGAGATTCGTATCCGAAAGATAAAGCCGTGCGGTTCCATTGGTTTCGCCGACCGCTTCGGAGCGTAGTTCGGCAAGAGGAACCGCCGCGTTACGACCGAGGTTGCGGCGAAGCAGCGTATGGTTGAGCGGGTCCGGTTCGAAGCACATGAGACGTCCGCGCTCGCCGATCAGCTTCGAGGCGACGACCGAGTACCAGCCAATGTTGGCGCCGATGTCCAGCAGAAAATCACCGGGACTGCAGAGTCGGCGAAAGACCTCGGTCTCGAACGGCTCCCAGACATGGTCGCGTGCCAGGTCGCCGGAGATGTATTGGTCCAGCTTGCGGTGGATCTCGAATTGGAAGTGCGGGAGATTCGGCGCGCGGGCTTCGATGATCCAGGGACGTTCGAGGCATTGCCGCATCACTGCGCTCTTCAGCCAGCGGAGGCTGCTGCGGTGTCCGCCTCCATGCCCGACGAGCCAATATCGCGGGGGCTGATACAGCGCTTGCGCCTCATGGGTTGGAAAGCAATGGGCGAGATCTCGCCGGACAAAAAAGGCATTGGCTCCGCTGAGGCCGCAGCTGACCAACTGATACCCCTCCAGGCAATCCACCCAGGACTGGAGGGATGCTCCGAAATAGTCGTCGCCCGACCAGCGGTGGTCGGCGTCGTAGTCCATTTCGAGTCGGCACGGCGGTGGAAACTTGGCGTTGTATTCGACGCACAGCAGCTTGGGACGCACCCATTGCAGCGCAGCCCGCATCAAATGTGTGTCGTTGCCGTCAATGTCCAGCGAAAGGAAATCGACGTCATCGGTGCCAAGGAAGGCTCTGGCATCCTGGACGACGTTGTCGATGGAATCGAGCGTCAGGAATGCATGGAGGACCTGCAGCATCGGAGTCTGGAGGCTTCCGAGCTGTGACTCGATGAACTTGATCTTCGCTGCGTCACCATCGATCCAGCAACCGGCAAGCCCTTCCAGCGCCAGTTGGTGCGTATTGTTTTCGAGGCCGTCGGCACAGCCGACTTCGATGAATGTGCGCGAAAGCGGAGTAGCGCTCGCGATACGACGGAGACACTCGCGGATGATCCCGTCTTCGTCGCATTGCGAATAGGAGCGCCAACCCTGGATCGCAGGATTGCCCGGCGTGGTCCGGGCCAATGCGACCCTCAACGCGGCGATGCATTGCTCCGCTTCGTGCTGAAGGTTCGGCTGCGCAGATGCTGAAGCCCGACGCAGAGGCTCGATCGAGCCTGGATCGACGTGCTCCACACGCCCATCGCTGACGGACGGCGCGCGCGCGGCCGCAGTTGACGCTGCTTCGGCCAATGGTTTCCCCCTGAGGTTTTTTGACCATTCTATGGAGCCGAAAGTGCGTCCAAACTCAGAATATTCAGAAACGTTCGTGAGGGAGCAGGTAGCGCCACTGCTGCGGCAACAGCCCCGCCAGAGGAATGCGCCCGATGCGGATGCGCTTCATCGACTGGATGCGCAGCCCGGCCTGGGTGCACAGGTTGGCGATCTGGCCGGGGTGCGGGCCCTTGATCGCGAAGCGCAGGCCGGTGTGGCCTTCGCCGCGCTGACCGACGCTGACGCGCGCGGGCGAGCGGTCGAAGTGCACGAGGCTCTCTGGGCCGACCGCGCCTTCCACATCCACCATGATTTCGTGCTCGATGATCGCGGCATCCTCGTGCAATCGGCGTTCGATGCGCCATTCCTGCGTGAAGACGATCAGCCCGCTGGCGCCGGTTTCCAGCGGCGTCATGCAGCGCTGTCCGGCGATGTGACGCGGCAGGAAGCGCAGGCCGGCGCGTTCGGGGTCGTGGTGGTTCGCGGGCACCAGCAGCCGATGCGCGTTGTCGGTCGGCATGCCGGCGGGCTTGTGCAGCAGCAGGGTGACCGGCACCACCGGCGCGGGCCGCGCGCCAGGTTCGATCTCGACACGCTGGTGCGGCAGCACGCGCATCTGCGGCAGCAGGGCGGGTTCGCCGTCGACGCGGACTGCGCCGTTCTCGATCAGCAGCTCGGCTTCGCGCCGCGAGCAACCGGCGAGCGCCGCCACGCGCTTGGCGAGACGAATGCCTTCTTCCGAATCTGTCACTGCATGTGCCTCACGACTGCGAGGTCTGGCGGATGCGCTCGACGTGCGCCGCCAGCGAACGGGCCGCCACCGGCCACATGCGCTGCGGCACGTCGTCGTAGGCGAGCGGCAGCCAGTCTTCCGGCGTGCCTTCGGGCAGCTTGCGCATTGCGGCGGCGATCCTGGCCTCGCGCTTGAGCCGGTGCGCCTTCAGGTTGGCGAGCGCGATGCGCGCATGCCCGAGCACGTAGCCGTGCGCGGGCAGGATGAAGTCGATGCCGCCCTGCTCGCAGGCAGCGTCGAGCTTGTCGAGCGAGTCGAGGTAGGCGTTCATGTTGCCGTCCGGCGGATCGATGACGGTGGTGCTGCCGTTGAGCACATGGTCGCCGGAGAAGAGCAGGCCGTCTTCCTCCAGCACCAGACACAGGTGGTTGGCCGCGTGGCCCGGCGTGTGGACCGCGCGCAGGGTGTGCGTGTGCGTTCCCGATCCGAGTACGACCCGTTCGCCATCCGCCAGTTCGCGGTCGGGCGTGAATCGCGCGGACGAGCGCGCAGTGGATGCGGACGCCAGTCCGAGGATCGGCGGCGGCGTCTTGCACAGCGCCTTCAGCGGCGCAGCGCCGGGCGAATGATCAGCGTGCGAATGCGTACAGACGATCACGCGGATGTCGCCATCGGTCGCGCGCCAGAGTCGGTCGATGTGCCCGGCGTCGTTCGGGCCCGGGTCGATCACGAGGTAGCCGGTGGACGCGTCGCCCACGATGTAGCTGTTGGTGCCCGGGCCGGTCATCGCGCCCGGGTTGGGTGCCGTCAGGCGCTGCACGTTCTTCAGCAGCGGCACGGGCTTGTCGCTCTGCCAGTCGAGCGTGTGAACGATCTGGCCGTCGGGGCTGACCAGCGCGAGTTCACCGAAAGCCGATTCGTGTTCCATGAATCGCGCGTCCTCCCCGCGAAGCAGGCCGGCGCGCGGGCAACTGGTCCACAGCGGACCTTCGCCGCCCTCGCGGTTGGCGCAGGCGTCGAGCACCGCATCCACCGTCTGGTAGGCGGCGAGCCGCTCCAGCGTGCGCAGCGTCGGGAAGATCATGAAGAAGGTGCCGGCCTTGTGCCGTGCCAGCGCGTCGGCGGGGCGCACCCAGCACGGCTCGAACTGCTCGGCCTCGTCGGCGGTCGGCGTCTGGCCCTCGGGCATGCGCGCCACGAGGAAGGGCACGTCGAAGCGCTTGGGCAGGTCGCGATCGGTGATCCAGTGCGCGAGCGTGAAGACCTGGTCGGTGGACAGCCGCAGGCCGCGCTGCGCGCACTGTTCGGCGAAGGCGACCGTGGTCGCGGCGGTGCTGCGGTCCATGGTGGCGAATTCATCGGCAGTCACCGGCCGGCCGTCCGGGTGGTGGGCCAGCAGCACGCCCAGTTCCTCGAAGCTCTCGCGGATCGCGGCGATGGCCTGCGTGAGCTGCTCGTCGCTTTGCGTGCCGCGGCGCGTGGCAATGGCACGCGCGGTCGCGTCGCCCTCGTCGATGCGCCCGCCCGGGAAGACGTAGGCGCCCGGCGCGAAGCTGGCGCTGGCCGATCGGCGGGTCATGAGCACTTCGACGCCTTCGGGTGTGTCGCGCAGCAGGAGCACGGTCGCAGCGGGATACGGGCGCGCCGGTTCGCGCTGCGGATGAATCAATTGGGTGGGACGTACCATGATCCCGGGATTATCGGGAGAAGCCCGCCGGCGCGCGCCGGACCGCCTCCGGGGGCATAAGCTCCGATCGGATCGGGCATGAGCCGCCGCCCGGCCGTTCCGAAGGGGGCTCGCACCGCAGTGCGAAGCACGAAGGTATTCCAATGAGCGACGCGCCACAATCGCGCGCTGATGCCTCGATCGAAAGAACGCCCATGACCGCTCCCTCTTCCGGCCGCGCCCGCCGCTTCCTCGCACTCGCCGCGCTGGCGATTTCCTCGGTGGCGCCAGCCGCCTTCGCGCAGGCCGACTGGCCGCATCAGCCGATCATGCTGATCATGGGCTTCCCGGCTGGCTCGGGCGTCGACGTGGTCGCGCGCACGATCCAGGAGCCACTGCAGCGCAAGCTCGGACAGCCGGTGGTGATCGACTACCGGGCCGGGGCGGCCGGCAACATCGCCAGCGAATATGTCGCGCACGCCAAGCCCGACGGCTACACGCTCTCCTTCGGCACCGCGGCCACGCACGGGAGCAATGCGGCGCTCTACAAGAAGCTGCCCTTCGACGTGGAAGCCGACTTCGTGCCGGTCGCTCCGGTGCTCGACGTGTCGAACGTGCTCACGATCAACTCGGACGTGATCAACGTGAAGACGCTCAAGGAATTCGTCGACGTGGTGAAGGCGAACCCCGGCAAGTACAACTACGCGTCCACCGGCAACGGCGCCGGCACGCACATGGCCTTCGCGGAGTTCAATTCGCGCCTCGGGCTCGACATGGTGCACGTGCCCTACAAGGGCGGCCCGGAAGCGATCACCTCGGTCGTGCGCGGCGAGACCTGCTGCATCATGAACCAGGTCCAGACGGTGCTGCCGCAGTACAAGGCGGGCAAGGTGCGCCTGCTGGGCGTGACGACCGCGACGCCGGTGGCGGCGGTCAAGGAAGTGCCGACCATCGCGTCGAGCGGCATTCCTGGCACCCAGGGCTTCGACAGCTCGATCTGGTTCGGCGTCTTCGCGCCCAAGGGCACCGATCCGCGCATCGTCGAGAAGCTCAACGCGGCGATCCAGTCGGTGCTCGAGCAGCCGGAGATCCGCGAGAAGTTCGAAAGCCAGGGCAACACGATCCGCATCGAGTCGCCGGCGCAGTTCAAGCAGACGGTTCACGCCAATCGCGTGAAGTGGGCCGAAGTCGCCAAGACCGCGAACATCAGCATTGATTGAGCTCGCCCCCAGGCTCGCGCACTGCGTGTCGCTCTCCACCCCCGACCGGGGGCAGCACCAGCGGCCCGGCGGAGCCGGTTCCGCGGTGCTTCACCAACGGGCCTGCTGCGCCGGCCCCGAGAAACCAGTTTAGGGCGGCGCGCAGCGCCCGCCCGTTCGTGGACAGCCGCGGAACCGGCTTCGCCGGGCCGCTGGCTGTGCCCCCCGGCAGGGGGGTGTCCGAGCCACACGAAGTGGGCGAGGCTGGGGGGTCATTTCTTCTTGTAGTCCGCAATCTTTTCCTTGAGCTCGGTGTATTGCTCGCAGGGCAGCCAGCAGAGCTTGTTGAGCGCCTTGAGGTGCGCCTCGGCATCCGCCAGGCGGCGCACCTGCAGGTAGGCCTCGCCGATGTACTCGTGGGCGTCCCGGTGCTTCGGGTTGATCTGCAGGGCGCGTTCGTAGTGCTTGAAGGAGTTGTCCATGTCGCCGATGTGCCGGTACGAGAAGCCAAGCAGGTTCCACGCATCGGCATTGTTCGGGTCGGCCTGGATCACCAGGGTGAGGCGACCGATGGCTTCCTTCCACTGCTCGGCCTTGATGGCGGCCTGGGCTGCAGCGTAGTTGGGGTCGACGGGCTTCGTTTCGACGCTGTCGCCACCACCTCCGCCTCCGCCGCCACCCCCACCTCCGCCGCCCGCGGGCCAGGCGGGCAGGCTCAAAAGGGCGACGCACACCGCTGCTGCCAAAGCTGTCTTGCGCATGTCGATGCTCCCGGGATGAATCATCCGCGCTGAATTCAAATCCGGTGCCTTGCGGGTGTCAACGCGGTGCCGGGCATACGCATCCCGCGCTCAGGGTGTTTGTTTCGCACGCTCTGCTGCGGCGCGATGTGACAGCACCCCCGTGGCTCCCTAGAATGAAACAATGAGGTCCGCCAGAGCATGGTTGACGGGACTGGTCCTCTCCGCCTTCGCGGCAGGAGCGGCGAATGCCCAAGCCGTGCCCGCTGCACCGGCCGCCGCCGCGAAGCCCGGAACGGTGGTCCTGATGGAGCTCGACGGCGCCATCGGCCCCGCATCTGTCGACTACATACGGCGCGGACTCAAGCAGGCGGACAAGGCGGACGCGCGCCTCGCAGTGATCCAGATCGACACGCCCGGCGGGCTCGATGCCTCGATGCGCAGCATCATCAAGGACATCCTCGCGTCGCCGGTGCCGGTGGCGACCTTCGTCGCGCCCAACGGGGCGCGCGCCGCGAGCGCCGGCACCTACATCCTCTACGCGAGCCACATCGCGGCCATGGCGCCCGCCTCCAATCTCGGCGCGGCGACGCCGGTCGCGATCAGCATGCCCAATCCGGCCGCGCCGGCCGCCAAGCCCGAGTCGTCGGGCAAGGGCGAGCCCGAAGGCGACGCGATGACCGCCAAGCGCCTTGCCGATGCCTCCGCCTACATCCGCAGCCTCGCGCAACTGCGCGAGCGCAACGCGGAGTGGGGAGAAAAGGCAGTGCGCGAATCCGTGAGCCTGTCAGCGCAGGAGGCGAAGGAGAAGAACGTCATCGACTTCGTGGCGCGCGATGTGTCCGACCTGCTCATGCAGGCCAACGGGCGCGAGGTGCGCACCATCAACGGCAAGGTGAAGCTCGCCACGCAGCGCGCCGAGTTGCTGGTCGTCGATGCGGACTGGCGCACCCGGCTGCTATCGGTGATCACCGAGCCGAGCCTGGCGCTCATCCTCCTGATGATCGGCGTCTACGGCCTGCTGTTCGAGTTCTCGAACCCGGGCTTCGTGCTGCCCGGCGTGGCGGGTGCGATCAGCCTGATGCTCGCGCTCTTCGGGCTGCAGATGCTGCCGGTCAACTACGCGGGGCTGGGGCTCATCTTTCTCGGCGTGGCGTTCCTGATTGCCGAGGCCTTCCTGCCGACCTTCGGCGTGCTCGGCGTCGGCGGCGTCGTGGCCTTCTGCATCGGTGCGGTGCTGCTGATCGACAACGAGGCGCCGGGCTTCGGCGTGCCGCTGTGGCTCATCGGGCTGCTGGCGGTGGGATCGGCCGCTTTCATCCTCATCGTCGGCGGCGTCGCGGCCAAGTCGCGACGACGGCCGCTGGCGGTCGGCGTCTCGACACTGGTCGGCGCGACCGGCGAGTTGGTCGAGTTTGCCGACGGCGAAGGCTGGGCGCAGATCCAGGGCGACTACTGGAAGGTGCGTGGCTCCGAGGCCCTGCGGCCCGGACGGCGCATCCGCGTCACGCAGGTCCAGGGCCTCGCCCTGCACGTGACCGACGAGGAGAGTCAGCAAAGCCCCGCCGGGGCCTGAAGCGGGGCAACCACCATGTTCATCAACTTCAGCCTCGTGCTCGTCGCCTTCTTCGTCGTGCTGCTGGCGATGCTGGCCGCCGCGTCCCTGCGCATCCTGCGCGAGTACGAACGCGGCGTGGTGTTCCAGCTCGGCCGCTTCTGGAAGGTCAAGGGGCCGGGGCTCGTGATCCTCATCCCCGGAATCCAGCAGATGGTGCGCGTGGGGCTTCGCGTGATGGTGCTCGACATCCCGAGCCAGGACCTCATCACGCGCGACAACGTCTCGGTGAAGGTGAACGCGGTGCTCTACTTCCGCGTGATCGATCCCGAGAAGGCGATCATCCAGGTCGAGAAGTATTTCGAAGCCACCAGCCAGCTCGCGCAGACCACGCTGCGCGCCGTGCTCGGCAAGCACGACCTCGACGGCCTGCTCGCGGAGCGCGAACGGCTCAACCTCGACATCCAGAAGACGCTGGAGGCGCAGACCTTCCAGTGGGGCATCAAGGTCACGAATGTCGAGATCAAGCATGTCGACCTCAACGAGACCATGGTCCGCGCGATCGCGCGGCAGGCGGAAGCGGAGCGCGAACGGCGCGCCAAGGTGATCCATGCCGAAGGCGAGCTGCAGGCCTCCGTCAAGCTCGCCGAGGCGGCCGAGATCCTGGGGCGGCAGCCCCAGGCGCTGCAACTGCGTTATCTCGAGACGCTCACCGTGATTGCCGCCGACAAGAACTCGACCATCGTGTTTCCGCTGCCGGTGGACGTCATCGGGCCGTGGCTGCAGACGATGCAGCGCAAGCTGGACGCAACGAAGTCCTGACCACGCGGCTCAGCGCGCGAACGGGTCCAGGCCCTGCACCAGCCGCTTCGCAAGCCGGGGCTGCCTGAGCTGGTCGAGCCACCACTGGAGCGCGCGGCCCTCCTGACCCTCCTGCTCGCCGCGCCAGGCGACATAGAGCGTGTTGGGCTCGCGCGGATTGGCGGTCTTCTTCTCCACCAGTTCGCCGCGCGCGAGCAGCGAAGCGGCGCGTTGCCTCGGCACCCAGCCGACGCCCAGGCCTTCGCGCTGAGCGAGGATCTTGGCGCGCATCGTCGGGACTGCCAGCGTGGCCTGCCCACCCTGGACGCCGTACGCGCTGCCGGCGGTGCTGCGCGAGGAGTCGGCCACGACGACCGCGCGGTGGCTCGCGGTCAAGTCTCGGCCGAGCGGCTCCTTCGCCTTGGCGAGCGGATGACGGGGCGACACCGCGAAGACCCATTCCATGACGCCGAGCTCGAACCAGCGCACGCCCTGGTAGGACGGCGGCTCGTTGGTCGCGCCGACCAGCAGATCGGCACGGCCGTCGCGCAGGGCTTCCCAGGTGCCACGGAGTACTTCGTGTGTCACGCGCAGCGGCACGCCGGAATCGAGCGCATCGAAGGCGGCGATGACCGGCAGTAGCGTCTCGAACTCGATGACCTCGTCGGTCACGATCCAGAGCCGGTCTTCCCAGCCGCTGGCGACCTGCCGTACGCGCTGCGACAGCCGCGAGACGTCGAGCGCCAGTCGGGCCGCTTCGTGCGCGAGCAACTGCCCCGCGGGGGTGAGTTGCAGGCGGTAGCGCCGACGGTCGAACAGCAGCGCGTCGAATTTCTCCTCGAGCTGACGGGCTGCATGGGAGACGGTCGAGGGCGCCTTGCCCAGCCGTGCGGCCGCGCGCGAAAGACTCCCGCTCTCGCGGATCGCCTCCAGCAGCGCGAGTTCATCGTTGGACAGCATGTTCGGATCCCTCCGGCGAGTTCGGCGCGATGATGGCATGTCGGGCGAAAACGTTCGATCTTTTCGAACATGTCCATCGCGAAGCCGGTACGTCAAAAACCGCCCGGAAGCCGACCATTCATCCACGGTGATTGCACCGCAACCCAACGGAACCGAATGGAAAACATCATGGAACGCTTTCAAGACAAGACAGTCCTCGTCACCGGCGGCACGAGCGGCATCGGCCTCGCCGCAGCCAAGGCCTTCATCGCGGAAGGCGCGCGCGTCGTCATCACCGGGCGCGATGCTGCCGCGCTCGACAAGGCACAAGCCGAGCTCGGCCCGCGCGCCGTCGCCGTGCGCAACGACGCCGCTGCGCCCGGCGCCGCGAAGGAACTGGCCACTGCGATCTCGGGCCGCGGCCTGAAGCTCGACGCGGCATTCCTCAATGCCGGCATCGCGAAGTTCGCAGGGCTGTCCGATGTGACCGAAGCTCTCTGGGACGAAACCTTCGACATCAACGTCAAGGGCGTGTTCTTCCAGGTGCAGGCCCTGACACCGGTGCTCGCGCAGGGTGCGTCGATCGTGATCAACGGCTCGATCAACGCCCACATCGGAATGCCCAGCAGCGCGGTCTATGCGGCGAGCAAGGCGGCGGTCGTCTCGCTGGCGAAGACGCTGTCGGCCGAGCTGTTGCCGCGCGGCGCGCGGGTCAATGTCGTGAGCCCGGGGCCGATCCGCACGCCGCTGCACGCCAAGCTCGGCTTCGATGCGAACGCGCTGGAAGCCGTCACCGCGCAGATTCAGGCGCAAGTCCCGCTCGGCCGCTTCGGCACGCCGGAAGAGCTCGCATCGACCGTGCTGCACCTCGCGGCGCCGGAGTCGGCCTTCATCGTCGGCACCGAAATCATCGTGGACGGCGGCATGAGCCAGCTCTGATCGCCTGCCGGCCAAGGCGGCCCATGGCAAGATGGGTCGTCTTTGTCTCCCGGGGTGAACCGCATGCTCGTCAACTGCGTGGTCTACGAAAACGGCAACAAGCTGGCCGACATTCCAGTCTCGAGCATCAGCGAATACCTCCAGCTCCCGGGCTGCTTCGTGTGGGTGGCATTGCACGACGCGACGCCTGAAGAGCTGGAAGAGGTGCGGCAGGAATTCGCGCTGCACCCGCTCGCGGTCGAGGACGCGCAGCACGGCCACCAGCGGCCGAAGGTGGAGGAATACGGCGATTCGCTTTTCGTGGTCATGCACCTGCTGGAGCGCGGGAGCGACGGGCAGCCGACACTCGGCATCGGCGAGGTCGACGTCTTCGTCGGCCAGAACTACGTGGTGTCGGTGCGCAACCGCAGCGAGCACGGCTTCACCGAAGTCCGCGCCCGCTGCGAGCGCGAGCCGGAACTGCTGAAGAACGGCCCCGGCTTCGTTCTCTATGCGCTGATGGACGCGGTGGTCGACCGCTACTTCCCGGTCATCGATGCGTTCGAGGTCGAACTGGAGAAGATCGAGGAGCGCATCTTCACCAAGGGCGAGGCGCGCGAGAACGTCCAGCGGCTGTACGAGCTGAAGCAGCGGCTCACCCTGCTCAAGCATGCGGTGGCGCCATTGCTGGAGGGCGCGGGCAAGCTCTATGGCGGCCGGGTGCCGCAGATCTGCATGGGGTCGCAGGCCTACTTCCGCGACGTGGTGGACCACCTCGGGCGCATCAATGCGTCGACCGACACGATCCGCGACACCATCGGCACCGCGATCAGCGTGAACCTCTCGATGGTGACCATCGAGGACAACGAGGTCACCAAGCGGCTCGCCGCCTGGGCCGCGATCTTCGCGGTGTGCACCTCGTTCGCGGGCATCTGGGGCATGAACTTCAAGAACATGCCGGAGCTCGAATGGCGCTACGGCTATCTCGTCGCGCTGGGGCTCATCGCCGCGTTCTGCGGCTACCTGTACTACCGGTTCAGGCGCGCCGGCTGGGTCTGAGCCGGCGCCTCGTGCTCAGCGCTGCGGCGGTGGCGGCGGCATGAAGACCAGCCGCCCGTCCGGTGCGCGCTGGCAGCTGCCCTTGAATGACTCGCCGTTGCGTCCGGTGAGCTGGACGACCGCGCCTTCCTGCTGGCCCTCGCAGGCGCGCATGAATTCCGGCGGCGGGCGATGTTCGTGGTGATGGGGCGGCGGCGGGGGTGGAGGCGGGGGTGGCGGCATCACGCAGCCTTGCAGCACGGCAGCGAGGCCGAGCAGGCTCCATCCAAAGGTACGAGTCACGGGAGTATTCCTTCCTTCCTTTTGCGGCCTCGATGCTCGCCCGCAACTTCGGAGGAATCTGGGAGCAGAGGGGTGGGCGGTCAGTCCTCGGGCGCCTCGAACGCGAAGCCGACGCCGTAGACCGAC
This sequence comes from Variovorax sp. YR216, assembly GCF_900107745.1. Classification (GTDB taxonomy): domain Bacteria; phylum Pseudomonadota; class Gammaproteobacteria; order Burkholderiales; family Burkholderiaceae_C; genus Variovorax. Next base: position 170,666 of record NZ_FNRO01000005.1, on the reverse strand, counting down.
CGGATCCAGTCGTGCTCAGAGCCGGTCGCGGCCAGCTTGCGCCGGAGGTTCTTGACGTGACTGTCGACGGCGCGCTCGGTCACCTCCGCAGCGTCGTCATACGCCAGATCCAGCAGCTGCGAGCGCGAGAAGATCCGCCCGGGCTGCCGCGAAAGCGCCTGCAGCAGCCGGAACTCGAGTCGCGTGAGCGTGAGCGGCACGCCGTCGAGCGAAGCGCGCCACAGCGCGTCGTCCAGCTCAAGGCGGCGATCGGTCGGCGCGGCCGGTTCGTCCTGCGCGGCGCTGCGGCGGAGCACCGCACGCACCCGCGCGACGACTTCGCGCGGAGAGAAGGGCTTGCAGACGTAGTCGTCCGCGCCGAGCTCGAGCCCGACGAGCCGGTCGACCTCCTCGATGCGCGCGGTGAGCATGATGACCGGACGCGCGTTGTGCTTGCGCACCTCCCGCAGCACTGCCATGCCGTCCAGGCGCGGCAGCATCACATCGAGCAACGTGAGCGCAGGCGGATCCGTCAGCATGCGTTGCAGCGCGCTCTCGCCATCGGCGACGCGCTCCGGCTCGTAACCCGCGTGGCGCAGGTAGTCCACCAGCACCGAAGCGATGTCGTCTTCGTCTTCGACCACGAGGATGCGCGTCGTCATGCCGCATTCTCCAGGGGCAGGGTGACGGTGAGGCGCAATCCGCCCAGTGGCGAGGGCGCGGCGTCGATCGATCCGCCGTGTGCTTCGAAGGTGGTGCGGCAGATCGCGAGCCCGAGCCCGGAACCGCCGAGCGCGCGGCTGCGTGACGCCTCGCCGCGGAAGAGCCGCTCGAAGAGGCGCGGCATTTCCTCGGGCGGGACGCCGGGCGGGCTGTCGTCGAAGCGAAGGACGAGGCGGTCCCTGCCTTCGCTGCTCTCGACTTGCGCATCGATGCGCATCCGCCCGCCGGTGTCGGTGTAGGAGAGCGTGTTCTCCAGAAGATTCATGAAGGCCTGGTGCAGCCGGCGTGAATCGCCGCGTGCCGCGGGCGGGTGCCTTCCGGCAAGGGCGTCGAGCGCGACGGCATCGAGCGAGATCATGCGCTGGGCGAAGCGTTCGCGGGTGAGCGCGAGCGCCTCTTTCAGGATCGCCAGCGGATAGACCGTGACGAGAGGCGGTGAAGTCTCGTTTTGCTCGCGCATGCTGCTGCGCAGGTCGTCCACCAGTTGCCCCAGCCGCATGACCTGCCGGTGCAGGCGCAGGGCGGTCTTCTGGTCGAAAGTGCGGACGCCGTCCTGCAGCGACTCGATCTCTGCGCGCATGGCGGCCAGCGGCGTGCGCAGTTCGTGCGCGACGTCGGCGAGCCATTCGCGGCGGGAGACCTCGATGCTGTCGAGCCGCTCGGCCATGTCGTTGAAGGTGCGGCCGAGCAGCGCGAGCTCGTCGCTTCCGTGCACCGGCACGCGCGTGTCCAGCCGACCCCGCGCAATGCGTTGTGCGGCCTGCGTCAGGGCGTCGATCGGCGCGAACCAGCGTCGCGCGAGCAGCCACGCGAGCAGCAGCGCGAGCACGAGACCCGCGACGCCGGTCCAGATCACGAAGCCGGACTGGCGGGCGACGAATGCGCGGTCCGCATCGGTTTCCAGCCCCTCCAGCGGCGCGAGCACCAGCGTGCCGATCAAGTGGTCGCCGTCGCGCAGCGGCAGCCGCGCGGCGGTCGATGGATCGACCTTCGCGCCGACCACCCACGTCTCGTTCGCGTCGAGCAGCCCGAGCCGCCGGTAGACGGAGTCCGGATTGCGCAGCAGTGCGCCCAGCATGCCCGGCGGTGGGGGAAATGACTGCCGCGGCGGCAGCAGCTCGGGTGGCCCCGGCGGGCGCGGGGGCGGATCGCCGCCGGACGGGCCGATCTCCCACGACGGCGGGCGGAAGTCGTGCGGCGGCCAAGGTGGGATTCGGCGCGGCGGCTCGCCGGGCGGGCCGCCGATGGCGGAGTTGTGCTCCACCGCGCCGAAGGCGGTCATCGGCAGGCGCAGCCATGCGGCCTCGTTGCTGCGCAGGTCGTCCCAATTGCCGTGCGCGGCGTGGTGCTTGCGGAGCAGTTCCGCAAACCAGTCCATGCGGCGGATCTCGATCTCGGCCACATAGGCGCCGAGGCCGCGCTGCAGGCCGAGCCACGAGAAGGTGGTGAAGATCGCGAGCAATGCCGCAAGCAGCAGCACCAGCGTGAGAAAGATCTTCCGGAAGAGAGTAAGGCGGGGCATGGCGGCGGATGCGGGGAGGCGCCGCATTGTGCGGCATCGATTGCGGGCGACTTGCGCTCAGGCTGCGACGAGGCAGAACGCACTGGTGCGCGCGCAGCCCTGGAGCTTCACTTGGCGGCGCACTTCTTGCCGGCCGCAGCGGTGGCGAGCGGGGCGTTTGCGGGGTTGGTGGCCATGATCGGCGCGAGCGTCGAAGGACTGGCCGGCACCGTGCCGTTGCCGCAAGTGAAGCCGGTGGCCGCGAACAGGCCCAACATGCCGATCGCACCGATCGCACCGAGGGCATGGCCCAGCCCGGGCCTTTGGAATGAAGACAGGACCATGTTCGCGGCTGGCGGCGTGGGAGAAGAAACGGAGCTCAATGAACACTCCCGATCGCGTCCTGCAGCGGAAGCCGCAGGGTGATGCCCAGGCTGCCCAGGGGAGAGGGGGCTGCGTAGATACGGCCCCGATGTTCGGACACGATCTGCGTACACAGCGCGACGCTCGCGGCCGTGTCGCCGTCGCCGCGTCGTGCCGCGGTGGCCGCGCCTGCCGCATCGAAGCAACGCGCGAGGCGCGGCTCGCCGGCGCCGGGGGCCGCATCCATGAAGTTGACCACCGCATGCGTGCCCTCGACGCGGCCGAGGACGCGCAAGGTGCTGCCGGTATGCATGGCGCGGCACGCGAGATCGACGATGTGCGCGAAGACCTCCTGCATGCCCGAACGATCGAGCAGTACGGGGAGCGGGTCGGTCGGGAGCATCATCTCGAGCGCCATGCCGGCGGAATGGAGCCGGACGCGCAGTGAATCGGACATCTGGCCGAGCAGTTGGCGGATGTCGGCGGCGTGTTCCGGCCGGCTCGCCATGCGGCCCCGCTGCGCAGATGCGGCCGGGCTGAGTTCGTCGCTTCGTCGGGGAAGGATGCGCCAGAATGCATAGAGCAGGATGGCGACGAAGACGACGAGGCTGATCTGGGCTGCTTTCATGCAGTGCGACTGTTGTTGCGATGCGTCGGATTAACGCCTGCCGAAGGCTTTTTCGCAACAACGCCCTGACCGGACGACCGGCCTTCAAGATGTCTCCTCAATCCCGGTTCATAGAAGGAAAAGACGATGTACGAAGAGAGGTTCATGCAGCGCGCGATTGCGCTGTCGGCGCAGGCGCTGGGCACACCGGGCACGGAGCCCTTTGGCGCGGTGATCGTCCGCGACGGCGCGGTGGTGGGCGAGGGCTTCAACCATTCCGTGGCGCACTTCGATCCCACGTCGCATGGCGAGGTCGAGGCGATCCGTGATGCGTGCCGCAATCTGAAGACCGTGGACCTCGGCGGATGCGAACTCTACACCTCGTGCGAGCCTTGTGCATTGTGCGTGGCCGCGATGCGCATCGCGGGCATCCGCAAGCTCTACTACGCGGCGTCGCTCGCGCAGTCGGGTGAGGCCTTCGAGGGCGTGCCGGTCGCGGCGCGGCACCCGATCGACGTGGACGCGCTGCGCGCGGAAGCCGGCGCCCCGCTCGAAGCGCGCGCCATGCCGTCCGAGCAGAAGATGGATCGCGAAGCCGTGGCGGTGCTCGAGGCCTGGGCCGCTGGTCGCCGCGCTTGAAAGCCAGGACATCGAATGAAGATTGCAGTGATGGGCGCCGGCGCGGTCGGCTGCTACTACGGCGGCATGCTCGCGCGCGCCGGGCACGCGGTGACGCTGATCGGCAGGCCGCAGCATGTGGAGGCGATCCGGCGTGACGGGCTGCTGCTCGACACCCGCACCTTCAAGGAACACGTGCGGCTCGATGCGAGCACCGACGTCAACGCGGTCCGGGACGCGGATCTGATCCTCTTCTGCGTCAAGTCGACCGGCACCGAGAGCGCCGCCGACGAGATGAAGCCTCACCTGAAGCCGCAGGCGCTGGTGCTCACGCTGCAGAACGGCGTCGACAACGCCGAGCGCTTGCAGGCGCGTCTGTCGCAGGTCGTCGCGCCCACCGTGGTGTATGTGGCCACCGAGATGGCCGGCCCGGGTCATCTCAAGCACCACGGGCGCGGCGAACTGGTGATCGCGACGACGGCGGCGAGCGATGGCATCGCGAAGACCTTCGCAGAGGCCGGCATCCCGACGCAGGTGTCCGACAACGTGATCGGTGCGCTGTGGATGAAGCTCATCCTGAACTGCGCCTACAACGCGCTCTCGGCCATCGCGCAGCTTCCCTACGGCCGCGTGGTGGCCGGCGAGGGCGTGGAAGGCGTGATGCGCGACGTGGTGCAGGAATGCGTCGCTGTCGCGCAGGCCGGCGGCGTCAGGCTGCCCGGCGATGCGTGGCAGGCGGTCGCCGGTCTCGTGCAGACGATGCCGACGCAGTATTCGTCCACCGCGCAGGACCTCGCGCGCGGCAAGCGCAGCGAGATCGACCATCTCAACGGCCATGTGATGCGCAAGGGCGAGGCGCTCGGCGTGCCGACGCCGGTCAACCGCACGCTTTTCGCGCTCGTCAAGCTGATCGAGGCGCGACAGGCCACGGCCGCCTGAGCCGCGCGGCTCACGCGTCGGAAGACGGCGGCACGTACCAGCGGGTGGCGATGAGTTCCGGCTCGTCGTGCGCCTGCAGCCGGTCCCAGTGGCGGTCCGCGTCTTCGACGAAGAGGTCGCGTGCAATGCCTTGCGCGAGCCGCGTGGCGCCGATCGCGAGACCTGGTATGTCGCCCGCCAAGGCGCCATGGCTCATGGTCGCGCCCCAGTTGAAGAGCCGCATGCGCGCCAGCGCCGCCGCTTGCGGGTGCGCTGCGTCGGCACTCCGCAGCTCGAAGCCCGCGCCCAGATAAGGGAAGCGCGCAGGTTCCGGGTGTCGCTCGGCCTCGGTCGCGGAAACGTGCTTGGCCCAGGTGTCGATCTGCGCCGTGTAGGCCGCGATCTCGGGCCGGTCGAGCAGATCGACGTCGAACCCGGTGCCAAAGACCACCGCGTCGAAGCGCTCCATGCCGCCGTTGGGCAGCGTGACGGTCACGCCGTCCTCGTCGGGCGCGACATCGACCCAGGGCGTGCCGAGCTGCAGCTCGAAGGCATCGTGCGCATCGCAGCGACGCACCGTCTCCCACGGCGGCGGCACCTGCTCGTCGAAGATGTACGTGTAGACGCGCCACTTGCGCGGGTCGTCGAGGCCTTCGAAGCCGCGCAGGAAGCCGTGGTTCGACGCGGCCTTGCTCTTGTTGATCTGCGGCAGGTGCGCGCGGCGCGCGAACAGCGTGACGTTGGCAGCGCCCGCTTCGAGCGCGCAGGCCGCGTTGTCGAAGGCCGAGGCGCCGGCGCCGAGCACGCCGATGCGGCAGCCTTCCCAGCTCTGGAAGTCGATCGGGTCGGCGGAATGGAACACGCGCCCGGCCGCCAGTGGATCGTCTCGGCGCAGCGACGGAAAGTCCGGCCATCGTGGCGCGCCGCTTCCGTCCCGACCCAGCGCGAGCACCAATTGGCGCGCGCGCACTGTCTCCTGGCGGCCGTCCGCGTGTTCGAGCGCGATGTGCAGCAGCCGGCCGTCGTCCGAATGCGAGACCGAATTCAGCGCCACGCCGTTCTCGACCGGCAGCCCGACCGTGTCGCGTACCCACAGCAGGTAGTCGCGCCAGTCCACGCGACCGATCTTGTGCAGCGCCTGCCAGCCGGGTGCGCCCAATCCGGACAGGTCCGCACCCTCGCCGTGCTGCGCCTCGTACCACGCGCGAAAACTCAGCGACGGCACGCCGAGTTCGGGGCCGCCGATGTGCTTGGGGCTGCGCAGCGTGAGCATGCGTGCATAGGTGCCCCACGGGCCTTCCTCGCCGCGGGCGGCGCGGTCGATGACGCGGACGTTGGTGACACCTTCGCGGCGCAGCGCGAAGGCGGCCGTCTGGCCGCACATGCCCGCGCCGGCCACGAGCACGTCGAGCACCGGCGACTCGGCGGTGGACGATTCGGCCGGCAGCACCCAGGCGGGCGGTGGCACGTTGACGCGTTCGAGGTCGGCACGCGCCTGCGCGGTCAGCCGGTCGAGCGCCTCGGTGTGGCGCGGGCTTGCAACGAATTGCAAAGGCACCGCAGGAAGCGCCTGGTCAGCGGGCGTGGGCATGGGGTCTTGAGAAGCCATCGCGTGAAGATAATCCAGATCATGATCGCGCTCGACTGCTACTACAGCCTGTCTTCTCCGTGGGCCTACCTCGGCGGCCCGCAACTCCAGGACATCGTGCGGCGTCACCATGTGAAGCTCACGCTCAAGCCCTACGACTTCCAGGCGGTGGTGCCGCAGACCGGCGGGATTCCTCTCAAGACCCGGCCCGAGGCGCGCCGGACCTACCACGCGCTCGAACTCGAGCGCTGGCGCGACTATCTCGGCATGCCGCTCGCGCTGGAGCCCGCGCACTATCCGAAGGGGGCGCCGAGCGATCCCAACTGGAACAAGTACGCCGGCTGGATGGTGATCGCCGCCCAGTTGCAGGGGCTCGACGCCCAACCGCTGTCCCATGCGCTGCTTCGTGCCCTCTGGGCGGAGGAGCGCGACACCTCCGACGCCGCGGTGCGCATCGCGGTCGCCGACGAGAACGGCTACGACGGCGCGGCGCTGCAGGCGATGGAGCAGAAGGCCCAGACGCAGGCCGTCTATCGCGCCTACACCGCCGAGGCGGTGGACAAGGGGGTGTTCGGCGCGCCGATCTACATCCTCGACGGCGAACGCTTCTGGGGCCAGGACCGGCTGGTGTTCCTCGACCGCGCGATCGACCGGCTCCGGGCGGCGCGCGGCGCTTACGGCAGCGGATAATTCCGCGATGCGAATCCGCTTCACCAAGATGCAGGGCGCCGGCAACGACTTCGTCGTGCTGGACGAAACACGCGGCCCGCTCGGCCTCGGGCCTGCGCAATACCGCTTCCTGGCCGACCGCCATTTCGGCGTCGGCGCCGACCAGATCCTGTCGGTGCGGCCGTCGCCGGGCGAAGGCGTCGACTTCCAGTACGTGATCCACAACGCCGACGGCGGCGAGGTTGAGCAGTGCGGCAACGGCGCGCGCTGCTTCATGCGCTTCGTGCACGAGCACGGCCTCACGCCCAAGCGCGCGGTGCGGGTGCAGACGCTCTCCGGCGTCATCGAGCCGCGCATGGGCGCCGACGGCCGCGTGACCGTGGACATGGGCGCCCCGATCTTCGAACCCGCGCGCGTTCCCTTCGACACGGCGGGGCTCGCCCCGCTGCACGAGAACGGCTGGCACAAGTGGCATCTGGCGCTCGACACGCACGCCGAGAGCGCGATCGTCTCGGTCGCGGTGCTGTCGATGGGCAACCCGCACGCAGTGCAACTGGTCGACAACGTCGACACCGCGCCGGTCGCGAAGCAGGGTCCGCTGATCGAGCACCATCCGCGCTTTCCGCAGCGGGTCAACGCCGGCTTCATGCAGGTGGTCGATCGTTCGCATGTGCGGCTGCGCGTCTTCGAGCGCGGCGCCGGCGAAACTCTGGCCTGCGGCACGGGCGCCTGCGCGGCGGTGGTCGCAGGCATCCGGCTCGGCCTGCTCGAATCGCGCGTCGATGTGGAAACGCGCGGCGGCCTCCTCACCATTGAATGGGCCGGCGACGGCGCGCCGGTCCTCATGACCGGACCGGCCGTGACCGTATTCGAAGGCGACATCGAAGTCCCGGACCTGCCATGAAGAATTTCAACCAAGACGTCATGAACCCGATCACCGAAGACGACATCGCCAACTACCTGTCGAACACCCCCGATTTCTTCGAGCGCCACGCGCAGTTGCTCGGGCAGGTGCAGCTCACCAGCCCGCACGGCAACCGCGCGGTCAGCCTGCAGGAGCGGCAGGCCGAGATGCTGCGCGAGAAGATCAAGGCGCTGGAGCACCGCATCATGGACATGGTGCGCCACGGCACCGAGAACGGCGTGACGGCCGACCGGCTCCAGCGCTGGACCCGTGCGCTGCTGACCACCCGCGATCCGCGCCGGCTCCCGACTGAGATCGCCGCGCAGTTGCAGGATCTCTTCTTGGTGCCGCAGGCCGTCATCAAGGTCTGGGACTGCGACAGCGCCTACCAGGGCGAGCCCTATACGCAATCGGTGAGCGACGATGTGAAGACGCTCGTCACTTCGCTGACCGCGCCTTACTGCGGGCTGAATTCCGGTTTCGAGGCGGCCAACTGGCTGGCCGAACCGCAAGCCGCGGTGTCGATCGCGCTGATCCCGCTGCGCGATTCGGCCGAGTCGCCGGCGTTCGGCCTGCTGGTGCTCGCGTCGCCCGATGCGCAGCGCTACAACGCGGAGATGGGCACCGACTTCCTGGAGCGCATCGCCGAGCTCGCCTCGAGCGCGCTGTCGCGGCTGCGGTCTTGAGTCCTGCGCTCCGGCGCGGCCTGTGGGGCGCGCTGCTGGTCTTCCTGCTCGGCTATCTCTCGATTTCCTTCACAGTGTGGCGCCATGCGCGCGAGGTGCTCGCGCATCCGCCGCAGCGCGCGGCGGACGTGGCGCTGGTGCTCGGCAATCGGGCCTATCGCGACGGCAAGCCCAATCCCTGCCTGACCGGCCGTGTCGATGCCGGCATCGCGCTTGCGAAGGCGGGGCTGGTGCAGAAACTGGTCTTCAGCGGCGGCGTGGACAGCGAAGACGGCCGCATCGAGGCCGAGGTGATGGAGCGGCATGCCCGTGCCTCCGGCTATGCCGGCCCGCTGCTCCTGGAGCCGCGCTCGCAGACCACGCTCGAGAATCTCTCGATGTCCGGGCCTCTGATGCAGGCGGGCGGGGTGAGTAGCGTGATCATCGTCTCCGAGCCCTATCACTTGTGGCGTGCCGAGCGTCTGGTCCGCGGGTCCGGTTTCGACCGGATATTCGACGTGCAGTACGCTGCCGCGCCGACGTCCTGCTGGCAGCGCTGGGGCATGGTGTTCAAGGGCGCATTGCGCGAGCCCTTCGCGATCGTGAAGAATGCTGTGCACTTCTAGCTCGGAGATATCCGTTGCCCGAGTCGATTGAGAAATACCTCGAATACGTGCGTGTCGAGCGCCGGCTCGCTGCTCGCACCGTGGAGCTCTACAGCATCCATCTGAAAACGCTTGCCGAGAAGGCGGAGGCCGCCGGGGTCGCGCTCGACAAGGTCCAGACCGCGCATGTGCGGCGCTGGATGGCCCAGCTCCACGGTGCCGGGCGCGAGTCGCGCGGCATCGCGCTGGTGCTGTCGTGCTGGCGGAGTTTCTATCGCTGGCTCGGCCATGAAGGGCTCGTGGGATCGAACCCGGTGCAGGACGTTCACGCGCCGAAGGCGGATCGGCCATTGCCCAAGGCGCTCGCGGTCGATGACGCGGTCCAGCTCGCCGATCTCCACGATCCGGAAGCCGACCCATGGACCGAGGCGCGCGACCGCGCCATCGTCGAGCTGCTCTACGGCTGCGGCCTGCGCGTCAGCGAGTTGACCGGGCTGGACGTGCGTCCGAGCCCCACGGCACGTGGCTGGGTCGACCTCGATGCGGCCGAAGCCAACGTCCTCGGAAAGGGCAGCAAGCGCCGCATCGTGCCCGTGGGTCGCAAGGCGGCCGAAGCCCTGCATGCCTGGCTCGCGGTGCGGGACGACTGTCCGGCCATCGAGGCGGCGCGGCTGCGCGACCCTGACCATGCGGCGGCGCTGTTCATCGGCCGCAACGGCCTGCGCTTCTCGGCGCAGTCGGCGTGGAAGCAGCTGCGGCAGCGCAGCCTGAAAGCTGGCCTCGCCGTGCCGGTGCATCCGCACATGCTGCGCCATTCCTTTGCGAGCCATGTGCTGCAATCGAGCAGCGACCTGCGCGCCGTGCAGGAGCTCCTGGGCCACGCGAACATCTCCACCACGCAGGTCTACACGCGGCTGGATTTCCAGCATCTCGCGCGAGCCTACGACGCCGCCCATCCGCGCGCGCGCGCCCGGGACGAGCAAAAGCCGCTCGCGGCCGAAAGAAAGATCAAGAGCAGCAAATCATGAAAGTCCTCCGTCTTCGACCGGGCAAGGAGCGCTCGCTGCTGCGGCGCCATCCATGGGTCTTTGAATCCGCCATCGCCAAGGGCGGCGCCGATGCGGGCGAGACCGTGCGCATCGAATCGGGCGACGGCAAGTTCCTCGCCTGGGCTGCGTTCAGCCCCAATTCCAAGATTCGAGCGCGGGCCTGGAGCTTCGACGAGAAGCAGCGCATCGATTCCGCCTTCTTCACGGCCCGGGTGGCCAGTGCGGCCCGGGCGCGTGGCTTGTTCGACCTGCAGAGCGACGGCGTGCGGCTGATCCATGGCGAGGCCGACGGGCTGCCGGGGCTGATCGTCGACCGCTACGGGGATACGCTGGTCGCGCAGTTTCTCTCGGCCGGGGTCGAGCGCTGGAAGGGCGCTCTGGCGGATGCGCTGCTGGCGGCCACCGGCCTGCAGAAGCTCTACGAGCGCTCCGACGCCAGCGGTCGCGAGCGCGAAGGACTTCCTCCGGTCACCGGCTGGCTGCGCGGCCATGGCGAGACCGAGCTGACGATCCGCGAGCACGAATGGCGCCTGGGCCTCGACGTCGCGACCGGCCACAAGACCGGCTTCTACCTGGACCAGCGCGACAGCCGCAAGCGCTTCGCCGAACTGGCGGCGAGGCGCCGGTTCCGGCGCGTGCTCAACTGCTTCTGCTACACGGGCGGTTTCACGGTCGCCGCGCTGGCGGGGCTGAAATCGGCGGGCGCGGTCTCCGGGGCCGAGCTCATCTCGATCGATTCGTCGCTGCCAGCGCTGGATCGTGCACGCGCCCATCTGGCGCTCAACGGGTTCGACGATGCCCAGGCAGAGTTCCTCGATGCGGACGTCAATGCCTCGCTGCGCCGGTTCGTCGACGAAGGCCGGACGTTCGATGCCATCGTGCTCGACCCGCCGAAGTTTGCGCCGACCGTCGCGCACGCCGAACGGGCCGCGCGCGCCTACAAGGACCTGAACCGCCAGGCCTTCAAGCTGCTCGCGCCGGGCGGGCATCTGCTGACCTTCTCGTGCTCCGGCGGCATCGGGGCGGATCTTTTCCACAAGATCGTGGCCTCGGCCGGCATCGATGCCGGCGTGGACGGCTACATCACCGAACGGCTCGGCGCCGCGCCCGACCACCCCATGACCATCGAGTTCCCCGAGGGGGAGTACTTGAAAGGCTTGGTCGTCGTGCGCAAATAGCTTTGACCCTGGCCCCAGCGCGCCCGACAGGCATCGCTAAACTTCCGATTTTTCACAACCACCCGCTACGCCACAACGTCTGAAACTGGCCCAACCCAGGCCAGGGCACCCGCGGAACCGGCTTTGCTGGTCCGCCGGGTGCGCCCCCGGAGAGGGGGTGCAGAGCCACACGAAGTGGGCGAGGCTGGGGGAGATTTCATACTCATGGCCCTCATTCCCGCCACCATCCTCACCGGCTTCCTTGGCTCCGGCAAAACCACGCTGCTCAAGCGCATCCTGACCGAGGCGCACGGGCAGAAGATCGCCGTCATCGAAAACGAGTTCGGCGAGGAGAACATCGACAACGACATCCTGGTGACCGAATCCAAGGAGCAGATCGTCCAGATGAGCAACGGTTGCATTTGTTGCACCATCCGCGAGGACCTGCGGGAAGCGCTCCAGCTGCTGGCCGCCAAGAAGCGCAAGGGGCTGCTCGACTTCGACCGCGTCGTGATCGAGACCACCGGCCTGGCCGACCCGGGCCCGGTCGCGCAAACCTTCTTCATGGACGACGAGATCGCCGAGAGCTACCTGCTCGATTCGATCCTGACCCTGGTGGACGCCAAGCACGCGCCCCAGCAGCTCAACGATCGCCAGGAAGCGCGCCGGCAGGTGGGCTTTGCCGACCAGATCTTCATCAGCAAGACCGACCTCGTCGCCGCGGACGAAACCGATGCGCTGATCCATCGCCTCAAGCACATGAACCCGCGCGCGCCGCAACAGAAGGTGCATTTCGGCGAAGTGCCGCTCAAGGATGTGTTCGACCTGCGGGGCTTCAACCTCAACGCCAAGCTGGATATCGATCCGGACTTCCTCAAGGAAGAGGACGAGCACGACCATGACCACGCGCATGGCGAGCACTGCGACCATCCCTCGCACGAGCACGAGGGGCACGGCCATCACCATCACCATGACGACGACGTGAAGAGCTTCGTCTATCGCGCCGACCGGCCGTTCGACCCGGCGCGGCTGGAGGATTTCCTCGGCGCGGTGGTCAACATCTATGGCCCGCGGATGCTGCGCTACAAGGGCGTGCTGCACATGCAGGGCACCGAGCGCAAGGTGATCTTCCAGGGCGTGCACCAGCTCATGGGCAGCGATCTCGGCCCCGCCTGGGGGGCCGACGAAAAGCGCAACAGCCGAATGGTCTTCATCGGCATCGACCTGCCGCGCGAGATCCTGGAGCAGGGCCTGGAGCAGTGTCTGGTCTGAGGCCGGCGCCGGGCCGCCCCAGGCCGGCTTGGGGCCCCCTTGGGGGGCCGCGACGACACGCAGTGCGGGGCGTGGGGGCTGTCCCACCGGCCTGCTTCACTTCTCTATACAATCGCGCGCCTGTTACGGGAGCCACCCCGCCCTTCTTTTAGGGCGGTGTGTGACTTCCGGCACAAGACTGCGTGCGTTTTTGGGTCGTTTTCAGGGGTATAACCCTTGGGTTCGCCGTAGGCGAGCACCCGTGAAATTCACGGGGGAGACATCCATTGAATGTGCGTTTCGAGTTCGTCGAAGGAGCCAGTCACTGTGAAGAAGCCTGTCGCCAACGCCAAGCCAGCGTCGAAGCCTGCCGTCAAGAAGACGGCGGTTGCCCAGCAGGCTGTGCCCGCGGCGAAGAAGGCTTCAGTTGCCAAGCCCGCCCAGCCCGCCGCCGCATCCACGGCCTCCGCCACGAGCAAGGTCAAGGCGGCGACTGCCGGCGCCTCGTCCTCCAAACCGGCCGGTTTCCACGCCGTGCCATCTGCACCACCGACTCCCATGAAAAAAACGGCTGCCTCCGAATCCTCTACCGCCACGGTGACTCCTGCCGCAACCGCCACATCCGTGCCCGCCCGCAGCGCGCGCCCTTCGTCCCGGCTGTCGCAGGTGACCGTGCCCTCCATGCCGCAGGCGGTCGCGTCGACCGCCGCGAAATCGAGCTTCGTGCAGACCTCGTCCAACCCGCTGGTCCCGCCGCCGCCGGTCGCGATCAAGAAGGACCCCAAGCTCGCGAACAACTGGAAGGCCAAGTCCGCCGAGGAACTGACCGACGCCGAAGTCATCGCGATGCCGGATTCGGAATACATGAACGACAAGCAGATGGCGTTCTTCCGCCTGAAGCTGCAGGAACTCAAGCGCGGCATCCTAGAAAACGCCGGCGAGACGACCGAGCATCTGCGTGAAGACACCGTGGTCGTGCCCGATCCGGCCGATCGCGCGACGATCGAGGAAGAGCATGCGCTCGAGCTCCGCACCCGCGACCGCGAACGCAAGCTCCTCAAGAAGATCGAGCAGTCGATCCAGCGCATCGACGCGGGCGACTACGGCTACTGCGACGAAACCGGCGAGCCCATCGGCGTCGGCCGCCTCCTGGCCCGTCCGACCGCGACGCTGTCCCTCGAGGCGCAGCAGCGCCGCGAGCTCAAGCAGAAGATGTTCGGAGACTGATCCCGCGGGAGCCGGACGGAGACAAAGCGCATGGGCAAGGAAGAAACCGGCCGCCTGCTATCCAAGGTCGCGAAGTTCGTACGCAATCCGCTGAAGGACTGGTCGGAACTCGACGCCGACGATTCGGCGTCGCTCGAGAACGGCTACAGCCGTGAAATGCTCAAGGAGATGATCGAGCGGCGGCAGCGCAACGACTTCGTGCGCCGCCGCGAGTTCGACATGCTTCGCAAGCTGCGGCAGCGCGAGGCCGCGGGTGGCCGCGATGCGGCAGCCACGCCATCCTCCTTCAATGTCAGCAGCACCTCGGGCAAGTCCGAGGGCAGGGCGCTCACGCTCAAGAAGATCGACGAGATCGAAGAGCAGATGTCGCAGCAGTGGTGGAAGGCGCGCAACGGCCGCTCCGAGGAAAACCCCGAAGAGGCGACCGCCGCGCCGATGGCCGTGCAGCACTCGCGCGCCTACGCCGACACGGTGCCGGGCGTGCCGCAGGGCGGCGCTGCCGGCGCACAGGCGACCGCCGATGTGCCGACCCACGACGGCAGCATCGAGGAGGCCTCCATCCGCTTCGCCCACGGCGATGACGCCGGCGCCGAGGCGATCCTTCTTCAGGCGCTGGCGCCCGACAGTCCCACGGGGGACCACGATGACACGTGGCGCACGCTGCTCGACTTCTACCGCGCCACCGGCGACGCCGAAAAGTTCGTCGCCACGAGCACCCGCTACGCGCAGCGCATGAAGCGCACGCCGCCCGACTGGATCTCGTTCCGTGCGCTCGCGAATTCCGTGCGCGCGGCCATGCCGGTGCAGCCGCCGTCCGATGCGCCGAAGCCGGCCGGCGCGGATTGGGCCAGCCCGCCGCGTCTCACGCGCGAAGCGCTGATCGGCCTCACGCGCGCGCTCGGTGCGGCCGGCCCGTCATGGAAGCTCGACTGGAGAGCCCTCGACACCATCGAGGCCGACGCGGCCGGGCCGTTGCGCGCCTTGTTCAATCACTGGGCGGATTCGACGGTCCAGCTGCGCTTTGCTGGGTCGGACCAGCTTCTTCTGGTCCTGGCTGAAGCGACGCCGGCCAACGAGCGCAGCGTCGATGCGGTCTGGTGGCAGCTCCACATGGCCGCCCTGCGCGTGATGCACCGGGCCGACGAGTTCGAACTGCTTGCCCTCAACTACTGCATCACCTACGAGGTGTCGCCGCCGCCCTGGGAGGATCCCAAGGGCGACTACGCCCCGCTGCTCGACCTCCCGAGGGCCGCAAGGCCGGCGAACAGCGGCTTCGCGCTCGCGTCGGACGGCGTGTCGAGCCCGGCCCCGTTGGCGGCCAGCGCGACGTTGAGTGGCGACCTCGTCGGCGAGTCCGTTTCCACCTGGCAGCGGCTCGACGGCGAACTCGGCGATACGGCTGCGCCCAGCATCTCCTGTGCGGCCCTGGTCCGCATGGACTTCACTGCCGCGGGCACGTTGCTCAACTGGGTGACGGCGCGTCATGCACGTGGGCAGAGCGTCCAGTTCACCGACGCACATCGCCTCATCGCGGCGTTTTTCGGCGTGATCGGCATCGCGGATCACGCGAGCGTCAAGACGCGCGACTGAGCCCGGTGTCGCCCGCCCGGGCCCGCCCTGATCGCCCCGTGCCGGAGGTGGGTGCCCACCCGCAGCGCGGCAGGGCGGGGGGCGACCAAAGATAATGTCGCATGGAACAATTTCACGGAACCACGATCGTCAGCGTCCGTCGCAAGACCGCTGGCGGCGATCAGGTGGCCATCGGCGGTGACGGCCAGGTCACTCTCGGCAACATCGTCATCAAGGGCAGCGCGCGCAAGGTTCGCCGGCTCTATCACGGCAAGGTGCTCGCCGGATTCGCCGGCGCGACCGCCGACGCGTTCACCCTGTTCGAGCGCTTCGAGGCCAAGCTCGAGAAGCACCAGGGGCATCTGGCCCGCGCCGCGATCGAGCTCACCAAGGACTGGCGCACCGACCGCGTGCTGCGCCGCCTCGAAGCCATGCTGGCGGTGGCCGATGCGACCACCTCGCTGATCATCACCGGCAACGGTGACGTGCTGGAGCCCGAGAACGGAATCGTCGCAATCGGCTCTGGCGGTGCCTACGCGCAGGCCGCCGCCAAGGCGCTCCTCGACAGCACGGAGCTGACTGCCGAGCAGATCGTCCGCAAATCGCTCGAAATTGCCGGCGAGCTCTGCATCTACACCAACATGCACCACACCATCGAAAGCCTGTGAGACCTCCCATGTCAATGACGCCACAGGAAATCGTTTCCGAACTCGACAACCACATCGTCGGTCAGCCCGAGGCCAAGCGCGCCGTGGCAATCGCGCTGCGCAATCGCTGGCGCCGGCAGCAGGTCGAGGAAAAGCTGCGCGCGGAGATCACGCCCAAGAACATCCTCATGATCGGCCCGACGGGCGTCGGCAAGACCGAGATTGCGCGCCGGCTCGCGCGGCTGGCCGATGCGCCGTTCATCAAGGTCGAGGCGACCAAGTTCACCGAGGTGGGCTACGTCGGCAAGGACGTCGATTCGATCGTCCGCGACCTCGCCGAAATCGCGGTCAAGCAGACGCGCGAGGCCGAGAGTGCCAAGGTCCGCATGCGCGCGGAAGATGGGGCGGAAGAACGCATCCTCGACGTGCTTCTGCCGCCCGCTCGCCTGCCGGACGGCGGCAGCACCTCCGACACCGGCAACGCCACGCGGCAGGCTTTCCGCAAGAAGTTGCGCCAGCACGAGCTGGACGACAAGGAAATCGAGATCGAGCTGGCCGACGCCAAGATGCCGCTCGAGATCATGGGCCCGGCCGGCATGGAAGAAATGACCGAGCAGCTTCGCGGCATGTTCGGCCAGCTCGGCGGCGGCAAGCGCAAGACGCGCAAGCTCAAGATCTCCGAGGCGATGCGCCTCCTGATCGACGAGGAATCGACCAAGCTGGTCAACGAGGATGAGATTCGCAGCCAGGCGATCCAGAATGCCGAGCAGAACGGCATCGTCTTCATCGACGAGATCGACAAGGTCGCCTCGCGCGCCGAGGGGCAGGGCGCGGATGTCTCCCGCCAAGGCGTTCAGCGTGACCTGCTGCCGCTGGTCGAGGGTACGGCCGTGAGCACCAAGTACGGCGTGGTGCGCACCGACCACATCCTCTTCATCGCGAGCGGCGCCTTCCACCTCAGCAAGCCGAGCGACCTGATCCCCGAACTGCAGGGCCGGTTTCCGATCCGGGTCGAGCTCCAATCGCTTTCGGTGTCGGATTTCGAAAGCATCCTGACGCAGACGCAGGCTTCCCTTGTGAAGCAATACCAGGCGCTGCTGGCGACCGAGGGCGTGACCCTCGAATTCACCCCCGACGGGATCACCCGCCTGGCGAGCATCGCCTTCGAGGTGAACGAGCGCACGGAGAACATCGGCGCGCGCCGTCTCTCGACGGTCATGGAGCGCCTGCTCGACGAGGTCAGCTTCGACGCCACCCGCCTGGGCGGCGAGTCGGTGCGCATCGATGCCGCCTATGTGGATGCGCGGCTTTCGGCACTAAGTCACGACGAAGATCTCTCTCGATTCATTCTCTGACTCCCGCGCTGTGTAACGGACGCTTCACGCAACACATTCATTGCGTGAGCTAAGTACTTCATTTGCAACGGAATTCGCTTTTCGGTGCTTGCAAAAACACCGCTAAGTCGTTGATTCCATTACAAAAAATTCCGGCGACCTCCCGTTGCGCAGTAGACGTTTCCTGCTACAGTGCAAAAAAGTGCAGTTAAGTGGGAAAAAGTGTCGAGAACTGCCGCAAAGACTCATGCGGCGGCTCTCCCAACGGGGTTCTTCAGGTCGTGTTTCAAGGCGCTTCATCGCTCAGTCTCGATGCCAAGGGGCGGCTCTCGGTGCCGACCCGGCATCGTGACGTCCTGAGCGCGACCGCGGGCGGCCAACTCACGATCACCAAGCACCCCCACGGCTGCCTCATGGTGTTCCCGCGGCCCGAGTGGGAGAAGTTCCGCGAGCGCATCGCTGCCCTGCCGATGTCGGCCCAGTGGTGGAAGCGCGTCTTCCTCGGCAACGCGATGGACGTCGAAATGGACGGCACCGGCCGGGTGCTCGTGTCGCCCGAACTGCGCGCCGCCGCCGGCATCACGCGCGATGCCCTGCTCCTCGGCATGGGCAACCACTTCGAGCTCTGGGACAAGGCGACCTACGATGCCAAGGAGGCCGAAGCCACCCAAGGCCAGATGCCGGACGTATTCCAGGACTTTTCGTTCTGAGGCGCGAAGTGGACGAGCCATGGACCCACACGACCGTCATGTTGAAGGAA
Organism: Variovorax sp. YR216; assembly: GCF_900107745.1. Taxonomy (GTDB): domain Bacteria; phylum Pseudomonadota; class Gammaproteobacteria; order Burkholderiales; family Burkholderiaceae_C; genus Variovorax. Next base: position 152,532 of record NZ_FNRO01000005.1, on the reverse strand, counting down.
GCGGTGGATGCCCTCTTCCTCGACGGTCCGGACGCGCCGTCGCCTTCGGGCACCTACGTGGATGCCACTTTCGGCCGCGGCGGGCACAGCCGCGCGATCCTTGCGAGGCTGGGGCCGCAGGGCCGCCTCATCGCGTTCGACAAGGACGCGGAAGCGGTGGCCGAAGCAGCGCGCATCCAGGATGCGCGTTTTTCCATCCGTCACCAGGGATTCAAGGACCTGGGAGAGCTCCCGCCGGCCAGCGTGTCAGGCGTGCTGCTGGACCTCGGAATCAGCTCTCCCCAGATCGACAACCCCGCGCGGGGTTTTTCTTTTCGTTTCGAGGGCCCGCTCGACATGCGCATGGACACCACGCGCGGAGAGAGCGTGGCCGAATGGCTGGCAACGGCCGACCAGCAGCAGATTGCGGAGGTGATTCGTGACTATGGCGAAGAACGGTTTGCTGTTCAGATTGCAAAGGCGATTGTTGCTCGCCGACAAGAACGGGGCCCAATTTCAACCACCACCGAGCTGGCCCAGCTCGTGGCTGGCACGGTCAAAACCCGCGAGCCGGGCCAGAACCCTGCAACGCGCACATTTCAGGCTCTTCGGATTTTCATCAACGCCGAGCTTGAAGAGCTGCAACAGGCGCTAGAAGCGAGTCTCGTCGTGCTCAAGCCCCAGGGTCGGCTCGCGGTGATCAGCTTCCATTCGCTGGAAGACCGCATCGTGAAGCAATTCATCGCCAAGCATTCGCGCGAGGTCTACGACCGCCGCGCGCCCTTTGCTGCGCCGAAGGCGATGAAGCTGAAGTCCCTGGGCCGCGTGAAGCCGTCGCAAGCCGAAGTGGACGGCAATCCACGCGCGCGCAGTGCGATCCTGCGCGTGGCGGAGCGCACCGCGGACGGGAATTGAGCCATGGCCCGTCTCAACCTGCTCCTGCTGATCGCCGTGCTCGGCTCGGCCATGTACCTCGTGCACACGCAGTACATGTCGCGGCAGCTCTTCACCGAACTGCACCGGGTGGAACTCGAAACCCGGCGTCTCGAACTCGACCAGGACCGCCTGCAGGTCGAGAAGCGCGCGCAGGCCACGCCCCTGCGCATCGAGAAGCTCGCGAAGGAGCAGCTCAAGATGCGCACGGCCACGCCCGCGATCACCCAGTACGTCCGTCAGGACGGCACCGTGATCCCGGCCGTCGCCGCACCCGCGCCTTCGGCCACGCTGCCCGCGCAGCGCCCCGTCTCGACGCGAGGAGCGCACTGAGATGCCCCGCCGCAGCGTCCAGTACACGACGAGCCCCCTGCTCGCGAGCAAGACCCCGGTCTGGCGGAGCAAGTTCATCGTCGCGGGCATCGCGCTCGGCTTCATCGTGCTCGCCGCGCGCGCAGCCTATGTGCAGGTGATCGACAACGCCTTCTTCCAGCGCCAGGGCGAGGTGCGCTTCACCCGCACGCTCGAGCTGCCGGCGAATCGCGGCCGTATCCTCGACCGCAACGGCCTGCTGCTTGCGCAGAGCGTGGTCGCGCCGAGCATCTGGGCGATCCCGGAGGACATCGAGCGCGATGACCCCGAGGTCAAGGCCAAGCTGCGGCAGGTCGCCAAGCTGCTCGGCATGCCGCAGAAGGATTTCGACAAGAAGCTCGAGGACGAGGACAAGACCTTCGTCTGGGTCAAGCGCCAGGTCGACGAGCCGATCGCGAAGGAAATTGCGGCGCTCAACATCAAGGGCATCTACCAGCGCAAGGAATACAAGCGCCAGTACCCCGAAGGCGAATCGGCTGCGCACGTGGTGGGCTTCACCAACGTCGAGGACAACGGCCAGGAAGGCATCGAGCTCGCGTTCAACAAGGAGCTGGCGGGCAAGCCGGGTTCGCGCCGCGTCATCAAGGACCGCCTCGGCCGCGTGGTCGAGGGCGTGGGCGAGCAGGTGCCGCCCTCCGAGGGCAAGGACATCCAGCTGAGCATCGACAGCAAGGTGCAGTTCTTCGCCTATCAGAAGCTGCGCGACGCGGTCACTTTCCACAAGGCCAAGGCCGGCAGCGTGGTCGTGCTCGACGCGGTCACGGGCGAGGTGCTCGCGCTGGCCAACTACCCAAGCTACGTGCCGGACAAGCGCCAGAACCTCACCGGCGAGCAGCTTCGCAATCGCGCGCTGACCGACGTGTTCGAGCCCGGTTCGACGATGAAGCCGATCACGGTCGCGACCGCGCTCGAGGCGGGCCGAATCAAGCCGCAGACCATCATCGAGACTTCGCCGGGGCGCTACAGCCTCGGCGGTTTCACGATCAGCGACACCCACAACTACGGCTCGCTCACGGTCGAAGGCGTGATCCAGAAGTCGAGCAACATCGGCGCGCTGAAGATCTCGCAGAAGATGACGCCCCACGAGATGTGGGACAGCTACACCGCGCTCGGCTACGGCCAGAAGCCGCAGATCCAGTTCCCCGGCGCGGTCACCGGCCGGCTGCGCCCGTGGAAGTCGTGGAAGCCGGTCGAGCAGGCCACGATGGCGTACGGCTACGGCCTGTCGGCGTCGCTGTTCCAGATGGCGCATTCGTACACCGCCTTCGCGCACGACGGCGATGTGATCCCCGCGACCATTCTCAAGAGCCCCGATCCGGCCGTCGGCGTGAAGGTGTTCTCGCCGCAGACCGCCGCGTCGGTGCGCAGGATGCTGCAGATGGCGGCCGGCCCCGGCGGCACCGGCCCGCTCGCGCAGACCATCGGCTACTCGGTGGGCGGCAAGTCCGGCACGGCGCACAAGCAGGTCGGGCGGGGCTACGCCAGCAAGCAATACCGCTCGTGGTTCACCGGCCTGGCGCCGATCGAGAAGCCGCGGATCATCGTGGCGGTGATGATCGACGAGCCGAGCAACGGCTCGTATTTCGGCGGCATCGTGGCCGCCCCGGTCTTCAGCGAAGTCGTCCAGCAGACGCTGCGCATGATGAACGTGGCACCGGACCTCGCGGTCAAACCCCTGGTGATCACCAAGGGCGTGGAAGAGAGCTTCTGATGGCCACGACGATGCTTCGTACCCCCGAGGAAGCCGCGCGCTGGCTGCGGTCGCGCGTGCGCGGGGCGCTGCATGCGGACAGTCGCTCGATCGGTCTCGGCGACGGCTTCATCGCCTGGCCCGGCGCGGCCACCGATGGCCGGCGCTTCGTGCCGTCCGCGCTGGCGCAGGGCGCGGTCGCCTGCCTGGTGGAGGCGGAAGGCAGCGAGGCCTTCGGCTTCGAAGGCGAAGCGGTCGCGACCTATCCGGGCCTCAAGGCCGCGACGGGGCCGATCGCCGCCGCTTACTACGACAACCCGTCCGAGCGGCTCGACGTTCTCGCGGTCACCGGCACCAACGGCAAGACCTCCACCGCTTGGTGGCTGGCGCAGGCGCTGTCGCGCGCCGGCCGTCCGCCGTGCGCAGTCGTCGGCACGCTGGGCGTCGGCGTTCCGCCCGAGCTCACCTACACGGGGCTCACCACGCCCGACCCGGTGCTGCTGCAGCGTGAGCTGCGCGCCTTCGCCGATCGCGGCTTCGGCGCCTGCGCAATCGAGGCTTCGTCCATCGGCATCGTCGAGCGACGGCTCGACGGCACGCGGATCGCGGTGGCGGTGTTCACCAATTTCACGCAGGACCATCTGGACTACCACGGCAGCATGGATGCCTACTGGCAGGCCAAGGCCGAGCTGTTCCGCTGGCCCGGGCTTCGTGCGGCGGTGGTCAACATCGACGACGTGCACGGCGCCGCGCTGGTCGGCAATCTGATCGAGACCGGTGTTGGCACGCTCGACGTCTGGACCGTGTCGGCCGCCGGTGCGGCCGCGCGGCTCGTGGCCGAGGACATCGGCTATGACGCGGAGGGCCTCGGCTTCACCGTCCTGGAGCAGGGTGTGCCGCCGGTGCGTCTGTCCACGCAACTCATCGGCCAGTACAACGTGTCGAACCTGCTCGGCGTGATCGGCACGCTGCGTGCGGTGGGGCTGTCGCTCGAAGACGCGGTGGCCGCGTGCACCGGGCTCGACAGTGTTCCGGGGCGCATGGAGCGAGTGAGCGTTCCGGGCCATCCGCTCGTGGTGGTCGACTATGCGCACACGCCCGACGCGCTCGACAAGGCCCTTGCAGGACTGCATCCACTCGTCCAGCAGCGCGGCGGCAAGCTGTGGTGCGTGTTCGGCTGCGGCGGAGATCGCGATTCCGCCAAGCGCCCGATGATGGCCGCCGTCGCCGAGAAGCAGGCCGACCGCGTGGTCGTGACCAGCGACAACCCACGCAGCGAAAAGCCCGCGGCGATCATCAGCCAGATCCTGCTGGGGCTGGCGAGCCCGGAGGCTGCGCAGGTCGAACCCGATCGCGCCAAGGCCATCGCCGACACACTGGCCCAGGCCCGTCCCGAGGACGTGGTGCTGATCGCAGGCAAGGGCCACGAGGCATGGCAGGAAATCGCCGGCGAGCGCATCGCGTTCTCCGACCGAGCGCACGCCATCGATGCGCTCACACTGAGGAGCGGCGCATGACCGAGGCAAACGCGATGGCTCCCATGATGACCCTCGGTCAGGCGCGTGCCTGGATCCCGGGCTCGCGCCTCGTCGGCGACCCCGCGACGCCGATCCTGCGCGTGCACACCGACACGCGCACGCTCGCCGCCGGCGATCTGTTCGTCGCGCTGAAGGGCGAGCGCTTCGACGCGAACCAATTCCTCGCCGATGCGAAGGCGCGCGGCGCCGTCGCGGCCATTGCGCACGGCGGCCTCGAAGCCGCGGGCCTGCCGGGCCTCGAAGTGCCGGACACGCTCGTCGCGCTCGGCGCGCTGGCGGCCGGTTGGCGCAGCCAGTTCGATCTGCCGCTGATCGCGGTCACCGGCAGCAACGGCAAGACCACGGTGACGCAGATGATCGCCTCGATCCTGCGCGTCGCCAGCGGCGAGGGCGCGCTCGCGACTGCCGGCAACTTCAACAACGAGATCGGCGTGCCGCTGACGCTGCTGCGGCTTCGGGAGCGGCACCAGCGCGCGGTGGTCGAGCTCGGAATGAATCATCCGGGCGAGATCGCGCGGCTCGGTGCCATCGCGAAGCCCACCATCGCGCTGGTCAACAACGCGCAGCGCGAGCACCAGGAATTCATGGCCACCGTCGAGGCGGTGGCGCGCGAGAACGCTTCGGTGTTCTCCGCGCTGCCTGACGGCGGCACGGCGGTGTTCCCCTTCGGGGACGAGTTCACGCCGCTGTGGCAGGCCATCGCGCGCGAAGGCGCGGTGCGGCGCACGCTGACCTTCGGGGTGCATCACGATGCCGACATCGCTTTGGTGGCGGCCGAGTGGCGGCGCGGCGCCTGGCAGTTCGAGGCGCGCACGCCGGTGGGCGAAGTGCGCTGCCTGCTCCGCATCGCGGGTCGCCACAACGTGGTCAATGCGCTCGCCGCCATCGCGTGCTCGCTCGCCAGCGGCGTCTCGCCCGACAAGATCGGCGAAGGGCTGGCGGCATTCGAGCCGGTCAAGGGCCGCTCCAAGGCCGCCGAACTGCGGCTGGGCGACGGCCGCACGATCACGCTCATCGACGACACCTACAACGCCAACCCCGATTCGATGCGCGCCGCGATCGACGTGCTCGCGAGCCTGCCCGGCCCGCGCGTGCTGGTCATCGGCGACATGGGCGAGGTGGGCGACCAGGGTCCTCAATTCCATTCCGAAATCGGCGCCTGGGCGCGCGAGCGCGGCATCGAGACCGTGTTCGCGCTCGGCAACGAGACCGTGCACAGCGTCTCGGCCTACGGCTCGCCCGCCAACGGCGAGGCCCGGCACTTCGGTGACATCGATTCGCTCAACGCCGCCGTGCTCGCGCAGTTGCCGGGCACCGCGAGCGTTCTGGTGAAGGGTTCGCGCTTCATGCAGATGGAGCGCGTGGTCCAGGCCGTCATCGCCTCGGTGCCACAACAACAACAAGACAGGGAGGCCGGTCATGCTGCATGAACCGCGCGCGTTCACATCATGCTGATGACATTGGCCCAATGGCTGCAGGCGACCTCGCCGGAGTTCGGTTTCCTGCGCGTGTTCCAGTACCTCACCTTCCGCGCGATGATGGCTGCGCTGACCGCGCTGCTGCTCGGCCTGGCCGCAGGCCCCTACGTGATCCGTCGGCTCACCGCGCTCAAGATCGGCCAGCCGGTGCGCGGCTATGCGATGGAAACGCATCTCACCAAGAGCGGGACACCCACCATGGGCGGCGTTCTGGTGCTGTTCTCGATCGCGCTTGCGACGCTGCTCTGGTTCGATCTGTCGAACCGGTTCGTGTGGATCGTGCTGTGGGTCACGCTCGGCTTCGGCGCGATCGGCTGGGTCGATGACTGGCGCAAGGTGGTCAACAAGGACCCCGAAGGCATGCGCTCGCGCGAAAAGTACTTCTGGCAGTCGGTGGTCGGCCTGGTCGCGGGCTTCTACCTGCTCTTCAGCATTTCCGAGAGCTCCAACTGGCGTGTGCTCGAACTGTTCTTCTCGTGGGTTCGCTCCGGCTTCGACCTGAACTTCCCGCCCAAGATCAACCTGCTGGTGCCCTTCTTCAAGGAAGTGAGCTACCCGCTGGGCGGCATCGGCTTCGTGATCCTGACCTACCTGGTGATCGTCGGCGCGAGCAACGCGGTAAATCTCACCGATGGTCTCGACGGGCTCGCGATCATGCCGGTGGTGATGGTCGGCTCGGCGCTGGGCGTGTTCGCATACGTCACCGGCAGCGCGGTGTATTCGCGCTACCTGCTGTTCCCGCACATTCCCGGTTCGGGCGAACTGCTGGTGTTCTGTTCCGCCATGGCCGGCGCGGGGCTTGCCTTCCTGTGGTTCAACACGCATCCGGCGCAGGTGTTCATGGGCGACGTGGGCGCGCTCGCGCTCGGCGGTGCACTCGGCACCATCGCGGTGATCGTGCGGCAGGAAATCGTGTTCTTCGTGATGGGCGGCATCTTCGTGGTCGAGGCGATCTCGGTGATGGCGCAGGTCACCTATTTCAAATACACCAAGAAGCGCTTCGGCGAAGGGCGGCGCGTCCTCAAGATGGCTCCGCTGCATCACCACTTCGAGAAGAGCGGCTGGCGCGAGACGCAGGTCGTCGTGCGCTTCTGGATCATCACGATGCTGCTGTGCCTCGTGGGTCTTTCCACCTTGAAGCTGCGGTAGGCGGGCGATGCAGCATCTCAAGGACCTCCATGTTCTGATCCTCGGCCTCGGGGCGTCCGGGCTCGCGATGGCGCGCTGGTGCGCTCGTCACGGCGCGCATGTCACCGTGGCCGACACGCGCGAGGCGCCGCCGCAATTGGCGGTCCTGCGCGAGGAACTCCCGGGCGCGAGCTTCGTCGGCGGGCCGTTCGCGGCATCGCTGGTCGAAGGCACGCCGGTGCGTGCGGTGTACCGCTCGCCTGGGCTGTCGCCCGCCACTGTCGCGGCAGTGGTCGAAGCGGCGCGCGCGGTCGGCTTGCCGGTGGGCGGCGAACTGGATCTGTTCGCGCAGGCGCTGGCCGATCTGCGGACGATGGAACGGGTCGAGGAAGCCGAACCGCCCGAAACCGCCGACGCGGGCGAGGCGCAGGTGGCACCGGAACCGCAGGCATCCGGCGAGGCGGAGGCGATCGAGCCCGCAGCCGAATCCGCGCCTGAGCTTTCGGACGACGACGACGACTCGTTCACGCCGACGCCCGAAGTCATTGCGCCCCCGCCCAAGCCCAAGGGCTACACGCCGGCCGTTCTCGCGATCACGGGAACCAACGGCAAGACGACGGTCACTTCGCTCACCGGCCAGCTCGTGGAGCGCGCCGGCAAGACAGTCGCCGTGGCCGGCAACATCGGCCCGACGTTGCTGGACACGCTCTCTTCGCGCATGGATACCGGCGCATTGCCCGATGTCTGGGTGCTCGAACTGTCGAGCTTCCAGCTCGACGGCGTGCAGGGCTTCGAGCCCACCGCGGCCACGGTGCTGAACGTGACGCAGGACCATCTCGACTGGCACGGCGACATGGCGGCCTATGCGGCTGCCAAGGCACGCATCTTCGGCAAGCAGGGCGCGATGGTGCTCAACCGTGACGACGAGACGGTGATGGCGATGCGTCCGGCGCCGGTCAAGCTTGCCAAGGGGCAGGTGCCCCGCAGCGTGATCACCTTCGGCTCGGGCATGCCCAAACGCCCGGGCGACTACGGCATCGAGCGCCTGCACGGCATGGCGTGGCTTGTCCGCGCACTCGAAGCCGACGAGACGCAGAAGCGCAAGCGCGGTGCGCCGGCCCTTGAGGAAGAGCTCCACATCCAGCGCCTGATGCCTGCGGATGCGTTGCGCATCCGGGGCCGGCACAACGCGCTCAACGCGCTGGCTGCGCTCGCGCTCGCGACGGCGGCGGGCTGTCAGCTCGCGCCCATGCTCTACGGCTTGCGCGAGTACCAGGGCGAGCCGCATCGCGTCGAGCCGGTCGCGATCATCGACAGCGTCGAGTACTTCGACGACAGCAAGGGCACCAACGTCGGCGCGACGGTCGCCGCGCTGATCGGCCTTGGCGAGGACCGCCGCGTGGTCGTGATCCTCGGCGGCGATGGCAAGGGCCAGGATTTCACGCCGCTCGCAGCCCCGGTGCATCAGTACGCACGCGCCGTCGTGCTGATCGGGCGCGATGCGCCGCAGATCGAGGCGGCCCTCGAATCCACCGGCATCTCGATGCAGAAAGCCGCGTCGTTGCCCGAAGCGGTCAAGCTCGCGTCCGAGCGCGCGCAACCCGGCGATGCGGTGCTGCTGTCGCCGGCCTGCGCGAGCTTCGACATGTTCAAGGACTACGCGCATCGCGCGGCCGTGTTCTGCGAGACGGTGCAGGACCTCGCGGCCGACGGAGGGCTCGCATGAGCGCGGCATCCACCTCCACAGCAAAGACCAGCCGCTTCGCCGGCTGGTTCAGCCGCGCCAAGAGCAGCATGGATGCCTTGCCGATCCACCTGCCGGTGCGCCTGGGCAGCGCCGGCATGACGCAGACCAAGGCCGCGCCGGTGCGGGTGCTGGGCTTCGACCAGGCGCTGGTCTGGGTCACGGTCGCGCTGCTGGCCTGGGGGCTGGTGATGGTCTATTCGGCCTCGATCGCGATGCCTGACAACCCGCGCTTCGCGCGCGCCGGCTACAGCGCGACCTTCTTCCTCACGCGCCATGCCGCGTCGCTGGTGATCGCCTTCCTCGGCGGCATGCTGGCCTTCCAGGTGCCGATGCGAACCTGGGAGCGCGCTGCGCCGTGGCTCTTCGTCGTGTCGCTGCTGCTGCTGGTGGTGGTGCTGATCCCGCACATCGGCATCAACGTCAATGGCGCACGGCGCTGGCTGCCGATGGGCTTCATGCGCTTCCAGCCGTCGGAGCTGGCCAAGTTCGCGATGATCCTCTACGCGGCCAGCTACATGGTCCGCAAGATGGAGATCAAGGAGCGCTTCTTCCGCGCGGTGCTGCCGATGGGCGTCGCGGTGGTCGTGGTCGGCATGCTGGTGATGGCCGAGCCTGACATGGGCGCCTTCATGGTGATCGCCGTGATCGCGATGGGCATCCTCTTCCTCGGCGGCGTGAACGCGCGCATGTTCTTCGTGATCGCCGCGCTCGTGGTGGTGGCCTTCGGCACCATCGTGGCGACCAGCCCGTGGCGGCGCGAGCGGATCTTTGCCTATCTCGATCCTTGGAGCGAAGAGCACGCGCTCGGCAAGGGCTATCAGCTTTCGCACTCGCTGATCGCGATCGGCCGCGGCGAAGTCTTCGGCGTCGGCCTCGGCGGCAGCGTCGAGAAGCTGCACTGGCTGCCCGAGGCGCACACCGACTTCCTGATGGCGGTGATCGGTGAGGAATTCGGGCTCGTGGGCGTGCTGCTTGCCATCGGCCTCTTCCTCTGGCTCACGCGGCGCATCATGCACATCGGCCGGCAGGCCATCGCGCTCGACCGCGTGTTCTCGGGCCTCGTGGCGCAGGGCGTGGGCATCTGGATCGGCTTCCAGGCCTTCATCAACATGGGGGTGAACCTTGGCGCGCTGCCGACCAAGGGGCTCACGCTGCCGCTGATGAGCTTCGGCGGCTCGGCCATCCTGATGAACGTGATTGCGCTGGCCGTGGTGCTGCGCATCGATTACGAAAACCGCGTCCTCATGAGAGGGGGACGCGTATGACCCGGACCGCACTCGTCATGGCGGGCGGCACGGGCGGTCACATCTTCCCGGGCCTGGCCGTGGCCGAGGCGCTGCGCGATCGCGGCTGGCGCGTGCACTGGCTGGGCGCGCCCGACAGCATGGAGCACCAGCTCGTGCCGCCGCGCGGCTTCGACTTCGAGCCGGTGCAGTTCGGCGGCGTGCGCGGCAAGGGCCCGCTCACGCTCGCGCTGCTGCCGGTGCGCCTGCTGCGCGCCTTCTGGCAGAGCCTGGGCGTGGTGCGCCGCGTCAAGCCCGATGTGGTGGTGGGCCTTGGGGGCTACATCACTTTTCCTGGCGGCATGATGAGCGTGCTGCTGGGCAAGCCGCTGGTTCTGCACGAGCAGAACTCGGTCGCGGGCCTGGCCAACAAGATCCTCGCGGGCGTGGCGGACCGTGTGTTCAGCGCGTTCCCGAATGTGCTGAAGAAGGCGCAATGGGTCGGCAACCCGTTGCGCGCGGCCTTCACCTCGCAAGCTGAGCCATCCGCCCGTTTCGCCGGTCGCAGCGGGCCGCTCAAGCTGCTGGTGGTCGGCGGCAGCCTCGGCGCGAAGGCGCTCAACGCGGTGGTGCCCAAGGCGCTCGCGATGATCGCGCCCTCGCAGCGCCCAAGCGTCACGCACCAGAGCGGCGCCAAGCAGATCGACGAGCTCCGCGCCAACTACGCCCAGGCGGGCGTCGAGGGCGAGCTCACTCCTTTCATCGACGACACCGCACGCGCCTACGCCGACGCCGACCTCATCGTCGCGCGCGCCGGCGCGAGCACCGTCACCGAAATCGCGGCCGTCGGCGCAGCAGCGCTGTTCGTGCCTTTCCCTTCCGCGGTGGACGACCACCAGACCACCAACGCGCGCTTCCTCGTCGATGCGGGCGGTGGCTGGCTCGTCCAGCAGACTGAACTGACACCCGAATTGCTGGCTGATCTCTTACAGAAAACGGGGCGCGATGCGCTCCTGGACCGGGCCCTGAAGGCCCGGACGATGCGAAAAACCGAGGCGGTGGACGCCGTGGTCCGCGCCTGCGAGGAACTCGCCGAACCTGGACGTGGAGGCCGCTCATGAAGCACGCAATCCATCACATTCACTTCGTGGGCATCGGCGGCTCGGGCATGAGCGGCATCGCCGAAGTGCTGCTCAACCTGGGCTACAAGATCTCGGGCTCGGACCTGGCCGACAGCGCAACGCTGCGGCGGCTCGCGGGCCTGGGCATCGCCACGTTCGTGGGCCACGATGCGGCGCATATCGCGGGCGCCGATGCGGTCGTCACCTCGACCGCGGTGAACGCCGACAACCCCGAGGTGGTTGCGGCGCGCGAGAAGCGCATTCCCGTGGTGCCGCGCGCGCTCATGCTGGCCGAACTCATGCGGCTCAAGCAGGGCATCGCGATCGCCGGCACGCACGGCAAGACCACCACCACGAGCCTCGTCGCGAGCGTGCTTGCGGCCGCGGGGCTGGACCCGACCTTCGTGATCGGCGGCCGGCTCAACAGCGCGGGTGCGAATGCGCAGCTCGGCAGCGGCGACTACATCGTGGTCGAGGCCGACGAGTCGGATGCGTCGTTCCTGAACCTGCTGCCGATCATGGCAGTGGTCACGAACATCGACGCCGACCACATGGAGACCTACGGGCACGACTTCGCGAAGCTCAAGAAGGCCTTCGTCGACTTCCTGCACCGCATGCCTTTCTATGGCGTCGCGATTCTTTGCACCGACGACCCGGCCGTCCGGCAGATCGTGACCGAGGTGTCCTGCCCCGTCACCAGCTACGGCTTCGACGAGGGCGCGCAGGTACGCGCAGTCAATGTCCGCGCGGTGGGCGCCCAGATGCACTTCACGGCGCAGCGGCGCAACGGCGTGACGCTGCCCGACCTCGACATCGTGCTGAACCTGCCCGGCGAGCACAACGTGCGCAATGCGCTGTCGGTGATCGCGGTCGCGGTCGAGCTTGGCATTCCCGACGAGGCGGTGCAGCGCGGCCTCGCCGACTTCAAGGGCGTCGGCCGGCGCTTCCAGCGCTATGGCGAAGTCGCTGCGAAGGACGATGCGGCCGGCAGTTTCACGCTGATCGACGACTACGGGCACCACCCGGTCGAGATGGCCGCGACCATCGCCGCCGCACGCGGGGCATTCCCGGGTCGCCGTCTGGTGCTGGCTTTTCAGCCGCACCGCTTCACCCGCACACGCGACTGCTTCGAGGATTTCGTCAAGGTCATCGGCCAGGCCGATGCGGTGCTGCTCGGCGAGGTCTATGCCGCCGGAGAAGCGCCCATCGTGGCGGCCGACGGACGTTCCCTGGCGCGCGCACTGCGCGTCGCGGGCAAGGTCGAGCCGGTGTTCGTCGACGAGATCGCGGCCATGCCGCAGGCGATCCTCGACAACGCGAAAGCCGGCGACGTGGTCATTTGCATGGGGGCCGGCTCGATCGGGGCCGTGCCCGCCAAGGTCGTTGAAATGGTGCGCGAAGGGAGTGCGCAGTGAGCGTGATCGATCCCAAGTCCTTCGGCAAGGTTGCCGTCCTGTTCGGCGGCAGGTCGGCCGAACGCGAAATCTCCATCATGTCCGGCAACGGCGTGCTGGCCGCGCTGCGGGCGAGCGGTGTCGATGCGCATCCGTTCGATCCGGCGGAGCGTGATCTGGCCGAGCTGCGGCGCGACGGCTTCCAGCGCTGCTTCGTTGCGCTCCACGGCCGCCACGGCGAGGACGGCACGGTGCAGGGGGCGCTCGAACTGCTCGGCATCCCCTACACCGGCTCGGGCGTGATGGCCTCGAGCGTGGCGATGGACAAGGTCATGACCAAGCGCATCTGGCAGGCCGACGGGCTGCCGACGCCGCACTATGTGCGTCTTGCCTTCGACCAGCAGAGCCGCGAGCAGATCAACGCAGTGCCCGATGTGCTCGGCCTGCCGCTGATCGTGAAGCCGCCGCGCGAGGGTTCGTCCATCGGCGTGACCAAGGTGGAGGGCTATTCGCAGATGCAGGATGCGGTCGCGCTCGCGGTGCGCTACGACGCCGACGTGCTCTGCGAAGAGTTCATCGAAGGCGAGGAAGTCACCTGCGCGGTGCTCGGCAGCGGGCTCGATGCGGTCGCACTGCCGGTGGTGCGCATCGCCGCGCCCGAAGGTGCCTACGACTACCAGAACAAGTACTTCACCGACGACGTGAAGTACCACTGCCCGAGCGGCCTGCCGGCGGCGGAAGAGGCGGAGATCCGCCGCATCACGCTCGCGGCCTACCACCAGCTCGGCTGCCGTGGCTGGGGCCGTGCCGACCTGATGATCCGCGCCAGCGACCGCAAGCCTTTCCTGCTGGAGATGAACACGTCGCCGGGGATGACGAGCCATTCGCTGGTGCCCATGTCGGCGCGCGCGGCGGGCATCGCCTACGAAGAACTCTGCCTGCGGGTGCTCGCTTCTGCGACGCTGGATTCGGGCGGTGAGCGAGCGGAAGGATGAAGATGGCCGACAGCATCCCCGTGCCCTTCGACGTCAAGCTCATGAACGTGACCGCGACCCTGGTGTTCGCGCTCTTCGCGCTCATGATGCTGGCTGCGGGCGCCTGGTGGGTGCTGCGTCAGCCCTTCTTCCCGCTCGCCGGCATCAAGGTCGACGGCGAGGTCACGCACAACAACGCGGTGACCCTGCGCGCGAACGTGGCGCCGCAGCTTGCGGGCAACTTCTTCACGGTCGATCTCGGGCGCGCACGCACGGCCTTCGAGTCGGTACCGTGGGTGCGCAAGGCCGTCGTGCGACGCGAGTTCCCGAACAAGCTGCGTGTCACGCTCACCGAGCACCAGCCTGTGGCGCACTGGGGCGACGAGGCAGCTTCGCGGCTCATCAACGGATTCGGCGAGGTCTTCGATGCCAACGTGGCCGAGGTCGACGACAGCCTGCCTCGCCTCGACGGGCCGGTCGAGCAGGCCGGGCAGGTGCTCGGCATGTACCGGGTGCTGGCGCCGCTGTTCAAGCCTTATGACCTGGCCATCGACGAGCTGACGCTGTCGAGCCGTGGAAGCTGGCGCGCGATGCTCGATAGCGGCGCGCTGCTCGAACTCGGCAGGGGTCGTGGCGAAGAAGTGGTGGCGCGTACGCAGCGATTCCTGCGCACGGTCACGCCGGTGGCGAGCCAGTACGGGCGAACGGTGGCCTCGGTCGAGGGCGCCGATCTTCGGCACAACGAGGGCTACGCGCTGCGTCTGCGCGGCGTAACCACGGTCGTGCCCGACCAGCCGAAGAAAAAGTAAGCACAAGAGAGAAAGCGAACAGAGGAAGCTTCATGTCCAAAGACTACAAAGATCTCGTTGTCGGCCTCGACATCGGCACCGCCAAGGTGATGGCGGTGGTTGCCGAAGTGCTGCCCAACGGCGAGCTCAAGCTGGCGGGGTTGGGCATCTCGCCAAGCAATGGACTCAAGCGCGGCGTGGTGGTGAACATCGACGCGACGGTGCAGAGCATCCAGCAGGCGCTCAAGGAGGCCGAGCTGATGGCCGACTGCAAGATCAGCCGCGTCTACACCGGCATCACCGGCAGCCACATCCGCGGCATCAATTCGAGCGGCATGGTGGCGGTGAAGGACAAGGAAGTGACGCCCGCCGATGTGGCGCGCGTGGTCGAGACGGCGCGCGCGATCAACATCTCCAGCGACCAGCGCCTGCTGCTCGTCGAGCCGCAGGAGTTCGTGATCGACGGCCAGGACGTGAAGGAGCCGATCGGCATGAGCGGCATGCGGCTCGAAGCCAAGGTGCACATCGTGACCGGTGCGCAGAGCGCGGCCGAGAACATCATCAAGTGCGTGCGCCGCTGCGGCCTCGAAGTCGATCAGCTGATGCTCAACCCGCTCGCATCGAGCCAGGCGGTGCTGACCGAGGACGAGCGCGAACTCGGCGTGGTGCTGGTCGACATCGGCGCAGGCACGACCGACGTGGCGATCTTCACCAACGGTGCGATCCGGCACACGGCGGTGATCCCGATCGCGGGCGATCTCATCACCAGCGACATCGCGATGGCGCTGCGCACGCCGACCAAGGATGCCGAGGACATCAAGGTCGAGAATGGATTCGCCAAGCAGCTGCTCGCCGATCCGGAAACGCAGGTCGAAGTGCCGGGTCTTGGTGATCGCGGTCCGCGCCTCTTGAGCAAGCAGGCGCTCGCGGGCGTGATCGAGCCGCGCATCGAGGAGATCTTCTCGCTGGTGCAGCAGGTGATCCGCGAGTCGGGCTACGAAGAAGTGCTCTCGTCCGGCGTGGTCCTCACCGGTGGCAGCGCGGTGATGCCGGGCATGGTGGAACTCGGCGAAGACATCTTCCTGAAGCCGGTGCGCCGGGGCATTCCTAAATATTCGAGTGCGCTGTCCGATATGGTGGCGCAGCCGAGGGCCGCGACCGTGATGGGCCTGCTCGAGGAAGCGCGCTATGCGCGCCTTCGCGGCTTCAAGGTGGCACAGAAGAATGGTTCCGTGAAGACGGCCTTCGGCCGTTTCAAGGACTTCATCGTGGGGAATTTTTGATGACCCCCAGGCTCGCGCACTTCGTGTCGCTCTCCACCCCCTTCCAGGGGGCGACACCAGCGGCCCGGCAAAGCCGGTTCCGCGGTGTCTCTGGCATGGGAGTGCGTCCATGAATCGTTGTGCACTCTGGCTGGCGCGCGCAGGGCCGCCGCGGCACTTCAACGAGCGATGGCGAAGAACCGGACCACCGCGCTGAGGAAGACGTCAACGGTTCCAACAACAAATTCATTCACAAACATGGCAACTGCATATTCAAGGAGTCAGAACATGGCAATCGAAATGATCGAGATCGAGGAGTTCAATCAGGGAACCCAGATCAAGGTGATCGGCGTCGGGGGCGGCGGCGGCAACGCGGTCGCGCACATGATCGATCGTGGCGTGCAAGGTGTTCAGTTCATCTCCGCCAATACCGATGCGCAGGCGCTCTCGCGCAGCAACGCGCACAAGACCATCCAGCTCGGCACCAACGGACTGGGCGCGGGCAGCAAGCCCGAGAAGGGGCGTGATGCCGCCGAAGCCGCGGTGGACGACATTCGCGAAGCCATCGCCGGCGCGCACATGCTGTTCATCACGGCCGGCATGGGCGGCGGCACCGGCACCGGCGCAGCACCTGTGATCGCGCGCGTCGCGAAGGAAATGGGCATCCTCACCGTGGGCGTGGTGACCAAGCCTTTCGACTGGGAAGGCGGCCGCCGCATGACCAATGCCGAAACCGGCCTGAACGAGCTCGAAGCCAACGTCGATTCGCTCATCGTGGTGCTCAACGAGAAGCTGCTCGACGTGCTGGGCGAAGACGTCACGCAGGAAGAGGCTTTCGGGCATGCCAACGACGTGTTGAAGAACGCGGTGGGCGGTATCTCGGAAATCATCAACGAGTACGGCGGCGTGAACGTCGACTTCGAAGACGTGCGCACGGTGATGGGCGAGCCCGGCAAGGCCATGATGGGCACGGCCGCCGCGAGCGGTCCGGATCGCGCCCGTATCGCCGCCGAACAGGCTGTGGCTTGCCCGCTGCTCGAAGGCATCGACCTCTCGGGCGCGAAGGGTGTGCTGGTGCTGGTGACCGCATCGAAGGCTTCCCTGAAGCTGAGCGAATCGAAGCTCGCGATGAACACCATCCGCGCCTACGCGTCGCCCGATGCGCATGTCATCTACGGCGCGGCCTACGACGAGAACCTCGGCGACGAAATGCGCGTGACCGTGGTCGCGACCGGCCTCTCGCGCCAGGATGCCCGTCGTCAGGCGCCGACGCTCGAAGTGATCCGCACCGGTACCGACAACATCCCGTTCACCGTTCCGACGCTCGGCGCGGGTGTCGGCCATGCCGCCAGCCAGCCGAACTACGACGGCATGGCAGTGCCCAGCGTGTGGCGTACCAACCGCACGATGGCCGCCGCGAAGGTGGATGCGCTGTCGTCGGGCGGGATGGACGATTTCGAGATCCCCGCGTTCCTCCGGCGTCAAGCCGACTGATGGGTACGCTGTGGAAGCTATCGCGGACATAGCGAGGCGGGCGGTACGCCGGACGCCTCGCGCTTCTAAAATTGCGCCCGTGCTTCCACAACGTACCCTCAAATCGATCACCCGCGCCGTGGGCGTGGGGCTCCACAGCGGCCAGCGCGTGGAGCTCACGCTGCGTCCTGCGCCCGTGAACCACGGCATCGTGTTCCGGCGCGTGGACCTGCCGGAGCCTGTCGAGATCCCGATGACCGCCGAAGCGGTCACTGACACGCGGCTCGCGTCGACCGTGTCCTCGCGCGGCGCGAAGGTGCAGACCGTCGAACACCTGATGTCGGCCTGCGCCGGCCTCGGCATCGACAACCTCGTGATCGACATCACGGCGGACGAAGTGCCGATCCTCGACGGATCAGCGTCGTCGTTCGTCTTCCTTTTGCAAAGTGCAGGCATCGAGCTGCAGAACGCGCCACGCCGCTTCATCCGCGTGACACGGCCGGTGGAAGTGCGCGAAGGCCAGGGCGCCGACGAGAAGTGGGCCCGGCTCGAGCCGTACCACGGCTTCAAGCTCAGCTTCGAGATCGACTTCGACCATCGCGTGGTCAATTCGACCGGGCAGCGCTTCGAGTTTGATCTCGGCAGCGGCTCCTACAGCCAGGATATCGCGCGTGCGCGCACCTTCGGCTTCACCAAGGAAGTCGAATACATGCGCTCCAAGGGACTGGCCCTCGGCGGCGGTCTCGACAACGCGATCGTCATGGACGACACCAAGGTGCTCAATGCGGGCGGCCTGCGCTACGACGACGAGTTCGTCAAGCACAAGATCCTTGACGCCATGGGCGACCTCTACGTCATCGGCCAGCCGCTGCTGGCGGCCTACAGCGCGTTCCGCTCGGGCCATGCGCTCAACAACAAGCTGCTGCGCGAGCTGCTCGCGCACGAGGATGCGCACGAGATCGTCACCTTCGACGACGAGCGCCGCGCGCCTGCCGGCTTCGCCGAGGTCGCTCGCGCCTGGTAACGCGCCAAGACGATGCTGCTTTTTCGCTGGGCCATCCTGCTTCTTCTGCTGGTGGCCGGCGCTTCGTTCGCGTTCTACGCGGGTACGGGGCAGGTCAAGTACCGGCGCTTCGGCTGGATCGTCCTCAAGTGGACGCTGCTGGCGGCCTTCGGGTTCTTTGCGGTGCTGATCGCGGAGCGCGCCTTCTAGCGCGTGCGCCCCTGCCGGTACCGTCCGGCAATTCCCTTTTCCAGCGTCGCCGCCGTCTCCAGGCGCGCCATCGAACTGCCGACGTGCGCGTGCGTGATCGCGATGCCCAGCGCATCCGCCGCATCGCTGCCGGGCACGCCGGGCAGGTGGAGCAGGCGCTTCACCATCTCCTGCACCTGCGCCTTGGCGGCGCTGCCGTGTCCCGCGACGGCCTGCTTCATCTGCAGCGCGGTGTATTCCGCCACGCTCAGGTTGCACGCGACCAGCGCGGTGAGGCACGCGCCGCGCGCCTGCCCGAGCAGCAGGGTGGACTGCGGATTGACGTTGACGAACACGATCTCCACCGCCGCCGCGTCGGGCTTGTAGCGTTCGTTGATCTCGCCGATGCCGTCGAACAGCACCTTGAGCCGCGTCGGCAACTGGCCCTTGCCGATGTGGCGAGTGCTGATGGTGCCGCTCGCCACGTAGCTCAGCGAATGGCCATCGACGTCCACCACGCCGAAGCCGGTGGTCTGCAGGCCGGGATCGATACCGAGGATGCGCATCGGATCCTTATGCGTTGAAGTACCAACGTACTGCGTGGAAGAACACGGGTGCGGCGAAGCACAGCGCATCCACGCGGTCGAGCAGGCCATTGGCGCCGGTTACACCCACGCCGCGCTGGCCCCAGTTGGGAATGCCGCGATCGCGCTTGAGCGCCTTCATCACCAGGTGGCCCATCGAGCCCGCCGCGCAGGCGATCAGCGACATCGCGAGCGCCTGCCCGTACTTGAACGGCGTGATGAACGAGAGCAGCGCGCCGAACAGGCTCGCGATCACCATCCCGAGCGCCCAGCTCGTCCAGTTGAAGCTGCGGCTCACGTTGGGCGCGAAGGGCGGCTGCATGAAGAGGCGATGCCTGAGCGGCCCCAGCCAGCCCTTGGGCATTTCGTTCGACGGCGCGCCAGTAGCCGGCATCGACTTCCGGCGCGAGACGAGGTGCTGCACCAGCATGCAGGTCTGCACGACGACCACCAGATAGAACACCAGGAACGCACTCTTGCCCTCGTAGCGCGGAAAGGAAAGCAGCAGCAGCGCCGGCACATGGCTGAGCCCGTAGACGCAGACCATGATGCCCCATTGCAGCTTGGCGTTGCGTTCGAGGAAGTGGCTGGGGTCGTCCGCCAGCGCGCTCACGACCGGGATCGCCAGAAACACGTACACCGGGATGAACACGGTGAAGAGGTCGAAGTGCGCGGTGGCGACCAGCCAGAACTGGATCGGCAGCACGACGAAGAAGGCCAGGATCAGGCTGCGATGGTCCCCGCGCCGCGTGGGTGACAGCGTGATGAACTCGCGCAGCGCGAAGAAGGAAATGAGCGCGAAGAGTACTGTCGCGACCGTTGGGCCGAGCGCCCAGCCGATCCAGAAAATCACTGCCATCACCCAGCTCGTGCGCAGCAGTGAACGGAAATGCTGCAGCTCGCGCTGCCAGATCTCGTCGTGAACCGGGTTGCGCCTTTCCCTCAGGCCCAGCAGGAAGGTGGCTGCGCTGACGACGAACAGGATGCCGAAGACGATGAAGAAGAGCATCGCGACCTGCTGGGTCGGCGTGAGATTGCGCAGGAATTCGTTCATGTGGAGACCGGCCTAGACATCGCGCAATGCGATCACCGCCTCGCGGGCCCGATCGAGGAACGGGCGGCGTTCCTCGCCCGCTTCGAGCCGGATCGGCGCGCCGAAGGTCACCGAGCACAGGATCGGCACCGGCACCACTTCGCCCTTGGGCATCACGCGCTGCACGTTGTCGATCCAGGCCGGCACCAGCACGACCTCGGGAAACATCTGCGCCAGCGTGAAGAGGCCCGACTTGAACTTCTGCGGTTCGCCGGTGTTGCCGCGCGTGCCTTCAGGAAAGATGATGATCGAGTCGCCGCTTCGCAGGGCTTCGATCAGCGGCTGAAGCGGGGCGAGCGCCTCGGCGCTTCCGGGAATGGCCGGTGGCGCCTCGGCCTGTGCGAGCGGCAGTTCGCCTTGCACGGTCCATGGTTTCACGGCTTGTTCGATGGCCTGCTGGGTCGCCTGTTCGGCCTGCGGCGCCACGGCTGCGCTTCCGCCGCGCTCCACGTAGATGGCGTTGAACACCTCCGTCGTGATCCAGCGCTTGAACGGTGTGGTCGCCCAGTAGTCGCGCGCGGCGATCGGCCGCGTGATGCTGCGCAGTTCCTGTGGCAACGCGGCCCAGATCATCACGAGGTCGAGATGGCTTTGATGGTTGGCGAAGTAGATGCGCTGCTCGGCTTTCGGCGGACAACCCCACCAGCGCGCCTGGGCGCCCGTGAGCAGGCGGATGGCGGACAGCAACCCCCATCCCATGAACTTTGCGGCAAGCATGGCTGATCATATGTTGCTCCCTGCGGTGTCCTGTCCGGGCCCGTGGCAGGACGGGCCGGTTCCTGAAGGGCGGGCGGAAGCTTGGCTTGCCCGCCGATGCTCAGGGCAACTCGGCGGCCGGCATCCGTGCGACGATCGATGCGGTGCGGCCCGCGAGGTAGCCCGAGCCCTGTCGGCGTTCGAAGAACTTCGGGCTCGGGAGCATGACGGCAAGGCGTGCCGCTTCGCTCGCGGTGAGGCGCGCGGCGGGCTTGCGGAAGTAGTACTGGGATGCGGCTTCGGCCCCGAAGATGCCTTCGCCCCATTCCACGTTGTTGAGATAGATCTCGAGGATGCGCTGCTTGCTCAGCAGGATTTCGAGCGTGGTCGCGAGCACCAGCTCCTGCGCCTTGCGCAGCATGGTGCGTTCGCTCGACAGCAGCAGGTTCTTCGCGAGCTGCTGGGTGATGGTCGATCCGCCGCGCAGTTGCGTCGGGCGCGGTTCCTTGCCGCGTGCGCGCATCTGTGCAGCGCGCCTGGCGGCGATCTCCTCGGCCTTGGCGTTGCGCTGGCGGGCGCGCTCGATGGCTTCCCACTCCACGCCCTGGTGGTAGATGAATTCGCTGTCTTCGCTCGCGATCACCGCGCGCTTGAGCGAATCGGAGATCTGCGCATAGGGCACCCAGCGCTGCCGCCATTCGCGATCGCCGTTGGCGCGGCCCTGCGCGGCAACGCGCCAGGCTTCTGAACGCTGGAACGCGGTCGATTCGGGATCGATCGCCGCCATCGCGGCGATGCGCAGGATGAAGAAGAGTTGCAGCGCGAAGGCCGCGATCAGCAGGCAGCCGAGCCAGCGCAGGACCGGCTTCACTTGGCTTCGACGATCGCGCGCAGCTCGGCGAGCACCGCGGCCGTCGGCGGCCGCACGCCGCGCCAGGTCTCGAAGGCTTCGGCCGCCTGCTCCACCAGCATGCCGAGACCGTCGCGCGGCACCGCGCCGTGCTCGCGCGCCCAGCCCATGAACCCGGCCGCGGCGGGCCCGTACATCATGTCGACGGCCAGCGTGCCACGCTTGAGCACGCTGGCGGCCACCGGCACTTCGCCGCCGGCGAGGCTGGAGGCGGTGGCGTTCACCAGCACGTCGAACGAGCCGGGAACGGCATCCAGCGCTTGCGCTTCGAGCACCACGTGGTGCTGCAGTGCCAGTGCCGCGTGCCGCTGGACGAGCGCGATGGCCTTCTCGAGCGTGCGATTGGCCACGACCAGGCGGCGCGGCCCGGCTTCGATCAACGGCCCGAGCACGCCGGCCGCAGCGCCGCCTGCACCGAGCAGCAGCAGATCGCCGCCCGAAATCGCGACGCCCGCATGCAGCGTGATGTCGTTGACGATACCGACGCCGTCGCTGTTGTCGCCATGGATGCCGTCTTCGCGAAAGCTCAGCACATTGACAGCGCGGGCGAGTGCGGCGCGCGGCGTCAGGTGCTGCGACAGCGCCGCGGCGTCGAACTTGAAGGGCACGGTGACATTGCAGCCCCGCGCGGTGCCGGAAGTCTCCTTGCGGAAGGCTTCAACCCCAGCCTCGAAACCGCCGAGCGGCACGAGGCGCCGGCCGTAGTCGAGCTGCTGGCCGGTCAGTTCGGCAAAGCGCGCATGAATCCACGGCGAGCGGCTGTGCTCGACCGGGTTGCCCATCACACAGTAAAGGTCCACGGTGTCTCCCTTGTTCGTCGTCATCTGGACGAGAGCTGGGTCTCCAGCGTCTCGTCGTGGGTGAACTTGAAGCGTGACGGCAGCACGATCTGGTCGGTCTGCCGCCGCATGGCGTCGGTGAACTTGCCGAAGTTGCCGATGCTGCGGACGATGGCCTGCGCGCGACGGTCCAGCATCTTGTTGCCGGAGCTTTCGACGATGTCGGTCGCGAGGATCGAGCCGTCGAAATTGACCGTCACCATCATCGTGAGCTCGCCATACAGCTTCTTGCCGGCGTTTTCGGGGAAGTTCTCGGTGCCGCGCACCTCGATCCTGCGGCGCAGCGCATCGACGTAGGCCGCATAGGCGGCTTCGCGCGTCGCGGGGCTGAGGTAGCGCTTCTTGGGCCGGGCGTTTTCTTCGTTGACGCGGCGTTCGATCTCCGCAAGCAGCTCGATCAGCTGGCGGCGCTTTTCTTCGCGCGCGGCGGCCTCGCTCGGGTCGCCCGAGCTGCGCGGATCGGTCGTCGCCGGCATCGCGGCGAGCTGCTGCTTGAGCTGCGCCAGCAGCAGCATCTGCTGCTGCTGCATCGTCTCGACCTGGCGCTGCGCGTCTTCCATCGAATCGCCGATGGTGGTGAACGTCGAGGGCGGCAGCGGACTGGTGGCGCGGCCCTTGTCGAGATCGCCGCCGCCGGCCAGCGAGGTCTGCGCGATCGCCCGCGCCTTGTCGGGGCGCTCGTTGGTCTTGGCGTTGACCAGGATGACCTCCAGCGGCGTTTCCTTGAAGACGCGGTTGAACGACTCGGGGTCCACGAAGCGGACGGTCAGCAAGGCCGCGTGGGCGACAACGGACAAGCCCAGAGCGATCTGCAGCGTGCTGAAATCACGCAATTTCATGGGGTGGCTTCTCCTGGGCTGGCCATGTCGAACGATGCCCTCAGGCGGGCGCTCCCTCCGGTGAAGGTTCGCTGTCGGTCAGGTCCACCGCGATCGCGATCGGGCCGGCGACTTCTTCCTCGTCTTCGCCGCCTTCTTCCTCGGGTGCTGCCTCGGCCGCAGCAGTGTCGAGCCGCGCGATGACGGTGCCGTGCACATCCAGAGCGATCTCGTCGACTTCGCCCAGCTTGACGCGCACCCGCGCGCCGCGCTGCAGGCCCTGCGTGCCGGTCACCTGGAACACGAGCGGCAGGGTGTCGGCGCGCACCATCGCGCCGTTCGGCACGTCCTTGATGAGCGTGGCGTCGAGCTCGGTGATGCCTTCCTGCTCGAGGTACTTGAGCGTCCAGAAGCGTTCCATGCCGCCCTGGTGCGCGTTGTAGGCGCTGTAGGCGGCATCGAAGCCGGAAAGGATCGAGAACAGGTCAGCGTCCTTGGGCTTGAAGGGTGCGGCGAGCGCCGCGGTCTTGCCGTGCCGCGCGGCGGCAATGATCTGCCACTGGTTCACGAGGTCCGTGTAGCGGCGCAGCGGCGAGGTGCTCCACGCATAGCTCTTCACGCCCAGGCCCGCGTGCGGCAGGGCGCGCGTGCCCATCCGGACCTTGATGCCGGGCAGAAGGCTGGCCTGGCTGCGGTAGAGGGCGGGCACGCTCAGTTCGGCGAGCCAGCCGCCCCAACTGCTGTTGGCGAGGATCATGGCCTCGGAAACGATCAGGTCGAGCGGTGCGCCGCGCTGGCGCGTGGAGATCTGCACCTGTTCCGTGCCGGTGGGTTCGCCTTCGTTGCCGACGAGCCGGAAGGTGTAGTCGGGGCGGGTGAAGGTCTCCGGTTTGCCGCGAACCACCTCGCGTTGCGATTTCAGATGCTTCGCAAGGCGGAAGAGAAAGGTCAGCGGTTCGCGAACGCGCGTGGCGATCTCGGGCGTGTTCCCGGTCTGTACCGACGCATCCTCGAGCCATTCCTTCGAGATCACGGTGTCCAGCTGGTCATGGCGCAGGTTGGCGACGATCGGCACGCGCTCGAGGCGGGTTTCGCTCGATTTCAGCTCGAGCGTCGCTTCGTCGAAGGTGGCGTAGAGCGACACGGCGGGGCAGTCGCGGCCTTCCTGCAGCGTGTAGGCATCGACCACGTGGTCGGGGAGCATCGTGATCTTGTGGCCCGGCATGTAGACCGTGGACATGCGAGCGCGCGCGACCTGGTCGATCGCACTGCCGGGCGCCAGCGCGAGGCCCGGCGCGGCGATGTGGATGCCGACCACGACGGTGCCGCTGCCCAGGCCCTGCACCGACAGGGCATCGTCGATCTCGGTGGTGTGCGAGTCGTCGATGGAGAACGCCTCGACCTTTGCCACCGGCAATTGGTCCGCGATCGCGGGCGCGTCGAGCGCGGGAAAGCCGGTGCCCTTCGGAAAGTTCTCGAACAGGAAGCGGTGCCAGTGAAACTGGTAGGACGAATCGATCGCGCCGGCCTGCTTCAGCAGTTCGAGCGGCGGACGCTGCGTGGCGCGCGCCGCTTCGACCACGGCCTTGTATTCGGGCGCGTTCTTGTCGGGCTTGAAGAGGATCTTGAAGAGCTGTTCCCGCACGGGGGCGGGACACTGGCCCGCGGCGAGCTGCGCCGACCATTCGGCGATCTGCGCCTGGATGGCCTTCTTCTTCTCGATGGCGGCGAGCGCCTGCTGCAGGATTTCCGCCGGCGCCTTCTTGAAGCGGCCCTTGCCGGCGCGCCGGAAGTAATGCGGCGCGTCGAAGAGTGCGAGCAGCGCCGCGGCCTGCTGGGTCAACGTGGGCTGGGCCTGGAAGTACTCGGCGGCGAGGTCCGCAAATCCGAATTCGCCTTCGGGCGCGAATTCCCACGCCAGATCGAGATCGACACCGGCGGCCAGCGCGCGCGCTTCGGCCAGCAGGTCGGCCGGGGCCGGCTTCTCGAAGCGCAGCACGATGTTGGCGCCCTTGACCTTGACGCGCTTGCCGGTCTCGAGCTCGACCTGGGCCGATGCTTCGGCCTCCGAGAGGACGCGGCCGCCGAGGTACTTTCCGGCTTCTTCGAACAATACAAACATGGCGCGGATTGTCCCACGCAGCGCACCGGCTTCCGGCCCCCGGGGCGCTCAGGAGGGGTTCAGGAAGGCCAGCACTTCGCCCAGATGGCTGCGCTCGAAATCGCTCAGCGCGTGGTCCTCGCCCTCGATGACCTTCTGCCGGCTTCCGGGATAGCGCCCGGACATTTCCCGCCAATCCAGCACCTCGTCGCCCTTGGCGATGACCGCGAAGACGCGCTCCGGGTGCGTGAGCGGGCCGACATCGAGCGCGCGCAGCTCGTCGATGTATTCAGGCCGGAAATAGAAGTGCTCGCTGGGGTCGTGCCAAGCCACCTGCTCGCCGATGTGGTTGGCCAGGTCGCGGGCCGGGTGGACGGCCGGATTGAGCAATACGGCGCGGCATCCGGTCTTCTCTGCGACGCAGGTGGCATAGAACCCACCGAGCGACGAGCCCACCACGCCCATCGATTCGCGCGGCCAGCCGGCGATCCCGGACATCACGAGGTCGATCGCGGCCTTCGGCGATGGCGGGAGCTGGGGGCACCACCACGTCGTTCCGGGGTGCTGCCGGGCGACGTGCTGCGCCATCAGCCGGGCTTTGGTGGACTGCGGCGAGGACCGGAAGCCGTGCAGATAGAGCAGGTGGGTGATGGGCAGGTCGGAATTCATAGGGCCATTATCCGAACGCACCCTGAATGACCCCGAAGACCGAGTGCATCGAACGGTCGCCGGCCCCACTGCCCGTGGGGCTCGGTGCTGGCGCGGGGGATAATCGAAGGCTATGTCAGCCGTCCTCCATCAGCCCTCGCTCGCACGCCGCCTCTTGCCGGTGTTCCAGGGTTTCGATGGGTATCTCCTTTTTGCCGTTCTCCTGCTCGCCGGTGCCGGCTTGCTGACGATGTATTCGTCCGGCTACGACCATGGCACCCGGTTCATGGACCATGGCCGGAACATGCTGCTCGCGGCCGGCATCATGTTCGTGGTGGCTCAGGTGCCGCCGCAGCGGCTGATGAAATTCGCGGCGCCCCTCTATGTATTTGGCGTGGCGCTGCTGGTGGCGGTCGCGCTTTTCGGAATCACCAAGAAGGGCGCGCAGCGCTGGATCAACGTGGGTGTCGTGATCCAGCCGAGCGAAATCCTCAAGATCGCGATGCCGCTGATGCTGGCCTGGTGGTTCCAGCGTCGCGAGGGCCAGTTGCGCGCGCTGGACTTCGTGGTGGCGACGGTGCTGCTCGCGGTGCCGGTCGGGCTCATCATGAAGCAGCCTGATCTCGGGACCGCACTGCTGGTGCTGGCGACCGGGCTGTCGGTGATCTTCTTTGCGGGGCTGCCCTGGAAGCTCATCGTGCCCCCGGTGGTGCTCGGACTGATCGCGGTGGCGCTGATCGTCGGGTTCGAATCGCAGTTGTGTGCCGACGGCTTCGACTGGCGAATCCTTCACGACTACCAGAAGCAGCGCGTCTGCACGCTGCTCGACCCGACCAAGGATCCGCTCGGCAAGGGCTTCCACATCATCCAGGGGATGATCGCGATCGGCTCCGGTGGCGTGCCCGGCAAGGGATTCATGCAGGGCACGCAGACGCACCTCGAGTTCATCCCCGAGCGCACGACCGACTTCATCTTCGCGGCGTACTCCGAGGAGTTCGGTCTCGTCGGCAACCTGTTCCTGATCGCCTCGTTCATCTTCCTGATCTTCCGCGGCCTGATCATCGCGCTCGACGCGCCGACGCTCTTCTCGCGCCTGCTGGGCGGCGCGGTCACCATGATCTTCTTCACCTATGCCTTCGTGAACATGGGCATGGTGAGCGGCATCCTGCCCGTCGTCGGCGTGCCGCTGCCCTTCATCAGCTACGGCGGCACCGCGATGGTCACGCTGGGCCTGGGGCTCGGCATCCTGATGTCCATCGCCCGCGCCAAGCGCTTGGTCCAGACCTGAAGCCGGCCGGCGAAGCCCGGCCCGTTCGTGGAATACCGCGGAACCGGCTCCGCCGGGCCGCCGGTGTTGCCCCCGGTCGGGGGATGGCGAAGCGACACGAAGTGCGCGCAGCCTGGGGGCGAGCCTAGAATCCCTTGATGATTTCCCGCGAACCCACCATCGAGCGCCTCGCCACGGCGCAGCAACTCCTGCTCACGCCATTCGGTCTCGACGAATCGCACCTCTCGCGTGCGCTCGCCGAGATCGCCGCGCACAAGGTGGATGACGCCGATCTCTACTTCCAGTACACGCGCAGCGAAGGCTGGAGCCTCGAGGAAGGCATCGTCAAGACCGGCAGCTTCAGCATCGACCAGGGCGTCGGCGTGCGCGCGGTCAGCGGCGAAAAGACCGCCTTTGCCTATTCGGACGACATCTCGGAAGCCTCGCTGCTCGATGCGGCACGCACGGTGCGCAGCATCTCGGCCGCCGGGCGCTCGGCGCGCGTCAAGGCGCCGGCACGCAAGATCGCGGGCAGCCGCTCGCTCTACGGCGGCATCGACCCGATCGCCACGCTCGACAGCACCGGCAAGGTCCAACTGCTCGAAAAGGTCGAGAAGCTGGCGCGCTCGCGCGATCCGCGCGTCTCGCAGGTCATGGCCGGGCTCGCGAGCGAATACGACGTGGTGCTAATGGCGCGCGCCGATGGCACGCTGGCGGCGGATGTGCGTCCGCTGGTGCGTCTCTCGGTGACGGTGATTGCCGAGCAGAACGGGCGGCGCGAAGTCGGATCGGGCGGCGGCGGCGGCCGGTTCGGGCTGGCCTATTTCGATGACGAGCACATCGCCGAGTACGTCGACCAGGCGGTCAAGTCCGCGCTCACCAATCTGGATTCGCGCCCCGCGCCGGCCGGCGAAATGACCGTCGTGCTCGGCCCCGGCTGGCCCGGCATCCTATTGCACGAAGCCATCGGCCACGGGCTGGAGGGCGACTTCAACCGCAAGGGCTCCAGCGCCTTCTCGGGCCGGATCGGCGAGCGGGTCGCCGCCAAGGGCGTGACGGTGCTCGACGACGGCACCATCGCCGACCGCCGCGGCTCGCTCAATGTCGACGACGAAGGCAATCCGACGCAGCGCAACGTGCTGATCGAGGACGGCATCCTCAAGGGCTACATCCAGGATTCGCTCAATGCTCGCTTGATGAAGACCGCGCCCACCGGCAACGGCCGGCGCGAAAGCTATGCGCACTCGCCGATGCCGCGCATGACGAACACCTACATGCTGGGCGGCAGCCACGCGCCGGATGAAATCGTCGCGAGCATCAAGAAGGGGCTGTACGCGGTCAACTTCGGCGGCGGTCAGGTCGACATCACCAGTGGCAAGTTCGTGTTCTCGGCCAGCGAAGCGTACTGGGTGGAGAACGGCAAGATCCAGTACCCGGTGAAGGGCGCGACGCTGGTGGGCAACGGCCCCGACGCACTCACGCGCGTCAAGATGATCGGCAACGACATGGCGCTCGACTCGGGCGTGGGCACCTGCGGCAAGGAAGGCCAGAGCGTGCCGGTCGGTGTCGGCCAGCCCACCTTGCGCATCGATGGCCTCACGGTCGGCGGGACGGCGTGAACGAGTTCACCGTTTCTTTCTTGCCTGTGCTACATTCTTTTCCCATGTCCGCAGCCCGCGCTTATTACTTTGCCTACTTTTGGTTCCCGAATATCGGCGGACGAGAGGCGCGCGCGTAAAGCAAGCAGACAGACAGAACCTCCCCAAACCGCCGGTGCCAAAAGCCCGGCGGTTTTTTATTGCCCTCACGATTCACGACACACCCGAAGGAACAACACATGAGCTCCAAAGCCGCCGCTAGCGACACCTGGTATGCGAACGTCGAAAAGACCAGCCGGACCGACGACGAACGCATCAAGGACATCACTGTGTTGCCCCCTCCAGAACACCTGATCCGCTTCTTCCCGATCCGGGGGACGCAGGTCGAAACCCTCATCACCGGCACCCGCCGGTCCATTCACAACATCATGGCCGGCAAGGATGACCGGCTGCTGATCGTGATGGGGCCGTGCTCCATCCATGATCCGGCGGCGGCGCTCGAGTACGCGCGGCGCCTGAGGGCCGAGCGCGACAAGTACGCCGGCACGCTCGAGATCGTCATGCGCGTGTACTTCGAGAAGCCGCGCACCACGGTGGGCTGGAAGGGCCTGATCAACGACCCGTACCTCGACGAGAGCTACCGCATCGACGAAGGCCTGCGCATCGCGCGCCAGCTGCTGATCGAGATCAACCGCATGGGCCTGCCGGCGGGCAGCGAATTCCTCGACGTGATCTCGCCGCAGTACATCGGCGACCTGATCTCGTGGGGCGCGATCGGCGCACGCACGACCGAAAGCCAGGTGCATCGCGAGCTTGCCTCGGGCCTGTCGGCGCCGATCGGCTTCAAGAACGGCACCGACGGCAACATCCGCATCGCCACCGATGCGATCCAGGCGGCGGCGCGCGGCCATCACTTCCTGTCGGTGCACAAGAACGGCCAGGTCGCGATCGTGCAGACCAACGGCAACAAGGACTGCCATGTCATCCTGCGCGGCGGCAAGGCGCCCAACTACGACGCCGCGAGCGTGGCGGCCGCGTGCAAGGACCTCGAGGCCGCCAAGCTGCATCCGACGCTGATGGTCGACTGCAGCCATGCCAACAGCAGCAAGCAGCACCAGAAGCAGATCGACGTCGCGAAGGACATCGCCGGGCAGATTGCGGGCGGCAGCCGCAGCATCTTCGGGCTGATGATCGAAAGCCATCTGAACGCCGGCGCGCAGAAGTTCACGCCGGGCAAGGATCCCATCGCCGGGCTCGAATACGGCAAGAGCATCACCGATGCGTGCCTGGGGTGGGAAGATTCGACCCAGGTGCTCGAAGTGCTGTCGCAGGCGGTCAAACGCCGCCGCGGGTGAATCGGGCGGCTGCGCTTCAGATCAGCGCAGCCAGCTCCGGCCAGTGATGCCGCAGCAGGGCGGCTTCATCGCCGTCGGGGCGCATGAAAGAGAAATCATCGAAATCGAAACCCGGGCCGACGGTGCAACTCACCAGCGTGTAGTCGTCGTCGCCCTGGGACTTGATCGGCTGCGCGGCCTGCCATTGACCGGCCGGAACGGTGTGCTGGGGTCGCGTGCCGTGGACGTCGACCGGCCCCAGCCGCACGTGCGCCGGTGGCGTGCGCAAGGCGGCGTCGCTGGTCCAGAGGGCGAGCGGCGCGCCTTCGAGATGAATCCACACCTCGTCGGACTGCACGCGATGCCAGCGCGAATGCTGGTGCGCCTCAAGGAGGAAATAGATGGTCGTCAGCGCGTCGCGCGAAGGCCGGCCGTCATTGGGCTGGACCCGCGCCGATGAGCGGTAGATCTCGCGGTACCAGCCGCCCTCCGGGTGGGGCTGCAGGTTCAGGGTCTTGATGAGCTCTTGGGCGCGCATGTTGCGGATGTTAGTCCTGCGGGTCATTCACTGCGATGCGCGCAGTGCGGAAAGCAGCTTGTCGTGCACACCGCCGAAGCCGCCATTGCTCATGCAGACGATGTGGTCGCCAGGGCGGGCGGCGGCAACCACCTGCGGGACCAGCGCCTCGATGCTGCCAGCGACGATCGAACGCTTGCCCAACGGCGCGAGTGCCGCCGCGGCATCCCAGTCCAGTCCGCCGCTGTGGCAGAACGACAGATCGGCCGATTCCAGGCTCCAGGGCAGCTGCGCTGCCATCGTGCCCAGCTTCATCGTGTTGCTGCGGGGCTCGAAGACAGCGAGGATGCGGTCTGCCTTCCGTCCGTCCGCGACCAGCTTCTGACGCAGGCCGTCGAGGGTCGTGCGGATCGCGGTCGGGTGATGGGCGAAATCGTCATACACCGCGATCGCGCCTTCCGGGCGATCCGCCACGCCGCGCAGCTCCATGCGGCGACGCACGTTGCGAAAGCTGTCCAGCGCGTCCGCGGCGGCGGCGGGCGAGACGCCGACATGCTCTGCAGCGGCGATCGCCGCGAGCGCGTTCATCTGGTTGTGCTGTCCGGTGAGCGCCCACCGGACGCGGCCGACGGGGGCACCTCCGCGCAGCACTTCAAAAGCGTCGTGCGCACCCTGCGCCTGCCATTCGCCGCCGGCGCCGAAACGCGCGAGCTGGCTCCAGCATCCTTGGGCCAGAACGCGGCGCAGGCTTTCCTCGGTCGCGTTGACGACGAGCCGGCCGCTGCCCGGGACGGTTCGCACGAGATGGTGGAACTGCCGTTCGATCGCTGCGAGGTCGTCGAAGATGTCCGCGTGGTCGAATTCGAGGTTGTTCAGGATCGCGGTGCGCGGACGGTAGTGGACGAACTTGCTGCGCTTGTCGAAGAAGGCGGTGTCGTACTCGTCGGCTTCGATCACGAAGGTGGATTTCTCGCCGCGACCGAGGCGGGCGGAGACCCCGAAGTCCAGTGGCACCCCGCCCACCAGGAAGCCCGGCGCCAGTCCGGCACGCTCGAGGATCCAGGACAGCATGGACGTCGTGGTGGTCTTTCCGTGTGTGCCGGCAACGGCCAGCACGTGGCGGCCCTGCAGCACATGCTCTGCCAGCCATTGGGGGCCGCTGGTGTAGTTCGCGCCTGCGTCGAGGATGGCTTCCATCAGCGGGAACTTGGCCGATCCGTCCGCCAGCCGCGTACGGGAAACCACGTTGCCGATCACGAAAACATCGGGCTTCAAAGCCATCTGGTCCGCGCCGAAGCCTTCGATGAGGTCGATCCCGAGCGCGCGCAACTGATCGCTCATCGGCGGATAGACGCCGGCGTCGCAGCCGGTCACCTTGTGGCCGGCCTCGCGCGCCAGCGCGGCAACGCCGCCCATGAAAGTGCCGCAGATGCCGAGAATGTGAATATGCATCGGCCAATTCTAGGGATGCGGTAGGGGCGCGGGCCCCTGGCCTTCTGCCTGCGCGCTACTGAGGGCAAAATGACCCGATGGACGATTCCAAACAGGAAATCGCCGCGACTGCGGCTCGCCTCGTTGTCGAGGAAGGGTTGGAGTACGGCCCAGCGAAACGCCGTGCGCTGCGCGACTTGGGCCTGCCTGCGCGCACCGCGCTGCCGAACAACGACGAGATCGAGGCGGAGGTGCGCGACTACATTCGGCTCTATTGCGCCGACACGCAGCCGAAGGAATTGCATGCCTTGCGCGTGCTCGCGCTCGAATGGATGGAGCACATGGCGGAGTTTCGTCCGCATATCGGTGGCGCTGTCTGGCACGGCACCGCGACGCGGCTGTCCGACATCTATATCCAGCTCTTCTGCGACGACTCGAAATCAGCCGAAATTGCCCTGATCGATCACCACGTGGACTACGAGCCGCGCATGGTCACGGGCTTTCACGGCGAGCAGGTGGAGGCGCTCAGTCTCCATGCGGCCAGCCGTGCGCTCGGCGAAGAGGTCGGCGTGCATCTGATGGTCTACGACCTCGACGACCTGAGGGGCGCGCTCAAGCCCGATTCGCAGGGTCGCGCGCCGCGTGGCAACCTCGCAGCGCTTCGGCGGCTGATTGAAAAGGAAAATGGATGAGCAGAGGATCGACGCGGCGCGGCCTGCTTTACGGCGGGATCGCGGTGATTGCGGCGGCTGCGGGCGTCGGTGGCGCCTGGTGGCGAAGCAGGGCTTCGCGACAGGGCGCCGAGCGCCTGGATGATGCATTCTGGTCGCAGCGCTTCGATCGGCCGGAGGGCGGCGAACTCGCGCTGGCCAGTTTGCGCGGCAAGCCCCTGCTGATCAATTTCTGGGCCACGTGGTGTCCGCCGTGTGTCGAGGAAATGCCGATGATCGACGCCTTCTCGCGAGAAAACGGCGGCAACGGTTGGCAAGTTATCGGATTGGCCATCGACCAACCCAGTGCCGTGCGCAAGTTCCTCGAGAAGACGCCGGTGGCCTATCCCATCGGCCTGGCGGGCTTGCAGGGCACCGAACTGGTCAAGAATCTCGGCAACACCTCGGGTGGCCTGCCGTTCACCATCGTCGTCGACGGTGCGGGTTCGGTGGCGGCGCGTAAAATGGGCAGGCTCGACCCGAGCGACCTGCAAACGTGGCGCCGCGCTTGAGTTCGCGGCTAGAATCCGGCCCGACCAATTTGGCAGATGGCGGTAAAACGCCGAAATAAGCCGAAATTCAGGCGAGTTACGTTCTAATAACCGGCAAGGCCGAGGCTGGAGTCCCATGGATCTACGCAAGCTCAAGACACTGATCGATCTGGTGTCTGAATCCAATATTTCCGAGTTGGAAATCACCGAAACCGAAGGGAAGGTCCGGATCGTCAAGGGTGGACCCGCCGCACCGGTCCAGTACGTGCAGACCGTCGCTGCTGCGCCGGCCGCCGCGCCCGCCCTCGCCGGTGTGCCCGCGCCCGCGCCGGCCGCCGCACCGGCAATCACCGGACATGCAGTCAAGTCGCCGATGGTCGGCACCTTCTACCGCTCGTCCAGCCCGGGAGCCCCTGCATTCGTTGAAATCGGCAGCCAGGTGAAGGAGGGCGACACCCTCTGCATCATCGAAGCGATGAAGATCCTCAACGAGATCGAGGCCGACAAGTCGGGCACCATCACCCAGATCCTCGGCGAGAACGGCCAGGCGGTCGAATACGGCCAACCGCTGTTCATCATCGAGTGACCATGTTCAAGAAGATCCTGGTCGCCAACCGCGGTGAGATCGCCTTAAGAATCCAGCGCGCTTGCAGCGAGCTCGGCATCAAGGCGGTCATGGTCTATTCGGAGGCCGACCGCGAAGCCAAATACGTCAAGCTGGCCGAAGAAGCAGTGTGCATCGGCCCTGCGCCTTCCTCGCAAAGCTACCTGAACATGCCCGCCATCATCTCGGCTGCCGAGGTGACGGATTCCGAGGCCATCCACCCCGGCTACGGCTTCCTGAGCGAGAACGCGAACTTCGCCGAGCGGGTGGAGCAGAGCGGCTTCCAGTTCATCGGCCCCTCGCCCGAGTCGATCCGCATCATGGGCGACAAGGTGTCCGCCAAGCAGGCCATGATCAAGGCCGGCGTGCCCTGCGTGCCGGGGTCCGACGGCGAACTGTCAGACGATGCCACGGCCAACAAGCGCATCGCGCGCGCCATCGGCTATCCGGTGATCATCAAGGCCGCCGGCGGTGGTGGCGGGCGCGGCATGCGCGTCGTTCACACCGAGGCGGCGCTGATCAATGCGATCCAGATGACCAAGGCGGAAGCCGGCGCGGCGTTCAACAACCCGTCCGTGTACATGGAGAAGTTCCTCCAGAATCCGCGCCACATCGAAATCCAGGTGCTGGCCGACAAGCACAAGAACGCGGTGTATCTGGGAGAACGCGACTGTTCGATGCAGCGCCGCCACCAAAAGGTCATCGAGGAATCGCCCGCGCCGGGCATTCCGCGCAAGCTGATCGAGAAGATCGGCGAGCGCTGCGCGATGGCCTGCAAGAAGATCGGCTACCGCGGCGCCGGCACCTTCGAGTTTCTCTACGAGAACGGCGAGTTCTATTTCATCGAGATGAACACGCGTGTCCAGGTGGAGCACCCGGTCACCGAGTTCACCACCGGCATCGACATCGTGAAGACGCAGATCATGGTGGCGGCGGGCGAGAAGCTCCCGTTCACGCAGCGCCAGATCGAGATGCGCGGCCACGCGATCGAGTGCCGCATCAACGCCGAAGACCCATACAAGTTCACGCCTTCGCCGGGCCGCATCACGATGTGGCATCCGCCCGGGGGGCCCGGCGTGCGCGTGGATTCGCATGCCTACACGAACTACTTCGTGCCGCCGAACTACGACTCGATGATCGGCAAGATCATCGTCTACGGCGATACGCGCGAGCAGGCCATGGCGCGCATGCGCACGGCACTCAACGAAACGGTGATTGAAGGCATCCTGACCAATATGCCGCTGCACCGCGAACTGATGGTGGACGCCAACTTCATGAATGGCGGCACCAACATCCATTATTTGGAAGAGTGGCTGGCCGCGCACAAGCGCTGAGCACGCCCAGGCCGGAGTCTTCAGTGTTCGAACTTCGTCTGCTTGCGCCGGAAGACAGTGTCGAAATCATCAGCGACGCACTCGACGCGCTCGACGCGCTGAGCGTTTCCGTTGAGGATGCCGATGCACAGACCGATGCGGAGCAGGCGTTGTTCGGCGAACCTGGCATGCCGCCGCCCAAGGAGGGCTGGCAGCGTTCGCGGGTGATCGCGCTGTTCTCGACCGAGGCACAGGCGCGGGAGGCCGCGTCAGTGCTGTCCGCGCAGGATTTCTTCGACGGGTGCAGCGTGACCGGCGTGGTCGACGTGCCCGAGCAGGACTGGGTGCGGCTGACGCAGTCGCAGTTCGCGCCGGTCGAGATCACGCCCGAGTTCTGGATCGTTCCGACCTGGCATGAGCCGCCCGCGCAAGCCCGACAGGTCATCCGTCTGGATCCGGGCCTGGCGTTCGGAACGGGAACGCACCCGACCACGCGCATGTGCCTGCGCTGGACCGCTTCGCGCGGAGATCTCGCCGGACAGCGCGTGCTCGACTACGGATGCGGCTCCGGCATCCTGGCGATCGGCGCTGCGAAGTTCGGCGCAAGGGACATCGATGCGGTCGACATCGACGAGGCCGCGGTCGATTCGACGCGGCTCAATGCCGAAGCAAACGACGTCCGCCTGAATGCCGGATTGCCGGAGGCCGCGAGCGGCCGCTATGGTGTCGTGCTGGCAAACATTCTCGCGACGCCGCTCAAGGTGCTTGCGCCGCTGCTGTGCGGCTATGTGGCGCCGGGCGGGTCATTGGTGCTGGCCGGCATCCTCGAGCGGCAGGCCGACGAACTGAAGCAGGCCTACGCACCCTATGCATCGCTCGAAGTCTCGGACAGCGAGGACGGCTGGATCCTGATGACGGCGCGGCTCTAGCCGGCCCTGGTCTCGCCGTGCCTCACGAGGAGGCGACCCTACAATCTGCGCCTCATGAGTCTGGTCACCCGCTGCCCCGCGTGCGCCACCCCGTTCAAGGTGGTCAGGGACCAGCTTCGCATCTCTGACGGATGGGTGAGATGCGGGCGCTGCAGCCAGGTCTTCGACGCGACTGTGGATCTGCAGGATGCGGCCGAATTCCATGTGGAGACCCCCGCGCCGCCGATTTCATCCGCGCTCGATGCGCCGATGCCCGATGAGGTTGTCGAGGCGATTCCTGGCGATGTGGCGGCCCCCATTGAGTCTGCAGAAGCCTTTGAGCCGCCTGCCGGGGCGCAGCAGCCGGAGGGCGAATCCATCTCGGCCGATGCCGAGACGGACTTCTACGACGATCTGCACGAGGCGCTGACTGCAGTCCAGGCGCTTCCAGCGCCCGAGTCGGTGTCGGCGGCCCCGCTGGCCGCCTATGACGATGATGCGGATCGCGCTCACACGCCTGCTCGCGAGATGGTTCCCGATGTGGCGTGGCCCGACGCGGACATGCTGTCGCTCGGAGACGAAGGGCGCCTTGCGGTGCGTCCGCCCGTGCCGCCTCCTTTGTCCTTTCCCGATATCGATCTTTCGCTGCCTTCATCCCTTCCCGCAGCCGCGGTGCCCGCGCCTGTATCGGCAGTGGTGCCGACCGACGCCGGATCCATACCGGACGATGGGAGCAATGTCCAGTTGCAGAAGGCGCTGCGCCGCGCGCGCGCCAAGTCCGCAAAGATCGCGAAGGCCAAGGCCCGCGGGCAGAAGGTCGCGACTGTCGAGACTGCGCCCGTGGTGCTGTCCGCCAGCGAGCCCGAACCCTCGACCGAGCCCATGGTTGCCGAGATGCCGCCATTCTTCGGCGCCGAAGCTGCGAAGAGCTTCTGGCAGCGTCCCGCAGTGCGGGGGCTGATGGCGCTGCTCGCCTTTCTCGGCGTGGTCCTCCTGCTGGGGCAGATGGTCTACCAGGAACGCGATCTGATCGTCGCGCGGCAGCCGTCGCTTCGTCCTGCGCTGCAGTCGATGTGCCGGGTATTCGGTTGCGAGGTCTCCGCGCTTCGCCAGATCAACGACATCAAGGTCGATGGCGCATCGTTCGCGCGCGAGAAGAACGACGATGGCTACCGATTCAGCTTCACGCTTCGCAACGGGGCAGAGGTGCCGCTCGCGATGCCTGCCGTCGAGCTGTCGCTGCTCGACACGCAGGAGCGTGCGGTCGTGAGGCGCGTGCTCATGCCCGCCGAGTTCGGCGCGCCGAATGTCCTGCCGGCACGCTCGGAGCGATCGGCCTCGCTTTCGCTCAGGCTCACCGGCCCCGAGGCTGCGCTCATGCCGCCTGTGGTCGGCTTTCGCGTGGAGACGCTCTATCCTTGAGCGCCACACGCTTCCTTCCATCCATTCGACAACTCCATCAGACGGTTCACCTATGGCAGCAGTGATTTGCGGTTCGCTCGCATTCGACACGATCATGACTTTCGAAGGCCGGTTCGCCGACCAGATCCTCCCGGACCAGTTGCACATCCTCAATGTGTCGTTCCTGGTTCCTGGTCTGCGGCGTGACTTCGGCGGTTGTGCGGGCAATATCGCCTACAGCCTGAACGCACTGGGCGGCAATGCGCTGCCCATGGCGACGGTCGGCAGCGACGGCGACGCCTATGTGCAGCGGCTCGGTTCGCTGGGCATCAGCACCGAGTTCGTCCGCCAGGTCGACGACACCTTCACCGCTCAGGCGATGATCATGAATGACCGCGACAACAACCAGATCACGGCGTTCCACCCGGGTGCGATGCAACAGGCCCACATCACGCGCATCGCGGCGCGCGAGGACATCCGCATCGGCATCATCGCGCCCGATGGCCGCGATGCGATGCTGCAGCATGCCGAGCAGTTCAAGGCCGCAGGTATTCCTTTCGTGTTCGATCCGGGTCAGGGCCTGCCGATGTTCGACGGCAAGGAGCTGGCGCATTTCGTCGATCTCGCGAGCTGGGTGGTGGTCAACGACTACGAAGGCAAGATGCTGTCGCAGCGCACGGGTTGGAGCTTGGCGGAGATCTCCAAGCGAGTGCGCGGACTGGTTGTGACGCTCGCGGCGGAAGGTTGCGAAGTCTGGACGAATGGCGAGCGCGAGCATGTTCCGGCAGCGAAGCCGACCGCGGTGGTCGAGCCGACCGGCTGCGGCGACGCATGGCGCGGCGCGTTGCTCTATGGGCTGGAAAAGGAGTGGCCGCTTGCGCGCTGCGCGGCACTTGGCAATCAATTGGGCGCGCTCAAAATTGCCCAGCGTGGTCCTCAGAATTACACGGTGGATAGAAAGGCGCTCGGCCTTTAATTCGCCCAATAACAAAAAAGCCCGGTGCGTGAGCACCGGGCTTTTTCTTTGACAGCGACTGAAGACTCAGGGCTTGCTGGCCGTCGGGAACGGCCATGCTGCCTGGGGATTCAGCGTCGTCTGGGCGGAAGGGGCAGCAGCGGCGGGGGCAGCGGCAGGAGCCTTCGCGGGGGCCTTGGCCTTCTTGGCAGCAGGCTTCTTCGCTGCTTTCTTGGCGGCAGGCTTCTTGGCTGCAGCCTTCTTCGCAGGAGCCTTCTTGGCAGCGGCCTTCTTCGCCGGCGCCTTCTTGGCTGCTACCTTCTTGGCAGGGGCCTTCTTCGCCGGCGCCTTCTTGGCCGCTACCTTCTTGGCGGGGGCCTTCTTCGCCGGCGCCTTCTTGGCCGCTACCTTCTTGGCAGGAGCCTTCTTCGCCGGGGCCTTCTTGGCTGCTACCTTCTTGGCAGGAGCCTTCTTTGCCGGGGCCTTCTTGGCTGCTACCTTCTTGGCAGGAGCCTTCTTTGCCGGAGCCTTCTTCGCAGCGGCCTTCTTGGCCGGCGCTTTCTTTGCAGTTGCCATTTCTATTTTCTCCTTGATCAAGTTGAAAAAATCAACCTCTTGAAGCACTCCACGCATGTTGGACATCGCGGAGCGATCCATGGTGTTGGGGCCTGCCCCAACACCATGAACACCGACGCCCTACCGATGCCGCACTCTTTGGTGCAGTCTGTCGGCAAGGGCAAGTTCTGAACTCACTTTGTTCTTGTCGAAAATCAATCCCAGGAGAGCGCACCACCCGACTGATACTCGATCACACGGGTTTCGAAGAAATTACGCTCCTTCTTCAGGTCAATCATTTCGCTCATCCACGGGAAGGGATTTTCTTCGTTCGGGAAGAGCGTTTCGAGGCCGATCTGCTGCGCGCGCCGGTTGGCGATGTAGCGCAGATAGCCCTTGAACATGGAGGCGTTCATGCCGAGCACGCCACGCGGCATGGTGTCTTCGGCATATCGGTATTCGAGCTCGACGGCCTTCAGGAAGAGGGTCTTGATCTCCGCCTTGAACTCGGCGGTCCAGAGGTGCGGGTTCTCGAGCTTGAGCTGGTTGATCAGGTCGATGCCGAAATTGCAGTGCATCGATTCGTCGCGCAGGATGTACTGGTACTGCTCGGCGGCGCCGGTCATCTTGTTCTGGCGGCCCAGCGCGAGGATCTGCGTGAAGCCGACATAGAAGAAGAGACCTTCCATCAGGCAGGCGAAGACGATCAGCGACTTGAGCAGCTTCTGGTCGTTTTCGGGCGTGCCGGTGTGGAAGTTCGGATCGCTGATGGCGTCGATGAACGGGATCAGGAACTGGTCCTTCTCGCGGATCGACTGGATCTCGTTGTAGGCGTTGAAGATCTCGCTCTCGTCGAGGCCGAGCGATTCGACGATGTACTGGTAGGCGTGCGTGTGAATCGCTTCTTCGAAGGCCTGGCGCAGCAGGAACTGGCGGCACTCGGGCGCCGTGATGTGGCGGTAGGTGCCCAGCACGATGTTGTTGGCGGCGAGCGAATCGGCGGTCACGAAGAAGCCGAGGTTGCGCTTGACGATGCGGCGCTCGTCTTCGGAGAGGCCGTTCGGGTCCTTCCAGAGCGCGATGTCGCGCGTCATGTTCACTTCCTGCGGCATCCAGTGGTTGGCGCAGGTGGCGAGGTACTTTTCCCAGGCCCACTTGTACTTGAACGGCACCAGCTGGTTGACGTCGGTCTGGCCGTTGATGATGCGCTTGTCGGCCGCCTTGACGCGATGGCCCGACGGCACCGCAGATGCGGTGGCCTGCACGGCGCGCGCCACAGCGCTGTCAGCGTATGCGTGCGCGACAGGTGCGACGGAAGAAATTTGGGGAGCAATTTGCGAAGTCGGAAACTCCGACAAGCGGCCGACTTGCGCGCCGCTGTTCGAGGGGTGCCGCAATCCTTGTTGCAGATCCGTTGGCAAGGAGGGCTTGACTTCTTCGTCCCAGGTCAACATAGAAAAATCCAATGCTCAAATTATGTGAGCAACGATGTGAGTTGCAAAGTGCTCCCACACATCGCGCTCCAATTATGTTGTCGTTATGTTGTTCGCATGCATCGCAATTTGTCAGGCGATGCCGCGAACTACGCCAACTTCATGCCGATATCACTGGCACGCTTCGCAAGTCGGATCGTCGACGCCGCAGAACGCGATGTCGGTTGCGGGCATCGCATTCAATTGCGCTTGCGCTGCCAGAGCAGCTGCTTCGAGTGCGCTCATGCCAGACGATGCATCGCTGCCCGACGACACCGCGTTGAGTCGACCCGATTGAACAGTGGACTTCTCCGCATGCGTCGCGCTCTGCGTGCGCAGGTAGTACGTGGTCTTCAGACCGCGCAGCCATGCGAGCTTGTAGGTGTCGTCCAGCTTCTTGCCCGATGCGCCGGCCATGTAGATGTTGAGCGATTGCGCCTGGTCGATCCACTTCTGGCGACGCGCCGCAGCCTCGACGAGCCAGGTCGTCTCGATCTCGAAAGCAGTGGCGTAGAGTGCCTTGATGTCCTGCGGCACGCGGTCGATGGGACGCAGCGAGCCGTCGAAGTGCTTCAGGTCCATCACCATCACGTCGTCCCACAGGCCCAGGCGCTTGAGGTCGCGCACCAGGTAGTGGTTGATGACCGTGAACTCGCCGGAGAGGTTCGACTTGACCGAGAGGTTGCCGAAGCAGGGCTCGATCGAGGCATCCACGCCGATGATGTTGGAGATGGTCGCGGTCGGTGCGATGGCGACGCAGTTGGAGTTGCGCATGCCATCGGCCTTGATCTTCTGGCGCAGCTCGTTCCAGTCGAGCGTGGACGAGCGGTCCAGCTCGACGTAGCCGCCGCGTGCCTTTTCGAGCAGGTCGAGCGTGTCGAGCGGCAGCACGCCCTTGTCCCACAGCGAGCCCTTGTAGCTCGAGTACTTGCCGCGCTCGCGCGCCAGCTCGGTCGAGGCCCAGTAGGCGTAATAGCAGATCGCTTCCATCGACTCGTCGGCGAACTGCACCGCTTCCGTCGAGGCGTAGGGGATGCGCAGTTCATACAGCGCGTCCTGGAAGCCCATCAGGCCGAGGCCGACCGGACGATGGCGCAGGTTCGAGTCGCGGGCCTTCTTGACGGCGTAGTAGTTGATGTCGATCACGTTGTCGAGCATGCGCATCGCGGTCGAGATGGTGCGCTTGAGCTTTTCCTGGTCGACCTTGCCGTCCTTCAGGTGCTGCAGCAGGTTGACCGAACCGAGGTTGCAGACCGCGGTTTCGGTGTCGCTGGTGTTCAGAGTGATCTCGGTGCAGAGGTTGGACGAGTGAACCACGCCGGCGTGCTGCTGTGGCGAGCGCACGTTGCAGGCGTCCTTGAACGTGATCCACGGATGCCCGGTCTCGAACAGCATCGTGAGCATCTTGCGCCAGAGGTCGGTCGCGGGGATGGTGCGGCTCGGCTTCAGATCGCCGCGCGCCGCCTTCTCTTCATAGGCGACGTAGGCGGCCTCGAACTCGGCGCCGAACTTGTCGTGCAGGTCGGGCACGTTCGAAGGCGAGAACAGCGTCCAGTTGCCCTTTTCCATCACGCGGCGCATGAACAGGTCGGGAATCCAGTTCGCCGTGTTCATGTCGTGCGTGCGGCGGCGGTCGTCGCCGGTGTTCTTGCGCAGTTCGAGGAATTCCTCGATGTCGAGGTGCCAGCTTTCGAGGTACGTGCAGACCGCACCCTTGCGCTTGCCGCCCTGGTTGACCGCGACGGCGGTGTCGTTCACCACCTTGAGGAAGGGCACGACGCCCTGCGATTCGCCGTTGGTGCCCTTGATGTGGCTGCCGAGCGCGCGCACGCGCGTCCAGTCGTTGCCCAGGCCGCCTGCGAACTTGGAGAGCAGCGCGTTTTCCTTGATCGACTCGTAGATGCCGTCGAGGTCGTCCGGCACCGTGGTCAGGTAGCAGCTCGACAGCTGCGAGCGCAGCGTGCCGCTATTGAAGAGGGTCGGCGTACTCGACATGAAGTCGAAGGACGAGAGCACTTCGTAGAACTCGATCGCGCGCGCTTCGCGGTCGATCTCGTTGAGCGACAGGCCCATGGCCACGCGCATGAAGAAGGCCTGCGGCAATTCGATGCGGGTCTTGCGCACGTGCAGGAAATAGCGGTCGTACAGGGTCTGCAGGCCGAGGTAGTCGAACTGGTGGTCGCGCTCGGGCTTGAGCGCGGCGCCGAGGCGGGCCAGGTCGAACTGCAGCAGCTTCTCGTCGAGCAGCTCGTTGTCGACGCCCTTCTTGATGAACTGGGGGAAGTAGTCGGCGTAGGCCTGCGCGCGCTCGGCGGGCGGCACTTCGCGGCCGATGATCTCCTTGAAGATCGTGTGCAGCAGCAGGCGCGCGGTGGCGAAGGTGTAGTCGGGGTCTTTTTCGATCAGCGTGCGGGCCGCGAGGATCGAGGCCTTGTAGACCTCGTCGAGCGGAACGCCGTCATAGAGATTGCGCATCGTCTCGGCCACGATGGGCTCGGCGGTGATGCTCTCGCCCAGGCCGGCGCAGGCGGATTCGATCAGGCCCTTGAGCTCGCCGAGGTCCAGCGCGACGCGCTCGCCGCGGTCGAGCACGTGCAGCGTCGGGGCTGCAGGCACTTCATGCTCGCCCTGCTTGGTGCGCTCCTGCGCGCGGCGCTCGCGATAGAGCACGTAGGCGCGGGCGATCTCGTGGTGGCCGCCGCGCATCAGGCCGAGCTCGACTTGGTCCTGCACGTCCTCGATGTGGAAGGTGCCGCCGCCCGGACGCGAACGCATCAGCGCGCGCACCACGTTCTGCGTCAGCGTGTCGACGGTCTCGCGGACGCTGGCCGAAGCGGCGCCCTGGGTGCCGTGCACGGCCAGGAAGGCCTTCATCATCGCGACGGCGATCTTGTTCGGCTCGAAAGGCACGACGGCGCCGTTGCGGCGAATGATCTGGTAGTTGGCGAGCGCGTTGCTGGCGGGCGAGCCGGCAACGTCACGGTTTTGCGGCGTCGAGGGTACGGCGCGGGGGGTGGAAGGGGTGTTCAGGGCAGTTTGCATTCAATCCTCTTTTGGCAAATTCTTGTGGACGGCGGAGCCGCTCTGGCCTTTGTGTCCGGCTGTAAATGCCAGGCAGGGGCACACTATATCTAGGGTCCAGGGGGTCTACAACCCACTAGATATAGTGTTTTACACAAACAACAACCATTGTGAAACCTGCTATTCCAGGGGCGAGGGGGCGGCGAGGCCGCTTCTCCGTTGGGTCAAGGTAGCGCGGCCCCCGATCCATGGGCGTCTGCGGCGGATTTGGGCCTGAAAAGCGCATGGTTGCTGCGCTTGCCACTTGCGGGCCGCGGTTTTTCTGCGGCGCAGCATGCGCCCATCGCCCCGCGCGGCGCGATTGAAAAAATCTTCAGGGATCGAGCGTGGCGGCGGGGAACATCGCTCGGTCCCAGCCCAGTTGCTCACGCAAGAGGCGCCAGTCGAAACCCGGCCCGGGGTCCTGCTTGCGGCCCGGCGCGATGTGCTCGTGGCCCGCGATGAAGGCGGTCGGGTAGGTCTGTGCGATCGCAGGGCACAGGCTTGCGAGGGTTTCGTACTGCGCGCTTTCGAAGGTCTCGCCCTCGAGCCCCTCGAGCTCGA
The DNA here is from genome assembly GCF_900107745.1 of Variovorax sp. YR216. Classification (GTDB taxonomy): domain Bacteria; phylum Pseudomonadota; class Gammaproteobacteria; order Burkholderiales; family Burkholderiaceae_C; genus Variovorax. The sequence goes on along the minus strand of NZ_FNRO01000005.1, from coordinate 108,371 downwards.
TGCCGATCGAGTCGTCGTTGCAGTTCGAGCGTCCGCGCCATGACGAGGCGCCCGCGTGCCAGGCCCTGTCGTTGCAGCTCACGAACTGCCACAGCTCGCCGTTGCGCCGCACATAGAAATGCGCCGAGACCTCGAGGCCGCGGATCTTCTCGAAATAGGGATGCGCATCCCAGTCGAGGCGATTCGTGAAGAGCGCCTGCACCTCCTCGCCCCCGTACCGGCCCGGCGGCAGGCTGATCGAGTGCAGGACGATCAGGTCGATCCGTGCGCCTGGCGGCCTCGGGCCGAAGTTGGGCGACGGCAAGGGTCGCGCGAAGCGATACCAGCCGGAGCGCCAGAGCCCGTTCGTCGGATCATTCATCGCCGCCGAAGCCGCTGGCATCGTCGCCGTTGGGTGTCGTGATGCCGAGGCGCGCGATGCGGTAGCGGATCTGGCGCAGGCTCAGGCCCAGCCGCGCGGCGGCGGCAGTGCGGTTGAAGCCGGTCTCCTGCAGTGCGCGCACGAGGATCTGTCGTTCCTGCTCGTCGAGGTAGCTCTGCAGGTCGGGCGGCACCGTGGCCGGTGCGCGCGCAGGCGCGGCCGGCGCCATCTGTGCAGCTGCGGGCGCGACCACCGGCGGCGGTGCCGGTTCGAGCGGCGCCGGCGCGGTGGTCGTTCCCATGAGATCCACATGGAGCACGTCGCCTTCGCTGAGGGCCACCGCGCGGTGCAGAAGGTTTTCGAGTTCACGGACGTTGCCGTGCAGCGGATGCGCGGCCAACTGCAGAAGCACCTCGGCCGACAGCGTGGGCGCGGGCATGCCGGCGTCGCGTGCGATGCGCCCGAGCAGCGCATGGCAGAGCGCCGGCAGATCCTCGCGTCGATCGCGCAGCGCCGGGACCGCGATCTCGATCACGTTGAGGCGATAGAAAAGATCCTGCCGGAACCGTCCGGCCTGCACCTCCGCGTGCAGGTCCTTGTGGGTGGCGCTCACGATGCGGACGTCCACCGCGTCTTCCTGCGTCGAGCCGATGGGCCGCACGCTGCGCTCCTGGATCGCGCGCAGCAGCTTGGACTGCATCGCCAGCGGCAGGTCGCCGATTTCGTCGAGGAAGAGCGTGCCGCCGCGCGCCGCCTGGAAATAGCCGTCGCGGTCCTGCGCGGAGCCGGTATAGGAGCCCTTGCGTGCGCCGAAGAATTCGGCTTCGAGCAGGTTCTCGGGAATCGCGCCGCAATTGACTGCGACGAAAGGCCCGTCGCTGCGTTGGCTGCAGGCGTGCACCGCGCGAGCCACCAGTTCCTTGCCGGTGCCGGATTCGCCGCGCACCAGCACCGGCGCCATGCCGCGCGCAACCTTGGCGATGCGCGCCTTCACGAGCCGCATCGGTTCGGACTCGCCGACCAGCCGGTCGAGCGCCGCTGCGCCGGCGCCGCCGATGGCGGGTGCCGTCTTGCCGGCTTCCTCTGCGGGCTCGACCGTCCCTGCGGGGGGCGTCGCTTTGGCGGGCGTCGCGGTCTGCGGCGGTGCCTGCACCGCCGAAGCCACCACCGAACGGAACTGCTTCAGGTCGACGGGCTTGGTGAGGTAGTCGAAGGCACCGGCCTTGAGCGCTTCCACTGCGTTCTCCGCCGAACCGTAGGCGGTCATGACCACGCAGCGCTCGCTGCGCTGGTCTTGTTGGATGCGCTGGAGAATCTGCATGCCGAGGCCGTCCGGCAGCCGCATGTCGGTGATCACCGCATCGAAGCGGCCGGCATCGAGATGCTCGCAGGCCTCCGACACGCTGCCCGCGGCCTCGACCCGGTAACCCTCGCGCAGCAGCGTCAGCTCATAGAGCGTGCGCAGGTCGGGCTCGTCGTCGACCACCAGGATCTGCGCGGGTCGCGATGCGGAGGGGTTGGGGGTGCTCACGGCGCTATTGTGTCAGCCGGCTTTCGGCCGGCGCAAATGCGACGAAGAACTCGTTGCCCTCGGCGCCTCCTGGCGAGAGGGCCCTGCGCTCGTAGCCGATCGTGGCGCCGTGGCGCTCGCACAACTCGCGGCAGAGAAAGAGGCCGAGTCCGCTGGAACGGCTCTCCGAGGAGAAGAAGGGTTCGAACAGATGCCGCTGCACCGCCGGTTCGAGCGGCGCGCCGTCGCTCCAGACCTGCAGGCTCGCGCGGCCCGCGGGGCTGAGGCGGGTCCCGACCTGGATGGAGCCTTCGCGCTCGCCGGCATAGCGCGCCGCGTTGTCCAGCAGATTCACGAGGATGCGGCGCAGGTGCTCGACGTCGAAGCGCACGTCGCATCCTGGTGCATTGAGGGAGAGCAGGACGCCTTGCTGCTGTGACTGCAATACCCACTCTTCCGCGAGCGTGCGCACCGTGGAATCGAGGCTCACCTGCTCGGCCAGCGGCAGCACGCGCTGCTGACGGGCGCGGGCGACGTCGAGCACATCGTCGACGATGCGCGACAGCCGCTGCGCGTTCTGCTGGACCATCGTGGTGAGCTGGCGATGCGCCGGGTCGACGAGGTCCTCGCTCAGGAGGGCGCTCGCTTGCGTGATCGCGGCGAGCGGATTGCGGATCTCGTGGGCGACCGCGGCGGACATCCGTCCCATGGCCGCCAGCTTCTCGGTGCGAATGCGCGCTTCGAGCTCGCGCAGATCCTGCAGGAACATCACGCAGAGGCTTTCGGTGCGCGCGTCCCTGGACTGCGTGAGCCGTGTGCGTACGCGGACTTCGCGCGGTGTGCCTTGCGACTGTGCGATCGGAATCTCGCGAGCCTGAGACGATCGCCGCGCAAAGGTCTGGCGCGCCAGCGCAGCCAGGGGAACCCACGCTGGATGGGCGCTCAACGCGAAGGGCAGCGGAATCTGGGCCAGGCCCTGGCCGAGGATGGCGTCCGCGGCCGGATTGGCTGCATGGACCTGCCCTTGCGCATCGACCACCAGCACGCCTTCGCTGAGCGTCTCGATCACGAGGTCGTTGAGCAGCGCGTGCATCTGCGCGGTGCTGCGGCTGCGCTGCGCCAACGCTTCCTCGCGCGTCAGCCGGCGCGCGAGTTCGTGCGCAAGCAGCGCCACCACGAAGAGACCCGTGCCCGACAGCGCCGCCTGCACGATACGCGGCGAGGTGTCCGATGGCTGCTCCACCCAGTACCAGGCGGCATGGCCGAGCAGCAGCAAAGTGGCCGCTGCCGTGGTGCCGAGGCCGACTGCGCTCGTGCCGAGCACAGCGCCCATGAGCACTGGCAATGCGAAGAGCGGCGTGTAGTTGATGCCGCCCACCTGCATCACCTGGAACGCCGTGTACACGACGAGGTCGAGCCCGATGGTGTAGAGCCAGGCACCACCGAGGCGGCGCATCGGCTTGAACGGCGCGTAGCGCGCGGCAATCAGGACGGCCACCACGTAGGCCGACGAAAGCGCGATCGCCGGAAGGTTCGCCGGCTGGCCCCCGAGCGCCAGCCCGATGCCCTGCAGCAGCAGCAGCACCGCCGCGACAAAGCAGCGCGCCGCCATGAACCCGCGCCAGAGCCGCAACTGGGCCGGGCTCTGGGTGCTGATGAATTTTTCGAGCGAACTCCAGTCCGTCGCCGGGTCGCCGCGTGACCAGAGGTAGGAGGTCATCCCTGCTCTTCGGCGGTCTTGCGGTGGGCCGCGCTGCAGTAGATCCGGCCGGCGTTGCCGCGCACGGCGTCCGTCGCCGGCAGGTGCAATCCGCAATGTGCGCAGCGGACCATTTCCTTCGGCGCGCCCACGGCGGGCTGGGCGGGCGGTGGCGGCGGGCGCGAGCGCAACTCTTCCTGCCGGCCCTTGCGCCAGAACCAGATGGCGATGAAGACGACGGCCAGGACCAGGAGGTATTTCATGCAGGCGTGCGAGACAGGACGACCTCGAGGACGAAGCGCGATCCCACATAGGCGAGCAGCAGCAATGCCGATCCCGCGTACAGGACGCGCCGCGCGGTGCGGCCGCGCCAGCCGAAACGCGCGCGGCCGATCAGCAACACGGCGAAGGTGGCCCACGCGAGGATCGAGAACACGGTCTTGTGGTCCCACTTCCACGCGCGGACGGCGGCGCCGTAGAGCGTCTCGCTGAAGAGGATGCCCGCGAGCAGCGTGGCCGACAGCAGCACGAAGCCGGCAGCGACGAAGCGGAAGGTCAGCCGCTCCATCGTGAGCAGCGGCACTCCGCTCTGCGTTTCGGCCGCCAGGCGGATCTGCCGCTCGGCGCGCGTCATGAGCCAGGCGTGGATCACCGCGGCGCCGAAGAGCCCGTAGGAGGCGATGCCGAGCGCCAGATGCAGCGGCAGCCAGGGCGAAGCCGCCACATGCAGCGGCGTCCCCGGAAAGAGCACCGCCAGCAGGACGGCGATCGCGCCCAGGACGGCCAGCGCGCGCCGAACCTTGAGTTGCGGATACAGGCGGCTTTCGACGGCGTACACCGTGAGCACCAGCCATGCCGTCATGGAGATCGCCGGCGCCCAGCCGAACCGCGGCACGCCGCCGGTCAGTCCATCGGCAAGGGTGCAGCCGTGCAGCAGCCAAGCCAGCGCCAACATCCACTGGGTGGACGCCCGACTGAGCCAGGAAGACGCTGCGGCCGTGATGCCATAGGCGACGGCGGTGGCGATGCCCAGTGCCACGCCGAGTGGGGAGGGGATCGCTAAAATCATTGATCGAGTTTAGCTCGCCCCCCAGCCTCGCCCACTTCGTGTGGCTCTGACACCCCCCTAGCGGGGGGCAACACCGGCGGCCCGGCAGAGCCGGTTCCGCGGTGTTTCTCGGCTTTCAAACAGGTACCTCTCATGGCTACTGCCCTCTCTGAAAAGTTCTCCCGCCTCGTCAAGCATGTCAGCGGGCAGGCGCGCATCACCGAAAGCAACGTGCAGGACATGCTGCGCGAAGTGCGCATGGCGCTGCTCGAGGCCGACGTGGCGCTGCCCGTCGTGCGCGACTTCGTCGCCCGCGTCAAGGAAAAGGCGATGGGCCAGGAGGTGCTCGGTTCGCTCAAGCCCGGGCAGGCACTGGTCGGCATCGTCAATCGCGAACTCGCCGCCACGATGGGCGAGGGCGTGGCCGATATCAATCTGGCTGCGCAGCCGCCGGCGGTGATCCTGATGGCCGGCCTGCAGGGCGCGGGCAAGACCACGACCACCGCCAAGCTTGCGAAGCACCTCATCGAGAAGCGCAAGAAGAAGGTGCTGACCGTCTCGGGCGACGTCTACCGCCCGGCCGCGATCGAGCAGCTCAAGACGGTGACGAAGCAGGCCGGCGCCGAATGGTTCCCGAGCACGCCGGACCAGAAGCCGCTGGACATCGCACGCGCGGCGCTCGACCACGCGCGCCGCCATTTCTTCGACGTGCTGCTGGTCGACACTGCCGGCCGGCTCGCGATCGACGAAGTGCTCATGCAGGAAATCAAGGAACTGCACGCCGCGCTGAACCCGGTCGAAACCCTGTTCGTGGTCGACGCGATGCAGGGCCAAGACGCGATCAACACCGCCCGTGCCTTCAAGGAGGCGCTGCCGCTGACCGGCATCATCCTGACCAAGACCGACGGCGATTCGCGCGGCGGCGCGGCACTTTCCGTGCGGCAGGTGACCGGCGTGCCGATCAAGTTCGCAGGTGTCAGCGAGAAGATCGACGGGCTCGAAGTCTTCGACGCCGAGCGCCACGCGGGCCGCATTCTCGGCATGGGCGACATCGTCGCGCTGGTCGAGCAGGTTACGGCCGGCGTCGATGTGGCGGCGGCCCAGAAGCTGGCGGCCAAGGTCAAGAGCGGCGCGGGCTTCGACCTCAATGACTTCCTTTCGCAGCTCCAGCAGATGAAGCAGATGGGCGGCCTCTCCAGCATCATGGACAAGCTGCCCACGCAGCTTGCCGCCAAGGCCACAGATGCCGACATGGCCCGCGCCGAACGCGACATCCGACGCAAGGAGGGGATCATCAACAGCATGACCCCGCTGGAGCGCCGCAAGCCCGAGTTGCTCAAGGCCACGCGCAAGCGCCGCATCGCGGCCGGCGCCGGCGTGCAGGTTCAGGAAGTGAACCGCCTGCTCAACGAGTTCGAGCAGATGCAGGGAATGATGAAGAAGATGAAGGGCGGCGGCCTCATGAAGATGATGAAGCGCATGGGCGGCATGAAGGGCCTGCCCGGCATGGGTGGAAGGTTTTAGCTCGCCCCCAGCCTCGCCCACTTCGTGTGGCTCGGGCACCCCCTTCCGGGGGCAATACCAGCGGCCCGGCGGAGCCGGTTCCGCGGTATTCCTGGAAAAGAAAAAGCCCGCAAATGCGGGCTTTCTTGTTTCCGGCGAGTTGGCTCAGGCGGCGCGTGCCAGTCGCACTGCGTGCATCCATGCGCGGCGCAGCACCGCCGGCGAGCGCGATTCCTCGGGAATCAGCAGGAAGCCGCGATCGCGCAGCGAGTTGCCCAGGGCGATCTGGCTGGTCAGCACCGTGAGCGGGATCGCCAGCAGCAGCGGCAGGCCAACCGGCATCAGCCAGGTCAACGCGCTGGCGTCGATCAGTGCCACACCGACGGCGAGCGCGGCGATCACCAGCGTCATCGGGGCCAGTTGCCGGACGGCGATGCCCCACGGCACGGCAGCGGCTTCCCGCGGAGGCGACTTCCAGTCGAGCTTGATGCCCGTGAGCGCCACCACCACGAAGAGCGAGTGGGCCAGCATGCGGACCGGGGCCTGGACGATCGCCAAGGCGCTTTCGAGCGCGGCGCTCTTGAGCAGGCCGCCGATGCCACCGAACTGGCGCTGCTCATTGCGCAGCACCACGGCCACCACGCCAAGCACGCGGGGCAGGAACAGCAGGCAGAGCGTCCACACCCAGAGGCCGGCCAGCTCCATCGGCATGGCGAGCCAGTGCTCGACCACGCTCGAGCCGGTGAGCCACAGCGCGGTGCCCAGCGTCAAGAAGGCGAGCCAGAGCGGCGCCGACGCATAGGCCATCGTGCCCGTCACGAACATCGCGCGGTGGACCGGGTGCAGGCCCGGCTCCGCCATCAGGCGCGCGTTCTGCAGGTTGCCCTGGCACCAGCGGCGGTCGCGCTGGAGTTCGGCCAAGAGGTCCGGCGGCTGCTGCTCGTAGCTGCCGACCAGGTCGGCCACCAGCCACACGTGGTAGCCGGCGCGGCGCATCAGCGCGGCTTCGACGAAGTCGTGCGACATGATGCCGCCCGACATGCCGCCCTTGCCCTTGATGGGCGCGAGCGCGCAGTGCTCCATGAAAGGCTGGACGCGGATGATCGCGTTGTGGCCCCAGTAGTGCGATTCGCCGAGCTGCCAGAACTGCATGCCGAGCGTGAACAGCCGGCCCGTCATGCGCGAGGCGAACTGCTGCGCGCGGGCATGCAGCGTGACGTGGCCGATGGCCTGCGTCGCGGTCTGGATGATGCCGGCCGTGGGGTTGGCTTCCATCAGCTTGACCATCGAGGTCAGGCAGTCGCCGCTCATGACGCTGTCGGCGTCGAGCACGACCATGTAGCGGTAGTCCTTGCCCCAGCGGCGGCAGAAGTCGGCCACGTTGCCGGCCTTGCGGTGCGTGCGGCGGGTGCGCAGGCGGTAGTAGACCTCGACCTGCGGCTGGTTCGGGCTGTCGGCCAGCGCGGCGCGCAGGTCTTCCCAGGCCTTGCGCTCGGCGGCGGCGATCCCGGGTGTGTAGCTGTCGGAGAGCACGAACACGTCGAACTGCTTCGCGTGGCCGGTGGCGGCGACCGATTCGCAGGTCGCGCGCAAGCCGGCGAACACGGTCGGCACATCCTCGTTGCAGATCGGCATGATGATCGCCGTCCGCGCCTCGGGGTTCATCGGGTGGTTGGCCACCTGCTTTGCCGAGAGCGCGTGCTTGTCGCCGCGCACCGAGACATAGAACCCCATGAGGGCGGTCACGAAGCCGGTCACGACCCAGCCGGAGAGCACGCCGTAGAGCGCGATCTGGCTGTATTCGAGCCACAGGTTGTCGTAGTCGGGCTGCACGCGGGCGAACAGCGTCGAGGCGATGGCGGTGCTCAGCACAGCGAGCGCCAGGAACGCGAAGCGGCGCTGGGCCGCGGCGCGTTGCCACGGTTGCTGGGGCGCGCGGTTCGCCTTGCTCTGCGCGGCGGCCATCTGGGCGGCATTGCCGACGCCGAGCTTGACCAGCAGCGCAGTGCCGATGCTGTTCCAGAAGCCGCGCCACGGACGGGGCGTCATGGAGCCACGGTTGATGGGGGGCGCCGTCACCGAGTTGGGATGGCGCTCTTCGCGAAGAAGGCCGCGGCGCGAGAAATCCGCGTCCGTCAATACCTTCAGTTGGGAGAATTCGTTGGGCTTCATCCGCGGCTCATCGTTGCTTCTGGACGGAGGGCGTGTCGCCGATTGCCGGAAAACGCTTGAACACGCAGTCCGGCGCGATTCCGCTGGATGCCTCGAGAGCGGCCAGCGAATGTCCCGCTGCGCGGGGGCGCGAGAGGGAAAACTGCTTTTGACGCAGGCCGTCGCGCTGCGGACGCAGTGCGAAAGAGGGGCTGGAATGAGCTGTCATGCCTTTACAGGGGCATATCCTGTGCCAGCTCGAAATTTCTCTTTTAAATCAAAGGCTTAGTTTGATTTTTCGGTGTCTGGCGAGGGCCCGAGACCCTGAAGGCCTCCAAACCTGCCGAATTTGTCGTCAAAGCCCGACAAGCCATTGAGTCTGACCGTAAAACTTCAATGAAATCAACAGCTTAATGGTGTCGCTGGTCAGCGACCTGACTCGCCGGACTGCGACACACCGTCGGCCTTGAAGTGGCCGGGGGTCAGTTCGTGCTTCTGCAGCAAACGGTAGAACTCGGTCCGGTTCCGGTCGGCGAGGCGGGCTGCGTCGGCCACGTTGCCGTCGGTCAGCTTGAGCAGGCCGACCAGGTAGTCGCGCTCGAAGCGCTGCTTGGCCTCGGCGTAGGTGAGCACCTCCACACTGGGAACCCGAAGCGCACGCTGGACCAGCGCCAGCGGAATCAGCGGCGAGCCCGACAGCGCGCACACCTGCTCGACCACATTGAAGAGCTGCCGGACGTTGCCGGGCCACGAAGCCATGGTGAGCGCCTTGAGTGCTTCGGGCGCAAAGCCGGAGAGCCGCTTGCCGTACTTGGTCGACAGTCGCTGCAGGAAGTGGTTGGCCAGGAGCGGAATGTCCTCGCGCCGCGCGGAAAGCGGCGGAAGGCTCAGTGTCACGACATTGAGGCGGTAGTACAGGTCCTCGCGGAACTGGCCCGCTTCCATCGCGGCGTCGAGGTCGCGGTGCGTGGCGGAGATGATCCGCACGTCGACCGTGATGGACTGGCTCGATCCGACCGGCCGCACCGCGCGTTCCTGCAGCACGCGCAGCAGCTTGACCTGAAGCGCGGGCGGCATGTCCCCGATCTCGTCGAGCAGCAGCGTGCCGCCGTCGGCTTGCTGGAACAGGCCCTTGTGATTGGCCACCGCGTCGGTGAAGGCGCCCTTCACGTGGCCGAAGAGCTCGGATTCGAGCAGCGCTTCCGGGATGGCGCCGCAGTTCACCGCCACGAACGGCTTGGAGGCCCGGGCGCTCGCGCGGTGGATGGCGCGTGCCAGCAGTTCCTTGCCCGCGCCGCTGTCGCCGCGAAGCAGCACGCTGGCATCGGACTTGGCGACCATGCGCGCTTCGGCGAGCAACTCGGCCATCCGGTTGCTGCGGCTCACGATCTCGGCGCGCCAGCTTTCGTCGCCGCCCTTGCCGGACGCTTCGGTCGGCGCGGCGAGCGCCAGTGCCTGCGCGATCTTGTCGAGCAGCTCGCGGCCCTCGTAGGGCTTGGTCAGATAGGAAAAGACGCCGCGCGAAGTGGCTTCGACCGCATCGGGAATCGTGCCGTGCGCGGTCAGCAGGATGACGGGCAGGGTCGGATGGCGCTTGCGGATTTCGTCGAAGAGCGCAAGGCCGTCGCGGCCGGGCAGCCGGACGTCGCTCAGCACGAGTTGCGGGTGCTCGATCTCCAGTTGCGTGAGCGCGGATTCGGCGGAGGTCACGGCCGTGACCTGATAGCCCGCGGCGGTCAGGCGCATCGACAGGAGCCGGAGCATGTCCGGATCGTCGTCGACGACCAGGAGGCGGGCGCCGCGCGATCCTTCGAGCCCGGTGGCGGACGGCTGCGTGGACGAGTGCGGTGCCGGACTGTTCACTGTGCGGGTTTCGGATGGGCCGCCGGCGCGGCCGGCGGCGGGTTGTTGGGGCGCGCGAAGCTTCGTTCGATGGCGCGCAGCGCTTCGATCCGGTCGTTGAGCTGGTCGATGCGCCGTTGTGCGTCGCGCAGCTGCTGGGCCTGCTTGTCTCGATCCTCTTCGACCCGCCGTTGTTCCGCGATGCGTGCCACGAGCGTGCGTGCGAGGGGCTGCAGCGGCTGGGCTTCGGCCGACGGATTCGCGACCACCTTCTGCAGCAGGCTCTGCGCGCGTGCGAGGTCGGCCGGATTGCGGGTCTGCGCGAGCACCAGTGCGGTCTGCATCTGCGTCGTGGGCGTTTCGCCGAGTTCGCCCAGGCGGTTGAGTTCGTTCCCGAGTTCGGGCGCGCCGAGCGGCCGGATCCTGTCCGCGTAGGCCAGCATGGCGCCGACCGGGCCCTGCGTGAGTTGCGAGAAGATGCCGCCCGGCTGGGTGGCCGGAGCGACCGGTTCCGCCTCCACCGGCGTGATTGGCGGAGGAGGAGGCGGCAGCACCGGAACCACGACAGGCTCCGGCGATGGCTTGCGCGGCGGCGCGCTGCAGCCGGCCAGCAGCACCGGCGCGACGAGCGTCATGGCGATGGCGGACCTGCTGAAGATCGAAAAAGACATGGATCGGACTGGGAAACTGGGGCGGTGGGCGTCAGGCGGTACGCGGCAGTTCGATTCGGAAGCGCGCGCCCGGCCCATCCGGCAGCAGCGAGATGCGGCCGCCGTGGGCTGCAATGTACTCCTGCACGATCGACAGGCCGATACCCGTGCCTTTCACCGAATGCTGGGGCTGCCGCTCACCGCGGTAGAAGGGTTCGAAAATACGGTCGCGGTCGCTCTCGGCGATACCCGGGCCCGCGTCGCCGATCTCGATCGCCGCGGTGTCGGCGGTGCCCGAGACGGTCATGCTGATGGTGCCGCCGCGCGCCGAAAAGCGGATCGCGTTCGACAACAGGTTGGCGATCGCGGTACCGAGTTTCGTCCGGTCGACCACCACCGAGATCGGTTCGCCCTCGGCGCGCACGGTGAGCCCCTGGGCCTGCCATTGCAGGCGCTGGGATTCGATCTGCTCCTCGATCAGCGGCAGCAGCGCGGTGCGTTCGCGGCGCAGTTCGCGCGCCTCGAAGGCCGCCGCATTGAAGCGCAGGAGGGCCTCGATCTGTCCCTGCAGTGCAACGGTGTTCTGTTGCAGGATCTGCGCCACCTCGCGCTGCGCGGGGTTCAGCGCGCCCGTCACGCCGTCTTCCAGCAGCGAGACGCCTTCACGCAGGGCCGCCAGCGGGGTCTTGAGTTCATGCGACACATGTCGCAGGAAGCGTGCCTTGTCGGCATCGAGCTCGGTGAGCCGCAGCCGCAGCCATTCGAGCTGCTGCGAGACACGGCGAACGTCCGAGGGGCCGTGGATGTCGATCGGTTCGTCGAGCCGGTTCTCGCCCAGGCCGACGATCGCGCGCTGCAGCCGCTTGAAGGGCCGCGCGAGCCACACGCCGAAGGCCAGTGCGAGCGACACGGCCAGTGCACTGGCCGCGACCACCAGCCGCATCAGCCGCCTGCGCGCGGTCTCGATGCGCTCCGCCAATGCCTTGTTCTGCGTCTCGATGAGGAACTGCGCCTGCTGGGCGATGTTGGTGTTGAGGGCGTCGAGGTCGCGGAACTGCATCGCCATCGAGCTTTCGCGTGCGAGCGCGGTTTCGGGCGCGCCGCTCATCAGGCCCTGGATCACCTCCATCTGCTCGCGCCACTTCTGGGGGCCGTCGGCGCCGAGGCCGTTGGCGGTGAGCCGGTCCAGCACCTGCCGGGCATCGCGCGTGGCGTCGTCGAAGCGGCGGCGCAGCACCGCGTCGTTGAGCACGAGCGACTGTCGCCCGGCGCGCTCCATCGCGGCGGTGCGCTCGGCCAGCGACTGCGCCGCGCCCGACAGCGTGAGGGCGCGCGCCGCAGCGTCGCGACTCTCTGTCATGAGCAGGTCGTACTGGAACACCGCGCGTAGCGCGACGCCCACGAGCAGGGCGGTGATGAGAAGAAACGCGAAGAGCAGCAGTTGCTGGAACGAGCCGCGCGCGGACATCGATTTCGCCATCAGGCGACAGTCACCGCGGGACGGCCGGCCTGGGTCGACTCGGAGGTCAGGACCTCGCCCCGAAGGGTATAGGCGAGCGATTTCGTGATGCGCAGGTCGATCATCTGGCCGACCAGCCGCGCGTCGCCTTCGAAGTTGACGACGCGATTGCACTCGGTTCGACCCATCAGCTCGCGTGCGTTCTTGCGCGACGCGCCTTCGACCAGCACGCGCTGCACGGTGCCGACGCGGGCCTCGCCGAAGCGCTTGACGTTGCCGTCGATCACGCCCTGGAGCTGCTGCAGCCGAGCGAGCTTGACCGAGTGCGGCGTGTCGTCATGCAGCGCGGCGGCGGGGGTGCCGGGGCGGGGGCTGAAGATGAAGCTGAAGCTGGCGTCGAAATCGAGGTCGTGGATCAGCTTCATCATCTTTGCGAAGTCCTCATCGGTCTCGCCGGGGAAGCCGACGATGAAGTCGCTGCTGAGCGCGAGGTTCGGGCGGATCGCGCGCAGCTTGCGCACCGTGCTCTTGTATTCCATGGCGGTGTAGCCGCGCTTCATCGCCATCAGGATGCGATCGCTGCCGTGCTGCACCGGCAGGTGCAGGTGGCTCACCAGTTGCGGCACGCGGGCGTAGGCCTCGATCAGCCGCGGAGTGAATTCGTTGGGATGGCTCGTGGTGTAGCGGATGCGCTCGATCCCGGGAATCTCGGCGACGTATTCGATCAGCGTGGCGAAGTCGGCGATCTCCTCGGTGTCGCCCATGCGGCCGCGATAGGCATTCACGTTCTGGCCGAGCAGCGTGACTTCGCGCACGCCCTGGTCGGCCAGGCCGGCGACCTCGACGAGCACGTCGTCCAGCGGCCGGTTCACTTCCTCGCCGCGGGTGTAGGGCACCACGCAGTAGCTGCAGTACTTGGAGCAGCCTTCCATGATCGAGACGAAGGCGGTCGCGCCTTCGACACGCGCGGGCGGCAGGTGGTCGAACTTCTCGATCTCCGGGAAGCTGATGTCCACCTGCGGGCGGCCTTCGCGGTCGCGCTGGCTCAGCATCTCGGGCAGGCGGTGCAGGGTCTGCGGGCCGAACACGACGTCCACATAGGGCGCGCGGGCGATGATGGCGTCGCCCTCCTGGCTCGCGACACAGCCGCCGACGCCGATCTTCACGCCCTTGGCCTTGAGGTGCTTGATGCGGCCGAGGTCGGAGAACACCTTCTCCTGCGCCTTCTCCCGCACCGAGCAGGTATTGAAAAGAATGAGGTCGGCCTCTTCCACGTTCGTGGTGGGCTCGTAGCCCTCGGCGGCGCGCAGCACGTCGGCCATCTTGTCCGAGTCGTACTCGTTCATCTGGCAGCCGAAGGTCTTGATGAAAACTTTGGGGGTCATATAAATCTCCCGGGAAATGCGGTGTCACAGCCTGCGCGCTGACTTCGCGCGGGGCACCGCGGAACTGGCTTTGCCAGGCCGCCGGTGCCGCCCCCGGCGAGGGGGTTGGCGGCTACACGAAGTGAGCGAGCCTGGGGGTGAGCTTAGGTTCTCAAGCCTGGGGGCGAGCTTTTATTGCCCGTAGCGGGGCAATTGGTCGAACGGGGTCTTGCCGTCGTCGCGCGGACCACTTTCGGCCACGAACGGCCAGAAGTTGAAGAGCGGCCGGTCGGCCGTCGCGCGCTTGGTCGCGGCTTCCTCGGGGGTGAGGATCCAGACTTCGCGCACCAGGCCAGCCGCGTCACGCGTGTAGTTCACCAGCAGGTTCTGGCCGGTGATGGACGCGGGCATCACCAGCATCCGGTTGGCGCTCATGATGCGCGCACCGGGCGACAGCTGCTCGGTGCGGCCGTCGAGCTGGATCTGCGGGTAGTTCACCACCATGAATTGCCCGCGCAGCGTTCCGACCGGGAAGTTTCGGCCCCCGTTGGCGGCTTCGTTCTGGGTGTTGGGGATCTGCGCGGTCTGCGCCGCGGCGGGAGAAGAAAAGAGCGCGGCCGGCATGACCACGGCGCCCAGGGCGGCCAGCACGATGGAATTCAGGCGTTTCTTGCAGCGGTTCATGGGGTTCATCCAGAGGCTGGGGATCGCCGATTTTAGCGGCCACCCCTCAAGGCCCGGCCCTGTCTTCGTGCCGTTGTGCCTGGACGCTTTACTTATCTTTACGGAAGGCGGGGTGTCTTTCCCCTGCGCACTGCTCCAATAGCTGCCGCCGGAAAACCCCCACATGTCGCGCCCCTAGTGCGACTCCCATTCCGGCATGTCGAGCTTCGATCCATGATGGATATCCCATGAAGAAAAATCTTGTACTCACCCTGACCGGGGTGCTGGTTGTGGCCGCCGCCGCAGGTGGTTGGTGGTGGTCCGGCGCCAAATCGCGCCAAGGCGCTGAAACCGCGTCCGCTCCGGGCGGCAAGGCTCCCAACGGCGCGCCGGGTGCCGGGGCGCCGGCGCTCGTGACGCTGGCAGTCGCCAAGAAGCAAAGCGTGCCGGTCACGGTGCAGGTCAACGGCAGCGTGGTGTCGCTCAACAGTGTCGACCTTCGGCCGCAAGTGACCAACACGGTGCGGCAGGTGCATGTCAAGGAAGGCCAGTTCGTCAAGGCCGGCCAATTGCTCTTCACGCTCGACGACCGGCCCGACCAGGCCAATCTCGCCAAGGCCAAGGCGCAGCAGCAGAAGGATGAAGCCGTCCTGGCCGACCTCGAACGCCAATACCGCCGCAACCAGGAACTGGTGGCCCAGAACTTCATCGCCAAGAGCGCGGTCGACGCCACGCTTTCGCAGCTCGAGGCGCAGCGCGCCGCCGTCGCCGCCGACCGCGCCGCGGTGCAGTCCGCCGAAGTGGCGCTGGGCTATGCCTCGCTTCGCGCGCCCATCGCCGGCCGCATCGGCGCGGTGAACATCTATCCCGGGACGCTGGTGCAGCCCACGCTGTCGCTGGTGACGATCACGCAGCTCGACCCGATCGCGGTGAGCTTCCCGGTGCCCGAAGGCAAGCTGCAGGACCTGCTGGCGGCAGCCCGCTCCCACACGCCGGTCGAGGCGGTGGTGCCCGGCCGCAAGGACACGCTCAAGGGCCAGCTCAACTTCGTCGACAACACGGTCGACCCGCTCATCGGCACGGTGCGCGCCAAGGCGGTGTTCGACAACGCCGACCAGAGCCTCTGGCCCGGCCAGTTCGTGGAGACGCGCGTCACGGTGCGCACCATCGAGGACGCGACCGTGGTGCCCGCCTCAGCGGTGATGATGCTGACCGAGGGCGCATCGGTCTACGTGATCGATGCCGAAAAGAAGGCGACGCGGCGCAAGGTGGAGTCGGTCTACACCTTCGGCACGCAGGTCGTGGTGCGCGGCGTGCAGCCGGGCGAGCAGGTGGTCATCGAAGGCAAGCAGAACGTCCGCCCGGGCGGCAAGATCCGCGTCGAGACCAACGGCGGGCCGCAGCGCCCCGACGGTCAGGCGCCCGGCCCCGGCAGTGCCGCGACAGTCGCGCCGACCAATGCCAGCCTTGTCGCGGAACGGGAGCGCGCATGAACATCTCCGAGCTGTGCATCCGTCGTCCCGCGATGACGGTGCTGCTCTCTGCCGCGGTGGTGGTCATCGGGATCTTTGCCTACTTCCAGATCCCGGTCGCGGCACTGCCGAGCTACAACACGCCGGTCATCAACGTCAATGCGCAACTGCCGGGCGCAAGCCCGGAGACGATGGCGTCGTCGGTCGCGCTTCCGCTCGAGAAGCAGTTCTCCACCATCCCCGGGCTGCAGACGATCAGCTCGGTCAACACGCAGGGCACGACCTCTGTCACGCTCGAATTCGTGAGCTCGCGCGACATCGATGCGGCCGCGGTCGACGTGCAGGCGGCGTTGCTGCGCGCGCAGCGCCAGCTGCCGCAGGAGCTCACCCAGCTGCCTTCGTACCGCAAGGTGAACCCGGCGGATGCGCCGGTGCTGTTCATCGCGATGACCTCGGATTCGATGACGCCGTCCGAGCTCAACGACTATGCCGAGAACCTCGTCTCGCCCACGCTCTCGACCATCGACGGCGTGGCGCAGGTGGTCGTCTACGGGCAGAAGCGCTTCGCGGTGCGCATCAAGGCTGACGCCGACCTGCTCAACGCGCGCAACATCACGCTCGACGAACTGGCCAACGCGGTGCGCCTGGCCAATGCCAACACGCCGGTGGGCGTGCTCGATGGGCCGCGCCAGACGCTCACCATCCAGGCCAACGAGCAGCTGCTCAAGGCGGCCGACTTCGCCAAGGGCATCGTTGGCCAGCGCAACGGCGCGCCGGTGCGGCTGGACGAGGTCGCGACCATCGAGGACAGCTTCGAGTCGGTCAAGACGGGCAGCGCCTACAACGGCAAGAACTCCATCTCGCTCGCGGTGCAGCGCCAGCCGAACGCGAACACGGTGCAGGTGGTCGACGCCGTGCGCGCGCTGATGCCGCGCTTCCGCGAAGAGCTGCCGCAGTCGGTCGAGATCAGCGTGCTCAACGACCGCTCGCTCTCGATCCGCGAGGCGGTGCACGATGTGCAGCTCACGTTGCTGGGCACCATCCTGCTGGTGGTACTGGTGATCTTCCTGTTCCTGCACCGGCTGGTCGCGACGCTGATCCCGGCGCTCACCATCCCGATCTCGCTCATCGGCGCGGTCGCGCTGCTCTATGCCTTCGGCTACAGCCTCGACAACGTGTCGCTGCTCGGCATCACGCTCGCGGTGGGCCTGGTGGTGGACGATGCGATCGTGGTGCTCGAGAACATCATGCGCTACGTCGAAAAGGGCATGGAGCCCTTTGCCGCGGCGCTGCGCGGTGCGCGCGAGGTGGGCTTCACCATCATCTCGATCTCGATCTCGCTGGTGGCGGTGTTCATTCCGATCTTCTTCATGCCCGGCGTGATCGGCCTCCTGTTCCACGAATTCGCGGTGGTCGTCGGCCTCGCGGTGATGGTGTCGGCGGTGGTTTCGCTCACGCTGGTGCCGATGCTGGCGAGCCGCCTGCTCAAGCATGTGCCGCGCAAGGGGGGCGCCCTCGACCACGAGGAAGAACACCCCGAGCCGGGCACGGCGATCGGCCGGGCTTTCGAGCGCGGCTACCGCTGGGTGCATGCCAGCTACATGCGCACGCTGGACTGGACGCTGAAGCATCGACCGGTGATGCTGCTGGTGGCGCTCGGCACCTTCGCGCTCACGGCGTGGATGTTCATCACCATCCCCAAGGGCTTCTTCCCCGAGGAAGACATCGGCCAGATCCAGGTCACGACCGAGGCGGCCGAGGACATCTCCTTCCCTGCGATGAAAGCGCTGCAGGACCGCGTCGCCGAAGCCATCATGGCCGACCCGAGCGTGGACTACGTCAACTCGTTCATCGGCGTCGGCGGCCCGACCGCGACGCAGAACGCGGGACGGCTGTTCGTGGTGCTGAAGCCGCGCAGCGAGCGTGCGCGCATGCCGCAGGTGCTCGAATCGCTGCGCAAGCGCTTCCGCGAGATTCCGGGCGTGGCGGTCTACATGCAGCCGATCCAGAACCTGCGGCTCGGCGGCCGCCAGAGCAAGGCGCGCTTCCAGTACACCCTGCAGAGCGTCAGCGCCGGCACCATGAACGTGTGGTCCGAGAAGCTCATGGAGCGCATGCGCGCCGACCCGATCTTCCGCGACGTCACCAGCGACTCGCAGAACCGCGGCCTGCAGGCCACGCTGGAAATCGACCGCGACAAGGCCGGCGTGCTCGGCGTCGCGGTGGGCGACCTGCGCACCGCGCTCTACAACGCCTACGGCGACCGGCAGATCGGCAGCATCTACGGCGCGAGCAACACCTACCAGGTGATCCTCTCGGCTGCCGACAGCGACCGGCAGTTCGAGGAAGACATGTCGCGCCTGTCGGTGCGCAACAAGGCAGGACAGCTCGTGCCGCTGTCGGCCTTCTCGACGGTCAAGCGCACGGTGGGCCCGACCTCGATCAACCACCAGGGGCAGCTGCAGGCGGTCACGGTGTCGTTCAACCTCGCGCCGGACGTCCCGCTCGGCGATGCGACCTCGAAGATCGACCGCTTCAAGGAAGAGCTCAAGATGCCGCCGTCGATCATCACCAGCTACGGCGGCGATGCGGCGGTGTTCCAGCGCTCGCAGTCGAGCCAGGCAGTGCTGCTGGTGCTCGCGGTGCTCGTGATCTACGTGCTGCTCGGCGTGCTGTACGAAAGCTACATCCACCCGATCACCATCCTCGCCGGCCTGCCGTCGGCGGCGGTGGGGGCGCTGATCTCGCTCAAGCTCTTCGGCTTCGACCTGACGCTGATCGCGACCATCGGCATCCTTCTCCTGATCGGCATCGTCAAGAAGAACGCGATCATGATGATCGACTTCGCGCTCGAGGCGCAGCGCACCGAGGGCATGAAGCCGGTTGAAGCGATCCGCGAGGCGTGCCGGCTGCGCTTCCGTCCGATCCTGATGACCACGCTGGCCGCGATGATGGGTGCTCTGCCGCTCGCGCTGGGCCTCGGGGCCGGCGCCGAGCTGCGTCAGCCGCTGGGCGTCGCGGTGGTGGGCGGGCTGATCTTCTCGCAGGTGATCACGCTCTACATCACGCCGGCGATCTACCTGGCGCTCGACCGCTACAGCGGCAGCGGGCCGCTGCAGGAACTGCCCGGGGAGGAGCTGCCCCAGCCGCACGGCGCCGGCGCGGCGGGCTGATCGACCGGGGACGGCGCGGTCAGGCGACCGCGTCGCGTTGTAGGGCGAGACCGCCGCGGATGGTGCTGGTCAGCCCGCCCGGGCGGCTGGCGGCGGAGGCGTACGGCGGTGTCTCGCGGTGCGCCACGCGCAGCACCCAGTCCGACGCGATCGTCATGAAGGTCTCCTGGGAGGCCAGCGACGTCAGGCTGTGGTCGAGCAGGGGGTCGAACACGTATTCGATCTGCTTCGCGAACGGCTCGTTGACGAACGGGCCGAGCTGGTCGCGGTTCCGGTCCGTCACGGTCAGGGTGCCGCTGTAGAGGAACAGCATCGCCACATTGCGTTCCACCGTCTGCGTCATCGCGCGGCGGAAGGTCGCGGCGATGACCTCCGGCGAATCGGGCTCGAACATGTCGGTCGACAGTGCCGCCGCGGCCTTCGCGGAGAACTTGCGATGCAACCAGCGCCCGGTCTTCTCGATCATCGCGGGGTTGGTCGCCGCTGCGACCGCGCGGCGGAACGTGCGCTCCCACAGCGCCCTGCGGCCGAGGAACGAATAGCCGTCGAACATCAGCACGCCGACCACCCGCGAGTCGGCGGCGGCCAGCGCGAGGCCATTGGCCGCGCCCGAGCACAGCCCGATCACGACGAAGCGGCGCACGCCGAGCATGGTGCCCATCAGGTTCATGGCGCCCTGCATGTCCAGCACGGCCTGCGTGCGGTAGTGCTCGGAGCCGCTGGCCGCGCGGCTGTCGCCGAGGCCCGCGAGGTCCATACGGATGGTGCTGATGCCGTGCGAGGCCAGGCGCCGCGCGAGCTTCACGTTGATGCGGCGAGGCCCGACCCGGTGGGTGGCGCCCATGTTGAGCAGAACGCAGGCGACCGGCTCCATCGGGCCTTCGCTCGGCGTCGTGACGATGCCGATCAGCGAGCCGTCGGGCCCGAACTGGACGGGTGTTTCCTTGGTGTCAGTCATGTGCTTCCGCCATGAGACGTTGCAGCGCTTCGGCCGGCACCATGGCGTTGTTGGGTTGCGGGTCCGAAGTCCAGACCAGCGGATGCTGGAACGACGAGAGCGTAACCGGCATGCGGCGTTCGGATTCCGCGCGTGCCCATTCCTGGGCCGCGCGGTCCTCGGGGTCCGCGAGCACGGTGGTCTGGTGCAGGGCCGTGAGCTGGAGCGCCTTCGGTGACAGCGCGCGCAACTGCTGCCGCAGCACGGGCGACACGCCGAAGCCGAGCAATTCATCGGTGAAAGCGTCGCTGTCTTTCGCCAGCCGGCGGCGCCAGTCCGGGTCCGGCACGCAGAAGGAGTGTTCGAGCGCATCGACGTGACTGGCGCGCAGGCTGTCGATGTAGCGCGCGCCGTCGATGATCGGGTCCCAGAGGATCAGACGCGCCGGGTCGCAATGGCCGCTCTTCGCGGCGAGCACCGCCGCGGATGCGCCCAGCCGCGCGCCGAGCCACAGGATGCGGCGACCACCGACGCGGCGGCGCAGTTCCTCGTGCGCGGTGCACACATCGCGCCGCCAACCCTCGAGTTCGCCGGAGAGGTCGTCGCCCGGCGAATCGCCGGTGCCGTGATAGTCGAAGCGCAGCACCGCGGTCCCCGAGCGCGCGAGCCGGTCGGAGAGCACGCGGAACAACCGGTGGGCGCGAATCGCTTCCTGGCCGATCGGCATGCAGATCAGCACCGCCAGGTTGCTGTCGCGTTCGGGCGCATGAAACAGCCCGAACAACTGCCGGGAGGGAGGGCCGAAAAGCATGGGCGTCATGCGTACAACTCGCTTTCGTGGAAGGGGCGCCGCGCCCCCGTATCGGTGGAGATCCGCCTCGCGATCGCGCAGACGACGCCATCGCCGCCGTCGAAGGACGAGATCGTGACGCGTGCCGTCTCTCCGTCGACCGGGATGCGGGTCTCGCACGTGCCTTCGTCGACGCCGGCTTCGAAGCTGCGCGTGTCGACGCCCAGGCCGAGGCCGACCGCCTTCAGGCAGGCTTCCTTGCGCGTCCAGCAGGTGAAGAAGGCGCGGTCGCGCAACGCGGGCGCGACGGCTGCCAGCGCTCGCTGCTCCGCATCGGTGAAATAGGCGGCGGCCATGGCCTCTGCGTCGGACATGGGACGCAGCACCTCGACATCGACGCCGACCTCGGTGTTGCCATCGGCGATCGCGATCAGCGCGACCGATTGACTGTGACTCAGATTGAAGTGCACGGCGGGCGGCCACGCGAGCGCCGGCTTGCCGGCCTTGCCCGGCAGGAATTCGAGCATCGAGGCGGCAACGCCGGTGTAGGCCGCGAGCACCTGCCGCAGCGCGACATGCGCCGCGACGAAGCGCTCCCGGTCGCGCGCGAAGACGAAGCGCGCGGCGCGCTCGCGCTCATCGCGCGACAGGCACCCCGTCCCCCAGGTCGCTGCGTCAAGATCGACCCGCCACACATGCTCGGGCGCACGCCGGGTGATGGGGGTGATCGTCGACACTGCGCCTCCTTCAGCCCTTGCGGCTCCAGCCGGAGAACACGCGGCCGAGGAGACCGCGCTTCGTTTCCTTCTCCGGCGTCAAGGCTTCCGCCGGATCGATGGCCGTGCCGGCCGCCGCGGACGACAGCTGCGCCAGCGTTTCGTAGACATAGCGGCGCGGCTCGATCCGGAAGCCCATCACCTGCTCGGCCTGCTGGATCACGCGCATGGCCAGCAGCGAATCGCCGCCCAGGTCGAAGAAGGTCTCGTCGGGGCGGATGTCGTTCACGTCGATGCTCAGAGCGCTGGCCCAGATCTGGGCCAAGCGCGCCTGCTCCGGCTGCAGCAGCGCCTGGGGCAGTGGCGAGGCCGCGACCGGCGTTGCCGCAGGCGCCGCTGGTGCCGATTCGACGACCGGCGCCGGCGCATCGACCGCGTTGGCCGACAGCCGCTGCAGGTAGATCGCGCTCTCCGAACCCTGCGGCGCCAGCAGCGCCTCGAGGGTCGCGTCGGGCTGCTCGACCACCCGGCGCAGCAGCTCGATGTAGCGCGCCTTGAACGCCGCGCCGGTTTCCTGGCTGTAGATGTCGGCGTTGTAGATCACCGCGCCTTCCAGCACGTTCGCCTTGTCCATGAGCCAGAGGCCGAGGTCGTCGGTCGCGCCGTGCTGCACCAGGTGCACCTGCCGGTCGGCGAGTCCGCCGACGTCCTTTTCGCGTTCGCGCGCGTCCTGGAACGAGAACAGCGCCTGGTAGAGGCCCACGCCCTGGGCGCGCTCGGCGAACTCGGGCTCGCGGGCGAGCCGCTCGAAGGGGATCTGCTGGTGGTCCATCACCGAGATCAGTTCCTGCTTGACGTGCTGCATGAACTCGCCGAAGCGCAGCGTCCCGTCGATCTGGAAGGGCAGCGCCAGCAGGTTGTTGAAGAAGCCCATGACCGGTTCGAGCTCCGGCGCTTCGCGGCCGCGCACGGGTGTCGCGATGACGATCGATGGAGTGCCGATGACATGGCTCATCATCATCGCGTAGATGCCGAGCGTCAGCATGTTCAGCGTCATCTCGTGGCGCTGGCCGAGCTGGCGCAGCCCTTCTGTGAGCTCCTTGTCGACGCTGATCCAGTGCGATCCGCCGTGGCCGCTCATGCCGGCCAGGCGCGGCATGTCGGTACGCGGCGCCTTGGCGGGCGGCGCCTTGGCGAAGCGCTCCTTCCAGTAGCGCAGCTGCACCAGCGCGGCCGGCGATTCGAGCCAGCGCGCGTACCAGTCGGCATAGTCGCCGTGCGTCGCCGCGAGCGGCGGCAGGCCGTGCGGCTCGCCGCGCACCAGCGCGCCGTAGATCGTCGCCAGCTCGTGCTGCAGGATGTCGAAGGACCAGCCGTCCCAGACCAGGTGATGCGGCACGAACACGAAGACATGGTCGTCGGCGGCCAGGCGGAACAGCGTCGCGTGGAACAGCGGCGCCTCGTGGATGGCGATGGGGCGGTCCGCCAGTTCGCGCATCTGCTCGTTGAGCGCGTTCGCGCGTTCGCCTTCGGGGAGGACGCTCAGGTCGACGACCGGCAACTCGTACGGCACGCTGTCGGCGATCAGCGCCGCCGGTTCGCCGGTCGCGGGATCGATGCCGAAGGCGGTGCGCAGGGACGGCTGCCGCTCGATGATCGTGCGCAGCGCGGCCTTGAACTTGTCGACATCCATCGGACCGCCGAGCCGGTGCGCCGAGGGCGCGTTGTACGTGGAGCGGTCCGGGTACATCTCCTCGAGGAATCGGATGCGCTCCTGCATCGGCGTCAGCGGCGCGACGCGGCGGCCCGGCAGCGCCTTGATCGCTTCGCTGCGCGGCGCACCGTTCTGGCTCAGCGTCTGCACGGCGCAGGCGAGGCGCTCCGCGGTGGGCGCTTCGAATAGCACGCGCAGCGGCACCGTCACGTCGAACTCGCGGCTGAGCAGCGTGGCCAGCCGCGCCGCCAGCAGCGAATGGCCGCCCAGCGAGAAGAAGTCGTCGTGGATCCCGAGGCCCGGAAGGTTCAGCACATGCTCCATGTGCCCGAGCACCGCCTTCTCGTGTTCGTTGCGGGGCGCCACGCGTTCGACCGCCTTCTCGCGCACGGCCGTCGGTTTGGGCAGCGCCTTGCGGTCGACCTTGCCGTTGGGCAGGAAGGGGATCGCGTCCAGCGTCACCACGTGCTGCGGCAGCATGTACTGCGGCAGGCGCTCGCGCAGGCGACGGTCCAGCTCGTGCGGATCGATGCTCGCGCCCGCCGACGGGCTCACGTAGGCGACCAGCCGCACGTCGCCCGGCTGGTCCTCGCGCGTGATGACCACGCTGTTACCCACGCCCGGGGCTTCATTGCAGGCGGCCTCGATCTCGCCGAGCTCGATGCGGTAGCCGCGCACCTTCACCTGGAAGTCGAAGCGGCCCATGTGTTCGAGCAGGCCGTCGTTGCCCCAGCGGCCGCGGTCGCCGGTGCGGTAGAGGCGCGCACCGGGCGCGCTCCACGGGTCCGGAACGAAGCGCTCGGCGGTGAGCTCGGGCCGGTCGAGGTAGCCCAGCGTCACGCCGTCGCCGCCGATCACGATCTCGCCGGGTACGCCGACCGGGCAGCGCTGGCCCAGCGCGTCGAGCACCCACACCGTCGTGTTGGCGATCGGCTTGCCGATCGAGACGCCGCGTTGTGCCACCCGCGCGGGTTCGACGCGCCAGAGGGTGGACCAGATCGTCGTCTCGGTCGGTCCGTACATGTTCCAGAGTTCGCCGCAGCGCTGCAGCAGGGACTGCGCGAGATCCGATGGCAGCCCTTCGCCGCCGACCAGCGCCTTGAAGGTCGGCGAGCCCGGCCATTGCGCATCGAGCAGCAGGCGCCAGCCGCCCGGCGTCGCCTGCATCATGGTCGCGCCGCTCTGTTCGATGAGGGCGCGCAGCGCGTTGCCGTCCATCGTGGTGTCGCGCGACACCAGGATCACCTCGGCGCCGACCGTGAGGGGCAGCATGAGTTCGAGCACCGCGATGTCGAACGACAGCGTGGTCACCGCCGCGAGGCGGTCGTCGGCGGTGATGCCGGGCGCCTCGCGCATGCTCTGCAGGAAATTGGCGACCGCACCGTGCGGCACGCACACGCCCTTGGGCTTGCCGGTGGAGCCGGAGGTGTAGATCACGTAGGCCGCATCGCCGGCCTGCGCGTCCTGCGCGGACGGCGGGAGCGCGGTGGCGGGCTGGTTCTGCCATCCGGTGTCACGGTCGAGCGTGAGCACGCGCTGGGCGGCATCGGCGCACCAGTTCGCGGGCACCGCGGCGACGCTGGAGCGGGTCAGCAGCAGGCCGAGCTGCGCGTCCTCCGCGTAGTAGTCGAGCCGGGCCTGCGGGAACGCCGGGTCGAGCGGCACGTAGGCGGCGCCGGACTTCAGCACCGCCAGCAGCGCGACCATCATGTCGGCGCCGCGGTCCAGGCACAGGCCCACCCGCTGGCCGCGTCCCATGCCGCGCTCGCGCAACGCATGCGCGAGGCGATTCGATTGTTCGTCGAGCGCCAGATAGCTCAGGTGGCGGTCGCCGTCGCGCAGCGCGTTCCGCCCTGGGGTCTTCGCGGCCTGTTCGATGAAGCCGGCGTGCATCAGCGGCTGGCCGCTGCGAGCCGTTGGTGCGGGTTGCAGCGCGTCGATGGCCTTCGCTTCCGATTCGTCGAGCATGTTGAGCCTGCCGACGGCCTGTGCGGGGTCGGAGGCGACCGAACGCAGAAGGCACTCGTACATGCCGAGCCAGCGCTTGACCGTGGCGTCGTCGTACAGATCGGCGTTGTATTGCGCCTCGATCTGCATGCCCTTCGCGATCGGCGAGATGTTGACGAACAGCTCGAAGTTCTCGTAGCGGCGCGGGATCGAGCTCTGCTCGGATTCGATCTCGGGAAAGTTGCTCGTGACCAGCGCCCCGCTGTCGAGGTTGAAGAGCACGTTCACCAGCGGCAGGCGGCTCGGATCGCGCGGCACCGACAGCTTGCGCAGCAGCGCGCCGTAGGTCAGCGTCTGGTGCTCGAAGGCATCCAGCAGCGTCGTGCCAGAAGCCTTGGCGAAGGTGTCGAAGGACATTTGCGGCTCGACCGCGACGCGAATGGGCAGCGTGTTGACGCAGTGGCCCACCAGCGAGGGCATGTCGCTCGGCATCTGGCCGGCGGCGGCGATGCCGATCACGAGGTCGTCCTGCGCGCTCAGCCGGTGCAGCGTGGCCGCGAAGGCACTGAACATGGTCGCGAACAGGCTCGTGCCCGACGAGGCGCCGACCTTGCGCAGCGAATCGATCAGGTCCCGGCCCAGCACATGGTCGACGCGGCGCGAGCTGAAGGTCCGCACGGCCGGGCGCGGCCGGTCGAGCGGGAGCTCGAGCACCGGCAGGCTGCCGCCCGCGAAGCGCGACAGCCAGTAGTCGATGTGCGCCTGCATCGCGGGGCTGGACGCTTCCTGCGTTTCCCAGGTCGCGTAGTCGGAGTACTTTGCGGGCGCCTCGAGCGCCGGACCGGCACCGATCTGCTCCGCGTAGAGCAGGCCGAGGTCCTGGCTGATGACACCCCACGACCAGCCGTCGCAGACCGCGTGGTGCGCGGTCATCACCAGCACATGCTCGGTGTCCGACAGCCTGTAGAGCGCGGCCCTGAAGAGCGGCCCCTTTTCGAGCTCGAACGGGTCGAGGACCGCCGCGAGGCTTTCATCCTCGAGCCGGCGCTTCTGTGCCGCGGGTTCGAGCGACCGCAGGTCGTGTTCGGCCATGCCCACCGGCACGGCTTCGCCGATCAGCAGTTGCGTGCCATCGGGCGAGATGGTCGCGCGCAGGGATTCGTGCCGCGCCACCAGCTGGTCGAGCGCGGCGGAGAGTGCCTGGGCATCCAGCGCGCCCCGCAGTCGCATCCGCAGCGACTCGTTGTAGGCCAGAGAAGCTTCCGGACTCAGCCGATCACCCAGCCAGACCTCTCGCTGCGCCTCGGTCGTCGGAACGATCCGCTCGATGAGGCCCGACGCGAAGGGATCGAAGTCGTCGGCGGGCGCGCTGTCGACGGGGGTGAGTACGGCTTCAGTCATGCTTGGAACTTCGTGAATTTGCCTTGGGCGTTGGGATCGGGCACGAACCACGCGGGCTGGCCGTCCTTGTCGCGGCCGAGCCGCGCATTGGGCACCGGCGGATGCGACGGATCGAAGGCCGGCTTGGCCACCGCGCGGCGCGGCAGCAGTTCGGCTTCCTGCATCTCGGCGATCGATTCCTTGAACGCCGACTTGATGGTGGCGATGTCCTGCTGCGAATGCGCGGTGGTCATGAAGCAGGGGAAGTTGTCGAGGATGTGCACGCCGCGGCTGCGCATCATCGCGAACAGCAGGTCCTGCAGCGGGTGGTCTTCGAGCCAGCTCACGCGCCACAGCGACGAGAAGTAGCGGATTTCCAGCGGCGCGCCGACCTCGCGGCAGAACGCGGTGAGCTCGTCAGCCATCGCGGCGGTGTGCAGGTTGAGTTGCGTCTGCAGCTTGTTGTTGTCCTGCTTAAGATGTTCGAGCGCGGCCTTCGATGCGGCGAGTGCGAGGGGGTGGCGCACGAAGGTGCCCGCGAAATAGGTCACGCCGACCGTGGGCACCGAATCGTCGCCGTACTGCCACGCGCCGCCGTCCAGCGCATCCATGTAGGCACGCTTGCCCGCGATCACGCCGACCGGGAATCCACCGCCGAGCACCTTGCCGTAGGTCGCGAGATCCGCGCGGATGCCGAAGATCGCCTGCGCGCCGCCGATGTCGCTGCGGAAACCGGTAATGACCTCGTCGAAGATCAGGCAGGTTTCCGATTTCTCGGTGATCGCGCGCAGCTCGCGCAGGAACTCGCGCGGCTGGAAGTCGGGCCGCCGGCTCTGCACCGGCTCCACGAGCACTGCGGCGAGGTCGTCCGCGTTCGCGCGGATGAACTCGAGCGCCTCGGGGGTGCCGTAGTCCAGCACGCGCACATCGCCGAACATGCCCTGCATCACGCCGGGGGCGGCCGACATGCCCTTGGCATCTCGCCCGGCGCGCACCAGCACTTCGTCGAAGGTGCCGTGATAGGAGCCGGTGAACAGCACCACGGTGCTGCGGCCGGTGGCGGTGCGCGCGATGCGCAGCGCCGCCATGACCGCTTCGGAGCCGGTGTTGCACAGCGCGGCGCGGTCGAAGCCGGTGAGTTCGCACAGGAGCTTCGTCACATCGGCAGCCAACGGATGCTGCGGGCCGATCTCGTAGCCGAGGTCGAGCTGCCTGTGCACCGCTTCGTTGATGAAGTCCGGCGTCCAGCCGAACAGGTTCATGCCGAAGCCGTTGAGCGTGTCGACGTACTCGTTGCCGTCGATGTCCCAGAGGCGCGAGCCCTTGGAGCGCTCGATCACGATCTGGTAGGTGATCTCCTTCGTCGCCGGACGGAAGCCGTTGACCACGCGCGGGTCGGCCATGTGCGAGCGGTTCTTCGCGGTGAATTCCTTGCTCTTTGCCGTGCGTTCCACGTAGCGGCGCA
Organism: Variovorax sp. YR216; assembly: GCF_900107745.1. Classification (GTDB taxonomy): domain Bacteria; phylum Pseudomonadota; class Gammaproteobacteria; order Burkholderiales; family Burkholderiaceae_C; genus Variovorax. The sequence goes on along the minus strand of NZ_FNRO01000005.1, from coordinate 80,527 downwards.
TGAACGCCGCAAGCCGCGCCTTCTGTCGCTCGGTCGGCTCCTTGCTCTGCGTATGGATGCGGGCGATGGCGCCGAAGGCCTTCTTCACGTCGTACTTGACGGGCGTGGCCGGCTCCGCAGCGGAAGCGGACGAAGCCGCCTGCGGTGCCTGGGAATTGGACGCCGTGGCCGCGGCGGTGGCCGTTGGCGTGGGTTGCTCCACCACCGGCGCCGGCAGCACGGGGCTGGCCGGAATCGCTGGTGCCGCCGACAGCAATGCGAGTTGCTGCTGCATCAATTGCATCTGTTGCGCGATGAGTTGCTGCACGAGGCTGCCGGTGCCGGCGGCCGGGGGCATCACCTGCTGCACGGGCATCACGAAGGCCGCAGCCTGGGGAGCTGACGCGGTGGCCACGGCGACCACGGGCGCAGCGGCCTGTGCTGCCGGTGCAGGGGCTGCCGGATCGGGCGGCAGCGTGGCGTCGAGGAACTCCGCGAGCGCATCGAAGTTGCGATAGCTCTCCATCAACTGGCGGAATGTCAGGTTGACCTTGAAGATCTTCTTGACCTGCAGCGAGGCCTGCGTGAGCGTGAGCGAATCGAATCCGATCTCGACAAAGGGCGTGCCGCCGTCGACGTCCGCCATGGCCACGCCGGACAGGTCTTCGAACAGCTCGCGCAGGCGCGTGACGAGGGAGGCGCGGCGCGCGGGCGGTGTGGAAATGGCAGCGGCAGTCATCGTCAGCTCCGGAATCGAAATGGAAAGAGGGGCGGAAGCGGTGGAATTCGCAGCAGGCGCGACAGCCACGGCTGGCGCTGCGGCGATGTCCACCCAGAAGCGCTTGCGCTCGAAGGGATAGGTCGGCAGGCGCACGCGCTGCTTGCGTGCGCGCGTGTCGAGAACGTTCAGGTCCAGCTCGATGCCGTGTGCCCAGAGGCGACCGGCGGCAAGGCGCCATGCGGCGCTCTCGCCCTGCGGCTGATCCAGCAGCAGCGAGATGGCGGGCGAAGGCTGGGTCTTGGTCGCGTGCTGGCGCACCAGCGTTGCGAGTGTGTTGCGCGGGCCGATCTCGATGAAGAGCGGATGCGCGAGTTGGGCCAGCACCTCGCGCACCGCCGGCGAGAAGCGCACGGTTTCGCGCAGGTGGCGCGCCCAGTACCGCGGATCGGTCGCTTCCTCGTCGGTGAGCAGGCGGCCCGTGAGCGTGGAGTAGATCGGCAGAGCCGGCGGCGAGAGCTTGATCTCGCGCACCAGGGCTTCGAACGGCGCGACGGCCGGGTCCATCATCGCCGAATGGAAGGCGTGCGAAGTCTGGAGTGCTTTCGCGACGATGCCCTTGGCTTCGAGTGCGGCGCGCAGATTCTCGATCGCGTCGTTCGGGCCGGCGGCCACGCAGACATTGGGACCGTTGTCGGCAGCCAGCGCGATGCCTTCCGGCAGCAGGGGCAGCAGCTCGGCGGCAGGCATCCGCACAGACAGCATCGTGCCCGCGGGCAATGCCTGCATGAGCGCTCCGCGACGCGCCACGAGGCGGGCCGCGTCTTCGAGGCGCATCACGCCAGCCAGCACCGCGGCGGCGAACTCGCCGACGCTGTGGCCGACCATGGCCGAGGGCCGGACCTGCAACGCCATCAGCTGGCGCGCCAATGAATACTCGAGCGCGAAGGTCGCCGGCTGCGTCACCGACGTCGGCGCGAGCGCTGCGCCATCGTCCGAGAACATCCGCTCGCGCAGGTCGAATCCGAGCACACCGTCAAAGGCGCGCAGGCAGTCGTCGAAGGCGGCGCGGAAGACGGCGTCGTTCTCATACAGCGTGCGGCCCATGCCCGCGTACTGCGCGCCCTGTCCCGGGAATGCGAAGACCGGCTGCGAAACCCAGGCATTGAGCGCAGCCGTGGCGCGCGATGCCGAGTCGGGCGCGCGCAGCGCCGCGACGGCCTCTTCGACCGAGTTCGCGACCACGCAGCCACGGTGCGTGAACGCCTTCCGACCTATGCGCAGCGTGTGGGCGACATCAGCCAGCGGAACATCGCGATGCGCGTCGAGATGATCGGCCAGCCGGCCCATCGCGGCGGCGAGCGCAGCCGGCGAGCGGGCCGAGAGCGTGAGGAGTTGCGGACCCGTGGCCGCATCGGAGGGTTCGCGCAACGGCGCTTCCTCGATGACCACGTGTGCGTTCGTGCCGCCGACGCCGAAGCTGCTGACGCCGGCACGCCGCGGCGTTGCCTCGCGCGGCCATGGACGCAACGCCGCATCGACCCGGAAAGGCGTCGCCTCGAAGTCGATCGCCGGGTTCGGCGACTCGTAGTGCAGGGTCGCCGGAATCGCCTCGGTGTGCATCGCGAGGGCGGCCTTGATCAAGCCCGCCGCACCGGCGGCGGTGACCATGTGGCCGACATTGCTCTTGAGCGAGCCGATGACGCAGAAGCCCTTGTCGGCGGTATGTGCGGCAAAGGCGCGCGTGAGCCCTTCGACCTCGATCGGATCGCCCATCGGCGTCGCGGTGCCGTGGGTTTCGACGTAGGCGATGCTGCGCGCATCGACGCCGGCCGATGCCAGTGCGGCTTCGATCACCGCGGCCTGGCCGTCCACGCTCGGAGCGGTGAAGCTGGCCTTGGCGCCGCCGTCGTTGTTGACCGCAGCGCCACGCAGCACCGCATAGATGGTGTCGCCGTCGGCGATCGCATCCGAGAGCCGCTTGAGCAGCACCACCGCCGCGCCGTCGCTGAAGACGGTGCCGCGGGCCTTGGCGTCGAAGCTGCGCGTGTGCCCGTCCGGCGACAGCATCGACCCTTCGTTGTAGAGATAGCCGCTGCGCGGCGGGCAGGTCACCGACGCGCCGCCGGCGAGCGCCATGCGGCACTGACCGGTGCGCAACGCGTAGAAGGCTTGCGCCACCGCCACCAGCGAGGTCGAGCACGCGGTGTGCACGCTGACTGCCGGGCCGGTGAGGTTGAGCCGGTTCGCCACGCGCGTGGTGATGTAGTCCTTCTCGTTGGCCAGCATGACCTGGAAGTCGCCGACCATTTCGATCAGGTCGGGACGCGTCGAGACGTGCCGCTGGAAGTAGGTCGGGTTGTACATGCCGCCGTACACGCCAACCGGGCCGGGCGCCTGGTCGGGCACGTAGCCGCCGCGTTCGAGACATTCCCAGCAGATCTCCAGGAACACGCGCTGCTGCGGGTCCATCAGCTCGGCCTCCTTCGGATTGATGCCGAAGAAGGCGGCGTCGAACTGCTCGATGTCGTCGATGACGCCACGCGCGCGGACGTAGAGCGGGTCGGCGCGCAATGCGGCGCTCACGCCGGCGTCCAGCGTCGAGTCGTCGAAGAAGGTGATCGACTCGCGGCCCGCGAGCAGGTTGTCCCAGAACTGTTCGACATCCGCTGCGCCCGGAAAGCGGCCGGCCATCGCAATCAGCGCCACCGGCTCCAGTTGGCTGCCCGCGTGCGCCGGGAACCTGTCGGCCTCGCGCTGCCGCGGTTGTGCCGGTTCCTCGGCCTGGAGGCTTGCGGCGACCGCGGCGGGCGTCGGATGGCGGAAGAAGAGGTTGGTCGAAAGACGCCGTGCGCTGTGGCGCTGCAGGTCCTTCATGACCCTCAGCACCAGCAGCGAATCGCCGCCGAGATCGAAGAAGTTGTCGTTGCGGCCGACGTGGTCGATGCCCAGCGCTTGCGCGAAGGTGGCGCACACCATCCGTTCGGCATCGGTGCGCGGCTCCTCGAAGGCTTGTGCCAGCTCAGGCCGCTGGCGCGGAGGTTCGGGCAGGGCGCGCCGGTCGAGCTTGCCGTTGTTGGTCACCGGCAGTTGCGCAAGCCACACCTGTGCCGAAGGCAGCATCGCTTCCGGCAGACGATCGGACAGATGGCGGCGCAGCGTGGTCCACGGCACTTCGGCGCCGCGTGCGACCAGGTAAGCGACCAGAATCAGCCGGCCCGAGGCGTCCTTGCGCGCAATCACGGCGCAGGACTTGACGCCGGGATGCGCGAGCAAGGCCGCCTCGACCTCGCCGGTCTCGATGCGGTGGCCGCGGATCTTGACCTGGCCGTCCACACGGCCGATGTATTCGATGGTGCCGTCGGGCAGCCAGCGCACCTGGTCGCCGGTGCGGTAGAGGCGGTCGCCGGGCCCGCCGTACGGATCGGGCACGAAGCGCTCGGCGGTCAGGTCGGGACGCTGCAGGTAACCGCGCGCCAGGCCGCGTCCGCCGATGCAAAGCTCGCCCACGAGGCCGGCAGGCAGCAGGGCCATCGTCGGGCTCAGGACGCGCAGCGTGGTTTCGTTGATCGGTCGGCCGATCGGCACCGAACGCGCATCGCCCGGCAACTCGCGGGGAATCCGGTACGTGGCCGAGAAGGTGGTGCACTCGGTCGGGCCGTAGCCGTTGATCAGCGTCGTCCCGGGCAGCGCCTCGATCGCGCGGCGCACATGCGGCACCGACAGCGCCTCGCCGCCTGCGAGCAGCTGGCGCAGGCCGGCGAGCTGCCTGGGGTCGTCGTCGATCACGGCGTTGAACAGCGCCGCGGTCAGCCACGCGGTGTGCACGGAATGCCGCTCGATGGTTCGCGCGAGTCCGGCACCGGTCGGAACCTGCTCGTCATGGACCACGCAGATGCCGCCGTTGAGCAGCGGGCCCCAGATCTCGAGCGTCGAGGCATCGAAGCCCAGCGGCGCCGCATGCAGCATGGCCAGGCCTGCCGACAGGTCCACATAGTGCGCATCGATCACCAGGCGCAGGATCGAGCGGTGACAGATCTCGATGCCCTTGGGGGTGCCGGTCGAGCCTGAGGTGTACATCACATAGGCGACCGATTCGCCGTCGGCCTCGGCGGCCGCCAGCGGCGGGAGCGCAGCTTCGTCGGCTGCTTCTGCTCCATCGATCGAGAGCATCGGCAACTCGCTGGGAACGAGCTGCCGGTGCGCGGCCTGGGTGACGACGAGACCGACGTCGGCGTGCGACAGCATGAAAGCGATGCGCTCGGCGGGGAAATCGGGCTGGACCGGCACGTAAGCCGCGCCTGCCTTCAGGATGCCGAGCAGCGTGACGACGGCGGCACTCGAGCGATCGAGCATGACGCCGACCGCATGGCCGGCCCGAACCCCGTGCGATTGCAGCCGGCGCGCCATGAGTTCGGCACGGCGCGCGACTTCGTTATAGCTCAGGGGGCCGTCCTCTCCGACGAGGGCGATGGCTTCTCCCCGAGCGGCCACCTGGCGGTCGAACACCGCATGGACGGTCAGCGTCGCCTCGTACGGGGCAGGTGGAACGTTCCATTCGTCCAGCTGTTTCCTGCGGTCGTCAGCGGTGAGCGTGCGGATCTCGCGCAGGGTGGCCTCGGGGCGATCCAGCAGATCGGTCGCGGTGTCGGCGATGGCGGCCAGGAGCAATCCGGCGAGCTCGGTGTCGAGCAGGGCCGCCGGGCCGCTCAAGCCCAGCACCGAGGTTTCGGCCGTGAAGCTCAGTCGAAACCCGTCGCCCTCGGCGGTTGCGTCCGGTGCGGAGCGTCGTGCGTGGTCGACTTCCGCGAGCCAGTCGTTCGCGGTCTTGGCGAGTTCCACCGTCGCGCTTCCGAGCCAGCGAAGCTGAAGCAGTCTCCACGCGGCTGCAAAGAGGGTGTCGGCAAGGAAGGCCGATCGGGACGCCTTGCCAGCCCATCGCGCGAGCAGGTCCGCCGGGACCTGAAGCGCCCCGACGATCGGGCCCGGCGGCGATGCAACGCTGTTGCGCGCGACGAAGAGATCCACCAGCGAAAGCGTCGTTGCCTCAAGCGGGGAACTGGGGGCGGGGGGATGTTCCATGGACTGTTGACTCCGCTGGCAGGTGGTTGTGAAGCTTTTGGTAACCCCTTGTTTGTTTCATGACTGACGCGCGATCCGGCAACACATGTATCCGTTTGGATAGTAAGTACAAAGCGTTCACATTAATCGGGGCCTTGATATTGCCCTCGCAAACGCCTCTGCGCCACCCTCCGAAAGCCATGCCACCCAGCCTATGTCGTTTTGGGGGGCTGCAACATTCGAAGCAATTCGTTGCTTTTCTCGTGTTGACAAAAGTTTCACAAGAAAAAGATTGTGCCAACGAATCCAGAAAATGAATACAAAAAGCTGACGCATATCCGTCGAAATGACGAAAAATGCATGGGAAAGTACTGTTTTTTGTGACGCGGCCGGGCGTGAGCCCCACCGCCAGCTCAAACGGTGGTTTCGTCGAGCACGCCGTCGCTGAGATGACGGGTGTCCGCCCACCCGACCAGGGTGAAGCCTTGGGGGGTCCAGAGCAACCGGTTGATCGCGGCGTTGCTCAATTCCCACGTTCTGGGGGCCTGCAGTTCCTGCCCCGTGGCATCGCGGTAGAGGACGTCCATGACGCCCCCGTGCGCGACCATCACGACGAGCTCACCCGGATGCTGCGCGGCAATCCGGTGGGCCGTCGACGTCACCCGGCTGCGGAATGTGAGCAGTGACTCACCACCGTCCGGCGCGAATTCCGGATCGCGGGTGCGCCAGAGCCGGGCCTGATCGGGCGTTTCAGCGTCGATGTCGGCGAAGGTGCGGCCTTCGAAGATGCCGAACGCGCGCTCGCGCAGGCCCGAATCGGTGGTGATGGGAAGACCGCGCGGTCCGGCGATGGCTTCGGCTGTCTGCCGGGCGCGGGCCAGGTCGCTGGCGTAGATCGCCGCGATGGGTTCTTCTTCCAGCGCCTTTCCGACGCGCCGGGCCTGCCAGAGGCCGGTGTCGTTGAGTTCGATGTCGAGCTGCCCCTGGATGCGGGTGTCGACGTTCCAGGCGGTTTCGCCGTGGCGGACTGCGATGACGCGGGTGGACTCCATCGGCGAAATTCTAGGGGGAGCCCCTAAGTCGTCGCTGTCGGAGGGTGGCTCAATCGCGGGCGGTCGGGATCTCCAGGTTCACCCGCCGATCGCCCTTGGGTGGGTTCGGGAAGCCCTCGAGCGCCGCCTGGAACATCACGGGCAGGATCGCGCCGCTGTCGTTGTATGGGCCATCGTTGCGCGCCCGCGTCTCGTAGACCACCCGGTTCGAGGGCAGTTCGCGCAGCACGATGCTCACTTCGCGGGAGTACCACGGGTTGTAGGCCGGCGGCGGGCCCCACCAGCCCGGCCCGTACCAGCCGCGGCCGTAGCCCCACGCACCGCCCCGATAGGGGCCCCACGGTCCCGGGCCTCCCCACGGGCCGGGACCCCCCCAGGGGCTGCCCCACCACGGGTCGACCCATGGCGAGAGTTCCGTCGTCACGCGCGCGCCGATCTCGGCGGTGTAGTGCGGGGAGCCGTCGTCCCGGCGCAGGCCCACGCCTTCGAGCGCCGGGCCGGCCATCGCCTCGAGCCGAAGCTGCGCGGCCTCGTCGTATTGCTGGGAGGGCAGGCGTTCGAAGCGGTAGGTCGCATCGGCCGGCACCGCTGCGATTTCGGAGAAGGTCCGCACGTCGCTGTCGACCACCCAGCGCGTCGCGCAGCCCGTGAGACTCACGGTGAGGGCGAGGGCGGCCAGCAGCGATTTCATACGGATCAGATCTGCACGATGCCAAGCGGCGACGGCGCCGCCGGGAACTCGGGTGCGTCGAAAGCCTTGTCGCCCTCTTCGTCGGGCACGCCCGTTGCCTTCAGACCCTTGAAGTCATGGAGCGTTCCGTCGTGAAGATGCGAGGGCACCACGTTCTGCAGTGCGTTGAACATGTTCTCGATGCGGCCGGGGTACTTGCGCTCCCATTCGCGCAGCATCTCGCCGACCTGCTTGCGCTGCAGGTTCTCCTGGCTGCCGCAGAGCGTGCACGGGATGATCGGGAACTGCCGGTGCTGCGCCCAGCGCACCAGGTCCTTTTCAGGCACGTAGGCCAGCGGGCGGATCACCACGTGCTTGCCGTCGTCGCTCACCAGCTTGGGCGGCATCGACTTGAGCTTGCCGCCGAAGAACATGTTCAGGAAGAAGGTCTGCAGCATGTCGTCGCGGTGATGGCCCAGCGCCACCTTGGTCGCGCCGAGCTCGTCCGCCACGCGGTAGAGGATGCCCCGGCGCAGCCGGCTGCACAGGCCGCAGGTGGTCTTGCCCTCGGGGATCACGCGCTTGACGATCGAATAGGTGTCCTGCTCCTCGATGTGGAAAGGCACGCCGAGTGCCGTCAGGTAGCCGGGCAGCACGTCCTCCGGGAATCCCGGCTGCTTCTGGTCGAGGTTCACCGCCACGATGTCGAAGTGGATCGGGGCGCGGGCGCGCAGCTTGAGCAGGATGTCGAGCATCCCGTAGCTGTCCTTGCCGCCCGAGAGGCACACCATGACCTTGTCGCCCGCTTCGATCATGTTGTAGTCGAAGATCGCGCGGCCCACTTCGCGGCACAGGCGCTTTTCGAGCTTGTGCGTCTCGCGTTCGATCTTCAGGCTGTTGGTGGACAAGGGCGGCTCGTCGATCCATACGGCGCTCATTTACTTGCTCCTGAAAACTTCTACTCCGACTGCATCGCAGTCCGGATAGACGTCGGGTTTGGCGGTCGAGACGCGCGCGGCCTTCACCTTCGGATGGGTCAGCACCTGCGTCAGGATGTCGTCGCACAGCGTTTCCTGCAAGTGGATGTGGCCCTTGCTGAGTCGCGTGGCGACGGTGCGGCGGATGAAGTCGTAGTCCACGACCTCGTCGAGGTCGTCCGCCACGGGCGTCGACACATCCAGCGGCACGTAGAGGTCCACATTGATGATCACGCGCTGCTCGGCGCGCTTCTCGAATTCGTGCACGCCGATGTTGATCCACACCTCGTAGTTGCGCAGGAACACGCGGCGGCAGGTCAACAGGAGGGGATTGATGTTGTTCATGATGTCATTCCAGGGCACCCGCGGAACCGGCTTCGCCGGGCCGCAGGGGTGCGCCCCCTTGAGGGGGTGCAGAGCCACACGAAGTGGGCGAGGCTGGGGGGGAGAGAAGTTCGTCTACAACGAACATGATGTCGCGCGGCAGCGGGACCAGATGCTGGCCGTTGTCGACGCAAAGGGTGGTGCCGGTCACGCTGGGCGTGCTGGCGAGGAAGACACAGGTGCGGGCCACGTCGGCCGGATCGATCGTGCGGCGCAGCAGGTTCGCGCGCGAAGCCTTCTCGAAATTCGCCGCGTTCTGCGGCCCGCTCTGATAGAGGATGCCCGGCGCGACGCCGCAGATGCGCACCGCCGGCGCGAGCGCCTGCGCTTGCAAGGCGACCGCGCGCTCCAGCGCGAGCTTGGACACCGTGTACGAGAAATAGTCGGGGTTCAGGTTGTAGACCTTCTGGTCCAGCACATGGATCGCCGAGCGGTCGATGCCGTCGCCCGCCGTGGCGGTTTTCGCCAGCAGCCGCGCGAAAGACAGCGGCGCGATCAGGTTCACGCCGATCTGGCGCAGCGCCGCATCGGCATCGAAATCGAGCGCGGTGTCCGGTTCGAAAGCCGAGGCGTTGTTGACGATGCACGCCAGCGGGCCCACCGCGCTGATCTGCGCGACCAGCGCCTGGCGGCTTTCCTCGGTGGCGATGTCGGCCTCGACGGCGGTGGCGTCGTGCCCTTGATCGCGTAGGCGCGCGCACAATGCGAGCGCCTGTTCGCGCGATGCGCGGTACTGGCACCAGACCCGCCAGCCCGCGCGTGCGAAGGCCTCGCAGACCGCGGCGCCCAGCCTCTGGCCGCCGCCGGTCACGAGCACGCCCTGGCGTGGGGACGTTGGAGCCATCCTGATAGATTTCCTGTATGAACTTGGAGCAAGGCGCGCAACGCGCCAACCCTTTGACCCGGATTATCGATGCCGCGCTGCAACGCGACGGCGGCTGGCTGCCTTTCGACCGCTTCATGGCACTGGCTTTGTACGCACCTGGACTGGGCTACTACGCCAACGCGAGCCGCAAGTTCGGCCGCATGCCTTCGTCGGGCAGCGACTTCGTGACCGCGCCTGAGCTGACGCCGCTTTTCGGCCGCGCGCTCGCGGCGCAGGTCGCCGAAGCGCTCGAAAAGACCGGCACCGACGAAGTCTGGGAATTCGGTGCCGGCTCCGGTGCGCTTGCGCTGCAACTGCTCGATGCGCTTGGCGATCGCGTGGCGCGCTACCGCATCGTCGACCTCTCCGGCCTGCTTCGCGAGCGCCAGCAGCAGACGCTGGCCGGGCACGCGGCCAAGCTCGAGTGGCTGTCCGAGCTGCCCGAATCCATGAACGGCGTGGTCGTCGGCAACGAAGTGCTCGACGCGATGCCGGTGCAACTGCTGGCGCGCTCGGGCGGCCAGTGGTTCGAGCGCGGCGTGGTCGCGCAGGGCGACGGCTTCGCCTGGAGCGATCGCCCGACCGCGCTGCGCCCGCCGGTCGAGATCGAAGGCGCGCACGACTACCTCACCGAGATCCACCCGCAGGCCGAAGCCTTCATCGCGACGCTCGCCGACCGCCTCGAACGCGGCGCGGCCTTCTTCTTCGACTACGGCTTTCCCGAGTCGGAGTACTACCACCCGCAGCGCCACATGGGCACCGTGATGTGCCATCGCGGCCACGAGGCCGACGGCGATCCGCTGTCGCACGTCGGGGAAAAGGACATCACCGCCCACGTCAACTTCACCGGCATCGCGCTCGCGGGCCAGAACGCGGGGCTGGAAGTGCTGGGCTACTGCAATCAGGCGAGATTCCTGCTCAACGCGGGCATCCTGCCGATGATGGAGCAGGCCACGCTCGCCGAGCGCAGCATGGCGGCGCGGCTCATCCACGAGCACGAGATGGGCGAGCTGTTCAAGGTCGTCGGCTTCGCGGCCGGCCAGACGTGGGATGCGATCGGGTTCGCGCAGGGGGACCGCAGCCACACGCTCTGAAGTGCCTTGGAGCACGCATAAGCTAGCAACCAACGAATGGTTGGAAAACCATCGGGAGCGCCCTAAAGTGAACGGGATGACCGCTTCGATCGCCCTTGAATCCGCCACCCGCGACGCACCGTCCCAGCCGTTCGAGATCCGCCGCTTCGACGCGCCCGTTGGCGCCGAAGTCGTCGGGCTCGACATCGGGAGGCCCATCAACGACACCGATTTCGCGCGCATCCACCGCGCGCATCTCGACCACCATGTGCTGGTCTTCCGGGACCAGCGGGTTTCGCCCGCGGACCACGTGGCGTTCAGCCGCCGCTTCGGGCCGCTCGAAATCCATGTGCTGCACCAGTTCCAGCTCAAGGGCCATCCGGAGATCCTGATCGTCTCCAACATCAAGGAAAACGGCGAGCCCATCGGCCTCGGCGATGCGGGCGTCTATTGGCATTCCGACATCTCCTACAAGGAAAAGCCCAGCCTCGGCTCGCTGCTGCATGCGCAGGAACTGCCGAGCGAAGGCGGCGACACGCTCTTCGCCGACCAGCACCTGGCCTGGGAGGCGCTCGACCCGGCACTGCAGCAGCGCATCCTTCCGTTGAAGGCCGAGCACAGCTATCTCGCCAAGTACGAGGAACTGCGCGCCAAGAACCCGTGGCGGCCGAAGCTCTCGCAGGCGCAGATCGACCAGGTCGCGCCCGCCGTGCAGCCGGTGGTGCGCACGCATCCCGAAACCGGCCGCAAGGCGCTCTTCGTCAGCGAGCATTTCACGACGCGCATCGTGGGCCTGCCCCAGGACGAAAGCGACGCGCTGCTGGCCGAACTGTTCGCGCACAGCGTGAAGCCCGAATTCGTCTACCGGCACACGTGGGCGCCGCACGACCTCGTGTTCTGGGACAACCGTTCGCTCATGCATCTGGCCGCCGGAACGCCGGACCATCTGCGCCGCAAGCTCTACCGCACCACGATCCAGGGCGATACGCCGTTCTGAGGTCCTGAACGTCGCGGGCCTTTCGGCTCGGGTCTAATCGGGGCTTTCCTCTGCCGCAGAGCCCCATGAGTTCCACCTTCACGCCCGAAGACGACCTGCGCGTCGCCCACGCACTCGCGGATGCGGCGGCCGCGCATTCGATGCGCCTGTTCCGCACGCCGCTCGACATCATCGCCAAGGCCGATGAAAGCCCCGTCACCCGGGCCGATCGCGAAGCCGAGCAGGCGATGCGCGACATCCTCGCCGCCCAGCGGCCCGCCGACGGCATCTTCGGCGAGGAGCACGGTCTGGAGCGGGTCGGAGCCGAACGCGTCTGGGTGCTCGACCCGATCGACGGCACGCGCAGCTTCATCACCGGCTCGCCGCTGTGGGGCACGCTGATCGCGCTCGTGCGCGGCGGCCGGGTCGAGCTCGGCATGGTCGACATGCCGGTGCTCGGCGAACGGTGGATCGGCCAGCCCGGCACCGGCGCGCATCGCAACGGCCAGGCGGTGCGCGTGCGCGACTGCAGCGCCATCGCCGATGCCCGCATCGTCACCACCTCGCCCGATATCTTCAACGCCGAAGACTGGCAGGCCTTCGACCGCCTGAGCCGCCGCTGCGCGATGCGGCGCTTCGGCGGCGACTGCTACGGCTATGCGCAGCTCGCCGGCGGCACGATCGATCTGGTCGTCGAAACCGGCCTGCAGCCCTACGACTACCTCGGCCCCACCGGCCTCATCGAAGCCGCGGGCGGCATCGTCACCGACTGGGAAGGCCGCCCGCTCGGCCTGCAGTCCGACGGCCGGGTCGTCGCCGCTGCAACGCGCGAACTTCACCGACAGGCGCTGGAGCTCCTTGCGGCCTAAACTGCACCGATGATTCGCTGGCTGATCGTCGTCATCCTCGCGCTCGTTCTGATGAGCGGTCTGACCGAGTGGCTGCGGCGCTTCGGCTTCGGGCGCCTGCCCGGCGATTTCGAGTTCCGTGCGTTCGGGCGCGAGTGGCAATTGCCGATCGCCAGCACGGTGGTTCTCAGCATGATCGCGGCCCTGGTCGCGCGATGGATTTGAATCGATGAGCGCAGCGCAGGGCCGCCCCAAGCAAGCTCGCACCCCCTCGGGGGGCAGCGAGGACACGAAGTGCCGAGCTCGGGGGCACTCATGAAAGCCTGCGTCGACCTCGGCGGAACCAAGGTGGCGGTGAGCCTGGCCGCGAACGGAACCTCCTCCCTCATCGGCCGCCGCAGCGAGCCGACCGCCAAGACCGGCGACAACGATGCGGTCGCGGTGCAGATCATTCGCCTCATCGACGAAATCTGCGCCGAGCAGGGCATCGATGCCGGCACCATCGACCGCGTCGGCGTCTCGTCCGCGGGCCCGTTCGAGCTGCACGACGGCATGGTCGAACTCGCCACGCCGAACATCTGCGGCGGCATCGCCGGCCCCGCGCGCGGCTTGCCCAACGAATGGATGACCGCCTTGCTCGAAGCCCCGCTGCGCAAGCGCTTCACGCAGGTGCGTGTCGAGAACGATGCGGTCGCCGCCCTGGAAGCCGAGCGCCGCTGGGGCGCGCTCCAGGGCCTCGACCATTGCGCCTACGTCACCTGGAGCACCGGCGTCGGCGTCGGCCTCTGCGTCGACGGGCATGTGCTGCATGGCAAGAATGGCAACGCCGGCCATGCGGGTCACAGCTTCGTCTCGGACGACGACAACCACGCGCTGTGCGGCTGCGGCAACCACGGCGACGTCGAGGCGCTTGCGGCGGGCAACGGCATCGCGCGGCGCTTCGGACAGCCGGCCGCCGATCTCTTCGCGGCGGCGGCGCGCGGCGAAGCGCCCGCGTTGGCGACCACCGACGCGTTGTGCCGCATCATGGGGCGCATGCTGTACAACCTCGTCGCCACGCTCGACCTGCAGCGCATCAGCCTCGGCGGCAGCGTGTTCTGGAACAACCGCGATTTCCTGCTGCCGCGCCTGCAGGCGCAGATCGACGGCAAGCTCGAAGCGCTCACGCGCGGGGCGCTGCTGGTGCCGGCCGGGCTCGGCGACAAAGTGGGCGACTACGGCGCGTTGGCGCTGGTGGATTGATTGGCCAGCGATCGCTTGCTTCATCGGCTCTTTCGACCGTCCCAAGTCCTACATCGAGCGCATGGAGCGTCTCACAGACCCCTGTCGGCCGCCCGCGCAGACTGGTGGATTGCCCTTTTCGCGAAATCCGATCCCGGGCTTGCCCGAATTTTGCTTGGCGGGAACACCTGCGAAATGGTCACCCCGATGCTCTAAAAGGCCACGGCGAGCGCGACTTTTTAAGCTTGGGCAGCCTGTTCTATAACTTCGGTGGGGGCGGAAAGTCACCCCGGACTGGGTAAGATAGTGAAACTTTTGTTTGACAAGATACGCTCAGTGGCCATGCTGCGGGGCTTGTTATGGACCCGGAGCGTGCTTCATCAATGACCACCGCGAACGAACCTTTACTCGTCATCAAGCCCCGCCGGCGCGGAAATCTTTTTCCCCTGCGCGATGTTCTCGAATACCGCGACCTGCTGTTCATCCTGGCGCTGCGCGACATCAAGCTGCGCTATCGCCAGACCGTGGTGGGCGTGGCCTGGGTGCTGTTGCAGCCGCTGATCGGTGCCGGTCTGTTCACCTTCGTCTTCGGCGTCATTGCAGCCCTGCCCACCGGCGACGAGCGCGTCCCCTACTTCGTGTTCGGCTACACGGGCCTGCTGCTCTGGAATGCCTTCATCCAGATCTTCCTGAAGACCAATGACTCGATGGTCGTCAACTCGGGCCTCATCAGCAAGATCTACTTCCCCCGCATGGTGCTGCCGATATCCACCGTCTACGGGGTGATGCTCGACTTCGCCGTGGGCGCGGTGGTGATGGTGGCTCTGATGATCATCTACGCCATCGTGCCCGGTCCGGAACTGCTTTTCGTCCCGGTGGCGCTGGCGATGGCGATCCTGCTCGCGCTGGGCATGGGCCTGGGGGCCGCCGCCTTGAACGTGAGCTACCGTGACGTGCGCCACCTGGTGCCGGTGTTCAGCCAGTTTCTGTTGTGGGCCAGCCCCGTCGCGTATGCGGCCTCCTCCATTCCGCCGTCGGTGAAATGGCTGGTGGCCCTGAATCCGATGGTCGGCATCCTGGACTCGTTCCGTTGGGCCGTGTTGGGCACGCCGGTCACCAGCTGGGGCTCGGTCGTGTGGAGTGCCGTGGCTTCGGTACTGGTATTCATCGCCGGGCTGGTCGTTTTCCAGCGCTCGGAGCGGAGGTTTGCCGATGTCATCTGATCTGGCGCTGTCGGTGCGCGGCCTGAGCAAGGAATACCGCATCTCACATCTTTCCCAGCGGCACGACAAGGTGACCGAGGCCGCCTTGGCCGCGATGAAGAATCTCTTCCGCCCGCAGGAGTTTGAAACCTTTCGCGCACTGGACGACGTGTCCTTCGACGTGAAGAAGGGCGATGTGGTGGGTGTGGTCGGCCGCAACGGCGCGGGCAAGAGCACGCTGCTGAAGATCCTCAGCCGCATCACCGAGCCGACCACCGGCGAGATCCGTCTCTATGGCAAGGTGGGCTCGCTGCTCGAAGTCGGCACCGGTTTCCACCCCGATCTGACCGGGCGCGAGAACATCTACCTCAACGGCTCGATCCTCGGCATGCGCAAGCGCGACATCGACCGCCAGTTCGACGCGATCGTCGACTTCGCCGAAGTCGAGCGCTTTCTGGATACGCCCGTCAAGCGCTACTCCAGCGGCATGCACGTGCGCCTGGCATTCGCCGTGGCGGCGCATCTGGATCCGGAAATCCTGATCGTGGACGAAGTGCTTGCCGTCGGGGACACGCAGTTCCAGAACAAGTGCCTTGGCAAGATGCGCGACGTCAGTACCCAGGAAGGCAAGACGGTGCTGTTTGTCAGCCACAACATGGCGGTGGTCAAGTCCTTGTGCAACAAGGGCTTGCTGCTGACCAACGGCCGCCTGGCTTTCCAGGGCTCGGCGGAAGATGTGCTGGACGAGTACGCGAAACGGGCACCCATGCTCTCGCAGCTCGACTACAAGAGCTCGATCGGCGTGCGTCTGGTGGAGTTGACGGTCAATGGCGTCCAGAGCAACGTGACCACTGTCGACTTCCTGGAGCCTGTCGAGATCGAAGTGGTGCTGGAGGCCGGCGAAGCCACGCCGTCGTGCGTGCCGCGTTTCCGTTGGCACGACGCCAATGGTCTCAAGCTCTCCGATGTCTGGGGCCCTGAGGAAGTGATCGATTTCCAGCGGTACGAAGGGCGCTTCTCGTTCCGCCTGTCGCTCGATTCGATGACCCTGTATCCGGGGCGCTACTTCGTCGACTTCCATTTGTTCGACGCCCGCAACGAGCTCTTTTCTGCGCCCCAATGCGTGGAACTGGAAGTCCAGCCCGTGGTCTTTCCGGGCGCTCCGCGTGCTTACGAAGCCTCCCATGGCGTGCTGCGGCTGGCGACCCGCATGACGACCCGCAGCCATCAGGTTTCTCAGCGCCCGAACGGCGCGGTCGCTCACAGCGCGGGGGCGCCGGTTCTGGCAAAGGAGTAGCGGTGGGGCCGCCAACCTTGGAGGCCCTGACAGCCTCGTACAACTCGGCCGCCACTTTGCCGGAGACGCTGGCTTCGGCCTGGAACGACAACCGCATTCCCGTGCTGCTGGTGGACGACGGTTCCACCGACGGCTCGGCCGACGCCGCCGAACGCCACGAGGGCGTTCGCGTGCTGCGCCAGCGCAATGCCGGCCCGTCGGTCGCGCGCAACCGCGCCATCATGGAAAGCCGGGCGGACTTCGTGCTGTTCCTCGACAGCGACGATCTGCTGCGGCCCGGCTACCGCGAGGCTTTCGAGACGGCGCTGGCGGCCAACCCCGACGCCGATGTATTCATCTGCGGCATGCAGATCATCGACGAGGGCGGGCGGCCGATCGAGAGCCGTCCGGCGCCCAGTCTGCAGCCGACGCCATTCCTCAGCATGTTGAACGCCGAGACCGTACCCACCAACGGCATCATCGTGCGGCGCGAGTTGTTCTCGCGCAGCGGCCTGTTCCTGCCCGGGTTGCATCATGCGGAGGACTGGGACCTGTGGCTGCGTCTGGCGACGGCCTCCGACCGCTGGGTGCGCATGGACCATACCCTGGCGGTCTACCGCCGGCGCGGCGGCTCGCTCAGCAAGAACGGACCTGCGATGTGGCGCGGCATCCGACAGGTCGCGAATGCCGCGGCACGCCTGCCGATCGGGGAGCCCGGCCCGCGACGGATGGCCGCGCAGCGCGCGCTCGCCAACGGGGCCAGCTACGTGTACTACACCGCCTTCGCGCAGCCGCTGCGCCAGCGGGCGCGCGCCTCCGCAATCGGTGTGCTGCGCGACGTTGCACGGCTGCCGTTGCGCTTCTGGCCGATCATGCTGGACGACATTGTCCGCAGTGCCTTGCGTCGGTCGAGCAGTCATTGACAGGCGCCAAGCGGTGAGCAGTCCACTCCTGGAGGCGTTGACCGCCTCGTACAACTCGGCCGCCACTTTGCCGGAGACGCTGGCCTCGGCCTGGAACGACAACCGCATTCCCGTGCTGCTGGTGGACGACGGTTCCACCGACGGCTCGGCCGACGCCGCCGAACGCCACGAGGGCGTTCGCGTGCTGCGCCAGCGCAATGCCGGCCCGTCGGTCGCGCGCAACCGCGCCATCATGGAAAGCCGGGCGGACTTCGTGCTGTTCCTCGACAGCGACGATCTGCTGCGGCCCGGCTACCGCGAGGCTTTCGAGACGGCGCTGGCGGCCAACCCCGACGCCGATGTGTTCATCTGCGGCATGCAGATCATTGATGAAGACGGCCGGCCGGTCGAGAGCAGTCCAGCGCCCAGTCTGCAGCCGACGCCATTCCTCAGCGTGTTGAACGCCGAGACCGTGCCCACCAACGGCATCATCGTGCGGCGCGAGTTGTTCTCGCGCAGCGGGCTGTTCCGGCCGGACCTGCATCACGCCGAAGACCTCGATCTCTGGCTGCGCCTTGCCGCCACATCCGATCGGTGGGTGCGCATGGACCATATGCTGGCCGTATACCGCCGGCGCAGCGGCTCGCTCAGTCGCAATGGCCCCGCGATGTGGCGCGGCGTGCGGCAGGTGGTGGAAGCTGCCGTCCGCCTGCCGGTCGGAGCGCCGGGTCCCCGCCGCGCTGCGGGGCGCAGGATCCTCGCGGCCTACGTGAACTGGCTGTACTGGACGGCCGTGGATCTGCCACTGCGCGAGCGGGCGTGCGCGTCTCTCGCGGGCGGCCTGCGCGACGTGGCGCAATTGCCGTTGCGCTTCTGGCCGATGGCGCTGCGCTACGCCATCGCCGGCTCGTTTCGCGAGCGGCTGTCGAACGGCTGATGCGTCGCCCGATGCCCGGCGGATGGGCGCTGGCGGAGCGAAGCCGTGTCGCGCGGAAGCCCGCCGCTTGCGGGCTCAGCAGTTATGCAGATGCCCGCCGTTCAGCGCGACATGGCGGACGTAGTTTCGCCACGCCTCCTGCGCGGCCCGTGCGCTCGCCTTGGCCGTTTCGATGGCCTGGTCGGGCGCGACGGCGCCATCCTCCTTCAGAAACACCCGGAATGCCTCGTCGGCAGCCCGTCTGGCCCGCCGGGCCAATGCGTCCGCCTTCGTCGCCTCTGCCCTGAGCCGGGCCGCGTCGTCGTTCAACGTTTCCATGACAACCCCCTTCATGTGTGATGTACGAATTAGGTACTCATCTCATGAGGGCCAGTGTAGGACTGTTGCCAAATGTGAGAAGTGCGCTGAAGGTGTAGGCGGGACGGAATACTGCATGTTCTTACAGGGTGGGGCGATGCGACTGGCGCGACTTCATGCGCCACCACCCCACCTGCGCAGGGAGACCGCTCAGGCCGCCTTGCGCTGCATCGCGGCGCATTCGCTCGCGATCTCGCCCAGCCGGCGCAGGCCGCCTTCGATCGTCTCGGTGATCGGCCAGCCGCAGTTCAGCCGCAAGTAGTGGTCGAAGCGCGACGAGTTCGAGAACAGCGTGCCGGGTGCGACGAAGATCTTGTCGCGTAGGGCGAGGTCGAAGACGGTCATCGATGACAGGCGATCGGGCAGTTCCACCCACAGCTGCAGTCCGCCCGGCGGGTAGTTGAGCCGCGTGCCGGACGGGAAGTGCGCCGCGATCGCGTCGGCCGCCTGCTCGCGCTGCTGCCGCAGGTGTTCGCGCAGGCGGCGCAGATGGCGGTCGAAGGCGCCGGTGTTCATGTATTCGCCGGCGGCCCATTGCGACAGCTCTTCATTGCTGCGTGTCTGGGTGTACTTGAGCATCTCCACCCGGCTGTGCCAGCGGCCGGCCGAGATCCAGCCCAGGCGCAGGCCGGGCGCGAGGATCTTGTGCAGCGAGGCGCAGTGGATCACGTTGCCGGTGCGGTCCCATGACTTGATCGCGCGCGGCGGCGTGTCCATGTCGAGCAGTTCGCTGTAGGTGTCGTCCTCGATGAGCGCGACATCGTGGCGCTCGCACAGCGCGACGAGGCGCTCCTTGTGCGCATCGGGCATCACGCTGCCGAGGGGGTTCTGCAGGTGCGGCACGGTGACGACCGCCTTGATGTTGTCGTAGGCATCGAGCGCCATCTCCAGCGCCTCGATCGACAGGCCGGTCTGCGGGCTGGTCGGGATTTCCAGCGCGCGCATGCCGAGGCTTTCCAGCACCTGCAGCAGGCCGTAGAAGGTCGGCGACTCGACTGCGACGGTGTCGCCGGGCTGGGCGACCGCGCGCAGCGCGAGGTTGAGCGCCTCGATGCAGCCGTTGGTCGTCAGCACTTCGTCGGGCGAGAGGGTCATGCCCACGCGCAGGCCGCGCCGCGCGGCGGCTTCGCGCAGCGGGTTGAGGCTGCGTGACGGCGCCGCGGTGGTGAGCAGCGCGGGCTTCTGGCGCAGCAGCCGCATCATGATCGCGCGCAGCGCCTCGCCGGGGTAGAGCTCGGGCGAGCCGCGCGCGGTGGAGAAATCGATGCGTACTTCGTGCTGCCGCCGGCGCGCGACGAAATCGGAGACTTTCGCGTGGATGCCGACGTACTGCGCCGGGTCGGGTGCGACATGGGTCGCGGGCTCTTCCATCGCCGCGATCGCAAGGCGGCGCGGGCGCTTCACGAAGTAGCCGGAACGGTCGCGCGCCTCGACCCAGCCTTCGCTTTCCATGGCGCGGCACAACTGCAGCGCGGTGGACAGGCTGATGTCGTGCATCCGCATCAGGCTGCGCAGCGACGGCAGACGGTCGCCCGGCCTGAGCGAGCCGGCGCTGATCGCATCGATGTAGTGCGTGGCGAGTTTCCGGTAGAGCGGCGGCGAATCCATACAAGGGTGATGCTCCCTCGTCGCGCACCCTGAAAACAGATGCAGATTCGAGGCAAATGGACCATAACAGATGATGCCTGGCGCATCTGTTTCGCTTCGTTTGCTGCTTTGCTGTGCCTGTTTTTTGAGCGCCCGGATTTCTACGATGAAGCCATCCCAACCCACTCAAAAGAGGTGTCCTCATGACGAGCGAATCTTCCGAAATCACCCACCTTCAACCGGGCCAGGCGCTGCGCGTGGCCGTGGACGAGGGCTTTGCGGTCCGCGTGGTGCAGGGCAGCGTGCAGGTGGTGTCGCCGCCGGCCTGGTTCGGCGAAAACGTGTTCAACGTCAAGTCCACGGTGCACGCGGAAGAGGTGCACGTGGTGGAGCGCGGCGGCTGGATCGAGATCGTGGCCTTGTCCGCCGCGCGGGTGCAGGGGCTGCCGCGCCCCGCGCCGGTGAGCTATGTGAACACCACACGCGTGGGGCGGCTGGTTCAGCTCCTCACCGGCGGGCTGGCCTGGAGGGGCTGAGGGCGGGAAGTGACCTGCGTCACACCGGCGCGGCGAACTGGTCACTCGTCTTGAGTCGGGCGTCTGCCTACATTGACTGCATGGGCGCAAGTCCCTCGCGCCGTGCACAGGGAAGGCAGACACCATGAACCCCCGTGATCTCCTCTTCGCGATCTCCATGCTGCTGGTGATGATCGGCATGGCCCGCACGGGCGCGGCCTTCGGCGACGACCAGGTCGGCCCGACCCGCTCCGAGGTCGAGGTCAACCCGATCGGCAAGGGCGTGCCGCCGAAGAACCTCGCCAGCAGCGCGCTGTCACACAGGGAGTTCGGCCGCGACGGTACCGTCGCGGCAAGCCGAACGGCCATGGCCGAGGTGGCCTTCCAATAGTGCGCTCAGGGAGGTCGCTGCCGGGTCAGGCCGGCAGCGCGCCATGCGCGCGATCTGCGTATTCCTCGCGCAGCAGCTTCGCCGCCGCGACCATCGCGCGCAGCTTTCCGATGGCTGAATCGCGCAGCAGATACTTCATGCCGCAGTCGGGCGCGAGGATCACGTTCTCGGGCGCGATGTAGGGCAGCGCGCGGCGGATGCGCCCCGCGATCTTCTCGGGCGATTCGACCGCCGGGTCCGACAGGTCGATGCAGCCCACCATCACGCGCTTGCCTTGGAGCTGCTCGAGCACCGCGCAGTCGAGGTTGGATTGCGCGGTTTCGATCGACACCTGCTTGCAGCTGCATTGCGCGAGCTCGGGCAGGAAGGAATAGCCGCTCGGCCGCTGATGAATGATCGCCGCGTAGCCGAAGCAGATATGCACGGCGGTGGTGCCGGTGATCCCTTCGAGTGCACGGTTGAGCGCATTGAGCCCATACTGCCGCGCCTTCTCGGGCCGAGCCTGCATGTAGGGCTCGTCGATCTGCACCACGTCCGCGCCGGCCGCGAAGAGATCGCGGATCTCGGCGTTGACCGCGGCGGCATAGTCCATCGCGGCTTCTTCCTCGCTCGCGTAGAAATCGTTCTGCGCCTGCTGGAGCATGGTGAAGGGGCCCGGCACCGTGATCTTGACCTGCCGGTCGGTGTGCGCGCGCAGGAACCTGAGGTCGTCCACCTCCACCGCATGCCGCCGCACGATCTTGCCGACGATGCGCGGCACCGGGTTCGGATGCCCTGAGCGATCCAGCGCACTGCCGGGATTGTCGAGGTCCACGCCGTCGAGCGCAGTCGCGAAGCGGTTCGAATAGCTCTCGCGACGAATCTCGCCATCGCTCACGATGTCGAGGCCGGCTTCTTCCTGCGCACGGATCGCCATGATCGTGGCGTCGTTCTGCGCCTCTTCGAGGAACTCGGGCGCGATGCGCCACAGTTCGCGCGCACGCACGCGCGGCGGAAAGCGGCCCGCGAGTTTCGCGCGGTCGATCAGCCATTCAGGCTGCGGGAAGCTGCCGACGATGGTGGTGGGGAAGAGCATGGTTTTCCTCCGGACTTGGATATCAGACGCCGAGATACGCACGCTGGATCTCGGGCCGCGCCAGCAGATCCTGCGGCACGCCGTCGGCCACGATGCGGCCCTCTTCGAGCACATAGGCGCGGTGCGAGACATCCATCGCCATGGTCACGTTCTGCTCCACCAGCAGCACCGCCATGCCGCCGGCATTGATGCGCCGGATCGCCGCGAACATGTCGTGCACGATGAGTGGCGACAGGCCGAGCGACGGCTCGTCGAGCAGCAGGAGGCTCGGCCGCGCCATCAGCGCGCGTGCGATCGCGACCATCTGCTGCTGCCCGCCCGACAGCTCGCCGGCCGGGCTCGCGAGCTTCTCGCGGATCACCGGGAAGAGCGCGATGACTTCGTCGAGCGTCTCGCGCCGTTTCGCCTTCGCGCGCGGCAGGTAGCTGCCCAGTTCGAGGTTCTCCAGCACGCTCATGCCGGTGAAGAGCCGTCGCCCTTCGGGCACCAGCGCGATGCCGGCCTCGCAGAAGCGGTGCGGCGGCAGGCGGGTGATGTCCTGCCCGTCGAATCGGATGCTGCCGCCGCGTGCGCGCAGGAGGCCCGCAATGGTGTTGATCAGCGTGGTCTTGCCCGCGCCGTTGGGGCCGACCACGCACAGCAATTCGCCCGGCTGTACATCGAGCGACACGCCCCACAACGCCGGCGCGGCGCCATAGGCCACCTGGAGATCGCGGACTTCAAGCATGGGCTTTCCCCAGGTACGCGGTCATCACGTCGGGCCGCCGCATCACGTCGGCCGCGGGGCCTTCGGCCAGCAGCTCGCCATGGTTGAACACCACGATGCGGTCGGTCAGCGCCATCACCGCGCGCATCACGTGCTCGACAAAGACGATGGTCGAGCCCTGGTCGCGAATGCGGCGGATCAGCGCCACCGCATCGTCGATCTCGCTCGGCGTAAGGCCGCACAGCACCTCGTCGAGCAGTACCAGCCGGGGCCGCGAGGCCAGGGCGCGCGCGAGCTCGAGGAACTTGCGCTGGTGCAGGTTGAGGTCGTCGGGCCGCGCATCGGCCTTGTCCTGCAGGCCGGTGAATTCGAGCCAGGTCATCGCCTGCCTGCGGGCCGTGTCCGGATCACGGATCGCGCCGCCGAACATCGTCGCGATCGCCACGTTCTGCAGCACGCTCAGGTGCGCGAAGGGGCGGGGGATCTGGTAAGTGCGCGCGATGCCGCTGCCCGCGATGCGGTGCGCGGGCAGGCCGTCGAGCGAGTGGCCTTCGAAAGCGATCGTGCCGCCGCTCGGCGCGTAATGGCCGCTGACGACGTTGATGAAGGTCGACTTGCCCGAGCCGTTGGGCCCGAGCAGGCCGAGGATCTCGCCTTGGCGAACATCGACATCGACACCATTGAGAGCGCGGACGCCCTTGAAGGACTTGGCGAGCCCGCGTACGCGCAGCAGCGGTTCGCCTTGGGGCGCAACCATCGGTGCGGGACGCGCGGGCACTTCGGGCGGTTGGATCGCACTGGGCGTGGCGACCGGCGCAGTCGACGGCGCGGGCCGGCGATGCCGGCGGAAGCGCTCCAGAATGCCTTCCGGCATGAACAGGATCGCCGCGATCAGGATCACGCCGATCAGCGCCTTGCCGGCGACCGCGTGGTCCGCGGCGGTGAAGCTGTAGAGCAGCCCGGTGATCGCGACCGCGCCGATGGCCGGCCCGGCCCAGTGGCGGGTGCCGCCGAGCACGCTCATCAGCACCACCGTGAGCGGCACCGTGATCGTGAAGACCTCGCCCGCGGTCACGTACGAGAGGAACAGCGCATGGATGCCGCCCGCTACGCCCGCCAGCGCGCACGAGATCGCGAGCGCGATGAGCTTGTAGCGGTAGGTGGGCACGCCCATCACTTCGGCGGCGTCCTCGTCGTCGTGGATCGCGAACAGGCCGGCGCCGAACTTCGACACCTGGATGCCCCAGGCGACCAGCAGCGTGACGACGGCGGCAGCGAGCGCGAGCAGGTAGAAGGTGGACGACTGCGTCGGCCCGATCTTCGGCACCGGAACCCCGCTGAGCGGCACGCCGGAGCCGCCGTCCAGCGGCGTGTTGACCACGATGGTGCCGATGACCAGCGTGATCGCGAGCGTCAGCAGCGCGAACAGCTCGCCGCGCACGCCCTTCACCCGGAACACGATCGCGCCGAGCGCGACGCCGATGAGCGCCGCCATCAGCGCCGCGACAGGCAGCGTCCACAGGAAGGGCCAGTCGTAGCGCGCCATGAGGTTCGCGCTGGTGTAGATGCCGGCGCCGAAGAACGCGCCGTGGCCGAACGAGAAGTAGCCCGAGTAGCCCGACAGGATGTTCCACGAGGTCGCAAGCACCACCCAGTGCAGCGCCAGGTAGAGCAGCGAGTCGTAGAAGGCGGGCAGGCCCAGGTGGGGCACGAAGGCGAGCAGGGCGCCGGCCGCGAGGATGGCGAGCGGCGTGCGCTTCATGAACCGTCCTGCCGTGCGCGGCGTGGCGGTCGCGGCCGCCAGCGTGGGCGGAGTCTGTGTGAGCGTGCTCATGTTCTGGGGCGAAGGAGCAGGATGAAGATCAGCAGCGTGAACGAGACGATCGGTGCCCATGATGGTGCGGTGACCGCCATCGTCACGGCTTCGCTCACGCCGATGAGCGTTCCGGCGATCAGTGGCCCGAGCGCACTGCCGAGCCCGCCGAGCATCACCGCCGCGAACACCACGCCGACCCATGCGTACATCTGCGAGGGCGCGAGCGTGAAGCTCAATGCGAGGCACACACCGGCCACGCTCGCGAGTGCCGAGCAGGTGCCGGCCAGCAGCAACCCGAGCGCTTTCTCGTTGACGCCGAACGCCGCCGCGACCGGCGCATCCTGGGCAGCCGCGCGCATCGCCTTGCCGAGGTCGGTGAAGCGCAGCGCGCCCCACACCGCGAAGGCGATGCCGATCGCGAGCAGCAGCGTGATGAACTCCGGCACTGGCACGAACAGTTCGCCGATCTTGAACTTCTGCTGCGCGTAGCTCGATTCGAGCTTGCGAAAGTCGGCGGTCCAGATCGACTGGATGATGCTTTCGACGATGCCCATGAGCCCGAAGGTCAGCAGCAGCGAGTTGAACGGCGTCACCGCGAAGCGCGCCATCACCCAGTGCAGGGCCGCGCCGAGCACGAAGAAGATCGGCACGATGACGGCGAGCGTCAGCAGCGGATCCATGCCCATCGTCGCGAGCTGATAGCAGAGATAGGCGGCGAGGAACGCGAACGCGAAGTGCGCAAGGTTGATGAGGCGCAGCAGGCCCCAGCTCAGGCTGAGGCCGAGCCCCATCAGCCCGTACAGCGCACCGACGAAGATGCCCGAGAGCACCGATTGCGACAGCAGCGACAGACTCGGCAGGGTAAAGCCAGACATGTCAGTGCTCCATGACGTGGAGGCCCGCTCGGGGATTCCCGCGGAACCGGCTTTGCCGGGCCGCTGGGATTGCCCCCGGAGAGGGGGTGGAGAGCGACACGAAGTGCGCGAGCCTGGGGGTGAGCTTCATGTCAGGGCACGATCAGCTTCGCACCGCCGGAGGTCACCTCCTTCGGCCACACCACCACCCACTTGCCATCCTGGATCTGCTTGATCCGCATCAGGTCGTCGCCGAAGTTGCCGACGCCGTCGAAGCGCAGCTTGCCCTGGATGGTGTCGACCTTGTTCGTCTTCAGATAGTTGGCGATGGCCTTGTCGTCCAGGCTCTTGGTCCCCACGATGCCCGCTTCGAGGATCTGCCAAGCGGTGTACGAGGCCGCGGCCTGGGTTTCGACCGAGGTGTCGGTGAAGCCGGCCTTGGCCGCGCGCTCGCGGTAGAGCTTCACGAACTCGGCCGCACCGTAGTTGCTGGTGAAGGGTGGCTGGTCCTCGAAGATGGTGGCCGACAGCGCGTTCTTCGCCTCCGGCGCGGCCAGCAGCGGGCCGGGCGCGGGGTAGAGGTAGAAGTGCTGCGGCGGCACATAGTCGATCTTCTTCATCGCATCGAGCAGCAGGTTGCCGTCCAGGCCGATCGCGCCGACCCACACGAAGTCGGGCTTCGCATCCTTGATGCGGTTGGCGATCGGGCCGAAGTCGCGGTTGCCGAAGTCCCATTCGAGGAACAGCACCTCGGTGAGCCCGCGCTTCTTGAGCACCTCGCGCGCGCCCGCGCTCATGAACTGGATCGACGGGAACTTGCTGGTCACCACCGCCACCGTCTTCGGCGGCTTGGGCGACGCGGCGAGCGCATCGAAGAGGGTATTGGGCACGGTGTTGGCCGGGTCGGAGCCGATCGACCAGGCCGGGAACTGCATGTCGTACTTGGCCAGCGACGGGATGCCCAGCGTGTGATGCACCAGCACCTTGTTGTAGCGCTGCGCCACACCCATCGCCGAGAGGATCGCGCCGGTGGCGTACGGGCCCATCAGCAGGTCGACCTTGTCGGCGGTGACGAGCTGCTCGTAGAGCGTGCGCGCGAGATCGGGCTTGGACTGGTCGTCCTTCACCACCCATTCGACCGGCCGGCCGAGCAGGCCGCCGCGCTTGTTGACCTGCTCGATGTAGATGTCGCCCACGAGCTTGTGGATCTGCGCCGTGGCCGAGAGCGGCCCGGTGAGCGCCAGCGTGCTGCCGATGCGGATCGGCTGCCCGGTGGGCGTCTGCGCCATCGAGATGCCGGCTGCCGCGAGCGCGATCGCGGCCACCGCGCTGCGCCGCCCGATGCCATTACATGTCTGCGTCTTCATGGTTCCTGTCTCCTGTGGTTTCTTCTGTCGGAATCAGTCGACCTGCGCGCCGGAGCGCTTGACCAGCTCGGCCCACTTGCCCAGCTCGGTTTTGTTGAAAGGCTGCATCTCGTCGGTGCGGAGCAGGCGCGATTCGATGCCCTGGTCGCGCAGGCGCGCCACCACTTCGGGTTGGGCCAGCGCGGCGCTCGCGCCGGCGCGTAGTTGCGCGAGCATGACCGGCGGTGTGGCGGCGGGCGCATAGAGCATGAACCACGCGACCAGATCGAAATCGGCGACGCCCTGCTCCATCAGCGTGGGCACGTCGCTCGCTGCGGCGCTGCGCACCGCGCCGCTCGCGCCGAGCGCGCGCAGCTTGCCGGCCTTGATCTGCGGCAGCACCGCGGCCGGGTGATAGAACATGAAGTCCACCTGCGAGCCCATCACGCTGGTGAGCGCGACCGCGCCTTCCTTGTAGGGCACGTGGATCATCTTGCCGCCGAGCCGCTGCGCGAGCAGCTCGCCGGCGAGATGGCCCGACGTGCCGTTGCCTGCCGACGCGAAGGTGATGCCAGCCGGCTTCGTGGCTGCCTGCGCCAGATCCTTCAGCGACTTGATCGGCGAATCGGCGGCGACCACCAGGAGCGTCGGCGTGTAGCCGATGAACGCGATGGGTGCGAAGTCGCGCACCGGGTCGTAGGGCAGCTTGCTGTAGAGCGCCGCATTGATCGCATGCGTGCCGACCGTGCCCATCACCAGCGTGCGGCCGTCGGGCGCGGCCTTGGCGACGAGGTCGGTGCCGGTCGATCCGCCCGCGCCAGCGCGGTTGTCGACGATCACCGGCTGCTGCAGGTTCTTGCCCAGCGCCTCGGCGACAACGCGGCCGACGGTGTCGGTCGTGGTGCCGGCGCCGAAGGGCACGACCATGCGGATCGGCGGACGGTCCTGCGCGTGCGTGATGCCGGACAAGGCCAGCGCGCCAGCGACCAACGCGCCGAGGAACGGGCGTCGCATGTTCGCCGGGCTCATGTCCTGTCCCCTTGGTTGCCGGCGTTCGCGCGGCCTCGCAGCGCGGCGCGGATTTCGTCGTTGTGTTCGCCGAGCACCGGCGGCGGCCGCACGTCGAGCGAACGCTGCCCATCGAAGCTCACCGGCGAGCGCACCGTGCGGAAGAGGCCCATCACCGGATGCTCGGCCGATGTCATCAGCTGCAGGTGCTTCGCCTGCGGGTCTTCGAGCGCCTCGCTGGTGTCGTACATCGGCGCGTGGGGCACGTCCTCGCGTTGCAGGCGGCGGCACCATTCGTCGCGCGGCTGGGTGCGGAAGCGCTCGCCGAGCACTTCGATCAGCGTTTCCTGGTTCGCGATGCGCGCCTCGCGCGTGGCGAAGCGCGGGTCTTCGAAGATGTCCGGCTGTTCGATCGCGGTCGCGAGTCCGCGCCAGAATTTCTCGGGCGATGACATGTGCAGGGCGATCCACTTGCCGTCCCCGCAGCGCAGCACGTACGACTGCGAGACGCTCGGACGGCTGTAGGGCCCCATCACCTCGTCGACCTGGAAGTAATGCGTGAAGGCGTCGAGGTTGAAGTGCGTCATCGCCTCCAGCATCGAGACTTCGACGATGCGGCCCTGGCCAGTGCGGCTGCGCTCGAACAGCGCGCCCAGCACGCCGTAGGCGGCATAGAAGCCGGTCAGCGAATCGGCGATCGCGGGGCCGACCACGCGCGGGTTCTCGGGATTGATCAGCAGGTTGAGAAAGCCGCTCGCGGCCTGCGCGACGGTGTCGTAGGCGGGACGGTCCGCGGCCGGACCGGTCGCGCCGAAGCCGCTGATCGAGCAATAGATGAGCTTCGGGTTGAGTTGGCGCAGCCGCTCGGCGCCTACGCCGAGCTTCTCGGCCACGCCGGGACGGAAGTTCTGGATGTAGACGTCGGCATCGGCGATCAGTGCGTCCAGCACGTCGCGGTCGTCGGCGCTCTTGGTGTCGAGCGTGATGCTGCGCTTGTTGCGGTTGTAGGTCTGGAAGTGCGGGCTGTAGAGGCCGTCCTTGAAGGCGCGGAACGGGTCACCGGTTTTCGGCTGCTCCACCTTGATCACGTCCGCGCCCAGATCGCCGAGCAGCATGCCGGCCGCGGGTCCCGTGATGAAGGTGCCCTGCTCGATGACCTTGAGGCCTTGCAGCACCCGGATCATTCGTGCGTCCCGAAGCCGGCGGGCAACGCGCCGTCGTACTGCATCTCGCGCGTGGCCTGATAGGACAGCGCGAAGCCGATGGGCTGCCGGATTTCCTCGTACAGGTGCGCGATCAGCCCCGCGGTGCGCGCGAGGATCGGCACGCCCCGGAGCGCCTCGACCGGAAAGCCCGCGCCGAGCAGCACCGCCGGGATCGCGCCGGAGACATTCAGCTTGAGCGGCTTGCCGAGCACGTCCGGCATGAGTGCCTCGACCGCCACGGCGATCTCGATGAAGCGCTGGTCGGTGCCTGCCGATCGCGCGACCGCAAAGAGCGCATCGACGCGGGCATCGCGCTCCTTGTGCAGCGGATGGCCGTAGCCGGGAATGGAGCGGCCGGCAGCGCGCCACGCCTTCATCACTTCGAGCGCCGCGGTACCCAGCGGCTTGCCGGCGCTCGCGAGCGCATCGATCTCGCCGTACAGGCGGCCGGCGGTTTCCGAGGCGCCGAGGATCACCGACCCGCAACCGAGGATGCCCGCCGCCACCGCACCCTGCAGGGCATCCGGCGCGGCCGCGAAGGTCATGCGCGCGGCCTGCACGCTCGGGACGAGGCCGTGGTCCGCGATGGCGACCAGCGTGGCGTTCAACACCTCGGACTGGCCGGAGGTGGGGTACTTGCCCGTCAGCAGGAAGAAGAAGTGATCGACGAAGGAGATTTTGCCGATCAGGTCCTTCGACAGGTCCTGTCCGCGGATGACGATGGTGTGCGCGTCCGACGTGCTGATGGCCGTGCGCGGCACGGTGGCTTTGCCGATCTTCATTCGTTTCCCTTGTAAGAGTTGGGTCCGTGCATCAAGCCGTCGCCGGAGCAAGGCGCACGTCGAAACTAGCGGAGTGATAGGGCACGCCCATCTCGCGGCCGTCGACCGCCTTGCCCGGCGGATGAGTCTCGAAATCCACCACGAGGCTGTCGCGCTTGCCGAAGACCGCATCGGCGTCGATGTACGGGCTGCCGCCGACGAAGACCTGCGTCGTCAGCGTCACATAGCCCGGCGCCGAGACCTGCATGTGCAGGTGGCCGGGGCGGTAGATGCTGCGATCGGTGGCGCGCATCATGTCGCCGACCGGGCCGTCGTCCGGGATCGGGTAGTAGTTCGGGCGGATGGACCAGAACCAGTAGCGGCCCTGCGCGTCGGTGCGGAAACGTCCGCGCGCCTGCATCGACGGCTCGCTGCTGAGTTGCACGTCGTACTTGCCGTGTCCGTCGCCGGACCACACGTCGAGCAGGGCGCCCGCGAGCGGCTGGCCGTCGCAGTCGGTCACGCGGCCCATGTAGAAGGTCGGGTCGCCCGTCGCGCCGTTCGCGATGTCGCTGCCCAGTTCGACGTCCGGCGCGCCGGCCCAGTAGAAGGGGCCTTCGACGGTGGCTTCGGTGGCCTCGGTCGCGCCCTTCGCCTGGCTGGCGCGCGCCTGGGCCAGCGCTACCACCATCATCGAGAGGCCCAGCGTGTCCGACAGCAGGATGAACTCGGGCCGCTTGTCGGTCGAGATCTGTCCTGTGGCATTGAGGAAGTTCAGCCCCGCGAGCCACTCCTCGGGCTTGAGATCGACTTCGCGCGCGAAGGCATGGAGGTGCTTGACCAGTGCGGTCATCAGCTCGCGCAGGCGCGGGTCGGGGGTCTTGGCAAAGGCATCGAGCACGTCGCGCGTGATGCCGTCCTGGTTGTATTCCGACATGGTGCTTGTCTCCTGTCCCGGCGTCATCGAGCGCCGATGGGCGGGACGATAGGGCTGCGCCCCGCGCCGGACAAATGATGAATTTCCATCGATATCATCGATGGCATCGATCATTCGTGGGGGTTTCCATGGAGATGAGGCATCTGCGTTATTTCGTCGCACTGGCCGACTGCCTGAGCTTCACGCGGGCGGCGGAACGGGTGCATGTCACCCAGTCGACCCTCTCGCACCAGATCCGGCAGCTCGAGGAAGAGCTCGGCCAGCCGCTCTTCGAACGCATCGGCAAGAAGGTCGTCACCACCGAAGCGGGCGAACTGCTGCGCGGCTTTGCGTCGCGTGCGCTGCGCGAGGTCGATCAGGGCGTGGCGCTGCTCAAGCCCGATGCGGGCAACCTCACGGGCCAGGTGCGCATCGGCGCCACGCACACCTTCAACATGGGGCTCATCCCGGAATGCGTGGCGCTCTTCCTTGCGCGGCACCCGACGGTGCGCATCAGCGTGGAGGAGCTCTCCGCCGAAGTGATCTGCGCACGCCTGCGGGCGGGTGAGCTCGATCTCGGCATCGCCTATCGCCCGGAGGATCCGACGGATCTATGGTTCGAGCCGCTCTACAACGAGGAGATGGTGCTCGTGGTCTCGGACAGCCATCCGCTCGCGGGCCGCAAGCGCATCCGGATGGTGGAGCTGCACCGGCAAGACCTCGTGCTGCTCGCGAAGACGTTCTCGACTCGCACCATGATCGACGAATGCTTCAGCGCCTGTGGTGCCGAGCCGACGGTGGTGGCAGAAATGTCGACCGTCGCGCCGATGCTCGGGCTGGTGGCCCGCACGCAGATCGGCACGATCGTGGCGATCAACGCGGTGCCCGAAGGCATGTCGGGACTCGCCGTGATCCCGCTCGAAAGCCCGACGCCCACGCGGACCCCGGGCATCCTGTGGCGGCTCGGAGAAACCAAGCCGGTGTTCATCCAGTCATTCGCGGTGATCCTGCGCAAGACGGCGCTGGGGAACAGCCTTAGGCGGGAGAAGGTGGGGGTGCGGGCGAACGAGAAAAAGACGATGCGGAGGTCAGCGCAGAAGGCGTCCTGACGCCGATCTCATCGGTCAGGCTGCCACTCGGCAAACCGGGCGCCTTCGTCGCCTGCCAGCCACGGCACATCATGCGATGTCCAGATGTGTGTCGTCGGTGCGATTCCCGGGTCCTCGTCGAGACTTCCGACTCGCAGGATCACATGTGCCTGCTCCGCACGTTCAGCGACCAGATGCGTTCCACATCGGGTGCAAAAGAATCTGCGCTTGCCCGGCGACGATTCGTGTGAGCCGAGCGCGTCCTCGCCCTGAATCCAGCGAAAGTGATTTCGCATCACGCGCGCGGTGCTGGCAAATGCAGCGGCATGGGCCTTTCTGCAAGTCTTGCAGTGGCAATGCACGATAGGCCCGTCCAGTTGGTCGACTTCATAAACCAAATGGCCGCAGAGGCAACTTCCCTTCACTCTTCTCTCCTCCAGTTACCGCACGCTCTCCGCCGCCCGCAGCGCATCGAGAAATCCGTTGCGCCACCAATGCACATCCTGCTCACGGATGCACGCGAGCAGCTTCTGGTGACGCTCGCGCCGTTCGTGGAGCGGCATCTGCAGCGCCTGCTGCATGATCTCGGCGGTGCCATGGATGTCGTACGGGTTCGCCAGCAGCGCTTCCTTCAATTGCTCCGCGGCGCCCGCGAAGCGCGAGAGCACGAGCACGCCGGGGTCCGCCGGATCCTGTGCGGCGATGTATTCCTTGGCGACGAGGTTCATGCCGTCGCGCAGTGGCGTCACCAGCCCGACCGCCGCCGCACGGCACAGGCCCGGCACCCGCTTGCGCGCCACCATGCGGTGGATGTAGCGCACCGGCATCCAGTCGAGCTCGCCAAAGTCGCCGTTGATCGCGCCGCACAATGATTCGAGTTCGCGCCGGATGTCGCCATAGGCGTCGACCGTCTCGCGCGTCGGC
Source organism: Variovorax sp. YR216 (assembly GCF_900107745.1). Lineage (GTDB taxonomy): Bacteria > Pseudomonadota > Gammaproteobacteria > Burkholderiales > Burkholderiaceae_C > Variovorax. The sequence continues at coordinate 47,837 of NZ_FNRO01000005.1, read as the reverse complement.
GAGGCGATCTGGATCAGCGTCGCGCTGCGGCGGTTCTCGGGGTAGTTGGCGAGCAGCTCGCGAAACGAGCGCACCCGCTGCGGAATGCCCTTGGAATAGTCGAGCCGGTCGATGCCCAGCAGCAGGCGCCGCGTCGAATACTCGCGCTTCATGGTCTCGTACATGTCGCGCGATTCCTTCGCGTGCGTGAGCGCGGCGAATTCGTCGACGTCGATGCCGATCGGGAAGGCGTCGCAACGCACCGTCTGGCCGAAGGCGCGATAGAGATGATCGCCCATCACCTCGCCCCTGGCTTCGTAGCGCACGTAGTCCTCGAAGTGCTGCACGTCCTGCCGGGCCTGAAAGCCGACGAGGTCGTAGGCGAACAGCGAGCGCATCAACCACTCGTGCTGTGGCACGGCCGCCAGGATGATCTGCGGCGGCAGCGGGATGTGCAGGAAGAAGCCGATGCGTTGCCGGCACCCCATCGCGCGCAGTTCGGCCGCCAGCGGGATCAGGTGATAGTCGTGCACCCAGATGATGTCGTCGTCCTTGAGCAGCGGCAGCAGCTTGCGCGCGAAGAGCTGGTTGACGCGCCGGTAGCCACCCACGAAGCCGGCTTCGAAGTGCGCGAGGTCGAGCCGGCCGTGGAACACCGGCCAGAGCACGTCGTTGCTGTAGCCGAGGTAGTAGCTGTCATGGTCTTCGCGGCTCAGGTCGATGGTCGCGAGCGTGACCTTGCCGGCCTGCTGCCGGTGCATCTCGCCTTCGCCGGTGGGGCCTTCCTCCACGATCGAGCCGCTCCAGCCGAACCACAGGCCGCCGCTTTGCTGCAGGCTTTCCCCCAGCGCCACGGCGAGTCCACCGGCCGCGGGTTTGCGGGGATCGGCCACGCGGTTCGACACCACCACCAATCGGCTCATATGCACGAGTCCCAGGGGGCTGAAAGCCGGACGGCTGCGTTGATGATCCCGACCATCGAATAGGTCTGCGGGAAGTTGCCCCACATCTCGCCGGTGACCGGATGCGTGTCCTCCGACAGCAGGCCCAGCGGGTTGCGCGCGGCGAGCATGGTCTCGAAGATCTGCCGCGCCTCGGCCTTGCGGCCGATCTTGGCGAGCGCGTCGATGCGCCAGAAGGTGCAGATGTTGAACGCGGTCTCGGGCTTGCCGAAGTCGTCGGCGGCCTCGTAGCGGCGCATGTACGGACCGTCGCAGAGCGTCTTCTCCATCGCGTCGACGGTGGAGATGAAGCGCGGGTCGCGCGCGTCGATCAGCCCGACTTCGACCATGAGCAGGACGCTCGCATCGAGCTCGTGGCCGCCGAAGCTCTCGGCGAAAGCCTGCCGTTCCTCGCACCAGGACTTGGCGAGGATTTCCTCGCGCATGCGCGACGAGTGGCCGTGCCAGTAGGCCGCGCGCTCGGGCAGGCCGAGTGCGCGCGCGATCTTCGCGAGCCGGTCGCAGGCGGCCCAGCTCATCAGCGCCGAGCTGGTGTGCACGCGCGCACGTGTGCGCAGTTCCCACATGCCCGCATCGGGCGTGCCGTAGACGCGGATGGCCTGCTCGCCGACGGCTTCGAGGTAGGGGAACTCGGCCAGGCCGCCGCGGCTCAGCAGCCGATGGTCGTGGAAGGCCTGCGCCGCGCCAAGCACGATGTTGCCGTACACGTCATGCTGGAAATGCTCCTGCGCCTGGTTGCCCACGCGCACCGGCCCCATGCCGCGATAGCCCGGAAGGCCGTCGACGAAGGACTCCGGCAGTTCGCGCTCCAGCCCGATGCCGTACAGCGGCTGGATATGCTCGCCGCGCGAGCCGATCACCACGTTGGAGAGCCAGCGCAGGTAGTCCTCCATCGTGCCGACTTCGGAGAGGCTGTTGAGCGCGCGCACCACGAAGAAGGCATCGCGCAGCCAGCAGTAGCGGTAGTCCCAGTTGCGCTGGCTGCCCGGCGCCTCGGGGATGCTGGTGGTCATCGCGGCGACGATCGCGCCGGTGTCCTCGTAGAGCGACAGCTTGAGCGTGATCGCGGCGCGGATCACCGCGTCCTGGTACTCGAAGGGGATCGCGAGCCGCTTGCTCCAGGTGCGCCAGTAGGCGATGGTTTCCTGCTCGAAGTGGCGCGCGGTGTCGGCGATGCCGTCGGTCAGCGTCTCGTCTGCGCCGAGCACGAAGTTGTGCTCGCGCGAAAGCACGAAGGGCTGGTGCGACAGGATGTGCGAGACCGGCGCGTCGGTGTTGAGCCGCAGCGCGAACTCGGGTCCGACGTAGCGGATGTGGTTGCTGCCCCGCGTGATGGTCGGCGGCGCAGCGCCCCACTGGAAGCCCGGCGCGAGCTTGACCCGGATGCGCGGCGTGCCGACCACCGGCTTCACCCGGCGCACCATCGTGAGCGGCCGGAAATAGCGCGAGCGGCTGTGGAAGCGCGGCGCGAAGTCGGTGATCTCGATGCACTGGCCGGCGGTGTCGAAGAGCTGCGTACGCAGCACCGCGGTGTTCGGCTCGTACCACTGCTTGGAGGAGGCGAAGTCCTCGAGCTCGATGCTCCATGCGCTGGCTTCTTCGCCAGGGTGCAGCAGCGCGTTGAAGACCGGGTCTCCGTCGAAGCGCGGCAGGCAGCACCACACCACGCGCGCGCGAGAGTCGATGAGCGCGCTGTACGCGCAGTTGCCGATCACGCCGACTTCGAGCGATTGCTCGGCCGGGGGGCCGAACCCCATGCGAGCGGCGGGGCGGGCCAGCCGCTCGTCGTGCACGGCCGCCTTGTCGCTTGCGCCTGCGGCGCCGGCCATCGACAGTCCTGCACGGTCTTCGGTGGCTTCGGTGTCCTTCTGAAGGGTGGTCATGCGGGCTTCCTCGGGTTTGTTGTTGTGGGCGCCGCGAGCAGGTCGCGCGTGGCCACGAGCCATTCGAAGATCGCGCGCGGCGAATCGAGCCGATGCAGCGCCAGGCTGGGACCCGAGCCCACCTTGATGCCGACACCGCCGCGCGGCTGCACGATCGCGAAGCCGCTTTCGTCGGTGGTGTCGTCGCCCGCGAACACGGGCATGCGGCCCGCGAAGGGCGGCTCCTTCATGAAGGCGTCGATGGCGATGCCCTTGTTGATGCCTGCGGGCTTCACTTCGAAGACGAACTTGCCATGCATGAGTTCGAGTTGCGGCTGGCCTTCGATCACGCGCTGCATGGCATCGCGGCACACCGCTTCGAGTTGCGGCGCGAGCCGGTAGTGCAGTGCGATGGCGGCGTGCTTGCGCTCGACCAGCAGGCCTTCGTGCACGCCCGCGAGTTCGTTCGCGGCATCGAGCACCAGCGTGAGATCGGGTGGGCGCTGCTCCTGCATATGGCCTTCGGCGTCGCGGCGCTGAACGCCGTGTTCGCCGGCGGCCGGCAGCCGCAGCGGGGCGAGAAAGCGATCGATCACGTCGATCTGCCGGCCTGAGACGACGGCCAGTGCACCGCCGAGCAGGTCGGCGAGGTCACCGAGGAGCGGGACCATCGCGGCGGGCACATGAATCGCCTCAGGCGTTTCGGCGAGTTCGACCAGAGTGCCGTCGAAGTCGAGGAAGAGCGCCGCGTCGTGGGTAAGTCGGGGGGGCTGCTGCATGGAGGAAAAACCATAGCAGACTCCCGCCGCGCACCGCGTCGGCCAAAGTCGTCAATTCAACTCTGGGAGAAGGGTTGAAGCGCTGCGTCGACGGCGGCCACGCGGGCGCGCGAGATCGCCTCGCCGATCTTGGGGCCGGATGCGCCGGCTTCGCGCGCTGCGCGCGCAATGGGCTCGGTCGCCACCGATTGAGCGGCACCGAGCGCGGCGAGCAGGCGCTCGCGTGGCGGATAGGGCCGGTCTTCGAGCCCGAGCCGGCCGCGTGCGTCGCATTCGCAGGCCTGCAGGACCTCGGCGAAGCGTTCAGGCTTGCGGAAGGCATCGCAGCGCTCCAGCAGGCGCACGACGGCTGCGGCATTGAGGTCGCCGCTGCGATGGATGTTGCCGTGTTCGCGCGCGACCACGTCCGCGAGTTCGCGGATGTCGACCGGCACGCGCCAGCGGTCGCACACCTCGCGCAGCAGCTTGGCGCTGCGCTGTTCGTGCCCGTGATGGCGCGGCAGCACGTCGGCGGGCGTGGTGCCCTTGCCGAGGTCGTGCACCAGGCAGGCGAAGCGCACGGCCAGCGATGTCTTCGTCTCCGCGGCCATGTCGAGCACCATCATCAGGTGCACGCCGGTATCGATCTCGGGGTGATGTGCCGCGGGCTGCGGAACGCCCCAGAGCCGTTCCACCTCGGGCAGCAGCACCGCGAGCGCGCCGCATTCGCGTAGCAGCTCGAACATGCGCGAAGGCCTGGCTTCCATCAGGCCGCGCGAAAGCTCCTGCCACACGCGCTCGGGCACCAGCGCATCGACCTCGCCGGCTTCGACCATCTCGCGCATGAGCACCATGGTCTCGGGCGCAACGGTGAAGTCGTCGAAGCGCGCGGCGAAGCGCGCGACGCGCAGGATGCGCACCGGGTCTTCGCGGAACGCGTCGGTGACGTGGCGCAAACGCTTTTCGCGCAGGTCGCGCTGGCCATGGAAGGGGTCGACGAGATCGGCGGGATCGACATCGAGGCGATCGGAGGCGCCGATCCTGTCCTCGGGCAGGGCGATCGCGTTGATGGTGAGGTCGCGCCGCGCGAGGTCCTGTTCGAGCGTCACGTCGGGCGCGGCGTGCACGACGAAGCCGCGATAGCCGGGAGCGCTCTTGCGCTCGGTGCGGGCGAGCGCGTATTCCTCGCGCGTCTCGGGGTGAAGGAACACCGGAAAGTCGCGACCCACCGGCAGGTAGCCGCGCGCGATCATCTGCTCGGGCGTCGCCCCCACGACGACCCAGTCGTGATCGCTGCCGGGCCGGCCCAGCAGCGCATCGCGGATCGCGCCGCCGACGAGATAGGTTTGCATCGGGCGAGTGTAGGGCGGCGATGCGCCCCGCCGCCCATGGGGGTCAGCGCTGCAGGCGGTAGGGCTCGTCGAAGAGGACGAACTCCTTTTCGGCCAGCGCGTCGTCGATCCATGCCTTCACGCCGGGCAGTGCCAGCACGCGATCGATGTAGGCCGAGATCGGCGCGGGCACCGGCAGGCCGTAGGTCCGGATGCGGGTGCACACCGGCGCGAAGTAGGCGTCGGCGATGCTGAATTCGCCGAAGAGCATCGGTCCGCCGTGGGCTTCGAGCAGGCCGCCCCAGAGTTGCACCAGGCGCGCGAGGTCGGCGCGTACGCCGGGCTGGTCGCGCAGGATGAGCTGGCCCTGCTGGCGCAGGTCGGCCTCGATGTTCATCGTGCAGTGGCTGCGCAGCGATCCGAAGCCGGCATGCATCTCCGCGCACGCGCTGCGAGCCTGTGCGCGGCGGGCGCGATCGGCGGGCCAGAGCTTCTTGTCAGGGTAGGTCTCGGCGAGGTATTCGCAGATGGCGAGCGTGTCGTAGACCACGATGTCGCCGTCCTTCAGCACGGGCACGGTGCCGGTCGGGTTGATCTTGAGGATCGTGTGCTTGAACTTCGAGTCGGCGTCGAAGGAATCGAAGCGCACCATGACTTCCTCGAAGGCGATGCCGGCCTGCTTCAGGAGCACCCACGGCCGCATGGACCAGGACGAGTAGTTCTTGTTGCCGATGTAGAGCTGGGTCATCGCGAATCTCCGGTGAGCTGCTGCAAAGCTCACCATGCTAGCCGGAGGCAGCGCTTCGATTGATGCGGAACAGGGTGGAAATTGATGCTCAGCGCGGCGCGGCATCCACCGGCGCAGGAGATGCCGGGTGCGGTGCAAGGGCCTGCGGCAGCGGCGGTGCGCTGCCGTGCCAGCGGCGCACCGCGCGCTGGAAGAACATGCTGTTGGGGATCTTCAGTGTCGTGCCTTGCCGCGCGTCGCCGGTTTCCTCGAGCGTGGTGAAGACGAGATTGATGTCCCGCACGCGGCCCTTGAGGCCGGGCTTCTCGCCGTTCTCGAGGACCTCCACCGTGTCACCGGGCCAGAACATGCGCGTGGTGAAGATCAAGAGCGCGCAGAACATGTTCGACAGCACGCTCCACGCGGCGAAGAAGGCCACCGCGCCGACGGTGGCGAAGCCGGTGAAGGCCGTCCAGAGCACGGTGCCCGAGGCGCCCAGCCGCTCCAGCGCCCACAGAACGGCGCCGCCATAGATCAGGAAACCGGCCGTGCGGCGGGTGACCATGGCCACGTTGGAGGGCAGCGCGTAGCTCATCGCCACGCGCTCGACGAGGCGGCGAACGATGCGATACAGCAGCCAGGCGCCCAGCATGATGAGCGCGACCTCCGCGATCGGGACGATGATCTCCAGCCATTCGATCGCCCAGTTGGGCAACTGGGCGCGCAGGCTCTGCAGGGTCCGATTCAGGGCAAGTCCTTGTTGGGTTCAGGCTCCGCGACGTCGCGCGGGCCCACGCGGCCGAGCTTGTCCTTGATCGATTGCGGCCGCCCGGTGATCAGGGCCGCGTAGTTGGTGGTGTTGGCGAGCACCTTCTTCACGTAGTCGCGCGTTTCGTTGAAAGGCACGTTCTCGGCCCAGATCGCGGCTTCCATGGTGGGGCCGTTGCGCCAGTTGCGCGGCCGGCCGGGGCCCGCGTTGTACGCGGCGGCGGCGAGCGGCATCGAGCCGTCGAAGTCGTCGAGCGCCAGCTTCAGGTAGTTGGTGCCGATGGTGATGTTGGTGTCGCGGTCGGTGATCTGGCCCGGGGTGAAGTCGGACATGCCGATCTTCTTGGCGGTCCAGCGCGCGGTGGCCGGCATGACCTGCATCAGGCCCGAGGCGCCGACACCCGAGCGTGCGTCCATGACGAAGCGGCTCTCCTGCCGGATCAAGCCGTAGACGTAGGCGGGATCAAGGCCGATCTCCTGGCTCTTGCGCACCACCGTGTCGCGGAAGGGCATCGGGAAGCGCTGGTCCACGTCGATCGTGCCCTTGGTGCGCTCGCTGGTGTTGATGCAGCGGTCCCACACCTCGCGCTGGCAGGCGAGGTCGGCGGCGGCCAGCAACTCGCGGTCGGCCATGCCGCCGCGATCGTGCAGGTTGGTGGCGTAGTTCCACTCGCGTGTGCCTTCGGGGCGCATGCCGATCGAGATGGCATAGAGCGCGCGATTGAGCGCCGGGTTGTCGCGCGCGGCTTTCTTTTCCTCGGCCGTGAGCGGTGCGGGGCGCGTGGGCACGGCGGCGCGCTGGCCCAGTTCTTCAAGCGCGAGCAGCTCGTAGAAGCCGCGCGTGCCCGCGATGCTTTCATATAGTGCACGGGCCTGCGCGCGGCGCTCATCGCCACCGGAGCTGGCAAGCGCGCGGGCCTTCCAGTAGACCCAGGTCGGATCCTGCCGCGGCGTCTCGCTCATCGCGTCGATCGCGGCCTGCACCGTCTTCCAGTCGCCGGTGCGCATCGCGGCGCGGGCTTTCCACGCGAGCATCTCGTCGGAGAGGTCGCTGTTCTTGGTGACGTTGGCGAAGTAGCTGTTGGCCGCCGGCGAGAGCTTGGTGGCCGCCTGTCGCCCGATGGTGCCCCAGAGCCAGTTGCGCTCTTCCGCGGAAAGCATCGGCCCCCACTTGCCGTCGAGCTGCGATGCGGCCATCTCGGGGTCGGCGATCGCCAGCTTGATCAGCGCGAGCACCACGATCTCGCGGCGCGACTTGGCGGCAACCACCGCGCGGCTCGCGAGGAACTTGCCGACGTTGGCGTTCATTTCTTCGAACAGCGGGATCGCATCGGGCGCCACGATCATCACGGCGCTGCGCGCGGCTTGCGGGCGATTGGCCTCGATCGACAGGCGCGCCTTCTTCCATGCGTCGTTGGCCGGCATCTGGCGCGCACTGATCATGCGATCGGCGGCGGTGAGGCAGCCGTCGTCGAGATCACGCTGGCCGAACCAGTTGCGGCGCACTTCGTCTGCCTGCCCCGGCGTGGCGGTGCCGGACTGCAGCGTCTCGATCAGCACCGCGTAGCAACGGACCTGCGGATCGTCGTTCATGCGGAAGGCGGGGTGCAGGCTGGTGAAGCCGTTCCAGTCGCGGCGCTGCCCGGCGAGCAGCAGCCAGTCGTTGCGCAGGCGGTCTTCCTGGTAGGTGCCGGCGTATTGCGCGAGAAAGGCCTGGACTTCCTCCTGGCTCGCGTCCGACAGGCGCGCCTTGAGTTCCCAGTAGGCGGCCCAAGGTTCGAGCACATGGCCGCGCGCCTGCGGCAGCAGTGCCGAGAGGCGCGACTTGTCGCCGCGCTGGGCGGCCTGTTTCATCTGCAGCAGGACGTCGTCGTTCGCGTTTTGCGCGTTGGCGGACTGGGTCGCACCCACGCCGGCGAGGATTGAAAAGACAAGGGCGGAAAGAGCCGCGCGGGGCCGGCGGCGGACCGGTGCCAAAATGCTCGCGAATTGCATCGGGGGATTATGGACAAGTCAAACGGTGCCGACACCTCGGCAACTGCCAACTTTCTCAAAACTCAGCTGCGTAATGCACTGGTGGAACAGCGTCTTGCAATGCCGGACCGGCTCGCGCGCGCCGATCTGCTCCAGCGCGTGATGCGCATCTGGCTGGTCGGACGACCGGATACGGTGATCGGCGCCTACTGGCCGATCAAGGGCGAATTCGATCCGCTGCCCGCGCTGCATCGCTGGAAGGAAGACGGCGAACTGCAGGGCGAGGCGCAGCGCCGGCGCATCGGCCTGCCGGTGGTCGACCGGGTGCACAAGACGCTGACCTTCCATGCGTGGTATCCGGGCTGCCCGATGGAAAACGATGCCTACGACATCCCGAAGCCGAAGGACACAGAACTGATCGTGCCGACCCTGCTCTTCGTGCCATGCCTGGGCTACAGCGCCGGGGGCTATCGATTAGGTTACGGTGGCGGCTTTTATGACCGCACGCTGGCGGCCTTGGAGCCGAAGCCGTTCACGGTGGGGTTGGGCTTCACGAACGGATTTCTAGAGGACTTCGAGCCGGAGGCGCACGACGTGCCGTTGGACGCCATCCTCAACGACAACGGCGTCGTCTGGCCGATTGGGTAGCTCGCCCCCCAGTCTCGCCCACTTCGTGTGGCTCTGCACACCCTGCCGGGGGGCAACACCAGCGGCCCGGCGAAGCCGGTTCCGCGGTGTTTCGCGAATGGGCCGCGCTGCGCGGGCCTCGGGTCAATCCAACTGGTCGATCGTGTCGGGGTCAGGTATTTCGCCGATCGTTTCGCGTGTGATCGCGGCCTGGCCCTGCAGCCAGTCGCAGAACGCCTGGATTTCCGGACGCGGCGCGCTGCGCGGGCCGGTGATGAGCCAGTAGGCCATCGGTGAATCCATGCGGTGGTGCGGCAGCACCTCCACCAGATCGCCGTTGGCGAGGCTTTCGGCGATCAGCGAGCTGCGGGCGAGCACCAGCCCCTGGCCGGTGAGTGCGGCCTGCACCATCTGGTAGGCGTAGTTGAAATAGAGCCAGCGCCGCGGCTGCGCCCGCGCCATGTGGTGGACCTCGAACCAGCGGCGCCACGTCAGCCATTCGAGGTGTGTGCGGTGCGCGTCGCCAGCCTCGATCAGCGTGAAGCGCGCGATGTCCGCCGGGCCCTTGATCGGCGGGTTGGTCTTGATCAGCCACGGGCTCGCGACCGGCGTGATCGTCTCGCCGAAGAGGCGCACCGCGCCCGTCGGCATGTTCTCGCGCGGGCCGTAGCGCAGGGCGAGGTCGACGTCGGCGACATCCATGTCCAGCGCCATGTCGCTCGCGTCGATGCGGATGTCGATCTCGGGGTTGTCGCGCTGGAAAGCCTCCAGCCGCGGGATCAGCCACATCGACGCGAAGGACGCGAAGGTGGTCAGCGACACGCTCTTGCGCCCGGCGTTCTGGCGGATCTGGCGCACCGCGCCATCGATGCGCGGCAGCGACTGCTGCACCGCCAGCAGCAACTGCGCGCCCGCGCTGGTGAGCTCCACCGCCCGCGTGTGCCGCAGGAACAGGCCCACACCCACCTCGTCTTCCAGCGACTGGATCTGCCGGCTGACCGCGGACTGGGTCAGCGCCATTTCCTCGGCGGCGGCGCGGAAGTTCAGGTGGCGGGCGACCGCCTCGAAGGCGCGGAGGTGGCCGGCGGAGATCGGCCGGGAGCGCAGATGGGTCTGGGAATGCAGCATCGGGGGGGCTTCGACGGGGTGTTGATTGATGCGAAACCGGAATCAGTAGGCTACCGCGTTTTCATTGGACTGCCAACGACGGCGAGCCGATCATTCATTCCCGAAGCGCGCCATTTGCGTGCTCACCACCAGGAGATCGTCATGTCCGCCGTCTGCACCACCAACACGCTTCCGTCCGTTGCATCGGTCCGTACGACCGCCGTGCCGTCGGCCGTGCGCCGCGGTGCATGGCAGCTCGAGGCCGGACATGCGATGAGTCTGAAAGCCTCCAGCGCGAGCGTGCTGCGCATCCGGCAGGGCCGGGTGTGGGTCACCCGCGACGCCACCGCCCACTGGGGCAGCGAAGACCTGGTGCTTGCACCCGGCGAGTCGCTGACGGTGGCCCCGGGCGAGCGCATCGTGATGGAACCGTGGGACAGCCACGGCGCCACCTACAGCTGGGACGCCGTCCAGCCCACCGCCCGCGCGGGTTGAGTTCCGCTCCGGCGATCAGCTGGAAATATCGAAGCGGGAGCGCAGCGCGATGAAGTATTCGAGCGCTGCACTCCCGTGGAGCGCGTTCACGTCCACGAGATCCTCGTGGTCGTCGACTTCGGCAAGGCCCATCTCGAAGCGCTGGTAGCGCCGCTGCGTCAGTTCGCCGTCGTAGAGCACGCGCAACTCGACGTGCCGCCGGTCGGCTTCCAGCCGCGCCAGCAGAGCCTGCACCGCGTCGGCCGGGCCCTCGAAGTGGTGGCAGAAGCGCATCCCGTCGAAGATCAGAAGCCCGGTGATCCCGTCGCGCAGATTGCGCGCGCGAGAGACAGTCACGATCTGGCCGACGACGGTCGTGGACTGGTCGGTGGCGAGCAGGCTGATGTAGAGGACTTCCCGAAGAGGCGGCATCTGTCGTCGTGTGTAGGGCAATGGCAGTCTAGGAGGCCGGACGAATCCTCGAAATGTCAAAAGACATGCGTGGGCGACCTATAGTGATTTGGTGAATTTCGAGGACCACCCGCTCCCGGTTTCCCCCCCGCGCTGCGCGCATCCCTGCGACGCGTGCGGCCTGCGCCGCAACCCGGCGTTCCTGCCGATGTCGGCGGACGAGGTGCGGGTCATCGAGTCGTTCCGCACCGGCACGCGCTTCTTCGACGCCGGCCGCCCGGTCATCGACGAGTTCCGGCTGAGCGGGCAGCTCTTCACGCTCTATTCCGGCTGGGCGTTCCGCTTCAAGACGCTGGCCGATGGCCGGCGGCAGATCCTGAGCTTTCTGCTGCCCGGCGATTTCATCGGATTGCAGGACGAATTCGCCGACGGCCATACCCACGGCGTCGAGGCGATGACCGCGGTGGCCCTCTGCGCCTTCGAGCGCGAGCGGCTCTGGGATCTCTTTCGCGGGCATCCCAAGCTCGGCTACGACATCACCTGGCTGGCTGCGCGAGAAGAAAAGATGGTGGACGACAACCTCGTGACCACCGGCCGCCGCAGCGCGGGCGAGCGCGTCGCGATGCTGCTGATGCACCTGTACCGCCGGGCCGAGCGGCTCGGCCTGGTGCGCGACGGCTGGGCGGAATTCCCGCTGAGCCAGCAGCACATCGCCGACGCCCTGGGCCTCTCGCTGGTCCACACCAACAAGACATTGCGGCGCCTGCGGCAGCTCAACCTGCATCGGCTCGAGAGCGGCTGGCTGCGCATCATGGAGCCGCATGCACTCGAAAAGCTGGGCGACTACTTCGAGCGGCCGATGCAGCCGACTCCGCTGATTTGAAGGCGCCCGGCATCCTGGCTGGAATGAACGTTGCGTGCTTGGCTCAACCCTTCCTTCGGAGATATTGCCAGAGTCATAGCGCCGTGGCGTTTCGCACAGTTGGCCGCGTCGTAGTAGTTAAGACTTAATTTTGATGTGTATCATCGTGCAACCGATATCTCTGAGGCCTGTCTCGCATGGACTCCTCGGTGCTCACAGGCTGGGAGGGTCTCTCGTCAATGTCGAATGCAGGTGTAGCTCGTCTCGCGGTGGCGCCGCGGCGCCGTGATATTCGCGACAAGCGCGAGCCATGACCCCGTTGACGCTGGAAGCCCTCACGGCCTCCTACAACTCCGCCGCGACGCTGTCGGAAACCCTCGCCTCGGCGTGGGAGGACAACCGTGTTCCGGTGCTGCTGGTGGACGACGGCTCCAGCGACGGCTCGGCCGACTACGCCGAGCGTTGTGAAGGCGTGCGCGTGATCCGCCAGCGCAATGCCGGCCCCTCGGTGGCGCGGAACCGCGCGATCCTCGAAAGCCAGGCGGATTTCGTGCTGTTCCTCGACAGCGACGATCTGCTCCTGCCCGGGTACCGGACGGCGTTCGAAGCGGCGCTGGCCGCGAATCCGGACGCCGACGTGTTCGTCTGCGGCATGCAGGTGGTCGACGACGAAGGCCGTCCGGTCGATCGCCATGCCGCGCCCAGCCTGCAGCCGACGGCCTTCCTGAGCGTGCTGGGCGGCGAATCGGTGCCGACCAACGGCATCATCGTGCGGCGCGATGTCTTCGCGCGCAGCGGCCTGTTTCGGCCCGGACTCCATCACGCGGAAGACCTCGACCTCTGGCTGCGCATCGCGGCAGCGACCGACAAGTGGGTTCGCATGGACCACTCGCTCGCGGTGTACCGCCTCCGCGGCGGCTCGCTGAGCAAGAACGGGCAGGCGATGTGGCGCGGCATCCGCCAGGTGGTCGGCATGGCGTCCCGCCTGCCGGTGGGTTCGCCGAAGTCGCGACGCGTCACCGCGCGCCATGCACTGCAGGGCGGCGCGCGCTACGTCTACAACATGGCCTTCGCGCCGATGCTGCGCCAGCGCGCGCGTTCGTCGATCGGTCAGGCGCTGCGCGAAGTGGCGCGGCTGCCGGTGCGCTTCTGGCCGCTGGTGCTGCGCGACGGTTTTTCCAGCCTGCGGCGGCGGCAAGGCTCGCATTGATGCCCGAGTTCAGCGTCATCATCCCTTGCTACAAGCAGGCGCACCTGCTGCCGACGGCGATCGAGTCGGCGCTCGCGCAGGCACGGGACGTGGATCTCGAAGTGATCGTGGTGGACGACGGTTCGCCCGACAACGCTTCCGAAGTCGCGAGCCGCTATGACGGCGTGATCGTGATCCGCCAGCCCAATGCGGGCCTCTGCGCGGCGCGCAATCGCGGCATCCTGCGCTCCCGCGGCCGGTACCTGCTGTTCCTCGATTCGGACGACTACCTGCGCCCGGGCATGCTGGCCGCGGCCGCGCGCGCGTTCGCAGAGGCGGACGAACTCGACGTGGTGCACGGCTATGCCGACGTGGTGGACGAGGGTGGCGAGAAGGTCATCGGCGAATTCGGCGGACAGGACATCGGCCGCGATGCGTTGCATGCCCTGCTGCGCAAGAACATCGGCCCGCCGAACACCTTCGTCGTGCGGCGCGAGATGCTCTCGCAAGTCGGCCTCTTCGATGTCGGCCTGCGCTCCTGCGAGGACTGGGACCTGTGGCTTCGCATCGCCGGGCGCGGCGGCAAGTTCGGGCTCGCGCGCGACATGCGCAGCGTCTACCGCATGGTGCCCGGCAGCATGAGCAAGAACGTGGAAGTGATGTGGCGCACTGGGCGCACGGTCATCAGCCGCAATGCGCGCGCCCATGCGGACTGCCGCTCGTGCCGCGAGGCGCGGCATGCAGGCATGGTGGGCTTCTCGCTGTCGATGCGACCGCTGCTGCGGGACCTGGTCCGCTCGCCCGGCGGCAAGTCGCGCGCGGCCGGTATCCTGCTTCGCAACCCCAGCCTGCTGGGCTGGCAACTACGACGGGTTCTTCGGATCGACAGATGACTAGCGAGATCAGCAGCGACAGCGCAATCGAAAGCAAGGCGGAACTTCCGCTCAAGGTGCTCATCATCGGCTGCGGCGCGGTGGTGGAGGAATACCAGGGCCCCGCGGCACGCGAGGCGGAGCGCCAGGGATGGCTCGAAGTCGTCGGCCTGGTGGACCGCAGCGAAGAGCGGCTCGCGCGCTGCCAGGGCCTCTTCCCCGCGGCCAAGTGCTACACCGACCTGGAACGTGCGCGCGAAGCCGACATCGCGCTGATCGCCACGCCGGCGCGCAGCCATGCGGATCTCGCGGTATCGCTGCTCGGGCGCGGCTACAACCTGCTGGTCGAAAAGCCGATCTGCGCCACCGCCGCCGAGGCGCGCACCATGCGCAACGAGGCGGACAGGCTCGGGCGCATGCTGGCCGTGGGGCACTTCCGGCGCTTCTTCCCGGCCATCGAGACCGTGCGCACGCTGATCGCTTCCGCCGTGTTCGGGCCGGTGCGCCGCATCGTGGCCGACGAGGGCGGCATGTTCCGCTGGCCGGCCGCGTCGGCGGGCTTCTTCACGCGGCAGGAGGGCGGCGGCGGCGTCACGCTGGACATCGGCATCCACATGCTCGAGATCCTGGTGTCGTGGCTCGGTCTGCCCGAGGTCGTCGACTACGCCGACGACGCCATGGGCGGCGTGGAGATCAACAGCGCCGCCAAGCTGCGCTGGCCGGGCGGCACCGAGGCCGACATCCGCCTGAGCTGGGACGTGGAGCTGGCCAACCGCTATCGCATCGAGTTCGAGCGCGCGACCGTCACCTGGCGCACCGGCCAGGCCACCGATCTGCTGATAGAGATCGACGGCGTGCCGGTCCCCCAGCTCGCGACGAGCCGCCAGCAGTACGGCAGCACCGCCGAGCATTCGACGCCGGCGCATGGCTACCTCGGCGCCTTCACCGCGCAATGGAAGGATGTGGTGGACGCGGTCCGCGAGAACCGCAAGCCCCGCGTCAGCGGCGGCACGGCCATGGCCGCGCTGTCGCTCGTCGAAACCATGTACGCCCGCAAGCGATTGATGGACATGCCCTATTTCGATCCGGAAGAGTCCGCCCGCGCCCGCCAGCTCGTGGAGGCCGCGTGACCATGCAAGTTGCAGTGCTCGGAGGTTCCGGATTCGTCGGCACCCGCCTGATGGAGAAATGGGTGCTCGGCGGCACGCACGAGGTGCGCGCGATCGTGCGCAGCCCCTACAGCCTCGCCCGCATGGCGCGTTTTGCGCTGCCGTCGTGGAAGCAGGCCGACATCTTCGATGCCGCCTCGCTGGCCGAAGCCGTTCGCGGGTGCGATGCGATGGTGCATGCGATCGTCGGCGATGCCGCGCAGATCGTCGCGGCCGCGCAGGCCGCGGTGGAAGCGTGCAAGACCGCAGGTGTTCGCCGGCTCGTCTACCTCAGCAGCGCCTCGGTGCACGGGCAGAACCCGCCGGCCGGCACCAACGATGCCACCCCGCTGAAGGACGACCAGCCCAACGACTACAACAACGCCAAGGTGCGGGCCGAGCGCGCGCTGCGCGAGGCCTCGGGCGTGGAGGTCTGCATCCTGCGGCCCGGCATCGTCTACGGGCCGCGCTGCCAGTGGTTCGGCGGGCTGCCGCGCGCGCTGCATTCGAAACAGGCGTTCCTGGTCGAGGGCGGCCATGGCCTGTGCAACCACATCTACGTCGACAACCTGATCCATGCGATCGAGCTGGGCCTCACGCATGCGCGCGCGACCGAGGGCGCCTTCTACGTCGCCGACAGTACCTGCATGACCTGGCGCGAGTTCTACCAGCCGCTCGCGCAGGCGCTGGGCTTCGACGTCTCGGACTTCCGCGACGTGCCGGCTGCGAGCGTTCCCGCGCGATCGTTGCGCGACCGCGTGGCGTGGGCCAAGCAAGTGCCGGCCTCGCGGATGATCCTTCCGATGTTCAGCCGGCGCCTCAAGGATGCGGTGAAGGCCGGCCTCGAGCGCTATACGGCGCCGCCGATCGCCAGCGGCTTCGTGCTGCCGCACCCGCCGTCGCCATCGGCGGACTACGAGATCAGCCAGCTGCACACCTGCGCGACGCGTCTGCCGATGGATCGCGCGGTCGAGGTGCTCGGCTACGCGCCGCCCATCGGCGCCTCCGAAGGCCTCGATCGAAGCGCGCGCTGGCTCGCCGGGCTCTGGGTCACTGCGCCCCCCGCGAAGAAGTGAGCGGGCGAGCGCGGCCGCGTCAGGCCGAGCGGTAGACGCGGCCGATCGCCGCCGCGATCCTCAGCTCGAGGCGGCGCCGCGCGAGGTCGCCGTCGTCCCACACCTTGATCGGCGCGTTCGCGAACTGGAAGTACGCCTTGGCCGCGAGCCGCGGCGGTTGGCCGCGCAGCGCCTGCTGGATGTGCTTGCCGTGCCACGGCTTGACCGAGCCGATGGCATGCGAGAGGTAGTAGCCGCCCGGCGCGAAATCCATCGCCTCGGGGCCGGCGGTGTTCAGCGGGGCGTCGTAGACGGTCAACGCGAAGTTGAGCGCGTCCTGGTCCGTCGAATGGAAGAGATCCGCCCCGCCGCCGATCTTGAGCTTCTCGGCACCCGCGTTGTGGGCGAGCACGAGGTCGCACAGGCGCCGCCACAGGTCGAGGAAGTCCAGGTGCGCGCGCGGGACCGCGATGAAGCCGGCGTTGTAGTAGCGCTCGAGCGCGCGCTTCGGCACCACGCCGTGCGGCTCGAAGAAGCGGTTCCATTGCAGCCGCTTCGGATGCCGCGCCGGGAAGCACCAGTTGACGTCCTCGATCAGCGAGATGCCGTCGTCGGTGAACCACCCGCAGAACGACGGCCAGTCGCACTTCACCACGATGTCGGGGTCGATGTAGGCCATCACTGCCGCTTCGGGCGCATGCTTTTCGAGCAGGTCGCGAATGAAGGTCGGCTTGTAGTAGGTGAAGTGCACCGGCGTATCGAGGAACATCATGCGAAGCGTCAGGCCGGGCGCGACCTCGAATCTGCCGGTGCCTGCGTCGAACGAAGGCGCGCCGGTGATCCATGCCGGCAGTTCGCCGCGGTAGCCAACCCACAGATCGCCCTGATAGCCCGCCGCGATGAGCGAATTGGTCAGTGCGGCGACGCCGTAGTGGTAGTTCTTTTCGAAGAGCGTGCAGAGGCTGATGTTCATTCGGAAATGGGTCGGTCGGTGCGCAGGACGGGCGCCCTCAAGTGTAGACAAATGTTGTACTTTGCGGCCGGATATTGCCTGTGTCATTCGTCATAGTTCGGGCGCTAAAGCGCTGATGCCAGCTCGCGCAGATCGTCCTCGTAGGCCTGGAGTCGTTGTCGCGCCTTGCTGCGTTGGGCGGGCGTGGTCTGGTTGTGCAGCTCGGCGATGTTGCGGCACGACTCCTCCCGCTGCGCCTGGCGCCGCTCCCGCTCCGTGCCGGTCGGCTCCGCCACGTGACGCACGAAAGCGCGCACCGCGGCCTGTGCATCGGCAGGGGCGGCCTTCTCCGTCAGCAGTCGTCGGAGCAGAACGAGGATCTCCTGCTGACGGGTCCTGCGGCTGGCGTCGACCTCGCGCGGGTCGAAGCCGGACTGTGCGATCTGGCGGCGCAGCAGATCGCGCTGCGCCGGATCGAGCCGGCCGTAGAAGTCCTCGCTCCGGTCGAGGAACTGTTCATAGCGCTTTTCGCGCTGGTCCTTCAGGCTCAGCGCGATCCACTCCTTGCCGTAGTCGGCGTTGACCCGCGCGTACTTGCGTTCGAGGTGCACGAGCTGCGCATCGCTGAGGCTCATGGCAACGTCCGCGCCCGCGGACACTGCGCGGTCCGACAGGGCGAGAAGGCGGGCCTGGATCGACTCGACCAGCTCGCAGGCTTGCGCCGGCGTGACGTCGTTGGCCGCCAGCGTGCGCGTCTGACGCAGCAGGTCGATGACTTTCGGAAGTTCGTTCTGCCGGTGCCACTCGAGCACTTGCGTGAGTTCGTCGCGCACCCGCGGCGTCTGGGTGCTGTCGAAGTCGACGTAGCTGTCGAGCCACCAGTAGCTCACCTCCGGCAGGTTGTTGTAGGCGAGCTTGATCGCGCTGCAGGCCGCAAGGCACCCCACGAGAACCAGCGCCCCGATAATTCGCGCCAGCCTTGCGCAACGCATCCGGAAAAGTGGCATGAATCAGACCCCGCAACAGAATCAGGAACCCATCGACGTCGTCATCATGGCGGCCGGCAAAGGCACGCGCATGAAAAGCAGCATGCCCAAAGTGTTGCATCGATTGGGCGGCCGCGCGCTGGTGGCGCATGTGATCGACACCGCGACGCGCATCGGCGCGCGCAACATCGTGGTCGTGACCGGCCATGGCGCCGCCGACGTCGAGGCGGCGCTCGAAGGCGCGGCAGCCGGCAGGGCGCCCGCGTTCGCCCGGCAGGTGCCGCAGCTCGGCACCGGGCATGCGGTGCAGCAGGCGGTGCCGCACCTGCCGGACGACGGCACGGTGGTCGTGCTCTCGGGGGATGTGCCGCTGATCGGCGAATCCACCCTGCGCGCCCTGGTTGCCCAGAGCGCCGGTCGCCGCCTCGCGCTGCTCACCATCCGTACCGCCAACCCGAAGGGCTACGGCCGGATCATTCGTGCCGAAGGGCAGCACGACGGCGACGTGCTCGCGATCGTCGAGGAAAAGGACGCGACCGAAACCCAGCGCGCGATCGACGAGATCTACACCGGCGTGATGGCGGTGCCCAGCCGCTTGCTCAAGGCTTGGCTCGCGCGCCTGGACAACAAGAATGCCCAGGGCGAGTTCTATCTGACCGACGTGGTCGGCTTCGCCTCGGTCGATGGCGTGCCGATCGTCGCGCACCGCACGGATGATGCGATCGAGGTGCTCGGCGTCAATTCGCCTTCGCAGCTGGCTGCGCTCGAGCGCGCGTTCCAGCTTCGCCAGGCCGAGGCGCTCATGGCGCAGGGCGTGCGGCTGGCCGATCCGGCGCGCTTCGACCTGCGCGGCACGCTGGCCTGCGAGGCGGATGTGGAGATCGACGTCAACTGCGTGTTCGAGGGCGCGGTGTCGCTCGGCGCCGGCGTGACCGTGGGCGCCAACTGCGTGATTGCCAATGCCCGCATCGAGACCGGCTCGGTGATTCATCCCTTCACGCACATCGACGGCGAGAAGGCTGGCGTGACGGTCGGCGCGGGCTCGCTCGTCGGGCCTTTCGCGCGGCTGCGCCCGGGTGCGCGGCTGGGCCCCGAAGTGCATATCGGCAACTTCGTCGAGGTCAAGAACTCCACGCTCGCGGCCGGCGCGAAGGCGAACCACCTGGCGTACCTTGGCGACGCGACGGTGGGCGAGCGGGTCAACTATGGTGCCGGCAGCATCACCGCGAACTACGACGGCGCCAACAAGCACCGCACGATCATCGGCGACGACGTGCATGTGGGCAGCAACTGCGTGCTGGTGGCGCCGATCACCATCGGCGCGGGCGGCACCATCGGTGGTGGCTCGACGGTGACCAAGAGCACCGAGCCCGGGGCGCTGACCATTTCGCGCGCGCGCCAAACCAGCTTTCCCAACTGGCAACGGCCCAAGAAAGCGCCGAAGAGCTGAGCGCCTTCAGTCGAGCCCGGGCAGCGGTACGCGCGGCGAGAACTTCGCGCGCTTCACGCTGAAGAAGGCCTTCACATTGCGCACGTTGGCGTCGTTGGTGAAGAGCCGCTGCGCGAGCGCGTGATAGCCCGGCATGTCGCGCACGGTGACCATCAGCACGAAATCCGGCCCCGGCGAGACGCGGTAGCACTGCTGCACCGCGTCGTCCGCCACCGCGCGCTGCTCGAAGGCATCGAGCGCCGAGGCGTCCTGCCGGTCCAGAGAGACTTCCACGATCGCGGTGAGCAGCGGGGCGACACGGCCGGCGTCGAGGATCGCGACTTCGCTCTCGATCCAGCCCGATTCGCGCAATCGGCGCACCCGGCGCAGACAGGTCGGCGGGGAAATGTTGAAACGCTCCGCCAGCGCCCGGTTGCTTTGCTTGGTGTCCGTTTGCAGCGCGTCCAGAAGGTGAAGGTCGGTTTCGTCCAGGTCCATTTGTTTCATGATGAATGACATTATGAAATAAACGGACACAAGATGGAGGTGACGAAATTTAATGTCGAAGGAGAATCAAAACAAGTCGATAAATTTCTCTCTACCCCTCGTACGATTCGCCAACTTCCAACCCAGGAGCACCCCCCATGTGTGGCATCGTCGGCGCCGTTTCAGGACGCAACATCGTTCCCGTTCTCGTGCAGGGCCTGCAGCGCCTCGAATACCGCGGCTATGACTCGTGCGGCGTCGCTGTGCATGCCGGCGGTCTGCAGCGCGCGCGCACCACGTCGCGTGTGGCCGACCTTCTCGCGCAGGTGCGTGACGACCACATCGAAGGGCTCACCGGCATCGCCCACACCCGCTGGGCCACGCACGGCGCACCGGCGGTCCACAACGCGCACCCGCATTTCAGCCACGGCCCCGGTGCCGATGCGGAGACAGCGCGGCCCGGCCGCATCGCGCTGGTTCACAACGGCATCATCGAGAACCACGAAGCGCTGCGCGAGGCGCTGCAGGCCAGGGGCTATGTCTTCGTGAGCCAGACCGACACCGAGGTCATCGCGCATCTCATCGACAGCCACTACGACGGCGACCTCTTCGAAGCCCTGAAGGCGAGCGTCCAGCAGTTGCACGGCGCCTATGCGATCGCCGCGATCTGCCGCGACGAGCCGCACCGCGTGGTCGGCGCGCGCGCGGGTTCCCCGCTGATCCTCGGTGTGGGCAAGGAGCAGGGCGAGAACTTCCTCGCCAGCGACGCGATGGCGCTGGCCGGCGTCACCGACCAGATCGTCTACCTCGAAGAGGGCGACGTGGTCGACATCCAGCCCGGCAAGTACTGGATCGTCGACCGCGCGCACAAGCCGGTGACCCGCCCGGTGCGTACGGTGCAGGCGCACAGCGGCGCGGCCGAACTCGGTCCGTATCGCCACTACATGCAGAAAGAGATCTTCGAGCAGCCGCGCGCGATCGCGGACACGCTCGAAGGCGTGGAGGGCATCGTGCCCGAGCTCTTCGACGGCATCTCGGCCGATGGCACGCCCGGCGCCGCGGCCTGGCGCGTGTTCAAGGACATCGACAAGGTGCTGATCCTCGCCTGCGGCACCAGCTACTACAGCGGGTGCGCCGCCAAGTACTGGCTGGAAGCCATCGCGAAGATCCCGACCCAGGTCGAGATCGCGAGCGAGTATCGCTATCGCGAATCGGTGCCCGATCCGAAGACGCTGGTCGTGACGATCAGCCAGTCGGGCGAGACCGCCGACACGCTGGCTGCGCTCAAGCATGCGCGTTCGCTGGGCATGGAGCACACGCTCACCATCTGCAACGTCGCGACCAGCGCGATGGTGCGCGAGTGCAAGCTGGCCTACATCACGCGCGCCGGCGCGGAGATCGGCGTGGCATCGACCAAGGCCTTCACCACGCAACTGGCGGGGCTCTTCCTCCTTACGCTCGCGCTGGCGCAATCGCGCGGCCTGCTGACGCAGGAGGACGAAGCAAGCTTTCTCAAGGAGATGCGCCACCTGCCGGTCGCGCTGCAATCGGTGCTCGCGCTGGAGCCGCAGGTCATCAGTTGGGCGGAGGACTTCGCGCGCAAGGAGAACGCGCTGTTCCTCGGCCGCGGCCTGCACTTCCCGATCGCGCTCGAAGGCGCGCTCAAGCTCAAGGAAGTGACCTACATCCACGCCGAGGCCTATGCGGCCGGCGAACTCAAGCACGGCCCGCTGGCGCTCGTGACCAGCGAAATGCCGGTCGTCGCGGTGGCGCCCAACGACGCGCTGCTCGAGAAGCTCAAGAGCAACCTTCAGGAAGTGCGCGCGCGCGGTGGCGTGCTCTATGTGCTGGCCGATGGCGACACCCGCATCGACAGCTCCGAAGGCGTGCACGTGATCCGCATGCCCGAGCACTACGGCGCGCTCTCGCCGCTGCTGCATGTGGTGCCGCTGCAATTGCTGGCGTATCACACCGCCTGCGCGCGCGGGACCGACGTGGACAAGCCGCGGAACCTGGCCAAGAGCGTCACGGTCGAGTGAGGCGGGCGGGATGGATCCCGCGCTCTTGAACTTCCTATTGATTGGGAGAATTTGTCTTTGATGGAATGGAAAGTTTCAATTATTTTGAGTTGTGGAGAATTCTTCCAAATCAGTTTCGAGGTGGTGGTCGCTCATAACAAGGTGGTTTGCGGTGAAGCGATCTGCTGAGCCAGACACCGGCTTGGTTCCAATTTCAAACTCCCAGACGGCCTCCGCGTAGCACGCATTCCAGAAGAAATGCGACCCTTTCCCCGGTGCCGCGCCCCCGCGAGCCGGTATGTGACCCGCACGCAGCCCATATGCGCGACGTCGAGGACGACGTGTAGTTCCTCCGGTTGGTCCTTGGTCGCCTCGGGCAGCCGTTGCGACCCTCGGGCGATCGAGTCACCCGAGACCTTAGCAAGGATGCCATGCGTCGGCAGGAGCGTCAGAGCAGACGGCGCAGGGGGCTCGACCGGTCGAAGCCAATCCGTAGCGGCTCGGATCGGGGGAAGGATGCGTAGGGAAGCATCGGCCCACAGGTCGGCCGCGACGTCCTCCAGGACCCCAGGATCAACCGTCTGCCAGTGTCTCTGTAGGTGGTGGGCGCATACGCGGCGATCCATTCCGAGCGGTCCATCGAAACACTGTGCATCCATCCAGCATTTGTGTCCAAAGCCGGGTGGAATCCGGGTTATAGACGGAGGGCGGGTGATTTCCTGCGCTTTCCGGCCTCGCGGGCCTTGCTACAGTAGCAGCAGTATGGCTCGGACTCGATACTCCTTCATGTTGCGCATGCTGCGGCGTGATCCGGACGCGATCCCAATGGAACGGATCGGCGAGTACATCCGTGAGTTCGCTGGCTTACTGGGTGCGGAGAATTCGCCCGTCTTCAAGGGTGTGAAGAAGGCCAGCACTGGGCTTCGGGCATTTGTGCCTGAGGATCGCGTGCAGTACTCCAGGGCGCGTATGGCAGAGGCGCGGTTGAACCCGGAAGGGAAGGCAGGGCGGTATTGTCGCAAGTTGGAATCGATGCTTGCCGAAGACGCGATCGCCGAAACGCAAATTCTTGATGAGGCGGGGAACGTCCTCCATGCGCTCTTCGGTGCTCGCGCGATTGCAGACGACAAGGCCAACCGGTTGACCCAGGAGGCCACAGTCGATGGTGTAGTGACCGGGCTGGTTGGTGCCGACGACACCATGCACTTGCACCTACGTGATCATTTCGACCGGGACCTCCGGTTGGTTGTCCGTGATGAGGCACTTGCGCGGGCGATCCTCTCCCGTTTCCGCGACGGCGCGGTGCGCCTCCGGGTTCGTGGCTCCTGGGTCCGAACCGATCAGGGATGGGCCCCGGAGGTGAATAGGTGCACGGTGCTCGGCTATCAAGTGCTGGAAGACGTGCCCGTCGGCGCGGTGTTCGCGGACCTTGCTGCGGTCGAGGACAACGGGTGGCGGGAAACAGCTGACCCGATGTCGCTGTGGGAGACGATTAGGGGGCTGCATTGAACCTTCCGAAGATCATCGCGGTAGATGCCAACTTCCTAGTCGCATGGGTCTCGCCAAACACATCAGCCGACGACAAGGCCCGCATGGCCTACCTCTTCGAGACCGCCGAGAAGAGCAGATGCAAGGTAGTCCTCCCGATGCCTGCGGTAGCCGAATACTTGGCCGGCGCCGACATGGCTGGAGTTGAGAGTCTCAACCTGCTGGAGCGAAAGACGTGCATCCTGCTCGGCGATTTCAACCGCGCCGCTGCGTTTGAGTGCGCCCAGTTGGACAGGGCGGCAATGCGGGGCTCTGAGGACAAGAAGGACGGGTCCGATGCACCTTGGCAGAAGGTGAAGATCGACCGTCAGATCGTGGCTATCGCAAAGGCGAATGGTGCGGGCCTAGTGATCAGCAGAGACAAGGGCGTGCGAAACAACGCGCTCCGGGTTGGCATGTCGGCGATAAAGGTGGAGGAACTAGAGCTTCCCATGAGCGCCCGACAGGGCAAGCTCGCCTTGGTCGAGCCCGAGCCACGCGCGGCAACGGGCAAGGGCCAACGCAAGCCAACGTTGACCGCAGTGCCCAAGGCCGGGGCGTCCGAACAAGGCTAGGCCCGCCGTGCTCGCCGCACTCATCGCGCGGTGCTAGTCAACCGCTGAGAACCGCGCGGCCTGCTTGGCAAGCTGCAGGCTGACTCCAACACCGTCAGGCAGCGGCGTCCCGTCGGCCGTCATGACCGCGAAGCCCTCACGCTAGATGCCTTGGCGGGTCAGGATGCACACGAGAGACCCCGGCGTGCCCCAGGAGCGTCGAGCCCTGATGCTGCGTTCCCTCTGTATCGTCCGCCGCGGCCCGACGCGCACAGGCGGTCAATGCGAGTTCCGAGCGGTTGTGACGATGAATTCCGGCAAAGTATGCGGTCATCGATCCAGTCGATCGTTTGCGAGCAATACCCAGGCACTTCGACCGGAAGCGTCCTTTTCTGGATCGGGAAGAGGGAGCAGGCGACACCGCTCCCCCCTTTACTGATAGCGACGAGCGGTTCAGAGGACGCAGGCCGGCAAGCGTGCAGGCATCGCTGCCCAGTTCACCGCCATGCGCCGGCCGAGGGCGCGCACGTCATACCTCATGAACAACCATGGACGCTCGCCGTAGCGTTCTGCGGTCGACTTTACCTTCGCGAGGTCGGCCCCTCCGACAGGGAGCCCTGCAGGCATCAAGCAGCGCTTGATTGCAGCGTTGCATTAACTCAGGCTCGCGAGGGACTTCACAAATGACGAAGCTTTGCCCTGCGGTAACTACCAATGAGACAGTCGCCGCTTCCCCGTTGTGGGTGGTCATCTCGACGATGGGCGCCAGGTCGACCCAGATGGCGCGTGGCAGGTCCGATGCAGGACTTGGGACAGACATCGAAAGGTAGGCACCTTGCGCATCCAGACTCGTGTCCGGGTGAACCAGCACCTGTGCAGATGCACTTGCCAGCTCCGCCAAGCCGGGCTCCCAATCAAGCGGAAGGCGAACGAGCAGGGCCTGGCTGGTCGGATGCGCGTTCACCATGGACGGCAGGTTGCAGGTCGGGACGATAGCAGCTGCTGCTGGGGGTGCCATTTTCAGGCGCCGAGTCCGGTACTGCCGGCGCGAGTCTGCTTTCAGTTGGATGCAAGCGCGGGTGAGGTCGGCATGGCCCGAAAGGGCGCAAACAGTGTTTGATTTCATTTCGCTTCGTGATGGGTTGATTTCCACAGAAAAGCCGCGGCGGACCCTTCGAATAGAGAACCGAGTTATTCCTAAATCGCTTTAGGTCTTCGCACTGCTTTCTGCCGCCGAGCCGACCACCGCCGGCATCTTCCAGAAGCGCTTGGTGGGGCCCGCGGCGCACATGGACGATGTCAGGCCTTTGCATGCCAGCTCAACGCGAGTGGGGCGCCAGCGTCTCTTGGGTGCGTAAGCCGTCGCCGGTACATCGCCGAGGTTAAAGAGCTCCTCGCGACAGCATGACCTTGAGCTTCCTCTGGCGCCGAGAGCGCTTGTCACCGCCTCGCGCGCAGCTGTGGGCCAAGGCAACGGGGGGAGGGGCGAAAAGTCGATGGATAAATCCGCTCGCTTCATTGGAGAGATGCCGCGAGGTGCGGCACCACTTTGAAAGCATTTCTCATGAAACTAAACCATTCCGAAACAAGCTATCTCCCAATTGCCGAGGCACTCACCGAAGGGGGCTTCGCGTTTGTGCAAAGAGATATCGAGGCACAGAAGAAGGGCGGGCTCGCCCCCGACGGCTGCATCTGCACCCTCGTGCCCGCGTGGTTGCTACCCGCATTCGCGCAGCGAAGGAGGCCCGTTCTGTGGGTCACCCTTCCTGACCACTACAAGTCCGCCATGCCGAAGCTCATCGAGCATGAGGTGGACGTGGCCTTGTCCAACGACCTGCTGCAACCGTCCCCGGTCGTTTCCTTCTCTGACGGAACTCTCCAACTGACCCTGAACGCGTACTGGACCATGGATGCGGCCGGCCGTGAGCACGACTTTGTGCTGCTGGTTACCTGCGCAGACGGTGTCTGGGTGAGGCGGCAGGTGCCGTCAGACTGGACGAAGTTCATGGAGGAGGTCGAAACGATGGTCGAAGAATCTCGCCGTCGACATCAGGAGGCCTCGTTCCTGTCCGACTCAACCCTGCGCAGGCTGGACCTTTTGGAAGCATCGGCCCGAGCGTCACGAAGTACTTGGTCACTCGAACCCGAGCATCTTCATCTGTCGGATTTTCGCGAGACCAGGTGCCTCACAGTGAAAGAGGCTGCCGCACAAGAGCGCCGGTTTGAAGCCATCCATCTTCAGCTGAAGGCCGCCCAGGGGAAGGAGGGGCCAACTGCCGTGACCTACACGTTGGTTCATGAACCCCTGCCGTCGCTTGCCGCCCTTCCGGTCGTTTGGATTTATTTGCCACCGGAACTGCACCCAGCTGCGGTCGAGTTTGTAAACGGCTTTACCAGCCTGGGTTGCGTCTCGGATGACTCACTGGGCGTCTATCTCCGTGGGGCAGGCTGCTCGGCAAGCTTCTGGTCTTGGCACTCTGACCGGGACTACAACTGCTGTCTGGTCGTCACTTGCGGAGACAGTGTTTGGATTCGGCACTGCATTGAACCGGACCCAGAGGGCCACGAAGAGTGGGTGCTCGCGACACGTAGCATGTGGCACTACCGGTTTTGCGACCCGCTCTGGCTCCTGGAGGAAGCGGATGAGAAAGAGGCCATCCGGGAGGAGCCTGGCGTTCTGACAACCGTCCTGGTGAGCCTCGAAGCGCAACCCTAGTTGAGCAGGCCCGGCGGACCGTCCGCTCCTTCGGGATTCGGACCCGGTGAGCGACCAAGGTCGCTTCTAGTCGCTCTTTGATGCCGGCGGCGTCGGCGCGGTGTGCCGCTCCAACGCTCTCTGCGCCTGAGCGCAGCGGTGCTTGGCGCGGGCGTCACTTCAACGTGTCCTTCGGCGGCAAGCTACCGCGCTTCGAGTGCCTGAACGCGGCGGGCGCCGCGCCGTCGGTTGCTCGAATGTCTGAAGGCCGCGAAGCGGGCGATGGGGGTTGCGAACACTGCCTAAAGTGATTGTCGGAGTCTCCTGCGCCAGCCTGAGCACCTAAAACGAACCACTTTTGCGGTCATGCCTATAGGAAGGCTAGGCGCCGGCTGTCAGCGCCTCGCTCAACCAGGAAACCACATGACCAAGACCCCTTTCATTTATATGTCCGATACGCTGCCGTGTGTGCCATTTGGCCGCATCGAGCCAGCAAAAAAGTACCACAAGGATTCCAAGGAGGCCAAGCGCGTCGGCAAGCTCCCGGTGCTGGCGGGTGTGTTTAGCCCTGTGAGGGTCAAGCTCGATGCCAGGCAGCCGTCGTACCTGGGATGGGGCTCGATGTCGGCGCCCGGCATGTCGTTGCCGATGTTGACTTTCAGGCTTCAGCTCGGCGTGGACATGCTCTACTGGCTTGCCAATCCATGGGACCCTGAAGTCTGGTCAATGATTGATGATTGGCATGCGGCTGGTCGCATGGCAGTCGCCGCCGAGATTGGTGACAGAGTGCTTTTCGTGACGCGAGACTACGAAATCATCCCTCCGATGCGGGAGCTGCGGTCGAAAGCGCAAGGCGCGATGAAGAGCTTGGATGCCGTGCAGGAATTCATGCAAGGCGCGGGGCTCCTCACTGTATCCGGGCACCTTGCCCTGGGCGCTACGACCGACGTCCCGAGCATTCCCGTATTGAGGCATGTCCAAGGCTGCATCGTTCAGACCGGGACCACCGGGCGGGTTTGGGTGCCGCATGAGATTGCGACGTTCGCCGCGTGCGACCTAGTCATGCCACCGACGACGCGCATTCATCTTCAGCCCGGGCAGATGATGCACTGACGCAGTAGTACTGTTTGCTCCTAGGCTGGAGCAGATGCGCAAGGTGGAGTCAACGTCCAGGATAGGCCATTGCTCGCGAAGGTCGACGGTAGTGCTGCGCCTTTCAATGAGATAAAAGAAAGTCACCTCCAGCTCTGACAAGAGATGGTGAGGACGTGGCACACATATACCAGCACAACAGGACGACGTGCCTCTGCTCCGTATTTCGCGCACTTTGTACCAAGGGATGTAGTCCTTGCCTTCGCCTACGCCCCGCCCCCGCCGCACGCGAGCGCGCAAGTAAGGCAGATAGAGATTGGGATTGGCCTTCCAGTACATACTCGTACTTCCCCTCACCATGATTGCTTGGTGGTGCGACCGCTACCTACGAGGAGCAAGCGCTGCTGCTCGCTCATCTCCTCGATTTCCCGCGCATTGGTGCGCAGACCATTGGGCACTGGTCGCGAATGTCAACGGGGCAAAGTGCGCCTGTGGCAGCCAAGTACGCCGAAGGCTCGATTGATGTCAGGGTGTGCCCATTGGAACGCTGCAATCTGGCTTGAGCTTTTCCTCGTCCAAGCCAAGGAACATAGGCGCCACGGCCCTTCAGATCGGGTGCGTATCGGGCTTGAAAAGTGAGGTTGGCCAAGTTCCGCCGGCCACCGGGAGCGTTGCTTCGTAGGCCCGGGGAGGTCTTCACGGGCACTATCCCCGCTGGCTCTTTGCAAGTCCGACCCCCTTGGACGGGGTCGGACGGGGTCGGACGGGATGGCGCCCCGGTCCCAGCAAGGTTTGACCCCTGCCAGGTGCACTCTCTAGAACGAGTCAAATGGTCCATGCAGCAACCAACTCCTGCCTAAAGCGTATGGCGCTTCTAAAATGATTTAGCCACGCCGCCTAAAATCGGCGTGCACACCATCATCGGTCTCGCAAGGCGAGACCGATGACTTCTTTGGAGAGACTTTAGTCTCATGGAGATGTTTTGACAAGCCCTCAAGTTGAAGCCGTGAGCTTTGATTGGTCGGACGCTGCTTCCCGGCTATTGAAGGCCGAGATCGTTCGCGAGAATGTGACCCTCGCTCAGCTGGCACGTCGGCTCGGCAGGCTAGGGGTTCGCGAAACCGAGGCTTCGCTTAAGAACAAGCTCTATCGTGGAACCTTTTCGATGGTCTTTTTCATGCAATGCATGCGAGCACTTGGGCACGGCAACGTGGATGTGTCTTCCGTCATCGGAAGCGAAGTGCTTCAGGGCCGAGCACTTGAGACCCCTGTCGGCATCGGCGACTGATGGCTTTGGAACCAGTTGGTCGTGCCGCCATTGAATGCAGCATCTTGTACGTTCCAAGCCAACCGCGGTCGCGAGGTCCGCAATCCCGCCGAGCCTCTTACATGCAACCCAAACTCAAGCGCGATCCCAAGTTCTAGGTGCCGTGAGAGACGGGTATCAAGCGGCATTGGGAACTGGTCCCCTGGGGACATGAAGAACTGCCCCCGGGTTGTTGATCAATCTGTTGTGACCGCATCTTTCGCGCTGGCCTGGGTAGGTGTTCCGTCGAAGCGAAGTGATGCCCGGCGATGGCGTTGCGCTTGACGTAGCCGACGCCGCGTTCGTCCTTGCCCTTGTTGTGCGCGCGGTGTCACCTTCGAGTGCCGGCAGAAAGCGTGGAGGCGGTCGCGAGTTCGGTACGGTGCGCGTGCGAGTGGGCGGCAAAACTGGAGTTGACCACACGGCGGCGTCTCGTAGCGCACCGTTGCCACGCTCTGGGCCAGGAGCGCTCTCGGCGCAGATGCGCCACCGCGCGTTTCGACCGTGCGCAGGCTGACCGCAACGCCGTGCACGCGCAGCAGTTCCTGGCGCATGACATCGCAGTTGCCGCGGTGCTGGCGGATTTGCTCGGCAAGCCACTCAGCGTGCTCCGTCAACCGGCCGGTCCACGCGGGCGACTCGGAGGGCTGTCAGCCACCCTGACGCAGGTATCGCGGAACGGTGTTCCGGCTGCAGTCAAACACGTTGCCTTCCATCTTGGGGTCCTGCTATGGAGGGGGTCAATTCCTCATGTCGTCAGGGGGCAGTTTGTCGCGTGTCGCCTGAAACAGCGGGTCAACCCGAGCATGTGTGGCCTACAAGCGCGTGTCCAGCTTACGTCCGCACCTTCTTTGGAGCACTATCCCCGAGGCTACCGGTTGCGGAAAATTTCCATAACTTTTGTCATTTCAAGGCGCGCGCGCGCCGGCGCCGGCGGCGGCGTTCGGGCCCAACCGCCCTTGTGCTCAGTCCCGCCGCGAGTTGTTCTTGACCAGGAAATAGGTGAACGCCGCCACGACGAGCGCCAGCGACACGCCGAACGAAGCGATGTCGCCGGAGCCGTCCCACGCCACCATTTCGCGCAGAAAGAGCACGGAGAGCACGGCGATCACCACGCTCACCAGGTTGCCCTTCAGATCCTCGAGGTTGCGCACTTCCAACCACTTTGGCAGAGGAAGCTGGTCATCGATGAACAGGGAGAACAGCCCGATGCTGATGATGTAGACCGCGATCGCGATGAGGAAGACGTCGACCGCTTCGATGAGGCCGACCGCGAACAGCTTGACCGACTTGGCGGAAACCGCGCGCGCCTGGAACGCCTCGGCAAAGATCAGCGATAGCGCCAGCGCTTCGTAGAGAAGCAAACCCACTGCACCAAGAAATGTTCCCACGATGGGAATGACCATGATGTAGCGGCTCGAAGCCAGGAATCGTCTCAGCATCGCAGAGCCCTTCCTCCAAGTGACGCCGGATCTTATCAACGGCCGGGGTGAATCGAGGGGTCTGTCTCGTCTTCTGGTCATCGGCAGCAGCATCGGCAAGAATGCGACTCCTATCGCGCGGCCGAGCCTGCGGTTACGTGCTGCAGGTTCGATTGACGTGGATGGCCCACTTCGGCAGAAGGGAGGAGCCGCATGGAAACCGTGCCCATCTCACCGACGCGCGTGATCGACCGCAGCGGCGTCCTCACATTGGCGCTGACCCTGGTGCTTGCGATTGCGAGCTACTTCTTCGGTCAGCCCATGGCCATCGAACTGCACTGGTTCTGGATGGCATTGGGTTCCATGTGCATGGCCGGTCTTTCGCTGCTGCAGTTCCTGCGCACCAAGCGACTGCAGCGCCACGACGACGAGCTTCGCTCGATCATGGATGCGGTGCCCGACGTCCTGTTTTTCAAGGACACCCAGGGCCGCTATCAGATGGCCAACGCCGAGTTTTCGCGCATGTTCGGCCTGGACCAGCGTGCCGTGATCGGCAAGGTGGACAAGGATCTCTTCGGATCCGGGTTGCACGAACGCTTCGTGGCGCAGGACCGCGAGCTCATCGAATCGGGGGTGGCCCGCACCTTCGACGAAGAGATCGAGGTCGATGGCATGCGGATGTGTTTTGAGTCCCGCAAGCAACCTGTCTACGACCGGAGGGGAGCGCTGTGCGGCATCGTGGGAGTAGCGATCGATGTCACCGAACAGAGGGCGGTCAAGCGCCAGCTGGAGGATCTCAATGCGCGCCTCGGCGTTGCGCTGGACGCCGCGCGCATGGGTGTCTGGGAGTGGAATCCGGCCAGTGGCGAAGTGCGGCTTGACCAGCGCGCTCGCGACATCCTTGACTTGAGCGGCACCGCCGATGCCGAATCCGATTTCTTTGCGAGGCTGCATCCGGACGACGTGGATCCGCTCAAGGCGCGCATGAGGATCGCGCGCAGCGGGCAGGAGGTGGGCGCCTACGAGTTTCGCGTCGTGGACGACCAGGGCGCGGTGCGCTGGATCGAAGGCTTCATGTCGATGGACCGCCTGCGTGCGGGCGACGACTTCGTGATCGGCGTCAACCGGGACATCACCGAGCGACGTCAGGCTGAGTTTGAACTCAACGCCGCGAAGTCCGAGGCGGAACGCGTTCTCGCCGAGCTCGAGCAATCGCGAAGCGACCTTGACCTCGCGTTGAGCGTGGGCGGCCTGGGGGTCTGGCGTTCGGTCACCCGGCCTCTTGGGCCCCCCCATGTGAATGACCCGGCGTTTCTCGATGCGCCCATCGATGCCGACCATCGCCTGAGGGAGATCTGCGGATTCGGCGACGACGTGGCGATGACCTACAGGGGGTTGTTTGCGCTGATCGATCCGCAGGACCGCAAGCGCGTGGCGCAGCGACTGGGCGAGCTGTACCGGCAGCAAGGGGGCGCCTTTCGCAAGCAGTTCCGCATCTTCCCTGAGGCTCGCGCCGAGCGCATCGTCGAAGTGCGCGGGAGCCTGTCGATGCGCAGCGACACGGCCACCCCGGGCACCATCATCTCCTTCATCGGCATCGTCAAGGACATCACCGACGAAGAAGCGCTCAAGGCCAGCCTGGTGACCAAGGCCGAAGAGGCGCGCTCGGCGGTCGACGCCAAGGCCCACTTCCTCGCGATGATGAGCCACGAGGTGCGCACGCCGCTGAACGGCGTGCTCGGCATGATCGACCTGGTGCTGGACTCACCCCTGGACGACGACCAGCGCACCATGCTCATGCGCTGCCGCGAGTCGTCGGTGTCGCTCCTGACGATCATCAACGACGTGCTGGACTTCTCCAAGATCGAGGCGCGCATGCTCGACATCGAGAGCCGGCCGCTGTCGCTGGCCGGTCTCGTGGAAGACGTGTGCGCCACCTTCTCCGCCGAGACCGCGCGCAAGGCGATCGGACTGGGCTTCCACGTCGACGCGGCCATTCCGCAGTTCGTCGTGGGCGACGCCGTGCGGCTGCGCCAGGTGCTCACCAACCTGATCGGCAATGCGGTCAAGTTCACAGACCACGGCGAGGTGCACGTGAGCGCGATGCGCACGCCGCGAGACGATCTGGAACTGGCGGTCCGGGACACCGGCATCGGCATCGATCCGGGCGCGGTCGAGACACTGTTCGAGCCGTTTCGCCAAGCCGACATCGCCACCACTCGGCGTTACGGCGGCACCGGCCTGGGCTTGACCATCGTCAGGCAACTGGTGGAACTGATGCACGGCAGCGTGCGCTGCGAGAGCGCACTCGGCGTGGGAAGCCGCTTCATCGTGACCTTGCCGTTGCACCCGTGGGTGCCCAGTGCGGAGCCGGCACCCGGACGCAGTGCGTCGCAACGCATCGCCATCGACGCCGGCAGGCAGCCCGCGATCGATCGATCACGGCCTGAACCTGCGACCGGGCAGGGCCAGCGCGTGCTGCTGGCGGAAGACCATCCGATCAATCGTGAGGTCATCACACGCCAGCTGGTCAAGCTGGGCTATGCGTGCGATGTCGCCGAAGATGGCCAGCAAGCCTGGGAGATGCTGGAAGCATCCGGGGCTGGCGCCGGCTATGCGCTGCTGCTGACCGATTGCCACATGCCGAGGCTCGACGGCTATGAACTGACGAAGCGGTTGCGCGAGCGGGAGACCGCGCAACGCAGGCCCCGGCTGCCGATCGTGGCGCTGACGGCCAATGCGCTGCAGGGCGAGGCGGAGCGGTGTCTCGCGTTGGGGATGGATGCTTATCTGTCCAAGCCGCTGCAACTGGAGGATTTGAGAAAGACGTTGTCGGATGTGCTCCAGCAGCGGCAAGGCCGCGATGGCGCAGGGCCCGCTTCCGACGCGGTCGATCCGGCCGCGCCGTCTCGATATGCCGGCCTCATGCAGCTGTCCGATGGCGACGCGAGCAAGGTTGCGAAGCTGGTGCAGATTTTCGTGGCGGCGACCGAAACGGACATGGATGCGATGGACCGTGCCGCGGCGGCAGCCGACCACGCCGCCTTGCGCCAGCTCGCGCACCGCATGTGCTCCGCCTGCCACCAACTCGATGAGAGCGACGCCGTGCGTGCCTTCCGGGTCGTGGAACATCAGGAGGCCGATGACGACGCGCAGCTCCAGCGCCAGACCCTGGAGGCCTATCAGGCCGCGCGCCAGGAACTCGATTCGGTCATGCGGCGAGCGCACGCCTTTGTACGTGATGCTGCCAGGTGAACGTCTGACCGGCGAGTCGGCTTCGTTCGAGTGCTATCGCGCGGCGCGGTGAATCGCCCCGCGGCGATAAGGCGGAGCCACGACATACGCATCGAGAAAAGCAAAGATGCGATCGGTGGTCGTACGCCCGAATTCTCGAGACGATGTCACTTCCTGGCGCGCGACCAAGCTGCGCAACGCGCCCAAGGTGTGGATGCCACGCGCCTGCAACGCATCGACCGACGTCCCCAGCCACGGTCGCAACTCTTCCACCGGGGCGTGCGCAGCGGTGGGGGCCGCCAGTTCGTGGGTCTCGACCAGCCCATGACGCCAGAGGTCCAGGGGTGTTGCCGACCCGGCAAACGGGCGGTCCGTCAGCATCAAGGCCTCATAGACCTCGCGCGCTTCCCGCTTGCCGAAGCTCTCGCAAATCATCGTCAGCGAAAGCTTTCGCAGTGCGCCCACGGTCAGGTGGCCGCCGCCCAGTGCCCGCGTGAGCGTCGTCGGCTTGAGGCCGAGGGATGAGAGCGGCGATGAGTCCTTCAAGCCCCTGAGCGCCGAAGCCCGGGCTTCCGGAGAGAGCGCGAGCACGGCCCTGGTTTGATCGAGAGCACGCCGCGTGGCGTCCGGGTCTGGCGAAAACGCCATTCCAGCTTGCGCGAGGGCTTCGCGCAGCCGGGTGATGGTGCCGCGCCCGATGGACTCCTCGCTCAAAAGCTCGCTTTCGCTGATGGCGGACAAGTCTTCGATGCGAAAGATGCCGAGCTCTTTCAGGACTTGGTGAACACTCGCTCGAAGGGGGATTTCCTCGATGGGCGTTTCAGGACCGAGAAGGGGCGTATCAAGCCGCTGGGCAGCCTTCGGGCGCCAGTTGAAGGACGAGAAGACGAAAGGCGTCTCCCCCGTCACCATGCCTTCGCGTTGCGAAACGGCGTGGATGCGCTTGGCCTCCACCACCGCCTTGCGCAATGCACTCAGGCAGGCTTGCAGCTCGCTGTCTGGCAACTGCGCCAGGTCGTTGATTGTTCGAATCGTGCGCGTCGGAATAGGTGTGCTCCGATCTGCCCCGGCGGGCCTCTTTCCCTCTGCTCGGCGTGACGAAGAGGACGCCGCAGACGGATGCAGTCTCGGATCGGCCATCCGCCGCGTCAATTGCCCTTTGGTGCATGGATGGACTGAACGGGGACTGACTGGAATTTGAACCAATCGGTCGAACTCAGCGGTATTTCCATCGGACCTCGCCGAATTCGTTTCGCGTGCCTTCGGATAGCCTAGCTCTCATCGAAAGCGGGGTCCCCGAGGCAATTGGATGCGGTCGGGACAGACCCCGGAAAAGCTGATGGAGAGAGGTTGTGCATGTTGAATGCTTCTTCTGAAACGACACTTGCCGGTCCCCGGAGCCTGCTGAGGTTCCTGATGGGCGAGGGCTGGCTGTTCAACAAGAGGGCGTCGCGGGTTTCGCGCGCCCCGGTCGCTGCCATCCCGTCGCGGCCGCCGTCCGCGCGCAGCGCATTGCACGCGCACCTGCGGGCCGGCACCGACTGGCCGCCGACGAAGTCGCAGGCGCCGTTCTCGCGCGCGCTGGCAGCGAGTCGCCCGGTGCTGCCGAAGGGCGAGGGGCTCGAGGCTTCCGCCTTCATGGACCGACTGCTCGAACTCGACCGCTTGCGCGGCAAGGGGAGCGCGAGCACCGCAAGGCGCCAC
This sequence comes from Variovorax sp. YR216, assembly GCF_900107745.1. Lineage (GTDB taxonomy): Bacteria > Pseudomonadota > Gammaproteobacteria > Burkholderiales > Burkholderiaceae_C > Variovorax. The sequence goes on along the minus strand of NZ_FNRO01000005.1, from coordinate 12,327 downwards.
GAGCTGCTCGATTGGCTGGGCGCGAAGCTCTTCAGCCGCATGCGGATGCATCGCGAACTTTTCCGGCCGCAATGGCTGGCGGCCGGCAACGGCGAACACTACGACACGCGGTTCCGGCCGCTCGACCCTGCGCGCGACTCGCTCTTCGCCTGCCGCGTCGAGGGCGACGAACTCGTCGCGGTGGTCGAACGCAGGGCACGCCGGGCGGGGTCGCGTGTCGTCACCCGCACGGTGCGTTTTCCGCTGCGCTTCCTGGCCGACGAGGGCGAGAGCCGCATGTGGTCGGATGCCAGCCAGCGCCTGCGCTGGCTGCGCGTGGAGCGCGAGGAGGCGATCGCTCGTTTCGACGAGATGGAAACCCAGGTGCAGGCCCTGCTGGAGCGCTACTCGACCGCCGTGGCCTGAACGCGAGCGCGCCGCGCGCGGGGATTTCCCGCGGCGCGCGATTTTCGTAGGAACCGCCCTACGCGACTCAACAACATCGTGCGAATAGCGGCAGCGCGAGGTGCGTGCTACTTTTTTCGGGTCGCAACCGAGGAAAGGATCCCGCCTTGTCCATGCCCGACGAACACCATTCGGCGCCGCCACTTCTGAAGATGGGCGTGCCCGGCCTCGACGATGTGCTGGGCGGGGGTCTCACCGCCGAACGCCTCTATCTGGCGGAAGGCGCGCCCGGCGCCGGCAAGACCACGCTGGCAATCCAGTTCCTGCGCGAAGGCGCCGCGCGTGGCGAGCGCACGCTCTACATCACGCTGTCCGAGACGGCCGTCGAACTCATCGAGGTGGCGCGCTCGCACGGGTGGGACATGAATGGCATCGAGGTGCGCGAAATGCTGCCGAACGAGGAGGCGCTGGCGCCGGACGACCAGTACACGATGTTCCATCCGTCCGAGGTCGAGCTCAGCGAGACCACGCTGCGCATCCTGGCGGAGGTCGACAAGATCAAGCCCAGCCGCGTGGTGTTCGATTCGCTGTCCGAGCTGCGCCTGCTCGCGGGCGGGTCGCTGCGCTACCGGCGCCAGATCCTGGCGCTGAAGCACTTCTTCACCGGCCGCCAGTGCACCGTGCTGCTGCTCGACGACCTCACCGCCACCGAGCAGGACCTGCAGGTGCAGAGCATCGCCCACGCGGTGATTCGCCTGGAGCAGTTCAATCCCGACTATGGAAGCTCGCGGCGCCGGCTCGTGGTCGCCAAGTACCGCGGCAAGGAGTTTCGCGCCGGCTATCACGACTACAAGATCGCGCGCGGTGGACTGCGGGTCTTCCCGCGGCTGGTGGCGGCGGAACACACGCCGCCGCTGACGCAAACGCGGATTCCGAGCGGCCTCGTCCAGCTCGACGAACTGCTGGGAGGTGGCATCGAGAAAGGCACCAGCACGCTTTTCGTCGGCGCCCCGGGCACCGGCAAATCGAGCATGGCGGTGCAGTTCGCGGTGGCGGCGGCGCGGCGCGGCGAGCATGCGGCGCTCTTCATCTTCGACGAGAGCATCGCCACGCTGCGCACGCGCTGCGAGGGGCTCGGGATGGACCTCGGGCCGTTCATCGATTCGGGCCGCATCCGTGTTCGGCAGGTGGACCCGGCCGAGCTGTCGCCGGGAGAGTTCGTCCACGAGATACAGGCCTCGGTGACCGACTTCCGCGCGACGGTGGTGGTCATCGACAGCCTGAACGGCTATCTCAACGCGATGCCGGACGAGCGCTTCCTCATCGTGCAACTGCATGAGCTGCTGACCTTCCTCGGGCAGTCCGGTGTCGCGACCATGCTTGTCGGCGCGCAGCATGGCCTGATCGGTGCCCAGATGCAGACGCCGGTCGATGCGAGCTACCTTGCGGATGCGGTGGTCGTGCTGCGCTACTTCGAGGCGCATGGCGAAGTGCGCCAGGCGATCTCGGTCGTCAAGAAGCGCGGCGGCGCGCACGAGCGGACGATCCGCAGCCTGACATTGGACGCCGACGGAATCCGGGTCGGCGAGCCGCTGCGGAACTTCCGCGGCATCCTCACCGGCGTGCCGGTCATGGTGGACGGAGCGAGCGCATCATCGTGAGCGAGGACACCTCGGCGCTCGGTGAGCGCATCCTTCTTCGGACCGCGACCTCGGGCGATGCGCGCCTGGCGAAGGACGTGCTTCAACGTGCGCACTTCGTGGCCCACGTGTGCGACGACATGCACGCCCTGGTGAGCGAGTTGTCGCGCGGCGTCGGCGCGATCATGCTGGCCGAAGAGGTGATCGGCGAGATGGCCACGTCCGAACTCGCCAGCGCGCTGGCCCTGCAGCCGCCGTGGTCGGATGTGCCGGTGCTCGTGCTGGCGAGGCGGGGCGCGGATTCCCGTGCCATCGCGAACGCCATGGACGAGTTCGCGAACGTCACGGTGATCGAGCGGCCGATGCGCGTGGCGGCGCTGGTCACGGCGCTGCGCGCTGCCTTGCGCGCGCGGCGGCGGCAGTACGAGCTTCGCAACCTGCTCGACGGCCTGCGCGATGCGGACCAGCGCAAGACCGAGTTCCTGGCCACCCTGGCGCACGAGCTGCGCAATCCGCTGGCCCCGCTGAGCACCGCGCTGTCGCTGCTGTCGCGCAAGAAGCCGCCGCCTGCGGAAGCCGGCAAGTACTACGAGCTGATGGCGCGCCAGGTCGACCACATGGTGCGCCTGGTGAACGATCTCATGGAGGTGTCGCGCATCACCCGCGGCAAGATCGACCTGCAGCTGGGGCAGGTGCTGCTCGATTCGGTGATCGACGAGGCGGCCGAGCTGAGCCGGCCGTTGCTCGAACGTGGGGGCCATGCGCTGGTGCTGGACCTGCCGTCCGAGCCGCTGGTGCTGCGCGGCGACGCAGTGCGGCTGACGCAGGTGTTCTCGAACCTCCTCAACAACGCGGCGAAGTACTCGCCGACGCCCGGCAAGGTCGACGTGATCGCGCGCCACGAGGCGCAGCATGCGGTGGTGCGAGTCGTCGACACCGGAACCGGCATCGCGCCGGACATGCTGCACTCCATCTTCGACATGTTCGTGCAGGTCAGTGGCACCGCCAAGGCGGCGCAGGGCGGGCTCGGCATCGGGCTGACGCTGGTCAAGAGCCTGGTGGAGCTGCACGGCGGCACCGTCGAGGCGGTGAGCGACGGCCCGGGCCAGGGCGCCACCTTCACCGTGCGGCTGCCGCTCGCGCGGCTGATCCCTTCATCCGGCCGGCAGCCGCCGCTTGGGACGGCGCAGACGGAGATCAAGGGGACCGTGCTCGTGGTCGACGACAACCACGATGCCGCCGACAGCCTGGTCGAGCTGCTCGCTTCGCTGGGCGCGACGCCCATCGTGGCCTACAGCGGCGAGGAGGCACTGCAGATCGCACACGAGAAGATCCCCACGCTCGCGCTGCTGGACATCGGCATGCCCGGCATGGACGGCTGCGAGCTGGCCCGCCGCCTGCGCGCCGAACCCTGGGGCGGCGCCCTGAAGCTGATCGCACTCACCGGCTGGGGACAGCTGGGCCTGCGCGCGCGCATCGCCGAAGCGGGCTTCGACCATCACCTGCTCAAGCCGTTGAACCTGCCCGAGTTCATGCGGCTGCTGAAGCACGACCGGGCTGCGCGCGATCGCGAAGCCGCGGCGAACGCACTCCAGGCACCCGCCCCATGAAGAGATCCATCGTGACCGCGCTGGCTGCGATCGTGACGATCAAGTACCAGTCCTTTGTCGCCTCGGGGGATTTGATGCGAGGATCGCGCTCATGCGTCTGCGGATCGCCTTTCTCGCCGTCTACGTCTGCCTGCTCGCCACTGGCTGCGCATCGCTGCCGCCGCCCGTTCAGGCACCGCCGGCCCATGCGATCGAAGACGCTGCCACCACGCGCCTCGGGCGCATCGCTCATGACTCGCTGCCCGCGGACGACCCGGCGCTGTCGGGCTTCCGCCTGCTGCCGGAGGCCGAGACCTCCTTCAATGCGCGCATCGCACTCGCGCGCCGGGCGCAGAGGTCGATCGATGCGCAGTACTACCTGATCGGCAACGACACCGTCGGCCAGCAGTTCCTGCGCGAGTTGCGCGATGCCGCCGCGCGCGGCGTGCGGGTGCGGATCATCGTGGACGATCTCTACACCGCGGGTGAAGACCCGCTGCTCACGGGCCTGGCCGCGTTCCCCAATGTGGAAGTGCGCCTGTTCAATCCGCTGCCCTCGCGTTCCGGCTGGTTCGCAGGCCGTGTGCTCGCGTCGCTCGATGATTTCGAGCGCATCGACCACCGGATGCACAACAAGCTCTTCATCGCGGACAACGCCTTCGCTGTCGCGGGTGGCCGCAACATGGCCGACGCCTATTTCATGCAGAGCACCGCGCTGAACTTCATCGACTTCGATGTGCTGGGCGCGGGGCCGATCGTTCGCGAGATGTCGAAGGCGTTCGACCTGTACTGGAACAGCCCGCACGTGTGGCCGATCGACACCGTGGCGGGCACGCGGCCCTCGGCCGAAGGCCGCGCCCGCTTCGACGCGCTGATAGCGCAGGCGGGCGAGCGCATCGCCGAGCGCCCGCTCGATGTGCTCGGCCAGCCGACGGTCTCTGCGCAGCTCGACGCGGGCCGGGCGGCGCTGGTGCCGGCATCGGCGCAGCTCTTCGTCGACAGCCCCGACAAGGTGGATGCGAACAGCGCGGCCGACAAGCAGACGGTCACGACCCGGACGCTGGGCATCTTCGCGAAGGCGCGCGAGAACGTGCGCATCGTCTCGCCCTACTTCATCCCCGGAGAGCGCGGCATGGCGATGATGGAGGCGGTGCATGTCCCGCCCGGCGCCGAAAGCCCGATCACGGTGATCACCAACTCGCTGGGATCGACCGACGAGCCGCTGGTCTACGCCGAGTACGCGAAGTACCGCAAGCGCCTGCTGAAAGCCGGCGTGCGGCTCTACGAGATCGGGCCTCAGCTGGCCCCGCGCAGCGAGCACCTCGGCAACTTCGGCCGCTCGGCGGCGGGGCTGCACGCCAAGATGGCGACGATCGACGACCGCTGGGTCTTCATCGGGTCGATGAACCTCGACGGCCGCTCGGCGGTGAAGAACACCGAGCTGGGCCTCGTGATCGACAGCCCGGAACTGGTGAAGCCGCTGCGGAGGCTGTTCCATGACGGCGTGGTGGGCGGCGCCTACCGGCTGCAGCTCTCGCCCGACGGCTCGCGGATCGAATGGCAGGAGCGCACAGCCGACGGCCGCGTGACGGTGCATGCGCACGAACCGCACGACAGCGCCTGGCAGCGCATCAAGTTCTGGCTGATGCTGCCGCTGGTCAACCAGAACGAGCTGTAGACGCGAGCGATGAGAACCTTCAGCCGATTCCATCGCCGCCTCGGCACCGATGCACCCGCGCCGGGCCAGGCGCGCGCGGCGGCGATCGCCCTGGGCACCGGCGCGTTGATGGCGATCGGCAAGACGGCGGCCGCTCTGTACACCGGCTCGGCCTCGATGTCGGCGGAGGCGGTGCATTCGTGGGTCTCGACGGTCACCGAGATCTTCCTCATCGCCGCCTACCTCGCCGCGCGCCGGCCGGCTGACTCCGGGCATCCGCTGGGCTATGGGCGCGAGTCGTACGTGTGGTCGCTCTTCGCCTCGATCGGCATGTTCGTGGTGGGCGCGCAGGTGGGCTTCTGGCGCGGCCTGCGGCAGCTCGACCTGCCGGACGCGACCACCGACTATCGCTTCGGCTACATCGTGATCGCGCTGTCGTTCGGGCTGCAGTTCGTGTCGTTCATGCAGGCGATCCGCTTCGTGCGCGAGCGCGCGGCAGAGCGCGACCTCGGCGTGTTCAAGCATGTCTTCGACACCTCGGACTCGCAATTGCGCGCGGTGGTCACGGGCGACTTCATCGCGCTGGTCGGCCTCGCAGTGGCGGGGATGGGCATGGCGCTGCACCAGGTCACCGGGCAGGTCGCGTACGACGCGGCGGGCTCGATGCTGATCGGCATGCTGATGGGGGTGGCGGGCCTGTTTCTCATCAACGTGAACCGGCACTACCTGGCGGGCATGCCGCTCTCGGAAGAGCGCAGCGCGGCCGCGGTGAAGGCGCTGGAGGCGGTGCCGCTGGTCGAGCGCGTGACCTTCTTCTTCGCGGAGTTCGTCGGACCCGACCGGCTGATCGTGGTGGTGCGGGTGGTGATCGCGGGCGAGCACGACCAGGCGGCGCTGTCACGCATCCTGCACGCGCTGGAGATGCGCATCATGGAGCACAAGTCCGTCGCCCGGGCGATCGTGGCGCTCGCCACGCCGGAGGAGATGGAGCGCCTGCGCTGAGCGGCGATGGCCTCAGGACTTGGGCGGGTGGGGCTCGGCCGCTGCGAGCTTTTCCTCCAGCCGGTGGCGGTCCGCGAGCAGCCGGCCGGCCACGAGCTTCACCACCTCGAAGCCGAAGGCGGGGTTCTGGAAGTAGAGCTGCCGGAAGGTGTTCTCGTCGATCTGCAGCACGGTGCACGGCGTGACGCAGCGCGCGGTGAGGGTGCGTCGCTTGTTGGGCGCGAAGAAAGCGATCTCGCCGAACAGGCGCCCGGCCTCCATGACCTCGCCGATCTCCACGAACTCGATGCGCCCCTCCGCGAGGAAATACAGGTGCGTGGCCTCGTCGCCCTTGTGGAAGAGCACGCCGTTCTTGCGCAGCCGCTTCTTGCGCATGTACGGCCGCAGCCAGACGCCCGAGAGATCGCTGGAGTCGGCCGAGGCCCGCACGCGGCGCGTGAGGCGCACCATTTCGGCCGTCCGGTAGAGGTTGATCGGCAGCATGGTGCCGTGCAGCAGCACCATGATGAACGAGGGATGCAGCGCGCCGTAGATCAGGAAGCCGAGGTTGCCGCCCACCGCGAGGCAGCGCAGCGGGATCATGGTCTTGACGAAGGCGCTGACGATGACGAGCGCGCCGGCGACGCCTGCCGAGCAGAGTGCGACGATGCCCACGGGTGTCTCCAACGCCTGGTAGAGCGAGGTGATCGCGGTGTCGAACAGTGCGATGGAGGACATGGGGCTCCTTGTGGCGGCCGGGCGAGAGCGTAGCGTATCGAGGTGGCGCCGTGAGGGTAAATCAGGGACATCCCACGCCATGCCGGGAGCAAACTCCGTTCCGGGTCCGGTCCGGGACCCGGGTACGACAAAGGACAGGCACGATGAAGAACTTCGATCTGAACGCGCTGGTCGAGCCCGACCGCGTCCACAGGAGCGTCTACACCGACCCGGCGATCTTCGATGCCGAAATGGAGAAGATCTGGGAGCGCACCTGGGTCTACTGCGGCCACGTCTCTCAAGTGCCCCAACCCGGGGACTACCACGCGGTGACCATCGGCCGCCAGCCGATGTTCATGGTGCGGCAGCCGGATGGTTCGGTGCGGGTGCTCCACAACCGCTGCCCGCACCGCGGGGTGCAGCTCGTGGGCAACCTCAAGGGGAACACCGGCAGCAGCATCGTGTGCTCGTACCACGCGTGGAGCTTCCACCTCGACGGCTCGGTGCGCGCGATCCCGCTCGCGCAGGGCTACGAAGGCACGCGCATGACGCGCGACAACCCGGACTGCGGCGTGAAGTCGGCGGCGCGGGTCGACAGCTACCGGGGCTTCGTCTTCGCGAGCCTCGCGAAAGAGGGACCGTCGCTCGCGGAATTCCTCGGCGAAGCGCGCGTCGCCTTCGACGACATGTGCGACCGCTCGCCGGTCGGCGAGGTCGAGGTGGTGCCGATCTGCCACCGCGTGATCCAGCATTCGAACTGGAAGTTCTTCATGGAGAACCAGCTCGATGCACTGCATCCCTCGGTCACGCACCAGTCGACCGGCATCGCGGCCGGGCGCGTGGAGAAGCGGTTGAAGGCGCAGCAGGAAAAGGTGCCGCTCTACTACCACTACCTCTCGGCCTTCGCGTCGAGTTTCGAGCAGTGGGATTCGGTGCAGACGATCAACTTCCCGCACGGGCACGGCATCCTCAAGGCCTACATGGGGCTTCGGCCGCAGGACCCGGACACGCTCGCGCACGAGGCGCTGCTCAAAGAGGCCTATGGCGAGCAGCGCGCGGAGGAATACCTCTCGCGCAGCATCCACCATGTGCTGGTCTATCCGTACCTCTCGGTGCAGTCGCCGCTGCAGCAGTTGCGCTGCCTGCGGCCGATCTCGCCGGACAAGACGCTCTCGGAGATCTGGCACTTCCGGCTGAAGGGCGCGCCGGAGGCCATCTACCGCCGCAGCCTCTGGTACTACAACCTCGTCAACTCGCCGGCCACGATGATCAATGCCGACGACCTGGAGAACTGGACCAAGGGCCAATGGGGACTGCAATCCAAGGGCGGCGACTGGGTCAGCTTCCACCGCTACTTCGGCGACGACCGCGAGGAGGGCGGCGTGACCTATTCGAACCACGGCACCTCCGAGGCGGTGATGCGCAGCCAGTTCCGTGCTTGGTCGGCCTACATGTCGGCCGCGTAAGGGGAAGACCATGACCGCACGCGAAACCTCCTCCGCGATCCCCGACGCCGGTCCGGACTTCGAGCACCTGCTCGCGCAGGACGTGGTGATCGAAGGCGGCAGCGGCGAAGCGCCCACCGGCGCACAAGCGCTGGCGCCCGACCATTCGCCGCGCGCACCGGCGCCGTCTGCCACCGATGTGCCGCGCGCCGGCCTCGTGGCCGGCAACGACCTGCAGCGCGAGGTCGAGCAGTTGCTCTACCTGCAGGCCGAGTTGCTCGACCGCAAGCTCTGGCAGGCGTGGATGGACCTGTTCGACGAGCGTGGCATCTACTGGATGCCGGTCACGCCGGAGCAGACCGAATGGGAAGGCTCACCCTCGATCTTTGCCGAGGACAAGCTGATGATGGAGATCCGCAAGGGCCGCGTCTCGCACCCCAACGCGTGGTCGCAGGCGCCGATGTGGGAGACCAATCACGTCGTCGGCAATGTCGCGATCGAATCGGTCGACGGGGCGACGATCCAGGTCCGCTCGCGCTTCCACATGATGGAGCTGCGCCGCGACGACGTGCGGCATTTCGGCGGCACCTACCGGCACACGCTGGTGCGCGATGCGGCCGGGGCACTGCGCATCGCTTTGCAACGCGTCGATCTCTTCAACGGTCAGGCGCTGTTCGACTACGTGCTGCAGATCTGGGTCTAGGGCCTGTTCCCACTACTTTCATAGTGCCCGCAAGGCAGCAAAAGGCCGCAATCTAGGCGCGTGGCGCAGTCCATGCTGGTGCATGGACTAGGCGCGCAACGACGAGTGCGGCCTTTTGCTGCCTTGCCCGAAGGGTTGCCCCGCAAAGGCGGCGTCTGCGGCGTTGCAAATCCTCGCCGGGCAGACAGCCCGGCTGCGGTTTGCGCCTTGCAGCCACCCCCTTTGCGGGGCAACGGGCACTATGAAAGTAGTGGGGACAGGCCCTAGCCCACCCGGTTCAGTCAAGCCAGACGCTCGCCTTCCTCGCCGGCACCGGTCGAGGTAGGCTGCATCGCGTTGCCCGCTGGCCCGCAACGGTCGTCGGCGCGACACGCAACGCGCATAAGATCAGGCCCGCCATTGCCCACACAACCGCGAGGAGCAGCGTCCAAGATGGATCACCGATTCCAAACCTTCGTGTATGGCACCGCCATCGCACTGATGATCGGTTGGGTGTTCTACATCGGCCGCGACGTCTTCGTGCCGATCATGTTCAGCGTCTTCGTGGTCTACGTGATCCTCGGCATCGCTCGGCTGATCCAGAGCATCCCGGTGGTGGGCCGCAAGCTGCCCCCGTGGGTCATCTCGCTCCTGTCGGTGTTCATCATCGCCTTCGGCCTGTGCCTGGTGGTCTACACCCTGATCGCCAACAAGGACAGCGTGATCGCGCAGGCCCCGCGCTACCAGGAGTCGCTGCTCGCCGCGGTGCAGAAGGTGGCGGTGTGGCTTCGTTTCGAGTCGGAGCCCACCTGGACCACGCTGCGCCGCGACTTGTTCGCGCAGGTGAGCCTGCAGCGCGTCGTGGGATCGGCGCTGTCGTCGGTGTCCTCCCTGATTGCGACCTGCGTGGTGGTGGGGCTGTATGCCTGCTTCCTGCTGGTCGAGCGCGGCCACCTCGAAGCCAAGATCAACGCGATCGCGCAGAGCCCGCAGCATGCGCAGCGCATCAAGCAGGTGATCGCCGACATCAACGCGCGGGTGGGCGCCTACCTGGCGCTCAAGACGCTGCTGGGCGTGCTGCTCGGCGCACTGAGCTGGGTGATCATGCGCGTCATGGGCCTGGAGTTCGCACCGTTCTGGGCGGTGGTGATCGCGCTGCTGAACTACGTGCCCTACATCGGTTCGGTGCTGAGCGTGCTGTTGCCCGGCGCGATGGCGATGGCGCAGTTCGGCGATGCGAACCATGTGCTGTCGATCATGCTGTGGCTCACCGTGGTGCAGTTCGCGATCGGCAACTTCCTCGATCCCTACATCATGGGCAATTCGCTCAATCTCAGCCCCTTCGCGATCCTCGTGAGCCTGGCGGTGTGGGTGGCGCTGTGGGGCGTGGCGGGTGCGTTCCTCGCCGTTCCGATCACGGCGATGCTGACGATCATCTTCTCGGAGTTCCCGGGCACGCGAGCCGTGGCGGTGCTGCTGTCGCAAAGCGGCAAGCCCTAGCACTCGCTTCTTCGTTCGCGTTGCGCGGGAAACGGGCTGCGTGTTAAATGCGGCGCGTTGGGTGGTTGCCGACCCGAGGAGACATTCGAGATGATCGAAACCTGTACCGTGCGCCGCGGCTTCGTTCGTGCGCCGTTGCGATCGGCCGCGCAAGCCCTTGTCGTTTCGTCGGCCGTGCTGTTCGCGAATGCGGTCTTCGCTGCCGATCCCGACATCGCGCGTGCGCAGCAGCTCGTGCGCGAAGGCAAGTATCAGGACGCCTACGGCCTGCTCTCGCCGTTCGAGAGCACCAGCGCGGGCGACGCCGATTTCAGCTACCTCCTGGGCCGGGCCGCGCTTGGCACGCAGCAGCCCGAGAAGGCCAAGGCGCTCTTCCAGCGCAGTCTTGCCGCGCGGCCGGACTTCGTCCCCGCGCACCTGGGGCTGGGCCGCGCGTACTTCGCGCTCGGCGAGTACGCCGACGCGAAGATCGAGTTCGAGACCGTGCTGCGCTTCGAGAACCTGCCGCCCGATGTGCGCTCGCAGGCCGAGGTCTACGACCAGGCGGCGCGGCAGTCGCTGGATGACGGCAGGCCGCTGTCGGGCTTCGGCTATGCGGAGACTGGCGTCGGCCAGTACCGCGTGAACGAGACCGTCGGCACGCGGGCGCTGGGCGGCGGCGATCGTCGCGACACCTTCTACAACGCGCGCGCCGGCGGCGGCTTCAACTACGCGCTGGAGAACGGCTATGGCATCGACGGCACGCTGGACTACCGCTATCGCTACTACGACAACTCCGACAGTCGCAGCGATTCGGACCTGCGCTGGCGGCTCGCGGGCAGCAAGGCGCTCGGCGAGAACAACCTCTCGGCGGGCTTCAGGGGGCGCACCAGCTACCGCGGCGACGGCAACTACCGCAACGACGTCTCGATCTTCACCGACTACCGGATGCGCTACGACCCGGACAACCAGTTCACCTTCGGCGGCGACATCCGGCGACGCCGTTACCCCGAGGGCCCCGAGCGCGATCGGAGCCGCACCACCGCACTGGTGTCGGCCGGCTGGGTGAACTCGTTCATGGACGGCAAGGGCAGCTTCTCGCTCACCGGCCACGCCGGGCGCAACTACGCGACGAGCCGGCCCGATGGCGATTCCAACGTGTTCGGCGCCACGGCTGCGCTGGACTTCACCGTCAGCAAGACCCTGAGCTGGGGCGGCTTCGTGTGGTGGGAGCGCGATCTCTTCGCCTCCGACAACATCCACTTTCATCCGGACACAGTCGACAACACCGTGTTTCTGCGGCGGCGGGACAACCTCTACGAAGTCGGCGCCTATCTGGTGTGGGAATTCGTGCCCACATGGAGCCTGCGGCCGGAGTTGCTCTGGATCCGCGACCAGAGCAATTCGATCGGCTTCAACTACAGCTCGACCGAGTTCTGGGTGAACGTGCGCAAGAGCTTCTAGCGCGCGTCGGGGCCACCGGCGCGTCATTCGCGCGTCATCGAGGCACGTGTGCAATGGTGGCCGAATGGCCTATTCATCCCGATCTCGTGCTCGCTTGACAAGCTTTCATCCCGGTCGGATGCTCGCCAGCGATCAGTCATTGGCTGTGGCCTTTGCGACAACGACGGAGCGAGGAGTTGATGGCATCTAAAGAACAAAAGATGTCCCGCATGCAGCTCACCGCGATGGTGGTGGGCGGGATGGTGGGCGCGGGGATCTTCTCGCTGCCGCGCACCTTCGCGGGGGCGAC